>CBDCLU010000002.1:0-1770000 GCA_965218765.1 Burkholderiaceae bacterium | reverse complement strand
GTACCGATGTATAGTGCGATGTGGGGACGGAGAAGGTTAACTCAGCCAACTGTTGGATATGTTGGTTCAAGCCTGTAGTCGTGCTTGGTAGGCAAATCCGCCAAGCTTAGATGAGGGGTGATAACGAGGCTGCTTGCAGCCGAAGTGAGCAATACCCTGCTTCCAGGAAAAGCCACTAAGCTCCAGCTATACACGACCGTACCGCAAACCGACACTGGTGCGCGAGATGAGTATTCTAAGGCGCTTGAGAGAACTCAGGAGAAGGAACTCGGCAAATTGATACCGTAACTTCGGGAGAAGGTATGCCCTTAATAGGTGAACTCGTACAGAGCGAGCTGAAGAGGGTTGCAAAAAATCGGTGGCTGCGACTGTTTATTAAAAACACAGCACTCTGCAAACACGAAAGTGGACGTATAGGGTGTGACGCCTGCCCGGTGCTGGAAGATTAAATGATGGGGTGCAAGCTCTTGATTGAAGTCCCAGTAAACGGCGGCCGTAACTATAACGGTCCTAAGGTAGCGAAATTCCTTGTCGGGTAAGTTCCGACCTGCACGAATGGCGTAACGATGGCCACACTGTCTCCTCCTGAGACTCAGCGAAGTTGAAATGTTTGTGATGATGCAATCTCCCCGCGGAAAGACGGAAAGACCCCATGAACCTTTACTGTAGCTTTGTATTGGACTTTGAACAGATCTGTGTAGGATAGGTGGGAGGCTTTGAAGTAGGGTCGCTAGATCTTATGGAGCCAACGTTGAAATACCACCCTGGTGTGTTTGAGGTTCTAACCTAGGTCCATTAGCTGGATCGGGGACCGTGCATGGTAGGCAGTTTGACTGGGGCGGTCTCCTCCCAAAGCGTAACGGAGGAGTTCGAAGGTACGCTAGTTACGGTCGGACATCGTGACGATAGTGCAATGGCATAAGCGTGCTTGACTGCGAGACTGACAAGTCGAGCAGGTGCGAAAGCAGGACATAGTGATCCGGTGGTTCTGTATGGAAGGGCCATCGCTCAACGGATAAAAGGTACTCTGGGGATAACAGGCTGATACCGCCCAAGAGTTCATATCGACGGCGGTGTTTGGCACCTCGATGTCGGCTCATCTCATCCTGGGGCTGTAGCCGGTCCCAAGGGTATGGCTGTTCGCCATTTAAAGAGGTACGTGAGCTGGGTTTAAAACGTCGTGAGACAGTTTGGTCCCTATCTTCCGTGGGCGCTGCAGATTTGAGGAAGCCTGCTCCTAGTACGAGAGGACCGGAGTGGACACACCCCTGGTGTATCGGTTGTCACGCCAGTGGCATTGCCGAGTAGCTAAGTGTGGAAGAGATAACCGCTGAAAGCATCTAAGCGGGAAACTCGTTTCAAGATGAGATCTGCCGGGGCCTTGAGCCCCCTAAAGAGTCGTTCTAGACCAGGACGTTGATAGGCTGGGTGTGGAAGCGCAGTAATGCGTTAAGCTAACCAGTACTAATTGCTCGTGCGGCTTGACCCTATAATTTTGGCTTCTTTGGTCAGATACCGTTGTGCAATGTTTCGCAATCACGAGTTCTGCTGATTATTTCTATGAATATGTTGCCTTGAGAATACTCAAAGCAACAACAGTTATGCCTGACGACCATAGCGAGGTGGCACCACTCCTTCCCATCCCGAACAGGACAGTGAAACGCCTCTGCGCCGATGATAGTGCGGATTCCCGTGTGAAAGTAGGTCATTGTTAGGCTTTTTAAATGAGATACGGCCTAGTCAATCGACTGGGCCGTATTTTTTTTTGGTTATGAGGCTTGGTACTTTTGGTTATTTAAGTCCAGTGTCCTACGTTACCCACATATTCTTTTTTATCGGTTAAATTCGGTGCGAACGAGCTTTCGCACAAGATGCGGTTGACACAGGTGGCTTTGCCCAATTCGGTAACTCAGCGCTTTTTTCCTGTTTGGTCAGATAGCGGTTAGTGGATTATTAGGTCGCTGTTTCATTAAAAAAATGGAATGTAAGTTGTGTGGGTGTTAGAGTGCGTCAGTTGGCACTTTGTCTCTAGCGCTATCGAACGAGTTTTTGTAGCGTGGTCAGAGTTTCTGATCGTGCATATCGGCGAGCTCGCGTAGCGTTCGTAAGCTGCCTGCGAAGATTTCTGATCACTTGCGAGCTGACTAAGCTGGACCGCTTTGACCTGAGTACGTTGAACGATTTCAACTGTATCTGGTACGACCGCGACCAGGCGCTGGTGCTGTTTGAGCTGATCTTTGGATGCTGAGGGAAGAAGTGCGACGCTCATGCCGCCAACACGCCGTTCTCGATACTGGAAGAAACGTTTCTAGATAAGGCGATGAAGCCGGTGGCCGTGGACCGGCCAGTACATCACTTGTGACCAATCCAATCCTTCTGGAGGCGGGCGCGCACAATCGTCGATGCTGCGCTTCGTTACCGGTGAGCCAACAACGAAGCGCAATCCCAGTCCAGTGATCCACGCCTAACCGCATTGCTCTGGATGCGTGACGCCAGACTGGCAATGTCGAGAGTTCATGCTGGTGCAGCAAACAAGCCAGTGTTGAGCGTCTCACTCAATGACTCGAGTAAGTTTTGAATCACTGCCAGCAAGATAGGCCAGCGGCAGACTCGGTTAACGGCGCAGCAGACGCTCCACGTGCTTTCTCTGCTGGGCATTCGGCGTCGTTTTAAGCCGGCGCAACATGTGGCAAGTGTCGTGAATGCTTTGGACTCTGGTACAGCTTGTGAGTGGTATCGCGGCCTCTGCGGAGCTCCGCCTTCAGCACATGGTCTCTGCCTGTAGCGGCCTGGCTCGCCGCACACGTAATTGTGACATTCCTGAGCACAGCGATCAGCATGTGGTGAGCCGTTCTCTTCCAAGACTGCCAGCAACATGTCGCGAACCATCAGCAATGGAAGACGATCGCGTTACCGGTAACCGTCCGGCACCCGACCCCCAGGCAGCTTCCCTAGCCATCATCATTCGGCCTGTTGCAAGGCAGCGATCCGCTCTTCGATGGGCGGGTGCGTGGCGAACAGTTTGCCGATGTTGCCCGTGATGCCGAATGCTTCCACGCTCTGCGGCAACTGCCCGGGCTGCATGCCGCCGAGCCGCGCCAAGGCGTGCATCATTGGCTGGCGATCTCCCATCAGCTGCGCCGAACCTGCGTCCGCACGAAATTCGCGATGCCGGCTAAACCAAGCAACGATCATGGCCGCCACAAAGCCGAGCAGGATGTCGAGCACGAACGTCGTGATCATGAATCCGATTCCAGGACCCGAGTTGTTGCTGTCCCGGCGCAAGAAGCCGTCCACGGCATAGCCGATCACACGTGACAGAAACACCACAAACGTGTTCATCACGCCCTGGATCAACGTCATCGTGACCATGTCGCCGTTGGCAATGTGCGCGACTTCGTGGCCGATTACTGCCTCGACCTCTTCCTTCGTCATGCCTTGCAGCAGCCCGGTCGAGACGGCAACCAACGCGGAGTTCTTGAACGCACCCGTCGCAAACGCATTTGGCGCACCGTCGAAGATCCCGACTTCAGGCATGCCGATGCCTGCACGGTCCGCAAACTGGCGCACCGTCGAGACGATCCATTGCTCATCGGCGTTTTGCGGTTGATCGATCATGTGAAGACCGGCGGTCCATTTCGCCATCGGCTTGCTGATCAACAGCGAAATGATCGCGCCGCCGAAGCCGATCACCAGCGCAAAGCCAAGCAGCGCACCGAGGTTCAGGCCGTTCGGCTCGAGATAGCGATTCACGCCAAGCAGGCTGGCGACCACGCCCAGCACCGCCACGACGGCAACGTTGGTCAGTACGAACAGGAAGATTCGTTTCATGAATGGGAGACCTTGACTACATCGGGTAAGGGAAAAGCGCAGTCGACGTTGTTCCAAAACGTCAACTGCTGCATCTGAGGCTGATGCGACAACGTTCAAGCCCGTTCACAGCCGCTTGCGCTGCCGCAGCGTGCTGACGCAACAGCGTACGATGCTTTTAGCGTCCGAAAAACCTGGGTGTCATCATAGAACGAGGCTTCTTCGTTCGCGGACCACCACTGCGGCACGCCCAGCACCGGCAAGGGCATGAAAACCGGGCGGCGCAACAGGCGCTGCGGCGTCAGGCTCGCCGCAGCCAGTTCGTCCACATGGTCCAGCGTGCCCAGGCTGGCCGGCAATCTCAGCACATGCGCAGTAATCGACTTGCGCGGCTGCACCAGTTTTTCGAGCAGCGCATGGCCGAACAGCGTGAGCCGCGCCTCCTGCCAAAGCGGCCGCAGCTCGATGAACAGACGCTTCCACGCACGTGTGGCCAACGCGTGCCAGAGCGCATCCGGTGCCTGAAGAAATGCACCGTTTTCATTCAGCACCGTGAGCGCATCTCGCAATGCGCCGCGTCGTGCCTCAAGCGTGCCATCGGCCCGCGTGATCTCCTGCACATGCCACTGGTTGAGCTGCCGTTTGGTGTGCGGGAACTGCAGCCAGATCAAGCCATTGAGCAGATCATGCAGGTTGTCGCGGGTGGGCACGCTGCCGTGGCGGTCGATGCAGATCTCATATGGGGTGCGGGCTGGCTGCTGCTGAGCCGGGAAAAATTCGATGGTTGCCAAACCGGCACCGGCAATGCCGAGCGCGCCGCAAACATCGGCACCGGTCGCAATCGACTGCTGCACCGCCCGGCCCCTGCTTGCCAACGGTTGCAACCACGGTCGGTTCCAATCGACCCGCGCGACCGCGTCAGACAGAGGGAGAAGTTGGCTCAAGTCGGTGCGTTGCGGCTGGCACGGCGGTCGCGTACGGCAACTTGCGACGTGCCTTCGGCGCGCAACTCGAACGTGTGCGTGGCCGCCAGCAGCTTGGTCAGGCTTGCATAGCCGTAGTTGCGCGCGTCGAACGAGGTCTTGTTCGCGATCTGCGCGCCGATTGCGCCGACCTTGGCCCAGCCGTCCTCGTCCTGTGATCCCTGCACCGCATCGCGCAGCAGGTGCAGCAGCCGTGTGTCCTGGCGCAACTGTTCGGTCGGCACGCGCAGCCGGGCGGGTTTGGCAGGCACGCCGGGCGCTGGCTCCTCGTCAGGCTGCTTCGGCGCGGCAATGGGCTCCAGCGCCTGCAGCGCGCTGCCGGGCCTGGGTTGGCTCCCATCGGCCGCCCCATCGCTGTCGCTCTCGATCAGGCTGACCGGCGCATTCGTGCCCAGTGCTTCCAGATACAAAAAGCGCGAGCACGCGTTGACGAACGGCTTCGGTGTCTGCTCGGCACCGAATCCGTACACCGCGGCGCCTTTCGAGCGCAGGTGCATCACCAGCGGTGTGAAGTCGGCGTCCGATGAGACGATGCCGAACGCATCCGGCCGGTCCGCATAGAACAGCTCCATCGCATCGACCGTCATCGCCATGTCGGTTGCGTTCTTGCGCTTCGAATAGTCGAACTGCTGGATCGGCCGGATCGCGTACTCCAGCAGCTTGTGCTGCCAGCCGTCCAGCCCCGATTTGGTCCAGTTGCCATAAGCGCGTCGCACGTTGATGACGCCCAGCGTGGAGAGTTCGGTCAGGATCTCGTCGATCCGGTTTGCCGGCGCGTTGTCCGCATCGATCAGCAGCGCGATGCGCAGCGTCTGCTCAACGCTCGGCATGGCCCGCACCCTGCGCGGTGGCAGCGAGCCGCCAGGCCAGTTGCTCGCCTGCGCCAAGCGGCATCAGCTGCGCGTCGGCGAACGGCAAAGACGCCGGCACCACCCAGCTTTCGCGCCGCAACGTCACGGTGCCTTGGTTGCGCGGCAGTCCATAGAAATCAGGGCCATGAAACGCGGCGAACGCTTCCAGTTCGTCCAGCGCCCCGGCCGCTTCAAACGCCTGCGCGTACAGCTCGAGCGCCGCGTGGGCCGTGTAGCAGCCTGCACAGCCGCAGGCGTGTTCCTTCAGATGAACCGGATGCGGTGCGCTGTCGGTGCCCAGGAAGAATCTGGACGAGCCGCCGGTTGCCGCCTGCACGAGCGCCAGGCGGTGCGTCTCGCGCTTGAGGATTGGCAGGCAGTAGTAGTGCGGGCGGATGCCGCCGGCAAAGATCGCGTTGCGGTTGTACAGCAGGTGATGCGCGGTGATGGTGGCGGCGCTGAACGCGTCAGAGGCTTCTATATAGTGGACCGCATCGCTTGTCGTGATGTGCTCGAGCACCATTTTGAGCGCCGGAAAATCACGCCGCAGCGGCATCAATTGCGTCTCGATGAATGCCGCTTCGCGGTCGAACAGGTCGATCGCCGGGTCGGTGACTTCGCCATGCAGCAGCAGTGGCAGGCCGTGGCGCTGCATCGCTTCGAGCGTCGGATAGGTCTTCTTGATGTCGGTCACGCCCGCGTCGCTGTTCGTGGTGGCGCCGGCCGGGTACAGCTTGACCGCCGCCACGCCGGCATCCCTGGCCCGTTCGATTTCGTCGGGTGCGAGCCGGTCGGTCAGGTAGAGCGTCATGAGCGGCTCGAAATCCGCACCGTCGGGCGTCGCGGCACGAATCCGCAGCCGATACGCAACCGCCTGCGCCGCGGTCGTGATCGGGGGTTTGAGGTTCGGCATCACGATCGCACGTGCGAACTGCGCGGCCGTATGCGGCACCGTGGTGGCCAGCGCCGCACCGTCGCGCAGGTGCAGGTGCCAGTCGTCGGGGCGGGTGATGGTGATCGAAGCCGGTTCACGAGGCATTCCGGCATTGTCTGCGATGCGGCTGACGAGCCCGCCTGCTGCCGTCGGAGCTGCGAAGCACCTCACATGACTGGCGCGGCGCCAGGATCGATCCCAGGCGTTGCGCAGCGGATTCCCGCTGCTGCTTCATCCGTTGCTGCCCGGGTGAGGGGGCGAACGATCCCCGCGGTACTGGCGCACGAGGCGATCGCGCTGATCATCAAGCCTTGGTTGCGTCGCACCATCCGGCGGGGTGGGAAGCCGCTTCGCTGCGGCTGCGCTTGTCCGCACCGATGCATCGCCCGAATGGGCTGCGAATGACCGCGATTGATAGTCAAAAACCGTTCTGGCACTCGTCTGGCCTGCGAACTCGGCTATAAAAATCATATCAGCGCGAGTGGTGCTGCTACGGGATAATCCGCGGCCTCCTTGCCCGGCCCGGGCTCTACCATCGCCTGCCAGGAGCAGGCCGGCTTGATATTCCTTCACCGGTCTTTCTTCTTCGCTGCTGCTCTTACCGCCTCACATGCCCGATCCGACCGAATCCGCGCCGCCCCTCGCCACCGGCCACCCGCCGCCGCTCGGGCCGCAGGCACACACAGCCCTGCTGGAGCCGCCGCCCGAGCCGCGCCTTATGCCGCTCGCGATCGAGGACTGGCTTACCGTGCTGATCATGGCCGCGCTGGCGCTGATCACGTTTGCCAACGTGCTGGTTCGCTACTTCACCGACAGCTCGTTCGCGTGGACAGAAGAGTTCTCGGTATTCCTGATGATCGTGCTGGCGATGGTGGCGGGCTCGGCCGCCGTCGCGCGGGATCGGCACATCCGCATCGAGTTTTTTTCGTCGAGCGGCTCGATGCAGCGCCAGCGCCGGCTCGCGTTGTTCGGCGGCGCCATGGTCGCGTTGCTGTTCGCGCTGATGACGTTGTTGAGCGTGCGGCTGGTCTGGGACGACTATCGTTTCGGTGAAACGTCGCCGGGCATCGGCGTGCCGCAATGGTGGTATTCGATCTGGCTGCCGATCATTGCGCTGGCCATCACCCTGCGCGCGCTCGGATTCGTGTGGCGGCGCCGGCGCGCAGCGGTGGCGCCCGCGCCATGATCGCCACGCTGCTGTTCGCCGCCTTCTTGCTGATGATGCTGGCCGGCGTACCGATCGGCGCCGCGATGGGGCTCGCCGGTGCGGCCTGCATCGCATTGGCGAACCAGCACGCGCAATGGCTCGGGCTGCTCGCGGTGCCGCAGAATTTCTACGCGGGGCTGGGCAAGTACCCGCTGCTCGCGATTCCGATGTTCGTGCTGGTCGGCTCGATTTTCGATCGCTCTGGCGTGGCCGCGCGGCTCGTGAACTTCGCGATCGCGATCGTCGGCCGCGGGCCAGGCATGCTGCCGCTGGTGGCGATTGCGGTGGCGATGTTCCTGGGCGGCATTTCAGGCTCCGGGCCGGCCACTGCGGCAGCGGTCGGCGGCGTGATGATCGCCGCGATGGCGCGCGCCGGTTATCCGGCTGCGTTCTCGGCCAGCGTGGTCGGCGCGGCTGCAGCCACCGACATCCTGATCCCGCCTTCGATCGCGTTCATCGTCTATTCGGTGCTGGTGCCGGGCGCGTCGGTGCCCGCGTTGTTCGCGGCCGGCCTGGTTCCGGGCGTGCTGGTCGGGCTTTCGTTGATGATCCCGAGCGTCTGGCTCGCGCGCCGGCACGGCATGGGGCGCATCGGCACCGAAGAACCGCGCCCGCCGTTCTGGCGTTCCTTGCGCGAAGCCGCCTGGGGACTGGTCGCGCCGGTGCTGATCCTGGGCGGCATGCGCGCGGGCTGGTTCACGCCGACCGAAGCGGCGGTGGTCGCGGTGTTCTACGGCCTGTTCGTGGGCATGGTGGTGCACCGGACGATTCGCGCGCGGGATCTGTTCGTGATCCTGCGCGAATCGGGCGAGTTGTCGTCCGTCATCCTGATCGTGGTCGCGCTGGCCGGCATCTTTGCGTATTCGCTGTCCACGCTCGGCGTGATCGATCCGGTCACGCGTGCAATCGTCAACGCCGGGTTGGGCGAGCACGGTGTGCTGATGCTGCTGGTGCTCATGTTGATCGTGGTCGGTATGTTTCTGGACGGCGTCTCGATCTTCCTGATCTTTGTGCCGCTGCTCGCGCCGATCGTGCAACACTACCGCTGGGACGTGGTCTGGTTCGGTGTGTTGCTGACCTTGCTGGTCGCACTCGGCCAGTTCACGCCGCCGCTGGCAGTCAACCTGATGGTGTCGTGCCGGATCGCAAAGGTCGGCATGGATGAAACGGTGCGCTGGGTGCTCTGGCTGGTGCTTGCGATGTTCCTGGTGATGCTGGCGGTCATGCTCGTCCCGCAGCTCGCGCTGTGGCTGCCGCAGCGGCTCGGCTACTCATGAGCTGCCTGAGACCGGCGTCTTTCGATTTTGTGCAAGCGTGATGTGTATGGGAAAAAGGAGACTTCTGAAGATGAAAAAGATTCGAACGATCATGACGTCGGTGGCGGTTGCGACTGCCACCCTGGCTGGTGCGCCGATGGCTTTTGCGCAAGCGAAGGACAGCAGCGGCTACCGGCCCGAATACAAGATGTCGCTGGTGGTCGGCACCGCATTCCCGTGGGGCAAAGGCGGCGAGATTTGGGCCAACCTGGTGAAGGAGCGCAGCGACGGCCGCATCAACATCAAGCTGTACCCGGGGGTGTCGCTGATCCAGGGCGACCAGACGCGCGAGTTCAGCGCGTTGCGCCAGGGCGTGATCGACATGGCGGTCGGCTCCACCATCAACTGGTCGCCGCAGGTCAAACAGCTCAACCTGTTCTCATTGCCGTTCCTGATGCCCGATTACCGCGCGATCGATGCGTTGACGCAGGGTGAAGTCGGCAAGGAGATGTTTGCCACGCTTGAAAAAGCTGGCGTCGTGCCGCTGGCCTGGGGTGAGAACGGCTACCGTGAGCTCACCAACTCGAAGCGCACGGTTCAATCGCCGGACGACCTGAAGGGGATGAAAATCCGTGTGGTCGGCTCGCCGTTGTTCCTCGACACGTTCACCGCTCTGGGCGCGAACCCGACCCAGATGAGCTGGGCCGATGCGCAGCCTGCGTTCGCGAGCGGCGCGGTCGATGGGCAGGAAAACCCGATGTCGATCTTCACCGCCGCCAAGCTGCAGAACGTCGGCCAGAAGTACGTGACGATGTGGCACTACGTGGCAGACCCGCTGGTGTTCGTCGTGAACAAGGACGTCTGGGCCGGCTGGACCGCGGAAGACCAAAAGATCGTGCGCCAGGCCGCCATCGATGCCGGCAAGCAGGAGATCGTCATCGCGCGCAAGGGGCTTGACGAACCGGCGCAGCCGCTGCTCAAGGACATCACCGCAATGGGCGTCACGGTGACCGAGCTGAGCCCGGCGCAGCGCGATGCGTTCGTGAAGGAAACGCGGCCGGTCTACACGAAGTGGAAAGCGCAGATCGGCAGCGAACTCGTGAGCAAGGCCGAAAAGGCGATCGCTTCGCGCAAGCAATAAGAGCAGCAAGGCCAGGCCGGCACAGGCTTTGCGCCTGGCCGCCCAAGGCCGGCTACTCCATGCAGTCGGTTCGGCGCGTGCCGATGATGCGGACCAGCCGATTGTCGCCTGCTCCCCAGGCGTTGCCGCCGGTGTAGCTCAGGCAGCCTTCGCCCTTGTAGAACGCTTCGATCCGGCGCACGTCGCCGCCGAAGTAAAACGGAATTCAGCGCTTGCCGGTTTCATGGCTGTCCATGCCGTCCGGGCCACCGACCAGCGCGAGCACCTCGGACATCTTCATGCCCATCTGCAGCTTGGAGAACTTGCCGCCTGCCACCACGTTGCCAATGATCTCGTCGTCGATCTCGCCATCGCTCGACCTGACGTTCTTGGTCGGTCCGTAGCTGGAAGCTTGGGTGGCGGCCGCGGGTTTGGCATCGGGCGCCGACGTTCTGCCTTGGGAAGCGCAACCGGCGAGCAATTCGGCAATGCTGAGCGCGGTCAGCTGGGTCATCACTCGGGTGTCGATCATCTGCATCGCGTTGTCTCCATTCAGGATTGCAGTTGGTATGAAAGCCGGGGCAGTTCAAAAAAGTTGCACGGCTTCAGGCAATGTAATCGCCATTGGCTTCCGGCTGAAACAGCATCGCCACGATCCTTGCCGCGCAGCTGGTTCCGTCTTGGGCGCTCCAATGCGCGACATCGCCCACTCTGCGCCCTAGTAGACCGGCACCGGCTGGCGTCAACACCGATAGCTTGCCTGCGGCTGGGTTTGCCGCTTCCGGGTAGCAAAGGGTCAGTTCGCGCTGCGTGCTGGCGCCGAGCACATCTGCGGCAATGCCTTCAACGGCAGCGACCAGCACCCGGCTATTCATCGTCACCACGTCCGGCGGCACATTCTGCGGGCTCACCAGCTCGGCACTGTCGATCAGGTCGACGATCGCGTTGTGGCCAATGCCGCGCCTGGCTTCACGTTGCAGCAGGTTGAATATTCGGACGTGGTCCGTCTCCGTGACGACGCGGCCGTCGCGCTGGCGCGCGATCGATGGCGTTGACGACTGCAGTTGCGGCATCCGGCAATATTAGGTATTGCCGCAGGCCAAGGCATTCGGGAGAACACGGTCTTCGCGGTGAATGCAAGGACAGGATTTTCCCGAAGTGGGTAAACCCGATCCTGCGGCTACGCCAGCGCTGCTGTGCGGCGCCAGTGCATGAATCAGTGCTGCAAAATTTTCGCGAGAAAGTCGCGCGTGCGCGGCTGGCGCGCTTCGATGTCGCCGAAGAATTCATCCTTCGGGCAGTCTTCGAGGATCTTGCCGCCGACATCGATGAAGATCACGCGATTCGCGACCTTGCGCGCAAAGCCCATCTCATGCGTGACGACCATCATCGTCATGCCCTCGCTGGCCAGCCGGACCATCACGTCGAGCACTTCGCCGACCATCTCCGGGTCGAGCGCGGACGTCGGCTCGTCGAACAGCATCACGATCGGGTCCATCGACAGCGCGCGCGCGATCGCGACGCGCTGCTGCTGGCCACCAGACAGCTGTCCCGGAAATTTGTCCTTGTGCGCCATCAGCCCGACGCGGTCCAGCATCTTCAGGCCGCGCGTCTTCGCCTCGTCCGAGCTGCGTCCGAGCACCTTGACCTGCGCGATCGTCAGGTTCTCGGTCACCGACAGGTGCGGGAACAGCTCGAAGTGCTGGAACACCATGCCGACCTTGGAGCGCAGCTTCGGCAGATTCGTCTTCGGGTCATGCAGCGGGATGCCGTTCACCGTGATCTCGCCCTTCTGGAATGGCTCAAGCGCATTCACGGTCTTGATCAACGTCGATTTGCCGGAGCCGGATGGCCCGCAGACCACCACCACGTCGCCTTTGCTGATGCTGACCGAGCATTTGTTGAGCACCTGCACCGGCCCGTACCACTTGGAAACGTCCTTGATTTCGATCATTTTGTCGGCCATGTGTGTTTCTCCAATCAACGGATGATGGCGATTTTCTTGTGCAGCTGTTTGACCAGCCAGGACAGCGCGAAACAGATCACCAGATAGGTGAGGGCCGCCATCAGATAGGACTCGATCGGCCGGCCCAGCGTGGAGCCCAAGGTGACGAAGCCCTTGAGTAGATCGCGCGCACCGATCGCATAGACCAGCGACGTGTCCTGAAACAGGATGATCGTCTGCGTGAGCAGCACCGGGAGCATGTTGCGAAACGCCTGCGGCAGCACCACCAGCTTCATGTTCTGCGCATACGTCATGCCGACCGCCTGGCCTGCGAACACCTGGCCGCGCGAGATCGACTGAATGCCTGCGCGCATGATCTCGCTGAAGTAGGCCGCCTCGAATGCGATGAACGTGATGATCGCCGAATACTCGGCACCGACCGGCCGCCCGATCAGAAACGGCACCAGCAGGAAGAACCACAGGATCACCATCACGAGCGGGATGCTGCGCATGCCGTTCACGTAGATCGCAGCCGGGATGTCGAGCCATTTCTGACCGGACAGCCGCATCAGCGCAAGCAGGGTGCCGAAGACGATGCCGCCGACAGTCGAGATCGCCGTCAGGATCAAGCTGAACCAGAGGCCGCCGAGCACGAAGTTGCGGATGACTTCCCAGGAGAAGATGTCGAAGCCGAGATTCATGATCAGTGCCCCCCGCCGCCGCCGGCCACCACGAAGCCGGGCACACGCACTTTCTTCTCGATGAACGCCATGATGCGGTTCACGACCAGTGCCGAGATGATGTAGAGCACCGTGACGCCCAGATAGACCTCGATCGGGCGCGAGGTTTCTTCTCCCGCCTGCATCGCGAACTGGGTCAGCTCGGGGATCGACACCGCGAACGCGACGGAAGAATTCTTGAAGATGTTCATCGTCTCGCTGGTCAGCGGCGGGATGATGATCCGATAGGCCATCGGCAGGATCACGTAGCGGTAGTACTGCCAGGTCGTGAAGCCGACCGCCATGCCCGCGTAGCGCTGCCCGCGCGGCAAGGTCTGGATGCCGGAGCGCACCTGCTCGGCGATCCGCGCCGATGTGAAGAAGCCGAGTGCGAGCACCACCAGCACGAACGGGCTCACGTCACGAGCGGCCGGAATCAATGCCGGCACCACGTGGTACCACAGGAAAATCTGCACCAGCAGTGGGACGTTGCGGAACAGCTCGACCCAGACGTTGCCTATTCGCGTGAGCCACGGACTGTCGGGCAAGGTGCGGATGATGCCGACCGCAGAGCCGACTGCCAGCGCCACCGCCAAGCCGACCAGCGAGACCGATACCGTCCAGCCCCAAGCACTGATCATCCAGTCCAGATAGGTCTGATCACGCCCGCTGCCGAAGCAGGTGGGCGACACCGTGCCTTCGATCGTGTCCTTGCAGAATACCTGCCAGTCCCATGCCATGTGTTCGCTCCCGCGTTCGTTTTCTTGTTGTCAGGCAAATCGGTCTGCGCCCGAGATGGGTGGCATGCCCTGTTCGCTGGGAATGGAGCTCGAACCTGCGGCCCCATCAAAAACGCCCGCCATGGGCAGGCGGGCGTTCGGGCATCGGTGCCACGTTTCGATGCGGACCGATGCTTGCACAGCAGAGCGATCAGTTGCGAAAAGCTTCCATCGGCTTGTCGTTGGGATTCGCCCACGCATCTTTTGTAGCCTGGCCCATCTGCAGGCCGACTTTGGTGTTGGTCGGCGGAATCGGCTCGAGGAACCACTTGTCGTAAAGCTTGGCCAGCGTGCCATCCTTGATCTGGCGCGCGATGCTCTCGTTGATGACTTTCTTGAATTCGGGATCGTCCTTTCTCAGCATGCAGGCAATCGGCTCCTTGGACAGCACTTCGCCCACGATCGCGTACTGCTCCGGGTTCTTCGAGCGCGAGATATTGCCTGCCAGGATCGAGCCGTCCATCACAAACGCATCGGCACGGCCCGATTCGAGCAGCAGAAAGCTGTCCGCGTGGTCCTTGCCGTAAACCTCCTTGAAGTCGAGGTTGCCGGCGCGCTCGTTGCGGCGCAAGGTCTGCACCGAGGTGGTGCCGGTGGTCGTCGCAACGTTCTTGCCCTTCAGGTCGGCGATCGACTTGATGCCCGAATCCTTTTTCACGGCAATGCGCACTTCTTCCATGTACGTGGTGTTCGCAAACGCGACGTCTTTCGCGCGCGTTTCGTTATTCGTGGTGGAACCGCATTCAAAATCCACGGTGCCGTTCTGGATCAGCGGAATGCGGTTTTGCGACGTGATCAGCTGGTGCTTGGTTTCAAGGTTCGGCATGTTGAGCTTCTTCTTGATGTCGGCCACGATGTTCTCGCCCATCTCGGTATGGAAACCCACGTATTTGCCACCGCCGAGCGTATAGCCGAGCGGCACCGACGAGTCGCGCACGCCCACGGTCACGGCGCCCGATGACTTGATCTTGCCCAGCGTGTCATTGGCCTGCGCGAATGCGGTGCCGGCTATCGCGGCGGCAACGGCCAGTGCGATCAACTGCTTTTTCATCTATTAGTTCCTTGAAAAGTTTGCAATGGATGAGGATAACGCCTCGACATGCAACGCTGAAATAGGGAAAGCGCGGCTTGGGGAATACCCGCGACGCGCGTCACGCGCCACGCCCATCACGCATGTACCACGCAAGTTCCGCGCCGCGCTTCGGGCTTCAGTTGAAAGCACACACGGCACGCGGCAGCAACACGCGGTTTGACCGCGATGCATTCGCCGCGTGTGTTGCGCCGTTCGCAGACAATGACGCAGCGCGCTGGCGTCCGACCGGCGCCGACCATCGCTTCTTCAAGGTCTTCGAAAAAATCCCATGGCCAATCCTCCCAACACCGCCAGCGCGGCCAACGCGCCCGCGCCGTCCGATCCCGTGACGCCGGAACAAAGCCCGCCGGCCGCGCGCCCGCCGGTGCCGGTGGTGCTGCGCGGCCAGGCGGCGCTGGTGACCGGCGCCAACTCCGGCATCGGCCAGGCGGTGGCACTCGCGCTCGGCCGCGCCGGTGCCGACGTGGTGGTCAATTACGTGGTCGATCCGGCTGCAGCCGATGCGGTGGTCGAAGAAATCCGTGCAGGCGGCTCGCGCGCGATCGCCCTGCAGGCCGACGTGAGCCGCGAGGATGAGGTCGAGGCGATGTTCGCCAAGGCCATCGCCGAATTCGGCACCTTGCATCTGGTGGTCTGCAACGCCGGCCTGCAGCGCGACGCACCGTTCATCGACATGACGATCGAGCAGTGGAACAAGGTGCTGGCGGTGAACCTGACCGGCCAGTTTCTGTGCGCGCGCAGCGCTCTACGCGAATTCGTGCGCCGCGGTCCCGACGAACGGGTCTCGATGGCCACCGGCAAGATCATCTGCATGAGTTCGGTGCATCAGATGATTCCCTGGGCCGGCCACGCGAACTATGCGGCGTCCAAGGGCGGCGTCGATCTGATGATGAAAAGTCTGGCGCAGGAAGTGGCGCCGCTGCGCATCCGCGTGAATGCGATCGCCCCCGGCGCGATTCGCACACCGATCAACACCGCCGCCTGGAAGACGCCGGAAGCTTATGCAGACTTGATGAAGCTGGTTCCCTACAAACGCATCGGCGAGCCGAGCGACATCGGACAGGCGGCCGTCTGGCTCGCATCCGACGCCGCAGACTATGTGACCGGCGCGACGCTGTTCGTGGACGGCGGCATGACGTTGTTCCCGGGCTTTGCAAGCGGCGGCTGAGTTCGCATCGGACCGCTTTGGCATTCACTTGATGCTGCAGGGCGTGCGTTCGGGCGCATGTGACAGTTGCACGCACATCAGCGCAGCGGGCTCGTTGCCGACCGTACCGGAGCGGTGGCCCTTCTTGCCATCGGTTTCGGTGCAGCCCTGATCCGCGCCGAACGAGAACTCACCCGGCCCCTGCTCGATGCGTGTGCCGTCCATGCTCTCGATGAACCAGCGGCCCGACAGCACCACGATCCACTGCGGCGCCGGATTTTCATGCCATTCGCCGACCCAGCCGACCGGCTGCACCGTGAACACCACGGTGGACGGCTGCTTGTCCTGCTTGTCGTTCCACTGCGGATCGGCCGGGCCGACGGCGCTGAGTTCGTAATCGGTCAGATGGCACTGGCGCTGATGGCTCATGCCCTGCTCGTCGACGTAGAGGTGCCAGTAGGGCACAGCCGGCTTCGGCCCGGCGTCGCTGCTGTCGTCATCGTGGTTTTCATCGCTCATCGCATGCGCTCCTTGGTTGCATAAGGGTGGCTGGATGCCAGCGGATGGTCCAGGAACGGCTGCAGACCCGCACCGTCCGTGCCGACCACGATCAGCAGAAACCCGGCACCGAGCGACAGGTTCTTCAGAAAATCCCAGAACAGTCCGCGTGCCTTGCCGCCCGGGTCGGCGAAGAAATCACCCGGTACCCAGAACTGCTTGAACATCACCGCGGTCGCGGCGCAGTAACCGGCGATCACCAGCGCGCAGGCGCGGTCGGCTATTCCCGACACGACGCCCAGCGACATGAACACCTCGACGGCAAGCCCCAGCACGATCGCACCGATCGCCATCGGGCGCGGCTTGCACATCTGCTGCGCCTGCGTCACGGCATGCTGAAAGCTCAGCACCTTGTCCAGCGCGCTGAACGGCAGGAACAGCAGCACCAGGCCGCAACGCACCACCAGCACGACGAGATCGGTGCCGGTCATGCGAAGAACCGCTCCTTGATGCGGTCGGCCACGCGCAGCGCGTTCGCGATGATCGTGAGCGTCGGGTTCACTGCGCCGATGGAAGGAAAGAAGCTCGCATCGGCCACATACAGGTTGTCCAGCTCATGCGCTTTGCAGTCCAGGTCCAGCACGGAGGTGGCCGGGTCGGTGCCGAAGCGCGCGGTGCCGGCTTGGTGCGACGTGCCGCCGAGCGGGATGTCCTTGCCGAAGTAGAGCGAGCGCTCCAGCAGCACCGCGGTGTGGCCGGCCTTGTCGAGCACCTCCTTCAATTTGCGCTTCAGGTGCTTGAGCGCGTCCGGATTGGTCTCGACCAGGTCCAGATGCACCTTGCCATCCTTGTAGTAGATGCGGTTGTCCGGATGCGGCAGGTCTTCGGCCTGCAGCCAGAAGTCCATCGAATGGCGCGCCATCACATCAAACGGCATGTCCGGCAGCCATTCAAGCCAGTCGGCAAGCGCTTCGGCCTTGATCTGCTCCGGGTGGCTGACCGCGCACATCTGCACCAGCCCGAGCGGAAACTCCCAGTCATCCGCACGGAAGTAGAAGTCCGAGAACGCCATCGTTTTCTGGAACACCGTGTCGTTCACGTCCTTCATGACCGCCATCAGCACGCTCATGTCATGCCGCATGTAGTTGCGCCCGACCTGATCCGAGCCGTTCGCCAGGCCCCTCGGGTGCTGTTCGTTGGCGGAGCGCAGCAGCAGCAATGCGGATGACAGCGCGCCGCAGGCCACCACCACCACATCGGCGCTGTAGCTTTCGTCCTGGCCGCGGCGCTTGACGTGCACCGCATCAACCTTGCGGCCGGATGCGTCGGTGCCGAGTTTGGTCACATGGGCGCCGGTCAGCAGCGTGACATTCGGGTGGTTCTTCACCATCGGATCGATGCAGACCACCTGCGCATCCGCCTTGCCGTTCAGCAGACACGGAAAGCCGTCGAAATAGCTGCAGCGCATGCAGGTGCTGGTGGGCGTCGGCGTGCCATCCTTTTGCTCGTCGAGCAGGATGCCCAATGGCAGATGGAACGGGTTCAGGCCGATGCCGCGCAGGTTCGCCGACAGCTCGGCGACCTTCGGCTCATGGCTCACGGCCGGATACGGATACGGGCCGCTGGCCCACGGCTCCAGCGGGTCTTCGCCGCGCTGACCATGCACGTGGAACAGCTGTTCGGCTTTCGCATAGTACGGCTCGAACACCTCGTAACCGAGCGGCCAAGCCGGAGACACACCGCCCGCATGCACCACCTCGCCGAAGTCCTGCTCGCGCAGGCGGAACAGCGCCGCACCATAGACCTTCGAGTTGCCGCCGACGTAGTAATGCAGGCCGGGCCGGAACGTGTCGCCTTTGGCGTTGGTCCAGGTTTCGCTGGCCTGGTAGATGCCGTCGACGAATACGGCCTGTGAGCTCCAGTTCTTCTCGGTGCGCGCCAGATAGTCGCCCCGTTCGAGGATCAGGATGCGTTTGCCGGTGGGCGCCAGCGCCTGCGCAAGCGAGGCGCCGCCGGGGCCGCTGCCGATGACGATGAGATCGTAGTGATCCATGCGAGCTCCGATGTGCATTAGGTCAGGTGAGCCCGAAGTGGACCACGAAAGCCATCTCCTGCCCGCGTTCGCAACCGATCGGGAACATCGCGCAGGTTGCGACTCGCCAGGGTCTCTGCAGAAGCAGCACAAGACCATTGGCAGAGCTGCTCGCAGATCGGGCCGGATGAACAGCCGCGTTGCCAAGCGTGACTTCCGCCGCAGCAGCAGTCGGCGTGCCTCTTGTCGCAAAAGCACTTAACAACACAATGTCCGGCGATCCTGGTCCGCATTCACTTCCATTTTCTCAAACCACCCATGAAAAACCTGAACCGCCGCATTTTTGCCACCGCCTGCGTGCTTGCCACTTGCGTGCCCGCCGCGATGGCGCAGTCCACCTGGCCGAGCCGCCCGATCAAGATCGTGGTGCCGTTCGCCGCTGGCGGCACCTCGGACATCCTCGCGCGCCTGCTCGGAGAGAAATTGAGCAAGGCCCTGGACACCCCGGTGCTGGTGGACAACAAACCGGGCGCAGGCGGCGTGGTCGGCGCCGATTTCGTCGCGAAGGCGCGGCCGAACGGATACACCTTGCTGCTGGGCACCATCTCCAGTCACGCGATCAATCCGGCGCTGCGGCCGAGCATGCCATATGACGCAGCGAAGGATTTCGCGCCGGTGATCCTGCTGGGCAGCATCAGCAACGTGTTGATCGTGGGCGCCAGCCAGCCCTACAAGACGGTGGCCGAGGTGATCGCCGCAGCGAAGAAGGATCCGGCACGGCCGCTGAACTTCGGCTCGTCGGGCCAGGGCAGCTCGCAACACATGTCGGGCGAGATGTTCAAGCTGATGACGGGCGGTGGGCTCACGCATGTGCCGTATCGCGGCAGCGCACCGGCTATCCAGGCGCTGATGGGCGGCGAGATTCCAATGAGCTTCGAGACCGTGACCGTCGCGCTGCCGCAGATCAAGGCCGGCAAGGTGCGTGCGCTGGCCGTCACCGCAGCCAAGCGCACCCAGGCGTTGCCGGACGTGCCGACCATGCAGGAAGCGGGCGTGCCCGGCTTCGACGTGGCCAGCTGGCAGGCGGTCTACGCGCCGGCCGGCACGCCCGCATCGATCGTGCAGCGGCTGAACACCGAGATCGAGAAGATTCTGGCGCAGCCGGATGTGCAGGAGAAGATGGAAAGCCTCGGTCTGGAGCACACGCCGAACAGCTCGAAGCAGTTCGCGGCGTTCAACAAGGGCGAGATCGCGAAGTGGAACAAGGTCGTCAAGGAGGGCGACGTGAAGCCGGAATGATCCCGGGCATGGGCCGAGCGGTGTCGGTTCGGATTCGGCCCGCTCGCCGATGCCGTTGTTCGGACGCGGCAGGAAGCCGCGGTGGATGGGCGATGTTCTGGCTTGCTACCAAATTAAAAGCATAAGACGATTGCTGGTTGAGCGGCCCAGCCGTTTTTGATCCCGATCACCACGCAGGCCATAACACAAAGGCGCCTGTATTGCCATCGTGCCGGATCAGCATCCGCCCGGCCGATGCTGCCCGCACGGTGGTCGCTGCTTGCGCCTCACCCAATCACGGACGTCGCTGTCCGGCGCACCGGACCACGCAACAGCCCACGCGCGGCGACAAGCCGGCTTCAACGCGCACAATCGCATCGAAAGCTGCGCTGCCGGACGCATCGCGGTCCCCCGACTGCCGGGTCCGGACGACCCGCGGCTGTCCTTACTTTCGATGACACGAATACTGCTTGTCGCCAACATCGTGGCGTTCTTCCTCACGCAGACGGCCGGTGTCGAGCTGTTGCGCACATTCGCGTTGTGGCCGCTCGGCTCCGGCCTGTTCATGCCGTGGCAATTGTTGAGCTATGCATTTCTGCACGGCAGCCTCATGCACCTGGCGTTCAACATGTACGGTCTGTGGATGTTCGGCACCGAACTGGAGCGCGTCTGGGGTGCACGACGGCTGGGCATCTTCTTTGCCGCGAGCGTGCTGGCGGCGGCCCTGGCGCAGCTGGCGGTCACGGGCTGGATGGGCAGCACGGCGCCGACGGTCGGGGCCTCCGGCGGATTGTTCGGGTTGCTGATCGGCTTTGCCGCCGTGTTTCCGATGCGCAAAGTCATGTTGCTGCTTCCGCCCATTCCGTTGCCTGCACCTGTGTTCGTCGCCCTGTACGGCGCGCTCGAGTTGACCTTGGGCGTGACGGGCAGCGGCAGCGGCATAGCCCACTTCGCGCATCTGGGCGGGCTGGCCGGCGGCTGGCTCATGCTGCGCTACTGGCGCGGCCAAATGCCGTTCGGACGCCATTGATGAGCGAAGTCCCGCCACACCGGATCGTCGACGAGCGGTTTCGCTCGCTCGTGCTCGGCAACGGCGAACTGGAGACCCTGGCAACCGGTTGCCGCTGGCTGGAAGGCCCGGTCTGGTTCGCCGACCATCAGCTGCTATTGTTCAGCGACGTGCCGAACGACCGCGTGCTGCGTTGGCACGCATCCGGTGGCGCGTCGGTATTCCGCGAGCCGGCCGGCTTTGCCAACGGCCATGCGCGCGACCGCATCGGGCGTCTGGTCGAATGCTCGCACCTGCATCGCGCAGTCGTGCGCACCGAATTCGACGGCAGCCACACCGTGCTGGCAGATCGGTACGACGGCCGGCGGCTGAATTCTCCGAACGACATCGTCGTGAAAAGCGACGGCACCGTCTGGTTCACCGATCCGCCCTACGGCATCCAGACCGACTACGAAGGCGCCAAGGCCGAGTCCGAGCTGCCACCTGCGGTCTACCGGTTCGATCCGCGCAATGGGGTGTTGACCAGTGTGGCCGACGACTTCGTCGGCCCGAACGGCCTGTGCTTCTCCCCGGACGAAAAACGCTTGTACGTATCGGAGACCGGCGACCAGTTCGCAGCCACGCCGACCCGCCACATCCGCGTGTTCGACTTGAGCGACGACGGCGCGCGGTTGCTCGGCGGGTCCGTGTTCCACGCCGTCTCGCCCGGCTACGCGGACGGTTTTCGCTGCGATGTGGACGGCAACGTCTGGAGCAGCGCCGGTGACGGCGTGCATTGCATCGCGCCGTCCGGTGACCTGCTCGGCAAGATCCTGACGCCATCGGCCGTGTCGAACCTGTGCTTCGGCGGGCGTCTGCACAGCCGCTTGTTCCTGTGCGCTGGCACACAGCTGCTGTCCATCGCAGTAAATCGGCGCGGGGCGCAATGGCCATGAACACGCTGGCGGGCTCGATGGGTGCAGGCGTGCAACGGTTCAGCTCGTTGCGGCGCGTGGTCAGGGACTTGCCGGCCAGCGTGGCGTTCTATCGGCACGGGCTGGGCTTCAGCGCGATCAGCGACATCGGCCCGACTGCCACCGCGCCCCACATCGTCATGCTCGCGCTCGGCGCCGAGCGCATTGAACTGGTGGCCGCGCCTGCCGGTGTGCGCTGGCCCGCACCGGCCGACGGGCCGGATGTGCGGTTCCAGCACTTTTCGGTGGTCGCAAGCGACATCGAGCGGGCCTACGGCCAGTTGCAGTCGGTCGCACCGGTGCCGATCAGCCGCGGCGGTCCGCAGCAACTGCCGGCTGCGTCGGGCGGCGTGCGTGCGTTCAAGTTCCGCGATCCGGAGGGCCATCCGCTCGAGCTGATCGAGTTCCCGCCCGGAGCCGGCGACCGGCGCTGGCAGGCCGCGCGGGCGCAACACCCAACCGATGCGACGCTTGGCATCGACCACGCCGCCATCAGCGTGGCCGACGTCGAGCGTAGCATTGCGTTCTATGAGCGGCTCGGTTTCAAGGTGGGTGCGCGCCAGCGCAACACCGGCGCCGAACAGGCCCGGCTCGATGGCCTGGATCAGTCCGAAGTCGAGGTGGTCGCCCTGCTGCCGTCCGGCGGTTCAGGCCCGCATCTTGAGTTGCTGGCCTACCAGATTCCGCACCCGGTCAGCACGCATGGCGACGAGCCAGGCGCCAGTGCCCAAGTGACGCAGGACCGGCTGATCTGGCAGGCGATCGGTGCGTCGCCGCATCCAGCAGCGCAAGCATCTGCAACCGGTGTCAAGGCAGCTGAGCCGACGCCAGCTGCTGCGTTTCCCGCCCTGCTGGCCGACCTCGATGGCCATCTGAACGAGCTTGTGCCGGCCGCTGCCGCACCCCGCTCCGAGGCGCTGCACCATGTCTGATCTGCCGTCACCCCTGCACAGCGGCGTGCTCGATCCGCAAGGCCCGATCGCCGCGGCCCAGCGGTTGATCCTGCTGAACGCGACTGCGATCATGCTGGCCGTGATCGTGCCGGTGATGATCGCCACCGTGCTGATCGCCTGGTGGTTTCGCGCGGGCAACAAGCGCGCCACGCGCAGGCCGCAATGGACCTACTCGGGCGTGCTCGAAGTCGTGGTCTGGGGCATTCCACTGCTGGTCATCCTGTTTCTGGGGGGCATCGCCTGGATCGGCTCGCACGACTTGGCGCCTAAAAAACCGATCGCGTCGGACCGCGCGCCGCTGCACGTGCAGGTCGTCGCGCTCGACTGGAAATGGCTGTTCATCCTGCCTGAGCAAGGCGTCGCCAGCGTGAACCGTCTCGTGGTGCCGGCCGGCACGCCGCTGCGTTTCGACATCACGTCGGCCACCGTGATGAACAGTTTTTTCGTACCGCAGCTCGGCAGCCAGATCTACGCGATGGCCGGCATGAGCACGCAGCTGCACCTGCTGGCAGACCGCCCGGGCGACTATCCCGGCCTGTCCGCCATGTTCAGCGGTGACGGATTCTCCGACATGCGCTTCACCGTCGCTGCAATGCCCCAGGCGGGCTTCGACGATTGGGTCGCCGAGGCCCGCGCGAACGACGCGGCGCTGGACGCAGCAGGCTACGCAAGGCTCGCGCAGCCAGGCACGGCGCCCGCGCCGCAGACCTACGGCAAAGTCGCCGATGGCCTGTTCGACCGGCTCGTGATGGGCAATGGCAAGCTCGCTGCACCGGCTGGCGCCAATACGGGCTGGTTCGATCGCCGCATCGCACGGGCAGACCAAATGCCGGCATTTTTCAGCCGGCGCAACGCGATCGGAAACAACGACATATGTTCGGCAAACTGAGTTGGGATGCATTGCCGCTCGGGCAGCCGATTCAACTGGCGGCGGGCGCGCTCGTGCTGCTCACGATCGTCGGCCTGCTCGTGCTGATCACCGTGAAGGGCTGGTGGCCGACGCTCTGGCGCGACTGGATCACGAGCGTGGACCACAAGCGCATCGGCATCATGTACATGGTGCTGGGCCTCGTGATGCTGCTGCGCGGCTTCGTCGATGCGCTGATGATGCGGTCACAACTCGCACTCGCTGCGGGCGGCGCGCAGGGCTACCTGCCGCCCGAGCACTACAACCAGATCTTCTCGTCGCACGGCACGCTCATGATCTTCTTCGTGGCCATGTCGTTCATGATCGGCCTGATGAACTTTGTCGTGCCGCTGCAGATCGGCGCGCGCGACATGGCGTTTCCGGTGATGAACTCGGTCAGCTTTTGGCTGGCTGCAGCCGGCGTGCTGCTGATCAACCTGTCGCTCGTGGTCGGCGAATTCGCGCGCACCGGTTGGCTGGTCTATCCGCCGCTGTCGGAGCTCGCCTATTCACCGCAGGTCGGGGTCGACTACTACCTCTGGGCGCTGCAGATATCGGGGGTCGGCACCTTGCTGGCCGGCATCAACCTGACGACCACCATTTTGAAGCTGCGCGCGCCGGGCATGGGCTATCTGCGCATGCCGATCTTCTGCTGGACCGCGCTCGCATCGAGCCTGCTGATCGTCGCAGCATTTCCGATCCTGACCGCGACGTTTGCGATGCTGTTGCTCGATCGTTATGCGGGCTTTCACTTCTTCACGAACGAACTCGGTGGCAACGCGATGATGTATGTGAACCTGATCTGGGCCTGGGGTCATCCGGAGGTTTACATCCTGATCCTGCCCGCGTTCGGCGTGTTCTCCGAAGTGATCTCGACGTTCTCGGGCAAGCCGGTGTTTGGCTACCGCTCCATGGTGAGCGCCACGATGGCGATCTGCATGCTGTCGTTCATGGTCTGGCTGCACCACTTCTTCACGATGGGCGCGGGCGCCGACGTGAACGGTTTTTTCGGCGTCATGACCATGATCATCGCGGTGCCCACGGGCGTGAAAATCTTCAACTGGCTGTTCACGATGTGGGGCGGCACGGTGCGCTTCAACACGCCGCTTTTGTGGGCGCTCGGCTTCATGACCACGTTCGTGATCGGTGGCATGACAGGCGTGCTGCTGGCGGTGCCGCCGGCCGATTTCGTGCTGCACAACAGCCTGTTTCTGGTCGCGCATTTCCACAACGTGATCATCGGCGGCGTCGTGTTCGGCACCTTTGCGGGCATTACGTTCTGGTTTCCGAAGGCATTCGGTTTCACGCTCGACGAATTCTGGGGCAAGGTCGCGTTCGGCTGCTGGTTCACCGGCTTCTACCTTGCGTTCATGCCGCTGTACCTGCTGGGCCTGATGGGCGCGACGCGGCGCATGCAGCACTACCAGCAAACCGACTGGCAGCCGCTGATGTGGGTGGCCCTGCTCGGCGCCGTCGTGATCCTGTGCGGCATCGCCGCGACCGGCCGGCAGTTCTATCTAAGCATCCGCACCAGACAGCAGCGGCGCGACCTGAGCGGCGATCCCTGGGACGGTCGCTCGCTCGAATGGTCGACCACCTCGCCGCCGCCGGCGTGGAATTACGCGCGGCTGCCACAGGTCGAGCGGATGGACGCGTTCTGGGCCGCCAAGCACGACGACCGGCCGCTCGAGCCGGCGAGGGACGATGCGCATCATCACCTCGCGCTGCCCAATCCAAGCGCGCTCGGCGTCAGCATGGCGTTCTTCGCGGTGGCCTTCGGCTTCGGTGCGATCTGGCATATCTGGTGGCTCAGCGCGACTGGCCTTGCCTGCATCGTCGTCAATCTGCTGGTGCATGCGTGGCGGCCGAATGGTGAGACCGATATTTCACCGCAGCGAATTGCGCGCGTCGAGGCATCGCGCGCACCGCCCGTGCAGCCGGCGCTGAGCTGACCCGAACGTCTGTGGCAAGCGACGCTTTCGCCTCGCCCGAGGCGCCTGAAGCCGATCCGGTCCCGCGCTCGCAGCGCGGCCCGGCCCCGCAACGCGTCGTGGTCAGCTACGGCTTCTGGCTGTTCCTGCTGAGCGATATCGTGATGTTCGCGGCGTTCTTCGCCGCTTATGCGGTGCTGCATGGCCAGACCGCGGGCGGCCCGTCCGCCCCGGATCTGTTCGACCGCAGGCACGTGCTGATCGAAACCATGTGCCTGCTGGCATCCAGCTTCACCTGCGGCATGTTCTCTCTTGCGTTCGAGCGCAGGAACGGATTGGCGGCTTTCGCTGCCGGGGCTGCCACGTTTGCGCTCGGCGCTGTGTTCGTGTGGCTTGAAGCCACCGAATTCGCCTCGATGCTCGGCCGTGGCGCCGGGCCGGACCGAAGCGCCTTTTTGTCCGCGTTCTTCGCGCTGGTCGGTCTGCACGGGCTGCACGTGAGCATCGGCCTGGCCTGGCTGCTCGTGATGTTTCTGCAGATTGCCACGCTCGGCTTCACGCCGGTGGTGGAGCACCGTCTGCTGTGCTTCAGCCTGTTCTGGCACGCGCTGGACATCGTCTGGATCGGTGTCTTCACGATCGTCTATCTGGGAGCCTATGCATGACCGTCGAGTATGAACAACCGGAAGCCGCTCCGTCGAAGCTCGACGAAGCGCCCGGTGAAGAGCCAAGCCTCTGGGCCAGCGTCGGCAAATACGCGGCCGGGTTGCTGATCTCGGCCGCGCTGACGCTTGCCGCATTCTGGGTCGCGGACACGAAACTGGTCTACGCGCAGGGCGTGCCGGTGCTGCTGGCCGCGCTTGCGATCGGCCAGATGGGCGTGCACCTGTCGCTGTTCCTGCACATTTCCAGCGGACCGGAAGGCGCCAACAACATCCTCGCGCTGCTGTTCGGCGTGTTCGTCGTGGGGCTGGTGGTGTTCGGCTCGATCGTGATCATGGCAAACCTGGATGCCAACATGATGCCGATGGAGCGGCTGTTTCAGATGCAGCGTTGAGGTGCCCATGCTCGGGCGCACTCGCCATGATCGTCTGAGCCTCCGGTCTGGCGATCGTGATCGGAATGATCGGGATTGCATCCGCACGGTTTCCGCGCCATCGCGCATCAGGGCCTCCTGCAGTCGGCCGAACTGCCGGCCGGTCAATTCCATCCGGCAGCGCGTCAGGCTGCCAGGGCAGGCTTCGCGCAGAATCACCGCATGACAACGTTCACGCTGGAAGCCGCCCCGATGTTTGAAGTGGACCCGCTGCCGGCTGCGCATGACGCGGCACTGGTCCGGCCGGAAAAGTCCGCCGCCCCCTGCTTCATTCGCGGCATCGGCACCGCCGCGCCGGCCGCGCGCTATTCGAAGGCCGATTGTCTGGCCGCATTCGAGCGTTCCGACTGGTTCAAGCGGCTCGATGCTCGCGCGCACTTCATCACGCGCACCGTGCTGCAACGCGACAACGGCATCGACCATCGCCGCCTTGCGGTCGATGCGCTCGAGCAGGTGTTCCAGATCGACCCGGACACGCTTGCGCAACGTTTTGCCGAGCATGCGCCGCAGCTGGCGGCCGATGCGGCACGACGCGCGCTTGCTGCCGCCGGGCTGGCCGTGGCCGACATCGACGCCGTCGTCGTCAGCACCTGCACCGGCTACCTGTGCCCCGGGTTGTCCGGCCATGTGGTCGAGCGGCTCGGCCTGCGTGCCGACGTGCAGGCGTTCGACCTGGTGGGCCAGGGCTGCGGCGCGGCGCTGCCGAACATGCAGCTCGGCCGTGCGTTGCTGGGTTCCCGTGCGGCCGATCACGTGCTGTCGGTCTGCGTCGAAGTCAGCAGCGCCGCGATGTACCTCGACAACGACCCCGGCGTGCTGATCAGCGCCTGCCTGTTCGGCGACGGCGCAGGCGCCGCAGTGCTGGCGCGCAGCGCAGGTGATGCTGCAGCGGGGGACGCGACGCAGGCTGGCGGGCGTTCGATCGAATGGATCGACAGCGCCTCCCTGATGCAGCCGGCCGAGCGTGACGCGCTGCGCTTCGAGACGCGCCAGGGCATGTTGCGCAACATCCTCACACGCGCAGTGCCCGCGTTGGCAGCCGACTACGCCGAGCAGCTGATGCAGACCGTGCTGCTGCGCCACGGTCTGCAGCGCGCCGACATTGCTACCTGGGCGCTGCACGCCGGCGGGCGCGACGTGCTGCAGGCGGTGCAGCGCAAGTCCGCGCTGTCGCCCGATGCGCTGCGCTACAGCGCGGCCATGCTGCGCGAATACGGCAATCTGTCGAGCGCGTTCGTCTACTTCGTGCTGCAGGCCGCGCTGGCCGACGATGCACCGCCCGGCTGGTGGTGGCTGGCCGCGTTCGGCGCGGGCTTCAGCAGCCACGCGGCGCTGCTGCGCGTGCGCTGAAGATCGGCTCGCCCGTGCCGCACCCCGGCTGCCCTGTCATGACGTTCCCGCGCATGGTCGAACCCGAGGTGCTGGATGGCCTGGCCGAGCGCGACCCGGCTGCGCAGCGGGCCCGGCGTGATTTGCAGCGCGTACACCGCGTGATGGGCACGCGCCGCATTCTGCTGAAAGCCTGGCAGGCGGCGCTGCCACAGGCTCGGCAACCAGACGCGGCGCCACTGCGCGTGCTGGAACTCGGCGCCGGCGACGGCAGCCTGCTGCTCGGCGTCGCGCGTGCCTTGCCGCGGCACGAGCCGGTCGCTGCGCCCGCCGTGCATCTGACGCTGCTGGATCGACAGGCGCTGCTGACGCCGGCGCTGGTGGCCGACTATGCGGCCTGCGGCTGGCGGTGCGAGGCGCTCGTGACCGACGTGCTCGACTGGGCGGGAGCTGAACCCGACGCGACCGCGCCGCCGTCGGGCCTGCCGGGCTGGGACCTGATCGTGGCCAACCTGTTTCTGCATCACTTTGAAGGCGCACCGCTGGCCCGGCTGCTGCAAGCGGTTGCGGCGCGCTGCGATCATTTTCTGGCGGTCGAGCCGCGCCGCTCACGCTTCGCGCTGGCGGGCAGTCGCCTGATCGGCGCGCTGGGCGTCAATGCGGTCACGCGCGTGGATGCGGTGGCGAGCGTGCGCGCGGGTTTCACAGGCGAAGAACTGCGCGCGCTGTGGCCACCCGATGCGCCGGGATGGACGTTGCGCGAAGCTGCGGCCGGCCCGTTCAGCCATTGCCTGCTGGCCGTGCGCGAGCAGCCCGGCGCCGAAACCTCGGACAGCAACGCCGATGCAGGCTGACTCGTTCGACGCGCTGATCGTCGGTGCTGGCCCCGCCGGTGCGAGTGCCGCGATCCTGCTGGCCTTGGCCGGCTGGTCGGTCGCGTTGGTGGAAAAGCAGTCGTTTCCGCGCCGCAAGGTCTGCGGCGAATGCATCGCCGCAAGCAACCTGCCGCTGCTTGATGCGTTGGGTATCGGGGCATCGTTTGCAGCGAGCGCCGGGCCGCCGCTCAGGCACGTTGCGCTCATGCGTGGATCGAAATCGGTGCTCGCCGATCTGCCGCGCGCCGGCCATGCCCGTCATCCCTGGGGCCGTGCGCTCGGTCGTGAGACGTTGGACACGCTGCTGCTGGCACGCGCTGCAGCGGTCGGCGCCACGGTGTTCACGCCCTGGAGCGTGCAGGGCATCGCGGGCGGCGCAGGCCACCACCATTGCACGCTGCGCGAAGCGGGATCGAACCAACGTCGCGCGCTGCAAGCCAGCGTCGCGATCCTCGCGCACGGCTCCTGGGAGCCATTGCCCGATGCACGCGCTGCGCGGCGCGAGCGCCGCGCAGCGCACGATCTGCTCGCGTTCAAGGCCACTTTCAGCGGTGCCGGGCTCGCGCCGGGACTGTTGCCGGTGCTGGCTTTCGAAGGCGGCTACGGCGGAATGGTGCTCGGCGACGGCGGACTGCTCACGCTGGCGGGCTGCGTGCGGGCCGACCGGCTTGATGCGCTGCGCCGCGCGATGCCGGGACACGCCGCCGGCGCGGTGGTGGAAGCGATGCTGCGGCGTGACTGCAACGGCGTGGCGGCAGTGCTGGCAGGCGCCGAGCGGCGCGGTGCCTGGCTCGCATCGGGGCCGCTTGCGCCCGGCGTGCGCGTCGACCTGCAACACGATCAGCTGCTGCGCATCGGCAACGCGGCTGGTGAAGCGCATCCGATCGTCGGCGAAGGCATGAGCATGGCGCTTCAGTCGGCATTCCTGCTGTGCGACGAACTGCTGGTACGACGGCAGCGGCCCGGTGCCGACTTTGCTGACGAAGCCTGGGCGCGCGGCCTGCGCGCGCGCTATGCAGCACGCTGGCGACGCGCGTTCGTGCCGCGGCTCGCACTGGCGGCGGCGTTCGCGCAGGCGGCGATGCGCCCGACCACCTCGGCTGCGCTGATTACATTACTGCAGCGCTGGCCGGGGCTGCTCACGCACGGAGCGCGCTGGTGCGGCAAGATCGAAAGCGTGGTGAAACCGGGCTTGGGCGCCGTCTGCCTGGACGGCGCGCGACTTGTGCAAGATTGAGGGGTGCGTTGCCCGGTCCGCCCCCACGGTGGGCTGTGTGCGCTCTGCCATAACGAAAATCAGCTAAGGAAAGCCATTCATGACGAACACCGCCGACAAGATTCGCGCCATGATCGCAAAGGACTTCAAGATCGATCCGGAACGCCTGAGCGACGACGCCCGGCTGGAGGACCTGGGTGTCGATTCGATCGGCATGGCCGAAGTGATCTTCAACGTGGAAGACCTGTTTGGGCTGAAGCTGCCGGACATGCCGACCCAGCTCGAAACGTTTGGCGACGTGGTGCGCTACATCGAAGGGGAGATTGCCACGCAGCAACCCGAGGTGGCGGGCGCGGCAGCCGAGCCTCCAGCGCCGGCGCCACCGGGCCCATGAGGCGGGTCGCCATCACCGGCTTCGGCGTGGTGTCGCCGCTGGGCCAGTCGGCGGGCGAGTTGTTCGAAGCCGCCCGCGCAGGCCGGTCGGCGATTCACCGGCTCGAGACGGCTGACTCGGCCCGGCTGGCGGCGCCGCTGGCGGCGACAGTCGCGGACTTCGACGGCACGAACCACTTCGAGCCGCCGCAGTTTCGCCAGCTCGACCGTGTCGGGCAGTTCGCGTTGGTGGCGGCGCGCCGCGCGGTGGCGGACGCAGGCGGAGTCGAGTGGTCGGCCGCCGAGCGCACGCGCACCGGCGTGTTCGTCGGCACCGGCATGGGCGGGGCGCTCAGCATGGACGACAGCTTTCGAACGCTGTATGGCGAGCAGTCCGACCGCATCAGTCCGACCCTGGTGCTGCGCGGCATGCACAACGCACCGGCCGGCTGGATCGGCATCGAGTTCGATCTGCGCGGGCCGAACCTGAGCTATGCGACGGCCTGTTCGTCATCGGCGGTCGCGCTGGGCGAAGCGTGGCTGCGCCTGTCGCACGGCTCGCTCAATATCGCGATTGCGGGCGGCACCGAGGCGCCGCTGTCGCTGGGTTCACTGAAAGCTTGGGAAGCGATGCATACGCTGGCGCGCATCGATGAAGACGATCCTGCCGCGTCGTGCAAGCCGTTTGCGAAAAACCGCACCGGCATGGTGCTCGGCGAAGGCGCGGCGATGCTGGTGCTCGAACCCTGGGATCGTGCGGTGGCGCGCGGTGCAGCCATCCACGGCGAACTGCTCGGCTATGGCCTCACGACCGATGCCGTGCACATCACGCGGCCGACCGTGGACGGTCAGGCGGCTGCAATCCAGGCCGCGCTCGATTCAGCGAAGCTGCCACCCGAAGCCGTCGATTCGATCAACGCGCATGGCACCGGCACGCCGGCCAACGATGCGGCCGAGACCGGTGCGATCCGCGCGGTGTTCGGCGCGCGGGCGGACCGCATCCCGATCAGCGCGACGAAGTCGATGCACGGCCACCTGCTCGGCGCGGCCGGCGCGCTCGAGTGCGTGCTGTCCCTGCTCGCACTGAAGGCGAACGTCGCGCTCCCGACCATGCACCTGCGCGAGCCCGATCCGGCCTGCGACCTCGACTATGTGGCCAATGCCGCGCGGCCCGGCGCAGCGGGGAAGACGATGCTGTCGCATTCGTTCGCGTTCGGCGGCACGAACGCGGTGCTGGCATTGCGCGCCGTCGATTGAGTGGCGCCAGGACGGTACCGACCGGATTGCAGCGCGATCTCGTCGGCCGCCAATGGCACCAACCAAGCTTTTGGCCAAGACCGCGCCGCGCATCTCGACGCCGGCATACCACTCGCCCTGCTTGCAGTCGGGCTTGACGAACTTGCATGTCCAGCCCGCGTTGCCGGTATGCGCACAGGCGAGCCTGGCATCCGGATCCCAGCACATCGGCTGCCGGTTCTTGCTGCCCACGCAAGGGTCATCTCATGCCTCTCCATGCCAGGACGCCATGAGTTGGGCCCTGCCGGCCGCCGTCAACATCATCAGCATCGGTTAAGCGAATCCGTGTGAATGTCCTAACTTGGCGCAGCCGGACTGTGGAGCCGGCATCCGAGTCCGGGCCGCGACAGCAAAGGCTTCAGCCTGCGGTGTCGACCAGCGCCGCAACCGACGGCACGAGGGTCGGGTCGACCTGTCCGAGCCCCTTGGCCATCTGCTGCAGTGCCCACATGTCGGCATAGCGGCCGTGACTGGCAAGCAGTTCGGCATGACGGCCGCGCTCGACGATGCGGCCTGCGTCCATCACGAGGATTTCATGCGCATCGATCACGGTGGACAACCGGTGCGCGATCACGAGCGTGGTCTTGTTGCGCGCTGCGTTGCGCAGCTCGGTCTGGATCGCGCGCTCGTTCGCTGAATCAAGCGCTGACGTGGCCTCGTCGAAGATCAGCATGGGCGGGTTTTTCAGCAAGGTGCGTGCGATCGCCACGCGTTGCTTCTCGCCACCGGACAGTTTCAGGCCACGCTCGCCAACCATCGTCTGATAGCCCTTCGGCGTGCTGCTGATGAACTCATGGATGCGCGCCTGGCCGGCTGCTTCGACGACCTGTTCCGTGGTCGCCCCAGGCCGGCCATAAGCAATGTTGTATTCGACCGTGTCGTTGAACAGCACGGTGTCCTGCGGCACGATGCCCAACGCGCGCCGCAGCGAGGCTTGCGTCACGCTGCGGATGTCCTGACCGGCGATCGTGATGCGGCCGCCACTCACGTCGTAGAAGCGAAACAGCAGGCGCGCGAGCGTCGATTTGCCCGCACCGGAAGGGCCGACCACCGCCACCGTCTTGCCGGCCGGGATCTCGAAGTCGACGTCGTGCAGGATCGGCCGTTCGGGGTCGTAGGCGAAGCTCACGTGCTCGAAGCGCACGGTCGCGTTCGCAGCAGCGTCGAGTTCGATCGCACCGGGCGCATCGGCCACCTCACGCTCGCGCTCGAGCAGCTTGAACATCTTGTCCAGATCGACCAGGTTCTGCTTGATCTGACGGTACAGCGTACCCAGAAAGTTCAGCGGGATGTAGAGCTGGATCATGAACGCGTTGACCATCACCAGATCGCCCAACGTGAGGCGGCCGGCCACCACGCCCTGCGTCGCGATCCAGAGCATCAGCACCAGGCCCGTTGCGATGATCAGCTGCTGGCCGGTGTTGAGCAGCGACAGCGTTGTCTGGCTCTTCAGGTTGGCTTGGCGCAGCCGCTGCAGGCTCTCGTCATAACGCTGCGCTTCGAAGCCTTCGTTGTTGAAGTACTTGACGGTTTCGTAGTTCAACAAGGAATCGATCGCGCGCGTGTGCGCAGCCGAATCCGACTCATTCGCTTCGCGCCGGAACTTGGTGCGCCATTCGGTCACGGAAATCGTGAACGTGCCGTACAGCACCAGCGCGCCGATCGTGATGGCGGCAAAGCGCACGTCGAACTTCACCGCCAGGATCGACAGCACCAGCACCACTTCGATCAACGTCGGCACGATGCTGTAGAGCGAATACGAGATCAGCGATTCGATGCCGCGCACGCCGCGTTCGATGTCGCGCGTCATGCCGCCGGTTTGGCGCTCGAGGTGAAAGCGCAGGCTCAGCGCATGCAGATGCTCGAACGTCTCGAGCGCGATCGTGCGCGCGGTGCCGAAGGTGGCCTTGGCAAACACCAGTTCGCGCAGCTCGGTGAACAGCGACGTGGACAGCCGCAGCAGCCCGTAGCCGACCAGGAGCGCCACCGGCACCACCAGCACGGCGGCCGGATCGCCTGGCTTGAGCGTCAGCGAATCGACGAGGTTCTTCAGCAGCAGCGGCACGCCGACGTTCGCAAGCTTGGCGCCGACCATGAACAGCAGCGCCGCGCCGACGCGCCACTTGTAGCGCCAGATGTAGGGGAACAGGCGTCTGAGCGTGCCCCAGTCGGTGCCTGGCGGCGCGGCAGGTGGCGCACCGCCAGCGGCCGAGTGCGGGGAGTGGGAGGAGGCAGCCGGCGCAACGCCTGCGACTTCAGCGCTGGGACGCATCGTGGAAAATCTTTCGCAGACAGAGCGCCGGCAGACAAACGAAGAAACGGCGGACGCGGCCTGCGATCCACCGGCGGCCGGCTCGTTTCAACGAAAGATTGTGCCCATGTCGACCAATTCAAGCGAAACCGTACACGCGTTGCCCCCGGACAAGGTGCTGGTGATGAAGGTGATCCCGATGCCGGCCGACTGCAACGCGAACGGCGACATCTTCGGCGGCTGGGTGATGGCGCAGGTCGACCTGGCCGGCTCCGTGATGCCCGCGCGCCATGCCAAGGGACGCATGGCCACCGTCGCGGTGAATCAGTTCGTGTTCAAGCAGCCGGTGCGCCTGGGCGACATCCTGTCGTTCGTCTCCGGCATCACGCGCATCGGCCGCACTTCGATCACGGTGGATGTCGAGGTATATGCCGAGCACTTCGGCACGCAGGGCCAGTACAAGAAGGTGACGGAGGCGTCGCTGACGTACGTCGCGATCGATGCGGAAGGCAAGCCGCGCGCGATCCCGGCGGCAGACCGGGAAGCCGCGCACTGAGACAGCGTCCAGCGAACCGGTACGGCGGCGGTTGCGGCGCGCCAGGAGCAATCTGCTAGTCCTCAGGCACCTGCAGCCGTGTGGGCTCGAACATGGATTCATAGCGCGCCAACGCAGGTTCGGCGAGCAGCCGGACTTTGGCGTCGTTGCGCAGGATGCGCTGCATGATATGCGCCTTCTCCGCCGGTTCATCGGCTTCCAGTCGAAGCGTCTGCGCGTGATGCTGCAATTGCTCGATCAGCTCCCTGCAACGCACCTCCCGGTGTCGGACTTCCGGCCAGGCCTGCCGACGTGCCGCTTCCAGCATCGAATCGCTTTCGCTTTCGACGGCCCGGTAGCAGTCGATCAAGGTATCGGGCATCATTTTTTCTTTTTCTTCCGGCCGGCGGTTGGGGGAAATCGGAAGCCGACCGGTCGTGGCGACTGCAACGATCGAGCGAGGCAGCAGTGGTGGTGAGAAGCACACGGATGCGCTGCAACCGGTCACGGCGCCACCGGCCGCGGGTTGAATACGCACTGAACAGGAGATCAGTTCTGGCAAGGTAACAACAGTTACGATTCTGCGGGAACTTTTTGGAAGATGACGTCTGCAGGGTCGCATGGGATCGTGCATCGTGTCGTGGATCGCGTCATTCCGTCGTGAGCTGTATCGTCTGAACATCGAGCTGAGCCATCTGCCGGGGCCGTCGAATCGGTGACGGCCGAATACGGTCCCCGCTCTCGATCAGCCCCGGGATTCACCGCACAGACGCAGGCCAGTTGCGTTCTTAAAATGGGTCACAATGCCGCTTGCGACCCTGATCGTCCTCCCGTTCCTCGCGAGCGCCATTGCCGGTCTGCTGCCCACCCACGCGCGCAACGCGGCGTCCACGCTGACCGGCCTGATCGCGCTGGTCTGCCTGGTACAGCTGGCCTTGCTGTTCCCGGACGTGCAGCACAGCGGCGTGCTGCGCGAGGAATATCGCTGGCTGCCGTCCGCCGGCCTGAACGTGCAGATCCGGCTCGACGGCTTCGCCTGGCTGTTCGCAGCGCTGATCCTGGGCATCGGCGCGCTGGTGGCGCTGTATGCGCGCTACTACATGTCGGCGCAGGACCCGGTGCCGCGGTTTTTCTCGTTCCTGCTCGCGTTCATGGGCAGCATGATGGGCATCGTGCTGTCGGGCAATCTGATGCAGCTGGTGCTGTTCTGGGAGATGACGAGCCTGTTCTCGTTTCTCTTGATCGGCTACTGGCAGCACCGCGCCGATGCGCGCCGCGGCGCGCGCATGGCGCTGACCGTGACGGGCCTGGGCGGCCTGTGCCTGCTGGCTGGCGTGCTGCTGATCGGGCAGGTGGTCGGCAGCTACGACCTCGATGTGGTGCTCGGCTCGGGCGACACGATTCGCACCAGCCACCTGTACCCGGTGCTGCTGGTGCTGGTGCTGCTCGGCGCACTCACCAAAAGCGCTCAGTTCCCGTTCCAGTTCTGGCTGCCGCACGCGATGGCCGCGCCGACGCCGGTATCCGCCTACCTGCATTCGGCCACGATGGTGAAGGCCGGCGTGTTCCTGCTCGCGCGGCTGTGGCCGGCGCTGTCGGGCACCGATCTCTGGTTTTACATCGTCGGCGGCGCGGGCCTTTGCACCCTGCTGCTCGGCGCCTACGCGGCGATGTTCCAGCACGATCTGAAAGGACTGCTCGCCTATTCGACGATCAGCCATCTCGGCCTGATCACGTTGCTGCTCGGCCTGAACAGCCCGTTCGCGGCAGTCGCGGCGGTGTTCCACATCATGAACCACGCGATCTTCAAGGCGTCGCTGTTCATGGCGGCCGGCATCATCGACCATGAAACCGGTACGCGCGACATCCGGCGCTTGAGCGGGCTGCGCCGTGCGATGCCGCATACCGCGCTGCTCGCGGTGGTGGCGGCTGCGTCGATGGCCGGTGTGCCGCTGCTCAACGGTTTCCTGTCGAAGGAGATGTTCTTCGCCGGCACGATCTACGTGTCGTCGGCGCCGTGGATCGACATTGGCCTGCCGCTCGCAGCGGTCGTGTTCGGCGTGTTTAGCGTCGCCTATTCGCTGCGCTTCGTGCTCGACGTGTTCTTCGGACCCGTGGCCACCGACCTGCCGCACGCGCCGCACGAGCCCACGCGCTGGATGCGCGTGCCGGTGGAATTGCTGGTCGGCGCTTGCCTGGTTGTCGGGCTGCTGCCGCAGTGGTCGGTCGGCGCCTTTTTGGCAGCGGCGGCGCGGCCGGTGGTGGGGCAGGAGTTGCCGGAATACAGCCTCGCGCTGTGGCACGGCTTCAACCTGCCGGTCGCGATGAGTCTGGCGGCGCTGGCCGGTGGCGTGGTGCTGTACCTGCTGCTGCGCCGTGGCCGCGCGCGCGGCTGGTTCGCGCTGCCGCCGTTGATCGGGGGGTGGAGCGGCAAGAGCGCGTTCGAGTCGCTGCTGGCCAATGTGTCGTTGTGGTCGCGGCGCGTGCTGCGCCGGGTCAGCTCGCGCCGGCTCCAGAGCCAGTTGTTCGTGTTGCTGACCGTGGCCGTGCTGGTGGTCGCAGCGCCGGTGCTGCTGCATGGTTTTCCGGCAGGCCAGGCCGAGCGGCTGCCGATTTCCTGGGTGTTCGTGCTGCTCTGGGTGGTCGGCGTCGCGTGTGCACTCGGGGCTGCGCAGCAGGCCAAGTTTCATCGGCTGGTCGCGCTGATCCTGCTGGCCGGCGCCGGACTCGTCACCTGCCTCACGTTCGTCTGGTTTTCCGCGCCGGACCTCGCGCTCACGCAGCTTGCGGTCGAAGTCGTGACCACCGTGCTGATCCTGCTCGGCCTGCGCTGGCTGCCGATCCGCCGAGCGCCGGCCGCCGATCAGCAGCTGCGGCCGGCGCTGCGCGCCGCGTCCCGCCGACTGCGCGACCTGCTGCTGGCGCTTGTCGTCGGCGCCGGCATGGCGCTGCTGTCGTTTCATCTGCTGACGGCCCAGCCGGTGCCCACGGTGGCCAGTTCGATGCTCGAGCGTGCGCTGCCTGAAGGTGGCGGCACCAATGTCGTGAACGTGATCCTGGTCGACTTCCGTGCGTTCGACACGCTGGGCGAGCTGACCGTGCTGGGCGCCGTGGCGCTCACCGTCTATGCATTGCTGCGGCGCTTTCGGCCGCCGCGTGAAGCGATCGCGCCGCCGCGCCAGCAGCGCCGGGATGCAGCGCCACCGGCCGATCCGGCCGTGCAGGAGCTGCAGGCACAGCAGCGCCGACGCGGCCATACACCCGGCAGCGCCGCCACCGGTGGCGACACGCCGGTGGTCGCGTTGCTGGTGCGGCTGCTGCTGCCGGTCGGGCTCTTGGTCGCGGCGTTTTTGTTCATGCGTGGGCACAACGAGCCGGGCGGTGGCTTCGTCGCGGGGCTGGTGGTAGCCACCGCATTCATCCTGCAATACGTGGTCGCGGGCACGCATTGGGTCGAGGCGCGCATGGCGCTGAATCCGCCGCGCTGGATCGCCGCCGGGCTGTTGCTGGCAGCCGGCACCGGGCTTGGCGCGTTCGCGTTCGGCTATCCGTTTTTGACCACGCACACCGCGCATCTGACGCTGCCGCTGCTCGGCGCGCTGCATGTGCCCAGCGCGCTGCTGTTCGATGCGGGCGTGTTCGCGCTGGTGGTGGGCAGCACGCTGCTGATCCTGACGGCGCTGGCGCACCAGTCGGTGCGCCGGCATGGCGCGGTACCGACACGCGAACGGGTGGCAACGGCCGGCGCCGAGGTCGGCCGAATCGGCTCGGGCGTTGCCTGATGGAAGCGGTGCTCGCGGTTGCGATCGGCATGCTGACCGCAGCCGGCGTCTGGCTGGTGCTGCGCCCGCGTACCTACCAGGTCATCATCGGCCTGTCGCTGCTGTCCTATGCGGTGAACCTGTTCCTGTTCAGCGCGGGCGGGCTGGCAGTCGATCGCGAACCGATCCTGCGCGCCGGGCTGGCTGCCACGCTTGTCAACCACGCAGACCCGTTGCCGCAGTCGCTCGTGCTCACCGCGATCGTGATCGGATTCGCGGTGACGGCGCTGTACCTGGTGCTGCTGCTGGCGCTGCGCGGGCTGGCTGGAAATGACCATGTGGATGGGGATTGAAGTTCACCCCCAGCCTTCGCCTCCTTCGGTCGGCTTTCGGCTACCCCCTTCGCCGGGGGCGGCGCCTACGGCCCCACGGAGCCGGCTCCGTGGCCCCTGCTGGAGCGAGTCTGCACTTGCGTGGGATGCGGGCGGGGAACCGTGACTTGAACCACTGACATGGGACCGATGTTCGACGCGAATCTGATCGTGCTGCCGGTGCTGCTGCCGCTGATTGCGGCGGCCGTGATGCTGTGGCTTGGCGAGCGGCGGCGGCGGCGCGTGAGTGCCTGGCTGAACGTCGCGGTCTGCGCTGTCAATCTGGCGGTGGCGCTGCTGCTGCTGGCCTGGGTCGATGGCGGCGCGGGTGCGAGCGGCGCGGGCACGGGTGGCTCGACCGCGGCGCTGGTGGTGTACCTGCCGGGCAACTGGCCGGTGCCGGTCGGCATCACGCTGGTGGTTGATCGGCTGTCGGCTGCACTGGTGCTGCTCACGGCCACCGTCGCGCTGGCGTCAGTGCTGTTCGCGGTTGCGCGCTGGCAGCGCGCGGGCGTGCATTTCCATCCACTCTGGCAGATTCAGCTGATGGGGCTGAACGGCGTGTTCCTGACCGGCGATCTGTTCAACCTGTTCGTGTTCTTCGAGGTGCTGCTGGCCGCTTCCTACGGGCTGGCGCTGCACGGTTCCGGCCGCGCGCGGGTGGCGGCCGGGCTGCATTACGTGGTGGTGAACCTGATCGCGGCGTTCCTGTTCCTGCTCGGCATTGCGCTGCTTTATCGCGTGACCGGCACGCTCGGCTTGGCCGAGCTCGCAAGCCGGATCGGCGTGCTGCCGGCCGACCGGTTGCCGCTGCTGCAGATGGGCGCGGCGCTGCTCGCCGTCGCGTTTCTGACCAAGGCTGCGTGCTGGCCGCTGAACTTCTGGATGGTGCCGGTCTATGCAGCGGCCAGCCCGCCGGTGGCCGGGTTGTTCGTGCTGCTCAGCAAGGTCGGCGTTTATGCGGTGTTGCGGCTCCACACACTGTGGTTTCCGGCCACGGCTGCGGATACGGTGCCGTTCGGCGGCACCTTGCTGGTCTGGGTGGGGCTTGCCACGCTTGCGTTCGGCACGCTGGGCACGCTGGCCGCGCAGACCATCACGCGACTGGCCAGCTTCAGCCTGGTGGTGTCGTCCGGCACCCTGATCGCCGCGATCGGCTTTGCAAAGAACGGCATGACGGCGGCGGCGCTGTTCTACCTGTTCGTCTCGACGCTGGCGGCCAGCGCGCTGTTCCTGCTGTCTGAACTGGTCGATCGATCGCGCCTGATCGCGGGTGCCGACGCTTATGACGCTGCCGGCCGCGCGCCGGTGCCACTGACGGCGCTCGACCCGCCCGGTGTGGCGCCGATCGATTCCGCGCTCGATCGCGAAGCGTACGCCGAAACTGCGGGTTCGCCAGACGAACTGCCGGCGCCGGTCGGTCGGCCGATCCGTGCGGGCTTGGCATTCCTGGGCTTCGCGTTCATGGCCTGCGCGGTGCTGATCGCGGGCCTGCCGCCGCTGGCCGGCTTCTTGTCGAAATTCAACCTGATCGCGGCCACCTTGGCGAATGCCGGCGGTCAGCTGCAGCCAGGCGCCGCGGCAGACGCGGTGCAGATCGGCGCGGCGGGCTGGACCTTCATCGCACTGCTGCTGCTGTCCGGCGCAGCCGGGCTGCTGGCCCTGTCGCGCATCGGCATCCGTGCATTCTGGGCACCGCAGCAGCGGCCCGCGCCGCACCTGCGCGTGATCGAGGTGACGCCGGTCGCCGGCCTGCTGGTGATCTGCGTGGGCATCGGCCTGTGGCCGGACCCGGTGCTGCGCTATCTGAACGCCGCTGCGGCCATGCTGCATCAGCCTGCCCAGTACGTGCGCGCGGTCGGTTCGGCCGTGCCGAAACCGGCGCCGAGCGCGATCGGCCGGTAGCCACGATGCACGCAGGCCTTCATGTCGAATTCGGTGCCAAAAATGGTAGAGGCGCTAGTCCTGCTTGCAAAGTACGCTATGTTTATAGTAGCCAACAATGAAGGTTTGGCTGCCGGGTGCTGCGCTGCTCGCGCTGCCGCTGCAGCTGCATGGCTGCCGCGCGGCTGGCGCCGCGGGCGTGCAGCGCCGTGTTCAGCCGACTATGCGCAGCAGCCGCAATCACCAAGCCACGCGCATGAATAGCCACCGATCGCAGCCGGCGCGGGCCGAACCGGCAGCGCCGCGCGCCGCCCGCCTGCTGCCCGCGCCGTGGCTGTCGCTCGGCCTGCTGCTGTTGTGGCTGCTGTTGAACCGCTCGGTGTCGCTGGGCACCTGGCTGCTGGGCGCCGCGCTGGCGGCGGGCCTGCCGCTGGTGCTCGCGCGCCTGCGGCCCGGCCCGGCCGTGCATCTGCGGCGGCCCCGGGTTGCGCTGCGGCTGGTCGGCGTCGTGCTGCGGGACATGTGCACGACCAGCATCGCGGTGGCCGCCGGCGCGGTGCGTGGCCGCGCGCCGCAGTCGCGCTGGGTGGCGGTGCCGTTGGACCTGCACGATGCGCATGGCCTGGCGGCGCTGTCGATCATCATGTGCCTGACGCCGGACACCTTGTGGGCCGGGTTGTCGGCCGACGGCCGGCGGTTGACGATCCACGTGTTCGACCTGCCTGACGAAGCCGGCTATGCGGACCAGCTCAAGCAACGCTATGAACGCCCGCTGATGGAGATTTTTCAACGATGAGTGCGCTGCTGTCTTTTGCCATCTTCATCACGCTGGCCTGCTACACGCTGGCGTTGCTGCTGATCCTGCTGCGGCTGTTTCGCGGGCCGGCCGCGCAGGACCGCGTGGTTGCGCTGGATGCGCTCTACCTGACGTCGGTGCCGCTCGTGATGGCACTGGCGATCCGGTATGACAGCCGGATGTATTTCGAATCGGCGCTGCTGATCGCGTTGTCGGGCTTTGTCGGTGCCACGGGCATCGCAAAGTTCCTGCTGCGCGGCGAGGTGATCGAATGAGCGACGTTTGGTTGCCACTGCAATGGCTCGCGGACGGCGCGGTCGCGCTGCTGCTGCTGGCCAGCGGCGGGCTGGTGCTGCTCGGCGCCCTCGGGGTGCTGCGCTGGCCGACGTTCTATCAACGCATGCATGCGGTGTCGGTGATCCCGACGGCGGCGACCTGGTGCGTGGCGCTCGCCTCGATCATCCATTTCTCCGTTGCGCATGCCGAAGGCCTGGTGCTGCATCAGCTCGTGGTGTTGCTGCTGCTGGCCATCACGGTGCCGGTCTCGACTCTGCTGCTGATGCGCGCTGCGCTGTTCCGCGGTGCCCGCCGCGAGGGAGCCGCATCGGCGTCCGAACCCGATCCAGTGGCAGCCGCCGAGCCAGCAAGCCGGCGCCGCTGACAGCCGACGGCGGTTGTCACGGCTCGCCCGCCACTGCGAGCCGCGCGGCCGCCAGATCCCAGCCGGCCCAGCCGCAGCTCTTGAACAGCACCGGGCCGCGGCCCGGCGCGACAGCGTCGCGCAGGATCGCCTGCAGCGTCGGCAGGGAGCCCATCTCGATGCCGGCCTGCAGCAGATCACCGGCCTCATGGCACGCGTCGTTGCTGTCCAGCACGATCAGGCCCTGCGCGGCGACGTGCCGGCACAGCGCCGGCGCCAGTTCAGCCATGCGCGGCGTGAACGCGCCGACGGCGGCGATGAACGCATCGCTTCGCGGCGCGCTGCTCAGCACGTGACCGGACGCGGGCGTGGCCGTCACCACCAGCGCGCAGTCGGCCAGTGCGGCATCGGCGTCATCGACGACGCGCGCTTCGAGCCCGAGTGCAACGGCGTGCTCGGCCAGGCGCTGCGCACTCGCCTGGCCGCGTGAGGCGATGCGCACCGTGCGCAAGCCGCTCAGCCCGGCTGCGAACGCTTCCAGGTGGGCTGCGCCTTGCACGCCGGCGCCGACGATCAGCAGCGGGCCGTCCGGATTCGGCGCAAGCCGACGTGCCGCCGCCAGCGATACCGCCGCCGTGCGCCGCGCCGTGACCGTGGGGCCGTCCAGCAGCAACAACCGGCTGCCGGTGACCACGTCGAACACCGCCAGGTCGCCCTGGATCGTCGCGCGGGCGCTGCCGGCGTTTCGCGGCGTGAACGTGATCAGCTTGACGGCCGCGATGCGCGCGTCGTGCGCGGGCATCACGAACAGGCTGGCGCCGCTGTGCAGTGGCTCGACCAGCCGCGGCGGGATGCGCACGGAATGGTCGGCGAGCAGCCGCGCAACCTCGTCGGCCAGCGCGAGCCAGGGCAGCCGTGCCGCCGTGGCGGCGGCATCGAGCAAGCCGGCGGCGTGCAAGCGAGACGCCGGTTCGATGGGCAAGGCCGCTACCATGACGAAACTTTAGCGCGGGCCGCCGAATCCGAGGCGCCCGACGCTGCTGTTTTGTTCAGTGCCAATTTCACCTGAGGAAGCTGCCATGCGATGGGAAGGCAACCGCGAGTCGGACAACGTGGAAGACCGCCGGGACCAGGGCTACAGCGGCGGCGGGGGCGGGCGCGGCCTGTTCGGCGGGCGCAGCATCGGGATCGGCACGATCGTGATCGCGCTGGTCGGCGGTTGGATCTTCGGCATCAACCCGCTGACGATCTTGAACATGCTGGGCGGCGGTGGTGGCGGCCAGATGGTGCAGACCCAGCAGGCGCCGGCGCAGCGGCCACCGGCGGACGACCAGATGGCGCGCTTCGTGTCCACCGTGCTGGCCGATACCGAAGACGTCTGGAAAAAAGTGTTTGCGCAGCGTGGTTCCCGCTACGTGGAGCCGCACCTGGTCCTGTTCCGCGGTGCCACGCCGACCGCCTGCGGCACCGGCCAGTCGGCGATGGGGCCGTTCTACTGCCCGGCCGATCAAAAGGTCTACATCGATCTGAATTTTTATCAGACCTTGAAGAATCAGCTCGGCGCGCCGGGCGAGTTTGCGGAAGCCTACGTGATCGCGCACGAGGTCGGCCACCACGTGCAGAACCTGCTGGGCATCACCGGCAAGGTCGATCAGATGCGCGGGCGCGTGACCGAGCGTGAGCAGAACGCGGTCAGCGTGCGGGTCGAACTGCAGGCCGACTGCTTCGCCGGCGTCTGGGCCAAGCTGTCGCAGGACTCCAAGCAGTGGCTCGAGCGCGGCGATATCGAGTCGGCGATGAATGCAGCCGAGAAGATCGGCGACGACGCGCTGCAAAAGCGTTCGCAGGGCCGGGTCGTGCCCGACAGCTTCACGCACGGCAGCAGCGCGCAGCGGGTACGCTGGTTCAGCCGCGGCCTCGACAGCGGCGAGATGCAGCGCTGCGATACGTTCAGCGCGCAGTCGCTGTAGGCCCATTCGGACTGCGGTCGCCCGAGCCGCGTGGTCCTAAGGCCGGCGGCTTATAATCGTCGGCTTTGCCTTGCCGCACCCAGCGGTGTCCGTCGTCGCAGCGGACACGGGAATTTGTTTCAAAACGGGGCGGCTTCAACCACAAGGAGCTGTGCATGCGTCATTACGAAATCATCCTGCTGATCCACCCGGATCAAAGCGAGCAGGTGCCTGCCATGCTCGATCGCTACAAAGGCATGATCACGGCCGGCGGCGGCAAGATCCACCGCGTGGAAGACTGGGGCCGGCGCCAGCTGGCCTATCAGATCAACAAGCTGAACAAGGCGCACTACCTGTGCGTGAACATCGAAGCCGATCAGGCCGTGATGGCCGAGATCGAGCATGCGTTCAAGTTCAACGACGCCGTGCTGCGCCATCTGACCGTGCTGCGCGACAAGGCCGACACCAATCCGTCGCCGATGATGAAGACCGTGGAGCGCGAGGAAGCGCGCCGCGCGCAGCCGTCCGAGCAGGTCGCCAACTGAAGTTCGACAGCCCGATTGCCCGATTGCCCGATTGCCCGCTGACGGCGCCGGCGCTTGAATCAGTTGGTGATCAGCGCCTGCATCACGGAAGTCGGCGTGCTTCGCTACACACCCGCTCAACTGCCGGCCTTCGATCTGAAGCTTGAACACGAGTCGCAGATCGACGAAGCCGGGCAGTTGCGGCAGGTGAAGACGAAGCTCAAGGCGGTCGCGTTCGGCGCGCTGGCCGAGCGGCTCAACGGCCAACCGGTCGGCAGCCACTGGCGGTTCGTCGGCTTCCTGGCGACACCGGCCCGCGGCGTCGCATCGGTGCTGCATATACAGGACTTTGCGGCGTTGGATATACAGTGACTGTCAACGCCATCCACACCATTTGAATAGGTAGTTCGTTCCATGCCAGCTTTCAAGAAATTCAACCGCGACAAGCGGCCCAAGCGCAACACCCAGTCGCTGCTGTTCAAACGCAAGCGCTTCTGCCGCTTCACCGTCGCTGGTGTCGAGCAGATCGATTACAAGGATATGGACGTGCTGCGCGACTTCATCGGCGAGAACGGCAAGATCGTGCCCGCGCGCCTGACCGGCACGCGCGCGATCTACCAGCGCCAGCTGAATACCGCGATCAAGCGCGCGCGCTTCTTGGCGCTGCTGCCCTACACCGACCAGCACCGCGTCTGACCCGCGCGACGAAGGACCATACATCATGCAAATCATCCTGTTGGACAAGGTCGTCAACGTCGGCAACCTCGGCGAAGTCGTCAAGGTGAAAGACGGCTATGCACGCAATTTCCTGATCCCGACCGGCCGTGCACGGCGCGCCACGGCAGCGGCGAAAGAAGAGTTCGAAGCCAAGCGTCAGGAGCTTGAAAAAGCCGCTGCCGCCAAGCTGGCCGAAGCCAAGACACAAGGCGAAAAACTGGCCGGTGTGACCGTGAAGCTCACGCAGAAAGCCGGCGTCGATGGCCGCCTGTTCGGCTCCGTCACGAACGCCGACGTAGCCGAAGAGCTGAACAAGCTCGGCTACAAGGTCGTCAAATCGCAAGTGCGGCTGCCGCATGGCCCGATCAAGACCGTGAGCGACAACACCGTGAGCGTGAGCCTGCACACGGACGTGACGGTGGACGTGCCGGTGTCGGTGTACGGCGAAACCGCGTAACGCGAACATCCCGGGTTCCGCGTCGGAGCAGGGCCGCTGAAGCGAGGGCTTCGGCGGCCTTTTTTTTGCGTTCTGTGTTGGCACGCGCAGCTGCTTTTGCACCGACTGGACACAGCCTGCCCACTGCTTATTCACAGCTTTTTGCGATGACGTGGACGGCTGGCGCCGCTAGCATGGAGCGGCGTTTTCAAGGAGCCCCATGTCCACCGTTTCTCCGCCTCTCAACCCGGACCAGGGCGACCGCTTCGACCGCCAGATCGCGCAGCTGCGCATCCCGCCGCACTCGGTCGAAGCCGAATCCAGCGTGCTCGGCGGCCTGTTGCTCGACAACAGCGCCTGGGACCGAATCGGCGATCTGCTGGTGCCCGGCGACTTCTATCGGTACGAGCACCGGCTGATCTACGAGGTGATCTTTGCGCTGGTCAACGAGTCCAAACCCGCCGATGTGATCACCGTGTTCGAGCGGCTTCAGTCGACGGCGAAGTCCGACGAGGTCGGCGGCCTGCTGTATCTGAACTCGCTCGCGCAATATGTGCCGAGCGCCTCGAACATCCGCCGCTATGCGGAGATCGTGCGCGAGCGCTCGATCCTGCGCAAGCTCATCACCGCCAGCGACGAGATCGCGACAAATTCGTTCAATACGCAAGGCCGCGCGGTCGACAAGATCCTTGACGAGGCCGAACAGAAGATCTTCAACATCGGTGAGGAAGGTTCGCGCTCGAAGCAGGGGTTTCAGGGCATGGATTCGCTGGTCGTCAAGCTGCTCGATCGCGTGCAGGAGATGGCCGACAACCCGAACGACATCACGGGGGTGCCTACCGGGTTCTATGACCTTGATCGGATGACCTCAGGGTTTCAAGCCGGGGACCTGGTGGTGCTGGCTGCCAGGCCGAGCATGGGCAAGGCGCAGCCGCTCGATGCGAACGTGCGCACACTGACCGGCTGGAAGCGCATGGGCGCGCTCGAAGTCGGCGATGCGCTGGCATCCGTCGATGGCCGCCCGTCGATCGTGACCGGCGTATTTCCGCAGGGCGAGAAACCTGTGCATCGCGTGACGTTCTCCGATGGCCGATCGGCGGAATGTTGCGGCGAACATTTCTGGAAAGTGTCGTGCCGGCATTGGATGCAACCGCGCGTCGTCTCCACCGACGCACTCGCCGAGCTGCTGAAGCGCGCACGCTACAAGGATCGAATCTGGGTCGAGCGTGCGAGCGGAGACTTCGGGCATCTGGAACCGTTGCCGGTCGATCCTTGGGTACTTGGCTGCCTGATTGGTGACGGTGACCTGACGGGCTCGGGCAGCGTTCGGTTTTCCACGGCCGAGCCAGAAGTGTTGGCGCACATGACGGCACGGATCGATCCGGTGCTGACCGTGACTTGCGCGGGGAAGGACGACTACCGCGTGGTGCGTCGGGCCGGCGCGCATGCGGCAGGGCATGCTGGTGTCCAACCAAACCCACTGCGACTGGTGCTGGAGAGCCTGCGTCTGTCGGGCCTGCCGGGTGATCGCAAGTTCATTCCTCGCCTGTATCTGGAAGCGGCCCGTTGCGCGCGGTTGGATTTGCTGCGCGGATTGCTGGACTCGGATGGCTGGATCGAACGCTGGGGCAGCGTTCGGTTTTCGACGTCGAGCAAGCAGCTGGCGCAGGACATGGCCGAGCTGGTGCGTTCGCTGGGCGGTTGGTGCTCCATCGCGGACAAGCAACCCCAGGGCGCGTTCATTGCTGGCCTGCGTGTGCCAGGCTTGCCAGCCTATGTCTGCCACATCTCGCATCCCGAGCCGCGCAGCCTGTTCCTGCTGTCGGCCAAGCAACTCAGGGCGCCGGCCGCCTGGACTCGGCAGAAACGCCTGACCGTGAAGTCGATCGAGCCGACCCGCGTGGCACCATGCCAGTGCATCTCCGTCAGTCATCCGAGCCGCCTCTACCTGACCGACGGTGATGTGGTCACGCACAACACTGCCTTAGCCATCAACATCGCCGAACATGTCGCGCTCAACGAGCAGTTGCCCGTGGCGGTGTTCTCGATGGAAATGGGCGCGTCGCAACTCGCCGTCCGCGTGGTCGGCTCGATCGGCCGCATCGACCAGACGCACCTGCGCACCGGCAAGCTGACCGACGACGAGTGGCCGCGGCTCACGGAAGCAATCGAGAAGCTGCGGCACGTGTCGCTGCATATCGACGAGACGCCGGGCCTCACGCCGAGCGAATTGCGCGCGAACGCCAGACGGCTTGCGCGCCAGTGCGGCAAGCTCGGCCTGATCGTGGTGGACTACCTGCAGCTCATGAGCGGCTCAACGTCGAGCGACGAAAACCGCGCGACCGAACTTGGCGAAATCTCGCGCGGCCTGAAGATGCTCGCGAAAGAGCTGCAATGCCCGGTGATCGCGCTGTCACAGCTGAACCGCAGCGTGGAGACGCGCGCTGACAAGCGCCCGATGATGAGCGATTTGCGTGAATCCGGTGCGATAGAACAGGACGCGGACGTCATCATGTTCATCTACCGTGATGACTACTACAACAAGGACAGCAAGGAGCCGGGTGTCGCCGAGGTCATCATCGGCAAGCAGAGAAACGGGCCAACCGGCGTCTGCAAACTCGCGTTCCTGAAACCACTCACGCGGTTCGAGAGCCTGGCGATCGGGGCAAGTGGGGACTGGTGAGCTGGCCGCGGTCAGCCCGTTGGTCCCAATACAGGCATTTCATCTGATTTTTGAGTCAAACAGGCCGGAAGCGCGCGGATAGCAATCGCTTGTTGCTATGGTGTTGATAGCGGTCGTGTCGCAGACGACCTTGTCCTTATCGGCAATTCATGAGCCAGATGAGGGCTTCTTACTTCCGAATTTTTCCGCGCCTACGAACCACCTGATCGGCTGCGTCCATCGCCAACTGCTCCTGCTTTTGTCAGGACGAGAATGAGCCAACCACGCAACTGGATCGCCGTTGCCAGCGCCGAACATGCGCGGCGCGGGCGCGACCATCTGCCGCTTGCCTTCATGCAACTTGGCCACGGCAAGCATGCGCCGCTTATGCGCATCGCGCCCGGCGATCGAGTTGTTTACTACGCCCCGGCCACGACGCTTGGTGGCAAGGACAAGCTGCAAAGCTTCGTCTCGATCGGCATCGTGCAGCCCGGCGAGCCGTACCAGTTCGACAGGGGGACGGCTTGGTGCCCTGGCGCCGGGACGTGAAGTACCTGCCGTCAAACGAAGCGCCCATTGCACCACTGCTGGACGCCTTCGACTTCGTCGAAGACCGCAAGCATTGGGGTGCCAAGTTTCGCTTTGGCTTGTTCGCCATCGACGGCCACGACCTCAAGCTGATCGCAAATGCGATGGGCGTGCCGATGGACCAGCTTTAGGCAGTCAAAAAAACCGTGGCGACCAGCCCGGCAAAACGCTGGCACAGCTGTTGCCGCGTGCGGCAGCGCCTTTGCCGTTACGCAACCGATCGCAGCGCCGCGACAGGTGGTCCGGACCTGGTCCTACTCGAATCCGCAGCTTCGCACGGACATCGATCGCCTGCCGCCGCCGCGATAATCGCGCCCGCCTTGCAATCAACCGATGAACCATTGCCGTGATCGACGACCCTTTGCTTCCCCCTGTCGGCGTCCTGCCGTTTTCTGATTCATCGGGTCGTGCGACCTGGCGCGTCTGGGCGCCGAAAGCCAAGCGGGTCGAGCTCGTGCTCGATCCAGAGGGCAGCGTGAGCCGGATCGACCTGCACGCATCCGGGCGTGGCTATTTCGAAGCTGAAGCCGACGCTGCGAAGCCCGGCCGCCGGTACGCATACAGCCTCGATGGCGGCGATCCGCTGCCCGACCCGCTGTCGCGCTGGCAGCCGGACGGTGCGCACGGCGCCTCGGCCGTGTTCTTCACCGATCGGTTCGAGTGGGACGAAGGCGACTGGTCGGGCGTTGCGCAGCGCGCCGACCTCGTGTTCTACGAGCTGCACGTCGGCACCTTCACGGCCGAGGGTACGTTCGACGCGGTGATCCCGCGGCTCGACGCGTTGAAGGATCTCGGCATCACCGCGATCGAGCTGATGCCGGTCGCGCAGTTCGCAGGCACCCAGGGCTGGGGCTATGACGGCGTGCTGCCGTTCGCGCCGCAGCATTCGTATGGCGGCCCGCAAGGGCTGCAGCGGCTGGTCGCGGCGTGTCACCGCGCGGGTCTCGCGATCTTCCTGGACGTGGTCTACAACCACTTCGGGCCGGACGGCAACGTGTTCCCGCAGTTCGGCGATTATTTCAACGAACGCTACAAGACCGACTGGGGCCCGGCGATCAACTACGACGGCCCGCACTGCGATCCGGTGCGGCAGATGGTGCTGGACAACGTGCGCATGTGGGTGCGCGACTTCCGCTTTGACGGCTTCCGGCTCGATGCGGCGGACCAGATGTATGACCGCTCGCCGCAGCCGATCCTGGCCGAGATTGCCGAAGTTGCGCGGCGCGAAGCGGCAGTGCGGGGCCGCACGGCGTATCTGTTCGCGGAGAACGATTTCAATCAGGCCGGCCGCTTCATCGAGCCGACCGGGCCGGCCGGTGCCGGCTTCGGTCTGGACGGGGTCTGGAACGATGATTTCCATCATGCGATGCATGTCGCGCTGACCGGCGATGCAAGCGGTTACTTCGCGGACTTCGAGCCGGGGCCGCAAGCCGCCGCCAAAGTGCTGGCCGAGGTGTACGTGAACGACGGCTGCTACAGCCCGTTTCGGGACCGCCGCCACGGCGCACCCGCAACCGACTATCCAGGCGACCGCATCGTCGCGTTCACGCAGAACCACGATCAGATCGCCAACGGCAACGCGGGCGAGCGCCATGCGGCCAGGCTGCCGCCGGCCGCGACCCGGCTCGCTGCGGGTCTGCTGCTGCTCAGCACCCGGCTGCCGCTGTTGTTCCAGGGCGAGGAGTACGGCGAGTCGGCGCCGTTCCACTATTTCTGTGGCTTCGAAGGCGAGCAGCTGATCGACGCGGTGCGCAAGGGGCGCGCGAACGAATTTCGCTATTTCGGCCGGACCGAGCCGCCGCCCGATCCGATTGCCTCAAGCACGCGCGACATGGCCGTGCTGAGCTGGCAGTGGGAGGACGATGCATTTCGCGCAGGGCTGCGCGAGCTGTACCGGGATCTGCTGCAACTGCGGCGCGAGTCGGCCGCGTTGCGCGACTTCACGCATCGGCCCGCTGAGGTGACCGGCGAACTCGGCACGCTGATCGACGCCCTGCGCGGTCCGGTCGACGACGCAGCCGTGCCGAATCTGCGGATCGTGTTCAATCTGGCGGACGGCCCCCGGCCGTTCCCGGCCGATCTGTTCGGCCGCGAGCCGCTGTTCCGCTCGGAAATCGAGAAGTACGGCTCCCGTCAGCCGGTGGCGCCCGACGTGCTGGCGCCGCATGAGTTCGCGGTCTTCACGCGATAGCTGGAAATCAGCGCCTACAGCACCTCGCTTGCGAAGTCCGCGAGCCGCGAGCGTTCGCCGCGCGCCAGCTGGATGTGTCCTCCGTGCGGCCAGCCTTTGAAGCGATCGACCGCGAACGTGAGGCCGGATGAGCCTTCGGTCAGATATGGCGTGTCGATCTGCGCGAGGTTGCCCATGCAGACTATTTTGGTGCCGGGGCCCGCGCGCGTGACCAGCGTCTTCATCTGCTTCGGCGTCAGGTTCTGCGCCTCGTCGATGATCACGTATTTGGCAAGGAACGTGCGGCCACGCATGAAGTTCATGCTCTTGATCTTGATCTTCGAGCGGATCAGTTCATTGGTCGCCGCGCGCCCCCATTCGCCGGCGCCGCTGCCGCCGCCTTCGCCCTTGGCGAGGAATTCGAGGTTGTCGTCGAGCGCGCCCATCCACGGGCCCATCTTTTCTTCCTCGGTGCCGGGCAGAAAACCGATGTCCTCGCCGACACTCACGGTGGCGCGGGTCATCACGATCTCGCTGTAGCGGCGCTCATCGAGTACCTGAGTCAGGCCTGCGGCCAGCGCCATCAGCGTCTTGCCGGTGCCGGCCGTGCCGGTCAGGCTCACAAAGTCGACCTCCGGGTCCATCAGCACGTTGAGCGCGAAGTTCTGCTCGCGATTGCGCGCGGTCACGCCCCAGACCGAGTTTTTCTGGTGCGTGAAGTCCTTCAAGGTCTTCAGCACCGCCGTGCGGTCGCGGATTTCGGTCACGCGCGCGAACAGCGACGGCTCGCCGGGCGCTTCGAAGTAGACGAACTGGTTGATCAGCAGCTCGGCCACGATCGGCCCGCTGATCCGGTAGAACGTGTGGCTGCCGCTTTGCCAGCTTTCCACCGTCTTGCTCTGACGTGTCCAGAAATCCGGCGGTAGCGCGAGCGTGCCGCTGTAGAGCAGCTCGCCATCGTCGAGTACCTTGTCGTTTTCGTAATCCTCCGCAGCCAGGCCCAGCGCGCGCGCCTTGACGCGCATGTTGATGTCTTTGGACACCAGCACGACTTCGCGCGCCCCATGCAGCTTGCCGAGCGCTTCGACCACACCGAGGATCTGGTTGTCGGCCTTGCCCTGCGGCAGGCTCGCGGGCAGCTTGAAGTCGAGCGGCTGGGTCTGGAAAAACAGCTTCCCGCGCGCCTGGCCGTGGCCGGTCTGATCCAGCGCGAGGCCGGCGCTGATGTCGGCATCCTGATGGCCCGCAAGTGCATCCAGCGAGCGGCTGGTCTGCCGCGCGTTGCGTGCGACTTCGGTCATGCCTTTCTTGTGCGCATCGAGCTCTTCGAGCACCACCATCGGCAGAAAAACGTCGTGCTCTTCGAAGCGGAACAGGCACATCGGGTCGTGCAGCAGCACGTTGGTGTCGAGCACGAATAGACGCGTGCGGCTTGCCGCCGCTTTCGGCTTGTGGCCGCTCGTGCCTCGACTGCCGCGCGCGGTCGACCGGGACGCGCGCTCCGATGGGGCTCGCGCGGGCGCTGTCGCAGACACGTCGGCTGACCGGGCAGCAGGCAACTGGGCCGCTGCTTCGGCCAGCGGCACCATCGATGGAGCGCTGGTCGTCGATGGCGCCGGCGATTCGCGCTGCTCGGGCGCCTCGCGGAACAGCGCGGCTTCGCCGCTGCGGCGTGTGCTGACCGGAGCTGTTGGCTGCACCGAACGCAAATGCGGCGCTGACGACGGTGGCGACGCTGTGGCCCGTGCCGTGCGGCCACGCGGCCTGCTTGCGAGGGCTTGCGAAGCGGCGGAGACAGCCGCTTCCATCTGCGGCGACCGATCTGCTGCCATCGCTTCAAAAGCCTGGGCCGGCAGTACGGCGGCGCGTTTGTTCGGGGCGGGGGGTAGTGGCATGGATTGGGTCTGGAGCAAAAGGTGCCTCAGCGTTCTCACGCACAGGCTGAATCAAAAAACGTACTGGGCGATGGGCGTGCGGCTGCGGGAAAACGCGCTGACTGCAGGAGCGACGAAAGCGTGCCGAGCGGCGAAGACCACTGGAAATCGGCAATAAGGCTGGTCGTCAAATGGGCCGCTGCCAGAAACAAAAAAGCCGCCGGGCTGGCCGGACGGCCTTATTCAATTAACGTCAAACAACAACGCGAGCAAACCAGGCGCTTGTTCTCATGGCAGAAGTCGTGCGCGGTCAAGGCCGGGGAAAAAATGGACGACGGGAAAACCTGGAAATCGCTGTTCCACAGAACGGAATCGGAGATCGCCACTGCCAAAGCCGCATCGGTCAACTGGCGTATCAGACCGGTTCAGTCGCCGTTTTGCCGATCTCCTTGGCTGCTGCAAGCACTTCGTCCACATGGCCAATTACCTTGAGGCCACGCCATTCCTGCCGCAGCAAGCCGTCCGGGCCGATCAGGAACGTGCTGCGTTCGATTCCCTTGACCTTTTTGCCGTACATGATCTTGTTTTTCACGACGCCAAACATGTGGCACATCTTTTCCTCGGTGTCGGCGATCAATTCGAACGGCAATTCGAGCTTGGCCTTGAATTCATCGTGGGAACGCATGTTGTCGCGTGAAACGCCGAACACGGTGGCGCCTGCCTTTACGAGTTCCTTGTGCTTGTCGCGAAACTGCATCGCTTCCGTGGTACAACCCGGGGTATTGTCTTTCGGATAAAAAAACAGCACCAACGTGCCACCGTTGTGCGACGTGTTCGTGACGCGTACGCCACTGGTTGCAACGGCTTCAAATTCAGGCAGCGGTTTATTGACAACGATCGCCATGTTGATTGATTTTTCCGTAAAGTCAAAGATGAAAGACGGGGAATCGGCCTGCGCTACCTGGGTCAAGCCAAAGCTGATACGGTGCTCATGACCAGCCCAGGCAAAGTCGGATCAACCGGTTTCCTCAATCCTGTATGCCGACGCAGTTCCCGAAAAAGCGGTGTTTTCCTCAAGCGTTGCTGTTCACTCGTTGCTGTTTATTTATAAGCTGTCCATGGTCAAGCATTATTCTTGATCGCCGCAGTGCGCAACAGCCGAATATCATTTCTGATAGATTCTTCGCTACTGATTTCACCAGCCGATCAGGCGAATCAAAAAAGCCTGAGCACAGGTCTGGCCCAGTTTTCACCAAGTTTTCATATAGCTCGCACACCATCTGTTGAATCCTGAGCCACAATGTTCCACGTGTGGCCGGCAGGAACGTTTGATCCAGCGCATTGAAAATGCAGCCAAGCTTTTCATTTTAGCGTGAAACCCGGCTGAGCAGGACGTGCGGTCATGCATCAGCACCGGGAGCCGCCATGCCGCCGCAGCGGTCCCCACTTCACACCAGCTCGTCAGCGCTCGTCCGACGGCAAAGGTTCGATCAACAACGCAGCCGCGACCCGGCGGCCTTCGCCGGCCAGGATGTTGTAGGTGCGGCAGGCAGCCTGCGTGTCCATCGTCTCGACCCCGATCTGGCGTGCTACCAGCGGTACCAGCCAGGCTGGCTGGGGAAAGCGCAGGCGCCCACCGCTGCCGAACACGATCAACTCGACGTCCAGTTCGGCCAACCGTGCAAACCTGTTCGCGTCGAGCGCCGCAAAGTCAGCGCAGTCCCAATCGAAGCGTCCGCCAAGCGAATCGATCACCACGCTGCGCAATACTTTTTCCCCATCGATGCCAACCCAGCCCGGGCCGTAACCGCTGATCGAAGGCCGATCGAATACATCAGGCTGGAGTTTCATGCGGTGTGCAAGCGGGACAAGTAAACCGTTGGTGGTAAGGGCGTGAGGTCGGTTTCAGCGGGACTGCAGCCGCCACGAGAACGCTTTGAACTGTGGTCAAATTATAGGTTTTGCCGCTGATTTCAAGCGGAAATCACCACGTCCCGGGGAATCGCGGGGCTGCCTGCCATACCCGCCACCGGCTCTTCGAAAGGCCATCTGTGAGAACGATTTTGTGAGAACGATTCCAAAGTCGGCCAAGCTGGCCAACGTCTGCTACGACATCCGCGGCCCGATCATGGAACACGCCAAGCGGATGGAGGAAGACGGCCACAAGATCATCAAGCTGAACATCGGCAACCTCGCAGTGTTCGGATTCGATGCCCCAGAGGAAATTCAGCAGGACATGATCCGCAATCTGCCGGACTCGAGCGGCTATTCGGACAGCAAAGGCATTTTTGCAGCGCGCAAGGCCGTGATGCACGAGACACAGAAGCAGGGCATCACCGGCGTCACGCTGGACGACATCTACCTGGGCAACGGGGCGTCGGAACTGATCGTGATGGCGACCAACGCGCTGCTCGACAACGGCGACGAAATGCTGCTGCCGATGCCCGACTACCCGCTGTGGACCGCCGCCGTCAGCTTGTCCGGCGGCCGCCCGGTGCATTACCGCTGCGACGAGGCGAACGGCTGGCTGCCGGACCTCGATGACCTGCGCGCCAAGATCACGCCGGCCACGCGTGGCATCGTCGTGATCAACCCGAACAACCCGACCGGCGCGCTGTATTCGGACGAACTGCTGCAAGACATCGTGCAGCTTGCGCGCGAGCATGGTCTGGTGCTGTTCGCCGACGAGGTCTATGACAAGGTGCTGTACGACGGCGTGCAGCACACCGCGATCGCATCGCTGTCGGAAGACGTACTGACGCTGACGTTCAACTCGCTGTCGAAAAGCTACCGCTCCTGCGGCTACCGCGCGGGCTGGCTGGTGGTGTCCGGCGACAAGAAGCCGGCGGCCGACTACATCGAAGGCCTGAACATGCTGTCGAACATGCGGCTGTGCTCGAACGTGCCGGGCCAGTGGGCGATCCAGACCGCGTTGGGTGGCTACCAGAGCATCCACGAGCTGATCGGCGAAGGCGGGCGCCTGCGGCGCCAGCGGGATCTCGCCCACGAACTGATCACCGCCATTCCAGGCGTCAGCTGCGTCAAGCCGAAAGCGGCGCTCTACATGTTTCCGCGGCTCGATCCGGCCGTCTATCCAATTCAGGACGATCAGCAGTTCTTCCTCGAGCTGCTGCAGGAAACCCGCGTGATGCTGGTGCAGGGCACCGGCTTCAACTGGCCCGATCCGGACCATTTCCGGATCGTCTTTCTGCCGCACGAGGACGACCTGCGCGAAGCGGTGGGGCGGCTTGCCAAATTCCTTGAAAACTATCGAAATCGTAGCAAGGTTGCAAGCCTGCAGTAACGGCTCCGCGGTATTTGACTGAGAAATCCGGATGAATCCAACGATCAAACCCATCCAGGTCGGCCTGCTCGGCATCGGCACCGTCGGCGGCGGCACGTTCGCGGTGCTGCAGCGCAACCAGCACGAGATCCGGCGCCGCGCAGGCCGCGGCATCGAGATCACGATGGTCGCGGACCTGGACACGGCGCGCGCGCAGGCGCTGGTCGGCGAGCAGGTGAAGGTGGTTGCCGATGCGCGCCAGGTGATCGACAACCCCGACATCGACATCGTGATCGAGCTGATCGGCGGCTACGGCATCGCACGCCAGCTCGTGATGGAGGCGATTGCGGCCGGCAAGCACGTGGTCACCGCGAACAAGGCGCTGCTGGCCGTGCACGGCACCGAAATTTTTGCGGCAGCGCACCAGCGCGGCGTGATGGTCGCGTTCGAAGCGGCCGTCGCGGGCGGCATCCCGATCATCAAGGCGCTGCGCGAAGGCCTGTCTGCGAACCGGATCGAATGGATCGCCGGCATCATCAACGGCACCACGAATTTCATCCTGTCCGAGATGCGGGACAAGGGCCTGGACTTCGACACGGTCTTGAAGCAGGCCCAGGCGCTCGGCTATGCGGAAGCCGACCCGACCTTCGACATCGAAGGCGTGGACGCCGCGCACAAGGCCACGTTGATGAGCGCGATCGCATTCGGCATCCCCGTGCAGTTCGACAGAGCGTATGTCGAAGGCATCACGAAGCTCGCTGCGCAGGACATCCGCTACGCCGAGCAGCTCGGCTACCGGATCAAGCTGCTCGGCATCGCCAAGCGCCGCGCGCAGGGCGTCGAGCTGCGTGTGCATCCTTGCCTGGTGCCGGCCAAACGTCTCATCGCGAATGTCGAAGGCGCGATGAACGCGGTCGTCGTGCATGGCGACGCGGTCGGCACCACGCTCTATTACGGCAAGGGTGCGGGCAGCGAGCCCACGGCCAGCGCCGTGATCGCCGACCTGGTCGATGTGACCCGGCTGCACACGGCCGATGCCGCGCACCGCGTGCCGCACCTCGCGTTCCAGCCCGACACATTCGAGCAGGCTGGCGCCGAGTCGCCGATCGTGCCGATGGACGATGTGGTCACGAGCTACTACCTGCGCCTTCGCGTCGCGGACGAAGCCGGCGTGCTCGCCGAAGTCACGCGAATCGTCGCCGGCGCCGGCATCTCGATCGACGCGCTGCTGCAGCGTGAAGCCGACGAAGTGGGCGGCGAAGGCGCGACCTCGACCGACCTGATCATGCTCACGCACGATACGCGCGAGGCGACGATGAATAAAGCGCTGGCCGAGCTGCAGGCGCTGCCAAGCGTGCTTGCACCGATCGTGCGGATTCGCAAGGAGGAGCTGGCCTGATTCACTCGTGAGTAATACAATAACTAGTATTACTTTTCCGAAGGGTTTTGCGCATGAGCTATGCACTGACCAGTAAAAGCCAGGTCACCGTACCCAAGGCAGTTCGCAAGCACCTCGGCGTCAAACCCGGCGAGGAAGTCGACTACGAGCCGATGCCCGACGGCAGCGTGCGCATGGTCGCGGTGCCGAAGCCGCCCGCTGAAGAAAACCCGTTCGCCAAATGGCGCGGCACCGGCATCCTGAAGATGCCGACCGACGAAATCATGCGCATCACGCGCGGCGACGACTGGGGCCGATGACGCTCGTCGACAGTTGCGTGTTGATCGATGTGATCGAAGCCGACGCGCGCTGGGCCGATTGGTCGTTCACGCAGCTTGAAGCCCAGCGCCGCGCAGGCGGGTCGGCGATCAACCTCGTGATCTACGCCGAGATCGCCAAGTCGTTCGAAACCCGGGCAAAGCTCGACGAATTCATCTCGGACCTCGGGTTGCACATGATCGAGATTCCGCGCGCCGCCGCCTGGCATGCGGCACAGGTGCATCTTGCCTACCGGCGCAACCGCGGTGCGATGAGCGTGACCTTGCCTGATTTCTTCATCGGTGCGCATGCGCAAGCCGAAGGCCGCCCGATCCTCACTCGTGACCGCAAACGCTTTATGACCTATTTCCCCGATGTGACGCTGATCGCGCCTTCCGAAGAATGAATTACCTCTCCACCCGCGGCGACACGGCGCAGAAGAAGTTCTGCGACATCCTGCTCGAAGGCCTCGCGCCCGATGGCGGGCTGTACCTGCCCGAGCATTACCCGCAGATCGACACCGCCACGCTCAAATCCTGGCGCCGCGTGCACGACAACGACGGCTACGCGGCACTCGCGTTCGAAATCCTGTCGCGCTACATCGACGACATCCCGGCCGCTGACCTGCGCGCCATCTGCGAGAAGACCTACACGCGCGAAGCGTTCGGCAGCCATCAGATCGTGCCGTTGAAGCCCCTCGAAGGCGGCCTGTACCTGCAGGCGCTGTCGAACGGCCCGACGCTGGCGTTCAAGGACATGGCGATGCAATTGCTCGGGGCCTTGTTCGAATACGAGCTGGCACGCCGCGGCGAGCAGATCAATATCCTGGGCGCAACCAGTGGCGACACTGGTTCGGCGGCCGAATACGCGATGCGCGGCAAAACCGGCATTCGCGTCTTCATGCTGAGCCCGCAGGGCCGCATGAGCGCGTTCCAGCAGGCGCAGATGTACAGCCTGCAGGACGCCAACATCCACAACCTCGCGGTGCGCGGCGTGTTCGATGATTGCCAGGACATCGTGAAGGCGGTCAGCAACGACCTCGATTTCAAGCGCAAGTGGCGCATCGGCACGGTGAACTCGATCAACTGGGCGCGGCTGCTCGCGCAGGTGGTCTACTACTTCGCGGGCTACTTCCAGGCCACCGCCGAATTGCCGGCCGACGACGGCGACGACCGGGAGGCTGCCGCGCAAGTCAGCTTCACGGTGCCATCCGGCAACTTCGGCAACGTCTGCGCGGGCCACGTCGCGCGCATGATGGGCCTGCCGATCGCGCACCTGGTGGCCGCCACCAACGAGAACGACGTGCTCGACGAGTTCTTCCGCACCGGCGTGTATCGCGTGCGCACCGGCGCCGACACGCACGAGACCTCGAGTCCGTCGATGGACATCTCGAAAGCCAGCAATTTCGAGCGCTTCGTGTTCGACCTGCTGGGGCGCGACGCCGCGCGCTGCGCCGACCTGTTCGGCCGGCAGTTGAGCAGCCAAGGCCGGTTCGACCTCGGCGGCGATCCGGCCTTCAGGCAGGCTGCAGAACGCTTCGGCTTTGCGAGCGGCAAGAGCACGCACGCCGACCGGATCGCCACCATCCGCGAGGCGCACGAGAAATACGCGATCACGATCGATCCACACACCGCCGATGCGTTGAAAGTCGCACGCCAGCATCTGCAGCCCGGCGTGCCGATGATCGTGCTGGAGACCGCGCTGCCGATCAAGTTTGCCGAGACGATCGAGGAAGCGCTTGGGACAGTGCCCGCGCGGCCTGCACGCTTTGCGGGCATCGAGGCGCTGCCGCGGCGCGTGCAGGCGATCGAGCCGGATGCGGGCGTCGTCAAGACGCTGATTGCCGATGTATGCCGGGAATTTGCATGAAAAACGCCCGATGCGAAGGTGCAGTCTGCGCTTTCAGCTATCCAAAGCATAGCGAAGCGGTTCTGCCCGGATGAACGTCGTCGGCTTTGCCGGCTGGTCCGGTGCGGGCAAGACGACGCTGGTCGAGCAGTTGATCGCGCTGCTCAAGGCGGCTGGCCAGCGGGTCTCGGTGGTCAAGCATGCGCATCACGAATTCGACATCGACCACCCGGCCAAGGACAGCTACCGGCACCGCGCAGCCGGCGCGTTCGAGGTGCTGATCGCATCCGACCGGCGCTCGGCGCTGATGCGTGAGTATCCACAACGCGCCGCGCCCGACGTGCATGCGCTGCTCGCGCAACTGGACCCTGCGGTCGACTGGGCGCTGGTCGAAGGCTTCAAGCGCAGCGAGCTGCCGAAGATCGAGATCGTGCGCATCGCACTGACGCATCCCCCGATGTTCCCGAGCGATCCGAACATCGTCGCCGTCGCCACCGATGCGCCCGACCAGCTGCCGCCGGCCATGCCGATGCCGGCAGTGCTCGCGCTGAACGACCCGCCCAACATCGCCGGCTGGCTGCTCGAACGCGCGGCTGCCGGCCAGTTCCACTATCGACCCGGAAAGCGCACCGCATGAACCCGAGCGAACTGCCCGAAGCGTCCGAACCGCCCAAACCGGCATCGCGTCCGCCCCTGATGTCGCTCGATGATGCACTCGCCGCGTTGCTCGCACACGCCGAGCCGCTGCCGGCGACCGACAGCGTCGCCACCATGGACGCCGATGGCCGCGTGCTGGCGCAGGACGTGCTGTCGCCGCTGACGGTGCCGCCGGCCGACAACAGTTCGATGGACGGCTACGCCGTGCGCAGCGCCGATCTGCGCGCAGGCGGTGTGGCGTTGCCGGTATCGCAGCGCATTGCCGCCGGCGCGACCGGCACGCCACTGGTGGCCGGCAGCGCCGCGCGCATCTTCACCGGCGCGCAAATCCCTTTCGGCGCCGATGCGGTGGTGATGCAGGAAGACACCACAGCGGGCGCCGAAGGCCAGGTGCGGATCAACGTCACGGCACCGCCCGGCCAGTGGATCCGCCGCGCCGGTGAAGACGTGACGCTGGGCGCGCGCGTGCTTGCGCGTGGCGACCGGCTGACGCCGGCTGGCCTGGGGCTGGCGGCCTGTGTCGGGCTGGCAGAACTGTTCGTCGCGGTGCGCCCCAAGGTCGCCATGTTCTCGACCGGCGACGAACTCGTGATGCCGGGCGACGTCGCCCCAACTGCGATGAAGCCCGGCGCGATCTACAACTCGAACCGCTTTTTCCTGCGTGCGTTGTTGAATCGCCTGAACTGCGACGTGACCGACGTCGGCATCGTGCCGGACCGGCGAGATGCGACGATTGCGGCGATGGAACAGGCCGCGCGCGGTCACGATCTGATCCTGACCAGCGGCGGCGTCTCGGTCGGCGAGGAAGACCATGTGAAGCCTGCTGTGGAGGCGCTGGGCCGGCTCGACCTGTGGCAGATCGCGATGAAGCCGGGCAAGCCGTTCGCATACGGCACGGTCGGCAGGAACTGCCATTTCATCGGCCTGCCGGGCAATCCGGTGTCGAGCTTTTTGACCTTTGTGCTGCTGGTGCGGCCGTTCCTGCTGAGGCTGCAAGGCGCGTCGCAGCTCGGGCTGCCTGCCGTGCAACTGCCCGTGCATTTCGACTGGCCGCGCGCGGACCGGCGGCGCGAGTTCCTGCGCGTGCGGCGCAACGCAGCCGGGGGACTCGATCTGTTCGCCAATCAAAGCTCGGGCGTGCTGAGCTCGCTGGTCTGGGGCGACGGCGTGATCGACGTGGCGGCCGGGCGCACATTGAAGCACGGCGAGCGCGTGCCGTTCATCGGCTTCGCGGACGCGCTGCAATGAGCGGGCAGGCGATCCATACCGTCACCGTGCGGTACTTCGCCTCCACGCGCGAGCTGATCGGCGCGGGCAGCGAATCGGTGCAGACGGCCGCTGCAACCGTTGCCGAATTGCGCGATGAGCTGATCGCGCGCGGCGGCGTCTATGCCGAGGCACTGTCGCGCGAACGCGCGTTGCGGCTTGCGCTCGATCAGGTCATGGTGGCCAGCGCCGACACGGCAGCGCTGGCGGAAGGCAGCGAAGTCGCGTTCTTTCCGCCCGTGACCGGCGGCTGAAAAACCCGCTGCAAGAAACCGCGACGTCCAGCGCGCTATTTCGAGCCGAGGCGCGCGGCCACGGCCGCGATGCGCTGGCCGAACAGGCGGCCGGTCTCCAGATCGCCATCGGCCATCTCGGCCGGGCTCGCATCCGATGGCGACTGCGCCATCACGCCGGTGTAAGCGCCGATGTAATTCACGTCGTTGCGCTTGGCCGCCTTGCTGTTGGCCGGCATCATGCCGCTGCCGACCCACAGGCCGCCATGCTGCATCGCCAGGGTGACGAAGTAGGCGAGCGTGGAGGACTTGTCGCCGGACAGGCTGGCGCTGTTGGTGAAGCCTGCGAACAGCTTGTCTTTCCAGGCCTGGCTGTACCAGGGCTTGGACGATGCGTCGGCGAACTTCTTGAACTGCCAGCTCGGCGCGCCCATGTAGGTCGGCGAGCCGAACACGATCGCAGCGGCTGCGGCCAGTTCGTCCCAGCCGCCTTCGGGCAGTTCGCCATCGGCATCGATCGCCATCAGCACGCCCCCGGCGCCTTCGCTGACGGCCTGCGCGAGCCGCTGGGTGTGGCCGTAGCCGGAGTGATAGACCACCACGATGTCTGCCATGAAGAAATTCCTTCAAAAAAGGGAGGCATGGATAAGCGAAATCCGGTGCATGACGCTGTTGCGGGAACGGGACCGTAGCAGCGCTGCGCGGCTACGTTAGAGTGCATGCAGCCATGCACCGCTGCTGGCCGATCCACACCACACGACGACAACAACAACGAGACGCGAGCAGCCGATGAGTGTCACAGAAGTATCAGCCGGCGTCCTGCGTCCGCGCCGCGTCGCGGTCATCGGCGCGGGCATTGCGGGGATCAGCTGCGCGCGCACGCTCGCGCAGGCCGGGCTGGACGTCACCGTTTTCGAACGCATGGAAGCCGTCGGCGGCCGCATGGCGACCCTGGAAACCTCGTTCGGCAGTTTCGACCAGGGCGCCCAGTATTTCACCGTGCGCGATGTGCGCTTCGAGCAGGCGCTGGCGACCGTGCCCGGCGTCGTCAAATCATGGAGCGCGCGCAGCGTGCGCGTGCTCGATCCGGCCGGCCGCAACCTCGCGGCTGCGCAACCGGCCGGCGAGCCGCACCGGGTCGCGCTGCCGGGCATGGACGCGCTGGTGCGGCACTGGGCCGCGCCGCTTGTGCAGGCGGACGGCCTGCACCTGCAGACCGAGGTGGTACGCGTGGCGCGCGACGCGCTTGATGCGCGCCGCTGGCAGCTGCACACCGACGGGGTCGATGGCGCCGCGCATGTGTATTCGGGCTTCGACGCGGTGCTGTTCGCGCTGCCCGCAGCGGTGGCGCGTGCGCTGCTGGTCGCCTCGGGTTTGCAACCCGCGTTCGGAGCTGCTGCTGCACTGGATCGCGTGCGCTCCGCGTCCTGCTGGACCTTGCACCTCGCATTCCCGCAAGCCGTGCAGCCGAACCTGACCACGCTCGGGCCGCACTGGAACGCGGCGCGCAGCACGCATCACCGGGTCGCCTGGCTCGCGCGTGAATCGTCGAAGCCCGGCCGCACCAGCATCGAGCGCTGGACCGTGCAGGCCAGCGGCGACTGGTCCGACGAGCATGGCAGCGACGACCCGCAGCGCGCGCAGGACAAGCTGCAAAAAGCGTTTGCCGAGATCACCGGCATCCGCGCCACGCCGAGCTTTGCGGCCGTGCGGTACTGGCGCGAGGCGAAGACCTTGGTGCCGGCCGGCGCCACGCATCTGTGGGATGCGCAGCAGCACATCGGCGCCTGTGGTGACTGGTGCATCGGCGCGCGGGTCGAAGACGCATTCGGCTCGGGCTTGTCGCTCGCGCTCGCGGTGTTGTTGTAGCCGGACACCGCGCAGTCGATCGGGATCGGTGCGCAAGTGACGTCCGGCTACCGTGGCCGCTTTGCGCCATCGCCGACCGGGCCACTGCATGGGGGCTCGATGGTCGCGGCGCTCGCGAGCTGGCTCGATGCGCGCGCGCAGGGCGGCAGCTGGCTGGTGCGCATCGAGGACGTGGACCTGCCGCGCTGCGACGTCGGCCACGCCGAACGGATCGTGCGCCAGCTGGCCGCCTGCGGCATGGTCAGCGACGAATCGCCTTGGTGGCAGTCGCGGCGCGGCACGCACTATCAGGCGGCGCTCGAACGGCTTGTCGCGCACGGCATTGCCTATCCCTGCGCGTGTTCCCGACGCGATATTGAACAGGTCAACGCGGCGCTCGGGCGCCCGCAGCCGCGCGGCGGTGAGCTGATCTACCCCGGGACCTGCCGCAACGGCCTGCACGGACGCGCGGCGCGCGCCTGGCGGTTTGCGGTGCCGGTCGACCGTCACGTGGAAAATTTTGAAGAAAAACAGAGCGGGGCACTGGTGCAGTGTGCTTTGTTTGATATGCATTCGATAGCAACCGCCGATCTGGTCTGCTGGACGGACCGCCGGCTTGGGGCGCAGTGCCAGCACGTGGCATCCGCGGTCGGCGATTTCGTGCTGCTGCGCGCCGACGGCCACTGGGCCTATCAACTTGCGGTGGTCGCAGACGACGCCGCTCAGGCCATCACCGACGTGGTGCGCGGCCAGGACCTGACCGACAACACCGCGCGCCAGATGCTGCTGCAGCGCGCGCTCGGGCTGCCCACGCCGCGCTACCTGCACACGCCGCTGGTGGCCGGGCCGGACGGCGCCAAGCTGTCGAAGCAAAATGGCGCAGTGCCGATCGATGAGACGCAGCCGCTCGTCGTGCTCAACGACGCGGCGGCCGTGCTCGGCTTGGCAGCAAGCGGTGCGGCCCACGTGGCCGATGCGCTGGCCGGCTGGGTCGACGAGTGGCGAAATGGCTGCGGACGGTCCGCTGGCGACCTGCCTGCGGCCTGCGTGCGGCCTGCGTGCGCGCCCGGTCCCTAGAAATCTTCAGATGTGAACGATTCAATCCAACCAGCCGCCGACGAGCCGGGCGTGCCGGACACATCGGCTGGCCCGCCGGCCGATGGCCCGCCGCCACGCCGCGTGCGCAGCTTCGTGCGGCGCGCCGGCCGCAGCACGCTCGCGCAAACGCGTGCGATGGAACAACTCGCGCCGCGCTATCTGCTGCCGTTTCGGCCGGCGCTGCTGAACCTCGATGCAGCGTTCGGGCGAGTCGCGCCGACCGTGCTCGAGATCGGCTTCGGCATGGGGGAGGCGACCGCGCAGATCGCAGCGCGCTTGCGCGATCACAACTTCCTGTGCTGCGAGGTGCACGAGGCCGGCGTCGGCGCGCTGCTCAAGCGCATCGGCGAGCAGCAGCTGGAGAACATCCGGATCATCTCGCACGACGCGGTCGAGGTGCTCGAGCAGATGATCGCGCCGGGCTGGCTCGCCGGCATCCACATCTTCTTTCCCGATCCGTGGCACAAAACGCGGCATCACAAGCGCCGCTTGCTGCAGTCGCCGTTGGTCGCGCAACTGGCCAGCCGGCTGGCCGCAGGCGGCTATCTGCATTGCGCGACCGATTGGCAGCCGTATGCCGAGCAGATGCTGGAGGTGCTGGCGGCCGAGCCGATGCTGGTCAACACGGGCACCGTGGACGGCTACGCCGAGCGGCCCGACTACCGGCCGCTGACCAAGTTTGAGCAGCGCGGCTTGCGGCTCGGGCACGGTGTGTGGGACCTGGTGTTCCGTCGCCGCTGAAAGCCCCGTTCGATCGACTTCGATCAGCGCGCCCAGTAGCCGCCGCGCAACACGTAGCCGCCGCGCGCGGCCGGCTCCCAATGGCGCGCCTGCCAGCGGTAGCCCGGTCGCGGCTGCGCCCAGCGGCCCGGCACCCAGTTGTGCCGGCCGCCCGACCATCCCCAGTAACCGCCGACCCAGACGGCGCCCACATACGGCGGCGCCGGAACGACCTCGGTGTAAGGCGCAGGCGGCGCTACGTTCGACTCGACGACCGCTTCATCGATCGGATAAGCCACCCGGCGCCCCGGAGGTGCGACCACGCAGGCGGACAAGCCAACGGCGGCGATCAAAGCGACGGTCGCGCCGCGCGCGACGCGGACATTGAATACAGATTTCATGGTGTAGAGAGCTTCCGCAAAAAAGTCGCCGATGGATCGCGGGCTGCAGCACACGGCATGTGCGGTTGCAAAAAAAACCAGCTGCGACCGTGGCTCAACGCTGCAACGCGCTGCGCTGCCGACCAGGCAAGGCCGCGTTTACCGGCCGGATACATTGAGGCGGGCCAGCTAAAATCTCCGCAGACATCCCCAACGAATTCCCACAAGAGCGAGAAAGGCAGTGCTGGTTATGACACCGCGAACTCGACAACTGCATCGGCCGATGCCTTAGCAAGCGGTTTGCGCGCCGCTACTTCTGCGGGGCGTGATTGAGCAGGATTTTCCTGGGTGGCGCCAGGCATTGTCCTTCTCGCCTTTTTTCTCCCCCATCCATTGCAAGCGCGGCATCGAGTCCGCGCTTTTTTGTTTTTCGAGCTTCACAAACATGATCCAGATCACGCTCCCCGATGGTTCGAAACGCGATTTCGATGGGCCCGTCACGATCGCCGACGTAGCCGCATCGATCGGCCCCGGCCTTGCCAAAGCGGCGTTGGCCGGCAAGGTGCGCGCAGCGAATGACGATGGCTTCAAGGTGGTCGACACGAGCCACCTGATCACGGACGACCAATCGCTCGCGATCGTCACGGCGAAAGATGCGGACGGCCTGGACGTGATCCGCCACTCGACCGCGCACTTGCTCGCTTATGCGGTGAAGGAACTTTTTCCCGAGGCCCAGGTGACGATCGGGCCGGTGATCGAGAACGGCTTTTATTACGATTTTTCGTACAGCCGGCCGTTCACGCCCGATGACCTCGCGCGCATCGAAAAGCGCATGAGCGAACTCGCTGCAAAGGACGAGCCGGTATCGCGCCGCGTGCTGCCGCGCGACGAGGCGGTCGCGCATTTCAAGCAGCTCGGCGAGCATTACAAGGCCGAGATCATCGGCAGCATTCCGGCCGGCGAGGATGTGTCGCTGTACCGGCAAGGCGGCTTCGAGGATCTGTGCCGCGGCCCGCACGTACCGAGCACGGGCAAGCTGAAACACTTCAAGCTGATGAAAGTCGCCGGTGCCTACTGGCGCGGCGACCACAAGAACGAGATGCTGCAGCGCATCTACGGCACTGCGTGGGGCAGCAAGGACGAGTTGCAGCAGTACCTGAAGATGCTGGAGGAGGCCGAGAAGCGTGACCACCGCAGACTGGGCCGCGAACTCGACCTGTTCCACATCGATGAACACGCGCCGGGCCTGGTGTTCTGGCACCCGCGCGGGTGGGCGCTGTGGCAGCGCGTCGAGCAGTACATGCGCAAGGTCTATCAGGACAACGGCTACCAGGAAGTCAAAGGCCCGCAGATTCTCGACAAGGGCCTGTGGGAGAAGACCGGCCACTGGGACAACTACCGCGACAACATGTTCACGACCGAGAGCGAGAAGCGGGACTACGCGCTCAAACCGATGAACTGCCCGGGCCACATCCTGATCTACAAGCAGGGCCTGAAAAGCTACCGCGATCTGCCGCTGCGCTATGGCGAGTTCGGCAACTGCCACAGGAACGAACCATCGGGCGGGCTGCACGGCATCATGCGCGTGCGCGGCTTCACGCAGGACGATGGCCACATCTTCTGCACCGAGGACATGATCCTCGACGAGTGCACCGCGTTCACGACCCTGCTGCAGAAGGTCTATGCCGACTTCGGCTTCACCGACATCATCTACAAGGTGGCGACTCGGCCGGCCGAGCGCATCGGCAGCGAGGAATCGTGGGACAAGGCCGAGTTCGCACTGATGGAAAGCTTGCGCCGCTCCGGCTGCGAATTCGAGGTATCGCCGGGCGAAGGCGCGTTCTATGGCCCGAAGATCGAGTATTCGCTGAAAGACGCGATCGGCCGGGTCTGGCAATGCGGCACGATGCAGGTGGACCCGTCGATGACCGAGCGGCTCGATGCCGAGTACGTCGGCGAAGACGGCGCGCGGCACCGGCCCATCATGCTGCACCGCGCGATCGTCGGCAGCCTCGAGCGCTTCATTGGCATCCTGATCGAGCAGCATGCGGGCGCCTTGCCGGCCTGGCTGGCGCCAGTGCAGATTGCGCTCCTGAACATCACCGATGCGCAGGCCGACTACTGTCGTGAAACGGCAAAAGCGCTGGAGAATCAAGGCTTCCGGGTGCACCTGGACCTGCGCAATGAGAAGATCACGTATAAAATACGGGAGCAATCGTTGCAAAAGCTGCCCTTTATCCTGGTCGTCGGTGACAAGGAAAAGGCAGCGGGTGCGGTCGCCGTGCGCGGCCGGGGCAATGTCGATCTGGGTGTGATGCCGCTGGCTGATTTCATGCAGCGACTGCACCGCGACAACGCCGACAAAATTTGAGAATTGTTGTTATGTTCGACTGGAGCGGCAAGCGCTTCGGTCGTTTGCCGCTAGTTTTTCAATAGCGGCCAACCGTTGAAAAGGATTGAACCATCGCTGCTGAATATCGGGATCGTCGCTATCGCGAAGAACGCAAGCACCGGCTGAACCGGGAGATCATGGCACCGGAAGTGCGCCTTTCGGGGCCGGAAAACGAGCCGCTCGGCATCGTCCCCATCGCGGACGCCCTGCGCATGGCCGGCGAGGCCGATGTCGATCTGGTCGAGATCGCCGCCACGGCCAATCCGCCGGTCTGCCGCTTGATGGACTATGGCAAGTTCAAGTATCTCGAGCAGAAGCGCGCAGCTGAAGCGAAAGCCAAGCAGACCACGATCGAGATCAAGGAAATCAAGTTCCGCCCGGGCACCGACGACGGCGACTACAACATCAAGATGCGCAACATCCGTCGTTTCTTGAGCGAGGGCGACAAGTGCAAGATCACGTTGCGTTTTCGCGGCCGCGAGATCACGCACCAGGAAATCGGCATGGCGCTGTTGCAGCGGATTCGTGACGAGCTTGGTGACCTGATTCTGGTCGAGCAGTTCCCGCGCCTGGAAGGCCGGCAGATGGTCATGATGATCGCGCCGGGCAAGAAGAAGGTGGGAGCGGCGGCCAAGCCTGCAATTGCGGAAAGCGGCGTGACGGCAAACGCGAGTTGAGCCGCGACAAGATCTGCAGCCGCTGAACTCGGCGCGGTAAGTTGGGGAAAGAAAGAGATTCGATTTTGTTGTGACGGACGGAGGCGGGGGTTGCCTGTGTGGCGGCTCCGTCGAACCTGTCGCAACGAATGCAGGTCGGGCGCTGGTCCTTCTTTGGAAGGGCCTGGGGCACGACCCCACAAGTGGCTCGGGGCCACCCCAAGTCGCTGCAACACGGTTGTTGCAGTGCGCCTCACGAGCACAAATCAAGAGCGAAAGCGAAGAGGGAGCATTCTCATGCCCAAGATGAAAACCAAGAAAAGCGCGGCCAAGCGGTTCCGCGTGCGCCCGGGCGGCACCGTCAAGCGCGGCCAGGCGTTCAAGCGCCATATCCTGACCAAGAAGACCACGAAAAACAAGCGCCACTTGCGCGGCCCGGTGCAGGTGGACGTGACCAACATGGCCTCGATCGCACGCATGCTGCCATCGGCCGGTCTCTGACCATCGTCTTCGTCTTTGAACGCCTGATCAGGAGAACCATCAAATGCCAAGAGTCAAACGGGGTGTAACGGCGCGCGCGCGCCACAAGAAAGTGCTTGCGCTCGCCAAGGGTTTCCGCGGCCGCCGCGGCAACGTGTTTCGCATCGCCAAAGAGGCGGTGATGAAGGCGGGGCAATACGCCTACCGCGACCGCCGCACCAAGAAGCGTGTATTCCGCCAGTTGTGGATCGCGCGCATCAACGCCGCTGCACGTGAGTGCGGCATGACCTACAGCCAGTTCGCCAACGGCCTGCGCAAATCCGCGATCGAAGTCGACCGGAAAGTGCTGGCCGACATCGCGGTGCATGACAAAGCCGCGTTTGCTGCGATCGTCGAGCAGGTTCGGGGCAAGCTGGCCGCTTGAGATTTCAGTTGGCCTGGCAACCAGCCTGCTGGCCTTCTCAAGTTGGGTGCTGCCGTGTGCTGATTCGGCGGCGCAGGTAGCTTGCAAAACATCGACGTGTGACAAAGGCCGGGCTTGTCATCCAAGCACCGGCTTTTTGCTTTTGCAGTTGCCGACTGTGGCACCTGTTCAAGCTGGCAGCCGCCGCATCTCTTCAATCCCCCCTTCAAGCTGATTACGCCGCATGAGTGAGTTGGACGCCATCGTCGAGCACGCAAGAACAGAGTTTGCGCAAGCAAGCGCCGCCGCCGATCTGGAAAACGCGAAAGCGCGCTTCATCGGCAAGAGCGGGCAGATCACCTCGCTCATGAAGGGCCTGGCCGCGCTGTCCGTGGAAGAAAAGAAGACGCGTGGCGCGGCAATCAACCAAGCCAAGCAGGCCATCGAAGCAGCGCTGCAGGCACGCCGGCAGGCGCTGGCCGATGCAGAGCTTGAGCTGCAACTCAAAGCCGACGCGCTCGATGTGACCTTGCCGGGCCGGCAACGCAGCGTCGGCGCGCTGCACCCGGTGTCGTTGACCTTGGAGCGCATTGAGTCGATCTTCGCTTCGATGGGGTTCGAGGTTGCCGACGGTCCGGAGATCGAGACCGACTGGTTCAACTTCAGCGCGCTCAACACGCCTGAAGACCACCCAGCGCGCTCCATGCATGACACCTTCTATGTAGAAGGCGGCCTGCTGCTGCGCACGCATACGAGCCCTATGCAGATTCGGCATGCGGTGCAGCATGTCAAACGGCATGCGGCGCGGGTCGCGGCCGGTGGCGCTGACGATGCAGAAATGCCCGAGATCCGCGTGATCGCGCCGGGCCGTACCTACCGGGTGGACAGCGACGCGACCCATTCGCCGATGTTCCATCAATGCGAGGGTCTGTGGATCGGCCGCAACGTGAGCTTCAAGGACCTCAAGGTCGTCTTCACCGATTTCTGCCGCGCGTTTTTCGAAAGCGATGACTTGAAGCTCCGCTTTCGCCCGAGCTTCTTCCCATTCACCGAACCCAGCGCCGAAGTCGATATCCAGTTCTTGAGCGGTCCGCTGGCCGGCCGCTGGCTCGAAGTCGCCGGCTCCGGACAGGTGCATCCGCAGGTCGTGCGCAACATGGGGCTCGACCCTGAAACCCATCTCGGCTTCGCGTTCGGCATGGGGCCGGACCGCCTGGCCATGCTGCGCTACGGCGTGAACGACCTGCGGTTGTTCTACGACGGCGACTTGCGCTTTTTGCGCCAGTTCCGCACCTGAAACAAAGGCAGCACCTGGCCGGCTGCACGTGATGGTCCATCAGGACAGGTAGCCAAATCTCGACGCCCTGGCTTGTTGCGGATCACAGGCAGCAACCGACCGCGTCCATCTTCATCGCTTCATCGATTACCCGACCCAAGCCATGCAATTTCCCGAGTCCTGGCTGCGCACGTTCTGCAATCCGCCGCTGTCGACCGCGCAACTCGCCGACGTGCTCACGATGGGCGGGCTCGAAGTCGAGGACATGCGCCCAGTCGCGCCGGCGTTCGAGCATGTCGTGGTCGGCCGCATCACGGCGGCCGAGCCGCATCCGAATGCCGATCGGCTCAAGGTCTGCGTGGTTGACGTGGGCACGGGCGCCTCGCTGTCGATCGTCTGCGGCGCGCCGAATGCACGGGTCGGGCTGAAGAGCCCGGTCGCGCAGGTCGGTGCGCTGCTGCCACCGGCCGATGATGGCGGCAAACCATTCGAAATCGCAGCGAGCGAACTGCGTGGTGTAGCCAGCCACGGCATGTTGTGTTCGGCCCGCGAACTCGGCATTTCCGACGAGCACGGCGGCTTGCTCGAACTGGCCGACGACGCACCCGTCGGTGCCGATCTGCGCACATGGCTCGCGCTGGACGACACCCTCATCACGCTCAAGCTCACGCCGAACCTCGCTCATGCACTGAGCATTTACGGCATCGCGCGCGAACTCTCGGCGCTGACCGGTGCACCGCTGCTGCAGCCGACGTTCCCGCCCGCGCCGGTCACGAGCGACGATCGCCTGCCGGTGACGCTGACAGCGTCTGACCTGTGCGGCCGGTTCACCGGCCGCGTCATGCGTGGAGTCGATCCGCAGGCGCCCACGCCGGCCTGGATGGCCGAGCGCCTCGCGCGCTGCGGCCAGCGCAGCATCAGCGCGCTGGTGGACATTTCGAACTACGTGATGTTCGAGCTGGGCCGCCCCTCGCACATCTTCGATCTTGACAAGATCGACGGCGCGCTGGAAGTGCGCTGGGGCCGGGCTGGCGAACCGCTTGAACTGCTGAATGGCGAGAGCGTGACGGTCGATGAAAAGGTCGGCGTGATCGCGGACCGCACCCGGGTCGAATCGCTGGCCGGCATCATGGGCGGTGAAGCCACTGCGGTTAACGACGAGACGCGCAACATCTATCTGGAAGCCGCGTTCTGGTGGCCAGCCGCGATCGCCGGGCGGGCGCGCCGCTTCAACTTCTCGACCGACGCCTCACACCGCTTCGAGCGCGGCGTCGATCCGAGCCTGACCGTTGCGCATCTGGAACGCATCACACGGCTGGTGCTCGACATCTGCGGCACACCGCAAACCGTCTGCGGACCGATCGACGACCAGACCACCGGCCTGCCCGAAGCGCGCCCCGTCACCTTGCGTATCGCACGTGCCGCAAAAGTGCTGGGCATGCCGATCACGCAGGCGCAGTGCGTGCAGGGCTTGCAGCGCCTGGGGCTTGACGTGACCGAAGGCGACGGCACGCTGGCCGTGGTCCCACCCGGCTACCGCTTCGATCTGTCGATCGAAGAGGACCTGATCGAGGAAGTCGCGCGCTTGATCGGCTATGACGCGCTGCCTACCACGCCGCCGATTGCACCGATCCGGCCCCAGTTGAGACCTGAATCCCGGCGCAGCCCGTTCGCGCTGCGCCGCTGCCTGGCCGCGCGCGGTTATTTCGAGACGATCAACTTCAGCTTCGTCGACGAAGCCTGGGAGCGGGAACTCGCCGGCAACGCCGCACCGATCCGCGTGCTGAACCCGATTGCAAGCCATATGAGCGTGATGCGCTCGTCCTTGCTGGCTAGCTTGCTACAAGTTTTAAAGTTCAACGTGGATCGCAAGGCGCCGCAGGTACGGGTGTTCGAGATTGGCCGGGTATTTCTGCGCGACGCGATGATCGCCGGCTCCCATCGGGCAGTGGCCGGCTTCGACCAGCCGATGCGGATCGCGGGGCTGGCTTGGGGCCCGGCTGAACCGCTGCAGTGGAGCGCCAAGCCGCGACCGGTCGATTTCTTCGATGTGAGGGGAGACGTCGAAGCGCTTCTGGCACCCCTGTCGCCCACGTTCGAGCCGGCCGTGCACCCGGCGCTGCACCCGGGGCGTTGCGCAGCCGTGCGGCTCGGCGATGTGCCCATCGGCATCATCGGCGAACTGCACCCCAGATGGCGGCAGCGCCATGAACTTTCGCAGGCCCCGGTGCTGTTTGAACTCGACCTGCAAGCCGTGCTGCGGCGGCAAGTGCCGCAGTTCCAGCCGATTCCGCGGCGCCAGCCGGTGGAACGCGACCTGGCAGTCATCGTGAGCGAAAACGTGACCCATGCAGCATTGCTGGGTGTAATCAACGCATCGCAGGCGCGCCGTTTGCTGACGGCTGTCCATTTGTTCGACATTTATCGAGCGCCCGGCGCTGCTGCTTCTGGTGCTCCTGGGGTAGGGGAGAAAAGTCTGGCGGTGCGCATGACCTTCGCGACCTCCGACAACGAGCGCCCCCTGGATGATGCGCAGATCGAACAGGCGCTGCAGGCGGTGCTGGACGCGCTGAAAGGCCGCTTGAATGCGCGGCTGCGCCAGTAGCCGATTGGTTGGAAGATGGCCTGTGCGCGGTGGTTTCTTGTGGAAGTAGCGCTTGGCCGGCGGGCGCCGTGCCGTAACTGAGGCAATCTGCACATGGAACACCCAGTCACCATTGAGGTCGACACGCTGGAAGCCACTGCGCTGACCAAGGCCCAGCTGTCCGAACTGCTGTTCGAGCAGATCGGGCTCAACAAGCGCGAGTCCAAGGACATGATCGATGCGTTTTTCGAACTGGTCACGCAAAGCCTGGTGAACGGCAGCGACGTCAAGATCTCCGGCTTCGGCAACTTTCAGATTCGTCGCAAGGCACCACGACCGGGCCGCAACCCGCGCACCGGCGAGCCGATCCCAATCGCCGCGCGCCGGGTCGTCACGTTTCATGCAAGCCACAAATTGAAAGCGCAGATTCAGCAATCGATCGCCTGAGGCTCATACTGCCGAACAGGCTCTGCGCCAAGGCCACGATTTTTTTTTCCAACGCCCGCAACGATGCTGCCAACCATTCCAGCCAAGCGTTACTTCACGATCGGTGAAGTGGCCGAACTGTGCGAAGTCAAGCCGCATGTGCTGCGCTATTGGGAGCAGGAATTCACGCAGTTGCGCCCGATCAAGCGGCGCGGCAACCGGCGCTATTACCAGCACCACGAAGTGCTGATGATCCGGCGCATCCGCGACCTGTTGTACGGCCAGGGCTTCACCATCAACGGCGCGCGCAATCGGCTGCAGGAATCCGCCGACGAGCAACGCAACCGGTCGCTTTCCATTGAGCCGAAGGATGACGACGCGCCCAGCCTCCAGCGCCCATCGATCCAGACCCACGGCCAGATAGGTCCAGCTCCTGCAGACGCGCTGCCGGCACCGCACATAACCATCGCACCGCAGGCCGAAACGTGGCTACCCCGGCTGCGAACGCCTGCTGCTTCGACCAGCAGCGCGTCTGTCGACGTGCCGTTCGATCCGGCAAGCCTACGTGAGGAACTGCTGCAACTTCGCGCGCTTCTATGTGCGGCACCACCGACCCCATCGACATCGTCGCCTTGAGCGAACGTGCCACGGACACGCCGCAAGGAGGGCTGTCGTTGTACCTCGAAAGCTATAATCCGCCGCTTGAGTGAATCGGTGTGTGGCGCAGCCTGGTAGCGCACTTGCATGGGGTGCAAGGGGTCGAAGGTTCGAATCCTTTCACACCGACCAATGAAATCGACGAGCATTGGTCAAGCCATTGGTCCTCAAAGTGGTGTTCCTGCGGTTGTCGGTGGGCCGACGCTTTTGCATGTAGCACGTCCGGCGTCGCCTCATCGGATGCATCGGTCTGCGGGCGGGTCGGTTTGAGACACGACACGGTTTCGGGCGGTTGCAGCCGGACCGACGTGAAAATTGCCCCAGACCGACGTCAGCGTGCTGACAAGGGACTGAATCAACAACCCTATGACCACACGCACGGATACGGCTGAGCAGGTACTCGACGTGACTGTCGTCATGCCGACCTACAACCGAGCTGCGTTGGTCGAGCGCGCACTCGACAGCATCCGTGCGCAAAGCCGCCCGGTGCGCCGAATCGTCATCGTCGATGATGCCTCGCACGACGACACACCCACGGTGGCTCGGGCGTGGGCACAGCGCCATGGTCAACCCCTGCATGTCGAAATTCTGCCGCGCAACGCCGGCCCGGCGGTTGCCCGCAACCGCGGCATCGAACTTTCGCAGACCGCTTATGTCGCTTTCCTGGACAGCGACGACGAGTACCTTCCGAACGCCCTGGAACGCCTGTGCGGCGCGCTGGATGCGCATCCGGATGCGGTGATGAGCTTCGGCGACGCGACGGTGGTGTCGCCCATCGAACGACAGCCTCACGGCATCTTCGGTTCGCAGGTCCGGATGGAGGTAGATGCCAAGCGGACCGAGCAGGGGCACTGGCAGCTCGTCGATCCAACCGACAAGCTTTTGCCGGCAGGCATCATCCCGACCAGCGCGATCTGCTTTCGTCGAACCGAGGGGTTGGCCGTGGGCGGCATGCCGGCCGATTTCCGATCGGGTGAGGACTGGCTGTTCTTGCTGCTGCTGTCGCAGCGCGGGCATTTCGTCTTCACCACCGACGATGTCGCCATTCATCACCGGCACGACGCGAACCTGACCAACTCCGGCGCAGGCGAGTTCATCGCCCGCGAGAAGCTGCGCGGCCTGCTGGCGCTGCGCGAGGGCACGGTCCGTGTCCAATTGACGCCGCAGCAGATCGAGCGCGTGGACCAGATGATCGAGCGGCAGCGCGGGTCCTGGCGCTACAATCTGTCGCGGCTCGGCTGGGGCCCTTACTGGCGCGGTCTCCGAGGCCCGCTGGGGCAGGCGTCGGGGGGATGGCGCCGCCATGTCCTGCGCGATGTCAAGAGTGTTCTTCGGTCCTGTGCAGTCAGTCTGCGCTCGCCTCGCTAACGACGCATGCGGTTCGGACCGCTCTGAACGCGCATGTGTGCCGGAACGGCGCTGATACAAGTGCCGCTGCACTTTGGCTCAATACCGAACGAGCAAATTGCGGAATTAAAGCGCGTTGTACCTGCGCATCCGGGAGATCGCAGTGGAAACTCCATTATTCAGCTGTTTGCGCGTACTGGTGATACTCAAGCCGAAGCGCCGCAGATTTACTAGACACTTTGGAGCCGCAAACCTGAGGCCCACTTGCTGGTCGACGCACCATCAGCGGTGTTGTGACCGAAAAGCAACAAGACTCGACAGCAAAGCGCGAGTAGCGCGTGTGGCTTTGAGGTCCCCTACACAGTCACGAAAAGCGGCAAGTGCTGATCGCCATTCATTCTGCCAGCCTAGAACCATGAGTTGCTGATATTCACGGTATTGCCGTTGCTTGAGAATAGCCACATAATCATTCAGTTGTCGGCCCTCAAGCCATCTGATCGCTGATCGCATCGCAGAAATGTCACTGCGAATATGCACCACGGGGTCTGCTCCACGGGACATGCCGTCGTCGGTCACGAGAATCTTGGTATCCGGCTGTGACACATAACCTACGCCGCGCGCGATGGCCATGGCTCGCCACATGAATTCGTAGTCGCCGCAAATGCGCAAGCTCCCGAACCAATCAGGTTTCATTCGCTCGATCAAGCTTCGCTTGATGACCAGCGTAGAAATCTTCGTACGCCAATCTGCCATCAAGTAAGCAGGCTGATTCATATGGCTGGATTCATCTCCTACCCGTCCGTCGTCCATGTGACCGTCAGGCCAAACATGCAGCCGGTTTGAGTGAATAAACTCAAGGGTTGGATCATCAGCGATGAGCGCGGCGGCATTTGCAAGCTTTGTAGGCAACCAAAGATCGTCAGAATCGATGAAGGCAAGCCAGTCCCCAGTGAATTCCATCAAAAGTCGATTGCGTGCGGCACATTCGCCCGCATTAGACTGGCGAACTTGCCGAATGCCTGCATGTTGTTGCGCCAGATATGAAACGACTTCCCCAGAACCATCCGTTGAACCGTCATCTACGACCAGAATCTCGTGTGGTGCTGAGGTCTGCGCCAGAACGCTTTCAATTGTGGCGGTAATTAAATCGCGCCGATTATAGAGCGGAATGCCAACGCTGATGGCTGGTTGCTCGCTCATATGTCCGCCTTTGAATACATTGATATCTGTTGTAATGTTTACGAAAAAGTGAAACGCGTTTGTTCGATAAAAGCAGAATGGAGATTGATGCTAGTGTTCGTGGATAATGGGCTTATACGGCCTTCTCACGCGGCTTGACTTGGTGGTTTGCGCGTCCAGAATGAACAACGACTTCAGGATAAGGATGCAGCTGACAATAAACGCGCGCCGACAACAAAGTCAGAAGATTTTCGATGCAGGGCCCGAATTGTGCGCTTAACTTGGCGAAGGCGGTCGGGCGAGCATGTGCGATTTCCATCATCTGGCGGTGTCGCGTGCGTTGGTCACCGCATGCAACGCCGCGAGGGATGCAATCTTTGATGCCATGCGGCAACAGGTGTGGCGGCGCACGGGGCCATAGCCCCCTTGGGTTATGCAGTTTGCTTGGCTGATCGCCCGGCCGCCTCATGCTTGGCTGCCGACAACCGGCACCAAATGCGTCCAAAGAGCGACGGAGGGCAGCAACTGCGGCCGAAGCAACCCTGGGCTAAGGCGCGCGAGGCCCGATCCTGCATAAGGCATCGAAGTGTTTCGTCATTCGAACATGGCAGCGCTTGGAAGAGAGTTGAAGACAAGTCATTAAGACCATCTTCAGCCGCTCCCAACGGCACACTCGTTTTGGCCGAGACGCTTCCGAACGCGCATTTTTGCCCGGTCGGCGCTGGTTGCGGGCTGATGCACGCAGTTCAGTGCGCGATACTTCGCTCGATGCGATCCATACGAATCCGGACATGAGACCGATTGCGCTCTATCTCCCGCAGTTCCACCCCATCCCCGAGAACGACGCTTGGTGGGGCCGTGGCTTTACCGAGTGGACCAACATGGCCAAGGCGAAGCCGCTGTTTCGCGGACACGATCAGCCACACGTTCCCGCTGACCTCGGCTTCTACGATCTGCGCGTTCCGGAGACGCGGCAGGCGCAGGCCGACATGGCGCGCGAGTATGGAATCGAGGCGTTTTGCTACTACCACTATTGGTTCGCCGGCCGGCGCGTGATCGAGCGTCCGTTCGCGGAAGTGCTCGAGTCCGGCAAGCCTGATTTTCCGTTCTGTCTGTGCTGGGCCAACCAGAGCTGGACCGGCGTTTGGCACGGTGCCCCCGGCAAGACGCTGATCGCGCAGACGTATCCCGGGCCGGACGATCATCTGGCGCACTTCGCCGCGCTGCTTCCGGCGTTTCGTGACCATCGTTATGTCCGGGTCGATGACAAGCCGGTCTTCGTGGTCTACCGGCCGATGGAGATTCCCGACCACGCCGCTGCCATGGCGATCTGGCGTGCAGCGGCGACCAAGGCTGGACTGGCGGGGCTCCACCTCATCGGGGTGGAATCGGAAGAGGACCGGGATTGGCCGCCGGCGGAGCATGGTTTCGATGCGGTCATCCGGTCCCGTCTGCCTGCGCGTATTGGATGGCCGGGCTGGGACCGGCCGCTCGAAAAATTCACCCTCAAAGCAAAGCAATGGCGCTCCAGACTGAGCGGCGAGGCGTCACCGATCGTCTATGGGCCGACGGTGTATGCCTATCAGGACGTGCTCGACATCATCGTCGGGGATCCGACCGAGGGCATCGAGAGCTATCCGTGCATCGTGCCGAACTGGGACAACACACCGCGCAGCGGCGTCAACGGCCTCGTGTTCCACGGCTCTACGCCGGCGCTGTTTCGCGAACAGGCGCGCAAGGCCGTGCGGGTTTCCGCCGCGCTGCCGGCGGAGCGTCGATTCGTCTTTCTGAAATCGTGGAACGAGTGGGCCGAGGGCAATCACCTCGAGCCCGATCTGCGGTTCGGCCTGCAATACCTGGAAGTGGTGCGCGACGAGCTGTCTGCGTTGCAACCGGTACGCACAAGTGAATCTGTTGCGTTGAGGGCGGTGCCAGTGCGATGAAAGTCAGTGTGATCGTCCCACTCTACAACCGGGAAGCGACCATCGGACAGGCACTGCGCTCGGTGCTGGAACAGAGCGTGCCGCCAAGCGAGATCATCGTCGTTGACGATGGTTCGGTCGATGGTTCGGCAGAGGTTGTGCGCGCGCTGGCCGACCCACGCGTGCATTACCTGCACCAGGCCAATGCCGGTGCAGGCGCCGCTCGCAATCGAGGCCTTGAAGTAGCGCAGGGCGATTGGGTGGCGCTGCTGGACTCCGATGACTGGTGGCTTCCGACGCGCATTGCGTCTGCAGCCGCCGCGGTGGCAGCCGATGAGCGGATTGAGTTTCTTCAGACAAACCGACTGCATGCGTGTCCGGACGGGCAATTGACGCCGGGGTTGGGCGCGCTGCGTGAGCAACTCATCGATGTGAACTGGCTGCTCGGCGGATTCGTAATCAAGAGCAGTGCCGTGATGATCCGGCGCGATCTGATCGAGCGGCTGGAGCTGCGATTTCCGACTGATCAGAAGACCTGCGAGGACTACCACCTATTCTGGCGTGCCCTCATGTTTGCGCGCGCCATTGGTTACACCAGCGATGCCGACGTGATCATCCGGGTGTTGTCAGACAGCCTGTCGCGTGCCAACTCGGCCGCCTATCTGCACAAGGACAACATCAAGACCCTGATCGAGGTCCGGCATTGGGGGCGCCAGCGTTCGGCCCCGGCGACCTCGCTGCGCGCGCTGGAACAACACCTGCATTGGGAACTGCGCGAATACTTGCTGCTGTTGCTCAAAGGTGGAAATTTCGCGGAAGCGATGCGCTGTGCGAGCGCTGCCGTACGGGAGGAGGGTGGCGCGCGTGCGACCCGCTCATTGCTGTCGGCTCTGAAAGGATGGGCGTCGGCGTCCCAAGCAGGCAGCTCAGCCTCCTAAATCATTCTGTGACGTTGATGTAGCCCGCTGCCACAGCGACATGCTGATCAGGTGTCTTGGCCTGCCGCGGCGCAAACGCTGCGGCCATGGCGGAGGACTCCGAACGCATCAATAGCAGGCACTTCTTCAACCACCCTTCCAAACCCGACAACCAACGCACATGTTTCAAATCGCCCAAACCGCAGTCGCTTACCGGGAGCTGCTGGCCATCATGGCATGGAAGCAGATCATCGTCCGCTATAAGCAGTCTTACCTCGGCATCGTCTGGGCTGTGCTCAAGCCCGTAACGCTGATGCTGGTGTTCACGCTGCTCAACAGCTTCGTCGCGATCAACACCAGCGCAATCCCCTATCCGGTGCTGGCGTTCACCGCCCTGCTGCCGTGGGTCTTCTTTCAGGAATCGATTTCCGAAGGGGTCAGCAGCGTCGTGTCGAATGCCCAGCTGATCCGCAAGATCTACTTCCCGCGCGAGGTCTTTCCGCTGGCTGGGGTCGTGACCAAGGTCGTCGAGTTCGCGATCAGCGCCGCAATCCTGGCACTGCTGATGCTGTACTTCGGCGTGCTCCCATCCGCCACGGTGCTGTGGGTTCCGCTGCTGTTGCTCTACACGATCCTGGCCTCGCTCGCGGTGGCGTTCATGGGTGCGGCATTGAACGTCTTCTATCGCGACGTCGGAACCATGATGCCGATCATCTTGCAATTGATGATGTATGCCTCGCCAGTCATCTACCCGATGTCGCTGGTCAAGCAGAAACTGCTCGAGCAGCAAGTCGCCGGGAGCTGGTCGTCGCTGCTCTACGATCTTTATCGACTGAACCCGATGGCCGGCATCATCGACGCGTTTCAGCGCACCGTGCTGTTCAACCAGCACCCAGATTTCGACGTCATTTTCCCCGGCCTGGTCGTGGTGATCGTGCTGTTGCCGATCTCCTTTGCGCTGTTCAAGCGCGCCGAACAGTACTTCGCAGACGTGGTCTAGCGCCACACTCGCCATAGAAGAAGCCCGACATGTCCATCATCGAAGTCGACCACGTCGTCAAGCGCTACCGCCTGGGGCAGACGCAGACCTTGCGCCAATCGCTGGCACGGGTCTTTGGCGCCCGCAAAGACGGCGCAGCCCCGCCGCCGAACAGTTTCAACGCGCTCGATGACGTGCATTTCAAGGTTGAGCCGGGTGAGGTGCTCGGCATCATCGGCACGAACGGCGCCGGCAAGAGCACCTTGCTCAAAGTGCTGGCACGCATCACGACGCCGACCACCGGGCGCCTGATCGCGCGCGGCAAGGTCGCGCCACTGATCGAGGTCGGCGCCGGGCTGATCGCCGATCTCACGGGCCGCGAAAACATCTATCTCAATGGCGTCATCCTGGGCATGTCGATCAAGGAGATCAAGAAGAAGTTCGACGACATCGTCGGCTTCGCCGAACTCGACAAGTTCATAGACACGCCCATCAAGCGCTACAGCTCCGGAATGTCGATCCGCTTGGGGTTTTCGATTGCGACCGCGGTGGATGCCGACATCCTGATCGTCGACGAGGTGCTGGCGGTCGGCGACATCGCGTTCCAGCGCAAGTGCTTCGACCGCATTGAGGACATCATCAAGAAGCAGGGCAAGACGATCCTGCTGGTGAGCCACAACATCCGCCAGGTCGAGCGGCTGTGCACGCGTGCGATCCTGCTTGATCACGGCCGCATCCTGATGGACGGTGACACCCGCGAAGTCTGTCGGGAGTTCTATGAGCGGACCAATGCACGGGTTAAGGAGAATGCCCTCGCAGCGGTCACTCAGAGCGCAGCGCCCTCTAACGCAGTGTCGCAGCGTGCGCCTCGCATCGAAGTGTTGGGGGTGGAGGTTCTGGACGCCAAGAGCCAACCGGTCAATGTCGTGCCGTTTCAGGCGGATGTCGGCGTCGAGGTACGGTTTCGGACTTCCGCGCAACTCCGCAAAGTCACATTTGGGATCGGCATCCACACGTCCGACATGCTCTATCTGGCAACCCATCACAGCGATCGGCAGTTGCGCATCGACTGCATCGAGCCGGGGCAGTACGCCGTTCGATGCTTCTTTCGCCGTGTGCCCCTGACGCCCGGCGTTTATTCGCTGCGTTTCGGCATTGCCGAAAATGAAGCGGGTTCACCGGTGTTCTATGCGGAAAATCTCAAGCATTTCCAGGTCTCCACAATCGGAAATGCCGATAGTGCGCCGTTGAACTCGGAAGGCTTCTTCGCGCTCAATGCGGACTGGCTCGCGCCTGAGCCGCTGGATGAAGTCGGAGTCCAGCCTCTTGCTGCATGAACCACATGGTCGAGTCTCCTGACAACAATGCGACAGGCTTCGTCGGCAAGGTCACTGCTGAACGCTACGACGGGCATACCGACGATCCGTGGGAGGTGGCCGGAATGCTGCGCGCCTGGATGCCCGTCGGCTGCCGCGTATTGGACATCGGGTGCGGCACCGGCGGCGCCACTGCCATCATCAACGAGGGCAAGGGGAACGACGTGGTATGCATCGAGCCGGACACAGAGAGAGCGGCGCGCGCGAGAGCACGCCGGCTTGTGGTCCACAGCGTCGCATTCGACGAGGCCTTCATCGCAGCGACCGGCCGGTTCGACGTGATCGTACTGTCCGACGTGCTGGAGCACCTGCCCAATCCCTCGGCGATGCTGGCAACCATCCATGCCGCACTAGTGCCCCGGGGTCTTCTGCTGCTGTCAGTGCCAAATGTCGCGCACTGGAGCGTCAGACTTCCTCTGCTGTTCGGCAACTTCGAGTATGCGCCCAGTGGAATCCGCGACGCGACGCACCTGCGTTGGTTCACTTCGCACAGCATCCGGCGCCTCATGCTCGCAAACGGATTCGAGGTCTGTAAGTTCGCTGAAACCGCGGGCCAGCACTTGCCGGAATACCACCGCTCGCCGTGGTGCTGGTTGTCTTACCGGGTGCGCCATAAGATCGCAAAGGTTGGAACCCGTTGGATGCCCGGGTTGTTCGGGTGCCAGCATGTGTTGATGTGTCGGCAAGTTGAAGCTCCGGCCTCTTGATAGTTCGCACCTCGACGCCGCAGCTGCGCAACCGTTGCCATTCACCAACCCGTCTACATGGATACGACTCTAGCTCGCCCCGTCCCTGCTCCCGCCGCACCCGTCAGCGTCTGCCTGCCGATGTACAACGGCGAGGCCTTCCTGCCCGAGTGCATCGAAAGCATCCTCGCGCAGACTTATCGGGACTTCGAGCTGTTGATCGTCGACGATGGATCGAGCGACGGTAGCGCCGCGATAGCGCAGGACTACGCAGCGCGCGACAAGCGGGTCAAGTATCACCTCAATGAACATAATCTCGGTTTGGTCGCCAACTGGAATCGCTGCGTCGCATTGGCCCGGCACGACTGGATCAAATTCGTTTTTCAAGACGATTTGATCGCACCAACCTGCGTCGAGCGGTTGATGGAGCTGGCCACCGATCCGCCCATGCTCGTCACCTGCCGACGTGACTTCATCTTCGACGACGCGGTGAGCGAGCGAATGCAAGGCTGGTATCTCGGCAATCAGCGATTGATTGACGAATGTTTTGCAAACGGCGACCTCGATGCGCAAGCCTGCAGGCGCCTTGCGCTGTCCCACATGGGAGCCAATCTATACGGAGAGCCGACGAGTGTGCTGCTGCACCGCAGCTTCTTCGAACGCTTCGGCTCCTTTCGCGACGCGCTGATCATGTCGTGCGATCTTGAGTATTGGATTCGCGTCTCGATCCACACCGGCGCACGCTATGTAGCTGAAAGCCTGGCGACTTTCCGGGTTCATGCCGGTGCGACCTCTGCCCATAACCACGCACTGCGCGCATTTCGAACCAATACGCTCGACAATTTAGTGCTGCTGCGGGACTTTGCCACCGAACTCGTCTATGCGCCCCTGCGCGAGCACGCAGGCCAGTTGGATCCGCCGGTTGACCTGCCGGCGCTGCTGCGCGAGCGCGCTCATGCGGCTCATGCCACGGCGGACTGGGCGCGGCGCAGTCCTGACCATCCCGACGCCTCACTGATGAACGATTTGCAACAGTTGTCGCGCAAGGTCTCGCATCTCTCCGTTCGGCCGCTCGAACACCTGCTCTGGCGGCTGCGGCTGCGGCTGCGCAGCCACGCCGTCCGGCGTTAGGCCGACGCCCAGTAGTCATCGCGACAACAATGTGGAACATCGGACCTTTGCCGCGAACTTCACAACCGCTCTGCGGCCATTAGTTGGACCGATAGATCGGTGCGCCATGACGGTTAGGCCTGATCAACCCTCCCCAAACAACCCCACATCCGGCCGATTCGGCGCCACCACGCCTAGGTGTCGGAACGCCGCCAGCGTCGCAATTCGGCCGCGCGGCGTGCGCTGCAGATAGCCCTGCTGGATCAGATAGGGCTCGATCACGTCCTCGATCGTGCCGGCTTCCTCGCCGATGCTGGCGGCGATGTTGTCCAGGCCGACCGGGCCGCCGTCGAAACGGTGGATCACGGCTTCGAGCAGCTTGCGGTCCATCACGTCGAAGCCTTGCGGATCGACGTCGAGCATTGCGAGCGCCAGGTTCGATATGCCCAGATCGATGCGGCCGTCGCCTTTCACCTGCGCATAGTCGCGCACCCGGCGCAGCAGCCGGTTCGCGATGCGCGGCGTGCCGCGGGAACGCCGCGCAATCTCGAAACCGCCTTCTTCGTCGATCGGCACATCCAGCAGGTGCGCGCTGCGCCGCACGATCAGCGCGAGTTCCTCGGGCGTGTAGAACTCGAGCCGCGCCACGATGCCGAAGCGGTCGCGCAGCGGGTTCGTCAGCATGCCGGCGCGCGTGGTGGCGCCGACCAGGGTGAACGGCTGCAGGTCCAGCTTGATGCTGCGAGCAGCCGGCCCTTCGCCGATCATGATGTCGATCTGATAGTCCTCGAGCGCCGGATACAGGATTTCTTCGACGACCGGAGAAAGCCGGTGGATCTCGTCGATGAACAGCACATCGTTCGCTTCAAGATTGGTCAGCAGCGCCGCCAGGTCCTTCGGCTTTTCCAGCACCGGGCCGCTGGTCTGGCGCAGGTTCACGCCGAGTTCGTGCGCGATGATGTGCGACAGCGTGGTCTTGCCCAGCCCCGGCGGGCCGAACAGCAGCACGTGATCCAGCGCTTCGCCGCGGCCAGCCGCAGCGCCGATGAAAATCTCGAGCTGCTCGCGCACTTTTGCCTGGCCGACGTACTCGGCCAGCAGCTTCGGCCGCAGCGCGCGTTCGATTGCCTCTTCGCGCGGCGAGTCGACCGCTGCCGACAGCGCGCGGCGCGACGGGGCAGCGCTGAGGTCGTCGGTTTGGATCGTCATGCTCGTGACGGCTTCAAAGCTGGCCTGGGTGACGCCGCAGCCGAACCATCGTCAAGGCGTGGTCCACGCGTAATAACCGATGCCTTCGAACCGATAGGAAGGATTGCCATCGATGACGACGTTGCGTTCAGCCGCGCTCACCGTGTAGAAGTGTGTGCCGCTGATGTCCTTGTAGAACCGATAGATCGGTACCGAGCCGAAGCCCGGCAGCGTCTGCGCGCTCCAGCTGATGCCTTCGTACTGAAACGCTGGGTTGCTGCGCACCACGAGGTCGCGCTCGTCCGCGGAGATCGTGTAGAAGTGCGCGCGCGTCTTGGCGTTGTAGAACCGATAGACCGGGCTTTGCCCTGCAAAGTTGGCCGGATACGCGTAGAACACCGGGCCTTCGTACGCGAACTCGCGCAGTTGAGCGCGCACGTAGTCGCGCTCGCTCTCGCTGGTCGTATAGAAATGTGCGCCGGTCGTCGCGTTGTAGAAGCGGAACACTGCCGTGCGCCCGGCCGGGCCGGGGCCGGTCGATGCCGGGCTCAGCCAGAACCGCAGCGCGCTCCGAAACTGCGTATCGAAGCGCGAGTAGTAATCCGACCCCGAGCGGTTCGAACAGCTTGCCGTGCCGCCGCTCAACGAGCCGATCAGGTAACTGCTGTTGTTGGCGCGATAAAACAGGCCCGAGCCGCTGCTGCCGCCTTCGGTACTGCCGGCCGTCCAGTTGACGCGCAGGTCGGTGCCGTTCGTGGCGTCGCTCGCGTTGCAGCTGAACGTGCCGGACGACGACACGCTGGTGCAACTCGAAAAGCCATTGATGGTGCCGTAGCTGATTTTCAGCAGGTCGCCGCTCGGGTGATGCAGGCCCACCGCCTGCGCGCCGACGGTCTGCTCGCTCGCATCCCAGCCCGCATACAGCGCATTGGCTGGCGGCACATCGTTGAGCAGCATGAACGACGAATCGCTGGCAGCGTTTGCATAGAGCAGTTGCGCGCCGCGCATCCTGCGCACGCGCTCGTTGCTCAACGCGCGCACATTGCAGCTTGGCGAGCGGAAGAACCAGTCGGTCTGCAGGCTGGAGGCCACCGCCTGGCTGGAAATGCAGTGCGCGGCACTTAAGAAATAAGGCGCGCCGCTGCTGTTCGTGTCGTTGAGCAAGGTGCCGGTGCACAGGTAAGCGCTGCCATCGCGCACGAACAGCATGCGCGCGACCGCATTGCCGGTGCCCGCGAAATTTGCGTCGCAATTGACATCGCGCTGGCAGGCGTCCGAATCGCCCACGTCCTTTGCCGCTGCAGCGTCTGCCGTCGGCAGTTCGAGCTGAACGAAGATGTGCGAGAGTTGCGGCACGGACAGCTGAAGCGCGTCGGCCGGGGTGCCAGGCGGAAGCTCGACTTCCAGCGTCACCTCGTCGCTGCCGAAGTCCGGCGTCCACCAGGTATGCGCAGCATCGCTGCTATCGCCGGCGGCCACGTTGCGGTCGATCGACTGCAGCACCTCGGTGCCGGACAGCTGGAACACCTGCGCGCGATCGTCTTGGCTATAGACGCGCAGCATCGCGCTGCCCGGCAACTGGCCGATCCGCACCCCGAGCCGCAGGCCTTTCGCATCGGTGGCGTGGAAGCTGATCGCGGCGATCAGCCCGCCGACCGGCGTGGCTTGCCACTGCCACTGGCCTGCGGTGGCCGCGATCGTCGCCGTCGGCTCGATCGCACGCGCGACGCCGACCTGCCGCGCACCGTTCACCGGCGCGGCGGCTGCCGTCTGCTTCGCATCCGGCAAGGCACCGAGTGCGATGCGCGCCGGTGTCGGTGCCACCGCGATCGACCGGCTTTTCACCGGCGAGACATCCTGCTTTGCGTCAGCCGGTTGTACGCGTGCTTCCACGCGCAGAACCTCAGGTGCTGGCGAACTGGCGCTGGCGGCAGCGGCTGTTGGGGCAGCAGCCGTGGACAATTCACCGCCGGAGTCGGCGCCGCCGCAACCGGCGAGCAGCAGCGCGAGCAAACTGCCGCAAACGAGCGGGATGGTGTGAATTCGCATCATGGCCTACGGATTGAAAGTTGAACGGTGCAATCTGAAAACTAACCGCGATCGGATAACGGCCGGGCGGAGCCGGCCGTCATGTTAACGACTCGGGCGTGGGTCTTGCAGGCAATCATTTGCCGAGGCTCTTGAGCGCAAGCCGGATGCCTTCGGCCACCGCCACCTCGCTGGGCAAAGCCTTCAGCGCAGCGGCTGCATCGCGGTCGCTGTAACCGAGCGCAAGCAGCGCCTGCAGGATGTCTGCCTGGCTTTCGCTGCCCGCATGTGCCGGGCCGGGCAGGGCGTTGCCGAGCCGGCCTTTCAGTTCGAGCAGCAGCCGCTCCGCGGTCTTCTTGCCGATCCCGGGCACCTTCACGAGCCGGCCGGTTTCCTGCGTGGCGACGGCCTGTGCGATGTCGGCGACGCTCATGCCCGACAGCACCGCCAGCGCGGTGCGCGGGCCGACGCCCGCGATGCGCACCAGCTCCCGAAACGCCTCGCGCTCGGCCCCGGTCGCAAAACCGAACAGCAGCTGCGCATCTTCCCGAACCACGAACTGCGTGAGCAGCGTCAATTGGTCGCCGACCGGCGGCAGGTTGTAGAAAGTGCTCATCGGCACCTGCACCTCGTAGCCGACGCCGTGGCAGTCGATCAGCAACTGCGGCGGGTTGTTCTTGTCGGCCAGGGTGCCGGTCAGTCTGCCGATCATGGGTGCTCTGTGTTGGTTGAAGGCGGCTGCGCCGGTGCCTATGATCGGTCGCCCGAACCTGTTGAACTCAACCCGAGATTATTGGCTTGATCCTGCGTCACACCTTCACGCCGCCGAACAACAACCGGCTTGCCAATCTGAGCGGCGCGATGAACGCCAACCTGCACGCGATCGAAGCCGCCTTGGGCGTGCGCATCGCGCAGCGCAATGGCAACTTTCGTGTGGAAGGCTCGAAGCCGCAGGCCACGCGCGCGATCGAAGTGCTGCAGGCCCTGTATGAAACGGCGGACCGCCCGCTGCCGCCGGATCGGCTGCAGCTGATGCTCGGCGGTGGCGCAGCCGGATCGGCAGCCCCGGCCGAAAGCGACGACGGCGCGCCGGTGCTGGCCACGCGCCGCGCCGACCTGCGTGCGCGCACGCCGAACCAGAGCATCTATCTCGACCACATCGCGAACCACGACATCACATTCGGCATCGGCCCGGCCGGCACCGGCAAAACGTATCTGGCTGTCGCCTCCGCGGTAGATGCCCTGGAGCGCAGCGCGGTGCAGCGCATCGTGCTCACCCGTCCGGCCGTGGAAGCCGGCGAAAAGCTCGGCTTCCTGCCCGGCGATCTGGGCCAGAAGGTCGATCCCTACCTGCGTCCCTTGTACGACGCGCTCTATGACCTGATGGGCATCGAGCGCGTACAAAAAAGCTTCGAGCGCAACCTGATCGAGGTCGCGCCGCTCGCGTTCATGCGCGGCCGCACCTTGAACAACGCGTTCGTGATCCTCGATGAAGCGCAGAACACCACACCCGAGCAGATGAAGATGTTCCTCACGCGCATCGGCTTCGGCACGCGTGCCGTCATCACCGGCGACGTGAGCCAGATCGACCTGCCCAAAGGCGCCACCAGCGGCCTGATCGATGCCGAGCGCGTGTTGAGGCGCGTGCCCGGCATCGCAATCGTCCACTTCACCAGCGCCGATGTGGTCCGCCACCCGCTGGTCGCGCGCATCGTCGACGCCTATGACGGGGCGCGCAAAGGGCGGCTCAGCTGACGCCGATGAAGAGATGGGGCGCTCCAGGTCGATGAGCTGCCCGAAGCCGGCGTTGCACTCGGGATGGGCTCACCCGCTCGTGATCGGCGCAGGCCCGCTCGGCTCGAGCGACGCATCGTGCGCGTCGTCCACATCGATCTGGACACGGTCGCGACCATTGTGCTTGGCCACGTACAGCGCGCGGTCGGCGCGCTCCATCACCGCGTCCAGGGCCTCGTCCGGGTGCCACCTTGCAATGCCGATCGATGCGGTGATCTGCACGAATACATCGCCGAAATCCATCTGCAGGCTCGCGATGTGGTTGCGCAGCGCTTCGGCCACGCGCATGCCGCGGCCGATCTCGCAGCGGCGCAGGATCAGCACAAACTCCTCGCCACCGTAGCGCGCGAGCCGGTCCGCCTCGCGCAACCGGTTGTTCAAGTGCTCGACCACCGTTTTCAACACCGCATCGCCGACCGCATGACCATGCCGGTCGTTGATGCGCTTGAAATGATCCACGTCGATCATGCACACGCTGATCGGCTCGGCATGGTGGCGCACCCGCTCGCCCAGCGGTGCGCCGATGCCGGTCAGATACTTGCGGTTGAACGCGCCGGTCAGCGGATCGCGCTCGGCCGCTTCGTTCACGTCCTTCAGCGACTCGCCGAGCTTGCGGTTTTCCAGCGCAAGCTGCTGCTGCACAGTCTGCAACTCGGCGATCAGCGAGCGGTTCTCCCGCTCGGTGTTCAGCATACGCAGCGTCGAGCGGTGGTTCACGCGCATCCAGCGCATGATCGCGATGCCGGTAAGCGCCGTGCCGGCGGCCAGCGCCCAGCCGGCCGGGCTGCCCTGGCCTGCCATGGCAAGCGACAGCATGCCCAGACCACCCGAGATGCAGGCAAGGCTGGCCGGCAGCGCCGACAGATAGGTCATCGAATTGACGCCGATCGCCACCATCGCGATGAAGCACAGCGCGAAGAAGTTGCTGCCCGGCACCAGCGCCGTTACCAACCAGGGCGACAGGCCCCAGCCGATCAGCGTGGCCAGCAGCATCACGTCGTGCGCGCAGGTAGAACCGCGCCGGCCCCGCTGCATCGCGTCCAGCGTGCGGTCGGCCAGCCGCCAGCGCAGCGAGGTGGCGGCCGCCAGCAACACGAAAGCGGCGCTGCGCTCCAGTCCGGATCCGGCATCGATCACGCCGAACAACAGCACCGCCAGCGCCAGCACATGCATCGGCACGTTGCGCTGCGACGCGTCCAGATACCGGCGCAGCAGCCGGCGTCGCACCGACTCCGTCACGCCGAGCACGACCGGCGAACACTGCCGCAGCGCCGCCAGCAGCGCACGCGGTTCGGTCATCGCGTCCGCCCGGCTGTTGCTGGACGCGCGCAAGGACCTGAATTGCCGCAACAGGAAGTCGATCAAGCTCAAGGCGGTTGGTGGCACCGGACGATCCAGGCGAAATGTTGCGAAACCCATGCACAATCCTCTGCGACCGATTCAATCACGACATGGCTTTGGCTCGTTGCTGCCCATTGCGCAAAACTGCGCGAAATTCCACCGACCTGCTGTCATCAATCGGTCAGGGCGGAACAAATGCTCGCATCCGTCGGCCGTGCACCGCAGCGGCGCGCACGCCGGCCCCTGGGGTGCGACTAGCATCTGCGACAGCGTGAGCGCAGCCGCCGGAAGCGAACGGCCGGCGCTGTCGCTGTCGCTGCAGTTCGCGCGGTTCGACGCCGTTGCGGTCCATCGCGCCGCGCTGCCGCGGCGACAGGTGGAGCGCTGGTTGCGGCGGGCATTGGCCGCAGACGCCGAGCTCGTGGTGCGCATCGTGGATGCGCACGAGGCGCGCTGTCTGAACCGACAATTTCGAAGCCGCGACTATGCCACCAACGTGCTGACGTTCGACTACGCGCGTGCGCCGCTCGTGCTGGCCGATCTGGTGCTGTGCGCGCCCGTGGTTGCGGCCGAAGCGGCAGCCGCAAGCCGCACACTGACTGCGCACTACGCACACCTGCTGGTGCACGGCGTCCTGCACGCGCAGGGCTGGGACCATGAGACCGGTGAAGCGGACGCCGAGCGCATGGAAGCGCACGAGACCGGACTCATGCTGAGCCTGGGATTCGCCGATCCCTATGCGTGAAGCTCGCATCGATCTGCGTCGGCGGCCCGGCGCGCTCAGGCCGCTACATTCAGGCCATGAAAAAAATCCTGTTGTTGGGCGGCACCGGTTTCGTCGGCCGCTCGGTTTGCGAGCAGATCGAACGGCTGCAGTGGCGCGCCACCGTGCCCACGCGCCGGCTGGGCAACGCGCGGCCCGTGCTGATGCTGCCGATGATCACGCCGCTGGCAGCCGACATCCATGATGAGGCCATGCTGGCCCGGCTGTTGCCCGGCCACGACGCGGTGGTGAACCTGATCGGCGTGCTGCATGGCGACGAAGCCGCATTCGAGCGCGCGCACGTCGAGCTGCCGGCCCTACTCGCGCGTGCCTGCGCGACGGCCGGGGTGCGCCGGCTGGTGCATTTGAGCGCACTCGGCGCCGATGCCGACGGGCCGTCGATGTACCAGCGCAGCAAGGCGCGCGGCGAAGCCGCGTTGCGCGTGCAGGCTAACGCCGGCCTGGCGTTGACCGTGCTGCGCCCGAGCGTGATGTTCGGCCGTGACGATCATTTCCTGAATTCGTTCGCCAACCTGCAGCGCTGGCTGCCGTTCATTCCGCTGGCCTGTGCAGATGCGAAGTTCCAGCCGGTCTGGGTGCAGGACGTGGCCAGCGCCATCGTCAAGTGCCTGGACGACGAACGCACGGTCGGCCAGACCTACGAGGCGTGCGGGCCGGCGGTCTGGACCCTGCGGCAACTGGTCGAGCTGACCGGCTGGCTGACCGGCCAGCAGCGCCGCGTGATCCCGGTGTCGATGAAGACCGCGCGACGCCAGGCCTGGCTGATGGAAAAACTGCCGGGCGAGCCGATGCTCAGCAACGACAACCTCGACTCGATGCAGCAGGACAACGTGGCCAGCGGCCTTTTGCCCGGACTGCCTGCGCTCGGCATCGCGCCAGCCGAACTCGGCCCCGTGGTGCGCGGCTACATGGGCGCGCACAGCGTCGCGAACCGGCTGCTCGATCTGCGCAAGACGGCCGGCCGGTTCTAAAGCCCGCGCCCCGGCGTTGCTCAAGACTTGCCGGCCCGCCGATCTGCCCTGCCCGCACCGAGTGTCTGAAGACCGGCGCGCGCCGCCCTGGCTCAAAGTGTTGCCGCGGCCGTGGTTTGCGGCGCCGTGCCTTCGAAGAACGCATAGCCGCCGCGTCCCTGCCGCTTGGCGCGATACAGCGCCTGATCCCCGCCGCGCAGCAGCCGGGCCAACTCCGAGCCGTTGCCCGGCGCGCGCGCCACGCCGACGCTTGCGCCGATCCGATGCATGCGTCCACGCAATTCGATCGGCGCGCTGATCGCATCGATCGACGCCTGGGCGCAGGCGGCAAGCGCCGCGCCTTCGCGCGGCCCGACCAACAGCAACGCGAACTCATCGCCGCCAAGTCGCGCCGCGAGGTCGGACGGACCAACGCTTGCGCGCAGGCGCTCGGCAATCGCGACCAGCACCGCGTCGCCCGCTTCGTGCCCGAAGCTGTCGTTGATCGGCTTGAAATGATCCAGATCGATCAGCAGCAGCGCCCAGGCTTCCCGCGTCCTGGCAAGCATCTCGGCCCGATCCTTCAGCCCGGCCCGGTTGGCCAGACCGGTCAACGGGTCGGTCGCGGCCGCGCGGCTGAGTTGCGCGGCGTGCGCGCGCAACTCACCCTGGCGCATCCAGACGCGCGACAGCCGGTTGCCGAACATGCCGGCATACAGCAGTGCGGAAGCGAGCATGCTCCATTGAAACAGTTGCAAACGGCCTGGCCAGGCCGGCAGCAATGCCCACAGGTCGGCCAGCTTCAGCACGGCCAGCAGGCACCCCAGCACGCTCGTGAACAGATGGAGCGGCGTGAACCGGCGGCCGAATTTGAGCATCGGCGCCGACACGAACGGCAGCAGCGCCAGACCAGCCAGGCCGACCACGGCCGCCAGCAGCGAAGGCAGCTGCACGCCGCCCGCCAGCGCCGCCAGTGCAGCGAAGGCGGCAGCGCCGATCAGCAGCCGAAACGCGCCGGCCAGCTGCGGCAGATGGCGGCGCAGGTTCAAATGCACGAGCGACTGGCGCAACGCGAACACGATCCATAGCGGCACCAGCGCCAGCAGCAGGCGATCCGTGATCCAGGGCGTGCTTGCAAACAGGTAACGCCCGACATCGCCGTTGAGCAGTGCGATCGTGGCGATCGCCGCCACCACGTCGGCCATGAACCCCAGATAGATCCGCTCGCGAAAGGTCCAGTGCAGCAGCCAGCCGAACAGCACCAGACCGACCAGCAGCCCGTAGCCGGCGCCGTCCAGCAACCGCCGTGTCTGCTGCGCGGCATCGTGCGCAGCCAGAGTGCTGATCGACAGCGACAGGTTCTGCGGCAACCCGGCCTGCACCCGCAGGTACACCGAAAATACGCCAGGCCCCGGCGCCGACAGCAGGAACGCAGGCGAGCTGGCGCCGGCAAGCGTCGTTGCGCGTGGCGGCGGCTCAGCGTCGCAGGCAGCCTGCGCTAGGCTGGATTCCGCACACGGGCCGAAGAGCTCGGCCCCCTGCAGATTCTGCGCAGCGGGCAGCGTGAGCACCCACCGGTCCTGCAGCGCGTCCTGCTGCAGGCGCAGCTTGAACCAGTGAACCGTCCCATCGGTGCCGCTGCGCACCGGGTCTGGCGGCAGTTCGAAATCGTTCGACTGATCCATCGCGTGCAACTGCGCGGCATCGAGCGTGCCGGCGCGATCGGCCAGGTGGCCGGCACGACCATCAAGCGGCAATGTCGGCGTCTGCGCCGAAAGCTGCACCACCGGCAGCGCTGCAGCCGGTGCCGACAAGCCGGCCAGCGCGAGGCAGCCGATCAGCAGCGCGCGGCCAAGCCGCTGCAGTGCCGACCCATCGCGCCGGCAACCGTCGCTCATCAGGTCATCAATCGCCGCGGCTTTTTGCATCAGTCGCCAAGTGTCACAGGCCCTAGCATGGCGTCTGTGGCAAATGCCACGGTTATCTGAAAACGAGGCAGTCCGATGCTCGAACTCTTCACCGGCAATCGCAACTATTCATCTTGGTCGATGCGGCCCTGGGTGCTCATGACGCAGGCCGACGTCGCGTTTCAGGACACGCTGGTGCGGTTCGATTCGTTCGATCCAGGCTCCGACTTCAAGCGCACGCTGCAAGCCGTCAGTCCGGTGGGCAAGGTGCCCGCGCTGCTGGACGAAGGCTTCGCAGTCTGGGACAGCCTCGCCATTGCCGAATACCTGGCCGAGCAGTTTCCGGACAAGCACCTCTGGCCGCGCGATCCAAAAGCCCGCGCCCGCGCGCGCAGTGTCTGCGCCGAGATGCACGCGGGCTTCGGCGCGTTGCGTGAGCACTGCACGATGAACATCGAGGCTCGGTTGCCGCAAGTGGGCGCGCGGCTGCTGCAGGACGAGCCGGCCGTGCGCACCGACGTCGAGCGGGTCGTGCAGCTGATGCAGGATGCACTGGCCTCGCACGGCGGACCGCTGCTGTTCGGCGACTTCTCGATCGCCGATGCGTTCTTCGCGCCGGTGGTGCTGCGCTTTCAGACCTATGCGATGCCGGCGCCGCTCGACGTGCAGGCCTACTTCGAGCGCGTGCGCGCCTTGCCGGCCGTACAGGCCTGGGTCGAACAGGCGCTCGCCGAGCATGATTTCCTCGCATTCGAAGAGCCCTATCGGAGCGCGCGGTGACCGGGCAACCGGCCCGCCGGCTGATCAGTTCCGGCTCGACGTTCGAAGCCGAGATCGGCTATTCGCGCGCCGTGCTGGACGGCCGCTGGGTGTTCGTCTCCGGCACCACCGGCTTCGATTACGCGACCATGCAGATCGCGCCGGACATCGAGGCCCAGGCCGAACAGGCGCTTGCCAACATCGAGGCGGCGCTGCGCGAGGCCGGCGCCGGCATCACCGACGTGGTGCGGGTGCGCTACATCGTGCCGGATGCGGCCGAGTTCGCGCGCTGCTGGCCGATTCTCAGGCGCTGGTTCGGCGACGTGCGGCCGGCCGCCACGATGCTGGCAGCCGGGCTCGCCGATGCGCGCATGAAGATCGAGATCGAAGTCACCGCACGCAAGCGGTGAGCCAACGAAAGCGACGCCAGACCAGCATGGGTCCGTTGCGCCACCGGACGCAGCGGCGCGTGCTCGAGCAGCCCAGCGCGATCGGCTCGGCCGCTCGCCGGAACTCGTGGAAGCCGGCCGCATGGACGATGCACACGCGGGACCGTCGAGCGGGCCCGGACGCCGTTGATTCGACGGGTGGCTGGGAGCCACCGTTGACCCGCTGGCGCTGACGGCGCGCAGTCGGCGGTGCCGCCGCGTGCCGGAGCCGCCGCGAGTACCCCGAGTGTGTTCAGACCCCGCAACGCTGGTCTGGCGACCGGTCGTCTTGCAGGTCACATACGTCAATGGCCAACGTGACGAACGGCAATCACCAGCCCCAGCCCAGGCGCACGGCCTTGCGCAGGCGGGTGGCAAGTTCCGGGCGGCTGGACTCGTGTTCGTCAGCCATGCGCAGCAGTTCGTTCGGCACATCGGCGAGCGCGTGGAAAAACCCTACGATGGCGAGAGCCGCTGCCACAAATTTGTCGACGGCATCTGGCATTGCGATCGGATTGCGCAACACGCTTTCATGAATCTGCTTGGACATGGTGAATTCCTTTGCTCCTGGGCGGAGCGTGTTGAGGCGGCTGCCTCGTAACAACCAATATAGGGTTTTCCCTTAGTTTGACCACTTTTCATTCCGAATGAATGGCATCACGAAAGCAAATGCGTGTTGCCATGCTCAGCAGTAACCCAATCGGCCCTGGCGCGCGGGCCGCACGTGCACCGGGTGGCGCCTTAGACTTGGTCTGGTGGAGATTTATCTGGTGGGCGGCGCCGTACGCGACCAATTGCTCGGACTGCCGGTGCAGGATAGGGATTGGGTGGTGGTCGGTGCCACGCCCGAACAGATGATCGCGCGCGGCTTCAAGCCCGTCGGTCGCGACTTCCCGGTGTTCCTGCACCCCGACACGCACGAGGAATATGCGCTGGCGCGTACCGAGCGCAAAACGGCCGCCGGCTACCACGGCTTCGCGTTTCATGCAGCGCCCGACGTGACCTTGGAGCAAGATCTTGCGCGGCGCGACCTGACTATCAATTCAATAGCTAGACAGCCAGGAAGCACTAGCGCCCCGGTGCTATTTGACCCATATTTCGGACAAAAGGACCTGACTGCCAGGGTGCTGCGCCATGTGACGCCCGCGTTCCGCGAAGACCCGGTGCGCATCCTGCGCGTGGCGCGCTTTGCCGCGCGTTTTGCCGACTTCACGGTGGCACCGGAAACCCTGCAGCTGATGCGCGAGATGGTGGCCGCCGGCGAAGTCGATGCGCTGGTGCCCGAGCGGGTCTGGCAGGAGCTGTCGCGCGGGCTGATGGAAGCGGCGCCATCGCGCATGTTCGAGCTGCTGCGCGAATGCGGCGCATTGGCAAAGCTGCTGCCCGAAGTCGACCGGCTCTGGGGGGTGCCGCAGCCGGCCGCGCACCATCCTGAAGTCGACTGCGGCGTACATCTGATGCTGGTGCTGGACCTGAGTACGCAGCTCGGGGCATCGTTGGCCGTGCGCTTTGCCTGCCTCACGCACGACCTCGGCAAGGGCACCACGCCGCCCGAGCTGCTGCCGCGCCACCACGGCCACGAGCAGCGCAGCGCGAAGCTGCTGCAACAGGTCTGCGACCGCTGGCGCGTGCCCAATGAGGTGCGCCAGCTCGCCGACGTGGTCGCGCGTGAACACGGCAACATCCACAGGAGCGGCGAGCTGAACGCCGCTGCACTGCTGCGCCTGCTCGAGCGCTGCGATGCGATCCGCAAGCCGGCGCGCTTCGCCGACGCGCTGCTGGCCTGCGAATGCGATGCGCGTGGCCGGCTCGGCCTGCAGGAGGCGCCCTATCCACAGCGCGAGCGCCTGCTGGCCGTGCTGGCTGCAGCGCAGCGTGTCGATACGGCAGCCGTCGCGGCATGCGCGAGCGCCGATGGCCTCCGCGGCGAGGCGGTCGGCGCCCGCGTGCAGGCGGCGCGGCGCGATGCGATCGAGGGGTGGCTTGCAGCTTGACCTCACCCGGTCACACCTCATCCTGTCGTGCGGCAGACGGCGCCTGCGCGAACTAGCCAGTCAGCGCGCCATGATCGGCCGGGGCACGCCGCGCACACCCGGCACCAGGCGCAGCAGGTTGCCGGCCTGCGGCTCGCGCTGCTTGTCGTCCTCGCTCATGTGGTCCGACGCGGTCGTGACGTAGAGCGTCGCCAGATCGGCGCCCGCGAACGCGCACATGGTCGGCTGGCTGACCGGCAACTCCACATCGCGCTCGATGCGGCCATCGGCAGCAAAGCGCCGTAGCCGCCCGCCGCCGTGCAGCGCGCACCAGTAGCCGCCTTCAGCGTCGATCGCGCCGCCGTCCGGAATGCCGTGCTCGCTCGGGATGGTCGCAAACAGCCGGCGCCCAGACAGCCGGCCGTCGTGCGGCTCGTAGTCGAACGCGAAAATCTGGCCGGCGTTGCTGTGCGACAGATACATCGTGCGGCCGTCCGCGCTCCAGGCCAGGCCGTTGTGCAGCTCGGCCGCATCGGGCTCCGCACGCAGGCCGCTGTTCAGCGTGAAGCTGTGCAGCCGGCCCGGCTGCGGCGGCGGGTTGCCTTCCACGGGATCGAACATCACGCCGACCCAGAAGCGGCCGTTCGCATCACAGGCCGCTTCGTTGAAGCGAAACAGCGCCGGGTCGAACGGCGGCGGCGCGAGCAAGGTCAGCGCGCCGCTGGACAGTTCCAGCCGATGGATGCCGCGGCGCAGCGCGACCAGCGCGGCGCCGCCTTCCATGAGCGCGAAGCCGCCGATGTCGCTCGTGACCTGCCAAATCCGCGTGGCGCCATCGGCCGGGCGGAAGCGGTGCAGCGCAGGCCTCTTTACGTCGATCCAGTAAAGCGCTTCTTCGTCGGCCACCCAGGTCGGCGATTCGCCGATCACGGCGTGGGCATCGAGCACGGTGTCGATCGGCATGACGGGTCTCCCGCGTGGCTGGGTTGGATCGGTAGGGCGGGGTCTCAGAGGTCGCCGGCGGCGGCCAGCTCGCGGATGCGCTCGGCCGTGCGCAGCGCCACCGCCTGGATCGTGAGCGACGGGTTCACGCCGCCCACGGTCGGAAACACCGAGCCGTCGCAGACCCAGAGATTCGGCACGTCCCAGCTGCGGCAGTCGGCATCGACCACGCTGGTCTCGCGGCTCTGCCCCATGCGCACGGTGCCGCCCAAGTGGCAGGTGTCGTCCTCCTGCCGAAAGATGTCGTGCGCGCCGATCGCCTCGATCGAGCGGCCCATCTGCTCGAGCGCATGCGCGATCAACGCCTTGTCGTTGTCGCCCCAGCGGTAGGTGATCTTCGCGACTTTCAGGCCGTACTGGTCGAGTTCATCGGCCAACGTCACGCGATTCGCTTCGTCGGGCAGCATCTCGCCGACCATCTTCACGCCGATCATGTGGTTGTAGTCGCGCATCGCATCGCGCAGGCTCTGGCCCCAACGGCCGCGCGCGCCGGTCTGCACGGACGCCCACTCATTGGGCAGCGGCCCCTGGCCCATCCAGCAGTAGCCGCCGAAAAACTCCTTGCGGTCCTCGTAGTTCCAGTGCTCGGTGATCGCCAGACTCGGCGGGCCCTTGTACCAGCGCACCTGCTCATCCATGCGGCCCCAGACAGCCACGTTCGACTGCGCCATCAGGTTCTTGCCGACCAGGCCGGAGCTGTTCGCAAGTCCATCGGGAAAGCGGTCGGTCGCTGAATTGAGCAGCAACCGCGGCGACTCGACCGCGTAGCCGGCCACCACCACGTTTTTTGCGCGCTGGAACCGCCAGGCGCCATCCCGTTGGTAATGCACGCCGGTGGCCAGGCCTGCAGCGTTCGTCTCGATGCGCCCGACCATCGCCAGGTCGCGCACCTCGGCGCCGGCAGCCAGCGCGCGCGGGATCCAGACTGTGAGCGCGGAACGTTTGGCGTTGGTCGAGCAGCCGAAGCGGCAGAAACCGCGGTAGACACAGGGCGGCGAGTCGCCCTCTGCGCTGGCGTTGGGAGCAGACAGCGTCGCCAGCGGCGTCTCAGTCCAGCCGATGCCGAGCGCCTCGCAGCCCTTGGCCAGCAGCCTGCCGGCGGTGTTCAGTTCGTGCGCGCGATACGGATAGCGCGGGCGCTCCGGCCCCCAGGGATAGCTCAGCGGGCCGGCGATGTTGATCTGCTTTTCCGCTTCGCCGTAGTAGTGCCACATCTCCTGCCAGCCGATCGGCCAGTCGGCGCCATAACCCAGCGTGCTGCGCGCACTGAACCACTCGGGCCGAAAGCGCAGCGCGACCATCGCGTAATGCACGGTGGAGCCGCCCACCGCCTTGCCCGAGTTGTTGCCGCCCATCTGCAGCGGGTTCGGCCCGTCGACGATGCGCTTGTCGGTCCAGTACAGCTTGTTCTGCTCGGTCTCGTCCGATGCGAAATCTTCCAGCGGCCGGAAGTACGCGCCGGCATCCAGCGCGACCACGGAAAAGCCCTGTTCAGCCAGCCGCGCCGCGAGCGTGCCGCCGCCCGCGCCGGTGCCGACGATGACGAAATCGACTGCATCTTCGTCCGCGTATTCCCGCATCGGCACCCAGCCGCCGACGCGAAAGATGTCGGGTGCGCGGCCATTCGCGGCGCGCGGCGCGGCCAGCGGATCAGAGGACACGGCGATTCTCCTGTTCGGTTTGGCTTTCAGCGCCGGGTCTGGCCTCCACGGCCTCCCACGGATCGTGCCGATCGCCGTCGAGCCGCAGGTAGCCGCGCGGGCTGGCCGGGCCGCCGAAGCCGATCTCGTTCCAGGCGGCCGGCTGGCTGTAGTAGAGCGCCGGCACGTCCGCCAGCACGCGGCGCGTGAAGAATTTCTGCGGGTCGAGGCCGTGCCAGTGGGCACTGTCGGCTGTGCCGTCCTGCATGGCCTGCAGCATCGCATCCTGCTCGGCGCCGCTCAACGCCGCGAAGCCCTGGCCCGAATGCTGTGCCTGCGCGTCCGCATCCAGCGCGGCCAGCGCCTGCTGCCAGGCTTCGCGCAGCCACGGCATGTCGGCCTCGCGAAAGCCGTCGCCGTGATCGGCCAGCAGCTTGGCATCGAGCAGCGCGACCAGCGGCACCGCGTCGTCGCCCACGGGCAGGATGCGCCGCACCAGCGCATCGGCGACCGCCCATTCGGCTTGCGTGAAAAAGCGCGGCTGGCGAGGTGTGGCCAGCCGCGCATCGATCGCGCGGCGGGTCGGCTCGTTCCAGGATGGCGTGTCGCGTTTGGCCAGCACGTCGTAGCCGGGAAAGCGCGGGTGCTCAGCCATGGCGTGGTGCCTCCAGCAAGGCCAGCGCCGCCAGGCCGGCGAGTGCCAGCCCGGTGAACGAGGGTGGCGCGGGAATCGGCGGCCCGGCAAACGCGTTCTGCCGCCAGTTGCGCCAGCCGCCCATGCCGCGCGAGACGCCGTACGCGTGCAGCGCGACCCCGGCCACGCCCATGAGGGCGGTTGCAGCGAGCCACTGGCGCGAGGCTGTTCGCGCCTGCCCGCGCGGCCCGGCTGCCGCGACCGCCAGCAGCGCGGCGGCGATCGGCGGCATCGTCACCGGCAGCAGCATCGCCGGGTTGTGAAACGCGCCGCGGAAATGCAGCAGCCCCGCTTCCGCCGTGGTGCCCAGCAGCGATGCGCCGGTCAGCAGCGCGATCACGCGGCCCGCATCGATGCCCGCAATCTTCGGTGCCGAACCCGGCGCGTTGTCGCGCAGCCGCTCGGACAAAAACCCCATCAGGCCGGACAGCGACAGCGCAGCCGGCGCACCCAGCGGCGCGCGATAGAACACGTTCTGCCAGCTGAAGCCGCCGACCTGCTTGGTCACGTTGTAGAGGTGAAAGCCGGTGCCGACGATGCCGGTCAGACCGGCCGCCGCATAGACGGTGTCGCGCCACGGGTGCGCGCCGTGCCGCGGGTCCAGCTGGCCGTGCAGGCTGACGGCGATCGACAGCGACGACGCCACCAGCGGCGCCCACATCGCATCGTTGTGAAAGTCGCCGCGGTAGTGCTCCATCGCGCTGTCGATCAGCACGGACGCCGCGAGCATGCCGGCGGCGCGGTTGAGTCCGCGTGCGGCGTCCACGTGCGGCGCGGGCGCCTGGGCCAGCGGGCGCGCCGCCGGCGCTGCCGCCATCGGCCGGCGCGGGTTCAGCCCCAGCTCGTGCACGACACCCATCGGTCAGTCCTTGTCCGGCAGGATCGTGGCGAACACCTGCTTGGCGCTGTTGGCGATCACGCTGCCGAGTTCCGGCTCGTCGACCATCATCGTCATGAAGTTCTTCGCATCCTTGAACGTGATGTGCGGCGGCAGCGGCGGCACGTTCGGGTCGGCCTTGAATTCGAGGATCACGGGCCGGTCGGCTGCGAGCGCTTCTCTCCAGGCATCGGCGATCTTGTCCGGGTTGTCGCAGAAGATGCCCTTCAGGCCGATCAGCTCGGCATAGCGGTGATACGGAAAGTTCGGAATGGTCTGCGTCGAGGGCGTCTTGCCGTCGCCGAGCTGCACGCGCTCTTCCCAGGTCACCTGGTTCAGGTCTTCGTTGTTCAGCACCATGATGATGAAGCGGGGATCGGCCCATTTCTTCCAATACTTGCCCACGGTAATCATCACGTTCAGGCCGTTCATCTGCATCGCGCCGTCGCCGATGAAGCCGATCACCGGGCGGTCCGGATAGGCCATCTTGGCAGCCACCGCATACGGCGTGGCCGCGCCCAACGAGGCGAGCCCGCCCGAGAGCGACCCCATCATGCCGCGCCGGATCTTGATGTCGCGCGCATACCAGTTGGCGACCGAGCCGCTGTCGCCGGTCATGATCACGCCGTCCGGCAGCAGCGGCGACAGCTCCCAGAAGATGCGCTGCGGATTGATCGGCTCGGCCGGCTCCATCGCGCGCGCTTCCAGCGTCTTCCACCACGATTCGACCTTGCGCTCGATCTGCTGGCGCCAGCCGGCGTTCTCGTTCTGCTTGAGCAGCGGCAGCAGCGCAGCCAGCGTCTGTTTGCTGTCTCCGATCAGCGAATACTCCATCGGGTAGCGCAGGCTCAGGTTGGCGCCGTTGATGTCGATCTGCACGCCGCGCGCATCGCCGGGCTTGGGCAGAAATTCGCTGTACGGAAACGCCGAGCCGACCATGAGCAGCGTGTCGCATTCCTTCATCAGGTCCCAGCTCGGTTTCGTGCCGAGCAGCCCGAGCGAGCCGGTCACGTACGGCAGGTCGTCGGGCAGCACCGCCTTGCCGAGCAGCGCCTTGGCGACGCCCGCGTTCAAGCGGTTGGCGACTGCCATCACCTCGTCGCTGGCCTGCAGCGCACCGGCGCCGACCAGCATCGCGACCTTCTTGCCTGCGTTCAGGATGTCGGCTGCGCGCTGCAGCGCTTCCGAGCCCGGTGTGAGCGACCAGCCGGGGAAGCCGACGCCGGTGTGCGTCGCGCCGTGCGCCATCGGCGGCTCCTCGTAGTCCACCAGTTGCAGGTCGTTGGGCAGGATCACGCAGGTCACCGAACGCTTGGCCTGCGCGATGCGCACCGCGCGGTCGATCACGGTGCGCACCTGCTCGGGCACGACGGCCGTCATCACGTACTCGGACGCGACGTCCTTGAACAGGTTCTGCAGATCGACTTCCTGCTGGTAGCTCGCGCCCAGTGCGCTGCGCGCCTGCTGGCCGACGATCGCGACCACCGGCACGTGGTCGGCCTTGGCGTCGTACAAACCCGTCAGCAGATGGATCGCGCCGGGTCCGGACGTCGCATAGCAAAGCCCCACCTGGCCCGTGAACTTCGCATGCGCGGACGCCATGAACGCGGCCATCTCCTCATGCCGGACCTGCACGTATTCCATGAAGTCACTGGCCTTCTCCAACGCCACGTCGAGCCCGCCGACGCCGTCGCCCGGATAGCCATAGACCCGCGACAGCCCCCATTCGGACAGGCGCTTCCAGACAAATTCGGAGACGTTTTGCGACATGGTGGTTCCTCTGGGGGTTGGGTCTGCAGGAAAGAACGGACGGCGATCGGCTGGTGGTCGGCTATTACATGCCTTGGCGGCGTTGTCAGCACGATTGCCCGCAGTTCGCAGTTTTGCAGCTGGCCGGCCGGCGAGCAAGTGGCCTGCCCGGCCGGGGCCGCCCCGGGTCGCGCGGGCTGCTCGTCGCAGACCTCTGTCGCTCAGCGCGAAGCAGCCCCGGCTGCCGGTGCCGCCTCCCAGCGCCCGCCGATATTCTTGAGCAGCGTGTTGGCTGCGGCCAGTCGGCGCGTCTGCAGGTTCAGCAAGGTGGTCTCGGCCGACAGCACCGTGGCCTGTGCGGTCACGACGTTGATGAAGCTCACGATGCCCGCTTCGTACTGATTCAGCGTGACCTCCTGTGCCTTGTTGGCCGCGGCCAGCGCCTGCTGCTGGATCGTGACTTCCTCGGCCAGCGCGGACGCCGCGATCAGGTTGTCCTCGACTTCCTGCAGCGCGACCAGCACGGTCTGGCGATAGGTAGCCACCGTCTGGTCGTACGCCGCACGCGCCGAATCGCTGGCCGCACGCCGCGCGCCGCCGTCGAACCCGGCCCACAGCAGGCTCGGCCCGATCGACCAGAAGTTGCTTGCGCTTTGCACCAGATTGCCCAGCGTGAGGCTGCGAAAACCCGTGCTTGCCGACAGCGTGATCGCGGGGAAGAACGCCGCATCGGCCGCGCCGATCTGTGCGTTGGCAGCCGCCACCCGGCGCTCGGCGGCGGCGATGTCGGGGCGGCGTTCGAGCAAGGTGGACGGCAGTTGCTCGGGCACGGGCGGCGGCGTCGGCAGCACGGCCGTGGCGCTCAGGCCGAACGCGGCCGGCGGGGTGCCTGTCAGGCTCGCCAATGCATGTTCGAGCTGCGCGCGATTGAGCCGCGCTTCCACGCGCTGCGCCTGGGCCGACTTCAGTTGCGCTTGCGCCTGTGCGACGTCGGCAGCCGACACGATGCCGGCCGCGTAGCGGTTCTGCGTGAGCTGCGCCGAGCGGCTGAAGCCTTGCACCGTGCGGTCGAGCAGCGCGATCTGCGCTTCGGCTGCGCGCAGCGAGAAGTAGGTTTGCGCCACGGTTGCATGCAGCGACAGCCGGGCGGCCGACAGGTCGGCGCTGCTGGCCGCGAGCCGCGCGCGCGCGCTGTCGACCTGCGCACCCAGCCGGTTCCACAGGTCGATCTCCCAGTTCGACACCAGCGCCTGCACGCTGTAGCTCGTGACCGGCCGCGCCACGCCGCCGGACACCGTGGTGCCGGCGACCGCCGATTGCGAACGGGTGACGCCGGCGCCGATGCCGATCGTCGGGAACAACGCCGCGCGGCTGCTTTGCACGGCCGCTTGCGCGATGCGCACCGCAGCGGCGCTGGCCTGCAGGTTCGCGTTGCCGAGCAGCGCCTGGGCCTGCAGGTTGTCGAGCGCGGGGTCGTTGAACAGCAGCCACCAGTGTTCGGGTATGGCGGCAGCTGCCCGGGCTGGATCGGCACGCTGGAATTGGGCGCCGTCCTCCTTGAAGCGGGCCGGCACTTCGAACGGCGGCGGTGCGTAGAGCGGCGTGCTGCTGCAGCCCGCAAGCGCGACCAGCAGCGTGCTCAGCCACGCAGAAGAACGCATCGTGATCCGGCAGCCCCGCATTGCTGCTTTCAGCTCAACTTTTGAATAAAACAGGCCGTGGGTGCTCGTCCTGTCTTCATTGTTAGCTACATTCATGATAGCGATGGCTGGGGGTTGGCTACCGGCTGCGGCGCTAGGCTCGGCGCGCTGGGTGACCGAGACAACCAGCGCCGCCGCAGCCGCCCTGGCAGCCCGCGCAGCCGGTCCATGCAGACGAACACGACCGGCGTCGTGTAGAGCGTCAGCACCTGCGACAAGATCAGCCCGCCGACGATCGAGATGCCGAGCGGCTGGCGCAATTCGGCGCCGTCGCCCGTGCCGATCGCGAGCGGCACCGCGCCGAAGATCGCGGCCATGGTGGTCATCAGGATCGGGCGCAGGCGCAAGTCGCAGGCCTTGTAGATGGCGGCGCCGGCGCCAAGCCTCGCAGTGCCGCCGCCTCGCTCGGCCGACTCGCGCTGCCGCGTGATTGCGAAGTCGATCATCATGATCGCGTTCTTCTTGACGATGCCGATCAGCAGGATCACGCCGATCAGCGCGATCAGCGAGAACTCGGTCTTGCACAGCATCAGCGCGAGCAGCGCGCCGACACCGGCCGAGGGCAGCGTGGACAGGATCGTGATCGGATGGATCAGGCTTTCATACAGGATGCCGAGCACCAGATAGATCGTGACGAGCGCGGCCAGGATCAGCAGCGGCTGGTTCTGCGTGGACGCGCCGAAAGCCTTGGCGGTGCCCTGGAACGAACCGCGCACCGATACCGGCACGTTCAGGTCCTTCATCGCGCTCTCGATCGCTTCCGTGGCCTGCGACAGCGATCCGCCGAGCGGCAGGTTGAAGCTCACGGTCGACGCGGGCGTGCCGCCCTGGTGGCTGACCGACAGCGACGTGTTCGTGAGTTCGAGCCGCGCGAATTGCGCCAGCGGGACCTGAGCGCCGGTCTTGGACGTGAACTTTAGTTGCTTCAACGTCTCCGGGCTTTCCAGAAACTGCGGTGCCAGACCGAGCACCACGCGGTACTGATTGAGCGGGTTGTAGATCACGCCGACCTGGCGCTGGCCGAACGCGCTGTTGAGCGTGCTGTCGATCGTGCGCATGTCCAGGCCGAGCCGTGCGGCCGCATCGCGATCGACCACGAGCGAGGTCTGCAGGCCGTGGTCCTCCTGGTCGCTGTCCACGTCGACCAGTTGCGGCAGTTTGGCGAACGCACGCCGGATCTGCGGCTCCCAGATGCGCAGCGCGTCCAGCTCGTCGGCCTGCAACGTGTACTGGTAGTTCGAGCTGCCGCCGCGCCCGCCGACCCGGATGTCCTGTGCGGGCGAGAAGAACATGCGTGCGCCGGGCTCCTTTACGGTCTTCGCGCGTAGCCGTGCGATCACTTCGTCGATCGATTCCTTGCGGTCTTTCAAGGGCTTCAACGCGATGAACATGGCCGCGCTGTTGGCGCCGCGCCCACCGCCGGTGAAGCCGATCACGTTGAGCACGGCCGGGTCGGCTTCCACCACGCCCATGTAGCGTTGCAGCCGCGCCTGCATGGCCTGAAACGACGTGGACTGGTCGGCGCGCAGGAACGCACCCATGCGGCCGGTGTCCTGCTCGGGGAAGAAGCCCTTGTCGATTTTTGTGTAGAGAAACCCGTTCAAGCCGATCACCGCGGCCAGGATCAGCAGTGTGATCGGCTGGTGGCGCAGCGCCCAGCCGAGCGAGCGCCGGTAGCCGCGCTGCAGGCGCTTCCTCCAGCGTTCGCCGAACGTGGGCGCGCTGCGCAAGTGGTTCAGCGGACGGCCTTTGAGCAGCAGCGCGCACATCATCGGCGTGGTGGTCAGCGACACCACCATGGAGACCAGGATCGCCGCCGACAACACCACCGCGAACTCGCGGAACAGCCGGCCGACGATGCCACCCATCAGCAGGATCGGCAGAAACACCGCGATCAGCGACAGGCTGATCGACAGCACCGTGAAACCGATTTCGCGCGCGCCGTCGATCGCTGCCTGCAACGCGGTCTTGCCGCGCTCCAGATGGCGCGAGATGTTCTCCAGCACGACGATCGCATCGTCCACCACGAAGCCGGTCGCGACGGTCAGCGCCATCAGAGACAGGTTGTCCACGCTGTAGCTGCCCAGATACATCACGCCGAACGTGCCGGCGATCGATACCGGCACCGCCACGCTTGGGATCAACGCTGCGCGAAAAGATCGCAGAAACAGGAACACGACCATGATGACCAGGCCGAACGAGATGGCGAGCGCGCGTTCGACCTCCTGCAGCGACGCACGAATCGTCGGTGTGCGGTCCATCACCACATCCATCCGGATTGCCGCAGGGATCGACGCGCGCAGCCGCGGCAGCAGCGCGCGCACCTCATCGACGGCCCGGATCACGTTCGCGTTCGGCTGCTTGTACAGGGTCAGCACGACGGCCGGCTTGCCGTTGAACGCGCCGTAGTTGCGCACGTCCTGCACCGAGTCGATGACGGTGGCGACGTCGCGCAGATGGACCGGGTTGCCATTCGAATAGCGCACGATCAGCGGCGCATAGTCCGCCGCTGTGCGGGCTTGGTCGTTCGCTTCGATCTGCCACTGTTTTCGGTCATCGGCCAGCGTGCCTTTCGGGCGGTTCGCATTTGTCGCCGTCACCGCGGTGCGCACCTCATCGAGCGAGATGCCGAGCGCCGACAGCCGGTTCGGATCGAGCTCGATGCGCACCGCGGGCAGCGCGCTGCCGCTGATCGTGACCTGGCCGATGCCGTCCACCTGCGCGAGCCGCTGCGCGAGCACGGTGGACGCGGCGTCGTACATCTGCCCACGTGTGAGCGTGTCGGAAGTGAGCGCAAGGATCAGGATCGGCGAGTCGGCCGGGTTCACCTTGCGGTAGCTCGGGTTGCTCGGCATCCCGGTGGGCAATAGCGCGCGCGCTGCGTTGATCGCGGCCTGCACGTCGCGCGCGGCACCGTTGATGTCGCGGTCCAGGTCGAACTGCAAGGTCACGCGGCTGCTGCCCAACGACGAGTTGGACGTCATTTCAGTGACGCCCGCGATGCTGCCCAAAGCGCGCTCCAGCGGCGTGGCGACGGTGGACGCCATCGTCTCGGGACTCGCGCCGGGTAGCGACGCGGACACCGAAATCGTCGGGAAATCGACCTGCGGCAGCGGCGCCACCGGCAGCAGGAAGAACGCGATCGCGCCGGCCAGCGCGATGCCGATCGTCAGCAACGCCGTCGCGATTGGCCGCACGATGAAGAGGTCGCTCACGCCCCGGGTTGGCTTACGTTGCTGCGCGGTTTCCGCTGCACGATCAGGGGCAAAGCCTGCGGCCAAGCCAAACTCATCCGCAGTACTTGCTGGATCAGGAGGCGTAGGTGGCGTGTGTAGTTCGACACGGCTCGAATCAGGCGGCAGCATACGAGGTTCACGAGAGCTGCTTCATCGCTTGAATTCAGACGCCGCCGTATGCGCTCGGCTGCAATGCGCGGTTAAACATTTCTGATGCGATCCAACTCGCCCATAAACGCCTCAAGATCTTTTTTCGGAATGTCCAAAACAAACGATAGCTTATTGCTGTATCCGCCAAAGGAGGTGCCCATGAGAGTAGCGGTGTAATTATCTCGAATGATTGTCCGGTCGTGGATCTCAGTAGTCTCTCGGTAATCTACTCGCGTTCCCCGCGATCGGATTCGATCGTTGAATTTTTTAAAAATTCGCTTATTCGGACCTGGAAGAATAAATAATTCAAGTTTCTTCAGTTCTCGTGGGATGAAATCCACAATGAATTCTGTGTATGATTTTTCTGTGGCAAATGCTTTGTTTGGACCTTCCCACTGAAGAAAATATGGGTCGGTAATGATCATCCATTCATTCGAATAAGATTTTTTCTTAATATATTTCCTATCTACCTCAATATTTCCCACTAAACCGGTAATGAGGCTGATATAGGCCCCCTGGTCTTCGGAATACGCACATCGCAACGGCGCGACTCTTCCCTCTCGGAATTCTTCACTAAGAGCGTGAATCTCTTGTTCCAATTGGTATAAATGCCGATGAACTCGATGTTGTGTGTAACCTCGCCAAAAGTCAAGATCTATATCATCGAATGGAATTTTTTCATTTTGAAGAAGACCAAGATCATGTTGGAGGCTTTCTATAAGACGTTGCCTTTGTATTTGCGATTTGATTACTGCACCTCTTGATGGCCAAAGTCTTTAGAGATCTGTTCTATTCACAATTAAATATGCATCCAAAGTCTAAATAGTTTAGTGCTCGATGAGCCATGCTTTTACAAGGTAAATGCAAATTATATTCAATGACACATCGTTGGACTTACGGTGTTAGTCGTTACGAATCGACCATCCATGTCACTAAAATTCCAGCTCACGGTTACTCTCCAGTCCCTAAATTCACGCATTCCCGGATTAGTACAGTAATCGTTCATCGCGATGCGTTTGCTGTGAGCTCTCATTTCTGCGGTCCATTCTTGGGCCGGTACAGCCTGAACTGAATTATATAAGAATTTTCTACCAGGACCTGCAGTCACGCTAACAACCATAGATTGTGGCGATCCCGTCGGCAAACGTTTCGAAATTTCTGTAGCGATCGCTCGTAACTTAATTTCCATCTCTAAGTCTGACATTGCAAAAGCAAGACTGGAATAAAAAAGAGTAGATATGCTGATAATGCAAATTGAAAAATAAGACAGTAGCTTTATAAGTTTTTTCATGATCCGAATTAGTCCCATAAAACATAATGAAATTACGATTTGATTTATCAATCTCCGATCTGCGCAATGAGCCTTAATTTGCAGTTCGGGATGATTGAGGGGAGACTAACTCAGACTTGACTGAATCATTGCCGTCGCGCCGCGCATGCCAGTCGTGAAAACGCGTAGAAAGCCCAGCAAAGGCCAGATACATAACAGGCGTCGTGAACAACGTGAGCAACTGGCTCACGATCAGCCCGCCGACCATCGTGACGCCGAGCGGGTGGCGCAGCTCGCTTCCCACCCCGCCGCCGAGCATCAGCGGCAATGCGCCCAGGAGAGCCGCCATCGTCGTCATCAGGATTGGCCGAAAGCGCAGCAGGCAGGCCTGGTGGATTGCGTCCAGCGGGCTCAACCCTTGTTCGCGTTCGGCTTCCAGCGCGAAGTCGATCAGCAAAATCGCGTTCTTCTTCACGATGCCGATCAAGAGCACGATGCCGATGATCGCGATGATGCCCAGGTCGAGCGGGGCTGCGAGCAGTGCGAGCAGCGCACCGACCCCCGCCGACGGCAGCGTGGAAAGAATGGTGACCGGATGGATCGTGCTCTCATACAGCACGCCGAGCACGATGTACATCGTGACGATGGCCGCCAGGATCAGCAGCAAGGTGTTCGACAGCGACGCCTGGAACGCAAGCGCTGCGCCCTGAAAACTGGTCTCGATGTTGGCGGGCAAGCCGACATCGGTTTCTGCCTGCTTGACTTCATCCACCGCCGCGCCGAGTGACGTGCCCGGCGCCGGATCGAACGAGATCGTGACGGCCGGGAACTGCGCAACGTGATGGATGGCGAGCGTCGCGGGCTTCTCGACCACGCGCGCAACGGACGACAACGGCACCTGCGTGCCGACTGCGCTGGGCACATAAAGCCGCGCAAGCGCATCGGGCCCGAGCCGCTCGCGCGGCGGCACTTCGAGCACCACGCGGTACTGGTTGCTCTGCGTGAAGATGGTGGATACGAGCCGCTGGCCGAACGCGTTGTAGAGCGCGTTGTCGATCTGCGCGACCGTGACGCCAAGTCGGCCGGCCGCCGCGCGGTCGATGTCCACGAACGCCTGCAGGCCCTGGTCCTGCAGGTCGCTCGCGACGTTGGCCAGCAGCGGTGAATCGCGCAGGCGCTCGACCAAGCGCGCGGATGCCTGCGCCAACGCATCGCCATCGGGCGAGGACAGCATGAACTGGTATTGCGTGCGCGACACGCGGTCTTCGATCGTGAGGTCCTGCACCGGCTGGAGGTACAGCCGCATGCCCTGCACGCCGCGCGCACGGTCTGCAAGCCGCGCAAGCGTATCGGCCAGCGGCCCGCGGTCCGCTTTGGGCTTCAGGTTGATCAGCATGCGCCCGCTGTTGAGCGTGAGGTTCGTGCCGTCCACGCCGATGAACGACGACAGGCTCTGCACGTCCGGGTCCTTCAGCAGCTCGGCCGCGAGCGCCTGCTGCTGCGTCGAGACCGCCTCGAACGAGGCCGACTGCGGCGCATCGGTGATCGCCTGCACGATGCCTGTGTCCTGCACCGGGAAGAAGCCTTTCGGCGTGACGACGTAGAGCAGCGCCGACAGCGCCAAAGTCAGCAGGAACACGACCATCGTCGTCGTGCGATGCGCGAGCACCCAGAGCAGCGCGCGTTCGTAGTGATGGATCGTGCGATCGAAGAAACGGCCGGTCGCGCGATAGAGCCGGCCATGCTGGTCTTCGCGCGTGTGCTTGAGCAGCCGCGCCGACAGCATCGGCGTCAAGGTCAGCGATACGACGGCCGAGATCAGGATGGCGACGGCCAGCGTGATCGCGAATTCATGGAACAGCCGCCCCACCACGTCGCCCATGAACAGGAGCGGGATCAGCACCGCGATCAAGGACACCGTGAGCGAGATGATCGTGAAGCCGATCTGCTCGGCGCCTTTCAATGCGGCCTGCAACGGCGGCTCGCCGTCTTCCACATAGCGCGCGATGTTCTCCACCACCACGATCGCATCGTCCACCACGAAGCCGGTCGCAATGGTCAATGCCATCAACGTCAGGTTGTTGATCGAAAACCCCGCGAGGTACATCACGCCGAACGTGCCGATCAACGACAGCGGCACCGCGAAGCTCGGGATCAGCGTCGCGGTGGCGCTGCGCAGAAACACGAAGATCACCGCAACGACCAGAAAAATCGCGAGCAGCAGCTCGATCTGCACGTCGTGCACCGACGCGCGGATCGTCACCGTGCGATCGGTCAGCACCTGCACGTCGAGCGAGGCGGGCAGGCTGCTTTTGAGCTGCGGCAGCAGCGCATTGATGCGGTCCACGGTCTCGATCACGTTCGCACCGGGCTGGCGCTGGATGTTCAGGATCACGCCGGCGCGGCCGTTGGCCCAGGCTGCCAACCGCGTGTTCTCCGCGTCATCGACGATGCGCGCAACGTCCTTCAACCGGATCGGTGCACCGGCCTTGTAGGCGAGTATCAGCTGGCCGTACTCCTCGGGCGAGCGCAACTGGTCGTTCGCATCGATGGTCGAGGCGCGGTTCGGTCCGTCGAAGCTGCCCTTGGCCTGGTTCACGTTGGCCGCGCCGATCGACGTGCGAATGTCCTCCAGCGACAGACCGGCCGCAGCCAGCGCGGCGGTGTCGGCCTGCACGCGCACCGCGGGCCGACGCCCGCCCGCAATGCCGACCAGCCCGACGCCCGGCACCTGCGAAATGCGCTGCGCGAGCCGCGTCTCGACCAGGTCGTGCACGCGGATCACCGGCAGCGAAGGCGAGGTGATCGCGAGCGTCATGACCGGCGCATCGGCCGGGTTCACCTTGCGGTAGATCGGCGGCATCGGCAGGTCGCTGGGCAGCAGGTTGCCGCCTGCGTTGATCGCGGCCTGCACTTCCTGCTCGGCCACGTCCAGGCTCACGTCGAGCGAGAAGCGCAACGTGATCACGGAGGCGCCCCCCGAACTGGTGGAGGCCATCTGGTTCAGCCCCGGCATCTGGCCGAACTGGCGCTCGAGCGGCGCCGTGACGGCCGACGTGACGACCGAGGGGCTTGCGCCCGGATAGAGCGTCGTGATCTGGATCGTCGGGTAGTCGACTTCGGGCAGCGCGGAGACCGGCAGCAGCCGGTACGCAAGCGCGCCCGCGATCAGGATCGCGACCATCAGCAGCGAGGTCGCGACCGGCCGCAGGATGAACGGGCGCGACAGGTTCATCGGGCGTTGCGCGGATGCGGCGAGATACGGGGGTGTGTGGGCAGCGGTCAGTTGCCGCCGCCGCTGGAGCCACCGCCGCGCTGCTCGCGCAGCTTGCGCATATACGCACGCCGCTCGTCCGGGCTCATCGCCTTGATCTTCTCGACCTGCTCGGGCGGCAGCCGGTCCATCCAGGCGGGGCGGCCGTCGGTCGCGCCGGCCGCGGCCACGTTGGTCGAAGCGCCGCCGCCGCCAGGCATGATCGGATCGACCTTGGCGCCTTCGCGCAGCCGGTCCGCGCCGTCCGTCACGACCTTGTCGCCGGCGGCCAGTTCGCCCCTTACACCGACCCAGTCGCCGTCCACCACGCCGAGTTCGACCTTGCGCACCGACACCGTATGGTCGATGTCCTGCACGCGGTACACATAGGTGCCGACCGAGCCGCGCTGCACCGCGTTGGTCGGCACCGCGAGCGCGTTGTCGAGCACGTCGATCGTCAGGCGGATGTTCACGAACTGGTTCGGAAACAGCGCGTCGTCGTCGTTGTCGAAGCGGGCCTTCACCTTGATCGTGCCGGTGGCCGCATCGACCGCGTTGTCGATCGCGCTGACGGCGCCGACTGCGAGCTTGGTGCGCTGCTCGCGGTCCCAGAGTTCGACCGGCAGCGCCGCGGCCTGCTTCGCATCGGCGCTGCCGGCCGCAGCCGCCGCGCGCAGCTTGGCGTTGATCTGCGCGAGCTTGGATTCCGGCACCGCGAACGTCACGCTGATGGGCCGCGTCTGCGTGATCGAGACGATGCCGTTCGCATCGCCCGTGCGCAGCACGTTGCCGACGTCCACCTGCCGCAGGCCGAGTCGCCCGCCGATCGGCGCGGTGACTTTCGTGTAGGACAGCTGCAGCTTCGCGTTGTCCACCGCGGCCTGATCGACCGCGAGGCCGCCCTGCAGCTGGCCGACCAGCGCGGCCTGCGTATCGACCTGCTGGCGCGCGATCGAATCCTTTGCCAGCAGATCCTTGTAGCGCTTCAGATCGACCTGTGCGTTGCGCAGCTGCGCCTGATCCTTTGCCAACTGGCCCTGCGCCTGTGCGAGCGTGGCCTGCAGCGCGCGCGGATCGATCTCGGCGAGCAACTGGCCGGCCTTGACCTGCTGGCCTTCCTTGAACTGGATGCTCTTGAGTTCGCCATCGACGCGGCTGCGCACCGTGACCGTGTTGAACGCGGTGACGGTGCCGATCGCGGCGACCACTTCGCGCAGGTCCTGGCGACGCACGACGGCGACCGACACCGGCTGCGGCCGGTCCGCGTTGTAGCCGCCACGACTGCCGCCGGGCCGGCCGCCACCGGCGCGGGTCGGGGCCGAGCCGGCTGCACTGGCCGGCTCGGCTGCAGCTGCTGCCGAGGATGCCGCTGCAAGCCGGCCGCCGGGGCCGATTCCGGCCGGCCAGCCGCCGCGCCACCAGAACACCGCCAGCGCCGCGGCCGCCAGCAGCACGACCACCAGCAGCACGCGGCCGGTGCGCCCGTGCTGGTGCCGCCGGGCGTGGCCCGCGCGTCCGGCGGCAAGAAGTGAGGCAACGATTCGCGTCATGGATCGAGTGTGACCGGCGCCGGCCGGTTTCGGTTCGACCGGCGGCGTGAAGGAGTGGACGGCAACCCCGGCGGGCACCGTCCCGTGCAGACTACGCGCCGATCATGGCGCCTTGTGGCTGTCCACCGCAAAGTAAGGTAAAGCGCAGCCCGGGCCACGACCGCGCCGCTCGGGGTCACAGCAGCAGATGTGCGATCAGCGAGGCGAGCAACGTGATCAGCACGGTCGAGCCGAACGGAAACGACCAGACCCTGCCGCGGAAGCGAAACTCCACGTCGCCCGGCAGGCGCTTCAAGCCGAGCTTGGCGAGGGCCGGTGCGATCCAGTTGATCAGCACCAGCGCGAGGAACACGACGATCATCCAGCGCAGCATGGGCGGTCTCGCGCAAGGGCTCGGCGGATGGTCATAGCGTATGGCTGCGGTCGCCCTGCGCGAAGCCGAGCGCATCGAACGGCGCGCTGCCGCCAGCCGCGAAGCCGACCACCTTAAACAGCTCGCCCATCTCGTGTTCAAGCACCAAATGGGCCACGGGCGCAGGTGTTGCCTTCACCTGCCGCTCTTGTAACGATAGCAAACCGCAATTGATCAGAAAGCGCGCCTGGCTCGTGTAGCCGAGCACCTGCAGCCCCGCATCCTGGCCGGCCAGCGCGATGCTGGAGAAATCGACGTGCGCGGTGATGTCCTTGGCGCCCACGTCGGCCAGCGGATCGGCATCCGCGCGGTGGGCCTGATGGCACATCACGGTGCCCATGTGGCGCTGCGCGTGGTAGTACTCGCGTTCGGGAAAACCGTAGTCGATGAAGAACGCGGCGCCGCGCTCGAGCTGGGCGGCCAGCGTGCGGATGAAGCCTTCAGCCTGCGGGTGGATCTCGGTCAGGTAGTCGCCGGCGGCCGGATCGATAGCCAGCGGCGGGCGCAGCGCCGTGGCGCGGTCGGCAAACCTGAGGTTGCCGGCGTCATCGACCGTGACGCCGCGCTCGTGCCAGACGCCGCTCTGGCGCGCCAGCACCTTGACCGGCATCGCATCGAGCACCTCGTTGCCGACCACGACACCACTGAAACGTTCCGGCAGCGTATCGAGCCAGTGGACTCTGCCCGCATGCCGTTGCAACGTGCATTGCTGGCGCGCCCGCAAGGCCGCGGACAGATCGACGATTGCGTAGCGCCGCACGCGGTCCCCCAATGCATCGAGCAGCTGGCTTGCCAGGGCACCCGAGCCCGCGCCGAATTCCCAGACCTCGTCGGTGCCGGTTTCTTCGAGCGCCTGCGCGAGCTGCGCAGCCAGTGCCTGACCGAACAGCGGCGTCAGCTCCGGCGCGGTGACGAAGTCGCTGCCCGATGCGGGCATGCGGCCGAACTGGCGCGTGCCGCTTGCGTAATAGCCGTGGCCGGGCGTGTAGAGCGCAAGCTCCATGAATCGGTCGAACGGCAGCCAGCTATCTGCAGCTTGCTGAAACGCAGGCTGCAGCCAGTGCGGACAAGCCGATGCCGGACCGACGTGCGATGGCCCCCTGCTCGTTAAACTTGCCGTCGTGTTCATCGGTTGCGCCAAATTGTCCTTCAATGTCTGCCGCAAGCGGCGCTGAGCCGCATCAAACCCGCACCGTGCTCGTCACCGGCAGCGCGCGCCGGCTCGGCCGCGAGATCGCGCTGGCGCTGGCGCGCGCGGGCTGGCAGATCGCGGTGCATTACCGCGGCTCCGAGCACGATGCGCGGCAGACCGTGGCCGACTGCGCGACCTTGTCCGGCGCGGCCGCCGAATTCCGCGCGAACCTGGCCGACGAGGACGAGTGCCGCGCACTGCTGCCCCGGGTGATCGCGCATTTCGGCGCGGTCGATGCGGTGGTCAACAACGCATCGCTGTTCGACCACGACACGGCCGCCTCGTTCAGCTACGAGCGGCTGCAGCGGCACATGGCGACCAACGTCGGGCCCGCGGTGCTGCTGGGGCAGGCGCTGCAGGCGCATCTGCTGTCGCGCGAGGTGATCACGCAAGCGGCTGCTGAAGCACCCGCCGATGCGCCCGCCTGCCGCAGCACCGGCGCGATGGTGAACCTGCTCGACCAGAAGCTCTGGAATCCGAACCCCGATCATCTGAGCTACACGTTGTCAAAAGCCGCGCTTGAAGCGGCCACCACGTTGCTTGCGCAGGCGTTGGCGCCGCAGGTGCGCGTGGTCGGCGTCGCGCCGGGCCTGACGCTTGCGAGCCAGTCGATGAGCGCCGCGCAGTTCGAACGGTTGCACCGGATCAGCCCGCTTGGTCGCTCCTCGACGCCGGCCGACATTGCCTCCGCCGTGCGCTTCGCGCTCGAGAACGGCTCGATCACGGGCAGCACGTTGCTGGTCGATGGCGGCCAGCATCTGATGCCGATGACGCGGGATTTCTCGGTGTTTGATGAGGCGGGCGACGACACGGCGCCCGCTGTTTGACGCTGCCACATGGGTACCGCCGCCGGCACGCAGACCCTGACCCTGACCGGGCTGCGCTTCAACGCGAGCCTCGGCATTCTGGATGCCGAGAAAACCGCGCCACAGCCGATTCGGGTCGATGCGGAACTGAACCTCGGCACCCAGCCGCTGCTGCCGCGTGATGACGCCATCCACCACGTGCTCGACTACCGCAAGGTGCGCACCATCGTGATCGATGAGTGCACGGCGGCGCATGTGAACCTGCTGGAAAGCCTGATCGGCAAGCTCGCGCATCGGCTGATGCAGCTGCCCGGCGTGCTTGGGGTACGGGTGCGGATCGCGAAGCTGGAAATTTTCGATGACTGCGAAGTCGCGATCCGGGTCGAGACCGGGCAGTGGTGAAGCGACAACTGGAGTGGGGAAATGCGATGAGTGCGGTCTGGGTTGAGGAAGAGGTGACAGCGCAACATGCATCGGCACGGCCCGCGCAGCGCCTGCGCATCGAGCGTGAGACACACAAGCTCGAAAAACGGCTGTGCCGCGAGGTCGGCCAGGCGATCGTCCAGTACAACATGATCGAAGCGGGCGACCGCGTGATGGTCTGCATGTCGGGCGGCAAGGACAGCTATGCGCTGCTCGACATTCTGCAGAGGCTGCAAAGCCGCGCACCGGTGCGGTTCGAGCTGATCGCGGTGAATCTGGACCAGAAGCAGCCGGGTTTTCCCGCGCATGTGCTGCCCGAGTACCTGGCGCGCACCGGCGTGCCGTTTCACATCGAGAACCAGGACACGTATTCCATCGTCAAGGACAAGATCCCGGCAGGCAAGACGATGTGCAGCCTGTGCTCGCGGCTGCGGCGCGGCATCCTGTACCGGGTGGCGGATGAACTCGGCGCCACGAAAATAGCGCTCGGCCATCATCGCGACGACATCCTGCAGACGTTCTTTCTGAACCTGTTTTTTGCGGGCCGCTTGAAAGGCATGCCACCCAAACTGGTCAGCGACGATGGCCGGCACATCGTGATCCGGCCGCTGGCCAACGTGTCCGAGAAAGACCTGATCCGCTGGGCTTCGCACCGGCAGTTCCCGATCATTCCCTGCACCCTGTGCGGCAGCCAGGAGAACCTGCAGCGAAAGCACGTTGCGGCGATGCTGGCCGGCTGGGAGCGCGAGCACCCCGGGCGCAGCGCGAACATTTATCACGCGCTGCAGCATGTGGTGCCGTCGCATCTGGCCGACGGCGAGCGGTTCGACTTTCGCAGTCTGAAGATCACGGGCCTGCCCGATGCCGACGGGGATCGGGCTTTCGATCCGATCGAGTTCGACGCCGTGCCTGGTTCGGCAGAGCCGGTCGATGCGACTGGTGCCATCCGGATTCAGCAGATTTGAGGCAAACATGCGTGTGCCGCTAGTCCCGCGTGCATTTTTCGCTATTGTTTTGGTAGCGATGCTGACGGCTGGCTGCGCCAGCGTCTCGACGCTCGACAGCGAAGTGCAGAGCTATTCGGCGCTGACTGCGACGCCGGTGGCAGGACAGACGTTTCGCTTCGAGCGGCTGCCACTTGCGCGTGCGAACGAGACGGGACAGGCGAACCTCGAAGCCTGGACCACGCAGGCGCTGCAGCGCTTCGGCCTGCTGCCCGCGACCGGGCCGGCCGCGCGCTATGCGGTCCAGGTCAGTGCGGGCGTGAGCCGCCATGACACACTGCCGTGGGCGGGCGGCGTCCGGCCCGGCTGGCGATTCGGCATCGGCTACGGTGGCGGCGGCTGGAGCGCTGCTCCGTTCGTCGGCGCCGGTTATGACAACTACCTTCCGCCGACGCCGCGCTATCAGCGTGAGTTCGAGATCATGCTGCGCAACGCCGGCGACGGCGCCGTGGTCTATCAAAGCCGCGCGTTCAATGACAGCAGCTGGTGGGATGACGAGACCGTGCTGCCGGCGCTGGTCGATGCCGCGCTGCAAGGGTTTCCGACGCCACCGGCCAGCCCGCGGGTGGTGCAGATGCCGCTGCGGCATGGCAGCCGTTGAGCGGCACCGCGCCAGACCGCTTTGCGGATTCTCAGCTAGCGCAAGAACGATGCGATCTGCTTGGCCAGCCCTTCGCGGCCACTCGCCGCACGGCCGATCAATGCGGCACCCGCTGCGCGTCCAGCCAGCCGGCCCAGCATCGAGCGTGACTTGCCCGCACGGCTGAGCAGCAGCAGCCCGGCACCGAGCGCGAGCCAGTGCTCGCCCGGAAAACCCTGGCGCTGCGCGTCCATGCGCTTGAGCTGCTGGAACATCGATTCATCCGGATTGGTCGCGGGGAAGGGGTGCTGATCGTGCTGCATGGCGGCTTGGCTGAGTTGTGGATTGAGGAAAAGGACGGTCTGCGAGTTCGGCAACTCGGATGCCCGAGTCGGTCTGCTTGCAGCAGCCGTCGTTTCAGTGGCCGCGCGCCGGGCGCAGCCAGCCGAGGCCTGCCGACGTGGCGCCCGCCACATCGCCCATCCGCGGCCGGTATTCGCAGCCGATGAAGCCTTCCCAGCCGCAGGCCGCGGCAACTTCGTCGATCACCTCGAACAGGTACGGGTGGTGCAGCTCGCCCGTGTCCGGCTCGTGCCGCTGCGGCACGCCGGCGATCTGGAAATGGCCGACGCGGCCGGTCGGCAGGTACTGGCGAATCTTGGTTGCCACGTCGCCTTCGACGATCTGGCAGTGGTACAGGTCCATCTGCACCTTGAGGTTCGGCGCGGCGACGTTCTGCACGGTCTGGTGCGCATGGTCCTGCCGGTTCAGGAAGAAGCCGGGGATGTCGCGCCGGTTGATCGGCTCGATCAGGATGTCGCGGCCGGCTGCTCGCGCCTGCCCGGCGGCCCAGGCCAGGTTCGCTTCGTAGCAGGCCTGCAGCCGCGCGCGCTCGACGCCGTCCGGCGCGATGCCGGCCACGACGTGGATGCGCACGCAGTCGAGTGCGGCGGCATAGGCAAGCGCGGTCTCGATGCTTTGGCGAAATTCGGCTTCGTGTCCCGGCAGACAGGCCATGCCGCGCCTGCCGGCGTCGTGCCGGCCCAGCGGCGCGTTGATCAGCACCTGCTGCAGGCCACTGGCAGCCAGCCGCGCGGCCACTTCCGCCGCTGCATGTTCGTACGGGGACTGCACTTCCACCGCCGTGAAGCCGTCCCGCGCGGCGGCGGCGAAGCGGTCCAGGAACGCATGCTCGAGGTAGAGGAAGCTCAGGTTGGCAGCGAATCGGGGCATGCTCGTGGCCTTTGTGTCGGTCGGGTCAGTCCAGTGTGACGCCTGCATCGCGCACCACCTTGCCCAGTCGCGTGCTGTCCTTTTTGATCAGCTCGGCAAATTGCGCTGCGCTGCCGCCGACCACCGGCGTGCCGATCGCTTCCCATTTCTTCGCGAATTCGGGCTGCGCGAAGATTGCGTTGAACGTGGCGTTGAGCTTGTCGACGATCGCAGCCGGGGTGCCGGTGCGCACCGCAACGCCATGCCAGGTCGTGAACGAATAACCGGGCACGCCGGCTTCGGCGACGGTCGGCACGTTCGGCAGCGACGGGCTGCGCTGCTCGGACGTGACGGCCAGCGGCGTGAGCTTGCCCGACTGGATGTACGGCAGCGAGCTGCCCAGCACGTCGAACATCAGGTTGACCTGGCCGCCCAGCAGGTCGTTCAACGCCGGGCCCGCGCCTTTGTAGGGCACATGCGTCATCTCGGTGCCGACCTGCTGGTTGAACATCGCGCCGGCCAGATGCTGCGGCGTGCCGTTGCCGGCCGACGCGTAGTTGAGTTCCGGCTGCTTCGACCTGGCGCGTTCGATCAGCGCCTTCACGCTGTCCACACCGAGCGAGGGGTGGGTTTCCAGGATCATCGGAAACGACGAGATCTGGATCACCGGCCGCAGATCCGCGGCCGGGTCGAACGGCAGCTTCTTGTAGAGCGATGCATTCACCGCCATCGGCCCGCTGGCCGCGAGCAGCAGCGTGTAGCCGTCGGCGGGTTCCTTGCGCGCGACTTCCGCGCTGCCGATGTTGCCGCCGGCGCCCGACTTGTTTTCCACCAGGATGGCAACGCCCAGGCGCGTCTGCAGTTCGCCTTGCAGCATGCGCGCCATCAGGTCGGTCGGGCCGCCGGGCGGGTAGGGCACGATGAAGTGGATCGGCTTGTTCGGGTACGCGGCGTCCTGCGCCGATGCTGCGGCTGGCCACAGCAAGGTTGCAGCCAGCAGCGCAGTGGCAACGCCAGCGGCCTGGCGGAAGTTGATGGATGGTTGGTGTGCAGGTGGCATGGCCTGGTGATCCATTGTTCGGTGTCGGTCGCGTGTCATTCGGCTTCAATGCCGGCAGCCTTGATGATGCGGCCCCACTTGGCTGATTCGGCGGTCTGGAATTGCTTGAGTTGCTGCGGCGAAGTCGTGAACACCTGCGTGCCGGTCGGGCCGTAGAACGCGGCCCAGGCGCTGTCGCTCTTTGCTGCGGTGACCAGCAGGTCATTCAGCCGCGCGATGATCGCCGCTGGCGTCTTTGCAGGCAGGTAGGCGGCGAACCAGTAGCCCATCTCGTAGCCGCTCACACAGGCTTCGTCGATGGTCGGCACGTCCGGCGCCAGCGGCGAGCGTGTCGCGCCCGAGTAACCGAGTGCGCGCAGCTTGCCGGCCTTGACCTGCGGCAGGCCGGTGGCGCTGTCGGTGATCATCATGTCGATCTGGCCGCCCAGCAGGTCCGTCACGGCCAGCGTGTTGCTCTTGTACGGCACGTGCAGCAGCTTGATGCCCGCCATCTGCTGCAGCAGTTCGCCCGCCATGCGGCTCGATGAACTGCCGCTGGCGAACGTGTACCTGCCCGGCTCTTTCTTTGCCATCGCGATGAACTCGGCGACCGTGCTGGCCGGCGATGAAGGATTGACCACCATGATCTGGCCGCCTTTGCCCAGGCCGGTGACGGGCTCGAAGTCCTGCACCGGGTCGTACGGCAGCTTCTTGAACAGGTGTTCGTTGGCGGCATGGGTCGTGTTGGTCGTGATCAGCACCGTGTAGCCGTCGGGTGCGGCGCGCGCTGCCGCCTGCGATGCGATGAAGCCGCTGGCGCCGGCCTTGTTGTCGATCACGACGGGCTGCCTGGTCTGATCGGTGACGGCGGTGCCGAGCGCACGCGCGAGCTGGTCGGTCGCCGTGCCGGCTGCGAACGGGACAACGAACGTGATCGCCTTGTCCGGATACGTCTGGGCCTGCGTGGCCGTGGCAGTCAGCATCGCGGCCAGCGCGAGCAGGATGGTCCGTGCGATTTGATTCATCGGTTTGAAGCCTTTCAAGAAGTGGGTCCGCGACGACGCGAGCCCACTGGATTAGGCAACAGGAATCACGCAGCTGCCGCCATTTGGGTACCAGGGAAATCCCCGTTGGCAGGACCGTGCGGGGCGGCCTACGATCTCGAGTCATGTGTATGACCAGACTTGATTGCAAGCCGACCGTGCAAGGAATCAGCCACCCGTGGGTTCGATGACGTCAGTTGCCGGGCGCCTGCGCAAGGCGCCGGAAAATTTTCTGAATGCAGGCGGAGTGCGCGTCGTGGCCGCGCAGGCGCAAAGCGGCCGGCGCGACTTTCTGCGCAGCGCGTTTGCTGCAGCCGCGGCCGGCAGTGGTGCGGCAGCGGGCGCGGCTGCGTTGACGGCCCCAAACGGCGATCCGAACATCCTGCAGTTGCCTGCGCACAGCACCGGCCTCGGGCAGCCGGTCGTGACCGACGGCTATGGTCATCCGTCCAAGTACGAAGCGAACGTGCAGCGCCGCCGCAGCCCGGGCCTGACGCAGACGACGCAGGCATCCGTCTCGTTTGCGCCGCTGCAGTCCCTTTTCGGCATCGTGACGCCCAACGGGCTGCATTTTGAGCGGCACCACCAGGGCTGGTGGGACGTGGACCCGCGGCAGCATCGGCTGCTGATCAACGGATCGGACGCGGCGATCGTGAAAACGCCGCGCGTGTTCACGATGGACGAGCTGATGCGGCTGCCGTCCGTGTCGCGCTTTCACTTCATCGAATGCGGCGCGAACACCGGCATGGAGTGGGGCAACGTCGCGGTGCCGACCTGTCAGTACACGCACGGCATGCTCAGTTGCAGCGAGTTCACGGGCGTGCCGTTGCGCACGTTGTTCGAGCTGTGCGGGGTCGATTACAAACGCGGCCGCTACGTGCTGGGCGAAGGTGCAGATGGCTCGTCGATGACGCGCACCTTGCCGATGGAACTCGTGGAAAGCGGTGAGGTGCTCGTCGCCTACGGCCAGAACGGCGAGATGCTGCGGCCCGAGAACGGCTATCCGCTGCGGCTCGTGGTGCCCGGCGTGCAGGGCGTGTCCTGGGTCAAGTATTTGCGCCGCATCGAAGTCGGCGACCAGCCGTATGCGACCAAGGACGAGACCTTGCACTACGTGGACCTGATGCCCGGCGGCCTGCACCGCCAGTACACGAGCACGCAGGAAGCGAAGAGCGTCGTGACCACGCCATCGGGCGGGCAGGTGCTGCTGAACCGAGGCTTCTACAACGTGACCGGCATCGCCTGGTCCGGGCGCGGCCGGATCAGGCAGGTGGACGTCTCGGTGGACGGCGGGCGCAACTGGCGGGTCGCGCGGCTCGAGGTGCCGGTGCTGTCCAAGTGCCTGACGCGCTTCAACCTCGACTGGGTCTGGGACGGCTCGCCCGCGCTCGTGCAAAGCCGAGCTACGGACGAGACCGGCTACGTGCAGCCGACGCACCAACAGTTGCGCGCGGTGCGCGGCAGCCGCTCGATCTATCACAACAACGCGATCCAGACCTGGCGCGTGCAGGCGAACGGCGAGGTCGGCAATGTTCAGATCGCTTGACGCTTGCCTGGCAGGAGTGGCCGCAATGTTCTGCGTGTCGGCCGTGGCGCAGACGGCGCCGTATGCAGGCATCGGCCGGGCAGCGACGCCGGCCGAGATCGCTGCCTGGGACATCGACGTGCGGCCCGATTTTCTCGGCCTGCCCAAAGGTTCGGGCACGGTCGATCAGGGGATGGAAGTCTGGGAGTCCAAGTGCGCGTCATGCCATGGGGTGTTCGGTGAGAGCAACCAGTTCTTCAGCCCGCTGGTCGGCGGCACCACCAGGCAAGACATCGAAAGCGGCCGGGTCGCGCGTCTGAACGACAACGGTTATCCGGCGCGCACCACGTTGATGAAGCTGTCGCAGCTGTCCACTCTGTGGGACTACATCCACCGCGCGATGCCGTGGAACGCACCGAAGTCGCTGTCGGTCGATCAGGTGTATGCGGTCACCGCGTATCTGCTGAACCTGGGCGACATCGTGCCGGCGGATTTCACGCTGTCCGATCGGAACATTGCACAGGTCCAGCAAAAGTTGCCGAACCGCTTCGGCATGACCACCGACCACGCGTTGTGGCCCGGCGCGCCGTTGCCTGCTGCGGCCACGGCTACGGCTACGGCTACGGCCACGGCCACGGCCGCGCCAGCCCAGCAGGCGGCACCGGGCGCACCGATGGCGCAGCGTGTGCCGGACGTGCAGGGCACTGCCTGCATGAAGGATTGCGTGGCTGCGGAATCGATCAAGATCACCTCGTCGCTGCCGGATTTCGCGCGCGACGCGCACGGCAACCTGGCTGAGCAGAACCGGCTGGTCGGTGCGCAGCTGGGCGCCGATACCGATGAGCCGCCAGCCGCATCACTGGCAGCCCAGGCAGCACGCCACGAGGGCACCGCAGCCACGCGATCCGCCATGGTTGCCACGGTCGATGGCAAGGCTGCGGGTGCAGCAGCCGGCAATATGCCTGCCGCCGATCCGCGCGTGCAGGCGTTGTTGCAGAGCAATGCCTGCACGGCATGCCACGCGATCGACAGCAAGCTGATCGGCCCGAGTCTGGCCGACGTCGGCAAAAAGTATCAAAGCCAAGCCGATGCAGTGAGCTATCTGGCCGCCAAGATCAAGAGCGGCGGCGTGGGCGTCTGGGGTCCGGTGCCGATGCCGGCGCAGGCGCTGGCGGCAGCCGATGCGAAATCGATCGCCGAATGGCTGGTGCAGCGCGTGGGCAATCCCTGAAATGGATGCTGCCGCACCGGTTTGGTCCATCGCTTGGGCCATGCAACCAACATTTGATTCCTGGATAACGCCAACCGACGAGCGTTCGTGCTCAACCGAGGAGAACCACACCATGCACAACCGCAGAGAGCTGCTGACCCATTCCACCAGAGTGGCGGCCATGCTGGCCACGCTCGGCCTGCTGCCGGCGTTCGCGCAGGCCGCCGATGCGGCTGACTGGAACAAGGCCGCGTTCGACACGAACAAGATGGATGAGCTGATGAAGTCGCTCGGCGTCACCGCGAAGCCGACCGAGAGCAAGGAGGTCACCGTGACCGGCCCGGACATCGCCGAAAACGGCGCCGTCGTGCCGGTCGGCGCGGGCACGACCAAGGCGGGCGTGAAGCGGCTGCTGATCTTGGTCGAGAAGAATCCGGCGATGCTGGCCGCGATGTTCGACATCACCGACATGATGGAGCCGAACGTGTCCACGCGCGTGAAGATGGGCCAGTCGTCCGACGTCTATGCGGTGGCGCTGATGGACGACGGCAGCGCGTTGTATGCGCAAAAGGAGATCAAGGTGACGTTGGGTGGCTGTGGCGGCTGATCTGGCTCACCCCCAGGCTTCGCTCCCTTCGGTCGGCTTGTCGCCTGCCCCCTCGCCGGGGGCGGCGCCTGCGGCCTGGCGGAGCCAGCTCCGGGGCCCCTGCTGGAATGGGCCGTGCCAGTTTCAGTTCAACTGGATCGCGCTTGAGCGGCGGCTGACATCAACGCTTTTTTTTACCGAATCTGATAGATGAGAGGAGTCGACACCATGGCAGATCCGATGCGTATTCGTGCCCAGGCGGCGGGCGACAAGACGACCGTGCGCGTGTTGATGGCGCACGAGATGGAGACCGGCCAGCGCAAGGACGGCAGCGGCAAGGTGATTCCGGCTTGGTTCATCCAGACCGTGAAGGCGGAGCTGAACGGCAAGCCGGTGATGACCGCGCAGTGGGGGCCGGCCGTGGCCAAGAACCCATACATGCAGTTCGTCATCAAGGGGGGCAAGGCGGGCGACAAGGTCAGCATCACCTGGGTCGACAACCACGGCGATAGCCGCACCGACGAAGCGACCGTGAGCTGACGGGCGCATGGGCGCAACAGCTGAACACGCGGCACCCATCAGAGAAAACAGAGCGAACGAAAGAGGAGACCATGAACCACACCAACCGGATCGCAGTGTTGCTGGCTGGGATGCTGGCCGGCGTGCTGACCGCATCGGCGCAGCAGCAACCACAGCCACCAGCGAAGTCGACCGCCGACGCGATCGCCGAGTATCGGCAGATGCTGGCCGACGGCAACCCGGCCGAGCTGTACGAGGCGAAGGGCGAAGACCTCTGGAAGCAGAAGCGCGGGCCGAAGCAGGCTTCGCTCGAACGCTGCGACCTGGGCAAGGGTGCGGGCGTGGTGAAGGGTGCGTTCGTCGAACTGCCGCGCTACTTCGCCGACACCGACCGGGTGCAGGACCTCGAGTCGCGATTGCTCACCTGCATGCAGGAGCTGCAGGGCTTCGATGCCGCCGCGATCGCGAAGACGCCATTCGGCCGCGACGAGCAGAAGAACATGGATGCCTACGTCGCCTGGATTTCCGCCGAATCGAGAGGCGATCATTTCAATCTGCCGCAGTCGCATGCGCAGGAAAAGAAGATGTTCGAGCTGGGCAAACACGCGTTTTATTACCGCGCCGGCCCATACGACTTTTCCTGCGCGACCTGCCATGGCGAAGACGGCAAGCGCATCCGGCTGCAGGATTTGCCGAACCTCACGCACAACCCGGGCGACGGCATCGGCTTTGCCGCGTGGCCGGCGTATCGAGTCAGCAACGGCCAGTTGTGGAGCATGCAGCAACGGCTCAACGACTGCTTCCGGCAGCAGCGCTTTCCGTATCCCGGCTATGCCTCAGACGTGACGATCGCGTTGAGCGTGTTCATGGGCGTGAACGCGAAAGGCGCCGAATCGATCGCGCCGGCGATCAAGCGTTAACGAAGGAAGGCTCGACGCATCATGCAAACCACTCTCAAGACCTCTGCAGCGGCGCTTGCGGTGCTCTGCGCATCGCTGGCGCCGACCACCGGCGTACACGCCCAGCAACCCACCCACGACATCGACGCACAGCTCGACCAGGTGCTGAAAGCGTCGTTCACCGATCGCGGCATCGCCAAGGTGGACCGGCTGGAGCAGGACCGCTCGAATGACGAATGTTCGAAGGCGCTGGGCAAGCCGCTGGCGCCCGAGCTGGCGAAGTCGATCGAAGCGGAAAACCTCAAGACCGTGAAGATGCCGTCCGACGGCGTATTTCTCGGCGACTGGAAGGCCGGCGAGAAGCTCGCGCAGGACGGCGGCGGCATGACCTGGCGCGACAAATCGACCGCCAACAGCGAGAACGGCGGCAACTGCTACAACTGTCACCAGATCAGCAAATCCGAGATCTCGTTCGGCACGATCGGCCCGAGTCTGTACCAGTACGGCAAGCTGCGCGGCGTATCCGATCCGGCCAGCGCGGACGCAAGACCGATCGTCGAATACACCTGGGGCAAGCTCTACAACGCGAAGGCCTACAACGCATGCTCGGGCATGCCGCGCTTCGGCCACATGGGCATGCTGAACGAGGCGCAGTTGAAAGACCTGATGGCGCTGTTGCTTGACCCGAAATCGCCCGCGAACCAATGAGGCGGCTGATCAACGACAAGCGCACTCGTCCATGAGCCTCAGCAAGCGCGAATTCCTGCAGGCGCTGGCAGCGGCTGGCGCCGCCGGCATGCTGCTGGGCCGGCATGCGCAGGCCGATGCGGCGACCGCGCAAAGCGGCCTGTACGATCTGCCGCGCTTCGGCAACGTGTCGCTGCTGCACATGACCGACTGCCATGCGCAGCTGAAGCCGGTCTACTTCCGCGAGCCGAGTGTGAACATCGGTGTCGATGACATGCGCGGGCAGCTGCCGCATCTGGTCGGCACGCATTTCCTCGAAGCCACCGGCATCGCGCCGCAGACCGATCTCGCGCATGCGTTCACGTGTCTCGGGTTCGAGGACGCTGCGCAGCGCTACGGCCGGCTCGGCGGCTTCTCGCACTTGGCCACGTTGGTCCAACAGATGAAGGCCAGCCGTCCCGGCGCGTTGCTGCTCGACGGTGGGGATACCTGGCAGGGCTCGGCCACCGCGCTTTGGACGAACGCGCAAGACATGGTGGAGGCAGCCAAGCTGCTCGGCGTCGATGTGATGACCGGCCATTGGGAATTCACCTACGGCATGGAGCGGGTCAAGGAGATCATCGAGAAAGACTTCAACGGCAAGGTGGACTTCGTTGCGCAGAACGTGAAGACGGCAGACTTCGGGGACCCGGTGTTTCCGCCTTACGTCATGCGCGAAGTCAACGGCGTGCCGTGCGCGATCATCGGGCAGGCGTTCCCGTACACGCCGATCGCGAATCCGCGCTATCTGGTGGCCGACTGGACGTTCGGCATCCAGGAAGAAAACCTGCAGAAGATGGTCGACGAAGCGCGCGGCAAGGGTGCGCAGGTGGTCGTCGTGCTGTCCCACAACGGCATGGACGTGGACCTGAAGTTGGCAGGTCGCGTGCGCGGCGTCGATGCGATCTTCGGCGGCCATACGCACGACGGCGTGCCGATCGCTGTTTCCGTCGCCAATGCGGGCGGCAAGACGCTCGTGACCAACGCGGGCAGCAACGGCAAGTTCCTCGGCGTGATGGATTTCGACGTGAAGGACGGCCGGGTCGCCGACTTCCGGTATCGGCTGCTGCCGGTGTTCTCGAACCAGCTCAAGGCCGATGCCGAGATGGATGCGCTGATCACGAAAGTGCGTGCCCCGTATGAAACCAGGCTTTCTGAAAAGCTGGCCGTGACCGACGGCCTCTTGTATCGGCGCGGCAATTTCAACGGCAGCTGGGACCAGCTGATCTGCGATGCGTTGATCGACGTGCAGGGCGCGGACATCGCGTTCTCTCCGGGCTTTCGCTGGGGCACCACGCTGCTGCCCGGTGACGTGATCACGCGCGAGCTGCTGATGGACCAGCTTGCGATCACCTATCCGTATGCGACTTTGAACGAGCTTGCCGGCAGCACGATCAAGACCGTGCTCGAAGACGTCGCGGACAACCTGTTCAACCCCGATCCGTATTACCAGCAAGGCGGCGACATGGTGCGCGTCGGTGGCCTGACCTACAGCTGCAACCCGAATGGCGCCATGGGCGCGCGTATCTCGGACCTGCGGCTGGCCGGCAAGCCGATCGACGCGGACAAGAAGTACAAGGTGGCAGGCTGGGCGCCGGTGGCGGAAGATGCGAAGTCCGCGCCCGGCGTGCGGCCGGTCTGGGAACACGTGGAAAACTGGCTCCAGTCGCAGCCGGGCGGCACCGTGAAGGCGCGCGCATTGAATGTGCCGAAGCTGTCGGACGTGCAAGGCAATCCGGGTATTGCGACCGGGTAGCGTCAGATGAATCCGCCGTCCGGCGGCACGGCTGGTGCGCCGGATCGCACCGGATCGATCACGACAACAGGGAAACCATCATGGGCAGATTCTGGAAAATCGTCGCGGGCCTGGTGCTCGGCATCGCAATGAGCGGCGCTTTCGCGCAAGCCGGCGGCGATGGCAAAGACAACGTCGTCTATCACATCGACGACGCGGATGCCCAGGCGCTCAAAGGCCTGCGCAACATCAGGAACCATCTGGATACCGATCCACAGGCGAAGATCATCGTCGTCACGCACGCGCAGGGTGTCGACTTTCTGATGCAGGGCGCCCGGGACAAGAACGGCAGCGAGTACGCAGGCCCGGTGTCTGCGCTGGTCAGCCGCGGCGTCACGTTCGAGGTCTGCGAGATCACATTGAAGAACCGCGGCATCGACAAGAACCAGTTCATCTTCGAAGCCGGCTTCACGCCGTCAGGCGTGGTGCGGCTGGCCAAGCTGCAGCAGCAGGGCTCGGCCTACATCAAGCCGTAGCGCATCGGTGCCCGAGCGGGTTTCTGCATCACCACAGCAGCGGCACGAACCGCTTGCCATGCGCTCGATATGCGGCGTAGTCTGGATGCGCAAGCGCGAGCCAGCGTTCTTCGAGCCGGGCCTTCAGGTCGAGCACGGCCGCCAACGCCGCTGCCAGCAGCCAACCGGGCCAGTTGCCGATCATGAGCGCGGCGGCCAATCCGCACAGCAGCACCGCGCTGTACATCGGATGCCGGATGAAGCGATACGGGCCGCTTCGCACCAGCGTCGCGCCCGGGCGCGGCGCAGGACGGATGTTGAAGTTGCCCGGTCGATTCGCAGTCAAGGCCCAGCCGCCGAGCAGCAGACCCGCCACAGCCGCACCCCATGCCAGTCCCGGCGCTGGGCGATGCATCAGCGCATACGCTGCACCAGATGCCAACGCCGCGATCAGCAGGAATTGCAGCGCAACCAGCACGGTGCCGATTCGCTGGTCGCGCTCGGCTGGCTCGAACCGTTGGCTCATCTGTTATTCCCTTTGCAGGTTGGACCGGTTTCCATGCACGACCATGGCCGCTTCAGTCGGCATCGCGGATGGCGAGGTGCTCGGCGTTATTCTGCGGTGGCGATGGCTTCGGTCGCTTTCGTTCATTTGATCAGTCGCCAGTCAGGCCGGATGCGATGAATGCATGGCGTGGATGGTGGACTGGTCGGTTGGTGCGACGGGGGTCGGCATGGGCCTCGGCTCTGGTGCTCGGCCTGTTCGCGCTCGTTGCGGCGCCGTGCCCTGCTGACGCTGCGTTGCCTGCGCCCGAGCTGCATCCGCAGCAAGTCGCCGACAACGTCTGGTTCGTGCAGGGCGAAGCGGCAGTGGGTTCGGCGGCAAACCGCAACTTCATCTCGAACGCTGGCTTCGTGGTCACCGACGACGGCGTGGTCGTGATCGATGCTCTGGGTGCGCCGGCACTTGCAGAAGCGCTGATCGCGGCGATCGGGCGTGTCACGACGCAGCCGATCCGCTACCTGATCGTGACGCACTATCACGCGGATCACGTGTATGGACTGCAGGCATTCAAGCAGGTCGGCGCCACGATCCTTGCGCATCGCGAAGGCCAGGAATATCTGAACTCCGAACAGGCGCGCCTGCGGCTGCAGGCGAGCCGCACCGACCTGAAGCCCTGGATCGACGAGCAGACCCGGCTGGTGCCACCGGACCGTTGGCTGGACGGCGAGCGGACCACGTTGAGGGTCGGCTCGTTCGATTTCGTGATCCGGCACGTCGGGCCTGCGCACACGCCTGAGGATCTGGCGGTCTACCTGCCCGCGCGCGGCGTGCTGTTTTCCGGCGACCTGGTGTTCCGCGGCCGCATTCCCTACGTGGGCCAAGCCGACAGTGCGCGCTGGATCGCTTCGCTGCAGCAGCTGATCGACCTGAGACCGAAAGTGCTCGTGCCCGGTCATGGACCGGTATCGACCGACCCGCTCGCCGATCTGCAGGGCACGCGCGACTACCTGCTGTTCCTGCGCCAGTCGATGAAGCAGGCGGCGGACAACCTGGAGCCGTTCGAGGAGGCATACGCCAAGGTCGACTGGTCTCGCTTCGATCGGTTGCCACTGTTCGGTGCGGCAAACCGGATAAACGCGTACAACACGTATTTGCTGATGCAGCAGCAGGGCTTGAAGTGATGTTTGCCCCGGGAGCGACGCCGCTTTTTAGGATCGGCTGCAAGTTCGCGCTCCACGCAAGCGGGGCCTGCGGTCCGGTCTTTGCCAGCTGCGCAGCTTTTTGACGTTGGTTCGCCGCCCATATCGGTCGAGGAGAAGACATGAACAGCATACAGCGCCGTTCCGAGCTTGGTCAGCCGCTGCTCGACCGGCGTGCCTGGGCGATCGGTGCGACGCTGGCTGCAACGTTGGTGTTGCCTGGGTTGCAGGTTCGCGCGCAGTCGGCGGGCGACGGCGCAGCAGCGCTGCCGAAGGCCGTCGACTGGCCCGCGGTGCCATTGCTCGACGGCAGCGTGATCGAGCCGGCCGACTGGATGGGGCGGGTATCGCTACTCGAGTTCTGGGCCACGTGGTGCCCGTTCTGCCAGCGCCAGAACGCGCATCTGAGCAAGCTGCATCGCAGCCTGCGCGAGCAGGGCCTGCGCGTGCTGGCGGTATCGGTGGATGGCGATGCCGACAAGGTCGGACGCTACATGCAGGGCAACGGCTACGGCTTCCCAGTGGCGCTTGATTCGGCGTCTGGTTTGCGTGCGCGCATCACGACCCGCAAGGTGATTCCGCTGACCTGCGTGATCGACCGCCGGGGTCGGCTGGCGCAGGTGGTGCCGGGCGAAATGTTCGAGGAGGACCTGTTCGATCTCGCGCGGCACGCGTTGGCGATGTCTGTGTGAGGGCGGCTCGACGCCGAATTGATCCGTGCTGGCAGCGAGCCGCTGATGCGCGCGCCAGATAATCTGTTGCCATGACGCTTGCCTTTCCCCCGCCGTACACGGCTGCAGCCGACTCTGTCAAGCAACTTGAGGTGCACGGCTTTGCCGTCCTCAGTCCAGCCGCAGTGGGCGAGCTGATCGGCGCGGACATCGGGCAGCTCGACGCGTTGCTGCCGGGCTGGGAGGATCTGCCGCCGGACGACTACCTGAAAGACGGCGGCCGCTACCGGCGCCGCCGCCATGCGTGTTTCGTGCAGCAAGGCGATTTGCTCGCCGCAGCACCGCGGCGCGCGCACTGGCAGCCGGTCGAATACAACGCGCTGCATGGCGGCATGCAGCGCTGGTTCAATCCGGTTGCCGAAACCGTCACCGGCGCGCCTAGCTGGCAGGCATTGCTGCGCGGCGTCGGCGGCCTGTGCAGCGCGCTCAAGGGCGATCGGCCCTGGTTCATCGAGGCGCACCAGTTCCGCATCGACACATCCGACGGCATCGGCCGGCCGACGCCGGAAGGCGCGCACCGCGATGGTGTCGACGTGGTCGCCGTGCTGCTGGCCGCGCGCCACGGCGTGAAAGGCGGCGAGACGCGCGTGTTCGATGCGGCGGGGCCGAACGGCCAGCGTTTCACGATGACCGAGCCCTGGAGCCTGCTGCTGCTCGACGATGCACGCGTGATCCATGAGACCACGCCGATCCAGCCGCTGCAGCCGCCGCAGCCGGGCATCGCGACCGGCTGGCGCGACACGCTGGTGCTGACCTACCGCGCGGGCGGTTTTCAGGGCGACTGAAGCCGTCCTTCGGCTATCCCCGATTGCCAGCAGCCGGAGCCCTCGCTATGCTGAAAACGCCAAGCATCCCGGCTGCGCAGCATGCCCGATGCGTCGATTTCCGCGGCAGGCAGGCAGGAAGGAAGGAAGAAATTCATGTTCAAGCACATCGTGGTGCCGGTCGACGGCTCGGAAACCGCTATGCAGGCAGTCGACAAGGCAGCTGAACTCGCGAAAGCGTTCGACTCGAAGATCACGCTGGTCAGCGTGGTGGACAACTATCCATTCACCGGCCTGGGCGGCGATTACGTGTTCGGCCAGGCCGAATATCTGAACGCTGCCAAGGCGAACGCGCAAGGCGCGCTCGAGCGCGCGCAGGCCGTGCTAACCGGCCGCGACTTGGTCTGTGAACAGTCGGTGATCGAGGACCACGTGATCCACGACGGCATTCTCAACACGGTGCAGACCACCGGCGCCGACCTGATCGTGATGGGTTCGCACGGCCGCCACGGGATCGAAAAGCTGCTGCTGGGCAGCGTCACGCTGCGCGTGCTCGGCCGCTCCCCGGTACCGGTGCTGGTGGTGCGCACGATGTAGCGTCGTGCTCGCCGCTGGCGCTTCCTGCAGGACCGGTGCCTGCTGTTTGCAGCATGAGTCGGGCGGCCAGGGCAAGCGTCAATACATCCCGCCATTCACCGAGACGACCTGGCCTGTGATGTAACTTGCTTGGTCCGAGGCGAGGAACGCCACCAGGTCGGCCACCTCCTGTGGCTTGCCGGCGCGATGCATCGGCACCATCTGCCTGAGCTTTTGTTCGTCGAACGCGCCGACTGCCATGCCGCCATCGATGATGCCGGGCGCAACCACGTTCACGGTGACACCGCGGCTGGCCAACTCCTGCGCAAGCGACCGCGTGGCGCCATGCAGCGCGGCTTTCGCCGCCGCATAGTTGGTCTGACCACGATTGCCGGCCAGCGCGGCGACGGACGACACGTTCACGATGCGGCCCCAGCGTGTGCGCAGCATCGGCATCGTCAGCGGCTGCGTGACGTTGAAAAACCCGTGCAACGACACGTCGATCACGCGGTGCCACTGGCGCGCCTGCATGCCCGGAAACACCGCGTCATCATGGATGCCCGCGTTGTTCACGAGCACCTGGATCGGGCCTTCTTCGAGCAACTGCTGCAAGGCGGCTTCGCAGCTCGGCGCGTCCGTCACGTCGAACGCGACCGCCGCAGCGCTGCCACCGGCCGACCGGATCGCTTCGGCCACCGCGCCGGCCGCAGCGAGCTGCGTGTTCGCATGCACATGGACGTGCAGCCCCTGCTCGGCCAGCCGGCGGCAGATCGCGCTGCCGATCGCTCCGCTGCCGCCGGTCACGAGCGCACGCCGGGATGCGTTGTGGTTGGTCATCGAGGCAGTGTAGCCAAGGCCGGACTCGGGCAAAAACCGGTAATCCACAGCCGGCAGACGGTTCTCGCGGGAGCACTGCGCTCAACACCAGGAGGGGCCCCGGTCAGCCAGCGTCGGCCAGCAGCATCACGGAGGCGCGGCCGTTCAGCAGCAGGCGCCTGCGATGTCGCCCCGCATCGGCGGACGTGTTCGCAGGCGTGTCCCCGCCGTTGTCCTCATAGATTGCGAACGAATACACCAATGCATGGGGGTCGGCGGCCAGCTGCGTGGCTTCGATGCACAGATCGTGCACGAGTTGATCGAGGCTTGACACGTGCATCTCGACACCGCGCACACTGGCCAGCATGCCTGCCGACGGCTTCTTCCGGCTGCCAGGCGACCCATCGGCATGCTCGACCAGCAAGCTGCCGTGTACCGCAATCGCCTGGGCCGCGTATTCGATGCCCGCAGCAATCCCAAGGCTGCCGTCCGACGCACGTAGCGGATGGTCCGCCGCACGGTGGCTCGTGCTGCCGCAGACGATCTGTTGCGCATCCCAGCTCGCCACCCAGTCGAGCACGCACATCCGGCCCGCATGCGGAATGCGCGCTGCGATCTGTGCGTGGTCGAGCAGTGGTTGCGGGGAAAGCAGAACGTTCGCCATCGATGGGATGAAAGCCGCATTGTCGGTGCACCGACTCCATGGCTTCTCGCTTTACTGGCGACAACGCATGGCTTCGAGGCCGATGGTTGGCTGCCCAATCAACGAGTTTTGCAACCGATCAAGCAGCCGCCAGAGCGGCCGGACCCAGCTCTGCGGGCGCTCCCGCTGCACGTTTGCGTTGCCCGGGGCCCCGCAGCCGGCACGGGCAACTCGAAGAACCGCCGTGTCGTTGCCAACAGCTTGGCTGCCGATGCTGCGCCCGGTGCAGCCTGTGCAGTCGGCCTGACGCCAAGTCCCCGGCAAACATGGCCCGGTGTTGTGAGTCGGATGTCAGCAGCGTGCATGCCGTGCCTCCCAGGCCGCCAGGCGTTCGAGTTCCGCGCAGACATCGGCCATGCGCCCGGAGATCACCATCCGGCCGCCGCCACCGCCACCCGCAGCGTCGAGCACATGCAGCACACGCAGCGGTCGGGCAACGTTGGCGGGACCGGACGGACTGGCTGTGCCAGGCCTCGTTTCCTGCGCAACCCGCTCGACCGCGGCCAACAAGTGGCGCTTGCCCGCCTGCCAGAGCAGCATGGCCGCTGTCTGCGCCTGCTGGGCCCAGTCGGCAGACTGCCAAGTCGGCTCTTGCGCTGGTGCAGGCAAGCGCGGTGCGGGTGCAAGGCCGGCTGTCGTGCGCGAGCGGCGTGGCCGCCCTGCGACGAACAGGCGGCCGTCGTGTTGAATCGTCGATATGAAACCCATGTGACACCTTCTTTCGAATGAACAGCAGCGGTTGAACACACGGCAGGATTGGCCGGCCGCACTGGCTTTCGTGATGCTTTGCTTCGACAGCTCGACGCCTCGATGGACATCAAGCTGAAAGCCGGCACCACAGGCACAGCGCATCCGACACCTCAAATGTCTTGCGCGGACGACCTTAGCCATCTCGGTCCGGCAGCTCGGTGCTGCCGGTCTTTCGACGGCGGCCATGCGAAACGTCGCATGGCCGGATTTCCACGCAAGACGACCTGCTGCGAAAGGGTGATGCCCAAAAAAAGGTCATACGCCCGCCACCTTGCGCAGCCGGTGGATACCAAAAAAAAGGGCCTATCTCCTTGCATACGGGGCCGCCGGCCCGACCGGTATCGGCCAAGCCAGGTCGGCTGTCCGTTTCACGTCGGCACCGAATGGCGGATCAGCCCGACCGCGCGGCCTTCGATCTCGAACGGCTGATCAGGCTGCACGAATATGGTCTGGAATTCCGGGTTTTCGGCATGCAGCTCGATCGCCTCCGCGGTGCGCCTGAAGCGCTTCACCGTCACCTCTTCGCCAAGCCGTGCCACGATGATCTGGCCGTTCAATGCATCCTTGGTCGACTGCACCGCGAGCAGGTCGCCATCGAGGATGCCGGCTTGCTGCATCGACATGCCGCGCACGCGCAGCAGGAAATCCGGCCGTTGCTGAAACAGGTTGGCATCGACCTGCCAGATGCGGTCGATGTGTTCCTGCGCGAGGATCGGCGCGCCGGCCGCGACCCGCCCGATCAGCGGCAGGGAAAACTGTTCGGCGTTCGATGCCGCATCCGGCTGCTCCTGCAGCCGCGCCGCGTGGATGCGGCGCAGCGCGTCGCCTTGCAGCCGGATGCCGCGCGAGGTGCCGCTGACCAGCTCGATCACACCCTTGCGCGCCAGCGCCTGCAGGTGTTCCTCGGCTGCGTTGGCGGATTTGAAGCCGAGTTCGGCTGCGATTTCAGCGCGTGTCGGGGGTGCGCCGGTGCGCGTGATGGCCTGCTGCACCAGTTCCAGAATCTGCTGCTGCCGGGCCGTGAGCCGCACCGGCAACGTTGCGATGCGGTCGGCATGGCCGCCGCTGCGCAGACGTTTGCTGGCAACTGGGTCAAGATGCGTGGCTGCTGATGGATCGTCGGGAACATGATGCATGGCGCTTACCTGATGAGACGTTGCCTTGGGTAGCTGGTCATCGAAAGCGATGCCCAGCCTGACGGCTAAATTCACAAAAAACCTGTTTCGATATCCAGTAGCTGTGATTTTAACCAGTTCCAATTTCCTGTAAAGCGGAAGTTTTTTCGCAAGGCGTGCCGATGAGCAACACGATTGCAGTGCTGGCCACGGGCGGCACGATCGCCGGTTCTGTGGACGCGGGCGGCGATGAGATGGATTACCAGGCGGGCAGCATCGGCGTTGCGCAACTGATCGCAAGCCTGCCCGAACCGCCCGCAGTCCCGCTGGTGGTCGAGCAGGTGGCGCAGATCGACAGCAAGGACGCCGATTTCGTGTTCTGGCGCCGGCTTGCGTTGCGCTGCCGCGACTGGCTCGCGCGGCCCGAGATCGGTGCGCTGGTGATCCCGCACGGCACCGATACGCTCGAAGAGACCGCGTATTTCCTGAGCCGCGTGCTACCCGCGGACAAGCCGGTGGTGCTGACCTGCGCAATGCGGCCGGCCACGGCAACCGCGCCGGACGGCCCGCGCAATCTGGCGGATGCGATTTTGGTGGCGGCGGACCCGCGCGCGTGCGGTGTGCTGGCGGTCTGCGCCGGCGACGTGCACGACGCGCGGCATGTGCAGAAGGTGCACACGAGCCGGCTGAACGCATTCGATTCAGGCGATGCCGGGCCGCTTGCGCAGATCGATGGAACCGCGCTGATCTGGCACCGAAATCCGCTGTCTGCGCGGGCGGATCAAGCGTTGTCAGGTATCAAAAAGATATTGGCTGCCGTATCGCCGCCACGCGTTGAGATCGCGCTCAATCACGCGGGCGCAAGCGGCGCGGTGGTGCAGGCGCTGGTGCAGTCGGGCGTGCAGGGTCTGGTGGCCGCGGGCACCGGCAACGGCACCTTGCGGCATGAACTGGAAACGGCGCTGGTTGCGGCGCAAGCGGCCGGTGTGCGCGTGGTGCGAGCCAGCCGCTGCCCTTGGGGTGAGGTGCGACCGCCTGTGGGCGATCCGTTCGAATCGTGCGACGGCTTGAGTCCGGTGAAGGCGCGCATCGCCTTGATGCTGGCGTTGCTGAACTGAACTGCGGCCAGTCCGCCCGCCCGCCCCGTCAGCTCTGCAGCGCCGCCAGCACGCGCTCGGTGATCGCCTCGACGCTGCCGGTGCCGCTGATGCTGCGGTACTTCGGCGCGCCCGGCACGCCGCTGTCGGCCCAGGACGAGTAATAAGCGACCAGCGGCCGGGTCTGCATGCGGTAGACCTCGAGCCGCTTGCGCACCGTGTCCTCATGGTCGTCCACGCGCTGGATCAGCGGCTCGCCGGTGTGGTCGTCGCAGCCTTCGCGTTTCGGCGGATTGAAGCGCACGTGGTAGGTGCGGCCGGACGCCGGATGCGAGCGCCGGCCGCTCATGCGTTCCACGATCGCATCGAACGGCACGTCGATCTCCAGCACCCAGTCGAGCCCGACGTCAGCCGCGCGCAACGCTTCGGCCTGCGGGATGGTGCGCGGAAAGCCGTCGAACAGGAAGCCGTTCGCGCAGTCGGGCTGGGTCAGGCGTTCCCGCACCAGGCCGATGATGATGTCGTCGCTGACCAGCGCGCCGGATTCCATCACGGCCTTGGCCTTGAGCCCGAGCGGCGTTGCGGCCTTGACGGCTGCGCGCAGCATGTCGCCGGTCGAGATCTGCGGGATGCCGTACTGCTGGCAGATGAACGTCGCCTGTGTGCCTTTGCCGGCGCCGGGCGCACCCAGCAGAATCAGTCTCATGGTCGTGCGTCTCCTGCAGGTCTTTCTTGTGTGTCCGGCGTTGCAGCCGCGGGCGGATCGGGTCTGGGTTTCGGTGCAGGCAGCACGGCCGGTCGGCGCCCCAGGGTCAGCGCCCAGGTCAGCGCAGCAACGGGCCGGACGGCCCAGCTGGACGGCGCAAAGAATAGCACGCGTATTTGCACGCGCGTTTCGACATGCGCGCCGGCTTGGATGCCTTAATTGAACAGCGCGCGCACCCGCGCCAAGTCCTCTGGCGTGTCCACGCCAGGCCCCGGCGCGTGCGGCGTGAGGTGGACCGCGATCGCAAACCCGTGCCAGAGCGCACGCAGCTGCTCCAGCGCTTCGCACTGCTCGAGCGGAGCCGGTGCCAGCGTGGGAAACGTCTTCAAAAAATGCGCGCGATAGCCGTACAGGCCGATATGGCGCAACGGCGCCGGCAGCGGCCGATGGTCGAAGCCGGCGGGGCCCGGCGCAGGGCTGGGAGGCGCATCGCGCCAGTGCGGAATCGGCGCGCGGCTGAACGTCAGCGCCCGGCTGCGGCGGTCGAGCACGACCTTCACCACGTTCGGGTTCAGGAAATCGGCCAGCGTGTGAATCTCGTGCGCGGCGGTGCTGATCGCCGCATCCGGCTGCTCGACCAACAGCTGCGCGACCGCATCGATCAGCGCAGGGTCGAGCAGCGGCTCGTCGCCCTGCACGTTCACGACGATTGCGTCGTCGGCCAGTCCGAGCAGCGCGGCGGCTTCGGCAAGACGGTCGCTGCCGGAAGGATGCTGCGGGCTGGTCGCCACTGCCTCGACATCGTGTGCGGCGCACGCGGCCAGGATGCGCGCATGGTCGGCTGCCACCACCACCCGCTGCGCCGACGAGCGCGCCGCCAGCTGTGCCACCCGCACCACCATCGGCAGGCCGCCGATGTCGGCCAGCGGCTTGTCGGGCAGCCGGCTCGCCTGCAGCCGCGCCGGAATCAGCACCGTGAACGTCATGCGGCGGACCGCGAACGCCGATGCCGCGGCTGCGCACTGGCCGACGGCTGCCGTCAAAGCCCGAGTTCCTCGTCCGTCAGGGTGCGCGCTTCGTCTTCCAGCAGGATCGGGATGCCGTCGCGCACCGGATACGCGAGCCGGGCGCTGCGCGAGCGCAGCTCCTGTCGCTCGCGGTCGAACTTGAGCGGCCCCTTCGTGACCGGGCAGACCAGCAATTCCAACAGGCGGGTGTCCATCGGGTGATGATAGCGACGCAGGCGCCCGGCGGGCTGGCTAGCTGGCTGCCAAACGGGCTTGGGCAGCCGTGCCCGCGAACCATTCGTCGAACGATTCGAAGAATGCGGCGTCGATCGTGAGCTCCAGCGGTACCGCCAGCGCCTGCGGCTGCAGGCGCCACAGCTTGACCGCGTCTTTTTCCGTGCAAACCAGCGGCAGGCGCTGGTCACTACTACCTTGATAGCTATCGAAAGAATAGTGATCAGGCAGCGCTTGCGTGCTGGCCAGCTCGAGTCCGCACGCGCGCAACATGGCGAAGAATGCTTCCGGATGCGCGATGCCCGCGACTGCCTGCACCGGCTGGCCGATCAGCGACGTGAGCGTGACGCTGCGGCCCTGCGCGTCGTGCGCTTCCGCTGCCAGCGCGCGCCGGCAGCGGAAGCGGCCTCGGCTGGCCGCAAGTCCGGGTGGCTCCTGGGATGCTTCGCCCGCATCCAGCACCCAGGTTACGCCGCGGCCCGCTTCGCGCAGCGGCCCGGCCGGCAGCACCCAGCCGTTGCCGATGCCGTTTGCGCCCAGTACGCACAGTTCCGCATCGCGCCGCAGCGCCAGGTGCTGCAGGCCGTCGTCGCTCAGGATCAGGCGGATTTCCGGGCGCCGGGCGAGCAGCGCGCGCGCTGCCGCCAGGCGGTCGCGCGCGACGAATACCGGCACGCCGGTCAGCTGCCGGATCAACAGCGGCTCGTCGCCGACCAGCGCGGCCGTGCTGTTGTCTTGCACCTCGCGCAGGTCGGGCAGTCGGCGCGTCAGCAGCCGGCCGTGGCCACGCGAGACCACACCGACCGCGATACCACGCGCACGGCAATGCCGCAGCAGTGACAGCACGACCGGCGTCTTGCCGGCGCCGCCCGCGACTAGGTTGCCGACCACCAGCACCGGCACGCCGACCGACTGCGAGGCCAGCCAGCCGGCCGCGTAGAGCCAGCGCCTGAGCGCGATCACGCATCGATACAGCCACGACAGCGGCCACAGCGTGCAGGCGACGGCGCCGCGCCGCTGCCAGGCCGTGCGCACGATGCGTTCGAGCGAACGCTCGCCGGGCTGCCGCAAGCCGGCGGCTTTCAGTTGCCGGCCGGGCCGGCTGGCGTCTGCGCGGCGAATGCCAGACGACTCAGGCCGCTGCGCCGCGCGGCTTCCAGCACCTTGATGACGGCCTGATGCGCGGCGCTTGCGTCGGCGCTCACGACCACGGTGGTGTCCGCGCCGCCGCGCGCGGCGGCCGTCATGGCGGCGGCGAGCGCATCCACGCTGCGTTCCGGCACCGGCTGCGTGCCGACCGCATAGCGGCCGTCGCTGCTGACCGAGACGATGATTTCCTTGGGGCGCTCGGCCATCGCGTCCGCGTTGGCGACGGGCAGCTGCAGCTGCAGCTCGGTGAACTTGCTGTAGGTGGTGGTCAGCATCAGGAATATCAGCACCACCAGCAGCACGTCGATGAACGGGATCAGGTTGATCTCGGGCTCGTCACGCGAACGCGAGCGAAAGTTCATGCGCCGCTGCCGCTTCGCTGGGCGCCGGGCAGCGGTGCCGGCCGTGGCGCCAAGCCGGCCGGCGGCGCGGCGTCCGCGATTGCCGTGCGCGTAAGCCGGCCCAGATGGCGTGCGAAACGATCGGATGCCAGCTCGAGCGTGAGCAGATAGGCGTCCACGCGCGCACGGAAGTAGCGCCAGAAGATCAGCGCCGGAATCGCGATCATCAACCCGAATGCGGTGTTGTAGAGCGCAACCGAGATCCCGTGCGCGAGCTGCGCCGGATTGCCGCCGACGCCGCCGGCCGCGCCCGGGGTTTGCGAACCGAAGATCTCGATCATCCCGATCACGGTGCCCAGCAGGCCGAGCAGCGGCGCGGCCGAGGCGATCGTGGCCAATGCGCTCAGGTAGCGTTCCAGCCGGTGCGCGACTTCGCGACCGGTGGCTTCCAGTTGGGCATGCAGTTCCTCGTCGCTGCAGCGCGGGTTCGTCTTCAGCAGGCGTAGACCACTGGCCAGGATGCGGCCGAGCGACGAGTTCTGCTCCAGCTTGGCGATCACCTCGGAAGACGGAACGGTGCGCAGCGACACCGTCATCGCGTCATCGAGCAGTTTCGGCGGCACGATCTTGCCGCGCTGCAGGCTGATGAAGCGCTCGATCACCAGCGCGAGTGCGGCGATCGAGCAGAGCACCAGCGGCCAGATCGGCCAGCCAGCGGCTTGTATGATCGAAATCAAGTCGGCGTCCCCGGCAGTTCGCCACGCGGGCGGCGTGGCGTCACGGCGCGATTATCGCGCAGCACTTTTTGCCGACCTAGACCGTGTTTGGCCGCGATCGGTCGCCGGCGCCGTGCTTTCCATCTGGTGAAACTGGTCCTTGCTGATCGCCTTCATCCGCTCCGGACAGGTCTGCAGGCGGCGCTGGCTGCATCGGGTGCCCGGTGTGCAAAAAGTCCACATTTTCTGTGGATAACTTTGTTGGCAAGTTGGGATTGAACAGGCTGAATGCCGCATCAGTGCGTGCTCATGACAATCTGATGAAAAATAAGACAGTGGAAAATCCAACAAAATCAACCACTTGCACCGAGCAGCCACAACGTCCAGTGGGTTCGGCCACGCGCAGGGCACTTTTGCCCGCGCTGTGGATGAGTCGCATGCAGAAATATGCGCGAACCCGCGCTGTTGCTGGTGTTCGAGCCTGAAAACCGCGTGGTGGCGCCGTCCGTCTGGCCAGTCGGCGCACTGTGCCGCGCCGTGGCGGGTGCGCTGGATGCGCGCTTCAATCCGGTTGCGGTGCGCGGCGAGCTTTCCGGCTTCACGCGCGCCGCCAGCGGGCACTGCTACTTTTCGATCAAGGATGCAGCCGGCCAGTTGCGTTGCGCGATGTTCCGGCGCGCCGCCAGTCTGCTCGACTTCACGCCGCAGGACGGCGCCGTGCTGGAACTGCGCGGTCGGCTCACCGTGTACGAGGCGCGCGGTGAACTGCAGTTGGTGGTGGAGAGCATGCAGCGCGCTGGTGCCGGCGCGCTGTTCGAGCAGTTTCTGCAACTGAAGGCACGGCTCGACGCCGAAGGTCTGTTCGACTCCGCCCGCAAACGCGCGCTGCCGCGACTGCCGCGCGCGATCGGCTTGGTGACTTCAACGGGTGCGGCAGCGCTGCACGACGTGCTGAGCGCGCTGCGTCGGCGTGCACCACAGCTCGAAGTCGTGCTGGCGCCCGCGCGCGTGCAAGGCGCCGGCGCGGCCGCCGAACTCGGCGCGGCGCTGGCTCAGGTGCAGCAGCCTGGCCTGCTGCCGGATGGCCGCGTCGTCGATCTGGTGCTGCTGGTGCGCGGCGGCGGCTCGATCGAAGACCTCTGGGCGTTCAACGACGAACAACTCGCGCGTGCAATCGTGGCGAGTGCCCGGCCGGTGATCGTCGGCGTCGGCCATGAAACCGACTTCACGATCGCTGACTTTTGCGCCGACCTGCGCGCGCCGACGCCGACCGCAGCAGCCGAGCTGGCGCTGGCGCCGCGCGAGCAGTGGCTGGCCGCACTCGATCAAGCGCGGCAGCGGCTGCGACAGGGGCTTGCGCGTGAGCTGGATCGGCGTGCGCAGCGGCTGGACCGGGCCGCGCAGCGGCTGGGCCGGCCGTCCGGCATCGGCCATGCGCAGCGGCTGTTGCTCGCGCGCCAGCAGCAGCGGCTGGATACCGGCATCGCGGCGGCCGCCGCGCGCGCGCAACGCCGCGCCGACAGTCTGCACCAGCGGCTCGCCAGCGTTCGGCGCAACGGCATGGCGGATACGCGTGCCCGGCTTGAGCGCGCTGAGCGCGCGCTGCTGCTGCTGGGGCCGCAATCGGTGCTGCGGCGCGGTTATGCGTGGCTGGCGGATGCACAGGACGGCGTTGCGATCACGAGCGTGCGGCAGCTGCCGGCCGGCCGGGCGGTCACTGCGACGCTGGCCGACGGCGCCGCAGGTCTGATCGTCATCACGCCGCAGCCAACGATTAGGTCCTTAGAATGAGCCTGACCAGGGCAGCAGGGCGGCTGGCGCCTGCTGCTCTCACCGATCCGTACCCTTTCCTCACAGCCATACAGAAGGACAACCACCATGGAACACAAACTGCCTGACCTGCCGTATCCGGTCGATGCGCTGGCGCCCGACTATTCGAAGGAAACGCTTGAATACCACCACGGCAAGCACCATGCGGCCTACGTGAAGAACTTGAACGATCTGCAAAAGGGCACCGAATTCGAGAACATGCAGCTTGAGGAAATCGTCAAGAAATCCAGCGGCGGCATCTACAACAACGCTGCGCAAAACTGGAACCACACATTTTTCTGGAGCTGCATGAAGCCCAGCGGCGGCGGCACGCCTGACGGTGCGCTGGCCAAGGCAATCGATGGCAAATGGGGCAGTTTCAGTGCGTTCAAGGAAGCGTTCACCAAGAGCGCGGTCGGCAACTTCGGATCCGGCTGGACTTGGCTCGTGAAAAAGCCCGACGGCTCGCTCGATATCGTGAACATGGGCGCTGCCGGCTGTGCGCTGACCACCAGCGACAAGGGCCTGCTGACCGTCGACGTGTGGGAACATGCCTACTACATCGACTACCGCAATGCAAGGCCGAAGTTCGTGGAAACCTGGCTCGATAAGCTCGTGAACTGGGACTTCGCGCAGTCCAACTTCACCTGACGCGCCAAGGCCCGCGGCCACCAGGGCCGGCATGCGTCGAGCGCGTGCCGGCCCTTGCTTTTTGCGCAGTCAGCCGATGCACGAGCGCATTCACTTCCGTGAAGCCGACTCGAACCGGAGACCGCTGAGCTTCGCGCCGGCGCCGATGTGCCGCTTCGCAAACCAGCCCTGGTTCATCTCCAGCACATAACGGACCGGTGCGCTCGAGCAGTGCGACTCGGTCGTCTGCGGCTGCATGTCGGCCAGATTCACGATCGCACCACGGTCATCGACGAACGCAGCCGTGAGCGGCAGCAGCGTGTTCTTCATCCAGAAGCACTGGACACCGGGCTCCTCGAACACGAACAGCATGCCTTCGGGTTGTGGCATGTCGGCGCGCATCATCAGGCCGATCTCGCGCTGCGCAGGGGTTGCTGCGATCTGCACGTCGATGCGGTGTACGCCTGCCGACAACTGCTCGCGCGGCAAATTCAACTGTGGTGCAGGCTCAGCGATGACAGGGCCTGCCTGCGACAGGGTCAATGCAAAAGTAGCCGCAATACCGGCAACGAGGCGGGAGTTTGCCGAGCGCATGGTCGGATCATCCAGTCGTGGTGATGGGGAAGGGAGGGCTGGAGTCGGTCCTGCCGAATCATGCGCATGCCGCACACAAGCGGAGCCGCGCAGCAATGCAAGGCGCAAAAGAAAAAGCCTGCTGACGCAGGCCTTCAGTTTCAACCGGTGGTGGGCACCAGCTGGTCGCGGCTGCATCGATGCAGCTGAACCGGCTGGCTTCGCGCCCTGTCCGAGTGGGAACTTATTTCTTCGGGCCGGCAGACGTCGCGCCGGTCGGACCCATCGCACCACCCGGCTGGATCGTGACTGCCGGATCGCGGGTTTTGTCCCCTTTCAATGTGCCCCCAGTGGACGCCGTACCCGGGTTCGTTGCCGTGGTCGTGGTCGGGCCCATGGCGTCGCCAGGCTTGGTGGTAACGGCAGCGCCGGTCTTGGCACCCGCATCGCCCTTCAACGGCATACCCGAGCTCTTCGATGCACCGGTCGACTGGCTGTTCGTGCCGGTCGGGCCCATCGCTTCACCGGGCTTGGTGGTGACTGCCTGCGCGAACGCACCAGCGCTAAACAGGCCGGCAATCAGAACGGGAATCATTTTCTTCATCATGAGGATTGTCCTTTTCATAAATAAAACCAAACAACTGCTTCATTCCAAGCGGAACGCTTCGAACAACTTCCTCAAGTTGCCTCGATAGCTTTACGGCAACACATCAAGAAAGCTTCACTTCAACGCAAGCATCAAGGCAAGGTTGACATAAATGCGCGTATGGCATTCGTATCGACCAGCGACATATCATTGACGACAGAGGCGTCGAGTGAGTTTCGATGCCGCCAACCCAAAGGTTACATGAATCGAAGTAATCAAGCCGCTGCTCATTCAGTCCATTCACCAACCGTCGCAAAAAACAAAAAAGCCCACGATCGAACGTAGGCTTGTTGTCGGACCAGACGCCTTGCAGCTTGTGCAAGCGCAAGGCGTTCAAAGCCGACTACGCCCTCACTTCGCAGTGGGCGTGCCGCCCGTCGGCGTCGCATTCGGCGTCGTCTTGACGGGGCCTGGTGCAGGCGTCGTCAACACCACAGGCGACTCCGGCTTGTCGACGTTCTTCGTCATCGTCGCCTTGTCGGTCCGCATGCCATTGCCATCACGCGGCGCGGTCGTGTGCTGGACCTTGTTGTCATGCTTCATGACGTTCTCGGGAGCGGTTGCAGTCGAGCCTTGCGCCTGCGCCGGTGTGCTGACCACGCCTTTGTCGACCGCACCCTTCGGCGAAGTCATTTTCGGGCCAGCCTGCGGGGTGTTCACGGACGTCGGCGTGTTGCCCTGCGCACCACCGGCTGCTTCGGTCGGGGTGCCGGGTTTGGTCGGCGCCTGTGCAGTGCCGGTCAAGGGCGCAGTGGTCTGCGCGAACGCACCGCCTGCCATGAGGCCTGCGATCAGGAGGGTTGCAACGCTTGCTTTCATCGATTGTCCTTTGGTTTATGTCGTCTGGATTGCCAACAGCCTGCCAGTGGGCGAAAAGCCTTTGGCGCAGACTGACGACCGCACTTTAACGTGACCCATCCGAGCGTCGTTGACAGGTTCGTTGCGCAAGCGATGTCGGTAGAATCCTACGCACTTTCATATCAAACGGATGGGGCGCGCAAAGGTTGATGCAGCTGTCAACTTCACGCCTCGGCAATCCATGATGGCTTCAATCGTCACCCTGCCGAATGTCTTCGGCATTTCTTTTTTCCAGGAAGGTCATTCGCCCTATGTATCAGCACGTCAAAGTCCCGGATGCGGGCGAGAAGATTACCGTCAATGCCGACTTTTCATTGAACGTTCCGGACCAGCCGATCATTCCGTACATCGAAGGTGACGGCACCGGCCAGGACATCACGCCGGTGATGCTCAAAGTGGTCGATGCGGCCGTCAAAAAAGCCTACGGCGGCAGCAAGCAGATCCACTGGATGGAAGTGTTCGCCGGTGAGAAGGCGACCAAGGTCTATGGCCCGGATGTCTGGCTGCCTGAAGAGACGCTCAAGATCGTGCGCGAATACGTGGTGTCGATCAAGGGGCCGCTGACCACGCCGGTCGGCGGCGGCATCCGGTCGCTGAACGTCGCGCTGCGGCAGGAACTGGATCTGTATGTCTGCCTGCGCCCGGTGCAGTATTTCAAGGGGGTGCCGTCGCCCGTCAAGGCACCCGAGAAGACCAACATGGTGATCTTCCGCGAGAACTCGGAAGACATCTATGCGGGCATCGAATACGAAGCGCAGAGCGACAAGGCCAAGAAGCTCATCAAGTTCCTGATCGACGAGATGGGCGTCAAGAAAATCCGCTTTCCGAACACCTCGGGCATCGGCATCAAGCCGGTGTCGAGCGAAGGCACCGAGCGCTTGGTCAGGAAAGCGATCCAATATGCAATCGACAACGACAAGCCCAGCGTCACGATCGTGCACAAGGGCAACATCATGAAGTTCACCGAAGGCGGCTTCCGCGACTGGGCCTATGCGCTTGCGCAAAAGGAGTTCGGCGCGAAAGAGATCGACGGCGGCCCGTGGTGCAGCTTCAAGAACCCGAAGAGCGGCAACGAGATCATCATCAAGGACGTGATCGCCGATGCGTTCCTGCAGCAGATTCTGTTGCGCCCGGCCGAATACTCGGTCGTCGCCACGTTGAACCTGAACGGCGACTACATCTCCGACGCGCTGGCCGCACAGGTCGGCGGCATCGGCATCGCGCCGGGCGCGAACATGTCGGATTCGATCGCGTGCTTCGAGGCCACCCACGGCACCGCGCCGAAATATGCGGGCAAGGACTATGTGAACCCGGGCTCCGAGATTCTGTCGGCCGAGATGATGCTGCGCCACATGGGCTGGAAGGAAGCCGCCGACCTGATCATCAGCTCGATGGAAAAATCGATTGCAAGCAAAAAGGTGACATACGACTTTGCGCGCCTGATGGACGGCGCCGAGCAGGTCAGCTGCTCGGGCTTCGGCCAAGTGATGATCGACAACATGTGATCACAAGCCGGCCCATCGACCGGCACGCTTGGCGCGACCGGTTCGATCGGTTATAAAAAAGCCCTGGCGCTTCGATGCGACCGGGGCTTTTTTCTTTGCGCTTCTTGGCTATTGATCGGCGAAGCTTCAAGCAGGCTTGTCCTTGGCTTCAACTTCCGCGCGCTCTTCCTGGTCCGCGTTGGTGGTTGAATGCGTGCCTTTCAGATCCATCTCCACATCTGCGGCAAGATTGCCGACGCGTTCGACCGCTGCCTTGATCTGATCCGGCGTCGCATCGAGCTTCTTGGCCCAGTACTCGACCCGGCTTTCGTCGCCGACTTCGATATGGTCACTGTCGGGAATGCTTCCACCGGCTTGCGGTTGTTCATTGGTCATGGGTTGTGCTCCATCGGATTGGTGATTGGCTGTTAATTGTGAATGGCCGCTGCCGTGGCGACTGACGGATAACCATGCGAACGGTTGCGGGTTCATGCCTACACGCCAAGCGCTCGGGCAACGGCTCTGGGCATCAGCCCACGCGGATGCGGACCTTGAGGTGAGACCACTTGCTCAGGCTCCGCAACGGTGCGCAGCGTGGTGCGTCCGACCCGACCGCACCGCGGGTGATCGAGCCATCGACAAGCAGCTCGCACACACAGCTGCAATCGGTGCCTTCAACCGCTGCGATGCAGGCCCGATTCGGGCGTTGATCGGGGCACGACGCGCGCTTGGACAAGGTGCATCACGTTCGGCGTGAACGAGCACCAGCCCAGCAAAGCGGCGGGCCGACTGCCATCGGCTGAATCACCGACGTCCTTCGCAAATTGGCGGCAGCACGCGTGGTTAAGCTTCCGCTGACGCCGCAGGCCGTAGCTTCAGTTCTCGCAGCGTGTTGTTTGTTCCATTCCGGAGCCATGTGGAGGACCACCATGTATAAAAACCTCGCCCTGCGTATCGTCTGTGCAGCCGCTGCCACCGTCGCGTGCGCAGCAGGCTGGGCGGCCACGCCGGCCGAGCCGCTGCGCGTGGCGTTCGTCTACGTCACGCCGGTGCTGCCGGTCGGCTGGACGCACCAGCACGAACTGGGCCGACTGGCAGTCGACCAGGCATTCGGCGATGCGGTGCGCACGCGCCACGTCGACAACGTCGCGGAAGGGACGGACGCCGAGCGCGTGATCCGCGAACTGGCGCGCGACGGCAACCAGCTCATCTTCACCACCAGCTTCGGCTACATGGAGCCGACCCTGGCAGTGGCGCGCGACTTCCCCGGCGTGAAGTTCGAATCGATCACCGGCTACAAGACCGCGCCGAACGTGGCGATCGCCAACGCGCGCTATTACGAAGGCCGCTATCTGGCCGGCATCGCGGCCGGGCGTGCGAGCCGGTCGGGCATCGCGGGCTATGTGGCGGGTTTTCCGATCCCCGAAGTGCTGCAGGGCATCAACGCATTCACGCTCGGCATGCGTTCGGTCAACCCGGCCGCGCAGGTGCGGCTGATCTGGCTCGACACCTGGTTCGACCCGCCGCGCGAACGCGACGCCGCGATGACGCTGTTCAACCAGGGCGCCGACGTGCTGGCGTTCCACACCGCATCGACCGCCGTGATGGCCGCGGCCGAGGAACGCGGCCAACTCGCGATCGCCTACCACTCGGACATGCGCGAGGTGGCGCCGCATGCGCAGCTCGCAGCCGTCACCCACTGGTGGGGCGATTACGACAAGCGGCGCGTGCGGGCGCTGCTGGATGGCAGCTGGACCAGCGGCCGCGTCTGGGGCGGCGTGGCCAGCGGCATGGTGCGCATCGGCGACTACGGGCCCGCTGCCGGAGAGCCGCTGCGCCGGGAGGTACGGGCCCGCATGGACGACATCGCGGCCGGCCGGCTGCAGCCGTTCGCTGCGGGCGATCTGCCGGTGCGCGACAACGAAGGGCACGTGGTGATCGAAGCGCGCCAGGCGCTGACCGACGACCAGATCCTGCGCATGAATTGGCTGGTCGAGGGCGTGCAGGGGAAACTGGCGCCCTGAGCTGGGCTCCGCCCAACCCGCCGATTTTGAGCAAAATGTGCCTCGGGCGCAGGTACTCCTTGCACCAGCAGCTATGATTTCCGTAGTAACCAGACTTCTTCGAGAAAGCCACCCGATGCAGCATCCTCCCGTTCGATCGGCCCGCCCATGAGCATCAAGAGCGACCGCTGGATCCGCCGCATGGCCGAATCGCGCGGCATGATCGAGCCGTTCGAGCCCGGCCAGATCCGCGAGCGCGACGGCAACCGGATCATCAGCTACGGCACCAGCAGCTACGGCTACGACATCCGCTGTGCGCCCGAGTTCAAGGTGTTCACCAACATCCACAGCACGGTGGTGGACCCGAAGAATTTCGATGAGAAAAGCTTTGTCGACTTCCACGGCGACAGCTGCATCATTCCGCCGAACAGCTTTGCGCTGGCGAGGACGTTGGAGTACTTTCGAATACCGCGGAATGTGCTCACGATTTGTTTGGGCAAATCGACGTACGCACGCTGTTTCAGCAGTGATACACGGGTTGCACTGGTCGATGGCACCTCGCCAACGCTTGAAGAAATGGCGCAGCGCCACGCAGATGGCGAGCTGTTCTGGGGCTACAGCCTGGGCCCTGGCGGACGCATCATCGTGTCGTTGCTGGACGCGCCGCGCTGCGTTGGCCGCGACAACTTGCTTGCGCTGCGGCTTGACAACGACGAGTGGATCCACGCGACGCCCGATCACGACTTTCTGACACGCGACGGCCGCATGATGCCGGCGAGCGAACTTCGGCCGGGCCAATCGCTGATGCCGCTGTATCGGCAGTTGGGTCGCGGTTATGAGATGGTCTACCAGCCCATCAATGGGCATGTCTTGCCGACGCATCGACTGGCCGACGAATGGAATCTACGCAACCGCGTCTATGCGGACACGCCTGGCACCCACCGGCACCACGTCGACCTGGATCGGCGCAACAACCGGCCGACGAACATCGAGCGGATGGAAGCGCAAGCGCATCTGCGCATGCACAACAGCCGTTCGTACGGTGAATCGTTCGATCCAGCCGAGCATGGGGAGTCGATCAAGCAGGCGCTGGCACGGCTCGCGCTCGATCCACAGTGGTCTGCGCACCAAAGCCAGACCCAGCGCGAGCGCGCGGTGTCTTTCTGGAATGAAGGGCAGTACCTCCCTATTCGTGAGCGTGTGCTGGAGGCACGCCGCAACCCGACGGCGGCCACGCGCGAAGCCCATCGCCAAGGCACCTTGCGCCGCTATGAAAGCGACGCCGAGCGCCTGCGGCAATCAAAGATCAGCCGCGATGTCTGGGCGCGTGACGACGGATCGCGCCGCAGCGCGCAGGCCGAACTGGCACGCGGCATCAACCTGCGCGGTGACATCACGGGCGAAACGGTTCGCGCAGCGCTCGATCAAACCGGATCGATCCGCGGCGCGGCAGGATTGCTGAACTGCGACCGATCGGTGTTTCGCCGCTTTCCGGACGTGCTTGCTGCATTTTGCGGCGTGCCGGCGCAGCGCAATCACAAGATCGTCGAGATCAAGGAGCTGCCGGGCCAGCACGATGTGTATTGCCTGACGGTGCCCGAGGCCGGCAACTTCGCACTGGAAGCCGGCGTGTTCGTCCGCAATTGCGGAATCATCGTGAACGTAACGCCTTTCGAACCCGAATGGGAAGGCTACGTGACGCTCGAATTCAGCAACACCACGCCGCTGCCCGCCAAGATCTATGCTGGCGAAGGCTGTGCCCAGGTGCTGTTCTTCGAAAGCGATGAAGTGTGTGAGACCAGCTACAAAGATCGCGGCGGCAAGTACCAGGGGCAGATCGGCGTGACGTTGCCGAAAGCGTGACGTTGGCTTCGGCTTCGGACTTCGCTCATGCCCGAGCAATCCCACAGCATTCATTTCCTGAGCAGGACCCATTGTGCTATTCGCCTCGGCGATAAAGACGGGGACCGGTCCGCAATCGCTGTGGAAGCCAGAGCCAGCTGGCCTGGACAAAAAAGAACCCGATCCGTTTCGCTTATGGCTTGCTCGAAGCCGGGCACAGAAGCGCCGGACCTGGACTCACTGCAGCCGCTCGCGACCTGCTATTTCGAATGCGTGCAATTGGTGCCCGCGCTTCAGCCGGTAAACGCCGAAGTCGGCGAAGTCGAGCGTGAAGATGCGACGCGTACCAAGTGCCTCCGCCGATGCAACGAGCGTGGCATCGGCAAAGTCCATCGGTAGGTCCTGGTACTGCGCCATGTATTCGAAGCAGCGAATCAGCCTTGGCTGATCCAGCGCTAGAAGGCGGAGGTAGCCGTCGAGCACGAACTGCTTGATCCCAGCCGCCGCCTTGGTTGCAGGATCGAGCATGTGGAACGTTTCGGTCAGGACCGCCTCGGTCGTGTGCAGAGTCCCTTCGATTTCGCGCAGCACTTCGTGGCAACCCGCGTGGTCCGCATCCTTTGGGTCGAACAGGGCGACCAAAGGCCCGGTATCGATCAACGTCATCGACGGGCGCGGCGCTGCGCAAGCTTCTCACGCACGATGCGGCGTGAATCGCGTGCTGGTCCGATCGCGTAGCCCCCCTCGCCGAAGTCGTACCCCATGAAAAATTCGGACGGCCGCCGATCCTGAAGGCTCAAGGCATTGTCCCTAAAGGAGAGCAGGCTGAGTTTGATGGCGCTGGAGATGGAGTGGCCAGAGCGAAGCCTGATTTCGGCCAGCGCATGCTCGGCCTCGTCGTCCAACCGAACGGAGCGAGTGGTCATCATTGGTGCCTGGTTGTTCTGTATTACGATAGTAATACAGAACCGATGAACAACACAGACAGTGCGGCTCTTGCGTTACACTGCACGGCAGAGGAAACGACTCTGCCGTCAGGCCGGAGCCTAAAAGAAGCCAACGGCACACCTGCTGTCGCTGACGCCGCAGGCGCTTGAACCCGCACTAACCCAGTCGGACAAGCTCCACTCGATCCGGCCGAACGTGCCGTAGTCGGCCACCACACGATCCCCCGGCAGAACCTCCAACGGCACCATGCACGTGCCGCACGAGGCCCAGTCGCCGGCGCGCAGGCCGATGCCCAGTGCCGACAACTCATTGGCCAGCCAGGTTAGCGCGGTGAGCGGGTCGCCAAGCAGCGCGCGCCCCTCACCATCACGCGCATAGCGCTCGCGGCCCGCTGCATCGAACACCGTCGCATGCACCCGGTGCGCCGCCAGATCGGCCGTGCGCCACGCGGCAGGCGTTGCCGAACCAAAAGCGAATTGCCCACAGCACGCATCGTCGTAAGCACGCGGCGATCCCATCTTGACGCCGGCACGCTTGCTCGATCAAGCGCCCGGCAGCGGCACCCAGCGGTGCGGCAGCAGCTCGGCGATGCGGCTGGCCGGCTGCGCAGGCAGCCGCTCGAGCATGTCCTTGAAGTAGGCGTGCGGCTCGTGCCCGTTCAGCCGCGCCGAGTGCAGCAAGCTCATGACGGCCGCGGCTCGTTGGCCCGCACGCAAGCTGCCGGCGAACAACCAGTTTGAGCGTCCCACTGCAATGGGCCTGATCTGGTTTTCCACCCAATTGTTGTCCGCTGGCAGTTCGCCGTCGTCGATGAAGCGCGTGAGCGCCTGCCAGCGCTTCAAGCTGTAGTCGATGGCTCGGGCAGTGGCCGATCCTTCAGGCACCTGCTGGCGCTCTTGGCCAAGCCACTGGTGCAGCGCGTCGGCCACCGGACGGGATCTCTCTTGGCGGATGCGCTTTCGCTCATCGGCTGTGAGGTCTTGCACCTCACGCTCCACGTCGTAGAGCCGGCTGAAGAACTTCAGCGCCTGCTCGCCGACCGTGCTGCCGTGGTTGACCCACAGCTCATGGAACTTGCGCCGCGCGTGCGCCAGGCAGCCCGCTTCCACGACGCCCATCTCGAACATGGCCTTGTAGCCGCTGAAGTCGTCACAGACCAGCGCGCCGCGCCAGCCGCCTGGGTCATGCACACCCAGGAAGTCCCTGGCATGCTGGCCGGCGCGGCTGTCGGCGAAGTCGAAGACGACGGCGCGCATGGGATTGAAGCTCGTCGTGCAGTAGCTCCACAAGTACGCCCGGTGGGTCTTGCCCAGGCCAGGCTTCAACATCGCCACCGGCGTCTCGTCAGCATGCAGTACGCGGCTTTGCAGCAGCTCTTGTTTGAGCACATCGACCAGCGGCTGCAACTGCCAGCCGCACTGCCCGACCCAGGCACCCAGCGTCGAGCGTGGAATCGCGAAGCCGGCACGCGCGAAGATGCCCTCTTGGCGGTATAGCGGCAGGTGGTCGGCGTACTTGGCCACCAGCACCTGCGCGAGCAGTCCGGCCGTGGGGATGCCCTTGTCGATGACGTGCGGCCCAACCGGCGCTTGCACGAGCGTCTCGCACTGCGCGCAGACCCATTTGCCGCGGATGTGGCGCTCCACCGTGAAGACGCCCGGCACATAGTCGAGCTTCTCGGCCACGTCCTCGCCGATGCGTTTGAGCTGGCAGCCACAACTGCAGGTGGTGCGTTCGGGCTCATGACGAATCTCTCGGCGCGGCAGGCTCGCGGGCAGCGGCTGGCGTTTGGGCTGCTCTTTTGCAGCCTTTGATTGGGGCGGCGGTGCAAGTTGTTCGATCTCCCTTGCCAAGGCCTCCAGATCGGCATCGATCGCTTCGTCCAGCAGGCTCCTCTGCTCGGCATTGAAGGACTCTGACTTGGCGGCGAACTTCAGCCGCTTGAGCACCGCCATCTCATGCGTGAGTTTGTCGATCAGCGCTTGCTTGAACTTGATCTCGGCCGTTTGAGTGGCCAGCGTGCCCAGCAGGGACTGCACCACATCGCGCAGTTGCTGCGCGTTCAGGTCGTTGAGTTCAGCGGTGCCGATCACAGGGCATGAGCGTGCCGCACGAGCCGCTACCGTGGCATCGGGAGTTTCAGCAATTGCGGCAGGCTCGCCTTACAACACGCGGATGATGCTGGCTTCGCCCAGCCGCTGCCACGGCAGGCCCAGGATGAGCGCATCGAACTGCCCGCGGCTCAGCGCCAGCGCGGTGTCAGCGGTCTTGGGCCAGATGAACTTGCCTTGGTTCAGGCGTCGTGCGGCCAGCCACACGCCGATGCCGTCATGCACGAGCACCTTCATGCGGTTGCTGCGCCGATTGGCGAACAGGTACGCGTGGTGCGGGTGCGCTGAGCCGAAGACCTGGACCACCCGGGCCAGCGCGGACTCGGTACCCGCGCGCATGTCCAGCGGCTCCACAGCCAGCCACAGCGAGTCAACGCGGATCACTTGAGCAGCTCGCGCATCCAGGTGGCGCACTGCGCAGCGGAGGCGACCGGCCAAGTGACATTGACCAGCAGCGGGCCGCGGCGCAGCTCGAGATGGATGTCGCTGGGCTCAGGCGCCGGCTCGCTGGCCAAAGCAATCGGGATGAACGCGCCTGCTTCATGCGTCGGCGCCAACGCGTGGTTGCCGCGCTCGGCATGGCGCCGCCACTTGTGCACGAGGTTGGCGTTCAGGCCATGCGTCAGCGCCACGCGGGCCACGGACGCTTCTGGCTCGGCGCATTCGCGCAGGACCTGCGCCTTCAGCTCAACCGGATGACGCCGACGTGGCGCGCGACTGGAGTCTTCCATGGTGTCCACCTATTCAACTGATCCTGGTGGCGAATTCCCTCCGACTCACTTCACGCAGCAGCGGCGAACAGCCGCTCGAAGCGGGACCGGGTCACGCAGGCCTTGGGCTTTCCCGCAAGCCAGCGCAGCAGCCGTCCGAGATTGATCGCTGCTGCCATCATCAAGTGGGACAGATGCGTCCTGGCTTGACCGACGTAGCGCGTGTGTCGCATCCCGTGCACGCGTACGGCCTCGGAGAGCGTGCCCTCAATGCCGGCCCGCCGGGCGTACTCGGCGGCGAAGCCGGCCGTTTGCTCATGCGCTCGCCGCTCGCGCAGCGCCTCGTGCTGGGCCTGAGGACGCACCGTGATCTGTCGCTGAGGCGGCGTCGAGCGCGTACAACGCTCACGCATTTCACAGCAGCGACAGTCGTTGCGCGACCAGCGGATCTTGATGATCGGCTTGCCGTAGGGATTCAGCATTGGCTGCCAGTTCAGGCTGGTCTTGCCGGCCGGGCAGACGGCGCGCTGGCTGGCGAAGTCGATGCGGAAGTCCTCGGCTGCAAAGCCCTCGGCCTGCCTGGCCTGCCAGAGGTTGTTGCGGCGCGTCGGGCCGACGAGCTCGAGGCCGTAGTGCTCGCGCGACTGCACCAGAAGCGCCGAGTTCACGTAGGCGGTGTCGGCGATGTGGAGGCTGGGCAGCAGCGCGCGCTGCTGCAGCGCCGCATGAATCACCGGTGTCACCGCGTCCGATCCGTCACGGTCGCTGCCGTGGTCTCGACGTGGGTGATCAGGTTCGGTGTGGCGGCATCACACGTCTCCGTTAAATGCACCTTGAAGCCGATCCAATCGGTCTCACCTTTGCAACCATGGCGCACCTCGGTGTCGTGCGGTGAGGCGATGGCGTTGCCCGACAGCGGAACATTGTTCGGACGCTCGCCAGACCACCCGGGGTTCATCGGCCGACTCCTCGATCATGAAGTTCTGCACCCACACCTGGGTCGCATCGTCTCGAGCGCTGGCAGCTGTCGCAGTTGTGCAGGCGCGTCTTGGGCGTTCAGCGCGGCGAGCAGCGCCATGCCGTCGGCGCCGGTGTCGGCAATCCACTGCTTGCGACTGGAGGCGCCCTTAGGCCAGGGGAAGCCGCTCGCGCGCAGTCCGTAGCGATCCACCCAGGCAGGCGTGACGTGCGCACGCAGCCAGTCGGGTGCGGCTTCGGCCAGCGCATCAAGGGCATGACGCAGAGTCTCGACCACCAGCTCGTAGCGGCCCAACACGTGTACCTTGCCCAGCACATGGGTCGAGTCGCTGCGCTGGCGACCACCGGCCTGCAGCAGCCCGCGCGTCTGCGCCAGCGCCAGCACCACATCGAACAGCCGCCGCTCGGCACCGTGCACGAGCAGCCGTGCTCGGAATTCGCTGAGTACCGTGTGGTCAAAGCCGGGGTCGCAGAGCTCAAGGCCCAGCAGGTACTTCCAGTCGATGCGGGTGCGCACAGCGTCGGCCGCCTGGCGGTCGGTGAGTCCTTCCATGAACTGCAGCAGGCTCACCAGTGCGAGCCGTGCCGGCGACTCGGCCGGCTGGCCGCGTGATGGGAAACAGATCAGCGAAGTCGCTATCGGCCCACCACCAGGTGCAAAGCGTCAAGCAGGCGCATGACTGGGTTGCCGTCTGGATAGATCGCGCGGGCTATCCGGGCCGTCTGCTCGGGGATCGTGTTCGGCTGCTGGGCAGGCAAAGACATCATGGACCTCCATTGGGTTCGCCGCGCGCCCGTGCGTCACCATCGCCGCAACGCTGCGCGGTCAGCACGAATGGTGCACCTGCAGCGGCGAATTCGCCACCAAGATCATTCAACTTGGTGGACACCATCGTGCTCATCGGATCAACGAATCTCAAGATGACATCGCTGCGTGCTTACGCATCGTCGGCAATCAACTGGACTTTGCCGGCCCGAGCAAAGTCCGCAAAGCGCGAATCGGGCAGCTCGAAGGCCAGATGGAGCGACGCGACGGCTCCCAGCACCTGATCGACCCCGTAAGGCGTGGCGCGCGGCGGCAAGGCAGCGCCCATGCGGAACGAAACTCCGGCTCGACCATTTACATGCGGTTGCCCGCGAGCGACACCGTGCCGCCGATCGGCTGCACGAAGCTGCCCAAGATGCGCCCGCAAAGCGGCCCATCGACCTGAATGTGCGCCTGCCCCGCAGCGCCCGTGGCCGCGATCTTCCAGTCAACCACGGGTTGATTCGCGACGGCGGGCAGGGCGGCCTGGATCGCGTGAGCGGCTGCGGTGTCTTGCGGACGAAGGGCGCCGGGCAGGGTATCGATGACGGTGCCGGACTGGCGGTGGGTCCAGAGGAGGAGGGCGGCTTGGTGGGGGTTGAGGTTCCTAGTCGATGCAGAAAATTGGGTAATGCTTTGTCGGAGCCCACGAGCTCACGAGCCTAGGCGCCTAGGCGCCGCACTCCCAGCGTGGAGCACCAAACTTCCTGCCGCCAAGTTAATGCATGTGAACGCCTGCAATGGTCTGGTGACACCCATACCAGCCATCCACAATTACTCTCCAAACGTGGGGCCGCAGGCGGTTTTTAGCAGGCGAACAATGCAGTTGCTGCTTGCCCGTATATGAGCTACTAGCCTCAAGCCGACGTCGAAAGCATTGCATCGTGGATAAGAACCGACGGCGCGCAATCCATACAGGTTGCGACCGTGGTTTCAGCCGCCAAATGCAGAGACAGCAAGGTACGACTCACCGGTCTGCGCGGCGTGGCGACGCACACGCCGAACAAGGTCTTGAAAACACATCGCGCCGGTGAGTACGAGATATATGTGTGGAGCATCGATCAGCAGCATCGTCGTTTGCTTACCAGAGGCTCCCTTGACAGCGACTGAGGAGTACCCAGCCATCGAAATAAACAGGCCCATCGTGTTGTCGGCTTTGCTCTCGATCTTGCTGCGAAAGATGTCGATGTCGGTTGCAGCCGCCTGCGCATCAGCAAACTTCATCTCAATGAGATACGTTGTGCCGTCAATCGTGATCGAGCCGTCGATCTGCCGGCCTTCTGTGATGTATGGCCGGCGGTTGTCAATCTCCCCAAACGTCAGAAGGTCGTATACCCACTCTTGAAACGCATACCCGCCTGGCGAAGTACCCATCTGTGGGTGCAGGTCGGTGAGCTGCTGCATCAACTTCTCCAAGCTTAGCCTTGACCGTTGCACCTGCTCCTTCTCCGCTTGGGCCACTGCCTTCGCGGCCTTAACCTCTCGCTCTTGCCTGACTTCTTCGTGCTGCCTATCGATCAGCGCCTTTAGCTCGAAGACGGCCCGTCTCGCCTCCGCAACCTTGTGCTGGGAATCCTCCCAATCGCGAAGGTCGGGGAACGTTGTCTGCTCCGCGAGCGCGACTGCCATCTTGCCGACTGCGCGCTTGCCGTTCTCGGTGCGCTGTAGCGCAGCGAACGTGCGGTCCAAGAATGTTCGCTTGACCTCCTCTGTGGCCCAGGTCGATAGGTGAGCCTCTGAGACGTGACACTCCCGCAGGAACTTGCGAAGCGCATCCTTTCGCCAAAACGACTTCAGCGCGGCTTCAAAAGTGAGTTGCACCAAATAGGGCGTAACGAGAAGGGTCATACCAACCCAATTCTTTCAAATAGAACTGATGTCATGCGTACAGATACGGCATGACCAACTCCAATTCTTCCAATCGGATTGCCATTGCCGCCGCCGAAACACCGAAGAATTCAGCGAGAGAAGAGAATTGACGGCGATCGAACCGCTGCGCCCGAGCGACAGCCTTGGCGAACAAAAGTGACCCTGACGGTTCCGAAAACAGAACGTGCTCGTCGAGCTTTAAGTGCCAAGCGATGACTTCAGTCAGGACCAATGGGTGCTTCGTGCGGAAGCGTGCATCGAACTCCGAGATCACCGCCTTGCGCGGCATCAGCAGGCAGGCAGCAAAGTAGTCCGCTTCGCGTTCGATAGCCGGACGGTTGGCCCGAGGCGCATCAAAGGGCATTTCGCGGTGCAGAGTACGGTCCCCAATCCAAGGATGAAGAACGTAGTGGCCAATCTCATGAGCGCCGGTGAATCGTTGAACGTCGTAGGGAAAGCGTCTCGATACCAAGATCGTCGAGCGACTCCGTTGCCACACGCCGGCAGCCTCACCGCCCCCAGCATAGTCGGTGTCGAGCCGATCGCGCGCCTCAAAGAATAGCCCGCAGTGCTCGGCTACGTTCAGCGGATCGAAAAGCGTTGGTATGCCTGGAACGCCCAGTGGGTAGCGGATATCCCGTTGTCCGTAAATCTCGAACTGGAGACGTCGGACTTCTTTCTCAATAGCAACCTTGTCCATAGCTAACTCCGAACCAAAAAATGCGAACGACACACTACCTGTAGTGTACCGACATCAGGTGAAACACTAAATGTGTGGTTCACGTTTTTCAGCCTGAACTCCGGGTGGAAGCTTTTCAGATCATCGGCAGTCAAATCCAGACTTGGAAATTAAGACTGCTGGCAAGGGAGCAGACATCTGTTTGACTTCGTCGTTCCAACTACTAACAAAAGGCCTCGATGAGTGCCTCGACCCGACTTCTGGGTGATGCGACGAAAGCGGACATCTGCACCCCTACTACACCCGCACCCGCTCCATCAACGGCTCAAACCGATAGACCGCAGGCCTTCTTCCTGCGGCCTCCGTCACCGTCTGCAGCAGACCTTCCTGCAGCAGCACGCGGGCGAAGCGGGCCGCGGTCTGCGGCGAGATGCCCGCTTGGCTGGTAAAGCGGCTGTTGCCAAAAACTGGATAAGTGAACAGGTAATCCAAGGCGGCCACCGCGTACTTCGATGACAGCAGCTCGATGAAGCGCGGCTTCATTTCTTCATAGAGGTCGCTGATGCTCTGCGCCACCTCAAGGGTGCGGTCCGCCTGTTGCGCGACGGCTGCGAAAAAGAACGCGCACCAGCCGTTCCAGTCGTCGTGGGCTGATACGTTGCGCAGACGGTCGAGGTACTCCTCTTTATGGTTCTCGAAGTACCGGCTGATGTAGAAGTGCGGCGCACGGATGGCGTCGCCTTGCCACAGCATCAGCGTGATCAGCATCCGGCCCACGCGGCCGTTGCCGTCTTCAAAAGGGTGGAGCGATTCGAACTCCGCATGGGCCAGTGCCGTGCGCAGCAGCACCGGCATGGTTGCGTCGCCGGCCAGTCCGAAAAGCGCCTCCATCCCGCCGCTCAGGTGCTCGGGCGCAATGGGTACGAAGCTGACCTTTCGGCTGCCACGTTCGCCGATGTAGTTCTGCTCACGCTTGTATTCACCCGGTGATTTCTTGGCCCCGCGCCCGAACGACAGCAACTGGCGGTGGATGCTTTTGATCAGCGACTCGGACAGTGGCCGGCCGGCCTCCAGCTCTTGCTGTGCGGTGTTCAGCGCGCGCCGGTAGAGCGCGGTTTCGATTACGTCGGCCCGAAACTCGGACGCGGCTTTTTCGTCGTCGTCGCCGAACTCGGCTTGCAGTTGAAGAATTTCGTCCAGCGTGCTGATCGTGCCTTCCATCCGCGAAGAGATCACGGCTTCCTGGCCGCGCAAGGGCGCCAGAAAAATCTCACTGTTGTGCATGCCGCGCAACATCTGGTCGTAGCGGGCGAGCGCGGCAGTGGCAGTGAGCAGGCTTGGCATCAGCCGTGTGAGATCGAGCGGTGGTGGAGGGAAATGGCCGAGGTGATAGTGGACGGCGCTGCGAGTGTCGAGGATCATTGCTGTCATTTTATTAAAGACAACAAGGTTTGTTGATCAAATATTTGAGAATATCAATGACAAGGCATTTAGACAGTCGTCCATGAGCGTCAAACGATCTTGTCATTGGCGTTTCGCTTTTCATGAATGACAAACCAGCTTGTCACTCACCCTCAAAGCGTTGAGGGAGTGGTTCTCCACAAAACGGGTGGGATAAATCACTTCCCATAAAACTAGAAGGCACACCGCATCACCACTGCAAACTTCATAGCAGCACAAAGCCACCCTACAAGCGCATCTGCGGGTTTTGACGTCAAAATAAGTCCAAACTAGGCTGCACCGCTCCCCTCCATGCCCGAATCCGCCACCTCCCCAGTGCACCCCCATCTGCGCTCCCGCGAAACCTCCGGCGCACGCCCCGGCGACCTCGTCGTCGCGCGGCCGGAAGGACTGTATTGCCCGCCCGGTGACTTCTTCATCGATGCGTGGAAGCCGGTCGATCGCTGTGTCGTCACTCACGCGCATTCGGACCATGCGCGCACGGGCCATGGCCACTACCTGGCGCACACCGACAGCGCCGGCACGATGCGCACGCGGCTCGGGGAGATCGATCTGCAGACGCTGGCGTACGGCGAGTCGGTCACGATCAATGGGGTGCGCGTGTCGCTGCACCCGGCGGGGCACGTGCTCGGCTCGGCGCAGGTGCGCATCGAGCATGGTGGTCAGGTCTGGGTTGCGTCGGGGGACTACAAGACGCAGGCCGACGGCACGTGCACGCCGTTCGAGCCGGTGCGTTGCGATGCGTTCATCACCGAGTCGACGTTCGGCCTGCCGATCTACCGCTGGCCCACGCAGGCGGTGCTGTTCGGGCAGATCAACGAGTGGTGGCGCGGCAACGCGGCGGCGGGGCGCGCTTCCGTACTGCTGTGCTATGCGTTCGGCAAGGCGCAGCGCATTCTGGCCAACGTGGATGCGTCGATCGGGCCGATCGTGGTGCACGGGGCGGTCGAGCCTCTGAATGCGGTGTACCGGGCCGCGGGCGTGGCGTTGCCGCCGACGCACAAGGTGACGGATGCGGGGGTGGATGCGGCCATGTTGAAGCGCGCGCTGGTGCTGGCGCCGCCGTCTGCGCAGGGCACGCCGTGGATGCGGCGCTTCGGTGTGCATTCCGATGCGTTCGCCAGCGGCTGGATGCAGCTGCGCGGCACGCGGCGCCGGCGTGGCGTCGATCGGGGCTTTGTGATGTCGGACCACGCGGATTGGCCCGGGCTGCAGCAGGCCATCGGAGGCACGGGGGCCGAGCGCGTGCTGGTCACGCACGGCAGCGTCGCGGTGATGGTGCGCTGGCTGCGCGAGCAGGGGCTCGATGCGCAGGGGTTCAAGACCGAGTATGGGCAGGAGGACGATCAGGCGGACCGGGCGGAGGCGGGCAATCGGGGAGACCAGGCGCATCGGTCGGATCGTCCCAGTCAATCGGACGAAGCCCAGCGCGCAGATCAAGCCCTGCAAGACGACCAAGACCAGGACGACGAAGAAGCCCGGCAGGTCAACGACATTCAGCAAGCGAACCCGACGCAGCAGCACCACGAACCGCGGCAGGACGAGCAAGCACAGCCGGGCGACCATGCCGACCGGGCCCGCTCGTCCGTTGTGCGCGCGAATCGACAAGCCGACGCATGAAAGCCTTCGCCGCGCTGTACCACGCGCTGGACGCATCCACGTCGAACCTGATCAAACAGGCCGCGCTGCAGCAATACCTGCGCGGCGCCGAACCGCGCGATGCGGCCTGGGCGGTCTACTTCCTTGCCGGTGGCAAGCCGCGCCAGCTGGTGCCGACCAAGGTCCTGCGTGCGCTGGCGCAGGACGCTTCGCGCTTACCCGAATGGCTGTTTGCGGAAAGCCATGACGCGGTGGGTGACCTGGCCGAAACCATCTCGCTGCTGCTGCCCCCGCCGAGTGAGACGCACGACATCGGCCTGGCCGACTGGATCGAGCAACATCTGCTGCCGCTGCGCGACTTGCAGCGCAATGCGCCCGAGCAACTGCCCGACGTGCTGCTCGCACAGTGGCGGCGGCTGGCGATGGACGAGCGGCTGGTCTACTTCAAGCTGATCACGGGCGCGTTCCGGGTCGGCGTGTCGAAGCTGCAGGTCACGCAGGCGCTGGCGGCGGTCGGCGACGTGGATGCCAAGCGCGTGGCGCAGCGACTGATGGGTTACACGCACATCGGTGCGCGGCCTGGCGAGGCGGACTATCGGGCGTTGATCGTGCCGGAGTCGGCGGCCGAGCAGTTGCCGCAGACCAGCGGCCAGCCGTATCCATTTTTTCTCGCGCATCCGTTCAATCAGCCGCTCGAAGCGTTCGAGGATCTGCTCGGGCCGCCGTCCGACTGGGTGATCGAATGGAAATGGGACGGCATCCGCGCGCAGCTGGTGCGGCGGGCCGGTCAGTGCTGGGTCTGGTCACGCGGCGAAGAGCTGGTGAGCGAGCGGTTTCCCGAGCTGATGGCGTTGGGCGATGCGTTGCCCGACGGCACGGTGCTGGATGGGGAGGTCGTGGTCTGGCGGGCCAATGCAGCTACTGCGCATTCCAAGGCCGAAGCAACCGCGCTTGCGCATGAGCGGGCGACGCTGGCCGACGCCGACGCCGACGCTGACGCTGACGCTGACGCGCACGTAGATGCGTACGACGCCAAAGCGGATGCCACCACCGGCGACGGTCATGACGCCGACGATGGGTATGACGCAAACGACGCTGTCCACATTGACGATGCACCAAGCGCAGGCATCGACCATCACACCGTCGCCCACGCTGCTGGCGCTGCGGGTCCTGCAGGCGCACACGCCAGCGTCTTCGCCACTCCCGTCGCCGGCCGCGCCCAGCCGTTCGCCGAACTGCAGCGCCGCATCGGCCGCAAGTCGCTCGGGCCGAAGCTGCTGCGCGACATTCCGGTGGTGCTGCTCGGCTACGACCTGCTGGAGCTGGAAGGCCGCGATCTGCGCACGCTGCCGCAGGCCGAGCGGCGTGCGATGCTCGACGAATTGATCCAATGCATCAACCACCCGGCGCTGCTGCCGAGTCCCGTGCTGCATGGCACCGACTGGGCCGACCTGGCCCGCCAGCGCGAAGCCGCCCGCGCGCTCGGCGTCGAAGGCATGATGCTCAAAGGCCGCAGCGCGCAATACGGCGTCGGCCGCACGCGCGACGTCGGCATCTGGTGGAAGTGGAAGATCGATCCGCTGACCGTCGATGCGGTGCTGATCTATGCGCAGCGCGGCCACGGCCGGCGTGCCTCGCTGTACAGCGACTACACGTTTGCGGTCTGGGACGGCCCGCCGGATCAGGCCGACCGCAAGCTGGTCCCGTTTGCCAAAGCCTATTCGGGCCTGACCGATGTGGAGATGGCCAGCGTGGATGCGATCGTGCGGCGCACCACGCTGGAGAGTTTTGGCCCGGTGCGCAGCGTGAAGCCGACGCTGGTGTTCGAACTCGGCTTCGAAGGCATCGCCAAAAGCAGCCGCCACAAGAGCGGCATCGCGACGCGCTTTCCGCGCATGCTGCGCTGGCGGCAGGACAAGCCGGTGGCGGAAGCAGACACGTTGCAGACGCTGGCGGCACTGTTGCCTGGGTAGCTGCTACCGATTTGCAGCACAGCATCGCGCTGCTGTGCGTTGGTGGAATCCCGGGTGACCAGCCGAGCCTGAGGGCGTAACGTGCCTCCAGCAGATGCGATGCTTTTGTCGGGTCTGCTCAACATAAGGAGGCTGTCATGCACCGCACCGTCCAGGCGCTGATCCTGTCCCTTGCCGCCATCAGCTTCGCGGCACCGGCCGCCGCGCAGACGCCGGCCAAGCGGTTGATCCGCATCCACACCGCCGGCCCGGCCGACCTGGGCGTGGACAACACGATGCTCGCGCACCAGTTCCTGACCTATGTGAACGCGAACTCGCAGACGATCGAAGCCAGGCTGTTCCCGGCGAGCCAGCTTGGCCAGTCGCGCGAGGTGATCGAGGCGATGCGGCTAGGCTCCGGCGCCACGGCGACCACCGGCGGCGTGGCCGAATACGCGTCGTTCGTCAAGCGGCTGGGCGTGCTCGGCCTGCCGTTCGAATGGAAGAACTATGCGCACGCGCAGGCTGTGCTGGACGGCCCGGTCGGCCAGGCGCTGGCCGCCGATATGGAGAAAGCCGGCTTCAAGCTGCTGGCCTGGACCGTGAGCTGGGGCTACCGCAATGTGGTCACCGCGAAGAAGGAAGTCCACGTCGCCGACGACCTGAAGGGCCTGAAAATCCGTACCATTCCGACCAAGGTGTTCGTCGCTGCCGTGAACGCGATGGGCGCGAACGCCACGCCGATGAACTTCGGCGAGATCTACACGTCGCTGCAAAGCGGCGTGCTGGACGGCTACGAACACACGGCCGCCACCACCATCTCGTTCAAGCTATACGAAGTCGCCTGCTGCATGGCGCTGACGCGGCACCTGATGGACCCGACGATGCTGGTGTTCTCGCTGCCCGAATGGAAGAAGTTCAGCCCCGACGAGCAGGCCATGATGATGAAGGCGGCAAAAGAAGCCGCGGCTTACGTCGGCAAGCTCGCGCCCGAACGTGAAGCGGCGTCGCTGGCCGAAGTCCAGAAGCTCGGCATGAAGGTCAATGACATCGACACCGCGCCGCTGCAAAAAGCTGCGCTGGCCGCGCAGGACGAGCTGGCCAAGGAATTCGGCGCGCAGGATTTGCTTGCGCAGATTCGCAAGCAGTGATGCGGCATTAAGTCAGCACCGGACCGGGCAGCGTCATGACGCGCGTGCTTGACGCGATCGACCGCGCGGTGGAGTGGCTGATCGCGGCCATCTTTGGGGCGATGGTGTGCCTGGCGCTGTGGCAGGTGTTCAACCGCTTTGCGCTGAACGCGTCGCTCAGCTGGAGCGAAGAGGCGCAGATCTTCGGCCACATCTGGATCGTGTTCCTCGGCATTCCGGTCGCGTATCGGTACGGCGCGCACCTGTTCATCGAGACGTTCTGCGATCTGCTGCCGGCGGCGCCGCGCGCGGCGTTCAATCTGTTGGTGGAACTGCTGTGGGCCGCTTTCGCGGTCGCGCTGATGGTGCTCGGCTCCATAGTCGCGCAGATCGCGCACATGCAGTCCTCACCCGGGCTGGAAGTGCCGATGAGCTATCCGTATGCGGGCATGGTGCTGGGCGGTGCGTACCTGCTGCTGGTGGCCGCGCGGCGCATTTTCAGCGGCGCGTGGCGTCTGCCGCGCAGTCAGCCGGTGGTGGCGGCATGATCTGGTTTTTGCTTGTGCTGATGCTCGGCACGATGCTCGCGGGCGTGCCCATCCTGCTGGCCATCGCGCTGGTCGGCTACGTCGGTGTGGCGTCCGTGCCGGGCCTGGTGATGCCGCTGTTTGCGCAGAAGATGTTCGCGCAGCTCGACTCGTTCACGTTGCTCGCGTTGCCGTATTTCATCCTGGCGGGCGCATTGATGACGGCCAGCGGCATGAGCCAGCAGCTGGTCGATTTCTCTCGCGTGCTGGTCGGGCACTTGCGGGCAGGCCTGGCGCATGCATCGGTGGTGGCCAGCATGATCTTTGCGGGCATCTCGGGCTCGGCCACGGCCGATGCGTCGGCGATCTCTTCGATCCTGGTGCCGACGATGAAGGCGTCCGGCTACAAGGCGGGCTTCGCTGCCGCGCTGATCGCGACCGCCGGCACCATTGGCGCGATCATCCCGCCGAGCATGGTGATGGTGGTGTACGGCTCGATCGCGCAGGTGTCGATCGGTGGACTGTTTCTGGGCGGTATCTTCCCCGGCATCCTGATCGGCGTTTTTCTGATGACGACGATCAAGATCTACAGCTACCGCGCGGACTACCCGGAACTCCGCGTCACGCATGGCCGCTTCGAATGGCGTGCGCTGATGCGGTCCGTCACGCAGGTGTGGCCGGCGCTGCTCGGCCCGGTCGTGATCGTCGGCGGCATCCTGCTGGGCATCTTCACGGCCACCGAAGCGGGCGCGATCGCGTGCCTTTATGCGTTCTTGCTTGGCACGTTGTACTACCGCAAGATCAAGCTGCGTGACATGCCGCGCATCCTGATCGACGCGGCCGTGATGACGACGATGGTCTCCGGCGTGATCGCGGTGGCGGGGGCTTCGGGCTGGCTGCTCGCATACCTCGAATTCAATGTCGGCGCGGTCAAGTTCGTCACGTCGTTCTCGCAGAACCCGACCGCCGTGCTGCTGATCGTGGCGGCCGTGATGATCGTGCTCGGCACCTTCGTCGATTCGCTCGCGGTGCTGCTGATCTTTGCGCCGGTGGCCATCCAGCTCAGCACGGCGTACAAGATCGACCCGTTCCAGATGGGCATGGTGATGGTCATGTGCAACCAGATCGGCGCCGTATCGCCGCCGACCGCGCCGCTGCTGTTCGTCACGACCAGCATCGCGCAGTGTTCGTATGGAGAAGTCAATCGCCACATCTGGTGGTTCCTGCTGGCCGAGATTCTGGTGCTGCTGCTGGTGATCTTCGTGCCCGGCGTGGCGACGTATCTGCCGCACAAGTTCCTTGGTTGAGATGATGCTTAACCCCACCCCCAGGCTTCGCTCGCCGTGCTCGGCTTTCGCCTACCCCCGACCGGGGGCAGCGCCTGCGGCCTGGCTTCAGCCAGCTCCGTGGCCCCTGGCTAGGTGCTCGTAGGCAGGCTCATCCGCTGTGTCCACCGCTTTAAGCGAAAGCATCTGAATGAGAGGTAGACATGAAGCGACCGACCATCTTCCTCACGCACGGCCCCGATGCGCTGGCCAACTACTACGGCCCGCGCGCACTGGCCGGGCTCGAACAACTCGGCGAGGTGCGCCGCCCGGACCGGGATCAGAACTGGACCGACGCCGCATTGGCGCAGGCCGCGCGGGGCTGCGACGTCATCGTCAGCTACCGGAATTCGCAGGGCACTGCCGCGTTGTTCGACCAGTTGCCGCAACTCATCGTATTCAGCCGCTGCGCCGTCGACATCCGCAACATCGATGTGGCGGCGGCCAGCGAGCGCGGGATTCTGGTGACACAGGCCAGCGCGGGCTTCATGGCATCGGTGTCCGAGTGGATCGTCGGCGTGATGATCGACCTGGCGCGCGGCATCAGCGCGGCTATGGCGCAGTACCAAGCCGGCACGATGCCCACGCCGGTGATGGGCCGCGAGCTGCGCGGTGCAACGGTCGGCGTGATTGGCTATGGCCAGATCGCGCGCTATCTGATCGACGTGCTGCGTGCACTGCAGATGCATGTGCTGGTGACGGATCCCTTTGCCAAGGTTGACGGCGAAGGCTTGAGGCAGGTGCCGCTGAATCGCCTGCTGGCCGAGTCCGACTACGTGGTCTGCCTGGCCACCGCCACTACCGAGACCGAGAACTTGATGGACGCGGAAACCTTCGCCGCGATGAAGCCCGGCGCGTTGTTCATCAACGCATCGCGTGGCAACCTGGTCGATGAAGCCGCGTTGCTGCATGCGCTGGACAGTGGGCACTTGGCCGGCTGCGCACTGGATGTCGGCCGCGCGCCGGACCAGATGCCGACGCCGGAACTGGCCCGCCACCCACGCGTGATCGCCACTCCACATATCGGCGGGCTGACGCCGGCCGCGATCGAGCACCAATCGTTGGAGACCGTGCGTCAGGTCGCAGAGATCGTGCAAGGCCGTGCGCCGCCTGGGGCGGTCAACGCCGACCAAGCACACCGGCTGCGCAAGCTGGTCGATCGAACAGACCGCCCCACCTCATGAACCCATCCACACTTACACCCATGCCAAGCGGCGCGTGCGACTGCCATGTGCACATCTACGATGACCGCTATCCGCTGGCGGCCAGTGCCACGTTCAAGCCGCCGCCCGCACCGGTATCGGCGTACCGCGAGATGCAGCGCAAGCTGGGCCTGGAGCGTGCCGTGCTGGTCCAGCCGACCGGCTACGGTTTTGACAATCGGTGCCTGCTCGACGCCCTCGCACAATTTGGCGAGGCAGCGCGCGGCGTCGTGGTGGTGCCGCAGGACATCGGCGACGCCGAGCTGCAGCGCCTGCATGAGAGTGGGGTGCGCGGCGTGCGTTTCATGCTGCTGGCCGGCGCCGGCGGCCTGCTGCCGTGGGACGCGCTGGAGCCCATGGCCGCGCGCATCGCGCCGCTCGACTGGCACATCGACCTGCAGCTCGACGGCCGTGAGCTGCCGCAGCACCAAGCGATGATCGACCGCCTGCCCGGCAACGTCGTGCTCGACCACACGGGCAAATTCCTGAAGCCGGTGCCGACGGACGACCCGGCGTTCAAGGCGCTGCAGTCGGTGCTCGACACGCAAGGCCGCTGGGTCAAGCTGGCCGCGCCGTACGAGACATCCAGGATCGGGCCGCCGGGCTATGACGATGTATCGACGCTCGCGCGCGCACTGGTGGCCTCCCACCCGGACCGGTGCCTCTGGGCCAGCAACTGGCCGCATCCGAACCGCGATCCCCGGCCCGACGATGAGGCCTTGCTGAGTTTGCTGACAACCGATTGGGCGCCGGATGAAGGTGTGCGAGCGGGCATCCTGATGAGCAATCCTGCGAAAGCTTACGGCTGGTGAGCCGCACCTTGATGTGGAACGCGATGGGCAGATGAATGCCCACGTCCACCGGGGACCGCGCCGGCAGAGTCCTGCGGTCCCTGCTGCCCAACGCTGCTCCAGCCGCGGAGCCGGCCGGCCGATCGCAAGTTGCGGACGACGCATCCGTTCGCACCCGGCTATCCTGACTCGCAATGCAGCTCAACATACCCGACCCCGCCTACGCCGCTTCCGCGAAGTCACGCAACCACTTCCGGCTCGCTGTGCGCATCGCGGTCGGCTTCGTCGTGCTGCTGTGGGTCATTCACGGTCTCAACACCGCGCTGGACCTGAACCCCGCACGGTCCGGCATTCGCCCGGGCGAGTGGGCCGGCCTGCCCGGCATCGTGTTCGCGCCGTTGGTGCATGCTGATTTCGAGCACCTGTTGTCCAACTCGCTGCCGCTGCTCGTGCTGATCACGACCATGCTGTACCTCTACCCAAACGCTGCGCTCAGAACATTGCCCGCGGTCTGGCTGCTGCCCGGCGTTGCCGTCTGGTTTTTCGGTCGGGAGTCATCGCATTTCGGCGCCAGCGGTCTGGTCTACGGCCTGGCGATATACGTGCTGATGGCCGGCGTGCTGCGCCGCGACCGACGCGCGATTGCCGCCTCGCTGGTCGTCTGGTTCCTGTACGGCTCGCTGGTCTGGGGGGTGCTGCCGGTGCCAGCGGGGGTGTCCTGGGAGACGCATCTGTCGGCGGCGGCAGTCGGGGCGGTGATGGCGGTGTTGTTGCGGCGGATGGATGTGTTGCCGCGCAAGCGCTATGCGTGGGAAGGGGAGAGGGATGAGGATGGCAGGCAGACGGTTCTTTGATGCGTTGGCAATGATGACGACCAACCAGCTCTTCACGGCGTCCAACCAATCGTGGCCGATACGCACACGGTGCAACCGGACGCCGAGTCAAAAGCCGATCCGCGCACCTTCAGTTTCGCCGTGGGTTCTCAGCATGCGCGGCGCTCCGCGCGGTGGATCGTGACGGTCAGCGGAGCCGGCGCATATGTCTCGACCAGCAAAGACCGCCGCAGGAGGTGGCACGCCAGCCTGCATGCCAGCGGACGCTGGCACATCAAGGGGCTGGGCAAGCAATATCCAAGCGCAGCTCCCTTGGTGAAGTCGCACCGAAGCAATGCTCCTGCTTCGGCGCGAGAAGCGTGGGATTTCATCAATCTGATCCCCGATGCTTCTCTGAGACAGGCAAGCAGCCCGGAACCTCAGCACACCAGGCGGCCCAACCGTTGCTTTGATTTGCCGGAATCGGAAGGAATGGTTGAAAGAACAGTCATGACCTGGAGATTCGAAGAAATCGAGCCAGTCGAGCAATGGCCTGGAGAGTCGCAAGGCACTCAGCTTGTGCGGTTCTATCAATTCTTCGAGCAAGGTGGATTTGGGGTCCTGCTCAGGTATTTCACCAAGGACCATCCAGTCGGCATGAACCTGTTGCGGGGCGGCGGAACCGCTGGCGTCTGTCCTGAAGATGAGGCCGATCGTTCTCGATTCGCCTGAACGTCGGGGCTTCATATCCGGCAAGAGCACTTTCGGCTCGCTCCTGTTCACCGAATAAGCGATTGATTGGATGCGACGCATGCAGTTGCAGAAGGTACGCGCGACTGCTGAAGCTGATCGGATTCGAGCCCGAACATCGGTCTTTCGGCCATGATCGTTTGACGGTCTACAGCGGCAATCGGGCCAAGCGCGCTCAGTGCCCATCGCGGCGGCCGCTGCGCCGCGTGCGCTCCATGAAGTCGGGCGGCTTCTCCCGTACCCAGGCCACGAATCGAGCGATGCCCGGGTCGGCCAATAAGTCGTGCACCGTCGCATAGCTGCGCGCCAGCTCCGTTTCGCTGAACAGCGCATGGACCTGGCGGTGACAGATTCGATGCATGACTTCCGTGTGGGTGCCGCCCCGTGAGCGCGGCACCATGTGGTGCTTGTCCTGCTGCGCGGCGGGGACGGGACGGCCGCACAAGGGACAGATTGGATCCTGCTCGGACACTGTCGGCAGTGCGGAAAGGATGGCATCTCGCTGCTTGCGTTTGATACGACCGCTCATCGTGCGGCAGTATCGCCAATCCGCAGTGGCCCCATGCTTTCGTCAGCTCGGCTGCTCTACGTAGCGCAGGCTACGGCAAAAGCATGCCGAGCATGCCCGCCGCACGCAGGTGTCACAGGCGGCTCGGCGGCTCGGCGGCTGCAAGGCTCCGAGGTCTTGGCCGCCCACAACCGCAGTCAATCATAGCCGCGTATCAAATTCCAGCTGGAAATACTCTGGCTCCATGTGCATGCACAGGCTGTAGAACGCCTTGTCATGCTCACGCGCCTTCAGATGCGCGAGCTCATGCACGACGATCATCTTGAGAAAGGCCGCCGGTGCATCCTTGAACAGGCTGGCAATGCGAATTTCCCGCTTGGCTTTGAGCCGGCCGCCTTGCACGCGGGAGATGGCTGTGTGCGTGCCCAGCGTCTGCTGCAGCTGATGCATGCGGGGATCCCAGGTGATTTTGGCCACGGGCGGGGCGCTGCGCAGGTAGCGGCTTTTGAGGGACTGCACGTAGTCGATCAGCGCGGCTTCGTTGCGCACGGTATGCGGATCGGGGTAGCGTTTGCGCAGATGGCTGTGCAGACGGCCGGCGTCGAGCAGGGCTTGCACGCGGACCAGCACGTCGGCCGGGTAGCCGGTCAGATACTTGAGCGGCGGCATGCGGCAGTTGGCGGGCGGGCGGACGTCGGAGATCGTTGCCAACGGCTCAGGCCATGCGCAGCAGCCGGGCGGATTCTTCAGCGCGCGCGTCTTCGATCGCTCGCATCACGCTCATCAGGTCCACCGCACCGGCCTTGCGTTGGTAGTGGCCGGTCAATGGGCTCTGCGGCGTCAGCAGGCCGCTCTCGTACAGTGACCAGATCTCGGGACCGTAGCGGGTGCTGCGCAGCTCGGGCGCGAACGCGCCGAAGAAGTGGCTCAGGTTGCCGACGTCGCGCAGCAGCATGCGCTGCGCGTGGTGGTTGCCGGCGGCGTCCACGGCTTGTGGCAGGTCGATGATCACGGGGCCGTCTGCGCTCAGCAGGATGTTGAACTCGGACAGGTCGCCATGCACGACGCCCGCGCACAGCATTCTTACGACTTCCATCAGCAGCGTGGCGTGGTGCTGGCGTGCTTGATCGGGTGTGAACGTGCAGTCGTTCAGGCGCGGCGCGGCGTCGCCCAGCGCGTCGGTCACCAGTTCCATCAGCAGCACGCCTTCGAAGAAGCTGTAGGGTCGCGGCACCCGCACCCCGGCGCTGGCCAGGCGGTAGAGCGCATCGACTTCGGCGCTTTGCCAAGCGGCTTCCTGCGCCTCGCGGCCGAACTTGGTGCCCTTGGCCATCGCACGGGCCTGGCGCGAATTCCTGACCTTGCGGTTCTCGATGTAGTCGACCGCCTGGCGGAAGCTGCGATGCGCGGCTTCCTTATAGACCTTGGCGCAGCGCGTCTCGTCGCCACAGCGAACGACGAAGACAACAGCCTCTTTCCCGCTCATCAGCTGGCGCTGCACGGTGTCGATCAGGCCTTCCTCGATCAGGGCTTGCAGGCGTGGGGGTGCTTTCATGCGGGTATTTTCCGCTGCGCATCGTGGACATCGGAGGTGACCGCAGCAGCGGCTGGCAACCGGTCAGTGGCACGCACGCGATCGATCCAGATAATCCAAGCGTGCGCACGCTGCAGCGTTGGATTGGAACAAATGGCCCGCCAAGCATTCGACCTGGCGGGCCATGCATGCAGCATATCAGGCGTGCTTGACGCCGTCGATCACCAGCGCAGCGTCTCCGTCTTCTGACCGGTAGCCGGCACTTCCACATTGCGCTCGAGCGTCTTGCCTTCCCCCTTGGCCGTCACTTTGTAGCTGCCAGCGGGCAGCTTGACGTACAGCAATGGATCGGAGGAGTTCAGATCAAACACGGTCTTGCCGCCTTTGTCTGCGATCATCACAGCCACATCGGCCATGTAAGCCCCGGTTCCGCTCTTCGCAAACACCAGATGCAGCGGCATGTCCTTGCCGAGCTCCTTCGCTTTTGCCTGGCCGCTGTCACTGATGCCGCCGGCCACGTAGGAAACGCCGCCTTTCTGCTTGACTTCGGGGCCGCTGGCAGCCGCCATGTCCTGCTTGCTTGCGGACGCTGCAGCTGCCGCCGCCGGCGTCTGAGCGAACACCGAGCCGGCGAGGGTGCCAAGCGACAGTGCCAGCACGAGTCGGCCCGTGCGAATGTTCAAAAGGGTCGATTGGGTCATGGTGATTTCCTTTCTTTGACAAAACTATGAATAAGCACAGGCAATAGGTGCGCCCACCCAGGGGCGGCAGCCATCTTACCGACCGCGCGTCACTGCGCGACCCAGCCGCCGTCCATGTTCCACGCCACGCCACGCACGTTGTTGCCCGCGGCGGAGCAAAAGAATACGGCCAGCGCGCCGAGCTCAGCAGGCGTGGTGAACTGCAGTGATGGCTCTTTTTCCGCGAGCAGCTCGTTCGATGCCTGTTGCACCGTCATATTGCCCTTATCGGCGCGCGCATCGATCTGTTTTTGCACCAGCGGGGTCAGCACCCAGCCCGGGCAGATCGCGTTGCAGGTGATGCCGGTGGTGGCGGTTTCCAGCGCGGTCACCTTGGTCAGGCCGATGATGCCGTGCTTGGAGGCGACGTAAGCCGACTTGGCTGCGGACGCAACCAGGCCATGCGCGGATGCGATGTTGATGATGCGCCCCCAGTTGGCCTCGCGCATGGCCGGAATCGCAAGCCGTGACGTATGGAACGCACTGGTCAGGTTGATCGCAATGATGGCGTCCCACTTCTCCGGCGGGAAGTCCTCCACGTTCGCCACATGCTGGATGCCCGCGTTGTTGACCAGCACGTCGACCCGGCCGAACTGCTCGGCAGCGAACGACATCATCGCTTCGATCTCGGAGGGCTTGCTCATGTCGGCGCCGTGATGCGCGACGCGCACGCCACTGGCCTTGCCGGCCGCGACGATTTCCGCCTTGGGCGCCTCGACGTCACCGAAGCCGTTCATCACGATGTTCGCGCCCTGCATGGCCAGCGCCTTGGCGATACCCAGCCCGATGCCGCTGGTGGAGCCGGTGACGAGTGCGGTCTTGCCTTCGAGCATGGGAGATTCTCCGAAGATGATTTAGGATCAATTTGAACGAGCGAATCACGCGATTATCCGTATCGCTCCTTGAACAGAATTTTTGTGCGATGAGTCCTGCCCCTGACGACCAGCCTGCGCTGTTTTACGTGTCGTGTCCCGACGTGTCCCGGCCGGATGCGCCCGGTGATGCCGCGCCGACAACGTCGCACCAGATCGCGTGCTGGCAATGGGGCGACGATGCGGCGGCGCACGTGGTGTTCTGCGTGCATGGCTTGACGCGCAACGCCCGCGACTTCGATGTGCTCGCACGCGCGCTGGTGAAGCGTTCGGCAGGCGACCTGCGTGTGGTCTGCGCCGACGTCGCCGGTCGTGGCGCAAGCGACTGGCTTTCCGATCCTGCCGGCTACCAGGTGCCGTGTTATGTCGCCGACCTGCTGCTGGTGCTGGCTGCGCTGCAGCAGCGCGCACCGCTGCAGCGTCTGAGCTGGGTCGGCACCAGCATGGGCGGGCTGATCGGCATGATGATCGCGGGGCAGCCCACGCTGCCATTGCCATGTCCGATCACGCGGCTCGTGCTCAACGATGTCGGACCGCAGATCGAATGGGCGGCGCTGGCGCGCATCGGTGCTTACGTGGGCCGGCCTGCGCATTTCAATTCGATCGAGCAGGCAGCCGAGGCGCTCTGGGCGGCATCCCCCACGTTCGGTCCGCACACCCCCGAACAATGGCTTGTGCTGTCCACGCCGATGCTCAAGCGCGCGCCGCAGGGTGGCTGGCAGCTGCACTACGACCCGGCAATTGCCGAGCCCCTGCGCGGCCTGACGGCCGAGTCGGTCGCGCATGGCGCGGCCGGTCTGTGGCAGTTGTACGACCGGATCGATGTGCCGACCTTGCTCACGCGCGGTGCCGAGTCGGACCTGCTGTCGGCCGAGGTGGCGCATGCGATGACGCAACGCGGGCCGCGTGCACGGCTGGTCGAGTTTGCAGGTGTCGGGCACGCGCCGATGCTCGTCGCATCCGACCAGGTGGATTGCGTCGCATCCTTCCTGCTCGAGTAGGATTTTGCCCAGCCTGTTGCGCCGATGAAAAGCCTCAGCACCGAAACCGCCGGCCATGTGGCAAGCATCGCCCACGTGGTGCCCGACGTGGTCGCCGCCACCGCGCAGTCATTGCCAGCGCAGCCCGATGCACGTGCCCGCGCACGTGCATTCGCCGAGCCGCTGATCAGTGGCGAAACGCTCGACTCGGGGGAGAACGCGTTGGCACACGCAGACGGCATGGCTGCCATCCTGCGCGCCATCGGCGGATCCGAGGCGATGCAGGCAGCCAGCTATCTGGTCTACACCTGCGCCTACCTGAACCGGCCGCAGGAAGTGATCGCAAAAGCGTTCGGCGACAACTTTGCCGAACTCGCCATCGAAACCACCAAGCTGGTGCGCGTGCAAAAGCGCGCGCGCAGCGCCTGGTCTGCGGCCACGCCGGTCAATGCGACCACGCCGCTCGACGACCCCGTCGTGCAGACCGAGAACGTGCGCAAGATGCTGCTTGCGTTCTCCCGCGACTTGCGCGTGGTGATGCTGCGGCTGGCATCGCGGCTGCAGACGCTGCGTTTCTTTGCCAGCTCCAGAAAGCGCATGCCGCGCGCGCAGGCGGCCGAAACGCTGCAAGTGTTCGCGCCGCTGGCCAACCGCTTGGGGATCTGGGAGATCAAGTGGGAGATCGAGGACCTGTCGTTCCGCTTCCTGGAACCGGACACCTACCGCGACGTTGCGCGGCTGCTCGATGAGAAACGGGTCGAGCGCGAACTGCGGGTTGAGCAGCTGCGCTCGGACCTCGAGCAGCAATTGCACGCGCAAGGCATCGGCGCCACCGTACAGGGGAGGCCGAAGCACATCTACAGCATCGTCAAGAAGATGCGTGGCAAGGGCCTCGACTTCGATCAGGTGTTCGACGTGCGTGCGCTGCGCGTGGTGGTGCCCGCACTCAGCGATTGCTACACCGCGCTGGCCTGGGTGCACGAACGCTTCACGCCGGTTTCGCAGGAGTTCGACGACTACATCGCCCGGCCGAAGGCGAATGGTTATCGGTCTCTGCACACGGTGGTGCGCGATGCGGCAGCCAAGCCGATCGAGATCCAGATCCGTACCGAGGCCATGCACGCTCATGCCGAGCACGGCATGGCCGCGCATTGGGCCTACAAGGAGGCCGGCACCAAAGGTTATCTGGGCGTGAGTGCCGACAGCGCCTACGACGCGAAGATCGCGGTGCTGCGCCAGTTGCTGGCCTGGGAAAAAGACTTGTCCGGCGCAGCGGCCACGCACGGGCTGCTGGAAGACCACATCTATGTGCTCACGCCGCAGGCCTCCGTGATCGAGTTGCCGCAAGGTGCCACGCCGGTCGATTTCGCCTACAGCGTGCATACCAGCCTCGGGCACCGCTGCCGCGGCGCACGCATCGACGGCCAGCTCACGCCGCTGAATACCGCGCTGAAGAATGGCCAGACCGTGCAGATCATCGCTTCGCGCGAAGGCGGGCCATCGCGCGACTGGCTCAGCGCGGAAGGCGCCTATCTGGCCAGCCACCGCGCGCGCACCAAGGTGCGTGCCTGGTTCAACGCACTGGCCCAGCATGAAACCGCGGCGCGCGGCCGCGAATCGGTCGAAAAGCTGTTGCAGCGCGAAGGCAAAACGGCGCTCAAGCTCGAAGACCTGGCCGCGCAGGTGGGCTTCCAATCGGCCGACGAGCTGTTCGGTGCGGTTGGCAAGGACGAGCTCTCGCTGCGCCAAATCGAGCAATCACTGCGCCCCAGTCCAGCGCTGCCGGCAGACGAAGCGCCGCGCCTGAAGATCGCAACCCCGCCCGGTCAGACGCGTGACGGCGTGCTGGTGGTCGGCCTTGAATCCCTGCTGACCCAGCTGGCCAAATGCTGCCGGCCGGCGCCGCCCGACCTCGTCGCCGGCTTCGTCACGCGTGGCCGAGGTGTGTCGATTCACCGCGGCGACTGCCGCAATTTTCACGAGCTGGCCAGCCGCAGCCCGGAACGGGTCATTGAAGTCGATTGGGGCACGCCACCGCGCGATGGTGAACGCCGCGCGATTTACCCGGTTGATGTCGCGGTTGAAGCGCATGACCGCCAAGGCCTGCTGCGCGACATCTCCGACGTATTCGCACAAGCCAGGATGAACGTGATCGGCGTGCAGACGCAAACCGTGAAAGGCACAGCCTGGATGACCTTCACGGTGGAAGTCTCGGACGCGGCCCGACTCGAGCAAACGCTCAGCGTTGTCGCCCGCATCGATGGCGTACGCCGCGCGCGTCGGCGTTAAGGCCGGCTGCTACAATATGCGGCTGTCGGCAAGACGACGACAGGCGCGTAGCTCAGCTGGTTAGAGCACCACCTTGACATGGTGGGGGTCGGTGGTTCGAGTCCACTCGCGCCTACCAGATTTGGTAGCTTCAAGCACCATCACGAAAAGCACCAGGCAGCAACGCCGGGTGCTTTTTTTTACGCCCCGAGCGGCTCGATCCCATTGCTTTTGAGCCGCAGCACGCGATCAGCGCGCTCGGCAGCTGCCTGTGCATGGGTCACCAGCACCAACGCTGCGTCATGTTCACGCGCTTGCGCAACCAGCACATCGAGCACCCTCGCGGCAGTGCCGGGGTCGAGGTTGCCGGTCGGCTCATCGGCCAGCACGACGGCAGGGCGATGCACCAGCGCGCGCGCGAGTGCGACTCGTTGCAGCTGGCCGCCGCTCAATTGCTCGGGCAACCGCTCGCCCAGGCCCTGCAGGCCGACTGCATCGAGCATCTGCTGTACGCGTGCAGCGTCAGGCTCGCCCAGCAGCAGCAGCGGCAGCGCAATGTTCTGTGCCACGTCCAGATGCGGCAACACGTGGAACGCCTGAAATACGAAGCCGACCTTGCGGCGGCGCAGCAAGGCTCGCTGGTCCGGGCCCTGGCCGTTCAGGTCAACGCCATCGAGCGTGACACCGCCCTCGCTCCAGTCGTCAAGCCCGGCGATGCAGTTGAGCAAGGTGGACTTGCCCACGCCCGAATCGCCGACGATTGCGACGAATTCGCCGGCTGCGACATCGAGCGACACATGCTCGAACACGGCAGATTCCGCGTAGCGCTTCGCAAGGTTGCGCACCTGCACGATCATCTTTTCTCGTTCCTCGTTTGCGCTGGCAGTGCCGGCGCAGGCCGGGCCGCCAGCGCGTGATCCACCGCGATCAGCAACGCAGCGACTGCGTCCGGCTGGTCGCACCGAATGACCTGGCGCTGCGGCATCGAACGCAGCCAGGTCAGCTGGCGCTTGGCCAGTTGCCGCGTCGCAGCGATCCCGCGTTCACGCAGCTCACCGAGCGGCGCTTCACCGGCTAGCACTGCCCATGCCTGACGATAGCCCACGCAGCGCATCGACGGCAGTTGGGCATCAAGGTCGCCACGCGCACGCAACGCGCGGACTTCATCGAGCAGGCCGGCAGCAAGCATTTGATCGAACCGTTCCGCGATATGTTCATGCAGCCAGGCGCGGTTCGTCGGTTCGAGGCTAAAGAGTGCTGGGGCGCTACTGCGATCTCCACTCTTTGCTACATTTTCAGTAGTATGAAAGGAGGAGATGGGTCTCCCGCTGGCACGCAATACTTCCAACGCGCGCCCGATGCGCTGGGTGTCTCCAGGCGCCAATTGCGCGGCAGTGACCGGGTCGACTTCGCTCAGTTGCCGGTGCAGCACAGGCCAGCCGAGCTGCGCGGCATCGCGCTCGATGCCGGCGCGAATTACCGCATCGGCCGCCGGCATCGCATCGAGCCCATCGAACAGCGCGCGAAAGTACAGCATCGTGCCGCCGACCAGAAGCGCGAGCCGACCGCGCGCATTGATCTCATCGATCAGCCGCCGCGCGTCCTGTGCGAACAGCGCGGCGCTGTAGGGCTCGCTCGGGTCGCGGATGTCGATCAGGTGGTGCGGCACCGCGGCGCGTTCGGCCGCGCCCGGCTTGGCGGTGCCGATGTCCATGCCGCGATAGACCAGTGCGGAGTCGACGCTGATGATCTCGGCCGGATGACGTTCGGCGATCGCCAGCGCGGCGGCGCTCTTGCCGGCAGCGGTCGGGCCTGCCAGCGCGATGCAGTACGCGCCGTCGAGCGGTGCAGGTGCGGTCACGGCACGAACAGTGGTGGGCGCCTGTGCGCGATGCCGGCATCAGGCGCAAGCCTTGCGGTCAAGTGCGCCCGTGGCGAGCCCGCGCGGCCCGCGTCACTCAAGCAGCGCCTGCGCGAACTCGCGCGCATTGAAGGTTTCCAGGTCCTCCAGCTTTTCGCCGACGCCGATGAAGTAGACCGGCACCGGACCACCGCCCTCTGCGCTGCGCCCCCGCTCGGCGCCCCATTGCGCGATGGCGGCCAGCACGCCGCCTTTCGCGGTGCCGTCGAGCTTGGTCACGATCAGCCCGGTCAGGCCGAGCGTGGCGTCGAACGCCTTCACCTGCGCAAGCGCGTTCTGCCCGGTGTTGCCGTCGATCACGAGCAGCACCTCGTGCGGCGCGCCCGGATCGGCCTTCTGCACCACGCGCTTGATTTTTTTCAGCTCTTCCATCAGGTGCAGCTGGGTCGGCAGCCGGCCGGCCGTATCGACCAGCACCACATCCTTGCCGCGCGCTCTGGCCGCCGTCACCGCGTCGAAGCTGACGGCGGCCGGATCGCCGCCTTCCTGCGCCACGATCTCGACCAGGTTGCGATCGGCCCAAATGCCGAGCTGTTCGCGCGCAGCCGCACGAAACGTGTCGGCGGCGGCCAGCAGCACGCCCGCGCCTTCGTTGGCCAGGTGTTTGGTGAGCTTGCCGATCGAAGTCGTCTTGCCGGCACCGTTCACGCCCGCGACCATGATCACGGTCGGCGTGAACTCGCCGATAACGAGTTCTTTTTCCAGCGGCTTGAGCAACTGCGTGAGCGCATCGACCAGCGCGTTGCGCACCGCGATCGGATGGGTGGCGCCGCCGGCCTTCACGCGCCGGCGCACCTCGGCAAGCAGGAATTGCGTGGCCGGCACGCCGGTGTCGGCCAGCAGCAGCGCCGATTCCAGATCGTCATACAGGCTTTCCGTGATCTGCGCGCCGGTGAATACGCCCGATAGGCTGCTACCGGTCTTGCGCAAGCCGGCCTTGAGCTTGGCTGACCAGCGCGCGCGTGCGACCGGCGTGGCGGACGGCACCGGAATGTCGAGCGGCCGGACCAGCGCGCTGCCGATCAGGCTGCCGCTGCTGGCCCAGGCGGGTGCTGGCGGCTGGGTGCGGGTCGTCGGGGCTGCAAGTGGTGGCAGTGGCGCCAGCATGAGAGGCTCGGCAACGGGCGGCTGGAACCGTGGCGGTTCAACGGCGAGCTCGACCTCGGCCGGTGCAGGCGTGAAGGCGACCGGCGGGTTCGCCGGCGCGAGCGCAGCCGGATCCGGCGTTTCTGCGGCTGGCAGCGGCGCTGCGATTTCCGCCGCCGGTCTGGCAGACGGCGCAGATGCCGGTTGTTCAGCCGGCGCAGCGGTCGGCTTCGCAGCCGATCGCCCGTCCTGCGAGGCCATCGGCGGTTCGATCGGCGCGGGTACTGCCGGCGCCGATGCCTGATCGGGTTCGATCGCCGCGGCGGCTGCCGGGGCCTTTGCAATCGGTTCTGCGGCCGGTCCTGGCGGCTGGTCATGTTCAGCTGGGGCGGCCGGCTGCTCCGTGTCCGAGCCGCGGAAAATTTTCTTCAGGAACTTGAACATTGAGCGGGTTTCTACAATCCGACGATTCTATGAAACACCCTGTACAACGCCTTGTCCTGGCCGGCCTGTTGACCGGCGCCGCGGTGCTGCCGGCACTGTCCGCCGAGCCGGCTGCGCCACCTACCACGCAGTTCACACTGGCCAACGGTCTCACCGTGATCGTCAAGCCGGACCGGCGCGCACCGACGGCGGTACACATGCTGTGGGTGCGGGTCGGCGCGATGGACGAGGTGGACGGCACCAGCGGCGTCGCGCATGTGCTCGAACACATGATGTTCAAGGGCACCGACACGCTGGCGCCGGGCGAGTTCTCGCGCAAGGTGGCTGCGTTGGGCGGGCGCGAAAACGCATTCACCTCGCGCGACTACACCGGCTACTACCAGCAGATTCCGGCCGATCGGCTGGAGGACGTGATGAAGCTCGAATCCGACCGCTTCGCGCACAACCGCTGGAGCGACGACGAATTCAAGCGTGAAGTGGAGGTCGTGAAGGAAGAGCGGCGCCTGCGCACCGAGGACGCGCCGCGCGCGCGCATGGACGAGGTGCTGGATGCGGTGACGTTCATCGCCTCGCCTTACCGCCGGCCGGTGATCGGCTGGATGAGCGATATCGATGCGCTCAAGCCGGACGACGTGCGCAACTTCTACCAACATTGGTATGTGCCCGCGAACGCCGCCGTGGTGGTGGCCGGCGATGTCGATCCGGCCGCGGTGCGCGTGCTGGCCGAGCGCTATTACGGCGGCATCCCGGCACGCCCGGTGCCGCCGCGCAAGCCGCGCGAGGAGCCGCCGCAGCAGGGCCTGCGCCGCATCGAGTTCAAGGCGCCGGCCGAGCAGGCGTACCTGCAGATGGCGTTCAAGGCGCCGCGGCTGACCGGCTTTGCGCCGCTGGTGGCCGAGCCGCCCGCGCCCGCCGTGAGCGGTGCGGGCACGGCAGCTGCGAAGCCGCCTGCGCGGGTCGATGAGGGCGAGGATGCGCTTTCGCTGACCGTGCTGGCGGCGGTGCTCGATGGTTACCGCGGTGCGCGCCTCGACCGCGCGCTGACGCAGGGGCCGGACCGGGTGGCCGACAGTGCCGGCGCGGGCAACGGCCTGCTCGGCCGCGGGCCGCAGCTGTTCGTGCTCGATGCCGTGCCGGCCGCCGGCAAGACCACTGCGCAGGCGGAAAGCGAGTTGCGTGCGCAATTGGCGCGGGTGGCCGAAGGCGGCGTGACGGAGGCGGAACTCAAGCGCGTGAAAACCCAGTGGATCGCCAGCCAGGTCTATCAGCGCGATTCGCTGTTTGCGCAAGCGAGGTCGCTCGGCAGCTTCTGGGCGCTCGGGCTGCCGCTCGATGCGGACGAGCAGCTGATCGCGCGGCTGCGCGCCGTCACGGCGGCCCAGGTGCAGCGCGTGGCCGGCACCTATTTCAACGACGACCATTTGAGCGTGGGGGTGCTGGTGCCGCAGCCGATCGATCCGAATCGGCCCCCCCGCGCGGGGCCGGCTGGCGCACTGCATGGCGGCGACCAACGGTAGAGAACTATGAAAAAAATAGCTCATAAAGCAGTCTGGACCAGCGCCTTCGCGGGTTTTCTTATGATTTTTGCGTCGATGGCTCAGGCGGCGATCCCGATCGAACGCTGGACCCAACCGAGCGGCGCGCAGGTATACCTGGTCACCAGCCCCGGCATTCCGATGATCGATCTGCAGATTGATTTCGATGCCGGCAGCCGGCGCGATCCGGCAGCCAAGGCCGGCCTGGCGAGCGTGGCCGCGACCGAAGCGGCGAAAGGATTGAAGGCCGACGGCGCCGAACCCGCGATCGACGAGAACGCGTTGAGCGAAGCCTGGGCCGACTTGGGTGCATCGTTCGACGCACGCGCCAGTGAGGACCGCTTAAGCTTTTCGCTGCGAACCTTGTCGGACCCGGAGTTGCTGGCCAAGGCCGGTGCGCTGGCCGCACGCCAGCTGGGCGCACCGGCGTTTCCGGCCGATATCTGGCAGCGCGACCAGCAGCGCATCGGCGCCGCCCTGCGCGAAGCCAACACGCGGCCTGCCACGATCGCACGCCGGGCCTATGGAGAAGCGGTCTACGGCGACCATCCCTATGGTTATCAGGTGACCGAACAGACGCTGGCGCAGATCGCGCCAGCCGACATGGCGGCGTTCTATGACCGCACGATCCTTGCGTGCCGCGCCAAGGTCAGCATCGTCGGCGCGATCGACCGTGCGCACGCCGATGCGCTGGCCGCGCAGCTGCTGTCCAGACTGCCGAGCGCAGCGGCTTGCGAACCATTGCCGCCGGTGCCGGACGTGCCGGCACTCACGCACGCAGTGGAGCGCGACATTCCGTTTGCCTCGGCGCAGGCGCATATCCTGATCGGCCAACCCGGCTATCCGCGCAGCGACCCGGACTACTTCCCGCTTACGGTCGGCAACCACATCCTGGGCGGTGGCGGGTTCACGTCGCGCCTGACCGCCGAGGTGCGCGAGAAACGCGGCTTGAGCTACAGCGTCTACAGCTATTTCGCACCGGGCCTGCACGCGGGCGCGTTCACGATCGGCATGCAGACGCGGCCGGATCAGGCCGAGCAAGCGGTGCAGGTGTCGAAAGACGTGCTCGCGCATTTCGTGGCCGACGGCCCGACCGAGGCCGAACTCGAAGCGGCCAAGCTGAACCTGATCGGCGGCTTCGCACTGCGGCTGGATAGCAACCGCGGGCTGCTGGGCAACGTCGCGAACATCGCCTGGCACAACCTGCCGCTCGACTATCTCGATCACTGGACCGAGCATGTGCAGGCGCTGACCGCAGCCGACATCCGTGCCGCGTTCCAGCGCAAGCTGCAGCCCGATCGCATGGTGACGGTGGTAGTCGGTGGCCAGCCGTGACGCCTGCGCCGGCGCGCGCTCCCGCGGCGCCGCGCGCCGGGCCGCCCCGCCGCGAGCTGGCGGCGCAGGATGGGCTGGTGCGCATCATCGGCGGCAGGTGGAAGCGCACGCGGTTGCCGGTGCCGGATCGGCCTGGTTTGCGGCCGACGCCGAGCCGGGTGCGCAAGACGCTGTTCGACTGGCTCGGCCATGACTTGAGCGGCTGGACGGTCTGCGATGCATTCGCGGGCAGCGGCGCACTGGGGCTGGAAGCCGGCTCGCGTGGTGCCGCGAGCGTGACCTTGTGGGAGCGCGACGCGACGCTGGTGGCGTCATTGCAGGCGCTGTGTCGGCGGCTCGATCCGGATGCGCTCACATTGAAGGTCAAGCGTGGTGATGGCGTCGCCGGATTGCGCGGCATGCTGGCCGGCAGTTGCGATCTGGTGTTGCTCGATCCTCCGTTTGATTCCAGGTTGCACGACGCGTCGCTGGCTGCGGCGGCCGATGCGATCGGGCCGCACGGCCGCATCTATCTGGAAGCAGCGGCGCTCTGGCCGGCCGAGCGACTGCATGCACTCGGACTGACGCCGCTGAAGTATTTGCACGCGGGCAGCGTGCATGCACAGCTGCTCGGCTGCTCGAACACGCCCATGATCGCCGCATAATCCCGAGCCGAGTTCACGCGTCGTCGCCTTGCATCTGGCGGGGCATACGGCAACATCAGGAGCAGCGGTGGCGGCCAACAACAAACAGCCGGTGTCGGCGATCTATCCGGGCACGTTCGATCCGATCACGCTCGGCCATGAAGACCTGGTGCGGCGCGTGGCGCGGCTGTTCGATCGGATCGTCGTGGGCGTTGCGGCCGGCCACCACAAGCGTGCCATGTTCGAGCTGGACGAGCGCATTGCAATGGCACAAGAGACCGTCGGCAAGATTTCTGGTGTCGAGGTGCTGCCGTTTTCCGGGCTGGTGGTCGAATTTGCAGCCGCGCAGCGCGCCTGCGTGATGCTGCGCGGTTTGCGCTCCAGCACCGATTACGACTATGAAAGCCAACTGGCCGGCATGAACCGACAGCTCATGCCCGACATCGAAACGGTGTTCCTGCCGCCGGGCGATACCGTGCAGCATATCTCCAGCACGCTGGTGCGCGAGATCGCCAAGCTCGGCGGCGACGTCAGTTCGTTCGTCTCGTCGCCGGTGCTGGAGCGGCTAGAGGCCCGCGTGAAAGCGACACGCGTTGACGCCGCCAGCAGCTGACTGCGCCGCGCATGCCAGCGGAGTGGCGAAAAAAATGCCGGCTGTTCTCAAGCCGGCACCGGGGTGAAAAGACTCGCGTGCTGCAGATCGTCGTGCGTCTGTCCGGCATGCAGTGCGTTCACGAGCTTGCTCCAGCTGGCATCCGGCTGCTCCAGATGAAATGCATACCAGCCGTTCACGCCGTTCACGCTTTCACGCACCGCCATCGCACGAAGCTGGGAACGCTCGTTGTCGCCCAGTTGTACCGTCACGTCGAACCACCGGTTCAGCGGCACCGCGACCGATGATGATGCGAGAAAACCGTGCTCGGACGCCTCGATCACGAGCATGGCACGGGCACGCTCCGCGTCGTCAAGCTGGATCGAGGCCGGGCACTTGATCGCATAGCGCTGATGCTGGCGCAGCGGATGGTCGGTCTGGACCACCTCGCTGACCTTGGGCAGCACCTGCGCGTATTCGGGCGTGTCGTAGATCGCGCGCAGCATCACGCGGCGGCGGTCATCGAGGTTCTCGAACACGCGGGTCTGCTGATTGAAGAAATAGTCGAGCAGTTCGGGCGTCATGACCGGATCGTTCGTCGTGAAGTAGCGCCGATTCGGCACCACGATGTTCGGCAGCGTGATTTCGGTGAAATAGGAATGCAGATTCTTCTTCTGCATGCGCCGGCCATAGATCTGCTTGAAGATCTCCGGCGCGGTAGACAGGTCGAGCGAAGCACCGATCGCAGGCGCGCCATTCACGAAGTCGTAGTTGTCTATTTTTTTCTCGGTCAGCCGCTGGAAGAACAGCAGCGACTCATACATCTCGATGCGGTTCGGGTTGACCGCGATCACCAGATGCCGGGTGTCGAAGAACGTGGTCGAGTACTCATACATGAACTTCATCAGCGGAAACAGGATCGCGCCACCGGTGCTGCGATAGCGCGGGTGCACCGCCAGTGCCGACACTTCAGCGATGTTGCCGCCCTTGGCCCGCACGGCAGACAGATCGAACACCGACTGCATCGGAAAGCCGAATGAGCTCTCGCGGATCAGCGACATCGTGCCCACCACTTCGCCGTCATAGGTGGCGCAAAGGGTAGTGGTGGTCGGCAGCGCGTGATAGATGGTGGCCCGCATGCCGGACGGATCGGGCTTCTGAAAGCCGCTGGTCACGTACGCGTCGTGCAGCAGTCGGAAGCAGGCTTCCAGTTCCTCTTTGGTATCGGCAATCTTCAGCATTAGGCGTGGGTCCGGTGCAGGATCGCAATCAACAAATGAGCGATAGATTGAAAAGCGGGCCGAGCGGGGAAAGCTCGCGAATCCCTTGCGCAGCGCGCTATGCCAAAACTTTCTAAGCGGTGCGTTTTTCATTCTAGTCCATCGAACCAGAGGAATTGCACCGGATGCGACGGTTTGGGTCATCGTACTTCCACCGCAGCGGCTTCGGGTCTTTGTTGTACTGACGGATGTAGCGCATGAGTTTTTTGTCCAAGTCTCTGACGCTCGTGAACACGCCGCGCGTGATGATGTCGCGCTGGATGCGGGCAAACCAGTTCTCTACCTGGTTGAGCCAGGACGAGTAGGTGGGCGTGTAGTGCATCGCCACGTTCGCATGCTCGGCCAAGAAGGCCTGCACGGCAGGCGTCTTGTGGCTGCTCACGTTGTCGCAGATGACGTGGATTTCCTTGCCCTCGGCTTGGCTGCTCACCACGTCGGCGAGGAAGGCCACGAACTGGGCACTGGTGTGACGCGCAGCGGTCTTGCCAAGCACTTCGCCGGTGGCGGTGTTGAGCGCCGCAAACAGACTGAGCGTGCCGTTTCTCTTGTATTCGAAGCCGTGCGACTCGGCGCGCCCTGGCGACAGCGGCAACATGCGGTCCTTTCTGTCGAGCGCTTGAATGGCCGTCTTCTCGTCCACGCAGAACACGGCAGCATGGGTTGGCGGGTTCAGGTACAGCGCGATCACGTCGGCCGCTTTGGCCTCGAAGTCGGGATCGTTGGAGACCATGTGCTGCTCAAGCAGGTGCGGGCGCACGTCGTGCTTCCTCCAGATGCGCTGCACGGTCATGAAGGGCAGGCCGAGTTGAGCGGCCAGCTTCCTGCTGCTCCAGTGCGTCGAGCCGTCTTTGGGCTTGCGCTGCAGCGTGTAGTTCAAGACGCGCGCCTCCAGCCGCGCCATCCCGGATGAAAAGCGGGCCGAGCGGGGAAAGCTCGCGAATCCCTTGCGCAGCGCGCTATGCCAAAACTTTCTAAGCGGTGCGTTTTTCATTCTAGTGAGCTCATATTGCATAAGGGATGGGCTTGTCGGAGCGTTGAGTAACGACTTGTAGGGCCACGCACTGTTTCTGGCTGTCCGAATTTCTGCGTTGCTTGCCGGCCGTCAGTAAATCGAAGCGTCGGCCTGCACCAGACCTGCGCAGACGCATCCATGACACCCGCCGATTTGCTGGCCATCGCGGTCCATCATCAAGCGACGACCGCGCAAAGCAGCAACTGACGCAGTCGCTGCGGCACGCCTCGTGACAAAGTCGACACGCTCGACCCAATGGTCAGCGCCACGCGCTGCTAGTCCGAACCGCCATCGGGTAAGGCGCCCGCACCGCTTCGCGCAGTTCGGCTGCCGCGCCCAGCGCTGTCACCATCACTTGCGAGAAAGGAGGTACGCAGGCGCGCCGCGATTCCGAACTTGCCGTCTGGCTGTGCGTCCACGCGAACCACTTCGCCTTCGCCGATCAGGTTTATCCGCTCGCCGGAGACTGTCACTTCAAGCAGAAAGTTGACGAGCGAACCGAGCGGCCGCGTGTCACTGGTTTCAAAATACACGCCGGTCGCACTCACGTCGCGCGTCCACGCCCGGCTGCCTTCCAGATCCACGGCCAGCACGGTCATGAAACGCGTGTCGAGTCGCTGTTCTTTAACAGGCGTGGCACCGGTTGGTGAGGGATCGATCATCGGACTTGGCAATCGGTTGGCATGCGTGGACCGGATTGTTGATCCGCATCGCGCCAAGCCCGGATGCGCGCAGCCCGTTGCGGGCAGCGCTTTGCAAACTACTGCCGATTTCAGCTTTTGCGCAATGCGCGGTTGATGCAGTGGCTGGCAACTGCGCCCGCTAACATCACAGCTTTCGAGTCCGACAGATCATCGACAGAAGGCGCCACCGACGATATGAAAGTGCTAGTGACCGGAGCGGCTGGCTTCATCGGGATGACCACGGCACTGCGACTGCTTGCGCGCGGCGACGACGTGGTCGGCCTGGACAACTTGAACGACTACTACGACGTGTCGCTCAAGGAGCGGCGACTTGAGCGGCTGCAGGCACACGAGCGGTTTCAGTTCGTGCATGCGGACGTGGCTGATCGCATCGCCACGGCGGATTTGTTCGAACGGCAGCGCTTTGACAAGGTGATCCATCTGGCCGCACAGGCCGGTGTGCGTTATTCGCTCAAGAACCCGCATGCCTATGTCGATGCGAACCTGCTCGGTTTCATCAACATCCTAGAAGGATGCCGGCACGGCGCGGTGCGGCACCTGGTGTATGCGTCGAGTTCGAGCGTGTATGGCGGCAATACCAAGATGCCGTTTGCCGAGAGCGATTCAGTCGATCACCCGGTCAGCCTGTATGCAGCGACCAAGAAGGCAAACGAGTTGATGGCGTACAGCTACAGCCATCTGTACGGGCTTCCTACGACCGGCCTGCGGTTTTTCACCGTATATGGGCCTTGGGGTCGGCCTGATATGGCGTTGTTCCTGTTCACCAAGGCGATTCTTGAAGGACGGCCGATCGACGTGTTCAATTACGGCCGCATGCGGCGTGATTTCACTTATGTAGAGGACATCGTCGAAGGCGTGGTGCGGGTGCTTGATCGGGCTCCGCCAGCTGAGGCCGATTCGGCCACTGGTGGGAGCTCACAAGCGCCTTATCGCGTGTTCAACATCGGCAACAACCAGCCGGTCGGGTTGCTTGACTTCATTGCCTGTCTGGAGCGGGAGCTTGGACAGACGGCTGAAAAGCGGCTGTTACCACTGCAGGACGGCGACGTGCCGGAGACTTATGCGGACACGGACGCCCTTTCGCAGTGGATCGGGTTCGTGCCGGCGACTCCCATTGACGAAGGAATCGGTCGCTTTGCGGCTTGGTACCGTGACTACTATCGGGTCTGAAAGTCGCCAGTACCCTGCCGCATCTCAACTGTGATCGGGTAGATCAGCGGAAGTTAGCGGACGCAGGCAATGGTTGACCAAGCCCGTGACCCCTATTTCGCAGAGGTCCAGCACCCGTTCGAAGCCAGCGATGCTGCCAAAATACGGGTCGGGAATGTCAACCATGTCAAGGCCTTCGGCAAAATCAAGTAACAGATGCAATTTGCTTTGCAGTTCGGGCGGACAGAGTTTTCGGAGGCTCGCCAGATTATCCTGATCCATCGCGACGAGCAGATCGAAGCGCTCAAAGTCTGACGCTGTGACAGAGCGTGCACGGCGCTTCGCGAGCCCGGTATAGCCGCGTCGTGCGGCCGTCTCAACCGCACGTGGGTCGGGGCGTTGCCCGGCATGGCGCCGAGCATGGGTGCCAGCTGAATCAAACTCAAATGCGTGTTCAAGCCGGCGCGCTTTAATGACCGCCTCAAAAGCGCATGCTGCCAACTGGGAGCGGCATAGGTTGGCCATGCAGACCAGCAGGATTTTGTGCATCAATTGTTTCGACGAAAGATACAAGCACGAGCAGTCACGCAGAAACAGTGCACAAGTCGGCGACACTTGAGGGCACAGAACACAACGGCACCATGGTTGCGGCCTGTTCGACGCGATCCCATTCGACCAACCGTGTTCGACGGAGTGACTGTGGTCGACGGGAAGGGGACGGTTAAGCAGGTGGATCGGCAATGATCGGAGGCATCGGAAACGGCTGTCTGCCGTGGCTTATAGCACGTAGCGCGCCCATCAATTTTCTCTAATCTGCCATCGAACCGACTATTTAGGGTAGAGTAGCAAAATCGTAAGTTACCGTAACAAATAATACAATTATGAGTACCTTTTTTTCAAGCTTCTCTTCTGCCGGCTGGCGCTGGCAGCAACTCGGAGGTGCCGCCTTCGTCGTCGCCGCCAGCCTGGGCATTTGCGGCTGTTCGCTGTTCGGCCCTGGCATTCCGCCAGCGCCTGAGTACGCCGCATCGGCCGATTACAACTACATCGTCGGTCCTGGCGATACGTTGAACATCATCGTCTGGCGCAATCCTGACCTGTCATTGGCGGTGCCGGTGCGTCCGGACGGCAAGCTGTCCACACCGCTGGTCGATGAACTGGTGGTGCAGGGCAAAAGCACGATCGAGATTGCGAGGGACATCGAGAAAGTGCTTGCCAAGTACGTGCGCGACCCTGTAGTGACGGTGGTGGCAACGGGCTTCGTCGGACCATACAGCGAACAGATTCGTGTGGTAGGGCAGGCGGCGCGGCCGCAGTTCCTGCCGTACAAGCAAAAGATGACCCTGCTTGACGTGATGATCGCGGTGGGCGGGCTGACCGACTTCGCTGATGGCAACGGCGCCACGATCCTGCGCACGTCGGAGGGGAACAAGCGGTATTCGGTGCGGCTCAGGGATCTGATCAAGAACGGCGACATTTCACGCAATGTGGACATGCTCCCCGGGGATGTGCTGATCATTCCGCAAAGCTGGTTTTAAGTTGGCCCAAGTGGCGCGCCGAGATCGCATGCGGTATTCACACCGCCGAGTCGGCTGCCCGCCGCTGCACTGGAGTACATAGCGCGATGGAAGAATTGGTCGGTCAAGTCACCACGATAGCCAAAGGTGTCTGGAAGCACCGTTGGTTGGGCATGCTCATCGCGTGGATCGTCGCGATCATCGGTGCGGCCATCGTGTTCCGGATTCCGGACCGCTACGAAGCCAGCGCGCGCATCTATGTCGATACGCAATCGATCTTGAAACCCTTGATGGCCGGCCTGACGGTGCAGCCGAACGTCGAGCAGCAGGTCGTCATGCTCAGCCGCACCCTGATCAGCCGCCCGAACGTGGAAAAGCTGATCCGGATGGCCGACCTCGACCTGGGCAGCCAGTCGAAGGACTCGCAGGCTGCGCTGGTCGAACGGCTCACCAAGACGCTGCAGATCAAGAGTTCTGCGCGCGACAACCTCTACACACTTTCCTATCAGGATTCGGAGCCGGCCAAAGCCAAGCGCGTAATTCAGTCGCTCGTCTCGATCTTCGTGGAATCCAGTCTGGGTGACAGTCGCAAAGATTCAGCCGTGGCCAAGCGCTTCCTCGATGAGCAGATCAAGGGCTATGAAAACAAGCTGGAAGAAGCCGAATTGCGGTTGAAAAACTTCAAGCTCAGAAACCTGGAACTTCAGGGCGGCGACGGCAAGGACAGCGTGTCCCGGCTGGCCGAGCTCAGCGGCCTGCTTGGGCAGGCCCGGCTCGAGATGTCGGAAGCGGAGAATGCGCGCGATGCCGCGGTCAAACAGCTGCAGGAAATGAAGGCGGAAGCTGCCAACAGCTCGATCAGCGGCATTCTGCAGGAATCCGCGCTGGCGGTGGCGACGCCCGAAGTGGATGCCCGAATCGCTTCCGTGCAGCACAACCTCGACGCCATGCTGCAGCGCTACACCGATCTGCATCCGGATGTGGTTGGCGCGCGTCGGCTTTTGAAGGAGATGGAGCAGCAAAAGCAGCGCGAAGTCTCCGAGCAGCGCCGTCTTGCGATGGGCTCCTCGATCGCGGGTGGCAGCGGCGCAAACGTGAACAACCTGGCTTATCAAGAAGTTTCCCGTCTGCTTGCAGCCGCCCAGATCCAGGTCGCCGGCTTGCAGGCCCGCGTGGCGGAGTATTCGGCTCGCTATGACCGGGCGCGTTCGCAGATGAAGACGACCCCGCAGATTGAAGCGGAATTCACCCAGCTCAATCGTGACTACGCGATCCACAAGAAGAACTACGACGATCTGGTCGGGCGGCGGGAAGCGGCTTCGCTTTCCGGCGACCTCGAATCGTCGGCGGGCGTGGCCGACTTCCGGTTGATCGATCCGCCACAGGTCTCAGCAGGCCCGGTGGCACCGAACCGCACGCTGTTGTTGCCGCTGGCCCTGATCGCTGGCATCCTCGCCGGTTTGTTCGTCGCGTTTGCAGCGAGCCAGCTGCGGCCTGTATTCCACGACTCGCGCTCGCTGCGGACCGTGCTTGGCTTGCCGCTGCTGGGCGTGGTGACCAAGGTGATGAACGATGCAACGCTGCGCCGGCGGCGCGCGGACCTGCGCCGCTTCGTTGTGGCATCCAGCGGACTGGTTGGTCTGTTCGCCGCAGGCCTCGTGCTGCTATCCGTTTTCTCCCGTCCTGCCTGAAACCGCGCCGTCCATCATGAGCAGTCTGATTGAACAAGCGACCCGCCGTCTGGAACAACTCAGGCGCGCCGGCGCGGACGTTCCCGATTCGGCTTTTGCCTCGCCGCCCGAACCGGTAGTGATGGCCCGGCCGGCGGCTGCAGCCACATTGCCGGCGCCATCGGCAGCGCCGACGCCGGCGGCACGGCCCAACCGCATTGCCGATGCGTCAGCGACGTCAACCTCCGTCATGCTCGATCTGGATGCGTTGGCTGCATCGGGCATCGTCAGTCCGCACGCGCCCCGTTCGCACATCGCGGATCAGTACCGCGTGATCAAGCGGCCGTTGATCGGCAATGCGATGGGGCGCGGCGCGGCGGCTGTTGCGAACGGCAACCTGATCATGGTGACCAGCGCCGTGTCTGGCGAGGGCAAGAGCTTCACGGCGATCAATCTTGCGATGAGCATCGCGACCGAACTCGACAACACGGTATTGCTGGTCGACGCCGATGTGGCCAGGCCATCGGTGCTGCGCATGCTTGGGCTGGCTCCATGCCCAGGGCTGCTGGACATGCTGGTTACAGATTCCACCGATCTATCATCGGTGCTGCTGCGCACCAACGTGGACAAGCTCACCATCCTGCCAAGCGGCACGCCGCATGCGCGTGCGACCGAACTGCTGGCCAGCGACGCGATGACGCGCCTGCTGCTGGAGATGGCTAGGCGGTATTCGGATCGCATCATCATCTTCGACTCCCCACCGCTGTTGTTGACGACCGAGTCGCCTGTGCTGGCATCCCACATGGGCCAGATCGTGGTGGTCGTGCAGGCAGACAAGACGCCGCAGGCAGACGTGCAGCTTGCGCTTTCGACGATTGAAGCCTGTCCGGTCAAGATGGTGATGTTGAACCAGGCTGCATCGTCGTCGTCGGGTGCGCAGTATGGCTATGGCTATGGCTATGGCTATGGCTATGGCTATGGCTATGGCTATGGCGAAGAGCCGGCTGCCGCGCCACGGCAGAGCTGATGTCCGTGCGCGGAGCTGTTTCTCTGGCTGGCGCCGTCCGTGCTGCTCCACGCAAGCGGGCCAGCGCCCAGTGCTGGCTTGCCGCATTGACGATCGGCGGTATGGCTGCCGGATTCGCATCGGCTCAAGCATTACCGGGCGGTGACATCGGAGGGGGGTCGAGTTCATCACCCTCCGGTATCGGAACCGGCGGTTCGCTCGGGCAGTCCGGCGTGCCGCAGGCATCCGGCTCCGGCCAGCGCGGACTTGCCATCACGCCGCGTGTGGAAGCCGCGGTGACTTATTCGGACAACGTCGCGTTCTCAAACAACGATCGGCGCAGCGACTTCATCTTTGAAGTGAGCCCAGGCATCCGGGTAACTAGCAACGGCGCCAGGGTCCGTGGCTACCTCGACTACACATTGCACGGATTTGCCTATGCAAGCGGGACTTTGCCCGCTTCGCTGAGCAACGAACTGAGTGCACTGGCGACGCTTGAGGCAGTGGACCGCAAGGTGTTCATTGATGTAGGCGGCCGCATCTCGCGCGCCACCATTTCTGCATTCGGTGTGCAGCCGAGCGATGCGTCCCGTGACAACCGGAATGTGACGGAGGTCCGGACCTACTTCGTCTCGCCGTACACGCGAGGCCGCCTGTTCGACCAAGCCAACTACGAGTTGCGCTACCGCGGCAGCGTGTCGTCGAGTGAATCGACGCGCTCCAGCAATGCGACGGTTCAGGAGCTCTCGGGCTACTTGCGGGAAGACTATCCGAACCGACACATCGGATGGGCACTGGAAGCCGGACGCACCGTGGTCGATTACCAGGCCACGCGGGACATCGACGCTTCGACGGCGCGTGGCGCGCTGAGCCTGATCTTCACGCCGCAACTTCGGACCTTTGTGAGTGCCGGTCGCGAGACGAACAACTTTTTGACTGAGGAACAGCGCGGCTACACCACGGTCGGCTACGGTGTGCGCTGGCGTCCATCGGTGCGCACGCGGCTGGATTTCGAGCAGCAGAAGCGTTTTTTTGGCGAAGGCCACTCGTTCGTGCTTGAACATCGCACGCCACTTAGCGCGATACGTTTGACCGACGTGAAGGACGTCGTGATCGGACGCGGGTTCGACGACGTCGGCTCACAGGGCTCGCTCTACGACCTACTGTTCACCCAGTTCGCCTCGCTCGAGCCGGATCCGGACAAGCGCGCACAACTGGTCAACCAGTTCCTCCAAAGAAACGGCTTCAATGGCACGGCTCCGGTGAATTCGAGCGTGCTCGCGTCGTCCACTACGTTGCGGCGCAACCAGCAACTGGCGTATTCGCTGATCGGCAAGCGCAATACCGTGACGCTGTTTGCCGATCGCATCAACAGTCGGCTGCTTGACAACGCTTTCACGATCAACGGGGACTTTGTGGGCGCCAATGAGATTCGTCAGCGCAGGATCGGCGCTACCTACGTGCATGCGCTGACACAGAATTCGAGTTTCAACGTAACGGGTGTGCTGCAAAGAGCGAACGGTTCGGACGCTGCGCAGACTTCCAGTCTGCGCTCGATCTCGCTGGCTTATACCAATCGGCTGGCGCCCAAGTTGTTCTTCTCGGCCGGCGCGCGACGATCGTTTTCTTCCGGCAGCGACGCGGTTTCCTATGACGAACTATCCGTATTTGGCCGCGTGACCGTGCGGTTCTGATCTTATGTACGAAGACTTCTACGGGCTGCACAGCAAGCCTTTTCAGCTGAATCCCGACCCGAGCTTCTACTTCGCGAGCAAGCAGCATCGGCGTGCGAAGGACTATCTCGATTACGGCATCCTGCGCAACGAAGGCTTCATCGTCGTCACCGGCGAGATCGGTGCCGGCAAGACGACAATCGTGCGGGGACTGCTCGACAGCCTTGAATCGACCCAGGTGGTTGCAGCGCAGCTCGTCAGCACGCAACTTGAGGCTGATGACACCTTGCGCATGATCGGCGCGGCGTTTGGTGTGCGCACCAAGGACGTGTCGAAGGCCGACCTGCTGATGGCGCTTGAGGTGTTTCTGGTCAGTCAGGCGGGCCAAGGCAAACGTTGCCTGCTCGTGGTCGATGAGGCGCAGAACCTGAGTGCGACCGCACTTGAGGAACTGCGAATGCTGTCGAACTTCCAGTTCGGCAAACAGGCATTGCTGCAAAGCTTTCTGGTCGGCCAACCGGAATTTCGTACCCTGCTGCAGGGCCGCCACATGCAGCAGTTGCGCCAGCGCGTGATCGCTGCGTGCCACATCGGCCCGCTTGATCTGCAGGAAACCCAGCAGTACATCGAGCACCGCCTCAAGTGTGCGGGTTCCACGGGCGAACCGACTTTCGATGCCGATGCGCATGCCGGCATCTTCCGCCTGAGCCAGGGCATCCCGCGGCGCATCAATACGGTCTGTGATCGGCTGCTGCTGCTCGGCATGCTGGCTGACAAGAAGCACTTCACCGCGGCCGATGTGCGTGAAGTGGAAGCTGGCATCCGGGAAGAATCGTTTGATGAGGACAGGGCTGCGGATGGTGCAACCGCCATTGCGCCGGATCGTCCGGTCCAGTCGGGAGCGAAGGCCGAGGCACGCATCGTGGCCGAGCGCACGGCTCGGCGCATCGACGCCGATGCCGAACGGTTGTCCCGGCTGGAAGACCGCCTGCAGCAGATGGAGTCCACCAACGCGGCGATCTTGAGCACATTGCAGCGCCTCGTGGCGAAGCCGGTCGATCACGCCGCCGTCGCCGAGCCGCAGAAATGAACCCCTCGCAGATCGGCCCGATCGTCTGCGTGGTAGGCGCCCGGCCGAACTTCATGAAGATGGCGCCGATCCTGCGTGCGTTTGCGGCGCTGAGTCCGGCTGTGCCCACGCTGCTGGTGCACACCGGCCAGCACTACGACATGGACATGAACGACCGGCTGTTTGCCGATCTTGAGCTGCCGATGCCGGACGTGAACCTGCACGTCGGCTCCGGCTCGCACGCGGTGCAGACGGCTCAGGTGATGCTGCGTTTTGAGTCCGTGCTCGATGAACATCATCCAAGGTGCGTGATGGTGGTCGGCGATGTCAACTCGACCTTGGCCTGCACCCTGGTCGCCGTCAAGAAGAACGTGCCGGTGGTCCACGTGGAAGCAGGGCTGCGCAGCAATGACCGCCAGATGCCTGAAGAGATCAACCGCAAGCTGACCGACCAGGTGGCCGATCGGCTCTACACCACGGAACGCAGCGCGGGCGACAATCTGCTGCGCGAAGGCATTGCCGCCGAGCGCATCAGCTTCGTCGGCAACGTGATGATCGATTCGCTTTTGGCCGCCAAGCCGAAAGCGCCGGTGCCGCGTGCGGTGTTGCAGCGCGCAGCCGATGTGCCGGCGCACTGGCAGCGAGCATTGTCCACGTTCGGCGTGGTGACCTTGCACCGCCCGTCGAATGTGGACAGTGCGCCGGCATTGTCACATCTGCTGGGCACACTAAGACTGGCATCGCAGCGGTTGCCGCTGGTGTTCGCACTGCATCCGCGCACGCGCGAGAATATCCGCCGCTTCGATCTGCAGACCGAACTGGACCTGGACCGCGTGCTGCTGCTACCGCCACAGGGCTACCTGGAAATGCTGGGACTGATGTCGGCTGCCAGTATCGTGCTGACCGACTCCGGTGGTTTGCAGGAAGAGTCCACAGCGCTTGGCGTTCCGTGCCTGACCTTGCGCGACAACACCGAGCGGCCCATCACGCTGGAGCAGGGCACCAACACGCTGGTCGGCCAGGATCGCGAGCTGACGCTGAAACATCTGGACGAGATTCTGGCCGGCGCCGGCAAACGCGGTCGCGTGCCGGAGCTCTGGGACGGCCATGCGGCGACGCGGATCGCGCAAGACCTCATGAACTGGCTGGCTGTTGGCGAGAACGTCTGAACGCCGACGACTGCTGCATTCATTGCTATCAAATTTGATTTCTTGCATGATCACGAACGCGCTCACGGTCGACGTGGAGGACTATTTCCAGGTTTCCGCCTTCGAGCCGCACATCGACCGCGCCGATTGGGATCGGCTCGAGTGCCGGGTCGAGCGCAACGTCGCGCGCATCCTCGAGTTGTTTGCCAGGCACAATGCAAAGGCAACGTTTTTCACGTTGGGCTGGGTCGCGCAGCGCTATCCCGCGCTGGTACGCCAGATCGTGCAGCAGGGTCATGAGCTTGCGAGCCACGGCTTCGCGCACCAGCGGGCTTCTAGCCTTGCTGAAGCGGATTTCTTCGCGGACATCGCAGACGCCAAGGCCCTGCTTGAAGATGTGGCTGGCGTGGCGGTGGGCGGCTATCGCGCACCGAGCTTTTCGATCAACGAGCGCAACCTCTGGGCGTTCGACAGCCTGGCACGCGCGGGCTATACCTACAGCTCCAGCGTCTATCCGATTCGGCACGACCACTACGGCATGCCCGATGCACCGCGCATTCCGCATCGCTTGCCTTGCGGCCTGCTCGAGATTCCGATCACGACGCTGCGCTTTCGCGAGCGCAATTTCCCCGCCAGTGGCGGCGGCTATTTCCGCCTGCTGCCCTACCGCTGCTCGAAGTGGCTGTTTTCCGAGGTCAATCGAGTCGACCAGCAGCCGGTGGTCTTCTACTTCCATCCCTGGGAAATCGACCCCGAGCAACCTCGGATCGAGGCTGTCGCGCGCAAGGCCAGGTTCCGCCACTACCTGAACCTGCACCGCATGGAGTCGCGCCTGGATCAATTGCTGCAAGACTTTCGCTGGGGCCGAATGGACGATGTTTTCCAGACCGGCCCACGGCGACAGGCAGCGTCAACAGCGCTACTGCAGGCAGCGTGATGTCGATCGTGCATCGGTTGTCGGTTGATGACACCCAGGCTGCTCATGCCTGGGATGCATTCGTGCATGGATGTCAAAGCGCCACCTTCTTTCACCGCTCGGGTTGGCAGCAGGTGATTCGCGAATGTTTCGGACACGATACCTATTTTTTCTTCGCCGAGATCGACGGGCGGATTGCGGGCGTGCTGCCACTCGCGCATGTCAGCAGCGTGCTGTTCGGCAAATCGCTCGTCAGCCTGCCGTTCGCGGTTTACGGCGGCGTGGCTGCAGGCAATGCCGCAGCCGCCCAGGCGCTGCGTGAGGAGGCTCAGCAACTGGCGCAGCGGCTCAAGGTTGCGCACCTCGAATTCAGAAGTATCGAGCCTGCCGACAACGGCTGGCCGGTGCAGGACCTGTATGTCACGTTCAGAAAGGCCATCACCGGCGACGACGAAGAGAACATGCAGGCGATCCCGCGCAAGCAGCGGGCGATGGTACGCAAAGGCATAAAGGGGGGGCTGACCAGCCGCTTCGAGACCGACGGTGACGCGTTCTTTGCGCTGTATGCCGACAACGTGCATCGCCACGGCACACCTGCCTTTGCGAAAAAGTATTTCGAGTCGCTGACCCGCACGTTCGGCAGTGACTGCGACACCATGGTGGTGCGCGATGCACAGGATGTGCCGCTCAGCGGCGTGCTGAGCTTTTATTTTCGCAATGAGGTGCTGCCCTATTACGCTGGTGACGCGCTGGCCGCCCGTGCGGTTGCTGCAAACGATTTCAAGTATTGGGAACTGATGCGCCATGCCGCGCAACGCGGCGCTCGTGTGTTCGACTTCGGCCGCAGCAAGCGCGGCACCGGCTCGTTCGACTTCAAGAAGAACTGGGGTTTCGAGCCGACCCCGTTGCACTACCAATATTGCCTGTACCAGCGTGATTCGATTCCGCAAAACAATCCCACGAACAAGAAATTTCACCTGCTGATCGAAACCTGGAAGAAGATGCCGATCCAGCTGGCCAACCTGATCGGCCCGCACATCGTGCGCAATCTCGGTTGAGCCTGTTGCGATGGCCAACGTTCTTTATCTGGTGCATCGGCTGCCGTATCCGCCCAACAAGGGCGACAAGGTCCGGTCCTACCATCTGCTCAAGCATCTTGCTTCGTTGCACCGTGTGCATCTGGGCACGTTCGTCGACGACCCCGAGGACCGCGCGCATGTCGCTATGGTCCGAAGCATGACCGCCGGCCTGCACGTGGTCGATTTGTTTCCGGCCACGGCCAAATTGAAGAGTTTGCAAGGTCTGGCAAGCGGTGCCGCGCTGAGCTTGCCTTACTACGCGGATCGATCCATGCAACGCTGGGTCGACCATGTGCTCGCACAGCAAGGGATCGATGCGATCGTCGTCTTTTCCAGCGCGATGGCGCAGTACGTGCAGCCGCAGCTGGAGGCCAGCAATGCACCGGTCGTGCTCGTCGATTTCGTCGACGTCGATTCGGCCAAGTGGGGCGACTACGCATCGAAGCATCGCTGGCCGCTGTCCTGGCTGTATCGAAGGGAAAGCCGCAAGCTGCTTGAATTCGAACGACGCGTTGCATGTCAGGCCGATCACTCGTTTTTTGTGACGGCGCATGAACGTGCGCTGTTTGCCGAACTTGCGCCCGAATGCGCAGCGCGTGTCTCCACCATCAGCAACGGCGTCGATGCCGATTACTACGCGCCCGACTCGGGCCGTGCTTCGCCGTTTGCACAGGACCCTGTCGCGCCGATCGTGTTCACCGGCGCCATGGACTACTGGCCGAATGTGGACGCCGTGGTCTGGTTCGCAAGCGACGTGCTGCCGCTGATCCGCCAGTCAAAGCCGCAGGTGCGCTTCGTGATCGTCGGGCGCAATCCGCCCGAAGCGGTCCAGTCGCTTGCGTCCGACAGCGTGTCTGTCACCGGCACCGTGCCCGACGTCAGACCCTATCTGCAACATGCTGGCGTTGTGGTCGCACCGCTGCGGGTGGCGCGTGGTATTCAGAACAAGATTCTGGAGGCGATGGCCATGGAGCGGCCGGTCGTCGCATCGACTGCCTGCGTCGAAGCGTTCGATGGTGCAACCCTGCGGACGCTTGCAACGGCGGCGACTGCATCCGAATTCGCGCAGCGCGTGCTTGCGTTGTACGACGCACCCGATTCGGCTTCCGATCTGGGCCGCCAGGCACGCATCAACGTGCTGCAGCAATACAGCTGGGCAGCCAACATGGCGATCGTGGAGTCGTTCATGGGCGCTGCGCCAGCCGAATCGGCGAGCCATGCCGCGTGAACCTGCGCATGCCGGCCGGGACTGGCGGCTGCATGCGGCGGCTACCACGGTACTGCTGCTGTGGATCGGCTTTTGCTATTACGGCACAGCTGCGTCGATGGTGGCGATCTGGGCACGTTCCGACACGTTCGCGCACGGCTTCTTCATCGCACCGATCTCGCTGTGGTTGATCTGGCGCAAGCGCGCACAACTGCGTGCGGCCACGCCCGTGGTGAGTCCACTCTGGGCGCTGCCGCTTGTGTTGCTCGGGGTGAGCTGGTGGGTCGGCGACGCGGTCAGCGCGAACGTCGTGCTGCAATTCTCGTTCGTCGGCATGCTGATCTCGGCGGTGCTGTTCATGCTCGGCTGGCCGGTCGCGCGCATCATCCTGTTTCCCTTGCTGTTTTTGCTGTTCGCGGTGCCGTTCGGTGAGTTCCTGCTGCCTTTGCTGATTGAAAAAACCGCGGATTTCACGGTGCTGGGCCTGCGCCTGACCGGCGTGCCGGTCTACCGCGCCGGCAACAATTTCCAGATTCCTTCGGGTGCATGGTCCGTGGTGGAAGCATGCAGCGGCGTGCGCTACCTGATTGCATCCGTCACCGTTGGCACACTGTTCGCGTATCTGAACTATCAGTCCTGGCGGCGCCGCGCAGTATTCGTCGTGGTATCGATCGTGGTGCCGATCGTCGCCAACTGGGTACGTGCCTACATCATCGTGATGCTCGGGCACCTGTCGGGCAACCGGATCGCCACCGGCGTCGATCATCTGATCTACGGTTGGCTGTTTTTCGGGATCGTGATCTCGATCATGTTTGCAATCGGCGCGCGCTGGACCGAACCGGACGCTCCGCCGAAAGCCGTTGCGGCATCTGCAGCGACTCCCGGCCATCACTCGAACGTCTCCGCGTTGCGCTGGATCGGCGTTGCACTGGTCGCTGGCTGGATCACAGTGCCTCCAGCGCTGCAGCGGCTGGCAGCTGACAGGTCCGGCAAGGAAGCGGCAGCGTACGCCGCAATTGGCCCTTCCGCCCTTATGACTGGGTCGTGGCATGTCATGCCCGAGCCGCCGTCCGCGTTCGCGGCGTTGACCGATCCTGCGGCGGCTGGCGTTGGTCTGGTCGTCTATGGCAACGATCAATGGACCGTCGGGTTGTCGCTGCAGGATGGGCCGACGGCGCGCAGCGTATCGCGGACGCCTGACTTTCATCCAGCAATCGATACCTCAGAACCTGCAGCGACGCCGGTGGCCGGGAACCTTGAAATGCGATGCGGCAATCGGCTGGTTCACGCTGTGCCGAGCACGTCCACCATGCAAGCCGCTCCCGACGAAGCTGGTGAGGCCAACCCGTTGATCGTCTGGCGCCTGCAGTGGGACGACGGCTTCACCAGCGGACTGAATCGCTGGCTGCGGCTGCAGCGCGCAGCGTCGCGCTTGCGTGGAAAAGTCAACGACATGGTGGCGCTATCACTGGTCGTGCCGCAGAGACAGCCGCCAGCTGCATTGAAAATGTTTTTCGAAGAGAACTGTGTCGCGATCGACGCGTATTTGCGCCATCGGCGCGCTGCCTCGCCAAGCAACATTGCCGCGTCTCAGCAAGCCGGTCAATAGAAATTCAATGATCATGAAATCAGTTGCCGTTGTCGGCCTTGGATATGTCGGGTTGCCACTGGTCGTCGCCTTCGGCGCAAAAGGCCCGACGGTCGGTTTTGACATTGCCGAAGCGAAGGTGCAGTCCTGTCTGCGCGGCATCGATCCTTCGCGCGAGCTGACTGCCGAGCAGATGCAGACTGCAGTGCATGCGAAGTACACGTCCGATGCCGCTTTGCTGGCTGACGCGGACATCATCGTGGTGGCGGTGCCGACACCGGTCGACGATGCACACATCCCGGACTTCACGCCGCTGATCGGCGCCAGCATCAGCGTGGGACGCCACATGAAGCAGGGCGCCATCGTGGTGTACGAATCGACCGTCTATCCCGGTGCCACCGAAGAGGTCTGCGTGCCGGTGCTGGAACGGGAATCGGGCAAGAAGTGGAAGCAGGATTTTTTCATCGGCTATTCGCCCGAGCGCATCAACCCAGGCGACCGGGAGCACACGCTGACCAAGATCCTGAAGATTGTTTCGGCCGACTTGCCCGGGACTCTGGATGCGGTGGCGCAGCTGTACGAACAGATCATCGAGCCTGGGGTACACCGCGCATCCTCGATCAAGACGGCTGAAGCCGCCAAGGTGATCGAGAACACGCAGCGCGACTTGAACATCGCGCTGATGAACGAGCTGTCGATGATCTTCGACAAGGTCGGCATCGATACGGCCGAAGTGCTGGAAGCCGCCGGCACCAAATGGAATTTCCTGAAGTTTAAGCCCGGACTGGTTGGGGGTCACTGCATCGGCGTCGATCCGTACTACCTGACGCACAAGGCGGAAAAGCTCGGCTACCACCCGCAGGTGATCACGGCCGGCCGGCGCATCAACGACGGCATGGGCAAGTTCATTGCGGAGCAGACCATCAAGCAAATGATCGCGGCGGGCAGTTACGTGAAAGATGCCAAGGTCAACGTGCTCGGACTGACTTTCAAGGAAAACTGCGCGGACCTGCGCAACTCGAAGGTGATCGACATCATCCGCGAACTGGAATCGTTCGGCGTCGACGTGTTCGTGACCGATCCGCAGGCCCGGGCCGACGAAGCATTGCATGAATACGGCGTGCAGCTGCATACTTGGAGCGATCTGCCGCGCGCCGATGCGATCGTTGCCGCAGTGTCGCATCACGAGTTCGAGGCGCTCTCGATCGACGACTTGAGCAAGAAGCTCGTCAAAGGCGGCGTCTTCATCGACGTGAAGGCGAGCTGGGACCGCAGCGCGCTCAACGGCGCCGGCTACCACCTCTGGCGGCTTTGAACGCAGTGACGACCGCCGCGCACGCGCCATCGATTCCGGCAGCTATGCTGGCGTCGACCGACGCTGCCCCGTTGATCATGCATCTGGTCTACAACTTTGACACCGGTGGGCTTGAAAACGGTATCGTGAATTTGATCAATCACATGCCGCCCGATCGCTACCGGCATGCGATCGTGGCGCTCTGCCGGATCGGAGACTTGAAAAATCGCATCCGGCGCCACGACGTGACCTATGTGGCGCTCAACAAGCCGCCAGGCCATGCGCTCTGGCTTTACCCGAGCCTGTTCCGCCTGCTGCGGCAGTTGCGCCCGGCCATCGTCCACAGCCGCAATCTGGCCGCACTCGAATGTGCGGTGCCGGCATGGGCGGCAGGCGTGTCGGTGCGCATCCACGGCGAGCATGGCCGCGATGTCGGAGACTTGGACGGGCGCAATACGAAGTACCGGCGGTTGCGGCGCTTGTACCGGCCGTTCGTGCATCACTACGTTGCGCTGTCGCGTGACCTCGCGGATTATCTGACCGGCCCGGTCGGCGTGCCGGCAACGCGTGTGACCCGCGTGTGCAACGGCGTCGACACGCAGCTGTTCCATCCTGCGGCGGCGCCCGTGCCGATTTCTGGCTGCCCGTTTCAGCCCAATCGACATTGGTTGATCGGCACGGTCGGCCGCATGCAGCATGTGAAAGACCAGCTTACGCTGGCGCGCGCATTCATCGAACTGCTGCAGCAACGGCCTGATGCGGCCGACAAAGCACGGCTGGTCCTGGTCGGTGATGGCCCATTGCGCGCCGAATCTGCGCGGTTGCTCGACGCAGCCGGCGTGGGTCAGCTGGCTTGGCTGCCCGGCGAGCGCGACGACGTGCCGCAGGTCATGCGCGGGCTGCACTGCTTCGTGCTGCCGTCGCTTGCGGAAGGCATCTCGAATACGATCCTTGAAGCGATGGCCTGCGGCCTGCCGGTACTGGCGACCGATGTCGGCGGCAACGCGGAACTGGTCGAAGCTGGCAGCACCGGCGAGATCGTGCCCGCAGCCAGCCCGGCCGCGTTGGCCGATGTGTTGCTGCGCTGGTTCGATACGCCCGAATTGGCACGCCGCCTGGGCCAAGCCGGCCGCACCCGCGTCGAACAGCAGTTCAGCATCGGTGCGATGGTGCAGGCCTATCAAAACCTCTACGACCGCTTGCTTGGCAACAGCGCGGTGCGCAACTCCACTCAGGCAGGGTAGATCAAGCGATGTGCGGCATCACCGGAATCGTGGACTTGGTCGGCACGCGCGAGATCGACCGCGCGCGGTTGCACCGCATGAACGAATCACAGCTGCATCGCGGCCCGGACGAAGGCGGCATGCATCTGGAGCCGGGCGTGGGGCTGGGCCACCGGCGTTTGTCGATCATCGATCTGTCGAGCGGCCAGCAGCCGCTCTACAACGAGGATCAGACCGTCTGCGTCGTGTTCAACGGCGAGATCTACAACTACCAGCAGCTGATCCCCGAGCTGCAGATGCTCGGCCACGTGTTCCATACGCAGAGCGACACCGAAGTGATCGTGCATGCATGGGAAGCCTGGGGTGAGCGTTGCGTCGAGCGCTTTCGCGGCATGTTTGCGTTCGCGCTGTGGGACCGCAAGAAGCAGACGTTGTTTCTCGCGCGGGATCGGCTTGGCGTGAAACCGCTGTATTACGCGCTGCTGCCGGACCAGACGTTCATCTTCGGCTCCGAACTCAAGTCGCTGCTTGCGCACGGCGCGCTTGCACGCGAGATCGATCCGCATGCGATCGAGGAGTATTTCGCGCTTGGCTACGTCGCCGAGCCTCGCACCATTTACCGGCAAGCGAAGAAGCTGCCACCCGGCCACTACCTGACGCTGGAACGCGGCAGCGGCATGCCGGCGCCCAAGCAGTTCTGGGACCTGCATTTCACGCTCGACAATGCCATCTCGGAAGCCGATGCGTGTGAAGAACTCCGGCAGCGCCTGAGTGAATCGGTGCGGCTGCGCATGATCTCGGAAGTGCCATTGGGCGCGTTCCTGTCCGGCGGGGTCGACTCCAGCGCAGTGGTCGCGGCCATGGCGGGTTTGTCCGGCGGCCCGGTCAACACCTGCTCGATCGGGTTTGACGATCCGCGCTTCAACGAATCGGACTTCGCCGCCATGGTGGCCGAGCGATACCAAACCGCACACCGTCTGGAAACGGTGGCAAGTGACGACTTCGACCTGATCGACAGGCTCGCGCGGCTCTATGACGAGCCCTATGCCGACAGCTCCGCGATCCCGACCTACCGCGTTTGCCAGCTTGCAAGAAAGCACGTGACCGTTGCACTGTCCGGTGACGGCGGCGACGAAACGTTCGGCGGCTACCGGCGCTATCGGCTGCACATGATGGAAGAGCGCATGCGCTCGCTGCTGCCGGCGAACCTGCGCCAGCCGCTGTTCGGTTTGCTGGGGCGGGTCTACCCGAAAGCCGACTGGGCGCCGCGTGTGCTGCGCGCCAAGACAACGTTCGAAGGCATGGCGCGTTCTTCGGTCGAAGCGTATTTCCATTCGGTTTCGATCCTGCGCGGGCCGATGCGGCAGGCGCTGTTCAGCGACAAGCTCAAGCGCGAACTGGCCGGCTACCACGCGCTCGACGTGTTCCAGCGCCATGCACGCCAGGCCGAAACCGACGATCCGCTCGCGCTGATCCAGTACCTCGACATCAAAACCTACCTGGTCGGCGACATCAACACCAAGGTCGATCGCGCAAGCATGGCGCATTCGCTCGAGGTGCGTGAGCCGCTGATGGACCATGAACTGGTCGAATGGATGGCGACCTTGCCGACCTCGCTCAAGATTCGGGGCAACAACGGCAAGCACCTGCTGAAAAAGGCGCTCGAGCCGCAACTGCCGCATGACGTGCTGTATCGGACCAAGATGGGGTTTTCGGTGCCGCTCGCGCGCTGGTTCCGTGGGCCGTTGCGCGCACGGGTGCGCGAAGCCGTGCTCGGCGAACGGCTCGCCGACACAGGCTGGTTCGCCACCGGCTATCTCGAACACCTGGTCGACGCGCACCAGAACGGCACCAGCGATTACAGCTCGCCGCTGTGGACTTTGCTGATGTTCGATGCGTTCCTAAAGCAACAAGGTCAAGGCATGCCGGCCATGACGCCGGCTGCTGATCTGTCAGCCGTTGCCCATGCCTGATTTCACCGACGTCATCGAACGTTCCGCAGCTGCCGCTGCCGACCCGCGGGAACAGCCGCCTGCGCCGGGCGATCGGAAACCAGCCGGGCTGCGCGTGCTGCATGTGCTCGACCATTCGATCCCGCTGCACAGCGGCTACACGTTTCGCACGCTGTCGATCCTGCGCGAGCAACGCCGGCGCGGCTGGCAGACCTTCCACTTGACCAGCGGCAAGCAGGGGGCCAGCACGGCCGACCGCGAAGAAGTCGATGGCTGGACGTTTTACCGAACGCCATCGTCGAAGTCGCTGCTCGCCGTGCCCGGCCTGCGCGAAGTTGCGCTCATGCGCGAACTCGAACAACGGCTGTTGCAAGTCGCGAAAGACGTGCGACCAGACCTGCTGCATGCGCATTCCCCCGTGCTGAACGCGTTGCCTGCGCTGCGCGTCGGCCGGCGGCTCGGCATCCCGGTGGTCTATGAAGTGCGTGCGTTCTGGGAGGACGCAGCCGTGGATCACGGTACTGCGACGGAAGGCTCTGCGCGCTATCGCCTGACGCGCTGGCTGGAGACCCGCGCGCTGCGGCAGGCGCAGCACGTGTTCACGATCTGCGAAGGGTTGCGCGCCGACATGGCTGTGCGTGGCATTGCAGCGTCGAAAATCACCGTCATCCCGAATGCGGTCGACATCGACGCGTTCGACCCTGGCGGCCAACCCGACGCCGCGCTGAAAGCGCAGCTCGGCCTCGGACAGGCGACCGTGATCGGTTTCATCGGCTCGTTTTATGCGTACGAGGGGCTGGACTTGCTGCTTGCTGCATTGCCCCGCCTGCTCGAATCACAGCCCGACGCGCGGCTGCTGCTGGTTGGCGGCGGTCCGCAGGACGCAGCGTTGAAGATCCAGGCGGAGCGCCTCGGCCTGCGCGACAAGGTGGTGTTCACGGGCCGTGTGCCGCACGCGCAAGTGCAGCGCTATTACGACCTGATCGATGTGCTCGCATATCCGCGCCACTCGATGCGCCTGACCGAACTGGTGACGCCGCTCAAGCCGTTGGAGGCGATGGCGCAGGGCAGGGTGTTGGTGGCTTCCGACGTGGGTGGCCACAAGGAGCTGATCGACGATGGCCGCACCGGCCTGCTGTTTCCGGCCGGCAACGCGGATGCGTTGGCTGACGTGCTGGACCGCTTGTTGCAGCGGCGCGCCGATTGGCCACGCATGCGGGCTGCAGGCCGCAATTTTGTTGAAACGCAGCGCAACTGGCGTGCGAGTGTCGCGCACTATGCGCCGGTCTATCAGTCTTTGGTGAGGAACGACGCAGCACGGCATGCAGCAGCTTCCTGATTCAGGCCCGCACGTGGTGGTGCTCAGCAGCCTTTTTCCGAGCAGTCGGCAGCCTGGCGCAGGCCTGTTCGTGCGCGAGCGCGTGTTTCGAGTCGGCCGGCGCATGCCGCTGTCGGTGGTTGCACCAACGCCGTGGTTCCCATTGCAGCGGCTGATCGCGCGTTATCGGCCTGGCTTCCGGCCAGGGGCGCCGCGGCATGAAATGCAGCAAGGCAACGATGTCTGGTTCCCACGCTTCTTCTCGGTGCCCAGTACGCTCAAGCGGCTGGACGGGCTGACGATGGCTCTTGGCGCATTCGGGCGGCTCAGGCGGCTGAAACAGTGCGGGCGGCTTGACCTCATCGACGCGCATTTCGGCTATCCCGACGGCTACGCGGCAGGACTGCTGGGCAAATGGCTTGATGTGCCGGTCACGATCACGTTGCGCGGCACCGAGCAAAGGCATGCAGCCGATCCGGTGTTGCGTCCGTACCTGACCAAAGCGCTGCAGCGTGCCACACACGTGTTCGCAGTATCCGAATCGCTGCGACAGGTCGCCCTGTCGCTGGGCGCCATGCCGCAAAAGGTTCGCGTAGTCGGTAACGGCGTGGACATCGACAAGTTCTCCCCGGTGCCGAAGCAGCCCGAGCGTGAGGCGCTCGGGCTTGCGGCAGACGCGCCGGTATTGATCAGCGTCGGAGGGCTGGTGGAACGCAAGGGGTTCCACCGCGTGCTCGAATGTCTGCCGCAGTTGCGAATCGAATTTCCGGGATTGCGGTACCTAGTGGTAGGTGGCCCCAGCCCGGAAGGAGACTGGACCGAGCGGCTGAAAGCGCTCGCGCAGTCGCTCGCACTCGACGACTGCGTCCGCTTCCTCGGACCCGTGGCCGCGCAAAGGCTGCACACAGTCCTGTCGGCCGCCGACGTGTTTGTGCTGGCGACCCGCAACGAAGGCTGGGCCAACGTGTTCCTGGAAGCAATGGCATGCGGCCTGCCAGTCGTCACCACAGACGTTGGCGGCAATCGAGAAGTGGTCAGCGCCGATGCGCTCGGCGAAGTGGTGCCGTTCGGTGACCAGCCACAGCTGCAGGCCGCAATCCGGCGCGCGCTGCTGCGCCACTGGGACCGGACGCAGATCCGGAGCTACGCCGAGGCCAACACCTGGGATTGCCGCATCGATGACCTGGAAGCGGAGTTCATGCGGCTGCACCGGCAAGCCTGCGCACAGGCAGCAGCGACGCCCAACCCGCAACTTGCGAAGCCGAGCTGATTGCACCGCTCACGGCCCCCCATTCCACACGCCTTCCTTCATGAAAATCACGATCATCGGCACCGGCTATGTCGGCCTCGTGACTGGCGCCTGCCTGTCCGAGATGGGCAATCAGGTGCTTTGCTTGGACATCGACGAAGCCAAGATTGCGCTGCTCAACCAAGGCACGATTCCAATCCATGAGCCGGGCCTGGAGCCGCTCGTGCAGCGCAACTTCGCAGCTGGCCGCCTTCGCTTCACGACCGATGTAGCGGCCGCGGTCGCGCATGGCACCCTGCAGTTCATCGGCGTCGGCACGCCACCTGACGAAGACGGCTCCGCCGACCTGCAATACGTGCTTGCGGCAGCGCGCAGCATTGGCCAGCTAATGAGCGAATTCAAGGTCATCGTCGACAAGAGCACGGTCCCGGTCGGCACTGCGGACAAGGTCCGTGCCGCGGTGCAGCAAGCCCTTGCGGATGCCGGCAGGAACATCGACTTCGCGGTCGTCAGCAACCCGGAATTCCTGAAGGAAGGCGCCGCGGTCGACGACTTCATGCGGCCTGACCGCATCATCATCGGCGCTGACGATGAGCGCGCGATTCAGTTGATGCGCGAGGTCTATGCACCGTTCACGCGCAACCATGACAAGCTGCAGCTGATGGATCTGCGAAGTGCTGAGTTCACCAAATACGCGGCCAACGCGATGCTGGCCACGCGCATCAGCTTCATGAACGAACTGGCGCTGCTGGCCGAGCGGGTCGGCGCCGACATCGAACTGGTGCGCCGCGGCATCGGCAGCGATCCGCGCATCGGCACCCACTTTCTCTACCCGGGCGCGGGCTATGGTGGCTCCTGCTTTCCGAAGGATGTGAAGGCACTGGTGCGCACCGGCCGAGACCACGGCGTCGCACTCGGTGTGCTCGGCGCCGTAGAAGCCGCGAATGAGCGGCAAAAGCGTGTGCTGGTCGACAAGGTCGTGGAGCGCTTCGGTGACGACCTGGACGGCCGCACATTTGCAATCTGGGGCCTTGCGTTCAAGCCGAACACCGATGACATGCGCGAGGCGCCAAGCCGCGTGATCATCGAACAGCTGGTACGCCGCGGCGCCCGGCTGCGCCTGTATGACCCGATTGCCATGGCCGAAGCGCGGCGTGTGCTTGCTGGTATCGCCGGCCTCACATTTGCAACGGGTCAGGCCGACGCGCTGGAGGGCGCCGATGCGTTGCTGATCGTGACCGAATGGCGCGAGTTCAAAAGTCCCGATTTCGATGCGATGCGCAGGTCGTTGAAGCAGCCGTTGATCTTCGACGGACGCAACCTGTTCGATCCAGACGTGGTGCGCGCGCAAGGCGTCGAATACCACGCGATTGGTCGTGGTAACGCACCGGTGCGCCGCAGCGCTGGCATCGCCTGAGGTTCATTCCCATGTCGGTGCACGTCTATCGCAACCTGGTCGCGGGTCTGCTGTTTCCATTGCAAGAGCGACTGAAGCGGCACAACACGGTGCGGGTGCGACAGCAGATGGACCAGTCGCAGTGGTGGCCAGCCGAGCGGATCGCCGGGTTGCAGTTGCAGCGGCTGCGCGCGCTGCTGACCGATGTCGGTACCCACGTGCCGTTTTATCGCGCGCTGTTCGCCGAGTTGAAATTCGACCCTGCGGCGTTGCAGAGCGTCGCAGATCTCAGGCGGCTGCCACTGCTCGACAAGTCAGTGATTCGCGCAAACACCAGTTCGATGAAGCGCGATCAGGCGACCGGCCTCGCGCGTTTCAACACCGGCGGCTCATCCGGTGAACCACTGATCTTCTTCATTGGCCGCGAACGGGTCAGCCACGACGTCGCGGCCAAGTGGCGTGCCACGCGCTGGTGGGACGTCGACATCGGCGACCGCGAACTCGTGGTCTGGGGCTCGCCAATCGAACTCGGCACGCAGGACCGGTTGAAATTGCTGCGCGATCGCGTGTTGCGCACCGAGCTGCTGCCCGCATTCGAGATGTCGGACGCAAAACTTGCCGGGTTCGTCGCAAGGATCCGTGCGTTCAAGCCGAGGATGCTGTTCGGCTATCCGTCCGCATTGGCGTTGATCGCGCGCTTTGCACACGCTCAGGGCACTGCGCTGCACGACCTTGGCATCAAGGTGGCGTTCGTCACGTCGGAGCGGCTCTACGACGATCAGCGCGCGCTGATCTCGAAAGTGTTCGGTTGTCCGGTGGCAAACGGCTACGGCGGGCGCGACGCAGGATTCATCGCGCACGAGTGCCCGCAGGGCAGCATGCACATCACGGCCGAGGACATCGTTGTCGAGATCGTTGATGAGCAGACGGGCCAGGACGTTCCGATGGGCGAAAGCGGCGAGATCGTCACCACGCATCTGGCCACGCGCGACTTCCCGTTCATCCGTTACCGCACCGGTGACATCGGCGCGCTGGGTACGCAGCCATGCGCCTGCGGGCGCGGCCTGCCGGTGCTGGAACGGCTGGAGGGCCGTACCACCGACTTCGTGATCGCGGCCGATGGCAAGGTGCTGCACGGTCTGGCGCTGATCTATATCCTGCGGGATCTGCCCGGCGTGCGCTCGTTCAAAATCGTCCAGCACAGCCGATTCGCGGTGCAGGTGCTGCTGGTGACGGAAGCTGGTTTTGCAGCCGACGCGCCAGCGCGCATCGTCATGGGTTTCAAGCAACGGCTCGGAGAGGCCGTGGCTGTTACGGTGGAGCAAGTCGATTTGATCGCAGCCGAGAAGTCCGGCAAGTTCCGCTATGTCGTGAGCCACGCGACATCGTCGGCACCCAGCGTGGCCACGACCGGTGCGGCGAGCCAGCATGCGTGACATCCTCGTGGTGGGGATCGTGCTCGCGATGGGCATCATCGCGCTGCGCCGGCCGTGGGTCGGCATCATGCTCTGGACCTGGCTGAGCATCATGAATCCGCATCGCTACACCTACGGCTTTGCGTATTCGGCACCACTGGCGGCGTTTGCAGCCGGCACCATCGTGATCGGGCTCGTGTCCACGCGCGAGCGCGAGTCGCCGTTCAAGGGTGCCGCAGCCATTTTCATGCTCGCGTTCATGATCTGGGTGACGCTGTCGTGGCTCTTCGGGCTGGACCCGACGGACGACTATGAACAGTGGAAGAAGGTCATGAAGATCGACGTCATGATCATCGCTGCATTGGCGCTGCTGCACACCAGACAGCACGTGCTGGCGCTGCTGTGGGTGTCGGCTGGCTCGCTTGGTCTGCTGGGCATGAAGGGCGGCGTGTTCACGCTGGCAACCGGCGGCAACTTCCGCGTCTGGGGCCCGGACGGATCGTTCATCTACGACAACAATGAATTTGCGCTGTCGCTCGTCATGACGATCCCTCTGCTGCGGTTTTTGCAGCTCCAATTGGTGAATCGCTGGGCTCGGCTCGGCATGACCGCCGCGATGATGCTGTGCGCGATAGCAGCCATCGGCAGCTATTCGCGCGGCGCGCTGCTGGCCATCTCGGCGATGCTGATGGCGCTCTGGTGGCGCGGCAAGAACAAGTTCTTCATCGGCATCGCGATCGTGGTCGGTGCGGTGCTGCTGGTCGGCTTCATGCCGGATGCGTGGAATACACGCATGTCCTCCATAGAGGATTATGAGGCCGACACGTCTGCGTTGGGCCGCATCAGCGCTTGGTGGACGGCGTGGAACATCGGGCTGCACTATCCGACCGGAGTCGGTTTCAATGCCGCCCGGCCCGAGCTGTTCGCTATCTATTCGCCGTATCCAACCTTTGTGCATGCAGCGCACAGCATCTACTTCCAGATTCTCGGTAACCACGGTTTCATTGGGCTGTTCCTTTTCTTGGGCATCTGGCTCTCCAGCTGGAGCGCTGCTGGCTGGCTACGCAGAAATGCGAAAGCGATTCCGCAGGCCGCCTGGTGCGCCGAACTTGGAGGGATGTGCCAAGTCGCTCTGATCGGCTACGCAGTCGGCGGGGCATTCTTGAGTCTTGCGTATTTCGATCTGCCCTACGAGATCATGGTGGCGTTGCTGGTGACGCGTCAGTGGGTCCGGTCCCGCGCGTGGGAGACCGAGCCGCTGCAGCCATACGGCTGGCGCTGGGTGCCAGGCCTGACCAGAAGCGCCGCGCCGGCTTGAGATCTGCGATGCTTCATCGATGCTGAAAAGCCTGATATCACTCAGTTCCGGCGGCGGCGCTGATGCCCGGCTGTCCGTGCTGATCTTCCATCGTGTGCTGCCCATACCTGATCCGCTGTTTCCGGGCGAGATCGACGCCGCCATGTTCAGCTTGATCTGCGGCTGGCTGCGCAACTGGTGCCAGGTGCTGCCACTGCCCGAAGCAATGCGCAGACTTGGCAATGGCAGCCTGCCGCGACGTGCCTGCGCGATCACGTTCGATGACGGCTACGCCGACAACCGTACGGTGGCGATGCCGATTCTGCAGGCGCATGGCCTGAGCGCAACGTTCTTCATCGCGTCCGGCTTTCTGGATGGCGGCCGCATGTGGAACGACACCGTGATCGAAGCACTGCGCGCGACCCGGTTACCGCAGCTGGACTTGCGCGAACTGCCGGGACCGGCCGTTTTCGCCGCGCCGCTGCCCACCGGCAGCATTCCGCAGCGCCGGGCTGCGATCGAGCAGCTGTTGCAGCAGCTGAAATACCTGCCGGGTGCGCAAAGGGTAGCCGCGACCGAACGCATCGCCGAGCTCGCGCAGGTGGTGCCACCGACGAACCTGATGATGACGACGCAGCAATTGCGCGAGCTCCACGCCGGCGGCATGCAGATCGGTGCCCACACCGTCACGCATCCGATCCTGGCGCGGCTCGATCCATCAGTGGCCTTTGAAGAGATGGTGACGGGCAAGCTGCGGCTGGAGCATCTGCTTGATGCGCCGGTGCCATTGTTTGCCTACCCGAACGGCAAGCCGGGGACCGATTATTCAGCCAACACAGTCGCGCTGGCACGTTCAGCGGGATTCGAAGCAGCGTTCAGCACCGCCTGGGGTGCGGCCACCCGTGGCAGCGATGTTTTTCAGGTGCCGCGCTTCACACCTTGGGATCGATCACGTTTGCGCTTCGGGCTGCGCATGGCAGCCAACCTGCGGCGGCGTGGTACTGTCCCCGCATTGCTCCCGGCTTGATGACCACGGTGCATCAGATTACTGGTGAAGTTGGCTCAGACAGGCGCAGTCAGCCACGACTTGCAGGCTCGATATTGATCGTTTTGACAGCAGCAGCGGCATCACGAAAGATAGGTATTTACCCTAGATTGGTGCGGCTTTGAATCCAGAGTCAATACCACTGCGTATCGTGTATGTGGGAAAAGTTCACGCTTTTTGAAGATGTCAGTTCGTGCAAATTGTTTTTAACCTAGACAACTGGAGTGGATGTCCATGAAATTTCAAAAGACGGTAATGACCGCTGTGGCCTTGGCAGCTGCCTGCGTGGCCGGCCAGAGCATGGCGTCGAGCCACCGCGAAGCGCCGTTCATCACGACCTCGCCGAAGGTCGACGGCACCGACCTCTACATGTTCCGCAGCTACGAAGGGGTGGCGGCCGACGGCAGCGGGGGTCGAAGCGACTACATCACGATCCTTGCCAACTATGTGCCGTTGCAGGCTCCGTACGGCGGTCCGAACTACTTCGCGCTTGATCCGAACGCGCTGTATGAGATTCACATCGACAACAACGGCGATGCAAAAGAAGATTTGACGTTCCAGTTCCGTCCGCAAGTCACCCTGCGCGACGTGCAGTTGCCGGTCGGTACCGGCACCGGTCAGGCAAACGTGTCGATTCCGCTGATTCAGGCGGGCCCGGTCAGTGCCATCACCGATCCAAACCTGAACCGCGTCGAAACCTACACGCTGACCTTGGTCCGCGGCGACCGCCGCACCGGCACGCGCCAGCCGATCACCACGTCTGACGGTCAGGCCACGTTTGCAAAGCCGGTTGACTACATCGGCACCAAGACGCTCGGCGATACGGCAGCCTATGCAGCGTATGCTGCCAAGCACATCTTCCCGATCAACATCCCCGGTTGCGGCTCACCTGGAAAGGTGTTCGTCGGCCAGCGTCAGGAAGGCTTCGCAGTCAACCTGGGTCCGATTTTCGACTTGGTGAATGCGCCGCTTGCGGTCATCACGAATCCGGCCAACATCAACGCAGCCGCTGGCAATTCGATCCAGAACGCGAACGTCACGACGTTTGCGCTTGAAGTCCCACGCGCTTGCCTCACGGCCGGCACTGATCCGGTGATTGGCGCCTGGACCACCGCCAGCCTGCGCCAGGCCCGACTGCTGTCTGGCGCCCCTGCCTCCGGCTATCAGGCAACCGAGAAAGTCGGCGGCGCCTGGACGCAGGTATCGCGTCTGGCCCAACCGCTGGTCAACGAACTCGTGATCGGCCTGAAGGACAAGGACAAGTTCAACGGCTCCAAGCCGAGCGGCGATACCCAGTTCCTGAGCTACGTGACGAACCCGACCCTGCCGCCGCTGCTGGGCCTGGTGCTGACCGGTGACACGAAGGCGCTGGCACCGACCAACATTCCGCGCACCGACCTGGCCACCGTGTTCCTGACCGGCCTGGTCGGCGTGAACAAGCCGGCCAATGTGACGCCTTCGGAAATGCTGCGCCTGAACACATCGATTCCGGCCGTGCCGTTTGCGCAGCAGAACCGTCTGGGCATCACCGGGAATATCCTGGCCAAGGGCAACGACAACGCGGGCTTCCCGAACGGGCGCCGTCCGAAAGACGACGTGGTCGACATCGCGCTGGTGGCCATGCTGGGTGGCCTGTGCATCGCCAATGGCGACAACGACGCGCTCAAGCTCAATTCCATTCCGGGCGTCGCCGGGGTTAGCTCGGCCTGCAAGCCGTCCAGCGTGCCGGCCGGCATGGCTGCCCTGACGATCAACGATGCGGTCGACCAGGCAGCGGTGCCGTTCCTGCCGACCTTCCCGTACCTGAACACGCCGAACCCGGGCGCCAAGTAAGCGCACGGCCCAGCGTTTCAAAGCACAAGGAATTCATCCATGAACAAACCTTCGAAAATCAGCGTGGGGTTGGCGATCGCGTTCGCCTCCGTGCTGCTGGCTGGTTGCGGCGGTGGTGGTGATGGCGTTGAGCCGGGCAACCCGCCGGCTCCAGCGCCAGGACCTGCGCCAGCGCCAGCACCCGCGCCTGGGCCTGCACCAGCGCCAGCGCCAGTTGCTTCCGATCCGTCGATCGGCTTGGTCCGACAATTGGTCGGCCAGGGCGGCAGCGAGACGGCCGAGCCGATCGTGTTGAGCAACAATCCGTTTGCCACCAACGACACGTCGGAACCGGAAGCAATCTGACGGTCGAAGCGCCTCAAGCCAGGCGAAGCGGCGTGCCTCCAGCGGGGCACGCCGCTTTTTTTTGGCGATTGAATTCCGACCCGGGTTGCTCGGTTGGCGATTGGATCGTCTTGGTTGCTTTCTAAGCTTATTCTGTGTTCATGGATCGAGATGCCCGCGCCGACATCGTTCAGGCTGATCGTGGCGCCGCTGCCCGTATGCGTGGTCAGCGCCTCTGGTGGCCTGTTGCACTTGGTCGGCCCGCATGCACCGTAGCGATTGCGGTCTGCATATCCATCGGTGCGCTTGGCATCGTCTGGTGCGGTGCTGCAATTGCTGCGAACCATGATGTGGCGCCTGCAGACGACTCGGTGGTGCTCGAAAAGCTTCCGCCAAGGGTTGCCGCCGAGGCCGCCACGCCCGGGCAGGCCGCGCTTGCGGCGCGCCGCTGGATTCGGGATGCACGTGAACTGGCCGAGCCGCGCTATCTGGGGCGCGCCCAGGCAGTGCTGGCGCCCTGGTGGGACAAGCCCGATGCGCCCGCCGATCTCGCCGTGCTGCAGGCGACCATCGAGCAGAGCCGGCATGAGTTCGCCGCAGCACGTGCCACGCTGGAGCGCACGCTTGCACGTGCTGGCACCAACGCGCAGGGCTGGCTCACGCTGGCCACCTTGAACCGGGTCGCAGCCCGCTACGACGATGCGCTGGCCGCCTGCGACAAAGTGGCTGCCAGCGGTGCGCCGCTGTATGCGCAGGCCTGCCGTTTCGAGACGCGTTCGCTGCTCGGCCACCACAGCGAAGCACGTACCGGCTACAGGAACCTGTTGCGCACGAGCACCGACGCCGGCGTGCGCGCCTGGCTGCTGTCGCTTTCCGGCGAAAACGAGGAGCGCGCCGGCGACGATGCCGCTGCCGCCGCCAATTACCGCGCCAGCCTTGCGCTGGACCCGGACGACTACACCGCGCTCGTGCTGGCCGACCTGCTGCTGTCGCGCCAGGCCGATCCGGCCGCCGCGCTGGTCGCGCTGGCCGAGCGGCCGGCCAGCGACGCGGTGCAGCTGCGCCGTGCCGCGGCACGCAAACGGCTCGGCGATGAAGGCTGGAGGGCGCTGGCCGACGACCTGCGACAGCGCTTTGCCGCATTGGCCGAACGCGGCGACGATCCGGCGCTGCACGCGCGGGAGGCCGCGCTGTTCAGCCTGTGGGTCGATCCCGAGCCGTTGCAAGCGTTGCAAGCCGCGCAGGCGAATCTGACGTTGCAGAAGGAGCCGCTCGACTGGTGGATCGCGCTGACCGCTGCGACCGCTGCCGAGCAGCCGCAGGTGCTCGCGCAACTGGTGCAGAACCTGCGCGCGACAGGCCTGGTGGACGCGCGGCTTGCGCACTGGCTTTGAGCATGGGACCCAGCAACGTGACCGACTTGCGAAACTGGTGCCGCCGCGCTGCTGCGGATTTGCTGCTGGCCGTCCTGCTTGGGCTGGCGGCGGCGGCGCCCTGCCACGCGCACAAGGCAAGCGATGCGTATCTGGTGCTAGGTGGAAGTGTCGGCAGCGCAAGCGCACCGACGCCTGCATCGACACCAGCATCTGCGGGCACCCGCGCCGAACTGTCGATCGCGCTGAAAGACCTCGACGCCGCGCTGCCCACGCTCGATGCGGACGATAGCCGCAGCCTCACCTGGGGCGAGGTGCGCCGCGCGCTGCCGGCGGTCATCGGCTGGGTCGACAGCGGCTTTCGCCTGCAATGCGGCGGCCAGCCGCTTGCGCTGCCGTTCGCGTTCGATGCGATCGAGCAGCGGGTCGATGGCCATTACGTGCGGCTGGCAGCACCGCTTCGGTGCCCGGCGCCCGCGCCGCTCGTGCTCGACTATCACCTGTTTGAAGGCATCGATGCGAGCCACCGGCTGCTCGTTGGCGGCGAGCTCGACGGGCGGCCGATCGCGTTCACCACGGCGCCGCGCGCCGGCCGCACGTTGACGTTGCGCGCATTGGGTGGGTCGGGAGGTACCTCTGCGCAAGCACCGCGGCAAGGCGGCCCGGCCACGCTCGCGCAGTTTTTCCCCGAGGGCGTGCACCACATCCTGAGCGGCATCGATCACCTCGCGTTTCTACTGGCGTTGCTGCTGCCGATCCGGCTGTTTCGCCGGCGTCAGGCGCACGAGCCGTCCGCGGCGGGCGTGCCGCCGCAGCCGAGCGAGCACGGCTTCGTCGCGCTGCTGCGCACCGTCACCGCGTTCACGGTCGGCCATTCGCTGACCCTCGGTCTGGCCAGCATCGGCTGGATCAGCGTGCCGGCCAACTGGGTCGAACCGGCGATCGCGATCACGATCGGCGTTTCCGCCGCACTGAACCTGTATCCCGTGCGCTGGATCCGCGGCGACGTGCTGGCGCTGCTGTTCGGCCTTGTGCATGGACTGGGGTTCTCCGAAGTGATGCGCGAAGCGGGCATTCACGGCGTGCTGCTGCTCTGGGGTCTGGCTGGCTTCAACCTCGGCGTCGAAGCCGGCCAGTTGCTGGTCGTGCTTGGCTGGTGCCTGCTGCAGTGGCTGCTGGTGCGGCTGTCCCTCTATCGGACGACGCTGGTGCGCGCCGGCTCCTGGGTGTTGATCGCTCTGGCGGGCTACTGGACGTTGCAGCGAATTGGGTGAACCGGGCTCACCTCCGTAAGCCCCTGCTCCTTCCAGTCGACCTTCGGCTACCCCTTCGCTGGGGGCAGCACCATCGGCCTGGCTTCAGCCAGCTTCGCAGCCCCGCCGGACTGGAGCCGGTGCCGATGCTCCACGGTTTCCTGTGATCTGAAGCCGCACGACCGATGGGACGATCGGATCGCCGGGCTCTCCTGTCGTTTATTTGTTATCTTTAAGCAAAAGCCTGCTGATGCGCAGGTGGAGAGTGCGTATCCAGCTACTATTTATGTAGCGAAGCAGCATGTTTGCCTGCACCGCTGCAGGTGCGCTCGTAGCGCTGCCAACCGGGGATCAGCGATCGGTGAGCTCGGCCCCAGCCCGTAAGATGACGGCATGTCCTACCTCGTGCTGGCGCGCAAGTACCGCCCCAAGAACTTCGCCGAACTGGTGGGCCAGGAGCACGTGGTGCAGGCGCTGGCGAATGCGCTGAAGAGCGGGCGGTTGCACCACGCCTACCTGTTCACCGGCACCCGCGGCGTCGGCAAGACCACGGTGTCGCGCATCCTCGCCAAGTCGCTCAATTGCCGCGGCCAGGATGGGCAGGGCGGCGTGACCGACACCCCTTGCGGCGTCTGCGAGCCGTGCCGGGACATCGACCGCGGCCGCTTCGTCGATTACACCGAGCTGGACGCGGCATCGAACCGCGGCGTCGACGAAGTGCAGGCGCTGCTGGAGCAGGCTGTCTACAAGCCGGTGCAGGGCCGCTTCAAGGTGTTCATGATCGACGAAGTCCACATGTTGAGCGGCCACGCGTTCAACGCGATGCTGAAGACGCTGGAGGAGCCGCCCGAATATCTGAAGTTCGTGCTGGCCACCACCGATCCGCAGAAGGTGCCGGTCACCGTGCTGTCGCGCTGCCTGCAATTCAATCTGCGGCCGATCGCGCCGCAGACCGTGCAGACGCATCTGGCCGACGTGCTGGCCAGCGAGCAGGTCGCCGCCGAGCCCGCGGCGCTGCGCCTGATCGCACGCGCTGCACGCGGCTCGATGCGCGATGCGTTAAGCCTGACCGATCAGGCCATTGCATTCGGCAGTGGCCAGCTGCAGGAGGCGCCGGTGCGCCAGATGCTCGGCAGCGTGGACCGCACGCACGTGCTGCGGCTGATCGAGGCGCTGGCAGCCGGCGATGCGCGCAGCGTGATCGGCACGGTGGAGGTATTGCGCACGCACGGCTTCAGCGCTGCCGCCACGCTGGAGGACATGAGCCTGCTGCTGCAGCGCATGGCGGTGTTGCAGGCCGTGCCGCCGGTTGCCGGTGCAAGCGAACCGCCGCCCGGCACCGCCGACGCGGACGCCTTGCAAGCCGAACCCGAAGCTGCCGATGCGGCCCGACTGGCCGCGCAGATGCCGGCCGATGAAACGCAGCTGCTCTACAGCATCTGCCTGCACGGTCGCGCCGAACTTGGCCTGGCGCCCGATGAATACGCTGGCCTGACGATGGTGCTGCTGCGCCTGCTGGCATTCAAGCCGGCAGCAGCGGCGGCGACTGTAGTGGAGAGTGGTGCGGGTGCGGCGCCGTCCGCGCAAAAAAAAACGACGGTTGAAGGCGCAGGTGCCGCATTGCCCGGCTTTTCGCCCGCCGCGCCGGTGCTAGCCGAGATGCCGCCACGGCGTGCCGATGCGGTCCATGCGTCGGCACTGGCACCTGCACCGCTGGCTGGAGGCGTTACGACGCGCGCGCCCGTGTCCGAGCCGCTGCAGTCGATCATGGCGGAGCCCGCACGGCAGCCGCGTGTGATCCAGGCGGCAACCGGCGCAGTCCGTTCGGACATGGCGCCTGCAGTTGCACCGGTGACAGCGCCTGAAGCCTTACCGAAGCCGGACGCCGCCGTCGTTGCGCGCCTGCCGGACGCTGTTCCGGCTCCGGGCAAAACACCCGCCGTCAAGCCAACCCTCGCAGTCGGTCCAGTCGATGCTCCTGCCCCAGATGCGATCCGGGTCGCGCGTGACACGGCGGCGGCCGAGCCCGCCGCGACAGCCGAACTCGCTGCAACCACCACCGAGCTCAGGGAGTCCGGCAATCCCGACGACGCAGACTCTGCCGACCACGACGATTTCTGGCATCAGGCGGTGCAGCAACTGGCCGCCAGCGGCGCCGTCACGGCGCTGGTGCGCGAACTGGCGTTGCAGTCGCAACTGATCGCTCGCAGCGGCCAGCACTGGACCCTGCGCGTGGAAAGCGCCTCGCTCGACCAGCCGGTGTCGCGGGAGCGCCTGGTGCAGGCATTGGTCGCCGACGGTCACGCGGTGGCTGTGCTGAAGGTCGAAATCGCTGCCGTCAGCGACTCCCCCGCGCGGCGCATCGCAGCAGCGGCCGAACAGGCGCAGCGGGACGCGCTTGCGCGCATCGAAGGCGACCCGTTCGTGCAAAGCATGATGCGCGACTACGGCGCGCGCATCGTGCCGGGCAGTGTGCGAGCGACGTCAACCAGCCAGGCGGCGCCGCTGCGCACCGCAGCAGCGCAACTGCGGCCCGCCCGCAGCACGTGATGGACAATCTCGGCTGAGCGCAACCGTCATCCGCAGCACCGCCGTTTTTTCTCCGCGTGCCAACCAGCAAAGGAACCACCCCATGTTCAACAAAGGACAACTCGCCGGCCTGATGAAGCAGGCGCAGTCGATGCAGGAAAACATGAAGAAAGCGCAGGACGAACTCGCGCTGATCGAAGTGACCGGTGAATCCGGCGCCGGCATGGTCAGCGTGGTCATGACCTGCAAGCACGACGTGAAGCGCGTCACGATTGACCCGAGCCTGCTGGCCGACGACAAGGACATGCTCGAAGACCTGGTCGCCGCCGCGTTCAACGCCGCCGTGCGCAAAGCCGACGACACCACGCAGGAGAAGATGGGCAAGATCACTGCCGGAATGCCGGGCATGCCGAGCCTGCCCGGTGGCATGAAGTTTCCGTTTTGACGATGGCTTTTTTGCCAGCAGCATCTGAAGCGCCAGCGCCTGGACACTTTCGTCAGGCAGGCGGACGTCGTCAGCCGCAGGTGGCAGAGAGGCAGGACGCAATGCCTGTGCACCGTATCCGACGCAATATCGTGCTCGCCGGCTTGGCATCGGCGTTCGCGTGCCGAGTGGCAGCCATCGATGCGGTCGAAACGGATGCAGCGTCGGCGCGCATTGTGGCGTTTTACGACGTCTTGCTCGATACGATGAAGTCGGCACAGCAGCTGTCCGTACAGGCTCGCTACGAAAAACTGGAGCCATCGGTTCGGGCGACATTCGACCTGCAGGCGATGACGCGCATTGCGGTCGGCTTGAAATGGCGATCGTTCGCCGCGGACGAGCAGCGATCCGTGGCAGAGCAGTTCGCGCGGCTGACGATCGCCACTTATGCGAATCGTTTCGATGGGTATTCCGGCGAACGATTCGAAGTCGAGCCGCAGCTTGAAGTGCGTGGAGCGGACCGGCTCGTGCATTCGCGGCTGATCCAGGGCAATGGTGAGCCGATCGCGCTCAACTACCTGATGCGCATGACGAACGAGGGCTGGCAAGCGATCGATGTCTACCTGAGTGGAACGATCAGCGAGCTTGCGACGCGACGCTCCGAGTTCAGCGCCCTGCTGGCCGACGGAGGTGCCAGCGCGCTTGCGGAGAGCTTGCGCATTCGCGCGGACAAGCTGCTGGCTGGCTGAACGCGCCGCAGGAGCGAGAACAGGCGCTCAGCGCGTCGGCCACTGCATCGCTGGTGCACCGCAGGGATCCACCGCGCGCGACTGCGGGCCTGGATCGAGGGCCTGCCCGGTTGCAGGCAGCACCGGCGCCGGCGCATCCCCCGGGTCGACCAGCTCATCGCCGAGCGACGGCGCCGATTCATCGAGCGTGGCCACTTGCAGGACTGCGTGCCGCTGCTGCCGCGTGACGCTGCGAAGGTAAGCATAAAAATCGAGCGAGCTCGCTTCGAGTTCCTCAAGCGTCTCGATGTTGCGCGCCCGCAGGTCCACGCCATCGGCGACGCCGACCGAAATCGCCGCGTCACGGCGAACGTCGGACGAGCCCACACGACCGAGCGGCGAGGCATACAGATCGACACCCAGCCCGAACGTGTCGCGCACGTTCGACGGCCCGAAGAATGGCAGCACCAGATAGGGCCCGTCGCTCACACCCCAGACGAACAGGGTCTGTCCGAAGTCGCCGGTCTGACGCGGCAGGCCGAAGTTGACGGCGCGATCGTTCAAGCCAGCCACGCCGATCGTCGTGTTGATGAGAAAACGCCTGGCGGTGATGCCCGCGGCCGTTGCCCGCCCCTGCAGCACGTTGTTGATGAAGACCAGCGGTTCCTTCAAGTTGTCGATGACCGACCGGATGCTGTCGCGAACGACATTCGGTAGCGCGGCGCGATAGGCTTTGGCGACCGGCTTGATCACGGTCCGATCCAGCGCAAGGTCGAACGCGAACACGCCGCGGTTGAATGCCTCGAACGGATCGTTCTGTGTGTGCTGGACGTTGTCGCAGCGCTGCTGAGAATCCGGAACGCTGGCACACGCGGAGAGGAGCGAGAGCAGCGCCGCGATGAGCGCAAGCCCGGGCCATCGCAGTGAAGATGAGCGGGAACGCAGATTGGATTTCATGAGGTCGCGCCTCCCGCTTGCACCGAGGCGATGAGGCTGACCATCTATGATAGTTTCAGACCCATGCTCTGGAGTTTGCCTTGGCGGAACTGATCTCGATGCTTCCGCTGGTGCTGGCGATCGTGGGCTGCTTCATCGTTGTCTTCCAGGTCTCCGTCGTTCGTGCTTTCGGCCATGCCAGCGACCTGCAGGGTGCAGCAGCACGACCCGCGATAGCTGTTGGCCTAACGCTGCTCAAGCCACTGCACGGGAACGAGCCCGGCCTCTACGAGAACCTGCTTTCATTCATGAAACAGGACTATGCGGGCCCGGTGCAGATGCTGTTGGGCATCGCCGATGGGGCCGATGCCGCAGCACCCGTCGTGCGGCGGTTGCAGGCTGAGTTTCCAGACAGGGATATCGAGCTGATCGTCACCGGATCGCCGGTGCAAGGCAACGCGAAGATCATGAATCTGGTTGGAATGAGCGGCTCGATCCGCCACCAGTTCGTCGTCCTGAGCGACAGCGACATCCGCGTCAAACCCGATTATTTGCGACAGACGATGCGCCTGCTGAATCAACCCGATGCGGGTCTCGTCACCTGGCTGTACCGCGGTGAAGGCGCGGGTGGCCTGTGGGCGACGCTCTCGGCGATGGCCATTGACGATCAATTCCTCCCGTCGGTCTTGCTGGGACTGCGCGTCGGTCGAGGCCACCCTTGCGTCGGCGCGACGATGGCGTTTTCACGGCCGACACTGGACTCGATCGGCGGCTTCGTTGCTTTTGCGAACCACCTCGCCGACGACCATGCGATCGGTGAAGCGGTGCGGCGCAGCGGCAAAAGCGTCGTCGTCGCGCCCGATGTCGTTGTCCACAGTTGTCTGGAACGCAGCGCATCGGAGCTTCTCCACCACGAGTTGCGCTGGGCGCGCACGATTCGCAGCATCGATCCCGGGGGGTTCGCCGGCTCGGTCGTCATGTATCCGGTGCCGCTGGCGTTGCTGGGTGCGCTGCTGCGCGGGTTCGACTTGTTCGGCGTGGTCGTGCTGGTCGCGGCCGGGCTGTGCCGGCTTGCTTTGCAATGGCAGGTCGCCCGTAAACTCGGCGGTGAAGCAAGTCAGTTCGGACTTCGACTCGCGTTGGGCCCATTGCGGGATATGCTGTCGTTCGGCGTCTTCTGCGCAAGCTTCCTGACAAAGACGGTGGTCTGGAGAGGACATCGCTATCGGCTGCTTGCGGACGGCGCCATGACCCAGTTGAAGGAATCGAATTCGTGATGCGTACCCTGTTTCTGCAAGCGCCGTCATTCGACGGCTTCGACGGCGGCGCCGGCTCGCGCTATCAGGCCAAGCGCGAGATCAAGTCGTTCTGGTACCCGACCTGGCTCGCGCAACCGGCTGCCCTGGTCGAGAATTCGAAGCTGATCGATGCGCCTTCGCACCACATGTCACTGGCCGACGTGGTGGCGCAGGCGCGCGACTTCGACCTGGCGGTGCTGCACACGTCGGTGCCCTCGTTCGCATCGGACGTGAAGGCGCTCGAAGCGTTGAAAGCGGCCAACCCGGATCTCATCGCCGGCTTCATCGGCGCCAAGGTCGCGGTCGATGCCGACGGCAGCATGAAGGCCTCTCGCCAGATCGATTTCGTCGCGCGCAACGAGTTCGACTTCACAATCAAGGAAGTCGCCGAAGGCCGCGACCTGGCCACGATCGCCGGGCTGTCGTATCGGAACCGGGCCGGCGAGGTCGTGCACAACGCCGATCGCGCGATCCTCGAGGACATGGACTCGCTGCCGTTCGTGACGCCGGTCTACCAGCGCGATCTGGTGATCGAGAACTACTTCATCGGCTATCTGAAGCATCCGTATATTTCGCTCTACACCGGCCGCGGCTGCAAGTCGCGCTGCACGTTCTGTCTTTGGCCGCAGACGGTCGGCGGCCATCGCTACCGCACGCGCAGCGTCGCGCACGTGCTCGAAGAGATCGCCTACGCCAAGAAGGCATTTCCGCAGGTCAAGGAATTCTTCTTCGACGACGACACCTTCACCGACGATCTGCCACGTGCTGAGGAAATCGCGCGCGGTCTGGGCAAGCTAGGCGTCACCTGGTCCTGCAACGCCAAGGCGAACGTGCCGCGCGCGACGCTTGAGGTGTTGCGCGACAACGGCCTGCGGCTGTTGCTGGTGGGCTATGAGACGGGCGATCAGCAGATCCTCGTCAACATCAAGAAGGGCATGCGTGTCGACGTGGCGCGCAAGTTCACGAAGGACTGCCACGAACTCGGCATCGTCATTCACGGCACCTTTATCATGGGCCTGCCCGGAGAGACCAAGGAAACGATCGAACAGACGATCCGATTCGCAACCGAGATCGATCCGCACACGATCCAGGTATCGCTGGCCGCTCCTTATCCCGGCACCTTCCTGTATCGACAGGCGAAGCAGGAGGGTTGGCTTGGCGACCACGACAACAGCAGCGAGATGGTCGACACCAAGGGCATCCAGATCGTGCCGCTGCATTACGCGCATCTGAGCCACACGGAAATCTTCGACTCGGTCGAGACGTTCTATCGCCGCTTTTACTTTCGCACCAGCAAGATCGCATCCATCGTCGGCGAGATGGTCCGCAGCCCCGAGATGATGAAGCGCCGCTTGCGCGAAGGCGTTGAGTTCTTCCGGTTCCTGCGCGAGCGGCGTGGCGCGGCAGCGGGCTGAGGCCGCTGGAGCGGTCTGCCCACGCAAATCGCTGATCGTCACTGCCGACGACTTCGGCTTGTCGCCCGAGGTCAACGAAGCGGTCGAGATCGCGCACCGGCAAGGCATTCTGAGTTGTGCCAGTCTTATGATCAATGCGTCAGCGGCGGCCGATGCGGTTCGGCGCGCCAGGCGGCTGCCGTCGCTTCGCGTCGGTCTGCACCTCGTGCTCGTCGATGGCCGACCGACGCTGCCAGCCGAGCAGGTGCCGGGGCTGGTCAATGCCCAGGGAAGCTTTCGTAGCGACATGGCGCGGTTGGGCGCCGCGATCTTCTTTCGCCCGAGGATGCGGTGCCAGCTTGCTGCCGAAGTCGCAGCGCAGTTCGACGCTTTTGAAGCAACCGGTCTGGCGCTCGATCACGTCAATGCGCACAAGCACTTTCACGTCCATCCGACGATTGCCCAGGCACTGATCGACATCGGCGGACGACATCGGCTGCATGGCGTGCGCGCGCCGAGCGAACCGCGATCGGTGCTGGCGCAGATCGAACCTGCTTCACCAAGCGCAGCCCTGCTCGACATCTTCGGCAACCTGCTGCGACGCCGGCTTCGCGCTGCTGGGCTGTTCTGTCCCGATCATGTGTTTGGCGCCGCATGGTCGGGGGCTATGACGCACGATCGCCTCATTAGTCTGTTGCAGCGCCTGCCCGACGGCTGCTCGGAAATCTACCTGCATCCGGCCATCAGCGATCGCTTTGACGGCGCCGCGCCCGGTTATCGGTACCGCGACGAGCTTGCCGCCCTGACCGCGCCGACGACGCGTGACGCGTTGCAGCGTTCCGGTGCCGTCCTCGGCTCGTTCTCCGATTTCGCCGCGTTGTGATGAAGAACGCAGGGCGCTGGATCGCTTTGCTCGGCTTTGCGCTCGCCGCGTATCTTTTCGCTCGCGACGGAATCGAGCCGATCGGCCCGCTGCTCGCGAGTGCAGGCTGGGGCCTGGTGCTGGCGGCGTTGTTCCACCTGCTGCCGATGATGGCGAACGCGCGCGCTTGGCAAGCGTTGCTGATGCCCAGCGCCCGCATGAATCTCCCAACCTTGACCGCAGCGATCTGGATTCGGGAATCCGTCAACGGGCTGCTGCCGGTGGCGCGCATCGGCGGCGAGGTCGCGGGCTTTCGCGTGCTGACGCGCCTCGGTGCGGCCAAGGTGCCGGTCGCCGCGAGCTTGCTTGTCGACGTAGCGATCTCGTTGCTGAGCCAGGTCGCATTCTGCGTGGCCGGCGTCGCGCTGCTGCTCAGCCACGGCGCGGAGACGCGTTTTTCCATGCAGTTGGCTGCGAGCGGGGCGATTCTTGCCGTCTGCGGCGCACTCATCGTTCTTCTGCAGCGCAGTGGGTTCATCGCCCGGCTGCAGCGAATCACGGATTGTCTCGGGGCGACTGCTCGCTGGCCTGGCCTGGCGGCTCAGGGAGCGCGCATCGACCGCAGCATGCGCGCCATCTATGGCCGGCGTCGCCGCGTGCTGGCGTGTTTCACGTGGCAGCTCGCCGGCTGGATGCTCGGCGCCGGTGAAATCTGGCTCGCGCTGCATTTCCTCGGCCATCCGGCGACGCTCGCCGACGCGCTGATTCTCGAAGCGATCGTGCAGGCGATCAGCAGCGTCTCGTTCCTCGTGCCGGGCGCGCTCGGCGTGCAGGAGGGCGGCTTTCTGATCATCGGTGCCGCGCTTGGCATCGATGGCCCGACGTCGCTGGCGCTGGCGGCAGCGCGGCGGCTGCGGGACCTGATCGTGTTCTTTCCAGGCTTGCTCGCCTGGCAACTGGCCGAGTCGCGCAGCGCACGCAACAAGGCGGCCGGGTCGGTGGTCGGACCCGCCGCGCGTTAGGCTCCGGCTACCGGGCCCGGCGGCGGGCCCAGCAGCGCCGGCAGCACGATCAGCGTCGCGCTCAGCGTGCAGGCGAGTGCGAGCGCAAGCAACTGACCCATGCTGGCCGTCCCCGGATGACTCGACAGCCACAGGCTGCCGAACGCGCTCGCAGTCGTCAGCGCGCTGAAGATCACCGCGCGTGTCAGCGACGACCCGAGCAGGTGGCATTCGCCCGCTCTCCAAGCCATGACGAAATAGATGTTGAAGGCGACGCCGATGCCGAACAGCAGCGGCAACGCGATGATGTTCGCGTGGTTAAGCGGGATCGGCAGCACCACGCACAGGGCCAGCGTCACCAGGCCGCCCAGCAGCAGCGGCGCGAGCGCGCGAAGCACGTCGATAAAAGGCCGCCGCAGCACGACGAGCAGCAGCGCCGTGACGGCCAGCCCGGCGCCGATCGCCGCCTGCATGAATGCGCCGACGATCGTGCGTCCCGCCTCCTGAATCGCCACCGTCGCACCGGCGGCCTGTGGCGCGATCCCGCGTACCGCAGCGACGAAGCGGCGCAACGATTCGTTGTCGTCGCCGAAGTCCATTGACGGACCGGTCTCGATGCTGTGTGGGAAGACCTCAATGCGGGCTCGCCCATCGGCCGCGACCCACGCCTGCTTCAACTCGTCGGGCAGGGTGGCAAGCGACACCGGGGCCGCCTGCAGACTGTCACGCGCTTGTACAAGCACAGTCTTCAGCCCGGGGACGACTGCTGCCTCGAAAGCCGTTCGCTTCTCCGGTGACGCCGCAGCGAGAGCAGCCAGCGCGGTGCCGACCCGTGCCGCCTCGGTGCTGGCTGCGCCTGGGTCGGACGCAACCGAGGCCACCTCCTTCAAGCTGATTGCAGCGCGTCGCATGGCCCCGATCGCATCGGCATCCGAAGGTGCCGGCAGCACTGCCTGCGGCGAAAGCGTCACGTCGAGCAGCGTCGCGGCATCCTCGATCAACGCGAGCTTGGGCGGCTGGTCCTCGGGCACGAAGCTCGCGAGCGTCAGCGCTTGTTCCACTTCGGGCAGCGCAGCCAGCCGTTGTGCGAGCGACTCAGCTGCTGCCAGCGACGGGGCCAGGATGTCGATCGTGTTCGGGCTGGTCTGCGGGTCGGCCGCCAGATCGTTGATCGTGGCCACCGCCTCCGTCGTCGGGCTGCGCAGATGCAGCGGGTTGAAGTCGAAGCGCAGCCACGGCAGCGCAGCGATGCTCGCGGCGGCGGCGAGTGCAGCCGCAACCAGCACGGCGCGCCGGTGCGCGGCCAGCCAGCGATCGACGCGCACGAGCGCGGGCAACCCCATCTCGGCCCCGCCACCTTCGACGCGCAGCAAGCGCAGCAAGGCCGGCAGCAACGTGATGCTGGTCAGGAATGCGATCAGCATTCCGGTGCCGGCGATGATGCCGAGTTCGGCGACGCCCGAATAGTCGGTCGGTGCAAATGAAAAGAACCCGGCCGCCGTGGCGACCGCAGCGATCGCCAGCGAAGGCCCGATCTGCAGCGCCGCTGCCCGCGCGCACCTCACCGCATCGCTGCCCGCGCCGGCGTTCGCTTCACGTCCCGATGCGCTCGCGACCGCGCGGTAAGCCACCCCGAACTGGATGCCGAAGTCGACTCCCAGACCGACGAACAGCACCGCAAACGCGACCGAAATCAGATTGAACGTGCCGAACGCAGCCAGTCCGAATGCGGCGCTGAGCGCGAGGCCGACCAGCAGGCTGCAGAGGATCGCGACGACGGCACCGGCCGAACGCACCGCGAACCAGAGCATCACGAGCAGCGTACCCAGCATGACCGCCGCATTGCGTCCGGCGTTCTCGCCGAGCGTCGCCAGCTCCTCGTCGGCCATCGGCACGTCGCCCGTCAGGCGCACCCGCACGCCGTGTGCGGGATTGAGCCCGGCGGCGCGCGCGGTATCGCGAATGAACTGCGAAGCGACTGCGCCCGGTTGCAGCGCGCCGTAATCCAGCCGTGGCTGCGTCAGCACGAAGCGGCGCAGCGCGCGCGGATCGGCATCCTGGCCACCGAGCAGGACCTGCCAGGACAGCGGTGAGGGCCGACCCGCGAGCGCGGCGTCGATCGTGTGCGCAAGCGGTGCCAGGACCGGCTGCAACGTCGCGAGTGGAATATCTCCACGGCGTACGCCTTCTAGCGCGAGTTGCAAGCTGCTCATCAAGCCGCGCACGCTCGGATCGGCGGCCAGCGAACCGAGCAGCGGTTGCGCCGCGACCAGTCGCTCGATCGTCTTCGCCAGTTCGTCAACGCCGAGGAACAGCAGCCCGTTGCGAGCAAAAAATGGACCGCCATCGGGCCGGCGCACGCTGATGAAAAGATCGGGCCGGGCCGCGATGCGCTCGGCCAATAGCGCGCTTGCTCGCTCGGCCGCCTCCGCAGTCGTGCCGTCGATCACGAGCGCCATGAGATTGGCGCGACCGGCGAACGCGCGATCCAGCGCGATCTCCCGCTGCTGCCATGCGAGCTTCGGCGAAATCAGCTTGGCGCTGTCGGTGTCGATGGCCAGGTGGCCCACGTCGTAGGCCACTGCGGCGACCAGGACGACCGCGCCAAGTGCGACGACGAGGCGTGGCGAACGCGCGCAGGCTTGCGAGATCGCAGCAATGCAGCGCTGCAGAAGCCCGACTTTTGTTGTTGCCACAGTTGTGCCGTCCCGGATGAAGGCGTTCGATCGACCGGGACTGTACAGGTCACAAGGGTCCGAAGAACCAGATGAACCAGATGAACTAGATGAACCATCGTCAGGTCAAGCGCGGTCTACCGAATGGCTATGTGCGCGAGGGAACTTAGCAATGTTGTCGTTCCGATCGGTTTTGCGTCAGCCCCGGCAAATTGCAGGTATGCTGGCAGCGATCGAGTCGACGGGGTTGAAGCATGCAGGTCCTTCTTGCAGAGCCACGCGGTTTTTGTGCAGGTGTGGTTCGTGCGATCGAGATCGTTGAACACGCGCTTGAGCAATCTGGCCAGCCCGTGTACGTCCGCCATGAAATCGTTCATAACCCTCATGTGGTCGAATCGCTGAAAGCCAAAGGTGCTCGGTTCGTTGACGAGATCAGCAAGGTGCCGTCCGGCGCTGTGACCATTTTCAGCGCGCATGGCGTGTCGAAGGCGGTCGAGGCTGAGGCGGCCCAACGCGGCTTGCCGGTCCTCGATGCGACCTGCCCGCTGGTCAGCAAGGTACACAGCCAGGCCCGCCGTTTCGTGGCTCAAGGCCGATGCCTTGTGCTGATCGGTCACACGGGTCATCCCGAGGTCGTTGGAACACTCGGCCAGGTCGACGCCCCGGTCTTCCTTGTGCAGACGGCGCAAGACGTCGATGCGCTGCCGATCGCGGGCGACGCAGCCGTCGCGTATGTCACGCAGACCACGCTCAGCGTGGAAGACACGCGCGCCACGATCGAAGCCTTGAAGCGCCGCTTCGCCGATCTGTCCGGGCCCGAGACCGAGGGCATTTGCTACGCAACGCAAAACCGTCAAGCCGTGTTGCGTGAGATCGTCCCGAAGGTCGATCTGCTGTTGGTCGTCGGTGCAGCCAACAGCTCGAACTCGAACCGGCTGCGCGAGATCGGCGCCGAAGCGGGGCTGCCGAGCTATCTGATCGCCGACGGGTCGCAGCTGGACCCGGACTGGCTCGATGGCGTCGGTGCGGTCGGCATCACGGCCGGTGCCTCGGCCCCGGAAGTGCAGGTGCAGGATGTGCTCGCAGCGTTGCGCCGCATTGCACCGATCGAGATCAAGGTCGTGCGCGGTGTTCGGGAAGTAGCAGAATTCCGTCTTCCCGCGCCGCTTGTCGGCCGCCGTCTGGTCAAAACATCTTCGTACCCGCACCACGCATCAAACTGAAAACATGGCCATTCCCTTCATCCAGAAAGCGTACGTCGGCGCCTACGTCGTCAAACAACAGCTTGCACAGCGCCAGCGCTACCCATTGGTGCTCATGCTCGAGCCGCTGTTTCGCTGCAATCTGGCCTGTGCCGGCTGCGGCAAGATCGACTACCCCGAGGAGATTCTCGATCAGCGGCTGTCCCTCGAGGACAGCCTGCGCGCGGTTGACGACTGCGACGCGCCGGTCGTCTCGATCGCCGGTGGCGAGCCGCTGCTGCACAAGGAGATCGAGCAGATCGTCGAGGGCATCGTGGCCCGACGCAAGTTCGTCTACCTGTGCACCAACGCGCTGCTTTTGAAAAAGCGCATTCACCTGTTCAAGCCGAGCCCGTTTTTCGTCTGGTCGATCCATCTCGATGGCGACAAGGTGATGCACGACCACTCGGTCTGCCAGAAGGGCGTCTACGACCGTGCCGTCGACGCGATCCGGGAAGCGAAGGCGCTCGGCTTTCGCGTCAACATCAACTGCACGTTGTTCAACAATGCCGAGGCTGAGCGGGTCGCCAGTTTCTTCGACGAGATCACGAAGATCGGCATCGACGGCATCACCGTGTCGCCCGGCTATGCGTATGAGCGGGCACCCGACCAGCAGCATTTCCTCAACCGCAGCCGCACCAAGCAGTTGTTCCGCGACATCTTCAAACGGGGCCGCAACGGCAAGGCCTGGTCGTTCAGTCAGTCCGGCCTGTTCCTCGATTTTCTGGCGGGAAACCGCGATTACCGCTGCACGCCCTGGGGCAATCCAACGCGCACCGTGTTCGGCTGGCAGCGGCCTTGCTATCTGCTCGGCGAAGGGTATGCAAAGACCTTCAAGGAGCTGATGGACGAGACCGACTGGGACGCCTACGGCACCGGCAACTATGCGAAGTGCGCCGACTGTATGGTGCACAGCGGCTACGAGGCCACCGCAGTCAAGGACGCGGTGCGCCATCCGTTGCGCGCGCTCGGCGTTGCGATGCGGGGCGTGAGGGTCGACGGCGCCATGGCCGCGGAGATTCCTCTCGCCGGCGAACGCCCGGCGCAATACGTGTACTCAGACCACGTGCAGCGCAAGCTCATCGAGATCAAGGTAGCCAAGCCGGCCGCCCAGCAGCCGGCGACTGCGACGCAGGACGCCTAGCGCCTTGCGTGTGTCGAGCGCGATTCGGAAGACGTCTGCCAGTTGGCCAGGCTCGCGGCCGAGGGACTGAAGCACGCTGAACAACTCGATGCCACCGCCCGGACGCATCGCCACCCGTGCGGCCGGCGGTACCCGCCGTTCGGCGGGATCGGCGATGGTGCGAAGGGCAACGAACGGCAGCCCATAGCGCGCCGCGATGGTCGCCACCACGTGGGACTCCATGTCGACCGCCATCGCTTCGGTACGAGCATGAAGGTCGGCCTTCTGGCCTGGCTCCGCGATGACGGCGTCGCTGCCGAGCAAGTCGGCGGTGATGGCCTGCGGAAGAAGACGCAGCAGCGCGCTCGACCAGCCCGCGTCGGCATCGAGCCGGCACGAACTGCCCACCACCAGCACCGACCTCGCGACGATGACCGAGCCGACCGCGAGCGTCGGAGCCAATGCGCCGGCGACGCCGAAGCTGATGAGTGCGCGTGCTCCGCTTGCCACCTCATGCTCGATTGCCTCCGCCAGGGTGACGGGATCGCCGCCTCCCGCCAGCGCGCGCACGCCCGGCCCGCCGGCGATCCGGGCTTCGGTGGCCAGACCGCTGACCGACAGCACCGAACCGGTGGCATCGCTTCGGAGACTCACAGCCCGTAGTGCTGGTCCGATGAGCCGCCGCCAGCGCGCAGGCGCCGGTAACGGGCCAGCGCCCAGAGCGGAAAGAACTTCGAGTAGCCGTGATAGCGAAGGTAGAAGACGCGCGGAAAACCCGTCGCGGTGAACTCGGGCTCATCCCAGAAACCGTCCGATGCCTGCGTTTTGACCAGGTAGTCGATACCGTGCTCGACCGCAGGATGAAACACCTCGCCGGCCGCCATCAAGGCCAGCACCGCCCAGGCCGTCTGCGACGCGGTGCATGGCCCGGGACGGTGCCCGTCGTCACCGAGCATGTAGCTGCTCTCATGCTCGCCCCAGCCGCCGTATTCGCTCTGGATCGACAGCAGCCAGTCGACGGCACGACGAAACTCCGGCGCCGTCGACGCAATGCCGGCGGCGCGGAACGCGCAGAGCACCGACCAGGTTCCATAGATGTAGTTCATGCCCCAGCGGCCGAACCAGCTGCCATCGGCGCGCTGTTGCCCGCGCAGAAACCGCAGCCCGCGTTGCAGCACTTTGCGGTCGGCAGGCAGCGCCAGCTGCGCGAGCATGCCGACACAGCGCGCGGTGACGTCGGCCGTCGGCGGATCGAGCAGCGCCCCGTGGTCGGCAAACGGTACATGGTTCAGGTACTCCCGCGTGTTGTCCGCGTCGAAAGCGCCCCAACCGGCGTTCCTGCTTTGCAGGCCGACGACCCATTCGCGGCCGCGCTCGATGGCCTGGTCGAATTCACGGCCGTCTTCGGCGTTGTTCGTGGCTCGCGCGAAACGATCCATCGCCAACACCACCGCGGCGGTGTCGTCGAGGTCTGGATAGTGCGGATTCTCATACTGAAAAGCCCAGCCGCCCGGACGCACATCGGGCCGTTGAATTGCCCAATCACCGCGGACGTCCAGTATCTGGCGCGGCTTCAGCCAGCGCAGCCCACGCTGCGCGCGCGCCATCGCTTGCCTGTCTCCCAGCTCGAGCAACGTGTGGCACACCAGCGCGGTGTCCCAAACCGGCGACACGCAAGGCTGGCAATAGGCTTCGTCGGGCCGCAGCACCAGCAACCGGTCGATCGCACGACGCGCCAGCACGAAGTCCGGATGATCGCGCGCATAGCCGAGCGCATCGAACATCACGACGGTGTTGAACATGGCCGGAAAGATTGCCCCGAGACCCGACTCGCCGTTCAGGCGTTCATGCACGAACGCGACCGCCCTGGCAATCGCTCGCTGGCGCAGCGCACGCGGAAAGCGAGGCTCCGCGTGGCGCAGCACGGCGTCGACCGAGGCAAAGAAGCCAAACCAGACTTGCGACTGATGCCCGGCGCGGCGCGGCGGCTTGACACTGTGCGGCGCCCGCACGAACAGCTCATCGATGCCGACGTTTTTGGGATTGCGCGCGCGCGGCTTGAGCGCGTGCAGCACGAGCAGCGGCACCAGAACCGTTCGCCCCCAGTACGAAATGCGCGACAGATGAATTGGAAACTGGCGCGGAAAGAACATGATCTCGACCGGCGTGACAGGCACCGATCGCCACGGCAGCGCGCCGAACAGTGCTAGCAGAATGCGCGTGAACACATTCGCCTCTTCGGCCCCGCCCTTGGCCAGGATGGCGGCGCGCGCGTCCCGCATGTGCGGCGCATCCGGTGCGTCGCCGGCCGCCTTGAGCGCGAAATAGGCTTTCACGCTGGCGCTCATGTTGAACTCGCCGCCGTGATGCAGCGGCCAGCCGCCGCCCGGCAATTGCACCCGGCGCAGGTAGACCGCGATGCGCTGTTCGAGCGCTGTGTCGAACTCGCCGAGGTAGTGCATCAGCAGCACGTATTCGGCAGGGATGGTCGCATCGGCCTCGAGCTCGAACACCCAATGGCCATCTTCGCGTTGCATCGCGTAAAGCTGCTCGCTGGCTCGCTCGACGGCCGAGTCGAGCCGGGATGCTGCGCTTTCATCCGGCCACGCCTTGGGCGGCGCGGCGTCTCGCGGGCGCGCAACGCCAAGCGACGAGAAATCATTCAACAAGCCGCTTGCTTCCGGCATCGGCTGCCCCCAGGCGGGACCACCGAGTCCATTGGCCAGGTCGCGAGGCGTCACGCTCATGGCCGGCCTGCTTTCAACAGCTCTGCTGCATGCGCCTGGGAACGCCCCTTCCAGTGGCCGCCGCGCCCCAACCGATATAGAACCGCCGACTCGATCGTGAAGCAAAGATAAACCAGCGCAATCGCCGGAAGCGCCACCGCCCACAGCACGGAAACCCCGTAACGCCGAACCGTTGGAACAAACAGAAAAGTCATGAGCGACCATGCAAGGAGCGCGAGCACGCGCGGCCAGCCCTCGCCTGCGATGCCGACGGCCACTGGGATGATGAAGACCAGCAGCATCGCCGGGACGACGCCGGCAAGCTGCCAGGGTGAGTAGTCGAGCTGCGCAAACGCTGTGCGCACGACCATCTGCCGGATCGATCGCACCGAGGGGCAGGCGCGTAGGCTCTGCACGGTTTCGCCCAGCGCGAGATGGATTGGGCCGATCCGCTTCATCAGGCCGCCCAGAGCGCAATCGTCGATGATGCGGCCCCTGATCGACTCGATGCCGCCGGCTTCGGCGAGCGCGCGGCGAGACACCAGCATGCAGCCCCCTGCGGCGGCTGCAGTGCGGCGGTTGGTCCGGTTCACCCAGGCAAATGGATAGATCATTTGAAAGAAGAAAACGAAAGCCGGAATGAAGGCCCATTCGGCAAAACTTCGGCAGTGCAACTTGACCATCAGCGAGCTGAGTACCCAGCCTTGCTCAGCAGCGCCGGCTACCAGCCTCGCCAATGCATCGTGTTCATACCGAATGTCGGCGTCGGTCAAGAGCAGATAGTCGGGCGTTTCCGGGCCGCTCTCGGCGTGGGCGATGCCGTGCGCGACAGCCCAGAGCTTGCCGGACCAGCCTGGTGGCAGCGATGGTGCCGACAGGACCGTCAGACGCTCCGACTGCCGCAGCCTGACCGCAGCGTCCATCGCGGCAAGCGAAGTGCCGTCCTCGCTGTGGTCGTCGACGACGATGACATTGAGCTTGCCGGGATAGCGCTGTTCGAGCAGCGAGCCCACGGTGGTGCCGACGAGTTCGACCTCATTGCGCGCTGGAATGATCACGGTCACACTCGGCCAGCCGCCTGAAGCGGTCAGCACGCGCACCGGAGCGTCCGTTCGTTGCTCGACCTGTCTGCAAAGCCAGAACCCCCCGCGACCGAGCGCCAGATACAACCAGGCGCCACAGGAAAGCGCTGCCAGCACCAGCGTTGTCGTCATGCAATTTGCCCATTCGCCCGGTACCACTGGATTGCGTCGTCCAGTGCCTCGGCGTACGGGCGCGCACGGTAGCCAAGCTCCCGCTCCGCTTTAGCGGCGGTAAAGAACATCCGAGTGCGTGCCATGCGCAAGCCGTCTGCGGTCAGCAGCGGCTCACGACCGGTTAGAGCCGCCATCGCCTCGGCCAGCCATGCCAGCGGAAACAGCAAGCGCCGCGGCAGCCGGATGGTGGGCGGCGAACGGCCGACCGCTCTGGCAATGTCCGCCAGCAGCGCTGCCAACGTGACGTTCTGGCCGCCCAGGATATAGCGCTCGCCGACGATGCCTCGTTTGAGGGCCGCCACATGGCCGGCGGCGACGTCGTCAACGTGGACGAGGTTCAGCCCTGTGTCGACGAAGGCCGGTATGCGTCCCCGTGCTGCATCGACGATGACGCGCCCGGTGGGCGTCGGTCTGGCGTCGCGTGGACCGATCGGTGTGGATGGATTGACGATCACCGCAGGCAGTCCCTGAGTCTTCACCATCGCCAGGGCGACACGCTCGGCAGCGACCTTGCTTTGCTTGTAGGCGCCGACCGCGTCGCGTTCTGCCAGCGGGGCGCTTTCGTCGGCCGGTTGTCCATCGGCTCGGGCCGCGAGCGTCGCAACGCTGCTGGTGTAGACGATGCGCTCGACACCCGCGTCCAGCGCCGCTTCCATCACCGTCGTCGTGCCGCCGACGTTGTTGCGCCAGATCGCCTTCGGATCGGCAGCCCAGAGCCGGTAGTCCGCGGCGACATGAACGACGAACCGCATGCCGTCAAGCGCCCGATCGACGGCCGGGCGATCGCATATGTCAGCTGCTACGACCTCGGTGTCGAGGCCAGTGAGGTTGGTCGACTTCGAGACATCGCGCAGCACCGACCGGACCCGATAGCCGGCCCCCAGCAACTGCCGAACGACCGCCGAGCCGATGAACCCACCTGCGCCCGTCACGACCACCGTTGCCGCGCTCATGGGCATAATAATTGTCGGCCGCACATTGCCAGATCCGTTGCCTGGGGCCGATGGGCGGCGGCGCTGCGGTCCGTCCTCATTACGGCATCAAACGCATGCATGTCGAAAGCCATGTCTGCAGGCTCGGTGCCTGCCTTCGCATGGCTCCATCGCGAGGTCAGGTTGGCTGCTGCTTCGTCGGGCATTGCCTGACAAGAGGTATCCATCGCGTCACTGAATTCGTTTTTGATAGCGTGCATCGATGCGAGGCTGCACGGCGGTGATTGCCTGTAGGAGAAGCCCGTCCGAAGTCTACCCGCACGACCCGCCGCGCAAGTGCCCGACTTGACGCAGCTCACCTGGGCCGCGCAAGTTCGCGTCGACAGCTGCTGGTCCTCCAACAAACGGTCTTGCCAGCCGCCGCTTTGCACATGCACGACTTCGCAGAGTTCAAGCGCCTGCATCTCGGATACACCATGCGTGCACGCACATGTGATCATGACAGCGGCATGCTGGTTGCGGTGATGCTCGCACTTGACGCGCAGATCAGCCAGCTCAAACTTGCTGTGCGCATTGGATGCGGAGATGGTCGAGTCCAAGAAAGTCCGAGCGCTGGTCGATCGGTGTATGCGGACGGAGGTCGGCGAACTGGAGCGCCAGCTGATCGGCAGGATCTCCCTGGTCGCGTCAAGCTTTATCATGCAGCTGCCCAGCAGCAGCATGCGGAAGTCGCTTCGTTGAGCATCGCTACATCCGCAACTGGCAGCGTGGTCACGCCACAGAGCACCACCTGAACGATCAGCAGCATATCGAACCAGCCCTGGTCGACGAGGCTTTTAAACCGTTGCTTCAGCGACGAAACACACCGCAGCGCGGTCAGCGCTTGCCGCCGTCTTTCCGCAGCCGGCAGCTGCATCAGCGCACGGTGCGCGATGGCGTGCCAATTGCAGCCAGCATCGTCGCCCTGGCCGTGGCGTCAATCTGGCGCGTGATGAGCTTGGCCGCCTGCTGGGTCTTCAGCTGTTCTGCTTGAACTCGCCGTAACGCGTCTCGTCCATCAGCGCGTCGAGTTCGGCTGGGTTGGACAAGCGAATCGTGAAGAACCAGCCGGCGGCAAGCGGCGCGCTGTTGGCAAGCGACGGGTCGCCTTGCAACGCCGTGTTCACGTTGATGATTTCGCCGGACACCGGCATGTAGACGTCGGCCGCGGCCTTGACCGACTCGACCACGCCGGCAACGGCGCCTCTCGCAAGCGTTGCGCCGGCCGCCGGCAGCTCGACGAACACCACATCGCCCAGCGCGTCCTGCGCGTGCTCGGTGATGCCGACCGTGGCCGTGCCATCGGCCGCGGCGCTGATCCATTCGTGGTTCTCGGTGTACTTCAACATGACTTTTTCGGCTTTTGGACAGTGGGCTTTTGGCTCGGGCCACGAACGCAGCGCGGCGCGATGAAAGGCAGCGCAGCCACGCGCGCTGGCATCAGTCTGCCACGTACTCGCGCGGCCACTCCGGTGTCGGGTGTGGCCAGCGCGGGCGGCGGGCAGCCCATTGCGACCGGCTTGCTCGATGTGGGCGACAACAGGCCTCTTGCGATGGCTCCGATAGCTTGGCCCTGCACATCCTGCGCACTGTTCGCCCGGCGGCGGAACAAGCATGCCGAATTGGCAGCAGCGTCTGCCGCGCGGCAGCGGCTTGGTCGCAGGCGACCCTCAATTCATCCATATGCGAGAGGTGGAGCACTTCGGCAGCGGCGCGCGCGCGTGTGCGCTTGGCCAGCAGCCCAGTCCGGTGCTGCACCCCGATCGAATAACCGGCAAACGGCATCATGTGGGTGCCATGTGCACGGTGCACGTGCCCCAGCGGTAGTTTAAGCAGGGTCAGGTCAGGTCATGGGCCGACTCTGCCATTGTCAGCCCCTGGCGTAAACCAGGTCACGCAGGAACAGCGACAGCTCGGGTACGTAGGTGATCACCATCAGGCACAGGATGATCACGCCGACGAACCAGGCCAGGTAGCCGATCATCTGATCAAGCGAAATCTTCGCCACCGTACATGCCGCGAACAGATTCACGCCGAACGGGGGCGTGATCATGCCGAGTGCGAGGTTCACCACCATGACCATGCCGAAATGCACCGGGTCAATGCCGAAGTGCTGCGCCACCGGCGCGAGAATCGGCGCGAGCACGATGATGGCGGCGCTGGTTTCGATGAACATGCCGATCACGAACAGCGCCGCGTTCACGCCGAGCAGGAAGTAGGCGGGGCTCTGCAGCACTTGTTCGAGCCAACGGCCGATCGCCTCCGGCACGCCGGCGCGCGTGATCAGGAATGCGAACAGGCCGGCGTTTGCGATCACGAACATGATCACCGCGCTGGACAACACCGACTTGCGAAGCGCCACGTACAGATCGGCCAAGCTGATCTCGCGGTAGATCACCATTCCGACGATCAGCGAATAGAACACGGCGACGGCCGAAGCCTCGGTTGGTGTGAAGACGCCGCCGTAAATGCCGCCGAGCACGATCACCGGCATCAGCAACGCCCAGCCGGCCTGTAACGTCGCGCGGCCCAGGGGCAGCCGCCCGTCGCCGTCTGATTTGCCCCAGCCTTTCCACCTGCAGAAAAGATAGACGAAGAGCATCAGTGCCAGGCCCACCAGCAGGCCCGGGCCGAAGCCCGCGATGAACAGTTCGCCGATCGAGACTTCCGCACTGACGCCGTAGAGGATCAGCGGAATCGACGGCGGGATGATCACCCCGAGTTCGGCGCTGGTCGCTTGCAGTGACGCTGCGAATGTCACCGGATAGCCGTGCTTGACCAGCGCCGGGATCAGGATCGCGCCGATTGCAAACGTGGTGGCGACCGACGAGCCCGATACCGCTGCAAAGATCATGCAGGTCAGCACGCAGGTCATCGGCAGGCCGCCCTGCACACCGCCGACCAAACTCTTGCCGAACTCGACGAGCCGGCGCGAGATGCCGCCGGTCTCCATGATGTTGCCGGCCAGGATGAAGAACGGAATGGCAGCCAGCGGAAACTTGTTGATCGCGTTGAACATCTCCTTCACGGAGATCAGCATGTTGGCATGGCCAACCTGAATGCCGAGTACCGAAGCCAGCCCGATCGATACCGCGACGGACACGGTGAGTGCGAAGCACAGCACCATCGTCGTCAACATCGCAGCGGTCATTGCGCGGTCTCGAGTTCGTTGTGCTTGGGATCGATCAGGTTGCCGACGATGCCGATCGCCGCGAACAGCCCACCGACCGGCAGCGCCAGATACGCCCAGAACATCGAAATGCTTTCGAGCCCCGCCATCGACTGGACCTTGCCGCGCACCGCGTAATCCCAGCCCCACCAGATGATGATGGCAATCAAGGACAGGGCCGCAATGCAGACGACCCAGTCGAGCATCCGCCGGATGCGTGGCGGGCTCCAGCGGTACAACACGTCGACGTTGACCATCGCACCTTGTCGAAACGCGGCCGCGATGCCGAGGAATACCATCCAGATCAGCGACAGCCGGATCAGGATTTCAGACCACTCGGCCGGCGTCTCCAGCACGAAGCGCGTGATGATCTGGAACATGCCCAGGCTCGCGGCAATCACCATCATCGTGCAGGCCCCGATTGTCGCCAGCCCGGTGGTGAAGCGCTCCAGTCTAAGAAAAGCGGATTTCATCCAGACCCACTCAAGCGATCAGTCAATACCCAGGGTGCAGCGCAAGACGAGCCACGAATCAACTCCAGCAGACGCCGCGAAGCCAGCTCCGCCGGACCGCTGGCGGTGCACCGGTGGCGGGGTAAGCGGGAGCCGATCGCAGGGAGCGAAGCCTGAGGGCGAGTTCTACTTGTAGTTCCGGATCTTGTCGATGTTGTCTTTGCCGAACTGCTTTTCGAACTGCGCATTGACGGGCGCCAGCCTGGCAACGAAAGCAGCCTTGTCGACGTTCTCGGTCACGTCCATGCCTCTGGCGCGCAACTCGGCGACACCCTTTGTGTCATCTTCATCGACGCGTGCGCGGTTCGCCTTCACGCCCGCCTTGGCAGCTTCAAGGAACGCCTTCTTGTCGTCCGCGCTGAGCTTGTCGAAGTCCGCCTTGTTCATCAGAAAGATGCACGGCGAGTAGACGTGGCCGGTCAGGCTCAGGTACTTCTGCACTTGGTCGAACTTGGACGCCATGATGACCGACAAGGGGTTTTCCTGGCCATCCACGGTGCCCTGCTGCAGCGCAGTGAAGACTTCCGGAAACGCCATCGGCGTGGTCACGATGCCCAGGCCTTTGTAGGCTGCAATGTGCACGGGGTTTTCCATCGTGCGCATCTTCAGGCCCTTCAAATCTTCCGGTTCCCTGACTTCGCGCTTGCTGTTGGTCATGTGGCGGAAGCCGTTCTCTCCCCAGGCCAGCGCCTTGAAGCCACGCGCGTCGAACTTCTTGAGCAGATCGTCGCCGATCGGGCCGTCCAGCACCGCGCGCGCATGCGCCTTGTCGCGAAACAGGAATGGCACGTCGAGGATTTTGGCTTCAGGTACGAAGTTCGGAATCGGCCCCGTGGAGGTGAACGTCAGCGCCTGCGTGCCGAGCTGCACCGCTTCGACCGATTCACGCTCGCCGCCGAGCGAGCCGCTGTAGAACGTCTCGATCTTGTAGCGGCCATTGGTGAGCTTGCCGACTTCCTTCGCAAACGTGTCGATCGCCACACCCTGATGCGAGTTTTGCGCGGTCGAGATGTTGATCTTCATCACGGTCTGAGCCAGGGCCGTGCTGCTGGCGACGAAGCCGAGCGCCAGTGCGCAGGACGCAAACATTCGGGAATAACGCATGAGAAAAAGGTCTCCTGGAAATGATTGAGCTTTTGGGAAAGAAGGTGGGCTGAGGCGAAAGGATGAATGCGAGCGACACCTGAGCGCCCTGCAAGGGTCTCGAAATTATCGGCGTGCGCACAGTCCGATCGCGTCGGGGTTTTCGCGCACGCATTCGTTCGCCGCGCTCTTGAGGCCTGCATCGGGCTCGGCACCCAACGCAGTGACTTGCAGCGCCCACGCGTCGCCGAGCCAATCCACAGCGATGCGGGCAACAGGCAGGACGTTCTGCCAGTCGAGCAATGCTGCGTGAGCAGCGGGCGGTTCAGGCTGCTGCGTCGCCCTTGGCTGGAGCATCGTCACTGCCCTTGCCATGCGTGCCGCGGCCGGTCTTGTGCTGCAGCTCGTCGATGCGCTGTGACGCTTGCGCTTTCGTCAAGGTTTCATCGAACGGCTCCTTGGCTTCCTCGGACAGCGTCTTGAGATAGGAGCGCTGGGCACCCGTCATTTCTTCATCGCCAGTGACCCAGGTGGACGGATCTTTCTGCGTGTTGCTCTCGTCGGCATGCTCTTGCGTCTTTTTGTCGGTCATGAGGAATCTCCAGAGAAAGGGTGGCTTACATGTTCACGTAGTTGGGGCCGCCGCCGCCTTCGGGCGGCACCCAGACGATGTTCTGGGTCGGATCCTTGATGTCGCAGGTCTTGCAGTGCACGCAGTTCTGAGCGTTGATTTGCAGCTTGTCCTTCCCGTCCCCATCCTTGATGTATTCATAGACAGCGGCCGGGCAGTAGCGACTTTCCGGCCCCGCGTACTTGGCCAGGTTGATGTCCACCGGCACCGACGCGTCCTTCAACGTCAGGTGCGGCGGCTGGTCTTCCGCGTGGTTCGTATTACTCAGGTAAACGCTGGACAGCCGGTCGAACGTGAGCTTGCCATCAGGCTTCGGATACTCGATCCTGCGGCTTTCCGCAGCGGGCTTGAGATAGGCGTGGTCGGGCTTGTCGCGGTGCAGGGTCCAGGGCACATGGCCTTTCAGTGCGAACTGCTCGATGCCGTTCATCACAGTGGCCACAGCCAGTCCCTTCTTGAACCAGGCCTTGAAGTTGCGCGCCTTCATCAACTCTGTATGCAGCCAGCTTTTCTCGAACGCTTCCGGGTAAGCCGTGAGCTCATCATGCTGGCGGCCGGCGCTGATGGCCGCATACGCGGCCTCTGCTGCCAGCATGCCGGTCTTGATCGCGGCATGGCTGCCCTTGATGCGGCTCACGTTCAGATAGCCGGCCGCACAGCCGACCAGCGCGCCACCCGGGAACACGGTCTTGGGAAGGCTCTGCAGGCCGCCCGCGGTGATCGAGCGCGCACCGTAGCCGACCCGCTTGCCGGGTTTCACGCCGTTCGCTTCATCGCCGGCCAGGTAGTAGCTGATGTTCGGGTGCTTCTTCCAGCGCTGCATCTCCTCGAACGGACTCAGCCACGGGTTGCTGTAGTCCAGGCCTGTGATGAAGCCCAAGGTCACCAGATTGCCTTCCATGTGATACATGAAGGAGCCGCCGTAGGTGTCGCTTTCCATCGGCCAGCCGGCGGTGTGCAGCACCAGGCCGGGCTGATGGCGCTTGGGATCGATCTCCCAGAGTTCCTTCACACCAATGCCGTAGGTCTGCGGGTCCTTGCCGGCATCGAGATTGAAGCGGCGGATCATCTGCTTGGACAGCGAGCCGCGCGAGCCTTCGGCAAAGATCGTGTATTTGCCAAGAAGCTCCATGCCAAGCTGGAATTCGCCGGTCGGCTCGCCGTTCTTGCTGACCCCCAAGTTGCCGGTGGCCACGCCGCGCAAGCTGCCGTCTTCGTTGTAGAGCGCCTCTGCAGCGGCAAATCCGGGGAAGATCTCGACGCCCTTGGCTTCGGCCTGTTCGCCGAGCCAGCGCGTCAGGTTCGACAGACTCACGACGTAGTTGCCGTGGTTGCGAAAACAGTTGGGTAGCAGAAAGTTCGGCGTGCGGTAGCCGCTGTCCTCGCTCAGGAACACCATCGCGTCATCGGTCACCGGCTGGTTCAAAGGCGCCTTGAGCTCCTGCCAGTTCGGAAACAGTTCAGCCAGCGCGATCGGATCCACGATGGCGCCGGACAAGATGTGTGCGCCGGCTTCCGAGCCTTTCTCCAGCACCACCACCGACAACTCCTGCCCGTACAGCTCGGACAGTTGTTCGAGGCGGATCGCGGTGGCCAGGCCCGCCGGCCCGCCGCCGACGATCACGACGTCGTAATCCATCGATTCGCGGGGGCCATGCGTGCTCAGAATTTCGTCTTTGGTCATCTGCTGTCTCGCTCGATAATGATTCGGTTTGAGGCTTGAAATTTCATTCTAAAGCGGGCAAGCAACGGGCCCAGGTCGTTCCGACCGGCCTGTCATCGTTGCCATTTCGACCTCCGTCAGCAGGACCGACACCTCATGGCATACAGCATCGATCTATCCGGCCGCGTGGCCTTCATCACCGGCGCTTCCGGCGGCTTGGGCGCGCAGTTCGCGCGCACGCTGTCGCGCGCGGGCGCTGCCGTCGTGCTGGCCAGCCGGCGCATCGAAAAGCTCAAGTCGCTGCGTGCGCAGATCGAAGGCGAGGGCGGCGATGCGCACGTGGTCGGCTGCGATGTGACCGATCGCGCGTCGATCAAGGCTGCGGTTGCGCATGCGGAAATCGAAGTCGGCTCGATCGACATCCTCGTGAACAACTCGGGCGTCAGCACCACCCAGCGGATTCAGGACGTGGGTGAGGACGACTACGACTTCATCTTCGACACCAACGTGAAGGGCGCGTTCTTCGTGGCGCAGGAAGTCGGCAAACGCATGCTTGCGCGCGCCAATGGCTCGGCGCCGGGCACCTTCACGGGCGGACGCATCATCAACATCGCGTCGATGGCGGGCCTCAAGGTGCTGCCGCAGATCGGCGTCTATTGCATGAGCAAGGCTGCGGTGGTGCAGATGACGAAGGCGATGGCGCTCGAGTGGGGACGTTTCGGCATCAACGTGAACGCGATCTGCCCGGGCTACATCGACACCGAGATCAACCATCAGCACTGGGCCACCGAGCAGGGTCAGAAGCTCGTCAAGATGCTGCCGAGGAAGCGCGTCGGCAAGCCGGGAGACCTGGATGCGTTGCTGGTGCTGCTGGCCAGCGACCAGAGTCATTTCGTAAACGGCGCGGTGATCGCCGCCGACGATGGATTTGCGCTCTAGCCGGCCGAGGTCAAAGCAACGCCATGAAGTTTGAAATCCCCGAGCGCAAGAAGCTCGTGCATGAGACGACATTCCCGATCCGCTGGGGCGACATGGACGCGATGGCGCACGTGAACAACACGGCGTACTTTCGCTACATGGAGTCGGCCCGGATCGACTGGATGGTGTCGATCGGGCAGCAGCCCGGGGCGGCGCCGGCGCAAGGCTTCGTGGTGGCCAATGCGTTTTGCAGCTTTCATCGTCAGCTCGAATATCCGAACGACGTGCTGCTGAAAACCTACGTGAGCGATCCGGGCCGCACCACGATCGAGAGCTGGGCGACGATGGAATACGCGAGCGAGCCCGGCGTGATCCGCGCTGCCGGCGGCGCGACGCTCATCTGGGTCGAACGTGCGAAGCAGAAGGCTGCCACACTGCCACACTGCCCGACTGCCCGACTGCCCGACTGCCCGACTGCCCGACTGGCTGCGGGCGCTGGCCGCCTGAGCCGAGCCTAGAGCTCAGCCGTCGCTGCCGCCGGCGTTGGCCGGTTCTGCAGCATGCCGAGCAGATCGGCCACGGTGCGCCGCAGTTGCCGCCGGTCGCAGATCATGTCGACCGCGCCTTTCTCCAGCAGAAACTCGGCGCGCTGAAAGCCTTCGGGCAACGTGACGCGCACGGTCGATTCGATCACGCGCGGGCCCGCGAAACCGATCAACGCGCGCGGCTCGGCGATCACCACATCGCCGATGAACGCGAAGCTCGCGCTGACACCGCCGGTGGTCGGGTCGGTCAGCACGCTGATGTAGGGCAGCCGCGCCTTGGCCAGCAGGCTCAATGCCGCGTTCGTCTTGGCCATCTGCAGCAGGCTGAACAAGCCCTCCTGCATGCGCGCGCCGCCCGATGCGGTGAAGCAGACGAACGGCAGCTTTTGTTCGATCGCGACATCGACGCCGCGCACGAAGCGCTCGCCGACCACGCTGCCCATGCTGCCGGCCATGAAGTCGAATTCGAACGCGGCAACCACCAGCCGCACGTCGTGCACCGCGCCACTTTGCACCACCAGCGCATCGGTCTCCTTGCTGTGCTGCGCGGCTTCCTTCGCGCGTTCCGGATAAGCACGGCTGTCCTTGAACGTGAGGGGATCGACCGGGGTGACCTGCTGCCCGATGTCCTGGCGGCCATCCGCGTCGAGGAATGCGTTCAGCCGTGCGCGCGCGCCGATGCGGTGATGGTGGCCGCAGTTCGGGCAGACGTTCTGGTTCTGCTCCAGGTCCTTCTTGTACAGCGCCGTGTCGCAACTCGGGCATTTGACCCAGACGCCTTCGGGCACGCCGCGGCGGGCTTCGCGGTCGCCACTGCGCTGCAGTTTTGCGGGGATGAGTTTGCCGAGCCAACTCATGGGAATGGATTCCGTTCGCAACGGGAGACAGGGTCGCTCATTGATCGAGCGCCGCGCGGATTTGCCGCAGGAAATCGGCTGCCACCGGCACCACCTGGTCGGCCGGCGCCTGCTCGATCAACTGAATCAGCCGCGTGCCGATCACGACCGCATCGGCGACCCGGCCCACCGCGCGTGCGCTGTGCGCATCGCGGATGCCGAAGCCGACGCCGACTGGAATTTTCACGTGCCGGCGAATTTGCGGCAACATCGATTCGACCGCGCCGGTATCCAGCGTGCCGGCGCCTGTCACGCCTTTGAGTGACACGTAGTAGACATAGCCGCTGGCGAACTCGGCGACCTGCTGCATGCGGGCTTCGGTGCTGGTCGGTGCGAGCAAAAAGATCAGGTCGATGCCGGCGGCCTTGAGCTTGTCAGCGAACGCCGCGCACTCCTCGGGCGGGTAATCGACCACCAGCACGCCGTCGACACCGGCAGCCGCCGCATCGCGCACGAATGCATCGGTGCCGTGGTTCTGATCGTAACGTTCGATCGGGTTCGCATAGCCCATCAGCACGACCGGCGTCCGGTCGTCTTGTGCGCGGAACCGGCGCACCATCGCCAGTACCTGGCGCAGGCCGACGCCCGCGGCCAACGCCTGTTCACCGGCTTTTTGGATCACTGGGCCATCGGCCATCGGGTCGGAAAACGGTACGCCGAGTTCGATCACGTCGGCGCCGGCTTCAACCATGCCGTGCATCAGGCGTGGCGTGATGTCGGCTTGTGGAAAGCCGGCCGTCACGTACGGGATCAGTGCCTTGGCGCCGCGGCTTCTCAGCGAGGCGAACGTGCTGGCGATGCGGCTCATGCGGATGGTCGCATGGCCGCGCCCTTGGGCTGATGCCCGCGCATCGATGGGCGATCGTAAAAATCCGCACCGGCCAGGTCCGCCACCGTGCCGATGTCCTTGTCGCCGCGGCCGGACAGGTTGACGAGGATCGACTGATCGGCGCGCATCGTTGCAGCGAGTTGCATCGCATGGGCGATCGCATGCGCTGACTCCAGCGCCGGGATGATGCCTTCGGTGCGGCACAAATGGTGGAATGCAGCGACGGCCTCGTCGTCCGTCACGCCGACGTATTCAGCGCGGCCGATGTCCTTCAGCCACGCATGCTCGGGCCCGACACCGGGGTAGTCCAGCCCAGCGCTGACGCTGTGCGTCTCGGTGATCTGACCATCCTCGTTTTGCAGGATGTAAGTGCGGTTGCCGTGCAGCACACCGGGGCTGCCTCGCTGCAGCGAAGCCGAATGGCGGCCGCTGTCTATGCCCGCGCCTGCCGCTTCCACGCCGATCAATCGGGTGCCTTCATGGTCGATATAGGGATAGAAAATGCCCATCGCGTTGCTGCCGCCGCCGACGCACGCGACCACCGCATCGGGCTGCCGGCCGCCGGTCTGCTCGGGCATCTGCAGCAGGCATTCGTCGCCGATTACACGCTGGAAGTCGCGCACCATCATCGGATACGGGTGCGGGCCGGCCACGGTGCCGATGATGTAGAACGTGTGATCGACGTTCGCGACCCAGTCGCGCATCGCCTCGTTGAGCGCATCCTTCAGGGTGCGGCTGCCGGACTCGACCGGCACCACGGTCGCACCCAGCAGGTTCATGCGATAGACGTTCGGGTTCTGGCGCTTCACGTCTTCGCTACCCATGTAGACCACGCATTCGAGGCCGTAGCGCGCGCAGATGGTCGCGGTGGCGACGCCATGCTGGCCCGCACCGGTTTCCGCGATGATGCGCGGCTTACCCATGCGGCGCGCGAGCATCGCTTGACCGATCACATTGTTGATCTTGTGCGCGCCGGTGTGGTTCAGGTCTTCGCGCTTCAGATAGAGCTGCGCGCCGCCGATCTCGCGGCTGGTGCGCGCGGCGTGATAGACGGGGGACGGGCGGCCGACGAAGTGCTTCAACTCCCACTGGAATTCAGCAAGGAACTCCGGGTCTACTCGATAACGCGCGTAGGCATCTTTCAGTTCATTGATCGCGTGGGTCAGCGTCTCGCTGACGAAGCTGCCGCCATAAGCGCCGAAGTGGCCGCTCGCGTCAGGCTGCTGGTAGCTGGTTTGCATGGGGAGAGGGTGCCTTGCCAAGTCGTTGCTCGTCGGCGGCCCGCACGGCTGCGACGAACTGGTGGATCCGGTCGGCGTCCTTGCAGCCCTTGATGGGGCCTTCGACGCCGGAGCTCACGTCAACGGCCAGCGTTTTTCTGCAACGCGGCCACAGCTGATTGAGGCCATCGGTCACGTTGGCAGCATGCAGCCCACCACTCAAGACGAGGTGAGCGTTGACGCTTGGTGGAAGCTGTGACCAATTGAATGCGGTGCCGCCGCCGCCGTAGCCATCAATGTGGGCGTCGAGCAGGATGGCTTGGGCTTGGTGGAAATCGGCTGCAAAGTTTAGCAAGTCGAACTTTTGCTCGCCACCGACCGGAATGCGCGCCGCGCGGATCCATGCGCGTCGGCCACCATCGCTGGCCGCAACGCACTCTGCAGGTGTCTCTTCACCGTGAAATTGCAGCAGGGCACTTGGTAATTGTGCGCAAGCAGCTCTTGTTTCAATAGCGGCGGCATTGACGAACAGCAGCACGGGTGTCACGAACGGCGGCAGCCGCCGGGCGAGTTGTGCTGCGCGCTCAGGTGTCACAAAGCGCGGGCTGGGCGGATAGAGCACGAAGCCGACTGCGTCCGTGCCTGCCGCCACGGCGGCGTCGAGGTCCGCCTCGCGCGTGATACCGCAAATCTTGATGCGGGTGCGTTGCGGAGCGGGGGCAAACGGGTTCATGGCGGTCGTCCCGGCCGAGGCCGGCCGGCAGATTGGCGCGCCAAAAAGAGCAGCGCCTAGCCGAGCCAATGATACGCAGGCGTCTGCTGCGGCAGGTTCCAGTGCGCGTCATAGATGGGCCCAACAAAATAAAGCCCGGCTGCAGAAAACGTCGGGGCCGCCGCCGCGCGCGATCTGGCAGCAAGCACGGTGTCGATCCAGGCCGCCGGCTGCGCGCCGCTGCCGACCGCGACCAGGCAGCCCATGATGTTGCGGATCATGTGGTGTAGAAACGCATCGGCTTCGAATTCGAACCACCAGTAGCGGGCGCCGACATCGCCACGTGCGCTGATGCGAATCCTTTTAAGCGTCTTGACCGGCGTTGCCGACTGACAGGCGGCGGCGCGAAAAGAGGTGAAATCGTGCTGCCCCAGCAACCTTGCCGCGGCGTTTTCCATCGCTGCGCCGTCCAGGGGCCGAAACGTCCAGCCGACCTTGCCGGCTTCCACGCTTGGGCGCACCGGGGACTCAAGCAGCCGGTAGCCATAGCGCCGTGCCGTCGCGCAACCGCGCGCATGAAAATCCGTTGGCACCGGCTGCGCCCACTGCACCGCGATGTCGCGCGGCAGATAGCGGTTGGTGCCGCGCACCCAGGAGGACGCAGCGCGGTGCAAGCGGGTGTCGAAATGCACCACCTGCATCAGCGCATGCACGCCGGCATCGGTGCGCCCGGCGCAGCGGGTGGACACCGGCGCGCAGGCAAACTGTGCAAGCGCCGCTTCCAGCTGGTCCTGCACAGTCTGACCGCCGCGCTGGCTCTGCCAGCCTTGGTACGCTTCGCCGCCATAGCTGACGCCGAGCGCAAGGCGCTGGCCGCGTGCGGCGGCAGCGGCCGACGACGCGCCGTCTGCGGCGGCGCCGGCCTTGGGCGCTGGTTCGGGTTTCAGTCGATCGAAGCCAGAAAGCGCTGCGCCTTGGCTTTCAAGGTGCCCGACGATTCGCCGATCACTTCGTGCGCCAGGCTGCGCGCGCCGTCGACATCGCCGATTGCGCTGAACGCTTCGGCCAATGCGAGCTTGGTGGAAAGTGAGTCGGCGTCGTCACCGGATGGCGTGGCCGTTCGCGTGGGCGCAGCAGGTGCCGCTGCCTGATCGGCCAAGCCCGTGCGCTCGGGCCGGGTCAGCGGGGCGCTGATCACTGCATCGGCGGTTGTCTGGCCAGCACCTGGCAGCGCGGCCGCCGGTTCGTCGTCAAGATCCAGCCGCAACGAACTGAAGTCGAAATCGATCATGCCGGTACTGGGCCCTTTCGCACTTGAACTGGCGGCTGCCTGTGCGGCAGGCATCTGGCCCAGATCGGTGGCGGCAAATGACAGCTTGTGGGCTGCTGCGCCGCCTGTCTCGGCCAACCGGCCGGGCGAAGTCTGATACGGCTCGGCCCGCTGCATCTTGGGTGCGGGCGTGGGCTCCAGGCTGCCGAAATCGCTGAGATCCAGATCGAGCCCGGCCGATTGGATGGCCGGACTTGGCAATGGCGCCGGAACGGAGAGTTGCGAAGGAGTCGCCGCTGCCTTGAGTGCGCCGAAATCGAGGTCGAGATCTAAGCTCTCCGGCGCTTGCCGGAACCCTGATGCGATGGCGGCAGCGGCAGTCGTTGCGCCGAGGTCGCCAAAGCTGGAATCCCTGCCGAGCGGCTGTGGTCGCGCGACCGCTGCTCCGGGCATCGCCTTGGGCATCCCGGCCGCATCCTGCAGCGGTACGGCCGCACTGATCGGTGCCTGATAGAGCGAGTTCTGAAAGTCGAGCTCGCGGCCGATTTCGCAGATATGGCGCCATTCGCGGCTGTCCACGCCGACGATAGGGCGGGTCTCCTTTGCAAGTGCCTCGAATGCTTTGGCTTCGCGGCGACGCGCGTGCACTTCGAGCAGCTTCACACGCACATCGGCACGTGCCGGTGCGTGGCGCATGGCTTCCTTCAGGATCTCCAGTGCCTCATCTTCGCGTCCGTAGGCCATGTAGACGTCAGCTTCGGCAACCGGGTCGACTTCGCCGCCGGCGTCCAGCTGGCTTGGCGAATAGGCGATCGACGCAACCCCTTCGGAACCATGCAATGTGTCGATGCTGCGCCCGCCGGACATCGAGAAGATCGATTCGGAGCCGCTTTCATTGCGGTCAGCTTCCTCCTGGGCTGCACGCCGGGCACGGCGCGAACGCCAGATGCCGAAACCGGCCAGCAACGCGAGCAGGCCGAGACCGGCCGCCGGCAGCGTGGGCTCTTCAAGCAGCTGATCGACCAGGCCGGCGTCGGAAGGCGCCGCTTTCCCATTCACGACCAGCGTGCCATCGGCTGTTTTGCCGTTGCCGTTTTCGGCCATGCCACCCGGCGTGCTGCGGTTGACTGGCGCTGCAGCCGAGGGGCCGGTGATGGGCGCGACGCCGGCTGCGTCGGCCACCACCGGAGCGGGCGCACTGGGCTCCGTACCAGTTCCCGCAGCGGCGGCGGTTGTCGCAGCTGGCGCGGCGATGCCGGATCCAGTCGCTGCGCCTGGCGTATTTCCCGCACTCGTGGCGGTGCCGCTGCCTGGGCTCGCGCTGCTGTCTGTTGTGGCGGCGGGGGAGGCCGCTGCTGTCGAGGTGCTGCCATTGGCCGCGGCGCGCTCGGCGCCGGTCGCTGGGGCGCCTGTTGAAGCGCGCTGGTCGATCGAGCCTTTGGACAGCGTGAGTTTGTCCGGCGACGTGCTGGCCGGATCACTTTGCTGCACCGCAGCTTGCAGTTTGCCGCTGTCGGCGCGGTCGGCAGCTGCCGTCGGCGCCGGTGCGGCAGCGGTTGCCAGCTTGCGCCGAAATGCGTTGAAGTCCTTGCTCTGCGCATTCAACGCTTCGCGCGCGCCGACGGCCGGCTGCTCGGCCACCTGAGCCGCGCTCGGCATCTCAAGGACGGCACCAGCTCTGATACGGTTGATGTTGCCGTTCACGAACGCGGCCGGATTGGCCCGCAGCATGGCAACCAACATCTGGTCCAGAGACACATCGGCTGGCAGGTTCGCTGCGGCGATCTTGCTGGCCGTATCACCAGCGCGTACTTTCACCTGACTTGCACCGGTGCCGGTTGGACTGGGTGCTGCCGGTGCCGCAGCGGCGGACGTGGCGGCTGGCTTGCTGCCGCGCGCAGCTGCCACGGCGGCGGCCATGCGACCGCGACGGGCGCTGGCAGCGGCAGCGGGGTCAGCACCGGCCGGTTGGTCGGCGCTGCCAGCAGCATCCGTATCGGTTGCCGCACGACTGGTTGCGCGGGTCTGCGAAGTCGCAGCTCTTGCATCGGCGCGCGCCACGCTCTGCGCGGCCGGAGGAATCACCGTTGGCGCACTGCCACGGCTGCCCTGCGGATCGAACAGCATCGTGAAGTCGCGCGAGATTTGCCCGGACGACGAACTGACGTTCACGATCAGATCCATGAACGGATCATTCACCGGGCGGCTGCTGGACAGTCGCAGGAACGGGCGGCCATTGGCGCGCCGCTGCACAGCCACGCGCACGCTGGAGACCACCGAATCGTAGTCGAGGCCAGCTGCACGGAACGTTTCAGGCGAAGCAGGACTTGCGCGCAGCGATTCGGCTTCGGCGGCGCTGATTTCCGGGATGTCGATCTCGGCGCGCAGCGGTTCGCCCAGCGTGGACATTACCTTGATGCGGCCGAGCGCAAGCGCGTTCGCATCGGCGGCGCTGAACGCCATCACGGCGGCAACGGCCGCGGCGGCTGCCGTCATCGGCCAGCTGGCGACCGCGCGCCGGGCTTTCGGCTGCGCTGCGAATCCGATCCGGCCAGCCGGCTGCATTCTGTAAGACATGTGCTGTTCCCGCGTTGCAACAATAATCTGATCGGCCACAAAGGTAACAGCAAGCAGCCGCCCGGACCAGTGCCGCGGGCACGCTGGCAGCGTCGATCGAGGAATTGCTCACGCCAACCGGACCGAGCTTTGCCGGCGTGTGGCGCGCAGGCCATGACGAGCAGTTGTCACACTGCGGCAAGCAACCCGATTGCGCTTGCTGCGGCCCTCGGCTCAGCGCGTCAACAGCAGTCGGAGCATGCGGCGCAGCGGCTCGGCCGCACCCCAGAGCAACTGGTCGCCGATGGTGAATGCGCCTAGGTAGCTTGGACCCATCGCCAGCTTGCGCAGGCGGCCTACCGGGATGTCCAGCGTGCCGGTGACGGCAACCGGCGTCAGCGACTGCATCGTGGCTTCGCGCGTGTTGGGCACCAGCCGCACCCAGTCGTTGTCACGGGCGATCAACGCTTCGAGGTCGGCCAGCGGCACGTCCTGCTTGAGCTTGAACGTCAACGCCTGGCTGTGGCAGCGCATTGCCCCGACGCGCACGCAAAAGCCGTCTACCGGCACCGCAGGACCGCCGAACGCACCGCCATGGCCGAGGATCTTGTTGGTCTCGGCAGACCCTTTCCATTCTTCGCGACTTGTGCCCCAGCCGCCCTCGCCAGGCTGCTTGCCAATGCCCAGATCCTTGTCGATCCATGGGATCAAGCTGCCACCGAGCGGGACGCCGAAATTCGCGGTCTGCTCGGCGGTGAGCGAGCGTTGCCGTGCCAGCACCAAGCGGTCGATGTCGAGAATCGAAGCATTCGGATCGGCCAGCAGCTCGCGCACGTCAGCATGCAGGCTGCCGAACTGCATAAGCAACTCCCGCATGTGCTGGGCGCCGCCGCCGGACGCGGCCTGATAGGTCATCGTGCTCATCCATTCGACCAGACCCGCCTTGAACAGCGCGCCAACGCCCATCAGCATGCAGCTCACGGTGCAGTTGCCGCCGATCCAGTTGCGGCCACCCTTGCTCAATGCGCGCTCGATCACGGGCAGGTTCACCGGATCGAGCACGATTACCGCGTCGTCCTGCATGCGCAAGGTGGACGCGGCGTCGATCCAGTGGCCTTTCCAGCCGGCTGCGCGCAGCTTGGCGAATACCTCGCTGGTGTAGTCGCCGCCTTGCGTCGTCATGATGACGTCGCAGCGTTTGAGCGCATCGACGTCGTATGCGTCCTGCAGTTTCGTCTCGTTCTTCGCGAACATGGGCGCTATGCCGCCGGCGTTCGAGGTCGAAAAAAACAGCGGCTCGATCAGCTCGAAGTCGCCTTCGCTTCGCATCCGGTCCGTCAGCACCGAGCCGACCATGCCGCGCCAGCCGACGATGCCGACCAGGCGCCCAGTTGTTGCGTTCATCGCTTGTGTTTCCTCACCCTGCAGTTGTGATCAGCCGGCAGCGCGCCGAAGTTCGGCGACCACGGCATCGCCCATCTCCACCGTGCCGACCTTCTGCGTGCCGTCCGAATGGATGTCGGCGGTACGAAGCCCGCGCGCGAGCACCGCCTGCACCGCGGCTTCGATGCGATCCGCGGCCTGCGGCTGGGCCAGCGAGAAGCGCAACATCATCGCAGCCGACAGGATCGTGGCCAACGGATTGGCCAGCCCCAGGCCCGCGATGTCGGGCGCGCTGCCGTGGCTCGGCTCATACAGGCCCTGCTGTCTGTCGTTCAGGCTGGCGGACGGCAGCATGCCGATCGAGCCGGTCAGCATCGCTGCCTCGTCGGAGAGGATGTCGCCGAACATATTGCCGGTCACGATCACGTCGAACTTCTTCGGCGCCTTCACGAGCTGCATCGCAGCGTTGTCCACGTACATGTGATCGAGCGCCACGTTCGGGTACTGCTGGCCGACTTCGCTGACCACGTCCTTCCAGAACTGAAAGGTTTCCAGCACGTTCGCCTTGTCCACGCTGGTCACGCGTTGGCTGCGTGCCTGCGCGGCCTTGAACGCGACGTGGGCGATGCGCTCGATCTCCGGGCGCGTATAGCGCATCGTATCGAACGCTTCCTCGCTGCCAATGAACGGGCCGTCGGACGCGGTGCGCCGGCCGCGCGGCTGGCCGAAGTAGATATCGCCGGTCAGCTCGCGCACGATCAGGATGTCGAGCCCTGCGATCAACTCGGGCCGCAGGCTGGACGCCCCGACCAATTGCTCGTAACAGATCGCCGGCCGGAAGTTGGCGAACAGGCCAAGGTGCTTGCGCAGGCCCAGGATGGCCTGCTCGGGCCGCAACGCGCGTTCCAGCCTGTCATATTTCCAGTCGCCGACCGCGCCGAACAGGACGGCATCGGATGCGAGTGCGAGCTTCAGCGTCGCATCGGGCAACGGATGGCCATGTGCGTCGTAGGCAGCACCGCCGACGGGCGCAGTCTCGAGTTCGAGCGGCAGTTCAAGCGCCTGCAGCACCTTGACCGCTTCGGCGGTGATTTCAGTGCCGATGCCATCACCGGGGAGAACTGCGATTTTCATGACGAATCGATTTCGAAGAAGGAATTGAGGCGACGCGTGAATCAGCCGGTGCTGTCTGCGCTAAAGCCACGCCGCGCGCTCGACCCGGCCGTGGCCACGAATGATTCGGCGCCAACGCCAACGCCAACGCCAACGCCGTCAGCTTGTAAGCGTATGGGCGAGCCAGGGTTTGCTGGCGAGCCGCTCGGCTTCGAACGCCTTGATCTTGCCGGCATGCCGCATCGTCAGACCGATGTCGTCGAACCCGTTCACGAGGCAATATTTGCGAAACGGCTCGACCTCGAACGGGATCTCCTTGCCGTCCGGCTGGCGCACGACCTCGCGTTCCAGATCGATCGTGAGCTGGAAGCCCGGGAATGCATGAACCTCGTCGAACAGCCGGCCTACTTGGCTTTCGCTCAGCGCGATGGGCAGCAGGCCATTCTTGAAGCAGTTGTTGAAAAAAATGTCGGCATAGCTCGGCGCGATGATGGCGCGAAAGCCGAACTGACCGAGCGCCCACGGCGCATGTTCGCGCGACGAACCACAGCCGAAATTCTTGCGCGCCAGCAGGATCGACGCATCCGCGTAGCGCGGTTGATTCAGCACGAACGCCGGATTCGGCCGGCGGCGGGCCGGATCCTGGCCGGGTTCGCCCGGGTCGAGGTAGCGCCACGCATCGAACAGGTTTTCGCCGAAGCCGGTCTTGCGAATCGACTTCAGGAACTGCTTCGGAATGATCGCATCGGTGTCGACGTTCTCTCGGTCCATCGGTGCGACCAGCCCCTGATGTACGGTAAATTTTTCCATCACGATCCAACTGGAGGTCGACGCAGCAACGCGCCGGGCGATCTTCTAAAAAAAAGCTGCGACGCTACTGTGATGCGTCGCGTGCGCCATTGCTGGAAATCAATACTTCTTTTCCTTGTCGGCCTTGTCCTCGATCTTGTCACCGGCCTTCGACATATCCTTGCCAAAGCCGCTCATGGTGTTGCAGCCGACCAGCAGGAAGCCCATCGCGAGCATCAGCATCGCCGTCATCTTCTTCATATTTCGATTACTCCAGGTAAGGGTTAAAGCAATTTGCGGACATCAACGAAATGACCATGAACCGCCGCCGCAGCGGCCATGGCGGGGGAGACTAGGTGGGTGCGGCCGCCAGCGCCCTGACGGCCTTCAAAATTGCGGTTGCTGGTGGAGGCGCAGCGTTCGCCAGGTTCGAGCCGGTCGCTGTTCATCGCCAGGCACATCGAACAGCCGGGTTCGCGCCATTCAAAACCAGCGGCCTTGAAGATCTTGTCCAGCCCTTCGTGTTCGGCCTGTTCCTTGACCAGACCGGAGCCGGGCACCACCATTGCCACCTTCACGTTGCGCGCGACTTGCCGACCGAGCTTCTTGACCAGCGCCGCGGCTTCGCGCATGTCCTCGATGCGTGAGTTGGTGCAGGAGCCGATGAATACCTTGTCCACGTGCACGTCAGCCAGCGGCTTGCCGGGCTGGAGCGCCATGTAGCTCAACGCGCGCTCGATCGCGCTGCGTTTGTTCGCATCCTTTTCGTCGTCCGGATCGGGCACGCGCGCATCGACACCAAGCACCATCTCGGGTGACGTCCCCCAGGTCACCTGCGGGACGATACGGCTTGCGTCCAATTCGACCACGCGGTCGAACGTTGCCTGCGGATCCGAGCGCAGCGTTTGCCAATAGGCGACCGCCTGATCCCATTCGATGCCCCCCACGAAGCTGCGCGTCTTCCCGTCATAGCCGGGCGCCATCGGGCGGCCTTTCAGGTATGCAATGGTCTTGTCATCAACTGCGACCAGACCCGCGCGCGCGCCGGCTTCGATTGCCATGTTGCAGACCGTCATGCGTCCTTCCATCGACAGCGCACGGATCGCACTTCCGGCAAATTCGATCGTGCAGCCAGTGCCGCCGGCAGTGCCGATCTTGCCGATGATGGCCAACACGATGTCCTTTGCGGTACAGCCTCTGGGCAAGCTGCCGTCGACCTTGATCAGCAGGTTTTTCGCCTTCTTGGCAAGCAATGTCTGCGTGGCCAGCACATGTTCGACTTCACTGGTGCCGATGCCGTGCGCAAGCGCGCCGAAGGCGCCGTGTGTCGACGTGTGCGAGTCGCCGCAGACCACCGTCATGCCGGGCAGGGTCGCGCCGGTCTCGGGCCCGATCACGTGCACGATGCCCTGGCGTCTGGACAAAAATGGAAAGTACGCAGCCGAGCCGAATTCTGCGATATTGTGATCAAGCGTGGTGACCTGTTCCTTGCTGATCGGGTCTGTGATGCCGTCGTAGCCGCGCTCCCAGCCGGTGGTCGGCGTGTTGTGATCGGCAGTGGCAACGATCGAACTGATGCGCCAGACCTTGCGGCCCGCTTCGCGCAGGCCCTCGAATGCCTGTGGGCTTGTCACCTCATGCACGAGGTGGCGATCGATGTAGAGCACCGACGTACCGTCTTCTTCGGTATGGATGACGTGTTCGTCCCAGATCTTGTCGTACAAGGTGCGTTGCACGGTGCGGTCCTTCCATTGCGAATCAGCGCGAAAACCCGTGATTTTATGCCGGGCCCGTCGCCGCTGGTCGCCTCATTGCAACGCAACTTCTGGCAAGCCGAGCTCAATAACCGGCGCCGCGGGTGTTCACGAACAGGCTGTAGACCGATTGGCTGGCCGCCATGAACAAGCGGTTGCCGCGCGCGCCGCCGAAGCACAGGTTGGCGCAACGCTCCGGCAGCCGAATGCGGCCGATCGGCTGGCCCGAACGCGCATATACCATCACGCCATCGAGCGCTTCCGGGTCCGCGCCCGGCGTGCCGCTGCTGCCGAAGCCGCACCAGAGATTGCCGTCCTGGTCACAAGCGATACCGTCAAATGCGCCAGGTCCATCTGCGTCGATGTGCAGACGCTTGTTTGACAGCCGGCCATCGGTCGCCACGTCATACGCCCAGACCAAGCGATTTGGCCTAGCGCGGCTTTCCACCACGTAGAGCACGCTGCCATCGGGTGAGAAACACAGTCCGTTCGGCCCGGCCAAGTCATCGCACACCACGTCGAGACGCCCGCTGGTTGCGTCGATTCGGTAGACCACTTCAGGCAACTCGGAAGCGGCGCGCTCGCCTTCGTAATCGCCGGAGATGCCAAATTGGGGATCGGTGAACCAGACCGAGCCAGCGCTGTCACAGACAATGTCGTTCGGCGAATTCAATTGCCGTCCATCAAAGCCGTCTGCAAGTACGGTGATGCGGCCATCGTACTCGGTGCGTGTCACGCGGCGCGCCAGATGTTCGCAGGCCAGCAGCCGTCCCTGATGGTCGCGCGTCAGGCCATTCGCATGATTTGAAGGGCTGCGAAACACGCTGCACTGGCCGCTCCCTTCGTCCCAACGGATGATCCGGTTGTTCGGAATGTCGCTGACCAGCAGGCAATGCGCATCGCCGAACCAGACCGGGCCTTCCGCCCAGCGCAGCCCGGACGCAATCCGCTCTACGGCGCTGCTGAACACACGATACGCTGCAAACGATGGATCGAGCAGCTGTACCGCCGGATCCGGATAGCGCGTACTGGATGTGAACCGCGCGATCGAGTCGGGACAGGTTGACAGGTTGGAGCAAGGCGCATTCATCGCGCCAACTGTAAACCGAGCGTGCACCAATCGGCACGCTCCTCACGTCAGCGTTGCTGGACCGGCTTGACTTCGCGCCGGTTGGCGCCGACATACAGCTGACGCGGCCGCCCGATCTTGTAGTCCGGCTCGGCGATCATTTCATTGAGCTGCGCGATCCAGCCCACGGTGCGCGCCAGTGCAAATACGGCCGTAAACAGCGGCACTGGGATGCCAATCGCGCGCTGCACGATGCCGGAATAAAAATCGACGTTCGGATAGAGCTTGCGTGAGACGAAGTATTCGTCTTCCAATGCGATTTTCTCAAGCGCCATCGCAAGCTTGAACAACGGGTCGTTTTCCAGCCCCATCTCGGCCAGCACTTCCTTGCAGGTCTCTTGCATCAATTTGGCGCGGGGGTCGTAGTTCTTGTAGACCCGGTGGCCGAAGCCCATCAGTTTCACGTTCGAATTCTTGTCCTTCACCTGCTTGATGAACTCGCCGATCTTCTCGATGCCGCCAGCACGTTCGATGTCGCCGAGCATGCTCAGGGCCGCTTCGTTGGCGCCACCGTGCGCGGGGCCCCAGAGGCAGGCCACGCCGGCTGCAATCGCCGCAAACGGATTCGTGCCGGACGAGCCGCACAGGCGCACGGTCGACGTGGACGCATTCTGCTCGTGATCCGCATGCAGGATGAAAATGCGGTCGATCGCTTTTTCGAGCACCGGTCGCACCACGTACTCCTCGCACGGGACCGCAAACATCATGTGCAGGAAGTTGCCCGCATAAGACAGCGAGTTGCGCGGGTACATGTAAGGCTGGCCTTGCGTGTATTTGTACGCCATCGCCACCAATGTCGGCAGTTTGGCGATCAGCCGGATCGCGGCGATCTCGCGGTGCTTCGGATCCTTGATGTCGGTGCTGTCGTGATAGAACGCGGACATGGCGCCGACCAATCCCGTCATGATCGCCATCGGGTGCGCATCGCGCCTGAAGCCGCGCAGGAAGAACTGCATCTGTTCGTTGACCATGGTGTGGTTGGTCACCATCTTCTCGAATGCTTGCTTCTGGCCAGGATTGGGCAGGTCGCCGTACAACAGCAGGTGGCAGGTCTCCAGATAGTCGCAATTGACTGCGAGTTCTTCGATCGGATAGCCGCGATACAGCAGCTCGCCCTTGTCGCCGTCGATGTAGGTGATCGCAGATTCACAAGCCGCCGTCGACATGAAGCCTGGATCGAACGTGAACATGCCGGTCTGGCCGTACAGCTTGCGAATATCGAGCACGTCCGGGCCGACCGTGCCCTGATAGACCGGAAACTCAACACTCGGGCTGCCGTTGCTGAACGACAGCGTGGCTTTGTAATCGGCAGACTTCATGGTTGGTGTTCTTTCAACAGGTTCAACAGTTCTTGATTCGCATCGGTCAGCAGCGCCGGGTCCAGATCATGAAGCGATATTCGTGCCATCAGCAGATCGAGCAAGTCGGGATCGCTCAACTCCATCAGCCTGGCCAGCGCGTCGGCGCGACGCTGCGTCAGCACGTGCTCGTACTTCCGAAAAAAGCGCTCGATGAGCAGATCGTTTTCGAGCAGGCCGCGCCGACACCGCCAGCGCAATTTGCTGAGCGCACGCTCGTCGATTCGGTCGTCAGCGGATGACATGGTCAAGGAAATTCCTGCACTAGACGGATAGGCGCCGGCTCAGGACCGGTTTCAGATTGCGCGCAGCGTCATCATTTCCTTGATCTTGCCGATGGCCTTGTTGGGGTTCAGATTCTTTGGGCACACATCGACGCAATTCAAAATGCTGCGGCAGCGAAATAGCCGGTATGGATCTTCAAGATTGTCGAGCCGTTCCGCGGTCGCCTGGTCGCGGCTGTCGGCGATGAAGCGGTACGCCTGCAGCAGCCCGGCTGGCCCGACGAACTTGTCCGGATTCCACCAGAAGCTCGGGCAACTTGTCGAGCAGCTTGCACACAAGATGCACTCGTACAGACCATTCAGTTCATCTCGTTCTTCCGGGCTTTGCAAACGCTCGCGCTCGGGCGCAACGGAGTCGTTCATCAGATACGGTTTGATCGAGTCGTACTGCTTGAAGAACTGCGTCATGTCCACGATCAGGTCCCGCACCACCGGCAATCCCGGCAACGGTTTGAGCACGATCGAGCCCGGTAACGTGCGCATGTTGGTCAGACAGGCGAGGCCGTTCTTGCCGTTGATGTTCATCGCATCCGACCCGCAGACGCCTTCGCGGCAAGAGCGCCGGAATGACAGCGAAGGGTCCTGGGCCTTGAGCTTCATCAATGCGTCGAGCAACATGCGCTCGTGACCGTCGAGTTCGATCTCGATCTTCTGCATGTACGGCTTGCTGTCTTTTTCGGGGTCGTAGCGGTAGATCTGGAAGCTGCGCTTGTCCATCGTGTTCCTTCGGGGAAAATTGAATGGCCGGGTTGGTGGTCAGAACGTGCGCACCTTCGGCGGCACACTGTCCACGGTCAGCGGCTTGAGTTGCACCGGCTTGTAGGCAAGGCGGCTGCCTTCGCTGTACCACAACGTGTGCTTGAGCCAGTTCGCGTCGTCGCGGCCCAACGGCGCAGCTTCGTAGTCGGCCGGATGTTCGTAGTCGTTGACGGTATGTGCGCCGCGGCATTCGGTACGCGCCGCCGCCGACACGATCGTGGCCTGCGCGCATTCGATCAGGTTCTGCACCTCGAGCGCTTCCACGCGTGCCGTGTTGAAGATCAGCGACTTGTCTTTCAACCCGATCGACGCCACGCGCTCCCGCAACGCGGCCACTTTATCGACACCCTGATCGAGGCTGGCCTGTGTGCGAAAGACACCGGCATGCAGCTGCATGGTGGCACGCAAATCATTGGCTACATCCTGCGAATATTCGCCCTCGTTCGACTCCTGCAGCCGATTCAGTCTGCCCAGCGATGCATCGCCTGCATCGGCTGGCAGCGGCTTATGCGCTTTCGCCGTTGCTATGAAGTCGACGATGTGATTGCCGGCCGCACGCCCGAACACCAGCAGGTCGAGCAGCGAATTGGTGCCAAGCCGGTTTGCGCCGTGGACACTGACGCATGAGCACTCGCCGACGGCGTACAGACCGTTGATCGGCTCACTCGCCCCGCCGACCTGGCTCACCACCTGGCCATGGATGTTGGTTGGGATGCCGCCCATCTGGTAATGGATCGTCGGCACCACCGGAATTGCTTCCTTGGTGATGTCGACATTGGCAAAGTTGTGCCCGATTTCGAACACGCTGGGCAGGCGCTTCATGATGTCAGCCACACCCAGGTGTGTCATGTCGAGCAGGATGTGGTCCTTGTTCGGACCGCAGCCTCGGCCTTCCTTGATCTCCTGGTCCATCGAGCGCGAGACGAAGTCGCGCGGCGCGAGGTCTTTCAGCGTCGGCGCATAGCGTTCCATGAACCGCTCGCCATTGCTGTTGCGCAGGATCGCGCCCTCTCCACGGCAGCCTTCGGTGAGCAGTACGCCGGCACCGGCCACGCCGGTCGGATGAAATTGCCAGAACTCCATGTCCTGCAGTGCAATGCCGGCGCGCGCCGCCATGCCCATGCCGTCGCCGGTGTTGATGTAGGCGTTGGTCGAAGCTGCAAAGATACGCCCGGCGCCGCCAGTGGCAAGCAGCGTCGTCTTCGCCTCCAGGATATGGATGTCGCCGGTTTCCATCTCCAGCGCGGTCACGCCGAGCACGTCGCCGTCGGCGTCCCGGACCAGATCCAGCGCCATCCATTCGACGAAAAAGCTGGTGCGTGCCTGCACGTTCTGCTGATAGAGCGTATGCAGCATTGCATGGCCGGTGCGGTCAGCGGCGGCGCAGGCGCGCTGCACCGGCTTCTCACCATAATTCGCGGTGTGGCCGCCGAACGGGCGCTGGTAAATGGTGCCATCCGCATTGCGGTCGAACGGCATGCCCATGTGCTCGAGTTCGTAGACCACTTTCGGCGCCTCGCGGCACATGTATTCGATCGCGTCCTGATCGCCGAGCCAGTCCGAGCCCTTGATCGTGTCGTAGAAGTGATAGTGCCAGTTGTCTTCGGACATGTTGCCAAGCGAGGCGCCGATACCGCCTTGGGCTGCCACCGTGTGTGAACGGGTCGGAAACACCTTGCTGAGCACAGCCACGTTGAGGCCGGCGCGCGCGAGCTGCAACGATGCCCGCATGCCGGAGCCGCCGGCGCCGACGATCACAACGTCGAACTTGCGCTTGGTAATGTTCTGCTTGGTAAACGTCATGCGCGTCGATCTTGATGATTCGGATTGTTGGTGAGGAAGAGCGGAAAGCAGGCTGTCACAGCCGCCAGAGCACCTGGATCGCCCAACCGGCACAACCAACCAGCCAGACCAGTGCAACGATCTGGAGCACCAGTCGCAGCCAGACCAGGGACGTCACGTAATCCATCAGCACGTCGCGCACGCCGACCCAGGCATGCCAGACCAGTGACACGATCACCGCGAACGTCAGCACTTTCATCCACTGCGAAGCGAACAAGCCAGCCCACTTCTCATAACCGATCGGCCCGGAAGTGAACAACAGCGACAGCACCACGACCACGGTGAACAACGCCATTACGGCGCCGGTCACGCGCTGCGCGAGCCAGTCGCGCAATCCGTAATGAGCGCCGACGACTGTGCGGCCAGTTCCATAGTTGACTGATGACATGGGTAAAGCGGCTTTCGTGTATTTCTAACTTGAGAACAGTTGTTCAATAGAGCCCGAACAGCTTTGCGCCGAGGATCACTGTCAGGCCCAGACTCAACGCCAACGTTGCGATCGCCGTGATGCGGCCGTCTTCCTTGCCTGCTGCAGCCGGGTCCACATCCATACGGAGGTGGCGCAGGCCGGCGAAGAAGTGGTGCAGCAGCGCCCACAACAATGCCAGCGCGACCAGCTTCAGCACAAATCCGCCGAAGCCCACGTTGAACGCATTGGTGAAGCGTGCAAACGAAAGCTCCGATGACACCGACGCATCGAACATCCAGATGATGAATGGCAGCAGCAGGAACATCACCAAGCCGCTGATGCGGTGCAGGATCGACACGATGCCGGCTGCTGGCAACCGGTAGCCGATCACATCGCGAAACACGTTGATGTTGCGAAATACAGGCCGTTTTTCGGACAGCTCAGCCATGGTTGGAACCTTGCTTGAATGAATGAAGAAAGCTCAACCCATGTAAACGGGGCGTTGCATTGCGCAAAATTTTATGGCAAGCGGGAATACCCGCCCTAGATGTCACGCCTCTCGTCGACAGGCAGCATTGATGTCGGCGATGTTTCGCGCTCACCCAAGTTCATTGTGATAATGATGGGCGTCGGTCCGGTACCAGCCACGACGCAGTTCCATCGGCAGATCGCCATAGGTATGGGCCACGCGTTCGACATTGAGCAGTGGGGTGCCGCGCTCAACCTGCAGCAGCTGGGCCTGATCCGCATCGGCCACGACCGCGCGAATCTTTTCTTCGGCGCGCACCATGCGCACGCCGAACTCGGATTCGAACAGCGCATACATCGGCCCGTGATAGTCGGCCAGTCGCTCGGTCGTAAGCCCCCGGAACGGTTCGGCCGGCAGCCAGATGTCTTCCAGAATCGTCGGTACGTGCGCAAATGAGAGTACGCGGCGCGCCCGCAGGACCGGTTCGGCGCTGCGAATGCCGAGTGCCCGCGCGATCGCGGCATCCGCCGCCAATCGCCGGCAGCTGATGATGCGACGTTCGGCAGGTCCTTCGGTCGACGGGTCGCCAGCGTCCGGGACCAGTTTCAGAAAACGATATTCGATCTGCTGCTCGGCATGTGTGGCCACGAACGTGCCTTTGCCTTGGCGCCGCGTGAGCAGGTTGTCCGAAGCGAGCTCATCGATTGCCTTGCGCACCGTGCCCTGGCTGACGCGAAAGCGTGCCGCCAGTTCGAACTCGCTCGGAATCGCCTCCCCGGGGCGCCACTGGCCCGCCTTCAAGTCGCTCAGGATCAACGCCTTGATCTGCCGGTAGAGGGGACTGAACGACGGCGTGGGCATTACTGCCATCGCAGCAGTACTGCCACCTACGGTTCGAGCGCTGGACTCTGCTGGCTCCGCACCCTCGGCGATGCCAGATGAGGCCGAAGCTTCAGTCATAGTCAGTGGTGGTGTGGAAGGTAGGAGACACGAAGCCGGGAACTCTGAAATCTTATCTTATGTAAGACATAAGACCAGCGTCGGCTGGTACTGCTTTCGACGCTAAACTAACGTTCGTGTCTCACTCAGACAGCGTCGTTTCAGAGCGCGACGTTGCTCGCCACACAGCCAGTGCATCCGCACGATGCCGGCTTTCTTCGAACTCAGGAGTAGCTGCAAGATGAGCAAAACCCCCGTACGCGTCGCAGTCACCGGGGCTGCCGGTCAGATAGGGTATGCGCTGGTGTTTCGGATCGCTTCGGGTGAGATGCTGGGCAAGGATCAACCGGTCATCCTGCAGCTGTTGGAAGTGCCGGTTGAAGGTCCGCAGAAAGCGCTGAGAGGCGTCATGATGGAACTGCAGGACTGCGCATTTCCTCTGCTGGTCGGGATGGAAGCGCATGACGATCCGATGGCCGCTTTCAAGGACACTGACTATGCGTTGCTGGTGGGTTCGATGCCGCGCAAGGCCGGCATGGAGCGCGCTGAATTGCTGGCCGTGAACGGCAAGATCTTCACGGCCCAGGGCAAGGCGCTGGACGCGGTGGCAAGCCGCAACGTCAAGGTGCTGGTGGTCGGCAATCCGGCCAACACGAACGCCTATATCGCGATGAAGAGCGCACCCGGCCTGCCGCGGGAAAATTTCACCGCGATGCTGCGGCTGGATCACAATCGCGCGCTTTCGCAGGTCGCTCAAAAAATCGATGCCAAGGTGGCCGACATCGAGAAGATGGCGGTCTGGGGCAATCACTCGCCGACCATGTACGCCGACTACCGGTTCGCGACCGTGAACGGCAAGCCTGTGCAGGATCTGATCAACGACCAGGTCTGGAATACCGACGTGTTTCTGCCCACCGTGGGTAAACGCGGCGCTGCAATCATCGATGCGCGTGGCAGTTCTTCCGCTGCATCGGCGGCGAACGCAGCGATTGACCACATGCGCGATTGGGCGCTTGGCAGCAACGGCAAGTGGGTCACGATGGGTGTGCCGTCGAACGGCGACTATGGCATTCCAGAGGACGTGATGTTCGGCTTTCCTGTCACCACTCAGAACGGCACATATCAGATCGTGCAAGGGCTGGAAATCGATGAGTTCAGCCGTCAGCGCATCGACAAGACACTCAAGGAGCTGACCGACGAGCAGGCCGGCGTCGCCCATCTGGTCTGACCGAACCAGCTGACGCGCGTTGTCGTCGCGTGCACAGCGGCGCGGCTGCAGATTGGCTGCTGACAGCCTGAGGTGATTGTCAAGGAACTGATTCGGTGCACTGCTAGGGCCGCTACGGTCCTCCATTCCTTTGCTGCCTTTGCTCGTGAGCACGTCCGCGGTGTTGAGGTGTCGATATGCAGCAGGCTGCGGTTGCACGCTGCAGCAGGGCAATCGATCAAGTGAAGTCTGCAACCAGCGCTGGTTCCTGCAATCGCACCATTTTGATATTTCCAACTTGCACGAAACATTTCCATGAAAGCACTGATCCTTGTCACCCTGCTGGCCGTTGCACCAGCGTTCGCGATGGCTCAAATCCAGCCGGCTTCCAAAAAAGTTGCGACGACCGTGACCCGGCCGCCTGCCAAGGCTGACACCAAGGCGAAAACGTCCAAGTCTTCCAAGGCGGCTTCGGTCAAACGCGTGTCCGGCAAGGGCAAGAAGGGGAAGACCGCAGCGTCTTTGAACGACGCCACCAACCGCGACGAGTTGCGCAGTCTGGCTGCTCAACTCGCTGCTGGCACACGCGCTGCGGACCGGGCGCTGACGCCGGCCGAACTCGAAGTGGCAGGCTTGGTGCAGACCGGTCGGCTCCCGTGCGAGCTGGGCAATGTCGTCAACTTGACTGCCGACCCGAAAGCACCGGGCCATTTCGAGCTCGAGGTGCAAAAGATGCGCTACCGAATGACCCCTGTCGAGACCAAGACCGGCGCGGTCCGGCTGGAAGACGAGCAGGCCGGCGTGGTGTGGCTTCAGCTTGCCAACAAGTCGATGCTGATGAACCAGAAAGTCGGCCAGCGTCTTGCCGACGATTGCCAGAGCCCGGCTCAGGTGCAGGTGGCCGAGTCGATGAAGCGCACGCCGACACGAGGATTGCTCGATGACGTGACGCCAGATGTCACCGCTGCGCCGGCCGCAGCCCCAGCACGTCGCTGAGAGTCATTCGCGCTGAGTCATGCATCCAGTACGCCAACGCCTGCGCGAAGCGGCTTTGCCGTTGCAACCGATGCGTATGATGGGAGCAATGGAACCCGCCTTTGTCAGTGCGAGGGCTGGCGTGTTCAGTGTGAGCAGACCGCACGTGGTAGCAGGGGTCAGGGGTATGGATCAGATCTAAGCGCCTGCCGTCAACGCGAGCTTGACCGCAGCTGAAACCTGTGCCATTTCAGCATGGCCAGCAAGCTTTGCCTTGGCGGCCGCCATCACTCGCCCCATGTCGGATGGCCCGGAAGCTCCCAGTTGCTTAACGATGGCAGCTACCTCGGCTGCAATTGCATCTGAGTCAAGCCGCACCGGCAGGTAGTTCTCCAACACCCCGCATTCAGCCCGCTCGATGTCCGCCAGATCGACGCGGCTGGCCTGTAGGAACGCAGCAATGCTGTCCTTGCGCTGCTTGATCAACCGATCGACGATCTGCACCACGGCCGCGTCATCCAGTTCAATGCGCTCGTCGATTTCCTTTTGCTTGATCGCTGCCAGCAGCAGCCGGATCGTGCCCAGGCGAGGCGCATCTTTTGCGCGCATCGCCGCCTTCATGTCGTCGGTGATCCGATCCTTGAGCTTCATGGTGGCACCGGACGCTGCGCTGGTGGACGACCGGGCGCAGATATCAAATACGAAATACCAAGCGAATTGGGCACAAACGCGAGACGTGCCGACTTAACCGCCACTAAGCGCCGTTGTTCGACCAGTTAGCAAGCGGTTTGCCCGGATCAATAGAGTTTCTTCGGCAACTGCATGCTGCGCACACGCTTGTAATGGCGCTTGACAGCAGCCGCCTTCTTGCGCTTGCGCTCAGCCGTCGGCTTTTCATAGAACTCGCGTGCGCGCAGGTCGGTCAACAAGCCCAGCTTCTCGATGGTGCGCTTGAAGCGGCGCAATGCGACGTCGAACGGCTCATTTTCTTTGACGCGAATGGTGGTCATCAGTGAAACTAGAAGTAATGAATAGGGATGGAAAAAACCGCGCTTCCGCACCAACACGGCGATCACAGGCGAGGTGAGTCGGACTGGAGCGACGCTCGTATTAACGTGCTAAGCAAGCGAGAAGCAACGCCGGCCGGTGCGAAATTTGACTTCGGACCTTGAAGCAACACCCGTTGTCCAAGCCAAGGCACGCCGAAGCAAAGCCCTACATTGTAGCGGCCCCCAGTCTTTTGCCGACATGACGGGGATCGGTTGCAGCAGAAGCCTCCGCGGCGGCGGCGGCCATCGCATGCGCACATGCACGGGCGCTCGACCAAGCCCACTGGAAGTTGTAGCCACCGAGCCAGCCGGTCACGTCGACCACTTCGCCGATGAAGTAAAGGCCAGGTTGCTTCGATTCCATCGTGCGCGACGACAGGTCGCGGGTGTCGACCCCCCCGACCGTGACTTCCGCCTTGCGCCAGCCCTCGGTACCGGTGGGCATGAGTTGCCAGCCGGCCAGTCGCCCGGCCAGTGCATCCAGCGCCTTCTGCGGCGCATCGCCGATCCGGCGGGTTGCCGCAGCAGGCTCCAGCGCGGCCCAGGCGGCCGCCAGTCGCGCGGGCAGCCAAGCTGCGAGTTCGTTGGCCAGCGACCGGTTGGAAACGGCCTTGGCCCGCGCGAGCTCGTCGGCCATGTCGACCTGCGGCGTGAGGTCGATCGACAGCATCTGACCGGGCTGCCAGTAGCTCGATATCTGCAGCGCCGCCGGCCCGCTCAAGCCCCGATGCGTGAACAGCAGATCTTCGGCGAACGCGGTGCGCCCTTTGTTGCCATGCGGGACTTCGATGCAAACCGGCAGCGCCAGCCCGGCGAGTTGCGAAAACGGCTGCCACCCGGGTCCGTCGAACGTCAGCGGCACCAGCGCCGGCCGCGGCTCGACCACGCGCAGGCCGAACTGTCGCGCGACTGCATGGCCGAAACCGCTGGCACCGATCTTCGGAATCGACAGGCCTCCGGTTGCGATCACCAGATAGCGACTGGCAACCGTGCCGAGATTGCTATCGATAAAGTAGCTGACTTCGCACGCAGGAGTAGCGCCATCGCCTGTTTTGGCGATATTTTTGACGGTACAAGGCTGCCAGCGCGTGACATTCCCTTTCTGGCACTCGGCCAGCAGCATGTCGATCACGTCCTGCGCGGATCGGTCGCAAAACATTTGCCCTTGATGCTTTTCGTGGAACGCGATGCAGTGGCGGCCCAGCAGTTCGATGAAGTCTTGCGCGGTGTAGCGCGACAGCGCGGAGCGGCAGAAATGCGGGTTGTCGCTTAAGAAATGGCGCTGCGGCGCGGCCAGATCGATGTTGCGGTTGGTGAAGTTGCAACGGCCACCGCCTGAGATCCGAATCTTTTCAGCGATCCTGTCCGAGTGGTCGATCAGCAGCACCGACAAGCCCAGCTGACCCGCGATTCCGGCACAGAACAGGCCGGCGGCGCCGGCTCCGATGACGGTGACGTCAAACATCGATGACAAGGTTAGGAAAGATGTCGCAGCAGGTTTGTGCAGGTGCAAGCAGGTCGCCGGTTCCCTGTCATTGCCGCAGTTATGCTAGCTGGCCGGCCGCATCGGGGCCGGATTCCGGCCTCAGATCTCCGAACGCTCGACTCGTCGCACGTCACCGTGCTGCATGAAAAACGGGCGGATTAAAGAGCAACATGCCCAACATTGAACCTTCAGCGTCAGCGTCCATCGCACTCGCCGAGCCCATCTGGCGGCTTGCAGGCGAAGCGGCGCTGCGGATGCGCTACTGGGACGATGAATGCGTGCTGTTTCACGGTGCCACCGGCGACACGCATCGGCTGCCCGATGTGGTGGGGCGATTGCTTGAGCGGATTGCGGCAGCGCCAGCGGGCGTTGCCGCGTTGTCCGACGCGATTGATCTGCACCAGGACGATGTCGCAGTTTCACTTGCCGAACTGGAGCGTCTGGACATCGTGGAGATGGTCCGGTGATCCTGGGCGAACTGAGTTCAACGCAGCTGTGCGAGCGCCTTGCTGAAGGCCTCATCCTGCAGACCGGTCCGTTTCGGATTCGGATCGTCTCGCATGAAGAATCGGTGCGGCGCGGACTGGCGCTTCTCTATCCGGACTTCGACATCCACGACGGCGGTTTCTGTGATTTCCACGTCAGGGTCGATCGCGTCGCCGGTCCGCGCCGGGTCTGGCGGCCGCAGGTGGTGTTTCGTTTCGACGGCATGACGCCGTTCAAGCCGCTGCCAGCCGATCATGCGTTCGCCTCGCTCGAATGGGGGCTCAACTGGTGCATCGCCGGGCATGCGCATCATTATTTGTTGCTGCATGCTGCGGCGCTTGAGAAAAACGGCCGCGCGGTGATCCTTCCTGGTGACCCGGGCGCCGGCAAAAGCACCCTGACTGCGGCGCTGAGTCTGTCCGGCTTCCGACTGCTGTCGGACGAGATGACCATGATCGATCGCGACGACGGGCTGCTGGTGCCGCTTGCGCGGCCAGTGAACCTGAAGAACGCTTCCATTCCCATCATCCGCGCGTTCTCTGCAGAAGCCGTCATGGGCGAAACGGCGCAGGACACGCACAAGGGGTCGGTTGCGCATTTGAAAGCGCCCGCACAAAGCGTGCGCCGCGCGGGCGAGAAGGCCAGGGCGGCGATGCTCGTGTTCCCGCGCTGGCGGCGGGACGCAACCACGCGGCTGCTGCCGCGATCGCGTGCCGACTCGTTCATGCATGCAGCCCACCATGCCTTCAACTACGAGCTCTTGGGCAGCGTCGGTTATGAGCTGAACGCCGCGTTGATCGACGGCAGCGAATGCTTCGATTTCGAGTATTCGAGCCTGCCGGAAGCGGTTCGACTGTTCTCGGACCTGTTCGCATGAGCTGGCTCGACTCCCCGCTGGTGCGCGCCCTGCGCGATCCGCTGGCGATGCAGCAGTTCAGCGCCGATGCCTGGAGCCTGCTGCTGCGTCAGGCAAGCAACGCCGGGTTGCTGGGTCGCCTCCACGCACAGGCGCACGCCGCAGGCATCGAGGCTTGCATCCCGTTAGAAATGCAGCGCCACATGACGGCGGTCCAGGCGTCGGTGGATCGCCAGGCCCTTGCCGTGCACTGGGAGGTCAGGCAGATCGCGCGCGCACTTGCGCACACCGAGGCGCCGATCGTGCTGCTCAAAGGCGCCGCTTATGCAGCGGCCAGCCTGCCGGCGGCGCTCGGCCGCACGTTCTCAGATGTCGACATCCTGGTGCCCAAGAAGGACATTCCGGCCATCGAGCACTCTCTGAGCGTCCATGGCTGGGTCAGCAGCAAGCTCGACGCGTATGACCAGCGCTACTACCGGCGCTGGATGCACGAACTGCCGCCGATGGTGCATCTGCGTCGGGGCACGCCGCTGGATGTGCACCACAACATCCTGCCCGAGAGCGCGCGCATCCAGACCCATCCTGAGCGGATCATCACAGCGGCGACGCTCCTTGCAGGCTATCAGCGCGTATTTGTGCCGAGCCAAGCTGATCAGGTGCTGCATTCGGCCACCCACCTGTTTCATGAAGGCGAATGGGAGCATGGCTTGCGCGACCTGAGCGACCTCGACCTATTGCTGCGCGCTTATGGCGCAGCTGCCGACTTCTGGCCCACGCTGCTCGCACGTGCCGAGGAGATGAACTTGAACCTGCCGCTGTCGTATGCACTGCGTTACACGCGGCTCGTGCTTCGGACACCGGTGCCGCAGGCGCTGATTGCTGCGCCTCCACCAGCCCGAACGGCGACGATGGACTTTCTGTTCATGAACGGGCTGGCGGCAGCACACCACAGTCTGCGCACGCCGGGAACGCGCGCTGCGCAGTTCCTGCTCTACATTCGCAGCCACTGGCTGCGCATGCCGCTGCATCTTCTGGCACCACATCTGCTGCACAAGTCATTGCCACGCAAGGAGGCGGCTCACGGATGAGGCATACAGCCAACCCGCCAGTGACACTGTCGATTATCTTTACACTTCAACGCCATTTTCGCCTGCCGGTCTTGCAAGCCGTTGATTTTCAACAAGAAAATTCACGGCACAAAATTTGCATAGTTTCGTAATTCGCTGACTGACCGGATAATGAGAACATGAATGCTAACCAGACTCCCACAAATCCCGCCCGTCGGCGCCTGGCAAAGGGGGGCATGGCCGCTGCGCCTGTCGTGCTTGCGAGCTTGTCCAGCAAGAACGCGTTCGCATTGGCCTATCAATGCTTTCCTTCGGGCAAGTTGTCCAACAACACATCGGCTTTCGGCCCGAATCCCGAGCGCGACAACAACCCGTCCTGCACGCTCAACAGCAGCACGGCTCAAGCCACCTCGGCATTGAATGGCAATCCGACCACGATCAACAGTCTATTCAACGGTGTCGCGGTCTATCGGCGCCCCCCCGACTCCAGCGGCAATGTGCTACTGACCACCAATCCCAACGGTCAGAACGTGGCGGCAACGCTGTACGACGTGCTGGTCGGCAAAAACGCGACCGGACAGAACCAGCCGCCCGTGCAGAACCTCGATGTGTTGAAGAAGGCCGTCGTCATTTACTTCAACGCCAAGGGACTCAATGGGACTACCGATACGCAACCGTTGACGGAAGCACAAGCGATCCAGCTGATCAACGCAAAGATTGCAGGCACCGGTGCATCGTTGACGACAGCGATGGGAACGCCGCTCATGCTGACGGTGGACGGCGTGAACCAGTATTTCAACCAATTGGTTGTCTGAGCCGATCAAGCCTCTCTTGCAGCAGTCGCAGTCGGGTCGCCACTCGACAGCTGCTGCGATCAGCCCGTGGCGACAGGTCGATCCGCGTGGTCAGGTCGCCCGGCTGGCGCGTAGTCCAAGCTATTTCGACCAAGTGTCCTTCAGCCCGGTAATTTTGTTGAACACCGGCTTTTCTGCGCGGTGATCAATCCGATCGGCCACAAAGTAGCCGTGTCGCTCGAACTGAAACTGCTGGTCCGGTTGCGCTTCGATAATCCCGCCTGTACCCAGTGAAGGTTCGATCCAGCCCGTCACCACGTTCAGATTGCATGGGTTCAGGTGTGTCAAAAAATCCTGGTCGCCCTTGTCCGGATAAGGCGTGGAAAACAGACGGTCATAAATCCGCACTTCGGCAGCGATCGCGTCGCTCGCACCGACCCAGCTGATCACCCCCTTGACCTTGACCGCATCGGCACCAGCCGTGCCGCTCTTGCTGTCGGGAATCAGTTCGGCGAATATTTCGACGATCCGGCCGTCGGCATCGCGCCGTGCGTTTGTGCACTGCACCACGTGCCCATACTTGAGCCTAACTTTGTTTCCTGGGAACAGCCGGAAAAATCCTTTCCTCGGCGTTTCCTCAAAGTCCTCCCGCTCGATCCAGAGATCGCGCCCGAACCTGAAATTGCGCCGGCCAAGCTCGGCGTGGTGTGGGTGCACAGGCGCCGAACAATCGTCAAGAACTCCCGCTCCCATCAAGGCATCCCAGTTCGTGATGGTAAGGCGCACTGGCTCGAGAACGGCCATCGCGCGCGGCGCAACTTCGTCCAAACTGTCGCGCAGTGCGATTTCAAGGCTTGAATAGTCGATCCAGCCACCGGCCTTGCTGACGCCGGTGCGCTCGGCGAACAGCCGCAGCGCAGCGGGCGTATAACCGCGCCGACGCAATCCGGCGATGGTCGGCAGGCGCGGGTCGTCCCAGCCATTCACGTGGCCTTCGTCCACCAGCGTCTTCAGCCGCCGCTTGCTGGTCACGACGTAGGTCAGGTTCAGGCGCGCGAACTCGTACTGGCGCGGCGCGGGTGCGTCCAGCAGCCCCCCTTCGATCAGTCGGGCAAGCACCCAGTCATAAAACGGACGCTGATCCTCGAACTCGAGCGTGCAGAAGCTGTGCGTGATGTTTTCGAGCGCATCTTCGATCGGGTGCGCATACGCATACATCGGGTAAACGCACCAGCGATCTCCGGTGTTGTGGTGCGTGGCATGCCGGATGCGGTAGATCGCAGGATCGCGCATATTGATGTTCGGCGACGCCATGTCGATCTTCGCGCGCAGCACCGCAGCGCCGTCGGCCATGCGACCACTGCGCATCTCGGCAAATCGATCCAGGTTTTCCTGCGCCGAGCGTGCGCGAAAACGGCTGTCGATACCCGCTGTGTTGAAGTCGCCGCGGTTGCCGCGCATTTCCTCGGCGCTCTGCTCATCCACGTATGCCAGCCCGGCTTCGATCAGGTAAACCGCGGCTCGGTGCATGAAGTCGAAATAGTCGCTTGCATGGTAGAGATGGCGAATGCCGTTGTCCGTCCAGTCATAGCCAAGCCAGTGCACCGAATCGATGATGCTCGCCACATATTCGGCATCCTCTTTCTCCGGATTCGTGTCGTCCAGCCGCAGGTGGCAGACGCCGCCGAAGTCGCGTGCGAGCCCGAAGTTCACCCAGATGCTCTTGGCGTGGCCGATATGCAGGTAACCATTCGGCTCAGGCGGAAAACGCGTGCGAATCCGTGCAGGATCAGGCGGGCCTGCGCGATGCGCAACAGCATCGGCGGGAACGCCGGCAAAGTGGCGTCCGGCGTAGCGGCCGCTTGCCAAATCGTGTTCGATCACCTGCCGCAGAAAATTGTTGGACGGGCTGGGGCTCGGATCTGGTCGATCCAACGGGGCTTCGACAGCAGTGGTCGGACGGTGCAGGGCAGTGGTCATAGGCGGGCAGATTTTAGAGTGGCACCGACAGCGTTACGCCTTGCAACGGGTTTCACATTGCCGGCGGTGCGCGCCAATGCGCTTTGCGCGTTGAATCAACTAAAGGTATCGTCAGCCCGTCGGGCCGAGTACCACCGGTTTTTTCTATTTATCTGGAGATCGTTGATGAACCTGACCCGCACGATTGGCATCAGCAGCGGCGCAGCAGCCGTTGCGCTGGCTGCCCTGCTGGCACCCGCCGCAGCACAGGCCGGAGGCCACCTGTCGTGGTCGGTCGGCATTTCAGCCGGCCTGCCCGTTTATTCAGCGCCAGCTCCAGTCTACGTGCAGCCACGCCCGGTGTACGTGCAACCGCAGCCTGTGTACGTGCAGCCGCGCCCGATTTATGTTCAGCCGCGGCCGGTTTACGTATCGCCACCCGGATACTACGGCGGTGCGACGGTGGCAGCACCTGCACCGGTCTATCCGATCGGCTGGGCACCGCGTGGTCACTGGCGCCACCGTCATCATTGGCGTGGGCCGGGCTTTGGTTATTGAACTGAAGCTGCTTTCAGCGCATTGCCTCCTCGGCAGGTACATTTCGGCCCATCCTTTTAGGAGGAAGCAGCTTTCAAGCTGGCTTGAAGTGGACTTTCAGGCGTTGTCGAACCCGCTTGTTCGGGATCCAGTGACCGCCTGAGCCCCTTACGTTGTGGCGGTTCGTGCAAGGTGCGCCTTGAGTTGACATCAATATTGCTGCAACTGGTTGATCACGATTTTCCGGTCATGCCAAGACGCCGCATCAGCCCCGATAATCCGCGGCTTGGGCGCTCCACTTCCGCAAAATCTCATCGGCTCGGTGTTGGCAATCAGTGCAGGCGCAGCGCTGGGGGCGCTGATCCGCTGGCTGCTCGGTTTGTCGCTGAACGCGTTGTGGCCCTCGCTGCCGCCGGGAACGTTGATCGCAAACCTGCTGGGCGGCTATCTGATCGGTGTCGCGATTGCGGTGTTCACCCAACATCCTCTGATAGCGCCTGAATGGCGGCTATTCATCGTGACGGGTTTCCTAGGCGGCTTGACGACTTTTTCCACTTTCTCGGCCGAAGTGGCGGTACTGTTGCAGGCGGGTCGCCCCTTGGCCGCCGGTACAGCGATGCTGATGCACGGGTTCGGGTCGGTCGCGATGACCTTGCTCGGCTGGGCAAGCCTTTCGGCCTGGGCCCGCCACTAGCCGGCGGCGTGAAGCGCGTGGGCGCTCAGCCGATTGCAAGCCGCGCCATGGCCTCGATCAGGCTCGGCGCTTCACCAACCGCCGGCCGCAACTGGAAGTCGACCGCCGGATGCGCACGGACCAGCTGACGCAACAGCTTCGGCAAATCTTCCCGTGCATGTTTGCCCACACCGATGAAAAGCGGCAGCACCGATAGTTGCTGTGCACCGGCTGCAATCAACGCGTTCGCTGCGCCGATCAGGTCCGGCTCGCTCATCTCCAGATAGGCGCAGGCGACTGTCAGCGTCGGGTCGAGTTCGCGCACGCGTTGCGCCACCGCTTCCACCGGCGCGCGCCATTGCGGATCGCGCGACCCGTGTGCAAAGATCACCACGGCTGCTGTGCCGGGCAGGCCTGATTCGTTTTTCACCGTCGACAAGTGTCCGGACTCCATTCGTTCCACCCATTCAATGCCGCGCGAGTCGGCATACCAGCAGCAGGTTTGCAAACAGCGTACCAGCGTGCATCGGCACGATCCGCACCGTGAAGCCGAGTGCGAGCAGCATGTCCCGCCATTGTCCGAGCGGCCGGCAGTGCAAGCCCAGCCGGCGCGACCCGCGTGCGACCAGCACCAGCTTGTCGATCAGCACGCTCCAGACAAAGCCGAACCCCGCGTTCGCATCCGCCACGCGCAGCAGCAGCACGCCGCCCGGCGTCAGGCAATCACGCACGCGTGCAAGAAGCCGTTGCTGCTCGGCGGGGGCGAGGTAATGCAGCACGTCGAGCAGCACCACCACATCCGCGATGCCGAACTCGGCGCTGCGGAGATCGGCCTGTTCGAAGCTGACCGATGCTTCATCTGGGCCTGAGCATGTCAGGCAGCGCGCCCAGCGCATTTCGCGTTCCGCCAGTTCGATGCCGTGCATGCGAACACCATGCGGCTGCTGCGCCCAGTCGCCGGGCCAGCTCGCAGCGGCTGCCGGCGCGACTGCAGCGCGCAGCAGTGCCGCCAGCAGACCCTGGCCGCACCCCAGATCCAGCAGCCGGGCATGCGATGGGATCAGGCCCAGCCGCAGCAAGCCCGCAAACGCCGGATCGCTGCGCAATTTTCCGCGTGCGAACAGGTACGGATGAAGGCCCGCTGCACGGTAGGGCGCCGCGGCGCGGTCGAGCAGGTCGTTCGGCAGCGGCGAAGCGGCGATCATCCGGCAGCAGCCGAACCGCGCGACAGCCCGCCCGGTGCGACCGACCGTCCGTCCAGCGCATCGGCCATGCGCACGCAAGCCAGCCCGAGCGCATCGGCCTGCGCCAACAGCCGCGGCAGCACCTCCAGCAGCACCGGCCGGCCGCCTGCCGTGTGCGCACAGTTCCCGTCGTGCAACAGCAGGATGTCACCGGCCGCCAAACCGCGCAACAGGCGCGCAAGCACCTTCTTCGGATCGGTCACGCGCGTGTCGAAGCCGCGCCGCGTCCAGCTGGTCAGATGCAGTCCGAGGCGCGCGAGCACCGGCTCCAGGAACGGGTTGCGCAGGCCCGCCGGCGCGCGGAACAGCAGCGGTGTGCGGCCGGTCACGTCGGCGATGGCAGCTTGCGCGTCGCCCAGCTCACGCAAAAGGGCGCGCGGGCCGGACAACGAAAAGTGGTGCGCATGGCGGTGGCTGTGGTTTTCGATCTGGTGGCCGCGCCGCACGATCTCGCGCGCAAGCCCTGCGTGCCGACGAACCCGCGCGCCAATGCAGAAGAACGTCGCGCGTGCACCGTGCCGTTCCAGCAGGTCGAGCAGCACCGGCGTCACGGCCGGCTCCGGTCCGTCATCGAACGTGATCGCGATGCAGGCGCCCGCCGCCGCCGGCAGTCGCACCAGGTTCGGTCCCAGCCAATCGCTGCGCGGCACCAGGCCGCTGGCCGTCAGCACCGCGTGGTTAGCACCAAGCGCTGCCAGGCCCCAGGGCCAGAGTTCGGGCACCAGCAGGGTGATGGCAGCCGCTCCTGCATGCAGACCGACCGAACCACGCAGCAGCGGGCTCAGGCGCCAGCTACGTGCCGGGCCGCTCGTCGTCATGGCGCTTGGCGCGGCAGCGGCGCGCGATCCAGAAAGGCATTCCACAGGCGCCGCCACGGCCCCCAGTCGTGGCCGCCATTCGTCGTGAACACCCGCTCCGCCGGTAAGACCCGCGCAACCAACTCGTTGCTGGAAGCAAAACGGTCGCTTGTTCCGTAGCCTAAATAGAGCGGCGGCCGGTCGGGCCCGCCGCTTGGCAGCTCCACGTAGCCTTTCAGCCACTGCCACAAATAGCGGTCCGGATCGTCCGGCGTGGCTGCGGTGATCTGCCAGTTGCCCAAGCCGCCGGCTGCGGCGACAGCCGCCGGGATGTCGCGCCGGCCGAGGAATGCGGCCATCGCGAACACGCCGTCGATCAACTCGCCGTGCTCCTTCGCGAACAGCAGCGAGCCGTAGCCGCCGAGCGAAATCCCCGCAAACCAGATGCGTCGGTAGCCCTGCGCGCGCGCAGGCCGCGCCACTTCGTCCTGCAGCCGTTCCAGCACGATGCGCTGCATGTAGTACTCGGTATGCGCGTCCACCATCAGCATGTCGGCATCGATCCGACGCTCGCGCACGGCGGTCACGAAGCCTTCGCGCACGAAGTCCTTCGGCAGATCGAACGCGCCCGGCAGCAGCACCAGCAGCGTGTCGCTGCGCCGGGCCGGATCAGCGGCGTCGAAGATGCGTTCCATCGGCGAGGTGATCGCGCGCTGCGGCAGACAGCCCGTCAGCGCAGTGGCGCAGAGCGCCAGCAATAGCGTCCCTGCAAGCCCGCGCTCCAGCACACGGATCGAGGCAGCGGACAGGAAAAAGCATTTCATCGGATCTCATCGCGACCGGTCCGACGCCGCCGATGGCGCATCTGCCGGCCGGCTCAGAATAGCCGAAAGCAGCCATGCGCAGACCGCGCCGGGTCCCACCGTCATGCCGATCGCAGCGAGCACCGGCACCGACGCGAACGCGAGCACGCCGAAGCCCGCCACCGTGGTCAGCACCGCGAACGACAGGGATGCATGGATGCGCGGATCGCGCTCGCCCGGCTGGCTCTGCGTGTCAAAAAACAGCGCATAGTTGGAGCCGACCGCCACCGTCAGCAGCAGGCCGACCAGGTGCAGCAAGCTCAGTTGCACGCCCAGCAGATGCAGCCCTGCTGCCACCAGCGCGACCGCCGACAACAACGGCAGGCCGACGGCCAGCACCCGGCGTGTCGAGCGCAGGCTGAAGCCCAGCACCGCCGCGATGGCCAGCAATCCAAGCGCCGACAGCCGCAATGCCTGCTGCAGATAGTCCCGGTAGAGGTCGTTGGATGCCGTCTTCAGATCCAGCAGCACCGTGTCTGCATCCAGCAGCGGCGCCAGGCGTGCACGCAGCGCGGCGGCATCGATGCCATCCGGACTGGCCTGGCCCGCAGCCAGGCTCGGGCGCGGCGGCTGCAGTTGCACCAGCGCGTTCCAATGCACGGGGCCGCCAGCGCGGCCAGCGGGCACTTCGGTCAGCATCGCGTCGAGCGCGCCAGCGAACGGCGCGCCCTGCACATCGGCCAGTGTGAGCGGCGCAGATTGCCGCGCCGCTGCCACGTCGGCGAAGAACGGTTCGATCGTGGCGGGCCTGAGCGGCAGGCCGTCCAGCGCCTGCGCCATGCGCGCCCGCAGTTCGACGTCCGGCGGCAGCGCGGCGCGGCGCGCCAGTTGCGCGTCGACGCTCGGCAGGTAGGTGCAGGGCGCCTGCCAGCCGCCGATCACGCCTTGCTCGATCGCATGGTCCAGCGTGCTGGTCAACCGCTCGCAGCGCTGCAGGGCGTCCTGCGCATCGCGGCCGCGCAGCACGATCAGAAACCGCACATCGGGCGCGCCCATGTCCACGCGCAACCGGCTGTCGAGCCGCTGCGCCGCAATCGGCACCGGGCTTAACGACAGCAGCTCGGCGTTGAACAGATGCGGCCCACGCAGCAGCAGCACGGCCACCGCAGCGGCGGCCAGCGCGAGCGCGGGGACGCGCAGCCGGCGGGATCGATCGATCATGCGCGCGAGCCGATTGCCGAGCGCGGTCGTGTTGCGCACCTGAAAATTCGTGGGCAGCAGTCCCGGCAACAGCCAGCGCGTGACGATCGCCGCGCTCACGATACCGGCGATCGAAAACAGCCCGAGCTGCGACAGCCCCTGAAACCCCGACAGCAGCAGCGCTGCGAAGCCGCAGACCGACGTCAGCACCCCGAGCCGGATGGTCGGCCAGAAGTTGCGCGCATAACCGTCGGCCGCAAGCGCCGCGCTCGCACCATGCGCCGCACCACCACGCTGCACGAAGAGGTAGATCGCATAGTCGACCGCCTCGCCGACCAAGGTCGCGCCGAAACCCAGCGTGATGCCGTGCACCGTGCCGAAACCGAGGCTCACCGCCGCGATGCCGGCCAGCACCGCGGTGACCACCGGCAGCACGCCCAGCAGCAGCGCCGCCACCGATCGATAGATCGTGTAGAGCAGCGACAGGATCAGCAGCGAGCCGACCAGCGACAGCCGCTCGACCGCGCGCTTGATCGCATCGCGCGAGGCGACCGCGAACGTGCCCGGGCCGCTGATCAGCAATTGCGGCGTGGCCTGCTGGCCCTGAGCGGTTGCCCCGGCCGGCTGGGTGTTGCGCTGGTCGTCCGCCAGCACGGTGGCGAATGTCCCGCGTAAGCGCTCGATCGCGCGTTGCTGCGCATCGATGTCGCTGCCGCCCATGCGCGTTTGCACCAGCAGCAGTGCGATGCGGCCGTCCGCGTTGAACCAGTGGCCGTCGCGCAAGGCCGGGCCACCGCCGGTCGGCAGCAGCCGGTCGATGAGCCGCAGCATCTCGCCGGTCGGGTCGCGCGCGAGCAGCCGCTTGACCAGCAGGCCGCTGCCCGAAGCGATCGCATCGATGCTGCCCTGCACCGCATCGCGCAGGCCGGCGACGCTGAAATGTGCGGCATCGACCGTGGGCGACAGCAGGTAGCGGTGCCGGAACAGCAGCTGGTCCGCGCCGGTGTCTTCAGTGCCAGCGGTTTCCCCATTGAGTACCGAGCGGAACACGTCGCCCTGCCGCAGCCGCGCGGCGAGCTGGGCGCTCAGGCGCGCGAGCCGCGCCGTCTCGGGCGCCGCCGGCTGGCCGTCGCTTGCCGACTCGATGCCGACCAGCAACAAGCTGCCGCCCGCGCCGCTGGTCAACTGCTCGACCAGCACCTGCTGCGCGGCGCTCGGCTGGCTCGGCAGGAATGCGGAAAAATCCGCACGAAATTCGGTGCGCGCGATGATCGCCACGCAAGCCAGCACGAACACAAGCCACAGCGCCAGCGCGAGGCGGAGGCCGCGCGGACGCAAGCTGTTGCCGATGCCGCTGCGGGCGGAAGCGCCTGTTTGACTCATCGACGGTGGCAGCGGCGCGTCAGCGCGGCGGCGCAGCCGGCTCGATGTTCATCACCGAGTAATCGCCATCGGCCAGCCGCACTTCGACCTGGCGCACCTGCGCGTCGCGGCCGGACAGCTGCAACGACTCGACCTGGGCCGGTGCGGCGGCAGCGCTGGTCTTGGGCGTGAGCCGCAGTTTCCAGTTGGCCGGCTCGCCGCTGAGCTCGGTTAGGAAGCCGCGCTCCAGCGCCGTGCGGTCACCCGCAAGCGCGGCGCGGATCGGCTCCACGTAGATTGCGATCTCCGGATGTTCAGCCAGTTGCAGGGTGCGCTGCAGCCGGCCGCGCGACAGGGTCAGCGTCTGGCCGTCCACCCGCATCGTCTCGATCCGGGGCTGCAATGTACGCAGCTCCAGCGTGGCGGGCGGGTCGAAGTGCAGTTCGCCGGACGAGTCGACCGGTGCATCCAGTTCGCGCAGGAACTTGCGTTCGTGGAACGTCGCATTCGAAGGGCCGATGCGCGCGATCATCGACAGCAGGCTGCTCAAGTCGAACGCGGGAGCCGTCTGCGCGGCAAGCCACGGCGCGGGCAGGCCGAATACCGCCGCGGCCAGCAGCGCAGTGAGCCGGCGCCGTGCCTCACGATGGGCGCTGGTTCGTACGTTGCTGCCCCTGCTGCCAGAAATCATAAAAATTGAACCAGTTGTATGGGTGCAGCCGGCAAAAATGCTCGAGCCGCGCCGCGTACATGTCGGCCGCCTGCTGCACGCCTTGCGCGCGCGGGATGCCTTGCTGCGCAGGCGCGGAAAAATCATGGATCGGCTCGAAATGCACATCGTAGCGATTGCCGCCGCGGTACAGCCCGAGCATCAGCAGGATCGGACGCCGCAGGATCGCGGCCAGCCGAAACGGCCCCGCCGGCAGCCGCACCGCTTCGCCCAAGAAGGTCACGACCAGCGTATCGCCATCGTCCAGCGTGCGATCGGCCAGCATGCCGACCACCAGGCCCTGATCCAGCCGGTCGCGCAGGTGCAGCATCGAATCGATCCGGCCAAGCGCGATGATCTCCTGCGCAGCGCGCGGGTTGATCGCCTGCAGCACGCGGCTGATCATGCGCGCGTTGTCCTCGTACATCAGCAGCGCGACTTCCAGGCCCGGCTGCTGATGCGCGACGGCGCGCAGCGCTTCGAAGCTGCCGACATGGGCGCCGAGCATGAACAGGCCTGGCGTGACCTGGTTGATGCCGACGCAGTGTTCAGCGCCGTGCACGCGCAGGTCGAACAGATCGAAGCGCGCGTTCAGGAAATACACGCGGTCCAGCGTGACGGCCGCGAATGCGAACACATGGCGCAGCCCGTCGCGCCAGCGCGCCGGCTGCGGCAGCGTGCGGTTCAACCAGGCCTTGGAAGCGCGCCGTGCCGGCCCGCCGAACACGAAAAAATAAGCTGTGGTGGGCAACAGCAGCAGCCGCGCGAAACGCCGGCCGAAGCGCAACGCAACCCAGACGAACGCGGACAGCGCCGCCATGCTGCCGCGCTCGCGCTCGTTTGACCAGCTGGCGCCGGCGAAGCGTGGGTCGGGTGCGGCTGGCGATGGATCGGAAGGCGAGGTCTGCATCAGCGGTGCATGCAAGGTCGGGCACCGACCAGTGCGCTATCAAGTAAATAGCTGAGTGTGCAGGTACAAACTGCGCCTGCACGGCATTTCATGCACAATAACAGTGGCATGATGCAGTTCATGTGCCGGGTGCAAAACTGCCCGATGCGATCAACTGGTCGTCCTCGGTCACGCGGAACGCGATCGAACCGTTCAGCTGCCGGTCGGTGTGGATCGTCAGACGTGCGCCCGGACCGGCAGGGCGGTGGAACTTGCAGACCGCCAGCCGATGGCGTGTGATGAACGGCGCCCCATCGCGCGCAGACAGGTTGGCCGCTTCGAGCACGCGCACCACCTGGTCGAGCAGCACCACGCCGGGCAGGATCGGCCGCCCCGGGAAATGGCCCGCGAATGCCGGATGCGCGGGATCGACGGTGAACTCCAGCGCCGGCATGCTCAGCCCGCGCGCGGCATCAGGCGCCCGGCCAGCTCAGCCAGCGCCTGCTCGGGCAGCTTGCCGGTGCTGTTGCGCGGCAGCGCCGCCACGAGATGCAGCGGGCGCGGCATGAACACCGGATCGATCAAGCCGCGCAGTTGCTGCAGCACCTGTGCGGCGGTCAGCTCCGGCGCGACCACGAACGCGACGGGGCGCTGCACCCGTTGCGCCAGGCCTTCGTCGACCGAGGCGTCGGCCAGGTAGAACGCGCCATCGCGCACACCGGCGATCGAATTGAGCTGATGGTTCAACGCGCCGAGCGAGGTGCGCTTGCCCGCGATGTTGACCATGTCGGCGCTGCGGCCGAGCAGGGTGAACGTTTGCAGGGCGTGCAGTTCGAGCTGGTCGGACAGCGGCACCATGCCTTCCACATGCCCGCCGCTGGCGACGAAGCCGCTGCCTTGCGCCTGCAGCCGCACGTTGTCGAACGTCTGCCAGACCGCGCTGTCGGCGGGCCGGCGGGTGGCGAGCTGGCCAGCTTCGGTGCAGCCGTAGATTTCCAACAGCGGCGCTGCGAACGCGGCCTCGGCGCGCCGCGCGAGCTGCGGCGCCAGCGGCGCAGTCGCGCTCACGACCAGCGCCAGCGGGGGGGGGTGCACCTGCGCATCGAGCAACGCGCGCAGGTGAAACGGCGTGGTCACCAACAGGCGCGGTGCGGGAACCCGCTGCAGCGCATGCGCGATGTCGGCCGGATAGAACGGGTGGCTCGCATCGAATGCGGCGCCGTTCAGCAACGCAAGCAGCACGGTCGATTCGAACCCGTACATGTGCTGGGCCGGCACGGTGCCGACGATGCTGAAGCCGGGCGCCAGCCCGGCGGCCAGCCGCGCATGCTCGGCGCGCGCGTTCAGCACCAGCTTGCCCCAGGTTTTGTCGTGTGCGGTCGGCTGGCCGGTAGAGCCGGATGTGAACACGCGCGCGGCAACGAAGTCGGCGTCGATGTCCGGCAGCGCGTAATCCGGCGCAGCGCCCGGTGCGGGTTCCTCGTCTGGATAGGCGAGCTGCGGCAGCCGGATGCTGCGCGCCGGCTGGTCGCTCAGCAGGTACAGATCGGGATGGGCGGACTGCAACTGCGCGAGCATGTCGTCGCCATGCGTAGGCGGCAGCAGGCTGGTGTGGCGCCGCACCAGCGCGGCGCCGAAGCCGACCGCGAAGCGATAGCGGTCCGCGCACAGGTTGAGCACCGGGCCGCGCGCGGGCAGGCGGGCGGCGACGCGTGCCACGTCGCCCAGGTAGCGGACGGCGCTGATCGGCTGACCCAGCCGCCAGGCGACCGGCTGCTGTGGATCGGTATGGCCGAGCAGCGCAGGCATCGTCTGCGCAATCAGCGTGGCGCGACTGAGGTGGGGGCCGTGTCGTCGCGGGTCCAGAACGCGCGCGCGCCGGCCGCAATGGACACATGCGGCATGTCCGGCAGCACCAGCCGGCGCACCAGATATTCGCCGACGAACATCGCGGCCACCAGCGGCAGGGTCAGCAAGTTGGCGAACCGCGACCAGACCGGCAGCGGCGCGAACGTGAACAGTGCAAGCGAGATCAGCGCATCGAGCCCGAAGAACAGCGCCCAGGCCAGCGTGGCGTGCCGCGTGTAGACCTGCTGTGCGGGCGCCAGCACGCCGCCATGCACACGCCGTGCGAACTGCGTGATCAACGCGGTCTGGCCCGGCGTCAGCGTGCGTGCAAACAGATAGCCCAGCAGCAATTGCGTGGTCACGTGTTCGACCAGATAGATCCAGCCCAGGTTGGCTTGCAGCGGCAACCGCCAATGCCAGGCCAGCGCATAGATGCAGATCGGCACGAGTGCGGCGCCGAACCGCCAGCCCGCACCCAGCGCCATCGCCGTGAACAGCAGCGCGAACGGCAGCAGGCCTGCCAGCATCGTGACGAGCGGGTTGCCTGCACTGCCGATCAACCGGTGCACCAGCAACTGATAGCCGATCACGCATGTGACCAGCAACACCGCACCCGCCAGCCGGCGCCAACCCAACGATGGCTCAACCGGCGCAACGCGGTTCAGTTTGGTCGGCTCGGTCGGCTTCATGGACGGTATCAGCAGCGGCGGTAGGCGGGTGGCTTCACCGCCAGGCGCCGCTATCGGCATCTATTGCGTGCGATTGGCTGCGATGTGGTCGGACAGGCTGCGCAGCGAACCAAAGATCGCGACGTTGCTCTCGTCATTGGCACGCATCTGAAAGCCGTATTGCTTGGACACCACCAGCGCGACTTCCAGCATGTCGATCGAGTCCAGCCCAAGCCCTTCGCCGTACAGTGGTTCGTCCGGCGCGATGCCGTGCGAGTCGACTTCGAGGTTCAGTGCAGCGACGATCAGCGCGGTGACTTCGCTCATGAGCGCCGCATCGGCTGCGCCTGTAGCCGGGCGGGCGGGCGGGGTGGTGGAACTGGCAGGATGGCTCATGGGACGTGTTAGCTGTTGGACCGTTGCGCCGGGTTGCGCCGGGTTGCGCCTGGCCGGCTGCGCCGGTGATCTCACATGGTGGCGCAATCGATTCACCGAAGGGCCCGCTGGGGCAGGCAGCCGAAAGTGGGCTTGTGCGGTGCGATGGTACGTGATGCGGGCTGCCTCACCACGCGCCGCCCTGACGCATCGCCGGCCAGCACATCAAAGCTGTGGCCGGCGCATGATCCTGCGGTAAAGCAGGCCCGGCAGCCGGCCCGCGAACGCGGCGAGCAGGCGCGCATGCATCCAGGTCAGCAGCACGTTGTCGCGGCCATATTTGAAATGCGACACACCGCCTTCGGCTTTGCTCAGGTATCTGACCGGCGCATCGAGGTTGATCGGCCTCACGCCGGCCCAGCACAGGCGCACCACCACTTCCGGATCGAAGTCGAAGCGGCGCATCCAGGGGCGGCCCTGCATCACGTCGATCAGCGGCGCGATCGGGTACACGCGAAAGCCGAACAGCGAATCGCCGATGCCGGCGCCGAGGGTCTGCAGATGCACCCAGCCGTTCGACAACTTGCGGCCGTTCACGCGGATCGCCGGTGCGGTGGTATCGAACACCGGCTTGCCGAGGATCATCGCGCCCGGCTGCGCACGCGATTCGGTCATGAACCGGCCGATCAGCCCGGCCGGATGCTGGCCGTCCGAATCCATCGTGAGCGCATGCGTATAGCCCTCGCGCCGTGCCAGTTCGAGCCCGTGCAGCACCGCGGCGCCCTTGCCCTGGTTGTGCGGCAGCACGAACACGCGCAGGCCCGGCTCGTCCTGCGCGAGCTGCTCCAGTGCGGCGGCACTACCGTCGGTGCTGCCGTCCACCACCACCCAGACCGGCTGCCACTGCGCCAGCGCCGCGCGCACCGTCGCGGCTGCCTGTGTGCCCGCGTTGTAGCTCGGGATCAGCACCAGGTGCGTGCGCGATGCTGACGACTCAGACATCGGGCCGCGCCGGGCTGCGGAGCCCAGGAAGCACGCACGGCGCCGCGGCGTCGACGGACGGGTAGTCAGGTGCAGCAAGCGAGGCGGCGTAGAAGCGGTGCATCTCGGCCAGCGTGTGCTTGCGATCGGCACCGACCACGAAGCGCGGGCCGAGCGTGACCCGGTAGCGCAACGGCAGCCGCGGCAGCCGTTGCAGTGGCCAGCCTTTGCTCAGGTAAGGCGAATCGGTTTCGATCAGCACGGTCTGGATCGGCACCCCGGCGCGTTGCGCGATGAATGCGATGCCGGCCGTCATCGGATTGATCGATGCCGGCGTGCTGCTGCGGGTGGCTTCCGGAAAGATCAGCAACTTGCCACCGCTGCGCAAGTCTGTGATCGCCTGCCGCATCATGCCGGGCACCGAATCGTTGCCGATGTAGCCGGCGAGCCGTGCGCCGGCGCCCAGAAACGGGTTGTTCCGCAGGTCCGACTTCATGATGCAGCCGGTGCGCTGCACGCGTGAGGCAATCAGCAGCGCATCCAGCATGGACGGGTGATTCGGCGCGATGATGACGCCGCCCTGATCGTTCAGCGCATCAAGCGTCGACAGCTCCAGTTCGACCAGCCGCAGTGCGCTGGCCACGCGAAAGAAACCGCGCGTGCACCCGCTGATCAGCAGGCGTCCGCTGCCGGGCCGAAGGCGCGCCGGCAATGCGCGGGCCAGCGCCGCGCTGAGCGTGCAGCCCACCAGCAGCGCCGCACCGAGCAGCCCGAGACAGCCATAGAACAGCAGCCCGCGCCAGCAGGCAGTCATGGGCCCGGTCTGCACCGGCGTGGTGAAGGGCCGTGCGGCCGAGCCACCGGTGCCGTGCTGCTGCACGCGGCGCGGCCATACGAAGCTCATGGCGCGGCTGCTCCGGCCGACTGTGCCTCGCGCAGCCTGATGGCGCGCTGTCGCATCGCTGCACGGGTTCGGCCCAGATGAACCAGCGAGTCGAGGTAGTAGATCGCCTTGAAGACGCCGACCGACGGCCAGATCGCGCGGTTGTGAAAAATGTCGCCGGCCAGCACCGCGAGCAGCGCTTCCTTCACGCGCAGCACGTTACGCGGTGCCATGAACAGCTCGCGCATGGTCGGGTTCGTCACGCGGTAGATGAACCAGGAGAATTCGCGCGGGCCGCGCCGCATGTGGCGATCGAACCGGCGCAGCGCGGCTTTGGCCGCACGCGGCGATGCGTGCAGCCAGCTTTCGATCACCGGGAGCGACTCGAACGCGCTTTGCATCGCCAGAAACACGCCGGACGAAAACACCGGGTCCACGAACGCATATGCATCGCCGAGCAGCAGATAGCGATTGCCGTGCGACACGCTGCTTTGATAGGCGTAGTTGCCGGTCGCGCTGACGTCCGAACACAACTGTGCATGTCTCATGCGCTCGGCCAGTTGCGGGCATAGCGCGATCGTGTCGAGCAGAAACCGATCCAGATCCGTCTCTCGCGTTTTCAGATAAGCCGGCCAGCAGACCGCGCCGATGCTGGTGCTGCCGTCTTGCAACGGAATCAGCCAGAACCAGCCGTGCTCGAACCAGAAGATCGAGATGTTGCCTTCGAGCTTGCCTGGCAACCGCTCGACGCCGATGAAATGCGCATAGAGCGCGGCGCTGTTGTGGCGGCGGTTCTTCTGCTTGGTCTTGAGCCGGTTGGCCAGCAGGGTATCGCGCCCTGATGCGTCGACCACGACCTGCGCGCGGTAATGCAGCCGCGCGCCGTGGTCGGTCTGCGCGTCAACCCTTGCCGGGCCACTGCCGGCCGGATCGAACTCGACGTTCTGCACGCGGCAGCCTTCCAGCACGCGGGCACCGCGGGCCTGCGCGTTGCGCAGCAAAATTTCATCAAAGTCGCTGCGCCTTACCTGCCAGGCCGACGGCATCGATTTGTCCCAAGCATCGGCAAACTCGACGAATGCCGGCGCCAAATGAAGGGGCGAATTGAACTCGACCCCATCCTTTTTCATGCCGATCGCCGCGACCGCCTCGGCCACGCCAAGCTGCTCGAGCAATGGCAGATTGGCTGGCAACAGCGATTCGCCGATGTGAAAGCGCGGATGATGTGCCTTTTCCAGCAGCACGACGTCGATGCCGCGCCGTGCAAGCAACGCCGCGCAGGTGGCGCCGGCCGGTCCGCCTCCGATCACCAGCACCTGGCAGTCGCGCAATGGGTCGGCATCCGCCGAAGTCGCTTGCCCGAGCGGTTGGTTACAGGCGGCAGTCTCTTGAGCAAGCATCTGTGGCGGAGACCTCAACGCGGATGAAATGCAGGGCGCGCCGCTCTGACTATTCAAATAACGGGACCTGATTTTAACCCGCCATGCGGTAGGGGCAGCCATGGCGGCGTGCAGCGAAAACGCATCGAAACATAGCCCCAACGCGTTTTAACCCGGCGTTCAGTACGGCGCCGGGACGCCTGTCACGCCCCGGCATCGACTCGCGACGCGGCCTTGGAGCAGCGTCGTGCAGCGCCTGTGCGTTCCGGTTCAGCGAGGCTGCGCCGCCGGCTGCACAGCCGGTCCCGGCACGACCACGACTGCTGGCGTGACCACGACCGCTGGCGGCACCGCCGCTTGCGGGCGCACTGCAGCCAGATCGCCAGGATGAAACTTGACGACCAGCGGCACGATCAGCAGCGCCACGATGTTGATGATCTTGATCAACGGGTTGACGGCCGGGCCCGCCGTGTCCTTGTACGGATCGCCCACCGTGTCGCCGGTGACAGCCGCCTTGTGCGCTTCGGAGCCTTTGCCGCCGTGGTTGCCGTCTTCGATGTATTTCTTCGCGTTGTCCCAGGCGCCGCCGCCGGTGCACATGCTGATCGCGACGAACAGGCCGGTCACGATGGTGCCCATCAGCATGCCGCCGAGCGCCCTCGGGCCCAGCAGCAGCCCGACGATGAGCGGTACTACCACCGGCAGCAGCGACGGGATGATCATTTCCTTGATCGCAGCCGAGGTCAGCATGTCGACCGCGCGACCATACTCCGGCTTTGCAGTGCCTTCCATGATGCCCTGGATGTCACGGAACTGGCGCCGCACCTCGACCACCACGGCACCGGCCGCGCGGCCGACCGCCTCCATCGCCATCGCGCCGAACAGATAGGGGATCATGCCGCCGATAAAGAGGCCGACGATCACCTGCGGGTCGGACAAGTCGAAGCTGACGGCCTGGCCATAGCCTTCGAGCTTGTGCGTGTAGTCCGCGAACAGCACCAGTGCCGCCAGGCCGGCGGAGCCGATCGCATAGCCCTTGGTGACGGCCTTCGTCGTGTTGCCGACCGCGTCGAGCGGGTCGGTGATGTCGCGCACCGACGGGGGCAGCTCGGCCATCTCGGCAATGCCACCCGCGTTGTCGGTGATCGGCCCATATGCGTCGAGCGCGACGACGATGCCTGCCATCGACAGCATCGAGGTTGCCGCGATCGCGATACCGTACAGGCCCGCGAGCCAATAGGCGGCCAGGATGGCGACGCATACGCACAGCACCGGCCAGGCGGTCGAGCGCATCGATACACCGAGACCCGCGATGATGTTCGTGCCGTGGCCGGTGGTGGACGCCTGCGCGATGTGGCGCACCGGCGAATACTGGGTACCGGTGTAGAACTCGGTGATCCAGACCAGTGCCGCGGTCAGCGCCAGCCCGATGAAGCAGGCGCCGAACAGTTTGAGCTGGCTGCCGCTTGCCTGAATTGCGTTGTCCGGGATCAGCCAGATCGTGACGAAGTAAAACGCGATCAACGACAGGCCGCCGGCGATCGCCAGCCCCTTGTAGAGCGCCGGCATCACGTTTTTCATGCCCGGCGATGCCTTGACGAAGAAGCAGCCGACGATTGACGCGAGGATCGACACCGCACCGAGCGCAAGCGGATACAACACCGCGTTGACGGGTGCTGCCGTGACCATCAGCGCGCCGAGCACCATGGTGGCAATGATCGTGACGGCGTAGGTCTCGAACAGGTCGGCCGCCATGCCGGCGCAGTCGCCGACGTTGTCGCCCACGTTGTCGGCGATCACGGCCGGGTTGCGCGGGTCGTCTTCCGGAATGCCGGCTTCCACCTTGCCGACCAGATCGGCGCCGACGTCGGCGCCCTTGGTGAAGATGCCGCCGCCCAGACGCGCGAAGATCGAGATCAATGAGGAGCCGAACGCAAAACCGATCAGCGGCGTGAGCACATGTGACAATCTGCCCGGCTGCGTCAGATCGACGCCGGCCGCAAGCGCCCAGTAGAACGCGGTGACTCCGAGCAGCCCAAGCCCGACCACGAGCATGCCGGTGATGGCGCCGCCGCGGAACGCGACGTCCAACGCCGGGCCGATTCCGCGCGTGGCGGCCTGCGCGGTGCGCACGTTGGCGCGCACCGAGACGTTCATGCCGATGAAGCCGCAGGCGCCCGACAGCACCGCGCCGATCACGAAGCCGACCGCAGTTCGCAGATCAAGGAAAAACCCGATCAACACCGCCAGCACGACGCCGACGATGGCAATGGTCCTGTACTGGCGCGACAGATAAGCCGCCGCGCCGGCCTGGATCGCCGCGGCAATTTCCTGCATGCGCGCGTTGCCGGCGTCCTGCGAGAGGATCCAGCCACGGGCCCAGAATCCATAGCCCACGGCCACCAGTCCGCAGACCAGCGCCAGAATCAGCGCGGCAGTGCCTGTCATGAGTTGTCTCCTCGAATGATCGGAAAATTGAGGCGGGGAACACATGGCTCCACCTCTTCACAATCGTTGTACGAAGAGGCATGCACGCCACGTCGTTGCTTCCTCGGCCGCGTTGCAATGGGCCTGACCGATTGGCCAACGCGGTTGAATGTACCCGAATTGATCTGTGGGCTGGAAATACGGAAAAGGCCATGACCGGGCGCCATAAAATGCGGCCGGCCTGTCGCTCGTGACATGCTGTTTTCAAGCAATCATCCAACGACTTTTCCCATGGCTTTCGAACGCGTTCCCCCTGGCGACAAAGCGCCGCAAGAGTTCAACGTGATCATCGAGATTCCGATGAACGCGGATCCGGTCAAGTACGAAGTGGACAAGGAGACCGGCGCGATCTTCGTGGACCGCTTCATGAGCACGTCGATGAACTATCCGTGCAACTACGGCTACGTGCCGCAGACCATCAGTGGCGACGGCGACCCGGTCGACGTGCTGGTGATCACGCCGGTGCCGCTGATCCCGGGCGTGGTGGTGCCGTGCCGGCCGATCGGCATCCTGAAGATGGAAGACGAAGCCGGCATGGACGGCAAGGTGCTTGCCGTGCCGACCGACCGCGTGCTGGCGATCTACACGCACTGGCAGAAACCCGAGGACATGAACCCGCTGCGCCTGAAAACCATCGCGCACTTCTTCGAGCACTATAAGGATCTGGAGCCCGGCAAGTGGGTCAAGGTGCTGGGCTGGGAAGGCCCTGAGTCGGCACGTCAGGAAATCGTGGACGGTATTGCCAACTATCAGCGCGCGACCACGGCTGCATGAGCCAGGGCCGGTGGCCATGTGCTGCTAGACCGTGATCGGCGGCGGCGTTTCGGGCGGATCCTCGACCGGCGGAATTGTTGCTGGTCGGGTTGGATCCTGAATGGGTTCGGGAGCCGGTACAGGACCGGTCGGCGGGCTCGCAGGCGGCGGTGGCGTGCCGTTGGGCGGCACCGGTCCGGGCACCGGCACATGGGCGTGGACGCCACCTTCCACAAAACCGCCCTGCGGCAATCCGGCCGGTCGGGGACTGATGCGTCTCTGGTCAGGCATCGACATTCTCCTTTGCATGGTTCATGAATGCGTCTCGGCGGTTCGAAACGGGGTGCGCTCCTGCAACTCGTCCAGGTAGCGGGCAACGCCCGTGCCTTCGCGCTCAAGGAAATTTTCAATCGCCGCTTTGAAGGCAGGCTCCGAAATCCAATGCGCGCTGGTGGTGCGGGTCGGCATCAGTGCGCGCGCCATCTTGTGCTCTCCCTGAGCGCCGCCTTCGAAGCGGCGAATGCCGTGCTCGATGCACCAGGCCAGCGGCTGGTAGTAGCAAGCTTCGAAATGCAGGCAGTCGACGCGCTCCAGTGCACCCCAGTAGCGGCCGTAGGCAACCGACTCCGGCAGCGCTTGCCCACTGACATGGCCCGCTTTCGATGGGGCTTGCTGCTGCAATGCAATCAGGCTGCAAGCGATCGGGTGCTCATCGCGCTCGCCCACGAACAGCAGCCAGTTCTCGGGCATGGTCGCTGCCATGCAGTCAAAAAAGGCCGGCGTCAGATAAGGCGCGTTGCCGTGTTCCAGATAAGTGCGCTCGTAGCATCGGTAAAAGAATTTCCAGTCGGCGCGCGTGATGTCGGCACCGCGCGCCCAGCGGAACGAGACGTGAGCATCGGCGACCTTGCGCCGTTCCTGCCGGATCTTCTTGCGTTTATCCTGCGACAAGGTGGCGAGGAAAGCGTCGAAGTCGGCGTAGCCCGGATTCGTGAAATGGAATTGCACGCCGTGCCGCACCAGCAGCCCGGCCTGCGTGCAGGCAGACGCATCCGCTTCGCTCAAGAACAGCAGGTGCAGCGAAGAAGCGCCGGTTTGCCTGCAATCGGCCAACAGCGCCTGCAGCAACGCCTGCCGCGCCTGTGCGCTCCAGGCCAGCAGCCGGGCGCCCGGAACCGGCGTGAACGGCACTGCAGCGAGCGCTTTCGGGTAATAACGCAACCCATGCTGGCGATAGGCGTCGGCCCAGGCCCAGTCGAATACGTATTCGCCGTACGAGTGGCTTTTCAGGTAGGTCGCGCACGCCGCCTGCAGTTGCTCGCCATGCCAGAGCGTTACAAAGCGCGGAGCCCAACCGGTTTTCGCGACCGCACTGCCGCTGTCATGCAGCGCACACAGATAGGCGTGGCTCATGAACGGACTGGTCAGGCTTTGCGCTTCAGCAAGGGCGTTCCATTGATCAGCGTCGATGCGCGTCGGATCGTCGAATACACGCACGAGATAGTCGCCCACCTGCCCGCTTCCAACGCTGCTTTTCAAGTCCTTGCTGCCTTATTTAAAACGACGCACCTTTGCACCGACCACCGATTTTCGTTGAACTGACCTGCCGCAGTATCGCGCAGCCGACCGGCTCGGCGCGTTGCACGGGGTGGAAAACCGCAATTGCCGCTATCCTCTGAACTGAGCAGTCACCAAGGGCTGGAGCGCTGCCGCATCCGACCACTGCGAGCAACCCGCCCAGTGTCGCTGGCCTCACTTTCCACGTCCGGAGCCATTCCTCATGAAGCAGATCACCGCGATTGTCAAACCATTCAAGCTGGAAGAGGTCCGGGAAGCGCTTGCCGAAGTCGGCATGACCGGGCTGACGGTGACCGAGGTGAAGGGCTTCGGCCGCCAAAAGGGGCATACCGAGTTGTATCGAGGAGCCGAGTACGTCGTGGATTTTCTGCCCAAGGTCAGGATCGATCTGGTCGTCAGAGGCGAGGACGTCGAGCCGTGCGTCGAGGCGATCATCAAGGCAGCGCGCACGGGCAAGATCGGTGACGGCAAGATTTTCGTGTCGGACGTTGGGCGGGTCGTGCGCATCCGCACCGGAGAACTCGATGAGTCGGCGCTGTAGCAGGCAGACTGCCCTGTATCGCCTTCTGCAGTCTGACGCCTCAGGCTCGATACCGCGAATTCACCAAATCTGTCAGCAGTGACTCCGGCTGGGTGCCCACTGCAATCAGATCGAGCTGGGATTGGTCCATGAAGCCGTGCTGCGCGCTGTTGTGCAGGAATGCGAGCAACGGATCGTAGTAGCCCGCCAGATTGAGCAGGCCGATCGGCTTGTCATGGTATTTGAGCTGGCGCCAGGTCCAGACTTCGAAGAATTCTTCCAGGGTGCCGATGCCGCCGGGCAGTGCCAGAAACATATCGCAGCGCTCGGCCATGATGCGTTTGCGTTCGTGCATCGTCTCAACGATGTGCAATTCATGCAGACCGTGGTGCGCATGTTCGAGGGCGACCAGCGCTTTCGGCATCACGCCGATCACGCGACCGCCGGCTCCAAGCGTGCTGTCGGCCAGCATCCCCATCAGGCCGCTGCGGCTGCCACCGTAGACCAGCTGACCGCCATGCGCGCCGATCCAGCGCGCCACGACGTGCGCCTGTTGGGCATACAGAGGCAAATCGCCGGCGCGTGAACCGCAAAACACGCAAAGTGAAAACGCGGGAGGCAACTCAGTCGTCATCGGTCCGCGGTTGCTTGGCCACGCCGCATCACGGTGATCAGACGGGTGCCAGCCAACGCGTCGTGCCAGAACTGGCGTTCTGGATGGAAGCGACTCAGCACCGCCCAGACGCCGACCCAGCCAAGCCATAGCACCGCTTGTTCAGCCGCCGGCAATTTGAGCGGCACGGTAACCAGAAACGGTGGCACGAACCAGAGCCAACTGCACAGATAACGCAGTAGCGCGCGCATCTGCGACGGTGGCCTGCCAGTGGAGTCGACCACGTGCACATTCCAGGTCTTCATCGCAAGGGTTTGGCCTTTGCTCCAGAACCAGACGAAATAGATGCCGAACACGAGAAACAAAAAAAATTGCAGCAGATGACGGTTATCCATCGCATTACGCGTCTGGGTCAAGGTGCCGAACAGATAGCCTGCAACGAACACCACGCCGAACAACAGCATGCCTTCATAAAGCCAGCAAGCCAGGCGACGGGGCAAGCACGGCGTCGTACTGCTGGTTTTTTTGCTGATAACCGCGTGGTCGTGAACAGAGGTGGAAGGCATCGGTCCAACATAGTTAAGGCCGCGGAAGCAGGGCACTGAAGCGATGCAGCAGAACAGGCGACGCCGATCGGCCATTCGATCGCGGCAGGCCGGACTCGGCCGCTTGATGCCGTGCCGGTCCTGTCGCTGATCCATTGACGCTAAGGCCTGCCGTCTGCCTTGATCGGCACCGTGCCACCACGATGCACGGTTTCACCGCGTTGCGGCAGCAGAGTGTGCGGGTCGATCTGGTTGGGAGCACCCAGCTTCGGTCGCACAGTGGGATTCGGGCCTGCGATCGGCATTGTGGCGAGTCGCTGCTGGGCGGCAGCCGGTCGAACTGCAACGGCCGCGCCCGGCGCCAATGCTGGCGCGGCTTCTGAATATTTGTGTCGTGCGGCCGGAGACAAGGCTTGATAGGCATCCCATTTCTGCTGTTTCTCGCTGCTGCTCATGCGCTTGGATTCAGCAAAGTTCAGTCGCGCAACGCGACGCTGTTGCGGACTCAGCGATACCCAATCGTCCATCCTGGCGTGCAACAGCGTTTGCTCTTGCGGCGCCAGCTGGTGATAGTTTTTTGACAACGCGATCCACTTACGTTTCTGCGTTGCGCTCAGACCATTCCAACTATTGGCCAAAGGCGTCAGCGCATCGCGCTGGGCCGCCGCAAGTTCATGCCACAGTGGTTTGGCAACAGGCGCGATCATTTGCCGCCCGCCCAGAACTGTCTTGACTTCCTTGCTCACCGAAGCGGTCGATCCTGGGGCGATCGGTGTTGGCCCCAATGTCTGCGCGGAAAGACCGCCCATGCATAGAAATGACCCAACCACCAAAAGTAAGCCTCGCACAGAACGGTGCACGGCCAAATCGGTTAAGCAAACAGAGTATTTGCTCATATCGTCACTCCAAAATTCGGAGGTATGGACGATCAAGGAGCCCACCAGGTACAGCGATGCGAGTCAGCGGCTTGCGACATCATGTGACGCTTTCAAAAACTGCATGAACCCAGGATCCGCGTACGCTGCGGGTGGCAAGTCATCGGTCAGCAGCGCAGAGTCCACCTCAGCCAGCTCAACGTCCCTATTGTCGCTTTGCGCTCCGTTGATTAACAACAAACCCGCCATCAGCGCAACCATGGGCAGTGCGGCAATCCAGCGCAGGCCCCAGCCACCTTCCTCATCGCCGGACATGGACGCCACGGCATTCGCGCGCATCACAGAAGAAGCACGCCTAAGCACTTTTCCGCGGACTGCTAGGCGGCGTCGCTCGACAGCTTGCAGGCGCGCCACGCGCAAGCGCTCGCTCACTTCATGTGAAGTGTCGGCAAGTCCGTAGGACAAACGTGCCGCGAACGCGCGGCCGAACCGGTCACAGAACAACTGTGCCCGGACCGATTCAGACATCAGCGTCTGTTTCATAAGTTCAACCCCTTGACCGTCAGCGCTTTGGCAAGCGCATGTACAGCCCTCGAGCAATGCGTTTTTACGCTGCCTTCGGTGCAACCCATCACAGAAGCGGTCTCGGCAACGTCCAATTCCTCCCAATAACGCAGCAGGAAAGCCTCACGTTGACGTAGTGGCAACCGTTGTATCTCAAACTCGATCTGTCGAAAGATTTGGGCCTTCTCTGTAACTGTCTGTGCGCTGTCGGCTGATTCGGAGGTTCCCTGAGCCGCAAGCGTTTCGAGCAGGTCGAATTCACCATCGCTGCCATCCGCTTCGAAGTCGCTCATGTTGGAAAACAATGCATTGCGCGACTTCTGACGACGAAACCAGTCGAGCGTGCAGTTCGACAGAATCCGCTGAAACAGCATGGGCAGCTCGTTCGCCGGCTTGTCGCCATAGTGCTCGGCTAGTCGCATCATGCTGTCCTGCACGATGTCGAGCGCCGACTCTTCGTTTCGCACGTGATAGAGCGAACGCTTGAACGCGCGCTTTTCCACGCTTTTCAAGAAGTCGGACAGTTGCTGGTCGGTCGCCAATTCGGTCGTCATCGGCCACAGGGCCGCGCGCTGGTGGAATGCGTTTCGCCGCTTGATGCGGATCGGCGTGCCATGCGTTCGCGCCTCAATCGTCCATCGGGTGGCCCGCGAGCATTTTTTTCGTCGGCGGAATTATGGCACTGCCCGGACCGGCCGAATCCGCGGAGATGCGCCGTTCCAGCGGGCCGCGTCGCGGTGCGCAGCTTGGTACGACAAGCCCGCGATGCAATAATCAACAGTTCGATCAGAACGGCAAACGGGTCTCAGTCCGGCGTCGCCTACCAGCGAAGGCGCCCATGGCTGTAGATCTCAAGTTCCGATGCAGCCCCAAAAGGGCTCGCAAAGGAGCACCAAAGGTATTTCGTCAGAGAAATTCACAAAGGTTCAAGGACATCATGGAAATCAACCAAGCAGAAATTTCATCGGCTGCTGCGGCTGGTCAATCGACCACGCAGGAACTGCGCGGCGCTGAAATCCTCGTCAAGACACTGCAGGCGGAAGGCGTGCAATTCGTCTGGGGCTACCCGGGCGGAGCGGTACTGCATATCTACGATGCCTTCTACAAACAGAACACCATCAAGCATGTGCTGGTACGGCACGAGCAGGCCGCGGTGCATGCGGCTGACGGTTATGCACGTGCGACCGGCGACGTCGGCGTGGCGCTGGTGACTTCAGGCCCGGGTGTGACCAACGCGGTGACCGGCATTGCCACCGCCTACATGGACAGCATTCCGATGGTGATCGTGACCGGCCAGGTGCCGACGCCTGCGATCGGACTGGACGCGTTCCAAGAATGCGATACCGTGGGCATCACGCGGCCGATCGTGAAGCACAACTTCCTTGTCAAGGATGTGCGGCAACTGGCTGACGTGATGAAGAAGGCGTTCCATATCGCACGCAGCGGCCGGCCCGGCCCGGTGGTAGTGGATATTCCGAAGGACGTGTCATTCAACAAGACCACGTATGCGGGCTATCCACAGACGGTGAGTATGCGGTCGTACAACCCGGTGCGCAAAGGGCACGGCGGTCAGATTCGCAAGGCGCTGCAACTGTTGCTTGCCGCCAAACGGCCGTTCGTCTATGCCGGTGGCGGCGTGTTGCTCGCGAATGCATCGGCTGAACTGCGCACGTTGGTCGATATGCTCGGTTGTCCCTGTACCAACACGCTGATGGGGCTGGGCGCTTATCCAGCCAGCGATCCGAAGTTTCTCGGCATGCTCGGCATGCATGGCACGCTGGAAGCGAACAACGCGATGCAGAACTGCGATGTGCTGCTTGCAGTCGGCGCGCGGTTTGATGATCGCGTGATCGGCAATCCGAAGCATTTCGCGCAGAACGAACGCAAGATCATCCACATCGACATCGATCCGTCGAGCATCTCCAAGCGCGTCAAGGTGGACATCCCGATCGTCGGCGACGTGAAGGATGTGCTGGGCGAGCTGATCGCGATGGTGCGCGAGTCCGATCATCGCCAGGATGCCGGTGCGCTGGCCGGCTGGTGGGAAGCCGTAGAGGGCTGGCGCAAGCGCGACTGTTTGAAGTACGACCGCGGCAATGCGGAAGTGATAAAGCCGCAGTACGTGGTCGAGACGCTATGGAACATGACCAAGGATGTGGACACTTACATCACCTCGGACGTTGGCCAGCACCAGATGTGGGCCGCGCAGTACTACCGGTTCGATGAGCCGCGCCGCTGGATCAATTCCGGTGGTCTGGGAACGATGGGCGTCGGTATTCCCTATGCGATGGGGATCAAGATGGCGCGCCCGGACAGTGAGGTGTTCTGCATCACCGGCGAAGGCTCGGTGCAGATGTGCATCCAGGAATTGTCCACGTGCCTTCAGTACAACACCCCGATCAAGATCGTGTCGCTGAACAACCGCTACCTCGGCATGGTGCGCCAGTGGCAGGAGATCGACTACGAAGGCCGCTACAGCCACAGCTATATGGACGCGTTGCCGAACTTCGTAAAGCTCGCGGAAGCCTATGGCCATGTCGGCATGCTGATCGAGCGACCGGAAGACGTCGAGCCCGCATTGCGCGAGGCTCGCAAGCTCAAAGATCGCACCGTGTTCATGGATTTCCGCACCGACCCGACCGAAAACGTATTCCCGATGGTGCAAGCCGGCAAGGGCATCACCGAGATGCTGCTGGGCTCAGAAGACCTTTGAGAATTGGCGCTAGAGGCGTCCGCATTAGACCCATTTCCAGCTGACCGATCCATCGCCTGCCGAGCCGGCGCATTACCGTGCGCATTCGGTGAGGGCAGCGAAAAGTTCGGCGGCTTTTTTCGAATTCAAATGAAACACATCATCGCGGTGCTGCTCGAAAATGAGCCTGGCGCCCTGTCCCGCGTGGTCGGGCTGTTCTCGGCACGTGGCTACAACATCGAGTCCCTTGCAGTCGCGCCCACCGAGGACGCGAGCCTGTCGCGCATGACGGTTGAAACCAGCGGCTCCGACGAAGTGATCGAGCAGATCACCAAGCACCTGAACCGCCTGATCGAGGTCGTGAAAGTCGTCGATCTAACCGAAGGCGCTTACATCGAGCGCGAACTGATGATGGTCAAGGTGCGCGCGGTCGGCAAGGAGCGCGAAGAAGTCAAGCGCATGGCCGACATCTTTCGCGGCCGCGTCATCGACGTGACCGACAAGAGCTACACGATCGAGTTGACAGGCGACAAGAGCAAGAACGATGCATTTCTGGTTGCGATCGACCGCGGCTCGATCCTGGAGACCGTGCGCACCGGCGCCAGTGGCATCGGGCGCGGCGAACGTGTGTTGCGAGTGTGATTTCCCAAAAAATCTTTCAATCGAGGAGCTGACAAGCATGAAGGTGTTCTACGACAAGGACTGTGATCTGAGCCTGATCAAAGGCAAGACGGTGGCGATCATCGGCTACGGCAGCCAGGGCCATGCACATGCGCAGAACCTGAACGACAGCGGCGTCAATGTGGTGGTCGGCTTGCGCAAAGGCGGTGCTTCGTGGCCGAAGGTCGAGAAAGCCGGCCTGAAAGTGGCGGAAGTCGCCGATGCGGTGAAGTCCGCCGATGTCGTGATGATCCTGCTGCCCGACGAGCAGATTGCCAATGTCTACAAGAACGACGTGCTGCCGAACATCAAGCAGGGCGCCTCGGTCGCTTTCGCACACGGCTTCAACGTGCACTACGGCTTCGTGCAGCCCCGTGCCGACCTGGACGTCTGGATGGTCGCGCCGAAAGCGCCGGGCCATACGGTACGCAGCACCTACACCCAGGGCGGCGGCGTTCCGCACTTGGTGGCGGTGAGCCAGGACCAGTCGGGCAAGGCGCGCGACCTTGCGCTGTCTTATGCAATGGCCAACGGCGGCGGCAAGGCCGGCATCATCGAGACCAATTTCCGCGAGGAAACCGAGACCGATCTGTTCGGTGAGCAAGCCGTGCTGTGCGGCGGCACCGTCGAGCTGATCAAAGCCGGTTTCGAAACGCTGGTGGAAGCCGGCTATGCGCCCGAGATGGCCTACTTCGAATGCCTGCACGAGTTAAAGCTGATCGTGGATCTGATCTACGAAGGCGGCATCGCCAACATGAATTACTCGATTTCGAACAACGCCGAATACGGCGAGTACGTGAGCGGCCCGCGCATCATCACCGCGGAGACCAAGCTGGCCATGAAGCAGATGCTGAAGGATATCCAGACCGGTGAATATGCAAAAAGCTTCGTGCTGGAGAACGCCGGCGGTGCACCCACGTTGTCGAGCCGGCGCCGCCTGATGGCCGAGCACCAGATCGAAGTCGTCGGCGAAAAGCTGCGCGCCATGATGCCCTGGATCAAGAAGAACAAACTGGTCGATCAAACCCGCAACTGATCGACCGCACCACCTGCGCGCTGTCCTGGACCGGCGGATGGCTTTACGCATGCACGACGACACCGACGTTTCCAATCGTCCTGAAAGCGGCCAGTATGTGCGCCGCCGCAGGAAGGGCATCTATATCCTGCCGAACCTGTTCACGGTGGCGGCGCTGTTCGGCGGCTTCTATGCGATCGTGATGGCGATGAACGGCCGCTTTGACCTGGCCGCGTCCGGTGTGTTCGCTGCGATGGTGCTCGACAGTCTGGACGGGCGGGTTGCCCGCATGACGAACACCCAAAGCGCGTTCGGCGAGCAGATGGATTCGTTGTCCGACATGGTGTCGTTCGGCGCTGCGCCGGGATTGATTGCCTACGAGTGGGCGTTGCGGCCCCTCGGACGCTGGGGCTGGATCGCGGCGTTCGTTTACTGCGCCTGCGCGGCGCTTCGTCTGGCGCGCTTCAATGTGAACACCGGCGTGGTCGACAAGCGCTATTTTCAGGGCCTGCCTTCACCGGCCGCGGCGGCACTGGTGACCGGCTTCATCTGGCTCATGACCGACGCGGACGTCGCACGCGGCTCGATCGCCTGGCCCACTTTCGTGCTGTGCCTGTTCGCCGGACTGACCATGGTGACCAACGTGCCGTACTACAGCTTCAAGGACATCAAGCTGAAAAAAAGTGTGCCGTTCGCTGTCATCGTGCTGATCGCACTCTCCATCGCAGTCATCAATATTCACCCGCCGACCGTGCTGTTTCTGCTGTTCATCGGGTATGCGTTGAGCGGCTACGCGATCTACGGCTGGCGCAAGGCCAAGGGCATACCGACCAGCGTGATCAGCACGTCGACCGACGAGCCGGACGAGGAAGGCCTGCACCGGTGATGCGCAGTCGTGCTATCGTCGCGGATATCTCCTGATGACAAAGTTTATGTCCGACCGCTCCTTCGCCTTGCTACTACTGGCCTGCCACGGGCGGGAGAGGTAGCGCGCGAGCGTTCATGCTTTTTTCTCACGGCCCGTTTGCACCAGCAACGGGCCGTTTTCGTTTTTGAGTTGCTGGTGCTTGAGTTGAATTGAGTTTTCACAATTCCAACTGCCAACTTTGGGGACTTCTTTTATGACCGACCAGCTCATCATCTTCGACACCACCTTGCGCGACGGCGAGCAATCTCCAGGTGCTTCCATGACGAAGGACGAAAAGCTGCGCATCGCACGCCAGCTCGAACGCCTCAAGGTGGACGTGATCGAAGCCGGCTTCGCTGCCAGTTCCAACGGTGACTTCGAAGCGGTGCAGGCGATCGCCAACACCATCAAGGATTCGACCATCTGCTCGCTGTCGCGCGCGAACGACCGTGACATCTCGCGTGCCGCCGAGGCATTGAAGGGCGCGACGCGTTCGCGCATCCACACGTTCATCGCCACCTCGCCGCTGCACATGGAGAAAAAGCTGCGCATGAGCCCGGACGAGGTGTTCGAGCAGTCGAAGCTGTCGGTGCGCTTTGCCCGCAATCTGGTTGCCGATGTCGAATTCAGCCCGGAAGACGGCTATCGCAGCGACATGGATTTCTTGTGCCGCGTGCTGGAAGCGGTGATCGATGAAGGCGCCACCACCATCAACGTGCCGGATACGGTCGGCTACGCGGTTCCGGAGCTGTACGGCATTTTCATCAAGACCTTGCGCGAGCGCATTCCGAACAGTGATAAGGCGATCTGGTCCGTGCACTGTCACAACGACCTCGGCATGGCAGTTGCCAATTCACTTGCGGGCGTCAAGATCGGCGGTGCGCGCCAGGTGGAGTGCACGATCAACGGCCTTGGCGAGCGCGCGGGCAACTGTTCGCTTGAAGAGATCGTGATGGCGGTGAAGACGCGTAAGGACTACTTCGGACTCGATCTGAACATCGATCCGCAGCACATCGTGGCGGCCAGCCGCATGGTGAGCCAGACCACCGGCTTCGTGGTGCAGCCGAACAAGGCGGTGGTCGGCGCCAATGCGTTTGCGCATGCGAGCGGCATCCACCAGGATGGCGTGTTGAAAGCGCGTGACACCTACGAGATCATGCGCGCCGAGGATGTGGGCTGGAGCGCGAACAAGATCGTGCTGGGTAAGCTGAGCGGACGCAATGCGTTCAAGCAGCGCCTGCAGGATCTGGGAGTGAGCTTCGACAGCGAAACCGGCATCAACAATGCGTTCCTGCGCTTCAAGGAACTCGCCGACCGCAAGAGCGAGATCTTCGACGAGGACATCCTCGCGCTGGTCAGCAACGAGAACGTGACGGCCGAGCGTGAACGCTATGGGTTCGTTTCGCTCTCGCAGCACAGCGAAACCGGCGAACGCCCGCAGGCACGGATCGTGTTCACTGCCGACGGCGCCGAGATGCATGGTGAATCGGATGGCAACGGCCCGGTCGATGCGTCTCTGAAGGCGATCGAGACGCACGTGAAGAGCGGTGCGGAGATGGTGCTGTATTCGGTCAATGCGATCAGCGGATCGACCGAAAGCCAGGGCGAGGTGACCGTACGGCTGCAAAACAGCGGCCGGGTGGTGAACGGCGTTGGTGCCGACCCCGACATCGTGGTGGCATCGGCGAAAGCGTATTTGAGCGCGCTCAACAAGCTCTACAGCAAAGCCGACCGGGTGGCCGCGCAGGGCTGACCACCAACGGGTCGAACAGCGCCCCAGAGTCCTGACTGTCGGCGCGGCAGTCAGGGCACGGCGCTTCCGTCGAGCCAATTGCGCAGCTCATCAAAATCTCGCTGTCTGCACTTTAAAGCAGCTCAATTCGAGTCTCAAGACTCTTTCGCAAACGACTGATCTTGCAAGTCTTTTTGGCGCCGCTACACTCGGGCACCAAGTTGTAGTGCCAGTCGTAATGCGAAAGTCGTCCATGCCGCTGTCCTTGTCTTCCGGCTTCATGCGCCCTCAAGCGACGCGCAAGCCGTTGTACGCCCTCACGCTCGCATTCGCTGGCGTCATGTTGCTGGGTCCGGTGGGTGCGGTTGGTGCACAAAAGAAGGCGGTGCCGCACGCTGCCAGCAAGGCAGCGGCGCCCGGGGCTGCGAAGCAGTCCGCTGTGCACAAGACGGTTGGGCGCACGGCTGCCAAGCAGGAATTGGCTCGGCCCCAGGCCGGGCGCGACCTGAAGAAGTCGACGCAAGCCAAGGCAGTTGCGGCCAGCGTCGTCCCGCCAGTCGGCCGCCACAACCATCAGCGCGAAGCGGCCGCAGCGGTTCGCGCAGGCAAGCGGCTGGCGGGAAAGCACGCCGCCGATCAGCAGGTGGCGGTGAAGCAGCCGGCGCGTCGGAGGTCGGCCATCAAACAGGCCGCTGGCAAGAACGCAGCAGGCAACGCCGCGGCGTCCAAGTCGATCGCCGCTGTCACATACTCGCTGCGGCAGTCCGCGCCGATGCGTGGTTTGACCCAGCAAATGCCGCGTGCACAGCAGCGTGCCGAGTGGGAAGAGCCGCCGGTGCCGCACCTGTCGTTTGGCGAACTGGCCGGCCTGCGTGACACCCCTGATGCACTGGACCTCAAATCCAGCGTCGCGCTGGTGGTGGACCAGGACACGAACCAGGTGCTGCTGCGCAAGAACGATTCGGCGGTGCTGCCGATCGCGTCGCTGACCAAGTTGATGACCGGCCTGGTCATGAGCGAAGCGCAACTGCCGCTTGACGAGATGATCACGATCGATCAGGACGACGTCGATACCGAAAAGCACAGCCGTTCCCGGCTCAGGGTGGGCACCACGCTGAGCCGCGGCGAGTTGCTGCACCTCGCGCTGATGTCGAGCGAAAATCGCGCGGCGCATGCGCTCGGCCGGACATTTCCGGGCGGCATCTCGCGCTTCGTCAATCTGATGAATGCGCGGGCCACGATGCTTGGCATGCGCGATACGCGCTACGTGGAGCCGACCGGCCTGTCGAGCGCGAACCAGTCGAGCGCGGTCGATCTCGCAACGCTGGTCGGCGCGGCCTACAACAATGCGCTGGTGCGCGAGATGTCGACGTCGCCGAGCTATGAACTCGAAGTCGGCGATCGACTCATCCAGTTCAACAACACGAACCGGCTCGTGAACAGCCCGCAGTGGGACATCGGTTTGCAGAAGACCGGCTACATCGCAGAAGCCGGCCAGTGCCTCGTGATGCAGGCGAGGATAGCCGGGCGCAAACTGATCATGGTGTTCCTGGATTCGGCCGGCAAGCTGAGCCGCATTGGCGACGCCGAGCGCGTGCGCCGGTGGATCGAAAACACGCATCCGGTCTTTCCCGCGCTGCACCGCGCGGTGCCGGCGATCAACGGCTGACGACAATCCAGGCTGGTGGCATCCGGCACCAACACCCGGTTGCCGCGATGGCCCCGGCCGATCGAGGTCGGCTCGGGCCTTCAGGTGCTTGGCAGCAATTGCACGCGGCCCGAATCGAGCCACCGCTGCGCCTGCCGCGCATCGCCGGGCCCGCCGCCCAGCGGCCCTTGCCAGTAGTCATAGCCCATGCGGCGCACCGAGTCGAGCTGCTGCAAGGTGCCAACCTGCTCCGCCACCGTCAGCATGTGCATGTTGGCAGCCACCTGGACCACCGCGGTGGCAAGCTCGAACTCGTGCTGTTCGGTCTCGATCTCGTGCAGCAGCCGATGATCGATTCGCAGCTTGTCGAGCGGGCAGCGCCGCGCAAACCGCAGGAACGAGTAGCCCGCGTCAAAGTCCGTCAGCACCAGCGCGATCCCCAACACGCGCAGCTCGGCCAGCGTATCGGTCATGCGTTCGCTCATCGCGCCGAGCGTTGCTTCGCTGATGCCGAGTTCGAGCCGGTGTGCGGGCAGGCTGGTTTCCAGCAGGATGTCCCGGATGGCTTCGACCAGGCCCGGCTGACGCAACTCGAGCGCAGACAGGTTCACTGCGATCGGCACCTGCGCGAGTCCTTCGCGCTGCCAGTGCGCCAGTTGCTGACAGGCCCGGCGCAGCATCCAGATGCCCAGCGATCCGAGCAGGCCGCGTGCTTCGGCGAACTCGGCGAATTGCTCAGGTGCGATCAGGCCATGCTGCGGATGCTGCCAGCGCAGCACCGCATCGATTCCGGCCAGGGTCCCGTCTGCCACACGCCACTGCGGCTGGTAATACACGCTGAATTCGCCAGTCGCAAGCGCCTCGCGCAGGCGCCGCTCGCGCAGCACCAGGTCCAATGCCTGCTCGCGCATCGCCGGCTCGAAGAACTGGTAGTTGTTGCGGCCATTCGCCTTCGCGTGGTACATCGCGGCGTCCGCATGCCGGATCAGTTCGTCGGGGTTGTCGCCGTCGTCCGGGAACAGGCTGATGCCGATGGACGGCGAAACGCTCAACCGCAGGTCATCGACTTCCACCGGCGCGCCGGTTGCAGCCAGCAGCTTGGCTGCGACCATGGCCGCGTCGCTGCTCGCGCCCAGATCGCTGACCACCACCAGGAATTCATCACCGCCGAGCCGGCTTACCACGTCGCTGTCGCGCACGCCGGCGCGCAGCCGGCGCGCGATCGCCTGCAACAGCTGGTCACCGACGTGGTGGCCGTGCAGGTCGTTCACGGACTTGAATTTGTCGAGGTCGATGAATAGCACCGCCGCGCGTGTCTCGTGCCGGCGCGCCAGCGCGAGCAGCTGCTCCAGCCGCTGCAGCATGAACGTGCGGTTCGGCAGCTCGGTCAGCGGATCGTGGTGCGCGAGAAATTCGATCTGACGCTGCGCGGCACGGCGTGCCGTCAGATCGCGCAGCACGGCGAGTCGCACCGGCTCGTCTGCGAGCAGCACGGTCTTGCCGACCACCTCCACCGGCACTTCGTGGCCGAGCTTGTGGGTGAGCACGACCTCGTAAGGGTCTTCGCGGTCCTGCTCCAGATAACTGGTCACCAGCGGCCGGTAAATCTCGGCCACGAACTCCAGCACCGAATGGCCGACCAGTTCTTCAAGCGGAAAGCCGATCAACGCAAGCGTCGCATCGTTCGCATCGATTACCCGCTGATCGCGATGGAACACGAGTCCTTCGCTGCTGGCGCGTGCAAATCGGCTGCTGCGCGCGTGGTCGGCCAGGCTGGTGGCAGCGGCGGCAGGGTCGATCGGCGCCGGCACCGCGGCAGTCACGTCTGTGAGCAGCACCAGCATGCCGTGCGGTGCTGCACCGGTTCGCGCATGCGGCAGCAGCTCGAGCATGCGCTGTGGGCTGCCCGACGGCTGCAGCGCGGCGCACCGCTGTTTGAGCGCGGTGCCGCCTTGCAGCGCCCGCTGCAGCAAGGCGTCCGCCACAGCGGGTGCGTCGTCGCCTGCAACCAGTGGGCCGATGATCTCGGCGAAGCTGCGGCCGACGAGTGCGTCGATCGTGCAGCCGGCGCATTCGGCAAAGCGCTCATTGGCAAACCGGCAGCGCGCCGGGCCAAGTCCGAAATAAGCGACCGCCACCTGAAGCGAGTCGGTCAACAGGCGCAGCAGCGATTCATCGAATGGAGCAGCTCGCATCGAATTCGCCGGATCAGATGGGCGTGCCAGCGAAGTGAGCGGATACCGCGGCGCCAAGCTGAAGACGAACTGGTGCGTGCTCTGGCCGCAACGGCTCAGGCCGCGGCCCCGGGCGCGGCCCAGACGCCATCGCACAGCACCTCGTGCGGCAGAAACCGCGCCTTGTAGTTCATCTTCGGGCTCTGCTCGATCCAGTAGCCGAGATAAAGGTGGGCCAGCCCCAGCCGGCGCGCCTGCTCGATCTGCCAGAGGATGCTGTAGGTGCCGTAGCTTGCGCCGGCCTGGCAGTCATAGAACGTGTAGACCGCCGAGATACCGTCTTCCAGCACGTCCAGGATGGTCACCATGCGCAGTGTGCCCAGCGCTGGCGCGCATGTGCCGGGCAGCGCAGGATCGGCCGCGGCAGGCACCGGCTCGCGGAACTCCACCAGCCGTGAATTCACGCGGCTTTGCAGCAGGAACTGCGCGTACTGGTCGATGCTGTCGTGGTCCATACCGCCGCCCGCATGGCGCCCGCTCTGATAGCGCAGGTAGAGCTGGTAGTGCTCAGGCACGTAGCCGAGTTTCAACACGCGTGCCTGCAGTCCGCCGTGCTGCTGCCAGGCGCGGCGCTGGCTGCGGTCCGGCTTGAAGTCGGCCGCCAGCACACGCAGCGGCACGCAGGCGCGGCAGCCATCGCACCAGGGCCGGTAGGTGAACATGCCGCTGCGCCGAAAACCCTGCGCAACCAGCTCGGAATAGGTGTCATTGCGGATCAGATGGCTAGGCGTGGCGACCTGCGAACGCGCCTGCCGGTTCGGCAGATAGCTGCAGGGGTAGGGCGCCGTTGCGTAGAACTGCAGCGTATCGAGCGGCAAGTCGGTCAGGTGCGTCATATTGGCACGTCAACAATCCTTGGCAGGCGCTCGACCGAAAGCCGACAAGGCGTTCCAGTATAGGCAGTCAAAGCGCCAATCCGGCGACGATTCGAGTCGACTGCGTGCGACGTTCCGTGCAAAGTCGGCACGCGGCAGCTCGAATGCACCCAGGCTGGCCAGGTGCGGCGTGTTCTGCTGACAATCGATCTGCCCGATGCCGTGCACGAGGCAGAACGCGACCAACGCCGCAAGCGCGATCTTGGAGCCGTCGGGCACCGTGGTGAACATCGATTCGCCGAAGACCGCGCGCCCGATGGCCACGCAATACAGGCCGGCGACCAGTTCGCCGTCGATCCAGGTCTCCACGCTGTGCGCAAAGCCGGCCCGATGCAGCGCCAGGTAAGCCTGCACCATCTCGGGTCCGATCCAGGTGCCCGACTGGCCGGCACGCGGGCTGGCCGCGCAGCCGCGAATCACGGCGCCGAACGCGCTGTCGAACCGGACGTCGCTGCCCGCCGTGCGGCGCAGCCGCGCGATCGACTGACGCAACGAGCGACGCAGCTGGAACTCGGCCGGCCGCAGCACCATGCGCGGGTTCGGGCTCCACCAGAGGATCGGCTGGCCATGCGAAAACCACGGAAATGCTGCCTGCGAATAGGCCGCGACCAGCGTTTCCACGTCCAGGCTGCCACCGGCGGCCAGCAGGCCCGGCACCGGATCGCGCTCGCCCCAGGCCTGGTCGAGCGGCGGCAGCGGCTCGCCGGGCGCCAGCCAGCGCAGCGGAATCGAGGGGTTCTGCATGGCGCGGACCAAGCGGCAACCGCGTGCGGGCGTTCAACCGCCCGTTGCCGGCGCCTGCACCGCACCGGCGGAAGCGCCATCCAGCGCGAGGTCGACCAGCACCGGCGTGTGGTCGCTCGGCCGCTCATTGCCGCGTGGTGTGCGGTCGATCTGGCAGCCTTGCACGAACGGGCGCAGTGCGTCGCTTGCCAGCATGTGGTCGATGCGCATGCCGCGGTTGCGGCGAAAGCCGAGTTCGCGGTAGTCCCACCAGGAATAGCTTTTCGCGGGCTGCTCGAACAGCCGGAACGCATCGTGCAGGCCCAGTGCGATCAGCGCGCGCAGCTGATGGCGCTCTTCTTCGGTGCAATGGATCGTGCCGGCCATGCCGACCGGGTCCCAGACGTCCTGGTCGTCGAACGTGATGTTGTAGTCGCCCACCAGCAACAGATACGGATGAACGGCGAGTTGTTCCCGCAAGTAGTCGCGCAGCGCGCGAAACCAGGCGAGCTTGTACTCGAACTTCTCGCTGCCCAGCGCCTGGCCGTTCGGCATGTAGCCGCAGATCACGCGCAGTGCGGCTGGTGGACTGATGGCGGCCGCGCTGCCGCCGGGCGCCGCTGCCGACTCGACCGGCACGGTGGCGGCCAGCAGGCGCGCCGACGCATCGGTGAAACCGGGAATGTTGCGCTGCACGTCGTTGAGCGCGCCGAGCCGGGAAAGCCAGGCGACGCCGTTGTAGCTGCGCTGCCCGAAGCTGATCGCATGGTAGCCGGCTTCACGCAGCGCCTCGTGCGGAAACTTCGGGTCTTCGAGCTTCAACTCCTGCAGCGCGAGCAGGTCGACCGACTGGCTGCCGAGCCAGTCGATCACCTGCGGCAACCGCACGGTCAGCGAATTTACGTTCCAGGTGGCGATGCGCATCGAAGTTTTAACAAAAAGGACTCAAGGCGCTGGTGAATCCTGCGCTTTGTGCTACCAACTGTATAGCGACGCGAGGATGCCGAGCACGACGCCGACCAGCGCCGCGATGATCATCGCGGTCTCCAGCCAGATCTTGCGCGTGAGCAACGCGGCGGCGGCCAGCAGCAACGCCGCCTGCAGCGCGAGGATCGCCTCGACCCAGCGGTGCTGCTGCAGCAGTTGCTTTTCGCCTTGCTCGTCCCACAGCACCGCTTCGTTGGTCAGCTTCTGCGCCTGCTTCTGCAGCGCTTCCTTGTCCTCCTTCAGCGCTTCGGCGCGGGCCTGCAGGGACGCCTTGCGCGCCGGCTCGACCAGATCGCGCGCGAGTTCCGCAAGCGCCTGGTCGGTGCGGCGCGCATGGAAGTCGCTCATCTGCAGCGCGGCCTGGGTGCGCCGCTGAGCGGCTTCGCCGCGCGCGCGGCCGGCTTCGAGCTGGGACAGGCTCGCCAGATAGGCATAGGCTGCGCAGACCATCGCCACCAGCAGCACGCAGACCGCGACCTGATTCGTCATGCTGCCGCCGCCCAGGCCGGTCCCGGCGACCGAGCTTGAATGGCGGCGCGAACTGCCGCGCGCAGCGGCGACGGCGTCCGACTCGGTCGGCAGGATGCTGGCGGATGAACTACGTGGCATGGGTCAGGCAAATAAAGTGAAGCCAAAGAAAAGCGAAAAGCTCAATGACCGGCGCCCGCAGGGCCGACTCGGCGCTGCCAGGTATGAATCGAAAACGGCAGCTCGGGCGTGCTGCCCGGGCCGTCGCTGCGCTGCGTGCGGACCCAGCCGGCGCCGAATTCTGGCGCCCAGGTGTCGCCGTCGAAATCCGCATCGATCTCGGTCACCACCGCGCTGCTCGCCAGCGGCAGCGCTGCTTCAAATAACGCCGCCCCGCCGATGACCCAGGCATCGCTGGCGTCGCAGCACAGCTCGATGGCCTGCGACAGTGTCGCCGCACGCAACACGCTGCCGACTGACCCCGGCTGCCAGTCCGGCTGCCGCGTGAGCACGATGTTGGGCCGCCCGGGCAGCGGCCGGAATTTTGCCGGAATCGATTCCCAGGTCTGGCGCCCCATCAGCACCGGCGCACCCAGCGTGGTGCGCTTGAAATGCGCAAGATCCTGCGGCAGGTGCCAGGGCAGCGCGCCATTGCGGCCGATCACGCCGTTCCTCGCGCGCGCAAAAATCAGGTGCAGCCGCGTCATCGGCGCGTGCTCTCAGACCGCCACCGGCGCACGGATCGCGTCGTGGCAGCGGTAGTCGCGCAGCTCGAAATCCTCGTACGCGTAATCGAACAGGGAGTCCGGCCGGCGCTTGATGTGCATGGTCGGCGGCGGATAGGGCGTGCGGCTCAACTGCAGCGCGACCTGCTCGGCGTGGTTCGCGTAGATGTGGCAGTCGCCACCGGTCCAGACGAAGTCGCCCAGCCCCAGGTCGCACTGCTGCGCGATCATCTGCGTCAGCAGCGCGTAGCTCGCAATGTTGAACGGCACCCCGAGGAAGATGTCGGCGCTGCGCTGATACAGCTGGCAGCTTAAGCGCCCCTGCGCCACATAGAACTGGAACAGCGCGTGGCATGGCAGCAGCGCCATCCGGTCGAGTTCGGCCACGTTCCAGGCGCTGACCACCATGCGACGCGAATCGGGATTGCTGCGCAGGGTGTCCAGCACCTGCGCGAGCTGGTCGATGTGGCCGCCGTCCGGCGTCGGCCAGCTGCGCCACTGCACGCCGTAGACAGGCCCCAGTTCACCGTCGGGCCCGGCCCATTCATCCCAGATCGAGACACCGTGCTGGTTCAACCAGCGGTTGTCGCTGGAGCCGCGCAAGAACCACAGCAGCTCATAGATGATCGACTTCAGATGCACCTTCTTGGTCGTGACCAGCGGAAAGCCGTCGTTCAGATCGAAGCGCATCTGCCAGCCGAACACGCTTTTCGTGCCAGTGCCGGTGCGGTCGGACTTCTCCACGCCGTGCAGCGCCACATGGCGCATCAGGTCTTCGTACGGGTGCCGCAGCGGGCGCGGCTGTGCGTCGGCGGCCACGGGTTTACTCAGTACAAGGTGCGTCCGCGCATCGCAGCCGGATGCCCGGGCAGTTTCAGCGTGCGGCCGGTGTCCACCAGCCGATCTCCTTCGACCTTCAGGATCGACACGTCGGAATCGACGAAATTGCCGACGTAGAGGTATTGACCGTCTTCGCTGAACACCGCGCCTTCAGGCAGCCCGCGCACTTCGACCTCGTTCGTGCGCACAACCTTGTCGCCGTCGATCTTGAGCGCAACCACGCTGCCGTTGCGGTGATAGAACGGCGCGGTCTTCGCCGAGTTGCTGCCGCGCAGCAGGATCGCGGCGGCCATGCGGCCGGTCGGGCTCGTGACAAAACCTTCCGGCGCGTCGCCGACCACCACCTTGTCGATCAGCCGCACGGGTTTCGCCTGCAGGTCATACACGCTCACGGTATCGACGCTGCCGTCGGCCGCGCCCGCGTTGCCGTTGTCGGCCGTCAGCAGCAGCCGGCCATCGGGCGTGAGGTCGAAGTTGTACGGCCACAGGCCGGTCGGCAGATCGACCTTGCCGTAGCTGACCTGCTCGCCTTTCACGTCGAGCAGCGCGAGCTTGTGCGCCGCGAACTTGACTGCGAACGCGCGATTGCCATCCGGCGTGAAGCGCACATGCGTGACGGAGTCGCCCATCGGCACCGTGTCGATCAGCTCGACCCGCTTGCCGAGGATCCGCAGCACCGAAACCGACTTGTCTTCGCGATTGGCCACCAGCGCGAGTGTGCCGGCCTTGTTGATCGACAGGCCGGACGGCTGTTTGCCCACGGTCACCGTGTCGATCAACGTTGGCGGATCCTGCATCAGATCCAGCACGAACAGCCGGTTGTCGGGCACGTTCTTCAACGCCGCGCCGTCCGCGACCACGTTGATCGGGTTGGCGACGAGGCCGAGCGTGCCGTCCGGCGTGATCGCTAGGTTCGTCGGCGGGCCGACGATGCTGTTGGCCAGTGGCAGGTTCGCCAAGATGCGCGGATTGAGCGGATCGCTGCCGATGTCCACTACCGAAACGCTGTCGCGTCCGGCTGGCGCCAGCACGCCTTTGCCGGCGTCGTCCCAAAGGATTTTTTCGTCGTTCGCAACCAGCATCAGCTGGCGCGTACCGGACGCAGCAGTCGGCATCGATATGGAGGACGCGCAGCCGGCAGTCACGAGCACGGCGGTCAGCGACAGCAGCGCGGCAGGCAGGATCGGGCGCATCGGTCAACTCCTTGGGGATCGTTTGCAAAGCGGGCCCGCGAGTTTGACAGATCGCACGGTCGGGTCAACCGGCCGCCGGCGCCCCGAACTGCCGCAGCGCGATGGGACGGCTAGCGCGCGCGGCGCGGCAGCAGGCCGGCTGCGTCCGGCTGTTGTTCAGGCTGCGCTGCAGCCTGCAGCCCACGCAGCACGTCGCCGATCACGATGATCGATGGACTCGCGAGCCGCTCGCGCACGATGGCGCCGCACAGCTCGCCGAGCGTGGTCACGATGTGGCGCTGCTCGGCCAGGCTCGCGTGCTGGATCACGGCTGCCGGGGTGTCGGCCGCCAGCGCGTCGAGCAACCCGTCCTGAATCCGCGCGGCGCCGCGCACGCCCATGTAGATCACGAGGGTCAGGTGTGCATCGCGCGCGGCTGCGCCCAGCGTCGGCCAGTCGATCTCGCCGGTCAGGCCGCCGCTGCGTGCGTCTTTCGGCGCCGCATGCCCGGTCACGAACACGACGCCGCGCGCATGCTCGCGGTGCGTGAGCGGCACGCCCAGGCTGCTTGGCGCCGCCAGCCCCGCGCTGATGCCGTTCACGATGCGCACGTCGACGCCCGCATCACGCAAGTGCTCGGCTTCCTCGCCGCCGCGCCCGAAGATGAACGGGTCGCCGCCTTTCAGGCGCACCACGTTCTCACCTTCCAGCGCGGCGGTGAGCATCAATTTTTCGATGAAGGTCTGCGGTGTGCTCTTGCAGCCGCCGCGCTTGCCGACATGCACCACGCGCGCGGACGGCTGCGCGAACGCGACGATTTCGTCGCTGACCAGGTCGTCCACCAGCAGCACGCTGGCGGCCTGAATCGCGCGCAGCGCCTTGATCGTGAGCAGTTCCGGGTCGCCCGGGCCGGCGCCGACCAGGGTCACGATGCCGCGGCCGACCTGGCTCGTGCTGCTGGCGTTGACGGAACTGTTCATGAGGTAGGGGCGGGGCCGCTCGGGGTGGTACACGCAGCAGCCAATCGCAAGATGTGTTCCACTTGGACGCCGATCGATTCGGGGACCGGCAATCTGCCAACAAGTACCGCCTGCGTGTAGCCGGCCGTGCTCTGCGGATCGATCGCGCTGGGCAGCGACTCGGGCGCGACGACTTCGGTGCTGCGGCGGGGCTCCTGCAGCAACTCGCGCTGCCCGCGCACGAATCCTTCCATCGGCGGCATGCGGCGCGCATCGGCGACCGGCTCGCCTTCGGTGCCGCGCAGCAGCAGCGCGGTGGCGCTGACCAGCTCGAACAATGCGGCCATCGACGCTGCGTACTCGGGATGCGTGTAGCTGCCGACGATCACGGCCGGGCCCGCGCAGGGATTCATGAGCTTGACCAGACTGTGCGCGGGATTGCGCAAACCCACCACGCGGCGCACGTCGAGCAGCCTCGCCAGCGGCGCACACAGCGCGTCGGTTGGCGCGTAGGCAACTTCACCGGGCGCGATCGCCGTTGGCGTCATGTCGTCGGATGTTATTTTTTTGATAGCTGGAAACGCAGGCGGCACTAGCGCATCAAGCACATTTGACACAAAAATCCGGCTCGATTCGGTCGCCGCTCCGTGGATCAGCACCGGCAGCCCCGCGCGCGCGAGCAGCAGCGCCAGCAATGGCGTCAGCAGCGGCAGTTTGCGCGCACCGTTGTAGCTGGGCAGCACCACCAGCGGCGCGCTGCCGGCCAGAAGCAGCCGCATGCGGGGATGAATCGCATCGAGGAAACCGGCCATCTCTTCGGGCGTCTCGCCCTTGATGCGCATCGCGAGGCAGAACGCGCCGATCTCCAGGTCGGTTACGCCGCCGTCCAGCACTTGGCCGAACAGGTCCGCCGCCTGCGCGCGCGACAGCGGCCGTGCGCCATCCTTGCCGCGGCCGATTTCCTTCAGATAGGGCGCGATGCCCATGTCAGTGACGCAAGGCGCCGCGCCTCACCCGTGATGCAGGAAGCCGGCACGGGCCGGACCAGCATCGATGGCGAAGTTGACCGCGTCGAGCCGCAGCCAAGCACGCATCGGCAAACCGAGAAACGGGCCGGCAACATGTGGCACGAAACAGTGTCGTGCGGCGAGAAAGCGCGAGGAACAGCATCATGGCCGGCGCATTGTCGTTCAGGTTTACACGACCGACTGCTGCGAAGCGCTGGATATCGGCAGCGCGGTGCGATAGGCACGTCTCAGGAGGGCAGTGCAGTGGCTGTTGCAACAGCAGTAGCTGCCGCCGCGCGCACCATGCGCTTGAGTTCGGGCAGGCATGAGCCGCAATTCGTGCCGCATGACAGCGCTTCCTGCAGGGCGCTGAACCGTGCGCCTTCGCTGACGTCATCGCCGGTTGTCCTGAGCTGCGCCGCAATCGCGCTTTCAGTCACGCCGAAGCAGCTGCAGATGACCTTGCCACGCGTGGCCACGCCGGCCGGCGGTGCAGCCAGCGGCGACAGCAACTGGCGGCCATAGGCTTGCGCGGGCAACTGGTCCTGCAGGATGGCCTTGATCCAGGCTTCGGCGCGGGTGTCGCCGGCCAGCAGAAAGCCCTGCAGCCGGGCCGTGTCGCCGTCGCGCACGAGCCGCACCGCGCGGCGCTTGCCGTGGCGCGGATCGGCGTAGTGCAGCGTGTCGGCGCTGGCCAGAGCCAGCAGTTGTTCAATCGACGCCACCAGCGCGTCGGTCGGCGGCGTGGCTGCAGCCGCGCGAAACAGCACGCCCACCTGCGTCGCCGCCCCTTGCGCAAGCGCGCTGCCGGCACCGAACGGGACACAGCTCGCGAATGCGAACTCGCTCATCAGCCGCTTGAGCCGCTCACGCGCGGCCAGCGCGTCGGGCGCGGGCAGCCAGGCCGCGGCCAGCAAGGTCCAGGGCAGCTGGGCGGGCTCGATGCGCACGACTGCCGCCTTCAGTTCGGGCTGCTTCGAGTCGGGACAGAACGCCGAACTGGTCAACGCATTCACGCCGGCCAACGCGCTGCCGTCGTCGGCGCGGCCGCTTAAGAATTCAGCGCCCCAATGCATCGCGATGAACGCCTGGCTCAGCGCGACCTCGGCCGAGCCCTGCGCCGGCAGCACCAGTGCGCCGCGGCGCGACTTGACGCGCACCAGGTCGCCGTCGGCGATCTTGCGCCGCGCCATGTCCTGCGGATTGAGCTGCACGACCGGCTCGGCCATATGGCCGAACAGCCGGCCCAAGGTGCCGGTGCGGCTCATGCCGTGCCATTGATCACGCAGGCGGCCGGTGTTGAGCACGAACGGAAAGCGTGCTTCGCGTACTTCGGCGACGGGGCGATACGGCGTTGCCGCGAACTTTGCGCGGCCGTCCGCGGTCGGGAAAATCCGGTCCTCGTACAGCCGCGCCTTGCCCTCGGTGTCGCCCTCGCGCAGCGGCCACTGGCGCGGCGCGGCTTCGAGCATCGGGTAATCCATGCCGGTGATGTCCAGATCCCGGCCACGCGTGGATTCGCGATGCTCGTTCCAGACCGATTCCGCGTCGGTGTATGGAAACAATGTTTGGCTTCGGCCAAGCCGGGACTCGAGCCGATGCGCGAAATCGACCGCGATGCGCCAGTCATCACGCGCACGGCCGGCTGCCAGCACCGCCGCGCGCACCCGCGAGATAGAGCGTTCGCTGTTCGTCACCGTGCCGTCCTTTTCACCCCAGGTGGTGGCGGGCAGCAACAGGTCGGCGAAATCGCAGGTGGCCGTTGTTGCAAACGCTTCCTGTACCACGACGAACTCGCAGCGCTCCAGTGCGCGCCGCACCGTGGCCTGGTCGGGCATCGACTGAGCCGGATTGGTGCAGGCGATCCAGAGCGCGCGAATCTCACCGTCGGCGGCGGCCTGAAACAGCTCGACTGCGGTCTTGCCGGGTTTCTCGGGCACCGAAGGCACGCCCCAAAGCGCCGCCACTTCGGCGCGGTGCTGCGGATTGCCCAGGTCCCGATGCGCGGACAGCAGATTGGCCAGCCCGCCGACTTCGCGCCCGCCCATCGCGTTCGGCTGGCCGGTCAGCGAGAACGGCCCCGCGCCCGGCCGGCCGATCTGGCCGGTCGCCAGATGCAGATTGATCAGCGCAGCATTCTTTGCGGTGCCGGACGATGACTGGTTCAGGCCCTGGCAGTACAGGCTCAGCGTGGCCGTGGAAGTCGCGAACAACCGCGCGGCAGCCAGCAGATCGTCTTTCGTGATACCGCAGACCTGCGCGACTTTGTCCGGCGTGCAGTCGCGCACCAATGCCTTCAATGCATCGAAGCCGCTGGTGTGCGCCGCGATGTAGCGAGCATCGGTCCAGCCTTCCCACAGCATCAGATGCAGCATGCCGTGAAACAGCAGCACGTCGGTGCCGGGTTGGATCGGCAAAAAGAGGTCGGCGAGTTCCACCGTGTCGGTGCGGCGCGGATCGACCACGATGATCTTCATCGCGGGGTTCGCGGCCTTTGCATCCTCGATCCGGCGAAACAGCACCGGATGCGCCCAGGCCGCGTTGCTGCCCGCGATGAACAGGCAATCCGCGTGGTTCACGTCGTCGTAGCAGGCCGGCGGCGCGTCGGCGCCGAGCGTCTGCTTGTAGCCGGCCACCGCGCTGCTCATGCACAGGCGCGAATTGGTGTCGATGTTGTTGGTGCCGATGAGGCCCTTGGCGAGCTTGTTGAATACGTAGTAGTCCTCGGTCAGCAACTGGCCGGAGACGTAGAACGCCACCGCATCGGGGCCGTGGGCGGTGATCGTGTCGGCGAAGCGCCCCGCTGCGAGTTCCAGCGCCGCATCCCAGGCCAACGGCTGCAGTGGCGCACCGCGCCGGGTGCGCTGCATAGGCTCCAGCAGCCGTGTCTGGCGCGTGACGGCGGCCGTTGCCGTCAGATGCAGGGTCGAGCCCTTGGTACACAAACGCCCGAAGTTGGCCGGATGATCCGGGTCGCCGCGCACGCCGGTGATCTGCACGCCGTCGCTTTCGATGATGACGCCGCAGCCCACGCCGCAGTAAGGGCAGGTGGAGCGGGTTTCGCGCGGCACGATCGGTGCGCTCTCAGGTGGCAGGCGTTCAGGCGGTGTGCGGTGCCTGCACGTCGAATGTCCGGCCACTGATGGCGCCTTCGGACGCTGCACCCGGGCCTGCCAACGGCCGCGGCAGATCGATCGCATGCGTGGCCAGTTCGTGCGCATCCAGATAGACCGTGCCCGCATCGATCTTGACCGCAAAACGCGGCGTGCAGCCTTCGTCGGGGGCCTTCGCGCAGCCGTCATCGAGGCCGATCACCTGGTTGTGCAGCGGGCACGCGACGTTGGTGCCGAACACGATGCCCTGCGACAGCGGGCCGCCTTTGTGCGGGCAGCGATCGAGCAGCGCGAACACGGCGTCCTCGCTATTGCGAAACACCGCGACCGCGACGCCAACCGGCCGGGCCACGCGGCGCGAGCCGAGCGGCGGAATGTCCTGCACGCTGCAAACAGGGGTCCATTCACTCATGCGACCGACTCCGGTTGCGGTGCCGCTGCAGCCACTTCCGCCACCGGCGCGAACTGCCGCGTGTCGACTTTTGCCTTGGCCGACTCGAACCACGGGTCCGGCGCTCCGTCGAGTGCGAACTGCAGCTTCTCCCAGAGTGCGCGGCGGCCCTCTGCATCTTCCAGGATGCGCTGCTTCACATGATCGAGCCCGACCCGGCTCACGTAATGCACGGTGCGCTCCAGGTACCAGCCTTCCTCGCGATACAACTCGAGAAATGCGCCTGCGTGCTCCAGCACCTCCTGCGGCGTCTTCACCTTCACGAGAAAGTGTGCGACCTCGGTCTTGATGCCGCCGTTGCCTGCGACATAGATCTCCCAGCCCGAATCGACGCCGATCACGCCGACGTCCTTGATTCCAGCCTCCGCGCAGTTGCGTGGGCAGCCCGACACCGCGAGCTTGACCTTGTGCGGCGCATACATCGCCCAGAGCGCATGCTCGAGGTCTTTGCCCATCTGCGTGCTGTCCTGCGTGCCGAAGCGGCACCATTCGCTGCCGACGCAGGTCTTGACCGTGCGCAGCGACTTCGCATAAGCAAAGCCGCTCGGCATGCCGATGTCGTGCCAGACCGCCTGCAGGTCTTCCTTCCTCACGCCGAGCAGGTCGATGCGCTGGCCGCCGGTGACCTTCATGGTCGGGATCTGGTACTTGTCGACCGCGTTCGCGATCCGGCGCAACTCGTCGGACGTGACGTGGCCGCCCCACATGCGCGGGATCACCGAGTAGGTGCCATCCTTTTGAATGTTCGCGTGGCCGCGCTCGTTGATGTAGCGGCTTTGCGGATCGTCTTTGGCTTCCTTCGGCCAGGTGCTGATCAGGTAGTAGTTGACAGCCGGGCGGCAGCTCGCGCAGCCGTTCGGCGTGGTCCAGCCCATGGAGCGATAGACGTCGTCGTGCGTGAGCCAGTGTTCCTTTCTGATTGCCTCGCGCACGTCCTGGTGGCTCGCGTCGGTGCAGCCGCACATCGCCTTTTTCTTCGGCGCGGCCGAGTAGTCGCCGCCCGCGGTGAACATCAGGATCTGCTCGACGAGGCCCGTACATGATCCGCAGCTCGCGCTTGCCTTCGTGTGCTTCCTGACCTCGTCGACCGTGAACAGGCCCTTGTCGCGGATCGCCTTGCAGATGGTGCCCTTGGAGACGCCGTTGCAGCCGCAGACTTCCGCGTCGTCGGGCATGGTGGCGGCCTTGCTGTGGCCTTCGTGGCCGGTGTCACCGACATTCGATTCGCCGAACATCAGCTTGTCGCGGATGTCGCTTACGCTGCGGCCATCGCGCAGCAGCTTGAAGTACCAGCTTCCGTCCGCCGTGTCGCCGTACAGGCAGGCACCGATGAGTTTGTCGTCCTTGATCACGAGCTTCTTATAGACGCCTGCGAACGGATCGCTCAGCACGATCTGCTCGCAGCCTTCGCCGCCCTGAAAATTGCCGGCAGAAAACAGGTCGATGCCCGTCACCTTGAGCTTGGTCGACGTGAGCGACCCGAGATAGCGGCCGATGCCGAACTGCGCGAGGTGATTGGCTGCGACCTTGGCCTGCTCGAACAGCGGCGCGACCAGCCCGTACGCGACGCCGCGGTGCGCCGCGCACTCGCCGACTGCATAGATGCGCGCATCGGTCACGGTCTGCATCGTGTCGTTCACGACGATGCCGCGTTCGCAGTGCAGCCGCATCTTCTCGGCCAGCTCGACATTCGGCCGGATGCCGACCGCCATCACGACCAGATCGGCCGCGACTTCGCTGCCATCCTTGAATCTGATCGCGCGAACCCGGCCCGCGCCACCATCTTCGCTGTCGCCGAGCAGGCTTGCCGTCTGCGCGCCGAGCAGAAACTTGATGCCGCGCTGCTCCAGCGACTGCTGCAGCAGCCTGCCCGCCACGTCATCGAGCTGGCGCTCCATCAGCCACGGATTCACGTGCACCACCGTCACGTTCATGCCGCGCAGCATCAGGCCGTTCGCAGCTTCGAGACCGAGCAGTCCGCCGCCGATCACGACCGCGTTCCGGTGCGTGCGCGCGGTCTCGATCATGTAGTCGGTATCGGCGATGTCGCGATACGCGATCACGCCTTTCAAGTCCTTGCCCGGCACCGGCAGCATGAACGGGTTCGAGCCGGTCGCCAGCAGCAGCCGGTCGTAGGGCGCTTCCGTGCCGTCCTCGGCGCGCACGGTGCGCGTCTTGCGGTTGACCTCGACCACTTTCCTGCCCGTGTGCAGGGTGATGTGGTTGTCCACATACCACTCGCGCGTGTTCAGCACGATCTCGTCGACGGTCTGCTCGCCGGCCAGCACCGGCGACAGCAGGATGCGGTTGTAGTTCGGATGCGGCTCGGCACCGAACACGGTGATGTCGTAGAGGTCCGGCTCGATCTTCAGCAGTTCCTCGAGCGTGCGCACGCCGGCCATGCCGTTGCCGACCATCACGAGTTTCATCTTCTTCAAAGTCGAGGCTCCAGGGAAAACAGCGAACACCGCAAGCGGCATCAAGGGGCATTTGCGGCATCTGCAATCCCCGTGCCAACCGCTGCCGCACCGAAACCGGGATGTGCGGGTCGCACAAGCGGTGGTCAGCTCGCCAATTGCCAAAGGGACCCGCCGTTGAACCGAAAGCGTGCGCCTGCGGCAGGCATGCACCACGCACGCGCATGACGCGGCGACGCCCTTGAAATGACGGGCCATCGCACCAAGATCATGTCCAGCGGCAATGCGCCGAAACCACCGAGCAACAACGAGGGACAGACATCATGTATGGATCACTATTCGCCCGCGACCTGTTCGCGGAACTGGACCGGCTGCAACGCGACGCGCAGCAGCCGTCTGATCTGACGCCGAGCATTCGCGGGCATCGTCGCGGCGGCTTTCCGGCGTTGAACGTCGGCAGCACGCCGCAGTCGGTCGAGCTGTTCGCTTTCGCGCCTGGGCTCGATCCGGACTCGATCGACGTGAATCTGGAGCGCGGCCTGCTGACCGTGGCCGGTCGGCGCGCAGCTGCCCCGAGCGGCGCCACTGCTGAAAACACGACCGAGCGTGCCACCGTGCATATTCATGAGCGCTTCACCGGCGCATTCAGCCGCAGCGTCAACCTGCCCGACGACGTCGATCCCGATGGCGTGTCGGCAAGCTACCGCGACGGCGTGCTGCGCATCAGCGTGAAGCGCCGCGAGACGGCCAAGCCGCGCCGCATCACCGTCAACGCCTGAGCGCCGATCGCACCTTGAACCAGCACCTTATGGAAGCACAGATCATGAGCAACGAATCAGTCACGCAAAACGACGGCACCACGCCGGCTGCGCAGCCAGGCGACATCACCTCGAGCCAACGCCGTGGTAAAGCACTGACGCCGGCAGTCGACGTGTCTGAAAACCGGGATGGCATCACGCTGCTGGCCGACCTGCCGGGCGTATCGAAGGATCGGCTCGACATCCAGATCGATGCCGACACGCTGACGATCGAAGGCGAGATCGGCCTCGACGTCTCGCGCGAGATCAAGGCGGGCCACACCGACGTGGGTCTGTCGCGTTATCGGCGTGTGTTCACGTTGAGCAAGGAACTCGACGCGGACCAGGTATCGGCCGACCTCAGGAACGGCGTGCTGACCTTGCGCATTCCGAAGGCAGCCCATGCGCAGGCACGCAAGATCGCGGTGCAAGCCGGCTGATCGACTGCGTTCAATCGCGCTGGCGATTGCGGTCCGTTAAAAAAGGGTGACGCTTTAGCGTCACCCTTTTTTGTTTTCCATGAGCCGCGTCATGACTGGCCTCGTCGTCCGGCACGCAGGCACGTGCCGCCTCTGCACTCAACGCGGCCGATTGATCCGGCCACGCCCCGCATTGCCGCTGCGCGCACCCGCACGTTCGATGCGCACCGTCGCCGTGCCCATCTTCATCATGCCCAGCCGCTGAGCCGCGGCGCGGCTCACGTCGATGACACGGCCGGCACCGGGATTGAGCCGATCGTTGATGGTCAGCAGCACGCTCTTGTTGTTTTCGGTATTGACCACGCGCACGCGGGTGCCAAACGGCAAGCTGGCGTGCGCAGCAGTGAGAGCGCTCGCGTTGAAGCGCTTGCCGGACGCGGTGCGGCGCCCGTTGAACTTGCGCCCATACCAGGCAGCGGTGCCGCTCATCGCATCGTCGGCGACGGCTCGCACCGCCGTCGCCGGCACCTGCACTTGCTCCGCGCGGGCTGGCGATGGCTGGGCGATCGCGCTCGCGCCGAGCAGCAGCAGCGCAAGGAGGGGAGCCTTGATACGAACGGATTTCATCGGGTGCTCCTGTGGGTGGGCGGTCAAGTCGAATCGAATTGCAAACTGAAGACAAAAAACAGTGGAAAGAAGGCCATCCAAAGTAGCCGGCGGGCCGCCATTCGTTGCATGACGTAACCATCATATCGCCGGCCCGTAACGGCTCGTCCTTGCCAACCTGAGCTCTTGCCTGAACCGGTGCATGCGGGCGCCGCGCCGCGATCGTGCGAGCGCGGCAAATTAAGATGCGCAGCCATGACGCCACCCGAAAAGCACACCGCCACATCCGCCGCGCCGCCCACCGACCGGATCATCGACTGGAGCGCGGTGCAGCTCAGCCACTGCATCGCCACACGTGAAGTGTCGTGCCGTGAGGTGCTGCTCGCCTCCCTGAACCAGATCGAGCGACTTAACCCGGCCGTCAATGCGCTGGTTTCGCTGCAGCCGCGCGAACAACTGCTCGCACAGGCCGATGCGCGCGACGGCCGCGTGGGGCGCGGCGAGCCGCTTGGCTGGATGCATGGTTTTCCGTCCGCGCCGAAGGACCTGGCCAGCGTCGCCGGGCTGCCGACCACGCTCGGTTCGCCGCTATTCAAAAACCTGGTGCCGACCACCGATTCGGCCTCCGTCGCCCGCATGCGAGCGTCCGGCGCGATCTTCATCGGCCGCAGCAACACACCGGAACTCGGCCTCGGATCGCACACCTACAACCCGTTGCATGGGACCACCGGCAACGCGTTCGATCCGGCCAAAAGCGCGGGCGGCTCCAGCGGCGGCGCTGCGGTGGCGCTCGCGTTGCACATGCTGCCGGTGGCCGACGGCAGCGACATGATGGGGTCGCTGCGTAACCCGGCCGGCTGGAACAACGTGTTCGGCTTTCGGCCCTCCCTGGGGCGCGTGCCGTACGGGCCGAGCCCGGACGTGTTCTTCAACCAGTTCAGCACCGAAGGCCCGATGGGCCGCAGCGTGGCGGACGTCGCGATGCTGCTGTCGGTGCAGGCGGGCTTCGACGCGCGCATGCCGCTGTCGCTGGCCGACGACCCGAACGCATTCACGCAACCGCTGGCGCGTTCGTTCGATGGCGTGCGGGTCGGCTGGCTCGGCGACTACGACGGTTATTTGCCGACCGAGCCCGGGCTGCTGCAGGTCTGCGAGGCCGCGCTCGGCACGTTTCGAAGCATCGGCGCCGCGGTGGATGCGGCCAGTCCCGAATTCCCGCTGGCGCAGCTCTGGCGCGCCTGGACCGCGCTGCGCAGTTTCCAGATCGCCGGCGCCTACGGCGCACACTATGCCGATCCGAAGCGGCGCGCGCTGCTCAAGCTCGAAGCGCAGGCCGAGGTCGAGCAAGGCCTGAGCCTGACCGGTGCCGACGTCCACCGCGCGTCGGTTGCGCGTTCGGCTTGGTATCAGGCCATGCTGGCGCTGTTCGAGCAGTTCGACTTTCTCGTGTTGCCTTCCGCGCAGGTGTTTCCGTTCGATGCGAAGCTTGACTGGCCGCACCAGATCGGCGACCGCCCGATGGATACCTATCACCGCTGGATGGAAGTCGTGATCGGCCCGACCATGGCCGGGCTGCCGGTCTTGAGCGTGCCGGCCGGCTTCAGCTCGGGCGGGCTGCCGATCGGACTGCAGTTGATCGGTCCGCCGCGCGCGGATTTCTCGGTGCTCCAGCTCGGCCATGCCTATGAACAAGTCTGCAGCCATCTGCGCACGAAGAGCCCGCTGCTGCAACCCGGCGTGGCTGGCCGCAGCACGACATTGCCTGCCGAAACAAGTAACGACACATGAACGATCGATCACTTCGAACTGACCTGCTGCGCCGCTTTGCGTGGGCTGCGCTGGCCGTGCCGCTGTTGTGTGCGGCCAGTGCTGTGGCTGCGCAGACCTATCCGGCCAAGCCGATCAAGGTGGTGGTGCCGTTCGGCCCCGGTGGCGTCGCAGACCTGACCATGCGCACCGTCGGCAAGCGCATGAGCGAGACGCTCGGACAACCGGTCGTGATCGAGAACAAGCCCGGCGCCGGCGGCGTGCTGGCGACCGAGACGGTCGCCAAGGCCGCGCCGGACGGCTACACGCTGCTGCTGATGTCCAATGGCAACGCGGTCAGCGCCGGGCTGTTCAAGAGCCTGCCATTCGACACGCTGGCCGACCTGGCGCCGATCTCCACGCTCGGGTTTTTCGACCTTGTGCTGCTGGTGCCGGCGGACTCGACCTACACCACGCTGGCCGGCCTGCTCGCCTACGGCCGGTTCAATCCGGGCAAGCTCAATATCGGCAGCATCAACATCGGCAGCACGCAGAACCTGGTGGCCGAGCTGTTCAAGACCAGCGCGAGCATCGACGCGCAGATCGTGCCGTTCAACGGCACGCCGGCGCTGATCCAGGCGTTGCGCGGCAAGCAGGTGGATGTCGGCATCGAAATCCTGGCGCCGGTCGTGAGCCAGATCAACGGCGGCGCGCTGCGTGCGCTCGCAGTGACCGGTGATGAGCGTTCGCAGGCGCTGCCCGACGTGCCGACCGCGCAGGAAAGCGGCATCGATGGCTTGGTGGCTTCTTCCTGGAACGCACTCGCCGCGCCCGCGAAGACGCCGCCAGCGGTGCTTGAACGGCTGAACCGGGCAGCGGTCGAGGCGATCGCCGCGCCGGACGTGGATAGAACCCTGCGCGCGCTCAATGTCGAACCGAGATCTTCCACGCGGCAGCAGGCGGGCGAGCTGCTGGCCAGCGAAATCAAACGCTGGGGCAGCATCATCGAGCGCGCAAAAATTCCCAAGCAGTGAGGCGCAACATGCAGCCACTCGACATCGGCCTGATCGGCTTCGGCGAAGTCGGCAGGATCTTTGCGGCAGGGCTTCGACAGCCGGCAGTCGGTAGCGTCCGGGTCTGGGATCAGCACTTCGCCGATCCAGCCCGTGCCCAGGCGCAGCAGGCCGCTGCCGCGCAGCTTGGCGTGGCCGCCTGCAGCTCGGCGGCCGAACTCTGCGAAAACTCGGCGCTCGTGCTGTCGGCCGTGACCGCATCGAACACCTTTGCGGTCGCGCAGGAAGCGGCGCGCAGCATCCGGCGCGGCAGCCATTTTCTGGACCTGAACTCGGCGTCGCCCGGCACCAAGCAGCGTGCGGCACGGTGCGTCGAGGCCGCCGGTGCGCACTATGTCGAAGCCGGCGTGATGACGTCGGTGCCGCCGTACGGCATCGCGGTGCCGATGCTGCTCGGGGGTGCTAGGGCGGTTGAGCTTCATGACATGCTTAAGCCGCTCGGCTTCGACACGAAACCGGTGTCGGATCGCATCGGTGTCGCGTCGGCCACCAAGATGAGCCGCAGCATCATGATCAAGGGGCTCGAGGCACTCGTGATCGAAAGCTACACGACGGCGCGCCAATACGGCGTGGAAGACGCGATGCTCGCGACCCTGGCCGAGACCTTTCCGGGCATCGACTGGCAGCGACAGGGCGCCTACTTCTTCAGCCGGGTCGCGCAGCACGGCAAGCGCCGCGCCGAGGAGATGCGCGAAGCTGCAGTGACCGTGACGGAAGCCGGCTTCGCGCCGACCATGGCTGCCGCGATTGCGGATCAGCACGCGTTCGTCGCTGCACAAAGCGCAGCCGGGCAGTTCGACGGGCTCGACGCCAGCGCGCTCTGGCAGGCGTATGCCGATCGGCTGATCGCGGCGGCGCCAGCGCCTTCGAGCGAGGCGCACGAATCGGGCAGCGGAACAACATGATCGATCGACGCATTTTTGCCGCCTTCCTGGCGACTGCGGTCAGTGCGTTTTCTGCTGCGGCAGCCGCGCGGCCGGACCTCACAAACAGCGTCGAGCGCCGGCTCGCCGAGATCGAGGCGACGGTGCAAGGTCGGCTTGGCGTGCATGTGCTCGACACGGGCACCGGCGCTGAATATGGGCACCGCTCGGACGAACGCTTTCTGCTGCTGAGTTCGCACAAGCTGTTGACCTGTGCGTATCTGCTGCACCGAGTCGACCGCGGCGAAGAATCGCTGGACCGCCGGGTGCGCTATTCCAGCAGCGATCTGGTCGCTTATTCGCCGGTTACGGAACGGCATGTCGGCACCGATCGCCTCACGCTCGGCGCGCTTTGCGAAGCGACGCTGACGACCAGCGACAACACGGCCGGCAACCTGGTGCTGGCAAACGTCGGTGGCGCACCGGCCCTGACCGCCTATCTGCGCCAGATCGGCGACACCGTGACTCGGCTCGATCGCAACGAACCGGCCTTGAACGAAGCAGACCCCGCGGTGCGCGAGCCGCTCGACACGACGACGCCGCGCGCGATGGCGCAGACGATGCGCACGCTGCTGGCAGGAGCCGAGCTGAGCGCTGCGTCGCGCCTGCAGTTGCAACAATGGCTGCTGGCAAACCAGACCGGCGGCAAGCGCCTCAAGGCCGGCCTGCCGCCCGACTGGCGCATCGGCGACAAGACCGGCAGCAACGGGCCGGCCGCCAACGACGTGGCGATCGTCTGGCCGCCGACCGGCCGGGCGCCCCTGGCGGTTGCTGCTTACATTGATGGGAGCCGCGCCGGACGGCCGGTCAGCGAAAGCGGCTTGGCCGAGGTCGGGCGATTGCTGCGCCTGCTGGTCCCGCGCTGAAAGTAGGCGGGCAAAGGGTCATCGCCGGCTGCCTGCGATCGTGCGGCAGCGCGAGCGCCCGCACGCATGCCGACGCGGTACCGGGGCGCACGCGCTGGCTTGTCGGGCACGCGGTACGCCTCGCCCATGTTGCGGCCGGCCGCGACGATGCACTGGCGTCTCGCTCTAACATCGGCGCGCCGCATCGGTACGCGCCAAGCCGCCGCCGCGATACGAAATCACCGTGCAACTGTCGCACCGCAGGCTTGACGCCATCGGTCGCGTTGCCGCTGCCGATCACTTCCTCCTACCGTCGTGCCAGGACCCACGGAACCCGTCATTTCGAACGTCGGAGCCGGTCAGGCCACTGCAGCGGTGTCTTCGCGCGCCGTGGCGGCAATGCCTTCGGGCCGACGCGCAAGCGGTCGTGCCTGGCGGCTCGTTCTGCTACTCGGTATCGGTCAGTTGCTGCTCTGGGCGATCGCCGTCGCGCTCGGCTACCACGCGCCGGACCTCGATAGCGCGGAGCAGTTCGTCTGGTCGGTCACGCTGCAGGGCGGCTACTTCAAGCACCCGCCGCTGCCGTCCTGGATCATGCATGGGCTGGTCGCGCTGTTCGGGCCGTCGCTGGTGCTGCCGGTGGTGGCCGCGCAGGCCTGCATCGTCGTCGCGCTGGCGCTGACCTGGCGGCTCGGCTGCGAGTTCATGTCGCCGGCCCGGTCGGCTGCGGCTACATTGCTGACCTCGCTCGTCACCTACTACAACATCGGCGGCGACAGCTTCAATCACAACACGGTGCTGTTGCCGTTCCAGGCGGCTGCGTTGCTGCTGTTCTATCTGGCCACGCGGCGCGACGAGTGGCTCCTCTGGGGGCTGACGGGATTGCTGGCCGGGCTTTCGGTGCTCGTGAAGTACGTCGCGCTGGTGCCGCTGGCCGGCATGCTGCTTTACTTCGCACTTGACCGCACGCTGCATCGAAAGCGCACATTGCTCGGCGCGCTGCTGGCCGTCGTCGTATTCGTGCTGGTGCTGGCGCCACACGCGTGGTGGCTGGTGTCGGTCGACTTCCTGCCGTTTCGGTATGCGCAGCTCGTGACGCACAAGCTGCCCGAGACGCTGGCGCCGCTGCCGAATGCGCTCGACTTCAGCTGGACGCAGCTGTAGCGGCTCGCGCCGTTCCTGCTCGCGCTGGGTGCGCTGCTGTGGGCGCTGCGCACACGAGTGGACAGCGCGGGTGCGGCGCGCGCAGCGGCGCCACCGGTTCTGCGCCGCGACCGCCTGTTCGTCTGGATTGCCGCATTGTCGCCGCTTAACGTCGTGTTCGCAGTCGGACTGTTCGGCGGCACCGCACTGGCGGCGCGCTGGGGCACCAACGCGTTCTTGCTAAGCGGACACATCGCGTTGCTGGTGGTGCCGCGGGCTTTCAAGCCACATCGCCTGGTGCGCGCCGCATGCTGGATCGTGCTGCCGCTGCAGGTCCTGCTGTGTGTGGGCAAGACGGTCGGCGCCGACCGGCTCGCGATCCCGACGCGGACGAATTTTCCCGGTGCGGCGCTCGAACAGCTCGCGCGAACCACCTGGCAGCGCAATGCCGGACCCACCGCCGGGCCGTTGCGATTGATCGCCTCGGACAGCTGGCTCGGCGGCAATCTGATCCTGCATGCCGACGGTCAGCGGCGCTACCTGCTGATCGATGGGAGCCGGCGCAACTCGCCCTAGGTCACGGATGAGGTGATCGCACGCTGCGACATGCTGGTGCTCAAGGACATCACCGGCAACCGCCATATGCCGACGCAGCCTGCGCCGGAACTCGACGCATTGCTCGCGCAGGCGGGCGTCCAGGGCGTCTGGACGCTGCCGTGGCTGGGCCGGCAACGCAAGCCAGCAGCCGGTCCGCGAGCCGTGATCCGCTGGGCGATCATCAAGGCATCCGAAACCGGGGCGTGCCCGATCGCCGAGCGGTAAACGCGGGGTCGGGGCGGTTGAGCCCGACATCCGCAACAGGTCGTGGTCGAACCGGTGGCCGGCACCAGTCGGCGTTGCATGAGAGCAACTCGACGCAACACGATCGTGCGCAAGCATCGCCGTGGCAATGTTGAATTTGTCTGCAACCGCGTGGGACCGTCGCACAACTGCCGCAATCGCCGTGCGCAAGGGATGGCCGCGTTGTACCGATCCACCGCAGCGCCTACCAGGGCAGCCGGGTCCCGTCGTAGCCGACGAAGCTGCCGCTGTCCACCGGCGTCAATGCGTCCAGCACGCCCAGCATCTGCGCTGCGGCCAGCGGCGCCGGGCGCCCGATCTCGCTGCCGCGAAACGGTGCTGACAACGCGCTGTCCACGGTGCCCGGGTGCAGCGCGACCAGCACCGCGTTCGGCGCGCTGCGCTGCAACTCGATCGCGGCGGTCTTCACGATCATGTTGAGCGCCGCTTTCGATGCGCGATAGCCGTACCAGCCACCAAGCCGGTTGTCGCCGATGCTGCCGACCTTCGCCGACAGCATCGCCATGAGCCCGCGCTCGCGTTGCAGCAGCGGCGCGAAATGGCGCAGCACAAGTGCCGGGCCGAACGTATTGACGCGAAATGTCGCGAGCAACTGTGCGTCGTTCAGATCGCCGAGCCGCTTCTCGGGCATGAAACCGTTCGCATGCAGCAGGCCGGCGGCGTTGATGATCAGTGCGAAGCGCCGATCGGCAAGCCCATCTGCGGCAGCGGCGATGCTCGCCTCGTCGTCGAAATCGATCGGAAGCGCCGAGCGCCGGTGCAACGCCTCGACTTGGCCGCAGCGCGGATCGCCCTGCAACGCGTGCACGAACGCGCTGCCGATGCCGCCCGAGGCGCCGATGACGAGGGCCCGATAGCCGACGGCAAGGGAGTGCATCGCCGTTGTCATCCTGGGGCCTGGCTGTTGCGTGCCGTGTGTTGTCTGCATCGACGCGATTCTCGGCTGCTGCTGTAGGTCGCCGTTCCAAAACTGCCCGGACGCTGCTTTAGAGTGGCGTCCATGATCGTTTCCAATCCGAGTCCGCCTGATCCGGTCGCCGTGCGGCTCGGCTATCTGGCGCTGCTGCCGTTCGTGTTCGGCGCCTTGTGCATCTGGTTCGGCCCGGCGGTCTGGTCGGCCCGCGGCACTATGGCGTTGTCCGCCTATGCGGCGGTCGTCGTGTCGTTCATCGGCGGCATTTACTGGGGACTTGGATTCCGGCAGGTGCAGCCGGACTGGGGCACATTCGTCTGGGGCGTGATCCCATAGCTGGTCGCTGCACCCGCGTTGATGCTGATGCCCACAAGCGGACTGGCGGTGCATGGCGTGATGCTGATCGTGTGCTATCTGGTCGACCGCAGGCGCTATCCGCAGCATGGCATCGAGCGGTACCTGCCATTGCGGTTTCAATTGACGGTGGGAGCAGCAACGAGCTGTCTGCTGGCCGCGGCGAGTCGAGGGCTTGCCTGAAGCTCGGCACTGGTCTGGCAACGCGAACCGTCGACTTCGGTGTTGGCCGCCCGCGTTGCGGGACCGATCCAGTTTTCCACTGTTCGGCTGCCCAGAAAATCCCGCGATCCGGATGCAGCACAAAAAGGCGCAGCACCGCACGCTGCGCGCAGCCTCTATCAGGAAACTCCCTGCACAGACGATCGTATTCGACGCGGACATGTTCCACCGCGGTGCTTTGAGGAGCCTGGGTGATCGCATGGGTCGGCAAGCCGCGCACAATCAGATGGCGATGCGAAGCCTCGAATCACCCTTGTGGGAGCCATCATGCGAAATCACCTGATCCACGCCACATTGCTGGTCGCTGGCCTGCTCGGCGGCGGCGCGTTGGCTGCCACGCTGATGCACAATGAGGCTGTGATGTCGCTGAGTGCGGCCGATCCGATCGACCGCTTCGTCGCGCTCGAACGGCTGGCTGAAGTCGGTGCGATGCAGGACGCCGATGCCGTGCTCGAGCGCCTGTTCGACGACGACCCGCGTGTGCGCCTGTCCGCATCGAATGCAATCTGGCAGATCTGGGGTCGATCGGGTGATTCGGCGATCGATGAGCAGATGGCGCGCGGGGCCGGGCAGATGCAGGCCGGCGCACTCACCGAGGCATTGGTCACGTTCGACGAAGTCGTTCGGGCCCGACCCGCTTTCGCAGAGGGCTGGAACAAGCGCGCAACCGTCTACTACCTGCTCGGCCGGGACCCGGAATCTCTGGCTGATTGCGATCAGGTGTTCAGATTGAATCCCCGCCACTTCGGCGCGCTGGCCGGCGCCGCGCAGATCCACCTGCGGCAGGGCCGGCCCGAGCAGGCGCTGACATTCTTTCACCGCGCGGTCGCGATCAATCCGAATCTGGACGGCGCCGCGCAAATGATTCCGCTGCTGGAAAAGCTGCTCAGTGAGCGTGCTGGGCGCACGATCTAAGCTGCGCGCATCGCAGGCAACAAAGGGAGCACACGAGATGGCGAAGAAGAGGGTGGTCACGCAGTTCGGCATGGGCACGTCGATCCGCAGCCGCAACTACACGGAAGCTGCCGCGCGCGCGATTCGGGATGCGCTGTGGCACAACTCGCTGAACGTCGCCGAGGCGTTCGGTTTTCCGCGCGAGGCGATGCTGATCGACGTCGAGATCGGCGTGCAGCAGCCCGATGCGGTCGACCGCGCGGCGCTGCTGAACGTGTTTCCGTACGGGCGACCGAGCATCAAGGTCATGCTGGGCGGGCTGGACATCCCCAAGCCGGGCGGTGACAGCACGAGTGTGGTCGCGAACGCGGCCGTGATCGTCTCGTTCGACATGGAAGAGACGCAAGCGGGGGAAGGATCAAGTCATGGCTGATGGCCAACCGCTCAAGCGCGTGATCCTCGAGATGGGCACGGGCAACGATCTGTACGGCATGGACTACACCAAGGCCGCGATCCGCGCGGTGCACGATGCGCTGCATCACTCGTCGATCGTGCTGTTCAAGTCGCTGGGCTACGACCATCAGGACATGCGCGTGCAGGTCACGATCGGCGTGCAGAAGCCGGACCAGGTGGACACCGATGCGGTCGCAGCCGAACTGCCTCGTGGGCGCGCCGAAGTCAAGGCCGTGTTGGGTGGCTTGAACGTGGCTGATCCCGAGCAGGAGACCACACACGTGATCGCCACGGCGGCAGTCGAAGCGTTCGTGCCGATCGACGCGGCCTGCTGGCGGCTGAGCAAGGCTGGCTAGCGCGACTTGGAATGCACAAGCTCGGCGGCAGCCGCCTCGTCTATTCGACCGAACACGGGCGTACCTGTCCCGAATGCGGCCAGCCCGTCTCCGCCTGTACCTGCCGGCAGCGCACCAGACCGGCTGCCGGCGACGGCTTCGTGCGGGTCAGCCGCGAGAAGGCGGGTCGGGGTGGCAAGACCGTGACCGTGGTGCGCGGCGCGCCGCTTGAGTCCGATGCGCTTCGGGCACTGGGCAAACGATTGAAAGCCGCATGCGGCAGCGGCGGCACGGTCAAGGACGGCGTGGTCGAGATCCAGGGCGATCATGCGGATCGGCTGGTCGTGTTGCTGCAACAGGAAGGGTTTGCGGTGAAGCGGGCGGGTGGTTGAGCTTTGCGCCCGTTTTTCGTGTGACGAACGCTGAAGGCGGTCTTCCGGATTCGCCGGCAGCGGCGCCAGAAGGCAGGTTGCTGCCTATCGGCATCCCTCGCCAATCCCTGCTCGCCTGTTGCAGCTTCAAGCTTGAAGCTGCCGGCTCGCACGAGGACATCAGCGGCGCGCGCAGCGCGCCTTCCAGGCGCTGCTGCCTGGGTTGATCGCTGCACTGCCTGCAGCGACCGTGCAGACGGCTCGGCTGAAGCGTGCGGATGCCTAAGAGCTTATCCGTAAATAACAAACTATTGCGCCAAGCCGCATTGCGCGCGGCGTAGGAGCGAAGGCATGGCGACACACAAGCGCGTGGGCTCCTGGGTGGTGACGGATGAGTTCTGGGCACGCGTGAAGCCGTTGATTCCGGTGCGCGAGCGCGCTGCGGACAAGCAGTACCTGCGCAAAGCGGGTGCGGGTCGGCCGCCCAAGCCGGCGCGCCGAGTGTTCGAGGCGGTGGTGTATGTCTTGCGTGCGGGCGGCCAATGGAAGGCGCTTCCCCAAGAGCGATTCGGCAGCGCCAGCGCGGTGCACAAGCGGGTTCTGCAATAGGAGGCAGCCGGCGTGTTCCAGGCGCTGTGGCAAGCCGGGCTTGCCGAGTATCACCAGATGGAGGGCATTGCGTGGCGCTGGCAGAGCATCGATGGGGCCCTGTTCAATGCGCCCTTTGCACAAGGACCTTGCCGCTGGAATCCGTAGCCCACGGCCGAGTCACGAGTTGGCTTGCCTTGGTTGATTGGCAAGCCAGTTTTGCTCGAACTGCATCGGGCTGACGTATGCCCAGCGTCGAGTGCAGCCGGGCCCGGTTGTACCAGAGCAGCCAGTCGATCGCTTCGTCTTTGGCCTGGCGCCTGGTCTCGAACTTCTGTCCCGTGCAGCCGCTCCACCTTCAACGACCCGAACAGTGTCTCGCTGCAGGCGTTGTCCCAGCAGTCACCGCGCCGGCTCATCGAGGCAGTGATGCCGTACTCCTTGAGCGCGTCGCGGAACTCCTGGCTCGCGTACTGGCTGCCACTGGTCGCTGTGGAATATCAGCCCACTCGTCTTGTTCGGGTGGCGCTTGAACCAGGCCATGCGCAGCGCATCGATGACGATCTCCCGCGTCATGTCCTCGCGCAGGCTCCAGCCCACCACCTGGCGGCTGAACAGGTCGATCACCACGGCCAGGAACAGCCAGCCTTCACCGGTGTGGATATAGGTGATGTCGCCCGCCCACACCCTGTCCGGCTCGGCCACCGTGAACTGCCTGTCCAGCAGATTCGGTGCAATCGGCAGCGCATGGTTGCTGTCGGTGGTCACTTTGAAGCGCCGCTTGCCCTTGGCCCGGATGCCATGCAACTGCATGAGCTTTTGCACCCGGTCCTTGCCCACCGGGATGCCACGCGCCACCAACTCCTTCCACGTTCGCAGCCAGCCGTAGCCGCCACGCGCTTGCGCGTGGATCGCGTTGATGTGCACCAACAGCGCATCATCGCTCCGGTGGCGTCGCTGGGCCTCGCTGGCACGGCGCGCGTACGAAGTGCTCGTGATAGCCGGCTATGCTGACTGCGAGCACCCGGCACTGCACCGAGATAGGCCACACCCGCCGGTGGCGCTGGATAAAGGCGTACTTCACGTCGCTTGCCTTGAGAAGTACGCCGTCGCTTTTCCCAGGATGAAAGCGCTCCATCTTCACGCGCGCCAGCTCGGCTCGCAGCCGGCCGATCTCCATCTGCTCGGCGCTTACGGCCTTTCTGTCAATGCCGCTCCGCTTGCCTTGGCGCTCGGCCTTGACCCAGTTGTGCAGTGTCTGCTCAACCAGCCCCAGCGTCCTGGCTGCCGCCGCGATGCTCTGGCCGCCTCGCACCAGCCGCACCGCCTCCTGCTTGAGCTCGAGCGTGTACTGCGCCCTCGTTGTCTTCGTCATCTCCGCCCTCCTTCGCTTGCATTGAAACACCCAGTAGGGGGTACGTTTTTCGAGGGCAAGGTCAAGCTTTGGCGGAACGCAAGTCGTGAACTATGTGCAATTCGAAAGCCACGATGCGGCCAGAGCAGTGCTGACAGCGCTAGCGGCAAGTGGTCACCTGCAGACGACCACGTCGCTCGGTCGTGTCGCGCCGGGACAATACGAGGTGGTCTACGCACTCGATCGCGACGGCGACTTGAGTTCTCGTGGCTTGACTGAGTAGAGCAGTCGAGATCAGGTTGGCCAGGCCCTGCTGGTGATAGTCGGTCAGAAATTGCCGAGCGCTATCAATCCGTTGTTGGCAGCGTCCGCTCGGCGCTCGAACACAACCAGGCTAGATAGGTCGGATTTCGATCTCTGACGGCACGGGCATCGGATTCGGACAGCGCTTGACCCACGCAACCGCCTGCTCCATGGATGGCAGCTCCCACAGCCAATAGCCGGCAACGAGATCGCCCGTGAACGGCCCGTCGACGACGGTGCGCGACTCGCCATCGAAGCGCACTCGCTTGCCCTCGCTGCTGGGGCGCAGGCCGTCGCAGTCCTTCATCACGCCAGCCTTTCTGAGCGCTTCATTGAAGAGCTCCATTTCAGCCATCTGATCCTTCATCTGCGAGTCGCTGATCGTTGCCAGACGAGCCTCGATATCCGGGTTGGACTTGACCAAGATCATGAACTTCATCTTCAACTCCGTGGTTGCCTGTGGTTCCGGTTCGCGTCAGCCCCAGGCCGACTACCCGCGCTCGTCGAAGATCGGCACGAAGCCGCCGAAGATCATGCGCTTGCCATCGAACGGCATGTCCTTGGACATCTCATTCATACGGGGATCGGTCTGCATCTTCTTGCTCGCAGCGTCGCGCACCTCCTTCGATGTATATTCGAGCCACGAGAAGACGACGGTCTCGCCGGGTTCGGCTTTGACTGCACGGTGAAAGTCGGTGGTCGCGCCGGCCGGCACATCGTCGCCCCAGCATTCAACCTGACGCGTTGCGCCGAATTCCTTGAAGAGCGGCCATGCTTTGTCCACCATGGCGCGGTAGCTATCGCGGTTGCTGTCCGGAACCGCCAAGATGAATCCATCAACGTAGTTCATTTCCTTCTCCTTGTGTCATTGCCATGTTGGCCAGGCTGCTATCCACCGGACGCGTGCCGGCTTCGATCAGGCGCCACCTGCAGCTCGCGCACCGGGCGCACTTCGATACTGCCGTGCTGTGCTGGCGGAATGCCAGCAGCGAGCTGGATCGCTTCGTTGAGGTCCTTCGCCTCCACCAGATAGAAGCCAGCCAGCATTTCCTTGGTTTCGGCAAAGGGCCCGTCGAACAGCGTCATCTCCCCATTGCGAACGCGCACCGTGGTGGCGGTGTGCGTTGGGTGCAGCGGTTCCGCCGCCAGCAGCCGGCGGCTGCCGTTCAGCTGCTGTGCATATTCAGCGCACACTTGGTCGCTGCAAGCGTCCCAGTGCGCGGCGTCGAGATAGACGAGGCAGAGGTACTTCAATGAGCGCCTGCAAACGCGATGGGTTCACCGTTGACGGCCCAGCTCACGCCGAAACGGTCCGTCAGCATGCCAAACGTCTTGGCCCAGAACGCGGGCGCCATCGGCATCGTCACGTGGCCGCCTTGCGACAGCGCGTGAAAAGCGCTGTGCGCTTGGTCGATGCTGTCGTACTGGACCGCGAGCATCACGCCCTTCACACCCTCGTACGGCATGCCCGGAGGGGCGTCGCCGGCAAAGAGCATGGCGCCGCCCGGCAGCGCCAGGCGCGCATGCATGATGCCGTCGTCACCGGGGCGCGTGCCGTCGGCACAGCCGGCCTCGGACGCTGCCGGTGCAGGCATGTCGGCATAGCTCATCATCGCTTCGATCTTGGCGCCGAGCGCCTTCTCGTAGAAGGCACACGCTTCTCGGGTGTCGTTGCGGAAGCTCAGGTAAGGGGTCAGGGTGGTGGGCATGTGGGCTTCTCATGTAAAAGAAAGTGGCGGCTTTGATGTGCCGACCTAAGTAGTCGAACGGTCTGGACGGCTTTCGACACGCTCGCATAAAAATACTTCAGCCGCCCGTTTCAGCCAGCCGGCGCAGCAGGTAGCGGCGCTCGGGTTCTTGGCGCACCAAGGAGACCGCGGCTCGGTAGTGCGCCTGCGCTTCTTGCAGCCTGCCGGCGCGGCGGCACAGGTCGGCGGCGGCTGCCGCAGCTGCGTGATACCCCGGCAACGCAGACATCAGCGGCTCGATCAGCACCAGCCCGGCTTCAGGGCCATCGCGCATCGCCACTGCGACAGCACGGTTGAGCGCAATCACGGCGCTGGGTTCGATGCGCAAGAGCGCGTCGTACAGGCCCACGATCTGCGGCCAGTCGGTGGCCACGGCGCTGGACGCTTCGCCATGCACAGCGGCGATAGCGGCCTGCAGAGCGTAGGCGCCGAAGCCATGCCGCGACAGTGCCGCCTCGACCAGAGCGCACCCTTCGGCGACGGCTACATGGTTCCACTGCGAGCGATCCTGCTCTTCCAATGGTACGAACTCGCCTGCAGCAGTGACGCGCGCATCACGCCGTGCGTCGTGCAGCAGCAGCAGTGCCAGGAGGCCCAGCACCTCGGGTTCGGGCAGCAGCGCCAGAAGCAGCCGCGCCAGCCGGATCGCTTCGTCCGCCAGCTCGGCAGCGTGCGCCGAGTAGCCTTCGTTGAAAACCAGGTAGACGACCCGCAGCACGCTGGCAAGACGCAACGGGCGTTCGGCCGGCGCCGGCACTTCGTAGGGAATACGCGCCGCGATGATTTTTGCCTTGGCGCGAACGATTCGCTGCGCCAGCGTCGGGGTCGGGATTAAAAAGGCGTCGGCGATGGCTTCTGTGGTCAGGCCGCACACCTCGCGCAGCGTGAGAGCGATGCGCGCTTCCTCACCCAGGCTGGGGTGGCAGCAAGTGAAGACCAGGCGCAAGCGGTCATCCTCGATCGCCCCGCGTTCGTCCCAGCGCTGCTCCCAGCCGGCTGCGTCGTCGGCGATCGCCTCGACCTCTTCGCTTGCTTCATCCCCCAACGTGATGAATCGCCTGTCACGACGGATCCGGTCGATGGCTTTGAATCGTCCCGAGGAGACCAGCCATGCCACCGGGTTGGCGGGCACGCCCTGGCTCGGCCACTGCTCGGAGGCGGCGAGAAAGGCGTCGTGCAAGGCGTCTTCGGCCAGATCGAAGCTGCCCAGCAGCCGCAGCAGCGTCGCAAACACACGCCGGCCCTCGCGCCGGTAGAGCGTAGCCACGTCTTCGTTCATGCGCCAGACCAGCTAGATCACTCGTCGATCAATACGCCACCTTGAACGTCGGGCTATCCTCCGGCCGGGATTTCCGGTGGTCCTAGATTCTGGTGGTGGCGATGTTGGCGTGCCCCAGCCACTCCTGCACCTTGGCGATATCGGCCTGGTGGTCCAGCGCGTTGGTCGCGGCTGTCGCCCGCAGGCTGTGCGCGCCCATCTCAAAGCCGATTGCGCCCAAGTACCCCGCACGATCTTGCAGACCGAATCCAGTGTCATCGGCTTTGATGAGCCCTCGATGCGGCCGGGGTGCAGCGACCGAAGCAAGGCACCTGCGGCCTCCGCGCCACGCTCGGCCGCTTCAAAGTAATCCACGATCAGGCTACCGGCCACCGGGTGCAACGGTACATAGCGCGTCTTGCCGCCTTTGCCTGGGATCTTCATGTGCGCGACTCCACACCGCTTCTGCTTGAAGTCCTTGACCTTCAGCTTGAACAGCTCCTCACGGCGCAGTGCGTGACAGAGCAGGGATGACCAGGCGGTGCCGCACCGTCATGCCGCTTAAAGCACGGCCTGCCAGCTCGTCGCGCCAGGCAGTCACATGGGCACGGGTTTCAGTTCGGAACTCTTCCGGTCGCACGATGCCGGTGAAGCGGATGAAGTCGGCCAAGGCGTACTCGTAAGCACGGCGGGCGGCTTTGCTGCCCAGGTTGGCGAACCACTCCAGCTCAGGTGGTACGTCAGCCAGCTGCTGGAAGGCCGCAGCAGTCAGCAGCCGACTGGGCGCCAGTGCGACAAGTCCATCGGTCATGCCGTCTCCATTTTGTCGGTGATGCGAGGCCACATCTCCTGCCGCACGGCAGTGCACGCTGATCTTGCCCCTGCATATCCGGACACGGTCTATACGCAATGTAGCGCCGGTTGTTGCGGTTGAGCGCGGCGAAGCTGCTCAGCCCGTTGCCGCCTGAACTCACGCGGCGATCTCATCTTCAGGCTTGAGTGCGGATGCACCTCGTTGAAGTGCGCGAACGCCGCGGGCAGTTGTGCCAGGACGGTCCGAGCGTCGCGGAGGTCCATCCGACTGACGTAGTCGCGCTTGAACGTATTGACGAAGCTCTCGGCCATGCCGTTGCTCTGAGGGCTGCACACCGGCGTGTTCACGGGTGTGAGGCCAAGCGACTTGGCGATGCGCCGTGTCTCGTGGGCAATGTAGGCGCTGCCGTCGTCCGACAGGAATTGCAATGGGTAGCCTGCAGGCACTGCCTCCACCGTACCGAAGCGCTTCTCCACGGACTCGATCAGCATCTCGCGCACCGGCTCACCCGGCAGCCCCTTGCCCTCCCAAGCCCGGTAGGCCAAGATCTCGCGGTCGCAGCAGTCTTTGGCGAACGTGGCGGTGACTGTCTGGCCTGAGTCGCACTTAATCTCGAAGCCGTCCGAGCACCAGCGCGTGTCGCTGGTCGTGACCGCGACGGTGCCGGTGTGCGATCGGCTCGAATGCGGGCGTCGCGGCGCTTTGGGCAGCAGCAAGGCGTTGCCAGCCATCACCCGGTACACGCGCTTGGCGTTCACGCGCAGTGCACCAGAGCTGGCACGTTTGCGATTGACCAGCGCGCAGGCTCGGCGGTAGCCGTAGCTGGGCAGCTCGGTAATCTGCCCGCAGATGTCGGCAAGCAGTTCTTCGTCGCCATGCGGCGTGCGCTGGGTTCGGCGATCCACCCATGTAGCTGGCCGGCTGCGCAGCACATGGACATTCGATCGCGCCAGCCCAAGCGCCTGGCAGACGCCCCTCACCGGCCGTCCCCGGGCAACAAGGGCGAGCGCGCAATCCACTTTTTTTCGGCGGCGTACTCCACCGCTTCCTTGAGGATGTCGGCCTCCAGCGTCTTCTTGCCCAGCACCCGCTGCAGCTTGGCAATCTCAGCACGTGCAGCAGCCAGCTCGGACGCAGGCACCACCGCTTCGCCAGCCGACACGGCCATCAGCGCCCCCTGGCGTTCGAGCTTGCGCCACTGGAACAGCAGGCTCGCCGCGACGCCTTCTCGCCTGGCCACCAGCGATACGCTCATGCCGGCCTCATAGGTTCGCCTCACGAGCGCTGACTTCTCCGCGAGGGACCAGCGCCTACGGCGCTGGTCCCTCATGATCACTTCAACAGTATCCGTATTCCTAGTCGTACTCACAGCCCTGCTCCTATCCTCAAAGATAAGCGATGGACCGTGTCCGGTCATTCAAGGGGCTGGCTCAACGCCTCATCGATCGCTGTCTGCAGCTCGTCTGATGAAACGTCAGCATGCAACGCCTTGGGTTTCTGGCATGGTCTGGTCGAACCCGCACCAGCGCGCGACATCCCGGGTCGGCGCCGTGGTGCGACTCAGTGGCTTTCCTTCATGCTGCATCTGGTGCCTCCCACGGATTGATCAGCGCAACGCCCGTTGCTTTGAAGTCGACGGTGTTGCGCGTGATCACCTTAAGGTTATGCACGAGCGCCGTCGCTGCGATCAGCGCATCGCGCTCGGCGCGCGGATCGGGCACGTGCAGGGCTGCGCAGCGTTGTGCAACGGCCGTGTCCACAGCCAAGATGCGCCCTGCAAATGCCGGCAGCACCTTGCCGTCGATCCACTGGCGCAAGGTCGCTCCTTGCACCGCATCGCGCCGCGCAACCAAGCGCGAGCCGAACTCGATCTCAAGCACCGTGATGGCCGACAGGAACATCATGTCGGCGTCCACCGCATCGGCCCACGCTGCGACGTGGGCGTCGGTGCGGTCGCGTCGCCGCAGTTCCGACAACACGTTGGTGTCCAGCAGGAACATCAGCCGAGGTCCGCCGCGCGGAACAATCCGCCGCCGAGTCGGGGCGGATTGAAGTCGATGTCTTCCACGCCGGGCTGGTCGAGCAGTTGGCGGATGCTGGGACGCTCGCCCGCCAGTTGCTGGTAGGCCTCATGGCGCAGCAGCACGAAGGCGGGGCGGCCGCGGTCGGTGATGACGACGGGACCAGCTTCGGCGGCGCGTTTGGCACGGCCGACGTCTTGGTTGAAGTCGCGGCTGGAGATGGTGGTGAGGGTAGCCATTCACGGTTCCTGTCCAGTTGTCTTGTAGATACGTTACTACAAATGGATCGGTACGGCTACGAGCTGGTAACGTTTCTACTTTCGCATGGTCTTTCTTGTTTATCCATCTATAAATATGTTGTCGATAGCATGAATGCAGCGAACCTTGCAGTTGGGTGCGATCGCCTGGATGGGCTAGGTGACTTGGTCGGGATCGCACCCTCTCGCTTTCAAAGTAGTCCAAGACATCCACCTCACGCCCTTCGTTCCTGTCTGCAGCTCGGCATGACTTTGACCTTGCCCCCGAAAACCGTATCCCTTGCTGAGTGTTTCAATGCAAGCAAGGGAGAGCGGACATGACGAAGACAACGAGGGCGCAGTACACGCTCGAGTTCAAGCAAGAGGCGGTGCGGCTGGTGCGAGGCGGCCAGAGCATCGCGGCGGCGGCCAGGGGGCTGGGGCTGGTCGAGCAGACACTGCACAACTGGGTCAAGGCCGAGCGCCAGGGCAAGCTGGGCGGCATCGACAAGAAGGTCATCAGTGCCGAGCAAATGGAGATCAGCCGGCTGCGAGCCGAGTTGGCGCGCGTGAAGATGGAGCGCGACATCCTGGGAAAAGCGACGGCGTACTTCGCGAAAGCGCAGAGTTGAAGTACGCCTTCATCAATCGGCACCGACGGGTGTGGCCGATCTCGGTGCAGTGCCGGGTGCTGCGGGTCAGCGTTGCCGGCTATCACGAGCACTTTGTACGCCGTGCCAGCGATGCCCAACGGCGCCACCTCAGCGACGACGCGCTGCTGGTGCATATCAAGGCTATTCATGCCCAAACGCATGGCGGCTACGGTTGGCCGCGGACGTGGAAGGAGTTGGTGGCGCGTGGCATCCCGGTGGGCAAGGACCGGGTGCAAAAGCTCATGCAGTTGCATGGCATCCGGGCCAAGGGCAAGCGGCGCTTCAAAGTGACCACCGACAGCAACCATGCGCTGCCGATTGCACCGAATCTGCTGGACAGGCAGTTCACGGTGGCCGAGCCGGACAGGGTGTGGGCGGGCGACATCACCTATATCCACACCGGTGAAGGCTGGCTGTTCCTGGCCGTGGTGATCGACCTGTTCAGCCGCCAGGTGGTGGGCTGGAGCCTGCGCGAGGACATGACGCGGGAGATCGTCATCGATGCGCTGCGCATGGCCTGGTTCAAGCGCCACCCGAACAAGACGAGTGGGCTGATATTCCACAGCGACCGTGGCAGCCAGTACGCGAGCCAGGAGTTCCGCGACGCGCTCAAGGAGTACGGCATCACTGCCTCGATGAGCCGGCGCGGTGACTGCTGGGACAACGCCTGCAGCGAGACACTGTTCGGGTCGTTGAAGGTGGAGCGGCTGCACGGGCAGAAGTTCGAGACCAGGCGCCAGGCCAAAGACGAAGCGATCGACTGGCTGCTCTGGTACAACCGGGCCCGGCTGCACTCGACGCTGGCATACGTCAGCCCGATGCAGTTCGAGCAAAACTGGCTTGCCAATCAACCAAGGCAAGCCAATTCGTAACTCGGCTATGGGGTACGGATTCCAGGGGCAAGGTCACTTCGCGGAACGCGGTGGCGAAAAAGGTTTTCACCACCCGTCAAATTGCGTGTCCTCGCCACCCACTCGCAGCGCCTAGGCGGTCTGACTGCTTCAGGTCATTCCCAATTCAAAGGCCTGTTCCCGAATGTCTTTGCGCTGAGTGCGCTCTTCCATTTCCAGCAGCGCGTCGATCTTGTGGCTCTCCACCGGCATACTCAATAGGTAGCCCTGCAGGCACGGGCAGTGCATACCTTTCAACAGCGCCAGCTGGCCCGGTGTCTCCACTCCTTCGGCTACTACGTTGAGTTCGAGCGAGCGACCGAGTGAGAGGATGCTTTCGACGATCGCGCGGCTTCGCGGCAGATGCATCATTCGCGAGACAAAGGATTTGTCGATTTTGATCGCATCGATCGGGTATTGGTCGATGTAGCTCATGGAGCTGTATCCGGTGCCGAAATCGTCCAGGCCCACCTTCACATCCAACGCCCGCACGCCGGCGAGCACGCTTGCGACGAGTTCGGGCTGCATCAGGAATACCGATTCGGTCACCTCGATCTGCAGCGAACGAGGCGGCAGGCTGGTTGCTTCGAGTATTTCGACGACTTGCCCGAGATAGCCTGGCCGGGTGAGCTCTTTGCCGGAAACGTTGACGTTGAGCGCCAGGTCCACCAGCGGGAAGCGGGTTCTCCAGGCATGCACATCCTGGGCCGCCTTTTTCATCACCCATGCCCCCAGTTGATGGATCAGGCCCAGGTCTTCGGCCAGCGAGACAAATCGGTCGGGCCGCACGATGCCCAGTTGCGGATGGTTCCAGCGGAGCAGCGCTTCCACCGCCACCAGTCGGCCATCACTGCCGGCGTACAGCGGTTGGTAGAAGACCACAAAATCATGCTCGGCCACCGCATGGCGCAGAGCGTTCTGCATGGTCAATTGCGTCACCGCCGCGTCGCGCATGGACGCGTCGAACCACGCGAACCGCCCACGGCCCTCTTTTTTGGCCGAGTACATCGCCACGTCCGCATCGCGCAGCAGGTCTTCCGGCCGGACATAGCTGCCGTCCGCGCTCACCAGGCCGATGCTGCAGGACACCACCACATCCTGCCCGCGCAACGCGACCGGCTCGTTCAGACAATCGATGATGCGTTGCGCCAGCTGCGCCGCTACAAAGGCATGCGACTCGCCGGTGATCAGGATGCCGAACTCGTCGCCACCCAGACGAGCCAGTACGTCATCTGAGCGCGACGACATCTGCAGCCGTCGTGCAACGATGCCCAGCAACTCGTCGCCCGCCATGTGCCCCAAGCTGTCGTTGACCAGCTTGAAGCCATCCAGATCGATGAACAGCGCCGTGGCGTGGCAGCTGTGAAGGGGCATTTTGAGCACCGCGTCCAGACGCGCCATCATGTACGCCCGGTTATGTAGCGAGGTCAGTTTGTCGTGAAACGCGGCATGTTGCAGTTCAACCGAAATGCGCTCGCGCTCCTGCAGACGGCTCTCCAGTGCGACACGTTGTTCCCACGATGCTTGGGCCGCCTGCGCCAGTTTTTCGGCCTCCTTGCGTTCGCTGATGTCGCGCTGCACCGATATCCAGTGGGTGTACCAGCCCTTTTCGTCGGCGACCGGGACGATGCTCAGCTCAACCCAGAATTCGGTCCCGTCCTTTCGGGCATTGATCAGCTCGATCTCGATTGGCTGCCACTTTTCCAACGCAGCTCTGATGTCGTCGAGGGCGGCGCGGTCGGTGCTGCCTGACTGCAACATCCGCGGCGTCTTTCCGATGACTTCCTGTGGCGTATATCCGGTGGTGCGCTCGAATGCCGGGTTGGCATAGACGATGCGCGGGCCGGGCAGGTCTATCGGCTCCGCCTCGGTGATGATGATGGAATCCTTGGCGTTGATGACGACCGATTCCAGCAGCCGCAGGCGATCGACCGGTGTGCCGACCACATGGGAGAGCTTGGAGCCGCCGGTAACGATCTTCGCGATGGCGGCTGCGTGGGTCTGCAGCGCGTAACGCTGGGCCGCCGTGATCGACAGCTTTCGATCGGGGTGCCCCAGCACCAGGGCGCCGCAGAGGCTGATGCCGTCGCCCCGGATGGCCACGCTCAGCAGGGTGCCAGCCGGATCGAAGATGAACCGTCGGTGCTGCTCTGCCTGCAGTGGATAGTCGCCACCGCTGATTGAGACGATGTCGCCGTAGGTGGTAGCGGTGCGCAGGTTGGCTTCAAAGTGATCGGCGACATCACAAGGTAGGTGGTCGCCGCATCGCTCGACCTCGCTCCACCGCATGGCATCCCCCGCCATCAGAATGGCGCAAGAACAGCCGACCGCCAGCGCCGCGGCCAGTACGGCTTGATGAAGCTCGGAAAGTTCGGATAGGACAGGGAGGTCACTGCCAACAGATACGGATAACAAGGGGTTTCTCGGCACGGATTTTTTTGGGTGAGCATTACCTGCGATGGGCAAGTGTGCGGTCTTCTTGATGGATGCTTACCAAGAAGCGCGTGAACTTTTCTAGGAAACCCGTACATTCCTGCCTGCTCACTTCGCTGTCAAAACGCCTAGGAAGGGCAGACGATGCGATTCAGCAGCGTCATCAAGGACCACCTGAACGTGATTCTTGAGGAGTGGGATGCCTTCGCCAGGACGCTGCTGCCGGCCGGGCGGGCCATCTCGGATGAAGAACTGCGCGACCACTGTCGGGCCATCCTGCAGGCAATCGCCGACATGGACCGCGAGCAAAGTGAGGGCAAGCGCTCGGCCAAGTCGACGCAGGTCCACAAGTCCGATGCGGCCGACACCGCGGCCTCATCGCACGGGAAGATGCGGCAGACCTCGGGCTTCAACTTCCCGCAGTTGGTGGCCGAATTTCGGGCGATGCGAGCCAGCGTGCCGCGGCTGTGGAGCCAGGCCGACGCTGCGGGTCTGCCCAAGCCGGCGGCTGAAGAGATCGCCCGCTTTGACGAGGCGCTCGACCAAGCGCTCGATGAGTCGGTCGAGCGCTACACAGCCGACGCCGCCGAGTCGCGTGAGCTGTTTTTGGCTGTGCTGGCCCACGACGCGCGCAGCCCGCTGTCGAACATTCGTCTGTCCACCGAGGTGCTGCTTCGCCCGACGCTGCCGGACCGGATGTGCCTCGAGGTGGCTGTACGGGTGCGTCGTGCCTCGGAGACGATCGGACTGCTGACCACCGATGTGCTTGAGTACGCAGGCAGCCGGCTGGGTCGGGGCATGTCTGTCCACCTCAAGGAGACGGAGCTGCGCTCAGTGTGCGAAGACGCCATTGATGCCGTGCGCAGCAACCAGCCCGAGCGAGAGATCGTGTGGCAAGCGGGCGTTGGCGAACAGGATCGCCTTGGGCTTGTTAAGCTCTCTGGGCTGTGGGCTACCAACCCGATGACTATTGATCTAAACGGCGCCTCCAAGCATGGGGCGGTTGGCCGGTTATGCGCTGCCTGCGCGTTTGTCATGGCAACCTTCAGGGTGCTCGCGCTTCGTGTTGAGGCGGGGAGTTCTGGGTCAGGATGTTTCGTAAAGCACGGCGCTCGTCCGTCTGCGAACTATGCCCACATGCAGATTGGATGAGGTTGGATCATGGGTACAAAGAAAGCCAAGTCACCCGCCCCGCCTTCGGATGTGGCCACGTCGTGCGACGATGAGCGCATCCCCTTCGACCAGGTGATGCGTAAGCTGGCCCACACAAGGTCGTCGCATAAGTTCCCAAAGCCAGCGCCAAGTACATACTTCCCAAGATGAAGCCCGTGATCGAGGAACACACCGCCACCGTCGGCGCCGACACGGTCGCTGCGGTGCAGGCCGAGATCGCCAAGGTGCGCAGGTAACCACGTCGTCGTTTCAGGAGAGTCCCGGTGAACGTGCTCGTGCTCCACGGCGTCAACCTCAACATGTTCGGCCGGCGCGACCCGGCGCACTACGGCACTATCACGCTGGCTGATATCGACGCGCAGCTTGTCGCGCTGGGTCAGGAACTCGGCGCCACGGTCGAGTGCTTCCAGACCAATCACGAAGGCGCGATGTGCGAGCGCATCCATGCAGCGCACGGCGATGGCTGCGACGCGGTGGTGATCAACGCGGGCGCCTGGACGCACTACAGCTACGCGATCCGCGATGCGCTCGCGATCCTCAAGTGTCCGGTCTACGAAGCGCATATGTCCAACATCCATGCACGCGAACCGTTTCGGCACCACTCGGTGATCGCCGAGATCGCGCGCGGCCAGATCGCGGGCTTCGGCGTGGACAGCTACCTGCTCGCGCTGCGTGCGGCTGTATCGGCTTCATCGAAACCATGATCAACGGCAACACCGAGCTCATCGCGCACATCGGCTGGCCCACGCATGCGTTCAAGGCGCCGCTGATCTACAACCCGCACTTCGAGCGAAGCGGCATCGATGCGGTCGTGCAGCCGATGGGCTGCAGGGCCGAGCATTATCCGGCCTTCTTACGCGCAGTGTTCACACTGGAAAACATTCGCGGCGCGCTGATCACGATGCCGCACAAGGTCAGCACGGTCGGCCTGCTCGATACCGCAACGCCAACCGTGCAGATCGCCGGTGCATGCAACGCGGTGCGCCGCGGCGCGGCCGGCCGGCTCGAAGGCGATCTGTTCGACGGCGAGGGCTTCGTGCGCGGCATTCGGCGCAAGGGGCTCAAGCTCGAAGGCGCCAGCGCGCTCGTGGTCGGCGCGGGCGGAGTCGGCTCGGCAATAGCGGCGTCGTTGGCAGCCGCCGGTGTCGCGACGCTCGGCCTGTTCGATACGCGTGCCGAATCGGCCGCCATGCTCGGCACGCGATTGAAGGCGCACTATCCAGATTTGCACGTCCTGACTGAGTCGAACGATCCAGCCGGCTTCGATCTGGTCGTCAACGCGACGCCGATGGGCATGCACGCCGGTGACGAATTGCCGATGGAAGTCGCGCGCATCGATGCCCGCGCGTTCGTCGGCGAAGTCGTCATGAAGACCGAGATGACTGCGTTCCTGCAGGCGGCACAGGCGCGCGGCTGCCGGGTCCAGGTCGGCACCGACATGCTGTTCGAGCAGATTCCCGCCTACCTCGAGTTTTTCGGCTTCCCGACCACGACGGCCGAGGCGCTGCGCATGGTCGCGCGACTCGGCTGATTGAAGGAACCAAAGCCATGACACGTTCCGCATCCCGCGAATCGATCGGCGATGTCGCGAATCCGCTCGGCCTCGAAGGCATCGAGTTCGTCGAATACGCGACCAGCCGGCCGCAGGCGTTCGGCCACGTGCTCGAGCAGATGGGCTTTCACCCGGTGGCACGGCACCGCTCGCGCGAAGTCACGCTGTACCGGCAGGGCGACATGAACATCGTCGTCAATGCGGGCGACCCACAGGCCGATGCGGCGCCTGTGATCAGCGCGTTCGCCCTGCGCGTGCGCGATGCGGGTGCCGCGCATCGGCGCGCGCTCGAGCGCGGCGCCTGGGGGGTGCCGGTCAACGTGCAGCCGATGGAGCTGCACATTCCTGCGATTCACGGCGTCGGCAGCACGCGCATTTACTTCGTCGATCGCTGGCGCGAGTTCTCGATCTGGGACGTGGACTTCGTGCCGATTCCGGGCGTCACGAAGGAATCGCTGCGGCCTGCTGCCGTGGCTGGCCTGCACTGGTTCGGCCTCGTGCAGTACATCGGCGCGGGCCGTGCCGACGACTGGATCGCGTTCTACCGCGAGCTGTTCGGCTGGCAGCCGGTACGTCATGATCAGCGCTTCGGCATCCTGCCCAGCGGCCACTTGCTGAAAAGTCCGGACGGCCTGATGTGGCAGTTGATCGAGCCCGCGCCCGACGAGGACGCGCACGAGGAATCGCTGCAGCGCCTGGGCCTGGCCGCGCCTGACGTGCTCGCGGCGGTCGATGCGCTGCAGCAGCGCGGCGTCGAATTCGTCGAAACGGACGGGCTGCATACGGACAAGCGCGGCGCACTGACCCGGCCGCAGCTGGGCGTTGCGTTCGAGCTGGTGCGGCAAACGCCATGAATGCGGCGCCGCTGAAGAACATCGCCGACTTCGGCATGGACACGATCACTTTGTCTGGAACGCTGCCGGCCAAACTGGCGGCGGTGCGGGACGCGGGTTTTGGCCAGATCATGCTGCTCGCGCGCGACATCACAGGTCATGCGGGCGGCATCGACGACGCGATCAGGCTCGTGAAGGCCAGCGGCCTGCGCGTGACGGGCTTTCAGGTGCTGCGCGACTTCGAAGGCCTGTCCGGGCACCTGCATGGCTACAAGGTCGACGTCGCGCGTTCCATGATCGAGATGGCGCATGCGGTCGGCGCGCCCGTGCTGCTCGCGTGCTCGTCGACTTCGACCCATGCGAGCGGCCATGTGGACGGAACAGCGCGCGACCTGCGCAAGCTTGCGATGCTTGGCATCCCGCTGGGCATCAAGGTGGCCTATGAAGGCCTGTCTTGGGGCCGCAGCATCAACGAATACACGGCCGCCTGGGACGCGGTTCGGCGCGCCGACATGCCGAACCTGGGTCTCGGCATCGACTCGTATCACATCCTGGCAACGAAGACGCCGCTGGACGGCCTCGACGAGGTGGACGCGAGCAGGATCTTCCTCGTGCAGCTCGCCGACTTCATGTGGAACGAAGTGCCGACGGTCGAGGAACGCATCACGACCGCGCGCACGTTCCGCGTGTTCCCGGGCGAGGGCGTGCATAGCGAGCTGCTGGTCGAGCTGGTGCGGCGGCTCGACGATCTCGGCTACAGGGGTGACTACAGCTTCGAGGTCTTCAACGACGACTACCAGCAGATGCCGCCCGCAACAGTGGCGACGCGTGCAAGGCGTTCGGCGCTGTGGCTCGCGGAGGACGTACTGCGGCGTGCGGTGCCACTGGCGGGGGCGATGCGATTGCAGCGCCAGGGCGGCTAAGCGCCGGTTCCCATCTGCATCGACAGGGCAAACTTGTCGCGTGAAATGGTTGCGCTACCATGCATGGGTGACCAAACTTTCGAAGAGCAGTGCGCCGCTACGCCGTGCCACCCGACGGAGCACCGGCGGCGTGACGCTCGCCGACGTGGCCAGGGTCGCCGGCGTATCCGCCATCACCGCATCCCGGTCGCTGTCCACTCCTTCCGTCGTGGCCGCCGCCACATTGGCGCGGGTGCGTGACGCGATCGAACGCACCGGCTATGTGCCCAATCTGGTCGCCGGCGGCTTGGCGTCGAATCGCAGCCGGCTGGTGGCGGCGCTGGTACCGACCGTCGCCGGCCCGGTGTTCCTGGAAACCATTCAGGCGCTGACCGACGCACTGGATGCAGCCGGTCTGCAGCTGATGCTGGGCCAGAGCGGCTACGACGGCGATCGCGAGGACCGGCTGATCGACGCGATTGTCTCGCGCCGGCCTGATGGGATTGTGCTGGCCGGCATCGTACGTTCGGCCCGTGCCAGGCGCAAGCTCATCACAGCCGGCATTCCCGTCGTCGAGACCTGGGACCTGACGCCGACGCCAATCGACATGTGTATTGGTTTCTCGCACGAGGCGGTCGGCGCGGCCGCAGCGGAATTCCTGTACCGGCGCAAGCGCCGCCGGCCGACGATCGTCACGGCAAACGACCAGCGCGCGGGGCTGCGACGACGCGGTTTCGAGCTTCGTTGGCGCACATTGGCCGGTGCAAAGGAGGCGCTGGTGCCATGCCGCATCGTGCCGGCGCCAAGCTCGCTTGGCAACGGTAGGCTCGCGCTCGGCGATCTGCTTGCGGCCCATCCGTGCATGGACTCGGTGTTCTGCAGCTCGGACGTGCTTGCCCACGGTGTGCTGATTCAGGCCCAGGCCTCCGGCATCGCAGTGCCCGATCGCATCGGTGTGGTTGGTTTCGGGGACATGCCGTTCGCTGCCCATACCCATCCTGCGCTCAGCACGGTCCGCATCGACGGGACCGGGATCGGACGCGAGGCGGCGCATTTCCTGATCGAGCGCGTTGAGGGCAGGTCGTCCGAGGCGCGGGTACACGACATCGGTTTTTCACTGATCGAGCGCGTTAGCGCGTGAGGGCGGGCGGGATTCGATCGCTCGCATCGAACCCGATCTTCTTTTCAGGCTGCACCTGAAGGCGCGAATTGCCAGAGGGCGCTTCGTACACATGCGCTTTGCTCTTGACGCGTGCCGAAGCGACCCATATACTTGCAAATGGTAGCGCTAACAATCGTCGCCGAGCGGACGTGAGCAGTCATGTCTTTGCGAGTACATCGCAAGCGCCGACCATCAAACAACCAGGAGACCAACCATGAATTCAATCATCCGTGCACGGCGGAGCGTGCTCGCAGCTTGCGCTGCACTGGCCGCGGTGACAGTGCCGCTTGCGGCACTTGCCCAGGGTACGTTTCCTGACCGTCCCGTCACCTTTATCGTGCCGTTCGCGCCCGGCGGCGGCACCGACATCGGCGGCCGCATTCTGGCCAACAAACTGAGCGTGAAATGGGGCCAGCCGGTGGTGGTGGACAACAAGGCCGGCGCGGGCGGACTGGTCGGCGCCGATGCCGCGGCCAAAGCCAAACCCGACGGCTACACGCTGTTCGTCGGCAACGTCGGCACGCAGGCGATCAACCCATCTCTCTACAAGAAGATTCCATACAACCCCGAGACCGCGTTCGCGCCGATCTCGCTGTTCGCAGAGCTGCCGTTCGTGCTTGTGGTGAATCCGAAGGTGCCGGCGAAAGACGTGAAGGAACTGGTCGCGCTGGCCAAGGCCGCGCCCGACAAGTACACGTTCGCGAGTTCCGGCAACGGCGGCTCGCCGCACCTGACGGCTGAGATCTTTCAGGCAGCGGCCGGCATCAAGCTGGTCCATGTGCCGTACAAGGGCGGCGGCCCGGCGATGGCGGATTTGATGGCGGGCCATGTGGACATGCTGTTCGCGTCGGCGCTGGAGACCTCGGGCCCGGTCAAGACCGGCAAGCTGCGCGCACTCGCGGTCACCAGCGCCGAGCGTTCGCCCGCGTTGCCCGAGGTGCCGACCATTTCAGAGGCCGGCATCGCGAATGCCGAATCCGGCTCCTGGCTTGCGCTGCTCGCGCCGGGCGCGACGCCGCAGGCCATCGTCGACAAGATTTCCGCGGATGTGAAAGCGGTGATGGCACTGCCCGAGGTGCGCGACGCCATGATCGCGCAAGGCGCGACGCCGCGCGGCACGACGCCGGCCGAGCTGAAGAAAGTCATCGAGTCCGATACCGAGCGCTACGGCAAGGTGATCAAGGCGCGCGACCTCAAGGTCGAATGACGACGGTCCGCTTTTTCCCCATCTTTCCAGTCCAAACCCCCCCCCCAATTCCCATCATGAATCTCGCTCGACGCACCCTGCTGCGCGGCGGCACGCTCGCGCTTGCTGCGCCCTCCATCCCGCTGCTGGCGATCCGCGCCCACGCGCAGACGCCCGAGGCCTGGCCCTCGAAGGCCGTGACTTACGTCGTGCCGTTCACGCCCGGCGGCTCAACTGACGTAATCGGCCGTGTGTTGTGCCAGCAGCTGTCAGACGCTTTTCATCAGCCGTTCATCGTCGAGAACAAGCCCGGCGCGGCCGGCGGCGTCGGCGCGAGTTATGTCGCAAAAGCCAAGCCCGACGGCTACACCCTGTTCGGCGGCACCATCAGCACGCATGCGATCAATGCGTCGCTCTACAAGAACCTGCCGTACGACCCGGTCAAGGACTTCGAGCCGGTCGCGCTCACGGCCATGCTGCCGAACGTGCTGATCGTGAACCCGCAGCTCGGCGTGAATACGGTCGCCGATCTGATCGCGCATTTGAAGAAGGACGAGAAGATGCGCACGTTTGCTTCGTCCGGCGCGGGCACATCCACGCACCTTGCGGGCGAGTTGTTCGCGGACCTGATCGGAGTCCCGCTCACGCATGTGCCGTACAAAGGCACGCCGCCCGCGATGACCGACGTCGCATCGGGCCAGGTGCCGTTCATGTTCGACCAGATGACGGCTGCGATTCCGCTGGCCAAGGCCGGGCGCCTGAAATTGATCGCAGTCACGACCGCGAAACGCATCGAACTCGACCCGAGCCTGCCGACCATGATCGAAAGCGGGCTGCCGAACTTCGAGATGGCGTCCTGGCAGGCGGTCTACGCGCCGAAGGGCACGCCGAAAGCCATCATCGACAAATTGAACGCCGAGATCGTGAAGATTTTGAAGATGCCCGATGTGGTCGACAAGCTGCACAACCAGATGGGCATGGAGATCGTCGGCAGCACGCCCGAGCAGCTTGCGGCGCACATGCGAAAAGAGATTCCGCGCTGGGCCGAGCTGGTCAAAAAATCCGGCGCGACGCCGGGTTGATGCCATGAAGATCGCCGCTGTCCGGGTGACGCCGATCGCGATCAAGGATCCGCCGCTGCTGAATGCGGCCGGCATACACGAGCCGTTTGGCCTGCGTTCGATCATCGAAGTCGAGGGTGTGAATGGCGAAGTCGGTCTCGGAGAAACTTACGGCGATGCACCGGTGCTCGACCTACTGACGCGATCGGCGCCGGACTTGGTCGGCCTGTCCGCGTTCGATCTGAACGGCATGCTCGCGTGCGTTGTGGCCAAGGCGCCGCGGGTCTCGACCGGCCATGTCGAGATGGAACTGGCGCCGGGATCGCTGATCGGCAACCTGGTCAACAGCGCGTTCTCCGCGTTCGAAGTCGCGTTTCTCGACTTGCAGGCCAGAACCCTTGGGATTCCGCTGGCCGAACTGCTCGGCGGTGCGGTGCGCGACAAGGTGTCGTACTCGGCTTATCTGTTCTACAAATGGGACGCCGCAGCGGATCCCGAGTACGCGCCCGATCCTTACGGCGAGGCCGTAGCCCCGGAACAGATCGTGCGGCAAGCCAGGCAGATGATCGACAAGTATGGTTTTGAGAGCATCAAGCTCAAGGCCGGCGTGTTCGAGCCGGAGCAGGAAGCCAATGCGATTCTCGCGCTGGCCGAAGCATTCCCCGGCTACAAGCTGCGCATCGACCCAAACAGCAACTGGTCGATGGCGACCAGCCTGCGGGTGGCCGACAAGCTCGCGGGCTGCCTCGAATATTACGAAGACCCGACGCCGACGCTCGAAGGCATGGCCGAATTGCACCAGGCAACCGGACTGCCGCTCGCCAGCAACATGGTGGTGACCAACTGGGCCGAGCTTGAGAAGAGCATCAAGCTCGACGCGGTGCAGATCGTGCTGTCGGACCACCATTTCTGGGGCGGCCTGCGCGCGACGCAAGCCCTGGCGCGGGCCTGCGAGGCGTTCGGGATCGGGCTGTCGATGCACTCCAACTCGCATCTGGGCATCAGCCTGATGGCAATGACGCATCTGGCGGCTTCCGTGCAGCATCTGAGCTATGCGTGCGACACGCACTACCCGTGGCAAAGCGATGAAATCCTGCTGGGCGGCCGGGTGCCGATCACCGGCGGCTGCGTGCATCTGACCAATCGTCCGGGGCTGGGCGTGGAACTGGATCGCGCCAAGCTTGCGGAACTGCACGATGCGTTCCTCGCCTGCCGCATCCGCACGCGCAATGACGTGGCGCAGATGCAGCGCTTTCGGCCGGACTGGACCACGGTCAAGCCGCGCTTCTGAGGTGCGAGGAAGCGAATGAATGACACCAAGCCGGCTTTGCTGCGCCATGTGAGCTGCGCGACGCTGTGTACCCAACTGTTCAAGCGCGGCTTTCGCAACATCTATATCCAGGGCGTCGCGCGGCTGACCGACCCCTCGGGTGGCAACATGGTCGGCCCGGCGTTCACCATGCGCAGCATCCCCGCGCGCGAGGACATCGACAGGATCAGCGCGTTCGACGACTACGATCATCCGCAGCGAAAAGCGATCGAGTCTTGCCCGCCGGGACATGTGCTCGTGTTCGACTGCCGCGGTGAAATGCGCGTCGCTTCTGGCGGCGAAATCCTGACAACGCGGCTCATGGTGCGTGGCGCCGCAGGCCTGGTCAGCGACGGCCCGGTGCGCGACAGCGGCGCGATCGGTGCGCTGGACTTCCCGGTGTTCTGCGCGGGCGGCAGCGCGCCGCTCAATCTCTTGCAGCACCATGCGGTCGATCTGAACGTGCCGATCGGCTGCGGCGGTGTGGCGATCTATCCCGGCGACATCCTGGTCGGCGATGACGAAGGCGTGGTCGTGATCCCCGCGCATCTGGCCGATGAAGTCGCATCGGACGCGGCCGAGCAGGAAAAGATGGAGGCGTTCATCCTCGAGCGGGTGCAGCGCGGCGCGATGCTGCGCAACAACTATCCGCCGAATGCCGAGACGCGCGAGGAGTTTGCGCAGTGGCGCAAGGGCAAAGGGATCTAAGTCCTGCGGTCACCAACCGACTGAAAACCATCCGTTGACCCGATCGGGAACCTCGAGGCTGCGCTGTATCAGGCGCCGCCGAAACGTCGCGACAAATCCTTTCGCTATGTTTTCAGTAGCTGGAAATGAGCATGGGCTGTACGGCGAGAGGCCATTTCCCCCATATTTTTATCCTTGGGAGGACTTTTCGATGAGCTTCTTCAAGCTGGTCGACTCCAGCGTGCTTGCCCTCGGTCTCGGCGCTGCGCTGTTCGCAGTGCCGCTTGCGACCGCGGCGCAAGAGTTTCCAACCAAGCCGATTGCCATCGTCGTACCAGCCTCGCCCGGCGGCGCGATCGACCTTGCCGCACGCCTGATCGGCCAGAAGGTCACCGACGCCTGGGGCAAGGCTGTCGTGATCGACAACAAGGCAGGTGCCACCGGCATCATCAGCACCGATATGGTTGCCAAGGCGCAGCCGGACGGACACACGCTCGCGCTGGTCGCGAGCAGCCATGCGATCAACCCGAGCATGGTGAAAAAGCTGCCGTTCGACACGCTCAAGAGCTTCGAGCCGGTAATTCAGACGCATGTCGTGCCGCTGGTGCTCGTGGTGTCGCCGTCGGCGCCCGTGATGACCGTGACCGAGCTGGTCGCGTATGGCAAAGCCCATCCGGGCGAGCTGTCGTTCGCGTCCAGCGGCTCGGGCGGCGCGCCGCACTTTTCGGGCGAGCTGTTCAAGACGCAGTCGGGCATCGACGTGATGCACATCCCGTACAAGGGCAGCACGCCGGCGCACCCCGATCTGCTCTCGGGCAGGGTGTCGATGATGTTCGACACCGTCGCGGCGATCGCGCCGCAGGTCAAGGCCGGCAAGGTGCGCGCGCTCGCCGTGACGACCGCGCAGCGCTCGTCAATCCTGCCCGACGTGCCGACGATGCGGCAAGCCGGCATGCCCAACTTCGAGACCAGCACTTGGGGTGGCATCCTCGCACTCGCACCAGCCGGCACGCCCAAGCCGGTCGTCGAGAAACTGGATGCGGAAGTGAACAAGGCGCTGGCCGCACCCGACGTGAAGAAACGCCTGCAGGACGCGGGCATCGAACCCGCCGGCGGCTCGTCCGGGCAGTTCGCCACCTTCATCGAAAGCGAGACGACCAAATGGGGCAAGGTCACGCAGGACGCGGGGATCAAGCCGGAGTGATGAACATGAGCGAGATCCGACTCCTGAACCACGGCAAGCTGCCGCCCGCGCTGGCTGATCGGCTGGCCGCGACGTACGACGTGCACACGCTTGTCGACGAAGCGGACCCGAAGGCCTTTCTCGCGCAGCGCGGTGCCGAGTTCAGCGCGCTCGTCACCTCGTCGGCGGTCGGTGCCGACGCTGCGCTGATCGGGTCGTTGCCGAACTTGAAAGTCATCTCCAACTTCGGCGTCGGCCTCGACAAGATCAACGTGGCGACTGCGCATCAGCGCGGCATCGCGGTCGGCTACACGCCTGATGTGCTCAACGACTGCGTCGCCGACATCGCGTTCGGCCTGATGCTCAACGCAGGGCGCGGCATGACGAGTGCTGACCGTTTCGTGCGCCGCGGGGAGTGGACCCACCAAACGTTCCCGCTGTCGCGCAAGGTCAGCGGCGCGCGGCTCGGCTTGGTCGGCATGGGCCGCATCGGCCGCACGATTGCAAGACGCGCGAGCGGTTTCGAGATGGAGGTGCGCTACCACAGCCGGCGCCCGGTGGCCGAAGTCGAATACCGGCACGAGCCGGCGCTGCTTGAACTCGCGCGCTGGGCCGACTTTCTCGTCGTGATCACCGCGGGTGGCCCCGCGACCCGGCATCTGATCGATGCCGAAGTTCTCGATGCGCTCGGCCCGAACGGCTTCCTCGTCAACGTCGCACGTGGCTCCGTGGTCGATGAGGCTGCACTGATTCGTGCGCTGGCCGATCGCCGCATCGCGGGCGCAGGCCTGGACGTCTACGAAAACGAGCCGAGGGTGCCGGCCGAGTTGATGGCGCTGGACAACGTGGTGCTGCTGCCGCACGTCGCGAGCGCGACGCTCGAAACACGGCAGGCGATGGCAGACCGCGTGTTCGACAACCTGCAGGCCTTTTTTGCCAGTCGCCGCGTGATCTCGGCCGCCCCTTAAAGCCCGGCCATTGCAGCGGTCGCCGAGGCGGTGCGAAGTGGGCCGCAGCCGGTTTTGAGGTCAGACCGGGCTTTGCTTGGTGCAGGTAGGCGTTGCGGGCGGAGGGACGATGCCGGGACGGTGCAAACAGGGAAGCAGGCAAAACCGCCGGGCGCTTGCTCGACCCGGCATCCAGGCCCGCATCGATCTGCGTGCAATCGCTGTCTCGGAACCCGGGACTCATCCGGTAGGGTGCAGCGCTTTTGATCAAATTGCCGATGACGCGGCGCAGCGCGACCGGATCGGCGCTGACGATGACGCTTAGCTCGCCAGAAGACGTCGCAGGCAGGCCCAGTTCAGCGCGGTCGTCCACCCTGCCCTCTACCAGTGCGCGCAGGTCCACGCGCCGGTCGGTCCCGGCTGCGTCCAGCGGGGCGTGGAACACATCGAGCGCGGTGTCGGTCAGCGCATTCATCTCGACGATGTCATTTGCACAGCGATCGCGCAGCTCGCCATCGACGGCGGCGTTTTCGAGCCGCAGCACCAGGCGCGTGAGCGGCGTGCGCAGGTCGTGCGACATCGCCACGATCATCAGGCCGCGGACGCCAAACTGCTCGTGGATCTGGGCAGCCATCCGGTTGAACACTTCGGCTGCGTCACGCACTTCGCGGGTTCCATGGGGTTCATCCAGTCGCGCTGGCGGCTCGCCACGCGCGAGCGCCGGTCCGAGCGCCGCAGATGCACGTACCCAAGCGGGCCATCAGGCGCGCGAGCCAGCGCCAAGCGATCCAGGCCGCGACTGCCAGTACGAGCAGCCGCACCCCATGGTCGAGCAACAGCGCATCCGATGGCAGACCATCGGGCGGAGGGCCATGGTCCGCACCCGCGGCGGAAGCGCCTTCCAGCAGCGGTCTGCGGTCCGGTCCCGGGCCGAACGTCGGAGCCGGCTTGCCCGACATCGGCGGCAGGGATGAGAAAGTCGGCATCGTCCGGACGCGCACCGGCCCGATCGGGTCCTGTGCGCCGACACCCGGCGGCCGACCCTGCAATGCGCCCACAAGCAGGAAAGCTGCCGCGCGGCTCAACACAAGCAAGCCTTACGCGTTCGCAGCCGGAACGCGCAGCGCGCCGACCGTCTTTGCCGGAAGCACCTGCATGGCGACCTCCGTGATCAGCGCCAGCATCGCGCCCTGCGTCGGCGTTACTGGCCGGTGCGCGCTGACTGCGGTGTAAAGCCGGCTCATAAGCGGCGGCGGGCCGACCGGCGCAAGCTCAAACGCGGATGGCAACCGCGCGGTCCGCACCGCGTTGCAAGGTAACACCGCGCTGCCCGCGCCATCGGCGACTAGGTCGAGGATCGCAGCCACGCCGTCGATCTCGAGCGCGACGTCGGCGCGCTTGCCGATGCCCGCTAGCGCCGCTTCGACGAGCATTCGGATCGCATTCGGGCGGCTCGGGATCACGAGCGGCGTAGCCGCGAGCTTTGCCAGCGTGAACGCAGTATTGCGGCCCGGCCCGTTGCGCCCGGGTGACCGTCGCTGCACGACGAACAATCCTTCCTCGAGCAGCGGCATCAGTTCGAGCTCGGCGGACGGCACCGCGTTGTGCAACAGCGCGATGTCGAGCCCGCCGTTCTTCAGATCGCGCGCAAGCGCCACGGAAAGCCCTTCTCCGATCGACAGCGATGCCTGCGGCAGTTGCTTGCGGAACGCGCGCGTGAGCGGCACGGTCAACGCCTTGGCCACGCTCGGCGGCAGTCCGACCGCGACGCGGCCCGCAAGCCCGCCGCGTACCTGCACAAGTTCCTCTCGTGCCCGCTGCACCTGATGCAGGATGCCGCGGCCATGCGCGAGCAGCAGGTTGCCGGCTTCAGTCGGCAGCGCGCCGCGGCCGTTGCGCGTGAGCAGGTTCTGCCGCAGCTCGACTTCGAGCAGCCGCACCTGCCGTGACAAGGCCGGCTGCGCCACGTCGAGCGCAAGCGCGGCGCGCGTGAAGCTGCCGAGCTCGGCGACGCGCACGAAGTATTCGAGCTGCTTGAGGTCCATCGAGAAAATCTCCTTCGAATTGCGCGCCGCGTTATTCCGAAACCTTATAACTGGTAGGCGGCCGGGCGCTGGCGCAAGATCGGCACCCCCTGGACAATGGAGCGGCCCGTGCGTGCTGCGCATGGGCGCTCATATCGGAAGACAACCCATGACCATGCACCGCACCCAGGTCGCGATCATCGGCGCTGGCCCGGCCGGCCTGCTGCTCGGGCAACTGCTGACCCGCGCCAGCATCGACAACATCGTGCTGGAACGCCAGAGCGGCGACTACGTGCTCGGCCGGATTCGCGCGGGTGTGCTCGAGCAGACCACCTGCGACCTGCTCGATGAAGCCGGTGTCGGCGCTCGCATGCACGCTGAGGGCATGCCGCACGGCGGCATCGAGCTGTGCTTCGAAGGCCGGCGGCACCGGATCGACCTGCGTGGGCTTACGGACGGCAAGCAGGTGATGGTCTATGGTCAGACCGAGGTGACAAGGGATCTGATGGAGGCGCGCAAGGCGGACGGTGCCGTGACCATTTATCAAGCTGCCGACGTCGCGCTGCACGACTTCGACACCGGCGCGAAGTCGGCGCGGATCACCTACACCCACGACGGCCAGGCGCATGAGATCCGCTGCGACTTCATTGCAGGCTGCGACGGCTACCACGGCGTGAGCCGTGCTTCTCTGCCGCAGAATGCGTTGTCGATCTACGAGAAGGTCTACCCGTTCGGCTGGCTCGGCGTGCTCGCCGACACGCCGCCGGTCTCGCACGAGCTGATCTACTCGAACCACGAGCGCGGCTTTGCACTGTGCTCGATGAGGTCGCCGACCCGAACCCGTTACTACGTGCAGTGTTCGCTGAAAGACCAAGTGGAGAACTGGAGCGACGCGGCGTTCTGGGACGAGTTGCGGCGCCGGCTCGACCCCGAGGCCGCAGAAAGCCTCATTGCCGGCCCGTCGATCGAAAAAAGCATCGCGCCGCTGCGCAGCTTCGTCGCCGAGCCGATGCGCTTCGGGCGGCTGTTTCTGGCCGGCGACGCCGCCCACATCGTGCCGCCGACGGGGGCCAAGGGGCTCAATCTTGCGGTGTCTGACGTGCGCTTTTTGTCGCGCGCGCTGATCGAACATTTCCAGGAACGCAGCGACGACGGCATCGACCGCTATTCGCAGCGCTGCCTGAGTCGGGTCTGGAAAGCCGAGCGCTTTTCCTGGTGGTTCACGAGCCTGATGCACAAGTTTCCGGAGACCGGCGCGATCGGACAGAAGCTGCAGCTCGCCGAGCTCAACTACTTGGTCAGCTCGCGTGCTGCGGCCACGACGGTCGCCGAGAACTACGTCGGGCTGCCCTTTAATGCGGACGCTTGAAGCCGCGATGCCGGATCGCTATAGCTGAAAGTCTGCGCCGGTCCTGTTGGCCGGCCTGCGACCCCCGCACAATGACCTGCCGCACAAAATTCAAACACAGGAGCCAGCACTTCATCATGATCATCGACTGCCACGGCCACTACACGACTGCGCCGAAAGCGCTGGAGACCTGGCGCAACCGCCAGATCGCAGGCATCAAGGACCCGGCGCAGATGCCGAAGGTGTCGGAGCTGAAGATCAGCGACGACGAACTGCGCGAGAGCATCGAAGCGAATCAGCTGCGCCTGATGAACGAACGCGGCAGCGACCTCACGCTGTTTTCGCCGAGAGCCAGCTTCATGGCGCATCACATCGGCGACTTCGAGGTGTCCTCGACCTGGGCCGCGATCTGCAACGAGCTTTGCTATCGCGTCTCGACGTTGTTTCCGGATCGCTTCGTGCCGGTCGCGATGCTGCCGCAGTCGCCGGGTGTCGATCCGGCGACCTGCATCTCCGAACTCGACAAGTGCATCAACGAATACGGCAACGTCGGCATCAACCTGAACCCCGATCCGTCCGGCGGCCACTGGACCGCGCCGCCGCTGTCGGACCGCCACTGGTGGCCGATCTACGAGAAGATGATCGAGCACGACATCCCCGCGATGATCCACGTGAGCACGAGCTGCAACCCGGCGTTCCACACCACCGGCGCGCACTATCTGAATGCGGATACCACCGCGTTCATGCAGTGCCTGACGTCCGACCTGTTCAAGGATTTTCCGCAACTGCGCTTCATCATCCCGCACGGCGGCGGCGCGGTGCCGTATCACTGGGGGCGCTTTCGCGGGCTGGCGCAGGAGATGAAAAGGCCGCTGTTGTCCGAGCACCTGCTGAACAACATTTATTTCGACACCTGCGTCTATCACCAGCCCGGCATCGATCTGCTGAACACCGTGATCCCGGTCAAGAACGTGCTGTTCGCGTCCGAGATGATCGGCGCGGTGCGCGGCATCGACCCGGAGACCGGCCACTACTACGACGACACGAAGCGCTACATCGAAGATAGCAAACTGTTGAGCGTGGACGAGCGCCAGCAGGTCTATGAAGGCAATGCGCGACGCGTGTTTCCGAAGCTGGACGCGCAGTTGAAATCGCAAGGCAGATAAGGAGCCGCCATGAGCATGAATCAGTTGGGCATCGTCAAACGCAGCATCGAGCGCGCGGACCGCGCGGCGGTCGAAAAACTGTCGCGCTTCAGCTCTGCAACCGTGCATGAGGCGATGGGCCGTATCGGCCTGATGAAGACGTATATGCGCCCCGTCTATGTCGGCGCGCACGCGTGCGGCACTGCGGTCACCGTGCTGCTGCAACCGGGCGACAACTGGATGCTGCATGTCGCAGCCGAGCAGTTGCAGCCCGGCGACATCGTCGTCGCGGCCTGCACGACCGACAACACCGACGGCTTCTTCGGGGATCTGCTGGCCACCAGCTTCCAGGCGCGCGGCGCGGTCGGCATCGTGATCGACGGCGGCGTTCGGGACGTGAAGGATCTGACCGCGATGAACTTCCCAACCTTCAGCCGCGCGGTGGGAGCGAAGGGCACGGTGAAGGCAACGCTCGGCTCGGTCAACATACCAGTCGTCTGCGCGGGCGCGTTGGTCAACCCCGGCGACGTGGTGATCGCCGATGACGACGGCGTCGTCGTGGTGCCGGCCGCCGTCGCGATGCAGGCAGCCGACGCAGCCGAGGCGCGCGAGGCGAACGAGACCGATAAGCGGGCGAAGCTCGCTGCCGGCGTGCTGGGCCTCGACATGTACAAGATGCGTGAGCCGCTCGAAAAAGCCGGCTTGCGCTACGTCGACTGAAGACGCGCAGAGCATGGAATTCACCAAGACCCCCGGCTGGCTCGACTGGTACGCGAACCCGAGCACCCCGACGTTCAAGCTGCCACCCGGCGCGGTCGATGCGCATTGCCACGTATTCGGCCCCGGCGCGGAGTTTCCGTACGCGAGCGAGCGCAAGTACACGCCCTGTGATGCGAGCAAGGCGCAGTTGTTCGCTTTGCGCGACCATCTCGGCTTCTACAAGAACGTGATTGTGCAGGCGACCTGCCATGGCGCCGACAACCGCGCGATGATCGATGCGTGCAAGGCGGCAAATGGTCGTGCGCGCGGCGTCGCGACGGTTCGGCGCGACATCAGCGATGCCGACTTGCAGACCATGCACGAAGCCGGCGTGCGCGGCGTGCGCTTCAATTTCGTCAAACGGCTCGTGGACTTCACGCCGAAGGACGAGCTGATGGAGATCGCGGGCCGCATCAAGGCGCTCGGCTGGCACGTGGTGATCTATTTCGAGGCGGTGGACCTGCCCGAACTGTGGGAGTTTTTCACCGGCCTGCCGACCACCGTCGTCGTCGATCACATGGGCCGGCCCGATGTGTCCAAGCCGGTCGATGGCCCCGAGTTCGAACTGTTCGTCAAATTCATGCGCGAGCATGAGAACGTCTGGAGCAAGGTCAGTTGCCCCGAACGCCTGAGCGTCACCGGGCCGAAAGCGCTGGATGGCGAGCAGCATGCCTACCGCGACGTGGTGCCGTTCGCAAGGCGCATCGTCGAGACGTTCCCCGACCGCGTGCTCTGGGGCACCGACTGGCCGCATCCGAATCTGAAGGATCACATGCCCGACGACGGCCTGCTCGTCGATTTCATCCCGCAGATCGCGACGACCGTCGAGTTGCAGCAAAAGCTGCTGGTGGACAATCCCGTGCGCCTTTACTGGAGCTGAAATCATGGCCCTCGACAAACCCTATCTGGACGTGCCCGGCACCACCATCTTCGATGCCGACCAGTCGCGCCGCGGCTACCACCTGAACCAGTTCTGCATGTCGCTGATGAAGGCGGAGAACCGCGCGCAGTTCAAGGCCGACGAGCGGCTCTATCTGGACCAGTGGCCGATGACCGAGGCGCAGAAGCAGGCCGTGCTCGCACGCGACCTGAACCGCTGCATCGAGCTCGGCGGCAACATCTACTTCCTCGCAAAAATAGGCGCGACCGACGGCAAGTCGTTCCAGCAGATGGCCGGCAGCATGACCGGCATGAGCGAAGACGAATACCGCGCGATGATGGTCGCCGGCGGCCGCTCTGTCGAAGGCAACCGCGTGGTCGGGGAGAGCGGCGATGCGCAGGCGCAACGGCAGCCGCAGCGCAAGGCCTTCACGGCCACTGAGAGGGTCGAGGCCACGCAGGCTGGCGGCGGGGAGGGTTGACCACGATGGCACGCATCACCGCCTCCGTCTACACCTCGCACGTGCCCGCGATCGGTGCCGCAATCGACCTGAACAAAACTGCGGAACCCTACTGGCAGCCCCTGTTCGACGGCTATGCTTTCGGTCGGCAGTGGCTGAAAGATCATCGCCCCGACGCGATCATCCTGATCTACAACGACCACGCCACCGCGTTCAGCCTCGACATGATCCCGACGTTCGCGATCGGCTGCGCCGATGAGTACGCACCCGCCGACGAAGGCTGGGGCCCGCGGCCGGTGCCCAAAGTGATCGGCCAGCCGGAGCTCGCCGCGCACATCGCGCAGTCGGTGATCCAGGACGATTTCGACCTGACCATCGTGAACAAGATGGATGTCGATCACGGCCTCACGGTGCCGCTGTCGCTGCTGTGCGGCCAGCCCGACGCGTGGCCCGCGCCCGTGATTCCGTTCGCCGTGAACGTGGTGCAGTACCCGGTGCCGTCGGGCAACCGCTGCTTTCAGCTCGGCAAGGCGATCCGCAAGGCGGTCGAGTCATTCGACCAGGACCTGAACGTGCAGATCTGGGGCACCGGCGGCATGAGCCATCAGTTGCAAGGCCCGCGCGCCGGCCTCATCAACAAGGCGTTCGACAACGCGTTTCTGGACCGTCTCATCGCAGACCCGGCCGCCCAGGCCGCGATGCCGCACATCGAATACGTGCGCGAAGCCGGCTCGGAAGGGATCGAGCTCGTGATGTGGCTGATCGCGCGCGGCGCGATGGCCGATGTGGCGGGTGGCCCGGCGCCGACGGTCGCGCATCGCTTCTACCATGTGCCCGCGTCGAACACCGCGGTCGGCCATCTGATCCTGGAGAACCACTAGATGAGCAGCAGCAATATTAAGGTCGCGCTCGCCGGCGCCGGCGCATTCGGCGTCAAGCACCTCGAAGGCATGAGGAATATTAACGGGGTCGAAGTCGTCTCGCTGGTCGGGCGCGAACTGGACAAGACGAAAGCGGTCGCCGACAAGTTCAGCATCAAACACGTCACGACCGAGCTGGCCGACAGCCTGGCGATGGAGGAAGTCGATGCGGTGATCCTCTGCACGCCGACGCAGATGCACGCCGAGCAGTCGATCGCCTGCCTGAACGCCGGTAAGCACGTGCAGGTCGAAATCCCGCTGGCCGACCGCATGCAGGACGCCGAAGCCGTGCTGGCCGCGCAGCAGGCGTCGGGCAAGGTCGCGATGGTCGGCCACACGCGCCGCTTCAACCCGAGCCATCAGTACGTGCATCGGCGCGTCGCAGCCGGTGAATTCCACCTCCAGCAACTCGACGTGCAGACCTACTTTTTTCGCCGCACCAACACCAACGCGCTGGGCCAGCCGCGCAGCTGGACGGATCATCTGCTGTGGCACCACGCGGCGCACACGGTCGATCTGTTTCGATACCAGACCGGCAGTGAGGTCGTGCAGGCGAATGCGGTGCAGGGGCCGCTGCACCCGGAACTCGGCATTGCGATGGACATGAGCATCCAGCTGAAAGCCGCGAGCGGCGCGATCTGCACGCTGTCGCTCTCGTTCAACAACGACGGGCCGCTCGGCACGTTCTTCCGCTACATCGGCGACAGCGCGACCTATCTGGCGCGCTACGACGACCTGTTCACGGGCAAGGAAGAAAAGATCGATGTGAGCAAGGTGGCTGTCTCGATGAACGGCATCGAACTGCAGGACCGCGAGTTTTTTGCCGCCATCCGCGAAGGTCGCGAGCCGAATTCGAGCGTCGCGCAGGTGCTGCCGTGCTACCGCGTACTGGATCGGCTCGAGCGGCAGCTGCAGGGCGACGCGGACTGAGCGCGCCGCCCATGCGTGGCAACGTGCCGCTCAGGGCCGGCCGCGCAGACCCAGCCGCTCGGCCACCATCCGCTCAATGCCGTCCGGCCGGCCCGCCAGCCACCACGACAACACAGTCCAGCCGCTGTAGATCAGCCCGCCGATGCCGACTGACAGCGCAAGTTGCAGCGCCGGCAGACGCTCCGCGTCGGCAAACCACGGCAGCACCGCAGCCATCAGCGCAACACCGATCAACGGCCGCCAGAGCGCCTCGGCGAGCGCGCTGTACGATAGATCCGCGACGATGCGTGCCACCATCAAATAGATCAGGCTGATCGCGATAGCCGAAAGCAGGCGCGCGTAAGCCAGCCCGATGAAGCCGAGCGTCGGCACCAGCGCCGCGGCAGCCAGCAGGAAGATCGCGAATTCGATCCAGCTGTTTCTCGCCTGCAGCTTGCTGTGACCGAGCACCAGCAGCAACGTTCCACACGGACCGCTGAGCACGCGCACAGCACCGGCCAGGGCGAAGTTCGTAACGAACGGCGTGGCCGCATCCCATTTCGCGCCCAGCAGCACCCGTGTTGCGACCGGCGCCACCAGCGCCAAGCCGACGCCCAGCGGCAGCACCACGGTCGCGACCACCGACAGCACCTTCAGCGTGGCCTGCCGCATGCGCGCCACGTCCTCGTGCATCGAGGAGAGCGTTGGCAGCAACGTGCGGTTGATCGGCGGGCCCACTTCGGCCGTGACGAGCTGGCCAATGTCGGCGCCGACGGTGTACGCGCCGAACTGCGCGGCGCTCCCGAGCCGGCCGGCCGCGATCTCATCGACCTTGCGGATCGCAAAACCGCCGATGCCGCCGATCAGCAGCCACTTGCTGAAATTCCACATCGCCGCGAAGCTGCTGGTGCACCAGCGCGGGCGATACGGATGCATCCAGTGGCTCAGCAGCATGCCGAAAAAGTAGCCGGACGCCACACCGATCACGAGCGCGCGAAAGTCGCGCAGCGCCAGCGCCAGCGCCGCGGCCACGGTGGCCAGCACGCCGACCAGCTTGCCGGCAAGCGCATAACGGAATTCGAGCGCGAAATTGAGCTGCTTGCGCGCCAGCGTAATGCCGATGTTGCCGAAGCTGGCGAACGCGATGAACGGCGCGATGATCCAGATCACCGGCACCACGCGCGGCTCCTTGAAGTAGTAGCCGGCCAACGGCGCGGCCAGCCCCAGCAGGCCGGCAGCGATCAGGCCCTGGATCGCGCCGAGCGTCCAGGTCGAATCGATGAAGGAGCGATCGGCATTCGGCTCTCATAGCAGTGCCGTGCTCGCGCCGAAGTCGATCAGAACTTCAGCGAGCCCCACCACCAGCATCGCCATCGCCACTACGCCGTAGTCGCCCGGCGTCGGGATGCGCGCGAGCACCAGCGTGCTGATCAGCCCCATGCCCTTGATGCCCCAGCGCATCGCCACCGACCACAAGGTGCCGACGACCAGCGCGCGGCGCGGGTCGGGTGCCGTCGTGGTCACGACCAAGCCTTCAGGCGGGATCATACGAGCGGCTCCGCATGCACCGGCTTGCGCAGCATCGACCGCGCCATCTGCGCAGCGGTCTGGAGGAACTGTTCGCGGCCGAGTTGCTGCTGGCAGGCCTCGAAGCCAGTCGCACCCATTGTGTTGCGACGCTCAGGCGAGCGCAGCAGCTCGATGCACAGCTCGGCAAACTGCGCCGCACCGCGTGCGACCGCCAAGTCGCGGCCCCGCTGCCGACAGTCGGCCAGTGCGGCGAACGCAAACTCGGTCGTGATGTAGGCGCGCCCGTGCGCAAGCGCTTCAGAGACCTTGAGGTTGCTGCCGCCACCGGAATGAATCGGCGCAACCACGGCGGCCGATACCGCATAAATGGCGGCTAGTCCATCGAACCAGAGGAATTGCACCGGATGCGACGGTTTGGGTCATCGTACTTCCACCGCAGCGGCTTCGGGTCTTTGTTGTACTGACGGATGTAGCGCATGAGTTTTTTGTCCAAGTCTCTGACGCTCGTGAACACGCCGCGCGTGATGATGTCGCGCTGGATGCGGGCAAACCAGTTCTCTACCTGGTTGAGCCAGGACGAGTAGGTGGGCGTGTAGTGCATCGCCACGTTCGCATGCTCGGCCAAGAAGGCCTGCACGGCAGGCGTCTTGTGGCTGCTCACGTTGTCGCAGATGACGTGGATTTCCTTGCCCTCGGCTTGGCTGCTCACCACGTCGGCGAGGAAGGCCACGAACTGGGCACTGGTGTGACGCGCAGCGGTCTTGCCAAGCACTTCGCCGGTGGCGGTGTTGAGCGCCGCAAACAGACTGAGCGTGCCGTTTCTCTTGTATTCGAAGCCGTGCGACTCGGCGCGCCCTGGCGACAGCGGCAACATGCGGTCCTTTCTGTCGAGCGCTTGAATGGCCGTCTTCTCGTCCACGCAGAACACGGCAGCATGGGTTGGCGGGTTCAGGTACAGCGCGATCACGTCGGCCGCTTTGGCCTCGAAGTCGGGATCGTTGGAGACCATGTGCTGCTCAAGCAGGTGCGGGCGCACGTCGTGCTTCCTCCAGATGCGCTGCACGGTCATGAAGGGCAGGCCGAGTTGAGCGGCCAGCTTCCTGCTGCTCCAGTGCGTCGAGCCGTCTTTGGGCTTGCGCTGCAGCGTGTAGTTCAAGACGCGCGCCTCCAGCCGCGCCAGATCACGGCGCGGCGCACGTCCCGGATGGCGCGCATACAAGCCCGCCAGGCGATCGGCGCCAAAGCGCGACTTCCACGTCGAGATGAAGCGCGAGTCACAGCGCAGTTCGCTCATGATCGCCTCTCGCGTCGCACCTTCGTCGAGTCGAAGAATCAATCGCGCGCGTCGCACTTGGCCCACAGCCATCGTGCGGCTACGCTGCATGGTCATCAATTCCTGCCTCTCGGTATCGCTCAAATTCAGCTTTCCCATCAGTCTCTGAGTGGGTGCGAATTCATTGGTTCAACCGACTAGGTCCTGCACGAAGCCCGGCGCCTGCACGCGCGGATGCGCAGTCCAGCGCGCGCGGACCGGCGGACCGGCGGACCGGCGGACCGGCGGCGCGGCGGCGCGGCGGCGCGGCGGCGCCTGCCAGCATCAGCTCGGCTTCGGGCTCGGCTTGCAGCACCGTCGGCCAAACATGCTTGAGGAACCAGTCGACACCTTCGGCATTCGGCCGATACCAGAGCGAGCCGACGAATAGCAACTGGCGGCTGTTTGCCGGTGCGGCAGGCGGCATCTGCACGAGCAACGACCAGGGCACATTGCGCAAATGCACGGCATGCCGCTGCGGCGCCAGTTCGCCGAGCTCGAGCGGAGAAGCAACAAACGCACCGGCGAAGCGCCTAATTTGGTGACGTTTGATCTGCCAGTCAGCCCATTTCGACATACGTTTCTTCAGTGCAGTGAATGTGCGGGCGGAGTTGGTCGAGTAGCGATAGCGCAGATCGTCTAGGTCGGCTAGCAGGGGTGCGCCACGCCCACTCTCGACCTGGCAGCTTTCCCAGACGTAGCGACCCACGATCAGGACGTAGTCAGGCGGGGGGATGCCAAACCGCCTTTTGATGGCTTCCATCAAAGCGATGTCGCAGGCATAGCGCGTCAAGCCGTGACGCGGGCGCTGCGTCACGCGCAACGCACCTGTTTCGGCACTGTCCGAATCGGTGGTCGGCCGGATCGAATCCGCTGCGATTTGCACCACATCCACTGCTCCGACTCGCTGTAGCGCTTCTAAAACAGCGCGCTGCGTTGCTCCGAATCCGACGCCGTACGAAATGGCGACGCCGGCGTGGCAAACAGGATGCGGGGCAGCAAAGGCGTGGCAATCATGGACCCGAAGTAGGGAAAGCAGGCGGAGCGGCGACTGCGCGAATGGCGTTCGGCCGACCGCCGGGGTGCAAAACAGCGAGGCACCGCGAGGCTTGTGATATGGCAAGACCGCGGTTTGCGGGCGAGCCGATGGCTTGTAGGATGGGGCCAAGCAACAGCTAGTCACAATGCGCGGTCCGAAGTCACACACCGGGCAGTCGCGCCATCCGTCAAACCTGAAACCAGTCCAACGATGAACACAAACGCCAGACGAACCATCGGCCCGTTCGAAGTCAACCCGATCGGCTTTGGCTGCATGAACCTGAGCCATGCCTATGGCTCGCCACCGGCAGCAGTCGCGGGCGAACAGCTGCTGTTGCAGGCGCTGGATGGAGGCGTGGATTTCTTTGACACGGCCGCGTTGTACGGCTTCGGTGCGAGCGAAAGCCTGGTCGGGCAAGCGCTGTCAAGACACCGCCAGCGCTTCGTGCTGGCCAGCAAATGCGGCATGCAGGGCGTGGAGGTGGACGGCAAGATGACGCGCGTGATCGATGGCCGGCCCAAAACCATCCGCGCGACCTGCGAGGACAGCCTGCGAAGGCTCAAGACCGACGTGATCGACCTGTACTACCTGCACCGCTGGGACAAGGGACGCGGCGTGCCGATCGAAGACAGCGTCGGCGCCTTGAGCGATCTGCTGCGCGCAGGCAAGATTCGCAGCATCGGCCTGTCCGAAGTGTCGGCCGGGACGCTGCGAAAAGCGCATGCGGTGCACCCGATCGCGGCCGTGCAAACCGAATATTCGCTGTGGACGCGCAACCCCGAGATCGCGGTGCTCGACGCCTGCGCGGAACTCGGCACTGCATTCGTCGCGTTCAGCCCGCTCGCGCGCGGCTTCCTCACGGGCCGGCTGCAGGACGTGACGCAACTCGGCGAGCGCGACATCCGGCGCGGCATGCCGCGCTTCGAGCCGGCAACGTACGCAAGGAACCTCAAGCTGCTGCCTCCCTATCTGGAACTGGCGCAGCAGATCGGCTGCACGCCGGGGCAGCTTGCACTCGCCTGGCTGCTGCACAAGGCCCCGCAGATCATCGCAATCCCGGGCACCACGCGGCTCGATCATCTGGAAGAAAACCTGGGCGCGCCTGGAGTCACGCTGGATGCGAAGGCGATGGCGCAGCTGGACGAGTTGCTCAACCAGAAGAACGTCGTTGGCGCGCGCTACAACGCGCAGTCGCAATCGGAAGTCGATACCGAAATGTTTGCGTAACACGGCGTTGCTAGAGTCGGCCACGATGGCATCGATCGAACTCTCGAACGTCGGCAAATCCTGGAGCGACGCAATCGCGCTGCACCGGATCGACCTGCACATCGATGCCGGCACGTTCTGCGTGCTGCTGGGGCCGTCCGGCTGCGGCAAGTCCACCACCTTGCGCATCATTGCCGGGCTGGACAGCGCGACCAGCGGTCAGGTACTGATCGACGGACGCGATGTGACCTTGCTGCCGCCCGCGCAGCGCGGCATTGCCATGGTGTTTCAGAACTACGCGCTGTTTCCGCACTTGAACGTCGCGCACAACATCACGTTCGGTCTTTCCGTGCGCAAGGCGCCGGCAGCGGAGACGGCCCGGCGGCTGCAGGAGACCGCGGCGCTGCTTGGTCTGGAAGCGTTGCTCGATCGCCGCCCGGGCCAGCTCTCGGGCGGGCAGCAGCAAAGGGTGGCGCTAGGCCGAGCGTTGGTCGCGCAGGCCCGGGTCTGCCTGATGGACGAGCCGCTGTCGAACCTCGATGCGCAGCTGCGCCAGGAGATGCGCATCGAGCTGCGCGAGTTGCAGCTCAAGCTCGGGCTGACCGTCGTCTATGTCACGCACGACCAGACCGAGGCGATGAGCATGGCCGACCAGGTCGTGCTGCTCAATCGCGGCCGGGTCGAACAGGCCGGTGCGCCGCGCGAGTTGTATGCACTTCCGGCAACAACATTTGCTGCGCGCTTCATCGGCACGCCGCCGATGAATCTGGTGGCGCTGGAGCACGGGCGCATCGCAGGCAGCGACGTGGCGATGGACGTGCCGGCAGCGATGCTGGGCGTGCGGCCCGAGTCGATCGCGCTGGATGGCGAGGGGCAGGGCGTGCCCGCCGTGGTGCGCAGCGTTGAATACCTGGGCGCCGATCTGGTGCTGCGTTGCGCCGTCGGCACGCAAACCCTGCTGGTGCGCGCAGCCGGTTGGCATGTGGCGCAGCCGGGCGATACCGTGCGGCTGCATTGGCATCCGGAAGACAGCCACGGTTTCAACGCTGCGGGTGACCGGATTCAGTGAATATTTTTTAATTGAGAGGACTGTCACGATGAAGACGAGAACGTTCCTGCGCAGGTTGTCACTGCCACTGGTCGCCACCGCGGCGCTGGCGGTCGGGCCGCTGCGCGCGCAAACGCCGGTTGAGGTGGAGTTTTATTACCCGGTGGCGGTCGGCGGTGCGATCGCCAAAACGATCGACGGGTTCGCGCAAGGCTTCATGAAAGAAAACCCCGGCATCAAGATCACGCCGATCTACGCGGGGACCTACCAGGAAACCATCGTGAAGGCGCTGACCGCGCACAAGTCCGGCACGCCGCCGGTCACGTCCGTGGTGCTGTCCACCGACATGTTCACGTTGATCGATGAAGGTGCGATCGTCCCGTTCGACAACTTCGCAAAGACGCCGGAGGACAAGGCCTGGATGAAGGGCTTCTTCCCGGCGTTCATGCTCAACAGCCAGACCGACGGCAAGACCTGGGGCATTCCGTTTCAGCGCTCCACCGTCGTGATGTACTGGAACAAGGCAGCGTTCAAGGAAGCCGGCCTGGACCCGGAAAAGGCACCGGCCACCTGGGCTGAACTGAAGGATGCCGCGACCAAGCTCACCAAGAAGGACGCCAGCGGCAACGTCACGCAGTGGGGCGTGCAGATTCCGTCAAGCGGTTTTCCGTACTGGTTGTTCCAGACGTTGACGACCGCCAACGGCGCGATCCTCGCCAACGAATCCGGCACCAAGGTGACGTTCGACGACCCGCAGGTGATCGAAGCGCTGCAGTTCTGGGTCGATCTGGGCAAGGCCGGCATCCATCCGCCGGGCGTGGTCGAGTGGGGCACGACGCCGAAGGACTTTTTCGAGAAGAAGGCCGCGATCATCTTCACCACCACCGGCAACCTGACGAACGTCAGAAACAACGCAAAGTTCGATTTCGGCGTGGGCATGATCCCGGCCAACAAGCGCAAGGGCTCGCCGACCGGCGGGGGCAACTTCTACATCTTCAAAAAGGCGTCTGCTGCGCAGCAGGAAGCCGCATTCAAGTTCGTCAAGTGGGTCACGCAGCCCGAGCGCACCGCCACCTGGAGCATCGACACCGGCTATGTCGGCACGTCGCCAGCGGCATATGACACTTCAGCGCTCAACAAATACGTGGCGGACTTCCCGCCTGCGGTCGTTGCGCGCGATCAGTTGCCGTTTTCCGTCGCCGAGTTCTCCACCCATGAGAACCAGCGCGTGACCAAGGTGCTCAACGACGGCATCCAGGCAGCGCTCACGGGCAGCAAGACGCCGGCGCAGGCAATGAAGGATGCGCAGGCCGAGGCCGATCGCATCCTGCGTTCCTACCGATAACGAAACGGCGCACAGCTGATTCGATGCAGCGGTACCCTGGACAAGCCCGCGCATCGCACGACGCGATGCGCACCACGCATGCCTGGCTGATGCTGCTGCCGGCGCTGGTGCTGCTGGTCGCGTTTACCCACTGGCCGGCGGTATCCACGTTCTACGACAGCTTCTTTTCCACCCCGCGCGGCGCGCGACCCGCGGTCTGGGTCGGCCTTGAGAACTACCAGGTCATGGTGGCCGACCCGGTGTTCTGGAAGGCCGTGCGCAACAACCTTTGGTTTGCGGGCGCGACGATCCCGCTGTCGATCGGGCTGGCGCTCATGATGGCGCTATGGGTAAACGAGCGCATCGCCGGCCGAACGTTCCTGCGCATGGCGTACTTCACCCCCACCGTGCTGCCGATGATCGCGGTGGCCAACATCTGGCTGTTCTTCTACACGCCTCAGTACGGGCTGCTCGAGCAGATCACGGGCGCGTTGGGCCTGCCTTCGCACAACTGGCTCGGCAGCCCATCGACTGCGCTTGGCGCCGTCACGGTGGTCGCGATCTGGAAGGAGGCGGGCTTCTTCATGATCTTCTACCTCGCTGCGCTGCAAACGCTGAATCCGAGCCTGCGCGAAGCCGCGGCGATCGAAGGCGCTTCACGCTGGTACTTCTTCCGGCGCGTGCAGTGGCCGCTGCTCATGCCGACCACGTTGTTCGTGCTGGTCAACGCATTCATCAATGCGTTTCGCATGGTCGACCATCTGTTCGTGCTCACGCGCGGCGGGCCGAACAATGCATCGACCCTGCTGCTCTACTACCTGTACGAAGTGGGCTTCAGCTTCTGGGACACGGCCTATGCATCGGCGATCACGGTCGTGCTGGTGGTGGTGCTGGCGGGCATCGCGTTGTTCCAGTTTTTCGTACTGGACAAGCGGGTGCATTACAAATGAGCCGCCACGCCACCGAGCCGCAGCTTGCTTTCAATGAGCCGACCTGGATCGACACGGTGGCCGCCTGGCTGCTGGCGCTGCTGTGGATCCTGCCGCTGGTCTATGCAGTCTGGACGGCGTTTCATCTGCCCGCGTATTCCACGCACTTCAGTTTGCTGGCGCCGCTCACGCTGGACAACTTTGCGCGCGCCTGGGCTGCCGCACCGTTCGCGCGCTACTTCTTGAACACGACCTTGCTGGTGGCGATGATCCTGGCTGCGCAGCTCGTTCTTGGCACCTTGGCAGCTTATGCGTTCGCACGTTATGAATTCCGAGGCCGCAGCATCGCTTTTGCTTTGGTGCTGGCGCAGCTGATGATCATGCCGGACATCCTGCTGGTGGAGAACTACAAGACGATGGCCAGACTCGGCCTGATCGATACGCTGCTTGCAATCGGCCTGCCTTACTTCGCTTCGGCCTTCGCGATCTTTCTGCTGCGCCAGACCTTCATGGGCATCCCGAAGGAGCTTGACGACGCGGCGCGGGTGGAAGGGGCCAGCGCGATGCAGACCCTGTGGCGCGTCTACGTGCCGCTGGCCAAGCCGGTCTACACCGCGTTCGCATTGGTATCGGTGAGCTTTCACTGGAACAACTTCCTGTGGCCGTTGATCGTCACCAACAGCGTGAATTCGCGGCCGCTGACGGTGGGCCTGCAGGTGTTCTCGTCGGTCGATCAGGGGGTGGACTGGTCGATCATCACGGCAGCGACGTTGATGACCTCGGCACCGCTGCTGCTTGCGTTCTTGCTGTTTCAACGCCAGTTCGTGCAGAGCTTCATGCGCGCCGGCATCAAGTGAGTCGATCAACGATGAAGCTCATCACCTGGAACACGCAGTGGTGCCGCGGGCTCGATGGCCGGGTCAGCCCGGCGCGCATCGTCGAGCATGCGCGTGCGCTGGCTGACTTCGACGTGCTGTGCCTGCAGGAGATCGCGCAGGGCTATCCCGACATGCCCGGCGCGCCCGGGGATCAACCGGCCGAGTTGCAGGCGCTGCTGCCCGGGTTCCAGGTGTTCTTCGGCGCTGCGGTCGATGAGTTCACGCCTGATGGCCAACGCCAGCGCTTCGGCAATGTGATCGCGACACGGTTGCCGGTGCGGCAGGTACAGCACCATACGCTGCCCTGGCCGGCCGACCCGGGTGTGCGCAGCATGCCACGCATGTGCACGGTTGCCGCCGTGAAGGATCCGCAGCTCGGGCTGATCCGCGTGATGACGACGCACCTGGAGTTTTATTCCGCCACCCAGCGCATGGCGCAGGCCGAGGCGCTGCGTGCGTTGCACATGCAAGCATGCGACCAGGCTGCAGCACCGCCATTGGCCGACCACAGCCGCTCGCCATTTCAGACCAAGATGCACACTCCGCAGGCGATCCTGTGCGGGGATTTCAACCTGACGGCCACACAGCCCGAATATGCGGCGATCCAGCAGCCGTTCGGTGCCGCCACGTTCACGGATGCATGGCCGCTGCTGCATGGCGCGTCACCGCAGCCCGGTACCTTCATGCTGTATGACCGCACCTACGGACCCGAGCCGGTGGCCTGCGATTTCGTGTTCGTCAGCGAAGCGATGGCGCCGTGGGTGCGGCGCATCGAGGTCGATTCGCAGACGCAGGCGTCGGACCATCAGCCGATGCTGATCGATCTGGAACCGTTTTGATTCGCTATAAAAATAGAAGCTACCGGCGCTTATAAATGGTGCGCCAGCGCCACATTTGACATAAAAATCCCACAGCAACGAGCAGCCACGCATGCAATTCGACGACGTCATCCGCACCCGCCGCAGCATCCGCGGCTATTTGAAAAAGCCGGTGCCGCAGGCGCTGATCCGAGAGGTGCTGGCGCTGGCGATCCGTGCGCCGACGTCGCTGAACACGCAGCCGTGGAACTTTTATGTCGTCTCCGGCGATGTGCTGGACCGCATCCGCGCGGGCAACGTGGAGCGCAACCTCGCCGGCGTGCCCGATTCGCGCGAGTTCCGCATGGGGCCGGGCTACGAAGGCGTGCACCGCGAACGGCAGATCGGCATCGCGAAGCAGCTCTTTGGCGCGATGGGTATCGAGCGCGACAACAAGGAAAAGCGGCAGGACTGGGTGCTGCGCGGCTTTCGGCAGTTCGATGCGCCGGTGTCGATCGTCGTGACGTACGACCGATCGATCCACGGCAGCGACATCGCGCCGTTCGACTGCGGCGGTGTCGTCAACTGCCTGGTCAACGCGGCCTGGTCGCGCGGCCTGGGCTGCGTGGTGAACAGCCAGGGCATCATGCAGTCATCGGTGGTGCGTGCGGAAGCGCGTATCCCGGACGATCAGGTGATCCAGACCTGCGTTGCAATGGGCTGGCCGGACGATGCGTTTCCTGCGAATGCGGTGATCTCTGAGCGAAAGTCCGTCGACGACTGCGCGACGTTCGTGGGGTTCAACGACTGAGGGCAGGCGCCGTCGCGGGCTGGCGACTTGAGGCGGTCAAGGCAGGAAAATCGACGGCGGTCCGGGCTGGCAGGCGGGTCATGCAGGTCTCGAACAAGTCGCTGCCAACCCATGCGGCAAGCCAGGCCTGAAGCGCAGGCAGCGCCTGTGCGGCAAACCAGCCGTGCTCCACGGCGGCGAACTGGCGCACGAAAGGAAAGACCCCGATGTCGGTCGCACAGGGCGCTGGGCCGCCGAGAAAACGTTCGCTCTGCAGCCGCGCCTCCAGTGGCAACAGCAAGGTTGTCACGGCCTGGGCGCGGTGTTGGTCGCGCCTGCCGGCATCCTGCGGATAGCGTTGCGGATACTTGTAGCGATCGAGGTGTTGCTTGAACGGGCCGTTGTTCAGGCGCAGCAGTTCCCGGTTGGCGTCCGACTGCGCGCCGCGCCACCAGTCATCCCGGTCGTTCACATCGAACGCCCAGGCAACGATGTCCCAGCTTTCTTCCAGCACCCGACCATCGGGCAGCTGCAGCACCGGCACGGTGCCCTTGGGTGATAAGGCCAGCAGCGCGGCTGGCTTGTCACGCAGCACGATCTCGAAGGCCTGAAAGTCGCGCCCGGCGTGAAGCAGCGCCATGCGAGCCCGCATCGCATAAGGACAGCGGCGATAGCTGTAGAGCAGAGGCCGGCTGCGGACGGGTGTCATCACCTGACGATGCAGTAAGGAGGCGGAGACTTTGCCGATGGCACCAGGGTCGCGCGACAGGCAGCGGCGACGGACGATGGAAGCCCTGCTCGACTTGCTCGGCCCAGGCCTTCGCGGGCACGGAAATATAACGGGACGCGCCACCGGCACCGGCCGCTCTTGAGCAATTGCTGAACGACCTGGGTGTCGATGCTGCGATCGCGCACTGTGGCCGGCCCGGCCTGTGTCAAGACATGCGTCAGTTCGATCGTGCGTCCAACCCGCGAAATGGGCCGGTGCATGCAACGCCTTGTCAAAGCATCGCGCCGGGTGCGACGCGCAAACATGACCTGCGAGGTAATCGACTTCGATCCAGCGTTGCCACACACTGCCTGACACAGCGATAGGAAAGTCCGCTGCCGGCATCGATGGCCGAGCAAATTCGCTGTTTCTTGAAACCTCTTGAGGAGCAATCCATGCAATCCATCGTTCCCTCCCGCCTGCTCAAGTCGATGCTGCTGGCAGATGCCGTCGTGAGCGGCGCAGTCGCATTGCTGCAGCTGTCGGCACCCGGCTGGTTCGCGGGCTTTCTGGAGCTGCCACGCGCGCTGTTGGTCGAGACCGGTGTTTTCCTCGTCGCCTATGTCGCGTTGCTGCTGGTGCTCGCGTCCCAGGTACGGCTCTGGTCGGGCCTGATCTGGCTGGTCGTACTCGGCAACCTCGGCTGGGCGATTGGCTGCATCGGGCTGCTGGCGTCGAACGTGGTATCGCCGAACGCGTTGGGCGCTCTGTTTCTGGTGCTGCATGCGCTTGTCGTCGTGCTGTTTGCGAACTTCGAGTTCGTCGGGCTCAAGGCATCGCAGCGGGTCGGCGCCGCGGGTGCGTTGCGCGGCTAGCCAGGCCCCGTTCGTCGATCGCCTGCAACACTCTCGATAAGAATACGACCATGTCCAATTCCAACGCGTTGCTTCCGCTTGCTGTCGCGCTGCTGATCGGCATCCCCGCCCTGGGATCGTGCATCGGCATCGCGCTTGCGACGATGAAATTCCTCGAAGGCGCGGCGCGCCAGCCCGAGCTGATCCCGACCCTGCAGACCAAGTATTTCCTTTCGATCGGCGTGATCGACGGCGCGTTCATCATCGCAACCGGTATCGGGCTCTGGTTCGCGACAGCGAGTCCGTTTTCGAATGCGTCATGAACCTGAACAGCACCGGCGTTCTCCAGCATCAGCAGCAGCCGGTTGGCCACCTGCTGCGCAATTGGCGCACCAGGCGGCGCCTGAGCCAGCTCGATCTCGCACTCGACGCCGATGTGTCGGCGCGGCATCTGAGCTTCGTCGAGAACGGCCGCTCCCGGCCCAGTGCGCAACTGCTGCTGTCGCTTGCCGAACGGCTCGACGTGCCGCTGCGCGAGCGCAACCAGCTGCTGCTGTCGGCGGGCTACGCACCGCGATTTGCCGAGACGCCGATCGATTCGCCCGAGCTGGGTGAAGTCAGGCGGTCGCTCGCACGGTTGCTCGACGCGCACGACCCGTATCCGGGCGTCGCGCTGGACCGCTACTGGAACGTGGTGTTCGCCAACAAGGCAGCGCAGCGAATGCTCGCGGCCCTGCCGCCGGAGTTGACGCAGCCGACCTTGAATCTGTTCCGTGCCGGCCTGCACCCTAAAGGTTTTGCTGCGATCACCGAAAACTTCGCCGAGTGGGGCAGCGCGCTGCTCTCCGGGATCGAGCGCATCGCGTCGAGCACGTTGGACCCGAAAGCGCAAGCGCTGCTCGACGAAGTGCGCAGCTACCCCGGCGTCGCCGGATTCGAGGCCGCCGCGATCGACCCAGCGTCGAACGGAGCCAACCGAATTCTCGTTCCCTGCATCCTGAACCTGCCGCAAGGGCGCCTGTCGCTGTTCACCGCGCTCGCGACACTGGGCTCACCGCTGGACGTGACGCTGGCCGAGCTGACGTTCGAGTTGTACTACCCGGCGGATGAGGCGAGTGCGCAGATGATGCGGGGATGGGAGCGAACGAAGGCAGGGTGAAGGAATGTGCCGATTTTCTCCAGGGGTCCGCTCTCGACTCGTCGCAAACTGCGGCCTGACGATTGCATTCAGCGCGGTACCTTGCCCACTGTTTTTGCCGCCCGCAGAAAGTCGAAATCCGCACCCTGATCGGCCTGAAGCACCGTCTGCAGAAACAGCTTGCGATAGCCGCGCTCGGCGGTCGGTGTCGTGACCGGGGACGCCTTGGCCCGCCGCGCTAGTTCCTCATCCGACACCAGCAGCGCGATCTCCCGGTGCTGCACCGACAAGCGAATCCGGTCGCCGTTGTGCACATGCGCGAGCGGCCCGCCGATCGCCGACTCGGGCGTCACGTGCAGCACGATCGAGCCGAACGCGGTGCCGCTCATGCGGCCGTCGGAGATGCGCACGATGTCTTTCACGCCGGCGCGTGCGAGCTTTTGCGGGATCGGCAGGTAGCCGGCTTCGGGCATGCCGGGCGCGCCTTTCGGGCCGATGTTTTTCAGCACCAGGATGTCGTCGGCGTTCACGTCGAGGTCGTCGCGGTCGATGCGCTCGGCCAGGTCTTCGAGGTTCTCGAACACGACGGCTCGGCCCTCGTGCTCCATCAGCTTCGGGTCGGCCGCCGACTGCTTGATGATCGCGCCGCCGGGCGCGAGGTTGCCGCGCAGCACAGCAATGCCGCCTTCGCGGTAGATCGGATCACCGAACGGGCGCACCACATCTTGCTTGAACGCGGGGCCGGCCGCATCAATTTCCTCGCCCAGCGTCCGGCCGGTCACCGTCAGCGCATCGAGGTGCAGCAGCGGCTTCAACTCGCGCAGCAGCGTGGTCATGCCGCCCGCATGATGAAAATCTTCCATGTAGTGCTGGCCGGAGGGCTTCAGGTCCAGCAGCACCGGCGTTTCGCGGCCCATGCGGTCAAGCGCGTCGAGGTCCAAGTCGAGCCCCATGCGGCCGGCCATGGCGGTCAGGTGCACGACGGCGTTGGTCGATCCGCCGATCGCAAGCAGCACGCGCAGCGCGTTCTCGAATGCTTGCGGCGTCAGGATCTGGTCGATCGTCAGTCGATCCCTCGCGATCTGCACGGCTTGCGCGCCGGTCTGCTCGGCGATGCGGATGCGGTCGGCCGTGACGGCGGGCGGTGACGCGCCGCCGGGCACCGTCATGCCGAGCGCTTCGGCGACGCAGGCCATCGTGCTCGCGGTGCCCATCACCGAGCAGGTGCCGACGCTGGCGACCAGCTGATCATTCACGTCGGACAATTCGTCGGCTTCGATGTCGCCGGCGCGGAACTTGGCCCAGTAACGCCGGCAGTCCGTGCAGGCGCCGACGCGTTCGCCGCGGTGGCTTCCCGTGAGCATCGAGCCCGTGATGAGCTGGATCGCAGGCAGCCCGGCCGATGCGGCGCCCATCAACTGCGCGGGCACGGTCTTGTCGCAGCCGCCGATCAGCACCACCGCGTCCATCGGCTGCGCGCGCAGCAGTTCCTCGGTGTCCATCGACATCAGGTTGCGCAGGAACATGCTGGTCGGCGCGGCAAAACTTTCGTGGATCGAGATCGTCGGAAAGTCCATCGGCAGGCCGCCGGCCAGCATCACGCCGCGCTTCACAGCCTCGAGCAGTTGCGGCATGTTGCCGTGGCACGGGTTGTAGCTGCTGCCGGTGTTCGTGATGCCGATCACGGGCCGGTCCAGCGCCGCGTCGGTGAAGCCCGCGCCTTTGATGAACGCCTTGCGCAAGAACAGCGAGAAGCCGGTGTCGCCGTAGCTGGTCAGGCCTTTTTTCATGCCCGACGGGTCGGCGCTGTTGGCGGATTGGGTAGGGGGTTTCTTGTTCGCCATGGGGTCACTCCGGCGCGATGCCGGCTTCATCGATCAACTTGGCCCAGCGCGCGACTTCGGCGTTGATGCGTTCGGCCGACTGGGCCGGTGTGGTCGGCTTGGCCGCGTAGACGCCCTGCTTCAAGAACTGTTCCTTTGCCTCCGGGTCTTGCACGACCTTTGCAAGCGCCGCGTTCAGCTGCGTGACGATCTCGGGCGGTGTGCCGGCCGGCGCGAGCACGCCGAAGGTCGATGCGACGTCGAGGCTCGGCATGCCCGCTTCCGGCGCCGAAGGCACATCCGGCAGCATCGAAATGCGCTCGGGCATCGTCACGGCCAAAGCGCGCAACTTGCCGGCTTGAATGAACGAAAGCGCGGCCGGCACGGTCTCGACCATCATGTTGACCTGGCCGCCGACCAGGTCCGTCATGGCCGGGCCGCTGCCTTTGTAGGCGATGTGCTGCATCGGCACCTGGGCGTCGCGCTTCAGCATCTCGGAGCCCATGCGCTGCGGCGAGCCGGCGCCCGACGAGGCGAAGTTGAGCTTGTCGGGATTGGCCTTGCCGTATGCGATCAATTCTTTCAGCGTATTGGCCGGCACCTGCGGATTGACCACCACCACCAGCGGCACCGAGCCGACCACCATCACGGGTGCGAAGTCCTGCGTCAGGCTGTAGCGCAGCTTGCCTTTCTCAAGGGTTGCCATCGTCGAATGCGAGGTCAGCGCGCCCATCAACAGCGTGTAGCCGTCGGCAGGTGCCTTGGCTGCGGCTTCGGCGCCGATGTTGCCGCCCGCGCCGCCGCGGTTGTCCACCAGCACGTTTTGGCCGAGCGCGTCGCCGAGCCGCTGCGCGACGATGCGGCCGATCACATCGGTCGCGCCGCCGGGCGGATAGGGGACGATCAGCTTGATGGGCTTGTCCGGATAAGCCGCAAAAGCCGTCATGGTGCCGGCCAGCAGTGCGCCGGCAAGACAGGCATGCACGAACGCGCGGCGGGGCAGTTGGGGAAAGGTCTTCATTGATTTGTCTCCTGGGTGTTGTGTAGCCGGCGACCCATCGCGCGGCACCGCTCAAGTGTGGCGCAACTGGTGGGCATCACAAAGCAATGGCCGACGAGTGCTTTCTTGATGATCCGGCAGGCAAGCCCGAACAGGGGCAGGGTAGACCGGCATTGACAGCTTCGCTGCACGTCCCGTCAAATCGTCGCGGCAGCGCCAGTGCGCTGGCTGCCGGCCGGCCTGCTGCAGGAATGCTGCGGCATGACCGGGCAGACGGTTCGCCCACAACAAAGGAGACACACCACATGTACCGACCCATTCGCGCCATCGCACGCGCCGCCGCCCTTGCCGCCGCAGCCATGCTTTGCGCGCCTGCGTTCTCCCAGTCACCGCCCGTGCTGCACGGCGCCGTGCAGTTCGCCGACGACCATCCGTTCAACCAGGCGCTGCTGAAATTCCAGCAACTGGTGAAGGACTACTACGGCAAGCCGGTCGAGTTCGTGCTGCACCGAAACAGCGAACTCGGCGTCGAGAAGGACTACTTCGCCTACATGAACCAGGGTATCTCGGTCGACTACGGGATCGTCTCGCCCGCACACATGTCGACGTTTGCGAAAGCCGCGCCGCTGCTGGACATGCCGTTCCTGTTCCGCGACCTCGTGCACTGGAACAAGGTGCTCGACTCGGATGCGTTTGCGCCGATCGTCGATGCGGTCTCGAAGAAGGCCGACGTGATGATCATCGGCTACGCGGGCGGCGGCACGCGCAACATCATCGCGAACAAGCCGGTGCGCAACATGGAGGAGCTGAAGGGCCTGTCGATGCGCGTGATGGGTGCGCCGATCCAGACCCAGATGTTCTCCGCGATCGGCGCCAAGCCGACCGTGATCGCCTACAACGAGGTCTACAACGCGATCCAGACCGGCGTGATCCAGGGCGCCGAGAACGAGGCGGCCGGGCTCGATGCGATGAAGTTCTACGAAGTGGGCCCGGACATTTCGCTCACGCAGCACGCGATCACCGTGCGGCCGCTGTGCTTCTCGGGCAAGACATTCCGCCGGCTGCCGCCCGACCTGCAGGCCGCGATCCAGAAGGCCGGCAAGGAAGCCGGCAAGTTCGGCCGCGATCTGGAGTCCAAGAGCGATTCGGCGCTGCTGGCCAAGCTCGAGAAGGAAGGCAAGCTCAAGACCTATGAATTCACCGAGCGACCCAGGCTGCTGGAGCTGGCCGCGCCCGTGAAGCAGGCCTATGCGAAGCAGATCGAAGCGAGCGCGATCCTCGAGCAGGTGAACGCCGTCAAGTAGCGGCTCGAGCGGAGCTGCGAAGCCATGCGCGCATTCAACGGCGTGATCTATCGCGTGCTGCAGGTGCTGCTGACGGTGCTGATCGCCGTCATGCTGATTCCCGTCACGTTGCAGATCTTCTCGCGCTTCTTCGACTTCGTGCCGCGCTACATCTGGACCGAGGAAGCCGCGCGCTTTTGCCTGGTCTGGCTGATCATGATCGGCGCGACGATCGCGGTGCGTGACGGTGCACACTTCGACGTCGATGTGCTGCCGGCGCCGAAGACTGCGAAGTCCAGAGCGGTGGCCCGCATCGTCGTGCACGTGTCGATCCTGCTGGTTGCGCTGATCTTCGTTGCGTTCGGCTGGCGCTTTGCCGAATTCGGCTGGCAGCAGAGTTCGGAGATGACGGGGCTGAACATGCTCGCGATCCATGCAGCCTGGCCGTTGGCGGGCCTCTGCTGGCTGTCGTTTCTGACCGAAGCCATTCGTGACGACATGGCGCTGTACCAGCGCGGCGACAATGGGTCCGCTTGAAGTCGCGCTGATCCTGTTCGGCACGTTCGCGGTGCTCGTGGTGCTGCGCGTGCCGGTCGCGTTCGCGCTGGGTCTGGCCTGCGTGCCGGTGTTCTTCATCGACGAGCGGCTCACGCCGTTTCTGCTGCTCAACGAGATGTTGAAGTCCTACAACTCGTTTTTGCTGCTCGCGATTCCGTTTTTCATGCTGGCTGCGAACCTGATGAATTCAGCTGGCATCACGGACAAGCTGATCAACCTGTCGCGCGCGCTGGTCGGGCATCTGCCGGGCGGACTGGGCCACGTGAGCGTGCTGGTGTCGATGCTGTTCGCGGGCATCTCGGGCTCCTCGACGGCGGAAGCGGCCGGCGTTGGCGGCGTGCTGATCCCGGCCATGAAGAAGCAGGGCTACGACACGCCATTCGCGGTGTCGCTGATCGCGTGCGCGGCCGTGATGGGCGTGATCATTCCGCCGTCGATCCTGATGGTGGTCTGGGGCGGCGTGATCTCGGTGTCGATCGGCGGGCTGTTCGTGGCGGGTGTGCTGCCGGGCCTGTTGATGGCGCTGTCGCTGATGGGCACGGTCTACATCTATGCGAAGCGGCGCGGCTATCCGATCTTTCCGCGGGCGGGCGCACGCGAACTGCTCAAGGTGGCTGGTGCTGCGGTGCTGCCGATCCTCACGCCCGGCATCATCGTGGGCGGCATCGTCGGCGGCTTTTTCACCCCGACCGAGGCGTCCGTGATCGCGGTGCTGTATGCGATGCTGCTGGGCGTGCTGATCTATCGCACCTTGAGTCCGCGCCAGCTGGCGAGCACGCTGTACGAGTCGGCGCGCTTTGCGGGCATTGCGCTGTTCTGCATCGGCACCGCATCGGCGTTCGGGTGGTTGCTCGCGTATTTTCGAATTCCGCAACTGGTGGTCAGCTCGGTCGCGTCGTGGGGCGGCGGCGTGACCAGCGTCGGCTTCATCACGGCGGCGGCGTTCCTGTTCATCGGCTGCTTCATCGATGCGATTCCAGCGATCATCATCGTCGGCACCATCCTCGCGCCGCTGGCCGCGCAGGTCGGCATGCACCCGGTGCATTTCGCGATCATCGGCGTGATCTCGATCGCCTACGGACTTGTCACGCCGCCGTACGGCTTGTGTCTGATGATCGCGTGCTCGGTCGGCGGCATCAAGATCAGGGAAGCGGTGCGCGACACGGCGATCCTCTTCATTCCGCTGATGTGCGTGCTGCTGATCGTGATCCTGTTTCCGGACTTGCTGCTGTGGCTGCCGCGGCTGGTCATGCCGAATTTCGTCAAATAGCTGCCACACGCCGACATGCCCACCTTCACTCCGCTCTGCCCGGGCTTCGGGCTGGAAACGCACGAGGTCGACCTTTCAGCAAGTCTGTCCGATGCAGCGTTCGCCGAGATCGAGCGCGCGTTCTATGCAGGTCAGCTGCTGGTGCTGCGCGGGCAGCAGCTCACGGCGGCGCAGTTCGTCGCATTCGCGCAGCGCCTTGGCCCGCCCGAGCCGCATGTGATCGACCAGTTCCATCATCCGGAAGACCCGAACATCCTGATCCTGTCTAACGTAAAAGACCCGCACGGTCAGCCGACGGGGCTGCAGGATGCAGGCTCATACTTTCACACCGACTACTCGTACCTGCGGGTTCCCGCTCGCGCGACCACGCTGTACTCGATCACCGTGCCGAAAGTCGGCGGCCACACGTTGTTTGCGAACCAGCAGGCGGCGTACGACGACCTGCCGGGCACGATGAAGCGGCGCATTGCACCGCTGTACGCGGTGCATCACTACGGCAATCGGCACGATCAGAACGACGCGAGCCGCACCGCCGCGTCGCCGTTGACCGAGGCCCAGCGAGCCCGCATGCCCCGGATCGCACACCGGGTGGCACGGCCGCATCCGGTTACCGGTCGCACGTCGCTCTATGCGGTGTCGGGCAGTTCGTTCGGCATCGTCGGCATGCCCGAGGATGAAGCCGTGGACCTGCTCGATGAACTGGCCGCGCACGCAACGCAGCCGAAGTATCGATACGCACTGGCCTACGTCGTCGGCGACGTGGTGGTCTGGGACAACGCGTCGCTGCTGCACGCGGCCACCCTGATCGATCCGGCCGATGCGCGCACCTTGTGGCGCATCACGGTGCTGGAGACGAACGCAGCCGCCGCCGCGCCGCAGGTGATGGCATCCGATTGCGCTGCCGCGTCGGCCTGACGGCGCGACGACACCTGCGACTGGAGACACCCGATGCGACTGACTTCCGATGCGCGTGGCGTTTACCCGATCGCCCCGACACCGTTTTTCGATGACGGCCGGATCGACGTCGATTCGATCGACCGGCTCGTCGATTTCTATCGGCAGATCGGCGCTGACGGCATCACGGTGCTCGGACAGCTCGGCGAAGCGCCCAAGCTCACGCATGCCGAGAGCGTTGCAGTGGCGGTGCGCATGATCCGCCGTGCATCGGCACTGCCCGTGATCGTCGGCGTATCGGCGCCGGGCTTCGCGGCGATGCGGGAGCTGAGCACCGAGGTGATGGCGGCCGGTGCCGCCGGCGTGATGATCGCGCCGCCTTCAACCCTGCGCACCGACGAGCAGATCGTCGGCTACTACCGGCAGGCGGTGGCCGCGATCGGGGCCGACGTGCCGTTTGCGCTGCAGGACTATCCGCTCACGTTCTCGGTGCAGATGTCGCCGGCCGTGATCCGGCGCATTGCCCTCGAGCTGCCGTCCTGCGTGATGCTCAAGCATGAAGACTGGCCGGGGCTGGAAAAAATTTCTGCACTGCGCGGGTTCGAACGCGATGCCGGCATGCGCCATCTGGCGATCCTTTGTGGCAACAACGGGCTGTTTCTGGACTACGAGATGGAGCGCGGTGCCGACGGCGCGAACACCGGCTATGCGTTTCCGGACATGCTTGCCGACGTGGTGCGGCTGTCGCGCGCCGGGCAGCGGGAGCCGGCGCACGACCTGTTCGATGCGCACCTGCCGCTGCTGCGCTACGAGCAGCAGCCCGGCCTCGGGTTGTCCGTGCGCAAGTACCTGCTGATGCGGCGGGGCCTGCTGACGAGTGCCGCGCTGCGTGCGCCGGCCGCCGCGCTGTCGGCCACCACGCGCGCCGAGCTCGAGCACCTGCTGGGCCGGCTCGCGGTGCATGATGAACGGGCGCGGCTGCCGGCGCTTGCGTGAGCTGCATGCGCACCTGGTGCGCCGGTTAAAGTCCTCATCCCGAACGGCTGCCAAGCTGCAGCCGCATCGCCCTCAAACTGCACCGAAACAGACCCATACCCATGATCGGCTACACCACCCTTGGCAGCAACGACTTGCCGCGCGCTGTTGCGTTCTATGACGCACTCTTCAGTGTCATCGGTGGCCGCAAGGTGACCGACTTCCTCGGTCGCGGGCAGGGTTGGGGCAACGCCAAGGGCAAGCCGTTGTTCGGCGTCATCAAGCCGTACGACGGCGAGCCCGCGACGGTCGGCAACGGCACCATGATCGCGCTGCCGATGGCAGACCAAGCACAGGTCGATGCGCTGCATGCCAAGGCACTGGCGCTGGGCGCGACCGATGACGGCGCGCCGGGCCTGCGCGGTACCAGCTTCTACGGCGCCTATTTCCGGGATCTGGACGGCCACAAGATCTGCGCGTTCTGCATGGTCTGATGGCACGCCGGCACGCCGGCACGCCGGCACGCCGGCAGGCGCTAGCCGGCTGCGCGTTTCAGCAGTTCGGTGCCGCCCAGGTAAGGCAGCAACACTTTGGGCACGCGGATCGAGCCATCCGCATTCTGATAGTTCTCCAGCACCGCAACCAGCGTGCGGCCGACCGCCAGGCCCGAGCCGTTCAGCGTGTGCACGAGCTCGTTTTTTCCCTGCGCGTTCTTGAAGCGTGCCTGTAGCCGGCGCGCCTGAAACGCTTCGCAGTTGCTGACCGAGCTGATCTCGCGGTAGGTGCTTTGCGCAGGCAGCCAGACTTCGAGGTCGTGCGTCTTCGCCGCGCCGAAGCCGAGGTCTCCCGTGCACAGCGCCACCACGCGATAGGGCAGTTCGAGCCGCTGCAACACGGCTTCGGCATGCGCGGTCATGTCTTCGAGCACCCGATCGCTGGTGGACGGATGCACGATCTGCACCATCTCCACCTTGTCGAACTGATGCTGGCGGATCATGCCGCGCGTGTCGCGGCCGTAGGAGCCGGCCTCGGAGCGGAAGCAGGGCGTGTGCGCAGTCAGTTTGATCGGCAGCTCGGATTCGGACAGCACCGTGTCGCGCACGAAATTCGTGAGCGGCACTTCGCTGGTCGGGATCAGGTAGAGCGGCGTTTGGTCCGGCGCTTCCTCCGTGCTTTCCTGACCGCCTTTCTTCGCTGCGAACAGGTCTGCTTCGAACTTCGGCAACTGGCCGGTGCCGCGCAGCGATTCGGCGTTCACGATGTAGGGGGGCGCGCACTCCAGGTAGCCGTGCTCACTGGTCTGCAGGTCGATCATGAACGCGGCCAGTGCGCGATGCAGCCGGGCTATCGGGCCTTTCATGACCGCGAAGCGCGCGCCCGACAGCTTCACACCGAGCTCCAGGTCGAGCCCGAGCGGCTGGCCCAGGTCCACATGATCGCGCGGCGTGAAGCTCATCGCGGCCGGGCTGCCGCCCGGGCCTTCGACCGGGCTCCAGCGGCGCAGCTCGACATTGTCGGCTTCGCCCGCACCCACCGGCACGCTTGGCGACGGCAGATTCGGCACCGCTTCGAGCATCGACAGCAGCTCGGCCTGAATCGCTTCCAACCGCGTGCCGGAGGTGCTCAACTCGTCTTTCATCTGCGCGACTTCGCGCTGTGCATCGTCGGCCGACTCGCCGCGGCCTTTCAGCTGGCCGATCTGCTTGCTTAAAGCGTTGCGGCGCGCCTGCAGTTCCTCGGTGCGCGTCTGCAGCGCCTTGCGCTCGGATTCGAGCAACTCGAACGCCTCGATGTTCAAGAACGTCTGTGGCAGGCGGCGGGTTTCAAGCCGGGCGACCGCCGACGGCAGGTCTTTTCGGAGCAGCAGTATGTCCAGCATGGCAACAATTCCGGTAATGGGTTTTGACGGCACGGCGCAGGTGCGGACGGGGCGCCTGCGCGACTTTGGGCAGATCGGACACGCCGATTCGCCGGACCGCCGTATGCATCGGCTCAGGGGCATCGCCTCAGGGCGCGTGGGCGGCAAAGCCGCATGCATTGCGTAGTATCGTAGCGGGCTGTCAACACAGAAGACCACCACCGAATGGAGCACCTCGAGTGAACAAAATTTTTCCATCGGCCGATGAGGCCATCAAGGGCCTGGTGCAGGACGGCCAGATGCTGGCCGTCGGCGGCTTCGGCCTGTGCGGCATTCCGGAGGCGCTGATCCAGGCGGTGCACGACAGTGGCGCAAAGGAGTTGACCTGCATCTCGAACAATGCGGGCGTCGATGACTTCGGTCTTGGCATCTTGCTCAAAACCCATCAGATCAAACGCATGATCGCAAGCTACGTGGGCGAGAACAAGGAGTTCGAACGGCAGTACCTGGCCGGCGAACTCGAACTCGAATTCACACCGCAGGGCACATTGGCCGAGAAGCTGCGCGCGGGCGGCGCCGGCATCCCCGCGTTCTTCACCAAGACCGGCGTCGGCACCCTGGTCGCCGAAGGCAAGGAAGTGCGCGAGTTCGACGGCGAGCAGTATCTGATGGAGCGATCCCTGGTGGCAGACGTCGCGCTCGTGAAGGCCGACATCGCCGACAAGAGCGGCAACCTGCGCTTCAACCTCACGGCGCGCAACTTCAACCCGGCCGCCGCCATGTCGGGCAAGGTCTGCATCGTCGAAGTCGAAAGGATCGTCGAGGTCGGTGAACTCGCACCCGACGACGTGCACCTGGCCGGCATCTACGTGCACCGCATCGTGCTGAATGCTTCTCCCGAGAAGCGCATCGAAAAGCGCACCCTTTCCACGAAAGCAGGAGCTTGAAGAAAATGCCTTGGACGCAAGACCAGATGGCGGCGCGCGCCGCGCAGGAACTCGAAGACGGCTTCTATGTGAACCTCGGCATCGGCATCCCGACCCTGGTCGCGAACTTCGTGCCGAAGGATAAGGAGGTCTGGCTGCAGTCGGAAAACGGCATGCTCGGCATCGGCCCGTTTCCGACCGAGGCCACCATCGACCCGGACCTGATCAACGCGGGCAAGCAGACTGTCACCACGCTGCCAGGCTCGAGCATCTTCGGCAGCCACGACAGCTTCGCGATGATCCGCGGCGGCAAGATCAACCTGTCGATCCTGGGTGCGATGCAGGTCAGCGAAAAAGGCGACCTCGCCAACTGGATGATCCCCGGCAAGATGGTCAAGGGCATGGGCGGCGCGATGGACCTGGTGGCCGGCGTCAAGCGCGTGATCGTGCTGATGGAGCACGTCGCGCGCAAGAAGGATGGCGGCGAGGACTTGAAGATCCTGCAGGACTGCACCTTGCCGCTGACCGGCGTCGGCGTGGTGGACCGGATCATCACGGACTTGGGCGTGCTCGACGTGACCGAGCAAGGCCTGAAGATCGTCGAGCTGGCCCCGGGCGTCACGCGTGAGACGCTGCAGCAAAAGACCGGCGCACCGTTGCTGCAGTAGCGGCGCTGCGCATCAGCCGCCCGCGTCCAGCGCCATCACGTCGATGCGCATCGCCTCCAGCTTGAACAGCAGTTCGCGCTGATCGCCCGGATCGACACCGTGCCGGTCCAGCGCCTTCGCAAGGTCGCCGATGAACGCGTCGAACTCGACGTTCGTGATCTTCATGCCCTGGTGCGCGGTGCGCATCGACGGTCCGGTGTAGGTGCAGGGACCGCCGCCGAGTTCGCAGATCTGCGCGGCCAGCGCGGTCTTGAACCGGGGCAGATCGGTGCGCACAAATTGTTCCTTGATGCGCGCATCCTCCTGCACATTGACGATGAAGTCGTCGACGATCCTGGCCACCGATGCCTCGCCGCCGAGCCGCTGGTACAGATTGCCGATCGCCAGCGTCTTGTCTGCGCAGCCGGCCAGTGCCAGCACCATGGCCGGCGCAAGGAGAACTTGCCTGGCACTTGTTTGAATGTTCATCATGGTCGCCAACCTCTCGTGCCCGAAATTTCAAGAAAAATGTGCCGCAGGCGCTGGAGCCGCCCTCATTGTCAGCTAGCAAAAAGGTAGCATCATCGTTTGCGACCAGCGCGCCGACGAATGGCCACCCAAGCGCGCAAGCCCTCATTATTGGCCGGCCCTCGGGCGCGGCAACCGCATGCAACATCGATCCACTGCATCCGTTGGCGACCGGCGCCGCGCCGCGGGCAACGGCCTGCGCGCCAACGCTGGGCCACCAGCATTGCTCAATCGACGAAATGCTGACTGGCTGCTGCAAGCCACGGTCGCCGTCACGATGGGCGCTTTCGGCAACTGCCACGCCGCGCTCTACGACGAAATCCAGGTCTACAGCGACGACATCAACGAGCCGGGCAAGTTCGGCCTCGAACTGCACCTGAACACCACGCCGCGCGGCCGCTCGCAGCCGGACTACGCCGGCGAATCGGTGCCCGACCGCGGCGTTCGCGTCACGCCCGAGTTCTCCTACGGTCTCACGCGCGATTTCGAAGCCGGCCTGTATCTGCCGGCCAGCCGCGATGCGGGCGGCGACTTCCGGCTGGCCGGCGCCAAGCTGCGCCTCAAGTGGGTGCCGGTGCACTCGGAAGATCACGGCGGCTGGTTCTTCGGGCTGAACGGCGAGCTGTCGCGGCTCGCGCAGCGCTATTCCGAATCGCGCAACGGCTTCGAGCTGCGCGGCATGCTGGGTTGGCGCGATGCGCGCTGGCTGGTCGCGGTCAATCCGGTGCTCGGCTGGGACCTGTCGGGCGGCTATCGCGGCCGTTCGCCCGAGCTGGGCCTGTCCACCAAGATCGCGCGCACGGTCGGCGACAGCGGCTTCGCGCTTGGCCTCGAGCACTATGCAGGCATCGGCACGCTGTCGCAACGGTTGCCGTCGGGCCAGCAGGCAAGCACGCTGTATGCGGTGGTCGACTGGAGCGGGCGCGGCTGGGATTTCAATTTCGGCGTCGGCCGCGGCCTCACGGGAAGTTCGGACGCGTTGTCGATCAAGGCGATCGTCGGCTTTCCGTTTTGAGGCACGCCGCTCGCATCGCGCCGCCGTGGCTGTTCCTTCTGGCTGGCGCTGTTTTCCACCGAGGCAACAGTCCTCGGCTTCCCGTCACGAAAAGGATGAACGCATGGCTTACCTGTTGACGATCCTTGAGCCGCATGGCCAGCGCGCCGAGCGCAGCGAAGCACAAGGCCACGCGGTGTTCGAGCAGATGCGCGCGTTCGGCGCCGAACTCGAAGCGCGTGGCCGGCTGCTCGCGATGGAGTCGCTGCGGCCGGATCGGCAGGGCAAGCGGGTGCAGCGGCGCGCTGCCAAGACCCGGCTGATCGACGGCCCGTTCACCGAAGCGCGCGAGATGATCGGCGGCTTCTTTCTGATCGAATGCGACAGCTTCGAGCAGGCCGTCGAAATCGCCGCGCGGTGCCCAGCCGCAGGCTGGGGCACGGTGGAGGTGCGCGAGACCGGACCTTGCCACGAAGCATGAGTGGCCGACACCGGCGAATCCCGTTTCGTCGCGAGGTCAGGCCGTGGTGGCCGTCGAGGTGCGTCCACTGGTCGGGATGGGAGATTTCAGGCCGGCGCAGGCGACCCGACGTTGCCGGCGACCTACCTGCCACCTGCCACCTGCCGCCCGGCAGCCGTCAGCGCTCGGCGGCGCGTTCCTCCGCACGTTCTTCCACCAGTTCCTTCGCCGCATCGTGCCGGGCCAGCCGCACGGCAGCGCGCTGCAGCAGCAAGAGCACGGCCGTCATGCCGACGGCCATCGCGAACAGCATCACGTTGCTCTGGTCGCCCGCACGTAAGCCGAAACTCAACGCGGTGGCGACCGCCGGCGGGTGCATGCTGTTGAGTGAGACCATCGCGATGATCGCCAGCACCATCGCCGAGCCCGCGGCCCAGTAGCCGGGGCCTAACAGCCAGTAGGTCAGCAGCCCGATCGCCGCTGCACCCGTCTGCGCCACCGCCAGCGTGCGCACGCTGTTGACCCGGCTTTGCGGATCGAGATAGATCAAAAACGCGCTGGACGCAAGCGATGCGAACAGCAGCCGCTGCTGCGTGAGCGCTTCGACGAACGCGAGCACCAGCAGGATCGTCGCGGTCGGCATGAACGCCAGCAGCAGCTCCTGCTTGAGGCCGAGCCGGCGGCGCGTTGGCGGCGGCGGCACGGCGGGCAGCACGCCGGCACCGGGCACTTCTTTGCCGCCTTCCGGGTCGTTCTTCTCCTGGTCGGCTTGCGCGGTTTCGTCGGTAGTGCTGTTCATGGGATCGGCCGGATGTGGTGGCGGCGCCGAAGGCCACGGCCGATCGCAGGCCGACTTGGCGTGCGTGTCTCGTTCGTGCTGCGTCTAACACGGTTCCAGCGGCGATTGTGCGGCCGAAGCGGCGTGGTGCCGGCACCGTCGTGCGGCTTTGCGGACCTGCCCCGACCCAGCGATACTGCGTGTGCCATGTCGTCGCCACCCGATTCCGAGCGCCTCACGCATCCCGCGCAGCGCGCGATCGATGCCGTCTGGCGTGCCGAATCGGGCCGCATCATCGGGGCGCTGGCGCGCATGGTGCGCGACATCGGCGTGGCTGAAGAGTTCGCACAAGACGCGCTGGTCGCGGCGCTGGAGCGCTGGCCCCAGGCCGGCGTGCCCGACAAACCGGGCGCCTGGCTGATGCAGACCGCCAAGCACCGCGCGATCGACTGGTTGCGCCGGCAACACGTCTGGGCCGCGCGCGAAGGCGAAATCACGTTCGAGCTCGAGACGCAGCTGCAGGACGCCGCGCCCGTACCACCCGGCAGCCAGGACGCCGCCACGATCGACGACGACCTGCTGCGGCTCGTGTTCGTCGCCTGTCACCCGGTGCTGTCGTTCGACGCGCGGGTCGCGCTGACGTTGCGCTTGCTCGGCGGCCTGTCGACCGAGGAGATCGCGCGCGCATTTTTGGCGCCCGAGCCGACCATCGCACAGCGAATCGTCCGCGCCAAGCGCAACCTGAAAGAGGCCGGCGTGCCGTTCCAGGCGCCGGCGGTGGATCGGCTCGGCGAGCGGCTCGCCGCCGTGCTCGAGGTGATCTACCTCATCTTCAACGAAGGCTACGCGGCCACCGCCGGCTGCGACTGGCTGCGGCCTGCGCTGTGCGACGAGGCGCTGCGGCTGGCCCGCATGGTGGCCGCGCTGATGCCGCAGCAAGGCGAAGCGCAGGGCCTGCTGGCGCTGCTGGAAATCCAGAACTCGCGCAGCGCGGCGCGGACCGGTCCGGACGGCGAACCGGTGCTGCTGATGCAGCAGGACCGCGATCTGTGGGACCGGCCGTCGATAGAACACGGACTGGCGGCGCTCGCGCGGGCCGACGCGCTGGCTCGCGGCACGGCCCGGGCGCCCGGGCCCTATGCGCTGCAGGCGTCGATTGCGGCCTGCCATGCGCGTGCCGCCTGTGCTGCTGGCACCGACTGGACGCGCATCGCCGAGCTTTACGAGACGCTCGCTGCGGTCGCGCCGTCGCCGGTGGTGGAGCTCAATCGCGCAGTGGCGGTCTCCATGGCGTTCGGTGCAGCGGTCGGGCTGGAAATCGTCGACCGGCTGCGCGCTGACCCGGCGCTCGGCAGTTACCACCTGCTGCCCGGCGTGCGCGGCGACCTGCTGGTGCGGCTGGGCCGTTGCGCAGAAGCACGAGCCGAATTTGAACGGGCTGCGGACCTGACCAAAAACAGAGCTGAGCGCACACTCATGCTGAGCCGAGCGCTATCTTGCTCGTAGCAGTTCAGTGTGCTCGGCAAGCCGCCCGGCCTGGTGGCCTGACGCTGATCGTCAGCCCCGCTCGACCGTGGCGCCGCGCGGGTCCGCCGGCGCGGACTGGTCAGCGGCGAGCTCGCCCTGCAACTCGCGACTCAGGAAATAGTTCAGCGCAGTGCGGATGATTGCAATCGCGCCGAGCTTGCCGATGCGCTCCCAGGTCGGTGCGATCGAGGTGGACAGGATGTCGGCTGCGAGCTGCAACTCGAGCGCGAGCATCAGGTAGCGTGCGAACGACAGCCGGATCGCCGTAAAACCGCCGCCGCGTCGGCTCATGAATCGCCGCAGCAGCGCGACCACCGCGACCGCCACGCCTGCGGCGATCACGATCGCGCCGAACATCTCGACGAACAGCCGCAGCCATTCGACCCCCGCCTGGACCCAGTGCTCGACCTGCTCGAATTCCATCTTTCGTGTCGTGTCGTGTCGCGCTTCGCCGCAGCCGCGTCCTCAGGCTGGGTCGGACGCGGCCAGCCGCACATAGATCGGCGCGAACGCCTCGGCCTGCACGATCTCCACCAGCGTTTCCTTGGCCAGCTCCAGTAGTGCAACGAAGGTCACGATCAGCACCGGCGCGCCGCGTGCGGCATCGAACAGGTCTTCGAACGCGGCAAAACGCCGGCCTTGCAGCTGGCGCAGCACCTCGCTCATGTGTTCACGCACGCTCAACGCTTCGCGCGTGATCTTGTGCTGCTGCACCAGCCGCGCGCGGCTCATCAGCTGCTGCCAGGCGCGGCGCAGGTCGTCCGCGTTGATCTCGGGCAGCCGCACGTCCTGCAGTTGCGCGACATGCACCTTCGCACATTCAAAATCACGGCCACGTTGCGGCAGCGCATCGAGCCGCGCAGCGGCCAGCTTGATCTGTTCGTATTCGATCAACCGGCGTACCAGTTCCGCACGCGGGTCTTCGGGCTCGTCCGCGCCTTCGACGCGTTTTGGAGGCAGCAGCATGCGCGACTTGATCTCGATCAGCATCGCGGCCATCAGCAGATAGTCGGCCGCCAGCTCCAGATTGCGTGTGCGCACTTCCTCGACGTAGCCGAGGTACTGGTGCGTGAGCGCCGCCATCGGGATGTCGAGGATGTTGAAGTCCTGCCGGCGGATCAGATAGAGCAGCAGATCGAGCGGGCCCTCGAACGCCTCGAGGATGACTTCGAGCGCATCGGGCGGGATGTACAGGTCTTTCGGCAGCGCGAACAGCGGCTCGCCATAGAGCTTGGCGAACGCGGTGCGCGGCTCGTCGGCCAGCGCCGGCAGCTCGGCCGGCAGGATGTCATCCGGCACAGCTGTCATCCGGTCTCCCGCAGCCGCCGTGCGGTTTTCGGCATGCCTTCAGCTGGTGCGACGGCTCAACCTTTCGGTCCGGCGCGCGGCTCGTCGGGCGCCAGCTCCAGCGCGGTGTCCGACTGGTAGACGTAAGCCTTCTGCGCCACCTGCTCGCGCCGCGCGATGCCGAGCGCATCGAGGTCCACGTTCTTGTCCCACAGCAACGCACGGCCGGCGCGCTGGCGCGCTTCCAGCCCCGGCCGCTCGGCCTTGAGCTGGTCGATGAACCGGGTGGCGTCCGACTGGTAGTCGGGGCGGCGAAAGAACGACATGGTGTGGCCTCGGGCTTAAAAACTGCAGCGATTTTATCGATGCAGCGGTTGTCGGCAGCGCCTGCGCCGGCTGCCCCTAAACTGGGTTCAAGGCCGCGGATGTTCGCTGGCCGGGGAGGAATCAATGGGCCGGTATGCCACCCGAAAGATCGTCACGATGGGGCTGCTTGCGTTGTTGCTGGGGCTGGTCGGCTGCGACAGCAAGCGCATCAGCGAATTGAAGGAGGGCGTCTCCACCGAAGCCGACGTGCGCAGCCTGTTCGGCCAGCCCGCGAACGTCTGGGACGGCCCGGGCGGCAGTCGCATCTTCGAATACAACCGCCAGCCCGAAGGCGCGCGCAACTACATGATCACCATCGGCCCGGACGGCCGCATGACCGCGCTGCGCCAGGTGCTCACGCCGGAGAATTTTGCGCGCGTGCGTGCCGGCATGGCGATGGAGGACGTGCGCAAGCTGCTCGGCCAACCGATGAAGACGACCACCTATCCGCTCAAGGGCGAGACGCATTACGACTGGCGCTGGCTCGACGGCGCCAACACGCTGATGATCTTCAGCGTGATGCTGGACAAGGATTTCCGGGTGGTCAGCACCGGCAGCATGCGCGACCCGGAATCGCCCGAGCTGAAGGTCAAGTAACGGCTCTGCGGCCGGTGGCGCGGCCACTAAACTGTGCTGCCTCATCGCCTTAGGATCCACCAGGGAGCCGATCATGAATGCACGCGCCAATTTCACCCGCATGGAACACAGCCAGGCCAGCGACTGGCAGCTGATCGGCGGCGAGTTCGCAGAGTTTGCGAAAAAACTGCCGGACCGATTGATCGCGCACCTGCGGCTTTTGGAGAACGACTACGGCGGCTTTCCGGTCGATCGCTACACGCACTGCCTGCAGACCGCGACGCGCGCGCTGCATGACGGCCGCGACGAGGAATACGTGGTCTGCGCGCTGCTGCACGACATCGGCGACACGCTTGGCGCGTTCAATCACGCGGACATCGCGGCGGCGATCCTGCAGCCGTTCGTGTCCGAGCGCAACCACTGGATGGTGCAGCACCACGCGATCTTCCAGGGCTACTACTTCTTCCATCACATCGGGCTGGACCGCGACATGCGCGAGCGCTTTCGCGATCATCCGAACTTCGGCTATACGGAAGAGTTCTGCGCGATCTACGACAACCCCGCGTTCGATCCGAATGGCGAGACCTTGCCGCTCAGCGAGTTCGAGCCGATGCTGCGCCGCGTGCTCGCGCAACCGAAACAGTCGATCTACAAGGCTGCGGTGGAAGAAAACAAGGCGATCGAACTGCCAGCCTGAGCGCTTCAAGAAGCGCACGGCTGCATCAAGCGTTTTTCATTCCTCGTCGCCGCCCGGCGTCACGGCACTTGCGGCCGCGCCGATCGCCTTGCCCGTCACCTTCGCAGCGTTGATCGTGACATCGGCTGCGAGCCCGACGGTGCCGACCAGCAACGATGCGGTGGTGCCCATCGCGCTGGCCACCGCGCAGCCGGCGAGGGATGCCGAAGCCAGTGCGATCAATGTGCCGAGCGCCGCAAGGCGGGAGCCGCGAATGCTGGCAGGCCGAGATGCACAGCGTGCTGCTGGCTTGGTCATGTCAATCGTGCTGGCGTCGCGTCAAACTGCATTCGCATGGTCGGCGTCAACGCACCCGCATGCCCGGTGTCGCGCCCGCATTCGGCTCCAGCACATAGATGCCGGGCGGTGCTTTCTCGTCCGCATGGCTTGCGGCCAGCACCATGCCTTCGCTGATGCCGAACTTCATCTTGCGCGGTGCGAGATTGGCCACCATCACCGTGAGCTTGCCAACCAGGTCGGTGCTTGGGTAAGCAGCAGCAATACCGGAGAACACGTTGCGCAGGCGGCCTTCACCCACATCCAGGGTCAGCCGCAGCAGCTTCTTCGAGCCGTCGACCGGCTCGCAGGCGACGATTCTGGCGATGCGCAGATCGACTCTCGCGAAGTCGTCGATACCGATCTCCGGCGCCACCGGTTCGCCGCCCGGCACTGCGATTTCCGCAGGGGCTGCAGGCGCTGTGGCAGGCACCGAAGCGGCCGGCTCTGCCGGCTCGAACAATGCATTGACTGCCTTCGGATCCACGCGCTGCATCAGATGCTGGTACGGCCTGATCGCATGGCCTTGCGGCAACGCGACGGCAGCGTCCTGCCACTGCAGCGGCGCGACGTTCAGAAACGTCTCGACCTTCGCGGCAAGTGCCGGCAGCACCGGCTTCAGGTACAAGGTCAGCAGCCGGAACGCCTCGATGCAGACGCTGCAGACGTCGTGCAGGCGCGCGGCCATCTCAGGGTTTTTGGCCAGTTCCCACGGCTTGTTTGCATCGACGTATTCATTCACGCGATCGGCCAGCGCCATCACGTCGCGCAGTGCGCGCGCGTAATCGCGGCCGTCGTACTTTTCGCGCAAGTCAACCGCCGCTGCCTGCAAGCCGCCGAGCAGCGCAGCGCCATCGCTTGAGACAAGTCCGAGCCGGCCATCGAAGCGCTTGGCGATGAAGCCGGCCGCGCGGCTCGCGATATTCACGTACTTGCCGACCAGGTCGCTGTTCACGCGTGCGACAAAGTCTTCCGGATTGAAGTCGATGTCCTCGTTGCGACCCGACAGTTTGGCCGCGATGTAGTAGCGCAACTGCTCGGGATCGAGCCCGACCGACAGGTATTTCAGCGGGTCGATGCCGGTGCCGCGGCTCTTGCTCATCTTCTCGGCGTTCACGGTCAGAAAGCCGTGCACGAACACGTGGTCCGGCGCCTTGCGGCCAGAAAAGTGCAGCATCGCAGGCCAGAACAAGGTATGGAACGTGATGATGTCCTTGCCGATGAAATGCACCTGCTCAAGCCCGGGCTGCGCCATGTAGGCGTCGTAATCTTCGCCGCGCTTTTCCAGCAGGTTCTTCAGCGATGCGAGGTAGCCGACCGGCGCGTCGAGCCAGACATAGAAATACTTGCCCGGCGCATCCGGGATCTCGATGCCGAAGTAAGGCGCATCGCGGCTGATGTCCCAGTCGCCGAGGCCTTTTTTCGTGTCGTCGTCGCCGGGCTCGAGCCATTCGCGAATCTTGTTCAGCACCTCGGGCTGCACGTGGCCCGGCTCGGTGGTCCACTGCTTCAGGAACGCGACGCAACGCGGGTCGGACAGGCGGAAGAAAAAGTGGTCCGAACTGCGCAGCTCGGGCTTTGCGCCGGACAGCGCCGAGTACGGCTCGATCAGCTCGGTCGGCGCGTAGACGGCGCCGCAGACTTCGCAGTTGTCGCCGTACTGATCTTTTGCATGGCAGTTCGGACATTCGCCCAAGACGTACCGGTCCGCCAGAAACATGCGCTTGGCCGGATCGTAGAACTGCTCGACGCTGCGCGTGTCGATCAGGCCGGCCGTGCGCAGGTCGCGATAGATGGCTTGCGCAAGCTCGTGGTTTTCCGGCGCATCGGTCGAATGCCAGTTGTCGAACGCGATGCCGAAGCCATCCAGATACGGCTTTCTGCCGGCTGCGATTTCCGCGACGAACGCCTGCGGCGTGATGCCGGCCTGATCCGCCGCAATCGTGATCGCAGCGCCGTGCGCATCGTCCGCGCAGACGAAGTTCACCACCGCGCCGGTCATGCGCTGGAACCGCACCCAGATGTCGGCCTGGATGTACTCCATGATGTGGCCGATGTGAAATTTGCCGTTTGCATACGGCAGCGCGGTGGTGACGAAAAGCTGGCGGGAGACGGGCATCGGGCGAACAGTCTGTTTTTTTTCGGTGAAGCCGCAAAAAACCGCGCGGCAGCAGGAGCGTAATTTTAGAAGCCGTGTTGCGGGGCGCTGGTCGAGCCGCCGGTCGGGCCGGTTGGCTGCTTCGCCGGTCCGCGCGGCAACATCGCTTCGCTTCCCGCACTTTTTGTTCAACCCGTGTGAAGAATCGCACATCCGGCGCGCTGGCCGCACGGCACCTGCCACGCCGGATGGCCTGGCAGGGTTAGATTGAAACTTTCTGAATGGTTGCCGCCGCCCGAGTTGGCGCCGGCCTTGACTCGGTCGGTATGACTCAGTCGTACGGATCGCGGGTTGGCTCAGCTCGTCACTTTCATTTTGGATTGCAATTGCCATGTTCCTCAACTTCATTCTTCCGACCCACCTCCGGTTGTTGCTGGCGCTTGCATTCAGTGTTGCTGCCGGAACGACGCTGGCCGACGTGGAGCACGTGGCGATCGTCAAGACCGTCGAAGGCAAGCTCGAAATCCTGCGTGACGGATCGAGCAGCGCTGCCGCGTCCGGCGACCAGTTGTTCGTCTCGGACCAGCTCAGGTCCGCCGTCGGCGCAACGGCCGGCATCGTGTTCAAGGACGGCACCTTGCTGACGGTGGGGCCGTCTACCGACATCAAGCTGCGCGACTACGCGTATGAGCCGAAGGAATCGAAGTACGCGTTCTCGCTCTATCTGGACAAGGGCAGCGCGATCTATTCATCCGGCCAGATCGGCAAGCTCGCGCCTCAGGCCGTGAAAGTCGATTCGCCGACCGCCTCGGTGGGTGTGCGGGGCACCCGTTTCATCATCACGGCGGACTAGCTGCACATGAACCGGGCCGCCGCATCCGCAAGCAACTGGCCTGCGTTGTCTTGCGCCGCGGCCGTGCGGCCACGCACCGCGCGCACGCGGCAGCTGCTCGCGGTGCTGCTGGCCGCGGCGCTGGCCGGTTGCGCAGCGCCGCGCACCACCGTCGTGCTACTGCCGGACGAAGACGGCCACGTCGGCGCGGTGTCGGTATCGGGCGCTGGCGGGTCGCGCCAGCTGGAGCAGGCGTTCAGCACCACCACGGTCGAGGCGAAGGGCGCCGGCCCCTCGGCTGCGGGTGCGCTGCAGCCCGAGGCACTGCAAGCAACGTATCAGCAGCTGATGAGCGCGCAGCCGACCAAGCCGAAGGTCTTCGTGCTCTACTTTGCGCTCGGCAAGACCGACCTCACGCCCGAATCGAAAGCACTGCTGCCGACCGTGCTGGCAACGGCGCGCGCGCGCAAGCCGACCGAGATCTCCGTGTTCGGCCATGCCGACTCGATCGGCAGCGATCAGGTCAACGCGCGCCTGTCTGCAGAACGCGCGGAACTGGTCGCACGGCTGCTGAAGGCAAGCGACCCATCGGTCGGCCGCATCGAAGTGCGCTGGTTCGGCTCGAAAGCGCCGTCCCAGCCGATCGATCCCCGCGGTGCGCAGCCGAAGAACCGGCGCGCCGAAGTCATGATCCTTTGAGTCCGCATGCGCCATTTTTCACGGGTGACCGCGCGGCTGCGCAGGCAGTCGCTGCTGGTGTTTCTGCTCGGCATCGGCTTCGCGTTGCTGGTCGGCGCAGCAAGCCTTGCGCGGGTTGCGCCGATCGAGCGGCTGGACCACGCCTGGCTCGACCTGTTGCTGCCGCGCATCGCGAACGGCAGGCCGGCGCAGGACACTGTGGTGGTCGATATCGACGATGTGAGCCTGGCCGCGCTCGGCCAGTGGCCCTGGCCGCGCTACCGGATCGCAGCGCTGATCGGCCGGATCGCGGCTGCGCAGCCAGCGGCGTTGGCGCTCGACATCCTATTTCCGGAAGCCGACCGGGCGTCGCTTGCCAACGTCCAGCAGACGTTCAAGCGCGACTTCGGCGTGGACATGCAGTTCAGCGGCGTGCCCGAAGGGCTGCTCGACAACGACGGTTATCTGGGCAGCGAGATCGCGCGCCACCGCGTGGTCGGCTCGAATTACTTCTATTTCGACCACGCGGGCGACATGAATGGCGCGCCGGCATCCACCTTCAACCTGACCGGCCGCACCGACCTGCTCGCTTTGAGCGAGGCGACCGGCACGCTCGTGAACGCGCCGGTGATCGCCGCGGGTGCGCGCAGCAACGGTTTCGTGAACAGCCAGCTTGATGCGGACGGCGTGCTGCGCCGCGCGCCATTGCTGATCGGCTATCGGGGTGCGATTCATCCGAACCTTGCGCTGGCCGCGCTGCTGCGCTCGCTCGACCTCAGCGACGCGTCGATCGACCAGGATGAAAATGGACTGGGCCTGCAGGTCGGGGCTTACCGCATTCCGATCGATTCGAGCGGTCATGCGACGCTCGGCTTCAACGGCGGCCCGGACCGCTACCGGTCGATTTCCGTAGTCGACGTGCTTTCGGGCAAGGTCGACCCAGCCGAGTTCAAAGGAAAGATCGTCTTCGTCGGCACCACCGCAGTCGGCTTGAACGACTTTCACAGCACGCCGCTGCATGCGCGGTTTCCGGGGTTGAAGATCCAGTCGGTGATGGCGGAAGACATGCTGCACAACGGCTTCGTGACGCGGCCGGTGTGGGACGGCGCAGCAGTGTTCGCAGCCTGCCTGTTCGCAGGCGGGCTGGCCGCGCTGCTGTTCGTGTTCGCGCGCGGCACCAGCGTGATGCTGGCAGGGGGTACTGCCGGCGCGCTGATGCTGCTGGGTGCAAGTGCTTGGCTGCTGGCCGCCACCGGCCGCTTCGTATCGGCCGCGGCGCCGGTCGTGGTGCTGCTGGTGCTGTTCGGCGCCTTTCTGGTGGTACGCTGGCACCTGGAAAAACGCCGCGCCCACGGACAGCTGCTGCAGCTCGAAAACGCGCGCAAGGTCACGATGGAATCGATGGCGGCGGTGGCCGAGACGCGCGACCCGGAGACCGGCGCCCACATCAAGCGCACCCAGCACTACGTGCGCGCGGTCGCGCTGGAGCTGCAACGCGGCGGCTATTGCCGCGACATCCTCACCGCGCCCTATATCGAACTGCTGTTCTTGTCCGCGCCGCTGCACGACATCGGCAAGGTCGGCGTGCCGGACCACATCCTGCTCAAACCCGGGCGTCTTACGCCGGTCGAGATGACGCAGATGAAGCAACACGCCGCGTTCGGCCAGCGCATTATTTCCAGCACCGCTCAGGGCATCGATGGCGACAACTTCCTGCGCATAGCGGGCGAGATCGCAGGCACCCATCATGAGAAATGGGACGGCAGCGGCTATCCGGCTGGGCTGGCCGGCGCCGACATCCCGCTGTCCGGCCGCATCATGGCGGTCGCCGATATCTATGACGCATTGATCAGCCGCCGCTGCTACAAGGAACCGTTTTCGCATGCGGTGGCCACCACCTTGATGTCCGACATGCGCGGCAGCACGTTCGATCCGATGGTGCTCGATGCTTTCTTCCGCATCGAGGACGAGATCAAGCACATCGCCGCGCTGTATCGCGACGAGGCCGAAGGGCTCGGCGTGCACGCGCCGGCGCACGATGTGCACCAGAGCGCACCGATCGAGACCAGGCTCGATGCGCTTGTCGCCACGCTCCCGCGGGTGACCGGCATGGACGAACTTTCGAGCTGAGACCGCTGTCACGCCGACGCTACCCATCGACGGCGCGCCGATGCTGCACAAGCGCATTGGCTAGACTGCCCGGTTATCTCAGGAGGCCCAGGCCATGGCAGTCACCGAACAAACATTGAAAGACGCACTCGCGCGTGTCGTCGACCCGAACACCGGCGCGGACGTGGTCGCCTCCAGGGCGCTGCGCAACCTGCAGATCCACGGCGGCGAAGTGTCGTTCGAGGTCGAGCTCGGCTACCCCGCGAAAAGCCAGATCCCGGCGCTGCGCAGCAGCCTGATCGCGGCGGCACGCAGCGTCGCTGGCGTCGAGAACGTGTCGGCCACCGTGAGCAGCAAGATTGTTGCGCATGCCGCGCAACGCGGCGTTGCGCTGCTGCCGCAAGTCAAGAACATCATCGCGGTCGCGTCCGGCAAGGGCGGCGTGGGAAAAAGCACGACCGCGGTGAACCTTGCGCTTGCACTCGCATCGGAAGGCGCGAGCGTTGGCCTGCTCGACGCCGACATCTACGGCCCGAGCCAGCCGATGATGATGGGCGTGGAAGGCCGCCCGGAGAGCGACGACGGCAAGACGATGGACCCGCTGGAAAACTACGGCGTGCAGGTGATGTCGATCGGCTTTCTGGTCGCTCAGGACGAAGCGATGATCTGGCGCGGCCCGATGGCCACGCAGGCGCTCGAGCAGCTGCTGCGCCAGACCAACTGGCAGGATCTTGACTACCTGATCATCGACCTGCCGCCCGGCACCGGCGACATTCAGTTGACGCTGTCGCAGCGCGTGCCGATGACTGGCGCCGTGATCGTCACCACGCCGCAGGACATCGCGCTGCTGGATGCGAAGAAGGGCATCAAGATGTTCGAAAAGGTCGGCGTGCCGATTCTGGGCGTCGTCGAGAACATGGCGGTGCACGTCTGCAGCAACTGCGGCCATGTTGAGCATATCTTCGGCGAGGAAGGCGGCAAGCGCATGGCCGAGGAGGGTGATATGCCATACCTTGGCGCGCTGCCCCTGGACATCAACATCCGGCTGCAGGCCGACAGCGGCAAGCCGACCGTGGTGTCGGACCCGGACGGCGAAGTCGCCCAGATCTACAAATCGGTCGCGCGCAAGGTGGCGGTTGCGATCGCGGAAAAGGCAAAGGATTTTTCCTCGAAGTTTCCGACGATCTCAATTTCAAAAGATACCTAGAATAAAACTGAGCGTGATGCTATCCAGCATTCCATGCTTTCCTGTTTGCAGCACTGGAAGGTCTCAATACTTGCTTGCTCACTTGCTGGTCAAGTAAAACGGATGGCGGGATTGACAGTCAGATTCGATATTCGGTCATTACCGGCCGGTGTATAGAGCTTTTGCTCCACCATACAAGTTGCCTTCGCAGACTTGTACCAGACGTGAGTCGGAGGCAATAAGGTTCCGACGCCGCTGACATTCACTCGCCCGTGAGAATTTCAACTGGACTGATATCGGGGTCAATGCCGATTCCGGATCGTCGTTCACATCGTGCGATATCGCGAGCCCACCACAATAGATTGCGCACGAGATGGCTGCCGCGACCACGAATATCGCACAGAGCCTACTTTCGAAATTCCGACAGACTTGATTTCAAGTTGCGTTCGATCGTTCTTTTCGTGCCAATTCAATACGTTGTTGCAAGCCGTTCCAGCGTTTCCAGCGCCACGATTGCGTACAAACTTGCGTACAAACAGGGCATGGCTGAAAAAAAGCACATCACAGGATTCGCTTGGCCACCATCGGGGTACCCGCCTGTGCTGCACACGACGCGTTTTGCTTTAACCCTTCTGCTGATTGCTGGGAGTTTGTCAACACGTACACCAGATCATTGCTGCCATTAAGTGACAGCGAATAAGTAAAGATACAAAAGCCGAAATTCCCAGGTCCTGTGAGCGTGACACTCGAGCCATTTGATGGCCCTGTATATCCATCCCAAGAGTCAATATTTACAGGATTCAATGTGCCGAGACGAAAAGTAATGACAGGGTTGGTCTGCACGTTGGTGACGGTATAGAACCGAGATGCAATGGTGAGGGGCGCATTGGTCGACGGGTTATTTCCCTGACGCACAGCAAAGAACTCCGTGCTGCTCACCTGATAAAGCCCATCGAGAGGACCAGCGCTTGCCGCACCGGCGCAGCATGCGGCAGTCGCGAAGGCGAAAAATACACGTTTCTGAATACTCAACTTCTTCACTCCTACTGGTTTAGGAATACCGCGGCACCGTAGTTCGATGCTCACCTCTAGTTTGGAATTGACCGTTGCACTGGTCAACCAGTAATAACCCCAGGACAGCACAGCCAGCATCGACCCATCGGCAGGCCGAAAACAAAGCCTCTTGTATCGAAGCCGTACTTCCCGATTCTGCTGCACCCTTCCATTCATTGCTGCAACTGTTCAAGCCTTCCCAGCATCGTTCGCGCATAGCCGCCTTCTGCCTGTTGCCATGCCCGCGAATCAATGCAGTGGCAACGCGCCCAGAGCGCTTCATACAGCTTAGGATGGTCTGCATAACCTGATTCCAACTGTGCTGTGGGCGACGTTGATTGGAGTTGGTGCAGGTGGCGGCCGGTTTGCTCAAGCCAGCGTTTGCCGCAGCCCCCAGGCGGGGCGGTCTGGGAGGCTGTCGCAGTGTTTTTCCGTGTTGCAGACGCACCTGCCCCTCATACCGCTGCCAGTTTGTGGCGCACCATCCAGAGGTTCGACAGCGCAAACAGCGTCTTGAGCTGCAGGGTGTTTTTCTTCAACCCCCTGTAGCGCACCTTGACGTAGCCGAACTGGCGCTTGATCACCCTGAACGGGTGCTCGACTTTGGCGCGGATGCCGGCCTTGAGCTTTTCCATCTGGTCAAGCAGTGCGTGGCTGGGTCGGTTCTCCTTGTCCAGCTGCTTTCGTTTGCCCGGGCGCATCGCGATGTGCCACTCGATGCCTGGCTTGGCATCGGGGCGCTTGTGCACGCCCTGATAGCCCGCATCACCGAAGCCGTTGACTTCCTCGCCGTGCAGCAGCTGGTTGCCTTCCACCACATCGGCCACGTTGCCTGAGGTGCCGCGCACCGTGTGCACCAGCCCTGAGTCGGCGTCGACTCCGATATGCGCCTTCATCCCGAAGTGCCACTGGTTGCCCTTCTGGCTCGAATGCATCTCGGGGTCGCGCTGGCGGTGCCTGTTCTTCGTCGAGCTGGGCGCCGCGACTAGCGTGGCGTCTACTGCCGTGCCGGCCTTGAGCAGCAAGCCGCGCTCGCTCAAAAGACTATTGACGGTGGCCAGGATCTGCTCGGCCAGCTTGTGTTTCTCCAGCCGGTGGCGAAAGCGCAGGATGGTGCTCTCGTCGGGCAGACGGGCGAACTCTTGGAGCTGCGCAAACTCGCGGTACAGCGGGGTGTCGAAGAAGGCTTCCTCTATCGCCGGGTCCGAGAGGCTAAACCACTGCTGCATGAAGTGCACGCGCAGCATGGTCTCCAGTGCAAACGGCGGGCGACCGCTTGTGCCCTCGGGGTAGTACGGCGCGATCAGCTCGACCAGCACCGCCCACGGCACCACGCGCTCCATCTGCGCCAGGAACTCGCGCTTGCGGGTCTTCTTGGCAATCAGGTTCAGCTCAAGACTTGCTTGTTTCATGGGACAGGAGGATGCCATGCAACTTCGATCGCTAGCAGCGATGGGGGCGGGTTATGCAGAATTTCCCTTACGACGCAAAAATTCGCGTTACAGGGAGCTCGATTCAGCGCTCTACCATTCCATGGCTCCGCTTCGCGTCCTCCGCCGCAGGCGAAGTCAGGAACGCCAACAGGGCTCTCACTGCATCGGGCTGCTTTGATGCTGCCGCTTGGCCAGCCGAAAACGTTGTCGTGATCCGAACCGCATCCGGCAACGGCCCCAGCACCTCGATGCCGGGCAGATTCATCAACTCGCTCAATTGTTGGAATCCCAGATCGACGCGGCCTTCGGCAATCAGTTGCCCGACTGGTACACCCGGTGGTGCCTGTAGCGTACGGCCTGCGATTTCCTCGGCGATGCCCCAGCGTTCGAACAGCTGCACCAGCTGCACGCCGCTCGGGCCGGTCGAATAGCCGATGCTGCTGGCTGCGAGCACCGCTGCCTTCAGCGCCTGCTCGGATCCGATGTCAGGCCGCGCTGCGCCGGCCCGCACCGCGACCGCGACGCCGGAACGCACCAGATCGACTTTGCTGCCGCGAACGATCTTGCCTGCGGCAACCAGCTTGTCGACCGCTTCCGACGACAGCACCACCAGGTCGAACGGCTCGCCTGCCTGCACGCGCTTTGCCGCATCGACACCGCCGACCGATTCGATCGCGACGCGGTGCGGCGAGGACGATTCGAACTGCGTGGCGAGATCAATCAGCAGCTGGCGCGTGGCCATCGATGAGATCAGCTTGATTTGCGTCGTCATGCCGGACTACCTTCCTTGATGCTATCGTTTGAAGAGCGAGCTTTCATTGCTGGAGCTGCGCCTCGTGCGTGTTTGATCTGAAAGAGACTTCAGACGCTCGGGCCGTGGGTCAAGCCGTGGGTAAACGCCGCCACCGCGTCGATCAGCGCCTGCGGCTGGTCGCGGTGCGGCGAGTGTCCGCAGTTGCGCAACCTCAACAGCCGGGCCTTGCCTGCTGCCTTGCCGATCGCCTCGATCTGCGCCATCGTGCCGTAGCGATCATCGTCACCCTGCACCGCGAGCACCGGACAGCTGATGCGCGGCAGCAGCGGCACGATGGCGCCACTCTCGAAGTTCGGATCGAGCCAGACATCGTTCCAGCCCCAGAACGCCGAGTCCGGGTCGTCGTGATATTTCGCGAGGCCGTTGCGCATCTCGGGCGTTGCGATGTACTTCGCACGGGTCTGCCGGATGCTGTCGATCGAGATGGCTTCGACGAACAGGTGCGGCGCCAGCACGATCAGCCCGGCGACCTGATCCGGGAATTCGGCCGCATGGATCAGCGCGATCGAGCCGCCGTCGCTGTGGCCGAACAGCCAGCGCGGCTCGGTCGGCGGCAGTTTCAGCGCATTGAAGAACGCTGGCAGGAACCTGCAGGCCTGGGCGTGCATGAAATCGATCGGCCACAACGCACCGGACTCGCGCGGTGTGGAGCGGCCATAGCCGCTGCGCGAGAACACCAGTCCGCGCCAGCCGAGCCCATTGCAGAGCCGCGCTGGAAAATCCTTCCACATCGTGACCGAGCCAAGCCCTTCGTGCAGGAAAACGAGCAGCGGCTGCGAGTTGCGCTCCGGTGCGATCCAGCGGTATTCAATCCAGTCGCAACGGCCGTCCCAATCAACCTGGGCGAACTGGACTTCGTGGTCATCGTCGGCGACCGTCATCCTGGCGCTGCCTCCCGCGCCCGCAGCCGAAAGCGCTGGATCTTGCCGGTCGCGGTCTTCGGCAGCTCGTCGATGAACACCAGCTCGCGCGGGTATTTGTGCGGCGCCAGCCGTGCCTTCACGAACACCTTGAGCTCATCGGCGACCGAGTCGCTGGCCGTCACCGCAGCGTGCAGCACCACGAACGCCTTGGTGCGCATCAGGCCCTGCGCATCGGGCACGCCGATCACGGCGGCTTCGAGCACGCTCGCGTGCTGCATCAGGGTGGATTCGACCTCGAACGGCGACACGTACTGGCCGCTGACCTTGAGCATGTCGTCGCTGCGGCCGGCGTAGGTGTAATAGCCATCGGCATCACGCACGTACTTGTCGCCGCTCATCGTCCAGGCGCCCTGGAACGTGGCGCGTGACTTGTCGCGGTTGCCCCAGTACATCAGCGCGGCGCTCGGGCCTTTGACGAGCAGATCGCCGACCTGATCGACATCAACCCGCGCACCGGCGTCGTCGCGCAGTTCGATCTCGTAGCCGTCCACCGGCCGGCCGGTGCTGCCGTAGCGCACATCGCCGGGGCGGTTCGACAGATAGACGTGCAGCATCTCGGTGGAGCCGATGCCATCGATGATCTCGCAGCCGAAGCGGCTCTGAAAACGCTCGCCGATCTCGCGCGGCAACGCTTCGCCGGCCGACGAGCACATGCGCAGCGCGACCTGCGCGCGCTCGGGCAGCGCCGGGTGCGCGAGCATGGCCGCGTAGCTGGTCGGCGCGCTGAAGAACACGGTCGGCTGGTGCGCGATCCAGCGCCGGAACACGGCTTCGGGCGTCGGCCGCTCGGCCATCAGCACGATGGTGGCGCCGGCGGCCAGCGGGAACGATAAGGCGTTGCCCAGGCCGTATGCAAAATACAGCTTGGCAGCGGAGAAGCACACGTCGTTCTCGCGCAGCGCGAGCACGCCACGGCCGTACAGCTCACAGGTCCACCACAGATTCGCATGCGAATGCACGGTGCCCTTGGGGCGGCCGGTCGAGCCCGACGAATAAAGCCAGAAGCCCGGATCATCGCCACCGATCGGCGCCGGTGCGAAGGTTCCCGCCGGCGGCTGGCCAGCCGTGCCGGCGTCCAGCAGCAGGTCGAGCACCGTCCAGCCGGCAATCGCGTGGTCCGGGCGCGACACGATGCGGTGCTTCACCTCACTCGCGCTCATTCCGATCGCCTCATTCAGTGTCGGCGCGAGGAGCGCGGATCCGAAGACGGCCTGCGCACGCGAATGCTCGAGCATGAATGCATAGTCGGCCGGTGGCAGCAGGGTGTTGACCGCGACCGGCACGACGCCGACGTATAGCGCGCCGAGGAACACCACCGGCCAGTCGTTGCAATCATGCATGCACAGCAGCACGCGCTCGTCGCGCCGGATGCCAAGCCCCAGCAGCGCAGCGCCCATCCGGCGCACGCGCGCGAACAACTCGCCGTAGTTCAGGCGCCCGTCGTCATCTATATAGGCGGTCTTGTCCAAACGCGCAGCGTTGCGCTCGATCAACCAAGCGGTGAAGTTGAACGGCTCGCCGTCAGCAGGCGTGGTGGTCATGCGCTTGTCCTCTCCGTAAGAATAGCCACTGAACCTTGGGTGCAACGCTTGCGGCCTAGTCCAAGACAGTCAGCTGAAGTATGCAACATAATGCAAAAAACAGGCAGTATGTTGCAGCTTCCTTTGTGAACCGTTGAGCTGGTCATCTGAATGTCCGAAGGCTGATCGACCCATATGAACGATTCCTTCCGCGTTACCGATGCGACGTTGGCTGCTGCTGCAACCACACCCGAAGAAGCGGTGCGCCATCCATTTCTGGTTCAGCTCGGCGAGCGGGTGCGCGAGCTGCGGACGCGTCGTGGGCTCACGCGCCGGTCGGTCGCGCTTGCCGCGGGTGTGTCGGAGCGCCATCTGGCGAATCTCGAATACGGCACCGGCAACGCATCGATCCTGATTCTGCTGCAAGTGGCGCAAGCACTGCAAAGTTCGTTGGTCGAACTGCTCGGTGACAGCACTGGCGTGTCTCCGGAAGGTCGGCTGATCGGTGAGTTGCTGGCCGAGCGCAGCGAGCACGAGCTGCAACGTGCGCGTCTGCAGCTGAGCCGACTGTTCGACGATGCGGGAAGCGCACAACGGACAGCGCGCGAGTCGCACATCGCGCTGATCGGCCTGCGCGGCGCCGGCAAGTCGACACTGGGCCGCATGCTCGCCGAAGACCTCGACGTGCCGTTTGTCGAGCTGACCCAGCAGATCGAGCAGTCCGCGGGTTGCCGCATCGGCGAGATCCACAGCCTGTATGGGACCAACGCATATCGGCGCTATGAACGGCGTGCGCTGGAAGAGGCGCTGCAGGTCGATCCGCAGTCCGTAATCGCGACGCCGGGCGGCATCGTGTCCGATGCGGCAACGTTCAACCTGCTGCTGAAGGAATGCTTCACGGTCTGGCTGCAGGCACGGCCGGAGGACCACCTGGCGCGCGTGCAGGCGCAGGGCGACACCCGGCCGATGGCCGGCAGCCGCGAAGTGATGGACGACCTGCGCCGCATCCTCACGGGCCGTTCGGCGTTTTATGCGAAAGCCGATTTGGCGATCGACACCAGCAGTCAATCACTGATCGAGACATTCGCGTTGCTGCGCGAACGCATTCGTGCGGCCACCGGCGTTTCATGAGGGTTGTGGGCACGACTCCTAGACATGCAATATAATTCATTATTCTTTGCAACGAACATGCATTAAAGTGCGTACCATGCTGGCTGGCGTGAACGCCTGAATTTCAGGAGACCTTTGATGGATAAATCCGCTGAACGTGTCGAGTACCAGACCGATCCGGCGCATTACCGCCACTGGAAAATGAGCTTCGAAGGCGAGATCGCGACGCTGTCGATGGACATCGACGAGGACGGCGGCCTGCGACCGGGCTACAAGCTGAAGCTCAACTCCTACGACCTCGGCGTCGACATCGAACTGCATGATGCGTTGCAACGCATCCGCTTCGAACATCCTTCGACGCGCACGGTCATCGTCACGAGCCTGAAGGACCGCATCTTCTGCTCGGGCGCGAACATCTTCATGCTGGGCCTGTCGAGCCACGGCTGGAAGGTGAATTTCTGCAAGTTCACGAACGAGACCCGCAACGGCATCGAGGACTCGAGCCGCCACAGCGGGCTGAAGTTCATTGCTGCAGTAAATGGCGCCTGCGCGGGCGGTGGCTATGAACTCGCGCTCGCCTGCGACGACATCGTGCTGGTCGATGATCGGTCGTCTTCCGTCTCGTTGCCCGAAGTGCCGCTGCTCGGCGTGCTGCCCGGCACCGGTGGCCTGACCCGCGTGACCGACAAGCGCAAGGTCCGGCACGATCACGCGGACATCTTCTGCACCAGCGTGGAAGGCCTGCGCGGCAAGAAGGCGCTGGACTGGCGTTTCGTCGATGCGATTGCGAAGACGCAGGCATTCGCACAAACCGTGAAGGATCGTGCAGCCGAGCTCGCGGGCAAAAGCGACCGGCCTGCCGATGCCAAAGGCGTGCAGCTCACCCCGCTCAAGCGTGAGATCGGCAACGACGGGATGCAGTATGGCAACGTGTCCGTTGCGATCGATCGCGCCGGCCGCACCGCCGACCTAACCGTGCACGCGCCGACCGACGCGCCGCCCGCTGACGTCGCAGGCATCGAAGCCGCCGGCATCGGCTGGTGGCCGCTGCAGATGGCGCGTGAACTCGACGACGCGATCCTGCAGCTTCGCACCAACGAGCCCGAGATCGGCACCTGGCTGCTGCGCACGGAAGGTGACGCAGCCCATGTGCTGGCGGCCGATGCCACGCTGGCTGCACACCAGGATCACTGGCTGGTGCGTGAGACCACCGGGTTGCTGCGCCGCACGCTGTCGCGCCTGGATGTCTCGGCGCGCAGCCTGTTCGCACTGATTGAGCCGGGTTCGTGCTTCGCGGGCACGCTGGCCGAACTCGCGTTCGCAGCCGACCGCGCCTACATGCTGGCCTTGCTCGACGATGAAGCGAAAGCGCCGAAGCTGACGCTGTCGGAAATGAATTTTGGCCCCTATGCGATGGCCACGCATCAGTCAAGACTGCAACGCCGCTTCCATGAGGAAGCCGGGCCGATGGAAGCCGCGCGTGCTGCGATCGGCGAACCGCTCGACGGACCGGCGGCGCTCGCATTGGGCCTCGTCACGCAAGCGCCTGACGACATCGACTGGGCCGACGAAGTGCGGCTTGCCATCGAAGAGCGCGCCGCCATGTCGCCCGATGCGTTGACGGGACTCGAAGCGAACCTGCGCTTCTCCGGCAAGGAAACGATGGAAACTCGCATCTTCGGCCGCCTGACCGCCTGGCAGAACTGGATCTTCAACCGCCCCAACGCGACTGGCGACAAGGGCGCTTTGAAGGTCTACGGCAAAGGCGAGAAAGCCCAGTTCGACCGCAACCGCGTCTGATCACTACTACGAACTTCTCAGGAGCCATTCATGAGCACGATCAACTACAGCGAAAAGATCCCGAACAACGTGAATCTTGCGGAAGACCGCACCCTGCAGCGTGCGCTCGAAGGCTGGCAGCCGAACTTTCTCGACTGGTGGGGCGACATGGGACCAGTTGGCTCGCACCAGCACGATGTCTATCTGCGCACCGCGACCAGCGTCGATCCGCAGGGCTGGGCGCAGTTCGGGCATGTGAAGATGCCCGACTACCGCTGGGGCATCTTCTTGAATCCAGGACAGGACGACCGCACGATCCACTTCGGTGACCACAAGGGCGAGAAAGCCTGGGCCGACGTACCCGGCGAACACCGCGCGAACCTGCGCCGCATCATCGTCACGCAGGGCGATACCGAGCCGGCTTCCGTGGAGCAGCAGCGGCATCTGGGGCTGACCGCGCCCTCCATGTACGACCTGCGCAACCTGTTCCAGATCAACGTCGAAGAAGGCCGGCACCTGTGGGCGATGGTCTATCTGCTGCACAAGCACTTCGGCCGCGATGGGCGCGAGGAAGCCGAGGCGCTGCTGGACCGCCGCAGCGGCGACGCGGACAACCCGCGCATCCTGGGCGCGTTCAATGAAAAGACGCCGGACTGGCTCAGCTTCTTCATGTTCACTTACTTCACGGACCGCGACGGCAAGTTCCAGTTGTCCGCACTGGCCGAGAGCGCGTTCGATCCGCTCGCGCGTACGACGAAATTCATGCTGACGGAGGAAGCGCACCACATGTTCGTCGGCGAATCCGGCATCTCGCGCGTGATCCAGCGCACGGTGGCGAAGATGAACGAGCTGAAGACCGACGATGTGACGAAGCTGCGCGCGGCCGGCGTGATCGATCTGCCGACGATCCAGCGTTATCTGAACTTCCACTACAGCGTCACCATCGACCTGTTCGGCGCCGATGAGTCGAGCAACGCGGCGATCTTCTACAGCTCGGGCCTGAAAGGCCGGTTCGACGAAGGCAAACGCGACGACGACCATGTGCTCAAAGGCCAGAGCTACCAGGTGCTGCAAGTCAAGGATGGTCAGCTCGCCGAGAAGGACGTGCCGATGTTGAATGCGCTCAACGAAGTGCTGCGCGACGACTACATCAAGGATTCGATCGGCGGTGTGGGACGCTGGAACAAGGTGATCGACAAGGCCGGCATCAGCTTCCGTCTGCAAGTCCCGCACAAGGCATTCAACCGCCAGATCGGTGCGTTGAAAGGACTGAACCTGTCGCCTGAAGGTCAGGTGGTGAACGAAGCCGAATGGAGCCAGCGTCAGGCCCAATGGCTGCCGACTGCGGAAGACCGCGCGTACGTCGCCTCGCTGATGGGCCGCGTGGTCGAGCCGGGCAAGTTCGCGAACTGGATCGCGCCGCCGGCGATGGGGATCAATCGGCAGCCGGTGGACTTCGAATACATCCGCTTTAATTGACGCATTGCTGGAGGCCAACGACGATGAACGCGCGAACTGACCATCTTCTGGACGAAGCACTGGACCTGACAGCGGACGAGCGCTCGGCTTTGGTCGCAGCGCTTGTCGACAGCCTCGATGGCAGCGATGAGGCTGAAGTGTCGAAGGCTTGGCAGCAGGAACTAATACGCCGCCAGGAAGCGTTGCGGTCAGGTGCCGTCCAGCCCGTCCCTTGGAGCGACGTCAAGGCAAGGATCCGCGCGCTCTGATCGTGTTTGCGATTCAGTTCTTGCCGGAAGCGGAAGCGGAGTTCCGTGAGGCGGTGCTTTGGTACTTCGAGCGCAGCCCGCTTGCTGCCGATGCATTTCGGAATGAGGTGCTTGATGCCATTGATCGACTGGTGCCTGATCCGCTGATCTGGCCAGCGGACAGTGACGACATCCGCAAGTACGTTTTGCGGCGCTTTCCCTATACCGTCCGGTACCTGGTGAGCGGCAGCCTCATCACGGTGCTGGCCGTCGCCCACCAGCGCCGCCATCCCGGATATTGGCGCAAGCGCTGAGGCCCCTCCAGGAGACAACCCATGGACACCGCCGCCGACCCCAAGGTCATCAAGCAGCACCTGATCGACCCCGAGATCTGCATCCGCTGCAACACCTGCGAGGCGACCTGTCCGGTCGATGCGATCACGCACAACGACGACAACTACGTCGTGAACGCCGATATCTGCAACCTGTGCATGGCCTGCATCTCGCCATGCCCGACCGGCTCGATCGACAACTGGCGCACGATGCCGAAGGTGCAGGCGTATTCGATCGAGGACCAGTTCGGCTGGGAAGAATTGCCGGCCGAGCTGAGCGCCGACCAGTTGGCCGAAGCCGGCGTGGCGGCCGGTGACGAGGAGGTCATCGTCGACTTTGCCCCGGTCCCCGCACCGAATGCGCCTGGGCTGGCAGCCAACGGCGAGGAGGTCTTCAACTCGGCTGCATTCAACGCCGCGGTGCCGCCGTGGTCGGCCGCGCACCCGTACACGAACCTGTACCCGCCGAAGTCGCCGACGACCGCGACCGTCGTCGGCAACTTCAAGGTCAACGAACCCGGCACCGACAACGACACGTACCACATCGTGCTCGACCTGGGCGCGATGCCGTTTCCGGTGCTCGAAGGCCAGTCGGTCGCGATCCAGCCGCCGGGCGTGGACGCAAAAGGCAAGCCGCACCATGCGCGCCAATACTCGATCGCGAGCCCACGCAACGGCGAGCGGCCCGGCTACAACAATATCTCGCTGACCGTCAAACGCGTCGAGGAGGACCACGACGGCAAGCCCGTGCAGGGCGTCTGCTCGAACTACGTCTGCGACCTCAAGGTCGGCGACAAGGTGCAGCTCATCGGCCCGTTCGGCCATACGTTTCTGATGCCGAACCACCCGAAGAGCCACATCGTGATGATCTGCACTGGCACCGGCAGCGCACCGATGCGCGCGATGACCGAATGGCGCCGCCGGCTGCGCGCATCGGGCAAGTTCGAAGGCGGCAGGCTGCTGCTGTTCTTCGGCGCGCGCACGCAGGCCGAACTGCCGTACTTCGGGCCGCTGATGAAGCTGCCGAAGGACTTCATCGACGTGAACCTCGCGTTCTCGCGCACGCCGGGTGCAGCCAAGATTTACGTGCAGCACCTGATGAAGGAGCGAGCAGCCGATCTCGCGCCGCTGCTGCAGGACCCGAATGCCTACTTCTATGTCTGCGGCCTGAAGAGCATGGAGCAGGGCGTGGTGCTGACCTTGCGCGACATCGCAATCGGTGCCGGGCTCGATTGGGACAGCGTCGGTGCATCGATGAAGCAGGGCGGCCGGCTGCACCTCGAAACATACTGAGACGCCGCGCCGCCCCGATGCCCTGGCATGCGAAGCTGCAGCTCGACTACCGGGCAGACGATGACGGCCGGAGCCTCGCACGACACCGGCACGCAGGGCCGCTGCGCATCCTGCAAAGCCTGTATCCGGAAGGCGCTGCGGTCTGCCACAATGTGCTCGTGCATCCGCCGAGCGGCGTGGTCGCAGGCGATTTGCTGGACGTCGGCATCAGCGTGGGCCCCGGCGCGCATGGCCTCGTCACCACGCCGGGCGCGACGCGGTTTTATCGATCGGATGGCGCGTCCGCCATTCAGCAGACACGCATCGCGCTGGCCGAAGGCGCGCGCTTTGAATGGCTGCCGTTGGCCAGCATCTGCAGCAGCGGTTGCATCGCCGAGAACCACCTGAAGATCGAAGCCGCGCCGGGCGCCGAGCTGATCGGCTGGGACAGCGTCGCGCTGGGCCTGCCGGGCGCGAGCCAGCCGTTTCTGGCGGGCAGCTATCTGCAGCGCATCGAAGTGCCCGGCGTCTGGCTCGAGCGCGGTCGCATCGACGCTGCGGACGAGCGGCTCATGAATGGCGCGCTGGGCCTGGCCGGACACCGCTGCCTTGCGTCGATCTTCCTGGTCGCAGGCGCTGCGCTCGCGCGCGATCGGCGGGCAGCGCTGCTCGACGCGGCTCGCGCGGTGATCGACGCGCATCCACTGGTCGCCACCGCAGGCGCCACCAGCCCGACCGCGCAACTCGTCGTCGTGCGCATGCTTGCGCCGCTGGTGGAACCCGCATTCGATCTGCTCAGACGCATCCGGGCCGCGTGGCGAGCCGAGGCGTGGGGGATGGCGGCGACCGAACCGCGGGGCTGGTCGCTGTAATCTGACGCCCGGCCAGCGACCGGCAACGCCGTCAGCGCCGGCAGAGGTTCATGCAACAACCAGCAAAAGGGCATTCATCATGAGCGAACGCAAGGTCTGCGTGGTCACCGGATCGTCATCGGGTATCGGCGCGGCCACCGCGCGGCTGTATGCGCAGCGCGGCTGGGACGTGGTGATCAATTTTTCCCGGGAAGCCGCGCCCGCGGAAAGCGTTGCGGCGGACTGCCGCGCATCCGGCGCCCAGGTGCTGGTCGTCAAGGCGGATGTCGCATCGGACGCCGACTGCCGCCGACTTGCAGGGCAGGTTGAAGAGACGTTCGGCCGCGCCGACGTGCTCGTGAACAACGCGGGCACCACCAAGTTCGTCGCGCTCAAGGACCTCGACGGGCTCGATGCCGAAGACTTCCAGCGCATCTATGCAGTCAACGTGGTCGGTGCGTTCCAGATGAGTCGCGCGCTCAGCGGCCTGCTGCAGAGGGTCTCGCCGCCCGTGACCGCAGGCATCGTGAACATCAGCTCGATTGCGGGCAGCATGGGCGTCGGCTCATCGATCGCCTACATCGCGAGCAAGGGCGCGCTGAATGCGATGACGGCCGGACTGGCCCGCGCTTTGGGGCCGACCATCCGCGTGAACGGCATCGCACCGGGCCTGGTGGAGACGCCGTGGCTGCAGCAGGGCCTGGGCGCGGAGCGCTATGCGGCGCAGGTGGAGGGCTACAAGGCACGCGCTGCGCTGGAGGCGGTGATCACGCCGGAAGATGTTGCTGAAGCGGCTTGGTGGCTCGGCGCAGGGGCGGCCAGAACGACCGGCGAGGTGCTGCTGCTCGACGCGGGGCTGCGGCTGACGCGCGCCTGAACCGCGTCGGCGCCGCATCGCTTCGACCCTTCAACGCCTTTGCACCTCCATCACGCCCTGCGTCGTCGCGTCGTAGTAGGTGCCGGGCTGGCGGCGCGCCAGGTGCAGCAGGATGTTCGCTGCCTGCCACTTGACGACCCGGCGAAACACGATGCCCAGCGCGACCAGCAGGCCGCCTACGATCGGATAGCCGCCGAGCGCGCAGGCGATCCCGATGCCCAGAATCGCGATCGCGACCGGAACCGCGTTGATCCGCTGCGCGACGAACGGCTGCACCAGCTTCGGATTCACGATCACCTTGAAGCGCCCATGCGGCAGGCCACTTTGGAACATCTCGAACGCGATGAACTCTGCGGTGTCGGACTCGTTCAATTCGTTCATCGGTGGTGCAGCTGCGGCGTGTCGGTTGGCCTGAGCGTAACCTGGGCGGATTGCGGTCGACCGATCAAAATACTACTGATTTGATAGCTGGAAACGATTATTACACTAGTGCCTCAGCCGGTTTTGGCTTCGAGAACAGCTTGCGGGCCGCCGTTTTCCCGCCGCCACCTGCCCAGCTTGCCACATGACCCAGATCCTCACCGACATCCCCGCCCGGCTCGACCGGCTGCCCTGGTCGCGCTGGCATTGGCGCGTGGTGATCGCACTCGGCGTGGCCTGGATCCTCGATGGCCTCGAAGTCACCCTGGTCGGCTCGCTCGGCGGCGTGCTGGAGCGGCCCGACACGCTCGGACTCTCGGCTGCGCAGGTCGGCGGCAGCGGCTCGCTGTATCTGGCCGGCGCGGTCCTCGGCGCGCTTGTGTTCGGCCGCATGGCGGACCGGCTCGGGCGCAAGAAGCTGTTTTTGATCACGCTGGTGGTCTATACGATCGCGACGCTTGCGACCGCGCTCTCGCCGAATTTCTGGTCCTTCGCGCTGTGCCGGTTCTTCACGGGCTTCGGCATCGGCGGCGAATACGCGGCGATCAATTCGGCGATCGACGAGCTGATCCCGGCGCGCGTGCGGGGCCGGGTGAACCTCGCGATCAACGGGTCCTTCTGGATCGGCGCGGCGCTCGGCGCGGGCCTGAGTCTGGTGCTGCTCGATCCGGCCGTGCTCGGGCCCGTCTGGGGCTGGCGCGCGGGCTTCGCGCTCGGCGCGGTGCTCGCTTTCGCGATCCTGCTGGTGCGGCGCGACGTGCCCGAGAGCCCGCGCTGGCTGATCACGCATGGCCGCGCCGAAGAAGCGAACCGGATCATTGCGGACATCGAACGGCAGGTGGAAGGCGAGCACGGGCCGCTGTCGCCCGTCACGCAGCGCATCTCGTTCACCGCGCAGACGACACCGACGCTCAGGCGCGTGGCCGGCATCCTGCTGCACCACTACCAGCAGCGCACCGTCGTCGCGCTTGCGCTGATGATCTCGCAGGCGTTTTTCTACAACGCGATCTTCTTCACCTACGCACTCGTGCTGACGCGCTTTTATGCGGTGCCGGCGGCCGAGGTCGCGCTCTACATCTTTCCGTTCGCGCTCGGCAACGTGCTCGGGCCGCTCGTGCTCGGGCCGCTGTTCGACGCGGTCGGGCGCCGGCGCATGATCGGGCTGACCTACACGCTGTCTGGCGTCGGGCTGGCCATCACCGGGGTGCTGTTCATGGCCGGCACGCTGAATGCGCTGGGTCAGGCGCTGTGCTGGTCGGCGGTGTTTTTTCTGGCATCGGCGGCGGCCAGTTCGGCCTATCTCACGGTCAGCGAAGTGTTTCCGCTGGAGATGCGCGCACTCGCGATCTCGCTGTTCTACGCGGTCGGCACCGGTGCCGGCGGCTTCGTCGCGCCGCTGCTGTTCGGGGCGCTGATCGAGACCGGCAGCCGCGGCGCGGTCGGCATCGGCTATGCGGTCGGCGCGGTGCTGGTGATCGCGGCGGGGCTGATCGCATGGCGTTACACCGTTGATGCTGAAGGCCGTTCGCTGGAAGACATCGCGCCGCCGCTGGGCGCCACGCCGCACTGAAGCTGCCGAGTGACGAGGCCGAGATCACGCCCACGGCCGCACATCATGCCACCAACGCAAGCTCGGCTACATTCGACGCGGTCATGAACACGCCCAAACTGCAACACGGCTTCTTTCTTGCGCTGCTGGCCGTGGTCACGCTGGCGTTTCTTTGGATTTTGCTGCCGTTTTCCGGCGCGGTGCTGTGGGCGGTCGCGTTCGCGATCCTGTTCACGCCGGCGTTCCGCTGGCTGCGCCACCGGATGCCGGGCAGCCCGACCTGGGCCGCGTTGCTGACGCTCGCAATCGGCCTCGTGATCGTGATCCTGCCGCTGACCATGATCGGGTTCTCGCTGGTCAAGGAAGTCATGATGGTGCGCCAGAACATCAAGTCCGGCCAGCTCAACTTCGCCGATTACTTCCAGCAGATCTACAACGCGGCGCCGGCCTGGATCACCTCGCTGCTGGACCGTTTCGACCTGGGCGACATCACGTCGCTGCGCGAGAAAGTCTCCAGCGGCGCCACCCGCATCAGCCAGATCGTCGGCGTGCAGGCGCTCGCAATCGGGCAGATCACGTTCGACTTTCTGGTCAGCTTTTTCGTGATGCTGTATCTGCTCTTTTTCGTGCTGCGCGACGGCGCGCCGCTGGCCCGCACGATCCGGCAGGCGCTGCCGCTGGCCGAAGAGCAGAAGCAGGCGCTGCTCGGCAAGTTCACCACCGTGATTCGCGCGACCGTAAAGGGCAACGTCGCGGTGGCGATCGTGCAGGGCACCTTGGGCGGCCTAGCGTACTGGTTTCTCGGCGTGCAGGGGGCGCTGCTGTGGGCCGCGTTGACGGCCTTCCTGTCGCTCGTGCCCGCTGTCGGCGGTGCGCTGGTCTGGCTGCCGATCGCGCTGTACCTGCTGGCCACGGGCCATACCTGGCAGGGCGTCGGGCTGATCGTCTGGGGCGCGCTCGTGATCGGCTCGATCGACAATTTGCTGCGGCCGCTGCTGGTCGGCAAGGAGACGCAGATGCCCGACTACATCGTGCTGCTGGCCACCATCGGCGGCATCGCGCTGTTCGGCATCAACGGCTTCGTGATCGGCCCGGTGATCGCGGCGTTGTTCATGGCTTGCTGGGGCTTGTTCGTCGAAGCGCAGGAACCGCATGCGAGCGAGCAGGTCAAGGAGTTGCGCGGGCCGATCGAGCGCGAGCATCGCCACCGCAGGCCCTGAACACCGCGCCGTGGACCGTTCGGCGCCCTGATTTGGTGCCAGGACGTGCAAAATGATGCAGGCACCGATCTTGCGTTTGCTGACCTCGATCGCCATCGTGGCCCGCGCGATGGCCGGCCGCCCCGTCGTTGCTCGACTGCCGGCATTGCACTCCGTCTCCTCTTTATCTGGACATCCACTGACCATGCAAAAGCGCATCCTCATCCAGGCCTTGCTGGCTGCCTCTGCCACCTACTTCGGCGCGGCACCGGTCGCAGCGCAGACGCTGACGCCGATCAAGTTCCAGCTCGACTGGCGCTTTGAGGGCCCGGCTGCGCTGTTCCTGCACCCGGCTGCGAAGGGCTACTTCAAGGACGCTGGCCTAGACGTGACGATCGATGCGGGCAACGGCTCCGGCGGCACCGTCACACGGGTGGCTTCGGGCGCCTACGACATGGGCTTTGCCGACCTGGCCGCGTTGATGGAATTCCACGCGAACAATCCCGACAGCCAGACCAAGCCGGTCGCAGTCATGATGGTCTACAACAACACCCCGGCGTCCGTGATGGCGCTGAAGAAAAGCGGCATCGCCAAACCTGCCGATCTGTCGGGCAAGAAGCTCGGCGCCCCGGTGTTCGATGCGGGCCGGCGCGCGTTCCCGATCTTTGCGAAAGCGAACGACATCAACAACGTGACCTGGACCGCGATGGACCCCACGCTGCGCGAGACCATGCTGGTGCGCGGCGACCTCGATGCGATCACCGGCTTCACGTTCACGTCGCTGCTGAACCTTGAAGCGCGTGGCGTGAAGGCGGCCGACGTGGTGGTGTTGCAGTACCCGGACTACGGCGTGAAGCTGTATGGCAACGTGATCATCGCGTCGCCGAAGCTGATCAAGGAGAACCCGCAGGCGGTCAAGGCGTTCCTCTCCGCGTTTCTGAAAGGCGCGAAGGAAGTCGTCGCCAAGCCGGAGGTCGCGATCGAATCGGTGAAGGCGCGCGACGGCATCATCAACACCGGGCTGGAGACGCGCCGTCTGAAGCTTGCGATCGACACCGTGATCAACAGCCCGAGTGCGCGCTCGGAAGGCTTCGGCACGGTGGAGTCGGGGCGGCTTGCGCTGATGGCATCGCAGGTGTCCGATGCGTTCGCGACCAAGACCCGCGTCGACCCGAATGCGGTCTGGACTGCGGCGCTGCTGCCGCCGGCAGCCGAGCTGAAAATCCTGCCAAGATGAGCGTGTCTGCTACCCGTTCGATAGCTGGAAACGATTGCTGGACGGGCGACTCAGGCCAAATTCCCTCCGAAACATGACCACGCCGGCAACCGACGGCCGGCCGTTCGTCGACTTCGACGACGTCTGGCTCGCCTATAACGACGAGCTGCTGCGCGCGAACCAGTTCGCGGTCGAGGGGATCGACCTGCAGGTGGGCGAGGGCGAGTTCATCGCAATCGTCGGGCCGTCGGGATGCGGCAAGTCCACCTTCATGAAGCTCACCACGGGCCTGAAGATGCCGTCGATCGGCCGCATCCGCATCGACGGCCAGCCGGTCACCGGGCCGCTCAAGATTTCGGGCATGGCGTTTCAGGCGCCGTCGCTGCTGCCGTGGCGCACGACGGTGGACAACGTGCTGCTGCCGCTCGAGATCGTCGAGCCGTATCGATCGAGCTTTCGCAGCAAGCGCGCCGAGTACGTGGAACGCGCGCGCAAGCTGTTGCAGAAGGTTGGCTTGGGCGGCTACGAGGACAAGTTCCCGTGGCAGCTGTCCGGCGGCATGCAGCAGCGGGCCAGCATCTGCCGCGCGCTGATCCACGAGCCGAAGATGCTGCTGCTCGACGAGCCGTTCGGCGCGCTCGACGCATTCACGCGCGAAGAGCTCTGGTGCATCCTGCGCGATCTCTGGACCGAGCAGCGCTTCAACGTGATCCTCGTCACGCACGACCTGCGCGAATCGGTGTTCTTGGCCGACACGGTCTACGTGATGAGCAAGAGCCCGGGCCGCTTCGTGGTCAAGCGCGAGATCGAGCTGCCGCGGCCGCGTGAACTCGAAGTGACGTATACGAAGGCGTTCGCCGACCTCGTGCACGAACTGCGCGAACACATCGGCGCGATCCGCAGCACGGCGATCGCATCGGCCGCTGCGGCGGTCTGACGGGGCCGCGCATGACCCACAACAGGCAGATCGAACGCTGGTCCCCGTGGCTGCTGCTGGTCGCGGTGATCGTGCTGTGGCAGATCATCTGCTCGGGCTTTGGTGTGTCCGACTTCATCTTCCCGAGCCCGCTGTCGATCTGGAACAGCTTCTGGGAATTCAAGGGCGTGATCGCGGGCCACGCGTGGCGCACGTTCTGGGTCACGATGGCAGGCTTCGGCATCGCTATTGTTGTGGGCGTGCTGCTCGGCTTCATCGTCGGCAGCTCGCGGCTCATGTATGCGGCGATGTATCCGCTGATGACCGCGTTCAACGCGCTGCCGAAGGCCGCGTTCGTGCCGATCCTGGTCGTGTGGTTCGGCATCGGCATTGGCCCCGCGATCCTGACCGCGTTTTTGATCTCGTTCTTTCCGATCATGGTGAACATCGCGACCGGGCTGGCGACGCTCGAGCCCGAACTCGAAGACGTGCTGCGTGTGCTCGGCGCGAAGCGCTGGGACGTGCTGATGAAGATCGGCCTGCCCAGATCGATGCCGTACTTCTATGCGTCGCTCAAGGTCGCGATCACGCTCGCGTTTGTGGGCACCACGGTGTCGGAGATGACGGCGGCCAATGAAGGCATCGGCTACCTGCTGATCTCGGCCGGCTCATCGATGCAGATGGGGCTTGCGTTCGCGGGGCTCGTCGTGGTCGGCGCAATGGCGATGGCGATGTACGAGGTGTTCAGCCTGCTGGAAAAGCACACGACGGCCTGGGCGCATCGGGGGTCGCAGGGGGGATAGGGGTTGAGCGTCGAGCGCAGCCGAGTTGCTCCTCGATGCGCCGCCTTGCTCAAATGCCAGTCAGCGCAGTCCTTAAATGGCCAACCTTGACGCAGATCAACGCGCCCTCGGGCCCGGTAAACGGTCCGTACCAACTACCTGCCGGGCTGCGTAGCCAGCTCCCTTTTAGCTAGGTGCCGGACTCGTCCCGGAACACGCCTTCCAACACCAGGATTTCCTTCACCATTGGCGTGTTCATGGGCGTACAAGCGCGTGCTGGGCGCCCAGCGCACGAGTGCGGTCGAGACGCCGGCGTGCTCATGCAGGGGCATCAACGACAGCTCCGGTATGAGGCTCTGCTGCCACGGCTAGGTGCGGATTGCGATTCGCACCGGCTGCAGGTCGTCCGGCGCGAGCTGGCGCAACTTGACAAAGAGCAGGCAGCCTTCGCGCGAGCGCGGCGCATGCGCACTGCCCGGCGGATCGCGCAAAGTAGGAGCCGGCCGGGTGGTTGCCGGCGTCGTCGCTGAACACGCCGTCAAGCACGAGGATCACCTCGCCGCCGCCGTGCACATGCCGCTCGAAGTGCGAGCCCGGCGCGCAGCGCACCTGACTGGTGGCGCGCCACTTCGCCGACGACCCGGTCGAGCATCCAGCGCTCGACGCCAGTCAGCGGCAAAAGCTGCCAGCAGGTGTCGGCTGGACGCATCACAGCACGTTGCCCGAAGTCGGCGTTGATCTGCAGTGGCGGCGCGGTTGGTTCAGCGGAAAGCGGCATGGCCAGTCGTATGCACAGAAAGAGATGCAAGGGTCGCCGGGCGTTTCAGCTCAGAACGTCGAAGCGGTCGAGCATCATCACCTTGTTCCAGACCTTCACGAAGTCGTTCGCGAACCGAGCCTGTCCATCACTGCCGGCATACACCTCGGCGACGGCGCGAAGCTGGCTGTTGGAGCCGAAGATCAAATCGTTTCGGGTTGCCTTGAACCGTGGCTGGCCGGTTGCGCATTCGTTGATCGTAAATGCCGTGCCCTTCTCGTCCACCTTCTTCCACTCATAGTCCATGCTGGTCAGCACAGTGAAGAAGTCGTTGGAGAGCACACCGACTTGATCGGTGAACACGCCATTGGCCGAGCCGTCATGGTTTGCACCCAGCACCCTCAAGCCGCCGACGAGGGCGACCCATTCGGGTACGGTCAGTGCCAGCAGCTGTGCCTTGTCCAGAAACATTTCCTCGGGCGCGACATCCTGCGTGATCTGGGCGAACTGCTCGTCGACGTAATTGCGGAATCCGTCGACGACGGGCTTCAGCCATTGGAACATTTCGATATCAGTCATCTCCTGCGTGGTGTCTCGCCGACCCGGTGTGAAGGGAACCGACGCCTGCACGCCTGCATCGGATGCGGCCTTGTCGACTGCCGCGCAACCGCCCAGCACGATGAGGTCGGCCAAAGACACCTTTGCATTGCCGCTCGGCTTGCCGTTGAATTCCTCCATCACTTTGCGCAAAGCCGCCACCACGGGAACGGTTCGCCGGTTGACCGCCCAGTCCTTCTGAGGCGCCAGTGCCAGCCGCGCTCCGTTGGCACCGCCGCGCTTGTCGCTTTTGCGATGAGTGGCAGCTGCTGAGAAGGCCGTGAATACCAAGTCGGACACCGAGATGCCCATCGCCATGATCGACTGCTTGAGGGCAGCGACATCTCCTTCATTGATCAAATCGTGCTCGCGCAGCGGAATCGGGTCTTGCCACAGCAGATCGGGTTCGTTGCGCTTCTCGGGGCCGAGGTAGCGTTCGCGCGGACCCATGTCCCGATGCGTGAGCTTGTACCAGGCCTTGGAGAATGCCTGCGTGAACGCATCGAAATCGTTCAGGAATTTCTCGCAGACCGCGCGATAGTCCGGGTCCACCTTCAGGGCGATGTCGCTGGTCATCATCATCAGCGGATTCATCTGACCCGGAATGTGCGCGTCCGGGGTCTTGGGCGCGTTTGGGTCGGTAGGAGTCCATTGCAGCGCGCCAGCGGGGCTTTCGGTCTGCTGCCACTCGAACTTAAACAGGTTCTCCAGATAACTGTTGTCCCATTGGGTCGGATTGGGCGTCCAGCTGCCTTCGATGCCGTTGGTCATCGTGAATTCGGCATACCCAGTGCCTTCGGGGTTGTGCCAGCCCATACCCATCGCCTCGATCGGAGCGATCTCGGGCGGCGGCCCGATCCGCTTGGCAGCCACCATCCCGTGACTCTTGCCGAACGCGTGGCCGCCGGCGATCAGCGCGACCGTTTCCTCATTGTTCATGGCCATGCGAGAGAACGAAACGCGAATGTCGCGTGCCGATCCCATCGGGTCACCGTTCGCGTAGGGACCTTCTGGATTCACATAGATCAGGGCCTGGTGCGTGGCGCCCAGCGGGTTCTCCAAGTCGTAGTCGGCATCGCCGTTCTTGCCACGCCAGCGCTTGTCCCGCATGACCATGTCGTCGAAGGAGTCGACGTGCTTGGGGTCCCATACCTCCGGGCCCCAGTAGGTGCTGGTATCGGCTTCCCAAGCATCATGCCGGCCGCCGGCAAAACCGTAGGTCGGAAAGCCCATGATCTCCAGCGCGCAGTTGCCGGTCAGGACCATCAGGTCACCCCAGGACAACGCGCTGCCGTATTTTTGCTTGAGCGGCCAGAGCAGACGGCGCGACTTGTCGGTGTTACCGTTGTCCCACCAGCTGCTGATTGGCGCGAAACGCTGCAGTGCTTCGCCCGCGCCGCCACGGCCATCGGAAATCCGATAGGTACCGGCCGCATGCCATGCCATGCGGATCATCTGCGGGCCGTAATTGCCATAGTCGGATGGCCACCACGCGACCGATGAAGTCAGGAACGTCTTGATGTCCTGCTTGAGCGCCTCGAGATCGATCTTGTTGAAAGCTTCGGCGTAGTTGAAGTCGTCGCCCAGCGGATTGGCTTGTGGCCCGTTTTGGTGCAACTGTTCGACCTTCAGGCGATTCGGATACCAGTCCGAGAGTGTCGGCGGCGTTCCCACTGCGCCGCCGATGCGATCGCCGCCGAATGGGCATTTGCCAGCCATCTCGAAGGTTTGGGTATTGGTTTTGTCGTCTTCGATTTCGAGCATGAAAGTTTCCTTTGGGTTGGGTTGGGTTTGAATAAGTAGTGTGGTCGAGTGAGACGGCAAGTACATCTTGTGCAGTCTTGGCATCCTCATCGACTATTGAGCGACCTTGCGGCGGCGGTGACCGCCGCGCGAACAAGTCGCAAGAGTAGCTAGCTCGATGGCTGATTGAGCCTAGCGTGGTGCAAAGACCATGATGGCAAGGGCGATCAGGTGCTGATTGGCAGGGTGGCGCTCAGGAGGCGGCTGGCCACGTTACGGACAGCGCACATCGCGTCTGCGATCTTGGCTGGGATTCGTCGCGCCAACTCGCAGTGAATGTGTGTGATGAATCCCTGAGACAGGCCGAGCCGTGCTTGTTATCGCTTACAGCGCGTCGGCAAGTCGCCGGGCCGTGCCGAAGGCCAGCGTCAGGCCAAGTGCACCGTGGCCGACGTTGAGAAACAAATTCTCGATCGCCGACTGCCCGACGATGGGTAGCGAAGTGGGAGTGGCCGGGCGCAGCCCGGCCCACGGCACGGCCGCATCGACATCCACGGCACGACCGAACGCCGCGCGCGTGCAGGCTTTGAGTTGTTCGATGCGACGCGGGTCGATCGCACCGTTTGCAGCGCCGATCTCGACAAAGCCGGCGACCCGCAGGCGATCGCCGATACGCGCATACACCACCTTGCGCCTCGCATCCGTCACGCTGACCGACGGTGCACCTGCCGAATCGATCACGGGCACCGTGATGCTGTAGCCTTTGAGCGGATAGACCGAAAGTCGCAGCCCGACGCTGTGCGCCAACGCCGCACTGCCCGCGCCGCTGGCCAGCACCAGCGCATCCACAGGACGTTCGCCGGACGCCGTGACAAGGTGGGTGATTCCTCGGTCGGCGCAGCGCAGTCCGCGCACGTCGATGCCGTAGGCAAAACCGACATCGCGTGCTCGTAGGGCTGCTTCGAGATGGCGACACAGTGCCAGCGCATCGATCGCACATTCATCCGGCGTATGGATGGCGCCTGCCACCGCACCACGGAAAGCGGTCAGCGCGGGTTCATGAGAAAGAAATTCGTCCGCGACCAGAGCAGCCTGCGACGGGCCGTGCGGCGCCTGCAATTCGGCTTGCTTTCGCGCTGCGTCGAACGACGCTTGCGTGGCATACAAGACCAGTTTCTGACTGCGCGAGAAAGACAGCGATTGCGGCGCGGTACCCGCGATCCAGCGTTCGGTTTCCTGCCGGCTCAGTGCACCAAGCTTCAGCAGTTCCAAGGTGGACTGCCGTGCCACGGACGCACTGCAGGCCCGCAGGAAGTCCCACATCCACCGCCACTGTCGCACGTCCGCCCTTGGCGTCATGCGCAACGGGCCGTCGCGGCTCAGAATCAGGGCGGGCACTTCAAGCGGCAAACCAGGTTGCGCCAGTGGTGCGACGTAGCCGTAACTCAGCTGGCAGCCGTTGCCGCCGCTTGCGCCTTGCCCCGCGGTGTCTGCCTTGTCGATGACGGTCACCCGGTGCCCTGCCCGCGACAGCGCGGCCGCAGACGCTAGACCGACGATGCCGGCACCCACAACGGTGACTTGCCGAGGCCGGGTCGAACGCGTATTGGCGGCGTCCCAGTAGTCGGCGGTCTCTGAATGGTCGGAGGGGTTGCTGGCGTCAGCGTTGTTCACGGGCGGTTCTCCCGGGCGCCGGACGCGTGCAGGAGTTTGCTGGATGAACTGAGATGAATTCGGGCTATGCAGTGCGAGAGAACAGTCCAGCAATGCACACGTCTGCCACACGCCGGGGTGGCCCCGACGATCCGCCTGTCACAGCCTTGCAGGCCGTGTTGAATGAAACGGCTAAAGCTCAATCAGGCACCAGACCGGGCCGCATCAAAGCAATGGCCTGACGCGCAAGCGCATCGATCGAATCGGTCAGCACGATCCCGAACGCCTGGCGCTGCTCGGGCTGCACCGCCAGCGGGAGTTCGGTGCAACCCAGCACCACCGCAGTTGCCCCCAATCCTGCAAGCAGACGAATGCCTTCGGCCGCCGGCGCGTACGCTTCAATGATGCGGTTGGCCTTCACGGCCGCGATTGCGGGCACGCACAGACGCTCGACGTCGGCTGGCGCCGGCTCGACCGGCTCGAAGCCTGCGGCCCGCAAATGACGCTGGTAGAGGCCGGTCGCGATCGTGGCAGGCGTGCCCAGGATGCCCACCTTGCCCCGCAGCACACGTTGGTGGCGCAAATCGGCAATGACCGATTCGACGATGTGCAGCAGGCGCACCGTACTGGCTGCCTGCAGTTCTTCGAACCACAGATGGGCGGTGTTGCAGGGTATCGCGATGCAGTCGGCGCCACCCACGATGAGGGTTTCGATGCCGCGCAGCATCGCCGGCAACGGGCTCACTCCGCCGCCCAGGCAGGCCGCGGAACGATCGGGAACCGCAGGATCATTGCACAGCAGCACGGGAATGTGCTGTTGGTCGGTATCGGCGGGCGTGAGCTGCACCACCCGAAGCGCAAACGTGGCCCCGGCCAGTGGTCCCATGCCGCCGAGAACACCCAGCCGCTTCGGCGCAGCGTGCACGGTCGTTACCTCTGTTGCCCACGCAATCGTCGGCGGCGGCGTTGCCTATTGAGCCGGCTTGTCCGACAGTGCCTTGAGGTTGGCTTGAAGCTGCTCGCTCATCGGCACGTTCAGGTTGATGCCCCGCGGCGGGATCGGCGACTGAAACCACTTTTTGTAGAGCGTCTGAAACTCGCCGGTCTTGATCAGGTCTGCAAGCGTCTGGTCGACCAGCGACTTGAACTCAGGGTCGCCACGGCGCAGCATGATCGCGTAAGGCTCGACCTGGAGCGCGTCGCCAACGACTTGCAGTTCGCTCGGATTCGCGGCATTCGCCTTGATGCCGTAGAGCAGGATGTCGTCCATCGCAAAAGCATCGGCGCGGTCGCTCATCACCAGCAGTGCCGATTCGTTGTGATCTCTGGCCGAGACCAAATCGATGTCCAGATTCTGGTCCCGGTTCACCTGCCGCATCACGAGCAGGTTGGTGGTGCCGGTGGTCGAGACGACTTTTTTGCCTTTCAGGTCCGCCAACGTCTTGATGGGCGAGCCTGCCTTCACCAGAAAGCGGGTGCCGGTGTAGAAGTAGTTGGTGGCGAACGTGACTTCCTTCGCACGCTCGGCGTTGTTCGTGGTCGATCCGCATTCGATGTCGATGGTGCCGTTTTGCAGCAGCGGGATGCGGTTCTGCGACGTGACCGCCTGCGTCTTGATCTGCAGGTCGCTGCGTCCCGTTTTCTGCTTCACCGCATCCACGATGCGGTTGCAGATCTCCCAGGCGAAGCCGGTGGGTCTGGAGCCGTCGCCGAGGTAGGAAAACGGGATCGATGCTTCGCGGTAGGCGAGCGTGATCGCATCGGCTGCCTTGACTTTTTCCAGCGTGCCCTGCGCCGACTGCGCTTGGGCGGCCAGCCCAAAGGTGCTCAACAAAACGGTTGCCGTGATCGATAGCGAGAATTTCATGACGGAAGTCCCTTTTCGGACATTTGTTGATGGACGTGAGCGGCCCCCGAGTTTACGGTTCAGGCATCGGCGCGCGACCTCGCCGCTTTTGCACTGTTTCGGTTCCAGCATCCCACAGGACCCACAGCGCGGACTGCCGTCTGGGCATCGGGGGCACACAACAAAGCGGGTGGGTCAGGGCAAGCATCGGTTGATGCATGGATCATGCCGGGGCCGGCCTGCTCACCGAAGGGCGGTGTCCTGGAAAGAAGCCGACGCGCTGCCGTTTTGCAGCGGCGCTGCAGCGCTGGCTTATGCTCAAGCCCGATGATCCATGAACCGACGAGCCCCGATCCGCGCAGGCATGTGGCAGGCTGCGTGATCACTTTTGCCGCCGGGTTTCTCGCAGGGTGCGGCGCGGTTCCCTCAGATACCAACGCCGCGCACACGGCGCTACAGACCACATGCGACAACGCTGCGGAGCAGGTCGTTCCACGACCCCGCGCGCTGGCCTTCGCGCTTGCCGCACGCGCCGAGCATGCGGCATGGGGCAACGGCACGATGGATGCCGATGGTCGTCTGATCTCCTCCGGCGCAGCAGAAGCCGAAGACACGCATCGCACGTTCGCCGGCCCGGCGCCGTGGCAGCGCGTGATGAGCTACTGGCGCGCGGTCGACCCGCCGCAGACGCGGTTGCCTTACGTGATCCGCTACGGTGCCGTGCAGCGAGCCGACCGTACCGCACTGCAGGATGTACTGGCGCGATGGGCCGCCGCACCATCGGCGCCGCCAGACGGCAGCATCGATGCCGGTGCTCACTTTGCCGCGATTCAAGCGCTGCAGGTGGCGGTGGACCGTGTGGCCGTGGTGGACACACCTTGGTCCGCGGCGTTCATCAGCTGGGCAGCCCGGCAGGCGGGACTGCAGGACGACGAATTCGTGTTTTCCGAAGCGCATGCGGACTACGCTGGCGCGGCCTGGCAGGCTGGCGCGCAGGAAGCGTTGGGCCAGCCGACGCGCAGCGCCTTACGCGCGTGCGATCTGGCGCGCACGCCGCCGCGCGTGGGAGACCTGGTATGTCAGGCGCGCGGGCATGAAGCGGGGCTGAACAGCTTCGACAAGATCGGCGACGCGCTGGCCGCGCGGCCCACCGGTGGGGAACCGCTGCCGATGCATTGCGACATCGTGTCGGCCGTGGATGAGCGCGGGTTCGATGCGGTCGGCGGCAACGTGCTGCAGTCGGTCACGCTGCGGCGCATGGACTTCGCGCCCGGCACAAGGCTGCTGGATGCGAGCTACTTCACCGATCGTTGCCAAGCCGTGAACAGCGGCTGCGTGGATCGCCACATGAGCCGCCAATCCTGGTCGCTGCTGCTGCAATGGCGCTGAACGACCAGCTTGGCACGGACGCTGCCGTGTGGAGCGATGCACGACTGTCGCACCATCTGCGCGTGGCCGATGCAGTCGCGCGGCGTGCAATGGCGATGGGCCGGCACCCGTTCGGTGCGTTGCTGGTCGCACCCGACGGCGAGACGGTGCTGGCCAGCCAGGGCAACATCGACAAGGTGCAGCATGCCGAGAGCACGCTGGCGCGCCACGCTGCGCAGAGCTGGCCAGCCGACTACTTGTGGCGGTGCACGCTGGTCACGACATGCGAGCCGTGCGCGATGTGTGCGGGCACGATCTACTGGGCGAACATCGGGCGCGTCGTGTTCGGTGTCGAGGAGTCGGCACTGCTCGCGCTGACCGGCGCCGATCCACAGAACCCGACGTTGAGCCTGCCGTGCCGCGAGGTGTTCGCGCGCGGACAAAAATCCGTCGAGGTGATCGGGCCGGTGGCGCCCGTGGCCGATGAGCTGCTCGCCACGCATCGGGGCTTCTGGAATTCGGGCGGCGGTTGAGGCCGCAAGTATCGGCGCACGTGTTGTGCGGGCGGCTGGGCCAAGGGCGCTCGCCGGGCGCCGCAAGGCTGGCATGAATGCTGCACGACCTCGCAGCACTCACTTGGCCCACTGCGGAAAGCGCCCATTACCATGCAACGCCGCCATCTTCTGCGTGCCGCCGGCACTGCAATTGCCGCGATCGCTCCCACATTCGTGCGGGCTCAGGGCACGCTGCAAAAGTTCAATTTCAACCTCGGCTGGAAAGTCGAAGCTACGGCTGCCGGCTTCCTGCTCGCGCAGCAGCGCGGCTATTACAAGGATGCGGGTCTCGATGTGACGATCGATACCGGTAACGGCTCGGCCGCTGCCATCAGCCTGGTCGGCAGCGGCGCTTATGACTGCGCATCGGCCGATCTTTCCACGCTGGTCGAATTCAATGCAAAGAACCCGCAGGCGGGGCTGCGCGCGGTCGCGATCCAGTACGACCTGAACCCGAACGCGATCCTGGTGCGCCGCGCGGGGCCGATCAGGAAGCCGTCGGACCTTGCCGGCAAAAGCATTCTCGGCCAGCCGTTCAACGCATCGCGCAAGCTGTTCCCGGTGTTCGCGAAGGCGCAGGGCTTCGATCCGGCCAGCGTGCAGTGGGAGAACGTCGCGCCGGACATCGGCGATACGCGCTTCGTGAAAGGCGACTTCGATGCCGCTGCCTACTTCTACTTCACCGGGCTTTTGAATCTGAAGGCGCGCGGCATGGGCCTGGACCAGATCACGGTGTTCCGCTTCTCGGACTACGGCATGCGGTCGTATGGCAACGGGCTGGTGGCCAGCGGCGCGGCGATCCAGCAGCAGCCGCAAGCGCTGCGTGCGTTCGTGAAAGCCAGCACGCGCGGCTGGCTCGATGCGATCTCGGACCCGAAAGCGGGTGCTGCCGCCGTCAAGGCGCGCGAGCCGCTCGCAAACGAAGGCTTTGAATTCGAGCGGCTGCAGCTCGTGATCGATGGCTCGATGGTGACTGCCGGCACGCGCGCGCACGGCTGGGGCGCGGCGACGCCCGAGCGGCTGCAGGCCACCATCGACGAGACGGTGGCTGCGTTCGGCATGACCGGCGCGCCTGCAGTGGCGGATTTCTGGACCGACCGGTTCCTGCCTGCAGCGGCCGACCGCGCACTCAAAGGTTGAGCGGCCGGACAGGGCGATGAACAGCACCGCCATACCGGTGATCGACCTTGACGAGGCGCTGGTCAGCGGTGGCGGGCGCAGCGCAGCGGTCGCCGCGCAGCTGCGCAGTGCGGCGATGTTCTCCGGCTTCTTCTATCTGCGCCATCACGGCATCGACCCGACACTGGTGCGCAAGCAGTTTGCGCTCGCGGCTGAGCTGTTCGCGTTGCCGGCGCCGCTGCGCGACGCGCTGTCGATGCGCCATTCGCCCACCATGCGGGGCTTCGAAAATCTCGGCGCGCAGACGCTCGATGCATCTGCCCGGCCCGACCTGAAGGAAAGTTTCTACTGCGGCATGGCACTGGCAGCCGACCATCCATACGTCCGGGCCGGCCTGCAGACCTATGGCCACAACCAGTGGCCGGGCGCACTGCCGCACGCACCGGCGCAGTGCGAACGCTACATCCAGGCGATGCTCGGGCTGTCCCGGCGGCTGATGCAGCTGCTCGCGCTGTCGCTCGGGTTGCCGCAGACGTACTTCGATGCGACGTCGCGCGACCCGATGGTGAGCTTGCGCATGGTGCGCTATCCGCCGCACCCGGCCAGCGCCGACGAACGCACGTTCGGCGCCGGTGCGCACACCGACTGGGGCGCCGTCACGATCCTCGCGCAGGACGAGCACGGCGGACTTGAAGTCCATCTGCCCGATGGCCGCTGGGTGCCGGCGCCACCGATCGACGACTGTTTCGTGGTGAACCTGGGCGACATGATTCCGCGCTGGACCAACGGGCTGTATCGCTCGAACCCGCATCGGGTCCGCAATCGGCAATCCGATGGGGCGGCGCGCTATTCGATCCCGTTCTTCTACGAGCCCGACTACTTCGCGCGCATCGAAGCGTTGCCCGGCACGGTGCCCGCCGGCGAGGCGCCGCGCTTTGCGCCCTGTACCGCGGGCGAGCATCTGCAGCAGATGTATCGCAAGACGTACGGCTTGTCCGACCCAGCGGCCACAACGCTTACATCCAGCACCTGAATCGACGGGACGCCACGCTTGAAGGTCTGGTTCAACCTGCTGTGCCTCGACATCGACGCGCAGCTCGCGTTCTACAGCGAACTGCTGGGCTGGCCCGAAGCGGGCGCGAACCGCTCGCCGATCTATCGCGCGCTTGAACGGGACGGCGTGCAGCTGGGCTTCAACGCGCAGGCGGCCTACACACTGTTGAACTTGGCCACGCGCCAGCCGGATGCAGCAACTCGGGCAGTCGCGCCGGTCACCGCGTTCGCAACGTTCATGCTGGAAGGCCCCGATCAGGTGGACCTGCTCGCCGATCGATCGCAGCGCCTGGGCGGGGTCATCGTGAAGCCGCCTTACGCGACCTATTACGGCCAGTGGCAAGCCGTGATCGCCGACCCGGAGCAGCACGTGTTCCGACTCAGCGCAGCGGGCGTGGCGGCAAGCAAGCCGCCGTTCGGCTGAGGTCGTCGGCCCGAACGGAACCGCAACGGCCGCTACTCCGCCTCAAGCGGTGCGTGGAAAGTAAGCAGTCGCTTCGACTTCGACCAGCAGCGAATCCCCCGGCAGGAACCGGCTGACCTCGACGACCGTGCTCACCGGCGGCTCGGTCGGATAGAACAGACCACGCACACGGTTGTAGGCCGGATAGTCGCGCAGATCGCGAAAGTACTGCACCAGCTTGAACACGTGCGACATGTCGCCGCCCATCTCGCCGATCAGCTCGCGGATGCGGTTCAGCACGAACCAGCTCTGCGCGACGATCGGCGCCTCATAGACGTCGACCGACAGTTGGCCAGTCGCATAGCCCAGCTGGTGCAGCGACGCGCGGGCGGTTTCGGGGATGTCCTGGTACGAAGCGACCGCCTGCCGCCGCGCTGGATCGAGCGCGACCACGCCGCTGAAATAAACAAGATCGCCGATGCGTCTGGCGGCCGCATAGTTCGCCATCGGTGCGCCGACGCGATTGTCGCCACTCATGCGGTGGCCTGTGCGGTTCGCTGCACCGGCCAGTCGCGCAGCTTGCCCGGATTCAGCAGCCCGTGCGGGTCGAAGCGCTGCTTAATCGCAGTGACCGCAGGCGCAAGCGCACCGCCGGCCTTGCCGTCTTCGACGATGAAGACATGCGGATTGTTGATGCGCACGCCGTGGTCGCGGTGAAGCTGCATGATTTCATTGAGCCGCTGCTCGGTCGTGAAGCGCACGAGCTGCAGGGCGCTGCAGGTCAGCAATCCGTCCATGCCCCGCAGGAATTCGGCGTGCATCAGCACCTCGTCGCCGAACAGCTGCGCCATCTCGGTGATCTGCTGAACGTGTCGGCCCGGCACGAAGCTGCTTTGCAGATAGGTCAGCGATTGGTCGACTTTCAGCGCATGCAGCGTGGTGTGGTTCCAGGTGAACTCCATCAGCGTGCGGTTGCTCTTTTGCACCTCGGCGGCCGTCTTGCGGTAGCTGACAGTGCCGCCGTGCACGGCAAGCAGTTCGGAAAACGGCTGTTCGCACGCTTCGGCCACCAGCGACAGCACGGCGCTGCAGCCGGCCGGCAGATGCTCGGCGAGCTGCGCCAGATGATCGGGCACTGGCTGCGCAAGGAATGCGACTTCGCGCTTGACGATGCCCGGCGCATGCGCGAGCGCATCGGCGAACGCGAGCGCACGGCCGAAGTCGTCGAACGTTGCAAGCGTCTCGAGCCACGGGTGCGCAAGGGCGAGACCGATCTCGAGCTCCAGCACGAGTCCGTTCGTGCCCCACAGGTGATGCATCAGCAGCGCCTCTGCGCCGCGCAGTTCGATGACCTGCGGCTCGGCCTCGATCGTCATCGCGCGCAGGCCGAGCACGTTGCCGGGCGCGGCAAGCGGCCCGTGGTTGATCGAGCCGATGCCGCCGAAGCCCCCGCCGAACAGGCCGCCGAGCGTCGCGCTGCGGTAGGTGGACGGAATGCAGCGCAGCTCCTGCCCGTTGGGCCGCGTGTGCTTTTCGATCTCGCCAAGCCGGATGCCGGCCTGCGCGCGCGCCATCCCGGGCTTGACCCAGAGCAGCGCGCCGTAGCCGGTCATGTCGAGCACGACGCCGCCGGCCAACGGCGTGGTCTGGCCGTAGTTGCCGGTGCCGCTGCCGCGGATCGTGATCGGCACTCGATGGCGCACGCAGGCCGAGACCAGCCGGCGGATCTCGTCTTCGGTGCGCGGCCGCACCACGGCATCGGCGCGCTTGTGCCTGAGTTGGCGATCGAGTACCGGGCTGAACCACGCGAAATCCTGCGACAGGCGCGCGACGCGACCCGCGTCGGTGATCCAGTCCAGATCGGGCAGCTCCATCAGCAGTTGCGAGATCGCGGAGGCGCTGGCGTTCATGGCGGTGCAGATGAGTTCATCAGTCGTGGGAGAGTTCGCTCGCATGCCAGCCGCCGAGCACGCGTTGCGTGAGCCAGGCCATGAGTGCGAACAGCGCGACGCCGAGCAGCGAGATCAACAGCAACGCCGCGAACATGCGCGGGATGTTGAGCTGGAAACCCGACTGCAGAATCTGATAGGCGAGGCCAGCGCCGGAGCCGCCGGTGCCCGCGACGAACTCGGCCACCACCGCGCCGATCAGCGCAAGTCCGCTCGAGATCCGCAGACCGCCGAAGAAGTACGGCAGTGCGCTTGGAATGCGCAGCCGCACCAGTTGCTGCCAGCGAGTCGCGCCATTGAGCTTGAAATAGCTCTGCAGGTCCGGGTCCACGCTGCGCAGGCCGAGGGTGGTGTTGCTGATGATCGGAAACAGCGCGACCAGCGCGGCGCAGACCGTCATCGCGGCGGTCGGGTTGCGCACCCAGATGATGATCAGCGGCGCCACCGCGACGATCGGTGTGACCTGCAGCAGCACCGCATAGGGAAACAGCGCAGTCTCGATTCCCTTGCTCTGCACGAACAAAAACGAGACCAGCACGCCGACCACGGTGGCCAGTGCGAACGCGAGCAGCGTGACCTTGACGGTGACCAGCAACGCAAGCGACAGCGGCAGCCAATCGGTAAACAGCGTCTGCGCCATCAACAGCGGCGACGGCACCAGATAGGGCGGCAGCTCCAGCGCAGTGACCGTGCCTTGCCAGAGCGCCAGCAGCACGACGCCGACCAGCAACGGATAGAACACGCGGCGGAAACGCTGCTGTGCCAGCAATGGCACGCGGATTGGCTTGCTTTCGTGGGCATCAGCCGCTGCAGCGATCCGAGCAGGCTGGCCGGCAGCGGGCGATGCGCCTGGTTTCTGCGCAGGCATCTGCTGCGAAGGCCGCAAAGCATGCAGCGTGCTCATGTCGCCAGCGCTCCGTCGAGGCTGCTTGCACGTTGCAGGCTGTCCTGCAGTTGGCGGCCGTAGCGCGTGAACTGCGACGACACCATGAAGTCGGCGCGGCGTGGATAGGGCTCGTCGATCGAAAACTGCTCGACCACGCGGCCCGGGCGCGCCGCCATCATGACGACGCGGCTCGATAGGAACACCGCTTCGTGGATCGAATGTGTGACAAAGATCACCGTGAGTCCGCGACTGCGCCAAAGCTCCAGCAGTTCGGCATCGAGCTTGAACCGCGTGATCTCGTCGAGTGCGCCGAACGGCTCGTCCATCAGCAGCAGATCGGGCTGTGTGACGAGCCCGCGTGCGATCGATACGCGCATCTGCATGCCACCGGACAGTGCGCGCGGCAACGCGGTGGCAAACGCGCTCAAACCGACGAGCGCCAGCGCATCGGCCACGCGCGCATCGGCTTCGCGCCGTGGCACACCGGCCAGATCGAGCGGCAGCCGCACGTTGGTCTGCACGGACGCCCAGGGCATCAGCGTCGGCGACTGGAACACGAATGACAACCTGCGCCCGCCGGCCGCCATCTGCTGCACCGGCTTGCGCCAGACCAGCAGCCGGCCCTCGCTGGGCTCGAGCAGGCCCGCAATCATTTTCAGCAGCGTGCTCTTGCCGCAGCCCGACGGCCCGAGCAAGGTGACGAACTCGCCCTCAGCGACCGACAAATCCACCGGCAGTAGCGCCTGCGTGCCGTTCGGGTAGGTCATCTGCGCCGACAGCACCTCGACGGCCGGCGTCGCGGCGCCCGCGGGCGCAACAGCGGCGGATGTGTTTACGGCCTGCATCATGGGCTGCGTTTCAGGCCTGCGCTTGCTCGTCCGGACCCAGTCAGGGCAGCACCTTTGCGTCCTTGACGAACGTGGTGCTGTAGGTCTTTGCAAGTTCGACCTTGGCCGGATCGAGCAGCTTGGCAGCGACCAGAAAATCGTAGCTGGCCTTCTCACGCGCATCGGTGATCACGCCGATGCCTTGGGCGGCTGCATCGCCGCCGCCGACCATGCCCATCTCCTTCAGCTTCGTGACGCTGTAGGCGAGCTGCTCGTCGGTCATGTTCGGGTTGTCCTTTTTGATCAGCGCGTTCGCTGGTGCCGGATCGGCCAGATAGCTTTTCCAGCCTTCGGCCGACGCCTTCACGAACGCGGCTACCTGCTCGCGCCGATCCTTCAATGTCTTCTCCATGCAGGTGACGGTCGTTGCATAAGCCGGAAACCCGTGGTCGCTGAACATCAGTACGGTGGTCTTGACGCCGGCTTTCTGGATCGCGAACGGCTCCGACGTCAGGTAGCCCTGCTGTGCGGCATCCTTGTCGGCGACGAACGGTTGGATGTTGAACGTGTAGGGGCGTGTCTGTGCGTCGGTAAAGCCAAACTTCAACTTGAGCCAGGGCCAGTAGCCGCGGTTGGCCTGGGCACCGATCAGGATCGTCTTGCCTTTGAGGTCCTCGAATTTTTTCACGTCGTCATGCGCGATCAGCACCTGCGGGTCCTTTTGAAAGAACGCAGCGACGTTGACGACCGGCACGCCGCCCTCGCGCACCTGCATCATCTGGATGTCGCTCGATCCCATCACGCAGTCCGCCTGGCCAGCCGCCATCATCTGCACGATGTTGACCTGCGGACCGCCCATGCGGATCGTCACGTCGAGGCCATGCTTCCTGTAGATGCCCTGCGCGACCGCCTGGTAGAACCCGCCGTGCTCGGCTTGTGCATACCAGTTGGTCATGTAGGTGAACGGCTGCAGCGGCGACTGTTGTGCGCGCACCGGCGTTGCCAGAGCGATCACGGCAGTGGCGGCAGCCAACGACAGCAGGCGGAACAACGAACGCTTCTTCATGGAGTGAACCTTCAATACAACGGCAACGATCGAACGGAATGCGCACTCACGCAAGAAGCACGCCTCGAACCGCGCGCTCGGGCACGGCGGCGCCCGCAGCAGACTGGATGAAGCCGGTTTCATGACCACGCGCCCAGGTCGTTTCCTCACGCACGACCCATTTCAGTGCGTGCAGTTCGGTCAACGCCTGCACCCAGTTGTCCGACAGCGTTTCCAGAATTTCGATGCCCTGCTCGCGCGTCGCATGGGTCGGGTCGCCGATCACGCCGCTCGGTCCGAAATCGCGCGCAGACCAGGCGCACGCAGGCCGGCCGTCGGGCGACAGCAGCGCGATCGGAAACACCGGCGGATAGTTGGCCGCGGCCCGGTCCATCCGCACGGTGTCGGGTGCAAGCGCGAGCATCAGTGCGGTCTCCGAATGGCCCGCATGCATCGCCAGCCGCTTTTCAGCATCGCTGATCTGCCTGCTCGATGCGTTCGGGAGCCGCGACACGCCGTGCGGCACGATCACATAGTCGCCATGGCGCAGCCGCAGCTCGCGCGCAGCCATCTCGAGCACCTGCGGCTGGCCGCCGTGGCCATTGGCAAGCAGCAGCTTGCGAAAACCCGAGCGATAGACCGACTCGCCGATCTCGATCACGGTGGCGAGCAACGTGGTACCGGTCAGCGTCATGGTGCCGGGGAAATGCAGGTGCTCCTCCGACTTGCCATACGTGATCGTCGCCAGCGCGAACGCGGGCACTTCCGCCGGCAGCTTGTCCAGCGCGCGGCCCATCACGCCGGACGAGATCACGCTGTCGACCGAGCACGGCAGATGCGGGCCGTGCTGCTCGATCGCGCCGCACGGCAGCACGATCACGGTGTTCGCGCGGTCCGGCAGCGCATCGATGTCGGTCCAGCTCAGATAGGGCAGGAAGCGGTGCGGAGGGATGTAGCCGTGCAGCATGATGGGGGCGACGTTATGTCCGGTGAGTGGATGGGGACGGCGAACGGACGTTCCAGCAAGCCGAAGCAATGTCGGCTGCCGACGCGGCGGTCCACGCCGGCGGCACTTGGCCCTGCACGACGCGACCACTGCGCAGCACCACGCGGGTACCGGCGCGCGCGGGCCAGCCATGCGAATCGTCCTGGGGAAACAGCACCAGATCGGCACGCGCGCCCAGCAGCTTCGGCGCTTCGCGGTCATCGCGGCGCAGCCAGTCGGCGCGGCAGACGCAGTCGGACCAGCGATCGAACGGCTCGTCAAGCTGGGCCGCGAGTGCGCCCAGGCCGAGCGTCTGCACGGGATCGAAGCTCCCGGTCGCACAGAAAGGGTCCTGCACGTTGTCGCTGGCAAGCAGCAGCGGAATGCCGCGTTCACGCGCTTCCTGGACCAGCGTCACGCCGCGCTGGCGTGGCGTGCGGCCTGTTGCGGCGTCCTGCAGCAGCAGGTTGGTGGCCGGCAATGACACCAGCGTGATCGGCGCACGCGCGACCGCGTCCAGCGTGCGCAGCGCTTCGGCCTCGTCCTGCACCGCAAGCGCGCAGCAGTGGCCGCAGACGACGCGGCCGTCGAAGCGCAGCTCGCGCAGCAGCCGCGCCGTCGTGGCCAGCCCGACCGCGGACGCGTTCAGTTCCTCGTCCACGTGCAGATCGACGTTGAGATCGAACGCCTGCGCGGCTTCCAGCAGGTTGCGCAGCGCGGTTTGGCTCCAGTTGGTCGAATGCACGAAGCCGCCGAGCAGCGCGTGCGGCCCGGTGGCCGCCACCTGCTGCGCAAGCCGGCGCGCCTGCGCCGCGTCTTCGAACAGGCTCAGCTTGATCAGCGCGACCTGCTCGAGCCGTACCCGCGCGCGCCAGGCATCGGCCAGTTCGGCCAGCACCTGCCAGCCGACCGGCACCGCGTCGGGCTCCCACCAGTCGACGTGGCTGCGCAGTTGCGTGGTGCCGTGCTCCCAGGCCCAGCGCAGCCCGCGTTCGGCACGCGATCGAACGTCATCGGAAGTCCATTGGGCCCGGTCGATCAGCATCGCATCGATCGCACCCAACAGTCCCGGCTCGACCTGCCCGATGCGGGCGCGGGTAAAGGCCTTGTCGAGGTGGGTGTGGGCATCAACCAGACCGGGCAGCGCCGGGGCGCCGGCAACATTCCATGTGCCAGCGGCGGCGGCTATGCCCGTTGGCCGCAGCGCGGTGATGGTGCCGTCGGCGATTCCGACGCAGGCAAGTGCCGGAGCGCCGCCTTCGATCGGCCAGTCCGGCGGCAGCAGCCAGCGCGGCAGGCGCAGCCGGTCGATCAACGATGGCGAGTTGGTCTCGTGCATCGGAGCACTCAGGCGAACCGCGCCATCGCCTGGCCGACCCGGGTTTTGAAGCGCTGCAGTTGCACGGGCGTCGCGACGTTCATGTGGTAGTGCGCGTGGTAGTCCGCTCGGGCCCGGCCGCCGGTGAGTCGGCGCAGGTAGCGCGTGACGATCTTGCGCGGCGGGTCTCCCATGTACCAGGCCATCCAGCGCGGCCGGCCGTAGGTGACAACCGCCGAGATGCGGCGGATGTGGGTGAGCATCGGCTGCACGCTGGCCGGGTTGCTCAGATCGAAGGCGACCCCCGGCATCAAGAGCCGGTCGAACCAGCCTTTCAGCATCGCCGGCGGGCCGAAGCACCAGGTCGGAAAGCACAGCACCAGCGCTTCGGCCCAATGCAGCCGCGCGACGTGGTCCTGCAGCGGCAGCTGATTCGACGGCACCTCGTGGTAGCCGAGCCGTTCCTCGCGTGAGAGCACTGGGTCGAACTTCTCCGCATACAGATCGCAGTCGTCGACTTCATGGCCAGCCGCGCGCAGGTTGCGCACCACCTCTTCGTGCAACGCCGCATGGAAGCTGGTTTCGACCGGATGACAGTAGATGACGAGGACGCGCATGGGGCGGGCTAGCGATGGGGACCGTGACTGCCGGCATTGAACGCAAGCACCGTGCCGACGTCGGTACGGTCTTCGCCTCATTCAGCCGGCTGTGGCGCTGCCGGCTTTACCGCGCCACGATGCATCTCGCACTCTCCGTGCCGAGCCAGCAACTGCATCAGGTGCTTTCGGATCAGCATGCCGGGCCGGTCCGACTCCATCGAATATTCGACGCCGCGCCGGCGCGTATCGACCAGTGCGTCCGGATCGGTCGATTCCAGAATGTCCTTGTCCTCGCGCGTGATCGCGGCGTCGAAGTCGATCAGCATCTGCGCCGAACACTGATCCTCGCGGTCGTTCCGGAACAGCCACTGGCACAGCTGCATGCGGCCGTCGTCAATCGGCGTGAAGCAGTTGATGATCACGTGGCGGATGCCGGACGGGTACTCGATGTCGAGCCGGCGTGAGAACGGCAGGAAGTAGGCGTTGCGCATGTGCCGGGTTGTGACCGGGTCGGTCACGCCGCTGATCGCATGGAACTGCGGCGGGTTGGTCGCTTCGATCACGGTCTCGGCGTAGAAGCCCGCGTCGTTTTCGACGATCTCGTACTTGCTCGGTTGCGGACTCGCGGCGACGCCGAAGGTCGCGCGATGCACGAAGCTGAAGTGCGAGTTGTCAAACGAGTTCTCCAGCGCGCGCATCGGGCTGGTGTTCCAGACCTCATGGAACTGGAAGATCGTGCGCCAGCCCGATGCCTCGAACTCCGGCACCGGTGGAATGTCGGCAATCGGCTCGTCCAGCGCGACCCAGGCATAGCCGTAGCGCGCGGTGCAGTGATACGCGGTGGTGCGGTAATCGGGCGAGATCTTGCGATCCGGCTCGTACTGGGGGATGCGGATCACCTGGCCGCTGCGGTCGTAAGTCCAGCCGTGGTAGCCGCACTGCAGCGCGCCGCGCTCGCAATGCTGGCCAGCGGCGTTCACGCACCATCCTTTGGACAGCCTGGCGGTGCGGTGGCAGCATCGGTCGCGCAGCGCGGCGGGCTGGCCGTCGGTGTCGAGGAACAGCACGATGTGCTCACCCAGCAGGGTGAACGGCACCGGGCCGCGACCCAGATCGGCCAGCGGCATGACCGCATGCCAGAACTTGCGCAGGACGGGTTGATGGGTGACAAGCATGATGGAAACGAGCACTCCTTGACTTGGGTCGCGCGCGGGGAAGCGGGGCGAATCAAAAAAAAGAGCAATTTCCTGCGGCGCCAAAGCCACCGAGCCCGGCACTGCTGAACGCTTCTACTCTGCGAAAGATGCCATGCAATTCGCACGCCATATCACGCTCGATATCGAAAATAGCAAGGAAATGCCCCGTTCTTTTGCACCTTCGTCATGTCGGTTGAGCCCGGCCCTTGACCGTCGGTCCGGCCGGTTTGCAACGAGAGAATGCGACACGGCCTCAAGCTGGTGCACCAGCGAGGCCTTGATGCACCAGCAGCAAGCGCTGCATGCCATCACGCACCGACCGCTTGCCTGCACAATCGAGAGCATGAATGAATCCAGCATGATCACCGGGCCGCAGGAGATGTCGTTGAATGAACGCGATAGCCGCTATCTGCGCGATGCGATCGCACTGTCTGCCACGGCGCGCGAGCGTGGCAACCGCCCGTTCGGCGCGGTCATCATCGCAGCCGACGGCACATTGCTCACCGAGGCGTGGAACGACACCGGCGAGAGCCGGGACTGCACCGGCCATGCCGAGACCAACGCGATCCGGCGCTTGAGCGAGGGGCACGCCACGCGCGAGCAGCTCGCTGGCGCAACGCTCTACTCTTCGGGCGAGCCCTGCGTGATGTGCGCAGGCGCAATCTTCTGGTCGAACATCCGCCGTGTCGTGTTCGGTATCGATGCAAAGCGGTTGCGCGTGTTCCGCGGCGCACACGGCGACCAGCGCGATGTGGAGTTGTCGTGTCGCGATGTGTTCGATGCCGCGCCGCATGCGATCGAGTGCATCGGCCCCGCATTGATTGATGCCGCCAGTGCGCCGCACCGGGGCGCCTGGAAGAACTGATCGATTGCCGGGACAGCCCGCATCAGCGCGGCTGCTCCGCCTTGAGCGCCGCGATGTCCAGCTCGCGTTTCAAGGCATCTGCCAGTTCGCTGTTGATCTTGCGTTCACGTCGGAACCGATCAATGGTGCTGCGTTCAGCGTTGATGCCAGCATCAAGCAGGCGGTGTTCGGTGCGCAGCGACGTACTCGAGTGAATCGGCTCGTCTTGGTCGGCTGCTGCTGCGTCCATGCGCGCGCGGTAGCGGTCCGTCAAGCGCCGACCGATACTGTCAAAGCGCGGCTGCAGGTCCGGATGCTGGTGGGCCAGATCGCGCACCGCGTCATCAATGGCCGCGATCGCGGCGTCTGCCGCAGCCAGCCGGGCCGCACGCTCGGCTGCCTCGGTCGCGGAAATCTCGGTTGGCAGTTCAATCCCGCGTAGCAGCGATGGCAGCGCCAGACTCGCGATCATCAGCGACAACACGATCACGCCCGTCGCTAGAAATATCGCCAGATCGCGCGCCGGAAACGGCGTGTTGCCATCGGCCAGCATCAGCGGCAGCGTGAGCACGCCGGCCAATGTGATCGCGCCGCGCGCGCCTGCACACGTCATCGCTGCCACGATGCGCAGTTGTGAGCTGATCGGTGCGTTGCCGTGCGTCGGACGAGCGGGCTGCCCCGCCGTGAACAGCGTGAAACGCAGCGACAGCCAAGCCCAGCAGAATCGAATCGCGAGCAGCGCGGCCACCAGGCCAAGCAGGTATGCGACGAGCATCCCGACGCCTTGCGGGCCGGCCTGCGCGGCCGTCTGCGGTGCGGCAGCAACAATGCGCGGCAGCTGAGCGCCGAGCAGCACGAACATGACCCCGTTCAGCGTGAATTCCACCATCTGCCAGAACGCCCGCCCACGCACCCGCGTGATCACTTGCGCTTCATTGCGGGCGATCACAAACGTCATGGTGATGCCGGCGGAGGCCGCCGCCAGAATGCCCGAAGCGCCGATCCGCTCGGCAGCCAGATACACCGTAAACGGCACCAGCAGCGTGATCAGGATGCCGACGCCGGACTCCTCCCCGACCCGGGCCGCGATCCGGCTGCGTGCCCAGACGATCGCCCAGCACAGGGCGACCCCGACCCCCACGCCGCCGACCGCGATCCAGAGGAACGACAGGCTGGCGCTCTTCAACGAGAACGCACCGGTCACCACTGCCGCGATCGCAAAGCGCAGGCAGACCAGCCCGGATGCATCGTTCAAGAGCGATTCGCCTTCCAGGATGCTGAGCAGCCGTTTCGGCACCGCAACCCGTTCGGCAATGCTCGACACCGCGATCGGATCGGTCGGCGACACCACGGCGGCGATCGCGAATGCGACACCGAGCGGCAAACCCGGAATCATCCAGTGCAGGAAGTAGCCGATGCCCACCACCGTAAGAAACACGAGGCCGAGCGCAAGCCCAAGGATCGTGCGCCGATCCTTGAACAAGCGATCCTTCGGAATGCGCCACCCGTCCACGAACAGCAGCGGCGGCACGAACAGCAGGAAGAACACGTCGGGCTCGAGATCGACATGCTGGCCCGACACCACCGTGACCATCGCGCCCAACGCGATCTGCAGGGCCGGGCGCGGCAGCACTGCAGGCAGCAGGCGCGAGAGCATTGCGCTCACGGCGACGGCCAGCAGGAATGCGAGGATCAGCAGGACGATTTGCATTGACGGGCTGAGCGACTATCGGCGATGCTCGGCGACACAGAGCGGGTGTTCAGATCGCCACCAACTGCCGCACCCCGTCCAGCTCCATGTCCCGGCCGGAGCCGCGCGCGATGACTTCACCACGCTCCATCACCAGGTATTCATCGGCGAGTTCCTGCGCGAAATCGTAGTACTGCTCGCACAGCAGCACAGCGACCGGCTGACCGTCCATGCCGCGATCGGCCAGCATGCGGATCACGCGGCCGATGTCCTTGATGATGCTGGGCTGGATGCCTTCGGTGGGTTCATCGAGGATCAGCAGGCGCGGCTTGGGTGCAAGTGCGCGGGCAATCGCGAGTTGCTGCTGCTGGCCGCCCGACAGGTCACCGCCACGGCGGTTGATCATCTGCTTGAGGACCGGGAACAACTCGAACAACTCACTGGGGATGGGCGTGCTGCCGCTTTTATAGGCCAGGCCCATCGCCAAGTTCTCTTCGACCGTGAGGCGCGCGAAGATTTCGCGGCCTTGTGGGACGAAACCGATGCCGGCGCGGGCGCGGTCGTATGGGGTTTTTCTATGAATCGGCTGGCCGTTGAATTCGATGCTGCCGGATTTGATGGGAACCAAGCCCATCAGGCTTTTCAGCAGCGTGGTCTTGCCAACGCCGTTGCGGCCGAGCAGGACGGTGACGCGGCCGGGGTAGGCTTGTAGCGAGACGTTCCTCAGGATGTGGGAGCCGCCATAAAACTGGTGGATATTTTTTACGGTTAGCACGTTGTTTGCTCAATTGCTGCTTCGCTGAGGAACGCGGGGGAGCCGGGATTTCGCCCCGGCAGGCGACCTCCTTTCTTTGCTTTGCCAAAGAAAGGAGGCAAAAAAAGGCGACCCTGCTGTCTGAGTCCCTTTACTTCGTTACGGGAAACCTGCGGTGCGCAGCTTCAGTCGGGGTCCGTCGACAACTCGCCTTCGGCTCAGACAACGGCGGCCCTTGATCCGACTGAAGCTGCGCACCGCAGGCGCATACAGAAGGGATGGGGAGAGTGGAACAGCCGGACATTACGATGGACGCGATCCGCCCCGGACTTCGGCTGTTGGCTGTTCATGCCCCAACCCCTTGATGGCCGCTCAGCTTGCCCGTAGCGCAAGCGTAGGGTCGCCTTTCTTTTGGGTACTTTTCTTTGGCGAAGCAAAGAACAAGTACCTCGCCTGCCGGGGCGAGACCCGGCTCCCCACGTCAAAAGCCGCACAACCTACCGCCCAAGATACACCTCGATCACCCGCTCATCCCCCTGCACCTCATCCAGCGTCCCCTGCGCCAACACCGATCCGTCACAAAGCACGGTCACCACTTCGGAAATCGCCTTGATGAAGCTCATGTCGTGCTCGACGACCATCAACGAATGCTTTCCCTTCAGCGTCAGAAACAGTTCTGCAGTCCTTCTGGTTTCCTCGTCCGTCATCCCCGCCACCGGCTCGTCGAGCAGCAACAGCTTCGGGTCCTGCATCAGCAGCATGCCGATCTCAAGCCACTGCTTCTGCCCGTGACTGAGGTTGCCCGCGAGCCGATTCACGCTGTCTGCCAGATGGATCGTCGTCAGCACTTCCGCGAGTCGATCGCTTTGCACCGAATCGAGTGCAAACAACATGGAAGCCTTCACCCCCTTGTTCGTCTTGAGCGCCAGTTCGAGGTTCTCGAACACCGTGAGCTGCTCGAACACGGTCGGTTTCTGAAACTTGCGCCCGATGCCGAGCTGCGCGATCTCAGCTTCCTTGTGCCGCAGCAGATCGATCGTGCTGCCGAAGTAAACCGTGCCCGAATCAGGGCGCGTCTTGCCGGTGATGATGTCCATCATCGTGGTCTTGCCGGCGCCGTTCGGGCCGATGATGCAGCGCAGCTCACCGACGCCGATGTCGAGCGACAGGTTGTTGATCGCCTTGAAACCGTCGAAGCTGACGTTTACGTCTTCGAGATACAGGATGCGGCCATGTGCGAGGTCGACCGCGCCAGGCGTGTGGATGCGCGAAAAGCCGGCGCTGCGGCCGCCCGATTCGGTCGGTATCTGCGGCGCACCGCGGCGGCTTGCGAGCCGCTCGGCGCCGTCTTCCATCAGGTCCGGCGTCACGCGCGGGCTCCTTCATGCACCCGCGGATTTGGATTGGACAGGGCGGAAGCATCGACCCCGGCTTCCGTCGCGAACGCGCGGCGGGCTGCAAGCAGCGCATCGCTCGGGGCCCGGGGCGCATCTTCCACGACCGGCTCGGGCTCCCTTCGGGTAAACACGCGACGCACCAGGCCCGCGATGCCGGTCGGCAGGAACAATGTGACGGCAATGAACAGCGCGCCGAGGAAATACAGCCAGTAGGCGGGATACGCCACCGTGAGCCAGCTCTTCGCACCGTTCACGATGAAGGCGCCGACGATCGGCCCGACCAAGGTGGCGCGCCCGCCGACCGCCGCCCAGATCGCCATTTCGATCGAATTGGCCGGGCTCATCTCGCTCGGGTTGATGATGCCGACCTGCGGCACGTACAGGGCTCCGGCCACGCCGCACATCATCGCCGAGATGACCCAGACCGTGAGCTTGTAGGGCAGCGGGTTGTAGCCGGAGAACATCACACGCGATTCGGCATCACGAATCGCTTGCAGCACGCGGCCGAACTTGGATTTGACGAGCCAGCGGGCGAAGAGAAAGAAGCCGAGCAACGTCAGACCGGTCAGCACGAACAAGGTCATGCGCATTTCCTGCGTCGCAATCGGAATGCCGAGGATGCGCTTGAAATCGGTAAAACCGTTGTTGCCGCCGAAGCCGGTCTCGTTGCGAAAGAACAGCAGCATCGCAGCGAACGTCAGCGCCTGCGTGATGATCGAGAAATAGACGCCCTTGATGCGCGAGCGGAAGGCGAAGAAGCCGAACACGAATGCAATCAGCCCCGGCACCAGCACAACCAACAGCAGCGTTGCCGCAAAGCTGCCGGACAGCGCCCAATGCCACGGCAGTTCCTTTAAATCGAGAAACACCATGAAGTCGGGCAGGTCGCTGTGATACTGCCCGTCGCGCCCAATCTGCCGCATCAGGTACATGCCCATCATGTAGCCGCCGAGTGCAAAGAACAGGCCGTGGCCGAGCGACAGGATGCCGGTGTAACCCCAGATCAGATCGATGGCCAACGCAACGATCGCGTAGCACATGATCTTGGCCGTGAGAGCGACCGCATAGTCGCTCAAATGCCACGGGCTGCCGACCGGCGCGAACAGGTTGGCGTATGGCATGAGCGCACATACAACGATCAATGCGATGACGAACGCCGTCCAGCCCCAGCCGCCGAGCAGGGGGCTTTTTCCAGGTAATTGCAATGACGTATGCATATCAATGGCACAAAGCGCGCATACCGCCAGCAATGAGGAAGGTGCACGCGGCGAAGTCCAGCAGGGGCCGCGGAACTGGCTTTGCCAGGTCGTAGGCGCTGCCCCCGGCGAGGGGGTAGCCGAGAGCCGACCGAAGGGAGCGACGGCTGGGGGTGCGTTCGAACATCATGCCTCGGCACTCCGGCCTTTGATCGCGAAGATGCCTTGCGGGCGCTTCTGGATGAAGATGATGATGAACACCAGCACGGCGATCTTCGCAAGTACCGCGCCGGCCCAGCCTTCGATGAACTTGTTGAGCAGCCCCAAGCCCAACGCTGCGTAAACGGTGCCGGCCAGCTGCCCGACGCCGCCCATCACGACCACCATGAACGAGTCGACGATGTAGCCCTGGCCCAAATCCGGGCCGACGTTGCCGATCTGGGACAGTGCGCAGCCGGCCAGCCCCGCGATGCCGGAGCCGAGCGCGAACGCATAGGTGTCGACGCGCGCGGTGTTGACGCCCATGCAGGAGGCGATTGCGCGGTTCTGCGTGACGCCGCGCACGAACAGGCCCAGCCGCGTCTTGCCGATCACCAGCGCCATCGCAAGCAGCACCAGCACCGCAAACACGATGATGTAGATGCGGTTCCAGGGCAAGGTGACGTTGGACAGCACCTGCAGCCCGCCGCTCATCCAGGCCGGGTTTTCCACGCCGACGTTCTGTGCGCCGAAGGTGGAGCGCACCAGCTGTTGCAGCATCAGGCTGATGCCCCAGGTCGCCAGCAGCGTCTCAAGCGGCCGGCCGTAGAGGAAGCGAATCACACCGCGCTCCAGGATCGCGCCGACCAGCGCCGACGCGAGGAAGGCTATCGGAATCGCAGCAGCCAGGTACCAGCCGAACAGCGCTTCCGGCACATATTGCCGAAAAATTCCCTGCACGTACCAGGTCGCATAGGCGCCGATCATCATCAGCTCGCCGTGCGCCATGTTGATCACGCCCATCAGGCCGTAGGTGATCGCCAAGCCCAGCGCTGCGAGCAGCAGCACCGAGCCCAGACTGATGCCGCTGAATGCCGCGGCGAGCCGCTCGCCCCAGACCAGCGCGTCGTCGATCTGGGAGACCGCATTCTGAATGGCGGCTTTGACTGTCGGGTCCTGCTCCTTCGCCAACTGCTGGTTCAGCAGCAGCTTGGTGTCGGGGCTCTTGTTCTCGGACAGCGTGTTGACCGCAGCGATGCGCCGGGCGGGATCGGCGCTGCCGATCATCGAGGCAGCACGCACGAGTTTCAGTTGCTGCTTGACGGCCGGGTCCTGCTCGGCGGCCAGTGCTTTTTCGATCGCGGGCAGGCGCGTTTCGTTCGGTTCGCTGAGCAAGGCACGCGCTGCGGCGAGCCGCGCGGACGGATCCTTTGCGGTGAGCTTGAGCACCGCCTTGGCAGAGTCGAGCGCGCCGCGCATGTAATTGTTGTTGATGACTTCCTGCGCATCGGCGGGCAGCGGCACGACGGCGCCCGTCACCGGATCGATCGCCTGCGCATCACGCACGATCAGCACCTGCGACTCGTTGACACGCACCTCGCCATTCGACAACGCAGTGATAAAGGCGACGGTTTTGTCATCCGCATCCAGCACCGCCTGGTTCAGTGCAGCCACGCGCTTGGAACTGCTGCCGGTGGCGATCGCGCGTGCTTCGTCGGCCGTCAACGCATGAACCTGCAGCACAGGCAGCAGCGCCAGCGCCAACAGCAGCAGCAGGCGATGCATCAGGTGGGGTCGTGGCATGGCGATGCAATCAGCAGGCATGAAAAAGGGGCAGGGGACCGCAAGCAATCCTCCACCCCTGGCGGGTCACGGAACGTCGAGGCTCCAAACCGAGGAGCCTTCGAACGCCGACGTCAGCTTACATGGACTTGCCGGCCGGCTGATCAGGCTTCTTGTCGTTGCCTTCGATGTACGGGCTCCACGGCTTCGCCTTCACCGGGCCCGGCGTTTTCCAGACCACGTTGAACTGACCATCGGCGCGGATCTCGCCGATGAATACGCTCTTGTGCAGGTGGTGGTTCTTCTCGTCCATCATCGATGTGATGCCCGACGGCGCCGGGAAGGTCTGGCCTGCCATCGCCGCGATCACCTTGTCGGTTTCGGTGCTCTGCGCTTTCTCGACCGCCTGCTTCCACATGTGGATGCCGATCCAGGTCGCTTCCATCGGATCGTTGGTGATCGGCTTGTCCATCTGGCCCGGGATCTTCTTGGCTTTTGCATATTCGCTCCACTGCTTGATCCAGGCCTCGTTGACAGGATTTTTCAGGCTCATGAAATAGTTCCAGGCAGCCAGATGGCCGACCAGCGGCTTCGTGTCCACACCGCGCAGTTCTTCTTCACCGACCGAGAACGCGACCACCGGCACGTCCTGCGCCTTCAAGCCCGCGTTGCCCAGCTCTTTGTAGAACGGCACGTTGGAGTCGCCGTTGATGGTGGAGACCACCGCCGTCTTGCCGCCGCCGGAAAACTTCTTGATGTCCGCCACGATCGTCTGATAGTCGCTGTGGCCGAACGGCGTGTACTTCTCGTCGATGTCCGATTCCTTCACGCCCTTCGATTTCAGGTAAGCGCGCAGGATCTTGTTGGTGGTGCGCGGATAGACGTAGTCGGTGCCGAGCAGCACCCAGCGTTTCGCGCCGCCGCCTTCTTCGCTCATCAAGTAATCGACTGCGGGAATGGCCTGCTGGTTCGGCGCGGCGCCGGTATAGAACACATTCTTCGACAACTCCTCACCTTCGTACTGCACCGGATAGAACAACAGGCCGTTCATCTCTTCGATCACCGGCAGCACCGACTTGCGGGACACGCTGGTCCAACAGCCAAAGATCACCGAGACCTTGTCCTGCCCGAGCAGCTGCTTGGTCTTCTCGGCAAACAGCGGCCAGTTCGAGGCAGGGTCCACCACGACCGGCTCGAGCATCTTGCCCAGCACGCCGCCTTTTTTATTGATGTCCTCGATCGCCATCAGCACCATGTCCTTCAGCACGGTCTCGGAGATCGCCATCGTGCCCGACAGGCTGTGCAGCACGCCGACCTTGATCGTGTCCTTGGCTTGCGCGAACGCGGCGCCGCTGACGAGGGCAGTGCCCAGTGCCATCGAGGCGGTCAGTGTCTTCAGTGTCCAGCGGCGATTCATCAAGATGGAAGCTCCAGTTGTGATGGGTGGGAATGGATGGGCGACCTGCATCGGTTGAAACGGGCCGTGACCTGCTCTTTGCAAGGCCCATGCCACGCAATGGTTGTGGTCGGCGAAGAGGCCACCTCAGGCTTGCCAATTGCGTAGTTGCACCGTGACCGCGCCGACATTCACCAATTTCGTGCAACGCCCGCACGCACCAACACCGGGCCCCTTGCTGGTTACGCACCAGTGGCGAGCATCGACCGCCTGTGTTCCTGCTCAAGCAGACCGTCGCCCAGCGAACGCCCACCCGGCGCAGCTCTTGCGACAGAATCGAACGCTTCGATTCCCACATTGGCCGCCACGCATGGAACTGACCCCGCGCGAAAAAGACAAGTTGCTGATCTTCACCGCTGCGTTGCTGGCCGAACGGCGCCGCGCGCGTGGGTTGAAGCTCAATTACCCGGAAAGCGTGGCGTTCATCAGCGCCGCGGTGATGGAAGGCGCGCGCGACGGCAAGACCGTGGCCGACCTGATGGCCGACGGCCGCGAAATCCTGACACGCGCCGATGTGATGGATGGCGTGCCCGAAATGATCCACGACATCCAGGTCGAAGCCACATTCCCCGACGGCACCAAGCTGGTGACCGTGCATCAACCGATCCCATGATGAAAGCCGCCCGATGATCCCAGGTGAACTGCTGACAGACGCAGGTGACCACCTGCTCAACCCCGGCCGCCGCAAGTTGACGCTCGCCGTGCAGAACGCCGGCGACCGGCCGATTCAGGTCGGATCGCACTATCACTTTGCGGAGACCAACGGCGCGTTGACATTCGATCGCGACGCCGCACATGGCATGCGCCTGAATATCGCATCGGGCACCGCGGTGCGCTTCGAGCCCGGGCAGCAGCGCACGGTCGAGTTGGTTGACTATGCGGGCGACCGCATCGTCTACGGTTTTCGCGGCCTCGTGCAAGGAAAGCCCTGATGGCCACGATTGCAAGGCGCGCCTACGCCGAGACCTTCGGCCCGACGACCGGCGACCGCGTGCGGCTGGCAGACACGGAACTGATCGTTGAGGTCGAGGACGACTATACGCTCAGGGCCGGCGGCTACGGTGAAGAAGTCAAGTTCGGCGGCGGCAAGTCGATCCGCGACGGCATGGCACAGTCGCAGCGCACCAGAACTGAAGGCGCGGTCGATACGGTGCTGACCAACGCACTGCTCATCGATCACTGGGGCGTGGTGAAGGCAGACATCGGCCTCAAGGACGGCCGCATTGCGTCGATCGGCAAAGCCGGCAATCCGGACACGCAGCCCGGCGTCGACATCATCATCGGCCCCGGCACCGAAGTGATCAGCTGCGAAGGCAACATCGTCACGGCTGGCGGCATCGACAGCCACATCCACTTCATCTGCCCGCAGCAGGTCGAGGAAGCGCTGAGTTCCGGCATCACCACGATGCTCGGCGGCGGCACCGGGCCCGCGACCGGTACGTTTGCGACCACCTGCACGCCCGGTCCCTGGCACATCGAACGCATGTTGCAGGCGGCCGACGGCTTTGCAATGAATCTGGGTTTTCTCGGCAAGGGCAACGCATCGCTGCCGGCCGCGCTGCACGAGCAGATCGACGCCGGCGCGATCGGCCTAAAGCTGCACGAGGACTGGGGCACGACACCGTCGGCGATCAGCAACTGCCTGGATGTGGCAGATCAGGCGGATGTGCAGGTCGCAATCCATTCGGACACGTTGAACGAATCGGGCTTTGTCGAGAACACCATCGCGGCCGTGAACGGTCGATCGATCTGCGCATTCCACACCGAAGGCGCGGGCGGCGGCCACGCACCGGACATCCTGCGCGTGGTCGGTGAAGCGAACTTCCTGCCATCGTCCACCAACCCGACCATGCCCTACACCGTCAACACGCTCGACGAACACGTCGACATGCTGATGGTGTGTCACCACCTGGACCCTGCGATTCCGGAAGACCTCGCGTTTGCGGAAAGCCGCATCCGGCGCGAAACCATTGCGGCTGAGGACATCCTGCACGACCTCGGCGCGATCAGCATGATGAGCAGCGACAGCCAGGCGATGGGCCGGGTCGGCGAAGTGATCCTGCGCACCTGGCAAACCGCGCACAAGATGAAGCAGCAGCGCGGCGCGTTGCCGGGCGATGACGCCAGGAACGACAATTTCCGCGTGAAGCGCTATGTCGCCAAGTACACGATCAACCCGGCGCTTGCGCACGGCATCAGCCACGAGGTCGGCAGCATCGAAGTCGGCAAGTGGGCCGATCTGGTGGTCTGGAAGCCCGCGTTCTTCGGCGTCAAGCCGTTCACTATCATCAAGGGCGGCACCATCGCGATGGCCGCGATGGGCGATGCGAACGCGTCGATCCCGACGCCGCAGCCGGTGCATTACCGGCCGATGTTCGGCTCGTTCGGCGGCTCGCTGACCAAAAGCTCGTTGACGTTCGTCTCAAAAGCGGCGCTGGCCGCCGGCGTGAAGGACCGCTATGGCCTGGCCAAGCCGGTCAGCGCCGTGAAGAACATCCGCAGCATGCGCAAGCAGCAGATGCGGCTGAACGACTACGTGCCGAAGATGGAGATCGATGCGCAGACCTACGCGGTGCGCGCGGACGGTCAGTTGCTGACCTGTGAGCCAGCGACGGTGCTGCCGATGGCACAGCGCTATTTTCTGTTTTGAAACGCGAACGGATGGCCTGGGCATGAGCGAGCGCGTGCGCACCGCAATCGATGACGTGCTGATCCGGCTCGATGACCTGAGCGACCCGCGCATCGCCGCATTCCTGGACGAGCATCTGGCGGACATGCGCCGCACCTCGCCGCCGCAGAGCGTGCACGCACTCGACCTGAACAAACTGCGGCAACCCGATGTTCGCTTCTGGACCGTCTGGCTGCCCGGCAGCGCCGATGGCGCGCTGGTTGGCACCGGTGCGATCAAGCGACTCTCGGCCACGCATGCCGAGGTCAAGTCGATGCGAGTTGATGCAGCTTTCCGCGGCAAAGGAATCGCGGGTCGCCTGTTGCAGCACATGATCGATGCGGCCAACGCGCAAGGCTTCAAGCGCCTGAGCCTGGAGACGGGCAGCCAGCCGTTCTTTGCGCCGGCCTGGGCGCTGTACCGGCGTCACGGTTTTGCGGACTGCGCGCCGCTCAACGGATATCGGGCCGATCCGAATAGCCGGTTCATGACTTTGGCGATCGGCTGAGCGCGAACAGGTGCAGGCAGGATAAACCTGCACATAGCAGGCTTGTCTCACCTCCAGTCAATCCATTTTGCCGATGTGCTGCCGAATCCATTCGCTGAACGCGACTTCATCCGTCTTGCCGGCCGCCAACGCGAGCATCCCCATTACGCAATCCGCGTCGGATGCCACCAGTTCGGCGCCGTTCAAGGCCAGAAACAGCTCGCATGCCACGAACGCCGTGCGCTTGTTGCCGTCAATGAACGGATGGTTGCGTGCAATTTCGAATGCATAAGCTGCAGCCAGATCGGCGATGTCCGGCTGCCCGCAGTGAGCAAGCTGCTGCGGTCGCGCCAATGCAGATGCCAACAAATTCTCATCGCGCACGCCGGACCCGCCGCCGTGCTCTGCGAGCTGTTCCTCATGGATTGCAGCGACCACCCCATCGTCGAGCCAGACCCAGCCCCGATCCGCGCTCACTTGGCCAACTCGCGCAGCACATTGCGGCGCTTCTTCATGATCTGGCGCGCTGCCGTCATCTGCGTCTCGAACGTCATGCTATATGGCGTCAACGTCACCCCGTTCGCCGCATCGGTCACGAACAACATATCGCCTTTGTCGACCTTGAGCCGCGCCAGCACCTCTTTCGGCAGGATGACACCAACGGAATTGCCGATCTGGGTCAGTTTCAAAGCGGTCATGATTTTTTCCCGGTTATAACGATTGTTAGTTTAATTTCGTCGTTCCAGACTTGCAACCCGCTGCCATCGCTCCCCCCATGCTGATTGCCAACAAATTGATGCCGCAAGGCCGCGGGCTGGCGCCGGTGCTGTTGAAGCGCGCCGTGTCGATCGAACTCGACTGGGACATGCGCCAGAAAAGCCGCTTCGACGCCATCGATTCAAGCGGGCGCGCGATCGGTGTGTTCCTGCCGCGCGGGCAGGTGGTGCGCGGCGGCGATGTGCTGGTGACGCAAGACGGCTCGTTGATCCGCATGCTCGCCGCACCGCAGCCCGTGCTGGTGATCACGCCCTGCGGTCAGCACGGCACGCCGTTCGATCTGATCCGCGCGGCCTACCACCTGGGCAACCGGCACGTGCCGATCGAGTTGAAGCCCGACCACCTGAAGATCGAACCCGACCACGTGCTGGCCAACCTGTTGCGCGCGATGCACCTGATCGTGCGGGCGGCAAACGAGCCGTTCGAGCCCGAGGCAGGTGCCTATGCGTCCGCGGGCCGTGCGCACGGCAGCCACGCCCATCATGCCCACGGCCACGATCATGCGCATCCGCACGACCACGGCTACGGACACGACCACGGCGAGCATGGCCATTGAAGCGCCTGCTGTGGCTGCCCGCAGCCCTGCAGCGTCGGCAAGCGATTCCGCCACTGCGCTGCTGCAACTGATGCGGCTGGCTTCACCGGCCTTGCCAGTGGGCGGCTTTTCATACTCGGAAGGGCTGGAAGCGCTCATACAGTATGCGGATGCAGCTACGGAAAAGGTAGCAGCCGACTGGCTGGTCGAAATGCTGCACCTGAACCTTGCGCGCAGCGATCTGGCCATCGTGGCGCAGGCGACCCAAGCCTGGCGAGCCGACCACACCGCGCACATCGACGCCTTGAATCAGTGGATGCTGCAGACACGCGAAAGCAGCGAATTCCGCGCGCAGACCGTGCAGATGGGGCGTTCGCTGATCGAATGGTTGCGCAACGATGCGCAGCGCCCGCAGGCCTCGGTCGAATGGTTGGCTGCGCGCGAGCCGACTTTTCCCATAACCTTCGCGCTGGCCGTTGCCACAACAGCCGCGACCCTGCGACACGGCCTGCTGGCTTATGCCAGCGGCTGGGCCGAGAACGGGGTGCAGGCCGCGATCAAGGCCGTGCCGCTGGGCCAACTCGCAGGCCAGCGCATCCTCGCGCGCTTGACCGCCGAGATCCCCGCTGCCGTCGAACAGGCGATGGCGCTGCTTGATGCCGACCGCCAATCCTTTGCGCCGATGCTCGCGATCCGCTCGGCGCAGCACGAAACTCAGTACTCGAGGCTGTTCCGCTCATGACCACATCCCTGCACCACATCCCGAACCGCAGCAAAAGACTGCCGCCGCTGCGCGTCGGCATCGGCGGCCCGGTCGGCTCCGGCAAGACCACGTTGCTCGAGATGCTCTGCAAGGTGATGCGCGAGCGGTGGGACCTGGTCGCGATCACGAACGACATCTACACCAAGGAAGACCAGCGCTTGCTGACCGTGAGCGGCGCGCTGCCGGCCGAACGCATCATGGGGGTGGAGACCGGCGGCTGTCCGCACACCGCGATCCGCGAAGATGCATCGATCAACCTTGAAGCGATCGACCGCATGTTGGCCGACTTTCCCGACGCCGACATCGTGTTCATCGAAAGCGGCGGCGACAACCTGGCCGCCACCTTCAGCCCCGAGTTGTCCGACCTCACGATCTACGTCATCGACGTCGCCGCCGGCGAAAAGATTCCGAGGAAGGGCGGCCCCGGCATCACCAAGAGCGACCTGTTCGTGATCAACAAGACCGATCTCGCGCCGCACGTCGGCGCCGACTTGGCCGTGATGGAAGCCGACACGCGCCGCATGCGCGCCACCGGCACACCCGGCGACGTCAAACCGTTCGTGATGACGAACCTGCGCACGCAGGCCGGCGTGGCCGACGTGGTCGTGTTTATCGAACAGCGCGGGCTGCTGCTCGCAGCGAACTGAGCGCGCCGTTCAAACGCTCGCGGTCGTGGTGCGCACCATCCGCGCGCGTCCTGCACCCAGCCCGCTGATCAGCGCAAACAGGCCGATGCCGACAAACAGCCAGGGCGTCGCCGTGAAGTCGCCGGTCCAGCCGCGCAACAGCCCCACCAGCATGGGTCCAGTCGCAGCGACCAGATAGCCGACGCCCTGCGCCATGCCCGACAGCTGCGCCGCCACGTGCGAATCGGGCGAGCGCAGCACGATCAACGTCAGCGCCAGCGCGAACGAGCCGCCCTGGGCGATGCCCAGCAGGACAGCCCAGGCCCAGATGCCGCCGAGCGGCGCGAACTGGCAGCCGAGCAGCGCCCCCACCGTGAGCAGCACCGAGCCCGCGGCCAGCGCCGACTGGCTGCGCCAGCGCAGCGCGGCCAGCGGCACCGCCAGACAGGTGACTACCTGCGTGATGACCGCGAGCGACACCGCATAGCCGGCGGTTTGCGCATCCAGCCCGCGCTCGCGCAGGATCGGTGCGAGCCAGCCCAGCACGATGTAGGCGAGTGCCGACTGCAGGCCCATGTACAGCGTGACCTGCCAGGCCAGCGGATCCCGCCAGAGCCCGCGCACCGCCACCGACGACTCGGACGCGAGCGGCCGGCACGGCAGCGCCAGCGGCCCCCACAGCACGCACACCAGCGCGGCCGGCAGCGCCCAGACCGCGAGCGCCCGGGGCCAGCCGCCGCCGATTGCGTGCTCGATCGGCACCGTGAACGCGGCTCCAGCAGCCGCCCCGGCGCAGACGGCCGTCGTGTAGAGCCCCATCATCAGCGCGGTGCGGTGCGCGAAATCCCGCTTGATCAGCCCGGACATCAACACGTTGGCCACCGCAATGCCGATGCCGGCCAGCGCCGTTGCCAGGAACAGCCAAGGCAGCTCGCCGAAGCCGCGCAGCGCAGTGCCTGTGGCGACCAGCACCAGGCACGCCAGCAAGGTGCGTTCGGTGCCGAAGCGTCGGCCGAGCCGGGGCGCCAGCATCGCAAACACCCCGAGGCAGATCACCGGCAGCGTGGTCAGCGCGCTGGCGGCTGCCGGCTGCAGGCCGGTGCTCTGCATGATCTCCGGCAGCAGCACCGACAAGCTCGAAAACACCGGCCGCAGGTTGAACGCGATCAGCAACACGCTCAGGCCGATCAGCCAGCGCCCGCCGCGCGCAGCGGCCGGCGTGGGCCGGGCGGCCGGCAGCTCGTTCGCCTCGGCATCGATCAGCAAATCATCGGGGGAGGCCGCGGTGGCGGCGGAATTCGGGGACATGGGCAGCATGACGGGGTGAAGAAGATTCGGACGTTCGGCGACCTGCAAAGTCACGCAGCGACGCTCGGCGCTGCCGATCGCTGGCGCCATGTGTTGCTTCGCTCAGGACTGCTCGGTTCGCCGCCTTGCCGCTTCGCGCAGCACGGCCAGTGCTTCTGCTTCCAGCACCGGCCCCGCGACCTGTACGGCAGGCGACGCCTCCGCGAGCACGTCGGCACAACCGAGCGGCAGCAGCGCACCGCCGAGCAACGTCGCCTGCTGCCGGTTCGGCGCCGCGAACACGATCCGTCGCACGCCGGCCCAGAACAGCGCACCGCTGCACATCGCGCACGGCTCACCGCTCGCATAGACGGTGGCGCCATGCAGCGCCGCTGCGCCGTGCATCGCGGTGGTATCACGCACCAGCACCATCTCCGCATGCGCGGTGCAGTCGCCGCTGGTGACCTGGCGGTTCTCGGAGGCGTGCAACAGCCGGCCATCGGCCGACACCAGCGCGGCGCCGTACGGGCTGTTGCCCGCTGCGAGCGCGCGGTTCGATGCGTCGATCGCATGTCGCATCGCGGCCTGATCGTCGATGGTTGACGGTGGATGAGCGTGCTGATGGCTCACGGCGTCGTGCTCCAGCCTGCGACGGGCGACGCCAGCAGCGTGCGGCAGCGACGCACCGCACAGGTCACGCCGTCGAATACCGGCAGTCCGCATGGCATGCTCAAGGAGTCGGCGTACCCGCACAGCACGGCACCGGCCAGCACGATCGATTCGGCGCCTGCCGCGCGCAGGCGTGCGCCAGCTTCAATCAGTGCCGCTAGCACCGGTGGCGCCACACGCGGTGCATCGGCGCTGAAAGCGGCCGGCAGTTCGGGCGCTTCGAAAGCCACCACGTCCGATGCGAACCCCGCCTGCGCGACACGCTGCCGATATAGCGGAAGCAACTCGGCCCCAAGCGTGAGCAGCCCGATGCGATCGGTGATCGTTCGCGCGACGATCAGCGCGGCTTCGGTCATGCCGACGATCGGAAGCTGCGGATGCTGCCGACGCAGCAGGGCCGCGGCGCCATCCAGCGAGATGCCCAGCACGAGCGCATCGTGCGCCGCTGCATGTTCCTGCGCCAATTGCAACGCGCATCGTTCGGCCACCGCGAGCTGGTCCGCATCGCGCACCACGGGCGGCCCATCCGCAGCGGTCAGCGCCGTCAAGGTGTCGCCGGGCGCAAGCGCCGCGCGGGCCGATTCGGCCATCCGCGCGGTGATCTGGCCCGATGCGTTCGGGTTGATCAGCAGCAGCTTCATCGGCGGAAGATCGCCGCAAGATCGACGTCCGAAGTGGCCGGCTCCAGCTTCAAGCTCTGCTCGATGTGCTCGAGGTGTTCGAGCATCAGCGATTCGGCTTGCGCGGCGTTGCGCTCGGCGATCGCCTGCGTGATGTGCGAATGCTCGTCGGCGCGGCAACTGGTGGCGGTCGGCGCGTCGTACAGCACGATGATCAGGCAGGTCAGCGTCGAGAGTTCGCGCATCTGCCGCGCAAGCATGGCGTTGCCGGCAAGCTCAGCCAGCAGCGTATGGAATTCGCCCGACAGCCGCACGATGGCGCGCTGGTCATCGCGCTCGCGCGCATCCTGCTCCAGCCCGCAGTGCTGGCGCAGCCGTGCCAGGCGGTCGGGCGTCAGCGTGTCGATCAGGCGGCGCACCACGGCCGGCTCGATGAGACGGCGCGCCTCGAACACGTCCAGCGCCTGATCGATCGACGGCTTGGCGACGAACGCGCCGCGTTGCGGAAACAACTCGACGATCTGCTCGTGCGCGAGGCGGCTGAGCACGTCGCGAATGCGCGCACGGCTGGCGCTGAATATCTCGGCCAGCCGTTCTTCCACCAGCTTGGTGCCGGGCGGCAAGCGGTGCTCGAGGATCGCCATGTAGATGCGGTCGTAGATGTCGTCCTGTATCGATTCGCGCGCCTGCCGCACCAGCACCGGGGACTTGGCGGCGCGGGAAGTCGGCATGGCGGAGCGTTTCGGCAGCAAGGTGGAGAGGTGCGGCAAGGACGGGGCCGTGGATTGTAGGCAGCGCGTGGCGGACGCCCGGCCGCCGCTTTCAGCGCCAGCCGAACAACCGGCCCCAGCCGTTGATCGCGGCAGGATCGGCGCCCGCCACGCCCGCCGCACGTAATGCACCCCAGACCGTGGTGCTCACGGTGTCCAGCAGCGGGATGTCCAGCTCGGCTTCGACAGCTGCCGCCAGCGGCGCTGCCCGCAGATTGGTGCAGAACGTGATGATCGCCTGCGGAGACGCGTGGGCCACCTCGTGCATCAGCGCCTTCAGCTGGTCCGGCCGGACCAGCGCGAAGTCGTGGTTGATGCGGATGTCCAGATGCCGCTCGGCCACCACCTCGATGCCGATGCCTGCGTAGTTGTCGATGATGCGCTGCTGCACGTCGGCGGTGTAGGGCGTGACCAGCGCGAGCCGCCGGATGTCTCGCAAGGCCAGCAGTTCGTTCAACGCGAGCACTGCGGTGGTGGCCGCAATGCCGGTGTCCTGCACGATGCGTTCGACCAGCCGGCGATCGGTCTCGAAGCCGCGCCAGCCCGCTGCCGTGCCGCTCCAGGCGATCACATCGACTTTCGCGTCGGCAAGCAGCCGCGCGGCGGCCAGGATGTGGCGGTCGTCAAACTGGCCGAGCGCCTGTTCGGACAGCGAAATCTCGGTGACCGGAAAGCGCGCGAAGTGCGCACTGCAACCCGGCACGGCAGCCGCCAGCGCGCTCGTGATCGGCTCCAGCGCAGTGTTGGAAGACGGCGTCAGCACGCCGATGCGGATCGTTTCAGCCAATGGGCACCTCCTTTGGTCCGGACCTTGCAACAGTTGCGTAAAGGCGCACTGGCTGCATCATGAGCGTTCATCCGAGAATTGTCGACAGCGGGGTAAACACCGATGTTTGACCATCGCGTTGTTGACGAACATGTCGACAACCGTCGGTTGTTGTCAGCATGTGTTCAGTTGATGACTCAGAAGATGAGATCTGGTTTGGTCCGAGCGCACAAAACTTGATGTACCCAGAAATGGAGCCCGTTTGATAATGTTGTCGACACAAATGTTTGCAAATAGTGCACAGCGTGTCCTGATTGGTGCATTGGAGCGATTCCAATGAGCGAAGCAGCATTCGATCTGTTGATTCGCCACGCCAGGATCGCCACCGCAAGCGACTGCTTTCTGAGTGACATCGGCGTTCGAGGCGGCCGGATCGCAATGCTGGGCGAAGGGCTCGCCGACAGCGCTCGGACGATCGACGCCGCGGGCCGCATCGTCACGCCCGGCGGTGTCGACGCGCACTGCCACCTCGATCAGCCGATGCCCGCGCCGATGCGCATGGCCGACGACTTCGAATCGGGCACGCGCTCGGCCGCGTGTGGCGGCACCACCACGGTGATCCCGTTCGCCGCGCAAGAGAAAGGCCAGTCGCTGCGCGCCGCGGTCGACGACTACCACCGGCGTGCCCAAGGCAAGGCGCACGTCGACTACGCGTTCCACCTGATCGTGAGCGATCCGACACAAGCGGTGTTGAACGAAGAACTGCCCGCACTGATCGAGCAGGGTTACACCTCGTTCAAGGTCTACATGACCTACGACGATCTGAAGCTCGACGACGGCCAGATCCTCGACGTGCTGGCCGTGGCGCGCGCGCACGGCGCGATGACGATGATCCATGCCGAGAACACCGACTGCATCGAATGGCTGACCAGACGGCTGGAAGCCGCGGGCCGCACCGCACCGCGCTTTCACGCGGCGTCCCGGCCGATGCTGGTCGAACGCGAGGCCACGCACCGCGCGATCGCACTGTCCGAACTGGTCGACGTGCCGGTGCTGATCGTGCACGTGTCCGGGCGCGAGGCGGTCGAGCAGATTCGCTGGGCGCGCGGCCACGGGCTGCACGTGTTCGCGGAAACCTGCCCGCAGTATCTGTTCCTGACTGCGGACGACCTGGGCCTGGACGACAGCTATGGCGGCGCACGCTGCGTCTGCAGCCCGCCGCCACGCGACAAGGCGAATCAGGACGTGATCTGGCACGGGCTTGCCGATGGCCTGTTCACCGTGTTCTCGTCCGACCACGCGCCGTTCAAGTACGACGATCCGGCGGGCAAGAAGCCCGGCGGCGAGGAGGTCGCGTTCCGCTATATCCCGAACGGCACGCCGGGGCTGGAGACACGGCTGGCGCTGCTCTATTCGGAAGGGGTGCTGGCCGGGCGGATCACGCTCGAGCAGTTCGTTGCGCTGACTTCGACGAACCCCGCGAAGGCCTACGGCCTGCACCCGCGCAAAGGCACGATCGCGATCGGCTCGGACGCCGATCTGGTGATCTGGGACGAGCGTGAGGTCACGATCACGAACGACCGGCTGCACCATGCCGTTGATTACACGCCGTATGAAGGCAAGACGCTGCGCGCGTGGCCCGGCATGACGCTGATCGGCGGCGAAGTCGTCTGGGATGGCAAGGACTTCCATCCGCGCCGGGGTCAGGGGCGCTTTCTGAAATGCGGCCGGCCGACGCTCAGGCCGGAGCAGCGCGCGCAATGAAGCTGCTGCTGATCAACCCGAACACCTCGGACAGCGTCTCCGAGCTGATCCGCGCCGAAGCCGAACGCTCGGCCTCCGCTGGCACGCAGGTCGAGGTGCTGACCGCGCCGTTCGGCGTCGCCTACATCGAAACGCGCTTCGAAGCGCTGATCGGCGCGTACGCGGCCGCACAGTTGGCGGCCGAACACCATGAGCGCTTCGACGCGGTGATCGTTGCCGCATTCGGGGACCCGGGCCTGGCCGGCTTGCGCGAAGCGTTGCCGTGTCCGGTGACCGGCTTGACCGAAGCGGCGCTGGCCAGCGCCTGCCTGCTCGGCCAGCGCTTTTCGATCGTCGCGATCTCGCAGCGCATCCGCGCTTGGTATCGGGAAACGGTCGATCACTATGGTTTGAATAGCAGACTTGCAAGTATCCGTGGGCTGGACGAGCCATTGGCGGACATCGGCAACGTGCAGTGCAACCAGGGTGAGCGACTCGTCGCGCTGGCGGAACGCTGCGTAGACGAAGACGGCGCCGATGTGATCGTGCTGGCCGGTGCGCCGCTGGCGGGCCTGGCACGAAGTCTGCGTGGACGCTTGCCGGTGCCATCGGTCGACGGTGTGTCGAGCGCGGTGCGGCAGGCCGAATCGCTGCTGGCGTTGCAGCCCGGTCGGGCCGTGCGGGGCAGCTTCGCGCCGCCGCCGATCAAACCCAATGCCGGTCTGAGCCCGGCGCTCGAACGGTTGCTTGCACGCGGGCGCCAACCCTGAAATTCTTCCGTTCATCGATTCAAACAAGGAACCACCGATGCATCCGACCCGCCGATTCATGCGCGTGCTCGCACCCCTCGCACTTGCCGCTGCCTGGCTTGCCGCAACACCTGCGCACGCGCAGCAGAAGCTCCAGATCGCGGGCAACTTCGCGAGCGAACACCCGAGCAGCGTCGCCGTCGAGCAGGTCTTCAAGAAGGAAGTCGCGCGACTCACCAACAACCAGTTGCAGGTCGACGTGTTCCCGTCGATGCAACTCGGCGGCGCCAAGGAGAACGTCGATGCGGTGCGCTCCGGCACGCTCGCGATCACCTGGGTCGGCGCCGCCTACCTGTCGCGGATCGTGCCGCAGCTCGAAGCGCTGAGCCTGCCGTTCGTGCTGGACGACCGCGCGGCCGCGTTCCGCGTGATCGATGGACCCGTCGGCGATGCGATCGACAAGAAGCTGCAGGACAAGGGTTTTCTGTCGCTCGGCTGGATGGAGCTCGGCATGCGCAACGTAACGAACAACCGGCAGCCGATCAAGACCATGGCCGACCTGAGCGGCCTGAAAATCCGGCTGCAGCCGAGCGAAACCCATCTGGCCACGTTCCGTGCGCTCGGTGCCAACCCGATCGCGATGGACGTGAAGGAGCTGTATTCGGCACTCGAGCAGGGCGTGGTGGACGGCGAGGAAAACCCATATACCGTGATCAGCGCAAGCCGCTACGGCGAGGTGCAGAAATACCTGTCGAACACGCGCCACTTCTTCGACTACATCGCGGTGCTGGCCAGCAAAAAGGCATTCGATCAGCTGAAGCCCGAGCACCAGAAAGCGGTGCGCGACGCGATGACGGCGACGGTCGCGTTCGAGCGCAAGCTCGCGGCCGAGAGCGAAGCCAAGGCGCTGGCCGAGCTGAAAACCAAGATGACGTTCACCGAGATCACGCCGGAGGCCCGCGCCGAGATGCGCAAGGCCGCCGCGCCGGTGATCGACACCGTGGTCAGAAAACGTGCGGGCGACGAGATCGTCAACCTGGTGCTGGAAGCTGCAGGCAAGCGTTGAAGCGCTCGCGTTCACGACCGGCGTTGCAGCGATGACGACGCAGGTGCTGCCGACCGTCTACGACACCACGTCGTGGCCGAATCGCGCGCTCGCGATGCTGGACCGTTGCACGATGGCGGCGCTGCTGGTCAGCGTCGGCGTGATGGTGGGGGTCGTATCGGCGCAGGTGGTGCTGCGTTACGGCTTCGCGGGTTCACTCGACTGGTCGGACGAAGTGTCGCGGCTTGCGTTCGTCTGGAGCATTTTTCTGGCGATCCCGCTCGGCGTGCGGCAGGGCGCGCACATCGGCATCGACGTGGTGGTCGCGCAATTGCCCCCACTCGGCCAGCTGGCGTTGCGGCGCGCAGCGGCCGTGCTGGGCGCGCTGATGATGTTCGCAATCGCGTGGGCCACGTTCGGCGTCGCAAGAGGGCAATGGGACGAGCTAATGTCCACGCTGGACTGGAGTGTCGGCTGGTTCATCGTGCCGGTCGGCATCGGCGCATCCTTGAGCGGACTGCATCTGGTGCGCATCGCAATCCAGGGGCCACCGTTGCCGCTGCCGGGCGTTGCCGAATGAGCGGTTATGTCGTGCTCGGTTTCATGGCGCTGGCGCTGCTGGGCCTGCCGATCGCGTTCGCGATGGGCGTTGCGGCGATCGCGGCGCTGCTGGCCAGCGGCGTCGATCTGTCGATCGTCCCGCAGCGCATGATGTATGCGGTCAATTCGTTTCCGCTGATGTCGATTCCGTTCTTCATGCTCGCAGGCGAGCTGATGATCAAGGCCGGCATCGTGGAGCGGCTGATCGGTCTGGCGAACTCGGTCGTGGGCCGCGTGCGCGGCGGCATGGCGCATGTGGCGATGCTGTCGGGCGCGGGGCTGGCGACCGTGTCCGGCGCCGCGGTGTCGGATGCGAGCGCTCTGTCGGCGATTCTGGTGCCGTCGCTCTCGAAGATCTATGACAAGGGCTTCGCGGCGGCGCTGGTCGCAGCCGCGGCGAACCTCGGGCCGATCATTCCGCCGTCGGGCGCGATGATCGTCTACGCGTTCATGGCCGGCTCGTCGGTCTCGGTCGGCGGCATGTTCATGGCCGGTGTGGTGCCGGGCATCATCATCTGCGCAGGCTTCATGGCGCTTTGCTCGGTGATCGCCACGCGGCGTGGTTGGGCCGTGACCGGCGAGCCGTTTCAGCTCCGGCATGTACTGGCCGAGTTGCGCCGATCCATCGTGGTGCTGCTGATGCCGGTGATCGTGATCGGCGGCATCGTCGGCGGCGCGTTCACGCCGACCGAAGGCGCAGCGATCGCGGTGGTCTACTCGCTCGTCATCGGGTTCTTCATCACGCGGCGGCTTGCGTTCGGTGACTTGCCGGGCATCGTGCTGCGCGCCGGCATCACGTCGGCCGTGGTCGGCGCGCTGATCGCGTTCGCATCGATCATCACGTATCTGATGACGGTGGACTTGCTGCCGCAGAAATTGTCGGCGCTGCTGCTCGCGCTGACGTCCGATCCGCTGGTCTTTCTCGTGCTGGTCGCGCTGCTGCTGTTCGTGGTCGGCATGTTCCTCGAATCGAACGCGGCCTACATCATGCTGGTGCCGCTGCTGCATCCGATCGCGCTGCAGTACGGGATCGACCCGCTGCACTTCGGCCTGCTGTTCGTGCTGAACCTCGTGATCGGCATGCTGACGCCGCCGGTCGGCGTGGTGCTGTTCGTGGTCTGCGGCGTGACCAGGGTGCCGATGCGCGAGCTGGTCAGGAACGCCTGGCCGTTCATCGCGCTGATGTACGGCGTGCTGGTGCTGTGCATGTTGTTTCCGTCGGTCGTGACCGCGCTGCCGCGCGCGCTCGGCTATTGATCCTGCTTTATTTTCAAAGGAGTCTGCTGCCATGAATCGCTTCGTCAAATCGCTGACCGGTGTGGCGCTTGCCGCCGGCCTGATCGCCGCTGCGCATGCCGAGGACCGCATCACCTACAAGGTGGTCGGCCAGCCGGCTGCCACCGGCAAGGTCCAGGCGAACAAGGAGAAGCCGTTCTTCGAGCACTTCGCCGAACGCACGGGTTTGCCGATCGACGCAGACTACAAGTCGATCGATTCGCTCGGTATCAAGGACACCGAGCAGTTGCGCGTGATGAAGGCCGGGTTGTTCGACATCGTTTCGCTGCGCGTGTCGCAGAATTCGCGCGACGAGCCGACCTTGCTCGGCCTGGATCTGGTCGGCGCGGCACCCGATTACGAGACCGCGCGCAAGGTCTACGACGCGTATCGGGACACCGTGGACAAACGGCTGCAAAAGCAGTTCCAGGTCAAGCTGCTCGGGGTCTGGCCGTTCGGCCCGCAGATTCTGTTTTGCAACAAGCCGATCAGCAAGCTGGCCGATCTGAAGGGCCTGAAAGTCCGTGTGTACGACCAGAACCTCGCGAAGTTCATCGAAACCGTCGGTGGCACGCCGGTACCGCTGTCGTTCACCGAAGTGCACCAGTCGCTGTCGCTCGGCGTGGTCGACTGTGCGATCACGGGCCCGAGCTCGGCGAATTCATCGAACTGGCCCGAGGTGACGACGCATCAGTACCCGCTGGGATTTCAGATGGCGATGAACGGCTATGCGATCACCTTGAAAGACTGGAACCGGCTCAAGCCCGACGAGCAGAAAAAAATGCAGGCGGCTTTCGACGCACTGATCGACGACATCTGGGCCTATTCGAAGGAGCTCACGCAGGACGCGCTGAACTGCAACGTCGGCCAGGAGCCGTGCACCACCGGCAAGAAGTTCAAGCTGACCAACGTGCCGGTCACGCCCGAGGACACCGCCACGTTGCGCAAGGCGGTGGCCTCGACGTCGCTGCCGACCTGGGCCGAGATCTGCGACAAGTCGAACCCCGGTTGCTCGGACACCTGGAAAAAGACTGTTGGCAAGGCGATCGGCGTGCAGTAGCGCAGCTCCGGGACGCACTCTGCCGATCCGGCCCCCTAGACCGAAAGGTATCCCATGAACGACACCATCGAACGCTGGCTCGGTACCTTGTTCGGCCTGATCTTCGTCGGGCTGTCGGTCGTCGTGACGGTCGAGACTTTCGTGCGCAAGGTGTTCAACTTTTCGTTGCAGGGCGCCGATGAACTCGGCGGCTACGCGCTTGCGTTCGGCGCAACGATCGCGTTCACGCTGGCGCTGCTGGGCCGCACGCATATCCGCGTCGATGTGTTCCATGACCGGCTGCCGGCCTGGCTGCAGACGGGTTTGAACTGGCTGTCGATCGTCTGCCTCGCGCTGTTCGCGCTAATGCTCGCTTGGCTCGCCTGGTTCGTGTTTCAGGATTCGATTGCGTACATGAGCGTGTCGCAGACGCCGTGGGCCACGCCGCTGTCCTGGCCGCAGAGCGCATGGCTGGCCGGGCTGATCCTGTTCGCGCTGGTGGCGATCGGCTATGCGGTGCACGCAACGGTGCTGCTGGTGCGCGGCCGCGTGGCGCAGCTGAACCATGAGTTCGGGCCGCGTACGACGAAAGAAGAAGTCGACGAGGAGCTCGAAGACCTGAAGGGCCGCGCAGACGGCGGCGCATCGGCCTCCGCGCTGGCCGCCGCGCGCGGCGCCTCGGTATGAACGTCAGCTACATCCTGCTCGCGTTCGGCGCCATGCTCGCCATGATGCTGCTCGGCATCCCGATCGCGATCTCGATGGCCGCGATCGGCATCCTGGGCGGTCTGCTGGCCTACGGCATGCCGTTCATCAACTCGATCGCGCCGGTGGTCTGGGGCGTGCACAACGACAACCTGCTGACGGCGATCCCGCTGTTCGTGCTGATGGGCGAGCTGCTGCTGCGCTCCGGCATCGCGGACCGCATGTTCGGCGCGCTCGCGGCCTGGCTCGGACGTCTGCCGGGCGGTCTGCTGCACACCGGCATCGGCTGTAGCGCGCTGTTCGCGGCGACTTCGGGTTCGTCGGTCGCGACTGCCGCGACGATCGGCACCGTCGCGCTGCCGTCGTTGCACAAGCGCGGCTATCCGATGCACCTGTCGCTCGGCTCGATCGCGGCTGGCGGCACGCTGGGCATCCTGATTCCGCCTTCGGTGAACCTGATCATCTACGGGTCGCTGACCGACACCTCGATCGGCCGTCTATTCATGGCGGGCATCGTCCCCGGCCTGCTGCTGACCGCGTGTTTCATGGCGTTCATCATGATCTACGCGCTGGTCACGCGCACCGCGATGCGGGAAGACGCGGTGCCGCTGGCGACCAAGCTCAGGTTGTTGAAAGACCTGGTGCCGCCGGCCGTGGTGTTCCTGATCGTGATGGGCAGCCTCTACACCGGCCTGGCGACGACCACCGAGTCGGCTGCGTTGGGCGTGATGGCGTCGCTGCTGTTCGCCTGGACCAGCCGCAAGCTGAGCTGGAAGCTGCTGCAGCACTGCTTCGTGCAGACCGCCAAGACCAGCGGCATGATCCTGCTGATCATCACGGCGGCGTTCATCCTGAACCTCGCGATCAGCCTGACCGGCGTGGCCGAGGCGATGACGACCTGGGTCAGCTCGTTCGGCCTGTCGGCCACGCAGATGCTGCTGGTGCTGATCGCGTTCTACTTCGTGCTCGGCATGTTCATGGATGTGCTGTCGATGATGGTGGCGACCATTCCGATCACGTTTCCGATGGTCACGCACCTGGGCGTCGATCCGGTCTGGTTCGGCATCTTCATCGTGCTGATGTGCGAGCTCGGCATGATCACGCCACCGGTCGGCATGAACCTGTTCGTGGTGCACGGCATCCGCCCCGACAAGGGCGGCATCCGCGATGCGATGGTCGGTGCGGTGCCGTATGTCGTGATCATGTTGGGGTTCACGCTGCTGATGATCGTGTGGCCTGGCCTTGCGACCTGGCTGCCGGGGAAGATGTGATGGCGCCGGGCGACGATCCGCTGTGGCAGTTGTCGGCCTGCGAGCTGCATCGGCGCTATCGCGACCGCACGTTGAGCCCGGTCGAGGTCACGCGCGCGGTGCTGGACCGGCTCGATGAGGTCAATCCACGCCTGAACGCCGTGATCGCGCGCCGCGACGCGGCGGTGCTGCGCGAGGCCGAAGCCGCTGCCGGGCGGCTGGCAGCCGGACAGCCGCTGTCGGCGCTCGACGGCATTGCGCTCACCGTGAAGGACAGCCTGCTCACGGCCGACCTGCCGACCAGCTGGGGCACCCGCGCATTGCGCGACCACTGCACCGGCCACGACGAACTCGCGGTCGGCCGCGCGCGCGCCGGCGGCGCGTTGATCGTCGGCAAGACCAATGTGCCGGAGTTCGCGCTGGAAGGCTACACGGACAACCTGCTTTTCGGCGCCACCGGCAACCCGTGGGCGCCGGCGCTCACGCCCGGCGGCTCGAGCGGCGGCGCGGTGGCCGCGGTCGCAGCCGGCATTGCGCCACTGGCGATCGGACAGGACGGCGGCGGCTCGATCCGCCGGCCGGCATCGCACACGGGCGTGGTCGGGCTCAAGCCGTCGCTGTCGATGTGGCCGCGCGAGCACGCGCTGCCGAGCCTGCTGCTCGACTTCGAAGTGATCGGCCCGCTTGCGCGCACGGTCGCCGACGCGCGGCTGCTGTTCGACGCGCTGCGCGGCCCGGCGCTGGTCGACCGTTCATCGCTGGCGGCAGCGCAGGCGGCCAGTCTGCGGCAACCCACGACCGGGCCGCTGAAGATTCTGTTTGTGGAACGCTTCGGCACCGCACCGCTCGACTCGCAGATTGCGGACAGCGTGCGGCGCGCGGCGGCGACGCTGGACGGACTCGGCCATCACTTGGAAAGCGGGGCGCTGCCACTGGACCTCGAATTCTTCGTCGAGGCGTGGCCGCAGATCGGTCAAATCGGGCTGGCGCGGATGTTCGAGCGGTTTCCCGCATGGCAGGCACAGGCTTCGCCGAAATACCGCGAAATGGCCGAGGCCGGTCGCCATCTGCCGGCCACCCGATTGCTTCAAATATCAGAGCACGTCATGCAGCTGCGACGAGCGGCTGCAGCCATTTTTAACACGGTGGACCTGATCCTGCTGCCGTCCGCTGCTGCGTTGCCGTGGCCGGCGGCAGATGCGTATCCGCCGAGCATCGACGGCCAGCCGGTCGGCCCGCGCGGCCATGCGATCTATACCGGCTGGGTCAACGCCGCCGGCCTGCCGGGACTGGCGCTGCCGGCTGCACCGTCACGCGACGGGCTGCCGATCGGTGTCCAGCTGATCGGCGCGTATGGCAGCGACGACGCGCTGCTCGCGCTCGGCGAGCAGTACGAGCAGGCCGCGCCGTGGCGCATGCGCTGGCCGGCGCTGTAGGGCCGGCGTGCCGGGCGACGCATGGCATGTCCGGTCGCTTCAAGCGGCAGCGGCGGCATCCAACCAGTGCCTGGCTATGTCCTCGCGCTGCATCACGCAGACCGCGTCGCCCAACGTTCTGACCCGATCGAGCAACTGGTCCAGTCCCGCGATGCGGCCGGGCCGGCCGATGATGCGCGTGTGCAGGCCGACCGTGAGCAGGCGCGGACCCAGGTCGCGCTCGGCCAGCAACGCGTCGATCGCATCGATCACGTAGCCCGAGAAATCCGCGGCCCGCACGAAGCTGCCGCTGAAAAACCGCATGTCGTTGCTGTCGAAACCGTACGGCAGCACGACGTGCGGTGGGCTGCCTCCGAGGTCGAGCAGATACGGCAGCTCGTCGCCGTAGTCGTCGCTGTCGTAGCGAAAGCCGCCGTGCTCGCGAAGCAGCCGGCGCGTGCGCGTCGAGCGGGACGACTTGTTGTGCCAGCCAGCAGGCGCGCGGCCGCCTAAGCGTTCGATGATGGCAGCGGTCTTCGCAATCGCTGCGCGCTCCTCGGCTTCGGTCATCCGCACCGGCGACTCCCAACGCCAGCCATGGCCGCACATCTCGAAGCCGTGGCGGCGCGCGTCAGCGGCCACCCAGGGCGTGCGTTCGAGCGCGCGCCCGCAGACATTCAGCGTGAGCGGCACGGCGCGATCGACGAAGCGGCGCAGCACGCGGCCATAGCCGATCCGGGCGCCGTATTCGAAGTGCGTCGCAAGGCAATAGTCGGGCTGGCCTTCGATTTGGTGCACGACTTCGTGCACCGACTCGTTCACGTCGTCACCGTCGGCGATCGACAGCTCGGCACCTTCCTCGATGTTGAGCACAAATGACAGCGCGACGCTTGCGCCGTTCGGCCAACGCACGCTTTGTTCCCAGCGCGCGCGCGCGGGGCCGAAGCGCCGCGCGTTGGCAGTCTGGTCGATCGAATCGTCGGTGATCGCCTTCATCTTGACGGTTTCCAGCGAGGGCACCGTGTCCGGCAGCAGGGTAGCCGATGGGTGGTTGTGATGTCGGTGACGGCTGCAAGCCTGCTCATATCTGAAACCCGAGCCAGCGCACCAACCCTTCGCCGATGTCGGTGCCCAGGGTGCGCTGGCGCAGGTGGTAGGGGTGCGCGGCGACGAAGGTCGCGTCGATCCAGTCGGTCAAGGTGCGGATGTCGGCGGGCGAATAAAACGCGATCATCATCTCGAAGCTCAGGAACAGGCTGCGCGCGTCCAGGTTGACCGAGCCGGCCAGCGCGAGCACATCGTCGATCACGATCGCCTTGGCATGCAGCATGCGCGGCATCAGCCGGACCTGCGCGCCGGCCGCGGCCAGGTCGTACAGCGCACGGCCGCGAGAAATGTCGGCGAGCCAGTGGTTCGAGCGCTGCGGCACGATCAGTTCGACCTGCACGCCGCGCTGGGCGGCCAGCCGCATCGCCTTCAGCAGCGCCTCGTCGGGCACGAAGTAGGGCGTGACCGCCAGCACCCGGCGGCGCGCGCGGAACATTGCGGTCAGCAGCAACGCATAGACGGTGTCTTCAGTCTGGTCCGGGCCGCTGGGCACGAGCTGGGCGAGATGGCTGGCGGCGGCTGAGGCCGGCAGGCATGGGCGAACGGCGGCCGCCTCTGGCGGCAGCGTGCGACCGTAGCAACCTGATTCAACGTGCCGGTCGGTGCCGACGTCACGCGGCATCGGCACGACTGTCTCGGCTGCCGCGATGGGCCGGTCTCCTTCGGACGCGAAGCCGCCTCGGTCCGGTCCTGTATCGACAGCGGCGGCTCGTGCCGCAGCAGCAGCCCGCGCCCGCGCCATGGCGCGCCGGCGCGTGCGGCGCGGCAGCAGCCGGCTGACCAGCGGTGCGCGGCCGTTGCGCCAATGCTCGGCGAACAGTTTCTGCGCCGCCACCGCCAGCGGCCCCTGCAGCGTGAAACTCAGGTCCAGCCAGGCCGGCTTTCCCGCGGCCGGGCTGAAGAAGTATTCGGTGGCCAGGTTGCGCCCGCCGCACCAGAGCAGCCGGCCGTCGGCCACCACGATCTTGCGGTGGTTGCGCATATTCAGGCGGCCCGCGCGCGGCCGGTCGATCAGCGGCATGAACCAGCGCACGCCGACGCCGCTGGCGCGCAGCTCGCGCAACTGGCTGCGCGAGGCCTGCCAGCTGCCGAACGTGTCCAGCAACAGCCGCACGCGCACGCCGGCGGCAGCGCGCTCTTCGAGCAGCTGGCCGATCCGGCCGGCCGCATCGGCATGTCCGAGCAGGTAGATGCAGATGTCCAGCCGGTGCTCGGCCGCAGCGATCACGCGCGTGAGCTCGTGCCAGGCCGCATCGCCGTCGGCATGAAAGCGCACCTCGTCCGTTGGCCACTGGCGGCGGCAGCCCGAAGCCCTCGATCGTGTCGATCGCCCAGCCGGCCGGCGTGCGCGCGGCGTCCGATGCGGCAGCAGTGCCGCCGCCGCCATTGCGCACGGCGCTGCGATGCCGGCGCGGCGGCCGCGCGATCTTGCGGTTGCCGACCAGCAGATACAGCGGCAGCGCCAGGTAGGGCAGCAGCACGATCGTGATGACCCACGCGATCGCCGCGGACGGATGGCGTCGCTGCATGTTCACGTGCGTGCTGACCGCATACAGCAGCAGGCTCGCGAAAATGAAGCTGAGGTGAAACAGCGCGGTCGACGGAAGCGGCAGCGAGAAGAACATGGCGCATCGATGCTAACCGTCGGTCTGCGGTTGCTTCGCCGCCGTCAGATGCGGCCGGTTCGTGCACCGGCCGCACAAGCGCCGCCGGCGCCGCGGCGTCATCGCCGATGGGCTCAGGCTGCCGGCTGCGCTGGTGCCAGCGCCAGCGTGAGCTCGGCGCGCAGGCCGCCCAGCGATGCCGAATCCGACAACGCGACGGTGCCGCCGTGTCGCTCGGCGATCGTCCGCACGATCGCCAGCCCCAGACCGCTGCCGCCGGCCGTCGTGTCGTCGCCACGGAAGAAGCGGTCGAACACGCGCGCGCGCTGCGCTGGCGGGATGCCCGGGCCGCTGTCATCGATGCGCAGCACCGCGCAACCGGCGCGTGGTGTAAGCGTCAGTTCGACCTGGCCTGGCGCCGGGGTGTACTTGATCGCGTTGTCCAGCAGGTTTGCGACCAGCGCGCGCAGCGCTTCCGCGTCACCGAGCACCTCGACCCGATCGGGCTGCGCGGCGCTGCCGGACGCCTGCGCCGGCTCGGCTGTCTCCGCGTCCAGCCCCAGCGTGATGCCCGCTGCCTGCGCTTTGGGCAGCAGATCGGCCATGGCCAGCCGCACGACCTGGCCGAAGTCGACCCGCTGGGTCTGACTGCCGCCGCCCGCTGCCGCTTCGTCCGGCTGCGACTGCGCACGTGCGAGCAGCAGCATCTGCTCGACCAGCCGGATCGCGCGATCGATTCCTTGGTTCAGCCGCGCGACGGCGGTGTCCCGAGCCGCACCGTCGGCGGCGGCCGGCATGCGCCTGAGCGCCTGCGCCTGCAGCTTCAGTGCCGTCAGCGGCGTGCGCAACTCGTGCGCGGCATCCGCGACGAACGCCTTCTGCGCATCGAACGCCGCGCCGACGCGCGCGAACAGCGCGTTGAGCTCGCCCACCAGCGGACGCACTTCGGACGGCAGGCCGGCCAGCGGCAGCGGCGATAGGTCGGCCGCCGCGCGTGCCGCCACCTGCGCGCGCATGCGCAGCACCGGTGCCAGCGCGCGGCTCACGACCCACCAGACCACCAGCATCAGAAGCGGCGCGAACAGCGCGACCGGCATGGCCGCGCGCGCGGCCAATGCACGTGCACGCGCGGTGCGTGCGCTGCGGTCCTGCGCGATCTGGATCACCTGCTGCGGCGTCTGCAACGTGTAGACGCGGTAGCTGCGCCCTTGCACGTCGAGGTCCGAAAAGCCGAGCAGTGCGCGCATCGGCGGCAGGCTCGAGCGTGGCGAACGGAACAGCTGCGCGCCGTCCGGGCCCCAGATCTGGATCAGGATGTCGTCGTCCGCCGGTGGCAGTTCCGGCGCGTTCGAGCCCGGCCCGATCACGAAGCCGGGGCGCATCGACAGCGCCATCTGCTGCAGCTGATAGTCGAACATCTGATCGACCTGCTGCAACGCGCTGTGATAGGCAATCACACCTTGCGCGAGCGCAAACAGCGCGACTGCCCCAAGCAGGTAAAGCAGCAGCCGCGTGCGCAACGACCGCGACGAGTCCGCCGACGCATCGGCCGGCAGCAGCGGCATCGCAGCGTCAGCCACGCGGCAACAGGTAGCCGAGCCCGCGCACCGTCTGGATCGCGTCCGCGCCGAGCTTTTTGCGCAGGCCGTGGATGTAGACCTCGATCGCGTTGCTGCTGATCTCGTCTTTCCAGCCGTACAGCTTTTCTTCGAGCTGGGTGCGCGAAAACACCACGCCGGGACGCGCGATCAGCGGCTCCAGCACCGCCCATTCGCGTGCCGACAGCTGCACCGGCGCACCGTGCAGCGCGGCTTCGCGCGTGGCCGGGTTCAGGCTCAGGCCGTTGTGCTCGAACGCGGGCGCTGCCTGGCCTGCGCTGCGCCGCAGCAGCGCGCGGATGCGCGCGAGCAGCTCGTCGATGTCGAACGGCTTGAGCACGTAATCGTCGGCACCAGCGTCCAGCCCGGCAATCCGGTCGGACAGCGCATCGCGCGCGCTCGCAATCAGCACGGGTAGCCGGTTCTGCCGCGCGCGCAGGTCGCGCAGCACGGTCACGCCGTCGCGCCTGGGCAGGCCCAGATCGAGCAGCATCAAGTCGTACTGCTCGCACTTCAGCGCAGCGTCGGCCATGTCGCCGTCGCGCACCCAGTCCACCGCGTAATGCTCGGCGCGCAACGCATCGAGCACGATTTCGCCGATCATCTTGTCGTCTTCGACGAGCAGCAGTCGCATGGAGTCGGTCCAGTTGGGCAGCCGCCGACCGCAAGGTTAAAGGGCCGGCCGCACCGATTATCCAGGCGTCGGGGCGCACGCCGGCGCGGCGTGGTCCCGGGCAAGCCCCGGGCTACCCGCCGAAGCCGAGGCAGGCACCGGCATTCGGCCGGCCGCGGCATTCGCGCATCAGGCGGCGCTCGCGTTCCTTCGTCGTTTCGGCAGAACCCGCATAGGACTCCTTGACGGTCGACCGGGTCGATTTGTGCTTGCCGGCCTGCGCGATCGGCGAGGTCAGGCAGCCTGCGGCGACGAACGCGAGGACAAACAGCGTCGGCACGACGCGAGGGATGAACAGCAGCTTCACGAGTGGGCGCTCCAGGAGATGGGTTGAGGCGGGGCGAAGAGGGGATGCGGCTGGAACCGCGGGCCGCTACGATGCTCGCCCGGCGTACCTGTCATCACAAGGCTTGAAGTCACGAAAATGCGCAGCGCGATCGAAAACCTGGAGGCGTCCCGCATTCGCGAGGTCGCCCATGCGGGCATGGGCCGTGACGATGTGCTGGCGTTCTGGTTCGGTGAAAGCGATGAACCGACGCCGCAGTTCATCCGGGATGCGGCCATTCAATCGATCCAGCTGGGCGAGACCTTTTATACGCACAACCTCGGCCTGTCCGAGCTGCGCGCCGCAGTCGCCGTCTACATGAGCCGGCTGCATGGGCCGATCGGGCCCGAGCGCATCGCGATCACGTCGGGCGGGGTGAATGCGCTGATGCTCGGCTGTCAGGCGCTGATCGATGCCGGCGACGAGGTGGTCGCCATCGCACCGGTCTGGCCGAACCTGCCGGCGCAGGCGCTGATCATGGGTGCGCAGTTGCGTACCGTGGCACTGGCGCCGGACCAGGCAGGCCGCTGGCAGCTCGACCTGGACCGGTTGCTGGCTGCGATTACGCCGGCCACGCGCGTGCTGCTCGTGAACGCACCGAACAACCCGACCGGCTGGTGCCTGAGCCGCGACCAGCAGCAGGAGATCCTCGCGCACTGCCGGCGCACCGGCACCTGGATCATGGCTGACGAGGTGTACGAGCGGCTGTATTTCAATGGCGACGGCTGCGCGCCGAGCTTTCTGGACCTGGCGCAGCCGGACGATCGGCTCGTCGTGGTGCACAGTTTTTCCAAGAGCTTTCTGATGACCGGCTGGCGCCTTGGCTGGCTGGTGCTGCCGCCGTCCCTGACGCCCGAGCTCGGCAAGCTGATCGAGTTCAACACCTCGTGCGCAAGCGTGTTCATTCAACGGGCCGGCCTCGCGGCGCTTGCCGGCACCGAGGACGTGACGCCGCGCGTGGTCGCGCATCTGCGACATTGCCGGGATGTGCTGGTGCCGCTGTTGCAGGCGCTGCCGAATGTGCGGCTGGCGGCGCCCGACGGCGGGATGTATGCGTTCTTTCAGCTTGAGCACGTGGCGGGCGACTCGCTCGACATCGCGAAGCGGCTGGTCGCGCAGGCCGGCCTCGGGCTGGCACCGGGCAGCGCATTCGGGCTGGCTGCGCACGGCTGGCTGCGCTGGTGCTTTGCGACCCGAGACCCGGCGCGGCTGCAAGACGGCGTGGAGCGCCTGAAAAAGTGGCTCCAGCTATAATCGACCGGCTCCGGCAGAGCTGATCCGGCACTGCGTTCTAGGGTGCTTGTTCGAGCCGTCCACTGACTGGAGTGTCGATACCCACGGGTTGGGTGCACGGTGTGCGCAGTTCCAGCGGCGCACCGCAAGTCAAATTATTTCTGGAACGAGAAAAAGCATTTCCCTTCTACATGATTGCAACCTCGATCAAGGCCGAAGTCGTCAAGGACAACGCCCGTGCGCCGAACGATACCGGCAGCCCTGAAGTGCAGGTGGCGCTGCTGACCGCGCGGATCAACGAACTGACCCCGCATTTCAAGACCCACGCAAAAGACCATCACGGACGCCGTGGCCTGCTGCGCATGGTCAGCCGCAGGCGCAAGCTGCTCGACTACCTGAAGTCCAAGGACGCGCCGCGCTATACCGCGCTGATCGCCAAGCTCGGATTGCGCAAGTGACGATCGTTGGATTGAGTGCCGACGCTTGGACTGCCTGATCGACGCCTGAGCTAGCGCGCTAGCTCAGGCGTTTTGTCTTTGTGGGCCAGCTGCTTTTTTGCCAGCATCTTCAGCGGAAGGTCCGATTCGCGCACAGTCGGCCGGGCCGCGGATCAAGCCGTGTCTAGGTGCGCTGGCGCTTGTCGAAGCCGTGGCGCTGCGCGTAGCGGGAAGGGCTGGATCCAGACGCCGCATTGTGAGACGCCGACGGCTGCATTCAGGGCGCCTCGAAGAAGTAGGGCGCAGCTGGCGGCGGCTCGCGATGCCGGGTGTCAAGCGCCGGAGCATCAAATTTTGTCAACCCAGATTTCAAGGATGGAGCTATTCCATGAGCCTTTTCAATAAAGTCAGCAAGACCTTCCAATGGGGCGACAAGACCGTCGTCATGGAAACCGGTGAAATCGCGCGTCAGTCCGGCGGTGCCGTGCTGGTCAACATCGACGACACCGTGGTGCTGGCCACCGTGGTTGCTTCCAAAACGCCGAAGCCGGGGCAGGACTTCTTTCCGCTCACGGTCGACTACATCGAGAAAACGTACGCGGCGGGCCGCATTCCCGGCAGTTTCTTCAAGCGCGAAGCCAAGCCGAGCGAGCTGGAGACCTTGACCAGCCGCCTGATCGACCGGCCGATCCGCCCGCTGTTTCCGGAGGGCTTCGTCAACGAAGTGCACGTGGTGATCCACACGCTGTCGCTGAACCCGGAAGTCGACGCCGATATTGCCGCGATGATCGCGGTCAGCGCGGCCTTGTCGGTGTCCGGCATCCCGTTCAGTGGCCCGCTGGGTGCCGCGCGGGTCGGCTACATCAATGGCGAATATGTGTTGAACCCAGGCCAGACCGCGCGCAAGAATTCGCTGCTGGACTTGGTAGTCGCGGGCACCGAAGCGGCCGTGCTGATGGTCGAATCCGAAGCGCAGCAGCTGCCGGAGGAGATCATGCTCGGCGCGGTCGTGTTCGGCCACGACCAGGGCAAGGTCGCGATCGAAGCGATCCACGAACTGGTGCGCGATGCCGGCAAGCCGGTCTGGGATTGGGCGGCCCCGGCGAAGGACGAATCGCTGATCGCCAAGGTCAAGTCGCTGGCCGAGGACAAGCTGCGCGCAGCCTATGAAATCCGCAACAAGCAAAGCCGCACGCAGGCCACCCGCGCAGCATATGCCGGCGTGATGCAGGCATTGAAAGGCGACGGCGCCGACTTCGACGCCGCCAAGGTCGAAGGCATGCTGTTCGACATCGAAGCATCGCTCGTACGCGGCCAGATCCTGGCCGGCGAGCCGCGCATCGATGGCCGCGACACGCGCACCGTGCGCCCGATTGAAATCCGCCACGGCCTGCTGCCGCGCACGCACGGCTCGGCGCTGTTCACGCGCGGCGAGACGCAGGCGCTGGTCGTGACCACGCTCGGCACCGAACGCGACGCGCAACGCATCGACGCGCTGGCCGGCGAGTTCGAGGATCGCTTCCTGTTCCACTACAACATGCCGCCGTTTGCGACCGGCGAAGTCGGCCGCATGGGCACCACCAAGCGGCGCGAGGTCGGCCACGGCCGGCTGGCCAAGCGCGCGCTCGCCGCCTGCCTGCCGGCCAAGGACGAGTTCCCGTACACGGTGCGTGTGGTCAGCGAGATCACCGAGTCGAACGGGTCTTCCTCGATGGCATCGGTCTGCGGCGGGTGTCTGTCAATGATGGACGCGGGGGTGCCGATGAAGGCGCACGTGGCCGGCATCGCGATGGGCCTGATCAAAGAAGGCAACCGCTTCGCGGTGCTGACCGACATCCTCGGCGACGAAGATCACCTGGGCGACATGGACTTCAAGGTGGCCGGCACCACGAACGGCATCACCGCGCTGCAGATGGACATCAAGATCCAGGGCATCACCAAGGAGATCATGCAGGTCGCGCTCGCGCAGGCGAAGGAGGCGCGCATGCATATCCTGACGAAGATGCAGGAAGCGATGGGCAGCGCGAACGAGGAAATCTCAAGCTTCGCGCCGAAGCTCTACACGCTCAAGATCAACCCGGAAAAAATCCGCGACGTGATCGGCAAGGGTGGTTCGGTGATCCGCGCGCTGACGGATGAAACCGGCTGCCAGATCAACATCGACGAGGACGGCACCATCACGATCGCCTCGACCGACAGCGCAAAGGCCGATGAAGCCAAGCGCCGGATCGAGCAGATCACGGCGGAGGTCGAAATCGGCAAGATCTATGAGGGCCCTATCACCAAGATTCTCGACTTCGGCGCGCTCGTGAACCTGCTGCCGGGCAAGGACGGGCTGCTTCACATCAGCCAGATCGCGCACGAGCGGGTCGAAAAAGTCACCGACTACCTGAGCGAAGGCCAGATCGTGAAAGTCAAGGTCCTGGAGACCGATGAGAAGGGCCGCATCAAGCTGTCGATGAAAGCGTTGCTGGATCGCCCCGCGCGCAACGAGCCGTCGGCCCAGTACGAACCGATGCAGTGACGGTTTGCTGGTGGTTTGCTATTGATTAACTAGCTGGAAACGCTTGTTTCATAAGCGCATCAGGGGTATCTGACCATGAAAGCAATCGAAATCAAGGGTTTCGGAGCGCCGGACGTTTTGCAGCTGACCGATCGACCGGACCCTGAGCCCGGTGCGGGCGAAGTGCTGATTCGGGTCGCTGCGAGCGGCGTGAACCGGCCCGACGTGCTGCAGCGCACCGGCAACTACCCGGTGCCGCCCGGCGCGTCCGACCTGCCCGGATTGGAAGTCGCCGGCGTGATCGAGTCCGGCGATGCAGCAGCGATGGCGAAGGTGGGTTTGAAGCTGGGGGACCGCGTCTGCGCATTGGTGGCGGGTGGCGGTTATGCCGAACGGTGCGTGGCGCCTGCGGGTCAGTGCCTGCCGCTTCCGGCAGGTCTCACGGACATCGAGGCCGCCTCGCTGCCGGAAACGTTCTTCACGGTCTGGAGCAACGTGTTCGATCGCGGGCGCCTCAAGTCGGGCGAGACGTTCTTGGTTCAAGGCGGCACCAGCGGCATCGGCGTGACGGCGATCCAGCTGGCCAAGGCGCTCGGTGCGCGCGTGTTCGCCACCGCCGGCAGCGATGAAAAATGCGCGGCCTGCACATCGCTCGGCGCGGACCAGGCGATCAACTACAAGACGCAGGACTTCGTGGAACGCGTGAATGAGCTGACCGACGGCAATGGCGTCGATGTGATCCTCGACATGGTCGCAGGTGGCTACGTGGCGCGGGAGATCCAGTGCCTGGCCGAAGACGGCCGGCTGGTGATCATCGCGGTGCAGGGCGGCACCAAGGCTGAGGTCAACGCAGGGATGGTGCTCAGAAAACGGCTGACCATCACCGGCTCGACCTTGCGGCCGAGGCCGATCGCATTCAAGGAAGCGATTGCGCAGGCGCTGCATAAGAACGTCTGGCCGCTGCTCGAAGCCGGCAAGATCAAGCCGGTGATCCACAGCACCTTCAAGGCGGCGGAGGCGGCCCGTGCACATGAGCTGATGGAGTCGAATCAGCATGTCGGCAAGATCGTGCTGACCTGGTGAGCGACATGGCATCGAAGCTGATCGTCGGCAACTGGAAGATGAACGGCAGCCTTTCGGCCAATCGGGCACTGATCGACGCGGTGCGCACCGGTCTGCCGCAATCGCCTGCAGTGCAGGTGGCCGTGTGCGCGCCGGCTGTCTATCTGCCGCAGTTGCAGCGCCTGTGCGAAGGTTCAATTATTTCGATCGGCGCGCAGGATGTGTCGGCGCAGCGAGAAGGCGCCTACACCGGCGAGACCTCGGCAGCGATGCTGCGCGAGTTCGGCGTGCGCTACTGCATCGTTGGCCATTCGGAACGTCGCCAGCAGCACGCCGAGACCGACAAGCTGGTTGCCGACAAAGCGAAGGCAGCGCTGTCTTGCGGCATCACGCCAATCGTCTGCGTCGGAGAAACGCTGGCCGATCGCGAATCGGGGCGTACCGAAGAAGTCGTGAAGCGTCAGCTTGCCGCCGTCATCCACGCGAACGGCCATTGCATCAGCGAGATCGTGCTGGCCTACGAGCCGGTCTGGGCGATTGGCACCGGCAAAACCGCCGCACCCGAGCAGGCGCAGGCCGTGCATGCGGTGCTGCGGCGTCAGCTCCATGCGGCCAGTACCCAGGACGCCAAGGTCTGCATCCTCTACGGCGGCAGCATGAACGCGGCGAATGCGGCGGAGCTGCTTGCGCAACCCGACATCGGCGGCGGCCTGATCGGTGGCGCGGCGTTGAAGCCGGCTGATTTTCTGAAGATCGTGGAGGCGGCTGCGAACGTCTGACGAGTGGAATCGAGGGCGCCGGACGCGGCCCCGCAACGTTAAGTGAGCAACGAATGAACATGGTTTTGACGCTGGTGCTGGCGGCGCAGATGCTGTCTGCACTCGGCATGATCGGGCTGATCCTGGTCCAGCACGGCAAAGGCGCCGACATGGGCGCGGCGTTCGGCAGCGGCAGCTCGGGCAGCCTGTTCGGCGCCAGTGGCAGCGCGAATTTCCTGTCCCGCACAACGGCCGTGCTGGCCGGCGTGTTTCTGGTCTGCACGTTGGCGCTGTCCTACTTTGGTGGCGGGTTTCGCAGCGCGGCGCCTTCAGGCAGCGTGTTCGATCGTCCTGGTGTGGTGGCCCCTCAGCCGGCCGCTTCTACGGCGCTTCCCGCCGCGTCTGACCCGCTTGCGCAGATTCCATCCGGCGCAGCCGCGAATGGCAGCGGCATGGCCCCGAATGCCGGGGCGACGGCAGCGCCGGCTGCCCCTGCGTTGGGCGCATCCGAAGCCGGCCGGATCCCGACGCGATAACCACTGCCAGGGTGCGGGCCGATTGCTTGGCTAGGCACTCCAGCTGGTGTTTTCCAGCTAAACTTGCCGGCTGATTTCGCGGTGTGGCAGACGGGTGTGTGGAAGGCTTTCTTCGCGCACGCGCCGGTGTAGAAACCGCGTCAGCATCTTGCCGCCGTCGTGGTGAAATTGGTAGACACGCTATCTTGAGGGGGTAGTGGCGAAAGCTGTGCGAGTTCGAGTCTCGCCGACGGCACCAAATACAAGTGCACTTGACCGATGCGAAGCGTCGCTCTGCAGTCCCAGGGTTGCTGGATCCGGCAGACGTGAGCGAAGTTGGATCAGTTAGGTGCCATCTGTTGACCTTTAATGAATCTTGAGCAATACCTGCCGGTTCTCCTGTTCATCCTGGTGGGCATCGCAGTGGGCGTATTGCCGCAGTTGATCGGGCTGCTGTTAGGGCCGAACCGTCCCGATGCAGACAAGAATTCTCCTTATGAATGCGGCTTTGAGGCGTTCGAGGACGCACGCATGAAGTTCGATGTGCGCTATTACCTGGTTGCCATCCTGTTCATTTTGTTCGACCTTGAAATCGCGTTCCTTTTTCCCTGGGGTGTCGCATTGCGCGAAGTTGGCACGGTCGGTTTTGCAGCCGTGGTGGTGTTCCTTGGCATCCTGGTGATCGGCTTCGTCTACGAATGGAAAAAGGGTGCGCTCAATTGGGAGTGATTCGCGAATGCAGGCGCATTGACAGGACAGCATCGGCTGCTGTCTTGTGAAGCAGACAACAAGGATGACGAGATGATCGAAGGCGTGATGAAAGAGGGCTTCGTCACCACCAGCTACGACTCGGTGGTGAATTGGGCCAAGACCGGGTCGTTATGGCCGATGACGTTCGGGCTGGCCTGTTGCGCCGTCGAAATGATGCACGCGGCGGCGGCCCGCTACGACATCGGTCGCTTCGGCGCCGAGGTGTTCCGCGCCAGCCCGCGCCAAAGCGATTTGATGATCGTGGCCGGCACCCTGTGCAACAAGATGGCACCGGCGCTGCGCAAGGTTTATGACCAGATGAGCGAGCCGCGTTGGGTCATCTCCATGGGGTCCTGCGCGAACGGCGGCGGCTACTACCATTACAGCTATTCCGTTGTACGCGGCTGCGATCGGATCGTGCCGGTGGATGTCTATGTCCCCGGTTGTCCGCCGACTGCGGAAGCGCTGTTGTACGGCATCATTCAGCTGCAGCAGAAGATTCGGCGTACCCACACGATTGCGCGGGCCTGATTCAGTTGCGTACTCGCCCGTTGCGTTCGCATCTCCCATTTTTTTCGCATGATCACGAGTGCACCGAATCCTTCCATTGAACCGCTGAAGGACGCGGTCGCGCAGGCGTTGCAGGATCGCACGCGCAGCATGGGCGTTGAGCGCGGCGAGTTGACCATCGTGGTGCGCGCCGCAGACTATTTGGGCGTGATGGCGACGCTCCGTGAAGCGCCGACTTGCCGGTTCGAGCAACTGATCGATTTGTGTGGTGTCGATTATTCAACCTATGGCGACGGCCGCTGGGACGGGCCGCGCTACGGTGTGGTGTCGCACCTGCTGTCGATTGACCTCAACCAGCGCATCCGTGTGCGCGTATTTTGCGAGAGCGACGATTTTCCAGTGCTGCCTTCATTGGTCGACATCTGGAACTCGGCCAACTGGTATGAGCGCGAAGCGTTCGACCTGTACGGCATCATGTTCGAAGGCCATGACGATTTGCGGCGCATCCTGACCGACTACGGCTTCATCGGCCATCCGTTCCGCAAGGACTTTCCTCTGTCCGGCCATGTCGAAATGCGTTGGGATCTCGAGCAGCGCCGCGTGATCTACCAGCCGATCACGATCGAACCGCGCGAAGTCACGCCGCGGGTGATTCGCGAAGAGAACTACGGCGAAGCGGGACGAGTCTGAGCGCGCATGGCTGACATCAAGAACTACACACTGAACTTCGGCCCGCAGCACCCGGCCGCGCACGGCGTGCTGCGCCTCGTGCTTGAGCTCGACGGCGAGGTCGTGCAGCGCGCCGACCCGCACATTGGCCTGCTGCATCGCGCGACCGAGAAGCTGGCCGAACACAAGACATTCATCCAGTCGCTGCCCTACATGGATCGACTCGACTACGTGTCGATGATGTGCAACGAGCACGCATACTGCCTGGCAATCGAGAAGTTGCTGGACGTGCAGGTGCCGCTGCGTGCGCAGTACATCCGGGTGATGTTTGCCGAGATTACGCGGGTGATGAACCACCTGATGTGGCTCGGCTCGCACGCGAACGACTGCGGCAGCTCGACGATTCTGATCTACACGTTCCGCGAGCGCGAGACGCTGATGGACATGTACGAGGCGGTCTCCGGCGCGCGCATGCACGCCGCGTATTTCCGGCCCGGCGGCGTCTATCGCGATTTGCCTGAGCAGATGCCGCAATACACGGTCAGCAAGATCAAGAGCAAGCGCGCCCTGGCCACGCTCAATGAAAACCGGCGGGGCTCGCTACTCGACTTCATCGACGATTTCACCAAAACGTTTCCGGGCTATATCGACGAATACGAGACGCTGCTCACGAACAACCGGATCTGGAAGCAGCGCACGGTTGGCATCGGCGTGGTCACGCCGGCACGCGCGCTGAACCTTGGCATGAGCGGACCGATGCTGCGCGGCTCCGGCATCGGCTGGGACCTGCGCAAGAAGCAGCCGTACGAGGTCTATTCGGAGATGGACTTCGACATTCCGGTCGGCAGTACCGGAGACTGCTATGACCGCTACTTGGTGCGTGTGCAGGAGATGCGCGAATCGAACCGCATCATCGCCCAATGCGTCGACTGGCTGCGCAACAATCCCGGCGCCGTCATCACCGACAACCACAAGATCGCTCCGCCGGACCGTGTCTCCATGAAGGAGAACATGGAGGAACTGATCCACCACTTCAAGCTATTCACCGAGGGCTTTCATGTGCCGGAAGGTGAGGCCTATGCAGCGGTCGAGCACCCCAAGGGCGAATTTGGCATTTACTTGGTCAGCGATGGCGCGAACAAGCCGTACCGGCTGAAAATTCGCGCGCCTGGTTTTGCGCATCTGGCGGCGATGGATGAAATGGTGCGCGGCCACATGATCGCCGACGCTGTGGCCATCATCGGTACGTTGGACATCGTGTTTGGAGAGATCGACCGCTGATGAACGAAGCCACCATCGATGACCGCACGCGCGAACGCTTCGACCGCGAAGTCTCCAAATACCCATCTGATCAGAAACAGTCCGCTGTGATGGCGTGTCTGTCGATCGTGCAACAGCAAGAAGGCTACGTCAGCGCGGAAACCGAGGCGCTGGTAGCCGAATACCTGGGCATGCCGCAGATAGCGGTACATGAGGTCACGACGTTCTACAACATGTACAACCAGCGCCCGATCGGTCGCTACAAACTCAACGTCTGCACCAACCTGCCTTGCCAATTGCGCGATGGCCAGAAGGCGCTCGAGTATCTGGAAGGCAAGTTGCAGATCACGATGGGTGGCACCACGGATGACGGCATGTTCACATTGCAGCAAAGCGAGTGTCTGGGCGCGTGTGCCGATGCACCCGTCATGCTGGTGAACGACCGCGCGATGTGCAGCTTCATGACGCATGAAAAGCTCGATCAACTGATCGATGAGTTGAATGACGCGGAGAACCCATGAAATCGGCGCACAAGATCCTCGCGCAGTTCCAGTCAACCGGTGTCTCGACCTGTTTCCACGGGCGTCACATCAACCCGCAGATTTATGCGGGCTTGGATGGCAGCAACTGGCGATTGAAAGATTACCAGTCGCGCGGCGGCTATGAGGCGTTGCGCAAGATTCTGGGACAAGGCGACAGTGACCGCATGACGCCGGAAGCCGTGATCGCGGTGATGAAGGAATCAGCGCTGCGCGGACGCGGTGGCGCCGGTTTTCCCACCGGGTTGAAGTGGAGCTTCATGCCGCGTCAGTTCCCGGGGCAGAAGTACCTGGTCTGCAATTCCGATGAGGGCGAGCCTGGCACCTGCAAGGATCGCGACATCATGGAATACAACCCGCACATCGTGATCGAGGGCATGGCGATCGCCGCCTATGCAATGGGCATCAGCGTGGGCTACAACTATATCCACGGCGAGATTTTCCACACCTATGAGCGCTTCGAAGAGGCGCTGGATGAGGCACGCTCGGCTGGATTGCTCGGTGACGGCATCCTGGGCAGCGATTACAACTTTCAGTTGCATGCCGCGCATGGCTTCGGCGCCTACATCTGCGGCGAGGAAACGGCGCTGCTTGAATCGCTCGAAGGCAAGAAAGGACAGCCACGCTTCAAGCCGCCATTTCCCGCCAGCTTCGGCCTGTATGGCAAGCCAACCACGATCAACAACACCGAGACGTTCGCCGCGGTACCCTGGATCATTCGCAACGGCGGCCAGGCGTATCTGGAATGTGGCAAGCCGAACAATGGCGGCACCAAGATCTTTTCGGTCTCGGGCGACGTGGAAGCACCCGGCAACTTCGAAGTGCCGCTGGGCACGCCGTTTTCAAAATTGCTCGAACTTGCTGGCGGCGTGCGCAAGGGCCGACAGTTGAAGGCCGTGATCCCCGGCGGCTCGTCGGCGCCGGTATTGCCTGCATCAATCATGCTGGACGTGACGATGGATTACGACTCCATCGCCAAGGCCGGCTCGATGCTCGGCTCGGGTGCGGTGATCGTGATGGACGACAGCCGTTGCATGGTGAAGAGTCTGCAGCGTCTGTCCTACTTCTACATGCACGAGTCCTGCGGCCAGTGCACACCGTGTCGTGAAGGCACCGGTTGGCTGTCGCGCATGGTAGACCGGATCGAGAACGGCGAGGGCAAAGCAACCGACATGGCATTGCTGGACTCGGTCGCCGACAACATTCAGGGCCGCACCATCTGCGCACTGGGCGACGCAGCCGCGATGCCGGTGCGTGCCATGATCAAACACTTTCGCCACGAGTTCGAGCATCACATCGCGCACAAGTCCTGCATGGTGTCTGCGGCGCTCGTGGAAAAGACCAACGAAACGCACTGAACGCAGCAACGAACGAGCCCCATGGTTGAACTGGAACTGGATGGCAAAAAGGTCGAGGTGGTGGAAGGCAGCATGGTCATGCATGCAGCCGACAAGGCGGGCGCATACATCCCGCACTTCTGCTATCACAAGAAGCTGACGATCGCGGCAAATTGCCGCATGTGTCTGGTCGACATCGAAAAGATGCCGAAGCCGATGCCGGCCTGCGCGACGCCGGCCTCCAAGGGCATGATCGTGCGCACGCGTTCCGACAAGGCGATCCGCGCCCAGCAATCGGTGATGGAATTTTTGCTGATCAACCATCCGCTCGACTGTCCGATCTGCGATCAAGGCGGCGAATGTCAGCTGCAGGATCTCGCAGTGGGCTACGGCGGTTCCGCGTCGCGCTATGAGGAAGACAAGCGCGTCGTGTTCCACAAGAACGTCGGCCCGCTGCTGTCGATGGAGGAGATGGCGCGCTGCATTCACTGCACGCGCTGTATCCGCTTCGGCCAGGAGATCGCAGGTGTGATGGAACTCGGCATGATCCATCGCGGCGAGCACTCGGAAATCACCACCGTGCTTGGCGATACGGTGGATTCGGAACTGTCGGGCAACATGATCGACCTGTGCCCGGTCGGCGCGATCACGAGCAAGCCGTTTCGCTTTCAGGCCCGCAATTGGGAGCTGTCGCGCCGCAAATCGATCAGCCCGCATGATTCGACCGGCGCAAACCTGATCGTGCAGGTCAAGAACAACCGCGTGATGCGCGTGCTGCCGCTTGAAAATGAAGCTGTCAACGAATGCTGGCTCGCCGACCGGGATCGCTTCTCGTACGAGGCGCTGAATTCCGAGGAGCGCCTGACTGCTCCGATGCTCAAGCAGGGCGGCGTCTGGCACCAAGTCGATTGGCAGACCGCACTCGAGTATGTGGCCAACGGGCTGCGTCAGACCATCGACTCGCACGGACCGCAGGCGGTGGGCGCGTTGCTCAGCCCGCACAGCACGCTCGAAGAGCTGCATCTGGCCACGTTGCTGGTGCGCGCACTGGGCAGCGAAAGCATCGATCATCGGTTGCGTCATGCCGAATTCACGCCGTTTGACGGTGTGCGTCACCTGGGTTGCTCAGTCGCGTCGCTGTCGGAATTGCAGGCGGCATTCGTGATCGGTTCCGATCTGCGGCACGACCATCCTCTTTTTGCCCAACGGATTCGGCAGGCAGCCAAGAAGGGTTGTGTCGTCTCCTGCATCACCGCGACTCGGCAGGACTGGGCAATGCCCGTCAAGCAGGCCTTGGTCGCCGAGCCGGCAGACTGGGCGCGCGCGCTGGCCGATGTGGCGGCTTCGGTCGCGGCGGAGAAGGGTATCGATGCGCCGCTGCCGGGCACTAGCACGGACTCGACCACCCGCGTGGCGAAAGCGTTGCTTGCCGGTGAGCGCAAGGCGATTCTGCTCGGCAACGCAGCCATGCATCATCCGAACGCTTCCGGACTGCTTGCGCTTGCGCAGTGGATCGGCAGCCAGACCGGTGCCAGCGTCGGGGTGCTCGGTGAAGCGGCCAATACGGTCGGCGCACAGTTGGTCGGCGCGCAACCGGGCGCCAACGGTTTCAATGCGGCGCAAATGCTGGCCGGAGCCTGCAAGGCGATGCTGCTATTGAATACCGAGCCGGAATTCGATTCGGCAGCCGGTGCTGCGGCGGCAACAGGCCTGGGCAGCTGCGACATGGTCGTCACGCTCAGTCCGTTCGAGGCCAACATGGCATTCAGCGACGTGCTGCTGCCGATCGCCCCGTTTACCGAAACACCGGGGACTTTCATCAATGCAGAGGCGCGTATCCAGAGCTTCTTCGCAGTCGTGAAGCCGCTTGGCGATGCGCGCCCGGCCTGGAAAGTGCTGCGGGTGCTGGCCGACCTGATGGGCTTGGCCGGGTTCGATTTTGATTCCTCGAAAGAGGTGCTGCAGCACATCGTCGATGCGCAGGAAATTCCGGCGTTTGTTGCGCCCGACCGTCTGAGCAATGCCAGCCGCGGTCAGGTCGACCTGTCGCTGCAGCAGATCGCTGCTCCAGCATCGGCAAGCATTTACCAGCTCGACGGGCTCGTGCGGCGCGCGCCTTCGCTGCAACTGACTGCGGATGCGCGTCGCAACGATGCTCGACAGCAGGCGGTCGCCGCATGATCGACAGTTTTTATTACGGCGGGCGTGGGCTCATTGCGATGGGCTGGTGGAGCGGCCTGGCCTGGCCGGTGATCTGGAACCTGCTCAAGATCGTCGCTGTGCTTGCGCCGTTGATGGGTGCGGTGGCGTACCTCACGCTGTGGGAGCGCAAGCTGCTCGGCTTCATGCAGGTACGGATGGGTCCGAACCGGGTCGGCCCGTTCGGACTGCTGCAGCCGATCGCCGACGCGTTGAAGCTGCTGACCAAGGAGATCATCCGGCCGACCGCCGCAAGCCGCGGGCTGTTCGTGCTGGGACCGATCATGGCAATCATGCCGGCGCTGGCGGCCTGGGTGGTGATTCCGTTCGGGCCCGATGTGGTGCTGGCCGACGTGAATGCAGGACTGTTGCTGGTGATGGCGATCACGTCTATCGAGGTGTACGGTGTGATCATCGCGGGCTGGGCTTCCAACTCGAAATACGCCTTCCTCGGCGCGATGCGGGCTTCTGCGCAGATGGTGAGCTACGAGATCGCGATGGGTTTCTGTCTGGTCGTGGTGCTGATGGTGTCGGGCAGCATGAATCTGACCGAGATCGTGATGTCGCAGGGAATCGGCCAGGGGGCAGGCTGGGGCTTGAGCTTCCTGTCGTGGAACTGGTTGCCCTTGCTGCCCATCTTCATCGTCTACCTGATCTCCGCCGTGGCCGAGACCAACCGTCATCCGTTCGACGTGGTCGAAGGCGAAGCCGAGATCGTGGCCGGCCACATGGTCGAGTATTCGGGCATGGGCTTCGCCATCTTCTTTCTGGCCGAATATGCCAGCATGTGGCTGGTCTCGATCCTTGCCGTCGTCATGTTCCTGGGCGGCTGGCTGTCCCCGTTCGACAACCACTATTTCAATCTGGTGCCGGGCTGGATCTGGCTCGGACTCAAGACATTCTTCGTGGTGTCGCTGTTCATCTGGATCCGCGCAACGTTCCCGCGCTTTCGCTACGACCAGATCATGCGGCTGGGCTGGAAGATCTTCATTCCGGTCACACTGGTCTGGTTGCTAGTGGTTGGCGCCTGGCTGAATTCGCCCTGGAACATCTGGACCAATCTCTGAGGGCTCGACGCCATGGCTGCAATCACTTCACCGCCGACATCTGCATCGGTGCCAGCATCCACCGGGTTTTCGCTGAAAGACTTTCTGGGCAGTTTTCTGCTGGTCGAGTTGCTCAGAGGCATGGTGCTGACGGGTCGCTATGCGTTTCGGCGCAAGGTCACGGTGCAGTACCCGGAAGAGAAGACGCCTCAATCGCCGCGCTTTCGCGGGCTGCACGCGCTGCGCCGCTACGAGAACGGCGAAGAGCGTTGCATTGCCTGCAAGCTCTGCGAAGCGGTTTGCCCGGCGGTTGCCATTACGATCGAATCGGACGTGCGGGCTGACGGCTCCCGTCGGACCTCGCGTTACGATATCGACCTGACGAAATGCATCTTCTGCGGCTTCTGCGAGGAAAGCTGCCCGGTCGATTCGATCGTCGAAACCCACATCCTCGAATATCACGGTGAAAAAAGAGGCGACCTTTATTTCACCAAGGAAATGCTGCTTGCGGTGGGTGATCGCTACGAGACCGAGATCGCTGCGGCACGTGCCGCCGATGCACCCTATCGCTGAGTCGGTGCACGCTTGCGCAGCGCCGCGCACTAGAGAAAAATAATTTCTTCATGGACATCAAGACCGGGTTCTTCTACCTGTTCTCGCTCGCGCTCCTGTTTGCGGCATTCCGGGTGATCACCGCGCGCAACCCGGTGCACTCGGTGCTTTACCTGATGCTTGCGTTTTCGCAGGCGGCGGCGCTTTGGCTGTTGTTGCGCGCGGAGTTTCTGGCGATCGTGCTGGTGCTGGTGTATCTGGGCGCCGTCATGGTGTTGTTCCTGTTCGTCGTGATGATGCTGGACATCAACATCGATGTGATCCGGCGCGGTTTCTGGAAAAACTTTCCGCTGGCCGCCTGCATCGGAGCCCTGATCGCGCTGGAGATGGCAGCGGTCGTGCTGGGCGGTTTTCGCGGTGGCATGGAAGCCGGCGTGCCGTTGACGACCCCCGCAATTGCGGACGCCGGCGCAGGCGTGGTGGCGCTTTCGAATTCGAAGATTCTCGGCACCCTGCTTTACACGCAATACCTCTACCCGCTGGAGATTGCGGCCGTGATCTTGCTGGTCGCGATGATCGCGGCGATCGCACTGACCTTGCGCGAGCGCAAGGACACCAAGCAGGTCGATGCGTCGCTGCAAGTGCGTGTGCGGCCACAGGACCGGCTGCGCGTTCTGAAAATGTCCGGAGCCCAGCCGGCGCCGCTGAAGCAGGAGTCGCCGCCGTGAACATCTCGCTTGGTCATTACCTTTCCGTTGGGGCCGTGCTGTTTTCGCTGTCGGTGATCGGCATCTTCCTGAATCGCAAGAACGTGATCGTGCTGCTGATGGCGATCGAGCTGATGCTGCTGGCCGTCAACATGAATTTCGTGGCGTTCTCGCACTACCTGGGCGACATGCACGGACAGGTGTTCGTGTTCTTCATCCTGACCGTGGCTGCGGCCGAGTCGGCGATCGGGCTTGCCATCCTCGTGCTGCTGTTCCGCAATCGCTCCACCATCGATGCCGACCAGCTCGACGCGTTGAAAGGCTGAAGTCCGATGACCCCAACGTTTTCGGCAGCGCTGCTGCTGGCCGTTCCGATCGCACCGCTGCTTGGTTGCCTGATTGCAGGCCTTCTCGGCACTGCAATCGGCGGCAGCCGGCTCACGCACCGTGCCTGTCATGGCGTCACGATCGGCGGCGTCGCAATCGCGTTTCTGATCTCCGTCTACGTGCTCTGGCGAGTCGCGGCTGACGGAGCGCGGTTCAACGACACCATCTACACCTGGATGGTGATCGGCAACCTGCGCATGGAAGTCGGTTTCCTGGTCGACGGGTTGACCGCGATGATGATGTGCGTCGTCACGTTCGTATCGCTGATGGTGCACATCTACACGATCGGCTACATGCAGGACGATCCGGGCTACAACCGGTTTTTCGCCTACATCTCGCTGTTCACGTTTTCGATGCTGATGCTCGTGATGAGCAACAACTTCCTGCAGCTGTTCTTCGGCTGGGAAGCGGTGGGCCTGGTGTCCTATCTGCTGATCGGCTTCTGGTACACCAAGCCGAGCGCGATCTTCGCCAACATGAAAGCGTTCTTGGTGAACCGGATCGGCGACTTCGGCTTCATTCTCGGCATTGGGCTGCTCGCGGCCTATACCGGCACGCTGAACTATCGGGAGACGTTTGCAAACACGGGTGCGTTGGCCGCCCTGATGCTGCCGGGCACTGACTGGATGCTGGTCACGGTGATCTGCATCTGCCTGTTCATCGGCGCGATGGGCAAAAGCGCGCAGTTTCCGCTGCATGTCTGGCTGCCCGACTCGATGGAAGGTCCGACGCCGATTTCCGCGCTGATCCACGCTGCCACCATGGTGACAGCCGGCATCTTCATGGTCGCGCGCATGTCGCCGCTGTTCGAGTTGAGCGACACCGCATTGAGCTTCGTGCTGGTGATCGGCGCGATCACGGCGCTGTTCATGGGGCTGCTCGGGATCATCCAGACCGACATCAAGCGGGTGGTCGCTTACTCCACGCTGTCGCAGCTGGGGTACATGACGGTCGCGCTCGGCGCATCGGCTTACTCGGTCGCGGTGTTCCATCTGATGACGCACGCGTTCTTCAAGGCATTGCTGTTCCTTGCGGCCGGTTCGGTCATCGTGGGCATGCACCACAACCAGGACATCCGCTGGATGGGCGGCGTGCGCAAGTTCATGCCGATTACCTGGATCACGTTTTTACTGGGTTCGCTGGCGCTGATCGGCACACCGTTCTTCTCAGGCTTCTATTCGAAGGACAGCATCATCGAGGCGGTCCACGAAAGCCATCTATGGGGCGCCCAATTCGCTTATTTCTCGGTACTGGTCGGCGTGGCAATCACCGCGTTCTATTCGTTCCGGGTCTATTTCCTGGTGTTCCACGGCAGGCCCCGCTTCGACCAGAACCCGGAAATCCACCACGACGTGCACAGCGACGATCCGCATCATGACGCGCATGGCACGCACGACCCGCATGAGTCCCCTTGGGTGGTGACGCTGCCACTCGTGCTGCTTGCGATTCCGTCCGTGCTGATCGGCTATTTCACGATCCGGCCGATGCTGTTCGGCGACTTCTTTCGTGATGCGATCTACGTCAACGAAGCCCGCCATCCCGCCATGACCGATTTGCGCGAAGCCTTTCATGGTCCGCTGGAAATGGCCAGGCATGCATTGACTTCCGAAGTGCTCATGCTCGCGTTGGTGGGTGTGGTGCTCGCCTTCGTGCTCTACATGGTCTTCCCGAGGGTGCCGGCGGCCATCAAGCGCAATGGCGGCTTTGTATACCGCCTGCTTGACAACAAGTACTACCTCGACTGGTTCAATGAACACGTGATCGCGCGTGGCGCTCGGGCTTTCGGTACCGGCCTGTGGCAGCGCGGCGATCAGAAGCTGATCGACGGCCTGCTCGTGAACGGGTCGTGGCGCACGATCGGCCGCACATCGACCGTGGTGCGCTGGTTCCAGTCCGGCTTCATCTACCAGTACGCGCTGGTCATGATCATGGGCGTGTTCATCCTGCTGACGTACTTCGTCTGGTTCAACAAATAAAACAAGAACGACAGTTCGGGGAAGTGGACGAAACGACATGGGACTGCTGAGCCTTGCGATCTGGATTCCGGTGTTGACCGGCGCGGTGCTGCTCGCCTTGGGGCGGCCGGATCAGACCAATCTGGTGCGCTGGATCGCGTTTGGCGGTGCCCTCGTCGGGCTGCTCGTCACCATCCCGCTCTATGCCGGCTTCCAGCTCGGCAGTTCGGCGATGCAGTTTGTCGAAACCGCTTCCTGGATCGAGCGATTCAACGTCAACTACCGGCTCGGCGTCGACGGCATCTCGTTCTGGTTCGTGCCGCTGACCGCATTCATCACCGTGATCATCGTGATCGCGGGCTGGCAGACCGTGACGGAACGGCTGAACCAGTACATGGGTGCGTTCCTGATCCTGAGCGGCCTGATGATCGGCGTGTTCTGCGCGCTCGACGGCGTGCTGTTCTACGTGTTCTTCGAAGCCACGCTGATCCCGATGTACCTGATCATCGGCATTTGGGGCGGGCCGAACAAGATCTACGCGGCGTTCAAGTTCTTTCTCTACACCTTCCTTGGCTCGCTTTTGATGCTGGTCGCGTTCATCTTTCTCTACAGCCGCTCCGGCGGCAGCTTCGACATCCTGACCTGGCACCAGCTGCCGCTCGGGCAAACCGCCCAGACGATGCTGTTCTTCGCTTTCTTCGCGGCGTTCGCAGTCAAGGTGCCGATGTGGCCGGTGCACACCTGGCTGCCGGACGTGCACGTGGAAGCGCCGACGGGCGGCTCCGCCGTGCTGGCCGCCATCATGCTGAAGCTCGGCGCTTATGGCTTTCTGCGCTTCTCGATGCCGATCGCACCGGACGCGGCGCGCGAGTGGGCCTGGCTCGTCATCACGTTGTCGCTGATCGCGGTGATCTATGTCGGGCTAGTCGCGCTGGTGCAACGCGACATGAAGAAGCTGGTCGCGTATTCATCGGTCGCGCACATGGGTTTCGTCACGCTGGGCTTTTTCGTGTTCAGCGACCTGGGCGTGTCCGGGGGAATCGTGCAGATGATCGCGCACGGATTCGTCTCTGGTGCAATGTTCCTGTGCATCGGCGTGCTCTACGACCGGGTCCACTCGCGCGAAATCGCGAGTTACGGCGGCGTGGTCAACACGATGCCTAGGTTCGCCGCGTTCGCACTGCTGTTCGTGATGGCCAACTGCGGCCTGCCCGCCACGGCTGGTTTCGTCGGCGAATGGATGGTGATTTTGGCTGCCGTGCGCGCGAATTTCTGGATCGGGCTCGGTGCCGCGTCGGCGGTCATTCTGGGCGCGGCTTATTCGCTGTGGATGTACAAGCGCGTCTATCTCGGCCCGGTGGCCAATCCGTCGGTGCAAAAGCTGCTCGATCTCAATTCACGTGAATTTCTGGTGTTGTCGCTGCTGGCGCTTGCCGTGCTGTTCATGGGCATCTATCCAAAGCCGTTCACCGACGTGATGAACGGCTCCGTCACCGAATTGTTGCGCCACGTCGGGCAATCCAAACTCACTTTGCAGCTGGGCCAGCCATGATCGATCGTCTGAGCTGGATCGCGATCTATCCGGAAATCATCCTGCTGGTGATGGCCTGCGTGGTCACGCTGGTCGATCTTGGCGTCCACAGCCGCCGGCGTACCCTGACGCATGTGCTGACGTTGCTGACGTTCGCAGCGGTCGCGCTGGTATCCGGTTATCACGCAGTCGAAGGCGGCACGATCTACGCGTTCGGCAACATGGTGGTGAGCGACGCGATGGGCAACTGGCTCAAGTGCTTTGCCGCGATCGCGATGATCGCCACCGTCACCTATGGTCGGCCGTACTCGGCTGACCGCGGCATGCTCTGGGGCGGCGAGTTCTTCACGCTGAGCCTGTTCGCGCTGCTCGGCATCTTCGTGATGATCTCGGGCAACAACTTCCTCGTGCTCTATCTCGGCCTCGAGTTGCTGACGTTGTCCAGTTACGCGCTGGTCGCCTTGCGGCGCGATTCGGCGCTGTCGACCGAAGCGGCGATCAAATACTTCGTGCTCGGCGCGCTGGCCAGCGGCTTCATGCTGTATGGCCTGTCCATGCTGTACGGCGCAACCGGCTCGCTGGAGATTGGCTCGGTGTTCAAAGCGATCAACTCGGGCGAAATCCGGCACCAGGTGCTCGTGTTCGGACTCGTTTTCATCGTGGCCGGCCTCGGGTTCAAGCTCGGTGTGGCGCCGTTCCACATGTGGGTGCCGGACGTCTATCAAGGCGCGCCTACCTCCGTCACGTTGATCATCGGCGGCGCGCCGGAACTGGCCGCGTTTGCGATCTGCATGCGGTTGCTGGTCGAGGGGATGTTGCCGCTGGCGATCGACTGGCAGCAGATGCTCGGCATTCTTGCGGTCGGCTCCTTGTTGATCGGCAACCTGGCCGCGATCGCGCAGACCAACATCAAGCGCATGCTCGCGTACTCGACCATCTCGCATATGGGCTTCGTGCTGCTCGGCCTGATGTCCGGCTACGTGAACGGCAACACCCTGTCGGCGGCAAACGCCTACAGCTCGTCGATGTTCTACGTGATCTCGTATGTGCTGACCACCTTGGCCACGTTCGGCGTGATCCTGCTGTTGGCGCGCGAAGGTTTCGAGAGCGAGGAAATCACCGACCTCGCCGGCCTGAATCAGCGCAGCCCACTTTACGCAGCCGTTATGGCGATCTGCATGTTCTCGTTGGCCGGCGTGCCGCCGATGATCGGGTTCTACGCGAAGCTGTCGGTGCTGCAGGCGTTGATTTCGTCGGGCTACACGTCGTACCTGGTGATCGCCGTGTTCGCCGTGATGATGTCGTTGGTCGGTGCGTTCTATTACCTGAGGGTGGTCAAGGTGATGTATTTCGACGCACCGATCACGCCACTGCCGGTGCTGGTCCCGCTCGACGTGCGCGCGCTGCTGTCGGTGAACGGCGCGCTGGTGCTGATCCTTGGAATTCTGCCCGGCGGCCTGATGGCGCTGTGCGCGCAGGCGATCCTGAAGACGCTCGCGACCTGATGCGGGGCCGCCGCCTTCCTGCACACGTGCGGCAATACCCCTTACGGGCCTCCCCGAGATGTCCCAGCAGGCTTCAGTCTGGTTCGTGATCCTGGCAGCGTTCGGCGCAGCCAATCTGCCTTTTCTGAACCAGCGCGTGCTCGCGATCTGGCCGCTGGCGCGCAACAAGCCGCTAGCCGTCAGGCTGATCGAGCTGATCGTGCTGTACCTGCTGGTCGGGGCTCTTGCCATGTTGCTTGAACAACGCATGGGCCGGGCAGCGACGCAGGGCTGGGAGTTCTACGCGGTCACCGGCGCGCTGTTCGCGACATTCGCATTTCCGGGCTTCGTCTGGCGCTATCTGGTCAAGCATGGCTGATCCGCTGCATCGGCTCGACCCGCTCGACCCCGATGCCGATGCGGGGTTGATCGAGCAGCAGCTGACCAGCCAGGAGCTGTTCAAGGGCCGCTTCCTGCACGCATTCCGTGACACCGTGCGTTTGCCCGACGGCACCGGCACGACGCGTGAATACGTGGTGCACCCCGGTGCGGTGATGGTGGTGCCATTGCTCGACGACGGACGCATCGTCGTCGAGCGCCAGTATCGCTATCCGATGCGCCGCGCGATGATCGAACTGCCGGCCGGCAAGCTCGACGCGGGCGAGCGCACGTTCGACTGCGCGCGCCGCGAGCTGCGCGAAGAGACCGGCTACAGTGCCGCCGAATGGGCACGCGCCGGCGTGCTGCATCCGGTCATCTCGTACTCGACCGAGTTCATCGAGATCTGGTTTGCGCGCGGTTTGGCGGCAGGCCAACGCGGGCTCGATGAGGGCGAGTTCCTCGAGGTATTCGCGCTGACCCAGGACGAACTGCTCGATGCCTGTCGCACCGGCCGCGTCACCGACGCCAAAAGCCTGACGGCGATGCTGTGGTTGCAGAACGTGGCATCAGGCGCCTGGGCGCTCGACTGGAAAACCGCGCAAGCCCATGATGCAGCCAACGTCCCGATAATCAAGCGATGAAAGTTCTGGACCTCAGCTGCGAGCATCGCCATGCGTTCGAAGGCTGGTTCGGCAGCGAGGCTGACTTTCAGCAGCAGCTTGCGCGTGGCTTGGTCGAGTGCCCGATGTGCGGCAGCAGTGCGGTGCACAAGCTGCTGAGCGCGCCAAGGCTCAACTTCGGTGCCGAGCCGAAACAGCAGCCCAGCGTGAACCATAAGAATGCCGAGCCGTCGTCTTCAGCGCCGGTCGCCCAGAGCAGCTCGCCCCCGCAGCCGATGCAACCGGCCGAAGCCGCGCTGCAGGCCAGCTGGCTCAAGATGATGCGGCACGTTGTCGCGGATACCGAGGACGTCGGCACACGCTTTGCCGAACACGCGCGCCGCATGCATTACGGCGAAGCCGATCAGCGCAGCATACGCGGCCAGGCGTCGCGCGACGAAGCCGAAGCGCTGCTCGACGAGGGCATCGCGGTGATGCCGCTCATGCTGCCGCCGATGCTCGACTCGACCGAGCACTGACGCCAGCCCGCGCATCACGGATAAAGCCCGCGCAACTCGCGCGCCGTCAATATCCGCTCGCATGCCACCGTGAATGTCGCGGTGCGCAGGCTCACCTTGTTCGCTTCCGCCACCTGCCAGACGCCCGCAAACGCTTCCTTCATGATGCGCACCAGCCGCGCGTTGATCTCCGCTTCGTCCCAGAAGAAGCTCGAGAAATCCTGCACCCACTCGAAGTAACTCACCGTCACGCCGCCCGCGTTCGCGATCACGTCGGGCAGCACCAGCACGTTGCACTCGTGCAGGATGTCGTCGGCTTCCGGTGTGGTCGGGCCGTTCGCGCCCTCGACCACCATGCGCGCCTTGATGCGGCCCGCGTTGTCCTTGGTGATCTGTTGCTCCAGTGCGGCCGGGATCAGGATGTCGCATTGCACATCCCAGAACGCATCGCTGTCCATCGCTTCGCTCTCGGGAAAGCCCGCCACAGTACCTACCGCCGCCACATGCCGCAGCAGCGCCTGCACGTCCAGGCCCGAGTCGCGAAAGATCGTGCCGCCGTGGTCCTGCACCGCGACGATGTGCGCGCCGGCTTCCGCAAACAACTTGCCCGCGACGCCGCCGACGTTGCCGAAGCCCTGCACCGCGACACGCGCGCCGGCAATCTCAAGATTGATGCGCCGCGCCGCTTCCACCGCGATCGTGAACGCGCCACGCCCGGTCGCTTCGCGCCGACCGAGCGAGCCGCCCAGATGCACCGGCTTGCCCGTGACGACGCCGGTCGCCGTGGCACCCGTATTCATCGAATAGGTGTCCATCATCCAGGCCATGATCTGCTCGTTCGTGTTCACATCCGGGGCCGGGATGTCCTTCGACGGCCCGATGATGATGCCGATTTCGCTCGTGTAGCGGCGCGTCACGCGCTCCAGCTCGCCGTTCGACAAGGTCTTCGGATCGACCCGGATGCCGCCCTTGGCGCCGCCATACGGCACGTTCACCGCCGCGTTCTTGATCGACATCCAGGCCGAAAGCGCCATCACCTCCGACAACGTCACGTCCTGATGAAACCGGACGCCGCCCTTGCCGGGGCCGCGCGAGGTGTTGTGCTGCACGCGGTAGCCCTCGAAATGCGCGATGCTGCCGTCATCCATCACGATCGGCACGTCGACGATCAGCACGCGCTTCGGGCGCTTCAGGGTTTCGGCCCAGCGCGCGAGCCGCCCCAGGTAGGGTGTGACGCGGTCGACCTGCTGCAGGTAATTGCCCCAGGGACCCAGGTCGTCGGCCTGCAGGTAGGAGGGGAGCTGGTGGCCGACCACGGGCTGGAGCGGTTTGCCTTGCGGGTCGAGTTTGGGGGTGTTGCCACTGCTTGTGTCACGCGCTTTGGCCATGATGGTCTCCTTGATTTTTTGATTGGCTAAGGCGCCAAGCTTAGGGCTTTGGCGTGGGTTCGCGGGGCCGTCGTTGGTGTGGTTAAGGTTGGGTTTTTTTGGCGGTCTTAGCCGGGTCTGGCCCCGGCGGGCGACCTACTTGTCTTTTGCTTCGCCAAAAGAAAGTAGGCAAAGAAAAGGCGACCCTGCTGTCTGCGACCCTTCACTTCGTCACGGGCAACCTGCGGTGCGCAGCTTCAGTCGGGGTCCGCCGACAACTCGCCTTCGGCTCAGACAACGGCGGCCCTTGATCCGACTAAAGCAGCGCACCACAGGCGCATACAGAAGGGATTGGAGAAACTGAAACGTAAGCACGCGGCGATCCCATCTTGACGCCGGCACGCTTGCTCGATCAAGCGCCCGGCAGCGGCACCCAGCGGTGCGGCAGCAGCTCGGCGATGCGGCTGGCCGGCTGCGCAGGCAGCCGCTCGAGCATGTCCTTGAAGTAGGCGTGCGGCTCGTGCCCGTTCAGCCGCGCCGAGTGCAGCAAGCTCATGACGGCCGCGGCTCGTTGGCCCGCACGCAAGCTGCCGGCGAACAACCAGTTTGAGCGTCCCACTGCAATGGGCCTGATCTGGTTTTCCACCCAATTGTTGTCCGCTGGCAGTTCGCCGTCGTCGATGAAGCGCGTGAGCGCCTGCCAGCGCTTCAAGCTGTAGTCGATGGCTCGGGCAGTGGCCGATCCTTCAGGCACCTGCTGGCGCTCTTGGCCAAGCCACTGGTGCAGCGCGTCGGCCACCGGACGGGATCTCTCTTGGCGGATGCGCTTTCGCTCATCGGCTGTGAGGTCTTGCACCTCACGCTCCACGTCGTAGAGCCGGCTGAAGAACTTCAGCGCCTGCTCGCCGACCGTGCTGCCGTGGTTGACCCACAGCTCATGGAACTTGCGCCGCGCGTGCGCCAGGCAGCCCGCTTCCACGACGCCCATCTCGAACATGGCCTTGTAGCCGCTGAAGTCGTCACAGACCAGCGCGCCGCGCCAGCCGCCTGGGTCATGCACACCCAGGAAGTCCCTGGCATGCTGGCCGGCGCGGCTGTCGGCGAAGTCGAAGACGACGGCGCGCATGGGATTGAAGCTCGTCGTGCAGTAGCTCCACAAGTACGCCCGGTGGGTCTTGCCCAGGCCAGGCTTCAACATCGCCACCGGCGTCTCGTCAGCATGCAGTACGCGGCTTTGCAGCAGCTCTTGTTTGAGCACATCGACCAGCGGCTGCAACTGCCAGCCGCACTGCCCGACCCAGGCACCCAGCGTCGAGCGTGGAATCGCGAAGCCGGCACGCGCGAAGATGCCCTCTTGGCGGTATAGCGGCAGGTGGTCGGCGTACTTGGCCACCAGCACCTGCGCGAGCAGTCCGGCCGTGGGGATGCCCTTGTCGATGACGTGCGGCCCAACCGGCGCTTGCACGAGCGTCTCGCACTGCGCGCAGACCCATTTGCCGCGGATGTGGCGCTCCACCGTGAAGACGCCCGGCACATAGTCGAGCTTCTCGGCCACGTCCTCGCCGATGCGTTTGAGCTGGCAGCCACAACTGCAGGTGGTGCGTTCGGGCTCATGACGAATCTCTCGGCGCGGCAGGCTCGCGGGCAGCGGCTGGCGTTTGGGCTGCTCTTTTGCAGCCTTTGATTGGGGCGGCGGTGCAAGTTGTTCGATCTCCCTTGCCAAGGCCTCCAGATCGGCATCGATCGCTTCGTCCAGCAGGCTCCTCTGCTCGGCATTGAAGGACTCTGACTTGGCGGCGAACTTCAGCCGCTTGAGCACCGCCATCTCATGCGTGAGTTTGTCGATCAGCGCTTGCTTGAACTTGATCTCGGCCGTTTGAGTGGCCAGCGTGCCCAGCAGGGACTGCACCACATCGCGCAGTTGCTGCGCGTTCAGGTCGTTGAGTTCAGCGGTGCCGATCACAGGGCATGAGCGTGCCGCACGAGCCGCTACCGTGGCATCGGGAGTTTCAGCAATTGCGGCAGGCTCGCCTTACAACACGCGGATGATGCTGGCTTCGCCCAGCCGCTGCCACGGCAGGCCCAGGATGAGCGCATCGAACTGCCCGCGGCTCAGCGCCAGCGCGGTGTCAGCGGTCTTGGGCCAGATGAACTTGCCTTGGTTCAGGCGTCGTGCGGCCAGCCACACGCCGATGCCGTCATGCACGAGCACCTTCATGCGGTTGCTGCGCCGATTGGCGAACAGGTACGCGTGGTGCGGGTGCGCTGAGCCGAAGACCTGGACCACCCGGGCCAGCGCGGACTCGGTACCCGCGCGCATGTCCAGCGGCTCCACAGCCAGCCACAGCGAGTCAACGCGGATCACTTGAGCAGCTCGCGCATCCAGGTGGCGCACTGCGCAGCGGAGGCGACCGGCCAAGTGACATTGACCAGCAGCGGGCCGCGGCGCAGCTCGAGATGGATGTCGCTGGGCTCAGGCGCCGGCTCGCTGGCCAAAGCAATCGGGATGAACGCGCCTGCTTCATGCGTCGGCGCCAACGCGTGGTTGCCGCGCTCGGCATGGCGCCGCCACTTGTGCACGAGGTTGGCGTTCAGGCCATGCGTCAGCGCCACGCGGGCCACGGACGCTTCTGGCTCGGCGCATTCGCGCAGGACCTGCGCCTTCAGCTCAACCGGATGACGCCGACGTGGCGCGCGACTGGAGTCTTCCATGGTGTCCACCTATTCAACTTGGTGGACACCATCGTGCTCATCGGATCAACGAATCTCAAGATGACATCGCTGCGTGCTTACACTGAAACAGCCGGACAGCCGGACAGCCGGACAGCCGGACAGCCGGACAGCCGGACAGCCGGACAGCCGGACAGCCGGACAGCCGGACAGCCGGACAGCCGGACAGCCGGACAGCCGGACAGCCGGACAGCCGGACAGCCGGACTCCGAATGGCCGTATCGTCGGCGCAAGCATCGTCGATTGCGCGCTGCCGTCATGGCTGTCGGCTGACTCGGCTCCCGGCTGTTCCTGCCCCAACCCCTTGATGGCTGCGCCTGAGCGGCGGGGCTTCGGGCGGAAAAAGGTCCGAATATGTCTGAGCGCAGCGAGTTTATGAGGACCCCGCCCGAAGCCCCGCCGCTCAGGTTGCCCGAAGGGCCGCAGCCATAGGGTCGCCTTTTCTTTGCTTACTTTCTTTTGGCGAAGCAAAAGACAAGTGAGTCGCCCGCCGGGGAAGACCCGGCTCCCCGCTCCGACCAGGCAACCCACCTACCAATCAACCAATCCCCTCATGCACTGAACTGCAACGCCGCCAACCGCGCATAAATCCCACCCCCCGCCGACAGCGTCTCGTGCGTCCCCTGCTCGACGATCCGACCATGGTCCAGCACCACGATCCGATCCGCCTTCTGCACCGTCGCGAGCCGATGCGCAATCACGAGCGTGGTGCGCCCCTGCATTGCCGATTCGAGCGCCGCCTGCACCATCCGTTCGCTCTCCACATCGAGCGCACTGGTCGCTTCGTCCAACAAGAGCAGCGGCGGATTCTTCAGAATCGCGCGCGCGATCGCGATGCGCTGGCGCTGGCCGCCGGACAAGCGCACGCCGCGCTCGCCGAGGAACGTCGCATAGCCTTGCGGCAGATTCCGGATGAAGCCATCGGCGAATGCGGCCTGCGCGGCCGCCATCACGTCGGCGTCACTCGCGTCGGGCCGGCCGTAGCGGATGTTCTCCAGCGCGCTGGTGGAAAACACGACCGCATCCTGCGGCACGATGCCGATGCGCGAACGCAGGTCGTCCAGGCCGAGCGTGCGGACCTCGTCGCCGTCCAGCAGCAACTGGCCGGCTTGAGCATCGTAGGCGCGCAGCAGCAGCTGGAACACCGTGCTCTTGCCCGCGCCGCTCGGCCCCACCAGCGCCAGCGTCTCGCCAGGCCGCACCGCCAACGAGAATTCCTGCAGCGCCGGCTGCAGCGGGCGCGACGGATAGCGAAACGTCAGTGCTTTGAATTCGATAGCGCTGGATGCAGGCTGCGCTTGCGCCCTGGCCACATTTGTACCTGAAACGATGGTGTAGGGGCTGTGCAGCAGCTCCATCAGCCGCTCGGTCGCGCCGGCTGCGCGCAGGATGTCGCCATAGACCTCGCCGAGGATCGCCAGCGCACCGGCCAGGATGATCACGTAGACCACGATCTGGCTCAGCTGCCCGGCGCTCATCGCGCCCGACAGCACCGACAAGGTGCCTCGGTACAGCCCCCACAGCAACGCCCCGGCGGTGGCGATCATGATGAACGCGACGAGGGCGGAGCGCGCGCGGGTGCGCTGCACCGCCACCGCGAATGCGTTCTGCGTGGAGCGTTCGAACCGCTCGGTCTCACGCTGCTCGGCCGTGTAGCTTTGCACCACCGGCACTGCGTTCAGCACCTCGGCTGCTATGGCGCTGGCATCCGCCACCCGGTCCTGGCTCGCGCGGGACAGCCGATAGACCCGCCGGCCGAACCACATGCTCGGCAGCACCACGAGCAGCAGCACCGCGAATACGAGCCCCATGATGGAAGGCTGGCTCCAGACCAGCACGCCCAGGGCGCCGATGCCCATCACCGCGTTGCGCAGGCCCATCGACAGCGACGAGCCGATCACGGTCTGCACCAGCGTCGTGTCCGAGGTGAGGCGGCTGAGCACTTCGCCCGTCTGGGTGGTCTCGAAGAACTCCGGACTGTGCCGCAGCACATGCGCATAGACCGCGTTGCGCAGGTCGGCCGTGACCCGCTCGCCGAGCCAGCTCACCATGTAAAAGCGCGCCGCCGAAAACAGCCCGAGCGCGACCGCCACGCCGAACAGCGCCAGAAAGTGGTTCCGCAAGGTCGGCCCGCTGCCATCCTTGGTCAGCGCGTCCACACCGCCATCGATCAGGCCGCGCAACGCCAGCGGCAACACCAGCGTGGCGACGGCCGCCAGCAGCATGAACAACAGCGCCAGTGCAATCCGGCCACGGTACGGCCGCAGGAACGGCCGCAGACCGGCCAGGGAACGGGGTGCGCCGGGAACAGTGCGGGGGTTGAAAGTCGGCATGCAGGGGAGTGTAGGGGGAATAGCGGCTATTCGCTTGACCAGGCAAAGACTAACTTGACAATCATTGTCTAGGCAAGTATTATCGCGGCAATTGCCATGAACATGAAAGCAAACGATCCCGACCGGTCCGCTGCGCCGTCGCCAAGCTGCACCGGGTTCTACCAGCCCGTGAACTACCGCCCGGAAGACAGCGTCGGCTGGATGATGCAGCGCATCGTCAGCGGCCTGGGCCAGGAAATCGAGCGGCGGCTGTCCGAGGACGGCCCGACCTCGCCGCAGTGGATGCCGCTGTTCAAGCTGCACCTGGGCGAAGCGAACACCGTGGCCGAACTGGCGCGCTGCTGCCGGCTCGATGCGGGTGCGATGACGCGGCTGCTCGACCGGCTGGAGGCCAAAGGCCTGTGCCGCCGTCAGCGTTCCACCACCGACCGCCGCGTGGTGAATGTGGAGCTGACCGATGAAGGCCGGCGCTGCGCGCAGGAGATCCCGGCCGTGCTGTGCCTCGTGCAGAACGAACACCTGAGCGGCTTCACGCGCGCCGAATGGGAGGAGTTGAAAGATTTCCTGCGCCGCATCATGAACAACGCACAAGCGATCCAGTCCCGGGGAACCCAACATGAGAACAACTGAATCCAGCGCCTCCGCACGGGCCGGATTGCGCCGGCCCGGTAGCGCCGGTCTTGCACTGGCTGCGCTTGCCGCCCTGGTGCTGTCCGCATGTGCCGACATGTCGGGCATCGATGCGAGCGGTCGACTTGCCGCGGCGCCGCCTGCGCTGCCAGCCGACGTGGCAGCAGCCAGCGCGCAAGCGGCTGCGCCCGGCGTTGCCAGCGACTGGTGGCGTGCCTGGGGCGATGCGCAACTCGACCTATTGATGGAACGGGCGCTGCAGGGCAGCCCGAGCCTGCAACAGGCGCAGGCCCGCATCGAGCGCCAGCGCGCGATCAGCGAAGCCGCCGGTGCGCCGCTCAAGCCACAGCTGAGCGCACAGGTCGACCTGCTGCACCAGCGCTATAGCGAACATGGCCTGGTGCCGCCGCAGCTCGCGGGCGAGCAGGCCAACACGGCCACGGCGCAGCTCAACGCGGGCTGGGAGCTCGACTTCTTCGGCAAGAACCGCGCGGCGCTGAACGCGGCGCTCGGTGCCGAGCGAGCCGCTGTCGCCGACGCATTGGCTGCGCGCGTGCTGCTGGCCAGCCAGATCGCCCGCGGCTACCTGCAGTTTGCGCGGCTGAACGATCAGCTCGAGGTTGCGCAGCGCACGCTCGCGCAGCGCGAGCAGACGCTCGTACTGGTACGCGGCCGGTTCGGCGCCGGGCTGGATTCGACGCTCGAGCTGCGCCAGAGCGAAGGCGGCCTGCCCGAGGCGCGCCAATTGATCGAGGCGCTCCGGGGCCAGCGCCAGATCGCACGGCACGGGCTGGCCGCGCTGGCGGGCGACCTGTCGCTGGCCGACGGAATCGAGCCGGTCTCGCTCGCCGCACTGCCGACGGCCACCATGCCGCAGGTGGTGCCGCTGGAGCTGGTAGCGCAACGCGCCGACATCGCCGCCGCGCGCTGGCGCGTCGAAGCAGCCACGCAGGATGTGAAAAGCGCAAAGGCACAGTTCTATCCGAACATCAGTCTGGTCGCGTTCGCGGGCCTGTCGAGCATCGGCTTCGGCCAGCTGCTGCAGGCCGGCAGCCTGCAATGGGGCGTCGGCCCGGCGCTGCGGCTGCCTATCTTCGATGCGGGCCGGCTGCGTGCGAACCTGCGCGGCAGGACGGCCGAAGTCGACCTGGCGGTCGCCAGCTACAACGGCGCGCTGATCGATGCGGTGCGCGATGTGGCCGACCAGCTGAGCACATTGGGCTCGGTCGCGCGCCAGCAGACCCAGCAGCGGGCTGCGCAGGCGGCGGCCGAATCGGCCTACGACATCGCGCGGCTGCGCTACCAGGGAGGCCTGACCACGCTGCTGAACGTGCTGACCACGGAGACCGCGGTGCTGAACCAGCGTCGCCTCGCCGTCGATCTGAAGGCCCAGGCGCTCGACAGCCAGGTGGAGCTGCTGCGCGCGTTGGGCGGCGGGCTGCCGGCCGCGCTGCCTGTTGCTATGAAAACCGTAGCTGAAAATGCAGCATCCAAATGCGCCACAGGCCGATTTGATGAAAAAAATGCGGCCGGCACGCTGGCTGCGTCTCGCTAGCGCCAAGCGTCCGGAAAAACGCGCCGAGTCCCTCGCGAACGACTCGCTACTTCGAACCAGTCACCCGATACCTGCTCACCTCGAGAAGCACCCATGAACGCCCGCCAGAACCTCGCACCTGCGACCGCCGTCCCGACGACTTCCGCCCCGATGCCGCAGCCCGTTGCGCCCGCTGCCGAGCCCGCGGCCGCAGCGCCGAAGAAAAGCAACCGCAAGCGAAAGATCGGCTTTGCGATTCTTGGCGTGGTGCTGCTGCTCGCCGCGCTTGCCTGGGGCGCCTATGAATGGCTCGTCGCGAGCAAATACGAAGGCACCGACGATGCCTACGCGCAGGGCAACATCGTGCAGATCACGCCGCAGGTCGGCGGCACGGTGGTGGCCATCCATGCGGAAGACACCGACGTGGTGAAGGCCGGCTCCACCTTGGTGCAGATCGACTCGGCCGATGCCAAGCTCGCGCTGGCCCAGGCCGAAGCGGCGCTGGCGCAAGCCGTGCGGCAGGTGCGCACGTTCGACGTGGACAACGGCACGTTCCGCGCGCAGATCTCGCTGCGCCAGGCCGACGTGGCGCGCGCGCAGTCCGAGCTGGCACGCGCGAGCGGCGACTTGAAGCGCCGCCAGGCGCTGGCCGGCCAGGGTGCCGTCTCGGGCGAAGAACTGCAGCATGCGCGTGACCAGGTGAACAGCGCGAACAGCGCGGTGGCCGCCGCGCGCGCCGGCGTCAACGCGGCGCGCGAACAGCTGGCCAGCAACAAGGTGCGCACCGACGGCACCGACATCGACGAAAACCCCGCCGTGCTGGCGGCTGCCGCCAAGGTGCGCGAAGCCTGGCTCGCGGTGCAGCGCACCACCTTGCCGGCGCCGATCGACGGGCAGGTCGCGCGCCGCAGCGTGCAGCTCGGCCAGCGCGTGGCGCCCGGCACACCGCTGATGTCGCTGATTCCGCTGCACGAGATCTGGGTCGATGCGAACTTCAAGGAAGGCCAGCTCGGCAAAATCCGGATCGGCCAGCACGCGAAGGTCACGGCCGACGTGTACGGCAGCAAGGTCGAGTACGACGGCACCGTGGCGGGCCTGGGCGCCGGCACCGGCTCGGCGTTCGCGCTGCTGCCCGCGCAGAACGCGACCGGCAACTGGATCAAGGTGGTGCAGCGCGTGCCGGTGCGCATCGAGCTCGACCCGAGGCAGCTCGACGCCCATCCGCTGCGCATCGGCCTGTCGATGGACGTGACGGTGGACGTGGCGCAGCAGGGCGGCGCCGCGCTGGCCGCCGCTGCGCCGACGCCGGTCAGCCGCACCCAGGTCTACACCGATCAGGACGATGGCGCCGCGCGCGACATCGAACGCATCATCGCGGCGAATGACGGGCAGCCCGCACCGGCTGACAAGCCGCCGGCCGCGGCTGGCAACGCCCGCAGCAGCAGCACGAAGCCGGATCCGAGAGCCCACTGATGGACGCCGTCGCGACCCAAGGCAGGCCGGCCGGCGCTGTTCCTGTCGCGGCTGCGGTGGCTGCCGCAGCTCCCACACGCGCGCCTGGCCCGCCGGGCATCCATGCGCCGCTGTCCGGCAGCACGCGCTTGCTCGGCACCATCGCGCTGTCGGCCGCGACGTTCATGAACGTGTTGGACACGTCGATCGCGAACGTCTCGCTGCCGGCCATCGCTGGCGATCTGGGCGTGAGCCCGAACCAGGGCACCTGGGTCATCACGAGCTTCGCGGTGGCGAACGCGATCGCGGTGCCCCTCACGGGCTGGATGTCGCAGCGCTTCGGGCAGGTGCGCCTGTTCGTGCTGAGCATCGTGCTGTTCGTGATCACGTCCGCGCTGTGCGGCATCGCGCCGAACATGGCGACGTTGATCGCGTTTCGCGCGCTGCAGGGCTTCGTCGCGGGGCCGATGATTCCGTTGTCGCAGGCGCTGCTGCTGTCGAGCTATCCGAAGGCACTGGCCGGCACCGCGATGGCATTCTGGAGCATGACCACCTTGATCGCGCCGGTGGCCGGGCCGCTGCTCGGCGGCTGGCTGACCGACAACCTGTCGTGGCCGTTCATCTTCTACATCAACGTGCCGGTCGGCGTGATCGCGGCGATCGCGGTCTGGGCGATCTATCGAGAGCGCGAAAGCATCACGCGAAAGCTGCCGATCGATGCGATCGGCCTGGCGCTGCTGGTGGTCTGGGTGGGTGCATTTCAAGTGATGCTCGATCTGGGCAAGGAAAACGACTGGTTCCATTCGCCGGTAATCGTCGCGCTGTCGGTGGTCGCGGTGGTCGGGCTGGCCGCGTTCCTGATCTGGGAGCTGACGGAGACGCATCCGATCGTGGACCTGAGCCTGTTTGCGCGCCGCAACTTCTGGACCGGCACGCTGGCCACCGCGGTCGGCTACGGCCTGTTCTTCGGCACCCTGGTGCTGCTGCCGCTGTGGCTGCAGCAGTTCATCGGCTACACCGCGACGCAGGCCGGCGAGGTGTTGGCACCGGTCGGCATCTTCGCGCTGATCCTCTCGCCGATCGTCGGACGCACCGTGAACAAGGTCGATCCGAGGTATTACGTGACGGCGGCGTTTCTCGTGTTCGCGCTGGTGATGTGGATGCGCTCGCACTTCAACGCGCAGGCCGATTACGCCACGTTGATGGTGCCGACCATCGTGCAGGGGATCGCGATGTCGATGTTCTTCGTGCCGCTCGTCACCATCACGTTGTCCGGCTTGCCGCCGGAGCGGATACCGGCCGCGTCGGGCCTGTCGAACTTCGCGCGCATCACGGCCGGCGCGTTCGGTGCGTCGATCGGCACCACGGTCTGGGAAAACCGCGCCGCCGCGCATCACGTGCAGCTGGCTGAGACGATCCATTCCGGCAGCCCGGGGCTTGCCAGCGCGATGGACACGCTGCAGGCGTCCGGCATCAAGGGCGACGGCGCGCTCGCGGTGATCAACCGGATGATCGACGTGCAGTCGTTCACACTGGCGGCCGACGACGTGTTCATCGGCGCTGCGCTGCTGTTTTTGCTGCTGATCCCGCTGATCTGGCTGACCCGGCCGGAAAAGAGCCCGGGCGCTTCCGATGCAGCGGCCGGCGCGCACTAGATCCCGCCCCCAGCCTCCGCTCCCTGCGGTCGGTTTTGGCTATCCCCTACCGGGAGCGGCGCATGCGGCCCGGCAAAGCCGGCTCCGCGGCCCCCACCGGGCTCAGGAGGCTGGGCCAGATTTGAAGCGAGCAGCGAGCGGCGCGCTGTGCAGGAAAGTTTGGGCTGCCTGGGCCTACTGGGCCCGAGTCTCAGCTGTACTGTGCGAACTGGCACGGCGCCTGCTTGAAACTTCTGCGACCATCTCCACCTCTGATCGGGCAGACGGCGACACCGCCGGCTGCTCGATAGAATGATTTCATGGCCACCGATTCACCCAAGTTGCCGGCGCCCGTCGTCCCGAAACCGCAGTTGCCGGAAGGCGATGACACGGTCGTCGTCGAGCGGCGTGCGCAGAAGGTCGAGCCACCGAAGCTCTATCAGGTGCTGATGCTCAACGACGACTTCACGCCGATGGAATTCGTCGTCTCGGTGATCCAGGAATTCTTCAGCAAGGACCGCGAGACCGCGACGCAGATCATGCTCAAGGTGCACCTCGATGGCCGCGGCGTCTGCGGCGTCTACACGCGCGATGTGGCGCAGACCAAGGTGGACCAGGTGCTGGATGCGGCGCGCGAAGCGGGGCATCCGCTGCAGTGCGTCAGTGAGCCGGCGGAATGATGCGTCCACCCCGATCTGCCCGATCTCCCCTTGCATTGAACTGCGGCATGCCCAACTGGAACCAATCAAGCGTCCAGTCAAATCATCCCCAACAACCCCAACGATTACAAAGACACCGGTAAGACAAGGCAATCGGATTTCCGCCTGTCCCTTATCCTTTTCTTTCATCACCAGGCAAAGGAACCTTTTTCATGATTGCCCAGGAACTGGAAGTCAGCCTGCACATGGCTTTTGTCGAAGCCCGGCAGCAACGGCATGAATTCATCACGGTCGAGCATCTGCTGCTCGCCCTGCTCGACAACCCGAGTGCGGCCGAGGTGCTGCGCGCGTGCTCAGCGAACATCGACGACCTGCGCAAGTCGCTGACCAACTTCATCAAGGACAACACGCCGCAGGTTGCGGGCACCGACGACGTCGATACGCAGCCGACATTGGGTTTCCAGCGCGTGATCCAGCGTGCGATCATGCATGTGCAGTCCACCGGCAACGGCAAGAAGGAAGTGACCGGCGCGAACGTGCTGGTTGCGATCTTCGGCGAGAAGGATTCGCACGCTGTCTACTACCTGCACCAGCAGGGCGTGACGCGCCTCGACGTCGTCAATTTCATCGCGCACGGCATCAAGAAAAGCGACCCGCCGGAGAGCACGAAGCCCGGCGACGCGCAGCCGAGCGAGCAGGAAGAAGGCAGCGAGAAGAACGAGAAGGCCTCGCCGCTCGAGCAGTTCACGCAGAACCTCAACGTGCTGGCCAAAGAGGGCAAGATCGACCCGCTGATCGGCCGCGAATACGAGGTTGAGCGCGTCATTCAGATCCTGTGTCGGCGGCGCAAGAACAACCCGCTGCTGGTCGGCGAAGCCGGCGTCGGCAAGACCGCGATCGCCGAAGGCTTGGCCTGGCGAATCACGCAAAAAGACGTGCCTGAGATCCTGGCCGACTCGATCGTGTATTCGCTCGACATGGGTGCATTGCTGGCCGGCACCAAATACCGCGGCGACTTCGAGCAGCGGTTGAAGGGCGTGCTGAAATCATTGAAGGACAAGCCGAACGGCATCCTGTTCATCGATGAAATCCACACCTTGATCGGCGCCGGTGCCGCGTCGGGCGGCACGCTGGATGCATCGAACCTGCTCAAGCCTGCGCTCAGTTCGGGCAACCTCAAGTGCATCGGCGCGACCACGTTCACCGAGTACCGCGGCATCTTCGAAAAAGACGCAGCGCTGTCGCGCCGGTTCCAGAAAGTCGATGTGGTCGAGCCGACCGTGCCCGAGACGATCGAGATCCTGAAAGGGTTGAAGTCGCGCTTCGAAGACCACCACAGCGTGAAGTACGCGGTCGCCGCGCTGCAGGCCGCTGCCGAGCTGAGCGCGAAGTACATCAGCGACCGGCACCTGCCCGACAAGGCGATCGACGTGATCGACGAAGCCGGCGCCGCGCAGCGCATCCTGCCGCCGGCCAAGCGCAAGAAGACCATCACGCGGCTCGAAGTCGAGGAGATCGTCGCGAAGATCGCGCGCATTCCGGCTGCCAACGTGAGCAATGACGACCGCAGCAAGCTGCAGACGATCGAGCGCGACTTGAAGAGCGTGGTGTTCGGGCAGGACCAGGCGCTCGAAGTGCTGGCATCCGCGGTCAAGATGGCGCGATCCGGCCTCGGGCGCGGCGACAAGCCGATCGGTTCGTTCCTGTTCTCCGGCCCGACCGGCGTTGGCAAGACCGAAGCGGCCAAGCAGCTTGCCTACATCATGGGCATCGAGTTGATCCGCTTCGACATGTCCGAGTACATGGAGCGGCACGCGGTGAGCCGCCTGATCGGCGCGCCGCCGGGCTATGTCGGCTTCGACCAGGGCGGGTTGCTGACGGAAGCGATCAGCAAGAAGCCGCACGCGGTGCTGCTGCTCGACGAGATCGAAAAAGCGCACCCGGACATCTTCAACGTGCTGCTGCAGGTGATGGACCACGGCACCTTGACCGACAACAACGGGCGCAAGGCCGATTTCCGCAACATCATCATCATCATGACGACCAACGCGGGCGCCGAGACGATGAACAAGGCGACGATCGGCTTCACCACGCACCGCGAAGCCGGTGACGAGATGGCCGATATCAAGCGCCTCTTCACGCCGGAGTTCCGCAATCGGCTCGATGCGATGGTCAGCTTCAAGCCGCTCGACGAAGTGGTCATCATGCGCGTGGTGGACAAGTTCCTGCTGCAGCTGGAGCAGCAGCTTGCCGAGAAGAAGGTCGAAGTCACGTTCACCGACAAGCTGAGGAAGCACCTTGCGAAGAAAGGCTTCGATCCGCTGATGGGTGCGCGGCCGATGCAGCGGCTGATCCAGGACACGATTCGGCGTGCGCTGGCCGACGAACTGCTGTTCGGGCGCCTGACCGATGGCGGGCGGCTGACCGTCGATGTGGATCTGAAGACCGACGAGAAGGGCGAGGAAAAAGCCGAAGTGCTGCTCGACATCCAGCCGCTGCCCAAGAGCATTAAAGGCGCGAAATCCGAGCCGGCCGAGCCCGAGCAGGCGACCGCCGACTGACAGCGGTCACGGACAGCAATTGCGCGCAGGCGGCATGCTGCCGCTGCGAGCAACAAGGGCCGGCCGTGGCAACACGACCGGCCTTTTCTTTTGCTATTTTTTTTGTAGCTATAAATGATTGCTACACTGGCACATCAGACCATTTTGATTGTTGAAATGGCTGTTTCTTGGATGCAGGACCCGGTTTGACCGCACCCCCAGACGCCGCCCCGCAGACCCTGCTCTGGCACGACTACGAGACCTTTGGCAAGTCAGCGCGCGCCGATCGGCCCGCGCAGTTTGCCGCGGTGCGCACCGACCTCGATCTGAACGAGATCGGCGAGCCCATCCTGATCTATTGCAAGCCGTCTGCCGACTATCTGCCCGACCCGGGCGCGTGTGTGCTGACCGGTATCACGCCGCAGCTGTGCTTTGAGCGCGGTTTGCCCGAACATGAATTCGCAGCCCGCATCGAACAGGCACTGAGCATGCCTGGCACGATCGGCGTCGGTTACAACTCGATCCGGTTCGACGACGAAGTCACGCGGCAGCTGTTCTGGCGCAACCTGATCGATCCGTTCGCGCGCGAATGGAAGAACGGCTGCGGCCGCTGGGACATCCTGGACCTGCTGCGCACCGCGCATGCGCTGCGGCCCGAGGGCATCGAGTGGCCGCAACGCGCGGACGGCAGTGGCACCAGCTTCCGCCTGGGCGACCTGGCGGCGGCAAACGGCGTCACGCACGAAGCCGCGCACGATGCGCTGTCCGATGCGCGTGCGACGCTGGCACTCGCTCGACTGGTGCGCACCAGCAATCGCCGGCTCTACGACTTCTGCTTCGGCCTGCACGACAAGGCGCGGGTCGCGGGTGAACTCGGCCTGCCGACCACGCTGACGGAAGCGAAACCGTTCCTGCACATCTCCGGCATGTTCGGTGCCGAGCGGGGCCATCTTGCGGTTTGCCTGCCGCTGGCAATACACCCGACGAACCGCAACGAGTTGATCGCCTGGGATCTCGCGCACGATCCGGCCGAACTCGCAGACCTCGATGCGGCAACGTTGCACCGACGCCTGTTCACGCGCGCCGACGAACTGCCCGAAGGCGAGACCCGGCTTGCGATCAAGACCGTGCACCTGAATCGTTCGCCGGTCGTGATCGGCAACCTGAAGACCCTGGGGCCGCAACAAGCGCAACGCTGGCAGATCGACCTTGCACTGGCCGAGCGTCATGCTGCCAATGCGCGCGCGCTGCCTGATTTGCACGCGACCTGGGCACAGGTGTTCGAGCGGCCACGCAGAGAGCCTGCAGACGTCGAGCAGGATCTCTACAGCGGCTTCCTCGACGATCCCGATCGCCGTCGCCTGGAGCATTGGCGCACGCAACCGCCCGAGCGGCTGGCCGAGCTGCGCAGCACGTTCGACGACGAACGGCTGCCCGAACTTTGCTGGCGCTGGCGCGCGCGCAACTTTGCGCAAACCCTGTCTTCGGAAGAAGCCGAACGCTGGCAGCAACACTGCGCCGATCGGCTGTTCGACGGCGCCAGCGGCGCGCGCACGCTCGATACCTATTTCGCCGAGATCGATCTGCTGTCGGCTGATGCAGACGAACGCGGTGAGGAAATCCTCGGCATGCTGTATGACTGGGCCGAGCAGATCGCGCCGGAACGTTGATGCGGCGGGAATCAGGCAGCGGGTTGTCAGCGTCGTGCAATGGCGGTGCGGGCGACCGCCGCAGGCAACCGAGCAATGCGAGACTGCGATGGCATCGAGCCTGACCCGTCTCTGGCTCAAGGGCGTGCGCGGAGTCGCGACGGCGCAGCGCAGGCAGAGCGCAAGGATCGTCAAGGCGCTGCTGGTCCCGGCCAAGCCGAAACGCCGGCAGCCTGTCAAAGCGCCAGCGACCGCATCGCGGCGCAGTGTGCCGACGGCATCGCCTGCGGGGTCCACTCCGGTGACCAAGCCGAGAACGTCGCTGCAGGGGTGGTGGCGCGAACGCGCGGGCCCAACCCCGGCAAGTCCCGACCCGGCAACAGCCCGGATTCGCAAACGCGCCGCGCCCCCGCGCATACCCGCAACCGGCAGCTTTACGCGCGGCCTGTTCAAGTCGGAGGGCGAGGACGCCAGCGCGATGCATTACTGGCTCTACTGGCCATCCAACGCCCCTGCCAGCCCGCGCCCGCTCGTCGTGATGCTGCACGGCTGCGGCCAGACCGCGCTCGAATTCGCGCAGGGCACGCGCATGAACGCGCTGGCCGAGAAGAAGGGCTTCGCGGTGCTGTATCCGCAGCAGTCGGTCAGAAGCGAAGCCAGCCGTTGCTGGCCCTGGTATGCGCCGCAGACGCAGCGCGGCGAAGGGGATGCAGGGCTGATCGCGGAGTTGCTGCAATCCGTGCTCGCGCAGCACCGGGTGGACCGGCGCCGCGTGTATGGCTGCGGCATCTCGGCTGGCGCTGCGATGGCGCAGATCCTGGGCATTACGAACCCCGGGCTGTTCGCCGCCGTCGGCATGCATTCGGGTCCGGTGTTCGGCACGGCCGATTCGGCTGCGCGCGGTTTCTCGGTCATGCAAAACGGCGACTCGGTGCGTTTCGCGCGGCCGATCCGCGCGGCCCTGGCCGCCGCGCACGAGCCGATCGAGCTGCCCGCGCTGTTGATTCATGGCGACCACGACAAGATCGTGCGGCCGGTGAACCTGATGCAGGTCGCGCGGCAGTTTCTGCTGTTGAACGGCATCGAGGAAGGCAGCCTGGACCCGGTGCTGCATGAACAGGCTGCCCGCCCACGCGCTGTTGTGCCCGCACATGCGTGGCGTACCTTGAGCTACCTGCGCGATGGTCGGCCACTGGTCGTCGCGTGTCAGATCAGCGGCCTCGCGCATGCGTGGAGCGGGGGCGCGCGCGGCCTGCGCTTCAACAGCGAGACCGGCCCGGACGCAAGCCATATGTTCTGGACGTTCTTTGCGCGGCATCGGCGCGCCGGCCCTTGGTCCGCCGCCTGGCGGCGCGTGACGGCGGCCACGGCCCAACTGATGGCGTAACAGATGCCCCGAGGTCTGATCAGCGTTCTGCGACCTGCAGCACCAGCTTGCCGAAATTCTCGCCCGAGAACAGCTTGAGCAACGCCTGTGGAAACTGCTCGATGCCCTGCACGACGTCCTCTCGGCTTTTCATGCGGCCATCCTTCAGATAGCCGGCCATCTCCTGAACTGCCACGTGGTATCGGTCCGCATAGTCGAATACCACGATGCCCTGCATCAGCGCGCGATTCACGAGCAGGCTCAGATAGTTCTTCGGCCCCTGCACGGCTTCGGTGTTGTTGTACTGACTGATCGCACCGCAGATGATGATGCGCGCGCCGCGCGTGATGCGGGTCAGCACCGCATCAAGGATCTCGCCGCCGACGTTGTCGAAGTAGATATCGACACCCTTGGGGCAATGCTCCTTCAGGCCCGCCTTCACGTCGCCCGCCTTGTAGTCGATGCAGGCGTCGAAGCCGAGTTCGTTCACGACCCAGTCGCATTTGGCCTCGCCGCCTGCGATGCCGACCACGCGGCAGCCCTTGATCTTGGCGAGCTGCCCGACGGTCTGCCCGACCGCACCGGCTGCGCCCGACACGACCAGCGTCTGCCCGGCCTGCGGTTTGCCGACGTCCATCAGGCCGAAGTAGCCGGTCATGCCCGGCATGCCTAGCACGTTGAGCCACTGCGTCACGCTGCCTTGCGACAGATCGATGCGGTGCAGCGCGGCGCGGCCGAGCTCGTCCTTGGGCAAGGACAGGTAACGCTGCACGCCGAGGCTGCCGCTGACCACCTCGCCTTCACCGAATGCGGGACTGCGCGATGCCAGCACGCGGCCGACGCCGCCTGCGCGCATCACCTCCCCGATGCCGACCGGCGCGATGTAGCTCTTGCCCTCGTTCATCCAGCCGCGCATCGCAGGGTCGAGTGACAGCGCCAGCGTTTCGACCAGCACGCCGCCGTCCTGCAGTTCGGGCACCGGCTCGCTCGTGTGCTGCCAGTCGCTGTCTTTCGGCAGGCCGACCGGGCGGGCGGCAAGGCGGATCTGGGTGTTGGTAAGGTTCGTGGTGGTGGACATGATGCTTGCGTGGCCTTTCTGTGATGCCGGTCTGCTTGGATGGGAATCAAAAGGCAGGGTAGCCGCCATTTCAGTTGCCAGCGGACACGCAGGCGACTCGCTGTGGGACCGGCGTCGGTCGATCATGAGCTGAGCACGCGCCGCATGTCCGGATGAAATTCCCGTACGTACAGGATCGCGATCACGCAGGCCGTGGCCGGCATGAACGCCTGCGACGAGAAGGACCAGCTGATCACCGCGAACGAAAAGTAGTACGCGCGCCGCCCGGCATCAAACGTGTCGGCCGCGGGCCCGAGCAGCTCGCCCGCGCGCTGCGCATGCAGCTCGCGATCATGCTCGCCCGCCGCGAACGCGTCGGTGCGCGGCATCGCGCCGATCACCACGCCGATGATCAGGTACTGGCGCAGCGGCCAGCTGAACCGGAAGGACGAATAGATGGAGGAGCGCCAGCAGCACGACGACCTTGATCTCGAACACCGCCAGCGAGGTCTGTTGCACGAACGGGATGTCGCGCACCAGTTCGTTCGCGCGATCGGTCGTGCCGAGCATCGCGAGCAGCCCGTCGATGATCAGAATCGAGCTCTATGCGAAGAACGACGGGCTCGCCGACTGCCTCTGCGTGATCACGCCGTCAAGCATGCGCGGTTCGCACAACGTGCACCGCAGCATCCACTCGCGGCGAAACCTGTTGGATACGAACAGCAGCGATGCGCCGCGTTCGCTCCAGAAGCGCGCAGACCACGCGTAGCCGCCCCAGGCGCCGAACAGGAACAACACGGCGACCCAGTCGAGCTAGGGCAGCAGGGAGAGCAGGCTCATCGGCCGGGGGCCAGGAGTGGGGCGAAACCATCAAGCCGCATAGATGGGCGTGGCGGTGAACGTGACCGCCGCACCTGCAGCCGATGCGGCCGGCGCCATGCATGCAGTGATGGCCTGCCCGACAGGGATCGAACCTGTGACCCCGAGCTTAGAAGGCTCGTGCTCTATCCAACTGAGCTACGGGCAGCTGAGCGATGTGCTGGAAAGCAGGAAGGAAAAAAAAGATGTGGTCGGGGCGAAAGGATTCGAACCTTCGACCCTCTGGTCCCAAACCAGATGCGCTACCAGGCTGCGCTACGCCCCGACATGCCGAGCATTCTAGCGACGCGCCCGATGCACGGGTTTTTCATGCCGTATATTCGTTCGCGCACCCGCTGCGGGCTGCGTTGCATGACCAACGAAGGAGACACGAACATGAATCGACGCCACATCGGCCTGCTGGCTGTGACGGTTGCACTGGCGATAGCCGGACCAGCCTTTGCGCAATCGAAAGAGATCCGCATCGCGCACGTGCACAGCGTGACCGGTCCGCTCGAAGCCTACGGCAAGCAGACCACCACTGGCCTCATGATGGGCCTGGACTATGCGACCGGCGGCACCATGACAGTGGCCGGCAGGAAGATCGTCGTGATCGAAAAGGACACGCAGGGCAAGCCCGACGTCGGCAAGTCGCTGCTTGCTGCCGCCTATGCGGACGACAAGGCCGACCTGGCGATCGGCCCCACCTCGTCGGGCGTCGCGCTCGCGATGCTGCCGGTCGCCGAGGAGTACAAAAAAGTCCTGCTGGTGGAGCCCGCAGTCGCCGATTCCATAACTGGCGACAAGTGGAACAAGTACATCTTCCGCACCGGCCGCAACAGCTCGCAGGACGCGATCAGCAATGCGGTCGCGCTCGACCAGGACGGCACCTTGATCGCCACGCTCGCGCAGGACTACGCGTTCGGCCGCGACGGCGTGAAGGCGTTCAAGGACGCGCTGAAAAAAGCCAAGATCGTGCACGAGGAGTACCTGCCGACTTCGACCACCGACTTCACCGCCGGTGCGCAGCGCCTGATCGATGCGCTGAAGGATCAGCCCGGTCGCAAGATCATCTTCATCATCTGGGCCGGCGCCGGCAACCCGTTCAAGATCGCCGACCTCGACTTGAAGCGCTACCGCATCGAGATCGCCACCGGCGGCAACATCCTGCCCGCGATGGCCGCCTACAAGAACTTCCCCGGCATGGAAGGCGCGGCCTACTACTACTTCGGCATCCCGAAGAACCCGATCAACGACGCGATGGTTGCCGCGCATTACAAGGCGTTCAAGACACCGCCGGACTTCTTCACCGCAGGCGGCTTTTCCGCTGCGATGGCGATCGTCACGGCCTTGAAGAAAACCAACGGCGACGCGAGCGCAAAGGCGCTGATCCCGGCGATGGAAGGCATGAGCTTCGATACGCCCAAAGGCAAGATGACGTTCCGCAAGGAAGACCATCAGGCCATGCAGAGCATGTACCACTTCAGGATCAAGGACGACCCGGCATTCGCCTGGGGGGTGCCGGAACTGGTGAAGGAAATCAAGCCCGAAGAGATGGACGTGCCGATCCGCAACAAGCGTTGATCGACGCCTGAGCCCCACGCTGCCCATGCTCGAAACCCGCGACCTGTCGATCCGCTTCGGCGGCCACGTCGCAGTCGATGCGGTCAGCTGCCGGTTCGAGCGCGGCACGCTGACCGCGATCGTCGGGCCGAACGGTGCGGGCAAGACGACGTACTTCAACCTGATCTCCGGCCAGCTCAAGGCGAGCGCCGGCTCGGTCTGGCTGGATGGACGCGAGCTGTCGCGGCTGGCCGTTGCGGCGCGTACGCATGCCGGCATCGGCCGCGCATTTCAGCTGACGCAGCTGTTCCCGAACCTCACCGTGCTGGAAAACGTTCGGCTTGCATTGCAGGCCACACGCGCCGGTGCGCATCGGCGCGGGCTCAATCTCTGGAGCCTGTGGAGCGACCATGCAGCGTTGGCCGCACAGGCTTATCAGATCGTGGCCTCGGTCGCACTGGCGAACCAGGCAGCCAGACTGGCTTCGAGCCTGCCGCACGGCGACCAGCGCAAGCTCGAAGTCGCGCTGCTGATGGCGCTGGATCCGCTGGTCTACATGTTCGATGAACCGACTGCCGGCATGAGCGTGGACGAAGCGCCCGTCATCCTGGATCTGATCCGCCGGCTCAAGGCCGATCCGACCAAGACGATCCTGCTGGTCGAGCACAAGTTGGACGTGGTGCGCGAGCTCGCCGACCGCATCGTGGTGCTGCACAACGGCCGGCTCGTGGCCGACGGCGAACCGGCGGATGTGATTGCGTCGCCGATCGTGCAGGAAGCCTATCTCGGCGTGCCGGCTGCGGGCGTGCCGGCATGATCGGCAACGCCGGCCACCTGCTCACGCTGCAGGGCGTCCACACCCACATCGGTGCGTATCACATCCTGCACGGCGTCGATCTGGCTGTGCCGCGCGGCCAGCTCACGATGCTGCTGGGCCGCAACGGCGCCGGCAAGACGACGACCCTGCGCACGATCATGGGCTTGTGGAACGCATCGCAGGGCCGCATCGACTTGGGCGGCTGCGACATCACGCGCGCCGCGACGCCCGACATCGCCGCGGCCGGCATCGGCTACGTGCCGGAGAACATGGGCATCTTCGCGGACCTGAGCGTGAAGGAGAACATGCTGCTGGCCGCGCGCGGCGCCCGCCGGCTCGCGCAGCTCGACGAGGCGCGGCTGCAATGGATTTTCTCGCTGTTCCCCGCCGTGCAGAAGTTCTGGAACCAGCCGGCCGGCACCTTGTCGGGCGGCCAGAAGCAGATGCTCAGCGTGGCGCGCGCCGTGATCGAGCCGCGCCGGTTGCTGATCGTCGACGAGCCGACCAAGGGCCTCGCGCCCGCGATCATCGGGCACATGATCGATGCGTTCGCGCAGCTCAAGGCCAGCGGCACCACGCTGCTCGTGGTCGAGCAGAACATCGGCTTTGCCAGGCGGCTGGGTGACACGGTGGCGGTGATGGACAACGGCCGCATCGTGCACAGCGGTGCGATGCAGGATCTGGCCGAAAACGTGCCGCTGCAGCGGTCCCTGCTGGGCCTTGCGCTATGAAAAACGCAGTGGATTGGTCGCCGCTGACATTGGTGCCGCTGCTCGCACTGCTCGCGCTGCCCCTGGTGGGTTCGTCCTCGACCTGGCTCACGCTGACCGTCGCAGGCCTTGCGATGGGCATGATCATCTTCATCATCGCGTCGGGCCTGACGCTGGTGTTCGGGCTGATGGACGTGCTCAATTTCGGCCACGGCGTGTTCATCGCGCTCGGTGCGTTCGTCGCGGCCAGTGTGCTCGCCGGCATGAGCGACTGGACGCAGTCCGGTGAACTCTGGCGCAACCTCGCGGCGGTGCTGCCCGCGATGCTGATCGCGATGGCCGTCACTGGCGGCATCGGCCTCGTGTTCGAGCGCGTGCTGGTGCGGCCAGTCTACGGCCAGCACCTGAAGCAGATCCTGATCACGATGGGCGGCCTGATCATCGGCGAAGAGCTGATCAGGATGATATGGGGTCCCGCGCAAATTCCGTTGCCGCTGCCCGAAGGCTTGCGCGGCGCGCTGCTGCTCGGCGATGCCGCGATCGAGAAGTACCGGCTGCTCGCCGTCGCGGTCGGCGCCTGCGTGTTCGCAGCGCTGGCCTGGACGCTGTCGCGCACCAAGATCGGCCTGCTGGTCCGCGCCGGTGTGCAGGACCGCGAGATGGTCGAGTCGCTCGGTTACCGCATCAGCCGACTGTTCATCGGCGTGTTCGTGGCCGGCAGCGCGCTGGCTGGCCTGGGCGGCGTGATGTGGGGCCTGTACCAGCAAAGCGTGACTCCGCAGATGGGCTCGCAGGTCAACATCCTGATTTTCATCGTGATCATCATCGGCGGGCTCGGCTCGACCGGCGGGGCGCTGATCGGTTCGCTGCTGGTCGGGCTGACGGCGAACTACACGGGCTTTCTGGCGCCCAAAGTCGCGCTGTTCTCCAACATCGCGCTGATGATGGCGGTGCTGCAATGGCGGCCGCAGGGGCTGTTTCCGGTCGCGAAGCGGTGATCGGCGGATCGGAAGGGCTGGCGTTGTCGATCCAGTCGATGGACATTCTTTGCTCTGTGCCAGTCCAATCTTGATCGAGGGATTCCGGTGAAACAGATCAGTCTCAAGCGCAGCTCCGTGCGTCTTTCGTTGCTGACATGCTGCTGCATGTTTGCGCTGGCCGGCTGCGGCGGCGGTGGCGGCGATGGCACACCGGCGATGGACGCGGGCGGTCAGCCTCCTGCGCCGCCCGCTCCGGCACCGGCCCCTGCGCCAGCGCCAACGCCAGCACCCCCAGCTCCACCCATCGTCCAGAGCGGCATCGCCGTGCTTGCCGGCGCGCTCGGAGGCACCGGCAATTTGGACGGCGCCGGTTCCGAAGCCCGCTTTGCAGGTCCGCAAGGGCTGGCCGTTGATGCGGCGGGCAATCTGCTGGTGGCTGATGCGCCGAACCAGCGCATCCGCAAGGTCACGCGTGCGGGTGTCGTCAGCACATTTGCCGGCACCGGTCAGAGCGGCCGCGCCGATGGGTCGGCGACCACGGCCACGTTCTGCAACCCCGACCACCTTGCCATCGACCCGAACGGAAATCTCGCCGTGCTCGATCGCGGCACGGTGCGCAAGATTGCGCCCGACGGCACCGTCACCACGGTGTTCGGCGACGTGACGAGCTTCTGCGAAGCCCCGCTGGGACCGGGGCCTGCGCCGCTCACATCGCCATCGGCATTGGCGTTCGATGCAGCTGGCACGCTCTACATCGCCAACACTTCTCCGGGCGCCGTCTATCGGCTGAGGCCGGACGGCGCACTGACGAAACTGGCTGGCGACAGCGCAGTGGCGCCAGACGGCTTCGGCGATCTCTACGGCATCTCGGCGCTCGTGGTCGATGCGGCGCGGAACGTCTACGCGGCCCAGGGCGGGCCTGCCGGTTATCGAGTCCGCAAAATCACCCCGGAGGGAACCGTCACGACGCTGGTGCCGGCAGCGGCCGGTCTGCGTGTGCCCACCAGCCTGGCGCTCGATCGCGCCGGCAACCTGCTGATCGCCGACAGCTTCAACTTCGTGATCAGAACCGCCTCGACCCGGACCGGCGCGGTCAGCACGTTCGCGGGCATCGTGGGGGAGCCCGCGCTGCAGGACGGCCCGCCGGGCGCCGCGCGGTTCAGCAATGCATCGAACATTGCGGTGGACCCAGCCACCGGCAGCGTGTATGTCTCCGAGCGGTCGGCTGGCACCATCCGCAAGGTCGACGCAGGCGGCAATGTGACAACGGTCGCCGGTCTGGCCACCCCGAACGGCCCTGAGTTCGGCAGCGACCTGGCGAGTGACCGCGCAGGCAATGTGTATTTCTCGCGCTATCTGGCGCAAGCCCAGGGCGGCTTCGGGCCGGGCCTGGTGTTGCAGCAAATCGCTGGCGGCGCGACCACGGTGCGCACCGTCGGCAACCTCCGCACGCAAGTTTTTGCGTTCGATGGCACCGGGGCCACCTACACGGCCGAACCCGTCGCGCCGACGTCGAACTGTCCGCCGTTCCTCGGCTATCTTTGTGAAAGCGCATCGAAGTCCCAGGTGGTGAAAGTGTCCGTGGGAGGCCAGGTGACCACGTTGCCCCGAACGTTTCCGGCGCAGCCGAACACCGATGGCTCGATCCCGGAGTTTCGCAATCTGACCGCGATCGCAGCGGATTCAGCCGGCAACCTCTATCTGGGCGACGACGGCTTTAACAGCCGCCCCGCATTCACCAGCAAGTTGTACCGGCTCACGTCGGCCGGCGTGCTCAGCACGCTTGCCGTAGGCGACTTTCAGCCGCGCAGCCTGGCGCTGGACGCAGCCGGCAACGTGGTGGCGAGCCTGTGCATGCGCACGGGGCTGGCGTCGTCGTCCGGCGCAGCGGCGCTTCAGCTTGTCCGGTATGGCCCAGACGGGCAAGCCACGGCACTCGCCGGGTCGGCGGCCGCGGGCTTTGGTGCGAACGATGGCCCCGGCCCGTCTGCCACGTTCGGCGATTGCGCCGGGGGTGGCGACGGCATCGCGTTCGACCGCGCCGACAACCTGTATCTGGCCGACACCGGCAACTCGCTCATTCGCCGGATCACACCGCAGGGCATGGTCAGCACGGTGGTCGGGCAGCCCGGCTCGTTCGGCGTGCGGCTCGGCCCATTGCCCGGCAGCCTGCGCTTTCCCACCGACGTGGACGTGGACAGCGCGGGTGATCTGGTGATCGCATCGCAGCGGGCCATCCTGGGCGTGCGATTTGCGAGATAGCCGGAAAAGCGAGTCGGCGGGTCCAGCGGACGCTGCAGGCAAGTCGCGTGGTGCAGGCGGGTGTGGTGTGCTCGCCCGCCTGATCTCCAACGACCTCCCGCGCAGCCGCCTGCTCGCGTGGCTGCTGGCCGCACTCGTGCTGGGCCTGCTGTTCGCGCCGTTCCTGTTTCCCGGCGTCAAGGCGTTGTCGGTCGCGGCCAAGATCCTGATCTTCATCGTGCTGGCAGCGAGCTTCGACCTGCTGCTCGGCTACACCGGCATCGTGAGCTTCGCGCACACGATGTTCTTCGGCATCGGCGCGTACGGCGTTGCGATCGCTTCGACGCGGCTCGGCGCGACCTGGGGTGCGTTGGGGCTCGGCCTGCTCGCGGCGCTTGGCCTGTCGTTCATGCTGGCCTTGCTGATCGGGCTGTTCTCGCTGCGCGTGCGTGCGATCTTCTTCGCGATGATCACGCTGGCGGTCGCTGCCGCGTTCCAGACGCTCGCATCGCAGTTGTCGCAGTTCACCGGCGGCGAGGACGGGCTGACGTTCCGGCTGCCCGAATGGCTGTCACCGAGCTTCGAGCTGAGCGAGCAGCCGCTGTTCGGCGTTTCGCTCGACGGCCGCCTGTTGAGCTACTACCTATTGTTCGCAATTGCGGCGCTGCTGGTGCTCGCGCTGCTGCGCATCGTCAACTCGCCGTTTGGCCGTGTGCTGCAGGCGATCCGCGAAAACGAGTTCCGTGCGGAGGCGATCGGCTACCGCGTGGTGGTCTATCGCACCGTCTCGAACGTCCTTGCGGCGCTGTTCGCTGCTTTGGCGGGCGCGATGCTCGCAATCTGGCTGCGCTACAACGGGCCGGCCACCTCGCTGTCGTTCGAGATCATGCTCGACGTGCTGCTGATCGTCGTGATCGGCGGCATGGGCACGATCTGGGGTGCGGTGATCGGGGCGGCGCTGTTCGTGATCGCGCAGAGCTATCTTCAGGATCTGTTGAAACTCGGCAGCGACGCGGCGACCGGCGCGCTGCCGTGGCTCGGCGTGCTGCTGTCGCCGGACCGCTGGCTGCTCTGGCTCGGCGTGCTGTTCGTGCTGTCGGTCTATTTCTTTCCGACCGGCGTGGTCGGGCGGCTGCGCGCCAGCGCCGCGCGACGCACGCTGGCAACCTCGAGACGCATATGACGACCACCGCAAATCAGCCGCCTGCCTCGCACTACATCGAATGCGCGGGCCACGAAATCCATTTCATGGAGTGGGGCGCGGAGCACCCTGAGGTCGTGATCGCCTGGCACGGCCTAGCGCGCACCGGGCGCGACATGGATGAACTGGCCGCGCACCTGAGTGCCGAACACAGCTACCGCGTGCTGTGCCCCGACACGATCGGCCGCGGTCTGTCGCAGTGGAGCCCGCAGCCGGCGCAGGACTACTGCCTCGCGTTCTATGCACGCATCGCGGCCGACTTCTGCGCACGCCTCGGCATCCATCACGCGCACTGGATCGGCACCTCGATGGGCGGCGCGCTCGGCATGGTCTGCGCATCCGGCCTGGCCGAGCCGACCATGAAGCCGCTGATCCGCAGCCTGGTGCTGAACGACACCGCACCCGAAGTCGCGCAGGCGGCGATCGACCGCATCCGTGCTTACGCGGGCGCGCCGCCATCGTTTGCCACGGTGAGCGAGCTCGAAGCGTTCTTCCGGCAGGTCTATCGGCCCTACGGCGCACTGACCGATGCGCAGTGGCGCCGCCTGACCGAAACCTCGACGCGCCGCCTGCCCGATGGCCGCGTCACGCCGCATTACGATCCGGCCATGGTCGGCCAGTTCGTGCATCATCCGGACGACTATTCCGTCTGGAATCATTACGACGCGATCGAGGTGCCGACGATGTGCCTGCGCGGCATCGATTCCGACTTGGTCCGGCGCGAGACGCTGGTTGCGATGGCCGCGCGCGGGCCGGGGCAGAATAGCTTGCTGGAAACGGTGGAGGTGCCTGGCTGCGGCCACGCGCCCGCGCTCAACGTGCCCGCGCATTTCGAGCTGATCACGCGTTTTCTGCATCGGCAGACGTGATCAGCACGGCCGAGGTGTCGCACGGCGCCCTTGCGGGCGGCCGACGCAAACGACGCGGCGTGTCGGCCGTGCACGTGCTGCTCGGCCTGCTGCTGCTGTTCGCGGGCCTGGTCGGCACGGGCGTCACCGGTTCGTCGGTGCAGATGTACCTGGACCAGCCCGGTTTCGTCGAATCGGACGGCAAGCTGCTGCTTGGGCGAAACCGGCTGATCCGCGCCGACGAATGGCTCGTCGTCACGCGCATGGCGATCGGGCAGCACCACCATCGGCCTGCTTGGCCGGTCGTCAACACGAACCTCGGGCCCGACGGCCACAACATGCTCGTCGTCGGCATGACGGGAGTGCCGGTCGCGCATGTGTCGGCGCTCTCCAGGCCGGCCACCTGGGGCTTCTTCGCATTCGACCTGCGGCGTGCGCTGGCCTGGTACTGGTGGCTGCCGCCGTTCGGCTGCCTGCTCGCGGTCTGGGGCGTGCTGGCGGTGCTGTTGCCCGGGCGCTGGCAGCTCGGCCTGGCGACCGCAGCAGTTTTCACGAGCTCTGCGTACATAGTTGCGTGGTCGAACTGGCCTGCCTATGCGGTGCTGTTCCCGGCGGCGGCGTTCTGGTCGTGCTTCGAGCTGCTGAGGACGCACGGCTGGTGGCGACTGTCTGCGTTGGGTGCAGGTCTTGGTCTGTCACTGTCGGGCTTCGTGCTGGAGCTCTATCCGCCGTGGCAGGTCACGCTCGGCTATCTGTTCGCATTCCTCACGGTTGCAGTCGTGCTGCGCGAGCGCAGCTGGACGCTGCTCACACCGCCGCGGGTTGCTGCACTGGCTGGGTCGGCGGCAGTGTTCGCGTTCATCTGCTGGTCGTGGTGGTCCGATGCAAGGCCCGCGATCGAGGCGATGCAGGCGACGATCTATCCGGGCCAGCGCACCACGATTGCGGGCGGCGGCATGCAACTGTGGATGAGCTTTCGCGGCTTCCTGAACGCGCACACGCTATACGCGGACGGCGGGACGCTGAACGCAAGCGAGGCGTCGTCGTTCTTCTACTTCGCTCCAGTCGCTGCAGCTGCGATGGGCGTCGCAGCCGCGGCCCGCAGGATCAGGCCGGCCGCGATCGAAATTGCGTTGCTGCTGTTCTGCGCGCTCGCGCTATGGTTCCAGCTGATAGGCTTCGGCACGCGGCTCGCGGAGCTGACCCTTTGGGGCCGGGTGGTGCCAGTGCGAGCCGACCTGGCGCTGGGGCTGGCGTCGGTGCTCTGGTGCAGCCTGCGCGTCGGCACCACGACTGGTGTCAGCTCATCGCGCATGTCCACATCGATCGCCGTGCCGATCGCGCTGGCCTGGGCGGCAGCGGTCACGGCAATAACGGTGCGCGCGCCCGCGACCGCCGTCGGTACATTGCCCGGCTGGTCGTGGCTCGCGCTCCCACTCGGCGTGTTCACGCTGTCGTGGGCACTGCTCGCAGGCCGACCGGCGGCATTCCTCGGCCCGCTGCTCGCACTCAACATGCTGGTCACGTTCCCGTTCAATCCGCTGGTGCGCGCGCCGACGTTCGTGCGCGGCACGCCCGCGCTGCTCGAGCCAATCGGGCCGGACCGACGGCCGACGCTGGTGGTCGGCTACCTGACCGGCGCCAGCGCCCTGCTCGCGGCCGGGTTGCCGGTCGCCAACGGCGTTTTTTATTACCCGCCGATGTCGCTGTGGGAAGCGCTCGATCCGGGCCACGTCTCGAAGCCGGTCTGGAATCGCTATCAGCACCTCGTGTTCGAGCCGGCGGCAGGCGTGGCAAAGGCAGGTTATCGAATCGAGCAGAAGGGCAACGATGCGGTCCGCGTCGTGTTCGATCCCGATCGTTTCGACTTCGGCCTGGCAAAAGCCGGGCTGGTGCTGGCGCCGGCCGATCTCGACCTGTCGCACAACCCGTCCCTGAAGCCGCTGCGGCGCGAGAGCGCCCATGCGCTCTACTCGGTGCAGCCGGCTGCTGCGTGGACAAACTAATCGCAAGCCGGCCGGTCCCGCCAGTCATGCAGCTTCAGGCCGGTTCCACCTGCGCGGACGCGGCCACCACCGTTGCGCCGCGCACCCCGCGCCGTGCATAAGCGTCCAAAGCGCTGCGGTCGATCCCCATTGCCTGCAACACGGCGATTGCCAGCCCACGCCCGCCGGTCGCACTGGTGGCAACCACGGCCCGCATGCCAAGTGCCTCGAACTGGGCTGCAGCGGCGTCGTCGGTGACCGCTGCGAGGCGCAGCAGGCCCGGATAGCGCTCGCGTGCAATCGTGCGCAATTCGCGTGAGATCTCGATCGCCGGTGCCGCCAGCACGATGATCCGGCGCGCATGCAGATCCATCGGCTCCCAGACTTTCGGGTCGGCGATGTCGCCGTAGGCCACCGCATAACCATCTGCAATCGCTTCGCTCAACAGCCTCTCATCGCTTTCGACGGCGTCGTAAGCGATCTTGAATTCGTTGAGCGCATCGGCCACGTCTCGGCCGAGCCGGTTCATGCCTGCAATGAACACGGGCGCTTCCCTGCCGCGCGGCTGCAACTCCGGATCGACGCCTGCCGGCGGCTCCGCCGCTGCGTTCTTGCGGCGCATGCGGCCCGCAAGCGTCCGGCCGATCTCCGCCACCGTTGGCGTGGCAGCCAGGGTCAGCGCAACTGCGGCGATCAGCACCGCGCTGTTGTCGGCGCCGACCATCTCGCGCACTGCGGGCAAGCTGAAGATCACGAGCGCGAACTCTGAGCCCTGCGCCAGCAGCAGCGCCAGCTGCGTCGAGCCCGGCACCGACCACCTGAACACCAGGCTGGCTGCTGCGTTGCTGATGCCCTTGAGCAGGAACAGCGCGACCGCAATGCCGAGCACCGCGGGCCATTCGCGCAGCAGGACGGCGGTGTCCAGCGAGAGTCCGACCGAGATGAAGAAAAAGCTCAGCAGCAGCCCGCGAAACGGCTTGATCTCCGCCTGGATCACCGCGCGATACGGCGTCTCCGCGATGATCATGCCGCCCAGAAACGCGCCCAACGTGAGCGACAGGCCGATCGAGCCGGTGAGCCAGCCGGCACCGAGCGCGACCAGCAGCGCCATCGCGGTGAACAGTTCGTCGTTGCGCGTGCGCGCCACCAGGTTGAACAGCGGCCGCACCACGAGCCGCGCGAGCAGCACCGCAACCGCGAAAGCAGCCGTCGCTTTCAAGAGCGCGAGCCCGATCGCCGGCAGCATCGCCTCGCCGCTGCCGAACGCGCCTGCGACGATCAGCAGAAAGATCGCCGCCACGTCCTGGAACACCAGGATCGCGGTGGCGGTGAGCCCGACCGGGCAGTTCTGCTGATGGCGCTCGGAAATCAGCCGTGCGACGACCGCCGTCGAAGACAGCGACAACGTCGCGGCGACCAGCAGCGCCGCGACCATAGACAGGTCGAACACCAGATACGCGGGCAGCGCAAGCACCAGGGTGCCGAACACCACCTGCAACGGCCCGAAGCCGAAGATGTCGCGCGCCTGTTCGCGCACGTGCGCAAGCGAGAAATGCAGGCCGATGTCGAACAGCAAAAACACCACGCCGAGCTCGGCCAGCGTGGCGACCGCATCGCCGTTTCTGAGCAGATCGGCGCCGGTGGCCGACAGTCCGGCGCCGAGCGCGAGGTAGCCCACGATCGGACTCAGGCGCAGCGCGCGCGAGCCGATCGCGGCCAGCACGCCGAACGCGAGCAGCACGATGACGGGAACCAGCGCAGCGAGGATCGAGTGGCTGTCGTTCATGCCGGTACAGCGCGCGCGGCGCGTTCGGCGGACAGGAATTCCCAGACCCGGGACACCACCACCGAGCCTTCGCCGACGGCCGACGCGACGCGCTTGACCGAGCCTGCGCGCACGTCGCCGACCGCGAAGATGCCGTCGCTCGAAGTCGAATAGGCCGATGCCTGGCCGACCGCATCGCCGGTCTTCACGAAACCCTTGTCGTCCAGCGCGACATGCCCGGACAGCCACTGCGTGTTCGGCGCCGCGCCGACCATCACGAACACCGCGCGGGTCGGCTGCTCGCGGGTTTCGCCGGTGGCCCGGTCGCGGATCGTGATCGCAGCGAGTTCCGCATCGCCGTGCAGCTGCGTCATCTCGGACTGGAAATGCAGCGTAATCGCGGGGTCCGCCTGCAGCCGCGACAGCAGGTAGTCAGACATCGAATCGGCAAGTGAGGCGCCGCGCACCAGCAGGTGCACGTGTCGCGCGGTGCGGCACAGGAACATCGCAGCCTGGCCCGCCGAGTTGCCGCCGCCGATCACGACGACCTCGGTGTCGTGGCAGTAGCGCGCTTCCACTTCGGTGGCCGCGTAGTAAATGCCGGCGCTCTCGAACTGCTCGAGCCGCTCGATCGGCAGGCGCCGGTACTGCACGCCGGTGGCCACCAGCACCGCACGCGCGCAGACCTCGTCGCCGTCTTCGAGCCGCACATGAAACACGCCGCCCTTGTCGCGTGTGAGCGACTGCGCGCGGCGCGGCACCGCGAAGCGGGTGCCGAATTTCATTGCCTGCACCTCGCCGCGCCAGCACAGGTCGGCGCCCGAGATGCCGGTCGGAAAACCCATGTAGTTCTCGATCCGGCTCGAGGTGCCCGCCTGGCCGCCAATCGTCAGGTCCTCGATCACGAGCGCCGACAAGCCTTCCGCGCCTGCATAGACGCCGGCCGCCACGCCGGCCGGGCCGCCGCCGACGATCAGCAGGTCGAACACGTGCTCGTCGCCGACCGCCAGATCGAGCCCGAACAGCTTGGCGATGGCCGCGGGTGTCTGCTCCCGCACCACGTCATGCTTGCCGTAGATCACGGCCGGCTCGGCCACCCCGAGGTGGCACTGCGCGGCGACCGCTTCGGCTTCGTGCTCGCCCAGGGTCAGCGAACGAAACGGAATCCGATTGCGGCTTGCGAACTCGGCGATACGGCGGATGTCGCGGCTTTGCTCGGCGCCGACCAGAGTCAGTGCGGCCTGATTGTTTTCCAGCAGGCGACGCCGGCGCGCGGCGAACACGCTCACGATGATGTCGCTCATCTCGGGCACGCGGCTCATGAGCTTGAGCATGGCGACGCGCTCGACGCACAGCAGCCGGCTCGGCCTGGTGGCCCGACCCGCCAGCATCGCGCCGCCGCCGCTCAAAAAATTGATTTCGCCGAAGAACTGCGTCGGCCCGGCGGCGGCCGAGCCGTAGCGGCCACCGGTGCGCGGATCGAGCGCTTCCAGCTCGCCGTCCACGATGTAGAAGAACGTGTCGCTCGGGTCGCCGAGCCGCACCACCATCTCGCCGGCGGCGAACGTGCGCATCTCGCCGATGTCATGCATGGCCTGCACGTGGTCGGCGCTAAGGGGCGTGCGCACCATCGTTTCCAGATCGGCAGCGAGTGATTCCATGGGTCAATCCTCGGGTTCAGCTTAAGAGCGGCTAACAAAACGGCTTCAGTGCACGAACACAGATGATGCTGCACGCCAGGGACAGCAAAGCCACATGAGTATCGATCCGGCGCTCGAATCGTGTTCGCAGCTTGCCAAAGGCGGCCAGCCAAGCATGTGTGCGCTCGACCACCCAGCGGTGGCGCCCGAGCCGGTCGTTGCGCTCAACGCCGCGGCGAGCAACGCGGTCCCTGATGCCGCGCAGCCTGAGATGCGCGCGGCAGCGTGCAAAGTCGTAGCCCTTGTCAGCGTGCAGCTTGGTGGGCCACTTGCGTGGCCGCCCCGGCTTGCCGCCAACGGCCGGCAGCGCGTCAACCAACGACTCAAAGACGACCGAGTCGTGGCGGTTGGCGCCCGTCACGCAAAACATCAGCGGTGTGCCCTGGGCGTCGACGATCAGGTGGCGTTTGCTGCCGAGCTTGCCCCGGTCCGTCGGGTTGGCCCCGGTGTGCATGCCCCCCGGGGGCTGGCCACACTGGCCCCGTCGATGCTGGCGCGTTGGAAGTCCAGCTTGTCTGCACCCCGCAGCTCAGCCAGCAGCAACATGTGCAGCCGGTGCCAGACGCCAGCGGCCTGCCAGTCGCGCAGTCGCCGCCAGCACGTCATGCCGCTGCCAAAACCCAGCGCCTGGGGCAACTCCTCCCAGGGAACGCCAGTGCGCAATACAAACAAAATGCCGTTGAGCGCGGCCTCATCAGCCAATCGTGGCCGCCCGCCCTTGGGCGAAGACACCGCAACAGGCAACAGCGGCTCGATACGCTTCCAAAGCGCTGCGCTGATCTCTTTGTCCTTGTGTCGCTTCACACATCCTCCAACGCCTGCGGCCGATGCGGGGATGATAAAGTTTTGTTAGCCGCTCTAAGTGGTCGGGGCGCAGGAAGCGCTATCGACCGGTATCGACGCAAGCCATCTGGTATGGCTCGGCGCCAACTATCGGGCGCTGCACTCCGAGCCGGCCGCAAGTCGACACCCGGTCGCCACGAGCGTCGCGCGGCGTCGAGTCTCGCTCTATTTGACAGCGCCCGCTGCAAGCGCCCGCTCGCGCGACTGCGCAAGCGCCCGATGGTCGACCGGCTCGTGCGTCGGCCAGCCGGCCAGGTGCCGCTCGGCCAGGAAACCCAGTGCGGCGATCCAGTCGCCATCGTCGTTCAGGCAGGGGATGTAGTGGAACTGCCTGCCGCCCGCATCGGTGAACGCCTTGCGGCCTTCGATCGAGATTTCTTCGAGCGTCTCGAGGCAGTCGCTTGCAAAGCCCGGGCAGATCACATCGACGCGGCGCACGCCGGACTTGGCCATGTCGATCAATGTCGGCTCGGTGGCCGGCTCCAGCCATTTTGCGCGGCCGAAGCGCGACTGGAATGTGACGCGATACTGCTGCGCGGTCAGCCCGAGCGTTTCCGCAAGCAGCCGCCCGGTCTTCTGGCATTCGCAGTGGTACGGGTCGCCCAGGTGCAAAGTGCGTTCGGGCATGCCGTGAAAGCTCAGCAGCAGTTGCTCCGGCTGGCCGTGCGCGCTCCAGTGCCGGCGCACGGTTTCCGCGAGTGCGCCGATGTAGCCCGGATCGTCGCAATAGCCGTTCACGAAGCGCAGTTCGGGCAGGCGGCGCTGGCGTCCCACCCATGCGAACACCGCGTCGCAGGTGCTGGCCACCGTCGCGGCTGAATATTGCGGGTAGGCGGGCAGCACGAGCACGCGCGTCATGCCGTCCGCGCTGAGCGCGTCGAGCACGTCGGCGATCGACGGGTTGCCATAGCGCATCGCGACCGCCACGCTGACGTGGTGGCCGCGTTCGCGCAACGCGGCTTGCAGGCCCGCAGCCTGGGCCTGCGTCCAGACCTTGAGCGGCGAGCCGCCTTCGGTCCAGACCATTCGATACTTGGCTGCGGACACGCGTGGCCGGGTGCGCAGGATCACGCCGTGCAGCAGCGGCAGCCATGCCACGCGCGGGATCTCGACCACGCGGCGGTCGCTCAGGAACTCGGCGAGGTAGCGCCGCACCGCGCCGCTGGTCGGCTCATCGGGCGTGCCCAGGTTGGTCAGCAGCACGACGGTACGCGGTTCGCGGCCATGGCGAAACGCGGTGACCGCGGGTGGGTGCGCTGCAGGCTGCGACGGCTGCTTGGGCGTGACTGGCTTGTTCGGCTCGTCCGCAACCGCAACCACTTCAGCGGCCAATGCAGCTGGTGCCGGCTCCACCACCGGCGGTTCGACCGATACATGCAGGCCCCGGTCGAGCGGCTGCTGCGCGGCTGGCGCAGAGCCGTCGGGCAGCACCTCCGCCGGTGCTGGCATCGCAGCCGATTCAGGCGCAGCAGGCTGTGCCGGCAAGCCATGCTCGGCGGATTGCAGGCGGTCGCGATCGGGTGCGGTATTCATGCGCTATTCTGGCCCAGCCATGCTCGACATCCCCCGCATCCGCGCTGTCTCGATCGACCTCGATGACACGCTCTGGCCGATCTGGCCGACCATCGAACGCGCTGAAGCCGCGCTGCAGGCCTGGCTTGGCGCGCACGCGCCGAACACGGCGAAGCTGCTCGAAAGCGTCGAGACGCGCCAGGCGATCCGGGCCCGGCTCGATCAGGACCGGCCTGATCTGAAGCACGACTTTTCCGCGCTGCGGCGCGAGTCGATCCGCATCGGACTGCAGCGCAGCCAAGAAGACCCGGCGTTGGCCGAAGGCGCATTCGAGGCGTTCTTCGCGGCGCGCCAGCAGGTCGATCTGTTCGACGACGCGTTGGCCGCGCTCGACCATTTGAGCAGCCGCTATCCGCTGATTGCGCTGTCGAACGGCAACGCAGACGTGCAGCGCATCGGCATCGGCGGGTTCTTCGCGGCCAGCATCGCTTCGCGCGAGGTCGGCTTCGCCAAGCCGGATCCGCGCATCTTCCGGGCGGGTGCCGATGCCGCAGGCGTCGCCTGTAGAGACATGCTGCACATCGGCGACGACCCGGCACTCGACGTGCTCGGCGCGCTCGATGCGGGCATGCAGGCGGCCTGGGTGAACCGGGAACGCAAGCCCTGGGTGCACGAACAGAAGCCGCAGCTCGAGGTGGCGGATCTGCTCGCGATCTGCAACGCGATCAGCGGTTAGCGCGCTCTGATCGGCAATCGAGCCAGTGAAAGCGGCATTGCGCCGCTCAGACGGCAGTCAGCGCCTGCTCCAGATCTTCGACCAGATCGTCGATGTGCTCGATGCCGATCGACAGCCGCACCATGTCGAGGCTGACGCCGGCCTTGGCCAGCTCGTCGGGGCCCAGCTGCCGGTGCGTGGTGGTGGCCGGATGGCACGCGAGCGATTTCGCGTCGCCGATGTTGACGAGCCGCGTGAACAGCTTCAATGCATCCTGAAACCTGGCGCCGGCCGCGCGGCCATCGTCGGCCTTCAACCCGAAGCTCACGATGCCCGATGCGCGGCCTTTCGTCATGCGCTGCAGCACTGCGTGGTCGGGATGATCCGGCAAGCCTGCATAGCGCACCCAGGCTACCTTCGCATGACCCTGCAGGTGCTGCGCGATCTTCAATGCGTTGTCGCCGATCCGGTCCATGCGCAGCGGCAGCGTCTCGATGCCCTGCAGGATCTGGAACGCATTCATAGGCGACAGCGCTGCGCCCATGTTGCGCAGCGGCACCACGCGTGCGCGGCCGATATAGGCCGCTTCACCGAGCGCTTCCGTATAGACCACGCCGTGGTAGCTCACGTCCGGCTCGTTCAGGCGTTTGAAGCGCGCCTTGTGCTTTGCCCACGGGAATTTGCCCGAATCCACGATCGCGCCGCCGAGCGTGGTGCCGTGGCCGCCGAGGTACTTGGTCAGCGCATGCACCACGATGTCGGCGCCGTGCTCGAACGGGCGGCACAGGTAGGGAGAAGTGACCGTGTTGTCCACCACCAGCGGCACACCGGCGTCGTGCGCGACTTTCGCGAGTGCCCCGATGTCGGTCACATTGCCGAGCGGGTTGCCGATCGATTCGCAGAAGATCAGCTTGGTGCGTTCATCGATCAGCTTGGCAAACGACGCCGGATCCTTTGCGTTGGCGAAGCGCGTCTCGATGCCCATCTGCGGAAACGTGTGCGCGAACAGGTTGTAGGTTCCGCCGTACAGGGTCGATGCCGACACGATGTTGTCGCCCGCTTCCGTGATCGTCTGCACCGCGTAGCTGATCGCGGCCATGCCGCTGGCCACCGCGAGCGCGCCGATGCCGCCTTCCATCGCCGCGAGCCGCCCTTCGAGCACCGCATTGGTCGGGTTCATGATGCGGCTGTAGATGTTGCCCGCGACTTTCAGGTCGAACAGATCGGCGCCGTGCTGCGTGTCGTCGAACGCGTAGGCGACGGTCTGGTAGATCGGCACCGCAACGGACTTGGTGGTGGGCTCTGGGGTGTAGCCGCCATGGACGGCGAGGGTTTCAAGTTTCATCGGTTGTCTTGGTTGGAAGAGGTTGCTTTTGATTCTGCCCGACCACAAAGCGCTGCCTGCTCAGGCCCTTGCACGGCACGGCGCGGCGTACTGCTTGTCATCCGTCAATCGACTTGCCTTACCGTGTCGGCGCACTTGCGCTTGATGAGCTCAGAGAAGCGTAAGTCGTCAGAATCAATTGCTTGATCACCATTGCGTTGTGTCACGTAGAACTGCCGGAAACCCACGTATCCACCATACGAATTTTTGGCGTTGAGTTCCCCGCAAAGCACGGGCTTAAAACCTTCGTGTCCCAGACGCAATTTTCGAAACTGCACGGAGTTTGGATCTTTTAAGCCAGATGCGATGGTCTGCTTTGCGTCTGCAATGAATGAAGAGTGATCCGCAGCAGCGAAGGCTCTTCGCTCATCTGGCATGAGACCGGCAATTGGTTCAATTGGCGCCGCCGATACAGGCGCTGTAGGTGCGTAGCTGAGCGCTATTTCGAGTTGCCGTACTTGGTGGTTCAACTGGGTGATTCGAGCACCTAACTCGTTGGCTTCTGGTGCTTCTGGGTTGGAGCTCAGGATGGCTCGCAAGTCCCTGCGCTGCGCTTCCTTGTGCTCAAGTTGTTGCTCCAGTTGCTTCCAGCGATCTTGCTGCACACCGCCCGCAGCTTGAGGTGGCGGTTGGACAGCGCAGCTGCACAACCACAGGCAGCTTGAGGCGATCAACAGGATGTGGTTCATGGATGACTGGAGCCTTAGTGGATGGAAGCGACTGCAGAAAGCCCGCTGCGCACCGCGCCTTCGAGCGTCGCCGGGTACGGGCCTTCCACATAATCGCCGCAGGCCAGCAGCCCCGCTGCGACGCGCTGTGCCGGCCGCAGCAGGCCCGGCGTGCAGGCGAACGTGGCGCGTTTTTCGACCACGGTGCGCAGCACGTGCAGGTCGTTGCGCCCGAGTTGCGCACGCGCCTGCGCGAACACCGCGGCTTCCAGCGTGGCACGTTCGAGCGTGCTCGCGCTGACCACGAATGCAAGCAGGCCGGGTGGTCCGCCGAGCTGGGCGCGGTCGAACACGAACTGCGCGGGAAATGCTTTGCTGTCCGGCAGGCTCAGCATCGGCTCGCTCAGGCGAGCGGCCGGCGAGCCCAGCGCATACACCGTCGCAATCGCTTCGAAGCGCAACGCCTGCGCATGGGTAAGCCAGCCGCGGATGTCGGCCTGATCGCTTGCGCCAGGCAGGGCAGCGCTTTCAACGAGGCGCGCCGCATCCCATGGCGCGGTGGCCAGCAGCACGCGATCGAACGGCTGTCCGTCCACGCGCCAACCATCTGCCGAGCCACGTGCCAACGACTGCACGCGCTGGCCGAGCCGAACGTCAACGCCCCGGCCGCGCAGCCAGCCAATCGCCGCAGCGGGAAAACAGCGACCCAGATCGACTTTGGGCAGCAGCAGCGCCGCCGGCGCAAAACCCGCGTGGCCGCGACCGAACAGCGAATCGCGCAGCACCCGCAGGAACACTGCGCCGCTTGCGCGCCCGATCGGCGTGTTCAGCGCGGATACGCACAGCGGTTCGATCAGCTCGCGGCGCACCGCAGCGGTCAGCGGTGCGCAGAGGTCGGCGACGCTGGCTTGTGCGGTGCATTCGAAGCCGGCACGTCGCCAGCGCTGCACGGTGCGGACCAGCGACAGCTTGTCGCGCCAGTTCCAGCCGCGCGCGGTGGCGATGCCGAGAGCCGCATCGAGCGGCGCTGGCAGCCGCGGCAGCTTCAGGCCCGAGCCGTCGGGCCGGCGCAGCGACAGCGGCACTTCGAGCAGCGCCTGCCGCAGATCGACGCCGACCTGTTGCATCAGCGCAAGCGTTTCGCGGTAGGCGCCGATCAGGATGTGCTGGCCGTTGTCGAGCAGCACTTCGCGCCCGTCGGCCAGCGTGGTCGGCAACACGCGCGCGCGGCCGCCGGGGATACGTGCGGCCTCGAACAACGTGACGGTATGACCGGCAAGCGTTGCCTCGATCGCAGCCGCAAGCCCGGCCCAGCCGGCGCCGATGACGGCGAGCTTCAAGCCCGGCCCAGCGCCTGGACCTGCCACGCGAGCCAGAACTTGCGCAGCGGCGTCAGCGCAATGCGCTGGTTCAGCACGTGAAAACCGTCGCGCTCGATCTCTTCGAGCAGGGTGCGGTAGATGCGCGCCATCATCAAGCCCGGCTTTTGCGCGCGGCGGTCGGCGGCCGGCAGCATGGCGAGTGCTTCGCGGTACAGGCCGTGCGCGCGCTCGGCTTCGAATTTCATCAACGCGACGAAGCGGTCTGAATAATCGCGCTGCAGGATTTCGCTGGCCTTCACGTCGAAGCGCTGCAGATCAGCCACCGGCAGGTAGATGCGGCCGCGCCGCGCGTCCTCGCCGACGTCGCGGATGATGTTGGTGAGCTGGAACGCCTGGCCCATGCGGTGCGCGTACTCGGTCGTGGCCGGCACGCTCTGGCCGAAGATGCGCGCCGCGACTTCGCCCACGATGCCGGCGACCAGGTGGCAATAGCGTTGCAGCGCGGTGAAGTCGAGATAGCGCGTTTGCTGCAGGTCCATCTCGCAGCCTTCGATCACGGCCAGCAGGTGCCGCGGCTCGATCTGATAGTCGGCTGCGAGCGGCAACAGCGCGCGCAGCACCGGATGGCTCGGGTTGCCCGCGAATGCCTGGGCGACTTCGGAGCGCCACCAGGCGAGCTTGGTGCGCGCGACCTGCGGGTCATGCACTTCATCGACCACGTCGTCCACCTCGCGGCAGAACGCGTAGAACGCGGTGATCGCAGCACGCCGAGGCTTGGGCAGAAACAGGAACGCGTAGTAGAAACTGCTGCCGGCTGCAGCGGCTTTTTGCTGGACGTACTCTTCAGGCGTCATGACCGATGGCCCTCTCCGACGCTTCGCGCGCTGCCGGTCCACGCTCTTCCGTTTCCCTGCCTGCCCGCGCGCAAGCGGGCCGCGCCGGCGGTCTGGCGATGCCCTCGCTGGAGATGGCAGGATCGGCAGCGGCGGTCTGCCAAACTGGCAGCGAACGGTGTGGGTGGGGTCACGATGGCCAATTGTCACATCCACATCGCGCGCCACAGCACCGTTGGCGCGTCTCGCTTGCTGATGACCGGCCGCGCGCTCAGCGTCTGGAAGTTCATCGCGGCGATCTTGTCGAGGATCGCCAGGCCGCCTTGCACCACGGCGCGCAGCTCCCAGCCGCCGCGGCCCGGCACCCGATGCACGATTTTTGAACCATTCAGCATCAGCGCGCGCGCCCAGCCTGCCTCTTCTGCTATTAATTTCGATGCATTTTCAGTTTGCCGTAGTCTGTTCAGTTCTGTCAGCGTGACGCCGAAGCGTGCGCAGTCGGCCAGTGGCAGGTAATGCCGGCCGCGCGGGATGTCGATCGACAGGTCCTGCCAGAAGTTGATCAGTTGCAGCGCGCTGCAGACATCGTCGCTCAGCTGCAGGCTTTGCGCATCCCGCACGCCGTACAGATGCAGCAGCAGCCGGCCGACCGGGTTTGCGGAGCGGCGGCAGTAGTCGAGCAGGCCGGCGCGATCCGCGTAGTGCGTGCCGTCGCGCGTGAAACGCACGTCCTGCATGAACGCACTCAGCAGGTCGGCGAGGGGCGCGCTCGGTAGGTCGAATGCACGCAGCGCAGCCGACAGCGGCCGGAACACGTGGCCCCAGCGTGGCGAAGGCGCCTCGGCTCGCGTGATTGCCACCAGGTCGCAGGCATAGGCTTCGAGGTCGGCCAGCCGCTGCTCGGCGCTGGCGTTGCCTTCGTCGGCGATGTCGTCGGCGGTGCGTGCAAAGTGGTAGATCGCAGCGATCGGCGGCCGCAAGCGCGCCGGGCACAACCAGGACGCCACCGGGAAGTTCTCGTAGTGCGTGACGGGCGCTGCTTGATCGGGGGGCGCTGCAGCGGCGTCTGGTCCGGCGGTCATGCGTTGCCTCTTCGCTGCGCCGCTCCGACAGTGGTGGTGGCAGCTGCAACGGTGCGTTGGCCATGTGGCAGGTCCGTTCTCGCGGTTGTGCTGCCGCTGCGGCCGAGCCACCAGTGCGGACCGAAGCGCTGTTGCAGAAACGCAATCAACGCCGTCACTTTCGCCGGGACAAGTTTTGGTGAAGGAAAGATCGCATGAATCTCCTGCTCGGGCAGGCTGTAGTCCGGCAGCACGATGCGCAACTCACCGGCCGCAAGCGCAGCGGCCGCCACGTAATGCGGCAGCACGGCGAGTCCCATGTTGGCGCGCGCCGCTTCGAGCAGCGTGCTCAGGTTGTTCGAGCGCAGCCGTGCGGCCAACGTGACCGATATCCAGTCGCCCGACGGTGCCCGCAGCCGCCAGTGCGCATCGGCCTGTGCGGTGCTGTACACAAGGCTGTCGTGCCGTGCGAGATCGCTTGCTGCGCGCGGGATGCCGCGGCGCTTCAAGTAGCCGGGTGCGGCCACCATGGTCCACGGGTTCGCGCCAAGATAGCGGCCGCCCAGCGTCGAATCGGCCAATGGCCCGAGCCGGATCGCAAGTTCGATACCGCAGGCGACCAGATCGACATAGCGATCTTCATGATCAAGATCGACCTTCAGCTTCGGATGCATGGCCATGAATTCGATCATCAGCGGCGCCAGCACCTGAAGGCCGAACGTGAGGCTGGTGCCCAGCCGCAGCGAGCCGGTCAGCTCGGCCCGGCGCGCGCCTTCAAAGGTCTCGGCTTCGTCGAACTGGCGCAGCACCGCCTTGCATTTTTCGAGATAGGCAGCGCCCGCCTCGGTCAGGCTCACGGCGCGCGAATTGCGGTTGAGCAGGCGCACGCCGAAGCGCGCCTCCAGTGCCGCAATGTGCTTGGTGGCGGTTGGCTGCGTCAGGCCGAACTCGCGCGCGGCTTTGGAGAAGCTGCCGGTCTCCGCCACACGCACAAAAATCTGCAGGCCGCTCAGGCGATCCATCGAAATCAGGCGGCAGGCACGGGTGGAACAAGGGATGAAGAAGGTCGAATGGCCGTCAAGTGGTCACGGGCTGTACCGCGCGGTACAGCACCATGGACCATCTATTCTTCGACGGAATAGATTCTATGCGCCGCATGCCCTTGCGCTGCTGGTGGGCCATTTTTAGAATCGTTGACATCCGGCCACCAGGCTTTTCATCTGCATGCACGGACCGGTACGCAAGCACACCAGCGAGCCCGCAGGCGCCAGACGCCCGTATCGCTTCCATCGCAAATTCCCGCTAACCGAGGTCTATTCCAATGGCAAAAATGAAGGCAATCGAAGCCGCTGTGCGCGTGCTCGAAAAAGAAGGCGTGAGCCAGGCGTTCGGCGTGCCGGGCGCTGCGATCAACCCGCTCTACTCGGCCTTGCGTGAACGCGGCTCGATCGCGCACGTGCTCGCGCGCCACGTGGAAGGCGCGTCGCACATGGCCGAAGGCTACACGCGCGCCAAGGCGGGCAACATCGGTGTCTGCATCGGCACCTCGGGGCCGGCCGGCACCGACATGATCACGGGCCTCTACTCGGCGCAGGCCGATTCGATCCCGATCCTCTGCATCACGGGCCAGGCGCCGCGCGCGCGGCTCTACAAGGAAGACTTCCAGGCAGTCGACATCGAGTCGATCAGCAAGCCGGTGACCAAGTGGAGCGTGACGGTACGCGAGCCCGCACAGGTGCCGCGCGCATTCCAGCAAGCGTTCCACCTAATGCGCTCGGGCCGCCCGGGCCCGGTGCTGATCGACCTGCCGTTCGACGTGCAGATGGCTGAGATCGAGTTCGACATCGACACCTACGAACCGCTGCCGGTCTACAAGCCGAAGGCGCACAAGCATCAGATCGAAAAGGCTGTTTCGATGCTGCAGGCGGCCGAGCGTCCGCTGATCGTGGCGGGCGGCGGCATCATCAACGCCGATGCGTCCGAGCTGCTGGTCGAGTTCGCTGAAATCGTCAACGTGCCCGTGATCCCGACCCTGATGGGCTGGGGCACGATCCCCGACGACCACAAGCTGATGGCCGGCATGTGCGGGCTGCAGACCTCGCACCGCTACGGCAACGCGACGATGCTCGAATCCGACTTCGTGCTCGGCATCGGCAACCGCTGGGCGAACCGCCACACCGGCTCGATCGAGGTGTATGCGAAGGGCCGCACGTTCGTGCACGTGGACATTGAGCCGACGCAGATCGGCCGCGTGTTCCCGCCTGATCTGGGTATTGTTTCGGACGCGAAAGCCGCGCTGGAGCTGTTTGTTGAAGTCGCGCGCGAGATGAAGAAGGCCGGCAAGCTGAAGGATCGCAGCGAGTGGGTTGCCCAGTGTCGTGAGCGCAAGCGCACCTTGCTGCGCAAGACGAATTACGACAACGAGCCGATGAAGCCGCAGCGCGTCTATCAGTGCATGAACAACGCCTTCACGAAGGACGTGACGTACGTGTCCACGATCGGCCTGTCGCAGATCGCCGGTGCGCAGTTCCTGCACGTGTATCAGCCGCGCCACTGGATCAACTGCGGCCAGGCTGGCCCGCTCGGCTGGACCATTCCGGCCGCTCTGGGCGTGCGCGTCGCGGACCCGACGCGAAAGATCGTCGCGCTGTCGGGCGACTATGACTTCCAGTTCATGATCGAGGAGCTCGCCGTCGGTGCGCAGTTCAAATTGCCCTACATCCACATCGTGGTGAACAACAGCTACCTGGGCCTGATCCGGCAGGCGCAGCGCGGCTTCAGCATGGACTACTGCGTGCAGCTCGGCTTCGAGAACATCAACGCCGAGACGCAGGGCTATGGGGTCGATCACATCGCGGTGGTGCAGGGCCTGGGCTGCAAGGCGATTCGCGTGCACAAGCAGGAAGAGATCGCACCGGCCATCAAGCAGGCGGAAGCCTGGATGAGCGAGTTCTCGGTGCCGGTGGTGATCGAGATCATGCTTGAGCGCGTGACCAACATCTCGATGGGCACCGAGATCGACAATGTGACCGAGTTCGAGGAACTGGCCACTGGCAAGCAGGACGCGCCGACCGCGGTCGGTTTGCTGGACTGACGCCGGTTCATCACGCGGCCGGCGCACGATGCGTTGGCTTAATCTTGATCTTTCATCCAGACAAAGAGACCTGTGCCCCATGCCCAAGTTCGCCGCCAACCTCACGATGCTCTACAACGAGGTCGATTTCCTTGATCGCTTCGACGCCGCTGCCGAAGACGGTTTCAAAGGCGTCGAGTATCTGTTTCCGTATCCGTACGAGAAGCAGCAACTGGTCGATCGCCTGAAGAAGAACAACCTGACGCAGGTGCTGCACAACCTGCCGGCCGGCGACTGGGCGGCGGGCGAGCGCGGCATCGCGGTGTTGCCCGATCGCGTGAACGAATTTCAGGATGGAGTCGGAAAAGCGATTGACTACGCGACCGCGCTGGGCTGCAAAAAAGTCAACGTGCTGGCCGGCATCGCGCCGAAGGACGCCGATGCAGACAAGCTGCGCGAGACCTTCGTTGCCAACCTGAAATTTGCCGCGCAAAAGCTCAAAGCCACCGGGATCATGTTCGTGATGGAGCCGATCAACACCTACGACATGCCCGGCTTCTATCTGAAGCACACACAGCAGGCGCTCGACCTGATCGATGCGGTCGGTTCAGACAATCTGTTTATTCAGTACGACATCTATCATATGCAGCGCATGGAAGGCGAACTGGCTGCCACGATGAAGAAGCACTTCGCAAAAATCGGCCACATCCAGATCGCCGACAACCCGGGCCGCAACGAGCCCGGCACCGGCGAGATCAACTACCCGTTCCTGTTCAACTTCATCGACCAGCTCGGCTACGACGGCTGGGTCAGTGGTGAGTACAAGCCCGCCGGCAAGACCAGCGACGGCCTCGGCTGGATGAAGTCGAACGCGGCCTGACCAACCATTCAAAAGAAAGAACACACATCATGAAAATCGCATTCATCGGCCTGGGCATCATGGGCGTCCCGATGGCGGGCCACCTGATCAAGGGCGGCCACGAGCTGTACCTGAACACGCTCGGCGACGTGCCGAACGAGCTGACGGCCGCCGGCGGCAAGGCCTGCGCGACCGCGAAGGAGGCCGCGCAGCAGGCCGACCTGATCATCACGATGGTGCCGGATACGCCCGACGTGCAAAAGGCGCTGTTCGGCGAGAACGGCGTGGCCGACGGCCTGTCCAAAGGCAAGATCGTGGTCGACATGAGCTCGATCTCGCCGGTCGAGACGAAAGAGTTCGCAAAAAAGATCAATGACCTCGGCTGCGAGTACATCGACGCACCGGTCTCGGGCGGCGACGTGGGCGCCAAGAACGCTGCGCTCTCGATCATGTGCGGCGGCAGCCAGGCCACGTTCGACAAGGTCAAGCCGGTGTTCGAGTTGATGGGCAAGAACATCACGCTGGTCGGCGAAAACGGCGACGGCCAGACCTGCAAGGTGGCCAACCAGATCGTCGTCGCGCTCACGATCAGCGCGGTCTCCGAAGGCCTGCTGTTCGCAAGCAAGGCCGGCGCCGACCCGGCCAAGGTGCGCGCCGCGCTGATGGGCGGGCTCGCAACGTCGCGCATCCTCGACATCCTGGGCGACCGCATGGTCAAGCGCAACTTCGATCCGGGCTTCCGGATCGCGCTGCATCAAAAAGATTTGAACCTGGCGCTGACGGCTGCCAAACAGCTCGGCCTCGCATTGCCCAACACCTCCACCTGCCAGCAACTGTTCTCCGCCTGCGTTTCGCACGGCGGCGCGGCCTGGGACCATTCGGGCATGGTGCGTGCGCTCGAAAAGCTCTCGAATCACGAGATCGGCTCCGGCCAGAAAAACTGACAGGTCCAACGCACCCGAGCACAGGCTGGTCCATCGAGTGAGCGATCCGAAAGACCTGCTGCGCCGCATGTTCGATGCGGCCGTCGCCGCCGCGCAGCCCGCGCTGTGCCTGCCCGCGCATCTGCCGCCGCCGCCGAAGGGCCGGCTCGTCGTGATCGGTGCCGGCAAGGCATCGGCTGCGATGGCGCGTGCAGTCGAGGACAACTGGCCGGGACCGCTGGAAGGTCTGGTCGTCACGCGCTACGGCTACGGCGTGCCGTGCGAGCGCATCGAGATCGTCGAGGCCGCGCATCCGGTGCCGGACGCAGCCGGCATCGAAGCCGCGCAGCGGATCCTGCAAACGGTGCAGGGCTTGAGCGAGGACGACCTCGTGCTCGCGCTGATCTCCGGCGGGGGTTCCTCGTTGCTGGCCGCGCCCGGTCCCGGCCTGACCCTGGAAGACAAGCAGGCCGTGAACCGCGCGCTGCTCAAAAGCGGCGCCAACATCTCAGAGATGAACTGCGTGCGCCGGCACCTGTCGGCGCTCAAAGGCGGCCGGCTCGCTGCCGCGTGCCATCCGGCCAGGGTGGTCACACTGTTGATCTCCGACGTGCCGGGTGACGATCCGATCGACATCGCGAGCGGCCCGACGGTGCCCGACCCGACCACCTGCGAAGACGCGCTGGCCACCATCAGGCGCTACGGCATCGACGTACCGCCTGACGTGCTCGGGTTGCTGGCGAGCGGCGAAGGCGAGTCGATCAAGCCCGGCGACGCCCGGCTCGCAAACGTCGAGACCCGCATGATCGCCACGCCGCAGATGGCGCTCGAAGCCGCGGCCAAGGTCGCGCGCCAGGCCGGCGTGCCGGCCTACATCCTCGGCGACAGCCTGGAGGGCGAAGCGCGCGATGTCGGCAAGGTGCTGGCCGGCATCACGCTGCAAATCGTGCAGCGCGGCCAGCCGTTCCAGCCGCCCTGCGTGCTGCTGTCCGGCGGGGAGACCACGGTGACCGTGCGTGGGCAAGGACGCGGCGGGCGCAACGTCGAATTCCTGCTGTCGCTGGCCGTCGATCTGAACGGCGCCGCCGGCGTGCATGCGATCGCGGGCGACACCGACGGCGTCGATGGGCAGGAAGAGATTGCTGGTGCGTACCTTGCGCCCGACACGCTCGAACGCGCATGGAGCCTGGGCTTGAAGCCGCGCGACCGGCTGGCCGACAACGACGGCCACGGATTTTTCGAGGCGCTCGGTGACGCGGTCGTGACCGGCCCGACGCTGACCAACGTGAACGACTTTCGCGCGATCCTGATCACCGGATCCGCGAGCAAGAAAGACTAGACCCATGCGCCGCAACCGAAACGCCAAGATCGTCGCCACGCTCGGGCCCGCCAGCGCGGACCGCGTCACCATCGAGGCGCTGTTCCGCGCCGGGGCCGACGTGTTCCGCCTCAACTTCAGCCACGGCACGCACGAGGACCACAAGGCGCGCCTGGACACGATCCGCAGCATCGAAAAAGACCTCGGCCGGCCGATCTCGGTGCTGCTCGACCTGCAGGGCCCGAAGCTGCGGGTCGGTGCGTTCGCGAATGGACCGATACGGCTGGCTGCCGGCGACAGGTTCCGCTTCGATCTGAACCGCGATGCGCTCGGAGACCAGACGCGTGTGCCGCTGCCGCACCCTGAAATCTTTGCTGCGCTCACGGCCGGCACGGAACTGCTGGTGGACGACGGCAAGGTGCGCCTGCGGGTCGATCGTTGCGGCCCCGATTTCGCCGAGACCACCGCGCTGAACGCGGGCACGTTGTCCGACCGCAAGGGCGTCAACGTGCCCGGCGTGGTGCTGCCGCTGTCGGCGATGACGGAAAAGGACCGGCGTGACCTGGACTACGGCCTGACGCTCGATATCGACTGGGTCGCGGTGTCGTTCGTGCAGCGCGCCGAGGACATCCGCGAGATCAAGGCGATGGTGCAGGGCCGCGCCGGCATCTGCGCGAAGCTGGAGAAGCCCGCGGCGATCGGCGTGCTCGAGGAGATCGTCGAGGAGAGCGACTCGATCATGGTCGCGCGCGGTGACCTCGGCGTCGAGATGCCGGCCGAGCAGGTACCCGCGATCCAGAAGCGCATCGTGCGTGCCTGCCGTAGATACGGCAAGCCAGTGATCGTCGCGACGCAGATGCTCGAATCGATGATCGCAGCCCCGGTGCCCACGCGCGCCGAAGCGTCCGACGTGGCGACCGCGATCTACGACGGCGTCGACGCGGTGATGCTGTCGGCCGAAAGCGCGTCCGGCAGGTACCCGGTGGAAGCCGTGCGCATGATGAACAACATCATCGCGCAGGTCGAATCCGATCCGCTGTATCGCGAGATGGTGGACGCCACGCACAGCACACCGCGCGCGGACGCGGCGGACGCGATCGGCTGCGCGATGCGCCAGGTCGCCGGCCTGCTGCACGTGGCATGCACGGTTGCCTACACCAGCTCCGGCTATTCGGCACTGCGCATGGCGCGCGAGCGGCCCGAGGCACCCATCATCGGCATCACGCCGCGGCTGGCCACCGCGCGCCAGCTTGCGCTCGCCTGGGGCGTGCACTCGGTGCAAAGCCACGAGATCGACGACGTCAACGAGATGACCGAACTGGCCTGCGAGACCGCGCGCGAACAAGGCTTTGCGCGCGTCGGCCAGACCATCGTGATCTCGGCCGGCATGCCGTTCGGCAGTGCGGGCACGACCAATCTGCTGCGGATTGCGCAGGTGGCTTGAGGCTGAGGCCTCCGGCCCCAGCTTCACGTTAAACTCATCGACCACCAATTTGCCATTCGGGCGGTTGCCCCGGTTCGTCTTTCCGAGAGGGAGCGAACGAGGGAGCCGCCCGATTTCATTTTTTCCCATTCACGTCGCGCGGGTGGCGAAATTGGTAGACGCACCAGGTTTAGGTCCTGACGCCAGCAATGGTGTGGGGGTTCGAGTCCCCCCTCGCGCACCATCAGGTCGTAGCAGCCTTGAGGCCGGCTACGAATCATGTTTACCGGAGCATCTCGAACGATCATGGCCACCACAGTAGAAAACCTCGACAAGCTGGAACGCAAGATCACGCTGACGGTTCCGCTGGAGACGATCCGTACGGAAGTCGAGTCGCGACTGAAGCGGCTGGCGCGCACTGTCAAGATGGACGGCTTTCGCCCCGGCAAGGTGCCGGTCAGCGTGGTGGCGCAGCGTTACGGAGGCTCGGTCCAGTACGAAGTCGTGAACAGCCGCGTGGGCGAGGCGTTCGAGGCGGCTGCGAACGAGGCGAACCTGCGGGTGGCGGGCACGCCGCGCATCACGGAAAAGGACGATGCGCCAGCGGGTGAGCTCACGTTCGACGCCGTGTTCGAAGTGTTCCCGGAAGTCAGCATCGCAGACCTCGCCAATTCGGAAGTTGAGAAGGTCGATGCGCAGGTCGATGACGCCGCCATCGACCGCACCGTCGACATCCTGCGCAAGCAGCGCAGCACGTTCAGCCAGCGCCCGCAGGATTCGGCTGCGGCCGACGGCGACCGCGTGACGATCGACTTCGAAGGCAAGATCGACGGCGAGCCATTCGAAGGCGGCAAGGGCGCGGACTTCCAGTTCATGCTCGGCGAAGGCCAGATGCTGAAGGAATTCGAGGATGCGGTGCGGGGCATGAAAGTCGGCGAAAGCCGCACGTTTCCGCTCGATTTCCCGGCCGACTACCATGGCAAGGACGTGGCTGGCAAGGCGGCCGACTTCATGGTCACCGTCAAGAAGATCGAACAGGCACACCTGCCCGAGATCGACGATGCGCTGGCCAGGACGCTCGGCATCGCCGATGGCAGCGTGGACGGTCTGCGCGCCGATATCCGCAAGAACCTCGAGCGCGAAGTGCGCCAGCGCGTGCGTGCGGTGAACAAGTCGGCTGTGATGGAAGCGTTGCTTGCGGCGTCCGAACTGGAACTGCCGAAAGTCAGCGTCAAGTCCGAGATCGACCGCCTGATCGAAGGCGCGCGTGCGGAGTTGAAGCAGCGCGGCGTGCCGGATGCGGACAAGATGCCGATCCCCGACGACGCGTTTCGCGCGCAAGCCGAGCGGCGCGTGCGGCTCGGGCTGGTGGTGGCCGAACTGGTGCGCAAGCACGAACTGCAGGCCAAGCCGGAGCAGGTGCGCTCGCATATCGAGGAGCTGTCTGCGAGCTACGAGAAGCCCGAGGACGTGCGTCGCTGGTACTACAGCGAGCCGGGCCGGCTCAACGAAGTCGAGGCGATCGTGATCGAGAACAACGTGACCGATTTCGTGCTCGGCCAGGCCAAGGTGAACGAGAAAGCGCTCGCGTTCGATGAGTTGATGAGCAAGAACTAGCGCGCGTGGCGGGTCGGGGCAGCAATGCGCCCTTGCGTTTGCGCGCGGCTGGCCCCAACTGCCGGGCTGGCTTTTTCCATTCCGAAGTTCAGGAGAACCCACTTTGAGCGCACATGAAACACGCGAAACACGCGGCCTGGGCCTGGTGCCGATGGTCGTCGAACAGTCCGGGCGCGGCGAGCGTTCGTACGACATCTACTCGCGCCTGCTGAAAGAGCGCGTCGTCTTTCTGGTCGGCGAAGTCAACGACCAGACCGCGAACCTGGTGGTCGCGCAGCTGCTGTTCCTGGAAAGCGAGAATCCGGACAAGGACATCTCGTTCTACATCAACAGCCCCGGCGGATCGGTCAGCGCGGGCCTCGCGATCTACGACACGATGCAGTTCGTGAAGCCATCGGTGTCCACGCTGTGCATGGGGATGGCCGCGAGCATGGGCTCGTTTCTGCTGATGGCGGGCGCACCCGGCAAGCGCTTCGCGTTGCCGAATTCGAAGATCATGATCCATCAGCCCAGCGGCGGCGCGCAGGGCCAGGCGACTGATATCGAGATCCATGCGCGCGAGATCATCCGCACGCGCCATCAGCTCAATAAGATCTATGCGGACCGCACCGGCCAGCCGGTTGAGAAGATCGCGTTGGACATGGAGCGGGATCGCTACATGTCAGCCGACGAGGCGAAGGACTACGGCCTGGTGGATCGCGTGATTGCGCATCGCGAGTGATCGAGCGCAGGCCGAGGGCGCCGCCGCCCCGGCGAAATGGCATTTGATATTTTCCGGCTATCAGGTCTGCGTTCGCGGTGCAGACGCCACCGTTGCGCGCCTGCGATTGAGCGCTCCCGGCGCTTGTCCTCAGCCGCAACTGAATTTGATGGGCAGCGGTGATGGCTGAATCAGACTGGCTGCAGGTCGAATCGCTCGACATCGAGGCCAAAGGCGTCGCGCATCGGCCAGACGGCAAGACCGTGTTCATCGAAGGCGCGCTACCCGGTGAACGCGTCCGGATGCAGGTGCAACGCAGCAAGGGTCAGTGGGAAGTCGGCGTCGTCACGGCGGTCACGCGCGAGTCGGCATCACGCGTGCAGCCCGGTTGTCCGCATTTCGGCTTGCACACGGGCGCCTGCGGCGGCTGCAAGATGCAGCATCTGCACGCCGACGCGCAGGTCGCCGTCAAGCAGCGGGTGCTGGAAGACAACCTCTGGCACCTGGCGAAAGTGCGGCCCGACACGGTGCTGCGGCCGATCCAGGGCCCGACCTGGGGCTATCGCCATCGGGCCCGGCTGTCGGTGCGGCATGTGCGCAAAAAAGGCGAAGTGCTGGTCGGCTTCCACGAGCGCAAGAGCCGCTATGTGGCCGACGTGCGCGACTGCGCGGTACTGCCGCCGCACGTGAGCGAGATGCTCGTGCCGCTGCGTGCGCTGATCGGCTCGCTCGACGCGATCGAAACCTGTCCACAGATCGAGCTGGCGTGCGGTGCGCCGGTGACGACCGACGCGCAGGCTGCGCCAGTCGCGGTCACTGCGCTGGTGCTGCGCCACCTGGAGCCGCTGTCGGATGCGGATTTGATGCGGCTGCAGGCGTTCGCGGCCGAGCAGGACCTGCGCGACGACGATCGCCAGGCCGGCAAACCGCCAGGCGCGCCTGCGGTGCGGCACCGGGTGCGCTGGTGGCTGCAGCCCAAAGGTCCGGAGACCGCGAGGCCGCTGGATCCCCATACGCCCGAGCTTGCCTACACACTGCCCGAATTCGGTATCGTGATGCCGTTTTCGCCGACCGATTTCACGCAGGTGAACCCGGCCATCAACCGCGTGCTGGTCGCGCGCGCACTGCAACTGCTCGACCTGCAGCGGCGAGACTTCGTGATCGACTGGTTCTGCGGCCTGGGCAACTTCTCTCTGCCGCTGGCCACGCGCGCTGCACGTGTGCTGGGCATTGAGGGCAGCGCAGGGCTAGCGCGGCGGGCAACTCATAACTATGAACAAAATCGTGCGCAAGCGCTTGTAGGCAGTGCAGTGGGCGCTTGCGAATTCATAGCACAAGACCTGTTCGAGTTGACCGCACAGGATTTGTCCGGCCTGGGCGTGGCCGACAAGTGGCTCATTGATCCACCGCGCGACGGTGCGTTCGCACTGGTCAAGGCGTTGGTCGAGCTGCGTCAGGCAGCATCGCCGCTGGCCGATGGTTGGCAAGCGCCGCAGCGAATCGTCTACGTGAGCTGCAACCCGGCCACCCTCGCGCGCGACGCCGCGCTGCTCGTGCATCAGGCCGGTTATGCATGCGTGGCCGCCGGTGTCGTCAACATGTTCCCGCACACCGCGCACGTGGAATCGATCGCGCTGTTCGAACGCATCGATCGCTAAAGCGTGCGCATCGGCAGGGTTTGCAGCCGAGTCGTGACATAGCTCGCACTGTGACCGACAGCGTTTTGGATTCGGGTCGGGGACGGCGTCGGCGATTTTTAGAATCGTGCGGTTCACCCCACCGCACTTTCGCCCGACCCAGAGATGACCGCGACGACCGAAGTGTTCCAGACGCTGCCCGACCTGCTGCTACGCGAGCCGGCGCTGCCGAACATCCCCAAAGTGGTCGCACTGGTGGTGCACGAAGCGAACCAGCCGGAGCCGGATCTGCGGCGCCTGTGCGGCTGGATCGGCACCGATCCGGCGTTTGCCGCGCAACTGCTGCGGCTGGCGAACTCGAATCCGTTTCGGCTCGCGGGCCAGATCGGCAGCGTCGCACAGGCGCTTGCCGTGCTGGGACCGGTCCACTTGCGTTCGATCGCGCACGGCGCAGCCATCGGCGGCGTCGCCAAGCCGGTTCCGGGCATCTCACTGCCGGCGTTTTGGCGCTACAGCTTGAACACCGCGAAGGTCGCGCGCGCGCTTGCCGGCAATCTGCGGCTGGAAGCGGCGACCGCATTCAGTGCCGGTCTCGTGCACGCGATGGGCGAGTTGGTGATGCTGGCCAACCTGCCGCCGCGCCAGATGGAGCCGATCGACTGCGCCGTGCCCGCGCTGGGCGCGCACCGCGCACGCTCGGAACGGCAACTGCTCGGGTTTTGCTATGCCGATGTGAGCGCAGGACTGGCACGCAACTGGCGCTGGCCGCAGCCGCTGGTGGACGCGCTGTGGCAGCAGACGCAGCCATTCGAGGCGGATGACCTGGAGCCGCTTGCCGGTGTGCTGCATCTGGCCGTCTGGCGCGCGCGCGCGCGTGAAGCCGGCGTGACCGGCAACGCGCTCACGGTGAGTTTTCCATACGAAGTCGGGGTGCCGCTCGGGCTCGACATCGACCTCGTGCTGCAGCAGGATCCGATCGACTGGAACGCCCGCTCGGGTACCGCCGGATGGTGATGCCCGGATGTCTGCTGCCGAATGCCGCGCGACGTTGCCGGCGGCAGGCTGCCGCCAACGCTGCCCGGCTCGCACCAACTGCGAAGCGGGCGACTAGCTGCTGGCGCTGATCTCCCGCTGCACCGGCCGAACTGCGAACAAGCCGAGCTGCACCAGCGTGCGGTGGTTCAGCCGCATGCCGACCGTGTGCGCAGCCACGGCGGCTTCGATCTTCGCGGCGCCGCGCTGGAGCCGAGCTTGCGCCAGCGGATGGCCGGCCGGATCGGTCAGCAGCGCGAGGAACGGCAGCTGCGGATCGGCACTGCGACGCAGCACCACGGCGCGGGCGCCGTCGGCAAGCCGCACGAACGTGCCGGGCGGATACGTGCCGACGGTGGTCACCAGCGCGCGGCCGAGGCGATCTTGCGTCGCGTCGCCGCGGACGTTCAGTGCCCGCAGGGATTCGCTCACGTCGCGCCCCGCACGCGAGCCGCGCGGGCTGATCATCGCGCCGTAGCGGTCGATCAGCTGCAGCAGCTGCGTCAGCAGTGCTGCAGCGTCGGTGTCGGCGGCTGGCTTCACATCGTGGTGGCCGGTCACCACGTCAAGCCACTGGGCGTCGCTCACGCCGTGCGTGCGCAGCATCGCCGCACTGCGCGTGCCGTGGCGCTGCAGTGCGACCTGCTGTTCCGGCGTCAAGCGGCCGGATTGGGTCGCGAGCTGGTCCTGCAGTCGCGTGATCGACAGATTCATCGTCATGGCCGCATGCACCAGGCTGTCGCGGGCACCACCGCCCAGACGAAGCTCGGCTGCCGTGACGTGGCACAGCACCGCGCAGACCAGCGCATGCGAAGCGCTGTAGCCGGCGCTGGACGTGGCGGCAAGCTGGAACAGCAGATACAGCGCAATGTCGGTGTCCTGTGCAAGCAGGTCGCGCATCCAGCGGTCGTATTGCGCGATCTTGGCCGCGAAGCCATGCACCTGCGACGGCACCGCAAGCAGCACCGAAAGGCCAGCTTCCAGGTCCGCCCAGGAGGCCAGCAACTCTTCGTAGCGGCCATCGTTGGAATCGAGTGCATCACTTGCTTGCATGCGCCAAATTCTGTAGCCAAAGCGACCACCTGGAGGCGACCGGTGCTGCATTTGAGACGCGTCTGGCGTGCAAATTACCCCAGGCATGCAGGCAACGTGTCGGCAACGGTGCCCGGGCTGCTGGCAACGGGTCCGGGCGGGCAACGGCTTGTCATTCGTTGACAATCAGCGGCGGGTCAGGCTTGTCCGTGCCTGTTGCCTTTCTCATCCTCGTTGCTGCCTAGCCTGCCCTGCCTGCCACCATGACTTTTGCCGCGATCCTTGCCGCTACGTTGATCGCCGGCATCGGCAGTGTATGGCTTGCCGCCGCATTGAGTCTGGGCCTGCTGGCGCCCTACACGCAACATCTGCTGAGCCTGGCGGCAGGCGCGTTGCTGGCGACCGCATTCATGCACCTGCTGCCCGAAGCGTTCGAGTCGGGCATCGAGCCGAACCGGTTGTTCACCGTGCTGCTGGTCGGGCTGGTGTTCTTTTTCCTGCTGGACAAGGCCGAGCTCTGGCACCACGGCCACGAGCACCATCACGGCCACGATCTCGATCACGTCCATGCGGCCGGCGTCGGCGACGCCATGTATGACCGGCACGCCGGGCGGGCCGGCGCGGCCACGCGTGGCGGCTGGGCCGTGCTGGCCGGCGACAGCGTGCATTGCTTCGGCGACGGCGTGCTGATCGCTTCCGCATTCATGGCCGACCTGCGGCTCGGAGCGGTCACGGCGCTGGCCGTGCTCGCACACGAGGTGCCGCATCACATGGGCGATCTGGTGGTGGTGCGACAACGCTCGAGCGAACGCAGCGCCGCCTTCGTCAAGGTGTCGCTGGCCGGCGCGGTGACGGCGGTCGGCGGCATCGCCGGCTACGTTCTGGTCGACCAGCTGCACAGCGGGCTGCCGTACTTTCTGATGGCGGCATCCAGCAGCTTCATCTACGTGGCACTGGCCGATTTGATCCCGCAGCTGCAAAAACGCCTGAGCGCGCCGCAGACGGCAATCCAGGTGGCTTGGCTGCTCGCCGGCATCGCACTCGTGACGCTGGTCAGCAGCACGGTGCATCACCAGCTGGGTTCACGCGCGTCTCAGAATCACGCCACCATTCGCGGGCCGATGCCGGGCAGTGAGCTGTGATCGGCCGGCCGGCCGGCCGGCGGCGGCTGCAGGTCGCCGATACATCGGGAAATGCCGAATGACCCTAGACCGAGCCGGACCGAACGCTGCGGCGAATGTCAGGCGTGGCGCAATGCCTTGTACAGCATGTAGCCGGTCAGCAGATAGAGCAGCACGGCGAATACGCGTCGCAGTGCCGGCACCGGCAGACGGTGCGCGGCGCGGGCGCCAAGCGGTGCGGTCAGCACGCTGCCGGTGGCAATCGCGAGCAGCGCGGGCAGCCAGATGTAGCCGAGCGCGTGCGTCGGCCGGTCGGCAAGGCCGTGGCCGCTGATCGCATAGCCAACCGCGTTGGCCAGAGAGATCGGAAACCCGAGCGCGGCGCTGGTCGCGATCGCCTGATGGATCGCGACGTTGCACCAGGTCATGAACGGCACGCTGACGAACGCGCCACCAGCGCCGACCAGGCCCGAGAGAAACCCGATCGCGCCGCCCGCTGCCAGCATGCCGGGTGCACCCGGCACCTGCCGGGTCGACTCGGATTTGCTGCCGATCAGCATGCGCGTGGCCGAATACCCGACGAACAACGCGAAGCACGCGCCCAGCCAGGCGCCTTTCAAGATCGAGAATACGCCGAGACTCGCCAGCGCTGCGCCCACTACGATTCCTGGTGCGAGGCGGCGCACCAGATCCCAGCGCACGGCGCCACGCAGGTGATGCGCGCGCACGCTGGCGATCGACGTGAACATGATGGTCGCCATCGACGTGGCGATTGCCATCTTGATGGCCAGATTCGGCGGGATGCCGCGCTGGCCCAGGATCGCCAGCACGAACGGCACCATCAGCATGCCGCCGCCGATACCGAGCAGCCCGGCCAGAAAGCCGGTGACAAGGCCAAGCAGCAACAAGCCGACAATCAAAAGCGGCTGCAATTCCATCTAAGGGAGGGGCAATGTCGCTGGCGCGGTGAGCGGGCAGACCGCACTCGACGCAGACGGGGAACAGTGGGAACGCACGCGCCGGATCAAGAGCGCGGCCATCTGGCAAAAGGTGTCTGCAAATGCCATCGAACCCTCATCCTGAACCGGGGTTCAGGTGGGCGAGGGCAGCTCCAGCTTCGGGTTCATCTGACGCGAGACGCTCACACCAGCTGGGCGATGTACCAAGCCCGTGCTCAATGAGCATTGGTTGCAGGAAATATAAAGCCCGACGGCACTGCAGACGCTAGCCATTGTAGGCCGTCCGATCCCGCGTCGGATCGCTGGACGGCGGCGCCACAGCGGGTGCCGCTACTTCGGATTCTGCAAGCGCTGAATCGAGCCGTTGCGACAGCGCCGACAGCCGTGCCAGTTGCTGCGGCGACTCGGCCAGCGTGTTGCCGGCAAGCCGCCCATTTCTCATCGCCGTGCCCGACGTATCCCGATCGGCCAACTCGAACGCGAGATTCAACGCGGCCAGCACCGCGATGCGGTCGCGTGCCTTGAGCTTGCCCGCGTCCCGGATGCGGCACATGGCGTCATCCACCTTCTTCACCGCCGCATGCAGCCGCGCCTCGCCGTGTTCGGGCACGCCGAGCAGATAAGCAGTGCCCATGATCTGTACTTCGATCTGCCGCATGTCCGTGCTGCCTGCTCAGTACGGCGGGCGCCGCGCAACCAGCGCGACACCGGGACCCGGCACCTCAGGCAGGCGTTCCAGCAGTGCGTCGATGCGCAGGCAGGCAGTGTCGATGCGTTGCTGAAGCCGCGCGCGTTCGTCGAGCAGGCCAGCCACCCGCGCCTGCAACTGCGCATGATGCCGGCGGAGCCGGTCATGACGCGTTAGCAACTGGTCAACCTGGTCGCAGACGCGATCGAGATCTGGGTGTTGGCTGGTAACCACGAAGAAATTGTATGCGCGCAACGCCTGGCTGGGTCACCTCAGAGTCCCACCGATGGCCGAGCTGGAAAGCCACGGCTATAATCAAAGGCTTTGCTGCGCACGCATTGGGCAGCAGAAGTGCTTTTCGGGACGTTAGCTCAGCCGGTAGAGCAGCGGACTTTTAATCCGTTGGTCGGCAGTTCGAACCTGCCACGTCCTACCAGTCATGCAGCCTTGGCCTGCATGACTTTCTCCTCTTTTTCCAGCGTTTCAGGGCCGGCCCATTGCAGCGTCGGCAGCGCATCTGAGCGGGGCGGCGTTGACCCCGGTCGTCTGTTGTTTTTCAGCTCTTCGTCTGTGGCGAAAAGTGATATCTAAACAACAGTTTTAGGCGGGCCTGAACATCGCGACCACGCCATCACCGCCACCAGTTGGCTTGAAGCAAACCTGCACGCGCTGCCCGATCTCGAGCGCATCGAGATCGCAGTCCACGATGTTGGTGAGCATCGTCGTACCTTCCGCAAGGGTCACATATGCGATCGCGTAGGGCAGTGGACCAGCCCGGCGCGTGACGCTCAGGCTGTAGATGGTGCCGGTGCCGGCGGCATCGATCCATTCGGTGTCACCGGAGCAAAACGGACAGACCGGCCGCGGGTACCAGTGCGGCCTCGCGCAGGCGGTGCAGCGGCGCAATCGCAGCACGCCCCGACGCGCCGCCTCGAAGAATGGCTCGGTCGCCGCATCGATCAGGTTGTCCGGCAACGGCCGGTCTTGATGCATCGTGGTCATGCTGCCGTTCACTCCCGTTCCATGATCAAGGTGCCGCTGCCGTGCCGGGTGCCGAGCAACCCGCCCATGCCTTGCGCAAGTGCGAGCGTGCAGTTCGGCACCTGCACCGCCGGGTGCGCTTCGCCGCGCAACTGCCGCACTGCCTCGATCACCTTGGTGATGCCGCCGCGATTCGCCGGATGGTTGTTGCACAGGCCGCCGCCGTCGGTGTTGAACGGAAGTCTACCGGTGCCCGAGATCAAGTTGCCATCGCAGACGAAGCGGCCGCCTTCGCCTTTGCTACAGAAGCCGAGGTCTTCGAGCTGCATCAGCACCGTGATCGTGAAGCTGTCGTAAATCGATGCGTACTGGATGTCGGCCGGGGTCACGCCGGCCTCCTCGAACGCGCGCGGGCCGGATAGCGCAGCAGCCGACCAGGACAGATCCACCTGCCCGCCGAGCTGTCCCTTGATCGCCTCGCCAGCACCCAGCACGTTGACCACCGGGCGCTGCAGCGATCGCGCAATCTCCGGCTTCGTCACGACCAGCGCGCCGCCGCCGTCGCTGACCACGCAGCAGTCGAGCTTGTGCAGCGGGTCCGAAATCATCGGCGAGGCCAGCACGTCGGCCACGCTGACCACGTCGCGCAGCATCGCATGCGGGTTGTGCTGCGCGTGGTGCGAGGCGGCCACCTTGATCCAGGCAAGCTGCTCGGACGTGGTGCCGAACTCGTACATGTGGCGCGCCGCCACCAGCGCATAGGCGTTCACCGTGACGGGCGCATAGGGCGCTTCCCAGGGCGCGTCGGGCACCGTCGCCACGATCGGCCGCGGCGCGACGCCGCTGGAGCCTTCGCTGCGCGGGCGGCCCGCCAGCGTGATCAGCGCGACGTTGCAGCGGCCCAGCGAAATCGCCTGCGCCGCGTGCGCGACGTGGATCAGATAAGACGACCCGCCGGTGTCGGTGCTGTCGATCTGGCGCAGATGGTTCAAGCCCAGATAGTCGGCCATGTTGTTGCCACCCATGCCGGGTGCATCACCCGCGCAGTAGTAGCCGTCCACGTCCTGCAGGCTCAGGCCCGCGTCCGCCAGTGCGCCGCGCGCGCATTCGGCGTGCAGCTGCGCCACCGTCTTGTCGGGTGCCTTGCGGGTCGGGTGTTCGAAGGCGCCTGCGATGCAGGCTTTGCGGCGGATCGTCATGGGAGGTGCTGCTGATTTGATCAGGAAAGGAAGCGAGGCTGTTGCAGGCAGCTTAGTCGCTCACGGACCGTGCGGAACGAGCAGGCCGATGTGCCTGCATCCGTGTTGCCACGCCCACCCCGCTGATAGACTGATTGCGGCTGCCGAGCGGTCACCGAACGAATAGCTGCAGCACAGGGACGCATCGATGCAAGCATGGTTCAAACGGGCGGCCGGCAGTGCGGCTTTCGGTCTCGCCGCACTCGCACAGGCCGTGACGATCAGCAGCGTGAGTCCGCAGGGCGAAGTCGCGCAGGTGCAGCAGGTCGTCGTGAAATTCTCCGCCGCGGTGGTGCCGTTCGGCGAGCCGAAGCTCGATGACCCGGTCGATTTGCGTTGCAATGGCTCGGTGCCCGCGGGCTACAGCCGCTGGTCGAACGACCGCGAATGGCTCTACGACTTCGCCCAGGCCCTGCCGGCCGGCACCGACTGCATGTTCAGCGCACGCGCCGACTGGAAGCCGCTGAACGGCCCGTTGACCGGCAACACCCGATTCGCGTTCCAGACCGGTGGCCCGGCGGTGCTGTCGATCCGGCCGTATGCAGGCACCACGATCGACGAGGACCAGTTCTTTTTGCTGCGGCTCAGCGGCGTCGCCGTCGCGGCCAGCGTGAGCGCAAATGCCTGGTGCGAGGTCGAAGGCATCGGCGAGCGCATCGCGGCGCGCATCGTGGAAGGCGATGCGCGGACCGCGCTGCTCGCCGCGCGCCAGATCACCGATCCCGAGCGCCTCGCGCAGACATTGGTGCTCGGCTGCCAGCGCCCGCTGCCAGCCGGCACGGCGATGCGCCTGATCTGGGGCAAAGGAATCGCCGCCGCCGCCAATCCGCGCATCACGACCGGTGTCGAGCAGCGCTACGACTTCCAGGTGCGCGAGCCATTCAACGCAGAGTTCAGTTGCGAGCGTGAACGTGCAAGCGCGCCGTGCGTGCCGGTGCGGCCGCTGACCTTGAACTTCTCCGCGCCGGTCGCACGTGAGTTGGCCGCTGCGGCGCGTCTGCAGCCTGCGGCGGGCGGCGAACCGATCAAGCCGACCTTCGATGCGGACGACCGCGCCGCCAGCGTGCGCTCGCTGACGTTCGCGCCGCCATTCGCGGAAAACATGCGCTTCACGATCGAACTGCCGCCGGGCGTCTTGGACGATGCCGGCCGGCCGCTTGCGAACGCCGCCGCGTTCCCGCTGTCCGTCGCCACCGCCGAAGCTCCGCCGATCGCCAAGTTCGCAGCCGCGCCGTTCGGCATCATCGAAGCCGCCGATCCGGTGCTGCCAATCACCCTGCGCCATGTGCAAAATGACCTGCGCCCGGCGGCTGCGACCGGCCAGGTGCGCATCAAGCGGCTGCAGACCGATGCCGAGATGTTGGCTTGGCACGGCAAGGTCGCGCATTATCAGGAGCGGCAGCTGTCGGCCAAGGAGCTCGGCTTTCCCGAAGCGCAGTGGACCACCACGGAAGACGATACCGACGCCAAAGGCAAGCCCGTCAAGCGGCGGGTCGAACGCTACGTCGGCACGCGCGAAGTGTCGCTCTTAAAAAGTGCGACGGACGTGCAGCGGCTCGATCTGCCGCAATTGCAGGGCGGCGATCCGCGCCCGTTCGAAGTCGTCGGCATCCCGCTTGCGCGCCCTGGCTACCACGTCGTCGAGATCGAATCGCTTCGCCTCGGCCAGGCCCTGCTTGATCAGCGCGCGCCGATGTTCGTGCGCACCGGCGTCCTGGTCACGAACCTGGGCGTGCACTTCAAGCTGGGACGCGACAACAGCGTGGCCTGGGTCACGACCCTGGAGCAGGGCCAGCCGGTCGAGGGCGCGCGAGTCCAGGTGAACGACTGCCGCGGCAAGCCGCTGTGGTCCGGCCGCACGGACAGTCAAGGCTTGGCGCGCATCGACCAGCGGCTGACGGCCGCCGCCAACAACGTCGACGGCGGTGACTGCACGTCCGAGTACGGCCTGTTCGTGACCGCGCGCAGCACCGACGCGCAGGGCGTGGTCGATACCGCGTTCGTGTTCAGCAACTGGCAGCAGGGCATCGAGCCCTGGCGCTTCAACCTGCCGACGGCCAACGACGGCGACCCGGACGTGCGCGCGAGCACCGTGTTCGATCGCACCCTGCTGCGCGCCGGCCAGACCGTGTCGATGAAACACTTCGTGCGCCGCGAGACGCTGCAGGGCCTGGCCGAACTCCCACTCGACGAACTGCCGACCGAGCGCAAGATCGTGCATCGCGGCAGCGGCCAGGAGTTCAGCGAGCCGCTGCAATGGCGGGGCACGCGCAGCGCCGCATCGCAGTGGGCGATTCCGGCAGCCGCCAAGCTCGGCGTCTACGACGTCAGCCTAGTGCGGGCCGCGAAGGACGGCCACCAGCAGCGCGAATGGAGCGCGGGCGATTTCCGTGTCGAGGAGTTCCGGGTGCCGCTGGTCGATGCGCGGTTGACGGGCCCGAAAGAGCCGCTGATCGCGCCGCAGTCGGTCGCGTTGGCGCTGCAGCTCAATTACTTCTCCGGCGGCGCGATGACGAAGGTGCCGGTGCAGGCGTCCGCACTGCTCAAGGACGGGCCGGCCGCGTTCGACGGCTACGATGATTTTTCCTTTGCGCCGCCGCGCGATGAGCAGGCACCAGCCGCCCGCCCAGGCGACGACGAGGGCGACGCCGAAGTGGCAGAAGGGCGCACCGACGATGCCAGGCTGATCGCCGATAAACGGCAGCTCACGACCGACGGCAACGGCGCAGCGACCGTCATGCTCGGCTCACTGCCGGCGATCAAGCGCCCTTCGCGCATCGAAGCGGAAGTTACGTTCAACGATCCGAACGGCGAGGCCGCGACCGTCTTGAGCACGGTCCCGGTCTGGCCTGGCAGCGTGGTGCCGGGCATCCGGACCGGCCGCTGGGTCAGCCGCGGCGGCATGGTCGAACTGACCGCGCTGGCGCTCGACACCAGCGGCAAGCCGATCACCGGCCAGGCACTTGACGTCAAGGCGCGGCTCACGCGCACCATCAGCACCCGGAAGCGCATGGTCGGCGGCTTCTACGCCTATGACAACCGCATCGACGTGACCGACCTTGGGCCCGTCTGCAGCGGCAGTAGCGATGCGCAGGGCCGGCTCGAATGCAAGGCCGAACTCAAGGCTGCTGGCCAGGTCGAGCTGATCGTCAGCGCCAGGGACGCGGCCGGCCACGCCGTGCAGGCTGCCAGCGACGTCACCGTCAGCGCGCAAGGCGATCTTTGGTTTGCTCAGAGCAACGACGACCGCATCGACGTGCTGCCGGCCAAGAAGAACTACGAGCCGGGCGATACCGCGAAGCTGCAGGTGCGCATGCCGTTTCGCGAAGCCACCGTGCTGGTCTCGGTCGAACGCGAAGGCGTGCTCGCCACGCGAGTCATGACGCTGCGCGGCGACGATCCGAACATCGAGCTCAAGATCGAGCCCGAATGGGGCCCGAACGTCTACGTGAGCGTGCTCGCGCTGCGCGGCCGGATTCGCGAAGTGCCCTGGTATTCGTTTTTCACCTGGGGCTGGCGGCAGCCGCGCGACTGGGTGCGCAGCTACTACGAGAACGTCAGGCACGGCTCCGAGTACCGTCCGCCGACCGCGTTGATCGATCTGGCCAAGCCGGCGTTCAAGTTCGGCGTCGCGGCGCTCAAGGTCGGCATCGGCGCGCACCGGTTGCAGGTCGACGTGCAGGCCGACAAAACGGTCTATCAGGTGCGCGACAAGGCGCAGGTGCGGGTCAAGGTCGCGTTCGACGGCAAGCCGGCGGCCGGCGCCAGCGTGGCATTCGCGGCCGTCGATGAAGGCCTGCTCGCACTGCGCGCGAACGACTCGTGGGACCTGTTGCACGCGCTGTTGCAGGACCGCGCCTGGGGGGTGCAGACCGCGACCGCGCAAAACGAGATCATCGGCCGGCGCCATTACGGCCGCAAGGCGGTCGCGGCGGGCGGCGGCGGCGGCAAGGGCGGCACGCGCGAGCTGTTCGACACCTTGCTGCTGTGGCGTGCCGACGTCGAACTGGATGCGAACGGCGAGGCGCTGCTCGACGTGCCGATCAACGACTCGCTGACCACGTTCCGGCTCGTCGCGGTGGCGGACGACGGCGTCGCGCGCTTCGGCACCGGCAGCGCGAGCATCCGGGTCACGCAGGATCTGCAGGTGCTCGCGGGCCTGCCGCCGCTGGTGCGCAGCGGCGACGCGTTCGATGCGCTGCTGACGTTGCGCAACACCACGCAGCGCGCGATGCAGGTGCATGCGACCTTGCAAGGCGCAGCGGGCGGCGCCGTACTGCCGGCGTTGCCTGCAAAAGACTTGGAACTGGCGGCCGACTCGGCCATCGAGCTGCTTTGGCCGGTGCGCGTACCGGAGTACGCAGGATCGATCGAATGGCAGGCCGCGGCGCAGGAGCAACGGCCAGCCGCGCTGGCCTCGGCGGCAGGCGGCACGGCGTCGGCCCCGCCCCGCGCGCAGGACCGCATCAAGATCGGCCAGCGCGTCGTGCCGGCCGTGCCCGAGCGCGTGCTGCAGGCCACGCTCACGCAACTCGACGGCGCCTATGAACTGCCGGTGGCGCCGCCCGCTGACGCGCTGCCCGAAGCCGGCCCCAAACGTGGCGGCATCGTGGTGGCAACGCAGCCGAAGCTGACCGGCGCGCTGCCGGGCCTGCGCCGTTTCTTCGAGACCTATCCGTTCATCTGTCTGGAGCAGAAAACCTCGAAGGCGATCGGGCTGAACGACCGACAGCTTTGGCAAACGGTCGCCGACGCATTGCCCACCTACCTTGACGGCGACGGCCTGGCCAGCTACTTTCCGCCGCGCGTGGATGCGGCTGCAGGCGGCAGCGACACGTTGACGGCCTACCTGCTGGCGGCCAGCCACGACGCGAACTTCGCATTGCCGACAGCTCCGCGCGACGCGATGCTGGACGGCCTGGCCGCGTTCGTGGAAGGCCGCATCGAGCGCCGCCATTGGTCGCCGCCGTCGGCCCGCGGCACCGAACTGGCGGTGCGCAAGCTCGCCGCCATCGCGGCGCTCGCGCGCTACGACCGCGCGATGCCGCGCCAGCTTGGCTCGATCAACCTCGCACCGAACAGCTGGCCGACCGCGGCGGTGATCGACTGGCTGCGCATTCTGAAAGCCGTCCAGGGCATCCCGAACCGGCCGAAACGCCTGGCGGAGGCCAGCCAGATCCTGAAAAGCCGCCTGACCTATGCGGGCAGCACGCTCAAATTCAGCAACGAAACCGGCGATTTCTGGTGGTGGCTCATGGACAGCGCGGACGCGAATGCGGCCAAGCTGATCCTGGCCGTGCTGGACGACCCGGACTGGCGGGACGAGCTGCCGCGCATGGTGGTCGGCGCGCTCGGGCGGCAGCGCGGCGGCGCCTGGCTCACGACGACGGCCAATCTCTGGGGTTCGGTTGCGCTCGACAATTTCTCGCGCAAGTTCGAATCGGATCCGGTCACGGGCGGCACGCTCGCCAAGCTCGGCGCCGGCAGCCAGCTGATGGCCTGGGACAAGACGCCGAACGGCGACCGCATCACGCTGCCGTGGCCGGCGCAGCCTGCGACGCTGGACGTCACGCACATCGGCGCGGGCCGACCCTGGCTCACGGTGCAGAGCGTGGCGGCGATCCCGCTGAAGGCGCCGCTGAACTCGGGGTATCGCGTGACCCGCACGGTCGCGCCCGTGCAGCAGAAAGCCGCGGGCCACTGGTCGCGCGGCGACGTGTTGCGCGTACGGCTTGAAGTCGTCGCGCAGGCCGACATGACCTGGGTCGTGGTCAGCGACCCGGTGCCTGGCGGCGCGACCATCCTCGGCTCCGGGCTCGGGCGCGACTCGGCGATCGCTGCCGACGCGCCGGCCGGCGGCAGCGACGCTTTGCAGGCCAGCGCCTGGCCGAGCTACGTGGAGCGCAGCTTCGAGGCCTATCGCAGCTATTACGACTTCCTGCCCCGCGGCAAGCACGTCGTCGAGTACACGGTGCGCCTGAACAACCCCGGTGTCTTCGCACTGCCGCCGACGCGCGTGGAAGCGATGTATGCGCCCAATTCATTCGGCGAGGCGCCGAATGCACCGCTGCAGGTCGGGCAATGAGGCGCGCCCCTGGGCCGCGCTCCGATCGGGGGATGGCCGGCTGGCGGCGCTGGCATCTGCGCGCAGGCCTGCAGGTTGTGCTGGTGGCGCTGGCCACCGTGCTGCTGCTCCAGAGCACGGCCGCTGCCGCACCGGCGGTGCCCACGTTCGAGCAGGTGCGTGCTGCCCATCACCCGTCCGATCTGACCTTGCTGGACCGCCACGGCGTGCCGCTGCAGACCCTGCGCATCGACGGCACGGTACGCCGGCTCGACTGGCTGCCGCTGGCCGACGTCTCGCCGGCGCTGCTGCAGGCGGTCCTGCTCAGCGAGGACCGGCGTTTCTACGAGCACAGCGGCGTCGACTGGAGCGCGGTGGCCAACAGCGCCTGGGCGAATCTGTGGAACCGGCGCACGCGCGGCGCATCGACATTGACGATGCAGCTCGCGGGGCTGATCGACGACGGCCTCGCGCGGCCGGCAGGCGGGCGCAGCGTCATGCAGAAGATCGGTCAGCTGCTGACTGCGCGGGAGCTGGAGCGCAGCTGGAGCAAGTCGCAGATCCTGGAGGCGTATCTCAATTCGGTGCCGTTTCGCGGTGAAGTCGCGGGCATCGGCGCGCTCAGCCTGACCTTGTTCGGCAAGCGCGCGAGCGGCCTCGACACGCAGGAAGCCGCGATCGCCGCGGCGCTGCTGCGCGCGCCGAACGCCGGCGTCGACACAGTCGCCGGCCGTGCCTGCGGCGTGCTGCGCCAGCAGCAGCTCGACTGCCTGGGCGTCGAGGCGCTGGCCCGCCGCGCGCTGGGCGTGCATCGCGCGCCATCGCCGTCCGAGCAACTGGCGCCGCATCTGGCGCGCCACTGGCTGGACCGGGCCGGCGCTTCGCATCAGCGCAGCACGCTTGACGCGGGCACGCAGCGCTTCGCGGTCACCGCGCTGCGCAACCAGCTCGCCGAACTCGCCGGCCGCGAGGTCGCCGATGGAGCCGTGCTGGTGCTGGACAACGCGACCGGTGCGGTGCGCGCCTGGGTCGGCAGCAGCGGCAGCGCGCGTTCGCAAGCCGCCCAGGTCGATCACGTGCTCGCGCGGCGTCAGCCGGGCTCGACCCTGAAGCCGTTCGTCTACGGGCTCGCGTTCGAGCAAAGACTGCTCACGCCGGCCAGCCTGCTCGATGATTCGCCTGCGCAGATCGCCACCGCCGGCGGTCTTTATCTGCCGCAGAACTACGACCATTCATATGCCGGTTGGATCAGCGCGCGCACCGCTTTAGGTGCGAGCCTGAACGTGCCGGCGGTGCGCGTCGGCGCACTGCTCGGGCCCGATGCGCTGGCCGCGCGGCTGAACGCGTTCGGCCTCGCATTGCGCGAGCCTGCAGGCTACTACGGCAGCTCGCTCGCGCTCGGCAGCGCGGACGTGACGTTGCTCGCGCTGACCAATGCGTACCGCGCGCTGGCGGGCGGTGGCGTCGTATCGCCGGTCACGCTGGACCCTGGCGCGCCCGGTGTTGCGGCGTGGCCGTTCGCAGGCAGCCCGGTGGCCGCCGCGCGCCGGGTGGCGGACCCAGCCGCGAGTTTTCTGGTGACCGACATCCTGGCCGACAACAACGCCCGGCTGCGCACGTTCGGTCTGGACAGCCTGCTGGCCACGCGCGGCTTCGCAGCCGTCAAGACCGGCACCAGCAAGGACATGCGCGACAACTGGTGCATCGGCTTCACGGACCGCTACACCGTCGGCGTGTGGATCGGCAACGCGAGCGGCGCGGCGATGCATCAGGTCAGCGGCGTGAGCGGCGCCGCGCCGGTCTGGCGCGCGCTGGTCGGCTATCTGCACGCCGATCGGCCGTCGCGAGCGCCGGTCATGCCGGCCGGCGTGGTGGCGCTGCAGGTGGCATTCGACGGCGCGCGCGAGCCGGCTCGGCGCGAGGTGTTCCTGGCCGGGACGGAGCACGCGGTTCAGCAGCCAGGCACACAGGCGCGTGCCGGCCCGGACGCGGCGCCGGCGCAGCGGTTCCTCATCGCCAGCCCAAAGGATGGCAGCATATTCGCGCTGGACCCGGACATTCCCGCGAGCGCACAGCGCATCACGTTCGAGGGCGAGGCGGGCCGCTGGACATTGGACGGCGAGCCGATCGGCGCCGTTGGCGCGACCCGGCTTGACTGGTCGCCGTGGCCCGGACGTCACGCGCTGGCGTTGCATCGCAGCGACGGTCTGCTGGTGCAGACGGTGTCTTTCGAAGTTCGTGGTGCTGGTGTGCGTGAAGAAGCAGCGAATGCGCAGCAGACTGGGAACGTACCGCGCCGTTGAGGCCCGATTCGGCGCTCCAAAAAGGGAAGGCAATGCCACAAATGACCGCGAGCACGAGGCAGTCACCCCACAAAATCAATGCGCTGATAGGGGAAAACCCTTAGAGTGACCCCATGTCGACCGTCACCCATTCGAGTTCGCCCGGATCGCCGGAATCCCGGCCCGCTGCGCCGCTTCGCAACGTTCGCGATTCCGGTGCATCCGCCGCGCGCCCGCTGGTGCCGATCCGCTCGCTCGGCGCTTCGCAGCGCGGCCGGATCATGGCGCACCTGTCGGCTCTCAACGAACGCGACCGATACCTGCGCTTCGGCTACCCGGCACGCGACGAGCAGATCGCCAACTACGTGCAGGGCCTGGACTTCGACCGGGACGACATCTACGGCGTGTTCAACCGCCGGTTGCAACTGGTCGCGCTCGCGCATCTCGCGTTCGCGGGCAGTGGTCAGGGCTGCGAATCGTGTGCCGAGTTCGGCGTATCGGTCGCGCGCGACTCGCGCGGCCGCGGTTTTGCGACCCGGTTGTTCGAACGCGCCGTCATGCATGCCCGCAACGAAGGCGTGCAGTGCCTGTTCATCCACGCACTGTCGGAGAACGTTGCGATGTTGCGCATCGCGCGCAAGGCCGGCGCGGTGCTGGAACGTTTCGGCTCAGAAACCGATGCCTATCTGCGGCTGCCGCCAGCCACGGTGGACAGCCATCTGCGGGAGATGATGCAGACGGGACTGGCGGAGACCGATTTCCAGCTCAAGGCGCAGGCGCAGCAGTTTCGCGAGATGCGCCGGCTGTTCTGGAGCGGCCATCACACGCCAGCGGCGCCGGCAGCAAGCCGCTGACGGATGCTGTGCCGGCTGCCAGGGGACGGCCTTGCCACTACGGTGGCGCAAGCGTTGGCGCACGGGATCGCAACAGGGCTGCCGCGTCTCGATGCGCAACTGCTGCTGCTGCACGCGCTGAATCGACCATCGCACGAGCGGGCCTGGCTGCACGCACATGACCGCGACGCCGTGGACCAGCAGGCGTACGACCGGTTCCAGTCGCTGTGCGAGCGCCGCAGGGCAGGCGTGTCGCTGGCGTATCTGGTTGGCACGCGCGAGTTTTATGGGCTGAGTCTGGCGGTCGATGCACGGGTGCTCGATCCACGGCCAGACACGGAGACGCTGGTCGATTGGGCGATCGAGGTCGGGCGTGACTGGATCAGTTTGCACGTCCTGGACCTCGGCTGCGGCAGCGGCGCCATCGGACTGGCGATCAAGCACGCGCGGCCCGATGCCGCCGTGCAGGCGACCGACGCCAGCGCCGCCGCACTGCAGGTCGCGCGCGCGAACGCCGCCGCGCTCAGGCTCGATGTTTTGTTCAGCGAACGCGACTGGTTGAAAGGCTTACATGAATCGTTCGAGCTGATCGTCTCCAACCCGCCCTACATCGCGCTGGGCGATCCCCATCTGCCGGCGCTCAGGCACGAACCGCTCGAAGCGCTGGTCTCCGGCCACGACGGCCTGGATGCGATCCGGCAGATCGTGAAAGGCGCCCGCGCGCATTTGTCGCCCGCCGGCTGGTTGTTGCTCGAACACGGCCATGATCAGGCGGCGGCGGTGCGGGGGTTGCTGATGCAGGCCGGTTTTGTGGATGTGCAGTCGCGCCGCGATTTGGGTGGCATCGAGCGCTGCAGTGGCGGTCGGCATCCCGCGGGCGCATAGCATTCGGTGTGCATTTTCCAGACTGACCGCCGTTCAAACCGAAAGGCCAACGAGATGTCTGCGTTCCTCCCCCAATTTTCCTGTCCCGGACTGCGCCGCAGCCTGAGCGCCACGACGCTGGCCGCCTTGGACCTGCTGTCCGCCTGCGCAAGCCCGCCGCAAGCACCACTGCCGACTGTGCCCTCCGTCGATCTTGCCGCCTACATGGGCAACTGGTATGAAATCGCGCGCCTGCCCAATCGCTTTCAGCGCGACTGCGTGGCCGACACGCAGGCCAGCTACACATTGCAGGGCGACACCGTCACGGTGCTGAACCGCTGCCGCGCAAAGAACGGCGAAATCGAGCAGGCCGAAGGCGTCGCACACGCCGTGGAAGGCAGCCGCAACGCCAAGCTCAAGGTCAGCTTCTTCCGGCCGTTCTATGGCGACTACTGGATCCTCGCATTCGGCCCGGAACGCCAGTGGGTGCTGGTCGGCGAGCCGAGCCGGGAGAATGCCTGGGTGCTGTCGCGCAGCGCGCGATTGCCGGCTGCGCAGATCGACGCAGCGCTTGGTCGCGCTGCGCAGCTCGGCTTCGACCCTTCGGCATTCCTGCGCACGCCGCAGACCCAACCGCTGCAGTGAGTCGGCTGGCGCACCCGCCCTTCGTTGATCGCGTATGGCCTGTTCGGAGGGATTCAACCCCTTGCCAGCTGCCACTGCCGCAGCAGGTGAAATAATCCGTCCATCACACCACCGCAGCCAACGAAGGGAAATTCCATGAGCGACGACAGCCAGCAGCGCATCGACCAACTGGTCAAGAACAACGACGTCGTGTTGTTCATGAAAGGCAACGCAAGCTTTCCGATGTGCGGTTTTTCCGGCCGTGCGATCCAGATCCTGAAAGCCTGCGGCGTCGAGCCCAAGACGCTGGCCACCGTGAACGTGCTGGAAGACGACGGCATCCGCCAGGGCATCAAGCAGTACAGCAACTGGCCGACCATCCCGCAGCTCTATGTGCGCGGCGAATTCGTCGGGGGCTCGGACATCATGATGGAGATGTACGAGTCGGGGGAGTTGCAGCAGGTGATCAACGCGGGGGCTTGAGCCGGGCAGTGGCCGGCCGCTTTCGCTGGGAAGCGAGGCGACTTGACTGTCGGCATGGCGGGAGGTTTGGGCGAATGCGATGCGACCACCCGTGTACGAGCGATCGGCCATCAAGTCGCACTCTTTACGCCTGTAGATCGCTGCTTCGGTCACGCCGTTGCGCTGACTTGATTTGCGCGCTGACATCCTGCGGCTGGGCAGCGATTTCAGCGTGACCAAAGCACCGATGCAGCTACCAAAGAGGGTTTGCCCTGCGCAATCGCCGCACTTGATGTGAGCTGAATGCAAGACCAACTGCAGCGCTCGCAATAAGGTGCTGCCAAACCCATAGCGAAATGTGCGGGCTGAACGCGCGGCGAAGCACTGTTTGCCTCAACAATTTGGATTGTGATTTGCTTGTGACGACCGAAGCCCTGATTCAGCCACCGCCGCAGGCGGCCGGATGAAATGCCGAGTCAGACACGCAAGGCCAAGGCGGTGCGGCACCGCAGCAACAATGTGGCTTTGAATGGATGGCTCACGCTCTGCGTTGATGGCGCGTGACGTATTCACGCAGAACCCCGTCCATACGGGACTGCCAACCCTCACCCGTTGACTTGAAATGCTCCAAGACTTCAGGGCTGTAGCGAACCGACACCAACTGCTTCGCATTCACTGACTTCGGGCGACCCCGCAGCGCTCGAACCGGAACCATTGCCTGCAACTGCTTCGGGGTGAGCGGTTGTGCGTCCGGGTCGGACCTGGCCGCAGCAGTGATGGCTTGATCTTCTGCGATGGTCGGCATCAGGATAGTTGATCGCTTAGATATTTTGGACATAGTGCTTCACCTCACGACGATTGGCGCGACGCAGGCTGATTAGCATTCGTACCGCACCACGTTCCACAAAGGCTACGTATTAAAGGATCCCGGTCTTTGGCGCGAGCGCGATCATGCGCAACTCGCCGTATGTCGGGTGCCGGATGATTGCGTACCTGTTTAACAAACAGAGCGGGGTGCGAATCGCGCCAGCGCCTGAGCGCGTCGACTGGCGCGATATGCTCCAGCGCCTTTTGCGGCAAGTGCTCGTTGTACAGCCAGACGTAGCGGTGCAGCGTGGTCTGCAAGTCCTCAGCGGAGTGGAAGCGGTGCGTGCGCAGCACCTGACTGAGCCGGCCGTTGAAGCGCTCGACCATACCGTTGGTCTGCGGCGTCCTGGGCTTGGTCAGGCGATGCTTGATGTCCAGCGCCTGGCACAGTCGGTCGAACGCGTGCTGGCCGCTGGGCTGCTTGGCCCGAGCACCGAACAGCCGGTCGGTGAACTCGGTGCCGTTGTCGGTCAGGATGGTGCGGATCTTGAACGCGGCAGCCTTGGCCAGTGCGTTGAGGAAGCTGCGCGCCGCAGCGGCTGTGCGATGCGGCTTGATGGCGATGAAAACCCAACGCGTGGCCCGGTCGATGGCCACAAAGACGTAGCGCCGCTCGGTCTCGTCCTGCATCTGCGGCAGGTACTTCACGTCAATGTGCACGTAGCCCGGCTCGTACGCTTTGAACGGCTTGCTCAGGCGCTGCGGCACTGCTTCCAGCTCGGGCAGCTTGGAGACCTCGCGCCGGCGCAGCAGTCGCGCCAGCGCCGAGCGGCTCACCCGCGGCTCGACGAACTCGTGGACCACTGCCAGCAGATCGTCCAGCGGCAGGCGCAGTTGCTGGCGCAGGTACACCACCAGTTCCTCCTGCCCCGCATTGAGCGTGGTCTGAAGTCGGTGCGGCGTGTGGCTGGCGTCATGCACGCCTTGGCGGCTGCGCCATTTGCGGATCGTGTCGCGGCTCAAGCCGAACTCGGCGGTCAGCGCGTAGTCGCTGCCCGTGGCAGCCTGGATGGCTGCGCGCGTGGCCGGCGTGGTGGTGGCGTTCTTGTGCAAAGCAATCAACATGTCGTGGGCCGTCCAATGGACTCTGCCAGAACCGCTCGCAACACCTCGCGACTCACCAGCAGTGGACAGCGATTGTGCAGCAGGTAATCATCCGGCACCCGACACCTAACGACCAAATTCAGCCGCTGCCGTAGGCGGTCGGCTGAAATGCCAGGTTAGGCATCGGAATGGGCCGGGCTCCCGAGTTGGGCGCGACACGAACGCAGCGTCAATAACCAGACGCAGCCGTTGCGCTACCGAGACCGTAGCGCGATGCGCTGGCAAGATGAGCAGCACGGCACTTCTGGCTTCGGCTTTGGCACCATGGCACTGTGCCGATTACGTTAGAAGCTGAGGCTCGCCGCACCTGCCTTCAGACGCTGGTGCATCGCGCTGGCGCCCTGAATAGTCACGCCATCGGTGAAGTCTTCTTAAGCGTATCCACGGGCCTTGACGCAAGGCGGGCATGCCCAGATAGTGCCTCCCCGTGCGACAAAGTCTTCCATCAGTTTCTTGAGCGGGTCCAATGGCGGGACGTGGGTGACGTCAACAGCCTTGCGACGCACCAAGGCGACAGCCGAGCTGACGAGGAACGCGTAAACCTTCATTCCTGAGGTGATACCACCGCATGCAATCGTGAATGCCACCGAAGATAGTTCGTGGTCGGTTCCGCGAGTCAGCATGACGACCAGTTCTCGATCGGCTTGAGGGGATTGTTCAGCCATGGATGTGCTCCTTACGTTTGGACGAGTCCGGCTTCGCCGGGATGTAGAGGATGCTCCATTTCTGGTCCTTTCGCCACGATGAAGATTCCGCCGCCGCAGCATGCGCCGCACCTCGGCGCCAACACCTGGCAAAAATCCGAGGCAATTTTTGGCGCTTAACGGCCAAATTCAGACGCCGCAGTAGGCGGTCGGCTGGAATGACGGGGTAGACGAAGCTCTCAAAGGCAGCCCTCGACATATTCAACGGCTGGTTGGAGTCCTGCTCGGACATCGGTGATGCGCCCACTACTCTCCTCGAAGAGCAGCGCAGCCTTTTGGTCTGGAGTATCCAAGATGAAGTAGTGCCCCTGCTCGTCATACTTGTGAGGTTCGATGCGTCCGGCCGGGAAGTGTTGCTTGGCGACAGATAGCAATGATCCGACTGAAATGGACGCGGAATTCTTTACGCCTTCCGCCACATCTGCCCGTGTAACGATGCCATCTTCGACCATGAAGGAAACTCCCGGATAACGCCTGAACTTGACAAAGTCACAGGGAGCCATCCGGTCATGAGGCTGAGCTTGCTCGCCAACTTCGCGCTCGATGTGCGCGAGCTTTTGGCCGAAGCTGACGGCCCCGTAGCCCTGCGGCGAAAGCACTTGCGCTGTCGAAGGTAAACACCAGACCAACAATGCCAGCGCAGTAGCTGTTCGCATACAACGACTAACGCATGAATTCAGCCGCCGCCGTAGGCGGTCGGCTGGAATGCCGGGTTAGACGATGGAACTTCGGACACATCAAGGGCGGTCTTGCGGATCCCCCGAGTAAACCTGAAGGTATGCGGAAGTTGGCCGTCCCGTCGTTGGCCATCTACACCCGTGGAGCCAAACCCAGACCGTTTGACCAACTGCCAACTCCGCTTGAGAAACATCGTCGCCGAAGGCGGAATAGATTTCTGCATTTTTTGGTAGAACAATTTCAACTTGGTTGCCAGTTTTCTTTTCAACTACAACGATCGTGTCTTTCAGTACGCTGGCGATATGACCGTAGATGTTAGCTTCGCTCGGCTGTAAGTTGCCTCCGTCTGGAACAGGAAGTACGCATACGGCGTCAACCGAGGTCGCGAGCAGCAGGGCTACGAAGAAGCCGGCAATTTGCGGATATTGAAAAGGCAACGGACCGCTCCAAAGACGACTAACGACCAAATTCAGCCGCCGCCGTAGGCGGTCGGCTGGAATGCCGGGTTAGACCAATGGGCAAGGCCGGCGTGTAAGTGCACACGGAAGCGCCGGCAAGCCTCACGCGCTGCGGAACCGAAACGCGATGTGAGGCGAGCGCGGCGCCAAATGCCGAGCGTGCAACCGACACTGCAGAAACCATAGCACACTGCGCTAGCTGGATGAGCGGCACAGCCACTTTTTGCTTGAGCCTTTGCATGGCGCTTTGCCCGAACGACTAACGGATAAATTCAGCCGCCGCCGTAGGCGGTCGGCTGGAATGAATACGAAGGGACTTCCCGCTTTGCCGGCGACGGCATCGAGTGCCAAGATTGAAATTGTCGAGAAGTCAATCTGCAGCCTTTGTACAAAGGAGAAGTCCCATGAGCAAGATTACCCGAGTCGGGGTCGATTTGGCCAAGCAGGTCATCCAGGTGCATGCGGTGGACGCCGCTGGCCAGCGCGTGATGGCCCGAGCGCTGCCGCGCGCCAAGTTCCTGGTCTGGTGCGCCCAGCTGCCGCCGGGCTGCACGGTTGCGATGGAAGCCTGCTCAGGCGCTCATCACTGGGCGCGCCGTCTTGTTTCGATGGGTTTGGACGCGCGCATCATGGCCGGCCATCTGGTGGCGCCGTATCGCAGTCAAGGCAAGAGCGGCAAGAACGACGCCAACGATGCCGCCGCCGTCTGCGAAGCCGCCAGCCGCCCGACCATGCACTTCGTGCCCATCAAGAGCGTTGAGCAACAAAGCCTGCTGTGCATCCACCGGCTGCGCGAAGGCTTCAAGGCCGAGCGCACGGCGTGCATCAACCGCATCCGGGGGCTGCTGGCTGAGTTCGGTTTGGTGTTTGCGCAAAAGCCCGTGGTACTGCGCGAGGCGCTGCCTGATGCGATCGAAGACGCCGCCAACGAACTCGGCGGCTTGGCCCGGCTGGCGCTGCAACGCGCCTGGGGCCAGTGGCAGGAGCTCGACGCGCACCTGGTCTGGTGCGACGAGCGCATTGCTGCCCATCTCAAGGCCGATGTGCAGACCCGCCAGGCAGAGCAGTTGATCGGCGTGGGCTCAGTGACGGCCTCGGCGGTGGTGGCCAGCGTGGGCGACTTCGGCCAGTTCAAAAACGGCGCGCAGTTCGGCGCCTGGCTGGGGCTGGTGCCCAGGCAAAACTCCAGCGGGGGCAAAACCCATCTGGGCCGCATCACCAAGCGCGGTGACACCTACTTGCGCACGCTACTGATCCAGGGCGCAAAGTCGGCCGTGCTGACCGCGCACCGGCGCGACGACCCGATCTCCCAGTGGGCGCATCAGCTGCGTGAGAAGCTGGGCTGGCAAAAGGCGGTGGTGGCGCTGGCCAACAAGAACGCACGCATTCTGTGGGCGGTGTGCGTACGGGGCAAGGCGTTCGACGCCCACCATGTGAGCGTGAAGCCGCAGCCAACGGTTGCGGTCGCGTAGCCGCCGAGAACGGCTTTTTATTGTTGTTGTTGTTGATTGACTGATTGATTTCTCTGCGCAGACGTGAATCCAGAAGATGCAGCCAACAGGTCAGACCGGCGGTGGGCAAGCTCGACTAACCCGTTGTGGCACGCGGCGTCAAAGCCTAAGTGACCACGGGCAATGAATGGAGCCCCGCCGAGCGGTTCGTATCTGGGTCCGCACCCTGAACTCGCAAGGGTCAGCCGTGCAACAAGGCCGTCTGTAGATGTGCAGTCTGTTCCTCGTTTGTTTGCCGCTTGGACTCACCGCCGCGCAAGAAAAATACCGTCATCAGGAAGAAAGAAAAAACTATCCGACTACCGCTTGACTAATTGGGAAGTCCCTGTAGGCGGGTTAGCCACCCAGCGCGCCTTTTAACAAACCAGCAGCGGCTTCTTTCGCCACTGTCTTGACGAGTTCAAAGGTCATCGAGATACCTTGCTCTGTAAAGACCTTCTTCGTTTTTTTCCAGACCGTGTCACTTCGAACGGTGTCAAGAAACTCATGCCCTTCCCACGTCAGTCTCTGACCGAAAAAGTCTTTCGCCTCAGGACCCATTGTTTGTAGCATTTGCCCCTTTACAAGTCTGGCCTCGATCAGCAGGCTCATGTGGTAGGAAACTTCTGCCGCTCGCTCACTGGGAAAATCTGAGAGCCGCACCATTTCCGCAGGGAGAGTGCAACTTTCGACTTTCGACAAAAGTTCGCGAACAGTTTCCCAATTTCTTTTCATAAGTCAACGTTCTGATCTTTTCCGGGCTAACGACCAAATTCAGCCGCCGCCGTAGGCGGACGGCTGCAATGCCGAGTTAGACCAATGGGCAACGCCAATGCAGACCCAAGCGCAAAGGCGACGGCAAGGCCCGTGCGCTGAGCAACCGGCACCCGATGTGAAGCAAGCGCGGCGCCAACTGCCGAGCGCGCAAACAACACTGCAAAAACCATAGCGCACTGCGCTTGCTGGACGAGCGCCACAGCCACTTTTTGCTTGAGCTTTTGCACGACGCTTTGCCCGCACGACTAACGACCAAATTCAGCCGCCTCCGTAGGCGGTCGGCTGGAATGAATGGTTAGGCCTCACCGAGCACCCAAGCTCTAGGCCGCCGGGCCTTGGTTCATTGCAATCTGCACACCTATCTCGGGCATGTAAATCCCGCGGATGGCCTCGTATGGAATCGCAATGGCTTGCGTCTTTCCTCCAAAGGATAGAACGACGGATACTCCCTCACTCCGAACGGTCAATTCACGAAAGACGTTCTGTAGGACTATCGTGATCTCATCTGGGAACTTGGCACGCAGATCATCGCTTAGGGCCACTCGACTATGCTTTGTTGAAAAGGTAACGTAGTAGGAGAGCGCCGTGTCAGCGAACTGTCTCTCCGGAGGCAACCTATCAAAGAACTGCTGCAGAAATTCCCTTGCTGTTCTAAATGGCGCGTAGCTAACGGGAGCCCGGTCCCCAATAAGCAACGGCAGATCGACCGCAATCTGTTTGCCTTTGTCAACTATCGTAATAGGGACTGTGGGGGCGGCGCTACCAGAGAACTTGAGCGGTAGTTTCTTTAGATCGATGAACGCGCTGAGTATTCGAGCAAATCCTGCATGATAGTCTGGGAGTAGACTAACCCAGTTCAGATCATGTAGCTCAAGGTCAACTGGCACGGTCTCATCTAGCCGCGCTGGAATCATGAAGACGGCCCCGGCCGGAAACTCTTGTAGTACTGCTAAGGCCTGCTTGATTTCTCGCTGCACGAAGCCTCGCTTCCCAACCGAGTGCTTGGAAATCAGCAGTAGAAAGAAGCGAGCGGACTTGATCGCCCTTTGGATCTCGTGCTTCCAGTTCGATCCCGCACCAAGACAACGGACATCGAGCCACGCATTCAATTCTGCGCGACGAAGGTCCATGTACAACTTTTCCGCCCAAGGCTGGTCTTCGCGCGCGTAGCTTATGAAGATGAGATCTTCTGAATCCACGATCTGATAACCTTTGTGAGGCCTAACGAACGAATTCAGAAGCCGCCGTAGGCGGTCGGCTGCAATGATAGGTTAGACGCCACTGCTTTTCACTTTCTCTTGGATGAGATTTTTTAGTTCAACAAGCGACTTGCGCGAAGCCTTATAAGCGATGTTGAATTCTTCAAAAGCGTCGTCTCTTTTTAACCGTGATACCATACCCGAGCTTTCAAGCACCCATAGCTGGTAGTAGCTCGTGTCCTTTGCCGGGTGTTTTCTAGGAACGTAGACTGGATATGCATCAGTGGCGTGGTGAGCGAAAGCATTGCGCAGAGCAACCACCTTATGCAGAGGATTTCGATTCAGCTTGAAGCCTATTTCATGGGCTACAGCCATTGTTACTTTAATCTTTGCTCCAAGCGACATAACCGACGTGTCCAACACAACGCCCCACATGAACTCAACGGCGTCATTACGAGGACCACAGTAAGAGATAATAATCTGGTTCAGGATGTTCTCAACTAGCGCTGTGCGGTCGATCACGTGTATGACATCCGGCTCGGGGGGATGTGGCAACGATTCGTTGTCAGAATTCAAAGGACAGACTATTTGATAAGGGCTAACGGATAAATTCAGCCGCCGCCGTAGGCGGTCGGCTGCAATGAATGGTTAGGCATTTAGCTTCACAACCGTGGGGCTGCCAAGCCGACTGAACTGCCATGCCTCGGGGCCGCGCGCGTCGGAACTTGAGCTGGGGACGGACACCACGCCACCACCAGAGAAATGCAACCGCAGGCTTTCAGCAAGCTCTTCGGCCTGGGCTGTTTGGTTTATAAGCGCTACAAGGGCATCACAGAAGCCGGGATGACCTTGGCGAAGCTCCCAAGAGCCGGTTGAGTAAATAGCCGAGTTATGCAGGGCGAATGCGCAACCTTGGAAAACAAGCTGCAAGTAGTCGTGAACGAATACTACCTGAGACAAAGGGCCATCAGGTTGCAGATGAGCTTTCATAAAAGGCCTAACTGTAATTAGATCGCACCGAGTGCGAGCCCGTCGGTCGCCTAACGCAGTGGCAAGCAGTGGCAAGTGCTTGCCACTGCTCTAATTTCCAAATCTGGCCTCCCATTAGGCAAACCTAAAAGTTTCTGGATCGAAACATCGGCGGTTTTGACCGTTCTGGCCCTTTGCCTCATCACTGCCTTAAGCCAGGCCACCAAAACCAAGCTGCAGCCGCAATCCCGAGCAATAGCACCAGCACCAGCCACAGGAAGCTCCAATTCGCAAAGGCGCTGGGGCGCTGACCGATCGAGGCGGGCGCGCTGTCCGGGTCGGCATGCATCGGGTCCACACCGTCCACGTGCCGCAGTTTCGGGCCGAACACGGTTGGCATAAACGAATCGGCGGACTCGGTTGGTGCATGTGATTCGGGCGAGTCGTCCTCGTCGAATGCGTCGGCCAAAGTGGTCAGCACCGGCAACTCGCTCCCGGCCGGCGGACCCGTGCCGGTTTCATCGGGGCGCACGATGAAATTCAGCGGCCAGTCGGTGGTCTGATCGAGTTCGGACCAGCCCATCGTGCGCAGCGGCTCGGTGCTCCAGTCGGCGGACATGCCGGCTGCTGCTGAAGAGGCCGCCGGTCGATCGGCGGGACTGCGGCTCATGGTGTGGCGGGGGTTCGGGCTCGCGAGCTTGTCCAGGCTCAGTCGAAGATCACGGCCGGCAACCACAGGCTGATCTGCGGAATGTAGGTCACCAGCAGAAGGAACAGCAGCAGGATCATCAGCCACGGCAGCGCGGCTTTGGTCACCTGCACCAGGTTCATGCCGGTGATGCCGCTGGTCACGAACAGGTTGAGTCCGACCGGCGGCGTGATCATGCCGATCTCCATGTTCACCACCATGATGATGCCCAGGTGGATCGGGTCGATGCCGAGCTGTTCGGCGATCGGAAAGAAGATGGGCGCCAGGATCAGGATGATGCCGGTCGGCTCCATGAAATTGCCCGCGATCAGCAGGATGATGTTGACGACCAGCAGGAACTGCCAGGGCTCCATGCCGGCGGCCAGGATGTGGCCGGTGATGGTTTGCGGAATGCGCTCGGTGGTCAGCACGTGGGCGAACAGCAGCGCGTTGCCGATGATGAACATCAGCATCACGGTGGTCTTGCCCGCATCCATGAAGACGTGCGGCAGGTCCTTCGGCTTGATGTCGCGATAAACGACGACCGCGACGAACGTGGCATATACGGCAGCCACCGCGGCCGCTTCGGTCGGCGTGAAGATGCCGCCGTAGATGCCGCCCATGATGATCGCAAGGAGCGCCAGGCCCCAGATCGAATCCTTGAACGCGACCAGCACTTCGCGCATCGGCGCGCGTTCGCCCTTGGTCAAGGTCAGCTTGCCCGCGCGCCACCAGACCGCGAAGGCAAGCATGAACGCAAGCAGCAGGCCCGGCATCACGCCGGCCATGAAGATGCGGCCCACCGACACGTTGGTCACGGCCGCATAGACCACCATCACGATCGAAGGCGGGATCAGGATGCCGAGCGTGCCGGCGTTGCAGATCACGCCGGCGGCGAACTCCTTCGGGTAGCCGTTCCTCACCATGCCCGCGATCACGATCGAGCCGATCGCCACCACCGTCGCCGGGCTGGAGCCCGAAACCGCCGCGAACAGCGTGCAGGCCAGCACGCTGGCGATCGCGAGGCCGCCGCGCAGGTGGCCGACAGCCGCGACCGCGAAGCGCACCATGCGCTTGGCCACGCCGCCCGTGCTCATCATCACGCCGGCCAGGATGAAGAACGGAATGGACAGCAACGTGTAGTGCTCGCTGGTCTCATACAGCTTGATCGACAGGCTCGCGAGCGAGTCCTCGCCGAAGAACAGGATCGTCAGCAGGCTGGAGAGACCCAAGGAAATGGCGACCGGCATGCCGATCGCCATGAACAGGAACAGCGTGACGAACAGGATGGCGGTATTCACGATGCGGCCTCCTCGCTCTTGAGCTTGAGCGCATCAGCAGCTTCATCGCCCAGGTGCAGGCTATCGGAACGTCCCGTCACCAATGCCCACAGCACCTGCAGAAACCGGAACGTCAGTAGCGTGTAGCCCAGCGGCAGGATCGACCGCACCACCCAGATCGGGACCGGCAGGTCCTCCATCTCCACGCCGACCATCTGCATCTTGCTCACGTAGATCAGCGAACCGTAGATCACCAGACCCGCGTATAAAAGGCACAGCAGCACCACCACGATCGATGTCGCGCGCCGCACGCCGGCCGGCATCAGCTTGACCAGCGCATCGACCCCGATGTGCGCGCCGACCCGCACGCCGTAGGAGATGCCGACAAAGATCATCAGCGCGAAGAACACGGTGGTCAGCTCCAGCGCCCAGGTCCAGCCGGCATTGAACACATAGCGCGCCACGACCTGCGAGAACGTCAGCAACGTCATCGCGGCCAGCATCGTCGTGACGATCCATTCTTCCAGGCGATCCAGAAATCTCATGGTTGTCTCTTTCGTGATGACGATCGAACTGCAGCCACTCGGCCGGCCGTTTCTGCAGGCGCGTGGATTGCGCAGGATACGTGCTTTTGCGTGGCCGCCGACCGCCGCTGGCTCAGGAAATCTCACCCGCGCGCTGCAGCAGCGCTTGCGCCTGCAGCATGACCGGCCGATCGACCATGACGCCGTCCAGTGACACGGCAGCGCCGGCAGCGTCCCGGCCAGCGACGATGACGCGCCGGGCCCAGGCCAGCTCGCCGGCTGACGGGCCGAATGCCGCATTGACCGGCTCGACCTGCCGCGGATGGATGCAGAGCTTGGCACCGAAGCCGAGCTGCCTCGCACGCAACGCATCGCCTCGCGCAAGTTCGACGTCCGACACGTTTGCCGTCACACCATCCACCGGCGCAGCCAGGCCCGCCAGCCGCGACATCAGCACCAGCTGCGAGCGGAAATAAAGCAGCGCCTCGCCTTCGCCCGGAATGCCGAGGTCGAGTTGGAAGTCGATCGAGCCGAAGCAAAGCCGCTGCACGCCGGGCGTGCCGCAGATGGCGCGCAGGTTGTCGAAGCCGAGCGCCGACTCGATCAGCGGCAGCAGCGGGGCCAAGCCTTCCAGACGCGCCAGATCGTCGACCCGTTCGGCTTTCGACAGCATGATGCCCGCGATGCCGTTTGCATGATCGCGGCACAGTGCCAGATCCGCGTCGAACCAGGGCGTGCCGGCTGCGTTGATGCGCAGCACGACGGGCCGGTCAGCCGACAACCAGCCGGCTACGGCCGCACGCGCGGTGCCCTTCTGGTCGGGCGGCACTGCATCTTCAAGGTCCACGATGACGGCGTCGGCGCCGCTGGCCGATGCCTTGTCGAAGCGTTCGGGCCGGTTGCCCGGAACGAACAGGTAAGAGCGGGGCAGAGCGGGTTGCATCGCGTCCGGGTGGGCGTTCATCGATGGGAACCTCAGACAGCCTGGTCGGCCTGAAGCTTCTGAATCTCGGCCTCGGCCAGACCGAGTTCGGCCAGGATCGCGCAGGTGTGTTCACCGAGCGCCGGTACCGCATCCATGCGGGGCTCGAAGCTCGCGGGCATGCCCGGCGGCAGCAGCGCGGGCACCGGCCCGGCTGCGGTCTGCACCTGCACCCAGCGGTCCCGCGCACGCAGCTGCGCGTGGGCCCAGACGTCGTGCATCGTGTTGACGCTCGCGTTTGCAATCTGCGCGTCTTCGAGCCGCTCGATCACCTGCTCGAGCATCAGGCCGGAGAACACGTCGGTGATCAACGCGGCCAGTTCGGCCTTGTTCGCCACCCGTTTCGCGTTCGCGGTGAAATGCGCATGGGCCGCGAGTTCCGGCTGCCGCAGCACTTTGGTGCAGAAGAGCTCCCACTCGCGTTCGTTCTGCAGCCCAAGCATCACGGTGCGCCCGTCACCTGCGAGGAATGGGCCGTACGGATAGATCGTGGCGTGCGAAGCACCTGCGCGCGGCGGTGGTTGGGCACCGTCGAACGCGTAGTAGAGCGGGTAGCTCATCCATTCGACCATGCTCTCCAGCATCGACACATCGATCCTGCAGCCCCGGCCGGTCCTGCCGCGATTGATCAGCGCCGCGAGGATGTTGGTGTACGCATACATGCCGGCCGCGATGTCGGCGATCGAGCAGCCGGCTTTTGCGGGTTCACCCTCCGAGCCGGTGATCGAAAGAAAGCCGGCCTCGCCCTGGATCAGCAGGTCGTATGCCTTCTTGTCGCGATACGGGCCGGGCTCGTTCGGGTCATCGCCGTAGCCCGAGACGTCGCAGACGATCAGGCCCGGGTGCTTGTCCTTCAGCATCTCATAACCCAGGCCCAGCCGCGCCGCGGCGCCGGGCGCGAGGTTCTGCACGAGCACGTCGGCCTTCTCCAGCAACCGGCCGAGCACGTCCGGCGCAGCCTCGGCCTTCAAGTTGAGCGTGAGGCTTTCCTTCGACCGATTGGTCCAGACGAAGTGGGATGCCAGGCCATTCACACGCGAGTCGTAGGCCCGCGCGAAGTCGCCGACGCCGGGCCGCTCGATCTTGATCACCCTTGCGCCGAGGTCGGCCAGCTGGCGTGTGCAGAACGGCGCTGCGATCGCGTGTTCGAGCGTGACGACGGTGATGCCTTCGAGCGGTCTCATCCCAGATCTCCCGTCGGCTCAGAACGACCGCGGCAGGCCGAGCACGTGCTCGGCCACGTAGCTCAGGATCAGGTTCGTCGAGATCGGCGCGACCTGATACAGCCGCGTCTCGCGGAACTTGCGCTCGACGTCGTATTCGTTCGCGAAACCGAAGCCGCCGTGGAACTGGATGCACGCGTTCGCGGCTTCCCAGCTCGCCTTGGCGGCCAGATACTTCGCCATGTTGGCCTGCGCGCCGCAGGGCTCGTGCGCATCGAACAGCTCGCAGGCCTGCCAGCGCATCAGGTTCGCGGCCTCGACTTCGATATAGCTTTCCGCAATCGGAAACTGCACGCCCTGGTTCTGCCCGATCGGGCGGCCGAACACGACGCGCTCGCCGACGTATTTCGTGACCCGGTCGATGAACCAGTAGCCGTCGCCGATGCATTCGGCCGCGATCAAGGTGCGCTCGGCATTCAGGCCGTCGAGGATGTATTTGAAGCCTTTTCCTTCCTCGCCGATCAGGTTCTCGGCCGGGATCTCGAGGTTCTCGAAGAACAGCTCGTTGGTTTCGTGGTTCACCATGTTCGGGATCGGGCGCACGGTCAGGCCGCTTTTTTCCGCCTGCCGCAGATCGACCATGAAGATCGACATGCCTTCGGACTTCTTCTTCACGTCGGCAAGCGGCGTGGTGCGCGCGAGCAGGATCATCCAGTCCGAGTGCTGCACGCGGCTGATCCAGACTTTCTGGCCATTGATGACGTAGCGATCCCCTTTTTTGACGGCCGTGGTCTTGATCTTGGTGGTGTCGGTGCCGGTGCTCGGCTCGGTCACGCCCATCGACTGGAGCCGCCATTCGCCGCTGGCGATCTTCGGCAGGTAGAGCTGCTTTTGCGCCTCCGACCCGTGCCGCAGCAGGGTGCCCATGTTGTACATCTGCCCGTGGCACGCGCCCGAGTTGCCGCCTGCGCGGTTGATCTCCTCCATCACCACGGTCGCCTCCCCCAGGCCGAGGCCCGAGCCGCCGTAGTCGACCGGGATCATTGCGGCGAGCCAGCCGGCTTTGGTCAGCGCGTCGACGAAGCTTGTCGGATAGCCGCGCTGCTCATCGATCTTGCGGTGGTATTCATCCGGAAACTCGGCGCACAGCGCGCGCACGGCGTCGCGGATGTCCTGGTATTCGTCGGTGGCGGTCTTCAGCATGGGGCTGTGTTTCGTCGATTGGTCGGCTCGGGACGGATCAGGCCAGTTCGGCAGTTGCCTGCATCGCCAGCTTGCCTTCGTGGTTGCGTGCCCATAACGCAACGCGGCCGTCGGCTTCACGCCTGCCGCAGACGGTGAACGGGTCGATGTCGAACAGCGGGCTGGCGGCCTTGAAGTCGAATGCGCGAATATCCGTGCCCGGCACCTCGCGCCGCACCAGATCGACCAGCAACGTGGCAATCAGCGGGCCATGCACGATCAGGCCCGGATAGCCTTCCATTTCGGTCACATAAGGGCGGTCGTAATGGATGCGGTGGCCGTTGAAGGTCAGCGCGGAGTAGCGGAACAGCAGCACCGGGTCCGGCACGATCGGGCGGCTGAAAGCTTCATCGGTCGGCGCGTCCGCCGGGGTCGGCGGTGCGGTGCCCGGCTGGGGGTTGTCGCGATAGACGATGTCATGCGCTTCGGAGAGCGCGGTCCTGCCGGCCACGCTGACGTCATGGCGCACGGTCACGAACACGAGCGTGCCGCTGCGGCCCTGCTTGACCTCGACCTTGTCGATCGTGGACGTGCGCACGGCTTCGTCGCCGACATGCAGGGGCTGCTCGAAACGCAGCCGCCCGCCGGCCCACATGCGGCGCGGCAGCGGCACCGGCGGCAAGAACCCGCCGCGTTTCGGGTGGCCGTCGGCGCCGATTTCGTGCTGCGGCGCCTGCGGCAGAAAGTAGAGCCAGTGGGCGAGCGGCGGCAGTGCGGTGCCGGTGCACGGGGCTGCGTCGGTGCTGCGATCGAGCGTCGCGATGAGGCCTGCCAGCGGCGCCGCCGTGATGACGTCGCTGCGGCGCTCGGTCTTGCCGACCCAGTCGCGCAGATGATCGAGCGATGGTGCGGCGTCAACGGCAGCCGACGCAGCGGCGTGATTCGACCTGGTACTCATGACGGTGGTGTCCGATGCCTGTCTACGAAAGGGCACCAGTTTGCACGGCAATGCCGATCACCGCCCGGACCATCACATCACGGCGCGTTCGATTTTTCTGCAGCGTCGATGATGTCCTTGCCGATCTCGCCTTCGAACTTCTTCCAGACCGGCTTCATCGCCTCGCGCCACGGCTTCAGCTCCGCCTTGGTCAGCTTGATCATCTCGGTCTGCTTGGAGTCGGCGATTTTCTGGCGCGCGGCCTTGTCCTCGTCGCCTGCGACCTTGTTGCCGTACTTGATCGATTCCACCATCGCTTCGTTCAGGCCTGTGCGCACGTCGGCGGGCAGGCCTTTCCACCAGTTCGCATTCACGATCACCATGTAGTCGATCACGCCGTGGTTGCTCTCGGTGGTGTATTTCTGCACCTCATAGAACTTCTGCGTGTAGATGTTCGACCAGGTGTTTTCCTGGCCGTCCACCACGCCCGACTGCAACGCCTGATAGACCTCGGAGAACGCGAGCTTCTGCGGGTTCGCGCCGAGCGCCTTGAACTGCGCTTCGAGCACGTCCGAGCTCTGGATGCGGAACTTCAGGCCTTTGGCGTCTTCGGGTTTCCTGAGCGCCCTGTTGGCCGACAGCTGCTTCATGCCGTTGTGGATGTAGCCCAGGCCCTTGATGCCTTTCTTGCTCATCGAGTCCAGCAGCTCCTGGCCTTTGGTGCCGTCCTGAAAACGGTCCACCGCTTCCGTGTCGTCGAACAGGAACGGCAGGTCGAACACCTGCAGCTTGGGCGTGTATTTGCCGAACTTGGCAAGCGACGGCGCAATCACCTGCACGTCGCCGAGCAGCAGCGCCTCCATCTCCTTGCCGTCACCGAACAACTGGCTGTTCGGGAACACCTGCACCTCGACCTTGCCGGGCAGTTTTTTCTCGGCCAGCTCCTTGAATTTCAGCGCGGCCTGGCCTTTCGGCGTCTGGTCGGCCACCACGTGGCTGTACTTGATCACGATCGGTGCCGCAAACGCACTGCCGGCAGCGGCAAGGGTGAAGGCCACGGCGGTGGCGAGCAGATTGAGTTTCATCGGTCGGGTCTCGGTATTTGAAAAAGCGGGGCCAAGGAAAAAGGGCCAGCCGGCCCTCGGGCGCACTCTAACCCGGGTAGGCCGCAGATGGTTATGGGGAAAATACCCGTTTGCCAGCATTGACCTCCACCTTGATCACGTCTTCCGGCCGCGTCCCGCTTGTTGTTTCCTCCCGTCGATCCGCGTCCGCCCACGCGCAGGCCCAATCACCTTCGGCGGCCCGCGCATGAACCCGAACGCTGCCCAACTGTGGCGCCATTCGCGCTCGGGTCTGGCCTTGTTGCTGGCGCTGCTCGGCATGCTCGGGCCGTTCTCGATCGACACCTATCTGCCCGCGTTCGACGGCATTGCGCGCGATCTGGCCGCCACCCCGGTGCAGATGCAGCAGACGCTGTCGGCTTATCTGTTCGGCTTTGCGTTCATGAGCCTGTTCCACGGCGCGCTGTCGGACAGCTTCGGGCGCCGCCCCGTGGTGCTCTGGGGCGTCGCGGTGTTCACGCTGGCGTCGATCGGCTGTGCGCTGTCGACGAACGCCGCGCAGCTGATCGGCTTTCGCGCGCTGCAGGGCCTGTCCACCGGCGCCGGCATCGTGGTGTCGCGGGCGGTGATCCGCGACATGTTTTCCCCGGCCGATGCCCAGCGCATGATGAGCCTGGTGACCTTGTATTTCGGCGTCGCCCCGGCGATCGCGCCGGTCGTTGGCGGCTGGCTGTCGGTCTGGTGGGGCTGGGCCGCGGTGTTCTGGTTTTTGAGCGGCGTCGGCGCGCTGCTGTGGATCGCGAACGCGCGGCTGCTGCCGGAGACGCTGTATGCGCCCGAGCGCCAGCCGTTCAACGCCGGCAATCTGCTGCGCGGCTACCGCGAACTGGCGACCAGCCCGCGCTTTCTGCTGCTCGCGCTGGCCAGCGGCGTGCCGTTCAACGGCATGTTCCTCTACGTGATGGCGGCGCCGGTTTTTCTGGGCCGGCACCTGGCGCTTGCGCCCACGCAGTTCTTCTGGCTTTTTTTGCTGATCATCGGCGGCATCATGAGCGGCGCCTGGCTCAGCGGGCGGCTCGCCGGCCGCGTCACGCCGAAAGCGCAGATCCAGCGCGGTTTTTACGTGATGCTGACGGTGTCGCTGCTCAACGTGGTGGCCAACAGCGTGTGGGTGCCGCACGCGGGCTGGGCGCTGCTGCCGATCGCGCTGTACTCGTTCGGCTGGGCGCTGATGACGCCGGTGGTCACGTTGCTGGTGCTCGATCTGCACCCGAACCGGCGCGGCATGGCGTCTTCGATGCAGGCGTTCGTCGGTGCGCTGGCCAACGGGCTGGCCGCGGGCGTGCTGGCGCCGCTGGTGATGGATTCCACGCGGCAGCTTGCGCTCACGTCCGCCGGGCTGATGACGATCGGCCTGGGCGCCTGGCTGCTGCTGCGCTGGCGCTTTCCCCAGGTGGGTGCGAGCACCGCGCGGGCCTGACAACGGCTCGCGTAGCGCGCGAATCAATCAGGGCGCAGGTACAGGTGTCAGCGTGTCGGCAATCGCCTGCTGCGTGTCGAAGTACACCTGCCAGTAGTGATCGGTGTGCGCATATGGCCGCACCACGAGCCTGGACGCATCGGGCACGTATTCGAGCAGCGCGACTTCCGGCGGCGGCTCTGCCTTCACATTCGCGACCGCGGCGATGGCCGCGCGCAACCGTGTGATCGCATCCTCCACCGCCATGCCGGCCGGCACCTTGGCCGCGCAGTCCACGCGCCGGTACGGCAGCGCGCTGAAGTTCTCGATGTTGCTCGCAAACACCTTGTTGTTGCCGACCGTGGTGCGCACGTTCTGCTCGGTCACGATGGTGGTGAAAAACAGCCCGAGCTGCTCGACCCGGCCATCGCTGCCGCCCGCGTTGATGTGGTCGCCGACGCGGTAAGGCCGAAGCACCTGCATGAAGATGCCCGCGGCGAAGTGCGCCATCAGTCCGCCCCAGGCCGTGCCGATCGCCAGGCCCACGCCGGCCAGCAGCGCCGCGAACGACGTGGTCTGCACGCCGAACACGTTCAGGATCGCGAGGATCAGCAGCACCGTGAGACCGCCCGACAGGAACGACACCAGATACGCCGACAACGTCGCATCGACGCGGCCCGCGCGTAGCAAAGTGCGCGAGGCGACCGTGCGCGCCAGGCCGATCAGCCAGCGGCCGATCACCCAGATCGCAATCGCGCCGAGCAGTTTCAGGCCCAGGTCGACACCACGGGTGGACAGGAACAGCCAGATGGCGTGCGGGTCGAGGCGATTGAGCGTGTTGGGGTCCATGGTGGCTGCAGCTGTCGCGAAAACGCGGTGATGCTACCGTTTCGTGCAGCAATTCCGATCCCGCGCGATGTCTGAACCACGCCTGCCGCCCGCCAACCGCCTCACCGGCCTGCCGCCGGTCGTCAACGCATCGACCGTGCTGCTTATCCTCGGCAGCTTTCCCGGTGGCCGGTCCCTGGCCGAGCAGTGCTACTACGCGCACCCGCAGAACCGCTTCTGGGCCATTTTGCAAGCCGTTTGGCCTGATGGCGCTAGTCCAGTAATCGTTTCCAGCTATGAAAAAAAGAGCGAATGGCTGCTGTCCAAGCGGCTTGGTCTCTGGGACGTCTATGCCAGTTGCGACCGCATCGGCAGCCTGGACGCGAACATCCGCAACGCCGCGTTGAGCGACTTCGCCGGATTGGCGCGCCAGTGCCCGCGGCTGGTGGCGGTGGCGCACAACGGCGCGGCGAGCTTCAAACATGCCGATGCGGTGCGCGGCGCGTTCGAGCAGGCCGGGCATGCGCGCGCCGCATCGATCGCATTTCACCGCCTGCCATCGACCAGTCCGGCGAATGCATCCACGACGTTCGCGCAGAAGTTGAAAGCGTGGCGTGAGGTGTTTGCATCGCATGGTCTCGTTGATTGAGGGGACAGAACAAAGGCAGCGACCAAAGCACGATATTCGTCATCAAAAAGTGATAGATTTGATGCTTTCGACATGGAGCAGGTTGGATGCGCACCACCATCAACATCGATGACGAATTACTTGTCACGGCAGCGCGCCTTGCTGGTCCGCTCGATCGAACCGCGCTGGTGCGAGAGGGGCTGAAAGCCCTGATCGAGCGGGAAAGTGCCAAGCGGCTCGCGCGGCTGGGCGGCAGCGAGCCTGGGCTGAAGCCGGTTTCGCGCCGCCAATCGACCCCTGAGGAAGAACCACATTGATCCTGGTCGACACGTCGATCTGGATCGATCATCTCAGCGTGAGCGATGCGAGCCTGCAGGAGCAGCTCGGCAGGCGGACCGTCGTCATGCATCCGTTCGTGATCGGCGAGATCGCGTGTGGAACTCTCCGCGACCGTACGGGCGTGCTGGAGCTGCTGGGCAGACTGCCCCAAGCCAGCGGGGCGGATGACCACGAAGTTCTCGCCATGCTTGAGCGGTATTCGCTGGCCGGAACCGGCATTGGCTGGGTTGACGCACACCTGCTGGCCGCTGTGATGCTCACGCCGGGTGCGCAGTTGTGGACCCGTGACAGGCGCCTGGATGCTGCAGCACGGGCGCTGAACCTGAGGTTCGATGGGCCAGGCACGCAAATGCATTGAGTCAGCACCGGGTCGCTGCGCTGTGCAGACGATCGTTTTTGAAGCCACCCGTGATCTTGTTGCCGTGCCTGTGCAGGTCGGATGGCCACTGATCGCAGCCGCGCTGGCACACTGAGGCACATGACTGTCATTGCCCGAGCCGCTCCGACCGCAGATCTGCCCGACGTCAACTGCTCGGAAGAAGCCGGCGTGCGCTTTCTGCATCTGTCCACGCCCTGGGTGCAGGGCACGATGCTGATCGACAGCCCATATGAGATCGAACTCGAATACGTGCAGCGCATGATGGCTTGGCTGCTGTTCGTCGAGCCGGCCAAGATCAAGGAGCGGCAGGCCATGCAGCTCGGCCTGGGCGCCGGCTCGCTGACCAAGTTCTGCCATCAGAAGTTGCGCCTTGCGCGCACCACCGCGGTCGAGCTGAACCCGCAGGTGCTTGCGGCCTGCCGTGGCTGGTTCAAGCTGCCGCGCGAAGACAAACGGCTCGAGATCGTGCTTGCCGATGCGCGCGAGGAAATCCGAAATTCGCGCTGGGCCGGCAGCATCGATGCGCTGCAGGTGGACCTCTACGACGACGACGCTGCCGCGCCGGTGCTCGACAGCATCGAGGCTTATGCCGACTGCCGCGCGCTGCTGACCGAGGACGGCTGCATGACGGTGAACCTGTTCGGCCGCTCATCGAGCCTGCCGCGCAGCCTCGAAAAAATTGCCGACGTGTTCGGCGAACGTGCGCTCTGGCTGTTCAAGCCGACCCGCGAAGGCAATACGGTGGTGCTGGCGCAGCGCACCGCCGGGCGGCCGGCGCGCGAACTGCTCGCACAGCGCGCCGATTTCGTGCAGACGCGGTTCGGGTTGCCGGCCGTCAAGTGGCTACGTGCGTTCAAGCCGATGGTGAAGTAGATGGACGAACTTGTGGATGCCACTGCTGCTGCAGCCCCGACCAAGCCGCATCACGGCCCGCTGCACTGGCGGCTGCTGGTCGACTGGCTGCGCGCCGATGCGGTGATCACATCGGAGGAAGCGCAGCGCACCATCGCGCGCTGCGCGCAGGCGGAGAGCACGCTGCACCCGCTGGTGCGCCTCGCCAATGTGGCGATGGCGCGCGCATCCGACGGCAAGCCGCTCGATGCGGAAGCACTCACGCAATATCTGGCCAAGCGCGCCGAGCTGATGTATCTGCGCATCGATCCGCTGCGTGTCGATGTCGGCAAGGTGGCGGAGACGATGAGCGCGGCCTATGCCGAGCGGCACCGCGTGCTGCCGGTGCAGGTCACGCCGAAGGAAGTGGTGGTGGCCACCGCCGAGCCGTTCATCACCGACTGGATCGGCGAAGTCGAACGCCAGTCGCGCCGCAGCGTGCGCCGCGTGGTCGCCAATCCGCAGGACATCCAGCGTTTTCGCGCAGAGTTCTTCGCGCTCGCCAAATCGGTCCGGGTTGCGCAAAAGGCCGGCGGCAACTCGAGCACGGCCAGCTTCGAGCAGCTGGTCGAACTCGGCAACAGCACCAAGCAGCTCGACGCGAACGACCAGGGCGTCGTCAAGGTGGTCGATTGGCTCTGGCAGTACGCGTTCGACCAGCGCGCGTCCGACATCCACCTCGAGCCGCGCCGCGAGCAGGGCGTGATCCGCTTTCGCATCGACGGCGTGCTGCATCCGGTCTATCAACTGCCGCCCGGTGTGCTCGGCGCGATGACCGCGCGCATCAAACTCCTGGGCCGCATGGACGTGGTGGAACGCCGGCGCCCGCAGGACGGCCGCATCAAGACGCGCAACCCGCGGGGCGAGGAAGTCGAGATGCGGCTGTCCACGTTGCCGACCGCGTTCGGCGAGAAGATGGTGATGCGCATCTTCGACCCGGACACCGCGGTCAAGGATCTCGACGCGCTCGGCTTCACGTCGCACGACGCGAAGCGCTGGGAGCAGCTCACGAAACGTCCGCACGGCATCGTGCTGGTCACGGGCCCGACCGGCTCCGGCAAGACCAGTACCTTGTATTCGACGTTGCGGCGCCTGGCGACCGAGGAAGTCAACGTCAGCACGATCGAGGACCCGATCGAGATGATCGAGCCGAGCTTCAACCAGACGCAGGTGCAGGCGCAGCTCGACTTCACGTTCCCCGAAGGCCTGCGCGCACTGATGCGGCAGGACCCGGACATCATCATGGTCGGCGAGATCCGCGACGCCGCGACCGCCGACATGGCGGTGCAGGCCGCGCTGACCGGGCATCTGGTGTTCTCCACACTGCACACGAACGATGCGCCTTCCGCCGTGACAAGGCTGATGGAGCTCGGCGTGCCGCCGTATCTGGTGAACGCGACCCTGCTCGGTGTGCTCGCACAGCGGCTCGTGCGCACGTTGTGCCGGCAGTGTCGCGAGCCGGACCCGGAGGCCTCGCGCGAGGCGCTCGACGAATTGATCCGCCCCTGGAAGATCAACGGCAACTGGCAGCCGTACCGGCCGGTCGGCTGCGTCGATTGCCGCATGACCGGCTTCATGGGGCGCATGGGCTTGTTCGAACTGCTCACCGTGTCCGATGCGTTCCGGCAGCTTGTGAACGACAGCCCGAACGTCGAGGCACTGCGCCGGCAGGCGGTGGCCGACGGCATGCGGCCGCTGCGGCTGGCCGGCGCCCTGCGGGTCGCGTCCGGCGCCACGGTGACCGACGAGGTGCTGGCTACAACGCCGCCGCTGACCTGAAGCTGACTGGCTGGATGGGCAAAAAATAGCGTGGCACGGCCTGCCGAACCTGTTTTAATTCGTTCCCGCATGATGATTGGAAAAGCCGCCGCCGGCATGCCGCGCTAACGGTCGTTCACCCGATCCGGCCCGCGCGCTGCGATCGTTCCCGCATCGGCACCATCCGAACACGCGCTGCGCAAAGCAGGAGACCACACGCATGATCAAAAGCCAGAGAGATTTCTTTGCCGGACTGATGTTCGCCGCCATCGGCATCGCGTTCGCGCTGGGCGCACGCAACTACAACATCGGCAACGGTGCGCGCATGGGGCCCGGCTACTTTCCGCTGATCCTGGGCGTGATCCTGGCGCTGCTGGGCGGGTTGATCATGTTGATCTCCATGACAGGCAAGGCACCGGAGGACGGCGGACGCATCGGCGCCTGGGCCTGGCGGCCGCTGTTCTTCGTGATCCTGTCGAACTTTCTGTTCGGTGTCCTGCTGGGCGGCCTGCCGAGCATCGGGCTGCCTTCCATGGGCCTGATCGTGGCGATCATCGTGCTGACCTTTGTCGCGGCGCTCGGCGGTGACACCTTCCGCTTCAATGAAGTCGTGGTGGTGGCCATCATCCTGGCGATCGGCAGCTATGTGACGTTCGTGATGGCGCTGAAGCTCCAGTTCCAGGTCTGGCCAGCGTTCATCACCGGTTGAGCATCTAAGGAAACACATGGATCTGTTCGCCAACCTGTCGCTGGGCTTCGGTGTCGCCTTCACCGGCATCAATCTTCTCTACTGTTTCGTCGGCTGCCTGCTCGGCACGTTGATCGGCGTGCTGCCGGGCATCGGTCCGGTTGCGACCATCGCGATGCTGTTGCCGGCCACCTATGCGCTGCCGCCGGTGTCGGCGCTGATCATGCTGGCCGGCATCTACTACGGCGCGCAGTACGGCGGCTCGACCACGGCGATCCTGGTGAATCTGCCGGGCGAATCATCATCGGTCGTGACGGTGATCGACGGCTATCAGATGGCGCGCAAAGGCCGGGCTGGTCCGGCCTTGGCCGCCGCCGGCCTGGGCTCGTTCTTCGCGGGTTGCGTCGGCACCCTGATCCTCGCCGCGTTCTCCGGGCCCCTGACGGAAGTCGCATTCAAGTTCGGCCCGGCCGAATACTTCTCGCTGATGGTGCTGGGCCTGATCGGCGCGGTGGTGCTGGCCAGCGGCTCGCTGATCAACGCGATCGCGATGATCGTGCTGGGGCTTTTGCTGGGGCTGGTCGGCACCGACGTGAACTCGGGCGTCGCACGGTTCTCGTTCGACATCCCGGAACTGACCGACGGCATCGGGTTCATCACGATCGCGATGGGCGTGTTCGGCTACGGCGAGATCATCAAGAATCTGTCCGAGCCGGAAGCATCGCGCGAAGTCTTCACGGGCAAGGTGCAAGGCCTGTTTCCGACCCGCGAGGACTTCAAGAACATGTTTCCGGCGGTGCTGCGCGGCACCGCGCTCGGCTCGGCGCTGGGCATCCTGCCCGGCGGCGGCGCGATGCTGTCGGCGTTCGCGGCCTACACGATCGAGAAAAAGACCAAGCTCAGAAAAGGCGAAGTGCCATTCGGCCAGGGCAACATCCGCGGCGTCGCGGCGCCGGAATCGGCGAACAACGCCGGCTCGCAGACTTCGTTCATCCCGCTGCTGACCCTGGGCATCCCGCCGAACGCAGTGATGGCGCTGATGGTCGGTGCGATGACGATCCACAACATCCAGCCGGGCCCGCAGGTGATGACGAGCAACCCGGAACTGTTCTGGGGCCTGATCGCCTCCATGTGGATCGGCAACGCGATGCTCGTGATCCTGAACCTGCCGCTGATCGGCATCTGGATCAAGCTGCTCACGATTCCGTACCGCTGGCTGTTTCCGTCGATCGTGCTGTTCTGTGCGATCGGTGTTTATTCGACCAACAACAACACGTTCGACATCTGGATGGTCGGCGCGTTCGGCATCATCGGCTACCTGTTCATCAAGCTCGGCACCGAGCCCGCGCCGCTGTTGCTCGGCTTCATCCTCGGACCGATGATGGAAGAGAACCTGCGGCGTGCGCTGCTGCTGTCGCGCGGCGACTGGAGCGTGCTGGTGACGCGCCCGCTGTCGGCGAGCCTGCTGGCGGTCGCGCTGGTGCTGATCATCATCGTCGCGCTGCCAGCCGTGAAGAGCAGCCGCGAAGTCGCGTTCCAGGAAGAAGATTGACGGTGCGCGGATAAGTTGCATGCCCCGGCCGAGCGTTGCGCTCCGGCCGGGACGCAATCATCGAACTGACGGCGCCCCAGGTTGCGGGCGCCGTTTGCTTTTCAGGCCGCCGCGAGTCGGCAGACCCAAAGAAATTTCAGTGAAAAACGGCTGTGGCGCTGAAAGGATCTGCCTCTGTAGCTAGCAAAAGCATAGTGCCCGGCATGTTGATGGCGGCCGCCGGCGCAGTCGCGTTCAGCGGCAAGGCGATCATCGTGAAGTTCGCCTACCGCTACGGTGTCGATGCGATCACGCTGATCATGTTGCGCATGCTGTTTGCGCTGCCGATCTTCGTGGCGATGGCCTGGTTGGCAGGGCGCGGCAAACCGCCGATCGCACGCATGGATTGGCTCGGCATCATCGGCTTGGGTGTGAGCGGCTACTACCTGGCGAGCTTTCTGGACTTTGCGGGCCTGCAATACATCACCGCGTCGCTGGAGCGCCTGATCCTGTATCTGAACCCGACGCTCGTGATGCTGCTGGGCTGGCTGCTTTTTGCCAAGCGTTTCACCTGGCGGCAAGCGGCGGGCATGGCGATCAGTTACGGCGGCGTGCTGCTGGTATTCGCGCGCGAATCGACTCGGGCCGCGCATGCAGACACCGCGCTCGGCGCTGCGCTCGTGATCGGCAGTGCGCTCAGCTATGCGGTCTATCTGGTCTACAGCGGGCAACTCGTGCAGCGCATCGGCTCGTTGCGGCTGGTAGGCCTGGCCACCACGGTTGCCTGCGTTTGCTGCATTGCGCAATTTTTGCTGCTGCGGCCGATCGCGGCAGCGACCAGCGTTGCGCCCGAGGTGATCTGGCTGTCGCTGCTGAACGCCACCGTCTGCACCGCGCTGCCGGTGCTGCTTGTGATGATGGGCATCGAGCGGGTCGGCGCCACCGTGGCTGCGCAGACCGGCATGGTCGGGCCGATGACGACGTTGCTGTTAGGCGTGCTGCTGCTCGGCGAGCCATTCACGCCCGCGATCGCGCTCGGCACGCTCAGCGTGCTGGCGGGCATCTTCGTGTTCACGCGCGCGCCCAGGGTGCGCCGCGCACAATAGCCGCGGGTCGACCACGCAATCAACAAGGAGCATGCGATGGATTTGGGAATCAAAGGCAGATGGGCGCTGGTCTGCGGCGCCAGCAAGGGACTCGGCTTCGGCTGCGCGCAGGCACTGGTGCGCGAAGGCGTGCACGTGCTGATCAACGCACGCGGTGCCGATCCGCTCGCCGACGCGGTGCAGCGGCTACAGAAGGAGGCGGAAGACAGCGGCAGCGGCGCCGCGGTGGAAAGCGTGGCCTGCGACATCACGACACCGGAGGGGCGCGCGGCCGTGCACGCGATGCGCAGCGATTTCGACATCGTCGTCACCAACGCGGGCGGCCCGCCGCCGGGCGACTTCCGCGACTGGGAGCGCGACGCCTGGATCAAGGCGCTGGATGCGAACATGCTGACCCCGATCGAACTCATCAAGGCGAACGTCGACCGCATGGCTGAACGCGGCTTTGGACGCATCGTGAACATCACGTCGGGCGCGGTGAAGGCGCCGATCCCCGTGCTCGGCCTGTCCAACGGCGCGCGCAGCGGCTTGACCGGCTTCGTCGCAGGTGTGGCGCGCTCACCGATCGCAGCGAAAGGCGTGACCATCAACAACCTGCTGCCCGGCGTGTTCGACACCGACCGCCTGCGCAGCATGACCAAGCCCGACATGCTGGAAGCGCGCCGCAACGGCGTGCCGGCCAAGCGCTTCGGCAACGCGGAGGAGTTCGGCGCGATCTGCGCGTTCCTGTGCAGCACGCACGCGGGCTACCTCACCGGGCAGAACGTGCTGGCCGACGGCGGGATGTATCCCGGCACGTTTTGAAGTTGATGTGGTGCTGGCAAGGTGCGTGCAGAGCCGGCCTGCCGTTGGTAGTGACTCTGGCTGCCACCGCAACGGCTGCAGCGGCCGCTGTCGCGCCCGACCCCTGCAGCGCGGCACTGACCACCGCGGACATGACCGAATGCAGCGCGGCTCAGGCCAAGTCCTGGGACCAGCGCTTGAACGCTGCCTATCAAAAGCTCGGCAAGCAGGTCGAGCCGAGCCAGAAAACGCCGCTGATCGATGCCCAGCGGCTGTGGATCCGCTTTCGCAACTCGAATTGCGGGTTCTATGGCGCCGCCTCCGGCAGCATCGCACGCGTGGCCGCCGCCGACTGCGTGCGGACCATGACGAAACAGCGCGCTTGCGAACTCGAAGCAGCGGGAAGCCCGGAAACGCCCGCTGCCGCGGACTGCCGATAGAAACGGGTTGGCTGGACCGGCAGCGCACTGGCCGGCCAACCGTGCAATAGCTCGCGTTTGCGGCCTGAACATGGTGGTGCCGGCGATGTTGCAGCGGCGGGCCACGCTTAGCATTTGATGCGTTCGCCGGCACCCGCCCTAGGTGCCGGTTTCCGTTGCCGTTCCCCCGACCGAGGCGCATCATGAAATCAACCCAGCTGTCCGTTGCCTGCCTGCTGTTGTCCGCCGTTTGCGGTGTGGCCAGCGCGTCCGGGCCGTGCTACACGGTCTACGGCAAGAAGGACGTGATCGTCTATCGCTCGGAAGAGCCGCCGGTCGATCTGTCGCGCCCGATCTATGCCAGCATGGCGGAGCGCTTTCCAGGTGGCCATCTGGTGATGCAAAGCGGCACCGCCGAGTGCCCGCGCGTGCTGCCCGCCGGCACGCCGTCCAGCAGCTTCGGCGTCGGCCCGGACGATTCGCCGGCGCTGCAGCTGTCCACCCCGTTTTCCGAGAAGCAGACCAAGACCGAAGGCGGCGCACCGGACGGGAAACGGCCCGGCAAAAAGGCGCGCGCAACCGCACGCGCCGATGCAAGCCGGTCGGCGCCCGCGGCCACGGCTGTGCCGGTGGCGGCTGCGGAGGCAACAGCAACAGCAGCGCCTGCTGCCGCAGCGCCGGATGCTGCCGCCGGCGCCGACGGCTTTCGCATGACGTCGTTCCGGCACGCAGGCGGCCGCGTGATGGCTTCATTTTCCAGAAGTACAGGCGGCCGCGGTCGGCGCTGATCGAGCTGGCAGCAGCCCGGTTGCCGGTGCATGTGCAGGCTGGGGCTGCGCAGCGCACTCGAAAAAGCTCAGGTCACCGGCGCCGGATTGAACAACACCAGCGCGTTGTGCAGCTTCCACTGCTCGGCATACGTTTTCCTGCGGCCGCTCGCCACGTCCAGCATGAGTCGGAACAGCTCCCAGCCGACGTCCTCGATCGACGCCGCACCGTCGGCGATGCTTCCTGCGTTCACGTCCATCAGGTCGTGCCAGCGGCGCGCGAGATCGCTGCGCGTGGCGACCTTGATCACCGGACATTCGGCGAGACCATACGGCGTGCCGCGACCGGTCGTGAACACGTGCAGGTTCATGCCCGCTGCGAGCTGCAACGTGCCGCAGATGAAGTCACTGGCCGGCGTCGCGGCATAGATCAGGCCGCGCTGGTCCAGCCGCAGCTTCTCGCCAGGCGCCAGCACGCCGGCGATCGGCGCGCTGCCTGACTTGATGATCGAGCCCATCGCCTTTTCCACGATGTTGGACAGGCCGCCGAGCTTGTTGCCCGGCGTCGTGTTCGCGCTGCGGTCCACGCTGCCGCGCGCCAGATATGCATCGGTCCAGGCCATCTCGCGGATGAGCGCTTCGGCCACTGCTGGCGTGGCGGCACGCGCAGTAAGCTGATCGACACCGTCGCGCACTTCCGTGTTCTCCGAGAACATCACGGTGGCGCCCGCGCGCACCAGCAGATCGGTGCAGAAACCGACGGCCGGATTCGCGGTGACGCCGGAAAACGCATCGCTGCCGCCGCACTGCACGCCGACCACCAGGGCGCTGGCCGGCACCGTCTCGCGCCGGCGCGCGTCGAGCCGCTCCAGATGCACTTCGGCCTGCCGCATGATCGATTCGACCATCGACATGAAGCCGACGTGCGCATCGTCTTGCAGCGTCACGACGTCGAGCTTCGGTCCTGCCGAGTCGCCGATGTCGGCCACGCTGCGTTCGTCGACCAGCGCAATGCTGCCCGGCGGCAGCAGGCGTTCCGGCTGCAGCTTCTCGCAGCCCAGGCTCACCACCATCACCTCGCCGCCGAAGTTCGGATTCAGGCTGATGTGGCGCAAGGTGCGGATCGGCACCACCGCATCGGGCGCGTCGATCGCGACGCCGCAGCCGTAGCTGTGTTCGAGCGCCACCACATCATCCACGTTCGCAAAACGCGGCAGCAACTCAGCCTTGATGCGCTGCACCGCGAATTCGGTCACGCCGGCCACGCACTGCACGGTCTGCGTGATCGCGAGGATGTTGCGCGTGCCAACCGAGTCGTCGGGGTTGCGATAACCCTCGAAGGTGTAGTCGGCAAGCGGCTCGGAAGCGGCGGGCTTGACAGTTGCGATCGGCAAGCCGTCCAACGAGCGCGCCGCCGGCATCTCCAACAGCCGCTCATGCACCCAGCTGCCTGCGCGGATCGCCTTGATCGCACGGCCGATCGTCACGTTGTAGCGGCGCACCTCGTCGCCCGCTGCAAAATCGATCAACGCCACCTTGTGGCCCTGTGGCACCCGGTCCGCCAAGGTGATGCCTTCCACAAGCACGGTGCCCGCGGGCAGGCCGCCGTCGTTCGCCACGATCGCGACATTGTCGTTCGCATGCATGCGGATCGTCAGTGGATCGATCAACATGGCCGGGGCGTCGACGAGTGTGTGGGACATGGACATCTTCTCTAGTTGAATGTGGATCGGGCCCGTGATGTTCAGGACTCGACCTCGGCCAAGGTCACCGCGACGCCGGTTTGCGCCGACGCCACGATCGCCGCAATCAAGCGATGCACCGCGAGCGCCGAGCGCCCCGTCACCGCCGGCGCACGGCCGGTCTGCACCGCTTCGAAAAGATCCTGCAGCACCGCGCGATGCGGTGCATGGTCGAACCCCATCGGATCGGCGCCGCCGCCCGAGCCCTGATCGGCCCCGGCAGTCAGTGTGTCGCGATCCATCAACCGGACGGTCAGCGCGCCCGACTCGAGCGTGGCGCTGCCCAGCGTGCCGTCGATCTCGATGCGCTCCACATAGCCGGGCCAGGCGGCGGTGGTTGCGCGCACGGTCGCTGCGATGCCGCCCGGGTAGTGCAGCAGTGCGCTCGCACAGTCTTCGCATTCCATCCGGTGCGCGCTGCTCGTGTGCGCCGCCGCCGTCACGCGTTCCGGCAGGCCGATGAAGCCGAGCAACAGGTCGAGCGTGTGGATCGCCTGCGTGATCAACACGCCGCCGCCGTCGCGCGCGAGCGTGCCGCGGCCCGGCTGCGCATCGTAATAGCTCTGCGGGCGCCACCAGCGCACCGACGCGCTCGCGCCGGTCAGGTCGCCCAGAGCGCCTGACGCCAGCAGGTTTCGCAATGCCACGGGGCCTGCGCGCAGCCGATGCTGCAGCATGACCGCGAGTTGCACACCGCATTCGGCGCAGACATCCACCAGCGCCTGCGCGCGCGGCAAGTCCACTTCGAGCGGCTTTTCCACCAGCACGTGCTTGCCCGCCTGTGCCGCGCGGCGCACGATGTCCAGATGGGTGTCGGGCGGGGTCAGCACGAGCACTGCCGAAACGTCCGCGTCCTCCAGCACATCACCTAGCCGGGTCGTGCGCCGTGCACCGGCCGGCGCCGCCACCATGCCGAGTCGCTGCTCGTCACGGCCGACGAGCCAGCCGACTTCGGCGACGCCGGCTGCAGCCAGCTCGGCGAGGCTCGCCAGATGCGGCCGGGCCGCCATGCCGGCGCCGATCACGCCGATGCGCAGCGGCGATCGGGGCCGGGTGTTGGAAGCAGCAGTGACTGGGGGCATGATGGTGAAGAATCAACGGTAGCAGCCGGCAGCTGCAGATATCTGCGGGATGGCTGACATGACGATCACTGTAGCCCAGCGCAGCACGTGTCGACTGCGTCGCATCGGCTCAAAGCGTGCGCGCACAGCGATTGCCCAGGCAAGGCCCCACTGAACAACGAGGCACAAATCAATGGCAACCGGAAGCAAGAAGCACGACCTGGACCACCGCAACGAGACGATCGACCTGTTCCATGAAGTCGTCAACATGGAGCCGGCCGAGATCGAGAAATGGCTGGAAACGGACGAGTCGAAAAAGGTCGGCTTCAAGGAGGAAGAGGGCTCCGAATCGGTCGGCCACCAGTCCGGCCGCCGCATCATCGAACTGCTGCACACGCGGCAGAACAACCTGACGGCCAGCGACATCGACCACATGCGCAAGGTGGTCGGCTACGTGCACCGCCATTCGGCGCAGAAGCCGAAGGGCGACGTGAGCGAGACACGCTGGCGGTATTCATTGATGAACTGGGGGCATGATCCATTGAAGGAATGAGCGACCGATTAGGGAATGCCTTTAGCTGGACCGCCGCCGGCTGGCCCGAGAATTGACAAGGCGTGGCGGGCCGTTGCCGCCGTCACCGCAGCGATCCGCTTTCTTCGTTCAATTGGAGACATTCCCGATGAAGCCCACAGTCCGCATGATCGGCGCCATTGCACTGGTGTGCAGCGCCTTGGCCGCCCAGGCCGCCACCGTCCTGAAAGCCGCCGACGTGCACCCACCCGGCTACCCGACCGTGGTCGCGGTCGAGAACATGGGCAAGAAGCTCGAAGCCGCGACGAACGGCAAGTACAGCGTGCGCATGTACCCGAGCAGCGTGCTAGGCGACGAGAAAACAATGATCGAGCAGACGCAGGTCGGCGCGATCCAGATCCTGCGCACATCGCTCGGGCCGGTCGGCTCGGTGGTGCCGGAAGTCAACGTGTTCAACATGCCGTTCGTGTTCCGCAACGAAAAGCACATGCGCGCGGTGATCGACGGCGAGATCGGCCAGGAGCTGCTCGACAAGATCAGCGCGAGTCCGGCCAAGCTCGTCGCGCTGGCCTGGATGGACGGCGGCTCGCGCAGCCTCTACACCAAGAAGCCGGTGCACAACCTGGACGACTTGAAGGGCCAGAAGATCCGCATGATGGGCAACCCGCTGTTCGTCGACACGATGAATGCGCTCGGCGGCAACGGCATCTCGATGAGCTACAGCGAGGTGTTCAGTGCGCTGCAGACCGGCGTGATCGACGGCGCGGAGAACAACCCACCGAGCATGTTCACCGCGAACCACTACACGACCGGCGCCAAGTACTACGCGCAGACCAATCATCTGATCATCCCCGAGCTGCTCGTGATGTCCAAGGTGAGCTGGGACAAGATGACGGACGAAGAACACACGCTGATGAAAAAACTCGCGCGCGAGGCGCAGATGGAGCAGCGCGCGCTTTGGGACAAGAGCGTGGCTGACTACACCGCAAAACTGAAGGCCGCAGGTGTCGAATTCATCGAGGTGGACCAGAAACCGTTCTACGACGCGACCGCCGGCGTGCGTGAGAAGTACGGCGCGCCGTACAAGGATCTGATGAAACGCATCGCCGACGTCAAGTGACGGCCGTGCGCAGCGTGCGGGGCCGGGAAGGGCTGCACCGCGCGATCGACGGCCTGTACACGGCCTGCATCTGGGTCGCCGGCCTGTCGATTCTGCTGATGAGCCTGATCATCCCGGTCGGCGTGTTCGCGCGCTACGTGCTGGGCGAAGGCGCGCAGTGGCCGGAGCCGATCGCGATCCTGCTGATGGTGATGTTCACGTTCATCGGCGCAGCGGCCGCATACCGCGCGGGCGCGCACATCGCGGTCGGCATGCTGACCGATCGGCTGCCTGCGCCGCTGCGCTTGCTGTTCGCCAAAACCGTCGATCTGCTGATGATCGCGATCTGCCTGTTCATGGTGTTCTACGGCGGCAAGCTGTGCCTGGAGACGATGCGGCAGACGCTGCCTGCGCTGCCGTGGCTGCCGGTCGGGTGGACCTACCTGCCGGTGCCGGTCGGCGGACTGTTCACGTTCGTGTTCGTGCTGGAAAAGATGATCTTCGGCGACCAGCATGCGCGTGCCGTGGTCACATTCGACCAGCAGGTCGACGAACCCGCCAGTCGGATCGAGACCGTATGAGCGCCGAACCGTTCGTGCTGCTCGGCAGCTTCGCGCTGCTGATCCTGATCGGCATGCCGGTCGCGTATTCGCTCGGACTTGCGGCGCTGATCGGCGCGATCTACATCGACCTGCCGCTCGAAGCGGTGATGATCCAGATCGCAAGCGGCGTCGACAAGTTCTCGCTGCTTGCGATTCCGTTCTTCGTGCTGGCCGGCGCGATCATGGCCGAAGGCGGCATGTCGCGGCGCCTCGTCGCGTTCGCGGGCGTGCTGGTCGGCTTCGTGCGCGGCGGACTATCGCTCGTGAACATCCTGGCGTCGACGTTCTTCGGCGCGATCTCGGGTTCTTCCGTCGCGGACACCGCATCGATCGGCTCCGTGATGATCCCCGAGATGGAACGTCGCGGCTACCCGCGCGACTTCGCGACCGCGCTCACCGTGAGCGGATCGATCCAGGCCACCTTGATCCCGCCGAGCCACAACGCGGTGATCTATTCGATGGCCGCGGGCGGCTCGATTTCGATCGCGGCGCTGTTCATGGCCGGCGTGCTGCCGGGCCTGCTGCTCGGCCTGACCCTGGCGACCTACAGCCTCGTAATCGCGAAGAAGCGCAACTTCCCCAAAGGCGACCCGATGCCGCTCGGCCAGGCGCTGCGCATCGCGGGCGACGCGCTGTGGGGCCTGATGACGATGGTCATCATCCTCGGCGGCATCCTGTCGGGCGTGTTCACCGCGACCGAGAGCGCATCGATCGCGGTGCTGTGGGCATTCTTCGTCACGATGTTCATCTACCGCGACTACCGCTGGCGCGACTTGCCGAAGCTCATGCACCGCACCGTCAAGACGGTCTCGATCGTGATGATCCTGATCGGCTTCGCCGCGAGCTTTGGCTACATCATGACGCTGATGCAGATCCCGCTGAAGATCACGACCGCGCTCACCGCATTCACCGACAGCCGGCTCGTGATCCTGTTCTACATCAACATTTTGCTGCTGGTGCTCGGCACCTTGATGGACATGGCCGCGCTGCTGCTGATCCTGACGCCCATCCTGCTGCCGGTGGTCAAAGCGGTCGGTGTCGATCCGGTGCATTTCGGCATGATCATGATCATCAACCTCGGCATCGGCCTGATCACGCCGCCGGTCGGCACCGTGCTGTTCGTCGGCAGCGCGGTCGCCAAGCTGCCGATCGGGCAGGTGGTGCGCGCGCTGCTGCCGTTTTTCGGGCTGCTCGTGATCGTGCTGGCGATCGTCACCTATGTGCCGCAACTGTCGCTCTGGCTGCCGCGCCTAGTCGGTGTCTAGGATGAAGCTCGCCCCCACGCTCCGCTTCCTGCGGTCGGCTCCTGCCCACCTCCGACGGGGGCGGCGCTTACGGACCGGCAAAGCCGGCTCTGTGGCCCCCGCTGGAATCAAGCAAAGTCGCTGCTCGCGGCTGCCGAAGAGGCACCCATCACTCAGCGTTAAAACGCAAGGAACATCACGATGAACGCATCGCGTCGCGCACTGCTGGTTACTACATTTTTGATAGCTGCCAGCGCAGGCAGCACCGGCGCCATGGCGCAAAAAGACCATGAATGGCCGACCAAGCCGATCAAGATCGTCGTGCCGTACCCGCCAGGCGGTTCGTCCGACATCATCGCGCGCGCGATCAGCCAGCCGCTGGCCGAAGCGCTCGGCCAGTCCGTGCTCGTCGACAACAAGCCCGGCGCGAACGGCAACATCGGCTCGGACGCGGTCGCGAAAGCCACCGACGGCCACACGCTGCTGCTTTGCGACGTCGGCTCGCTTGCGATCAGCCCGTCGGTCTACCTGAAGCTGCCGTTCGATCCGTCGAAGGACCTGGTCGGCGTGGCGATGCTGGCTTACTCGCCGCACCTGCTGGTCGTGCATCCGTCGGTACCGGTCGCAAGCCTGAAAGAGCTGGTCGCGTACTCGAAGGACCACAAGCTCAACTTCGCCGTGACCGCAACCGGCAGCGCGCCGCATCTGGCCGGCGTCGCGGTCGAGAAGGCCACCGGCGCCGACTGGCAATACATCCCGTACAAGGGCGGCTCCCAGGCGGTCGCCGACACGGTGGCCGGCCAGACGCAGGTGCTGATGAACGGCATGCTCGCGACGTTGCCGTTCGTGCAGTCGGGCAAGCTGAAAGCGATCGGGGTGTCGAAGGCCGAGCGGGTGCCGCTGCTCAAGGACGTGCCGACGATCGCCGAGCAGGGCGTGACCGGGTTCGAATCGGGCACCTGGCAAGGTGTGCTGATGCCGGCGGGCACGCCGCCGGCGGTGCAGGCCCGTCTGTCGAAGGAACTCACGCGCATCATCAACCTGCCCGACATCCGTGAGCGGCTGGCCGCGCAGGGTGCCGAGGTGCACACGATGGCGCCCGCCGCATTCGCCACGTTCTTCGAGCGCGAGCGCAGGAACTGGGCCGACGTCGTCGCCAAGGGCGGCATCACGATCGACTGAACGCGAAGTCTGGAGGACGCTGCAATGACCGTATCCGCACGCCGATCAGCCGACACGCCCGTCGTCACCGACCTGCGTGCGATCCCGGTCGCCGGCCGCGACAGCATGCTGCTGAACCTGAGCGGTGCACACGGGCCGTTTTTCACGCGCAACCTGCTGCTGTTGACCGACAGCGCGGGCCGCACCGGCATCGGTGAAGTGCCCGGCGGTGAAAAGATCCGGCAGACGCTGGAAGACGCGCGCGCGCTCGTCGTCGGCACCGGCATCGGCGGCGTTCAGCAGACGCTGCAGCGGCTGCAACGCACGTTTGCGGACCGGGATGCGGGCGGGCGCGGGCAGCAGACGTTCGATCTGCGCACCACGATTCATGCGGTGACGGCCGTCGAATCGGCCCTGCTCGATCTGCTCGGCCAGCACCTGGGCGTGCCGGTCTGCGCGCTGCTCGGCGAAGGGCAGCAGCGCGATTCGGTCGAGATGCTCGGCTACCTGTTCTACGTCGGCGACCGCAATAGAACCGATCTGCCTTATGCAGGCGAGCCGGACGCCGAGGATGCCTGGTCGCGCATCCGGCATGAAGTCGCGCTGACACCCGACGCGATCGTGGCCCAGGCCGAGGCCGCGCAGCAGCGCTACGGCTTCAACGACTTCAAGCTCAAGGGCGGCGTGCTGCGCGGCGAAGAAGAAATTGAAGCGGTCAAGGCGCTGCACGAACGCTTCCCCACCGCCCGCGTCACGCTCGATCCGAACGGCGGCTGGCTGTTGCAAGACGCGGTGCGCCTGATGCGCGACCTGCACGGCGTGGTCGCCTATGCGGAAGACCCGTGCGGCGCCGAAGGCGTGTTCTCCGGCCGCGAAGTGATGGCCGAGTTCCGCCGCGCGACCGGCCTGCCCACGGCGACCAACATGATCGCGACCGACTGGCGGCAACTGGCCCATGCGCTCAGCCTGCAATCGGTCGACATCCCGCTTGCCGATCCGCATTTCTGGACCATGGCCGGGTCGGTGCGCGTCGCGCAGACCTGCCGCGACTGGGGGTTGACCTGGGGCTCGCATTCGAACAACCATTTCGACGTGTCGCTTGCGATGTTCACGCAGGTCGGCGCCGCCGCGCCGGGCCGGGTCACCGCGATCGACACGCACTGGATCTGGCAGGATGGCCAGCGCCTTACAAAAAATCCGCTGCAGATCGTCGGCGGCCATGTGCAGGTTCCCACCGTGCCCGGGCTCGGCGTTGCGCTCGACATGGCAGAAGTCGACAAGGCGCATCAGTTGTACTTGCGGCATGGCCTCGGTTCCCGCGACGATGCGACCGCCATGCAGTATCTGATCCTGAACTGGACCTTCGACCCCAAGCGGCCCTGCATGGTCCGATAAACAAGAACTTACCTGGAGAGCACACCGATGAGCACCCCCTACACCTCGATGCCCAACAACTTCCGCCAGCGCCTGCTGAAACGCGAACGGCTGATCGGCTGCTGGACGTCGCTGGCCAGCCACATCAGCACCGAAGTGCTCGGCGTGGCGGGCTTCGACTGGCTGCTGCTCGATGCCGAGCACGCACCGAACGACGTGCTCACCCTGATCCCGCAAATGATGGCGCTCAAGGACAGCGTGAGCGCGCCGATCATCCGCCCGCCTTGGAACGATGCGGTGATCATCAAGCGGCTGCTCGATTCGGGCGCGAGCAACCTGCTGATCCCGTTCGTCGAAAGCGCGGAGCAGGCGCGCTCCGCGGTTGCCGCGACGCGTTATCCGCCGCAGGGCATGCGCGGCGTGTCGGTGTCGCATCGCGGCAATCGGTTCGGCGCCATCGCCGACTACCTGAAAACCGCGAACGATCACATCGGCGTGCTGGTCCAGATCGAAAGTCGTGCCGGTGTCGAAGCAGCGGCAGAAATCGCGGCGGTGGACGGCGTCGACTGCCTGTTCATCGGCCCATCGGATTTGGCCGCGGCGTACGGCCAGCTAGGCGCAGCCGGCCACGCCGACGTCCAGGACGCGATCAAGCAGATTCATCAGGCGGCGCAGGGCGCCGGCAAGGCAACCGGCATTCTTGCGCCGGCTGAAGCCGACGCGCGCCGCTATCTGGACATGGGCATGACATTCGTTGGCGTCGGCAGCGATCTCGGTTTGCTGCGAATGGCGTCGCAGGGTCTGCGCGACAAGTATCAGGAAGAAGTGAAGGCGCCGATCGCGGCACAATACTGAGTCTAGGCGCCTGGGCGGACGGCCCGGGATCCATGCGTCGAATCGCCGATTCGACGCCGCACAAACCCATGGCGTGCACCGTGCGCCATGGGTTTGCGCTTGATGGTCGCCAAGCTGTTCCACCAAGCGCCGGATTTTTGTCGCGGCCAACTGCCTTTTTTCCGATGCCCACACGTCCCCTGCCGACGGCCACTGCGGCGAAACTGACTGCTGGCCTGCTGGTGGCTTCGCTGATCGGGATGCTGGTCACCATCGTCCTGATCGCGTCGGCGCAGTCGGCATCTGGACGCTTCCAGCAAGCGGACATCGCGGTGGAACGGTATTTGTCGTCGCTCAAGGACGCGCAAACCGCCTACCGGGGCTTCGTCATCGTCGGCTCGGAAGCGTATCTGGAGCCTTACACCGAGGCCAGATCGGCTTTCGATCGCAATTCCAAGGCGGTCGGCGACTCGCTGACAAATGCAGGCATCGCGGATGGCACTGCCCAGACCTTGCTGTCAGACGGCGACGCGGTCATGGCCTACGCGCAGGAAGTGATCGCGACGCGACGCAATTCCTGGATGGAAAGTCGCGATGCGGTCGCGACCGGGCGCGGCAAGGCACTGATGGACGCTGCGCGCGGGTCTGCCGAAGTGGCCCAGACCCGCGCGCGGGCGCAGCAGCAGACCTCTGCGCAGCACCTGTCCGGCCGTTATCTGCCGTTGCTGCTGGGATGCCTGGCCTGCCTGATTCTCTCAAGCGTGGTGCTGGCCCGCCTTGCACGGCGCAGCCGCCGTTCCGAAGCCCGCGCCCGCACCTTGCTGGCCGACGTGTTCGAGCGAGCCCCGGTTGGCTTGGCGCTGGTCGATGGTCGCGGACGCGTGCTGCAAGCCAACCAGAGCTTTGCCACGATGATTGGCGAAGGCGGGAGCGCTCGTCTGTTCGAGGTATCGCTCGCTCAGGCTGCGCCCAGTGTCGGACCGCAACTGCAGGCCCGCATCGACGAAGCAATGGCCGGCGGCACCCGGGATACGGCCGTCGACCTCGACCTGATCGACGTGGACGATCCGGGCGGGGCGAAATGCCTGAAGGTCGATGTGTTTCGGACCGTGCTGGTGCGTGAGGACGGCACCGAACAGGCCGGCGCCGGCATCGTCGTGAACGACCTCACGCGCCAGCGCGAATGGGAAACCGAACTGAGCGACGCGAAGGAAGCGGCCGAATCCGCAAACCGTGCCAAGTCAGCGTTCATCGCGAACATGAGCCATGAGTTGCGCACGCCGCTGACGGCGGTCCTCGGCTACTGCGACCTGATCGAAGAAGACGTGCAGGATCTCGGGCAGGAGTCGATCCTGGCCGATCTGCGCAAGATCAACGTCAATGCGCGCCACCTGCTCGGGCTGATCAACGACGTGCTGGACCTGTCGAAGATCGAGGCGCAGAAGATGGACGTGCACCCGGTCGAGTTCGAAGTGACGACGCTGCTGTCGGAACTCGAATCCGCTTGCACCAGCCTGGTCGAGAAAAACGGCAATCAGCTGACGACGACGGCTGCCGATTCGCACGTCCGGCTATTCACCGACGATCTCAAGCTGCGCCAGATCCTGATCAATCTGGTCGGCAACGCGGCGAAATTCACGAAGGATGGAACGGTCGCGGTCACTGTGGTGGGCGTCGACGTCCAGGGTGTGGCACACACGCGTTTCGAGGTCGCCGATACCGGCATCGGCATGACGCCGCAGCAGGTCAACGGGCTGTTCGAACGCTTTTCGCAAGCGGACGTGACCACGACGCGCAAGTACGGTGGCACCGGCCTCGGCCTGGCGCTGACCCGCGCGCTGGCGCTCATGCTCGGGGGCAATGTCACGGTCGAGAGCGAACAAGGCCGGGGCACCACGTTCAGCGTGACCCTGCCCAGCCGCTGGGTGCCGCCGTCGCTCGAAAGCGTGGCAGCGTCCACCGACACAGCCGAGGGCGGCGCGGCGCCTGCTGAAGGGACATCGGCCGACCCGACGGGCCAGACCATCCTTGTCATCGACGACGAAGCGTCGGCGCGCGAGTTGCTGCAGCGCCACCTCACGAAAGAAGGGTTTAGCGTGAGCGTCGCCACCAGCGGCACGCAGGCGCTCGAGATGCTCAAAACCCTGCGCCCGACCGCCGTGCTGCTGGATGTGATGTTGCCCGGCATGGACGGCTGGCACGTGCTCAAGGCGATCCGCAGCAACCCTAAGATCGCGCACACCCCGGTGATCATGCAGACGGCATTGGGCGACGAGCGGTTCGCATATGCGATGGGCGCGAGCGGCTACCTGAGAAAACCGATCAAGCGTAGCGCATTGTCCCAGGCCATCAACGATGCGTGCGCGGCCGAATCGCCGCATGATGTGTTGATCGTCGACGACGACGTGGCAGCTAACAAACGCCTGACCACGCTGCTCGAACGCGAGGGCTGGACGGTGGCGTCCGCGACGAACGGGGCGCAGGCACTCGCGTCGATGCGCAGCCGCTTGCCCGCGTTGGTGCTGGTCGACTTGGTCATGCCCGCGATGGACGGTCATGCATTCGTTCGTGAAGTCAGGAACAATCAGCAGTGGGACGCGGTCGCGCTGGTGGTGATGACGTCGGAGGATATCCAGTCGACCCGCGTGCGCCGCCTGGAAAAAGACACTGACGCGATTCTGCAGAAAGGCAGCATGCCGCTGGCCGAACTGGCTGCGGACCTGCGGCGCTACGCGCAGCCCCGGTTGCCCGTGCCAACATTGCCGGGCGACGATGAACCCCACCCCATCCCTTGAATCTGAGCGAAACGGAAGGAAAAAGCAAAGACATGGCAACCATTCTGCTGGTCGAAGACAGCGAACAGATCTGGGACTTTCTGTCTCGGCGCCTTGAACGCCGCGGCCATACCGTGCTGCTCGCGCACGATGGTGAGCAGGCCGTGCAAAACGCGAAGTCGGCTCAGCCGGACGTGATCCTGCTCGACATGAACCTGCCGATCATGGACGGCTGGACGGCGGCGCGTGCGATCAAAGCTGACTCGCAAACCCAGGCGATCCCGATCATCGCGCTGACCGCCCATGCGATGGCCGGCGACCGTGAAAAGGCGCTGCAGGCCGGCTGCGACGACTACCACCCGAAGCCGATCGACTTTGCGAAGCTGCTCGAGCAGATCGATGCGCTGATCACGCCCGACAGCGCGGCGGACGAACCGACTGCGACCCCGCCGGACCAGCCGGCTGCGTGAACCCGGTGCGGCATCACGGCCACTGCGGCAACTGCGGCCAGCAACGGCAGCGCACATGGACCTGATCACCAACCGCCTGCTGCGCCAGGCGATCCCGCTGTTCCAGGCGCTGGCCGGCGTGCTGCTGGTGCTGGCGCTGGCCGCGCTGCTCAAGTTCGGCGAGGAAGTCATCGTGCATCTGGTGCTCGGCATCCTGCTGAGCTTCGCGCTGTCCCCGGTGATGGGCTGGCTGCGCCGCCGCGGGCTCGACCGGCGGCTGGCGCTGCTGTCGTCGATCCTGCTGGCGGTCGGGCTGATCGTGGGGCTGGCCTGGGTTGCCTACTGGCAGGCGTCGGTGTTCGCAGCCGACGTGCCGGGGTACGAGCCGGTGCTGCAGCAGAAGATCGCAAGCCTCTCGCACATGATGGCGGGCCGCGGCGTGTTCAGCGACGCGGCCGACGTGCTCACCCGCGTGTTCGGCACGATGCAGCAGGCCACCGAATCCGCGGTGGCCAGCAGTGCTGCGGCGGTGCCCGTGGTGCGCATCGACGACGACGCGCACGGATTTCAGGCGCTCTATGCGGTGCTGGTGCCGCTGCTCGCGCCGCTGGGGTCGCTGTTCGTCGTGATCCTGCTGGCGAGCTTCATGCTGGCCGAGCGCTCCGGCCTGCGCAACCGCTTCATCCGCCTGACCGGCACCGAGGATCTGCAGAAGACCACGGCGGCGCTCGATGACGCCGGCCTGCGCGTGGGCCGCATGCTGCTGACCCAGCTGGCCGTAAACGGCTCGTTCGGCCTCACGATCGGCATCGCGCTGTGGGCGATCGGGCTGCCGAGCCCGTTTTTGTGGGGCATCTTCGCCGGCATCATGCGCTTCGTGCCGTACGTCGGCGCGTTCATCGGGCTGGTGCCGCCGCTGTTCGTCGCGTTCGCGGTCGATCCGGGCTGGCACAGCGTGTTCTGGACGCTCGGCCTGTTCGCGCTGGTCGAGCCGCTGGTCGGCCATGTGATCGAGCCGCTGCTGTACGGCCAGCGTTCCGGCCTGTCGCCGGTCGCGATCATCGTGGCCGCCACGATCTGGGCGTATCTGTGGGGGCCGATCGGCCTCGTGCTGTCCACGCCGCTCACGATCTGTCTGGTGGTGCTGGGTCGGCACGTGCAGCGGCTGCAGTTTCTGGACACCTTGCTCGGCGACCGGCCGGTGCTCGCGCCGCACGAGATTTTTTATCAACGCATGCTGGCCGGCGATCCGCAGGAAGCACGCGAGCAGGCGCTGGAGTTCCTCAAAGGCCGCAGCCTGTCCACCTACTACGACGACATCGCACTGGCTGCGGTGCGGCGCGCGCACCAGGACATCGTGCGCGGCAGCGTCAGCGGCGACCGGCTGGATCGGCTCATCGAATCGGCGCAGCAGGTGGTCGCCGGCCTGGCCGACGCACCCGATCCGCTTGCGCGCGGCGGCCAGGCCGGGGTCGAAGCACAGGCCGCGTTCGATCAGGTGCGGCTGGAGCGCGACGCCGATCGCCGCGTGTTCGAGCCGTCCGAACTCGCGCGCGGCTGGCGCGGCGAGACGCCGGTCGCGGTGCTGCATGGCGACCATCCGCTCGATGGCCTGGTTGCGGCGATGCTCGCGCAGCTGCTCACCAAGCACGGCTTGCGCGCAGCGGCACTGCCGCTGTCGGACGCCGCGCAGGCGCCGGTGGAGCGCATGCAGCAGGTCGCGCTGGTCTGCCTGTCGTTTGTCGAGCCGCTGAGCACCTTGCACCTGCGCTCGGTGTCGCTGCAGGTTCGGCAGGCGGTGCCGAAGGCGCGCGTCATGCTGTGCATTTGGCAACAGACCGATGCGCAGCTGGTTGCTCAACTGCGCGCCAAGCTGCGGGTGGAAACGGTGGCGACGACCACATCCGAAGCGCTGGAAGCCGCAGGCAGGATCGCCACGGGCAACCGGGCCAGCTAAGCCGATACCAAGTGGTCTGGCCGCACGAGGTGGCGACTTTCGGGCTGGGCTTGAGCCAAAAATTTCATCGTAGCAATGACTGGAGACGACCATGCTTTTCAATGAATCTCACGGCCCCGATCGAACGGCGCGCCGTTCGATGTTGCGCAGCTTCGGCGGGCTCGGTGTCGGCGCTGCACTCGCACATCCCGCACTGCGCGCACTGGCGGCCGAAACCACGGAGCTGCCGTTCGCAAACGGCCACCGCGACTTGATCGCATATCCGCAGAAACGCCCGCTGATCGTCCTGACCAGCCGGCCGCCGCAGCTGGAAACGCCGTTCGCCGTCTTCAACGACGGCGTGCTGACGCCGAACGACGCATTCTTCGTGCGCTATCACTGGAGCGGCGTGCCGACTTCGATCGACCCGGCCGCTTTTCGTTTGAAAGTCGGCGGCAGGGTGACCGCGCCGCTGGAGCTGTCGCTGACTGATCTGAAGCAGCTCGGCAGCCAGCAGATCGTTGCGGTCAATCAGTGCTCAGGCAACAGCCGCGGATTCTTCGAGCCTAGGGTGAACGGCGGCCAGCTCGGCAATGGCGCGATGGGCAATGCGCGCTGGACCGGTGTGCCATTGAAGGCGGTGCTCGCAAAAGCCGGCCTGCAGGCGGGTGCGGTGCAGGTCACGTTCGATGGGCTGGACAAGCCGCCGACTGGCGACGGCCCGGACTTCGTCAAGTCGCTCGACCTGGACCATGCGATGGACGGCGACGTGATGCTCGCCTGGGGCATGAACGGCGCCGATCTGCCGCTGTTGAACGGCTATCCGCTGCGCCTGATCGTGCCCGGCTACTACGGCACCTACTGGGTCAAGCACGTGTCGGACATTCAGGTGGTGGACCACACGTTCGAGCAGTTCTGGATGAAACCCGCGTATCGGATTCCCGATAACGACTGCGCGTGCGTCGCACCCGGCAGCGCGCCGAAAGCAACAGTCCCGATCAACCGCTTCAACGTGCGGTCGTTCATCACGAGTCTGAGTGAAGGCGCGAAGCTGCCGCTGCAGCGCGAGACGATCGTGCGCGGCATCGCGTTCGACGGCGGCCGCGGCATCACCGGCGTCGCGTTCTCCGGCGATGGGGGCCAGAGCTGGACCGAAGCCAGACTCGGCGAGGACCTGGGCGTCTATTCGTTTCGCGAGTGGACCGTGCCGTTCACGCCGAAGCATGCGGGCGCGCTGGAACTCAAGGTGCGCGCGTTCAACCGTATCGGCCAGAGCCAGCCGATGCAGGCCTTGTGGAATCCGGCAGGCTACATGCGCAATGTGGTCGAGACCATGCGTGTGACGGCCGCCTGAAAGGAATGCTTCGATGAAAAACAGTCGCTCCATCCATTTCACGGCACGGTCGGCCGGCCTGTTGGTCGCAGGCATGCTCGGCCTGGTTGCCACCACGGCCCACGCGCTTGACGTCGAACTGCCCGCTGAGACCGCGCAATACGCACCCAGCGATCTGCCCGGCTACACGTTGGTGCTGCGCAACTGCATGATCTGCCATTCGGCCCAGTACGCGCAATCGCAGCCGCCCGCATCGCCGCGTGCCAATTGGGACGCGACTGTGAAGAAGATGAAAAAACCGTTCGGCGCAACATATCCGGACGAGGACGCCGCCGCGATGGTGGACTACCTCGTCAAGACCTACGGCGCCGAGCATGCAACGGCGGCGTCGCCGACAGCCACGACCACGGGCGCGCCCGAAACGCAGAAATAGCTGCGACCGTCGGCGGGTGCGCCGTGCAGCGACAGCAGCCGCTCAACGCTTCGACGACACCACGATCCCGCCCACGATCAGCGCGAACGCGACCGCGTGATAGACATGCGGCACCTCGCCCAGCAGCGCGGCTGACAGCACGGCCGCAAACAGCGGCGTGAGGTTGGAAAAAAATCCGGCGATCGTCGGCCCGACCCGCTGCACGCCGACCCCCCAGCAGCGATACGCGATGATCGCTGGCCCCACCGCCACGAACACCAAGATCGCGGCCAGCGGCCAGCCCGCAACCAGCTTGCCTGCGCCCAGTTCCCATTCGCCGATCGTGAAAAGCCCGGACCAACCGAGGCCGAACACCATCTGCGCGACCAGGAACGCGGCCCAGTCGGCGCGTACGTCCGCAGGCAGTCTGGGCCGCGTGAGCATCCAGCTGTAGATCGCCCAGACCACGGTGGCCGCCAGCATGAACAGGTCTCCGGGCAGCAGCCGCACCTCCAGCAGCGTCTCCAGGTGGCCGCGCGAGAGCACCGTGAGCACCCCGACGATCGACAGCAGCGCGCCGGTCAGTTGCCGGCGCGTGACGGCCTGCCCGTAGCCGAGCGCGCCGACCGCCATCATGAACACCGGCGTGCAGCCGGCCACCAGCGTCACGTTCAGCGGCGTGGAGGTTTTCAGCGCAAGGTATTGCAGCGAGTTGTAGCTGCCGACGCCGAGCAGCCCCAGCACGCCCAGATGGCGCCAGTACGGCCAGATCGATGCGCGCGCACGCAGCACCCAGCCGGCCAGCGGCAACAGCAGCAGCAGCGCGAGCGCCCAGCGCAGGAAGTTCAGCGTCATCGGCGAAATCAGCTCCGCCGCGATACGGCCGACCACCGCGTTGGCGGCCCACATGAACGGCGGCACCACGAGCAGGGCGATCGATCCGGAGCTCAGGCGTTGCGTCATGCGCGGCAATGTAGCGCATGGGAAGCGCCGACCCGGTGGCCGGCCGGTGCGTTGCAGCCAGGCCAGCCCGACAAGGTCACCTTTTCAAAAAACATAGCAAACAATGCAGGCAGAACCAGCGCCTCAGGCCTATTTGTCTTGAAAAATGCCTTCTTTGACCCCACAGCACGGCGGCATGGCGCCGCAGCCGGTCAAGGGATTTGGCTCGCCACAGCCACGAACAGCACCCGCACGCACAAGCCACTCGCGCGTTCCGGCCCGCGGTCATCGCCAGCCGACGTGCCTGCCGCATGCAGGCTCACCTGGGCGCCGATGCGCGCTGCGATCGTGCGCACGATCGACAGGCCGAGCCCGGAGCCCGCTGCGCCGTTGCCGAGCACGCGGTAAAACGGATCGAACACGCGCTCGCGCTCGGCCATGTCGATCCCGGGGCCGCTGTCTTGGATGCTCAGCAGCGCGTGCGACGCCGCAACGCCCGATGCTGCCGTGCAGGCAATCGACACGTCGATGCGGCCCCCGGGCGGCGTGTAGCGAATCGCGTTGTCGACCAGGTTGCCGATCAGGGTTTTCAGATCGATTGCATCGGCGCCGATCCACACATCTGCCGTGCCGGCCACGCCGATGTCGATGGCTTTCGCATCGGCCAGCGGCAGCAGCGCTTCGATCACATCGCGCAGCGCGGCGCGCAGCGAAGTCGGCGCTGCCGGTCGGCCGGCCGTACCTTGCGCGCGTGCCAATGCGAGCAACTGCTCGACCAGTTGCCGCGCGCGCCGCAGGCCCTGACGCAACGTCGCGATCCGGTCGAGCGCGACGGCCAGCGTCCCGGCCTGCTGCGCGCGTTCGGCCTGCAGCGACAGCGCCGTGAGCGGCGAGCGCAGCTCGTGCGCCGCATCGGCCACAAAGCGGGTCTGCGCCTCCATCGACTTCGCGACTCTCTGCAGCAGCCGGTTGATCGCGACCACGAACGGCCGCAGTTCCACGGGCAGGCTGGCGTCGTCGATCGCCTGCAGGTCCTGTTCGGCGCGCCCGTCCAGTTCGGCCGCGCGCACGGCAAGCGGCGCAAGGGCTCGATTGACCGCCAGCGCCACCAGCAGCAGCGCGAGCGGGATCAGCAGCAGCAGCGGCGCCGACGTGCGCAGCGCGCTCGCAGTGGCAAGGTCTTCGCGCAGTTCGGTGCGCTGGCCGATCGCGACGCGCGTGCCGGGTTGCGTGCTGGTCACGAACAGGCGCCAGGTCTTGCCGCGCACGTCGATGGTCTGCAGGCCGTCCGGCAGATCGTCGGGCAGCCGGCCGAGTTTGCTGGTCGGCGCAGGCGCGTCGGCCCCGAGCGGCTGCACCGCGATGCGTGCATCGCTATGGTCGTACTGCGCGCCCGGGCGGGCCGCTGGCGGCGCGGTCAGCGCAAACCGCTCGACCAGCACCGCGATCTGCGCGAGCTGGTCGTCCTGCGCCTCGATCGCCTCGTGGAATGCCTGCGCGAACGAGACCGCGCCGCCGGCCAGCGCGACAGCCGTGATGGCCAGTGCGAGCCAGCTCGACAGCTGGCGCCGCAACGAGCGGGCAGCGCGCTCGCGCATCAGGCCGGCGGGTGGTGGCGCGCGACCATCCAGCCGAGCCCGCGCACGTTGCGGATCGCCTCGCGCCCGAGCTTTTTGCGCAGCCCATGGATCAGGAATTCGACCGCGTTGCTCTCCACCTCGGACCCCCAGCCGTACAGGCGGTCTTCCAGTTCGCTGCGCGAGAGGATCGCGCCCGGGCGCAGCAGCAACGCCTGCAGCAGCGCGAACTCGCGCGCCGACAGCGCGGGCGCTGGTGCGCCTGCGACCGTGGCTGCGCGCGTGGCGGGGTCGAGCGCGAGGTGGCCGTTGCCCAGCAGCGGCGCCGCGCTGCCGCATTTTCTGCGCAGCACCGCGCGCATGCGCGCGAGCAGTTCGGCCATCTCGAACGGTTTGAGCAGGTAGTCGTCAGCGCCTGCGTCCAGCCCCGCGATGCGGTCGGCCAGCGCGTCACGCGCGGTCAGCACCAGCACCGGCACTGCGTCGCCCCGGCCACGCAGCGCACGCAGCACCGCGATGCCGTCTTTTTTCGGCAGGCCGAGGTCGAGCAGCACGAGGTCGTAGCGGTGGCCGTGCAGCGCGGCCAATGCGGCGTCGCCGTCCGTCACGCAATCGGCCGCATAGGCCGCGTCTTGCAACGCCGCGGCCACTGCGTCAGCGATCATCGCATCGTCTTCGACCAGCAGCACACGCATCGCAGGCAGGCGGAATCAGGCGGACGATGCCGGCACCGCAGCGCGCCGCCGCTCGGCGCGCTGCGGCAGCAGCAGGATGCAGCCGACGATGAAGACCACCAGCACAGCAGATGCGGTGTAGCGCGACAGCGCCAGTCCGCCGCTGGCATGCGGCTTGTCCAGCAGATCGCCCACCGTGGCGCCCAGCGGCCGGGTCAGGATGAATGCGGCCCAGAACAGCACCGTGTGCGAGATGCGGGTCCAGAAGTAAGCCGCCGCCACCAGCGCGAGCGCCGTGCCGAACACCAGCGCGCCGCCGCCGTAACCAAGCCCGAAGCCGCCTTTGTCATCCGCCAGCCAGTCGCCTAAAGCGGTACCCAGCGTCTGCGAAAACAGGATCGTCGCCCAGTAAAAAATTTCGGCCTTGCGCGTCGCGATGTCGGACACCGAGACCGAGCCCAGCGCGCGATGCCACAGCCACAACGTCCCGAGCAGCAGCACGAACAGGATCGACGAGCCGCCCGCATAGCCGATGCCGAGCGACCGGTCGAACAGATCGGCCATCGTGGTGCCGACGGTCGTGGTGGCGACGATCACGGTCCAGAACAGCCAGGGGTGAAATTTTTTGGCTGCGATCTGCGCGCCGACTGCGACCAGGAACAGCGCCGCGAAGATCAGGGTGCCGGTCAGATAGCCGAGCTGCATCGACATCGTGACCGCATCGCCGCCGGTCTCGCCCAGGGTGGTGGCGGCGATCTTGATGATCCAGAAACCGAAGGTGACGGCGGCTACTTTGGTCAGCGATTCATGCGTTGGGTCATGCATTTTTGTTGTGCTCTATGGGTGGGGTTGGGTGCGGTTGCTGCGCCGCTTCGCCGCGGAACATGGTCCGCAGCACCGGCTGCTTCGTGAATTGGTAGAGCACCGCAATACCCGCATGGCCAATTAGGTACGCCCACAGCAGGTTCGCGATCACTTTATGCGCTTTGAGCACCAGCCCGGCCGGCACTCTCATTGTGTAAAGCCAGGCGCCGTTGGCACCCATCGCGAGCGCGGCCAGCAGCCCCAGCCCATGCACCGCGCTGGCCAGTGGTGCTTCCGTGCCGAGGGCCGGCAGCCGACGTTCGCGCAGCGCGGTGAAGCTGGCCCTGGCGTCGGCGATCAGTGCGGACCGGCGCGCGGCCGAGAACCGCGGCAGCAGCGCGCCGACTGGCATGCCACGCTGGCGCAGCATGGCCCAGAGCCAGAACGCGAGGACCAGGTCCAACGTGAGCAGGCCGACGATCTCATGCACCTCATAGTAGAAATTGCCGGGCCGGCCGATCTTCGGCTGCGTTGGCCGAGAACCGCGGCAGCAGCGCGCCGACTGGCGCGGTGCCACGGCTGGCGCAGCATGGCCCAGAGCCAGAACGCGAGGACCAGGTCCAACGTGAGCAGGCCGACGATCTCATGCACCTCATAGTAGAAATTGCCGGGCCGGCCGATCTTCGGCTGGTGCATCAGGTTGAGCCGAGCAGTTGCCAAAGCACCGACAGGCCCAGCGCCGCATGCGGCAGCTTGGTCGGCAACGTGTGGCGCGGTGCCGCAGGCAGGCGCAGCGCTGGCCGCTGCGAGACCATCCGTTCGGTCGGCATCGCGCTCATGCCCGCACGCCTTCGGTACGAGCGTCCACCGCATCGAAGCGCGTGACCGACATGTAGATCACACCGGCCAGGATCGCGCCCAGCAAGGCGAGGCTGGTGCTGACCGTGCCCAAGCCCAGGCCGCCGTTGGCAAGCGGTTGCGACAGCCAGTCGCCAACCGATGCGCCGAGCGGGCGGGTCAGGATGTAGGCCAGCCAGAAAGCGAGTACGGCGTTCAACTTGAACACGTAGTAAGCCAGCGCCACCAATGCGATCAGCGTGCCGTAGATCAGTGCCGATGTGGCATAGCCCACGTTCAGCCCTTCAGCCACCAGGTCGCCAACCGCAGTGCCCAGTGCGAAGGTGAACAGGCCACCAGGTCCAGTAAACCGCGTAGCCGCAGTGCCCAGTGCGAAGGTGAACAGGATCGCGAGCCAGTAAAAAAGCTCACGTCGGGTCGTCGTGATGTCATGGATCGACAAGGTGCGCTCACTGGCCCACCACAGCGCGAATGTCGCGACCAGCGCCACACTGAACACGGCCGTGGTGGTCGTGAGCGCCACGCCCTGCAGATCGACCAGACTGTCCGTGACCAGCGTGCCGAACGTGCTGATCAGCACCACGGTGAGCCAGTAAACGGAAGGCGCGTAGCGCCGCGTGCGCAACTGCACGCTCAGCGCGACGATGAGCAGCACGCCGGTCAATGCGGACGTCAGCGCCAGGCCCATGTTGAGGTCCACGGTCAGGAAATCGGCTGCGGTCTCGCCCACGGTGGTGGACATCATCTTGACGATCCAGAACAGCAGGGTGACTTGCGGAACATTGTTCAACATGGCACGGGCGGATGAAGCCGCGTGCGGTTCGGCAGCGTACGGATGATTCATTTGGGGTTTTTCAGAATGAAGCGGAGCAGGGTGATGGCTGGGGAGGGGGGGGGGAAGTACCTTCGGGAAATCGCCACTCGCTTATCGGGGTGCGGGACGAGGTGCGGCGGCGGAGGTAACGGTCGAGCCGAGACCGCCGTCGTCCGGCATCAATCCTTCTGTTCGTGCCGCGGTTCGTGGTCGCGTCCGTTGTCTGCGTCGTGCTCGTCGTCGTTGCCTTCATCGCCCCGATCGGCTTGATCGACCGCAGAGGAAATCACGGTGCCGGCGCTTGCATCCACCCGGACGTCCAGCACGGCCGTGCCGTTCACGACTTCAACGTCGTAGACCTAGCCGTCGCGCGTTTTTTCGTATTCGGCCTTGGATGCCTTGCCACCGGTCTGCTGGTCCGCCGCAGCGATTGCCTGCGTGAGCGAGACCTTGGCCTCGCCGATCGCGAGCGCATCGTTGGCGCCAGTTTTGCTTTCGCGGTGGCCGTCGCTGGCGGCCGATGCTGCCGCGGTGGCGGCCAGCACGGCGGTCGCGGCGACGACGCTGTAGGTGTGACGGAACTTGCGGGAACTCATTGCGGGGACTCTCAGTGGGGTTGCTCGCACCGGAAGTTCGGTGTGTACTGGTGAGTCTGCTTGGGGACACTTAGCGGACACTGAGCGATGCCGCGCGACAGGCGGGAAGGCTGGTTTGTTGTCTGTTGTCTGTTGTCTCTGGCCTGGGGACGTGCTGCTTTGGTGGCAGCGTCGAGGTTTTGGTGTTCTGGTGTGAATTGAATGGGGTGCCTGCTGCTTCAGACCGGAGCCGGGTCTCGACCCGGCGGGCGACTCACTTGTCTTTTGCTTCGCCAGAAGAAAGTAAGCAAAGAAAAGGCGACCCTGCTGTCTGCGTCCCTTTACTTCGTTACGGGAAACCTGCGGTGCGCAGCTTCAGTCGGGGTCCGCCGACAACTCGGCTAGCGCCTCAGACAACGGCGGCCCTTGATCCGACTGAAGCTGCGCACCGCAGGCGCATACAGAAGGGATGGGGAGAGTGGAACAGCCGGACATTACGATGGACGCGATCCGCCCCGGATTTCGGCTTTTGGCTGCTCCTGCCCCAACCCCTTGATGGGTGCGCCTGAACGGCGAGGCTTCGGGCGGGAAAAGGTCCGAATAAGTCTGAGCCGACGGCTATGAGGACCCCGCCCGAAGCCTCGCCGCTCAGGTTGCCCGAAGGGCCGCAGCCATAGGGTCGCCTTTTCTTTGCCTCCTTTCGTTGGCGAAGCAAAGAAAGAGGGTCGCCCGCCAGGGCTAGACCCGGCTCCGGTCTCAACCAGTGTGTGCAACCCGCTCGCGCACGGGCTACCTGAGACCGCATCGCGCCGAGGCAGCCTCCCTCGCGCAGGACCGACCTACGCGGATGGCACGTCGACCGCCCAGGCCGCCGTCTCATGCGCGCCTGCATCCCGCAACGCCTGCTTGCCGCGCACCGTCAGGTCGCTCACGAACGCGAACTGATCGCGCATGTCGAACGGATAGGCGCGCAGCTTGTAGTGCGTGCCCCAGGGCTTTTCCGCGAGCACGACGATGACCGGCTTGGCATAGTCGAGGTACGCACTCGTCAGTGCCACGTCGCGCAGCAACGAGCGCATCAGCGCCGCATCGTGCCGCGGCAGCAGATGAAAGTTGGCGACGCACATCAAGGTCTTGGCGCCGTCGTTCGAATTCGACACGTTGTCGGTCCACAGCCGCCCGTGCGGGATCACGACCGCGTTGTCATCGGCGGTCTGGATCGTGATCGCGCGCAGGCCGACCGAGCGCACCTCGCCGTAGTCGTCGCCGATGCGCACCCAGTCGCCGGGCCGGTATGGCCGCTCGAAGATCGCCACCACGCCTGCGATCAGGCTGCTCACATAGTCCTTGAATGCGAAGCCGATCGCCACACTGGCCGCACCTGCGATCACGAGGAAGTTCTGGAACGTGATGTTGAAGATCAGCGGCACGATCCAGAGGATCGCGAGCAGCAGCAGCACGAGCCGCACGATCGGCACCGACGCCAGCAGGTACAGCCGCACCTGGCTCGGGCCGCGCTCGGCCAGATACGGCACGATGCGCCGCAACAGAAAGATCGCGAGCCAGGTGCCGGCCACGATCAGGCCGATCTCCAGGAAGCTGATGTCCTGCAGGTTGTTGATGAGCTTGACGCTCTCTTCTTTTGCGCTGTCGGCGGCGGCCATGGCGGTCGTTCCTCGTGAATCCGGTTCGCGGGACGCCGGCGTCACATCGCGCCGACAGGAAATCCGGCTGCGGACAACGCGGAACGGATCGCCGGGTAGGCCGCCGCGCAGCACACGAAGCGATCGTCGTCGCGCTGCAGGAAGCCGGCACGCACCAGCACCGGCAGCACGTTCGATTCGCCGACGATCGGCAGCACCAGCCGCAACTGCGCAGGCGTCAGCGGGCCGTGCAGCAGCAGCGCATGCAGCGCGAGCAATGCGGTCTGCTGCTCGGCTGCCGGCAGCACGTATTCATCGAGCGCGGCGATCCACAGCGTCTGTTCGCCGTCTGCCGCATCGGGCGCCGGCGCGGCTGCTTCCTGCCGGTCTGCGTCCGGATCGTCGGTGCTGCTGCTACTGGGGGTGCTGCGGTGCTCACCGGACTTTTCGTCCTCGTCGATCGCCTGCTGCTTGTCCGAGCGCATGCTGCGCCGCCACATGTGCCACGCGACCCAGGGAATGCCGAGGCTGCGACCCGCGAGCTTTTCAAGGTAGTCGCTCTGCAGTTCGCCCTGCGCATCGCGCTCGAGCACGTTCTCGCCGGTGGACGGCAGCCGAAAGCGCACGGCGGCGCTCTGGTCGGCGGTGGCGAGTTCGGAAAACCAGCGCAGCAGCCGCGCCTGATCGAACGGACGGAACGTGATCGGCTCGGGCAGCAGCGAATCGGCATCGGCTGCGCGCGAGAGCCAGGCCCAGGCCCAGCTGTTGCAACCGACCAGCACCGGCCGATCCAGCGCATCGAGCGCAGCCAGCAGCAGGCGCGCCGCGCGCAGCCCGCTGCGGCAGCGCAGCAGCCAGTCTTCGAGCCGCGGCACCACCAGCACGCCGTCGCCCTGCAGCGGCGGCAAGGCGATGTCGCTTGCGGAATCGACCAGCATGGCGCGGTCCGGCGCCCGCAGGACCTGATGGCCGGCCTGCTGCGCCCAGGTCTGCAGCAGATCGCTTTCTTCGCAGGGCGGCAGCACCACGGCCAGGATGTGCGACGGCCGTGCCGGCTCGCGCAGCCAGGCCCGCACGCTGCGGTCCAGCTCTTCCAGCAGCGGACCGCAGGCCGGCGGCGCGACGACTTCATTGAGCCGGTTCAGCGTGGCCTTCTGGAGCTGATCGGCTGCGATGAACGGCTTCGCGTCCTGGGTGCCGATCCACGCACGCAACTGGCCGAGCACGCGGCGAAAGTTCTCCTCGGCCGGCAGTGAAGGTCGCTCGAAGTCGGACAGCGGGATGAACGTCGGATCGTCTTGGGCGGCCGTATCGGGCATGGACAGCGGGCAGGCTTGGATGGGGCAGCGCCGCTGGTGGCGACGACGTTCGATGGCGCCGGGCCGTGTGTTGCTGCCCGTGCGCTGCCGCCCTCAATCCGGGCGGCGGCAGCGAGTGTACCCAGCGCTGTTTCAAGTGGCAGGCACTGCTGCGAATGGCTGTCGCAGCCGGCCGGCTTCACGCATAAGCGGCGCAGAGTTCGCCTTCGGCGCTGATCTGCGGCAACGATGGGTAGTCCGCATGCCAGGCATGGCCCGCGCGCATGGTGAGTTGTTCGAGCTGATCCAGCGTTGCACTGCCTTCCCTGCGCAACTGCTCGGCGCACCGCGCCAGATCGGGGAACTGCTGCATTGCCTGCAGCCAGACCGCACGGCCCGCCAGGAAGCCGTGCGCGCCGGCCGCATACGCATATTCCATCACGCGCACGAACTGCGCCGACGTGACGCCGGCCGACAGCATCACCCACGGGATGCCCGCATCGCGGCAGATCGCGCCCATCTGGTCGAACCATCCCTGCGCGGCCGAGTGCTCGGGACCATCGTCGCGCGCGGGCAGCGTCGCGCCGGGCAGCGGGCTTTCCAGCTTGAACAGGTCCACGCCGTACTTCGGATCGGCGAACTCGCGCACACTGTCGAGCACGAGCTGCGGCAGCTTCTCGGGCGACTCGACGTAGTCCGTCGTATGCCGATCGCTCTTCGGGAATGGATAGACCAGCAGTTCGAGCACGAGCGGAATGTCCCAGCGGCGGCACTCCTGCCCGATCTGCTGAACGTAGTTCTTCTGATGCGCGAGCACGTCGGCATCCGCATCGGGCCGGTACCACGCGAGCAGCTTGACGCCGTCGCCGCCCGCGCGCTTGATCTTCTCGACGCTCCAGTCAGCGATTGAATGCGACAGCCGGCCGCCGGGTGTGTCCTTGAAGCGGTGGTCTTCCAACGTCACGACCAGCCCGGTATGCGCGGGCAGGTTTGCCAGTGCGGCCGGGAACGCGTAATTCGGATCAAACAGCACCGCGCTTGCCTTGGCGCCAAGCACGCCGGCGATCACGCGTTTCACATCGACCATGTCCTGGAACGCAACCTGCTCGGGATCGATGCCGCGCCGCGCTGCGATCAGTTGTTGGATCGGCGGGCGCTGGTCGAGCGCGACCATCATGAAGTGGCCTTGCGGCGTTGCCATGCGGCGCAGGCCCCAGGGTTTGCCGAGCTGCAATGCAGGCGTGATCATTCGGATTTTCCTTCGTGTTGCTTGACAAAAGATAGCGCCGCACGCAGGCCCGGTGCGCCGTCCCGGCCACCTGCATGCGCACATTTGAGCGCGGCCACAGCCGACGAGAATTGCAGCGCGTCACGCAGCCCCGCGCGCGCGCCGAGCGCGAATGCAAGGGCGCCATGGAACACGTCGCCCGCACCAGTGGTGTCAATCACGTCGATCGGATAGGCGGGCAGCCGATGCAACTGATCGCCGTCGAACCACGCGATGCCGCATTCGCCGAGCGTCACGGCGGCAACCCGCGCGCCGCGCGTGTGCGCAAAGCGCAGCTGCACAGCCAAGTCGGCCGATGCCTTCGCATAGCCGGCCAGGCCGGGTTCGGAAAACACCGCGCAGTCCACCAACGGCAGCAGCGCATCGAATACATGAGGCTCGGTCACATCGCCGTCGAGCACCGTCGGCACGCGATGCCGGCGCGCGTGCTCGAACAACGCAAGCGCGCCTTCCGGCCAGCGCGGATCGGCCAGCACCGCATCGGCCTGCGCGACCTGCTCGAGCGGCAGCCAGTCCGGCGTGACCGGCAAACCCGAACCACGGAAGTTCACGATCGCGCGCTCGCCATGTCGGTCCACCTGGATGCCCGACACCGACGACCGTGCGCCCGGGAACAACCGGAACCCGCTGACGCCGACCCCGGCTGCAATGAGCGATTCGCGCATCGCCGTCCCCGCGCTGTCATCACCCGCGCGGCCCCAGAACTGCACCTCGGCGCCGAGCCGCGCCGCCGCCACGGCCGCGTTCGCAGCCATGCCGCCGCCCCCTTCGCGGTAACTGCCCGCGCGCGTCTTGCCGCCGCCGGCCGGCAGCGCATCGACCGACCAGGTCAGGTCGAATGCGGACAGGCCCAGGCAGATCAGGCGCGGCCTGGGGTTTTCAGCTGGGCTGAACATGGCCGGTTATCGAAGTGCTCCACGGCATCCACCATCACGCACGAGCCGTCACGCCATAGGTCCAACGTCCGGAAGGGACTACGGAATGACTGAAGCCGGGCCGCACGCGCCGCTGCGGTCGGTGTCGCTCGCCAAGTCGAGCAAACGCAGCGCTGGCTGGCGGCGAGTTCAAACCGCATGGCCATCGCTCCGATCGAACAGATGCACCTTGTCCAGTGCCAGACCCAACGTCACGATGTCACCCGGCCTGACGTGCGTCTCGGGCGACACGCGCGCCACATAGCGGGCGTCATTGCGATCGAAATACAGCAACGTGTCGGAGCCGAGCGGCTCGACCACGCTCGCTTCGACCCGCAGGCCCAGGGCGCCATCGGGCGCGACCTGCATGTGCTCGGGTCGCACGCCAAGCACGAGGGCTCCATCGGACGTTGCGGATAGCCGCTCGGGCGGCAATACAAACCTGCTGCCATCGTCGAGCTGCACGCCGTCATCGGTGCGAATGACATGGAAGAAGTTCATCGACGGCGAACCGATGAAACCCGCAACGAACTGGTTTGCAGGCGACTTGTAGACTGTCTCCGGGGTGTCGAACTGCTGCACGACGCCTGCGCTCAGCACGACGATGCGGTCCGCCATCGTCATCGCCTCGATCTGGTCGTGCGTGACGAATACCATCGTGGTTTTCAGCTGCTGCGATAGCGCCTTGATCTCGGTGCGCACTTCGCCGCGCAGCTTGGCGTCCAGGTTCGACAGCGGCTCGTCGAACAGAAAGACTTTCGGATTGCGCACCATCGCACGGCCCATTGCGACGCGCTGGCGCTGGCCGCCGGACAGTTCCTTCGGTTTGCGCTTCAGGTACGGCTCGATGCGCAGCAGGCCGGCCGCGCGCTGCACGCGGCGCTGAATCTCATCCTTGGCCATCGCGCGCATTTCCAGGCCGAACGCCATGTTGTCGTACACGGTCATGTGCGGATAAAGCGCATAGTCCTGGAACACCATCGCGATGTCGCGCTCGGAAGGGCTCACGCCGTTCACGAGCCGGTCGCCGATGTAGAGCTCGCCAGCATCGATCGGCTCCAGGCCCGCGATCACGCGCAGCAAGGTCGACTTGCCGCAGCCGGACGGGCCGACGAAGACGACGAACTCCTGGTCATTGATCTCGAGGTCGAGTGACGGCACCACGGTCACATCGCCGTAGCGCTTGACCAGGCCTTGCATGCGGATCGATGCCATCGTCAGCGGCCGGTGTCAGGCGAACGCGAGCAGCGGCTTGACGAGTTCGCCGGCCACGAAGCGGCCGAACATGTCGGGCAACCGCTCGATGCCGAACTGCGCATCGACCAGTTTCGCGTAGCGCGCCCTCTCTTTCCTCAGCAGCTCGACGTTGAGCGCGAAGTCGCTTTTCGGAAAATAGAACGTGCGTACCATGTAGAAATCCTTGCGCCGGATCGCCTTGTTTTCCTGCACCGGCCAGGGCAGGTCGCTCTCGCCGATCAGGATCAGAACGCCGCGCGGCAGCACGATCTCCATGCCCAGCGACCGCGCGGCGTGCGAACCGCTGCATTCAACGATGAGTTTGAAGCGGCGATCGTGCGAACCGACGGGGTGGCGTCTGGCGCCAAAGGATTCGGCCAGTTGCAGTCGTTCTTCTTTTAGGTCCGACACATGGACATCGGTATAGCCGAGGTTCTGCAGCGCGACGATCGCGCCCATGCCGACCGGGCCGGCGCCGGTCACGAGCACCGGGCCGGTCTGCGCGGGCGGCACCAGCGGCATCACGAAGCGGATGCCGTGTGCAGCGGTGCCGATCGTGTCGAGCAGCAGTGGTGCGAGTTCATCCTCGATGTCGTCGGGCACTTCGAGCAGGCATTGCTCGGGCACCGTCAGGTACTCGGCATAGCCACCCGGTCGGTTCCAGCCGACCAGCACCGACTCGTTCAAGCACATTTGCGTATCGCCAGCCAGGCAACTTTCGCAATGACCGCAATGCACGGGGATATAGACCAGGCAGCGTCGGCCGTGCATCGAATGGCCGGGCTGCTCGACCACGCCGAAGATCTCGTGGCCCGGCGTGAACTCGGCGCCCTTGAGCCAGAGCTTGGTGTCCGATCCGCACAGCGCGGTGCGCCTGACGCGCAGCAGCACTTCGCCCGCCTTCGCAATTGGGCGTTCAGCCGCCTCGATCGTGATCTGCTTGTCGCCATGAAAAACTGCTGCCTGCATATCGAATGACTCCTAACCTTTGACGGCGCCCATCGCCAGACCCGTGACGAGCCGCCGCTGCACGAAGAATGCAAGCACCATCGGCGGCAGCGCGATCAACGAGGCCGCGGCCATCAGCGCGCCCCAGTTGGTCGAGCCTTCACCGATGAAATTGAACGACGCCGCGATCAGCGTCTTGGTGTCGCCGTTGGACAGCACCAGCGCGAACAGAAAGTAATTCCAGGAAAACACGAACGCAAGGATCGATGCCACGATGAGCCCCGGCAGCACCAGCGGCAGCGCGATGCGCCACAGGATGCGCGGCACGCTGCAACCATCGACCTGCGCACTCTCCAGCACGCTGCGCGGAATGCCGTCGAAGTAGGGCAGCAGCACCCAGATCACGATCGGCATCGTGATCACCGCATGCGTCAGGATCATGGCCCAGTAGCTGCCGATCATGCCAAGGCCGCGAAACATGATGTACCAGGGCAGCAGGAACAGCACGCCCGGCGCCATGCGCGCAAGCAGGGTCACAGTGGCCGGCCAGGTGATGCGCGTCCAGGACACCGCGAACGATGCCGGCACGCCGAGCACGATGCCGATCAAGGTCGAGCCCATGGTAATCACCGTGCTGTTCCAGGTGTAGTGCGCGAACGGCGTGCTGTCGATCAGGTGCCGGTAGTTGTCGAGCGTCGGCGTGAAGAACAGTTGCGGCGGGTAGGCGGTGACCTGCGAAGACGGCTTGAACGAGGAAAGTACCATCCAGGCGATCGGCGCAAGGATCGCGACCGCGACGATCGATATCTGCAGCAGCGACAGGCGCCGGATCCAGGTGTCGCTCATGCTGCCCCTCTCACTGCGCTTGTCACCACGCCACCTTGCGGCGTGCTTGATTCAGCACCATCACCGCGCCGAGCACAATGGCTGACAACGTGACCATCAACGCGCTCGCATAGCCGATCTCGAAGAACTCGAAGCCCTTGCGAAAGCCGTAGATGTTCAGCGTGTTCGACGCGTTGCCGGGCCCGCCCTGTGTCGTGATGTAGATGATGTCGAAAAACCGCAGCAGATCGACGCTGCGCAAAATCCCGGCCGTGACCAGCGTCGGCGCGAGCAGCGGCAACGTGATGCGCCAGAACGTCTTCCAGCGTGAGGCGCCGTCGATCTGCGCAGCTTCATAGACGTTCGGCGGCAGCGACTGCAGCCCGCCGAGCACGATCAGCGCGACATACGGCGTCCATTGCCAGGTGTCGATGAAGGCCACCGTCGGAACCACCCACTGCGGCGATGCGAGCCAGTCGGACCGTGGCAGCCCGACAAGTTGCAGCAGGTAGTTCGCTGCGCCGATCGATGGATCGAGCACCACCAGCCACATCATGCCGACCACCACCGGCGGCATCACGAACGGCGAGATCATCAGGGTGCGCACGATGCCCGACAGCTTCTTCGACGTGTGCAGCAGCAGCGCGACGTAGGTGCCCGCGACGAGCTGCAGCACCAGCGACAGCGTGTACAGCACCAGCGTGATCTTCAGGCCGTTCCAGAACTCTGCGTCTTCCACCATCAACGCATAGTTGCGGCCCCAGTTCAAGGTGGAGGTGCCGCCAAGGTTGAACTCGTGCAGGCTCATCCAGACCGTGTAGGCGAACGGAAACGCGATCAGCGCGAACGTGAACACGACCGCCGGCAGCGACATGAGCTTGAGCTGGCTGGTGGTGCCGATCGACTGGCTCATGGTGGTATCGCTGCCGCAGTTGCTGCCGAGCCGCTTACTCTTTCGCGATCAGCGCATCGAGCTGCTTGTCCGCATCGGCACACGCCTGCTCCACGGTCTTCTGGCCCAGCAGCACTTCGTCGACCATCTGACCAATGTATTCGCGCGAAGCGGGATTCGCAACGATCGGGTAACCGAGCTCGGAGGTGCCAGTCTTGGCCATCTCGTTAAGCGAATCGACCCAGGCACGGCGCACCGGCATTTCATCGACCCATTTCTTGAAGTCGGCGCCGCCGGCCACCGCTGCGCGCGGCGGCGCGATGCCTTCGGTTGCCATCGTTTCCTGCATCACGCGGCTGGTTGCCCACTGCACAAAGTCCCAGGCGGCTTCCTTGTGTTTGCTGTAGTTCGACACTGCCAGAGTCCAGCCGATCACGCTCGGGTGCGAGCCGCCCGGGCCGGCCGGAAGCAGCGAAATGCCGGTGTCTTTGAGCCGCGCGCCGCCGTTCATCACGCTCGGCAGTTCGTTCGACGACTCGAACGCCATCGCAGCCCGGCCTTCGCGATACAGCGACGAGATCTGCTGAAAGCTGTAGTTCACAACGCCCGGCACGCTGTAGTCCTTCAGCAGCTTCGCATAGAGCGCGAGCGCGTCCTTGCCTGGCTGGCTGCATATCTGCGACTTGCCATCCTTCACGTACTGGCCGCCCATGTTGTGGAAGAACACGCTGTAGGTGAAGGCCACGGCGGGTTTCAGGCCGCGGCTCACGAACGGGGTGATCGCGGGGTCGCAGTTTTTGAGTTTCTGCGCGACGGGCTCCATGTCGGCGAGGGTCTTGGGATAGGCGACGCCGCACTTGTCGAACACATCCTTGCGCCAGTACATGACCGGCCCTTCGACGTTCAGGGGTATGCCGCTGATCTTCTTGTCGTAGGTGGCGTCAGACAGCATCGCAGGGCTCAGGTCCGCGAAGTCGTAGTCGGGCGCGGACGTGTCCTTTAGCTTGCTCAGATCCGCATACCAGCCGGCCTTGTTGAACTGCTGGCCTTCGCGCGAGGGAAGCGACATGAACACGTCGATCTCGTCGCTGCGTGCATTCATCACGGTGACCAGGCGCTGGCGCATCTGCTGTTCGGAGTAGCTGTCGATCTTCAGCGTGATGCCGGTGAGCTTTTCAAACTCGCCCTTGTATTTGATGAGCGCGTTGCCGATCGAGTTCGTATTGACCAGGAACGTGATCGTCTCGCCCTTGTGCTGCTTCCAGTCAAAGGTTTGCGCCTGCGCGCTGGCCGTCACGGCGGCGGTGAGCAGCGCGCCGGTCAGCAGCGCGAACGATGGGTGTTTTTGAGTATTTGTAATCTTCATGTTGTCTCCAGAGGTTGTGGTGAAACGGGATGCAGTGCATCGGCGATGGCGGCCTGCCAGCGCACGGCATCAGGTGCCGTCATTTTTCGCCAGGCGTCGATCCGGCTGACCAGTTCGATGCGGATCGACTCGTGTTCGGGATGTGCCCACAGGTTGCGGATTTCTTGCGGATCGGCATCCAGGTCGAACAACTGGCCTTCGCTGCTGTCGTTGAAATGCACGAGCTTCCAGCGCGCATCGCGCACCATCGTCATCAGCTCGGTGCCTTTGAGGATCATGTCGCGTGCATGCTCGGCGAAGACGTGGCTACGGCCTTCGCTCTCCCGTCCCTGTACCAGCGCCATCAGCGATCGCGCCTGCATCCAGTCCGGCGGCACTAGGCCCGCGAGTTCCAGGAGCGTCGGGCCGAATTCCATCGACGATGTCAGCGCATCGACTTCGCGCGGTGCGATGCCGAGCCCGGGCGCCCAGACGATTGCCGGCACATGCACGCTCTGCTCATACATCGTCCACTTCTGGCTGTGGCCGTGGTCGTTCAGGCAGTCGCCGTGGTCGGTCGTGAAGATGAGCACGGTGTTGCCCAACACGCCGCGCCGCTCCAGCGCCTCAATCAGATGACCGACCTGCGTGTCGATCATCGTCACGTTGGCGAAGTAATGCTGGCGCTGGCGGCGTGTCTGCGCGGCCGTGGGCTCCGGCAGATGGACGATCGCGTCGTGGTCGGACTCCCAGTGTTCACGGCGCAGATCCTTCAGCGCCTGCGGCTGACTCGCGAGGTCGTCGGCATCGAGGATCGGCGCTGGCAACTCACGCTCGGCGTAACGGGCGAGCACGTCCGGTGTCGGGTCGTACGGCGGATGCGGGCCCGGCAGGCCGACTTGCAGAAAGAACGGTTCGCTGCCGCTGTAGCTGTCGAGCCAATGCACGGCCATGCTGCCGACGAAGTTGTCCGGATGCAGCTCGGCCGGCAGCTCCCAGACGAAAGCGCCGAGCCGCTCGCGGTAGTCGGCGCGGCGGCGGTACGTCACGCGGCTCGGCTTTTCGAAGCCGCGAATCCAGAGCGCCTTGTCCCAGTTGTCCAGAAAGAACGGTAAGCCGGGATGCGCGCGATCCTTGTTCTCGGTCACATGCCGTTCATGGAAACCGAACGACTGCTCGAACGGATGCGTGTGCATCTTGCCGACGTTCACGCAGCGGTAGCCGCTGTCGGCGAGCAGCTGCACCCAGGTCCAGCGCCAGACCTCGTCGTTGCGCAGCACGCCGTGCGTGTGCGGGTACAGGCCCGTGAAGATGCTCGCGCGTGACGGCGCGCAGGATGGCGACGTGACGTACATGCGGTTGAATGAAACGCCCTCGTGCACGAGCCGGTCGAGCTGCGGCGTGATCATGTGCGGGTGCCCGGTTGCCGCGATCGTGTCGAAGCGCTGCTGGTCGGTGATCACGAAGACGATGTTGGGGCGGAGGTCGGTGGACATGGAGGTCGTGATTGCCGATGGACATGAAAAAGCGGCATCGACCTGCAGCGAGCTGTTGAAAACGGTTACCAAAGTCTGCCGTCAGCGTGCTTTGCTGTCAACGCTGCGCGCCCACCGGAAACTGCGGATTACATAGGGAGTTTCCCCAAGCTGGCCAATCGATTGCGCGCTCGGCGCCGATGTAACGATTTTCTGTAACATGCGTCATGGTCACAACAGGTCGAGTCGGCATCCGCGCAGTCGCAGCGCACGCGGGCGTCTCCACCGCATCGGTGTCGCGCGCGCTGAACGCGCCGGATTCGGTGAGTGCCGAACTGCGCCTGCGCATCGATGCGGCGATCGGCGAACTCGGCTACATCCCCGATGCGGCGGCGCGTGCGCTGGCGTCGCGCCGCACCCGCACCATCGGCGCGATCATCCCGACGGTGGACAACGCGATGTTCGCGCGCGGCATCGAGGCGCTCGAGCGCTACCTGTCGCTGCAGGGCTACCTGCTGCTGCTCGCGACCAGCGGCTACGAACCGGAGGTCGAGCAGCGCCAGGCGCAGAACATGATCAGCCGCGGCATCGACGGCCTGATCCTGCGCGGCGACGTGCACACCGAGGGCCTGCGCCGATTGCTGGCCGCGCAGCGCATGCCGTTCGTGAATGTCGGCGTCTACCACCCGGGCAAGCCGTATCCGTCGATCGGCGCCGACAACGAGCGCGCGGCCGCGCAGGCGACCGGCTATCTGCTCGATCTCGGCCACACGCGGATCGGCATGGTCGCCGCACTGTCGATCCACAACGATCGCGCGTCGGCACGCGTCGCAGGTGTGCGGCAGGCACTTGGCAGTCGTGGCCTGACGCTGCGCGACGAATGGTTCTTCGAGGTGCACTATCACCTCGACGACGCGCGCCAGGCGGCCCGCGCGCTGCTGGCACTGGCGCAAAGGCCCACCGCGGTGATCTGCGGCAACGACGTGCTCGCCTACGGCGTCATGATGGAAGTCGAACGGCATGGCCTGCAGGTGCCGCAAGACCTGTCGGTGATGGGTTTCGACGACCTCGACTGGAGCCGGCACCTGCGCCCAAGCCTGACCACCATGCACCTGCCGACCGATGAGGTCTGGGCGCGCGCGGGCGAATACCTGGTGCGCCGGCTCGCGGGCCGCAGTGCCGCGCTGCATCATGAGGTCGATGCCTCGCTCGTGGTGCGTGAGTCGACCGGCCCGCCATGCCGCGCCTGAAGCGCCAGCCGGCACCGTGGAGTTTTCGGCGCGCGATGGACAATCCATTCGCTGGTCCGATCCATGCGTGCAGATCAGAGCAACGGCTGCGCCGCACGCTGCCGCTTCGAGCACGTCGCAGTCGCGCAGCCCGATTCCTTTTTTCCCCCAACCCTCACCGACCGACCGACCGATCCACCGTCATGCCGAACGAAACCAGACCGCCATCGCAAGCGCCGGACAGCGACTACCTGCCGATCTCCGAATACGGCCTGATCGGCGACTGCCATTCGGCCGCGCTGGTGTCGCGGCGCGGCTCGATCGACTGGTGCTGCCTGCCCCGCTTCGATTCCGACAGCTGCTTCGCGCGGCTGCTCGACCACGAGCGCGGTGGCCATTTCGAGATCGGCCCGGAAGGCGACGCCGACGTGAAACGGCGCTACCTGCCGGGCACGATGGTGCTGGAGACCACGTTCGAGTCCGATGCGGGCGCGGTCCGGCTGACCGATTTCTTCGCGATGAGAAGCGGCGGCCGGCATCATCCGCGACGCGAACTGGTGCGCGTGATCGAAGCGGTGCGCGGCGTGCTGCCGATGGTCGTGCGGATCGCGCCGCGGCTCGACTTCGGGGCCGTGAAGCCCTGGATGGATCCGGTCGGCGACGGCGATTTCCTGGCCGTCGGCAGCGACACCGGCCTGCTGTTTTCGGGAGACCTCATGCTCAAGCTGGTCGAGCGGCATCAGCTGCACGCATGGCTCGATCTGCAGCCGGGCGAGGTGCGCTACTGCTCGATGCAATACCTCGCGCCCGAGGAGCTGCACGAGGCGTCCGACAAGCTGCTGCGCCATTTCGATCTGAAGCAGCATCTGAACGAGACGGTCGGCTGGTGGAGCGACTGGAGTTCGCGCATCAAGCAGCCCGAGCAACCGGGCACCTGTCCGGTTCGCTCGGCGGTCGTGCTCAAAGCGTTGACCTATGCGCCGACCGGCGCCATCGTCGCCGCGCCGACCACGTCGCTGCCCGAGGAATCCGGCGGCGAGCGCAACTGGGACTACCGCTTCAGCTGGATTCGCGATTCGGTGTTCACGGTGCGCTCGTTGTCGATGCTCGGCATGGCGAGCGAGGCGGACGGTTTTCGCCGCTTCATCATGAGAAGCGCGGCCGGCAGTGCCGAGCAGCTGCAGGTGCTCTACGGGATCGACGGCAAGCGGCGCCTGACCGAGATCGAACTCGACACGCTGAGCGGCTGGCGCAACTCGAAGCCGGTGCGCATCGGCAACGCGGCCGAATCGCAGTTCCAGAGCGACATGTACGGGCTGCTGCTGGAGCTTGCCTGGCGCTGGGCCGCGCGCGGCAATTCGATCGATGCGTCCTACTGGGACTTCCTAGTGGATCTGGTGGAGACCGCGATCGCGAAGTGGAAGGTGCCGGACCGCGGCATCTGGGAAGTGCGCGGCGATCCACGCGACTTCGTGCATTCGAAGGTGATGTGCTGGGCTGCCGTGAATCGCGGCATCGGCTTGGCCGAACTGCAGCAGCTGCAGGCGCCGCTCGAACGCTGGCAGGCGGCCCGCGCCGAAATCCGCCAGGCCGTGGAAACGCACGGCATGCACCCGGACGGCGGCCACTTCGTCGCGAGCTTCGGCTCCACCCACATGGACGCCGCGCTGCTGCTGCTGCCCGAGGTCGAATTCATCGCCTACGACGACCCGCGCATGCTGCGCACGCTGGATGCGGTGCGCAATGAACTCGACACCGACGGCGGGCTGGTGCTGCGCTACCGCATGGAAGACGGCATGGAGGGCAAGGAAGGCGTGTTCCTGGCCTGCACGTTCTGGCTCGTCGAATGCCTCGCGCGCGGCGGCCGCGTCGGCGAAGCGCGCGAAGTGTTCGACCGGGTCGCGGCCTGCTCGAACGACCTGGGCCTGTTCCCGGAAGAGTTCGATCCGCACGCGGGTGAGATGCTCGGCAATTTTCCGCAGGGGCTGTCGCACCTCGCGCATATCTCGGCAGCAGTCGCGCTGGATGCGGCCGAGGCCGGCACCGCGCAGCCGGCCTAACCGGCGTCCCGAAAACCCGGATAAAGCGTCATGCCGCCGTCCACGAACATCGTCTGCCCGGTCAGGTAGTCCGATTCGTCGCTGGCGAGCCAGACGGCCACCCGGCCGATATCGACCGGATCGCCGACGCGGCCGTACGGGATCAGTTGCAGCAACTTCGCTTCCGCTTCCGGCGTCTCCCACCCCTCGCGGTTGATGTCGGTGCGGATCGCGCCGGGGCCGATCGCGTTCACGCGGATGTGGCGCGAAGCCATCTCCTGCGCGAGCGTGCGCATGAACATGCCGACGCCGCCTTTCGCGGTTGCATAGTTGATGTGGCCGGCCCAGGGAATCACCTCGTGCACCGAGGAGATGCAGATGATCTTGCCGGCCGCCACCGATCGCTCCGGCACCACGCCGCGGCGCAGGAACTCGCGCACCGCTTCGCGCGCGCAGAGGAACTGGCCGGTCAGGTTGATCGCCAGCAGCCGGTTCCATTGATCCAGCGTCATCTGCTCGAACGGTGCGTCGATCTGCACGCCCGCGTTGTTCACGAGGATGTCGACAGTGCCGAAGCGCTTGATCGTCTCGCTGAACATCGCCTGCACGTCGTCTTCGCGGCTCACGTCGGCCTTGATCGAAAATGCGGTGCCGCCAGCCGACTCGATCTTCTCGCACACTCCCTTGCAGGCGCTCTCCGAATGGCTGTAGTTGAGCGCGACACTGGCACCGGCCGCCGCCAGCGCCTCGGCAATGGCGGCGCCCAGGCCGCGGCCAGCGCCGGTCACGATCGCGCTCTGGCCTGCCAGCGATGACTTCTTGTCCATCGACGAACCTCCGGGGTGAACTTCGGTTGATGTAAGGTTGCCTGCAATGCCCCAAGCAACCAAGGAGTCTAAGCATGAGCAAAGCCATTCGCATCGACAAGAACGGCGGCCCGGAGGAAATGAAGCTGGTCGAGGTGACCGTCGGCGACCCCGGCCCCGGCGAATTGCGGATCGCGCACAAGGCAATCGGTCTGAACTACATCGACATCTATCAGCGTTCCGGTCTCTACAAGTTCGACATGCCGCTGACGCTGGGCATGGAAGCGTCCGGCATCGTGGAAGCGGTCGGCGAGGGCGTGACGCATCTGAAGGCCGGTGACCGCGCCGCCTATGCAAGCAACCCGCCCGGCAGCTACAGCGAGCAGCGCGTGATGCCTGCCAGGAACGTCTGCAAGCTGCCCGATGCGATCTCGTTCGAGACCGGCGCGGCGATGATGTTGAAGGGCCTGACCGCGCAGTATCTGCTCAAGCGCACCTTGCCGGTCGAGGGGCTGGACGCGGGCGACCATGTGCTGTTCCACGCCGCCGCCGGCGGCGTCGGGCTGATCGCTTGTCAGTGGGCCAAAGTATTGGGCCTGAAGCTGATCGGCACCGCCGGCAGCGATGAGAAATGCGAGCTCGCGCTTGCCAACGGCGCTGCGCATGCGATCAACTACTCGACCGAAGACTTCCTCGCCAGGGTCAAGGAAATCACGGGCGGCCAGGGCGTGAAGGTGGTGTACGACTCGGTCGGCAAAGACACCTGGGACAAGTCGCTCGACTGCCTGCGGCCGTTCGGGCTGATGGCCAGCTTCGGCAACGCGTCGGGGCCGGCGCCTTTATTCGCACCGGCGATCCTGGGCGCCAAGGGCGGGCTCTATGTGACGCGTCAGACGCTGTTCGTGCATATGACGACGCGCGAACGCACCCAGGAAATGGCCGATCAGTTGTTCGACGTGGTCGCCGGCGGCAACGTCAAGATCCACATCGCGCAGACCTATCCGCTCGACCAGGTGCAGCAGGCGCACCGCGATCTGGAAGCGCGCAAGACGACCGGTTGCACGATCTTGACGCTTTGACCGTTGGTCATCACCGCGCGCCTTACTCCATTGCAGCGGGCAAGGTCGGCCGCAGCCGGTTCGGATTCAGCGCGCCGGCCGACTCGAGGATCGGATACGCGATCGAGCAGATGTGCGAATTGATGCGCTTGAATTCGCCGATCACTTCCAGGTGCAGCGAGCTGGTCTCGACGCTCTGCCAGGTGTTCTCGGATAGCCGTGCGAGGTGCTTGTTCGCGTAGTTCAGCTCCAGTTCGCGGAACTGCGCCTTCTGCTCGAGCAACCGGCGTGCGTCGTGCAGGTTGCGGTTCAAAAACACGCTCATGCCCAGCCGCAGGTTCTGCAGCAGCTGCGCATGCAGCTCGATGATCTCGGCCATGCCGGCGGCCGAGAAGTTTCGGTTCTTGCGGATCTTCTTTTCCTCGATGTCCAGCAGCACGCGCTCGATCGTGTCGCCGATGTGCTCCATGTTGATCGTGAAGCTGATGATGTCGGTCCAGCGCCGACTCTCTTCCTCGGCCAGGGATTCGCGCGACAGGCGGGTCAGATACCCCTTGATGCTGCTGTAGAGGTCGTCCACCGCGTCGTCGAGCTGGCGCAGTTTTTTTGACAGGCGCAGGTCGTTGCGCTTCAACACCGGCAGCAGCCCGCGCAGCATGGTCTCGACCACGTCGGCCTGATGCATCGCCTCGCGCGCCGCGCAGGCGATCGCAAGCGACGGCGTCGACAGTGCGCTCGCATCCAGATGATTCAGCCGGACGTTGGCGCTTTGCTCGGCCGCGTCGACCGTGGGCAGCACGCGCGCGACCAGCCGCGCCGCTGGCCCGGTCAAGCCAATGAACAGCAGCGCCAGCCCCGCATTGAACGCGAGATGAAACAGCACCACCACGCTCGCAATGGTCGGCAAAAGCTCGGGTGCCAGCCGTGCCCATTGGTCCGCGAACGGCGCGATGATCGCCACGCCCAGCATCTTGAACAGCAGGTTGCCCAGCGGCAGCTGGCGCACCGCGGCGCTCGTACGCGCGGTGGACAGCGCCGCCAGCAGCCCGCTGCCGAGGTTGGCGCCCAGCACCAAGCCGAGTGCCACTTCGAGCGGGATCACGCCGGACGCGGCCAGCGTCGCGATCAGCAGCACGATCGCCAGGCTCGACCAGGCCATCAGCACCAGCAGCGCGCCCAACGTGATCTCGAGCATGCGGTCGCTGGAGAGCGCGCCGAGCAGCTCGCGGATCGCGGGCGCACTGGTCAGCACCGCCGCGGTTTCGCCGACCAGCCGCAGCGCGAGCAGCATCAGCCCCAGCCCGATCAGCACGCGCCCCGCGTGGCCGGCATCGGACTCCTGCCGGGTCAGGGTCAGCACCACGCCGAACAGGATCAAAAGCGGCGACAGCCACGACAGATCGAGCGAGAACACGGTGGCCATCACCGCGCTGCCGACGTCGGCGCCGAGCATCACGGCCAGCGCCGCCGGCAGCGCGACCAGCCCCTGGCCGACGAACGACGAGACGATCAGCGCGGTGGCAGTGCCCGACTGCACCAGCGCCGTGACGCCGACGCCGGCGGCCGCCGCCACCAGGCGGTTGCGCATGCTGCGCGCCAGCACGACGCGCAGCTTGGCGCCGAACACGCGCAGGATGCCGGTGCGCACGATCTGCGTGCCCCAGACGAGCAGCGCCACCGCAGCCAGCAGGTTCAGCAGGTGTTTCATCTACTTGCGTGCGGCGCGCGCTGGTGAACTCGGGCCGGCGCGATCAACGCTTGAGCGGATCCAGCCGGACCTTGAGCCCCTGCGGCACCACCGTGAAGCCGCCGAGCTGCCAGCCGAACGCGGACAATGCCGAAGTGTCGCGATCGGTGAGTGTGTAGAGCACCTGGTCGTCGAGCAGCCTGGCTGCAAGCCGCGGCGCGTTGCGGTCGAGCCAGTTCGCGTATTCGGCCGGCACACCGTCGAGCTGCACCGAGCGCACCAGCACGTCGGTCATGCGGATCGTCCTGTCCTGCGCCTCGTAGCGCGGGCGCCAGTCGATCGCAAGGTTGCCCGGAACGGACCCGCCGACCAGTTGGGAAGAAAGCTTCAGCGCGACCACCGTTGCAACCCGGTTCACGTCGGGCAGCATGCGCAGCCGCGGATCGCGCAGCTCCAGCGTGACCAGATCGCCCGCCACCTTCTGCGTGTACGGAAAGCGCCTGGACAGCTGGGCCAGCAGCGTGGTGCTCGACACGAGCTGCTCGACCGGGCGGATTTGCGCGTTTGCACACCCGGTCGCGCCCAGCCACGGCAGCGCGAACAACGCGCCAAGCAGCCTGCGCCGTTCAGGCCGGATGGATATGGGCATGGGCTTCATCGCCGACCCCGCACACGGCGCAGTTCGTCCCAGATCAGGCAGGCCGCACCGATCGTGATCGCGCTGTCGGCGACGTTGAACGCGGGGAAGTGCCAGCCGGACCAGTAAAAGTCGAGAAAGTCCACGACATAGCCATGTTGCAGCCGGTCGATCACGTTGCCCACCGCGCCGCCGAGCAGCAGCGCGAGCGCGAACGAGAACAACCGCTGGCCCGCGTGCTGGCGCAGCAGCCAGATGATGAAGATCGCTGCTGCTGCGCCGATCACCGTGAAGAACCAGCGCTGCCAGCCCGCCGCGCCCGCCAGGAACGAAAACGCGGCGCCGGTGTTGTGCGCGCGCACGATGTTGAAGAAACCGGTCACCGGCGTGTAGTCGCCGAGCCGGTAGTGGCCGACGATCAGCCACTTGGTCGCCTGGTCGGCCACGATGATGAGCGCGGCCAGGGCCAGCCAGCCGAGCAGGCTCAAGCCCGAAGCGCGCGGGTAGGAGGCGGTCGTGCTGGCCATCACGCAAAGCGCCGCGTTTCGCCGGTGCCGAACAGGTTGGTCACGCAGCGACCGCACAGGCCCGGGTGCTCATCGTGCTTGCCGACATCGGCCTGGTAGTGCCAGCAGCGCTCGCATTTTGGATCGAATGTGGCGGAGGCGCTTATGGATAGTGCATCTGCTGCCATCAATTCAATAGCAGACGTGATGAACATGAATTTCAGGTCAGCGCCGAGGCTGGCGAGCAGCGCATGGTCGTCCGGTGCTGCGGCCAGCCTGACGCTGGCCTGCAGCGACGAGCCGAGCTTGCCGTCCGCACGCAACAGCTCGAGCTCCTTGTTGACGCTCTCGCGCAGTTCGCGCAGCCGGCTCCACTTGGCCAGCAGCCCGGCGTCCGGCTCGCTGAACCCGGCATAGGTCTCGACGAAGATCGAATCCGAATCGCCGATCAGGCCCCAAGCCTCTTCTGCCGTGAAGCTCAGAAACGGTGCCATCCAGCGCAGCATCGCATGCGTGATCCGGTGCAACGCGGTCTGGGCGCTGCGACGCGCGAGCGATTTCGGCCCGGTCGTGTAGAGGCGATCCTTGAGCGCGTCCAGATAGAACGCGCCGAGGTCTTCCGAGCAGAACACCTGCAGCTTGGAGACCACCGGGTGAAATTCGTAGACCTCGTAGTGGGCAAGCAGTTCGGCTTGCAGTTGTGCGGTGCGGGCCAGCGCCCAGCGATCGATTTCGAGCAACTCCACGTCCATCACCGCATCGGTGGCAGGATCGAAATCGCTCGTGTTGGCCAGCAGGAACCGCAGCGTGTTGCGGATGCGCCGGTACGCATCGACCACGCGCGCGAGGATCCTGTCGTCGATCGCGAGATCGCCCGAGTAATCGGTCGAGGCACACCACAGCCGGATGATCTCGGCGCCGAGCTTGTTCGAGACCTGCTGCGGCGCGACCACGTTGCCTTCGCTCTTGCTCATCTTGCGGCCGCGGCCGTCGACCGCGAAGCCGTGCGTGAGCAGGCCGCGGTACGGTGCGCGGCCGTACATCGCGCACGACGTGAGCAGCGAAGAGTGGAACCAGCCGCGGTGCTGGTCGTGGCCTTCGAGATAGAGGTCCGCTTCCGGGCCGTGTTCGTGCCCCGCCTGCCGCTGTCGCAGGACCGTCGTGTGCGTCGTGCCCGAGTCGAACCAGACTTCGAGGATGTCGGTGCTCTTGTAGTAGCGCTTCGCGTCCTCGGTGCCGATCACGTCTTCGGGCGCGGTCTGGCTCCAGGCTTCGACGCCGCCGCGCTCGACGATTGCCGCCGCGATGTCGAGGATCTCCAGCGTGCGCGGATGCAGCTCGTGCGTATCGCGGTGCAGGAAGAACGCGAGCGGCACGCCCCAGCTGCGTTGCCGGCTGATGCACCAGTCGGGCCGGTGCGCAATCATGTCGTTCAAGCGCGCCTTGCCGTTTTCGGGATAGAAGCGGGTCTGCTCGATCGCGGCGAGTGCGGTCTCGCGCAGGGTGCCGGGCGCTTTGTCCGTCGTGCAGACGCCGTCGCCCGCATCCATCCGGACGAACCACTGCGCAGCAGCCCGATAGATCACCGGCGTCTTGTGGCGCCAGCAGTGCGGGTAGCTGTGCTGGATGTCGTAGGTGGCGAGCAGCCGGTCGCCTTGCGCGAGCACTTCGAGGATGCGCGGCACCGCCTTCCAGATGTTCAGGCCGCCGAACAGCGGGAAGTCCTCCGCGTAGCGGCCATCGCCCTGCACCGGGTTCAGGATGTCGTCGGTGGCCAGGCCGTGCGCGACGCAGCTGTTGAAGTCTTCCACGCCGTAGGCTGGTGCGGAATGGACGATGCCGGTGCCGTCGTCTGCCGTGGCGTAGTCGGCCAGGTAGACCGGCGACAGGCGGTGAAAGCCCGGGTGCGCGTCGTAGAGCGGGTGCTCGAACTGCAGGTCGGCGAGGCGCTCGCCCTTGACGGTGGCCAGCACCTCGCCTTCGAGCTGATAGCGCGCGAGGCAGGCTTCGACGAGGCTCGCGGCAATGATGAGACGGCCGCGTTTTGTCTGCACCAGCGAATAGTCGAGCGCGGGGTTCAGGTTCAACGCCTGGTTCGCAGGGATGGTCCAGGCGGTCGTGGTCCAGATCGCGATGAAGATCGGCGACGCATCGACGCCGTCGGCTGGCAGGTCGAATGCCTGCAACACCCGCTCGGGCTCATGCGCGCGAAACGCGACGTCGAGTGTCGTGCTGCCCTTGTCCTGATATTCGATCTCGAATTCGGCGAGCGCCGAGCCGCAGTCGAAGCACCAGTAGACGGGTTTGAGTCCGCGATAGACGAAGCCGCGCTCGACCACCTTCTTGAACGCGCGGATCTCGTCGGCCTCGTTGCCGAAATCCATGGTTCGATACGGATGGTCCCAGTCGCCGAGCACGCCGAGGCGCTGGAACTCGCCCATCTGCAACGCGATCTGCTCGGTCGCGAACGCGCGGCTTTTCGCCTGCATCTCATCCCTCGGCAGCTTGCGGCCGAACTTCTTCTCGATCGCGTTTTCGATCGGCAGGCCGTGACAGTCCCAGCCCGGGATGTAGAGCGCGTCCATGCCTTTCAGCTGGCGCGACTTGACGATCATGTCTTTGAGCACCTTGTTCACCGCATGGCCGATGTGGATCGGGCCGTTCGCATACGGCGGGCCGTCGTGCAGGATGAATTTGGGCGCGCCGGCGCGGGCCGCGCGCAGGCGCTGGTAGATGCCTTCGTCCTGCCACTGCTGCACCCACTGCGGCTCGCGTTTGGCCAGGTCGCCGCGCATCGGGAACGGTGTGTCAGGCAGGTTCAGGGTGGCGCGGTAGTCGGTGCCGGACGGGGTCAGGGTTGCTTCGGACATAGGTGGTGGACCTGAATGGATTCAATCAACGTGCGCGGCGCGGCCGGGCGGCCGGGCGGCGGGTCGGCATCGGTTTGGCGCTGGATGCAGAGAAGCGCTGCCAGACCGCCCGACACGATGAACGGGGTGCAAGTGCGAAGCGGATCATCGAACAGATCGGCGCGCGGCCTCTGTTAAGGGATCGAGGATGACGACGAGAGCGGACCGATTGTGCGGTGCACCGGCGCACGACCAGGGCAGCCGTCGGTCCGCTCCGGCTAAATTCGATCGCGCGTGGTTTGGCGCAAGGTTTGGCCGTGCAGCGAATCGAACCAGGCACGCGCTTCCAGGCAGTCGGCTTCGATGCCAGCTATCAGCGCGGGCAGTCCGTCGTACTTGCGTTCGTCATGCAGTTTGTGCAACAGGTCCACCTGAATGATTTTACCGTAGGCCTCCTGTCCGGCAAGAGCGTCGGGCCACGCCAGGCAGTGCGTTTCAAGCAGCACGCGGCCGCCGTTCCTGTCGCTCGGGTCGATCGATGGGCGCACGCCGAGGTTCGCCACGCCGGGCAGCGGTTCGTCGGCCAGGCCATGCACGCGCACCACGAAGATGCCGCTGGCGGCCGGTTTCCAGTGCGCGAAGCGCAGGTTCAGCGTGCGGAACCCCAACGTGCGCCCGAGGTGCGCGCCCTGCACCACGTGCCCGCTGATCGCATAAACGCGGCCCAGCAGCACCGCTGCCTGCGCCATGTCACCTGCAGCCAGCGCCGCGCGCACGGCCGAGCTGGACACGCGCAGGCCATGCACCTCGTAGCTGTTCATGCGGGCCACGTCGAAGCCGCTGGCAAGACCCGCTGTGTCGAGCATCGCGTAATCGCCCGCGCGCCTGGCACCGAAGCGAAAGTCGTCGCCGACCAGCACGTAGCGCGCGCCCAGGCCGCGCACCAGCACCTGGTCGATGAATGCAGCCGGCGCCAACGAGGCCAGCGCGGCATCGAAGCGCAGCACCACGCATTGGTCGATGCCCGCTGCTGCCAGCCCCACCAATTTGTCGCGCAGGGTGCCGATGCGCGCGGGTGCGAGTTCCGGCCGGCCGGTCTGCGCAGCGAACCAATCGCGCGGATGCGGCTCGAACGTCATGACGGTGCTCGGCAGCCCGCGCAGCCGCGCTTCGTTTTGCAAGAGCGCGAGCATCGCCTGATGGCCGCGGTGCACGCCGTCGAAGTTGCCGATCGTGAGCGCGCAGGCAGCCGCCAGCCCCGGATGATGAAAACCACGAAAGACGTTCATCGCGTTGCTATCTTTTTTATATCGAGTGGTTGAGGTTTCACCAGCGCTTGCGGCCTGTTTGTCATAAAGCATGTATATTGTGACGGAGGATCAGGCAGGCATGGTCAGCGCCAACGGCGGCGGCCTATGCGCCACCGCCGTTGGCCCATCGACGTTCTGAAAGGTTGCCATCTTGAAGGTGTTGAAGCTGTCCGCTCAAGGCCTGCCGCAGTCGTGGATCACGCTCGAGCAGGCGGTGCTGCACTATGCGGCCGAGGAGGTGCGCTGGGAAGTCGGCGCCGAAGTGGCGGTGTTCCGCGGCGGGCACAACGCCATGACGGGTGAGCAGTCGCGCATCGCGATCTCCAGCATCATCGGCACGCGCGGCGTGCCGCGCATCAACCCGTTCAGCCTGCGCCCGGGCTTGAGCAACCACAAGCTGTTCGCACGCGACCGCAACACCTGCGCCTACTGCGGCGAAGTGCTTGCGGAAGAGGACCTGACGCGCGAGCACATCATCCCGTTCGCGCAGCAGGGCCGGGATCACTGGATGAACGTCGTCACGGCCTGCAAGCCGTGCAACCACCGCAAGAGCAGCCGCACGCCCGAGCAGGCCCACATGCCGCTGCTCTATGCGCCGTACGTGCCGAGCCTGTGGGAAGACTTCATCCTGCGGAACCGCCGCATCCTGGCCGATCAGATGGAGTTCCTGATGGCGCACCTGCCGCGCAGTTCGCGGCTGCACGGGTAGCGCGCCTATTCGATTCTGCGTGGCGACCTGATGCGGGTGGCGCGGCGTTTGCGATAGTCCGCATCCATGCTCCGCTTTCTGCTGACCCGCGCCAGCCTGCTCGTGCCGACGTTTATCGGCATGACGCTGCTCGCGTTCTTTTTGATCCGGCTGGTGCCTGGCGACCCGATCGAGACGCTGGCGGGCGAGCGTGGCATCGACCCGGTGCGGCATGCGCAGCTGCTGAAAGACTTCGGGCTGGACCGGCCGCTGATCGAACAGTACGGCCTTTATATCGGCCGCGTGCTGCAGGGCGACCTCGGCAAATCGGCGATCACGCAGGCGCCCGTGCTGGACGAGCTTCTGGCGCTGTTCCCGGCCACGATGGAGCTCGCGCTGTGCGCAGTGGGCTTCGCGCTGCTGCTCGGCATCCCGGCCGGCATGCTGGCCGCCGTCAAGCACAATTCGATCTTCGACCACGGCGTGATGGCCACCGCGCTGACCGGTTATTCGATGCCGATCTTCTGGTGGGGCCTGCTGCTGATCCTGTTCTTCTCGGTGCAGCTGGGCTGGACGCCCGTGTCCGGCCGCATCGCGGTGCTCTACTACATCGAGCCGCGCACCGGCTTTCTGCTGATCGACTCGCTGCTGTCGGGCGAGCAGGGCGCGTTTGCTTCCGCCGTGCAGCACCTGATCCTGCCGGCAATCGTGCTCGGCACCAACCCGCTCGCGGTGATCGCGCGCATGACGCGCTCGGCGATGCTCGAAGTGCTCGGCGAGGACTACATACGCACCGCACGCGCGAAGGGGCTCGCGCCGCTGCGCGTGGTGGCCGTGCACGCGCTGCGCAACGCGATGGTGCCGGTCGTCACCGTGATCGGGCTGCAGGTCGGCGTGCTGTTCACGGGCGCGATCCTGACCGAGACGATCTTTTCCTGGCCCGGCGTCGGCAAATGGCTGATCGAGGCGATCGGCCGGCGCGACTATCCGGTGTTGCAGGGCGGCATGCTGCTGCTCGGCGTGATCGTGATGGCGGTGAACCTGCTGGTGGACGTCGCCTACGGCCTGATCAACCCGCGCATCAGGCAAAGCCCATGAGCCGGCCTTCCGATTCACTGCCGCTCGATGCCAACGTGCTGCCGCATGCGGTCGAGCCGACGCCGACCGGTGCGCCGCCAGGCCCGCTGCGCGAGTTCTGGACCGCGTTCTCTGCGAATCGTGGCGCGGTCGCCGGCCTGATCGTGATTGCCGCATTGCTGCTGGTCGCGCTGCTTGCGCCGTGGCTCGCGCCGCATGCGCCGAATGAGACGAACAGCAGCGTGTTCCTGCAGCCGCCGTGCTGGCAGCAGGGCGGCTCGGTTCGGTATCTGCTCGGCACCGATGCGATCGGGCGCGACATCCTGTCGCGGCTGATCTGGGGCGCGCGGCTGTCGCTGTCGATCGGCATCGCGGTGGTCGCGATCTCGATTGCGCTCGGCATCGCGCTCGGGCTGATCGCAGGCTTTGCGCGCGGCCTCATCGAGATTGCAATCCTGCGGCTGATGGACATCGTGCTGACGTTGCCGAGCCTGCTGCTCGCGATCGTGATCGTCGCGATCCTCGGGCCCGGGCTGATCAACGCGATGCTGGCGGTCGCGATCGTCGTGCTGCCGCATTACGTCCGCATCACGCGCGCGGCGGTGCTCAGTGAAATCGGGCGCGATTACGTGACGGCCGCGCGCATCAGCGGTGCCGGCACGCTGCGGCTGATGCTGCGCGAGGTGCTGCCGAACTGCGCGGCGCCGCTGATCGTGCAGGCGTCGCTCGGCGTGTCGACCGCGATCCTGGATGCGGCGGCGCTCGGCTTCTTGGGGCTCGGCGCGCAGCCGCCATCACCGGAGTGGGGCACGATGCTCGCCGATGCGCGCGAGTTCGTGCTCAGAGCCTGGTGGGTCGTGACGTTCCCGGGCCTGGCGATCCTGCTGGCCGTGCTCGCGTTCAACTTGCTCGGCGACGGGCTGCGCGATGCGCTCGATCCGAAGCTGAAGCGATGATGACCATCAAAGTAAACCAACGGCGGGCTGTTGATTGTTTCTCGGCTGCTGCCAGCAAGGGCATCGCCGGATGAACCTGCTCGACATCCACGACCTGCACGTCGATTTCCCGACCCAGGGCGGTGTGTTGCATGCGGTCGACGGCGTGAGCCTGCGCACGCTGGCCGGCGAAGTGCTCGGCATCGTCGGCGAATCGGGCTCGGGCAAGAGCGTCACGATGATGGCGCTGATGGGGTTGATCGCGTATCCGGGCGAGGTGCGCGCCGACCAGGTGCAGTTCGACGGACGCGATCTGCAGCAGCTGTCGGCGGCTGAGCGGCGCCAGCTCACGGGCAAGGACGTCGCGATGATCTTTCAGGAGCCGACGACGAGCCTGAACCCGTGCTTCACCGTCGGCTTCCAGCTCATCGAGACGCTGCGGCTGCACCTGAAGCTCGGCAAGTCCGAAGCCAGGGCGCGCGCCGTCGCGCTGCTGGACCAGGTCGGCATCCCGGCTGCCGCATCGCGCCTTTCGGCCTATCCGCATCAGCTGTCCGGCGGCATGAACCAGCGCGTGATGATCGCGATGGCGATCGCCTGCAACCCGCGGCTGCTGATCGCCGACGAGCCGACCACCGCGCTCGACGTGACGATCCAGGCCCAGATCCTCGACCTGCTGCGCGGTCTGCAGCAGGAGCGCGGCATGGCGCTTGTGCTGATCACGCACAACATGGGCGTGGTGGCCGACATGGCGCAACGCGTGGCCGTGATGTATGCGGGGCAGGTGATGGAGCAGCAATGCACGCGCGCGTTGTTTGCCGCGCCGCAGCATCCATACACGGCAGCGCTGCTGGCCGCGCGGCCCGAGACCGCCGCACCCGACGGCCGGCTCGCCACGATCGCGGGTGTGGTGCCGGGCCTGCACGATCGGCCCGGCGGCTGCCTGTTCGCGCCGCGCTGCCTTTGGGCCACCGCGCGGTGCGTCGCGGACCGGCCTGCGCTGTTGCCGCTGGGTAATGCCGACGGTGCCGACGACGCCGCCGTGCGGTGCCACTACCCGTTGGGCCGCCTCGATCGGCTGGCGCGCATCGCCGACGATGGCGGCGTGCTGCGATCCGGAGTGGCCGCATGAGCAGCACCACAGCGACTACAACGGCAGCTGACGACGAGCCCGTCGTCGAAGCCGCCGACCTGCGCCGCGTCTATCGCGTCCGCCGCGGCCTGTTCCACAGGGCGGCCGAACTGCAGGCGGTCGGCGGCGTGTCGTTCCGGATCGCGCGCGGCCGCACGTTGGCCGTCGTCGGCGAATCCGGCTGCGGCAAGTCGACGCTCGCACGCCTGGTCACGTTGATCGAAAAACCCACCAGCGGCAGCCTGCAACTGATCGGCATCGACACCGCTGCGCCGCCCGCCGCCCGCGCCACCGAGCTGCGGCGCGCGGTGCAGCTCGTGTTCCAGAACCCGTATGGTTCGCTGAACCCGCGCAAGAAGATCGCAAGCGTGCTGGAAGACCCGCTCACGATCAACACCGACCTGCCGCGCGCAGAGCGGCAGGACAAGGCGCGCCAGATGCTCGCCAAGGTCGGCCTGCGGCCCGAGTTCGCGAACCGCTATCCGCACATGTTCTCCGGCGGCCAGCGCCAGCGCATCGCGATCGCGCGCGCGCTGATGCTCGAGCCGCGCCTGCTGGTCGCCGATGAGCCGGTGTCCGCGCTCGACGTATCGATCCAGGCGCAGGTGCTCAATCTGCTGGCGGATCTGCAGGCCGAGCTCGGGCTCGCTTACCTGTTCATCTCGCACGACCTCGGCGTGGTGCGGCACATCGCGCACGACGTGCTCGTGATGTACCTGGGCCACGCGTTGGAGCAGGGCGACAAGCTGCGTTTGTTCGCGCGGCCGCTGCACCCGTACACGCAAGCGCTGCTGGCCTCGACGCCAGGCCTCGGCTTGCCGCGCGTCGTGCTCAAGGGCGAGCTGCCGTCGCCGCTCGATCCGCCGCCTGGCTGCGTGTTCAACACGCGCTGCGCGCATGCGACCCAGCGCTGCATCGCGGAGCGCCCAATGCTGCGCATGGTTGATGCACGCCAGGTGGCCTGTCATCATGCGGAGAAGTTTCTGGATCGCGTGGACCCGGTGGCCAGGCATGCTGGCGCCACGCTTGGCAGCATGCAGACAGCGCTGTGATGTTTCGCCGCGCCCTCAGACCACCACCTATTTGCCCGTTTGCCCCGTTTCAACACAAGGAGCCACGACTCATGCAAACCGCTTCAACCGCTTCACGCCGCCTGCGCCGAGCCGCTGCGCTCGTGGTGCCGGCTGCCTTCGCACTCGCCTGCAGCGCCGCCGCGGCCAAGACGCTGGTCTATTGCTCCGAAGGCAGCCCGGAAAACTTCTATCCCGGCATCAACACGACCGGCACCTCGTTCGACGTGAGCGACCAGATCTACGACACGATCGTCAAGTTCGAGCGCGGCGGCACCCAGGTCATGCCTGGTCTGGCCGAGAGCTGGACTATCTCGAACGACGGCCTGGTCTACACGTTCAAGCTGCGCAAAGGCGTGAAATTTCACAGCACCAACAAGAACTTCAAGCCCACGCGCGACTTCAACGCCGACGACATCCTGTTCATGATCGATCGGCAGTGGAGAGAAGACAACCCGTACTTCAAGGTCACGAGCCCGAACCATTCGTACTTCAACGACATGGGGCTGCCCAAGCTGCTGAAATCGGTTGAGAAGGTGGACGACCACACGGTCAAATTCACGCTGAACAAGCCGGAAGCGCCGTTCCTTGCGAATCTCGCGATGCAGTATGCAGGTGTGCAATCGAAGGAATACGCGGACGCGATGCTGAAAGCCGGCACACAAGAGAAGATCGACCAGGAGCCGATCGGCACCGGCCCGTTTTACCTCGTGCAGTATCAGAAGGATGCGATCCTGCGCTTCAAGGCGAATCCGGACTACTGGGCCGGCCGGGCCAAGCTCGACGACCTGATCTTTGCCATCACGCCCGACGCGTCGGTGCGCTGGGCCAAGGTGCAAAAAGGCGAATGCCATCTGATGCCGTATCCGAACCCGGCCGACCTGGATGCGATGCGCGCGAACAAGGACATCAAGGTGCTCGAGCAACCCGGTCTGAACGTCGGCTATCTCGCATTCAACACGCAAAAGAAACCATTCGACGACGTGCGCGCGCGCAAGGCCATCAGCATGGCGATCGATAAAAAAGCCATCATCGATGCGGTGTATCTGTCCACCGGCATCCCCGCCAAGAACCCGATTCCGCCAAGCATGTGGTCGTACAACGATGACGTCAAAGATGTCCCGTTCGACCCTGAAGGCGCGAAGAAACTGCTCTCGGAAGCGGGCGTCAGCAACCTGACGACCGACCTCTGGGCCATGCCCGTGCAGCGCCCCTACAACCCGAACGCCAAACGGATTGCCGAGCTGATGCAGGCCGATCTCGCCAAGATCGGCGTGAAGGCCGAGATCAAGACGTTCGAATGGGGCGAGTAACGAAAACGCCTGCAGGCCGGCGAACACCAGATGGGCATGTTCGGCTGGACCGGCGACAACGGCGACCCGGACAATTTCCTGCACACCTTGCTCGGCTGCGATGCGGCCGTGCCGGGCGGCGGCAACGTCGCCAAGTGGTGCTACCAACCCTACAACGAACTGGTGGTCAAGGCCAAGACCATCTCCAAGCAGGCCGACCGCGCCGAACTCTACCGACGGGCCCAGGTCCTCTTCAAAGAGCAAGCTCCGTGGTTCACGATCGCGCACGCGGTGCAGTTGAAGCCGGTGCGCAATGAAGTGATCGATTTCAAGCTGAGCCCGTTCGGGCGGCACACGTTCTATGGGGTGGATATCAAGAATTGATGTCCGATCGATTCGCATTGCCGATGCGACGGGCAGTGCGAATCGTGGTCGTCAACGCTCCAGCTACAGCGGCTTGATCTCCACCTTGCGGAACCTGATCGTCCCGCGCGCCCACTGCAGCGCGATCGGCCCGCTCGCAAACTTGTCGTCCTGCACATCGACGGTCTTGCGCCCGTTGAGCATCAGTGTCAGCCGGTTGCCTTTCGCGGTGATCTCATACGTGTTCCACTGGCCGCCGACCTTCGGATACGGCATTGCCACTTTCGCGACCTTCGTGATCGCGCCGGTGCCATAGCTCAGATCCGGCCGCTGGTCGAAGATGTTGGCCTCATAGCAGTTCTCATCGGTGATCTTGTTCGGGTCCTGGCAGCGAAAAAACACGCCGCTGTTCGCGTCGTCACTGGCCCAGAACTCGATGCGCGCGGTGAAATCTTTGTACGAATCCTTCGTGACCAGGAACGCTTGCGTCTTGTCGCCTTGGGACGCCTGGACGCTGCCGTCGGCCGCCTGCCAGTTGGCGTTGCCGACGCGGTCGAAGTGATCCAGTCCCGCTGTGCCGTCGATCAGCGCAGCCCGGTTTGCGAAAGGTCCGGACGCACACGCGGCAAGCGCCAACATGCTGGCGACAGTGGTCAGGCGCAGGATGGATTTGAGGTTCACGACGAGGTCTCCGGTAGTAGCGACAAGGCATTGTCTGCGGAAGTCATGGCAGGCAACTGCAGGGACTGAATCCATTCGGATGCGACCGTGGACAGCCCACCACAACCATTGCGCCACCGGCTTGCCACAGTGATAAGCAATGGGGCTGGGGGCGCAACGCCCGTTCAGCCAAGCAGCCAAAAGCGACATGTGTTGATACCCGCCAGGCCTTCATCGAGCGACTGTTTGGCATCGCGGTGTCATGGGCAACTCGTCCCCGCAGCCACTGCCCATCGCTCAGGCCGACCTTGCCGGTAAAGGCGCGGATCGGTGTCTGCCGCACCGGCGCGCGTGCCCGCGACGATCTCGCCGAGCCGCCGTGCGGGAATGCCGATGACTTTTGCCCACCGGTACTTTGGACGTCCGAGTGGTTTGGGGAGTCCTTGGTCGAACATCTCGGTGGGAGAGGCGGATGAAAAGGAACGCACGTTTTCTCCTCCAGGAACGCGGGTCGGCGATCTCGAGCTGTTCCGCGCCGTCAGCCGTCCAGACGCAGCCGCAGCATTGACACAGGTCAACTCGCCAGGCGAACCTGCTAGAAGCACTTTCGCAGGCATACAACCATGACAGGAGACGACGATGCTGAGATCAATCGCGACCGCGCTGGCAACGGCCCTGATCGTGGGCTCTGCCTCAGCGGCAGGCGTGCCCGATGCGGCGCGCGCGGAGCTGGCGCCGACGGGCAAACTTCGCGCAGGCATGAACCTGGGCAATGTGCTGTTCACGACCAAAGACGCCGCCACCGGCGAGCTCAGCGGGGTGAGCGTCGACTTGATGCGCGAGCTGGCGGCCCGCCTCGGCGTACCGGTCGACTTCGTCATGCACGCCACGCCGGGCGACGTGGCCGATGCGGCGGCCAGCGACACCTGGGACGTTGCGGTGCTGGCCATCGCGCAGGCGCGTGCCAAGACGATTGCTTTCTCGCCTGCGATGACCGAGATCGAGGCGACCTATGTGGTGCATCAGGATTCCGCACTCCGCTCGCCCAATCAGGTCGATGCGCCCGGCATCCGCGTTGCGGCGGCGGACAAAGCCGGCTACGAGCTGTATCTGACGCAAACGCTGCGCAACGCCACGATCGTTCGACCGATAGGCTTCAGCGCATCGATCGAGCGCTTCAACGAACGCGGCGCGGATGCATTGGCGGGGCTGAAACCGGACTTGCTGAATGCGATGCCCAGGATGCCGGACGCGCGCATGCTCGAAGGCAACTTCATGATCGTGAACCACGGCCTCGCCACCCCGCGCGCGCGGCAGGCGGGCGCCGACTATCTGAAAGCGTTCGTGGAAGAAATGAATGCGACCGGGTTCGTGGCGCGCTCGATCGAGCGGCATCGGGTGCAGGGACTTTCGGCAGTGAAATAAAGCGTGCTGGTCGACAGGAGGAGGTCAGCGCCGGATGCGGGTTCGCTTGTTCAACCGACAAAACTCGACGCCTTTCCCCGATGGGCCGACGGCGACGGTCTGGCAGCTCCCGATCGCCACACGGCCGCGCTGGCCGGATGCCTTGTGTCGGCAGGCCGCTGCGTCATGCTGCGCCGCGACAAACGTGTGCATCATTTCATACCGAGCGCGGCCGCCGGACCCCGCTGCTGCGCCTTTCTGGCACCGATGCGTGAGGTTGGAGTGGCGTTCCTCGAGGCTTGGAAAACCCAAGCGAACGGCACCGCTGCCGGATCGCATAATCGCCGGCCCCACCCATAAAAACTCACCCGATGATTCGCTTCACCTTCGCTGCTACGGTTTTGCGTAGCGGCCTCGCATGCGGTGTTCTTGCGTTGTGCAGCGGCCTTGCCGGCGCCCAGGTCACCCTGAAGCCCGATGGGCAGTGGCGCTACCTGCTGACCGTCGGCGCCAACGCCACCACCGGCAACAGCCGCACCACCCAGTTCAACGCCACGGGCGAGGCTGCCCGGGTGACCAGCCAAGACAAGCTGACCGTGCGGGGGAAGATCAATTACGACAGGGCAGACGGCGTCACCGGCACGCAGCGGTATCTGTTGGGTGGGCAGTACGACCAGGACATCTCGGCCAACAACTTCCGCTTCGCGTCGCTCGATTTCCTGCGCGACGAGCCGTCCAACGTCGCGCAGCGCTATTCGGGTGCGGTCGGCTTTGGACGGCACCTGTACCGGGCCGATGAAAACACGTTCGATGTCTCGATCGGCCTGGGTTACGCGCAAGACCAGTACGTGTCGCCCGTGTTCCTGTTCGACCAGCAGCGCAGCAGCTACGGCCGGTTTGAAGCGCTGCTGGCCGAAGAGTCCAGCCACCGCCTCAGCAACACCACCAAACTGCGCCAGAAGCTCACGCTGTATCCGAACCTCAACAACTTCGGCGCCTATCGCGCGGTCTTCGATGCCGGCGCCTCGGTTGCGATGACGCCGCTGCTCAGTCTGACCGTTGGCCTGAACTATCGCTACAACAGCGATCCGGGCATCGGAGCTTCGGGCGTTGCCTTCAAGAAGGGTGATGCATCGTTTGTCACGGGGCTTTCGCTGCGCTTCGACTGATTGCGTGCGCTGGCCGTGGGCGGTTGGCACCGTGGGTTGGAGAAGTTTCGTTGAATTCCAGCGCGGTCAAACCGGCTTGTGCTTTCGAAGCCAGTCCTGCAGCGCCGCCTCGATTCGGGTCTGCCACCCGCCACTAATTGCCCGAAATTGCTGAAGCACGTCTGGTGACAACCGGATCGTGATCCGTTCCTTGGTCGGCTGAACGGAAGTTGGCAAGGTCTGCGGTCTGGATTTCCCGCACCTCACCGCGAGCATCGATCAGCGGCTTCGTTTGTGGCATGGCGATTCACCTCTCGCAGATTTGCCTTGCGGAAACTGATGATGCGGATGCCGTCTTGAATCTCTGCGGGACCGTCCGCGACCTACGTGGACCTTGAGTCCCGTGGACATGCGCGCATCATTCCGGCGTGACCCGCGACAGTCGTTCTGCCATGCGCGTCTGCCAGCCGGGGCCGGACGCTCGCCACTTTTGAATGACATCTTCCGGCAAGCGAATTGAAATCAGCCGCTTTGGATTCTCAGAAGGCGGCCGGCCGCCTCGGTTGATCTTGCCTCTGGCAAGCATTTCGTCGGTCAGTTCGGGAAGTTCTTCGTACTCGTCCGGCTGGATCACATGGGTGGCAACCTTTTGCAGGTCAGATCCCAAGGCGTGATGCGACGCGCGTTTGCTCTCGTTCATTGGCTTTCCTCATGCTGAAAACATGGCGATCCGCGCCATGTGGCGTGTAGCCCACCACGACCATTCGATCACGAAGCATGCCGAAGCAAATCATCCGGACTTCGCCATAGTCATTCCGTGTGTCCTCAACCTCGAAGCAGATGCCATCGAAAACCTGCTCCGCGTCTTTGAAATCCAAGCATCCGGCTTTCAAAGTGATCTCGCGCTTCATCGGGTCGTAGGTAACAGCCACTTGGTTATTGTATATACAAAAACTCAAGTGAGGCAAGTATTCGGTCTCATGTGACGCGGCGGATGCGGTGGCTGGAAGTGCAGCAAGCAAGCGCCGGCCGGAGGTGCTTGGCTTCATCGACAGCCAGCTGCACTCGATGACCTGTGCGCCACGTGACGCCGACGTGCGGTCGATCAGCCTTAGAAAAGCGAATGAGAGGGAGAGCTGGACCTATGAAAACCAAAGTCGCACCGCGCCGCAAGTCGATCGCGCCCACAGACGAAGAGGAGGCACATATCAACACATGCATCGCGGCCGACTCGGACAACCCGAAGTGGAACGCTGAGATGTAGTGTCAGGCCAAGCCTGTATCGGCGTTTTTCAGTCTGGAGGAATTCACGCAAATGGTCGCACTGCGCCGGCTGCGCGGGCTGGCAGACGCGAGCGAATGCGGTACTGCGCAAAGCGTTTGTGCGGGGGTGATTTCGCCTGTCGGCGTTGAGCGCTCATACAAGGCTGCCAACGCGGTGCACTGCTGCAAACCCTCGGCGAGCCAAGAATTTTTGCCAAGTTCAAGAAGCGAAAGGCAAGATCTGACCCCTTGACCTGTGACCTGTGACCTGTGACCTGTGACCTGTGACCTGTGACCTGTGACCCGAGTGGGCTAGTGGGCTAGTGGGCAAGACTCAAGACCTGACCCCCAATCACAGAGTTAGACGCAGGCATGGCAGCTTGCTGGTACTTAGGTGTCGGGTGCCGGATGATTGCGTACCTGTTTAACAATATGCTCCAGCGCCTTTTGCGGCAAGTGCTCGTTGTACAGCCAGACGTAGCGGTGCAGCGTGGTCTGCAAGTCCTCAGCGGAGTGGAAGCGGTGCGTGCGCAGCACCTGACTGAGCCGGCCGTTGAAGCGCTCGACCATGCCGTTGGTCTGCGGCGTTCTCGGCTTGGTCAGCCTGTGCTCGATGTCCAGCGCTTGGCACAGCCGGTCGAACTCATGCTGACCACTGGGCTGCTTGGCCCGAGAAGCCGGTCGGTGAACTCGGTGCCGTTGTCGGTCAGGATCGTGCGGATCTTAAACGCCGCAGCCTTGGCCAGTGCGTTGAGGAAGCTGCGCGCAGCTGCCGCTGTGCGATGCGGCTTGATGGCGATGAAAACCCAACGCGTGGCCCGGTCGATGGCCACAAAGACGTAGCGCCGCTCGGTCTCGTCCTGCATCTGCGGCAGGTACTTCACGTCAATGTGCACGTAGCCCGGCTCGTACGCTTTGAACGGCTTGCTCAGGCGCTGCGGCACTGCTTCCAGCTCGGGCAGCTTGGAGACTTCGCGCCGGCGCAGCAGTCGCGCCAGCGCCGAGCGGCTCACCCGCGGCTCGACGAACTCGTGGACCACTGCCAGCAGATCGTCCAGCGGCAGGCGCAGTTGCTGGCGCAGGTACACCACCAGTTCCTCCTGCCCCGCATTGAGCGTGGTCTGAAGTCGGTGCGGCGTGTGGCTGGCGTCATGCACGCCTTGGCGGCTGCGCCATTTGCGGATCGTGTCGCGGCTCAAGCCGAACTCGGCGGTCAGCGCGTAGTCGCTGCCCGTGGCAGCCTGGATGGCCGCGCGCGTGGCCGGCGTGGTGGTGGCGTTCTTGTGCAAGGCAATCAGCATGTCGTGGGCTGTCCGTTGAACGCTGCCACAACCGCCCGCAACACCTCGCGACTCATCAACAGCGGACAGCGATTGTGCAGCAGGTAATCATCCGGCACCCGACACTTAGGAAGCTTCAATAACCGTGCACACGCATCATCCGTAGAAATAAGAGACAGCAAACACGGCAAAGCCGAGAAGCTGTAGTGTGAAGCCACGAGTATTCTTCTTACGTAGCGGAGGAACTCCACGGATGTGCTATTGGACGGTTGTGTAATCCCCTCCAACAGCGGCGGACGCGCTCTTAGCGACCTGATAGCGCAATACGGCGCCAGCGATAATCAAGATAAAGCTGACTGCTACTTGAATTGCGTACATGATTGCCTCTTTTAGCCTAACGACCAAATTCAGCCGCCGCCGTAGGCGGTCGGCTGGAATGCAGAGTTAGACCAATGGGCAAGACTGACGCATAACTGCACAGTGAGGCGACGGAAGGGCCCATGCGCTGAGCAACCGACGCTCGATGTGCGGCGAGCGCGGCGCCAGCCACCGCGCGTGGGACCGCTACTGCAGAAACCATAGCGCACTGCGATTGCTGGACGTGCGGTACAGCCCCTTTTTGCTTGAGCTTTTGCACGATGCTTTATCTATGACGACTAACGCCTAAATTCAGCCGCCGCCGTAGGCGGTCGGCTGCAATGCCCGGTTAGGCGGAAGACGTCAGCGAGAGCTACTTGATGCACTGAAGCTGTAGCGAATTGAACGCTACGCATTGCGTGCCACCACAATTGCAATTGTTAATTGCGGTAGATGTACCGCCGAGATTGACTGACGACTGTGTGCAAACGCACGCTGCAGGCCGGGCTTGGGCAGTCGCAGTTATCGGCCTAAACAGCCAAATCGCAACCGTAATAACCGACATGGATGAAACAAATAATCCAATCATGAATTGCAATTTGATTTTCATGGGTTTCCTCAATTGAGAAAGTTCGTGACTAGGAAAGAGTGCTATTTGATTGATTACCTTCCATTGTAGAAGTGCCTATTGATCGAAACAGAGGCCGACGAGAGCTGGATCGTTCATAAAGACAGCATCGACGTTGCCTTGACCAAGCCCGGCTGCCCGCGCAGTGTACGCTTTGGTTCAGCTTAACGACCAAATTCAGCCGCCGCCGTAGGCGGTCGGCTGGAATGCCGGGTTAGACCAATGGGCAAGGCCGACGTATAGCTGCACACAAAAGCGACGGCAAGCCCCACGCGCTGCGGAACCAAAACCCGATGTGAGGCGAGCGCGGCGCTGACTGCCAAGCGTGCAAGCGACACTGCAGAAACCGTAGCGCACTGCGCTTGCTGGACCAACGGCACAACCAATTTTTGCTTGAGCTTTTGTACTGCACTTTGCCTGAACGACTAACGACCAAATTCAGCCGCCGCCGTAGGCGGTCGGATGGAATGCACAGTTAGACCGATGGGCGATGCCGATGCAAACCCATGCGCAAAGGCGACGGAAAGGCCCATGCGTTGAACAACCGCTACCCGATGTGAGGCGAACGCGGCGCTGACTGCTGAGCATGCAAGCGACACTGCAGAAACCATAGCGCGCTGCGATTGCTGGAAAAGCGGGACAGTCACCTTTTGCTTGAGCTTTTGCACGATGCTTTGCCCGAACGACTAACGCAACGGAATTCAGCCGGCGGCGAAGCCGATCGGCTGCAATGACAGGTTAGGCGCGGCAAAGGATAGCTGCACGGCGCCGGATGCAGCACGGCACCAGCCGCCCGCCTTGCGCGCGGTGCGAACTGGCCGCACAGCGCCACTAAATTTTTGGCTTTGCTTTTTCATAGTGCTGTACTTGCCGCGACTAACGAACAAATTCAGACGCCGCCGTAGGCGGTCGGCTGCAATGCAAAGTTAGACAGCACGCTATCTGCTCGATTGACGAACGCAAAATTCAGAAACTACTGGTACCCTCCTGGGCGCGGAGCGACTGCTTCTTATTTACTTGCAGGCGGCGTTCCCAAGCATTGATATTCTTTGGTTCTGCGCCAAGCCGCACAGCCGAAAGCATCTGTCGCAGTGCATTCGCGCTTTCCCTGCCCGAAGCCTTCGGCACCCGAATATCCCCATCCCTTGCATCGCTGCGTTGCGATATCGATCGCCTGTTGCTCTTCAACCTTTGGAACCTGTAGGCCGCTCCATTCATAGGACATACGGACTACGCCGTCCGCACGACTGCCGCCAGATGCGGACCAGTCCTTTTGCGCCGCGCATCCAGCCAACGTCGCCACCGCAAACGCGGTCAATATCAGTTTTCGCATCACTCATTCCTTTATTTTCTTTTGAATACTAACGAACAAAAAAAGCGGCGACGCAGCCGCCCGCTTGATTGCACAATTAGGACGATAATGGCTTGGCATAACGACGGTGTGGCTAAACCAGTAACCGATGACCAACTTCCGCGCTACGAATAGCGTAGCTACCTATGCAGACCAAGCCTCCGGCAACGCCACTTTTCACATTAAAAATAACTTGCACGGCCGATTTCAATTCTAACGACTAAATTGAGTGGCGGCGAAGCCGTCCGCCTCGAATGAAGAATTAGACATCATAGGTTTCGCCCAAACCAAGACAGTGATTTACAACAGGGTTTCATTGCAGATTCGTAGATGTCCATGTACTCGACACTTACTGTTAACGGCGTGAGCGCCTTGCGAACCTTGTCCCTACACGGGGCAAATTCTGGCTCTCCTTCATATTCAGTCAATTCAAGCAGGATTATTTCTGCCCCGGCTTGCAGGGATCGTAGCTGCAGTGCATGCGTGAAATTATTCCACAATCGATTTGACGGAAGAGTTGGCATCCACTCAATAAGACTTTCGTGTGAACGAGAGCCATCAGAGACTGTCACCGCGATAACGATCATTGGCCCAGATCCGTTATTTCTAAGCTTCACACGTAAGCTGTCTTCGTAATCTGCCAAGGTGACCTCTGCGAGCGGACGCACCGACAACTCGTTGTGGCGCCGCTGGCTACGGCTGGTAGAGATTGATATCCAAACCGAGACGCAAGATACAAATAGGGCGAAAACGGCTGCAACTGCGCTCGCCAACGCGCCAAGCGCGTTGGCCGCATTTGCGTCCGACTTCAGCATTGCAAACAGCGCGTCCATTTTTTAGTGCCTAACGTTTGACTTAAGCGGCCTGCCGTAGGCAGGTCCGCTTGAGGGAATGGTTAGGCCTCGCTCGATGCATATAGGTGCTTCAACGGACCTCTACGGTGTAACCTGGTAAGTTCTTACGATAGTTTCTGATTAGTTCTACCACACGTTGTACTGAAACCAGATAGTCTTGTGCTGATGCGGGGGTAGGGATAACCTTGGCATGTGCGACTTGATTACGCAGTTGTCGGAGGTCTTGCACAAGACTCCTTGTCTCGATCGGCAATATGTCGGAGTCCATGATCTCGCGATAGAGCTTAGTCTCACTCAATAGGGGATCCCCGTTGATACCAGTTTGTCGACCTAGTTTGTGCAGTTCGCCATCAAGCATTGACCACCCTTCAATGATGGTGGCGGTCGGCTCAGATCTTGCTATAAGGAGTTTTGAAGCAGTGTTTTCAAGCGAACTCTTGTCCTCGATCTGACGAGCGTCGGGTTTGCGCTCCTTGGCGGCTAGCTCGGCCGTACTTGCCAACACTTGCTTCGTAGCGATCTCGAACTCTGCCTCCAGAGGGCCGGCCTTAACCCATGCCATTACACACAAGTCCCCTTCGCATCTGAATTGCGCATGAAGCGGATGCCAGCTGCGAAGTCCATGACGCGCTGCAGGCGAGCCAGAGGGTCTTCACGCCCGGCTCGCCGTCGCCTTTGCGAGCGAGAAAGCCGCCGAGCATCGCCACATGGCGCAGCACCTCGTTGAGGCTGGGCTGCGTCGTCGGCGGTGTCTTCTTGTTCAGCACATACGCCGCCTTGATCTCACCGTCATCGAACATCAGGACGGCGTGCAAATCAGGACACGTGCGGCCCGTGCGCATCAGATGGGCGATGCGCCAGCTCACCACCATGAACAGCGCCAGCGCACGTTCGAGCGCGGCATGCTGCTCAACTGCAACGCCTCGACGCGGCAGCCGGTCTTGAGGACTTGAAAGAACATCTCCACCTCCTTGCGCGCGCGATACCACTCGATGAGTTGCACGGCCTCGGCCAAGTCGCTGATGGTCGGTTGGTCAGCAGCCGCCAGCACACCGCTTGGTGTCTTTGGGTGGGGCAATTTCGCTGGCGATCACGCACGTCATCTCCAGCCCCGCGTGCTCACTGCCGGCTAGCCGCATGCGCTTGAGGCGCAGCTCCTGCCTGACCCTGCGGGCTGCGCGGCCCGCGCGCGCAGGCATCGTGAATTCAATGTCGCCCAGGCTGTCGCTGGCCTGTACTTCGTCCCATAGCCGCTGACCACCCGGCAGCACCCGGTTGTGTTGGCTGCGCACCAGCAGGTCCACCGGCCAGCCCAGCGCTTGGGCGCGCTGCATCAGCGCAGCCATGTCGCTTTCCCGGTCGCCCACCTGCAGCAGCCGCGTGGCGGGCAGCTCGCCAGCCAGCTCGGCCAACCGCTCATAGCCCTCGATCCATCGCAGGCTCTCGGGGACGCCCGCGCGCTGGCCCTGCGCATCGCGTGCCTCGCGCGCCCACATCCACGCATCGAGCAGCCCCAGCGGCTCGCGCTGCGCGCTCACCGCGTAGGTCGGGTGCAAGTACATGCCGCGCTGCGCTTCGAAGCTCAGCGGCCCCAGCCCGTCGATGGTCTGGCCATTGAAGTCCAACTCGGTCGTGTCCTGTAAGCACAGTACCAGCGATTGGCTGGCCATGCGCTGCATCGTGCAGCGTGCGTGCGGCTCCAGCACGTCGCGCCAATCAAAGCGCTCGTTGCTGAGCATGCGGTAGGCACCGGCCGTGTCGGCCCAGCCGCCGCATGCGCCTGGAATACTGGCCGTCGGCTTGTCGGCCAACTGCTGCGCCACCTTCACCAGCCGCCGGTTCAGCCTGCGATCGCCCAAGTCCGCCGTCGCCCACTCGTGCTGTGCCCATCCCATCTCAATCACACCTTCATCGATTCAATATGGCGAAGAGGATAGAGGCGTTGTGTGTAATGGCATGGCCTTAACCTTGCGTAGTAGTGGCAGCAACTCGGCTAACTTCTTCCGGAAGATCAGACCAAGCAGCACGGCCGCGACAGGCCACGCCATTGAGTCGATCAACTTGCTGATGAATGTAAGCCAGTCCATGTTCTTGCTAATCGGCGACAGTAATGGTTGCGAGGCCTAACGGCCAAATTCAGACGCCGCCGTAGGCGGTCGGCTGGAATGCCAAGTTAGGTTTTCCACTTAGCGCGGACGACAGTGGCGATTTCAGTAAACGGAAATTTTGGTTTCAAATCTTCTTCAACAACAGTAGCGACCATCTCTTTGATATTTTCCGCGGTGCGTGAATTCTCGAACTCATACGCAAAGATAAGAGTGCTAGGGTTCGAACGTAGACAAGTTCCAAGATAGCGCTCATCGAAGCGATCGCGAAGGGCCAAGTGCACATGAGCGACCAAACCATCAAAATAGATCCGAACGTAATCCATTTCGAGATAGTCCCCAGTTTCCAGTTCCACAATTTTTCTCTCTAAAATAGGAACTCGGTTATGTAGTATTCCTTTAGAGGTAATTTGGAATAGTTGGACTGGATAGTCACCCCAAGTACCCGGATCCTTTGCATGAACACGCTGACGAATGTCTCCAAGGTGATCTTGCGAAAGATGAACATAAGAAAAATCAGACCTTTGAGATATTGCAGAACGCCAAACAATGCTGAGAAAAAATAGCTGTAACTGCTTAGCTTCAGAAATCTTAACAAAGCGAAATGCCTGATCGTCAGGCCCCGTGACGAGATCATTAGTTTTCAATCTATCGTCGGAACCCCAACTGCTCCAAATCAACTTGTGGGCTCGAAGCGAGCTTATTGCAGAAGTATCTATGAATTCTAGTATGTCTTCTCCCGCTCTCGTAACTATTTCGTTGTCATACCAACTAACAAATCTTCTTTTTATGCCAATGCCGATACCGGCCTGAACGATTTTTTTCCCATCGGCAGGAAGTCGCGTCAGCGAGGCAGGAATGATGTGTGACTTGACGTAGGGGCCTCGGGTCATCGTCAACCTGCAAAGACCCGTTTCGGAACATTTGGCGATTGAGTTCTGCGGCAGCGTCATTCAGAGAACCTAACTAAAATTAGACCGCAGACATCGTAGCTGGGCACGTCGCCTAACGCGGTGTCCAAATGACGCTTCCTGTAGTGCTCTCGCCTCACGAATGCGTTTAGGCAAATCTAAAAATTTGCGGATGGTTGCGGCAATCGGATGGTTTTGCATCACTGGGTTTGAGGCAAAGCCAAGTACCCCTCGTCTGATCCGACCGCCGCTGTCTCACCCAAGCGGTCAGTAGGTCAACTCCAACATCGTCAAATTCCCCTCAGCCGCCGGCCAAGTCTGCCCGGTGACCTTCTCGCCGTTGAACCTTGCGGCAACGGTCCGCTGTACTTCATCGGCCAGCTTGAGCTTTGCGCTGGAAACCCCTGCGCCATTTGCCGGCACCCCCGGCAGCTTGTCTTTCCCATCCAGCGTCATCGTGTCCCGTTCCGCATCGAAGTAACCGCGTGGTCGTGTAAAGGTGACGATTGCTTTGGCGTCGCGGTCGGCCTCCGCGATGCGTTCAGGGCGCAGCTGCACGACGTCGCTGTCGCGCGGGAACGGGCTGCGGTAGATGTGGGTGGTCGCGTAGCCCGAGGCGCTGAGGACGAATTCGAGGGCAGTCGCGGGCGTGGTCTTGAGCGGCCCCCAGCGGCCATCGGCGGCGATGGTGGTTTTCAGGATGGGCTGTTCATCGCCACCGCGGCGCGTGCCGGTGTCGGCGTCCACCGCGTAGACGACGAGTTGCGCGCCGACCAGGGACTGGTTGTTCGTGAAATTGCCGCTTTTCGGATCGAGCGGGTTGAGGCCGAGGCCGGTCACACGGCCGGACAGCTGGATGTCGCCGTGCTGCGGCACGACGTCGGTGGTCTGCGGCGCCTTGCCGGTCAGGAACTGATAGGCAGCGGCGAAGGCAGCGGGCGAGAACGACGTTTCGCGGTGGTCGGCTTTCGGCAGCACAACGTTGGAGGCGCCTTTGAGCGCAGGCCCGTCGTAGCCGATGTTGGTGGCCTTGCCCACCGCGCCGATCCAGCGGCCGTCGGGTTGGGCGTACTTGTCGTTGTTGTCAGACCGGATGGTGAGCCACTTGACGCCCGGCGTGACTTCGTCGCCCTGCGCGTCCTTCGGCTCGTTGAGTTGCTTCATGAACGTGCTGAGCGCAGAGAACTCGCTGTTCTCCCGAAAGCCGGGAATCGCCCAGATGCCGTGCGCGGGGTTGCCACCGAGCACGACGTGGCTCACTTCTTTTGCGCCGCCCAGGTTCTGCACGTAGTTGCGGATCGTGTTGCCGCCGCGGGAGTTGCCGAGCAGGATGGCTTTTTTCGCGCCGGTGCTGGTCAGGACTCTTTCGACCTGGGCTTTCAGGAACGCGGCCGATTCGGCGGTGGAGCTGCGGCCGGGTTGCGCGACGGCGTCGTCGTCGCGCGCAAGCGGATAGGGCTGGTCGAGCGCGATCAGGCGATCCTTCGGCCAGCCGTTCGACTCGAACCGCCAGATGGTGGTCATCCAGAGCGCGGCGGAGTCGCCGTTGCCGTGCATGAAGACGATGGGCGGGTGCGCATCACCCATGGCGGTGGGCTGTGGTTGTTGCGCGAAGGCTTGCGCGTGACAAGCCGCCAAGGCGGAGGTTGCCAATGCAAGCGTGAACAGGCGCCTGCGCGTGAATGCAGAAGATTCGGTCATTTGAGTGGGTGTATGGGTTGGGCACAGGGTCTTCGACAGTAGAGCCCAGAACGAAAAAAAACCCGTCCGGAGAAACCCCGAACGGGCGATGGAAAGAAGACAACTGCCACCGAGGGCAGGGGCATTCTTGATCGAGCAGATGACACGCTGGTGTCATCTGCCTGCATGCGTCAGGCAAACACGCCGGCCGACTCCTGCATGCGGTCCGACACCTGGCTCAAATGATGGCCGGTGTCGCCGAACGTCATCTCGAGTTGCGTGAGCTTCTTGAAGTAGTGGCTGCCGACGTATTCGTCCGTCACGCCGATGCCACCGTGCAGCTGCACGCACTGCTGGCCGACATAGCGCATCGAATTGCCGATCTGGTATTTGGCGCGTGCCATCGCGCTGCGCCGCTCGTTGGCCGGGGCGTTCAGCTTCAGGCTTGCGTAATAGCTCATCGAGCGGGCCAGCTCCAGCTGCATCTTCACGTCCGCCATCCGGTGCCGCAGCGCCTGGAACGTGCTGATGAACACGCCGAACTGCTTGCGCTGGTTCATGTAGTCGACGGTCAGCGCAACGAACTTGTCCATCGTGCCGACGGCTTCCGCGCAGACGGCGGCGATGCCGATGTCCACCGCGTGTTCGAGCGCGGTCAGGCCGTCTTCGGTGATCAGCGTGGCGGGTGAGTTGTTGAATGCGACTTCGGCGGCGCGCGAGCCGTCTTGCGTGCCATAACCTTTTGCTTCCACGCCGGAAGCCGACCGCTCGACCAGGAACAGCGCCATCTTTCCCTGCAGTTGTGCGGGTACCAGCAACGCATCGGCTTGGTCGCCTGCGGGCACGATGCTTTTCACGCCGGTGACCTGATAGCCGTCGGCGCCCTTTTTGGCGGTGGCTTCGCAGACATCCAGCTGGTAGCGCGCGCCGCGTTCTTGATACGCCAGTACGACCAGCGCCTCGCCGGACGCAACCTTAGGCAGCCACTCCGACTTGACATCCTGCGGTGCGTAGCCGCTGATCACACCACCGGCGATCAACGCCTGTTGAACAGGCTCCAGCACGATGCCTTTGCCGAGCTCTTCCATCGTGACCATCGCCTCGACCGGGCCCATACCCATGCCGCCTTCGTCTTCCGACACGTACAAGCCGGTGAGGCCGAGTTCGGCCAGCTCGCCGTAGGTCGTGCGGTCGAAGCCGCCTTGCCTGACGGCCTTGCGGCGGCGCTCGAAGTCGTACGCCTTCTCGACCCATTTGCCGACCGCATCGCGCAGCGACTGCTGGTCTTCGGTGAATTCGAAATCCATTTGTTATGTCTCCTTATCCGAGGACCGTTTGTGCCACGATCGTGCGCTGGACTTCGCTGGAGCCGCCGTAGATCGTGGTCTTGCGCATGTTGAAGTAGTTCGATGCAAGCGGCGCGTTCGCGACCACGCCGCCGGGGAAGCCGCCCAACGCGCCCGTGGCGTGGTCGGCCTGCCAGCCGGCTTCTTTTGCTTCATCGATCAGCGGCAATGCGTACGGGCCGGCTGCCAGCATCATCAGCTCGGTGTAGCGCTGCTGGATCTCGCTGCCACGGATCTTGAGCAGGGCGGCCACATCAAGCGCGTTCTTGCCGGATTTCTCGGCCGACAACACGCGCAGCACCATCATTTCCAGTGCGACCACGTCGACCTCGACCTTCGCGATCTCGTCGCGGAAACGCAGGTCGTCATAGACGCCTTCGGCTTTTGCGATGCGCTTCAGGCGCTCGAGTTCGCGCTTGGCGCGGTTCACGTCGGCGATGTTGGTGCGCTCGTGACTCAGCAGGTGCTTCGCGTACGTCCAACCCTTGTTCTCTTCGCCGATCAGGTTCTCGGCCGGTACTTCGACGTTGTCGAAGAACACTTCGTTCACTTCAGGCTCGCCGTCGAGCAGTACGATCGGGCGCACCGTGACGCCCTTGGATTTCATGTCGATCAGCAGGAAGCTGATGCCGGCCTGCGGCTTGCCTTCAGTGCTGGTGCGCACCAGGCAAAAGATCCACTCGCCGAACTGGCCCAGCGTGGTCCAGGTCTTCTGGCCGTTCACGATGTATTTGTCGCCCTTGCGCTCAGCGCGGCATTTGACGGAAGCCAGATCAGAGCCAGAACCCGGTTCGCTGTAGCCCTGGCTCCACCAGACTTCGCCGCTCGCGATGCCGGGCAGGAAACGCTTTTGCTGCTCTTCATTGCCGAACGTCATGATCACGGGCGCGACCATCACGGGGCCGAACGGCACCACGCGCGGCGCGCCGGCCATCGCGAGTTCTTCCTCGAACAGGTGCTTTTGCACCGCGTTCCAGCCGGGTCCGCCGAACTGCTTGGGCCAGCCGTAGCCCAGCCAGCCTTTTTTGCCGAGGATCTTGGCCCAGTCCTGCATGTCGTCACGCGTCAGCCGCAGCGCGTTGTGCACCTTGTTCGAAATCGGCTTGGGCAACGCATCCTTGACCCAGGCGCGAATCTCTTCGCGAAATTGCTGCTCTTCGGGGGTAAATGCCAAATCCATGGTGGATGTCTCCTTGATCTCAGGTTTTGGTTGTAACACGCAGGTTGGCGGGATTCTGTCAGGGCGGCGACAAACCGAGTTCCGCACACACATTTGTCAGCGTCGCGCGTGTGGCAGCCAGTTCTTCCTCCAGCCTTGCCACCCGCGCCTCCAGCGCTTCGCGCGCAGGCCCCTCGTACTCGGTGGACGCATTGGCAGCCGAATCTGCCGCCATATCGACCGGGCCGCACAGCAGATGCGCCCAGCGCTGCTCGCGCACGCCGGCGCGGCGCGGCAGCAGCACGACCAGCGGGCCGCCGTTGACGTCGGGCCGCTGCTGCAACTCGTCAAGGAACGCTTCGACCGATGAAATATCGGCGAATCGATGCCAGCGTTCCGCGTTCAGCCGCAGCTCACCCGCGGTCTGCGGCCCGCGCAGCAGCAGCAATCCGAGCAGCGCTGCCGACTGACTCGGCACGCCGATCGCGCGTTCGAAGTTGTGCTGCCAGCGCGCAGTGCGGCCGCCGCTGGTCTCTAGCACCAGATTGAGCGACTTCAAATCGACGAGCGCCATTTGCACCTGGCTGTCCTCCAGCTGCATCGGCGGCTCGCGGCTGGAGCGCTGGTTGCAGCCGGACACCAGCGCGTTCACGGTCAGCGGATAGCTGTCGGGCACCGTGCGCGCCTTTTCCATCAAGGTGCCGAGCACGCGTGCTTCAATCGGGGTCAGTGGTCGCAACTTGAAAAGTTTCCTGCCTGATCGGCCTGCATTTGATGAAGAACATTGTGATCCTGATCTCCGGCGGCGGCTCCAACATGGCGGCGATCGTGCGCGCGGCGCAGCGGGATGACTGGGCTGGCCGGCTCGAGGCACGCGTGGCAGCGGTCCTCAGCAATCGGCCCGATGCAGGCGGGCTGGCGATTGCCGCGCAACGGGGCATTGCGACCGGCGTGGTGGATCATCGCCAGCAGGCGTCGCGCGAGGCATTCGAGGCCGAGCTGATCGAGGCGATCGATGAGCACGATCCCGCGCTGGTCGTGCTGGCCGGCTTCATGCGCATCCTGACGCCGGCGTTCGTCGCGCGATATGCGCGGCGGCTCGTGAATATCCATCCATCGCTGCTGCCGGCGTTCCCGGGACTGCACACGCACCAGCGTGCACTGGATGCCGGCTGTCGGTTTGCGGGCGCCAGCGTGCATCAGGTAACGGCTGAGCTGGATCACGGCCCGATCCTCGCGCAGGCAGTCGTGCCGATTTTGACTGGCGATAGCGCGGCCTCGCTGGCGGCCCGGGTGCTCACGCAGGAGCATCTGATCTATCCGCAGGCCATCGCTGATTTGCTATTGAATAAGTAGCTGAAAATGAAGAAAACACCAGCGCCCCAGGGCCTTTTGGCTTAAAACTGCGTTGTGCGACCAGCTGGTTGAGAAAACTGCCGTGATGGGACAATCGCGCCCATGCACCCGAACGCCTTGCTCGACGCCACCACCGATCTGCTGCGCCTGGTGCTGCGCTTCGAACACCCGGCCGATGCGGTGGTCGCGCGGTTCTTCCACGATCAGCGCAAGTCGCATGCGTTCGGCCCGCGCGAGCGGGCCACGCTGACTGAGACGGTGTTCAACGTGCTGCGGCGCAAGCTGCTGTTCGAGCACTTCGCACCGTCTGGCACCGGTTCGAAAGAACGGCGGCTTGCGCTGCTCGGCTTCGCGGCGCCGCGGGATTTTTTGAAGACGGGATTGAGCGACGCAGAAAAGCGCTGGCTCGACCAGTGCGATGCGATCGACCCCACGGGCCTGCTGGACCGGCACCGGCACAACCTGCCGGACTGGCTGGCCGAGCGGCTGAAAGCACAGCTCGGCACCGAGGATTTCTGGCAGTTGATCGATGCGCTCAACCGGCCCGCGCCGCTCGATCTGCGCGTGAACACGATGGTCGCCAAACGGGCGGATGTGCAGAAGGAAATGGCGAAAGCGTCGATCCGCAGCGAGCCGACGCCGCATTCGCCGTCGGGGCTGCGCGTGGATGGAAAACCGTCGCTGGCCAAACTGGATGCGTTCCAGCGCGGCGCGGTCGAGGTGCAGGACGAAGGCTCGCAACTGCTCGCGCTGCTGCTGGACGCGAAACGCGGCGAAATGGTGGTCGACTTCTGCGCGGGCGCGGGCGGCAAGACGCTCGCGATCGGCGCGGAGATGCGCAACACCGGGCGGCTCTATGCGTTCGACACGTCCGCGCACCGGCTGGCGGCGCTGAAACCGCGGCTGGCGCGCAGCGGACTGTCCAACGTGCATCCGGTTGCGATCGCGCATGAACGCGACGACCGCATCAAGCGGCTGGCCGGCAAGATCGACCGCGTGCTGGTCGATGCGCCGTGCTCGGGTCTGGGCACCTTGCGGCGCAACCCGGACCTCAAGTGGCGGCTGACACCGGCGCGCGTGGATGAGCTGGCTGCCATGCAGGGCGCGATCCTGGCGAGCGCGGCGCGGCTGCTGAAACCGGGCGGCCGGCTGGTGTATGCAACATGCAGCCTGCTGACGGAAGAAAACGAGGCTGTCGCCGCGCGGTTTGCCGATGCGTATCAGCAGGCGTTCGAGCCGCTGCCGGCCGCCCCCTTGCTTGCAGCGGCGGGTGTTGCAGCATCCGACTCCCTGGCCGCCGGGCCGACCGGCACCGAATATCTGCGTTTGTGGCCGCATCGCCATCGGACCGATGGTTTTTTCGCGGCGGTCTGGCAGCGGCGTCAATAGTTCCGCCCGAGCAGAAAAAATGTTCACAAACAATGATTTGCAGGGGAAATACAAGGGCGGGACCGTTGCTTTTAGCGGTGCAACCTTAAAATGAGGAAGGGCCGCGTGTGCGTACCGCAAGGTGCTGCGCTTCAGCCTGAATTTCTCCAACATCCTGAAGAGACAAATTACGAATGTTGCTACCTGATTGGCCCGTGATGAACGCGGCGCTGCAATGGCTCGGTCATGGGCTGCTCGACCTGTCGTGGTGGCAGATCGTGCTGTATGCGCTCGTCACCACGCACATCACGATCGTGAGCGTCACGGTCTATCTGCATCGGCACCAGGCCCATCGGGCGATGGACCTGCACCCGGCGGTCGCCCATTTCTTTCGCTTCTGGCTCTGGCTTGCAACGGGCCAGGTCACCAAGGAATGGGTGTCGATCCACCGCAAGCATCATGCGAAGTGCGAGACCGTGGACGATCCGCACAGCCCGGTCGCGCACGGCATCGAAACCGTGTTCTGGAAGGGCGCCGAGCTGTATCGCGCCGAAGCGAAGAATCAGGAGACGTTGGCGAAGTACAGCCACGGCTGCCCGAACGACTGGCTCGAGCGACATCTGTATTCGCGGTTTTCCTGGCAGGGCGTCGGCTTGATGATGATCCTGAACCTCGCGCTGTTCGGCGCGGCTGGCCTGACGGTCTGGGCGGTGCAGATGGCCTGGATTCCGTTCTGGGCCGCCGGGGTGGTGAACGGCATCGGCCACTGGTGGGGCTATCGCAATTTCGAAGCGCCCGATGCAAGCCACAACGTGTCGCCCTGGGGCATCATCATCGGCGGCGAAGAGCTGCACAACAACCACCATACCTATCCGACCTCGGCCAAGTTCTCGGTCAAGCCGTTCGAGTTCGACATCGGCTGGGGCTACATCCGCGCGCTGGAGATGGTCGGCCTGGCCAAGGTCAAGAAAACGCCGCCCAAGCTGCAGCTCGGTGCACTCAAGCCGGTTGCCGACGAACGCACGCTCGAAGCGCTGATCGCGAATCGCTACGAGGTGATGGCCGGCTACGCGCATGCGATCCGTGCTGCCTGCAAGCACGAGATCGAGCAGTTGAAGGCACACAAGGCCGACATCTCGGTGCTGAAGACCGCACGCAAGTGGCTGCACCGCGACGACGACAAGGTGCCGGCGGCGGTGCGTCCGCACCTGGAGCAGGCGCGGGCCGCGCATCCGAACCTGGATCTGCTGGCGACCATGCGCGAAGAACTGCGCCAGTTGTGGCTCAACACCACGCGTTCGCGCGACCAGCTCGCAGTGGAGTTGCAAGCCTGGTGCCAGCGTGCCGAAGCCAGCGGCGTGGCCGCGTTGCAGGAGTTCTCGATGCGGCTGCGCGCAGCGCACGCCTGAGGGTGAAGCCGACGACGCCAGCGCTTGCCTCGCGTCCGCTGCCGGCGTTGACATAGGCAAAAAGCCCGCCACCACAAAGTGTGCGGGCTTTTTTTTACCACGCAGCTGTCAGATCAGCCGGCGGCTACTGGATCAGTTGCGCTCAGCGCCGGACGGCATGGCCGCGGATCACCAACGCAATACCGCCAAGGATCACCGCCGATGTGACCAGCAACCGCAGCGTCGCCGGCTCGCCCAGCCAGACGATACCGGCTGCGGCCGCGATCGGTGGGACGCTGAGCTGCACGGTTGCGGCCACGGTCGCACTCAAACCGCGCAACGCGGCATACCAGACCGCATAGCCAATCCCGGAGGTGAGCGCACCGGACAACATCGCAAAAATGACGCCGGCGCGATCGAGCTGCAACTGCGATAGCGCGGACAGGCTCAATATGGCGGCGAACAGGCAGGCGCGCAGAAAATTCCCGGCCGTGACGCGCAGCGGATCGCCCGTGCCGCGGCCACGAATGGAATAGGCGCCCCAGGCCACGCCGGCCGTCAACATCAGCGCGGCGCTCGGCCCGGGCGGCGCCGCCAGGCCCGGCCACAACAAGCCACCGAGCCCGGCCGCAGCCAGCAGCAACCCGATCCACTGCACGGCGGCAAGCCGCTCACCGCGCAACAGTCCCCAGCCGATCATGCTGACCTGAACCGCCCCGAACAACAGCAGCGCGCCGGCTCCCGCATGCAACCCTCGATACGCAAACGAAAAAGCGACCGCGTAAACGAACAGGGCCAGCGCCGACCACCAGTCACCGGCCGGTCGCTGCTGCCGGCTGCCGGCAGACAACTGCACGAGCGCGGCCAGGGTGATCGCGCCGGCGCCAAGGCGGATCGTGGTGAAGCTCGCCGCATCGATGCCGGCGGGGTCTGACAGCGCGAGGCGGCACAACAACGAATTGCCGGCGAATGCGAGCATCGCCAGCACGGTTGCAAGCAACAGCCGTGATGTCATGCATGGCCGCCGTCTGCTTGGCATGCGCGGCCAGCCAGCACCGCGAGAAAAAAGAAAAAGCCCGCATTCAGCGGGCCTTGGAAGCAGTGAAAGCAGCGATGCAGCGACATGAACAACAGGCAGTTTCTGAACGCTCTTGCGTTGCCTGTCCAGACGCCTCGACCCTCTACTTGAGCTTCACTTCCTTGTATTCGACATGCTTGCGCGCCTTCGGGTCGAATTTGAGCATCGACAGCTTCTCCGGCGTGGTCTTCTTGTTCTTGTCGGTCGTATAGAAATGGCCGGTGCCCGCAGTCGATTCGAGCTTGATTTTTTCGCGTCCGCCTTTGGCAGCCATGGTGCGACTCCTTCAGATTTGAGATTGGGAGAAAAGAAAACGACCAGATCAGGCCTGGCCACGCGCGCGCATGTCGGCCAGCACGGCATCGATGCCGTTCTTGTCGATCAGGCGCAACGCAGCGCTCGATACGCGCAGCCGAATCCAGCGGTTTTCCGTCTCGACCCAGAAGCGCCGATGCTGCAGGTTCGGCAAAAACCGGCGCTTGGTCTTGTTGTTCGCGTGGGACACATTGTTGCCCACCATCGGGCCTTTGCCCGTGACTTCACATACGCGTGCCATGGTGACGACGCTCCTTGCACAAAACAGCCTGACCGCAGGCGATACGCGCAGCACCTGCCGGGTCAGACCTCACCTCGCCATTGAAGGGTGGCGGTAACCCTGAAAAATACCAGCAAAGCCGACGATTATAAGTCGCCGACCTGTTCCAGAAACCTTTGCGCGTCCAGCGCGGCCATGCAGCCGGTGCCCGCACTCGTGATCGCCTGCCGATACACATGGTCCTGCACGTCACCGGCAGCGAACACGCCCGGAATGCTCGTCATCGTCGCAAACCCGACCGAACCGGCTTTGGTCAGGATGTAGCCATCCTTCATCTCGAGCTGGCCCTGGAAAATGTCGGTATTCGGGTGATGGCCGATCGCGATGAAGCACCCTTTGAGCGTCACGTCTTCGGTCTCACCGGTCTCGGTGCTTCTCAGCCGCACGCCGGTTACGCCACTCGCATCGCCGAGCACTTCGTCGAGCGTGTTGAACGTCTTGAGCTCGACCTTGCCCTCCAGCACGCGCTCCATCAGCTTGTCCACGAGGATCGGCTCGGCGCGGAACTTGTCGCGCCGGTGGATCAGATAGACCTTGCTTGCGATGTTCGACAGGTAGAGCGTTTCCTCCACCGCCGTATTGCCGCCGCCGACCACGCAGCAGACCTGATCGCGGTAAAAAAAGCCGTCGCAGGTCGCGCAGGCCGATACGCCCTTGCCCATGAATGCGCTCTCCGAAGGCAGGCCCAGGTACTTGGCCGACGCACCGGTTGCCACGATCAGCGACTCGCAGCGGTATTCGCCGTTGTCGCCGGTCAGCTTGAACGGCGGATGCGAAAGGTCGACCGCGCTGATGTGGTCGAAGATGACCTCGGTCTGGAAGCGCTCCGCGTGCTGCTGCATGCGCTCCATCAGCTCCGGGCCCTGTATGCCCAGCGGATCGCCGGGCCAGTTGTCGACGTCGGTGGTGGTCATGAGCTGGCCGCCCTGGGCGATGCCGGTGACCAGCACCGGATGCAGATTGGCGCGCGCCGCGTAGACCGCGGCCGAATAGCCGGCCGGCCCGGAGCCGAGGATCAGCACCTTGGCGTGCTTCGTGTTGGACATTGATGACACCTGGGGAAAAAGACCGGCCGGTTCGTGGACAGCCGGCGTCGCTGCGGCAAGAATTGCGCGACGTTTGCCCTTGACGCACGTGTGCTGCACGAGCCGTCAAACGCATTCATCGCGTCACCGATCGAATTGTATGAACCCGAGCCGGTCTCACGAGGCCGGCGATGGTCAGTCCACACCGAAAAGGAAACCAGCCATGTCGATGCTCACCAATCTCGACCTGATCCGCCGCGTCCCGCTGTTTTCCACGCTGTCGGACCGGCATGCCGAAACGATTGCGCAGGCGGTGGTCAAGAAGCGCTTCAAGCGCGGCGAAGTCATCGTCGAGCAGGGCAAGAAGACCAATTCGCTCTACATCATCCTGGCCGGCCGCGCGCGCGTGATGACGACGGATCGGCGCGGCCGCGAAGTGATCCTGGCCACCCTGCAACAGGGCGATTGCATCGGCGAGATGAGCCTGATCGACAGCAAGCCGCACTCGGCCACCGTGCAGGCCGACGTGCAGACCGACGCGCTGGTGCTGTCGCGCGCTGATTTTGCGACCTGCATGCCCGAATACAGCTCGCTCGCCCACGCGGTGCTGCAGGGCGTGGTCAAGCGGCTGCGAGAAGCCGACCAGAAGATCGAATCGCTCGCGCTGATGGACGTCTATGGCCGCGTCGCGCGCGCGCTGGTGGAAGCTGCGCAGCCGGACCGCGACGGCAACCTCGTGATCCGCGACCGCATCTCGCGCCAGGACGTGGCGAAGATGGTCGGCGCCTCGCGCGAGATGGTCAGCCGCGTGATGAAGGACCTGGAAGGCCGCGGTTTCGTCGAGCTGCAGCCGAACGGCTCGACGATCGTGAAAGAGCGGCTGACCACGCTGACCTGAAGGTTGCCAGGCGGCGGCTCGGCCAACCGCCGGGACGGCCTGATCGGATACCCGGCTCGGGTTAAGCTATTCGCTGACGCCCTATGCCTTACTCGCTACACACTTTGCAGCAGCCCGACATCGAGGCTGCCCATGAACCGCTCGGACTCGGCCGCTTCGTACGCGAGTTCAGCCTGTTGCTGACTTTTCTGCTGCTGCTGGCCTGGTGCTTCGCGCTGATGAGTTATTCGGCGCTGGATCCGGCCTGGTCGACCACCGGCGTCGGCGCTGCCGCGCATACGCGCAACTGGGGAGGGCGCATCGGCGCCTGGGTGGCGGACCTGAGCTATTTCTGGTTCGGCTTCTCGGTCTGGTGGGGCTTTGCAGCCTGCGTCTGGCGCTGGCTGGCAAGTCTTGCCAATGCGGTGCGCGCGGCCACCGATCCGCCGGCTTCATCGGCCCTGGCCAGGCCTGTAAAGCGCAGCGGGTATGTGTTTCTGGCCGGCCTGGCGTTGCTGCTGTGTGCGAGTTCGGCGCTCGAATGGGCGCGGCTGTATCGGTTCGAATCGATCCTGCCCGGCGATGCAGGCGGCGCTCTCGGGCACTGGGCCGGGCCGTTTTTCATCAAGTGGCTCGGCTTCAATGGTGCGGGTGTTGCCTGCATCGCGCTGGGCGTGCTCGGCGCCGCGGTGGTGTTTCGCTTTTCATGGAGCGACGTGGCCGAGCGCATCGGTCAGCGGCTGGATGCGCTGGTGCTCAAACGCCGCGCGCGCCGTGAGCAGGCGCAGGACGTGGCGATAGGGGTGCAGGCGGTGCGCGAACGTGAGCAGCTGCTGCCGGCTGACGTACCCGAAGCATCGCAGCAGCAGCCGATGCCGGGGGCGTCCGGACCGCAAGCAGATCCCTCGCAGCCGCTCACCGAGCTGGCGCTCAAGCCTTCCCTCCAGTCCGAGCTGGAGCTGTTCGACGACGCAGCGACCCACCCCACTGCAATGGAACAAGCGCCGGCCGCCAGGCGATCCACCACGACCACCGTGCTGGTCGCCAATCCCGATCCGGCCGGTGCCGCATTCGTCCGCAAGGACATTGCCACGTCGTCGCCATCCCGCGCGGCCCATGTCAGCGCCGAAGCCGCCAGTGCGCTGCCCGACGTTGCTTTGCTCGACCCGGCACCGCCGCAGCAGGTCAGCGTGTCGGACGAGACGCTCGAGATGACGAGCCGCCTGATCGAGAAGAAGCTCAAGGATTTCGGCGTGACCGTCTCGGTGCTGCTGGCGTCGCCGGGCCCGGTGATCACACGCTATGAGATCGAGCCGGCCACCGGCGTGAAGGGCTCGCAGATCGTCAATCTGGCAAAGGACCTGGCGCGCTCGCTGAGTCTCGTGTCGATCCGCGTGATCGAAACCATTCCGGGCAAGAACTGCATGGCGCTCGAGTTGCCGAACGCACGCCGCCAGACGATCCGGCTGTCCGAAATCCTCGGCTCGAAGGTTTATACGGACGCACCGTCCATGCTCACGATGGGCCTGGGCAAGGACATCATCGGCAACCCCGTGGTGGCCGACCTCGGCCGCATGCCGCACCTGCTGGTGGCCGGCACCACGGGGTCGGGCAAGTCCGTCGGCATCAACGCGATGATCCTGTCGCTGCTCTACAAGGCCGATGCGCGCGACGTGCGCCTGTTGATGATCGACCCGAAGATGCTCGAGATGTCGGTCTACGAAGGCATCCCGCACCTGCTCGCGCCGGTCGTCACCGACATGAAACAGGCTGCGCACGGCCTGAACTGGTGTGTCGGCGAGATGGACAAGCGGTATCGGCTGCTGTCCAAGATGGGCGTGCGAAACCTGGCCGGCTACAACGCGAAGATCGACGCGGCGAAGGCGGCCGGTGAGTTCATCTACAACCCGTTCTCGCTCACGCCCGAAGAGCCGGAGCCGCTGGATCGGCTGCCGCACATCGTCGTGCTGATCGACGAACTCGCCGACCTCATGATGGTGGTCGGCAAGAAGATCGAGGATTTGATCGCACGACTGGCGCAGAAGGCCCGGGCCGCCGGCATTCACCTGATTCTTGCCACGCAGCGCCCGAGCGTGGACGTGATCACCGGCCTGATCAAGGCCAACGTGCCGACGCGCATCGCGTTCCAGGTATCCAGCAAGATCGACTCGCGCACGATCCTCGACCAGATGGGCGCGGAAGCGCTGCTCGGCATGGGCGACATGCTCTACATGGCCAGCGGCACCGGGCTGCCGGTGCGCGTGCACGGCGCGTTTGTCTCCGACGATGAAGTGCATCGGGTCGTCAAATACCTCAAAGAGCAGGGCGAGCCCGATTACATCGAAGGCCTGCTCGAAGGCGGCACGGCGGAGGGCGACGGCGAACTCGGCCTTGAGGGCGAGGTGGGTGGCGAAAAGGATCCGATGTATGACCAGGCCGTGGAAGTCGTGCTGAAGAACCGCAAGGCCAGCATCTCGCTCGTGCAGCGGCATCTGAAGATCGGCTACAACCGCGCGGCGCGGCTCGTGGAAGACATGGAGAAGGCCGGGCTCGTCAGCAGCATGAGCAACAGCGGCCAGCGCGAAATCCTGGTGCCGACACGCGCCGAATGAACCGGCTTCGACCCATTGCAGTCGAACCGTGTTGCCGGCCATTCGCCGTTTGTCATTCGCTACTCAACCGCTCGCCTTGTCTGTCACCCATGCCGAAAAAACTGCTGCTTTTGTCAAGCTTCATGCTGGCTGCCCAAGTTCACGCGGACGGCCTTTCCGCGCTTGAAATCTTCGTGCGCACCGCCCAGTCCGGCCGCGCCGACTTCACTCAGGTCGTGACCTCGCCGCCGAAGGACGGCCAGCAGCCGCGCAGCAAAACGTCGAGCGGCACGTTTGCGTTCGAGCGGCCGGGCAAGTTCAGCTTCGTCTATGAAAAACCGTTTGCGCAAACCATCGTCGCCGACGGCTACACGCTGTGGATGTACGACGTCGACTTGAACCAGGTGACGGCACGCAATCAGGTCGGCGCACTGGGCTCGACGCCAGCTGCATTGATCGCAGCGGCACCCGATCTGGCCGCTTTGAAGAAAGACTTCGAGTTGCGCGATGCGCCGGGCCGGCCACAGGACGGCCTCGAATGGGTCGAAGCGTTGCCGAAGACGCGCGACGGCCAGTTGCAAAGCGTCAAGGTGGGGCTGCGCGGCGAGGCGCTGGCGGTGCTGGAGATCGAAGACAGCTTCGGCCAGCGATCCCGGCTCACGTTCAGCGGGTTCAAGCTGAACCCGGCGCTCGCGGCCGACGCCTTCAAATTCACGCCGCCGGCCGGCGCCGACGTGCTGCGTCAGTAGCGGCTGCGCCGATCAATACGGCAATGCCAGCCGCGCCGGTGCGGCGCCTGCGGACTGTGCGGCATCGCCCTGCTGCACCGCCGCGATCCGCTGCACGAAGCGCGCAGGCTCGGCGATGAAGCCGTCTTCGAATGCGACCACGCGCAGGTCCGCGCACACCCGCAGCAACTCGCCCGGCGCGAGCAGAAAATCCGGATTCGATGGCTTGCCGACCGTCTCGTTGCCACGCGCAAACGTCTCGTAGAGCAGCACACCGCCGGGCGCCACGCTTTGCACGAGTGTCGGCAGCAGCGGGCGCCACAGGTAGTTGGTGACCAGCACGCCGTCAAACCGCTGCCCGTCGAACGGCCAGGAGCCGTTTTCGATGTCTGCCAGCACGAATCGGCCAATGCCACCGCAGGCAGCCTGCGCGTCGGCGGATCGATCGACGCCGGTGACCGCAAATCCTCGGCGGGCGAGCCAGCGCAGGTGCCGGCCCCTGCCGCAGGCCACATCCAGCACCGATCCGCCTGCCGGCAGCAGATGCACGAACCGACGCACCCAGGCCGACGGGGCCTCACCGCCATGCGGAGAAACACCCGAATCCGCTACTGTGTTCATAGCTGCCTATGCAATGCCGATCAGCGCCCCAGCCACGAAACGCTCGAAACGCTGGTCGCTGTCGTCAAAAGCAGGCCCACAGCTGGTCTGCCATCGTGCGCAGCATGTCCGGTCGCAGGTAAAGCGCAAACACGCCCGCCATGGCCGCCAGCACCGCGATCCAGCTCAGCAATTTGACGGTGCGGCGGCGCATGAATTCAGGCGCCCTGGGCAACGCCGCGCGCAATCGGCGTTTCACGCACCGGCAGGTTGATCACGGCCGCAACCACGCCGAGCACCATCGCGATGATCCAGACCACGTCGTAGCTGCCGGTGCGGTCATATAGATAACCGCCGAGCCAGACGCCCAGAAACGAGCCGATCTGGTGGCTGAAGAACACGAAGCCCGACAGCATCGACAGATGTGCGACGCCGAAAATCTGCGCGACCGCTGCGTTCGTCGCCGGCACGGTGGACAGCCAGAGCAGCCCCATCACGCCGGAGAACAGGTAGACGCTCAGCGGCGTGAGCGGCGCCAGCAGGAACGCGCCGATCACGAATGCGCGCGCGAGGTAGATGAACGCCAGGATGTTCTTCTTCTGAAACCGCTGGCCGAAAGCGCCGGCCGCATAGGTGCCGAACACGTTGAACAAACCGATCAGCGCCAGCGCGTAGCTGGCGACTTGCGGCGGCAACCCGTGGTCGCGCAGATAGCTCGGCATGTGCACGCCGATGAACACGACCTGGAAACCGCAGACGAAGTAGCCGGCCATCAAGAGCTGGAAGCTGCGATAGCGCATCGCCTCTACCAGCGCCTCACCGATCGTCTGGCTGCGCGCGGCGCCGCCCGCTGCTGCGACCGGTTCGCGCAGGAACAGGGCCAGCGGCATGATCAGCAGCACCACGGCGGCGAGCAGCAACAGCGCCTGTTGCCAGCCGAACCGGTCGATCAGCAGACCTTCGACCGGCACCATCAGAAACTGTCCGAACGAGCCGGCGGCTGCCGTGATGCCCATTGCCATCGAGCGTTTTTCAGCCGCCACGTTGCGGCCCAGCACGCCGTACACCACCGCATACGTGGTGCCGGCCTGCGCGACGCCGATCAGCACGCCGGCCATGAGCACGAACAGCGCACTCGTGGTGGACAGCGCCATGCCGACCAGCCCCAGCGCGTAGCAGCACGCACCGACCAACAGCACCCGCAGCGCGCCGAACCGGTCGGCCAGCATGCCCGCAAACACGCCGGCCATACCCCACGCGAGGTTCTGGATCGCCAGCGCGAACGAAAACGTCTCGCGCGTCCAGTCCTGCGCCTGCGTGATCGGCTGCAGCCAGAGGCCGAAGCCGTGGCGCACGCCCATCGACAAGGTCACGATCAGCGCGCCGCACACCAGCACGCGGTGCATCGAAAGCGGCGCATGCAAAGGAGGGCTGGCAGCGGTGGTCATCGATCGAATGTACGGCTTTTGCTGGCCTAGACGAACACGGCGGCCGTGATCGCCTATTGTGGTTAAACACAGTGGTCGTCAGGCGCGGTCACTACAATCGCGCCCCATGCCCGTCAAGTCCGCCAAGCCCGTCGTCCATGTACCCAGCGACTATGCCGAACATTCGATCCGTGTCCTGAAAGGCCTGGAACCGGTGCGCCAGCGCCCCGGCATGTACACGCGCACCGACAACCCGCTGCACATCGTGCAGGAAGTGCTCGACAACGCGGCGGATGAAGCACTGGCTGGGCACGGCAAGAAAATCCGCGTGACCCTGCACGCAGACGGCTCGATCGGCATCGAAGACGACGGCCGCGGCATCCCATTCGGCCGGCATGCGGAAGAAGACGCGCCGGTGCTCGAACTGGTGTTCACGCGGCTGCACGCGGGCGGCAAGTTCGACAAAGGGGCGGGCGGCGCCTACAGCTTCTCGGGCGGGCTGCACGGCGTCGGCGTCAGCGTGACGAACGCGTTGAGCCGGCGGCTGGAAGTGACGAGCTGGCGCGACGGCAAGGTCGCAAGCATCGCGTTTTCTGGCGGCGACGTGGTCGAGCCGCTGAAACTGCGTGCTGCCGCCGATGGCGACCGCCGCTCCGGCACCACGGTGCGCGTCTGGCCCGATCCGAAGTATTTCGATTCGCCGCAACTGCCGCAGCACGAGTTCGCGCATCTGCTGCGCAGCAAGGCGGTGCTGATGCCCGGGGTCAGCGTGTCGCTCACGGCCGAAAAGACGCGCGAGACGCACACCTGGCAGTTCAAGCGCGGCTTTGCGGATTATCTGACGCAGGCGCTGCATGGCGAGCCGCTGATCCCGCTGTTCGAGGGCGAAGGGACCGCGAGCGCGAAGGACGAGAACTTTGCCGAAGGCGAGGGCGCATCCTGGTGCGTCGCGTTCACCGAAGACGGCGCGCCGGTGCGCGAAAGCTATGTGAACCTGATTCCGACCTCGGCCGGCGGCACGCATGAGAGCGGCCTGCGCGACGGCCTGTTCAACGCGGTGAAAAGCTTTATCGAACTGCATGCGCTCGCACCGAAAGGCGTCAAGCTGCTGCCCGAAGACGTGTTCGCACGCGCGTCTTACCTGCTGTCGGCCAAGGTGCTCGATCCGCAGTTCCAGGGTCAGATCAAGGAGCGGCTGAATTCGCGCGATGCGGTGCGGCTGGTTTCCAGTTTCGTGCGGCCGGCGCTTGAACTCTGGCTGCACAGCCACGTCGACTACGGCAAAAAGCTCGCCGAACTCGTGATCCGCACCGCGCAGTCGCGTCAGAAAGCCGGTCAGAAAGTGGAAAAACGCCGCGGCTCCGGCGTTGCGGTGCTGCCGGGCAAGCTCACCGATTGCGAAAGCCGCGACATCCGGCGCAATGAGGTGTTCCTAGTCGAAGGCGATTCAGCCGGCGGCAGCGCCAAGATGGGGCGCGACAAGGAAGCCCAAGCGATCCTGCCACTTCGCGGCAAGGTGCTCAACACCTGGGAAGTCGAGCGCGACCGGCTCTTTGCGAACACCGAGATCCACGACATCTCGGTCGCGATCGGCGTCGATCCGCACGGCCCGAACGATACGCCGGACCTGTCCGGCCTGCGCTATGGCAAGGTCTGCATCCTGTCGGACGCGGACGTGGACGGCTCGCACATCCAGGTGCTGCTGCTGACCTTGTTCTTTCGGCATTTTCCGAAGCTGATCGACGCCGGCCACGTCTACGTCGCGCGGCCGCCGCTGTTCCGCGTCGATGCGCCGGCACGCGGCAGGAAGCCGGCGGTGAAAGCGTACGCGCTTGACGAAAGCGAGCTCGCCGCTATCCTCGACAAACTGCGCAAGGACGGAATCGGCGAAAATGCCTGGAATGTGAGCCGGTTCAAGGGCTTGGGTGAGATGAGCGCCGGTCAGTTGTGGGAAACCACGTTGAACCCGGACACGCGTCGGCTGCTGCCGGTGCGGCTCGGCCGGCTGGATTTTCAGCAGACCGAAGCGTTCATCGGCAAGCTGATGGGCAAGGGCGAAGCGGCCTCGCGGCGTGAGCTGATGGAGCTGCACGGCGACGCCGTGGTGGTCGATGTTTGAGCGCGGTGGCGTCCAGATCGCGCCGCATGCTTCTTGCTCAGCTTCGTGCGCCTGTCTTGCCACCGACCAATCACGAACTTCAAGGATCGAGACCAATGCCGTCAGCCCAACGCAGGAGCCTGAATCTGCCGTGTCACTTGCGCCCGGAAACCGCCGCCGTCCGCCGCTGTGCAACGGGTGCACCGACCCACACATTCAAATGCGCGCGCCTGCTGGCCCTGCTGCTCGGCAGCGGTCTGATGTGGTCGGCTGCGCACGCCGACATCTGGGGCTACGTGGACGCCAAGGGCGTCGCGCACTTCGCGACAAAGAAGGCCGATGACCGCTACGAGCTGTTCTTTCGGGCGGGCCAGAGTTTCGACACCAGCAAAAGCGCAGCCCCGATCGCCAAATTCAGCAGCACCGACACGCCGGTCGCCTCGACCGGTCAGCTGCGCATGGCGGCGCTGGTCGATTCGTCGCCGAGCTTCCGCGACGTGACGGTGCACCTGCGAGAGGCCGCGCGCACGCAGAAGATCGACTACGACCTGCTCAAAGCGATGATCGTGACCGAATCGGGCTTCAACAGCACCGCGGTGTCGCCCAAGGGCGCGGTCGGCCTGATGCAGCTGATGCCCGCCACGGCTGAGCGCTACGGCGTGCGCACCGATGCGCACGGCGCGATCGAAGAGAAGCTGACCGATCCCAAGACCAACATCCGCGCCGGCACGCGCTACCTGCGCTTTTTGATCGACCTGTTTCCGGGCCAGCTCGAACTCGCCGTGGCCGCCTACAACGCGGGCGAAGGTGCGGTGCAGCGCGCCGGCAACAAGATTCCGAACTATCCGGAAACGCAGAACTACGTGCGCCGCGTGCTGCAGATCTACCAGGCCAGCAAGCCCGAGCAAGTGGCGATCGGCGAGCCGCGCCGGATCGGCCCGCGCCGCGTGCGCATGGAGCTGTCCGCCGGCACGCATGCGCTGATGGCGCCGGGCACCGAGCACATCCTGGCCAGCAACGGCACTGCGGCGCGCACCGATGCGCGCGGCCTGACGCCGCAGGGCCGCTCGGACATCACGGTCATCAATGAGTAGTCCGGAGCTTGACCCGGCGCTGCCGCAAGCGCCGCTGCAGCCGGACGCCGACTCCGACCTCGATCTGGCCGACTACGCGCAGCGCGCGTATCTCGAATACGCCCTGTCGGTCGTCAAAGGCCGCGCACTGCCCGATGTCTGCGATGGGCAAAAACCGGTGCAGCGCCGCATCCTGTATTCGATGCAGCGTATGGGTCTGGGCTTCAGCGGTACAGCCGGCGCGCGGCCCGTCAAGAGCGCCAGAGTCGTCGGCGACGTGCTCGGCCGCTTCCACCCGCATGGCGACCAGGCTGCCTACGATGCGCTCGTGCGCATGGCGCAGGCGTTCAGCCAGCGGTATCCGCTGATCGACGGCCAGGGCAATTTCGGTTCGCGCGATGGCGACGGCGCCGCTGCGATGCGCTACACGGAAGCGCGGCTGTCGCGCATCAGCAGCCTGCTGTTGTCCGAGATCGACGCGGGTACGGTGGATTTCGTGCCGAACTACGACGGCAGCACGTCCGAGCCGCGCCAGCTGCCGGCCCGGCTGCCGTTCACGCTGCTCAACGGCGCAAGCGGCATCGCGGTCGGCCTGGCCACCGAAATCCCGAGCCACAACCTGCGCGAAGTCGCCGACGCCTGCATCGCCCTGATCAAGACACCGGGGCTCGACGACGAGGCGCTGTTCGCGATCCTGCCCGGGCCGGATTTCTGCGGCGGCGGCCAGCTCATCAGCACGGCTGCCGAGATCGCCGATGCCTACCGTGCGGGCCGTGGATCCCTCAAGGTGCGGGCGCGCTGGAAAACCGAAGAACTCGCGCGCGGCCAATGGCAGCTGGTCGTGACCGAGTTGCCGCCCGGCGTCAGCACCCAGCGCGTGCTCGAGGAAATCGAAGAACTCAGCAATCCGAAAGTCAAGGCCGGCAAGAAGGCATTGAGCGCCGAGCAGCTCGGCGCCAAGGCTGCGCTGCTAGCGGTGCTCGATGCGGTGCGCGACGAGTCCAGCAAAGACGCCGCGGTGCGCATCGTGCTGGAGCCCAAGACCAGCCGCATTGCGGCCGCCGATCTGGTCCAGACGCTGCTCGCGCAGACCAGTCTGGAGACCAGCGCGCCGGTGAATTTGACCGGCGTCGGCATCAACGGCAGGCCGGTGCAGAAGTCGCTGCGGCAGTTGCTGCTCGAATGGATCGAGTTTCGCCAAGCCACCGTCGAGCGACGTTCCGCACACCGGTTGGGCAAGGTGCAGGAACGCATCCACATCCTTGAAGGGCGGCAGATCGTGCTGCTCAACATCGACGAGGTGATCGCGATCATCCGCGCGGCCGAGGAGCCGAAGGTCGCGTTGACCGAACGCTTCTCATTGAGCGACCTGCAGGCCGAGGACATCCTTGAAATCCGGTTGCGCCAGCTCGCGCGGCTCGAAGCGATCCGCATCGAGCAGGAATTGAAGAACCTGCGCGATGAAGCCGCCAAGCTCGCCGACATCCTCGCAAGTCCCGCTGCGCTGCGCCGCCTGATGGTGCGCGAGATCGAAGCCGACGCGAAACAGTTCGCCGATCCGCGCCGCACCCTGATCCAGGCCGACAAGCGCGTGGCACCGAAAGCGCTTGCGGTGCTGGACGAGGCCGTCACCGTGATCGTGTCCGAACAAGGCTGGGTCCGCACGCGCGGCGGCCACGGGCTTGACCCGGCAACGTTCGCGTTCAAACCCGGCGATGCGCTCTATGGCGCGTTCGAAGCGCGCAGCACCGGCACTTTGCTCGGTTTCGGCAGCAACGGTCGCGTCTACACGGTGCCGATAGCAGCCCTGCCGGGCGGGCGCGGCGACGGCCAGCCGGTGACGACGTTGATCGAGCTCGAATCCGGCACGCGGCTCATGCACTACTTCGCCGGGCCGGCGGCCGCCACCTTGTTGCTGGCCGGCTCGGGTGGCTACGGGTTTCTCGCAACCGTCGAGCAGATGACGTCGCGCCAGCGCGCGGGCAAGGCGTTCCTGAGCCTGAATGCTGGCGAGACGCCCTGCGCGCCAAGCCTGGTGTCCGGCTCAGCAGGCCCGTTGAGAGGCGACGGCCAGCCAGCCGCGCTGCTGGCGGACGCCACGCACGTCGCCTGCGCATCGAGCGAACGGCGCATTTTGACCTTTTCGATCGACGAGCTGAAGCTGATGCCGACCGGCGGCCGTGGCCTGACCTTGATCAACCTGGAGCCGGGCGACGTATTGGTTGGCGTCGCCGCGTACCGCCGCAGTGTGCGCATCATGGGCGTTGGCCGAAGCGGCAAGCCCCGTGACGAGACTCTCGAAGTCCGTTCACTAAACAATGCACGTGGCACCCGCGCTACCAAAGGCAAGGCGGCCGATTTAGGCTTCAAGCCGAACGGCATGGTGCGGGTTGAATAACACGCTGGCCAAGTCTGTGCATTGCAGACACGGCTGCTTGCAGGTCAGTATCTGATGGACCTGTCCCCGGTAGGCATCGCGATCCTGACTGTCAGCGCCGGATTGAGCTTTCTCGGCGGTCGCTATTTGTCGCGCGGCTGGCGCGCACGCAGGGAAAAGCGCGGTCGCGCTGCACAGGAAATGGGTCAGAGCCGGCAAGTGCGGCGCGCTAGCCAGCGCCAGGCACGCCGTTGACCGTACCCTTATAGGAAGCGCTTGGTCGTCAGGCCATTTCCGCGATCAGTTCGATTTCGACGCAGGCACCCATTGGAAGCTGCGCCACGCCGAATGCGCTGCGCGCGTGCGCGCCGATCGCAGGTCCGAAGACCTCGCCGAGCAGGTCGCTCGCGCCATTGGTGACCAGATGCTGCTCAATGAAGTCAGGTGTCGAATTGACCAGACTCATGAGCTTGACGATCCGACTGATCCTGTTCAGATCGCCGACCGCCGCATGCAATGTTCCGAGCAGGTCAATCGCGATCTGCCGTGCGGCATGCCTGCCTTCATCCGTCCGCAGGTCACGCCCCAACTGACCCACCCACGGCTTGCCGCCCGCTTGACGCGCAATGTGCCCGGATACGAACACGAGCTTTCCGGTCTGCACAAACGGCATGTACGACGCTGCCGGCGTGGCCACCGGTGGCAGTTCGATGCCGAGCCTTACCAGATTGTCATAGACGTTCATGGCGATTCACTTTCTTCTGAGTTTTTCTGGATAAATTCCTGCTGAGTCGTCTGACCCCGGCCAATGACTTCAGCCACGAGTGCGGGGAAATCGGCTGCGGACTGAGGCATCTCCGGTGCGCGCGTGACTCGCATGCTCGACAATGCAGCGCAGTTCTGGACCTATCCGCAGGCCGTTCACGCCGAAGACGGCCTGGAGTTCACCAGCCATGCGTTCATGGGGTGGGCATTGGCCCACAACATCTGCCACATTTTGATCGAGCCCTCGCGGGCCCACGCGGAAATGGCTGTAGCAGGAGCCTCAACGGCCGAGTTCCGGGACGAATAGCTCAAGGAGGAACGGCTATATAACCTGCATTGAGCAAAGACATCCTTCAAAGTCTGGCGCCAATACTACAACGAGGTCAGACCGCACAGCAGTTGTAGGCGCGTGCCACCGGCGAAGGTCGCTGAGTTGCATCGCCGGCATGCTGGCGATGCAACTGGAACACCTTCAACCACCCAGATCAACCGACCTTGCAACCGAAGGCTTCCTCCTGATGGTTGGTACGGCAGAAAAGGGGGTCAGGTCAAGTGAATCTGATCTTCGTCCTCACGGTCTCGGATACCCGCCGATCACTGCGTTGCATTCGATCAGTCATCGCCCTCGACGAACTGAAGCTCGACACCATTTCCTGCTGGGTCCACGAAGATCAACTGAACGAGCGAGGTTTCCGGTACTTCCGTTCGTTGGAAGGGAATGCCCTTTGCTGCCAACATCGCCTCGAACTTCCTCAGGCCCGCGCATGAAAAAGCGACGTGGTCAATGTCGGGGCTTCCGGGCTGTCTAGGGCCCCCGACCCGTTCGTCTTCAACAAGATGGACCACCGGTGTGTCGCCAAGATACAACCAATGCCCTGTGGACCGGAAAGGCGGTCGCCACCCAGCCCGAAGCCCGAGCACGCTTTCATAGAAATCTCTCAACTCCCTCACGAGTGCTTTGCGCGCACGAATGTTGATGTGATGAATGGCCTGAGCGGGCATGATCGTTCTCGGTCTACCAAGGAAGGCGTCTGACACTGGGTGCGGCGCCTGACGTCTTGAACTGATCGGAGGCCGCTCGGCAAGGAGACGTTGAAGAGCGTAGGCAACTGGCCGGAACCGGACTGATCTAACGGCGGTCAGGCTGGACACTCATGCCCGACATCCTCGGACGTTGCCGAATGCGACAGTGTGTAGAGACCGTTCAGTATGCCTTCAGCCGCGCCTGACGCCTGCAAGGCCGCGACAGCAAGATCGGTAAGAAGAAGCGACTCAAGCACAGGTGCTTCGTACCCCAGCACCACGAACACCCAGTCGGCTACGCGATCGGCGGAATTGCGAATGCGCTGTTCGGTCGTTTCGGCGATCGGGGGCGTTTGATGCCGCATCAGGTGCGCCCCCACGATTCCCGGGCGCTGGAACATGGCGGGGCAGAGCGTCCGGAAAAACGCGCGCAGGTCGTCGACACGATCTTGTAGCGGAGAGATTTTCAATGTCAGCGCATGCTGTGCGGCGCTGCCACCCCATGACTCCAGGACGTGGCACTGGCCACGCACCATGTTCCTGTGGTGCGGCATCATCCGTTTGGACCAAGGCGTTGGTGTGTTCAGATGGCTGACATAGGCGTCCGATGAAAGGATCGCATACGACGTGAGCTCGTACATGACGAAGATGCCTTCGCCTCCGGTAGCACATGTCCATCGAGACGCCCGCCGAAATCCGGGGATACTGAGCCGCTCTGGAAAATGTTCATGAGAGTGCCAGTCCTCAAACTCGGACTTCATCGCAGGCGCCATGTCCCACCACATCGCCAGCGCTGCAGTGCCTAAAAGCGCCATTGCCGCAACTCGATTTACCGGCCGACTTCAATCGGAACGCCCTGGCGACTGCTGGCCGCGATCGCATCGAGCATCATCGCAATGTCGATAGACTCTTCCGGCGTGGCACCCGTCCACCCCTCCCAACCGAAGCGCACGAGATCGTGAAACGACTCGGCCTCGGCCAGAAACCCGGCGCAGGCTCCGGTTTCGATCACTTCGCGGGCTGCATCCCATCCACTGCCGCGGCGTACGTCCACGAGTGGTGGAAAGGCGAGGCCCGTATCGTTGAAGTAGGTCGTGGCGATCGAACCTGCATCGCCGGCAATGAACGCATGCCGGTACCGTGCTGAGTTGAAGCTGCACGAGATCTGCGCCAGAAGGCCATCCGGGTACTCAAGCGTTGCCATCGTCGCCAGATCGACGCCCGTGGCGCCCCAACGCGATAGGGCTGAAACGCGCGACGGCGCTGAGCCTGCCACAGTGCGCACGAAGCTCACCGGGTACGACCCCGCATCCATCAGCGCGCCCCCGGCAAGATTCGGGTCCATGCGGATGTTGGCAGCGTCGGTCAAAGGAAAGCCGAACGACGCCTGGATCAGCTGGACGTGGCCAATGGCACCCGCCGCTACGAGCTCGCGCACCTTCACCGTTTGTGGTTGTGCCCGATATGGATAGGCTTCCACGAGATACACGCCGTTCTTTGCGGCCGCCGCGAACATGGCCCGTGCTTCGGCGGCATTGGCGGCGAGTGGCTTCTCGCACAGGACGTGCTTGCCGGCGGCAGTGGCCCGGATCGACCACTCCGCATGCAGGTTGTTGGGCAACGGCACGTACACCGCGTCGATGTCGGAATCGGCAAACAGTGCGTCGTAGCTGGCGTGGACGCGGCCGATGCCGAGTTCGCGGGCGAACAACGTGGCGCGCTCAACGTCACGGCTCGCGACAGCGGTGACCTGGACCTTCACAGAAGTCCGAACAGCTTCGACAAACAACCGGGCGATGCGTGCAGCGCCGAGAATCCCGATGCGCAGAGGGCCACTGGAAGACGATGTCATCGGCTATCCAAAAAAATTCGGGTCAGGCGGCGTCCAGCACCGATGCCATCTGTGTGACGCAGTCCTCGACGTGAGCGATCAGCGTCTGCTGCGCGCGCTTCCAGTCGCGTGCGAGCGCGTGTTCAAGCAATGCCCGGTGCTCGCCGGTCGCCTCCTGACCACGGAAAATGGCGGCGATCATCTGGTAGCGCAGGTACTTGTCGCAGATCGACGCATAGGTCTCCAGCAGCAACTCGGACCCGCACGCCGAGATCAGTGACAGGTGAAATGCCCAGTCGTACTGGCGCCAGATTTCCGTCGGATACGGATCATTCGCCACCATCTTTCTCTCCATCGTGGCGAGCTTGTGATGTGCCGCTACCACGCGGCCTTCCCATTCCAGGTCGCCGCGCTGAAAGGATTCCTTGAGTCCGTGGCTCTCCAGTAGCAGCCGCATGGATGCTACTTCGCGAAGGTCGGCCGAGGAAACTGCAGTGACCTGAAAGCCGCGCGCCCCTTCGGCTACCAGCAAGCCTTCCGTGGCAAGGCGGTTCAAGAGCTCGCGCAGTGTGCTGACGCTGGCGCCGTACGCTTCTTTCATCCGTTCCAAAGGCAGGCGGCGGCCGGGCGTCAGCCGTCCCAGCACGATATCGGAGCGAATGCGGCGATAGGCCAACTCGCCAACTGAGACGCTTTCTTGGGAATCAAAGGAGAGATCGGTTAACACGGACGCTCTAAGACGGATCGAGATTAAGCCGCGAAGCTCGAAGTGAAGCCGCAATTTCGAGAATCACAGAATACACCAATCATCATAGATCTTGCTTTTGATCCGACGATTTAATACCATGTCGACGCCGCATTGCTGCGGCGTATAACGGTCTCGAACCGGCAATGAACTAGCGGTCGCCCTTGGACCAAATTAAATGGAGACTTCATGAGTTCGACCTTTTCGCGACGCGCGACACTCGCCGCAGGCGCTTCGGCCCTGGCACTGGGCGCGCTGCCCGAGGCATTCGCCCAATCCCGCACCAAGTTGCGTTTCAGTTCAGCTTTCACCGAGCAGGATCTGCGCACCGAGGCATACAGGAATTTCGCCGCGTCCGTTAAGGAAGGCTACGATTTCGAGCCTTACTGGGGCAACACGCTGTTCAAGCAGGGCACCGAACTGGTTGCCTTGCAGCGCGGCAATCTCGAGATGTGCAATCTCGCGCCAGCCGACATCAGCAAGCAAATCCCGGCGTGGTCGCTCATGACGTCGGCGTACCTCTTTCGTGATGTCGATCATCTGAAGAAGACGTTCAAGAGCGATGTGGGCCGCGACTTCATCAAGATGGCACGCGACCAGCTTGGCATCCAGATCATCACGCCGGTCTACTTCGGTGCGCGCAACGTGAACCTGAAGCCGACCAAGGAAATCAGGACGCCCGCCGATCTCGCCGGCATCAAGTTGCGCATGCCGCCGGGCGAGTATTGGCAGTTCCTAGGCGAGTCGATCGGCGTCAATCCCGCCCCAGTCGCGTATGCCGAGGTATACACGGCGCTGCAATCGGGTGCGATCGACGGCCAGGACAATCCCCTGGTGGCGAGCCGCCTCATGAAGTTCGACGAAGTCACTTCGCAGTTTGTGCTCACCGGGCACGTACTGGGCTACGACGTCATGGTGATCACGACCAAGCTGTGGGACGCGATGACACCCGCGCAGCAGGGGCAACTGCAGTCGGCTGCGGAAAAAGCCATCGATGACTACACGGTCAAGTTCGTGGCCCAGGAAAAAGAAATCCAGGACTACTTCAAGAAAGAAGGCAAGAAGGTCTACACGCCCGACCTCGCGGCTTTCCGCACCTACGCGCAAAAGAAGTACGTCGACAAGTACGGCAGCGAATGGCCCAAAGGCGCGCTCGATCGCATCAACGCCCTTTGATGTAGGTTCAACCGAATCGAACGGCGATCGCACAGGCTCGCGCGAGGACACAAGATGCTGCGCGGCCTGATTCGTCGCTTGCGTTCCGACAGCCGATGCTTCGCGTCGACGACAGCAGGAAGTTCGCATGATGTTCACTCGACTTCGCACGGCGGGTTTGTGGTTGCGCAAGCGCGCGAACGACGTTGCCGTGGCGCTCATGGCACTCATGTTCGTGTCGTTCCTGCTCCAGATCGGATTCCGCTACTTCCTTGATCAACCGTTGGGATGGACCGACGAGGTAACCGTCCTGTGCTGGGTGTGGGCGGTGCTCTGGTGCGCAGCTTTCGTGCTTTCGGACCAGGACGAGATCCGATTCGACATCCTCTACGGGCTGATCTCTCCAGCGACCAAGCGGGCTTTCACGGCGGCTTCCAGCATCGCGATCGTCGTGCTTTTTCTGCTATCGCTGCCCGGCACCTGGAGCTATGTGACGTTCATGAAGCGCGAGCACACCGCCTACCTGCATATGCGGTTCGACATCCTTTATGCCGTCTACCTGATCTTCGCGTTGGCCATCATCGTCAAGCACATTCGCCTTGCCTGGCGCGCAATCAAGGGAGCCTCCCCGGAAGCCGGCAACATGTCGGACAACACGGCATGACGATGCCCAGCCACTTCACACTCTGCATCATCGTCTTGGTGGTATTGGCGACCTTGGGCCTGCCGATCGGGCTGTCGATGATCGGCGCCTCAATCTTCTACCTGCTCGTCGCGGGGCTGGACCTCGGCACCGCCGCCGAGCAGATTCTCAACGGGCTCTTCAACAGCTACGTGCTGCTCGCGGTGCCCCTGTTCATCCTCGCCGCCGAACTCATGAACAGCGGCAGCCTGACGGATCGGCTGCTCAAATTCTGCTTGGTGCTGGTGGGACGATTCAGAGGTGGCCTCGGCCACGTCAACGTGGTGGCCAACATCATCTTTGCCGGCATGTCTGGATCAGCCATTGCCGACGCCGTGGGCATCGGCAAGGTGATCATCGGCATGATGACGCGTAACGGCTATCCGATCGCCTACGCCGCCGCCATCACCGCGTCGGCAGCCGTCATCGGTCCGATCATCCCGCCATCGATTCCGATGGTGATCTACGCACTGGTTTCGGATACGTCGATCGGCTACCTGTTCCTCGGCGGGGTCGTCCCGGGCCTGCTGTTGGGCCTGGCCTTCATGATCACCAACACGTACATCTCCCGGCGTCGCAGCTACCCCGTCGAGCCACCGGTGCCGATGCGCGAGATCCCGCGCGTCGCGCTCGACGCGCTGCCTGCGTTGCTGCTGCCCGTGGTGCTGCTGTTCGGCATCTACGGCGGCGTGATGACGCCGACCGAGGGCGCTGCGGCCGCCGCAGCCTACGCGCTGCTGGCATCCACCCTGATCTACCGCTCGATGACCTGGCGCCAGCTCTACAACGTGTTGCTCGGGAGCGCCCGGGCCACGACGTCGGTCGGCATGCTGATCGCCGGGGCGCTGATCTTCAACTACGTGGTCACGATTGAGCAGGTTCCCCAGTCGGTGCAGCAGTTCATCAACGGCTTCCACCTGACGCCTCTTGCCTACCTGCTGCTCGTGAATGCGATCCTGCTGGTGCTCGGCTGCCTGCTCGAAGGTTCCACGGTCCTGCTCATCATCGTCCCGATACTGATTCCGGCGGCGAAGGCGCTTGGCATCGACCCAGTGCATTTCGGCGTGGTCGTGGTGGTCAACATCATGATCGGCCTGATGACCCCGCCGTTTGGCCTGCTGCTGTTCGTGGTCGCCAACATGACCAGGCAGCCACTGATGGCGGTGGTGCGCGAGGCCGTGCCTTTCATCGGCATGGCGATAGCCGTTCTCGCGATCATCGTGCTGGTTCCCGAAACCGTCCTGTGGCTCCCGCGCGCGATGGGCTACAAGGGCTGAGTCCCATCGATCCTGCAAGCCCAGACACCCAATGATCAAGCCGCTTTTCATACTGAACGGTCCCAATCTCAACCGTCTGGGCAAGCGTGAGCCCGCGATCTACGGCAAGACCACGCTCGCCGAGATCGAAGCACTTTGCCGCGACGAAGCCGGAGCCGTCCCGGTGGAGTTTCGCCAGTCCAACAGCGAGACGCAGCTGATCGACTGGATTCACGAGGCCATCGACGCCGGCAGCGGAATCGTCATCAACCCGGCGGCCTATTCGTTCACCTCGATGGCCATCATGGATGCGCTCAAGATGTTTCCGGGGCCGATCATCGAGGTCCACATTTCCAACATCCATCGTCGCGAGGCGATGTATCACCATTCGTACATGTCCGGGGTAGCAACCGCGGTGATCGCTGGCCTGGGCCCCGGCGGCTACCGGGCTGCCATCAGGTCCATACTGGAGATGCTCCGCAACGGGACAACCTGATCCGTAGCTCTTCGGTTAGAGGGGGCTGGATCGGAGGATGATGAACTTCACTTTGAATCTGCCACCGCTGGCGGCCAACGGCCGCAACGACGGTAAAGCGCGCCTGAGCTACAAGCACTTGTTGCTTGTCGGGAGGCCAGGCGGCGGCAGGGAGCCGAGCAGTCATTTTCATTGCAACGCTCTCTGAGCCACGCCGGCACATGAACTCGTCAACGCCCGCCATGAGCGCTGGGTGCACTGTGCGACTACCAAGATTTGAAGCAGGACTTCGGCTTGAGTCACTACGAGGACCGAGGCTGGCGAGAGTTCCAACGGCAAGCCGCCCATAGAATGGTCGTCTGTGGGTTTCTGATTCCCAAGCGGCTCACGGCCAAGAGACTCGGCGGCAAAAGAACGCTACACCACACACCAGCTACTTGCCGTTCCCTGAAATTACGTCCGCGCGGCAGAACCCCGCGCGGCAGAGCCATGTGACAACCTCGGTCACCATGCTGCGCTACCGGCTGAGCTATGAGCTGATCGCAGGCCTCGGGCAGTGCTCGTGCGGCGGCAGGATAGGCGCGATACCGAGCTTGTGACTCAGTGAGAGCAGCAGAAGCTGGTGATCGAGTTGCATCTAGCGCAACAGCCAGAGATTCTTTCAAGCCGCTATCGGGTCGTCCATTTCGGGGTGTATCCACGGCTCGACTGTGACCGCGACCTTCAGCGTGTGCCGCGCGCCGCCGTGGAGCACACCGCGAATTGGCGCAACATCCCCGTAGTCGCGGCCGATCGCGAGCGTCACGTAGTCGGCGCCCGCGCGGCGATTGTTGGTGGGATCGAAGTCGCACCACGCGGCCGGTGTGGCGCCACCAGGCACTGGCGGCAGACGTACCGCGAACCAGGCGTGGGACGCGTCCGCGCCGATGAGCCGCGCGCGGCCCGGCGGCGGATGCGTGAGCAGATAACCGCTCACGTAGCGCGCCGGCAGCCCCAGCGCGCGAAGGCAGGCGATGCCGATGTGCGCGAAGTCCTGGCAAACGCCGCGGCGCTGGCGCAGCGCGACCAGCGCAGGCGTGTTCACTTCGGTGGCGCGCGCGTCGTAGCGCATGTCGCGGTGCAGCCGTTCGTTGAGATCCAGCACCGCGGCCAGCAGCGGTGCGCCGGCCGGAAAGCTAGGGCTTGCGTAGTCGAGGAACTCGGCATCGAACGGCGCGTGCCTGGACGCGAACACGAATTCGGCCGACGGCTCCCAACCGCCGCCGGCGCGGTAGCGATACAGCGCGCGCACCTGCTCCCACGGCACGTCGTGCGCGGGCCATCGCGGCTCCTCGGTGCGCAACACGCTGCGCGCAGTCACGACGAGCCGCTCATGCCGCGCCTGCAAAGAAAAAAAACTGCGGCAGTTGCCGTGGATGTCGAGCGCGTCGCTGCGCTGGTCCGGCTTCGGCTGCACCTGCAGTTCGTGCTCCAAAAGCTGTTGAGCCGGCGTGACCAGCGGCCGCAGATGCGCGACGTGCTGCGCGGTCTGCACGGCGGGCGTGTATGCATAGCGTGTTTCGTGGGTGACTCTGAGCAGCATCGCCTGCGATTGTGAGTCAGTGACGGCACCCGGCTGGCGCTGCGTGCCAGCCGGGTGCCAGCCCAACTGCCGGACTTAAGCGCCGACCGCTTGATCCGGCACGTGCGAATGGCTGAAGCATGCGGCCGTGATGCGTTCAGAAATCTGCCAGGCGCTGTTCGCGCAGTGCAGCAGCAGCGTGCGCAACTGCAGCCGGCTGCCACGCGCGTCGGCTTCCAGCAGCGGCGCGAGCGCCCAGCCGGTCGGGTCCGGCACGCGCTGCAGCAGCGCATCGGGCGCCAGATTCGCGGCCAGCGCAATTTTTGCGAGCCGCCCGCGCAGGTTGTGCGTGACCCAGGTGAGCGAGCGCGGATTCGCGCGGTCCAGCACCAGCAGGTCGATCAACGCCGCGCTGTCGCGGCTTTGCTGGTAGAGCGCGCGAAACGTGATGGTGCTGTCGAACAGCGCGATCAGCGCATCGAAGCCGCCGGGCGACAGGGTGGCGCCGGTGTCGAAGCCGCGGCGCAGCGCGCCCGCGAGGAAGCCGAGCCGCTCGATCTGCCGGCCCGCGTTGAGCAGCCGCAGGCCATCGTCGCGCAGCATCCGGTCGGCCTGCACGCCGGTCATCGTGGCCAAGTCGCGCAGCGCGATCTGCAGCGCTTCCAGCGCCTCCAGCGCAGCGGTCTGGCCGTCCGGTGCGATCGCGCGGCAGCGCAGCAAAAATTCGTCTTCGCAGCGGCGGATCACGAACCAGGGGTCCGACGACAGCCGCTCGCGCAGCGCGCCGGCGGCCTGGCGCACCGCACGCAGGTTGAAGCCGACGCTGTGCGCGCTGTCCACCGCGCCCAGTGCCGCAATCAGCGCGCGTTCGAAGCCGCGGCGCGCGCGCAGCGCCGACGTGGCCCCATGCGGCAGCAGCCCGTGCGCCGACGTCATGTCGTCGAGCCACTTGAGCAGCGCGCGTTGCTCGGCGTCCTCGCCGGCCAGCGCTTCCAGGGTGACTTTGGCCAGCCGCGCGGTGTTCTCCGCGCGTTCGGTGTAGCGGCCCAGCCAGAACAGGTTTTCGGCCGCGCGGCTCGTGATGCGCTGTTCGCTGCGGCGCTGCGCGATCAGCTCGGGCGTGAGCTGCGACGGCGGAGGTACCTCGGCATCCACCGCGCCGTCGCTGAGCACCCAGACATCGGCACTGCTGCCGCCGCGCGCCATCGACGCGATCTCTTCATCGGCGGTGGCGATGCGCGCCATGCCGCCGGGCAACACGCGCCAGCAACCGCCCTCGTCGGCCACCGCGAACACGCGCAGCATCACCGAACGCGGCTCGACTGCGCCGCCGCCGCCGCCGTTATCGGTGACCCAGGTCGGCAGCTGCGACATCGGCAGATACGCCTGCACCGTAACCGGGTCGCCGCGCGTGCGGATGCGCTCCGCCCAGTGCGCGAGGCCGGCCGCATCGAGCGTGCTGCCGCGCACCGGCTCGAACGGCAGCTGGCCGTCGAAGCCGTGCCCGGTCGGCTTGATCATCTGCGCGGCCAGCCGCGGCAGCACGTCGCGCGCAGCCGCCGCTTCACCGCACCACCAGGTCGCAAGCGACGGCAGCGCGAGTTCCTCGCCGAGCAGATGGCGCGCGAGGCCCGGCAGAAACCCGAGCAGCGCGGGCGACTCCAGAAATGCCGATCCCGGCGCGTTCGCCATCACGAGGTTGCCGGCGCGGATCGCCTGCAGCAGCCCCGGCACGCCGAGGGTAGAGTCCGGGCGCAGCTCGAGCGGATCGAGGTATTCGTCGTCGAGCCGCTTGATCAGGCCATGCACCGGCTGCAGGCCGCGCAGGGTTTTCAGATAGACGCGCTGGTCGCGCACCGTGAGGTCGCCGCCTTCGACCAGCGTCAGCCCCAGATAGCGCGCGAGATAGGCATGCTCGAACCAGGTCGCGCTGTACGAGCCCGGCGTCAGCAGCGCGATGTGCGCATCGTCGCCGCAGCCCGATTGCGCCGCGCACAGGCGCTTCAGGTGCCGGCTGAACGCGCGGTAGGTATCGGCCAGCGGCTGCACCGCCATCGCATCGAACGCCTGCGGAAACAGGCGCGAGATCAGGCCGCGGTTTTCGAGCAGATAGCCGAGGCCCGAGGGCGCCTGCGTGCGTTGCGAGACGACCCACCAGCGCCCGTTCGGCGCGCGCGCCAGGTCGAACGCCGCAATCTGCAGGTGCATGCCGGCGGCCGGCTCGACCCCGTGCATCGGCCGCAGGTAGCCGGGCTGCCCCTGCACCAGCGCGGCCGGCAGCAGCGCGCGCGCGAGCAGGTCGCGCGGGCCGTACAGGTCGGCGAGCACCCGATTCAGCAACAGCACGCGCTGCCGCACGCCCGCCTCGATGCCGCGCCATTCGTCGGCCGACACCAGCAGCGGGAACAGATCGAGCGACCAGGGTCGCTGCGCTTGCGCAGGATCGGCCAGCGCGTTGTAGGTGACGCCGTTGTCGGCCAGCTGACGCGCGAGCCGGCGTGCACGCGCGTTCAGTTCGACCGGGCCGGTGTCGCCCAGTTGCTCGATGAACCGGTGCCAGGGCGAGGCCGGGGGGGCGGTGGCTGCACGGTCGCGCCGGCTGCTGCTCAGTTCGTCGAAATGGCCGGCTGCTGCGGGCGCTGCCTGCTGCCAGACGGTACCGGCCGCTGCCGACGCCTGAATGCTGTCTGGCAGCACGCCGGTGCCAGTCCTGGCCATCGTCACGACGCAGCGTCGTGGCGACTATTCACGCTCGGCGGACCCGCGACCTCGGCGATGCGGCCGGCCTGGGTGCTCGGCGGCGCGCCGCGCAGATCCAGTGTGAACGGGAATTCGCGGCTTGCGGCCAGCGCGATCGACGGCAGCGCCGCGGTCAGCCGGCCCGGCGTGTGGCCGATGCGCGAGAAGCGCGCGAGCCGGCGGCTTTCCGCTTCGTACGCGTTGACTGGAAAACCTTCATAGTTGCGACCGCCCGGGTGCGAGACGAAATAGCGGCAGCCGCCGATCGAGCGCTGGTTCCAGGAATCGACCAGATCGAACGTGAGCGGCGCATGCACGCCGATCGTCGGGTGCAAGGACGACGGCGGATTCCAGGCCTTGTAGCGCACGCCGGCCACGTATTCGCCCGCGACGCCGGTCGGCTGCAGCGGCAGCGGCTCGCCGTTCACGCCGATCGAATAGCGGCTTTCGTTCAGACCGGTCACGCGCACCTCGATGCGCTCCAGCGATGAATCGACATAGCGCACGGTGCCGCCGGACGTGCCTTCCTCGCCCATCACATGCCAGGGCTCAAGCGCGTTGCGCAGTTCCACCGAGACGCCGCGCACCGCGAACGAGCCGACCAGCGGAAAGCGGAATTCGAAGTGCGGCGCGAACCACTCGGCATCGAACGCATAGCCGGCATCGCGCAGGTCCTGAATCACGTCGGCGAAGTCGAGCTTGACGAACGTCGGCAGCAAAAAGCGGTCGTGCAGCTCGGTGCCCCAGCGCGTCAGCGGCGCTGTCAGCGGCTGCTGCCAGAAGCGCGCGATCAGCGCGCGCAGCAGCAGTTGCTGCGCGATGCTCATGCGCGCATGCGGCGGCATCTCGAATGCGCGCAGCTCCAGCAGGCCGAGCCGGCCGGTGCTCGAGTCGGGCGAATACATCTTGTCGATGCAGAACTCGCTTCGGTGCGTGTTGCCGGTCACGTCGACCAGCACGTTGCGCAGGCTGCGATCGACAGCCCAAGCGGGCATCGCTTCGCCATGCTCGGCGCGGCTGCGCGCGATCTCGTGCAGCGCGATCTCGAGTTCGTAGACCTGATCGTTGCGTGCTTCATCGACCCTCGGCGCCTGGCTGGTCGGGCCGATGAACATGCCGGAAAACAGATAGGACAGCGACGGATGGTTCTGCCAGTAGGTGAGCAGACTGGCCAGCAGTTCGGGCTTGCGCAGGAACGGGCTGTCGGCCGGGGTGGCGCCGCCCATCACGAAGTGGTTGCCGCCGCCGGTGCCGGTATGCCGCCCGTCGGTCATGAATTTCTCGGCCGACAGGCGGGTCTCGAACGCAGCCTGATAGAGAAATTCGGTGTGCTCGACCAGCTCGGTCCAGTTTTTCGCCGGGTGGATGTTGACTTCGATCACGCCGGGGTCGGGCGTGACCTGCAGGATTTTCAGGCGCGGATCCCGCGGCGGCGAGTAGCCTTCCAGCACGATCTTGACTTTCAGCTCGCGTGCGGTGGCTTCGACCGCGGTGACGAGTTCGAGGTAATCCTCGAGCCGCGACGCAGGCGGCATGAAGACATAGAGCGCGCGGCTCGACTGGCCTGCCAGTTCTGCTTCCGGCCCGTTTGCGCGGCTCGGGTCGCGCGCTTCCACACAGAGCGCGCCGCGCGTGATCCAGTGCGCCGACTCGCCACGCTTCGGCGTCCGCTCGAGGCTGTCGGCCAGCGCTTGCGGCGGCGCGCCGGCGCCAGCGGCCACGCTCGTGACACCGCCGACGTCGTCGCTTGACTGGTCTGCATAACGCGCATGCAGCACCGGCGCTTCGACCAGCGGCGGCTGCGGCACGAACGGGTCCTGTTCGATGAAGTAGTTGCGGTCCGCCTCGTTCGCCCAGGGAAGCGAATCGAGCGGCAGCCGGTAGCCCATCGGGGAATCGCCGGGCAGCAGGTAGAGCCGCTCGTCGCGCAAAAACCAGTGGCCGGTGCTCCAGACCGCACCGTCCGCCTCCGGGTCGGCTTTCAGCGGCAGCGCATAACCGATCGCCGCATCGAGCTTTTGGCCGAACACGCGGCGCAGCCGGGCGCGCTCCAGTTCGTCGTCGAGCTTCGCGTCGAACGGATCCACGTTCACCGGCAGCCGGCGTTCGCGCCAGAGGTAGTACCAGGCGTCCTCGTACGCGGGCATCACGCTGTCGGCTTCGAGGCCCAGCTTTTTCGACAGCAGGCGGATGAAGCGTTCGGCGTCGCTGCTGTCGTAATGGCTCGGCACGCGCTCGTCGGCGAACAGATCGGGGTCGTGCCAGATCGGCTGGCCATCCGCGCGCCAGCAGATCGACAGCGCCCAGCGCGGCAGTTGCTCGCCCGGGTACCACTTGCCCTGACCGAAATGCAGGAAGCCGCCCTGGCCGTATTCGGCGCGCAGTTTTTTGACCAGTTCGGTCGCGTATCCGCGCTTGGTCGGGCCCAACGCGGCAGTGTTCCATTCGGGCGCGTCGCGATCGGTCACGCAGACGAAGGTCGGCTCGCCGCCCATCGTGAGGCGCACGTCGTTCGCGTCCAGTTCGGCATCGACCTGGTGCCCAAGCGCCAGCACGGCCGCCCACTGCTCTTCGGTGTAGGGCTTTGTCACGCGCGGCGATTCGTACAGCCGCGAGACCGACATTTCATGGCCGAACACGACTTCGGCGTCGTCCACCACGCCTTCGATCGGCGCAGCGCCGGACGGCGTCGGCGTGCAGGCGAGCGGGATGTGGCCTTCACCGGCGAGCAGCCCGGAGGTCGCATCGAGGCCGACCCAGCCAGCGCCGGGCAGATACACCTCGCACCAGGCGTGCAAATCGGTGAAATCCACCGTGGTGCCGCTCGGGCCGTCGAGCGCCTTCACATCCGGCGTGAGCTGGATCAAATAGCCGGAGACGAAGCGCGCGGCGAGTCCGAGCCGGCGCAACAGCTGCACCAGCAGCCAGCCCGAGTCGCGGCAGGAACCACTGGCCAGCTCCAGCGTCTGCTCGGGCGTCTGAATGCCGGGTTCGAGCCGGATCAGATATTGGATGTCGCCGGCGACTTGTCGGTTGATGCCGACCAGGAAGTCGATCGTGCGCTGCGGCTGCTGGTTCACCTGCGTCAGGTAGTGCGCGACCTTCGGCGTGATCGGCTCCAGCACGAGATAGGGCGCGAGCTCCTCGCCGAGCGCCGGCTCGTAGCTGAACGGAAATTCTTCCGCGTATGGCTCCAGGAAGAAATCGAACGGGTTGTAGACCGCCATCTCGACCACCAGGTCCACCGTGACCTTGAACATCGTGACCTTGTCCGGGAACACGAGCCGCGCCTGCCAGTTCGCAAACGGGTCCTGCTGCCAGTTCACGAAATGCCCGGCCGGTTCGATCTGCAGCGAGTACGAGATCACGTTGCTGCGGCAGTGCGGCGCCGGTCGCAGCCGCACCACCTGCGGCCCGAGACGGACCGGCCGGTCGTATTGATAGCTGGTGACGTGGTGCAGCGCGGCGTGGATCGACATGGCGGTTGCGTTTGTTTTTTATGCGTTGCAGATGAATGGCGAAGGCAGCTCAGACAGACGCCCCCGGGCGGGCGGCGAACATTCTCAACTTCGGGTCGACCGGTGCGATGGATCGGAATCGATGCCGAGCTTGATACTAGCAAGTCATCTTTTTCAAGCAACTCCCGCGCCAACAGCGTCACGAACAACGCACCCGGTGGCACCGATCCGGCCTGGCAGGCGGGCAGGTGCGCCGCTAGCATTCCCGCGATGCCGCCGGCACAGTCCTCTTTCCTGCGTGCTGGCGCGCTGGCGGCCATCCCGCTTGGCTTCGTGCTGGGCACGGCGCTGCAGATGCAGCAGCCGCAACTGTGGCAGCTGAACGCCTACTTTGGGCTGATCGGCGCTTCTGGCGCGACGCTTGTGCTGCTGCGCTGGCGCAGGGCCGGTCCGTTGCGTTGGCTCGTGCTGCTGCTGGCGTTTGCAACGTTCGGATTCGCGGCTGCCGGCTCGCGTGCCGATGCACAGCAACGGGACCTGCTCGATCCGGCGCTGGAAGGCGTTGATCTGCAACTGGTCGGTCTGGTGGCTGCAATGCCGCAGCAAAGCGATCTCGGCCAGCGCTTCCTGTTCGTGCCCGAATCGGCCCGGCGCGACGGCATGCCGGTACGCGTGCCCAGGCGGCTGCTGCTCAGCTGGTACATGCAAGGCGGATTGTTCGACGTGCAGCCCACGCGAGCTTCCCCGGCCGCCGACCCGCCGCCGACCCTGCATGCCGGCGAGCGCTGGGCGTTGCCGGTGCGGCTGAAAGCACCGCACGGCAATGTGAATCCGCACGGTTTCGACAGCGAGCTCTGGTTCTGGCAGCAAGGCGTGCAGGCGAGCGGCTACGTGCGCGCGCATCAGAACGCGACGGACGCCAGGCTGCTTGCGCGCACCTCTCGCCACGGCATCGAACAGGCGCGTCAGCGGGCGCGCGATGCGATCCTCGCTCACGTGCCGGACCGGCATGCAGCGGGCATCCTGGCCGCGCTCGTGACCGGCGACCAGGCTGCGATCGAGCGCGCCGACTGGAACGTGTTCCGCGCCACCGGCGTCGCGCATCTGATGAGCATTTCGGGCCTGCACATCACGATGTTCGCGTGGGTCGCGGTGGGGCTGGTTGGCTGGCTGTGGCGGCGCTCGGCGGTGCTGTGCAGGTGGGTGCCGGCGCCGCAGGCCGCGCTGCTCGGCGGGCTGCTGCTGGCGACCGGATACGCGCTCTTCAGCGGCTGGGGTGTGCCTGCGCAGCGCACCGTGCTGATGCTCGTGACGGCGTCGCTGCTGCGCGCGTCGGGCCGGCGCTGGCCCTGGCCGCAGCTGCTGTTGACCGCGTGCGCGGCGGTGCTGCTGGTCGATCCGTGGGCACTCACGCAAGCCGGCTTCTGGCTCAGCTTCGCCGCGGTCGGCATTCTGTTTGCTACGGATTTGGGAGCACATGATGCAGGTGGGACCAGCGCATCAGCCGGTTTTATCTCAAAAACTTGGCAAGGGTTGCGCCGTTTGGCAACCGTGCAGGCGATGATCACGCTGGCGCTGGCGCCGCTGACCCTGCTGTTGTTCAACCAGCTCTCGCTGGTCGGACTGCCGGCCAATCTGCTCGCGATTCCCTGGGTCACGCTGGTGGTGACGCCATTGGCGCTCGCAGGCGTGCTGTTCGCGCCGATCTGGAGCCTCGCTGCGTTTGCGGTGCAACTGCTGAGCGGCTGGCTCGAATGGCTTGCGCAACTGCCGTTTGCAACGGTCACGCTCGCCAGTGCGGACGGCTGGACCAGCGCCGCCGCCTTGGTCGGCGGCCTGCTGCTGATGCTTCGGCTGCCCTGGAGCTTGCGGTTGCTCGGGCTGCCGCTGTTGCTGCCGTGGGTGCTCTGGCAACTGCCGCGGCCCGTGCCCGGCCAGTTCGAACTGCTTGCCGCTGACATCGGCCAGGGCAACGCGGTGCTGGTGCGCACCGCGACGCATGGGCTGCTGTATGACGCGGGCCCGCGTTATTCGAGCGACAGCGACGCCGGCAGCCGGGTGCTGGCGCCACTGCTGCAGGCGAGCGGCGAGCGGCTTGATCTGCTGGTGCTGAGTCACAGCGACAGCGACCACACCGGCGGCGCCGCGGCGCTGCTGGCACGCGAGCCTGGGCTGGCGCTGCTGAGTTCGATCGCTGCAGACCATCCGCTGCGTGCCGGGCGCTCGAGCCGCCGCTGCGAGGCCGGCCAGCAATGGGACTGGGACGGCGTGCATTTCGAACTGCTCCATCCGCTGGGCAGCGACTACGCTGGTACGCCGAGGCCGAACTGGCTCAGCTGCGTGCTGCGCGTGAGCAATGGCGTCCAGACCGCGCTGCTGACCGGCGACATCGAGCGGCCGCAGGAAGCGCGGCTGGCCACCGCGCTGCAGGCCGATCGGCTGGCTGCCGACTGGCTGCTGGTGCCGCACCACGGCAGCAAGACATCCAGCAGCGAAGCATTCCTCTCGGCGGTGCATCCTCGCTTCGCGGTGGTGCAGGCGGGCTATCGCAATCGCTACGGCCATCCGGCTGCGCCGGTGCTGGCACGGTTGCAGGCGCGCGGGATCGAAATCGTCGATTCGACCCATTGTGGTGCGGCGCTATGGCGCTCTGCCGAGCCGCAGCGGATGCGCTGCGAGCGGATCGAAACCCCGCGCTACTGGCGCCATCGCGCGCCGCCATCGGAGCCTTGAGCCACGCGCCTGGCGGGACCTGCGACGGCGCCACTGGCTCGCATGTTGCTATGCTCTTTCCCACGGAGGCGAATAGTTCCCATGCAGAAGTTCGACGAGATGTACACGCACGCGGATTACGGCTCCGGCTCCGGCACCGCCGAGGCGAACGCGCGGTCGGTGTCATCTCAAAGCCAGGCCCAGTCGCGGACGGGCATCGATGCCACCACGGCGGTGCGCACGCATTACCGCGGTTATGCGCAGTGGCTGCAGCGGCAGAGCGACGAGGTCATGCGTGCGCGGCGCGAAGAAGCCGAAGTGATCTTCCGCCGAGTCGGCATCACGTTCGCGGTGTATGGTGCGAAGGACGAGGACGGCGCGGGCACCGAGCGGCTCATTCCGTTCGACCTGATCCCGCGCGTGATCCCAGCCAATGAGTGGGCCAGCATGGAACGCGGCCTGGTACAGCGTGTGACGGCGCTGAACCGCTTCCTGCACGACGTCTACCACGACCAGGAAATCCTGCGCGCCGGCATCGTGCCGCGCCAGCAGATCGAGCACAACACCCAGTTCCGCCCGCAAATGATGGGCGTGGACATCCCGAACCAGGTCTATTCGGCGATCGCCGGCATCGACATCGTGCGTGCACCGACGCCGTCGGGCGAGGGCATTTATTACGTTCTGGAAGACAACCTGCGCGTGCCCAGCGGCGTCAGCTACATGCTGGAAAACCGCAAGATGATGATGCGGCTGTTCCCGGAGCTGTTCAACCAGCACCGGATCGCACCGGTTGCGCATTACCCGGACCTGCTGCTGGAGACCCTGCGCGACGCGGCGCCGCCGGCGACTGCCGAACCCACCGTGGTGGTGCTGACACCGGGCATGTACAACAGCGCCTATTTCGAGCACGCGTTCCTCGCGCAGCAGATGGGCGTAGAGCTGGTGGAAGGCCAGGACCTGTTCGTGAAGGACAAGTTTCTCTACATGCGCACCACGCGCGGGCCGGAGCGGGTCGACGTGATCTACCGGCGCGTGGATGACGACTTCCTCGACCCGCAGGTGTTCCGCGCGGATTCATCGCTGGGCTGCGAAGGCCTGATGGAAGCGTACCGCGCGGGCAACGTGGCGCTTTGCAATGCGGTCGGCACCGGCGTGGCGGACGACAAGTCGATCTACCCGTACGTGCCGAAGATGATCGAGTTCTATCTCGGCGAAAAGCCGATCCTGAACAACGTGCCGACCTACATGTGCCGCAACGCGGAAGACCTGAAATACACGCTGGCGAACCTGCAGGACCTGGTGGTGAAGGAAGTGCATGGCGCGGGCGGCTACGGCATGCTGATCGGGCCGGCATCGACCGCGGCCGAGATCGCACAGTTCCGGCAAGCGGTGCAGGCCGATCCGGCGCGCTATATCGCGCAGCCGACGTTGTCGCTGTCGAGCTGCCCGACGTTCGTGGATGCCGGCATCGCGCCGCGTCATATCGACCTGCGCCCGTTCGTGCTGTCGGGCAAGAAAGTCATGCTGGCGCCGGGCGGGCTGACGCGGGTCGCGCTGAAACAGGGCTCGCTGGTGGTGAATTCGTCGCAGGGCGGCGGCACCAAGGACACCTGGATTCTTGAGAGGTGATGCAATGCTGAGCCGTACTGCCGATCACCTGTTCTGGATGGCGCGCTATACCGAGCGGGCCGAGAACACCGCGCGCATGCTCGATGTGAACTACCAGACCGAGATGTTGCCGCAGCCGTCGATGGCCGCGGAGCTCGGCTGGCAGGGCGTGTTGTCGATCAGCGAACTGTTGGCCAGCTACAAGGCGCAGCATGGCGATGTGACGCCGCAGGGCGTGATGGACTTCATGGTGAAGGACGAGTCGAATCCATCCTCGATCGTCTCGTGTCTGCGTTCGGCGCGGGAGAACGCGCGCGCGGTGCGCGGCACCTTGACGACGGAAGTATGGGAGACGTTGAATGCGACCTGGCTCGACGTGAACCGGATGCTGCGCTCAGGCGAATTCGAGCGCGATCCGGGCCAGTTCTTCGATTGGGTCAAGTTCCGCTCGCACCTGTCGCGCGGTGTCACCTTGGGCACCATGCTGGCCGACGAATCGTTTTATTTCGTGCGCATTGGCACGTTCCTCGAGCGCGCCGACAACACCGCGCGGCTGCTCGACGTGAAGTTCCATGCGCTGCAAGGCGAGTTCTTCGGCGCTGTCAGCGACAAAGGGCAGGAATACGATTTCTATCACTGGAGCGCGGTGCTGCGCAGTGTCTCGGGGTTCGAGATCTACCGCAAGGTGTACCGTGACGTGATCAAGCCCGAGCGCGTCGCACAGTTGCTGATCCTGCGGCCCGACATGCCGCGCTCACTGCATTCGAGCGTGACGGAAGTGGTAACGAATCTCGATCAGGTCACGAGCAACCGCACCAGCGAGAGCCTGCGCCGCGCGGGCCGGCTGCGCGCAGACCTGCAGTTCGGTCGCATCGACGAGATTCTGGCGACCGGGCTGCATGCATACTTGACGCAGTTTCTGGACCGGGTGAATGAACTCGGCGGCCAGATCAGCCGCGAGTTTCTGGTGCCGGTTTAGCCGCCGGCGCGATGCATGGCGGCAGTCAGCCTCCAAACCTGGACGGGCGTCAGACCTGATGTTCTGCAACCGGCACCGCGGCGCCCGCAAATAGCCGATCAACGTGCTGCTGCACGCGCTGCAGATGGAAACTCTGCTCTTCCAGATCACCCTTGATGCGCTGCCAGTTTTCGGCCTGCCGGGCATCGAAGCCGCCGAGTTCCTGCGCCAGTTGCGTGAGCGCCTGACTGGCCGCATCGAACCGCTGCATCGATTCGGCCGACACCTCGACCACGCCGCCGTCGTCCGCGGTCGTCTTGCCCGATGATGTGCCGCCTGCCGCCTGCTGCACTGAGCGTTCGCAACTCGCGATGCGTTCCAGCAGCTCAGTATGGCCGCTGCCGACTTGCTTGAGCTGCTGATCGACATCGGCGATCTTGCCGTTGAGTTGCGCCTGCGCGCCGGCGAGCTGGTCGAGCGAGGCGCGCAGCGCGGCGGCCGATGATTTCATGCTCCAGGCAAGCGCGCCGATCGCAATGAGGCAGACCAGGATGACGGGCCAGCTGACGCTGAGTGCGGATGAGACGTCCATGAGCGCTTTCGGTTTGCCGCTGATGCAATAAAACGCGGGCGGTTGGAAAAGATGAGGAAGAACAGGTCCTCATGCTAGGCGCGCGGTGCCGCTCGGCCGCGGCAAAAATGCACGAATGAATCAGGAACCGAGCGCGCTTTCGATCTCACAGCCGAGTTCGATCACAGCCATCGCGTAATAGCTGCTCTGGTTGTAGCGCGTGACCGCATAGAAGTTGGCGGTGCCGGCCACATACTGCGGCGGCGCAGCGCCGTTTTCAAGCTCGACCAGTGCGAGCTTGCCTTCGTAATTCACGGCATCACCCCAGAGGATTGCGCCGCGATCGCTGAACTGCTGCGGCGTGAAAGTCGGCAGGATGTCGGGTGCGAGCAGCGCAGCCTTGTCCGCTGCGCGCTCCGCATTCAGCAGCACCTGATAGAACGGTGCCACGCCACGCTGCCAGCCATGCGCCTGCAGGTAGCTGGCGACCGAGCCGATCGCATCCGCTGCGCTGCCATACAGATCGATCCGGCCGTCGCCATCGAAATCGACGGCAAAGCGTTGCTGGCTGCTCGGCATGAACTGCGGCATGCCCATCGCCCCCGCATAGCTGCCGAGCCGCGCGAGCGGGTCGAATCCTTGTTCAGCCGCCTGCACGAGGAAACTCTCAAGCTCGCCCGCGAAATAAGCCTGCCGCGCGGCCGCGCGCGGGTGCTCGGACGGAAAGTCGAATGCGAGCGTGGCAAGCGCATCGAGCACGCGAAAACTGCCCATGTTCTGGCCGAACCCGGTTTCCACGCCGAGGATGCCGGCGATCACCGATGCCGGAACGCCCCAGCGCGCTTGCGCACGTTCCAATAGCGCCCGGTTCTCCTGCCAGAACGAAACGCCCGCGCGGATGCGCACCGGCTGGATGAAACGAGCGCGATACGCCTGCCAATCTTTCGCCCGTGCGGGTGCACCCGGCAGCATCAGGCGTTGCACGGCCGGGAGCAACTCGGCCTGTGCCAACATCTGCGACACCCAGACCGGATCGAGCCCGCGCCGGACCGACAGATCGACAGCAAAGCGCTCGGCGATTGCCGCAAACGGTGTGGCGTCCTGCACCGAAGGCGCTTGCAGCGGCAGGCCGGCGGGCGTTTGCGCCTGCACAGCGCCGGTCAGCACCAGCAGCGCGGCCGTCGAGAGGAAAGGCAGGCGGGACAAGCGAAGCAGCAGCGGCATCAGGAACGAACGGAACGCAGTCGACTTGCAGCCGACAGCATGGACCAGTCAAAGCGGGCAAACGCGCGCTTCAGTGTACCCAGCCCCGGACCGCCAGCAGGCGCATACCGCTGCGCCTCCAGCTGCAAAAGCAGCGCCTGCAATGCCTGCACCGCGCTTTGTGAATTCACACCCGGTAGTGCCGCGAGGCCCGACGCAAGCTCGCGCGGCGGCGCGCTCTGCGACGCCGGCACGCCGGCTGCAACCACTCGCCGGCGCACCTGGTTCAGCAATCGCAGCCAGGGATCGTGCTGCCGGCGGTCCCAGATCGCCCACGCCGATGCGGCGAGCGACGCGATCACCATGATGCCGAGCAATACCCGGCCCAGGTCCTCCCAGCTCGGTGCCGTGAAACCGAGCCGTCGCAACAGGTTCAGCTGGCGGTTTTGCGTGTAGTTGAGCACCCACTGGTTCCAGCCGTTGTTGAGTGCGTCCCAGGCCGCGCGCAGCTGCGTCGCCAGGCCCGGGCTGACGGCTGCGAACATGCCGGCCATCGCACCGTCCGGCGAGCGCAGCCGCGTGGCCTGCGCGATGCGGTCGGGCGCCACGGCAGCGGTCGGGTCTACGCGCACCCAGCCGCGCTGCGGCATCCAGACTTCGGCCCAGGCATGCGCATCGCTGTTGCGCACCACCCAGAAGCCATCGACCGCGTTGCGTTCCGCGCCTTGATAGCCGGTCACCACGCGCGCCGGCAGATCGAGTGCGCGCATCAGCAGCACGAACGCGGATGCGATGTGCTCACAGAAGCCCTGCTTGCGGTCGAACCAGAACTCGTCGGCCGAATTGGCACCGTAGACGCCGGGCTCCAGCGTGTACGAGTAGCCGCCGCTGGCCAGATGGCTGAGCACGGCCGGCACCAGTGCCGGCCCTTCGTCCTGCGCATAACGCGGATCGCGGCGCAGCTCAGCCGCCCATTGGAGCGTGCGCGGGTTGTAGCCGGTCGGCAGTTCGACGAAGCGGCGCAGGCCCACGTTGCGCTCACTCGGTCCGTAGCGGAACACCGGATGGCTGCGCGCCGAATAACGCACGATGTCGGTCAGCGGGCGATTCAGCAGCCACTGCAGATCATCGGTGCGCCGCAGCTCGAAACCGGGCAGCCGCGGCGGCTCGCCGGTGGCGTCGAGCACCAGCAGCCAGCGCCGGTGGTTCGGCTCCAGGGTGACCTGGTAGTCGAGCGGCGGGCCGAACAGTTGCAACGCATTGGCCGGCTCGTCCAGGCTGCCGTCGGCATGCGCAGGCTGCCATTCGCGCCCGTCGAAATCCGACAGCACCGGCCCGCGAAAATACAGCTGCGACGGCGCCGGCACCACGCCGTCGAAGCGAATCCGCATCGCAATGCTGTCGTCCAGCGCCAGCCGCGCGATGTTGCCGACCTGCATGCTCGCAGACAGCCCGCTGCGCCCGCTCATCGCATCGCTGGGCAAGCCCCACAGCGGCGCCATCCGGGGAAACAGCAGGAACAGCACCAGCATGATCGGCGCGCCCAGCAGCGCCATCGTCGCCGCGGTACGAGCGGCAAGCGCGAGCGGCGGCCGGCCGACCGGCATGTGTGCGTTCACGAGCGCGGTCAGCAGGCCGAGCAGCGCGATCAGCATCGCGGCGGCGGTCAACAGCGACTGCGAGAAAAAGAAGTTCGTCAGCATCGTGAAGAAGCCGAGAAAGAAGATCACGAGCGCATCGCGCCGCGCACGCAATTCCAGCGTCTTGAGCGCGAGCAACACCACGATCAGGGTGACGCCCGCATCACGACCGAGCACGGTCCGGTGCGACAGCAAGGTAGCGCCGGTGGCCAGCACCAGCAACCCGACCAGCCACCACTTGCCCGGCAGCGGCCGCGCGCGCCAGGCCAACCAACCACGCCAGATCAGCACGCCAGCGGCCAACAGCGTGCACCACAGCGGCAGGTTGCCGACCTGCGGCAGCACCACCCAGCCGACCACGGCCAGCAGGAACAACGTGTCGCGGCTGTCGCGCGGCAGGGTCGAGAGATGATGCAAGGGCGCCATTGGCTATGAGGATGGAAGGCGACGCCGCATGATGCGGCGCAGGGCGCCTCGTCGATGATACGAAAGCGCCTCCCGGCGCGCCCGGCGGGCATGCGCATGGTGCGGGTGTCAATCATTCGCGCCTGCGGATTCGATCACGGCTGGCACAATTTGTACGCTCGTCGAATTCCGCTTCACGCTCCCGTTCAATGCCACCATCGCCCGCGTCAGCATCCGCGCCAACCCGTCCGTTCAAGGTCCCCGAGTCGGTGCTGGTCGTGATCCACACGCGCGCGCTCGACGTGCTGCTGATCCGGCGTGTCGACGTGCCTGATTTCTGGCAGTCCGTGACCGGTGCCAAAGATTTTGCCGATGAGCCGCTCAAGCTCACCGCCGTGCGCGAGGTGGCGGAGGAAACCGGCATCGACTGCGGACCGGGCAGCATGCTTGCGACCGGCCTGTGCGACTGGGGATTGCGCAACGTGTATGAGATTTATCCGCAGTGGCGCCACCGCTACCATCCGGCGGTGTCGAACAACACAGAAACCTTGTTCGGGCTTGAAGTGCCTGCCGATACGGTCGTGCGGCTGAACCTGCGCGAGCACGACGACTATCGCTGGCTGCCGTGGCAGGCCGCCGCCGACCAGTGCTTTTCGCCTTCGAACGCGGAAGCCATTCTTCTGCTGCCACGCATGACCGGAGCGGCTGCTCAAGGCTCATGAACACCTTTCGCGTCGCCACCTACAACATCCACAAGGGCGTGCAGGGCATCGGCCCACAGCGTCGGCTCGAGATCCACAACCTCGGCTACGCGGTGCAGCAGCTCGATGCCGACGTGGTCTGCCTCCAGGAAGTGCGGCTCGTCAACCGCAAGTTCGAGCGCCATTTCAAGTCGCTGTGGCCGCAGCAGTCGCAAGCTGAATTCCTCGCGCCCGAGGGCTATCAGTCGGTCTACCGCACCAATGCGGTGACGCGCCACGGCGAGCACGGCAACGCGCTGCTGTCGCGCTGGCCGGTCGATGCGCACCAGCACCAGGACATCTCGGACCACCGCTTCGAGCAGCGCGGGCTGCTGCACGTGCAGATGAATGCGCACGACCGCGCGGTGCATGTGATCGTGGTGCATCTGGGCCTGATCCCGGCCAGCCGCGTGCGCCAGATCGCGCGGCTGCGCGAATTCATCGAACGCGAGGTGCCGGCCGATGCGCCGCTCGTGGTAGCGGGCGATTTCAACGACTGGGGCCTGCAGGTCAGGCGCGCGCTGCGCTCGATCGAGCTGCGCGAGTTCGAGCCGCGCGCGTTCAGTGCCACCAGCGCGACCTATCCCGCGCGGCTGCCGATCGTGCAGCTCGACCATGTCTATGCGCGCGGCCTGGTGCCGCTCGGCATCGAAGTGCCGCGCGGGCGCGACTGGTACCGGCTGTCCGACCACCTGCCGCTGTTGGCCGAGTTTGGCATCTGAACTGCTGCACGCGGTCGCCGAACCGGCCGAGGCGCACGCGATCGAGTTGCTCGAAGGCGCGCGCGCGCTGTTCCCGGCATTGATCGCTGCGATCGACGGCGCGTGCATCGAAGTGGCGCTGGAGACCTACATCTTTGATCCGACCGGCGCCGGTGCCAGCGTCGCCGACGCGTTGATCCGTGCGGCCCGGCGCGGCGTTGCGACGCACCTGATGGTCGATGGCGTCGGCACCGGCGCGCTGCTGGCGCCTTGGGCGGAACGGTTCGAGCAGGCCGGTGTGCAGCTGCGCCGCTACCGGCCGCTCGGCTGGTTCGGCTGGCTGGCACCGAGCCGCTGGCGCCGGCTGCACCGCAAGCTGTGCGTGATCGACGGCGCCACCGCGTTTTGTGGCGGCATCAACATCCTGGACGACTGGTACGACCCGAACTGGGGCCGCTTAAGCAGTCCGAGGCTCGATTTCTCGGTGCGTGTGCGCGGCGAGCTGGCGTCGGAAATCAGCGCCGCGACGACGCGGCTGTGGCGGCGCAGGAGGACGGCCGAAGCCGGGACGCATGCGGCCGCGCCAGCGGCCCGACCGGGCGCGGCGCAGCGCCCGAACCAGCGGAACCGGCCGCGCGCAAACGCTGCCCGCCGGGCGCAGCCGTCCGACCAGTCGGCGCTGCTGCTGGGCGACAACCTCAGGAACCGGCACAAGATCGAGCGCGCCTACCGCCATGCGATCGGCGCTGCGCAGCATGACATCGTGATCGCCAGCGCCTACTTCCTGCCGGGCCGCAAGCTGCGGCGCGCGTTGCTGCGGGCGGCGCGCCGTGGCGTGCGCGTGCGGTTGCTGCTGCAGGGACGCTATGAGTATTTCCTGCAGTATCACGGCGTGCGGCCGGCTTATCGCAAGCTGCTGGAGTGCGGCGTCGAGATCTACGAATATGCGCCGAGCTTCCTGCATGCCAAGGTCGCGGTGATCGACGCTGCCGGCGCGCGGCCGTGGGCCACCGTCGGCTCATCGAACCTCGATCCGTTGAGCCTGCTGCTGGCGCGGGAAGCGAACGTGGTGATCGAGGCGCCGCGCTTTTGCGAGCATCTGCGCACGCGGCTGGTGCAAGCCATGCAGGCCGAAGGCCGCCGCGTCGAGCTGGCCGCGCTGGCGACCCTGCCGTGGCGCGAGCGGCTGCTGGACCGGGCCGCGGCGATCCTGATGCGCATCGGCCTGCTGCTGGCGGGGCAGTTTCGCTATTGAGGCAAAGGTGCAGGCGCGCTGGAGCGGGCAGGACGCCGCCGAACCGTCGGGACTATGCCGATTTCAAAAAGTCGCGTCGTGCGCGCGCTGCACGCGCACGAGCGTCGTTGCGCAGTTCGGCCCACGCAGGTGGCGACTGCACAGGCCTGTGGAGCAGCAGCCCCTCGGCGCCGAAGTGCCCCGGCAATGAGGTTCGGCATCGCCGCTAACATCACGGGCAAGCATGAACCAACCGATCGAACCCGATGCCGTCGCGGCGCTGACTGCGGCGCAGGCACTTGCACAGGGTGATGCTCGGGACGAGGGCACGCCGCTGTCGGTGCAGATTCGCGCGCGCATCGTCGCGGCCAAGAAGCGCTTCAACGCGAACGACAATATCGCCGAGTTCCTGCAGCCCGGCGAGCACGAGCGGTTGCTCGACGAAGTCACGCACAAGATGCAGGGCGTGCTCGACAGCCTGGTGATCGACACCGAGGGCGACCACAACACGCACAACACGGCACGGCGCGTGGCCAAGCTGTATCTGAACGAGGTGTTCCGCGGCCGCTATGTGCCGGCGCCGCCTCTGACCGAATTTCCGAACGCCGAGCGCCTGAACGAGTTGATGATCGTCGGCCCGATCACCGTGCGCAGCGCCTGCAGCCACCATTTCTGCCCGGTGATCGGCCGGCTCTGGATCGGCGTGCTGCCGAACGAGCATACCAACGTGATCGGCCTGTCCAAGTACGCGCGTCTTGCCGAATGGGTGATGGGCCGGCCGCAGATTCAGGAGGAAGCGGTGGTGCAGCTGGCCGACCTGATCCAGGAGCGCACCCAACCCGACGGGCTGGCGCTGGTGATGGAAGCGAGCCATTTCTGCATGGCCTGGCGCGGCGTGAAGGACATGGACAGCAAGATGATCAACTCGGTCATGCGCGGCGCGTTTTTAAAAAATTCCAATCTACGGCGCGAATTCCTGTCCTTGCTGCCACGCAACCGCGACAACTGATCATGCTGGTGCGCCTGCTCTACGTCAGCCGCGCGGTCGATCCGCGACCCGACACGATCGACTCGATCCTCACGCAATCGCGCCAGGCCAATCCGGGCAGCGGCATCACCGGCATCCTCTGCTACGGCGGCGGCATCTTCCTGCAGGCGATCGAGGGCGGACGCAGCGCGGTCAGCGATCTGTACGCTCACATCCAGCACGACCCACGGCACCGCGACGTCGAGCTGCTGCAGTTCACCGAAATCGAGGAGCGCCGCTTCGGCAGCTGGACGATGGGCCAGGTGAACCTGGCCAAGGTGAACCACTCGATCGTGCTCAAGTATTCGGAGACGCCGGACTTCAACCCGTACCGGGTGTCCGGCAAGGTGTCGCTGGCGCTGCTGGAAGAGTTGATGGCGACCGCCGCCATCATCGGCCGCGGCTGCTGACGACGGCCGACGCGCGCATGCAGATCCGGGTTCGCCGGTGCCGCTGAGCGCGCTGGCGCTGGTCGTGCTGGCCGGCCTGCTGCACGCCTGCTGGAACATCGCGGCCAAAAAAGCCGGCGGCGACGTGCGCTTCGCTGCCTTCAGCGGCTTCGTGATGATCGTGTTCTGGGCGCCGCTGGGGCTTTGGCTGGGCTGGCAGCAGCTGCCGCAGTGGACGGCCGCGCAATGGCTGCTGTTGTGGGCCAGCGCGGGTCTGCACACCTGCTACTTCGTGGTGCTGCTGCGCGGCTATCGGGTTGCCGACCTGACAGTCGTCTATCCGCTCGCGCGCGGCTCGGGGCCGCTGCTCTCCTCAACCATCGCGGTGCTGTTTCTCGGCGAACGGTTGAGCGCGCTGGGCGCCGCCGGCATCGGCGCTGTCGTGCTCGGCGTGCTGCTGATCGCGGGCGGGCCGCGGCTGCTGCGCCGCTCCATCACGGCCACGGCGGACGCAGCTGGCGCCTCGCGCATTCGTGCCGGTTTTGGCTACGGCCTGCTGACCGGCCTGTTCATCGCCGCCTACACGGTGGTGGATGGCTACGGCGTCAAATTTCTGCTGATGTCGCCGATCCTGCTCGACTATTTCGGCAGCTGGCTGCGCACCGCATTCATGCTGCCGGCCGTGCTGGCGGACCGGCCGGCGGCATGGCAGCTCTGGAAGCAGCAGTGGAAGTACGCGCTGGTGGTCGGCATCGCCAGCCCTATTGCCTACGTGCTGGTGCTGTATGCAATGCAGATTGCGCCGCTGTCGCACGTGGCGCCGGCGCGCGAAGTGTCGATGCTGTTCGCGGCGCTGATAGGCGGCCAGCTGCTGGGCGAGGGCGATCGGCTTGCGCGACTGGCCGGCGCGGCGTTGATCGCGGCTGGGGTGGTGGCGCTTGGGCTGGGTTGAGGCGCGTTTGAATGCAGCGGTGCCAGCTATCAGATAAATAGCTGCAAACGAAGGCAGCACTAGCGACCCAGGCCAATTTATTCCAGAAATTCGACGATTCGCGCGCAGCAACTCATCGTCCGCAGTCATGGTCCCCGAGCGACTGCTGTTCCAATCGTCGCCATGAACCACGACCCCGCGCCCGATGAACTCGCGCCAGCCGTGCAAGCCGTGTTCACGGCGGATGGCGCGCTGGCTCGCGCCAATCCGCAGTTCAAGCCGCGCGCTGCGCAAACCGAGATGGCGCTGGCCGTCGCCCGCACAATCGAGCGGGGCGGCGCGCTGGTGGTCGAAGCCGGCACCGGTGTCGGCAAGACCTTTGCGTATCTGGTGCCCGCGCTGCTCAGCGGCGAGCGCGTGCTGCTGTCCACCGCGACCAAGAACCTGCAGGACCAGTTGTTCGGCCGCGACCTGCCGCGCGTGGCCGACGCGCTCGGGCTGCCGGTGCGCAAGGCGTTGCTTAAAGGCCGCGCAAGCTACCTTTGCCTGCACCGCCTCAAGCTGGCACGGCAGGATGCGATGGCGGAGTCACCCGGTGCGCGCCGGGTGCTGGCCGCCGTCGAACGCTGGGCTCTCGTCACGCGCAACGGCGACCTGGCCGAGCTGCCGGCGCTAGATGAACGCTCGCCGCTGCTGCCGCTGGTCACCTCCACGCGCGAGAACTGCCTGGGCGCGCAGTGCCCGGACTTCCGCGCCTGCCACGTGAACCTCGCGCGCCGCGAAGCGCTGGCCGCCGACGTGGTGGTGATCAACCATCACCTGTTCTTTGCCGACCTGACGGTGCGCGAATCGGGCATGGCCGAACTGTTGCCGAGCGTGCGCAGCGTGGTGTTCGACGAAGCGCACCAGTTGAACGAGACCGGCGTGCAGTTCCTTGGCTCGAACCTGTCGAGCGGCCAGTTGCTCGATCTGGCGCGCGACACACTGGCCGCGGGCCTGCAGCATGCGGGCGGGCTGGTCGATTGGCCGGACGCGATCAGCCGGCTCGACCGCGCCGCCCGCGAATTGCGCATGGCCGCCGGCGCGAGCAGCAGCCACGGCATGCGCCGGCGCTGGACCGACGTGGTGCCCGAAGGCGTCGATGCCGAACTCTGGAGCGGTGCGCTTGCCGAGATCGAGGCCGGTTGCCGGCAGGCCGCCGCCGCGCTCGACACCGTGAGCGAGATCGCGCCGGACTTCGTGCGGCTGCACGAACGCGCGCTGCGACTGGGCGCGCTGGCAGCGCGTTTTGCAGAAGCCGTCAAGCCCGACTGCGTGCGCTGGATCGATGCCGGCCTGCAGGTGCGGCTGACCGAATCGCCGCTGGACATCGCGCATGCGGTGCGCACGCGGCTATTGCGCATGGGCGACGCGCCGGACGAGGCCGATGCGAGTGAAATGGCCGAGCGTCGCCGCGCCTGGATCTTCACCTCCGCCACGCTGGGTGACGATGCGCGGCTGTCCTGGTTCACCAAGCCTTGCGGTTTGCAGGATGCGCAGGTGCTGAAAGTCGGCAGCCCGTTCGACTATGCGAAGCAGGCGGTACTGTTCGTGCCGCGCGACTGGCCCAAGCCGAGCGATCCCGGCCACAGCAACCGCGTCGCGCGGCTGGCCGGCGATGCAGCCCAGGCTTTGAGCGGCAGCACGCTCGTGCTGACCACCAGCCTGCGCGCGCTGCAGAGCATCGGCACGGCGCTGAAAGCACGCTTTGCCGGCGCGCCGTCTCCATCCGCGATCGATGTGCTGGTGCAGGGCGAAGGCCCGAAGCGCCAGCTGATCGAACGCTTTCGCGCCCCGGCGAACAGCGGCGTGAACGGCTGCGTGCTGATCGCCTCCGCCTCTTTCTGGGAAGGCGTCGATGTGCCCGGCGATGCGCTGCGGCTGGTGGTGATCGACAAACTGCCGTTTCCGGCACCGAACGACCCACTGGCCGAAGCCCGCACGCGCCGCATCGAATCGGAAGGTCGCAGTGCGTTCAACGATTACTTCGTGCCCGAAGCCGCGGTGGCCTTGAAGCAGGGCGCCGGCCGGCTCATCCGCAGCGACACCGACAGCGGCGCGCTGGTCGTTTGCGATGTGCGGCTGGCCACGATGGGTTACGGCCGCCGGCTGTTGGCGGCGCTGCCGCCGATGCGCCGGGTGGAAAGCGAGGAAGAACTGCTGGCAGCGCTGGTGGATCAGCTGCCTACCAGATCTTCCACCACGGCTCGTCCCGATCCTTGAGGCCGCTGGCGATGTACCTGCTTTTCGGAAAGCTGGCGCCCATTACGCGCTTGGCATCGTCGCGCAACGCCGGCATGCCCAACGCGTCGTACGAGCGGATCATGATGTAGAGGGCTTCTTCCAGCGCCGGCACGTTCTGATAGTCGGTCAGCGCGATCTGCGCACGGTTGATCGCCGCCACATAGGCGCCGCGCGTGAAGTAGTAGCGCGCCACGTGCACCTCGTACTGCGCGAGCGAATTCACGATGTACGTCATGCGCGCGCGCGCATCGGCTGCATAGCGCGAATCCGGAAACCGTTCGGACAGTTCGCGAAACGCCTGAAACGATTCCTTCGCGGCTTTCTGGTCCCGCTCGGACAGATCCTGCCGCGTCAGAAACGAGAACAGCCCAAGGTTTTCGTTGAAGTTGACGATGCCCTTCAGGTACATCGCGTAGTCGAGCGCAGGGCTGGCCGGGTGCAGCTTGATGAAGCGGTCCAGCGTGGCCACCGCCTGCGCCTGTTCACCGGCCTTGTACTGCGCGTAGGCTTTCTCGATCTGCGCCTGCTGCGCCAGTGGCGTGCCGGCCGCCCGGCCTTCGAGCTTTTCAAAGAGCGGCACCGCGCGCTCGTAGGCGCCGGAACCCATCTCGTCCTTCGCTTCGGAGTAGATGCGGTTCGGACTCCAGTTCGCGGTCTTGTCCTCTTGCGTCGCGCAGGCGGCAAGCGTGGCCGTACCAAGCAGCGCGAGCCACAGCGGCAGCGCCGATAATCGGGTTCGAGACAAGCGGATTTTTCGTTGGGCCATAGGCAGATGATTCTATCGAACGACCCTGCGGATGGCGACGGCAGCGACACCGAGGCCGGCGGCGCCGGCGCCGGCGCCGACGTGCGTGCGTTTACGGTAAGCGCAGACCAGCACGGCGCGCGGCTGGATCGGGTGCTCGCGCAGATTGCACCGGAGTTCTCGCGCAGCTATCTGCAGCAGTTGATCGCAGCTGGCGCGGTGCGGCTCGGCGGTCGCGATGCGCCCTGCAGCAAGCCCGCCACGCGCCTGCGCGTCGGCGCGGCCGGCTCGGTCGAGCTGCGCGAGCCGCTGCAGGCGCAGGCGTTCCGCCCCGAGCCTGTTCCGCTCGACACGGTCTATCAGGATGCGCACCTGCGCGTGCTCAACAAGCCGGCCGGCCTGGTCGTGCATCCGGCTGCGGGCAACTGGAGCGGCACTGTGCTCAACGGGCTGCTTGCCGACGACCCGGCCGCCGCCGCACTGCCGCGCGCCGGGATCGTGCACCGGCTCGACAAGGACACCAGCGGCTTGATGGTAGTGGCGCGTAGCCGCGCCGCGATGGATGGGCTGGTGCGTGCGATTGCCGCGCACGAGGTGCGTCGACGGTATCTGGCGCTCGCGCACCGCTGCTGGAGCGGCGCGCCCGAGCGGCGCATCGATCAGCCGATCGGTCGCGATCCGCGCAACCGGCTGCGCATGGCGGTGGTCGATCTGGCGTGCAGCCCCGGCAAGACAGCCTGCACGGACGTGCATCTGCTGCAGCAAGCCGCGCGTGGCTGCTGGCTGCAATGCACATTGCAGACCGGCCGCACCCATCAGATTCGCGTGCATCTGGCATCGATCGGCCACCCGCTGGTCGGCGATGCGGTCTATGGCGGCGCGGCGGCGGCCGGCATGACGCGGCAGGCGCTGCATGCGTTTCGGCTGGGCTTCGTGCATCCGGTCACTGGCAAGACGTTGGCCTTCGAAGCGCCGCTTCCCGCCGACCTGCACGCAGCACTGCAGGACTGGGAAATCGATTGCGCAACGGTCGGCGCGTGCCGAGCCGGCTAGCGTGCATCAGAGGCAATGAACAGGCCACCGTTACAATAGATTGGATATCTGTAGCATCCAGTCGCGCGCTGTACGGGCTGACCAGCCAGTTTGGTGACCGTCGATGTGCCGCCAGCTAGTGGTTGTGGTCGCGCTGCGCCAGGGATCTAGTTTTCCTGGCACCTGCCGCTTTTGGGTCGCTTCCGGTGAACTCATCCAGATGACACGACCGTTTCATTGGGCGTTGCCGAAGCTGTTCATGCACCGCGATTTCCACGGGATGGCGCACAAACCGAGATGAACGAGGCTGACGCCAAGCGGGTCGTTGAAGCCGCCTTGCTGTGCGCGAGCGAGCCGTTGTCCGCAGCGGAGGTGCGCACCTTGCTGGGTGATGGTTGGAACGACTCCGGCGTGGCTGAGCTGCTCGATGCGCTGGCGCAGGAATATTCGGATCGCGGCGTCGAACTGGTCCGTGTCGCATCCGGCTATCGGTTTCAGAGCCGCGCTGACGTAAGCGGGTTTCTGGATCGCTTGCGGCCGGTCAAAGTGCCGCGCTACAGCCGTGCGGTACTCGAGACGCTCGCCGTGATCGCGTATCGGCAGCCGGTCACGCGCGGCGAGATCGAGGCGATTCGCGGTGTTGCAGTGAATTCGCTGGTGTTCAAGCAGCTCGAGGATCGAGGTTGGGTCGAAGTGGTCGGGCACAAGGAAGGCATCGGCCGGCCGGAGTTGCTGGCCACCACGCGCCAGTTCCTCGACGACTTGGCACTCGGCTCGCTACAGCAGTTGCCGCAGCTTGAGTCTGTTGATGGCGCGGCGCCACTGACTGTCGCAAGCGCGCCGGTGCGGGATGCCGCAGCGGATCCACACGGGCCGGCCTGAGGACCAGGCGGCCGGCCTGCTACAGGCCCTGGGCAGCTACGGCAGCCACAAAAAAATTGGGCTGGGAGTCAGGGCCTGTGTGGGAGGCGACAGCCAGTCGCAGACATGCCAAAAGATGGAAGTTCCAGATGAGTGAAGAGAACATCGAGCAAAACCATTCCGATGCCCCTGAGCCGGACGACAGGGCGACCGCTGCTGGCGACGGATCGCCGGGCCATGCCACGACGGCAACGGCCGATGAGACCGGCGCGGATCGGCTGGTCACCGAAGAGCCGGGTCCACCTGAGTTTTCAGCAGAGGCTGGTCAGATTGATGAGGCTCACAACGACGCGCTGCCCGCTTTGCCCGCGCAGCCAGAGGTCTCGGACCTGCCGGCGCGCGCATCAGCCCCTGCCCCGGCGCGTGATCACGCCAGCGGCGCCGAGCAGCCGATCCGTTTTTCCGACGTCGTGTCCGGCCAGTTCGATGCGGACGAGCAGGCCGAAGCGGACGTGCCGGCAGCGCTGCGCAAGCGCGTGCTTGCCCCGCAGCCGGAAACGCCGAAGCTGCACAAGGTGCTTGCGCAAGCCGGCATGGGTTCGCGGCTCGACATGGAGCAGCTGATCCTGGAAGGCCGCATTTCGGTCAACAACGAGCCTGCGCATATCGGCCAGCGCATCCAGTGGGGCGACTCGGTCAAGGTCAACGGCAAGCCGGTCCGCTTCAGGCTGGAGCCACCGCCGGCGCGCGTGCTGGCCTATCACAAGCCGGCCGGCGAGGTGGTCAGCACCGATGACCCGCAGAATCGGCCGACCGTGTTTCGCAAGCTGCCGCGCTTGATGCAGGGCAAATGGCAGTCGGTCGGGCGGCTCGATCTGAACACCGAAGGGCTGCTGCTGTTCACCAGTTCCGGCGAGTTCGCGAATCGGCTGATGCACCCGCGCTTCGGCCTCGAGCGGGAGTATGCGGTGCGCGTGCTCGGCGCCTTGGATGCAGAGGAGCGTGCGCGGCTGCTGTCGGGCGTCGAACTCAGCGATGGCAGCGCACGGTTCGGCTCGATCGAAGACGGCGGCGGCGAAGGCGCGAACTGCTGGTATCGCGTGACGATCACCGAAGGGCGCAATCGCGAGGTGCGGCGCATGTTCGAATGCGTCGGCCATGCGGTCAGCCGGCTGATCCGCATTCGCTACGGCGCGATGCTGCTGCCGCGCGGCCTGCGTCGTGGCGGCTGGATGGAGCTCGACGAGCGCGACATTCAGCAACTTTCGCGCGCCGCCGGTGGCGAGGAGCGTGCGCCGCGCGAACGCAGCGCTCATGAGCGCCAGAGCCGGCCGCCGCGGCGCGACGCGGGCAAGCCGGCCGCAGCCCGCCGTGCGGAACGCCGTGGCGACGAGCGGCAGGCTGGTGGAACCGGGCCTCAACAGGACCCGCTGATGCACCAGTCTGCGTACGAGCGGCCGGCGTCGGCTGGCCGAAACAACCGTGGCAGTGGCAATGGCGTTGGCAACGGTGGTCGACCTCGTGGCCCGGCGGCGCCTGGTCGCGAGCAGGCGCCCGCGCGGCGCGATCGAAACGAGCCGCGCGGTGCCGGTGCGAGCGCGCAGCCGGACCCGATGAAGACTGCGTTCGGCTATATCGGCGCGGACAGTTTCGTGCGACAGCGGGAAGCGCCCGGGTTCCGGCGCGGTCCTGGCGGCGGCAATCGTTCCGGTGGCGGCAACCCGGGCACAGGCGGTGGTCGGTCGGGCGGCGGCAATGCCGGCGGTCAGCGGCGCGGCGGGCGCAGCCGTTGAACCGCATGGACGGCGTTGTCTGGCGATCGGACGGCAGCAGCAAGATTGTGCCTGCGGTGTTGGATTGATCGCCTGGCTGGCCAAGCCGTCGTATGGACCTCGTCCGACAGTGCGCCACGACTGGCCGAGCCGTGCGCGCAAATCCGGCGAAAAGCCATTCATTGCAACCGGGCTGCGTAAAATCTGACCGTTGCGCGTTGACGAATTCGTCGGTGCATCGATGCGTTGATGCGTTGTCGCACTCAACGCAAGCTCCATGATCCATTCAAGGCAGTGGCCTTGACGGCATGGCAATCCGATCAGCATCTTTTTATTTGGAATCTTCCTTCATGACCATCGAACGCACTTTGTCCATCATCAAGCCCGACGCGGTCGCCAAGAATGTGATCGGCAAGATCTACGACCGTTTCGAGCGCGCGGGTTTGAAGATCGTGGCATCGCGCATGGCGCAGCTTTCGCGCCGTGAAGCGGAGTCGTTCTACGGCGTGCATCGCGAGCGGCCGTTCTTCAAGGACCTGGTCGAGTTCATGATCTCCGGCCCGGTCGTGATCCAGGTGCTGGAAGGCGAAGGCGCGATTGCGAAGCACCGCGATCTGATGGGCGCGACCGATCCGAAAAAAGCCGCAGCCGGCACCATCCGCGCCGACTTTGCCGACAGCATCGATGCGAACGCGGTGCACGGCTCGGACGGGGCGGAAACGGCACAGACCGAGATCGCGTTTTTCTTCGCCGCGATGAACATCGCAAGCCGCTGATCGCAGGCATTGCAACGACCTTTGCCGCTGTCTGCAGCCACGCACGTCATGTCCACCAACCTGCTGAACTTCGACCGGGAGCAGCTCGCGCTTTTCTGCGCGGGTCTGGGCGAGCAGCGCTTCCGTGCGACCCAATTGTTTCGCTGGATCCACCAGCGCGGTGCGGTGCGGTTCGAGCAGATGACCGACCTTGCCAAGTCGTTGCGCGACAAGCTCGAAGGTGCTGCGCACATTGCGGCCCTGCCGGTGGTATCGCGGCACGAGTCGGCCGACGGCACGGTGAAGTGGCTGTTCGACGTCGGTGCCGGCGACGTGATCGAGACCGTCTACATCCCGGAGTGCGATCGCGGCACCTTGTGCGTGTCGTCGCAGGCCGGCTGCGCGGTCGGCTGCCGTTTTTGTTCGACCGGGCATCAGGGATTCAGCCGCAACCTGAGCTCGGCCGAGATCGTTGCGCAACTGTGGTTTGCCGAGCATGAACTGCGCGCGCGGCTTGGCAGTGCCGGCCAGCGCGTAATCTCCAACGTGGTGCTGATGGGCATGGGCGAGCCGTTGCAGAACTATGCGGCGCTGCTGCCCGCGCTCAAGGTCATGCTCGATGACCACGGCTATGGCCTGTCGCGCCGTCGGGTCACGGTGTCCACGTCCGGCGTGGTGCCGATGATCGAGCGGCTTGCGCAGGACTGTCCGACGGCACTTGCGGTGTCGCTGCATGCGCCGAACGACGCGCTGCGCGATGAGCTGGTGCCGCTGAACCGCAAGTATCCGCTGGCCGAACTGTTGCAAGCCTGCAAGGATTATCTGCAGCATGCGCCACGCGACTTCATCACGTTCGAATATTGCATGCTCGATGGCGTGAACGATGGGCTTGTGCATGCACAGGAGCTGATCGCATTGTTGCGCGGGGCGGGTTTGCGCTGCAAGATCAACCTGATCCCGTTCAACCCGTTTCCGGCGTCCGGCCTGCTGCGCTCGCCGACCGCGCGCGTGCAGGCGTTCGCCGGTTGGTTGAGTGATGCCGGCATCGTGACCACGGTGCGCAAGACTCGCGGCGACGACATCGATGCCGCGTGTGGCCAGCTGGCCGGCACCGTGCAGGACCGCACCCGCGTGGAAGTGCGGATGGCACGCCATCCGATGCGCGCGGCGCGGCGGACCGCCGCAGCGACGCTTGCATCACAGGAAAGTTGACCACCATGAACGCCGTCGCCACTTGTCTCAGGCCCTGGCAGGGTATCGCTTCAGCACTGTGCGCAGCCTTGCTGCTGGCCGCGTGCGCCGCCGCCGGTCCAGCCGGCCGCGATGGCGATGCGGACACCGCGCTGCGCAGCGACGCACCGCGCAACGCGGGCAACGACATCGTCACCGAGTCCGATGAGCCGGCTGCGCGCAAGCGCGCCCGGGTCCGGCTTGCGCTCGCGATCGGTTATCTCGAGCAAGGACAAACCACGATCGCGCTTGATGAAGTCAAGCAGGCGCTCGCGATCGACCCCGACTTCGCCGATGCCTACAACCTGCGCGGGCTGGTCTACATGCGTCTGAACGACCAGCAGCTCGCGCAGGACAGCTTCCGCCGTGCGCTCGCGCTGAAGCCGCGCGACGGTGCCATCCTGCACAACCAGGGCTGGCTGTGGTGCGAACAGAAGCGCTATGTGGAAGCGGCCGACTCATTCAGTCAGGCGCTGGCAAACCCGAGCTATGGCAGCCGCTCGCGCACCCTGATGGCACGTGGATTGTGCGAAGAACGCGCCGGCCACCTTGCGGAAGCCGAACGCAGCCTGACCCAGTCCTATGAGCTCGATGCGGGCAACCCGGTCACCGGCTACAACCTGGCGCGCCTGCTGTACCAGCGCGGCGACTACGAGCGCGCGCGCTTCTACATCCGGCGCCTGAACAACAGCGAGCTTGCGAATGCCGAGTCGCTCTGGCTCGGTGTGCGCGTCGAGCAGCGCATGGACAACCGCGAAGCGATGCTGCAGCTGGCCAGCCAGCTACAACGCCGCTATCCGCAGGCGCCCGAACTGCGCGCTTATGAACGAGGTGAATTCAATTGAGCGATTCGCAGATTTCGGGCCTGGAGCGTCCGGCAAGGCCGACCGTAGCGGACGGCCCGGTAGCCGCCGGTGCGATGCTGCGGCAGGCGCGGGAAGCCGCCGGCGTGCATCTGGCGTCGCTGGCGATGTCGCTGAAGGTCCCGGCCGGGCGGCTTGAAGCGCTCGAGACCGGTCGCATCGACCTGCTGCCCGATCCCACTTTCGCGCGCGCGCTGGCAGCCAGCATGTGCCGATCGTTGCGGATCGACCCCGAGCCGGTGCTGCAGCTGTTGCCCCGCACCGCAACGTCTGCGTCGGCAGCTGAACTGGCAGCGTCCAGGACGGCATTCCGGCCAGCGTCCCAGGCAGCGACGCGGACCGGCTCAGGCGGCGTCTCGCGCTGGATCGGCATCGCGGCGCTGGTATTGCTGGTGGCCACCGCCGCGCTGATCTTTGCGCCCGATTTCGGTCTTGAACTGCCTGGCCTGCCGGGCCGCAGCGGCGCCGATACGGCCGTTGCCACGCGCAGCAGCAATTCGCCATCGATGACCAGCCAACCGTCCGTGACCGGCAACGCGCTGGACCGTCCGGCACCGGACGCGGTTCGGCCGGCGCCGCCGGCAGCCGTGGCAACCGCACCGGCCGCCTCCGCTGCGCCGGCCGCTCCTGCGCCGGTGCCCGTGGCGAAAGCGTCCGCGGCTGCCGCGCAGGCTCCGGTGCCGCCGACCGCGCCCGTGGTGGCGGTGGCTCCGCCGCCCGCTGCGCCGAAGCCCGCGGAAGACACGTTGGTGTTCGAAACCCAGGTGCCGGCCTGGATTCAGGTGCTCGATGCAACCGGCGCCGCGCTGGTCAAACGCACCGTGGCCGCCAACGAGACCGTGCGCGTGAGCTCGGACGCATTGCCGCTGAAGGTCACGGTCGGCCATTCGGACAAGACCCGGGTGAAAGTGCGTGGCGAATCGTTCGACCTCGATCCGGTCTCCAAGGGCGGCGTGGCCCGCTTCACGGTGAAATGATGAGCACGATCCTGCAACGCGAAACGCGCCCGATCCCGCTTGCCGCACCCGCGCCGCGGCACTCGCGTCAGGCCCGCATCAGCTGGGGCACGCGCACCGTCACCGTCGGCGGCGACGCGCCGGTGCGCGTGCAGTCGATGACGAACACCGATACTGCGGACGCAATCGGCACCGCGATCCAGGTCAAGGAGCTGGCGATTGCCGGCTCGGAACTGGTGCGCATCACGGTGAACACGCCGGAGGCTGCGCAGGCAGTGCCGTATGTGCGCGAGCAGCTCGACAAGATGGGCATCGACGTGCCGCTCATCGGCGATTTCCACTACAACGGCCATCGGCTGCTGACCGACTATCCGGCCTGTGCCGAGGCGCTGTCCAAGTACCGCATCAACCCCGGCAACGTCGGCAAGGGCGACAAGCACGACCGCCAGTTCAGCCAGATGGTCGAGGCCGCAGCGCGCTGGAAAAAGCCGGTGCGCATCGGCGTGAACTGGGGCAGCCTGGACCAGGAGCTGCTCGGCCAGATGATGGATCTGAATAGCCAACGGGCCGAGCCGTGGGATGCGCGGCTCGTGATGTACGAGGCGCTGATCACCTCGGCAATCGATTCGGCAAGACGCGCCGAGCAGCTGGGCCTCGCCGGCGATCAGATCCTGCTGTCCTGCAAGGTCAGCGGCGTGCAGGATCTGATCGCGGTCTATCGCGAACTGGCCAGGCGTTGCGACTATGCGCTGCATCTGGGCCTGACCGAAGCCGGCATGGGCACCAAAGGCACGGTCGCATCGGCGGCGGCCATGTCGATCCTGCTGCAGGAGGGCATCGGCGACACGATCCGCGTATCGCTGACACCGCAGCCTGGTGAATCGCGCACGCAGGAAGTCGTGATCGCATCCGAGATCCTGCAGTCGCTCGGCCTGCGCAGCTTCGTGCCGAGCGTGACGGCGTGCCCGGGCTGTGGCCGCACCACGAGCACCACATTCCAGGTGCTGGCCAAGGAGATCGACGACCACCTGCGCGCGCAGATGCCGGTCTGGCGCGCGAAGTATCCGGGGGTGGAGAAGATGAAGGTCGCGGTGATGGGCTGCATCGTGAACGGGCCCGGTGAGAGCAAGCATGCCGACATCGGCATCAGCCTGCCCGGCACCGGTGAAGCGCCGGCAGCGCCCGTCTTCATCGACGGCCAGAAGGCGCTGACCCTGCGTGGCGAGCACATCGCAGCCGAGTTCCATCAACTGGTGGAAAGTTACATCGAAAAGCGGTTTGGCAACACCGAAGCATCGGTCGCGGCAACGGCCTGACTGCGTGGCGCATGTCTGAACCGGATTTGAAGTCGTCGCAGATCGAACCGCCCGCCGCAGCGCAAGCATCGTCGGGCAGCGGCGAGCGGGCGCCGCACACTGCGCCAGCGCGCAAGGCCACGCCGCCGAAGCTCATGGCCGTCAAAGGCATGAACGACCTGCTGCCGCCGGATTCGGCGCGTTGGGAATGGCTCGAAGCGAATGCGCGCGACTTGATGGCGCGCTTCGCCTACCGCAACGTGCGCACGCCAATCCTCGAGCAGGCGCAGCTGTTCGTGCGCGGCATCGGCGAAGTCACCGACATCGTCGAAAAAGAGATGTACGCGTTCGAAGACCGCGCCGACAAGCACGGTCAGGCCGAACATCTCGCGCTCCGGCCCGAGAACACGGCCGGTGTGGTGCGCGCCGCGATCGAGCACAACCTGCTGTACGACGGCGGCAAGCGGCTCTGGTACATCGGCCCGATGTTCCGGCGCGAGAAACCGCAGCGTGGCCGGTTGCGCCAGTTCCATCAGATCGGCGCCGAAGCGCTCGGCTTCGCAGGCCCGGACGTCGATGCCGAGCTGATCCTGCTGTTTCGCAGCTTCGCGCAATCGATCGGCCTGGCCGACGTGCGGCTGGAGCTCAACTGCCTGGGCCAGCCATCCGAACGCGCGGCGCACCGGGCCGAGCTGATCGCGCATCTGGAGCAGCACGCGCAACTGCTGGACGACGACGCGCGCAGGCGCCTGCACAGCAACCCGTTGCGCATCCTGGACAGCAAAAACCCGGCGCTGCAGCCCGTGATCGAGGCCGCGCCACGCCTGCTCGACTTTCTTGGGCCCGAATCGCTCGCGCACTTCCAGGGCCTGCAGGACATCCTGCGGCATAACGGTGTGGCGTTCACGATAAATCCGCGGCTCGTGCGCGGGCTCGACTACTACAACCTCACCGTGTTCGAGTTCCTGACCGATCGGCTCGGCGCGCAGGGCACGGTCTGCGCCGGCGGCCGGTACGACGGGCTGATGGCCCTCGCAGGTGGCAACGCGGCGCCAGCGGTCGGCTGGGCGATGGGGGTCGAGCGCGTGCTCGATCTGCTGGCGCAGCAGGGCGTCGCGATCGAGCTGCCCACGCTCGACATCTATGCGATCGTGCCCGACGCTGGCGCCGTGCCGGTCGCGTTGCACGCGTTGCAGACCTTGCGGGACGCCGGCCTGTCGGTGCAGATGCACGCGAGCGCCACCGGTGCTGCGGCCAGCATGAAATCCCAGTTCAAACGCGCCGACGCGAGCGGTGCGCGCCATGCGCTGGTGTTCGGCGCCGATGAGCTGGCGCAGGGCATGGTCACCACCAAGGTGCTGCGGCAATCGGCTGGCGACGGCGGCAGCGCGCAGCAGCGGCAGCCGCTCGCGCAATTGGCCGACTGGGCCCGAACCATAAAATCGGTCGCCTGACCGCACTGAACCCCGGGCGCTTCGCCGCCCGCATCCGCCATGGCACATCTGGACCTCGAAGAACAAGAACAACTCGACCAGTTGAAGGCGTTCTGGCGGCAGTGGGGCAACCTGATCACCTGGCTGCTGATCGCGGTGCTCGCGGCATACGCCGCTTGGAACGGCTGGCAATGGTGGCAGCGCAGCCAGGCCACGCAGGCAGCGGCGTTGTACGAGCAGGTCGAGGAAGCCGCGCGCGGCGGCGATGTCGCGCGGCTCAACCGCGCATTCGAGGACATCAAGGCCAAGGCCGGCGGCACCGCCTATGCAGCGCAGGCGGGTCTGCTGGCGGCGCGCACCCTGTTCGACAAGGAGCAACCCGATGCGGCGCGCGCTGCGCTTGGCTGGGTTGCCGAACAGAGCAAGGACGCCGGCCTGCGCGCAATCGCCAAGTTGCGGCTCGCTGCGGTGCTCGCATCGGCCAAGTCGTACGACGCCGCGCTCGCGCAACTGGGTAATGACTTTCCGGCGCCGTTCGCGCCATTGGTGGCGGACCGCCGCGGCGACGTGCTCACCATGCAGGGCAACCGCGACGCCGCGATCGTCGAGTACCGCAAAGCGCTTGCGGGCCTGGGCGAGCGGGCCGACTATCGGCGGCTGGTCGAGGTGAAGCTGACTGCGCTCGGGGTCGATCCGCGTGCCGGCGCCGGCACCGCAGGCGCTGAGGCCAGATCGTGATGACTTTTCAATCAAATCGGCCGCAGGCGCTGACGCCGCTTGTATTGTCAGCTATTTTTATAGTAGCGATACTGGCTGGCTGCGGCTCGTCCCGTCCGAAGCCCGCCGAGCTGCCGAAAAGCCCGGCACTGCTTGCCGTGAAGCCGGCCTGGAACGCCCGCATCGGGCGCGTCGACTTTCCGCTGCAGGTGCGGCTGAGCCAGGGGTCCGTGGCGGTTGCCAATTCGGACGGCGAGCTGGTTGCTTTCGATGCGAAGACCGGGCGCGAGCAGTGGCGCAGCGACGTCGGCGGCAAGCTGGCAGCCGGCGTAGGCGGCGCCGACTCGCGCTGGTCGGTTGTCACGCGCGGCAACGATCTGGTCACCCTGGACGGCAGCAAAGTCGCCTGGCGCGCGCCGCAGACGGTGCCGTCCTACACGGCGCCGCTGGTGGCCGGCGGGCGCGTGTTCCTGCTCGCTGCCGATCGGTCCGTGTCCGCGTTCGATGGCGCATCCGGCCGGCGCCTATGGCTGCAGCAGCGGCCGACCGAGCCGCTCACGTTGCGCCAGGCCGGGTTGCTGATGCCGGTTGGCAACACGCTCGTCGCGGGGCTGTCCGGTCGCATGGTCGGGCTGGACCCGGGCAGTGGCAACGCGCGCTGGGAAGTCGCGCTTGCGTCGCCGCGCGGCACCAACGATGTGGAGCGTCTCGTCGATCTGGTCGATCACGTGAGCCGGGTCGGCGACGTGGTCTGCGCGCGTGCGTTCCAGGCGGCGGTCGGCTGCGTCGATGCAGGCCGCGGCACGCTGCTGTGGACGCGGCAGGCGAACGGGTTCGAAGGCGTCGGCGGCGATGAGCAGTCGGTCTACGGTACGGAGAGCGATGGCACCGTGCTGGCGTGGCGTCGCCGCGACGGCGAGCCGGCCTGGACGAGCAGCCTGCTGAAATACCGGCTGCTGAGCGCGCCGCTGGCAATCGGCCCTGCGATCGCGATCGGCGACAACAGCGGCTTCGTCAATTTCCTCTCGCGCGAAGACGGCAAACTGCTGGCTCGGTTGGCGACCGACGGCTCGCCGATTGCCGCCGGCCCGGTGCTGCTGGCCGACGACACGCTGGTCGTCGTCACGCGCAACGGCGGCGTGTTCGCGCAGCGCGTCGAATGAATCTCAAACGGGCTCGCCAGCGATGAAACCGGTCATCGTGCTGGTCGGCCGGCCGAACGTCGGCAAATCCACCCTGTTCAACCGGCTCACGCAGTCGCGCGATGCAATCGTGGCCGACTTCGCGGGTTTGACGCGCGACCGCCACTACGGCAATGGCCGCCAGGGCGGCCACGAATTCATCGTGATCGACACCGGCGGCTTCGAGCCCGAGGCGCAGGACGGCATCTACCACGAGATGGCGCGCCAGACCCAGGCGGCCGTCGCCGAAAGCGATGTGGTGATCTTCGTGCTCGACGCGCGCGATGGGCTGTCGGCGCAAGACCATGACATCGCGCGTTATCTGCGGCGTCTGGGCAAGCCGTGCGTGCTGGCAGCGAACAAGGCCGAAGGCATGCAGGCCGGCGCGCAACTCAATGAGTTCTACGAGCTGGGCCTGGGCGACGTGCATGCGGTGTCGGCCGCGCATGGGCATGGCATCCGCGGGCTGGTCGAACTTGCGCTGGCGCCGCTGCAGCTGGAAGAAGCGGGCGACGAGGAGAGTGCCGCTGAGGCCAGCAACGTAGTCCGGCTGGCGGTGGCGGGCCGGCCGAACGTCGGCAAATCGACCTTGATCAACACCTGGTTGGGCGAAGAGCGGCTCGTCGCGTTCGATCAACCCGGCACCACGCGCGATGCGATCACGGTGCCGTTCGAGCGCGCCGGCCAGCGCTTCGAGTTGATCGATACGGCCGGCCTGCGCAGGAAAGGCCGTGTGTTCGAGGCGATCGAGAAATTCTCGGTCGTGAAAACCCTGCAGGCGATCGAGTCGGCCAATGTCGTGCTGCTGTTGCTGGACGCGACACAGGGCGTGACGGATCAGGACGCCCACATCGCGGGCTATATCCTGGAGAGTGGCCGGGCGGTGGTGATCGCCATCAACAAATGGGATGCGGTCGATGACTACCAGCGGCAATTGGTGCAGCGCGCGATCGAGACCCGGCTGCCGTTTTTGAAGTTTGCCAACATCCACATGATTTCGGCCAAACGCCGTCAGGGCCTGGCGCCGGTGTGGGCATCGATCGTGCAGGCGCACAAAGCCGCCAACTGCAAGATGTCAACGCCGCTGTTGACGCGGCTGGTGCTGGACGCGGTGCAATTCCAGGCGCCGAAACGCGCGGGCATGTTTCGCCCGAAACTGCGCTATGCGCACCAGGGCGGCATGAATCCGCCGGTGGTGGTGGTGCACGGCAATTCGCTCGACCATGTGACGGATGCCTATCGGCGCTTTCTCGAAGGCCGGGTGCGCAAGGCGTTCAATCTGACCGGCACGCCACTGCGCATCGAGATGAAGACGCAGGACAATCCGTATTCGGAGAATGCGCAACGCTGAACCAGCTTGCGCTGTAAGGGAAAGCACCGATTCCGCCGGGCTGGCGCAAACCGCTGTGTTAAGGTCTACGAATCAATTTCCCCCCAAACAACCTTGAACACGGACCATATCGTGATGAACAAAGGTCAGCTTTTGCAGGACCCGTTTTTGAACATCTTGCGACGCGAGCACGTGCCGGTGTCGATCTATCTGGTGAATGGCATCAAGTTGCAAGGCCAGATCGAGTCGTTCGACCAGTACGTGGTGCTGTTGCGCAACACCGTGACGCAAATGGTCTACAAGCATGCGATCTCGACCATCGTGCCCGGGCGCGCGGTGAACTTTTCGCAGGCGGTGGAAGCGCCCGCCGGTACCGAACAGGCGTGATTCAGATCCTGTACGCTGCAGCGTCGCGCCGCCCGACCACCGCGTTCTGCGCCGCTGCTGCGGCTTCCAGTCTTTGAATTCCGCTGCGGCGTCCGCGCCTGTGCTGCTGGTCGGTGTCGATTTCGGCACTCCGCATTTCGACGTTGAATTGCTGGAACTGGGCCTGCTCGCGCAGACGGCCGGTTTGCTGTCGGTTGCGCGCATGGTCTGCAAACGCGCTGCGCCCGACGCCGCTTTGTTCGTGGGCAGCGGCAAGGCCGCCGAGATTGCCGAGACTGCCCGCTTGCACGGCGCCACTGAAATACTGTTCGACCAGGCACTGTCGCCCGCGCAGCAGCGCAACCTGGAGCGCGAGCTAGGCTTGCCCGTCAACGACCGGACCTATCTGATCCTGACCATTTTCGCGCAGCGCGCGCGCAGCCATGAAGGCAAACTGCAGGTCGAACTGGCGCGGCTGCAGTACGTGAGTACCCGGCTCGTGCGGCGCTGGTCGCACCTGGAACGCCAGCGCGGCGGCATCGGCGCGCGCGGCGGCCCGGGCGAGGCGCAGATCGAGCTGGACCGGCGCATGATCGGCGAGTCGATCAAGCGCATCCGCGAACGCTTGCAGAAAGTCAAGCGCCAGCGTCAGACCCAGCGGCGCCGGCGCGAGCGGCAGCAGACCTTCAACATTTCGCTGGTCGGCTATACCAATGCGGGCAAGTCGTCGCTGTTCAATGCGCTCGTGAAAGCGCGCGCCTATTCGGCCGACCAGCTGTTCGCGACGCTTGACACCACCACGCGCCAGCTTTATCTGGAAGATGGCGAAGGGCTGGGCCGCACGGTGTCGCTGTCCGACACGGTCGGCTTCATCCGCGACCTGCCGCATGGCCTGGTCGACGCATTCGAAGCCACCTTGCAGGAGGCGGTCGATGCCGATCTGCTGCTGCATGTGGTGGACGCCGCAAACCCGAACCATCCCGAACAGATCGCCGAAGTGCAGCGGGTGCTGACCAGCATCGGCGCCGCCGACGTGCCGCAGTTGCTGGTGTTCAACAAGCTCGATGGGCTGGCACCGTCGCGCCGGCCGACCCGGCTGGTGGACCGCTTCGAGCTCGACGGTCAGTTGGTCGCGCGCGTGTTCGCAAGCGCGCGCACCGGCGATGGCCTGCCCGCGTTGCGCGCACAGCTCGCAGTGGCAGCCGGCCGCGTGGTTGCGCCGCAGCAGCCTGCAGCGCTCGGCGCTGCGGTCTGATTCGGCACAATCGCGTCGTTGGCCAGCCGTTGGCCGCAATCATCTTCAACGTCACACACGAAACCGCCTTCGAATGAAACGAACCTTCCCGAGCCGCTGGGCCGCATCTGTTGCCGGGGCCCGCGGAATGTTCAATCTGAACGATCCCCGCTGGGGCCGTGGCGACGGGCAGTCGGGCAGCGAGGAGCCGCCTGCCGGTGAGCCGCGCCCACCTGCTGCGCCGCCGCCGCCAGCGCCGTCCCCTCCGCCGACAAGCGACCCGACGCCGATCCGGCCACGCCCGCACGGCAACCGCAACGCCGGCCCGCCCGATCTGGATGAGCTGTGGCGCGACTTCAACCGCAAGCTCGGCGGTTTGTTCGGCGGCGTACGCGGCGGTGGCTCGGGCGGACGGGGCGGCGGCACCGGCGGCAGCGGTGGTTTCCAGCCCGACATGAAAAGCGCGGGCGTCGGCATCGGCCTGATCGCGGCGATCGCGTTGCTGATCTGGCTGTCCACCGGCTTTTTCATCGTGCAGGAGGGCCAGCAGGCCGTCATCACGCGGTTTGGCCAGTACCAGTCGACCGACGGTGCCGGACTGCACTGGCGGCTGCCGTATCCGATCGAGCGGCAGGAGCTGGTGGTCGTCACGCAGATTCGCTCGGTCGACGTCGGGCGCGACACCGTGATCAAGGCGACCGGTCTGAAGGACTCGGCGATGCTGACCGAAGACGAGAACATCGTCGAGATCAAGTTCGCTGTGCAGTATCGGCTGAAGGATGCGCGCGCGTTCCTGTTCGAAAGCAAGTTTCCGAGCGAAGCGGTGGTGCAGGCGGCCGAGACCGCGGTGCGCGAGGTGGTCGGCAAGATGCGCATGGATTCGGCTTTGGCGGAAGAGCGCGACCAGATCGCGCCGCGCGTGCGGCGCCTGATGCAGACCATGCTGGACCGCTACAAGGTCGGCATCGATGTGGTCGCGGTGAATCTGCAGCAAGGCGGCGTGCGCCCGCCCGAGCAGGTGCAGGCCGCGTTCGACGATGTGTTGAAAGCCGGCCAGGAACGCGAGCGCGCGAAGAACGAAGCGCAGGCCTATGCGAACGACGTGGTGCCGCGCGCTGTTGGTGCCGCATCCCGGCTGAAGGAGGAGGCGGACGGCTACAAGGCACGCATCGTCGCGCAAGCCCAAGGTGATGCGCAACGCTTCACGTCCGTGCTCGACGAATACGAGAAAGCACCGCAGGTCACGCGCGAGCGCATGTACCTGGACACGATGCAGCAGATTTATTCGAACGTGTCGAAAGTGCTGGTCGATTCGCGGCAAGGCTCGAACCTGCTGTATCTGCCGCTTGACAAGCTGATGCAGATGTCCGGTAGCGCCGCGCCGATGGAAGCGGTTGCGACCACGGGCGCGAATCCGCAGCCCCAGCCGCAATCGCAGCCGTCCGGCGCATCGGATGGGCGCTCCCGCGTCGATGCACGCAGCCGCGACCGGGACGGCCGCTGAAATGAGCTCGCCCCCAGCCTTCGCTCCCTTCGGTCGCCTCTCGGCCTCCCCCTACCGTAGGCGGCGCCTGCGGCCCGGCAGAGCGGGCTCCGCGGCCCTTGGTTGGAATTGGCTGATCAGGTGAGTTGTTGGTCGCCGATGGGGTGCGCCCCCCTCCCACGGGCAATTGGTGAGCGAGACGCTACAAGCGTGCGAACCGATATGAGAAAGCTTAGAGAAAGCAAGCCATGAACCGCATTGGATTCATCGTCGTGTCAGTGTTGATCGTGCTCGCGCTTGCAAGCTCGATGGTGTTCGTGGTGGACCAGCGTCAGTTCGGCGTGCTGTATGCGCTCGGCCAGATCAAGGACGTGATCACGCAGCCCGGGCTGCATTTCAAGCTGCCGCCGCCGTTCCAGAACGTGTCGTATGTGGACAAGCGGCTGCTGACGTTGGAAAGCCGTGATGTCGAGCCGATGTTGACCGCGGAAAAGCAGCGCGTCGTGATCGACTGGTTCGTGCGCTGGCGCATCACCGATCCGGGAGCCTACATCCGGAACGTCGGTCTCGACGAAGGCGCCGGCGCCACGCAGTTGAACCGCGTGTTGCGCAACGCATTTCAGGAAGAGATCAACAAGCACACCGTGCGCGACATCATCGCGGCCGAACGCGAGGAACTGATGGCCGACGTGAAGCGCAAGGTGCTCGACGTGGTGCGCGGCGAGAAACCCTGGGGCGTGGACATCATCGATGTGCGGCTGACCCGCGCCGACTATGTCGAGTCGATCACCGAATCCGTGTATCGCCGGATGGAAGCGGAGCGCAAGCGCGTGGCCAACGAACTGCGCTCGACCGGCGCTGCCGAAGGCGAAAAAATCCGCGCCGAAGCCGACCGCCAGCGTGAAGTCATGATCGCCAACGCATATCGCGATGCGCAGAAGATAAAGGGCGAGGGGGACGGCACCGCAGCGGGCGTCTACGGCGAAGCGTTCGGCCGCGACCCGCAGTTCGCACAGTTCTATCGCAGCCTGGATGCCTACAAAGGCAGCTTCAACAAGCGCAGCGACGTGATGGTGCTCGACCCGTCTTCCGACTTCTTCAAGGCGATGCAGGGCGCGACCGGTCTGGGAGGCGCTGCGGATGGCGCCGGCAATGGCGGCAGCAGCAAGGAAAGCCGTAGCGGTGGTGTGGATGGCCGGCCGACGCAGGGCGCGCAGGCGCCTGCGCTGCCGACGCCGCCATTGCAGCGCCAGCAGCTGCAGCGACCATCCGGTTTCGCGGTGTCGCCAGGCGCGGCCCAACCGCAGCAGCCACAGGTGCAGCCGCAGGCGGCGCGATCAACCCAGCCCGTGCCGCCGTCGCTGCCGATGTCGCCCCAACCGGCGTCGCAGCCCGCCAGTGTGGTCGTCGGGCCTGCCGCCGAAGCGCAGCGGTGAAGCCATATCTCCGCGCTGCGCGTTGACGCGTTGAGCGCAGGCCGGCTCCAGGCAGCTCATTGATGGATGGCGCCGCGTTCTGGGGCGCGCTCGCGTTGGTGCTGGTGCTCGAAGGCTTGCTGCCGCTGGGCGCGCCCGCGCTCTGGCGGCGCAGGTTCGAGCAGCTGCTGCACTTGAGCGACGGGCAGCTCAGATTCTTCGGGCTCGGCAGCGTGCTGGCCGGACTGTTGCTGCTCTGGTGGCTGGCCTGATTCGTCGAGCTGACTCGCTGAGCTGATCGATCGGGTCGCGCAAAACCGCGCCGGTAGAATCGGGTTTCCTCCTTTCAACAGCACTGCAAAAGTCACGCATGTCCGCCTGGGTCCTGCCGGATCATCTTGCCGATATCCTGCCGAAACAGGCGCGCCACGTCGAGCAGCTGCGGCGTGCGCTGCTCGACACCGCACGCAGCTACGGCTTCGAGCTGGTGATGCCGCCACTGGTCGAGCACATCGAGTCGCTGTTGAGCGGCACCGGTCAGGCGCTGGACCTGCAGACCTTCAAGCTGGTCGACCAGCTGTCCGGCCGCACTCTGGGTCTGCGTGCGGACACCACGCCGCAAGTCGCGCGCATCGACGCGCACCTGCTCAATCGCCGCGGCGTCGCGCGCCTTTGCTATGCAGGGCCGATCCTGCTGACCCGCCCGAGCGGCCCGCATGGCACGCGCGAGCCACTGCAGTTCGGCGCCGAAATCTACGGGCATGCCGGAACCCTGGCCGACCTCGAAGTGCTGCAGCTCGCGCTCGATTCCCTGCGCGTGGCGCGCGTCGAAGCGGTGAGCGTGGACCTGACCGATGCGCGCATCGTGCGCAGCCTGCTCGCCGACGCGCCCTGCGACGCCATCCGGCTCGCGCAGATCCAGACCGCACTGGCGCTGAAGGATGCGTCTGAATTGAAGGCGCTCACCGCCGGCTTCCCCGCTGCGCTGCAGGCGCAACTGGTCGCGCTGATGCAGTTGTATGGCGACGCCCAGGTGCTGCGCGAAGCTGCCCGCGTGCTGCCCGATGGCGCGCCGATCCGGGCTGCGCTGGCCGACCTCGCCTGGCTTGCTGAACAGGCCGCAGGCGATGCGCGCTTCAGCTTCGATCTGGCCGACCTGCGCGGGCACAGCTACTACAGCGGCGCCCGCTTCACGATCTATGCGCAACACGCGCGCGATGCGCTGGTGCGCGGTGGCCGGTACGACGAAGTCGGCGCGGTATTCGGCCGGAATCGTCCGGCAGTCGGCTTCAGCCTCGACGTGAAGGCGCTGGTGGAAGCCGTCCCCGCAAACGGCCGTCACACGGCGATCTGTGCACCCTGGGGCGTCGAGCCCGGGCTCTGCGAGGCGGTGCGCGCGTTGCGCGCAGCCGGCGAGACGGTGGTCTGCGTATTGCCGGGGCAGCACAGCGAGTCGGACGAGTTCGACTGTGACCGGGCGCTGGTGCGCGAGCCGGCCGGTGGCTGGGCCGTGCAGCCGTTGCGTCGCGCGGCCGCCGCCGCCGAGCCCGCTGTCGCCTGACGCGCAGCCGGCCTGGCTTAAGCCAAGTCCGGCAGGTTTTTTGTCTTTATTCAACCCTTACGTCATCGAGCGTTTTTCAGGAAAGTCCTGTCTTCCCCATGAACAACACGCAAGGACGCAACGTCGTCGTCGTCGGTACCCAGTGGGGTGATGAAGGCAAGGGCAAGCTGGTCGACTGGCTGACCGAGAGCGCGCAGGGCGTGGTGCGCTTCCAGGGCGGCCACAACGCGGGCCATACGCTCGTCATCAACGGCATCAAGACCGCGCTGCACCTGATCCCCAGCGGCATCATGCGGCCGGGCGTGAAGTGCTACATCGGCAACGGCGTGGTGCTGTCGATGGCGAAGCTGCTGGAGGAAACCGAAGGGCTCGAGCGCGCCGGCGTCGAAGTGCGCTCGCGGCTGTTCGTGAGCGAGGCTTGCCCGCTGATCCTGCCGTTCCACGTCGCGCTCGACGTCGCACGCGAAGCGCGGCGCGAGCGGGGCGGCATCGAGAAGATCGGCACCACCGGCCGCGGCGTCGGCCCCGCATACGAAGACAAGATCGCGCGCCGCGCGCTGCGCGTGCAGGATCTGAAGCACCCCGAGCGTTTCCGCGCCAAGCTGGCCGAACTGCTGGAGCTGCACAACTTCGTGCTGACCGGTTTTTTGAAAGCGGAGCCGGTCGATCTGGACGCGGTCTATGACGAAGCGATGCGACACGCCGAGTTCATCCTGCCGCTCGCCGCCGACGTGTCCCGCACCCTGTTCGATGCGAACCACGCGGGTGCGAACCTGCTGTTCGAAGGCGCGCAGGGCACCTTGCTCGACGTCGATCACGGCACCTATCCGTACGTGACGTCGAGCAACTGCGTGGCCGGCAACGCCGCGACCGGTTCCGGCCTGGGCCCGGACATGCTGCATTACGTGCTCGGCATCACCAAGGCGTACTGCACGCGGGTCGGCGGCGGCCCGTTTCCGACCGAGCTCGACTGGCAGCGCGAGGGCACGCCCGGCTGGCACATGAGCACCGTGGGTGCGGAAAAAGGCGTCACCACAGGCCGCAGTCGCCGTTGTGGCTGGTTCGACGCGGCGCTGCTCAAACGCAGCGCGCAGGTCAACGGCCTGTCCGGCCTGTGCATCACCAAGCTCGACGTGCTCGACGGGTTGCCCGAGCTGCAGCTGTGCACCGGCTACCGGCTGGACGGCGAGACGATCGACATCCTGCCGCTCGGCGCCGACCAGATCGAGCGCTGCGAGCCCATCTACGAGACGATGCCCGGCTGGAGCCAGAGCACGGTCGGCGTCACGCAGATCGATCGGCTGCCGACGGCCGCACGGCTGTACCTGCAGCGCATCGAGCAGGTCACCGGCGTGCCGATCGCGATCGTCTCGACCAGCCCGGACCGCGACCATACGATCGTGCTGCGGCACCCGTTCCTGGCCGATTGATTCGCTTCATTTCACGTCAAAACAGTCTCAGGCGCAGGTATAACCTGCACATTCAGCTATCACCTTAGGAGCATCCCGGATGTTGACCGAAGACGGCTTGCACCTCTACGTGAGCTACGACGAGTATCACAACCTGATCGAAAAGCTCGCGATCAAGCTGCACCAGTCGGACTGGCAGTTCGACACCATCCTGTGCCTCGCGCGCGGCGGCATGCGGCCCGGCGACATCCTCTCGCGCGTGTTCGACAAGCCGCTCGCGATCATGTCGACCAGTTCGTACCGCGCCGACGCCGGTACCGTGCAGGGGCACCTGGACATCGCGCGCTTCATCACCACGCCGAAAGGCGAGATCGCGGGCAAGGTGCTGCTGGTCGACGATCTGGCCGATACCGGCCACACGCTGGCGGCCGTCGTCAAGCAGCTGCGCGAGAACTACCCGCCGATCACCGAACTGCGCAGCGCGGTGCTCTGGACCAAGGGGTGTTCGAGCTTCGAGGCCGACTATTCGGTCGAAGTGCTGCCGACCAATCCCTGGATTCATCAACCGTTCGAAAGCTACGACAGCATGCGGCCCGAGCAGCTCGTCGCGAAGTGGACCGTGTAGGGCCGCAACGCCCGGTGTTGGGCCGCGCCCGCCTGGTCCGGGACGGTCCGTGATGATCGGCCGGCTGTTCCCCGCGCTCGGCGAGCCGGACGTCCGGCGCTACGCAGCCGGCCAGATCATCTCGGTGATCGGCGGCTGGACGCAGACCATCACGATCAACCTGCTGGCCTGGAAGCTGACCGGCTCACCAGCCGTGCTCGGCCTGCTCAACTTCCTGCTGTACGCGCCGTCGCTGGTGGTCGCGCCGTTGGGCGGCAGCCTGCTCACGCAGAGCAACGCGCGCCGCGCAACCACGCTGATCCTGTGCGGCTCGCTGCTGATCTCGTTGGCGTTCACCGCGCTTGCCGCCGCCGGACAGCTGAGCATCGGCTGGCTGATCGCGCTGTCGGCCGTCGCCGGCATCTTCAATGCGATCGAAATGCCTGCGCGCCAGGTGCTGCTGATCGAATGCGTGCGCGACAAGGCGCTGATCGCCAACGCGGTGTCGATCAACTCGCTGGCCTGGAACAGCGGCCGCATGATCGGCCCGGCGATCGGCGCGCTGCTGTTTGCCAGCAGCGGCACGGCCTGGGGATTTGCGAGCAACGCGCTTGGGCTGCTGGTCATGCTCGGCTGCGTGCAGACCGTCACCACCAGTCCGTTCGCGGACGCTGCCGTCACGCCCCGCGGCGGTCTGCGCGCCGCGATCGCCTACGTCCGTGCGGACCGGCAGGCCAGCCTGATGCTGCCGGTGCTGGCCTGCATCGGCGTGTTCGCCGGCGGCTACCAGACGCTGGTGCCGGTGCTGGCCGACCGTGGGCACGGTGATACGGCCGCGTACACCGGCCTGTTCTTTGCGGCCGCGGGCGGCGGCTCGCTTTTTGTTGCGGCGCTGCTGTCCTCGCGCTGGTCGGTGCCCGCCACGCGCCGGTTGCTGCTGGCGATGCCGTGGCTCACGGCGCTGATGCTCGTCGGCGTTGCCGCGTTCGATGCGACGGCGCCGGTGGTGCTCGCATTCGTGCTGCTCGGCGCGTCCATCACGTTCACCGGCCCGGGCACCAACGCAAGCCTGCAGCAGGCCGCGCCGCGGCATCTGCGTGGCGCGCTGTCCGGCCTGTTCACGATGTCGTTCATGGGCACGATTCCGTTCGGCCAGTTGCTGGCCGGCGCGCTCGCGCAGCAGTTCGGCGTGCGCCAGGCGCTGCTCACGATGGCGGTGGCGCTCGGCGCTGCGCTGCTGCTGCTGTTTGCGCCGCGCTGGTATCGCGCGCGGCACGTCACGTTCGACACCGATCGGCTGTGAGCGCTGCTGGCTGCAGCTGCGTCGGCCGTCTGAAAACGCCGGGGCCGAACCTGCAACCCTGACAATCAGCGCGCATGCGATCTGCCGTCCGCCCATCAGCCGCCCACACGCCGCCGGCTGCCAAGAAGACCATCAGCCTCGCGCTGCAGGGCGGCGGCTCGCATGGCGCATTCACCTGGGGCGTGCTGGACCGGCTGCTGGCCGACGCGCGCATCGAGATCGACGGCATCAGCGGCGCCAGCGCGGGCGCGGTCAATGCAGTCGCGCTGGCCGACGGTTTCGCCACGGCCCGCGCGCAAGGCAGCGATCCGCGCGCCGGCGCGCGCGCTTCCCTCACGCGCGTCTGGAACGGCGTGGTCGCCCTGGGCGGCGTGCAGTCCGCGCGAATCGGGCTGGCCAACCTGTTCTGGCCCTATCCGCTGCTGGTGCAGGCGTTCAACAACCTGGTGTCGCCCTACCTGCTGAACCCGCTCGACCTGAGCCCGCTGCGCGATCTGCTCGCGCGCGAGATCGATTTCGAGGCGATCGGTGCGCTCGACTCGCCGAAAGTGTTCGTCTGCGCCACGCGGGTGGCCACCGGCGAGCCGGAAATCTTCAGCGGCAACCGCCTCACGCTGGCCGCCGTGATGGCATCGGCCACCCTGCCGATGCTCGCGCAGGCGGTGACCATCGACGGCGATGCGTACTGGGACGGCGGCTACTCCGGCAACCCGCCGCTGGCGCCGCTGATCGACCGCTGCAGCAGCCGCGATTTGCTGCTCGTGCAGCTGAACCCGAAGCGCCGCAGTGAACTGCCGACATCCGCGCACGACATCGCCGACCGCGTCAACGAGATCACCTTCAACGCGAGCCTGCTCGGCCAGTTGCGCACGATCGACCTCATCAATCAGTTGCTGGACCAAGGCCGGATCGATGCGCAGCGGTACAAGAAGATGCACCTGCATCTGATCGCAGGCGGCGCGGTGCTGGAGAAGTACGGTGCATCAAGCAAGCTGACGGTAAGCGCCCGCTTCATTCGGGAGCTGTTCGAGCTGGGCGTGGCGGCAGCCGACGCATGGTTGCAGTCCGAGGCGGACAAGGTCGGCCAACAGGGCACGCTCGATCTGCAACGGCAGTTCGGCGTGAATGCCCGGGTGATGTGCTGAAAGCCGCGGGCGATGCAGCGGGCATCCAGGCCGATCAGGCAGCCACGGCCGCCCCGCGCCTTGCCAGCATCGCCCGACTGACCCGCGAATTCGGCGCACGCTCAAGTTGCCCGCTGATCCAGCCCGCGCAGTCCACCAACCGGTCCAGATCGATGCCGGTGTTCGCGCCCAGCCCGTGCAGCAGATACACCACATCCTCGGTCGCGACGTTGCCGGTCGCGCCTTTTGCGTACGGGCAGCCGCCCAGGCCCGCGATCGAGCTGTCGAAGATGCGCAGGCCGAACTGGTACGACGCATAAACGTTCGCCACCGCCATGCCGTAGGTGTCGTGATAGTGGCCGGCGAGCTGCGCGAGCGGCACTTTGGCGGCGACGGCGTCCAGCATCGCGAGCGTGCTGGCCGGCGTGCCGGCGCCGATCGTGTCGCCGAGCGAGATTTCGTCGCTGCCGAGTTCCAGCAGCCGGCCGGCCAGTTGTGCGACCTGTGCGGGCGCGACGGGGCCGTCGTATGGGCACGCGATCACGCACGAGATGTAGCCGCGCACCTTGACCCGATCGCGCGCGGCGGCCGAGAAGATCGGCGTGAAGCGTTCGATCGATTCGGCCACCGAGCAATTGATGTTCTTTCGAGAAAACCCTTCCGACGCGGACGCGAACACCGCGACTTCGCGCGCGCCGGCGGCCAGGGCCGCTTCGTAGCCCTTCATGTTCGGCGTCAGCACCGGATAACGCAGGCCCGGGCGGGGTTTGAGCCCGGCCATGATCGTGGCGTGGTCGGCCATCTGCGGCACCCATTTCGGCGACACGAACGAAGCGACTTCGATCGCCGACACGCCCGCGTCGGCGAGCCGTTCGATCAGTTCGAGCTTGGTCGCGGTGTCGACCGCCTGCGGCTCGTTTTGCAGGCCGTCGCGCGGGCCGACTTCGACGATGCGGACATGTTCGGTCATGGTGCCGAGCCTTTTCGAAAAGAGTGGAGTGGGCGCATCCGGTGTGCGCGGCAGCGGACTGTGTTTCACGCACATGGCCAGTTCCAGCGCGGCGTGCGGCTGCCGGTCATCGGCATTTTGCGCCCGCGCGCCCGGCTGCACGGCGCGCCTGCGACCGCCTGGAATGGCTTCGTTTGATGGTATGGTTTTCGCCGATGACGCACGGCCGGGCCACCACAGCAGTTTCCGATCGGACCGGGCGTCGCCGTTGCGCCGCCGGCACCGGGCCGGCTGCCGTGCGCAGCCGGCGCGCCGCGCGGCAGGTGGCGTTCGCGTTGTTCGGCTGGCTGGCGGCAACGGCTGCTTCGCCGATAAGCGCACAGGGCGATCCGGCGCCGGCCGGACCGATCAGCAACATCCAGATGGTGCAGCAGGTGGACGACGTGCTCTACGGCGTCGACGCGGTGACGCTCGACATCCTCGACCAGCGGCACGTGCGCGGCACGTTCGTGCGGGTCAGCGCCGAGCAGCCGGTCCCGATCCTCGGCTACACGCGCTTCATCGCCGACTGCCGCGAGCCGGTCGGCATCACGCTGGTGTCGTCCTCGAATCTGAATGGCAAGACGCATCCGGACGGGTCGCCGCAATACCTGGAGGTGCGCGCCGCGCCGCGCCCGACCAGCGAACTTGCCTACGGTCCCGGCGCACTGCTGGACGGCACCCGGCTGGTCGCCGAGTTCGCGTGCCGGGTCAGCCTGCGGCCGGGCGCGGCGCCGGCGATCGCACGGGAGCTTTATGCGGCAGGCGGGCCGGCCGACATGCGCAGGCTGCGCTGCACGCTGCTGCCCGACGGCAGCACGCAGCCGTCGGTGGATGTGCCGCTGCGCTATTCGGAAGCCGAGCAGGCGGTCGCGGTGAACGGCCAGTGGCTGGCCAGCAGCACGGTCACGCCGCTTCAGGTCCAGTTCGGTAGCGGCTACGACAAGTGGACGATCGACCGCAAAACCCTGCGCGCGCAGCTCGTGCGGCCGGACGGATCGGTGCGCTTCAACAGCAGCTGCGTGCCCGCGCCCTGAGCGCGCGGCAGGTCCACGCAATCACCCACCACCACTGTCGATCCGTGCAGCTGCAGCAGTTGCTTTATTCGCAAGGCTTCGGCACGCGGCGCGTGTGTGCGGGGCTGGTGCAGCAGGGCCTGGTCCGGATTTATGAAGAAAACCAGCCGCAGGCGCCGGTGGAATGTGCCGATCCTGCTATGGAATTGGAAGCGCAGGGACTGGTCTTCGAAGTCATGGGCCAGCGTTGGCTATATCAGCACCAGGCTTACCTGATGCTGCACAAGCCGGTCGGCGTCGAATGCTCGCAAAAGCCGTCGCATCACCCGAGCGTCTACACGCTGCTGCCGGCGCCGCTGCGGCAGCGCCCTGCTGCCGGTGCGGTGGCGGGGGTGCAGGCGGTCGGCCGGCTCGATCAGGACACCACCGGCCTGTTGCTGCTGAGCGACGACGGCCGCTTCATCCACCGCATGGGCTCGCCGAAGACGCATCTGCCGAAGGTGTATCAGGTCACGCTCAAGCATCCGGCCGCGCCCGCCCAGCTCAAGCGGCTGCTGGCCGGCGTGGTGCTCGACGATGCACCGACGCCGGTGCGCGCGGCAGCCTGCGAGATCGGCGCCGATGAAACGCAGTTGCTGCTGACCCTCACGCAAGGCAAGTACCACCAGGTCAAGCGCATGATCGCCGCGGTGGGCAACCGGGTCGAAGCGCTGCATCGCTCGGCGATCGGCGGCCTGCTGCTGCCACCTGAGCTTGCGCCCGGGCAGTGGCGCTGGCTAACCGCGGCCGAGCTCGCGCTGCTCGGGTTCGCGCCGCAACCGCCATGACGGCGGCGGCCCGCTGCCTGGCCGCTCAGTCGACGACTGGTTGCGGCTGCGGCAGTGAAGCGGCCGGCGCCGCCACATCGTCGCCTGGCGCCGGTGCGACCACGGCAGCGGCTGCAGCGGACGCATGCAGCGTGTCGGTCGCCTGCCGCACGCCGGCTTTCTCGCCGGCGCCCGCGAACTTGCTGTATTTGCCGATGATGCCGACCAGCTGGCCGTAGATGCGCGGGTTTGCGGCCACGCATTCCTGCTGATGCAGAAAATCCGCTTCGCCGGTGAAGTTGCCGACCAGGCCGCCGGCTTCGGTGACCAGCAGCGAGCCAGCCGCACAGTCCCAGGGTTTCAGGCCGAGCTCGAAAAAACCATCGCTGTGGCCGGCCGCGACGTATGCCAGATCGAGCGCCGCGGCGCCGGGCCGGCGCAGCCCGGAGGTGCGCTGCATCACGTCGCCCATCAGCAGCAGGTAGCGCGTGAAATCGTCCCCGGGACGGAACGGAAAACCGGTGGACAGCAGGCACTGGCGCAGCTCGGTGCGTTTGGACACGCGCAGGCGCCGGTCGTTCTGAAACGCGCCGCGGCCGCGCGTGGCCGTGAACAGGTCGTTGCGCGTCGGGTCGTAGATGACGGCCTGCTCGACCTTGCCCTTCACGGCCAGCGCGATGCTCACGCAATAGACCGGAAAGCCGTGGATGAAGTTCGTGGTGCCGTCCAGCGGATCGATGATCCAGACGAATTCCGAATCTTTTGCACCATGCGATGTACCCGATTCCTCCGCTAGAAAGCCGTGGCCCGGATACGCGGTGGACAGGATGTCGATGATCGCCGCTTCGCTGGCCTGATCCACCTCGGTCACGTAGTCATTTGCCTGCTTGACCGACACGCGCACCGCTTCCACATCGAGCGCCGCGCGGTTGATGATCGAGCCGGCGGCGCGGGCGGCCTTGATGGCCACGTTGAGCATGGGGTGCAGGTTGGCGGGCATGGATGGCGGAATTGGCGTCGAACGGGACGAGTGGGGATGGAGGCGGACGCGGCGGGTGCGGCAATGGCCTGGCCGCAACGCGCTTTGCAGTCGGCCGGAGCGTGGGCGGACCCCGGGCACGCAGCGACAATCGATCGATTTTATCCGCCGCCCCCCGTCCCGCGTTGAGCGACTTCGTGCATACCCGCTTCGTCCTGATCGAGCCCAGCCACGCCGGCAACGTCGGCGCGGCGGCGCGCGCGCTGAAGGTGATGGGTTTCGACGAGCTGGTGCTGGTCGCGCCGCGCTGGGCCAATGTGCTGCGACGGCAGGAGACGATCCAGCGCGCCAGCGGCGCCCTTGACGTGCTGGCGCGCGCACGCATCGTCGCCACCTTGGACGAAGCGCTGGACGGCGTCCAGCACCTGTGCGCCACCGCGATGACGCCGCGCGACTTCGGGCCGCCGAACGCCACGCCGCGCGCACACTTCGAATCGCTATTGAAAAGTGAGCTGGAAGCGCAGGAATTGCCTGCGCCAGAGCCCGATTCTGTTCAAAAAATCGGCATTTCGAGCATCGCCTTCCTGTTCGGCTGCGAGCGCTTCGGTATGGCCAACGACGACGTGTATCGCTGCCACGTCGCGCTCACGATCCCGACCAATCCCGCGTTCGGCTCGCTGAACCTCGCCGCGGCCGTGCAGGTGATCGCCTACGAATGGAGGCTTGCGCTCGGCGGGTTTGCGGTGCTGGATGCGGTGGCCGGCCCGGCGCTGCCGGCGGCGGCCGATGCGCGCGCGGTCGCCGGCATGCTGGCGCACTGGAGCGAGGTGCTGGTCGAGATCGGCTTTCTCGATCCGGCCGCGCCGAAGAAGCTGCTGCCCAGGCTCCAGCAGATCGCGAACCGCGCGCGCCTGACGGCCAACGAGATCCACATCCTGCGCGGGATCGCCAAGACGGTGCGGCAAGCGGCGAACCGTTCAAGCGCTTAGACTGACGCCGCCTGTAGCGTGCCCGGCGGCACGTCAGGCCGCCACTGGCGTTGCGCTGCAGCCCTTGGCAGCTGGATCGACCTGCCGGTTGCACATGCGTTCGGCCAGCGTCGCGCCGCAACTTCACCTCCTTCATTTCCGCCCCGCCCGACCATGTTCTCGCGCATCCGCTCCGACATCCGTTGCATCCTTGAACGCGACCCGGCCGCACGCACGGTGTGGGAGGTGCTGACCTGCTATTCGGGCTTGCACGCGGTGATCGCGCACCGGCTTGCGCACGCCTTGTGGACGCACGGCTTCAAGTGGCTGGGCCGGTTCGTCTCGCAGCTCTCGCGCTGGTTCACCGGCATCGAGATCCACCCGGGCGCCAAGATCGGCGATGGCGTGTTCTTCGATCACGCGATGGGCGTGGTGGTCGGCGAGACAGCGGAAGTCGGCGACGGCTGCACGATCTATCAGGGCGTCACATTGGGCGGGACGTCGCTTTACAAAGGCGAGAAACGGCACCCGACCCTGGGCCGCAACGTGGTCGTCGGCGGCGGTGCCAAGGTGCTCGGCGGCTTCACCGTGGGCGATGGCGCACGCATCGGCAGCAACGCGGTCGTGATCAAGCCGGTGCCGGCCGGTGCGACCGCGGTCGGCATTCCGGCACGGATCGTCGCCACATTGGAAGAAGCTGCCAACGAGCCGGAGAAGAAAACGCAATTCACCGCGTACGGTGTCACGCAGGAGGACGACCCGCTGAATCAGGCGATGCGCAGCCTGATCGACGGCACCGCGAGTCAGGACCACCAGATCGCCCTGCTGTGGCAGGCGATCGAGAAGCTGACTGCAGACAACGAGGTGACGCGGCGGGACTGCGTGCCGGCGGAGGCTGCGAGGATGCAGCGGTTCGAGGCAGAGCGGGTCAGTCGGATGTTGGGGAAGTGAGCTGAGGTTGGCGCTGTGCGGCCGGTTGAGGGGGGAGCCGGGTCTCGCCCCGGCAGGCGACTCACTTGTCTTTTGCTTCGCCGAAAGAAAGTAAGCAAAGAAAAGGCGACCCTATGGCTGCGGCCCTTCGGGCAACCTGAGCGGCGAGGCTTCGGGCGGGGTCCTCATAAACTCGCTGCGCTCAGACATATTCGGACCTTTTTCCGCCCGAAGCCCCGCCGCTCAGGCGCAGCCATCAAGGGGTTGGGGTCCTTGATTGGCGCATTCCGGGGCGGGTCATGTCGATTGGGAGTTCCGGCTGTCCGGCCGTCCCGATTTTCCCCACCCCTTCTGTATGCGCCTGCGGTGCGCAGCTTCAGTCGGATCAGGGGCCGCCGTTGTCTGAGCCGCAGGCGAGTTGTCGGCGAACCCCGACTGAAGGAAGCTGCGCACCACAGGTTGCCCGAAGCGCCAGCGCAGGGACGCAGACAGCAGGGTCGCCTTTCTTTGCCTTCCTTCTTTGGCGAAGCAAAGAAAAGTACCTCGCCCGCCGGGGCGAGACCCGGCTCCCACCCTCAAAGGCCGCGCACAACGCCGCCGCAGCAATCAATCCCGCTTCCGAACCGCCGACTTCGGCCGAAACGCCTTACAAACCGCTTCATCCGTCTCCAGATAAGGCCCCCCGATCAAATCCACACAGTACGGCACCGCTGCAAAAATCCCCGATACCAAACTTTCGCCGGACGGCGATTTAAGCCCCTCCAGCGTCTCGGCGATCGCCTTCGGCTGCCCCGGCAGATTGATGATCAGACAAGCACCGCGCACCACCGCCACCTGCCGCGACAAAATCGCGGTCGGCACGAAGCGCAGGCTGATCTGCCGCATCTGTTCGCCGAAGCCCGGCATCTCCTTGGTGGCCACCATCAGGGTCGCTTCGGGCGTCACGTCGCGTGCTGCGGGGCCGGTGCCGCCGGTGGTCAGCACCAGCGCGCAGCCGGCATCGACGAGTTCGATCAGGGTTTGGCTGATTTGCTCGGCCTCGTCCGGGATCAGGCGCGGCTCGAACGTGATCGGATTCTTCAGCGCACGCGTGAGCCAGTCCTGCAGCGCGGGCAGTCCCTGGTCCTGATACACGCCGCTGGATGCGCGGTCGCTGACCGACACGATGCCGATGCGCACCCGATCGAACGGAGGTGCAGCGGATTCACTCGACATGTGGCTGCTCCTGCTCAGTTGCTGCTTTGGCTGCCGCGCCGTGGCTGGCTGCCGCGCCGAACTGCTCTTTCACGAGCTTGAAAATTTCGCGAAAGCTGCGGCCGTGCCGCACCGCCTCTCCCGAATACGGGTCGGGCACCATGTCACGCCGCGCCTGGCGCACGAGCGTGCGCAGTGCCTGCACGTCGGTGGCGGGATACAGCGTGATCCATTCGCCCAACGCGGCGTCGTCGGCCAGCAGAAGATCGCGCCACTGCTCGGCCCGATGCAGTTCGGCGGTCGCTTCGGCCGATGGGGTGCGCTGCGCTTCCAGCGCGGCGCGCGCAGCGGCCAAGGTGTCTTCATCGAGCCGGCGCATCAGCTTGCCGATGAACTGGATCTGGCGGCGGCGGCCTTCGAAATCGGTGATCGTGCGCGCATGGGCCAGCGCATCGACCAGCTTGTCCGGCAGCGGCACGCCGGCCAGCAGGTCGGCGCGCAGGCCGATCAGCTGCTCGCCGATGTCCTGCAACTCGCCGCTCGCGCGCTTCAGCTCGGTCTTGCTCGGGCCTTCGCCGCGTTGCTCGCGCTGAAGTTCGAGGTCGAGTTCGCTGCCGGCGGCAACGAACTCGCCGCGCACGAAGTACCCTTTTTTCGGCTTGCGGGGCATGGGGAAATGATCGGAAAGTGCAGCGTCGAAAAAAATGGGCAGGCCAGCGGCATCGACGCTGCTTGCTGCAAGCCGTGGACGGGTGCAGACAAGCGGGTATGGCCAAAGGCGCCAAGTATCATAGCCCGCACATGAACCAAGCAACCGAAGCCACGCCAGCCGCCGAACGCGGCTTTTCCTACAGCCAGTCGTTCTTCGAGGAGCTCGTCGACAGCGCGATCGCGCATGCGAAGAAGCTGGGCGCGACCGATGCCGGTGCGGAAGCTTCAGAAGGCTGCGGACTGTCGGTCAGCGTGCGGCTCGGTGAGCTGGAAAACGTCGAGCGCAATCGAGACAAATCGCTGGGCATCAGCGTCTATGTCGGCCAGCGGCGCGGCAATGCGAGCACGTCCGATTTTTCCGAAGCGGCGGTGCGGCGCACGGTGCAGGCCGCGTTCGACATCGCGCGCTTCACGGCGGAAGACCCGGTCGCGGGTCTGGCGGAAGTGGGCGACATCGCGCCGAAGCCCGACACCCAGCGCGACCTTGATCTGTTTCATCCGTGGACGCTCACCAGCGAGCAGGCCGCGCAGATCGCGCTGGAATGCGAGGCCGCTGCGCTTGCCACCAGCAAGCGCATCGGCAACAGCGAAGGTGCGGGCGTGTCGGCCCAGCAAAGCCATTTTTTCTCCGCGCACACGCATGGCTTTCGCGGCGGCTATGCGAGTTCGCGCCATTCGATCTCGGTCGCACCGATCGCGGGCAGGGGCAACGGCATGCAGCGCGATGCGTGGTATAGCTCGATGCGCAACGCCGATGAGCTCGCGTCGCCGGCTGCGGTCGGGCGCTATGCGGCCGAGCGTGCGTTGAGCCGGTTGAAAAGCCGCAAGATCGCCACCGCGACCTGTCCGGTGCTGTTCGAGTCACCGCTGGCCGCAGGCCTGCTCGGCGGCTTCGTGCAGGCGATCAGCGGCGGCGCGCTGTATCGCAAAAGCACGTTCCTGCTCGACTCGCTCGGCACGCAGGTGTTTCCCCAGCACATCGACATCGCGGAAGACCCGTTCGTCGCACGCGGCAAAGGCAGTGCGCCGTTCGATGACGAAGGCGTGCGCGTGGCGGCGCGCAAGGTGGTGGATGCGGGCCGGGTGGAAGGCTATTTTCTGGGCAGCTATTCGGCGCGCAAGCTCGGCATGAAGACGACCGGCAACGCGGGCGGCTCGCACAACCTGGTGCTGACGTCGCGCCAGACGCAGGCCGGCGACGATCTGGATGCGATGCTGGCCAAGCTCGGCACCGGGCTTTTCGTGATCGAGCTGATGGGGCAGGGCGTGAACTACGTGACGGGCGATTACTCACGCGGTGCCAGCGGCTTCTGGGTCGAGAACGGCCGCATCGCTTATCCGGTGCAGGAGATCACGATCGCGGGCAACCTGAAAGAGATGCTTGCGGGCATCGTCGCGGTCGGCTCGGACAGCTACAACTACGGCGCCAAGACCGTCGGCTCGGTGCTCGTGAACCGGATGAAGATCGCGGGCAACTGACGCCGTCGGCGGGTCGGCTATTCCTTGACCGAGCCAGTCATGCCGGACACGTAGTATTCGACGAAGAACGAATAGACGAACGCGACCGGCAGCGAGCCGAGCAGGGCACCCGCCATCAATGGCCCCCACTGATAGACATCGCCCTGCACGAGTTCGGTCACGACACCGACCGGCAAGGTCTTGTTCTCGGATGACGAGATGAACGTCAACGCGTAGATGAACTCGTTCCACGACAACGTGAACGCGAAGATGCCGGCCGAGATCAGGCCCGGCACTGCGAGCGGCAGCACGATCTTCACGAGAATCTCCCAGCGGCTTGCGCCATCGATCAGCGCGCACTCTTCAAGCTCCGCTGGAATGGATCGGAAGTAGCCCATCAGCAGCCAGGTGGAAAACGGAATCAGAAACGTCGGATAGGTCAGGATCAGGCCCCAGCGCGAGTCGAACAGGCCGAGCTTGAACACCACGTTGGCCAGCGGAATGAACAGGATCGACGGCGGCACCAGGTACGCAAGGAAGATCGACAGGCCGACGTGCTTGGAACCCTTGTAGCGCAGCCGCTCGATCGCATAAGCCGCCAGCACCGACGCGGCGAGTGAGAACACGGTGGACACGACCGAGACCAGCACGGTATTCCAGAGCCACTGGGGATACGACGTCTTGAACAGCAGCTTGTGAAAATGCTCCAGGGTCGGCGCGATCACCCAGAACGGATTGCCGTCGCGCGACAGCAGTTCCGCATCGGGTTTCACCGACGTGATCGCCATCCAGTAGAACGGAAACAGCAGCACGATCAGAAAGACGACGAGCGGCAGGTAGACCGTCACCGCCTTGCGCGGCACCGAGTCGAGAAAACTCATGCCGAGGGTATCGACCTGGCTTTGCTTGCTCACGACCGGCGCCTTTTCATCAAACTCATTTGTCGGCACCGCCCTGTTGCCAGGCGCGCCGCTGCAGCCCGAAGAAGCTGAACAGAATGCAGGCCAGCAGGAACGGCACCATTGCGATCGCAATGGCCGCGCCTTCGCCGAGCGCGCCGCCGTTGATCGCGCGCTGGAACGACAGCGTCGCCATCAGGTGCGTCGCGTTCAGCGGCCCGCCGCGCGTGATCACGTAGATCAGCTGGAAATCGGTGAACGTGAACAGCACCGAGAACGTCATCACCACCGCGATGATCGGCGTGAGCAGCGGCAAGGTCACATGCCGGAACTGCTGCCAGCGCGTCGCGCCGTCGATCGCCGAGGCTTCGTAATACGACGGCGAGATCGTCTGCAGGCCTGCAAGCAGCGTGATCGCGACGAACGGCACGCCGCGCCAGACGTTCGCGGCGATCACCGACAGGCGTGCGTTCCACGGCGAGCCCAGGAAATCGATGTAGCCGTCGATCAGGCCCATGCGCTCCAAGCCCCAGCTGATGATCGAAAACTGCGAGTCGTAGATCCACCAGAACGCGATCGCCGACAGCGCGGTCGGCACGATGTAGGGCAGCAGGATCACCGCGCGAAAGAAGGTCTTGAAGCGGATGTTTCGGTTCAGCAGCAACGCCAGCCACAAGCCGAGGACGAACTTGATGATGCTGGCGACCACGGTGTAGAAGATCGTGTTGAACAGCGCGAGCCGCGTCACGCTGTCGCCCCACAGATACGCATAGTTCTCCAGCCCGATCCACTCGCCGGGCCGGCCCACTTTGGTATCGGTGAAGCCGAGCCAGACGCCGAGCCCGAGCGGATAGGTCAGAAACAGCAGCAGCAATACGGCGGCGGGCAGCATGAACAGCAGCCCGAGGCCGTTGCGGCTGTTCTGTAGCTTCTCGAGCATCAGATGCGTACGGTTTGGCGGGCGGAGCCGGCGGCGGCCGTCGATGCCGGTCCGGCCTGCCCCGCATCAATGGCTGCGCTGCTGCCCATCACACCTTGTAGTAGCGCTCGGCCCGCTTCTGCGCGCGCTCCATCGCCTCTTTGGGCGACTTGGAGCCGCTGATCGCCTCGGCCACCATGTTGACCATGATGAAGTCCGCCGCCGCACCGGCCGATGCGTAGCCGAGCTGCCCTTCATAACCTGCCGGCCGCAGGTTTTTCACCGCATCGCGGTACGGCATGTTTTTCGGGTCGGCGGTCCAGATCGGCGCCTTCGCATACTCGGCCAGCGGGGGTGCCACATAGCCCGCAGCGCCTGCAAGCCACGCCTCGAACTGGTCTTTTTCCATCATGAATGCAAGGAACGCTTTCGCCGCGTTCGGGTACTTGCTGTACTTCATGATCATCTGGTTGAAGTACAGGTGCGACTCGGTCGGCACGCCGACCGGGCCGACCGGGAAAGACGCATGCTGGATGTCGGCGGCCATTTCCTTGAGCTTCGGATCGCTCGAATGATTCGCTGCGTAGTAGATCGAGATGCCGTTGTTGGTGAGTGAGATCTGCCCGTCCAGAAAGGCCTTGTTGTTGTTCGGATCGAGCCAGGACAGCGTGCCCGGGATGAATGTCGCATACAGCTTCTTGCCGTATTCGAGCGCTTTCATGGTTTCCGGGCTGTCGATCACGACCTTGTTGCTCTTGTCGACCAGCTTGCCGCCGAACGCCCAGACCAGCCAGTTGCACCACAAGCCGTCGCCGGTCGCGTTGCCGAGCGCCAGACCGGGCGGCGTGCCGTTATTGTTCAACGCCTCGCAAAGTTTGAGAAAACTGTCGGTGTCTTTCGGAAAGCTGTCGAAGCCGGCGGCCTTCACCATGCTCTGGCGATACACGATCATCGAGCCTGCTGCGCCGAGCGGAATCGCGATCCAGTTCTTGCCGTCGGGCCGGTTGTAAGCTTCGCCGGCCGCATACCAGCCGCCGTACTTCTTGCCCAGGTAGTCGGCCAGGTCGGTCACGTCGAGCAGCTTGTCGGGATACAGGTTGGCATCGTCGTTGGTGGACAGGATGATGTCCGGGCCGGAGCCGGTGTTCGCCGCGACTGCCGCTTTCGGACGAACGTCCTCCCAGCCTTCGTTGTCGACGCGCACTTCAACGCCGGTCTGTTCGGTGAACTTCTTCACGTTGACCATGTAGGCGTCGATGTCGCCCTGCACGAAGCGGCTCCAGCGCAGCACGCGCAGCTTGGCGCCCTGCTCCGGCTTGAACGGCATCGCCTGCGCCTGCGCGGAAGTGGCGAAGATGCCGGCCCCCGTGCCGAGGGCGGCAGCGGTCGCCACCCCGGCGGAACCCTCGAGAAATTTGCGACGATTGAATTCGGTCATGGTGAGTCTCCTTTTTGTTGAACGATGGGGGAAAAAACGAAATCGACCGGCCGCGACTCAGGCCGCGAGCCTTGCGCCTGTCTGCGCGTCGAAAAGATGCGCGCGCTCGAGGTCCGGCATCAGGTGGATGATGCTGCCGGGCTTGAAGTCGTGGCGCTCGCGGAACACCGCCGACAGCTCGGCACCGGCGTGCCGGCATGCGACGAACGTGTCCATGCCGGTCGGCTCCATCACCGCGACCTTGGCCGGGATGCCGCCCGAGTCCACCAGCTGCAGATGCTCGGGCCGGGTGCCGAACACGACCGCCTGTCCGTCGTTGCCCGCCGCATCGAAAGGCGCCGCGAACCGGGTGCCGTCCTGGAGCTCGATTTGCGCGGCGCCGGCGTCGATGCGCAGGGTGCCCGGCAGAAAGTTCATCGCCGGCGATCCGATGAAGCCCGCCACGAACTGGTTCGCCGGGAAATCGTAGAGCTCCAGCGGGCTGCCGGTCTGCTCGATCCGGCCATCCTTCATCACCACGATCTTGTCGCCCATCGTCATCGCCTCGATCTGGTCGTGCGTCACGTAGATCGAGGTGGTGCCCAGGCGCTGGTGCAGTTCCTTGACTTCGGCGCGCATTGCCACGCGCAGCTTCGCATCCAGATTGGACAGCGGCTCGTCGAATAAAAAGACCTGTGGATCGCGCACGATCGCGCGGCCCATCGCCACGCGTTGCCGCTGGCCGCCGGAGAGCTGGCGCGGATAGCGATCGAGCATCGCATCGAGCGCGAGAATTTCAGCCGCACGCGAGACCTTGGCGTCGATCGCGGCCTTGTCCATCTTGGCCAGGGCGAGCGCAAACGCCATGTTCTCGCGTACGGTCATGTGCGGATACAGCGCGTAGTTCTGAAACACCATCGCGATGTCGCGCTGCTTCGGCGGCAGGTCGTTCACGCGCTTGTCGCCGATCCGGATTTCGCCGCCGTTGATCTCCTCCAGCCCGGCGATCATGCGCAGCAGCGTCGACTTGCCGCAGCCCGAGGGGCCGACCAGCACGGTAAACGAGCCGTCCACGATTGTGATGTCCACACCATGCAGGATCGGCACGTCGCCGAAGCGCTTTTTGACGCCTTCAATGGTGACACCAGCCATTCCGTGCAATCCTTAAAGCCCACTGAAGCAACCCGATGAGAAACCGCGTCGGACGGGACCGGACGCGGCGCCAAAACTGCACCGATACCATAGCCGGTAACGCCCGATTCGGTGTAGGCAGAAACCCGCGCTGCCTGACCCGGGAGCAGCTTGCAGATGCGTTGGTTTTTTTCGGTAATCTACCGACGCGACAGCCTGGAACCGCTGGACTGCAGCATCAACGTTTGGGGACACCATGAAGATCTTGATCACCGGAGGCGGCGGCTTTCTCGGCGCGCGGCTGGCGCGCACCTTGTTGCAACGGGGCACATTGAACGGGGCAGCCATCGATCGCCTGGTGCTGACCGACATCGCACCGCCGCCCGCGGACCTCGCAGCGGACAGCCGGGTGGAATGCCGCATCGGGCCGCTGCTGACGCAAATGGATGTGTTGCGCACCGAGCCGTTCGATGGCGTGTTTCATCTGGCGTCGGCTGTCTCGGGCGAATGCGAAAGCGACTTCGAACTCGGCCTGCGCTCGAATCTGGACAGCACGCGGGCGCTGCTCGACGCGTTGCGGCACCAGACCGAAGCGGGCGGCAACCCGCCGCGCCTAGTGTTTTCAAGCTCGGTCGCGGTGTTCGGCCCCGATCCCGCGGTGCCGATGCCGGACATCGTCGCGGACGACACGCTGCCCGCGCCGCAAACGTCTTACGGCATCCAGAAACTGATCTGCGAGCAGCTGGTGGCCGACTACACGCGCAAGGGCTACATCGACGGGCGCGCCGCGCGCCTCATGACCGTGACGGTGCGCCCGGGCCGGCCGAACGGCGCGGCTTCGTCGTTTTTCAGCGGCATCATTCGGGAGCCGCTGGCAGGCGTCGAAGCGGTGTGCCCGGTGTCCGCAGACGTCTCGCATCCGGTGTCGTCGCCGTCTCGTACCATCGACGGACTGCTTGCGGTCTACCAGGCCACCCGAGAAGACTTCGGCGGACGAACCGCGTTGAATCTGCCGGCCCTCAACGTGCGTGTCGGCGACATGCTCGACGCCCTCGAACAGGTGGCGGGGCCGGCCGTGCGAGCACGCGTGCGGTTCGAACGCGATGAGCGGATCGCCGGCATCGTCAACAACTGGCCGCGCGGTGCCAGTGCCAAGCGTGCAGCAAGGCTTGGACTTGCAGCCCATGAAAGTTTTGCAGAGATCATCCGACAGTACATTGACGACTGTCGAGCCAGTCCTGCAGGCGCGCAGAGCCTGGCAGGGCTGACGGAATGACGTAAGGGTGCCGCTTGTTCAGCCCAGCCGCTTGATGGCTGCTGAAACAGGCGCGTTGATCGGCGGGACGAGCGCCCTGACGTTCAAGGCTTCGGCCGCAGCTCCACGATCATCGGCGTCGGGATTCGGCCATCCACGTCCTTCGGCATCTGGCTGGTCTTGTTGATCGCGCGCAGAGCGGCCTGATCCCAGGCACTGTTGCCGCTGCTTCTGAGCAGTCGTGCCGACGTGATCGTGCCGTCCGGCGTCGTGCGCACCTCCACTTCGGCCTTTGGATTGCCGGCCGTGAAGATCGCATCGGGAAACACGATGTTCGGGCGCACCTTGGCTTGCACGCGAGCACCGTAACCCGCTGACGGGCCGCTGCTTTTCTGGCTGCCGCTGCCGTCGTCGCTGCCGGCCGCGAGGCCCTGCATGCGTTTGATCGCAGCAAGCCGACGTTCCTCGGCTGCTGCAGCTGCCTTGGCATCGGCCGCGGCCTTCGCCTGAGCGGCAGCTTTCGCTTCAGCGGCGGCTTTGGCCTTGGCATCGACGGCGGCCTTGGCGCGTGCATCTTCGGCCGCTTTGGCGGCACGTGCATCGGCGGCGGCCTTGTCGCGCGCTTCAGCGACTTGCCTCGCCTTCTTCGCTTCGGCGGCTGCTTTCTCGCGTTCTTCGGCCACGCGTTCGCGCGCATCCGCCGCAGCCTTGGCTTTGGCTTCGGCCTGCGCTTTCTCGCGCATTTCCGCAGCACGTTCGCGTGCCTCGGCGGCTACCTTCGCTTTCGCCTCGGCCGCCCTCTCACGCGCTTCCTCCTGCGCCTCGGCCTTCGCATCCGCGGCGGCTTTGGCCCTGGCTTCAGCTACTGCCCTGGCTTTGGCTTCCGCGGCGGCGGCGCGACGCGCGTCGGCTTCCGCTTCGCGCCGTTCGTCCTTGCGCTGCTGCGCAAGCGCCGCGGCGGCTTCCGCCGCTTTCTGCGCACGCGCCTCAGCGTCCGCTTCGCGCTTCTTCTCCAGCGCCTGCTGCTGGCGTTTTTCCTCGGCCGCGGCGGCGCGTTCCTCGCGTTCGCGTTGGGCCTTGCGTTCGCGCAGTTCCTGCTGGCGCTCCTGCTCCTGCGCGGCAAGCCGCTCCTTCTCGCGTTCGAGCGCGATGTCGGCGTCCGCGAGCAACTTGGGATCGGCTGCCGGCGTAGGTGTGGGCGGCGGCGCCGGCGCGGGAGGTGGCGGCACGGGTGTTGGTGTTGGTGGTGCTGGCGGCGGCGGTGGTGGTGGTGGCGCAACGGGCGGCGGTGGCGGCACGGGCTCGGACGGCGGCGGCGGTGGCTGCGCGACGGTCGGCGCCGGGGTGGCCGCACGCGGTGTGGCGGGACCCGGCACGCCGGTCCACAGCTCGGCCTGGACCGCGATGTCTTCGGACTCGCGCTTCCAGCTCACACCGAACGTCAACGCGACGATCAGCAGCACGTGTACGGCCAATGCGAGCAGCAGCGACCGAATCGCGCCGGGCGGCTGTTCAGGCGCAAACTGCAGGCTGTCGGCAGCGGCTTCCATCAGCGGGGCGAGGGCAACGAGTTGCTCGGCAACACGCGGCTATTTCTCAAGCTGCACCGACAACCCGATGCGCTGCACGCCGGACTTCTGCAGCCGGTCCATCACGCTCACCACGGTCTCATAGCGCACGTTGCGGTCGGCGCTGATCACGACTGCGCTGGACACAGCCGGATCCTGGCTACCTTGTGCGCGCTTCACGGCGCCGGCCACGTCCTGCAGGCTGGTCGCGCTGTCCTCGCCGCGGATTCGCAGCTTGACCAGCTGGTCCCGGCCGATGATGACCTGGATCACCTGGTCCGGCTGCTTGCCGGCTTTGCCGATGCTCGGCAGGTCGATCATGCTCGGCGTGATCAGCGGCGCCGTCACCATGAAGATGATCAGCAGCACCAGCATCACATCGATGAACGGCACCATGTTGATCTCGTTGATCGTGCGGCGGCCACGGCCGCGCGAGGCTAGCGCTGGCATTGGGTGAGATCCTCGAATCGATGGGTGAATGCAAACGCTTGCGTACCCGCTCGAGCAACAGTCGGACGTGAAGCCTGCGGCGTGTGCCTCATGCTAGTGCGACACCGGCGCAGGCTGCGGCGACGGCGCGGCGCCGACGTTGCGCTGCAGGATGTTGGAGAACTCTTCGATGAAGGTTTCCAGCCGGATCGCGATGCGGTCGATGTCGCGCGCAAAGCGGTTGTAGGCGACCACGGCCGGGATCGCCGCGAACAGGCCGATCGCAGTCGCCACCAACGCTTCGGCAATGCCCGGTGCGACGGTGGACAACGTCACCTGCTGCAGCGCGGCCAGCCCGGTGAACGCATGCATGATGCCCCAGACGGTGCCGAACAGGCCGACATACGGCGACACGGAACCGACCGAAGCCAGGAACGAAAGACTCGTTTCCGCCACGTCGAGCTCGCGATGCAGCGATGCCTTCATCGCGCGCCGTGCGCCGTCCATCAAGGTCAGGCCGTCGGCGATCCGGCGCTCGCGCAGCTTGTGATACTCGCGCATGCCACTTGCGAAGATGCGCTCCATCGGGCCGGCGTGCCGCACGTTCTTGGCAGCGGCCGAGAACAGATCGTTCAAGTTGCTGCCTGACCAGAATTCGCGTTCGAACATCTCGTTGAGCGATTGCATCCGGCGCAGCGCGAACATCTTGCGAAAGATCGCGGCCCAGCTGGCCACCGAGACGATCAGCAGCAGCGCCATCACGAATTGCACCACCCAGCTCGCGTGCAGCACGAGCTGGATGATCGACATGTCTTGGTTCATAAATCTAGGCTTTAAGCTACAGAACGTCGAGGATTGTCCGGGGAATGCGTGCGGGTCGCATGCTGGCCGCATCGACCCAGCCGATGCGCACCTCGCTCTCACAAAGCAGCGGTGCAGCGACGTTTGCATCCAGCGCTTCAAGCACCGCCGGGTTGTCGAGCACGGCACGCTGCGCCACGCGCAGCGATGCGCCACGCTTGGCGAGCACGCTGGTGACCACCAGCAGCTCGTCGTCGAGCCGCGCCGGCGCATGATATTTGAGCGAGGTGGCGCTCACGACGAACATGCCGCCGCTGCTGCGCAACAAGGATTGCTGTTCCACGCCGACCGAGCGCAGCCATTCGGTGCGCGCGCGCTCGAAGAATTTCAGATAGTTGCCGTAGAACACGATGCCGCCCGCATCGGTGTCCTCCCAATAGATGCGCACGCGATGCAGATAACGGACGAGGAGCGACATCGTTGGTGAGGTTTCCACAGCCGGCGCGCTTTCAGCGCCGGCCGCCGCGACCTGCGAGCCGCTGCAGCCGCTGCACCGCCTGCTCGAGTTGCGGCATCGCGTTGGCGGTCGAAAAACGCACGAAGCGCGCAGTCTGGTCGTGCCCGAAATCGCGCCCGGGCGTGACGGCCAGATGCGCGCGGCGCATCAACTCGAATGCGAAGTCCCAGCTGTTGTCGACGCCGAACGTCTGCGCAAGCGCCGTGCAGTCGGCCCACGCATAGAACGCCCCGTCCGGCGGCACCGGCACCTGCAGACCGAGCCGGTTCAACGCCGGAACGAAGAAATCCCGCCGCGCCTTGAACTCGGCGCGGCGGCGTTCGTACTCGGCCATGCTGTCCGGCTCGAAGCACGCGAGCGCGGCCTGCTGCGCGATCGTGCTCGCGCAGATGTAGAGGTTCTGGGCCAGCCGTTCCAGCGGCGCGACCAGTTCGTCGGGCACCACGATCCAGCCGAGCCGCCAGCCGGTCATGTTGAAATATTTGGAAAAACTGTTGATGCTGATCACGTCGGCGCCGAGCGCCAGCGCGCTTTGCGCATAGGTCGGGTCGTGGCTCAGGCCCAGGTAGATCTCGTCGATCAGCAGCACGCCGCCCTGCGCCCGCACCACCTGGAGGATGCGCGCGAGCTCCTCTGGGTGGATCGACGTGCCGGTCGGGTTCGATGGCGAAGCCAGCAGCACGCCGCGGGTGCGCGGGCCCCAATAGGCTTGCACCTGCTGCGCACTGAGCTGAAAGCGTTGCTCGGCGTCGGTCGGAATCAGCCGCGCGACACCGTCGGCCGCCGCGACGAAATGCCGGTTGCACGGATAGCTCGGGTCCGGCAGCAGCATTTCGTCGCCGGGATCGATCAGTGCCAGACACGCCAGCTGCAGCGCTGCCGATGCGCCGGCCGTGATCACGATGCGCCGCGCGGGCACGTCGATGCCGAAGCGGCTCCGATACCACTCGCTCAGGCGCTCGCGCAGCGGTTCGATACCGAGCGCATCGGTGTACTGGGTGCGGCCTCCGGCGATCGCGCGCGCGGCGGCCTGCTGCACCAGCGGCGGCGCGGTGAAGTCGGGCTCGCCGATGTTCAAGAAGATCATCGGCTCGTCCGTATCGGCTGCCGCCGATGCCTGTGCACGCGCGGCCTTGGCGACTTCCATCACGTAGAACGGATCGATGCGATCGGCCCGGGCTGCGAGCTTCGTCATGGTTGCTCGGGCTCGGGCGCTGCTGCGGGTGCGGGCTTGCGCCGTCCGCTGTCGCGCTCGACTTCCAAGGCACGCAGCTGCGGCGCCAGCCCGTGGAGCACGCCGTTCACGTACTTGTGGCCATCGGTGCCGCCGAACGCTTTCGCGAGCTCGATGCATTCGTTGAGCACGACGCGCCACGGCACGTCCAGACAGTGCTGCATCTCGTAGGTGCCGATCCATAGCACCGCATGTTCGATCGGCGACAGGTCGACCGATTTGCGGTCGAGCAGCGGCGCCAGCAGCGCATCGAGCGCGTCCGCCTGCGCGATGCAGCCGTGCAGCAGCGCGTCGTAATGCACCGAGTCGGCCTTGTGGAAACCCGACAGGTCGCGCGTGAACGCATCGATCGCACTCGGCTCGTTTCTGCCGACCAAGTGCTGATACAGCGCCTGCAATGCAAATTCGCGCGCACGGCTGCGCGGCTGCTTGGCCGCGGCCTTGCGCGCGCCGGTGCTGGTCAGGCCGGTGCGCAACTGGCGCGGCGCACCGGCTGCCGACGGTGCTGGCGATGACGGCACATGCTCGCTCATGCCGCGCGCTGCCGTGCGCGCAGCCACTGCGCCATTTCCACCGCGACCCGCGCTGCATCCCGGCCCTTGTCGTGCTGGCGCGCCTGCGCCTGGGCGAGGGTTTCGGTCGTCAGGATCGCATTCGCAATCGGGATCCGCTGGTCCAGCGCCACGCGCGTGACGCCGGCACCGGACTCGTTGGCGACCAGCTCGAAGTGATAGGTTTCGCCGCGCACGATGCAGCCCAGCGCGATCAGCGCGCGGTGCCGGCCACTGTCGGCCAGTGCCTGCAGTGCCAACGGAATTTCCAGCGCGCCGGGCACCTGCACCAGCTCCATCGCATCGGCGGCGACGCCGAGCGCAGCCAGCTCCTCACGGCACGCAGCCAGCAGCGCATCGGTGACCGACTCGTTGAAGCGTGCCTGCACGATGCCGATCGACAGGCCGCTGCCGTCAAGTGTGGCGGGGCGGGCGGCTCGGCCGGGTTCAAACATGAGGCGTCTTCACTTTTCTCTGGATGGTATTTGCGGTGCTCAAAGGCTGGCCTCGTCCGGCACGAAACCGGTGATCTCCAGGCCGTAGCCGGTCATGCTCGGCAGCCGGCGCGGCTTGCCGAGCAGGGTCATGCGCTGCACGCCGCATTCGCGCAGGATCTGCGCGCCGATGCCGTAGCTGCGCAGGTCCATGCCGCCGCGTACCGGTGCATGCGCCGCCTGCGCGGTGCCCTCGAACTGCGCGAGCAACTGCGCGCCGCTTTCACCGCAATTGAGCAGCACCACCACGCCGGCGCCGATTTCCTCGATCCGCTTCAGGCTTCGCTCCAGACTCCAGGAATGCATCTGACGGCCCCGCTCCAGCGCGTCGAGCACTGAAAGCGGTTCATGCACGCGCACCGTCACCACGTCGTGCGCATCCCATTCGCCGCGCACCAGCGCCAGATGCACGCCGCCGCTGGGCTGGTCCCGGTAGGCGTGCGCGACGAACGCGCCGAACGCGGTCTGGATCGGGCGGCTGCCGATCTTTTCGATCAACGACTCGGTCCGGCTGCGGTGTTCGATCAGGTCGGCGATGGTGCCGATTTTCAAGCCGTGTTCGGCCGCGAACACCTGCAGATCCGGCAGGCGCGCCATGGTGCCGTCGTCCTTCATGATTTCGCAGATCACCGACGCCGGCACGCAGCCGGCCAGCGCCGCGAGATCGCAGCCGGCTTCCGTGTGGCCTGCGCGCATCAGCACGCCGCCGGCCACCGCCTGCAGCGGAAAGATGTGGCCCGGCTGCACCAGGTCGTCGGCCCGCGCGCCGCGCGCGACCGCCGCCTGCACGGTACGGGCCCGGTCGGCCGCAGAGATGCCGGTCGTGACGCCGGTCGAAGCCTCGATCGACACCGTGAACGCGGTCGAGTGGCGCGTGCCGTTTTTGGTTGTCATCGGCGGCAGTTGCAGCCGTTCGCAATGCTCGCCGGTCAGCGTCAGGCAGATCAGTCCGCGGCCGAAGCGCGCCATGAAGTTGATCGCAGCTGGCGTCACATGCTCGGCCGCAAGCACCAGATCGCCCTCGTTCTCGCGGTCTTCCTCATCGACCAGGATCACCATGCGGCCGGCACGCAACTCGGCCACGATGTCGTCGACCGGTGAAATGCCGACGGTCCGCAGGCGTTTGCCGGTCTCCACCGCATGCAGGTGTGGCTGATTCATCGGGTGCAATCCTCAAACGGTGGTCGGTCGGTCGGCGGCACTTAGTGCCAGCATGCGTTCGACATAACGGGCGATCGTGTCGATCTCCAGATTCACACGCGTGCCTTCGCGCAGGCGGCTGAACGCGGTATGCGCAAGCGTGTGCGGGATCAGATTGATGGCGATCACGCTTGCATCCGATGCGTCGGTCACCGAGTTGATCGTGAGGCTCACGCCATCGACCGCGATCGAGCCCTTGAACGCGAGATAGCGCGCCAGCGCCCGCGGTGCTGCGATCTGCAGCTCGATGCTTTCGCCTACGGCCGCGAAGCGCCGCACGGTGCCGACGCCGTCCACGTGGCCGGCCACCATATGGCCGCCGAGCCGGTCGCTGGCGCGCAGCGCCTTCTCCAGGTTCACCGGCTGGTCCGGCTGCCAGCCGTCCGTGCGCGCCAGCGATTCGGCCGACACGTCGACCTCGAACTGCGCGGCTGCCGGATCGAACACGGCCACCGTCATGCAGGCGCCGTTGATCGCGATGCTGTCGCCCGCAGCCACGTCGTCGAGGAAGCCGGCCGGCACGCCAATCTGCACGCGCATACCATGCGCCGGCGTGGCGCCGAGGGGTTGCACCGACATGATCTGGCCGACTGCGCTGACGATTCCCGTAAACATCGGCTTATTTTCGCAGGGATCGAGCGGGTGGTCGGCGCCGGTGGTCGAATTCGAGCCACGCGGCTGGTTCCGTCCTGTCCCCGCTTATCATTTGAGTGCCACTGCCGTCCACCGGCGGTCGCCGTTCGGCAGCAGTGCCGCCGCCCCTATCCGTTCCGCCGCCACGGCCCGCCCGCTTGAAACGCCTGCTGATGATCGCCTTCCACTTTCCGCCGCTGGCGGGAAGCAGCGGCATCCAGCGCACCTTGCGCTTCGTGCAGCACCTGCCGGCGCACGGTTGGCAGCCGCTGGTGCTGAGTGCAGACCCGCGTGCCTATGTGCAGACCAGCGACGATCTGCTGCCCGAAATTCCACCGAACACCGTGGTGCGCCGCGCGTTCGCACTCGACACCGCACGGCATCTGACGATGGCCGGCCGCCACCTCGGCTTCATGGCGCGGCCGGATCGCTGGGTCAGCTGGAAGTTCGCCGCAGTGCGGCAGGGCATGCGCCTGATCGACAAATTCAAGCCCGATGCGATCTGGTCCACCTATCCGATCGCCACCGCGCACCTGATCGGCGCCAAACTGCAGCGCAAAAGCGGCCTGCCGTGGATCGCCGACTTCCGCGATCCGATGGCGCAGGAGGGCTATCCGCCGGACCCGAAAACCTGGCAACGCTTCAAGCGGATCGAAGAGCAGGCGGTAGCACAGGCGCGCATGTGCGTGTTCACCACACCGAGCGCCGCACGCATGTATCGGGAGCGCTATCCCGCCGCAGCCGACCGCATCACGGTGCTTGAAAACGGCTACGACGAAGACAGCTTCGCCGGGCTTGCCCCGGCTGCATCCAACGCTGCTACCGACGCAGGCCCATTGGTGCTGCTGCACAGCGGCATCGTCTATCCGTCGGAACGCGATCCGACGCAACTGTTCATCGCGCTCGGCCGCCTGAACGCCGCGGGCGTGCTGACCCCGGCCGACCTGCGGCTGCGCTTCCGTGCTTCGGTGCATGACGATCTGTTGCACAAGCTCGGGGCGGCACACGGCGCCAGCGAGTTCATCGAGCTGTGCCCCGCGATCAACTACCGCGAGGCGCTCGCAGAAATGCTGTCGGTCGATGGCCTGCTGGTGCTGCAGGCGGCCAACTGCAACGAGCAGATTCCCGCCAAGATTTACGAATACCTGCGCGCGGGCCGCCCGATCCTCGCGTTGACCGATCCGGCCGGGGACACGGCAGGCGTGCTGCGCGAAGCCAGGCTCGATGCGATCGCGCGGCTCGATTCGGCCGACGAGATCGCCGCCATATTGCCGCGCTTCGTGGCATCGGTCCGGTCCGGGCGCGCGGCGCTGCCCGATGCAGCGGCCACGCAGGCGGCGTCGCGCAAGGCACGCAGTCAGGCGTTCGTGCAGCTGCTCGACCAGCTGCGCTGACGCTGGCCAACCGCAGCCACAGGTGCCAGACGTCCGGCGCTGCACCGATTGCAACCACGGCCGCGCTCGGCAATGCGCGCAGCGCCCACAGGCCATTGCCACCGCGCAAAGCCCCGGGCGCCGGCATTCCGCTATGGTCCAACGCCATGAACGCCCCTTTCTGGAAACTCGGCTGGCGCAATCTGCGGCGTGACTTGCGCGCAGGCGAACTGCGGCTGCTGGTCCTGGCCGTTGCGCTGGCGGTCGCCGCACTGACCGCAGTCGGCTTTTTCGCGGACCGGCTGCAAGGCGGCCTGGCCCGTGATGCGCGGCAGTTGCTCGGCGGCGATGCGGTCGTGTCGAGCGACCACGCGCCGCCGCCGGCGTTGGCGGCAGCTGCAGCGTCGCTGGGCCTGCGCACCGCCACCACGCTGACGTTTCCGACGATGGCGCGCGCCACGGACGCTCAGGGCGGTGCTGCGCGGCTGGTGGCGCTCAAGGCAGTCGAAGACGGCTATCCGCTGCGCGGCACGATGCGCGTGGCGAGCGACCTCGACACACCGGCCGGCCCGACGCGCGACGTGCCGGCGGCCGGCGAGGCCTGGGTCGATCCGGCCTTGCTCGGTGCGCTGAACCTGAAAGTTGGCGACCCACTGCTGCTCGGCGACGCAAGCCTGCGCATCGGCCGGCTGATCGCGATCGAGCCGGACCGCGGCATGGGCTTCGCGAGCTTTTCGCCGCGCGTGATGATGAACCGCGCCGATCTGCCCGCGACCGCGCTGATCCAGCCTGCCAGTCGCCTCAACTATCGGCTCGCCGTGGCCGGCGAAGCGCAACCGGTCGCGCAGTTCATCGCGCGCGCTGAAGCCCTGATCGCCAAACCCGATGCACGCGGCCTGCGCATCGAAACGCTCGACACCGGCCGGCCCGCGATGCGCCAGACGCTGGATCGCGCCAACAAGTTCTTGAATCTGGTCGCGCTGCTGTCGGCGTTGCTGAGCGCCGTGGCGGTCGCGCTGACCGCACGCGGTTTTGCTGCCAACCACCTGGACGCCTGCGCGCTGCTGCGCGTGCTGGGTACGTCGCAGCGCAGCATCGCGCTCGCGTACGGCTTCGAGTTCGTGCTGATCGGCATCGCGGCAAGCCTGCTGGGCACCGTGCTCGGGTTCGCGGTGCACTACGGCTTCGTGCTGCTGCTGTCGGGGCTGGTCGCGGCCGGGCTGCCGGCGCCGGGCTGGTGGCCGGTCGGCTTCGGGCTGGGCGTCGGACTCACGTTGCTGCTTGCGTTCGGGCTGCCGCCGGTGCTGCAGCTTGCGCAGGTGCCGCCGATCCGCGTGATCCGGCGCGAAATGGGCAATCTGCGGCCCGCATCGGCAGCCGTTCTCGCGCTCGGCGTGCTGGGGTTCACATTGCTGTTGCTGGCCACCAGCCGTGATCTGAAGCTCGGGCTGATCGCAGTCGGCGGCTTCGCGGGCGCGGTGCTGCTGTTCGCAGCGCTCAGCTACGGCGCGGTGAAGCTGCTGCGCCGGGTCGTGAACGAGGCGACCGCGCCGCGCTGGCTGGTGCTGGCGACGCGGCAGATCTCCGCACGGCCCGGCTTCGCGGTGGTGCAGGTCAGCGCGCTCGCGGTCGGCCTGCTCGCGCTGGTGCTGCTGGTGCTGCTGCGCACCGATCTGATCGGCAGCTGGCGCAGCGCGACGCCGCCCGACGCGCCGAACCGCTTCGTCATCAACGTGATGCCGGAGCAGGCCATTAAATTCCAGGCGGAGCTGAAGGGCGCCGGCATCGGCAACTACGACTGGTATCCGATGATCCGCGGCCGGCTGGTGGAGGTGAACGGCAAGGCGGCGGCTGCGTCGGACGCCGGCACGGATGCCGATGCCGACCAGAACGCGCCGCGTTCGCTGGACCGTGAATTCAACCTGTCGTTCAGCGCCGAGCCGCCGCCGCACAACCAGATCGTCGCGGGTCGCTGGGAGCCGAACCGCCCCGGCGAGGTCAGTGTGGAAGACGGCATCGCCGAGCGGCTCAACCTGAAGCTCGGCGACCGGCTGCGCTTCGATGTCGGCGGCATTCAGACGTCCGCGCGCATCACATCGCTGCGCAAGGTGGACTGGGGATCGCTGCGCGCGAACTTCTTCGTGCTGTTCCCGGTGGACCGGATGGCCGACGTGCCGACCACCTACATGGGCGCGTTCCGCGCGCCGGCGGCCGATGTGGTGGGCAAGCCGCGCAATTTCGACAACACGCTGGTGCGCGATTTTCCAAACATCACGCTGGTGGATTTGAGCGCCACGATTGCGCAAGTGCAAAGGGTGCTCGATCAGGTGATCCGCGCGGTCGAGTTCCTGTTCGGCTTCACGCTTGCGGCTGGCCTGGTCGTGCTGTTCGCCGCGATCAGCGCCACGCGCGAGGAGCGCGCGCGGGAATTTGCGATCATGCGTGCGGTTGGCGCGCGTGCGTCGCTGCTGCGGCAGGTGCAGCGCGCCGAACTCGCAGGGGTTGGACTGCTAGCGGGCTTCCTCGCGAGCGTGGTGGCGTCGATCGTCGGCTGGGCGCTCGCCCGCTGGGTGTTCGAGTTCGCCTGGACCGCGTCGCCGCTGGTGCCGCTGGTGGGAGCTGTCTGCGGCGCGCTGCTCGCGCTAGCGGCCGGCTGGTGGGGCCTGCGAGGCGTGCTCGCGCGGCCGGTGGTGGAGACGCTGCGGCAGGCGGCTAGCTGAACCGGGCTGTCCGAGATGCCGCTGCCCGCTGCACGACATGCCGTGGGTATGCAGCTTGCAATGCGGGACCCCGTCTTTACAACCCGGAGCAAACCGGGTCCGGCGTCGGCTTGCTCTGGCTGGCCGGCGCCGCGCCCGAAGTCATCGAACATGCCGCGTTCCTCGACCATCGACCCTGCCTCGCCGACCGCGGTCGGCCGTACCGCGCAGCTGATCATCGACATGATCAGCTGCTGGGATTTTCCCGATGCCGACAAGCTGGTCGGCGGCGCGCTGGAGATCGTGCCGGCCGTCTGCGCGCTCAAAAAACGCTGCCGTGCGGTCGGCGTCCCGGTCACCTACACGAACGACAACCACGGACAATGGCGGTCCGACTTCGCGACGCTGGTGCGCGAGTCGCGCGAATGCGGTTCACAGGGCGCGCGCATCACCGAGGCGCTCGCGCCCGACCCGGACGACTACTTCGTGCTGAAGCCCAAGCATTCGGGGTTCTTCTCGACGCCGCTCGAATTGCTGCTGCGCGATCTTGCGGTCGATCGGGTGCTGCTCACGGGCGTCGCGAGCGATCAGTGCGTGCTCGTCACGGCGGCCGAGGCGCGCATGCGCGACCTCGACGTGGTGGTGCCGCGCGACTGCATCGCTTCGCAGTCCCGGGCGCGCAACGCCGCCGCGCTTCAGCATTACGAGGAAGTGCTGAAGGTCGACACCACGCCCGGATCGGAGCTGGAACTGGCTGAGAAGCGGCAGACGGAGCACGAGCGATGACGCAGGCAGATTTCTTCGATCCGCGCCGCCACGGTTTTGCGCGCGCGTGCGTCGCGGTGCCGCGGAACCGGGTCGCCGATCCCGCCTTCAACGCTTCGGAAACGATAGCGATGTACGAAGATGCGGCGGGCGCCGGCGCCGATCTGGTGCTGTTTCCGGAACTCGGCCTGTCGGCCTATACCTGCGACGACCTGTTTCACCAGGCGGCACTGCTCGATGCGTGCGAGGCAGCGCTCGCGCAAGTCGTGCAGGCGTCGACGAAAGTGTGCGCGGCGGCCATTGTCGGGCTGCCGCTGCGCGTCGATCAGCGGCTGTTCAACTGCGCGGCGGTCGTCGCGGGCGGCCGGCTGCTCGGCGTCGTGCCCAAGACCTATCTGCCGAACTATGGCGAGTTCTATGAGGCGCGCCAGTTCGCGGGCGCCGACAGCGCGCTGTCCCGCGAGATCGACCTGTGCGGCGCGCGCGTGCCGTTCGGCGCCGATTTGATCTTCCAGGCGAGCGCGCAGCCGCTGCTCAAGATCCATGTGGAGATCTGCGAGGACGTCTGGGTGCCGCTGCCGCCGTCGAGCTATGCGGCGCTGGCCGGCGCCACCATACTCGCGAATCTGTCGGCATCCAACATCACGATCGGCAAGGCCGACTATCGGCACCAGCTCGTCGCGCTGCAGTCGGCGCGCTGCGTCGCGGCCTACTTGTATTCCTCGGCCGGCATCGGCGAGTCGACGACCGATCTGGCCTGGGACGGGCAGGCGCTGATCTATGAATGCGGCGACCTGCTGGCCGAGAGCGAACGGTTCAGCAACGAATCGCATCGGATCGTCGCCGACATCGACCTCGAGCGGCTCGAGCATGACCGGATGCGCCAGACCACGTTCGGCGACAGCGTGCGCCGGCACCAAGGCGCGCTGTCCGGCTGGCGCACCATCGTCTTCGACGTGCCGGCCAACCAGGGAGCGCGCGGTGCGCTGCTGCGCGACATCGAGCGCTTTCCGTACGTGCCGGCCGACCCGGCCACGCGCGACGAGCGCTGCCGCGAAGTGTTCAACATCCAGGTGCAGTCGCTCGTGCAGCGCGTCGAAGCCGCCGGTATCCAGAAGCTCGTGATCGGCGTTTCCGGCGGGCTCGACTCGACGCACGCGCTCTTGGTCTGCGCGCAGGCGATGGACCGGCTGAAGCGCCCTCGGGCCGACATCCTCGGCTTCACGATGCCGGGTTTTGCGACCAGCGGCCGCACCTTGCAGCAGGCGCATGCGTTGATGGCCGCGATCGGCTGCAGCGCGCGCGAGATCGATATCCGGCCGAGCTGCGCGCAGATGCTGGCCGACCTCGGCCATCCGTACGCGCGTGGCGAGCCGGTCTACGACATCACGTTCGAGAACGTGCAGGCCGGCGAGCGCACCAGTCACCTGTTCCGGCTTGCGAACGCGAACGGCGGCATCGTGGTCGGCACCGGCGACCTGAGCGAACTCGCTTTAGGCTGGTGCACCTACGGCGTCGGCGACCACATGTCGCACTACAACGTGAACGCAAGCGTGCCCAAGACCTTGATCAAGCATCTGGTCGGCTGGGTTGCGGACAGCGGCATGTTCGATACAGCGGGCAGCGCGACGCTGCACGCGATCGTCGCCACGCAGATCAGCCCGGAACTGGTGCCGGCGGCCGAGGCGGGTTCGGAAGTCGACGACGGGTCCGCGGTGGCGCAACCCGAGCAGAAGTCCGAAGACACGATCGGCCCGTACGAGTTGCAGGACTTCCATCTCTACTACATCCTGCGTTTCGGCTTCCGGCCGAGCAAGGTCGCGTTCCTCGCGTGGTGTGCGTGGCACGACCGCGAAACAGGCCGCTGGCCGCAGCGTGCGAACGAGGAAAAGAACGAATACGGCATCGACGATATCCGCCGGCACCTGCGTACTTTTCTCTGGCGCTTTTTCAAGACCAGCCAGTTCAAACGCAGCTGCCTGCCGAATGGGCCGAAAGTCGGCTCCGGCGGCTCGCTGTCGCCGCGCGGAGACTGGCGGGCGCCGAGCGATTCGGAAGCGACGGCGTGGATCGACGAGTTGGAGCGCAATGTGCCGACGGGTGGCGGCGACGATTGCTGAGTGACAGGAGCGCGACGGCGGGTGGTGTTGTACTGCATCGGTGTCTGGACCGAATGCGAGCAATGGCATTGGCGCTATCGGAAACGCTTGGATGCAGTCATGACTCCCGTGATCCTTGCTGACGCAATCGCCAGCGTCTCCGAACTCAGGAAGAACCCGATGAGGACCGTCGCGGCGGGCATGGGCCTGCCCGTGGCGATCCTGAACCGTAACAAGCCTGCGTTCTACTGCGTGCCGGCGCGTGTATTCGAAGCCATGGTGAATGTGCTCGAAGACGTCGAGCTGAGCGCGACCGCGGATGCCCGCGAAGGCCAGGTTGTGCACAAGCTGCCGCTCGATGCGCTATGAACCCTGCATTTTGAGGACGCGCTAACAGAAGCAGGAGCGCAATGCGGTCAGATCAGCTCAAGCCGCTTTTCGATCCGTTCGACGCGGTCGTTCATGCGGTCCATGCGGACGCCCATCGCTGCCGCGTTTTCTTCAGAGTGGGCGAAGTCGCGGCGCGGACCCGCGACGCTGATTTCGAGGTTGCCGATGCGCACAATCAGCTCTTCGAGCTTGCGCTCAATACGCTCTTGGCCGGGTCGAAACCGTTTTAGGTGTTCGAGCACCAGGTTTGCAATCTCGTCAGTCATCGCGCAGCTCCAAAAACTTCTTGGAAATCGTAGGGATCGGGGGCAAGTCCCACCGTGAGTGCGCAAGTCTCAGGCGTCATGGCCATCGGCAGCCAGCGCGCCGCCGCTTCGCGCAGCAGCCGAACATCGCCCGTGCTCAGCAACTTCAGGTGATCGGCCGGTCCGATTCGCTGGGTGAGCAACCCTGCCGCTGCCAGCACCTTGCGCGTCTGCCGCGCGACCGGCGGCCCGGTTTCGATCAGCGCCACTTGCGGCCCGATGCAGTCGCGCCACTGGTCGGCCACCACGGGGTAGTGCGTGCAGCCGAGCACGAGCGTGTCGATTTGGCCGTCTTGAGTGCCAAAAGTGCCCAGGGCGCTTGTGTATTGTGCGCATAGCGCTACTATTTTTGGAGCATCGAAGCGTTCGATTGCAGAGGCAAGGCCGTCGCACGGCTGCGTGATGAAGGCGGCATCGAAGCCCAGGCTCGCCTGCAGCGCTGCGTACTTCGCGCTGGTCAGTGTGCCGCGCGTGGCGAGCACGCCGATGCGACGCGTGCGGCTCGCGGCGAGTGCGGGTTTCAGTGCGGGTTCGACGCCGATGATCGGCAGTTCGGGGTTTGCTGCGCGCAACAGGTGGATCGCGGCAGCGGTCGCCGTGTTGCACGCGACCACCAGCGCCTTGATCGCATGCTCGCGGCGCAGCAGGTCGAGTACGTGCCGCGACCGCTCGATCACAAAGGTGCCATCCCGCTCGCCGTACGGCGCATGGCCGCTGTCGGCGAAATAGATGAACCGTTCATGCGGCAACTCGGCACGCAGCGCGCGCAGCACGCTCAGACCGCCGACGCCACTGTCGAACACGCCGATCGGCGCGTCGGCAGTGACCGGCGTTGCCACCGTCACGCCGCGACGACCGCGATGTTCTTGAACTCGCCACTCGCAATCCGCTGCTGCCACTCGGCCGGCCCGGTCACGTGCGCGCTGGTGCCGCCCGCATCCACGGCAACCGTGACCGGCATGTCCTGCACGTCGAACTCGTAGATGGCTTCCATGCCGAGGTCCTCGAACGCGAGCACTTTCGCGGTCTTGATCGCCTTGGAGACGAGATACGCAGCGCCGCCGACCGCCATCAGATATGCCGACCGGTGCTGCTTGATCGACGCGACCGCTGCCGGCCCGCGCTCGGCTTTGCCGACCATCGCGAGCAGCCCGGTTTTGCCCAGCATCATGTCGGTGAACTTGTCCATGCGAGTGGACGTCGTCGGGCCTGCCGGGCCGACCGCCTCGCTGCCCACCGGATCGACCGGGCCGACGTAATAGATGACCCGGTTCGTGAAATCGACCGGCACCGGCTCACCCGCAGCCAGCATGTCCTGAATCCGCTTGTGCGCGGCGTCTCGGCCGGTCAGCATGCGGCCGTTCAGCAGCAGGGTCTCTCCGGGCTTCCAAGCCGCCACCTGTTCGCGGGTCAGCGTGTTCAGGTCGACGCGGCGGCTGGTCCGGGTGTCGGGCTGCCAGTTCACGTCCGGCCAGGTGTCCAGGCTCGGCGGCTCGAGATGGACCGGGCCGCTGCCGTCCAGCACGAAATGCGCATGGCGCGTGGCCGCGCAGTTCGGGATCAGCGCAACCGGCTTGCTCGCTGCATGCGTCGGGTACATCCTGATCTTCACGTCGAGCACCGTGGTCAGCCCGCCCAGGCCCTGCGCGCCGATGCCCAGCGCGTTGACCTTCTCGTACAGCTCCACGCGCAGTTGCTCGACCGGTGTGAGGGTTTCGCCATCGGCCGCCTTCGCCTGCAGCTCGTGCATGTCGATGTCGTCCATCAACGACTCTTTCGCGAGCAATGCGGCCTTCTCCGCGGTGCCGCCGATGCCGATCCCGAGCATGCCCGGCGGGCACCAGCCGGCGCCCATCGTCGGCACGGTCTTCAGCACCCAGTCGACCACCGAATCGCTCGGGTTCAGCATCACGAGCTTGGATTTGTTCTCGGAGCCGCCGCCTTTCGCGGCCACGGTCACGTCCAGCTTGTCGCCAGGCACGAGCTCGGTGACGATCACGGCCGGCGTGTTGTCGCCGGTGTTCTTGCGCGTGAATTGCGGGTCCGCGACGATGCTCGCTCGCAGCGTGTTGTCAGGGTCGTTGTAGCCGCGCCGAACGCCTTCGTTGATCGCGTCTTCGAGGCTTCCCGTGAAGCCCTCCCAGCGCACCTCCATGCCGACTTTGAGGAACACGTTGACGATGCCGGTGTCCTGGCACATCGGCCGGTGCCCGGTCGCGCTCATCCTGCTGTTGGTCAGGATCTGGGCGATCGCATCTTTTGCTGCCGGCGACTGTTCGCGCTCGTAGGCACGCGCGAGGTGCGCGATGTAGTCGGCCGGGTGGTAGTAGCTGATGAACTGCAGGGCGCCGGCGATCGATTCGATCAGGTCGGCTTGTCGGATGGTGGTCATGGGCTGGACAATGGCAGTGAAGCGTCAGACCAAATTATCCGCGTGGCCGGCTTATAGCCGCCGGTGCGCCGCGCTGATGCCGCGGGTGCGCGGCCGCAAATTCGGGCAGCGTGAGCAGCGCGTTCGTGACCGCACTGAATTTCGGAAACGGCGCAATCTCGACGTCGAACCGCTCGGCGCCGATCCGGTGGCTTGCGATGCCGAGGTCCGCAATGCTCAGGCGCTCGCCGTGGCAGCGCGTTGCACCCGGCGCCAGCCGCGCTTCGTAAGCCGCGCAGCCTTCGCGAAACCAGTGCGCGGACCAGTCGCGGTGCGCGGCCTCGTCGGCGCCGAACTGCTCGGCCAGGCGCTTGCGCACGCGCGGCACGACGATCGGATGCGTGTCGGCGGCGGTGAGCAGAAACAGCGACCGCACGCGCGCGCGTCCCGCTGCATCGGCCGGCAGCAGCGCAGGCTCGGGACAAGTTTCTTCGAGCCATTCGAGGATCGCGAGGCTCTGCGTGAGCGGCTCATCGGTCGCGCCTTCGAGTGCCGGCACCGCACCGGCCGGGTTCACGTGGCGAAAGTCGGCCGCGTTCTGCTCGCCCTGGGTCAGATCATGCGTACGCTCCTCGAACGCGACGCCCTTCAGGTTCAGTGCGATGCGCACGCGGTAGGTGGCCAGGGACAAATAGAAACTGTGCAGGATCAGCATATTGCGGGGCCTTTGGGCAATGGAATGGATGCAAGGCAAGGCGGGCGGCATCGTGGCCTCCCGGCATCGATCGATTATGGTGGCCCGAATGCTGCGCCCATAATTTGCGGCAGGCCTGCCCCCAGCCCGTGCACCCCCTCCATGACGAAAGGTTTTTCCTGCCATGACCAACCGCATCGAACGCGACACGTTCGGCCCGATCGACGTGCCGGCCGAGCGCCTCTGGGGCGCGCAGACGCAGCGCTCGCTGCAGAATTTCGACATCTCGGGCGAACGCCAGCCGCGCGAGATCATCACGGCGCTCGCGCAGGTCAAGCGTGCGTCGGCGGCGGTGAACCAGTCGCTCGGGCTGCTCGATGCAGCGAAGGCCGATGCGATCATCACCGCGGCTGACGAAGTGCTGGCCGGCGACCACGCGGGCGAATTTCCGCTCGTGGTCTGGCAGACCGGCAGCGGCACCCAGACCAACATGAACGTGAACGAGGTGCTGGCGAACCGCGCGAGCGAACTGCTCGGCGGTGCGCGCGGCGAGGGCCGATCGGTGCACCCGAACGATGACGTGAACAAGAGCCAGTCGAGCAACGACGTGTTCCCCACCGCGATGCACGTGGCCGCCGTCACCGCAATCGAGAAGCGCCTGCTGCCTGCGCTGATGCAGCTGCGCGAAACGCTCGCACTCAAATCGCGCGCGTTCGACGACATCGTGAAGATCGGCCGTACGCATCTGCAGGACGCGACGCCGCTGACCTTGGGGCAGGAGTTCTCGGGCTACGTCGCGCAACTCGTACACGGCGAGCGGCACGTGCGCGTGGCCCTGCCGCACCTGTGCGAACTCGCGCTCGGCGGCACCGCGGTCGGCACCGGCTTGAATGCACCGAAAGGCTATGCGGAAGGGGTGGCGGCCGAACTCGCCAAGCTGACCGGCCTGCCGCTCGTGACCGCGCCGAACAAGTTCGAGGCGCTTGCGAGTTGTGATGCACTGGTGCATGCACACGGCGCGCTGAAAACGCTTGCCGCGAGCCTGATGAAGATCGCCAACGACGTGCGCTGGCTGGCCAGCGGCCCGAGGAGCGGCATCGGCGAACTCTCGATTCCCGAGAACGAGCCCGGTTCATCGATCATGCCCGGCAAGGTGAACCCGACGCAAAGCGAAGCGCTCACGATGCTGTGCTGCCAGGTGTTCGGCAACGACGTCGCGATCAACCTGGGCGGCGCCTCCGGCAACTTCGAACTCAACGTGTTCCGCCCGGTGATTGCGCACAACTTCCTGCAGAGCGTGCGGCTGCTGGCCGACGGCATGAAGAGCTTCAACGACCACTGCGCGGTCGGCATCGAGCCGAGGCGCGAGCGCATCGCCGAACTCGTGCAGAACTCGCTGATGCTGGTGACCGCCTTGAACCCGCACATCGGCTATGACAAGGCCGCGCAGATCGCGAAGAAGGCGCACAAGGAAGGCAGCAGCCTGCGCGAGGCGGCGATTGCTTCAGGTCATCTGACGGGCGAACAGTTCGACCAGTGGGTGCGGGCCGAGGACATGACCGGGAGCTGACGCCCGTTCCTGCTCGTGAGGCGCTCGTCGCCACGTCGGCGAACGGCGTCTGTTCATCTGTTCGTCTGCCAGGTCCGCCTGGCGGCAAAATGAGGGGTTCGGCAGAGGCCGATGCACGCTTTCACTGCGGCGGGAGCGGCAATACCGCAAATCGCGTTGCCCGGTCGGGTTGCTCCGGCATCGGGGCAACCCCGGTTCCGGCATCCGCAGCTGCAGGCGTCAAGGCGTCAGATTCGAGGCCCGGACGATATCGGCGTACTTTTTGGCTTCTGACTCGACGTAGCGCGCGAACTCAGGCGCGGTGCGCGTGTCCGGCTCTGCGCCGATCTCCTGCAGGCGCTTCCTTGTCTGCGGCTGCTGCAGGATCTCGGACAGCGTCGAGGACAGGCGCGCGGTGATCGGTTCAGGAACCTTGGCGGGAGCGAAAAGGCCGAACCATGCGCTGACTTCGTAGCCCGGCAAACCGCTCTCCATCATGGTCGGCACGTCGGGCAGCAAAGGGCTGCGCTGCGGCCCGGTCACCGCGAGCGCCTTGACCTTATGGGCTTTGACGTTCGGAAGTGCGGTCGTCTGCAGGTCGAACATGATGGGCACGTGCCCCGCGAGAACGTCGACCAGTGCCGGAGCGCTGCCGCGGTATGGCACGTGCAGCAGCTTGAGGCCTGCGGCGTTGGCCAGCATTTCGCCTGCCAGATGGTTGGAAGTCCCGGAGCCGGCCGAAGCAAACGCCAGTTTGCCCGGGTCGCTTTTGGCCGCAGCGATCAATTGCGACACATTGTCGTACGGCACCGCAGGATGGGCCACCAGCACGAACGGGATCGATGCCAGCGGGCTGAGGACGACGAAGTCCTTGACCGGGTCGTAGCCCACCTTGCTCATGGCCGGATTGATCGCCTGTGAACTCACGGTGCCCAGCAGCAGCGTGTACCCATCGGGTGCGGCGTCGGCGACCAGGCGCGCGCCGATCGCGGTGCCGGCGCCGCTCCTGTTCTCGACCACGACGGGCTGCCCGAGGCGTTCTCCGAGCTGTTCACCGACGGTGCGCGCCAGAATGTCGGCCGACCCTCCCGGCGGGTAGGGCACGACGATCGTGACCGGCTTGGTCGGGTAGTTCTGCGCGAAGGAGGGCGCGGCGACGGCGACGGCTGCGAACAGCACCGATGCGGCGAGCAGTCTGGTGAATTTCATGGGTGGCTCCAGAAACGACATTGCAAATCGGACTCGGCAGCGCGGTCGCTGTCAGGATGCAGATGGTGCAGACGTCGGCCCTCCGCTGTCCAATACGGACTTCGCAGCGAAGCCATACAAGAATCGAATCACCGGCACCAACCCGGGCGCCGATTCCCGGCAGGCCTGTCAGCGTGCCGACGTTCTGGCGGCGACCGCGAGAAAGGCGTGGATGACGGGGTTGTCGTTGTGGCGGCTATAGGCGAAGGTCAGCTGATAGCTCGGTGGCGGACGTGTCTTCGCGAGGTCCAGAAAAACCACGTCCTTCATCGCCAGCGTCCTCATCGATGCCGGCACCATTGCGATCCCCAGGCCGCCGGCGACGAGCGTGAGCACCGCCTGCATCTGGGAGGCTTCCTGAACGACGCGCGGGGAAAAGCCTGCAGCATTGAAGGCACTCAGGGAGGCGGCCGCGAAGCCTGCGCCCTCGCTTTCGGGAAAAGCGATGAACGGTTCATCTTTCAGCATGGCCAGCCGGACGGATCGCTGGGACGCCAGCGCATGGCCGCGAAAAACCGCCACCACGAAGCCTTGGGTCTGTAGATCCACCGACGCCAGACCGTCGACCTTTCGAAGCGGCCCCACGACCAGGGCCAGATCGACTTGCGCGCGCTTCAGTGCCTCCAGCTGCCGGCTCGTGGATTCGGCGGTCACGTTCAGCTGGACGGTCGGGTAGTCGTTTTGAAAGCGTCGGAACATGTCCGGCAGCACGTCGATTGCGGCACTGGGCACGAAGGAAAGGCTCAAGGATCCCTCAACCCCCTGCGCAGCCCGCAGCGCCCGCTCGGTCGCTGCATGCGCTTGCAGCAGAAGCCGCTGCGCCTCTTTCAAAAACACCTTGCCAGCCGGTGTCAGCCGCACGTGGTGACGGCTGCGATCAACCAGCGGCGTGCCCACTCTTTCCTCGAGCTTGCGGATGGCCACGCTCAATGGCGGCTGGGACATGTGCAGCTTTTCGGCGGCACGGCCGAAATTCAGTTCCTGCGCCAGCACAACGAATTGCCGGAGCTGCTTCAGTTCAAACATCGGGGTCCCGCCGCTCGGGGAAAGGGTCGGTCAGGATATACGCATCTCGTATCACCGGCGGTCACATTCGGTATTGGATGAATCAGGACTGTCGCCGTAGCATGGGTTGCGCTGCGTCCCGTCTACGAAAGGAAAGCCGTCATGCAACCGTCACTGCTCGAAGAGATTCCCGCCGTTCCCAATCCGTATCCGGTCGTCTCGAAGGTCGAATATCCCGAGGTCTGGCGGCTCTGTACCCAGGCGCGAGAGCTGGCCTGGGACCCGGTCACGGACATCGACTACAGCGATCTCGGTGCGGCCGACCTGCCGCCCGAGGTGCGCACGGCCGGTTCGGAATGGTGGAGCCTGCGCGCCTGGATGGAGCACGGCGCCACGCCTTACGGAGCGGAGCGTCTGCGCGATGCGATCTTTCAGCACCAGCCCTTCGAAGTGAAGCAGCACATCACCAACTTCATTGCGGAGGAGTTCCGGCACCACGAGGCAAGTTTCCGCATCGCCGATGGCCTGGCCGAATACCAGCCGATGCCGCGTTCAGACTACTTCAAGGACATCATTCCGCGCTTTCACGACGAGTCGGACGAAAAGGCCATGAGCTTCTTCGCAGGGCTGTCGGTGAACACGCTTTTCGAGCAGCTGTCGGGTGAGCTGCTGCAGGCGCGCTACGAGAACGCCCGGTTCATCTCGATCCGCGAGGCATGCCGGCTGATCCTGCGCGATGAGGCGCGTCACATCCAGTTCGGCAGGATCATCATGCGCCGGTTTTTCAGCGAGCTGCCGGAAGAGGAAAAGCGCTTGATCGGCCTGAAAGTCGCCAAGAAGCTGCGCGGCAGCCTTCTCAACGGTGTCTACGCGGTCGTGAACCTGCCGCACGAGGAGCGGGCGCGTTCGGGGCGCAATCGTGCGCTTGCTGCGGAGTACGGACTCGGCGCCACGCATCCGGACGACGAGATCGGAATCATCCGCCAGGGCGTGAACAAGATTCGCGCCGACGTCGGCGTCTATGGTGTCGAGATCCCGGCAATCCCCGAGATCGACACCGTGCTGCACTGATCCGCCATGTCGCAGCGGATCGCTCCCGCCACGGTCGCGCCACCCGCGGGACCCTACAGTCACGGCATCTCAAGTCGCGCAGCGGGCACCTGGCTGCACGTGGCAGGACAGGTCGGCATCTCGGCCGAGGGGCAGCTTCGGCAGGGCTTTGCCGCCCAGGCCGCTCAAGCCTGGGAGAACCTCATGGCGGTGCTCGATGCAGCAGGGATGGACGCGAGCCATCTCGTCAAGGTGACCACCTACCTCACATGCGCCGAGGACTTGCCGCAACTGGGTGCCATACGCAATGGCTATCTGGGTTCGGCACGACCGGCGTCCACGCTGGTCGTCGTGGCGGCATTGGCCCATCCCGACTGGTGCGTCGAAGTCGATGCGGTCGCGCTGAAGCCCGACTGAGCGCCAATGTCCGCCGGCAGTCGCCCGGATGCCATCGAGCGGTTGCTGCGCTCGGTTGGTCCCGTCTGGCAGCAGGACATCAAAGCGGCGGGCGACCAGGTGAAGGCCGCCTATCTGCCGCTGCTCAAAGCCGCCCCCGGCGGCGGCGTCGTCGTGCAGCGCGACCTGCCCTACGGGCCGCACGACCGGCAGGTGCTCGACGTCTATCGCCCGGTGCGCAGTGCGCGCGCGCCGGTCGTGGTGTTCGTGCACGGCGGCGCGTTCGTGCGCGGCGCGAAGGACATCAACGATGCGATGTATGCGAACGTGCTGACTTGGTTCGCCCGGCGCGGCTGCGTCGGTGTCAACGTCGAATACCGACTGGCGCCCGAAGCGCAGCACCCGCAGGGCGCGATCGATGTCGCTGCCGCCTGCGCCTGGGTATCCAGGCACATCGACCGTTTCGGCGGAGATCCGCATGGCGTCTGTCTGATCGGACACTCCGCCGGCGGCACCCATGCGGCGACGCTTGCCTGTGATCCGGCACTGGCCCACGTGCCTCGCGACCTGTGTTGCCTGGTGCTGGTCTCTGCGAGACTTCAGGCTGACGTGCTGCCGGAAAATCCGAACGCGATGGGCGTGCGGGCCTACTTTGGCGACCAGCCGGCAAGCCACGCGCTGGCATCCCCGATGGCGCACGCCGCAAATCTTGCGTTGCCGGTCTTCATCGTGCATGCGCAATATGAAAATCCGCTGCTCGACGTGTATGCGACCGAATTTGCCGGCCGGATTGCCACCGCCCGCGGCATCGCACCACGTCGCATGATGGTGGCGGACCACAACCACGTGTCGATCATGGCGCATTTCAATACCGGGGAAGAGGCGCTCGGTGAGCACATCCTCGACTTCTTCGCTTTCGAGCGCGGCAGGCGCTGAGCGGCGCCGTTCGTGCACCTTGACGGCCCAGACGACGGCCCAGACGACGGCCGAGTCGCCGCCGCGTCAAGCGCTGGGAGAAAAGTGGATCAGGAGGCCGGGTTGACCGGCGGCGCTGCCTTGCCACCATCCGCGCTGCGCCGGCTCGCCTTCCAGGCGCCGAACAGCATGAACAACCCTGGCAGCAGGATCATCGCCCAGATGATCTTCTCCAGGTTCTCTTTGACCCACGGGATGGTGCCCAGGAAGTAGCCGGCCGCCGACACGCCCCAAACCCAGATCAGCGCGCCGATGCAGTTGTAGAGCGTGAACTTCGGGCGGTTCATCTCGGCCACGCCGCCGACGAACGGTGCGAACGTGCGCAAAAACGGCATGAAGCGCGCGAGGATGATCGTGATGCCGCCGTAGCGCTCATAGAAGCCATGCGCCTGGTCGAACGCGCGGCGGTTGAACCAGCGCGAACTCTCCCACTGGAACACGCGCGGGCCGATGTACCGGCCGATCGAATAGTTGCACTGGTCACCCGCGATCGCCGCTGCCGTCAGCACCGCGCCGGCCAGTGCCCAGTCCATCAGGCCTGCGCCGCACAGCGCGCCGACCACGAACAGCAGTGAATCGCCGGGTAGAAACGGCATCACGACGAGGCCGGTCTCAACGAACACGATCAGAAACAGCAGCGCATAGACCCAGGTGCCGTAGCTCTGCACGAACAGCTCCAGGTGCCGGTCCACGTGCAGCACGAAGTCGATCAGATGGGTGAGGATTTCCATGTCGCGCAAACGCTTCAGTCGGTTGCATCCACGGTCAGGTCTGCGCCGGCGCGGGCGCCGCCGTGTGGCAGCGTGGAAGCGGTGGAACGGTTGGGATTGTCGCGCAGTTCCAGCAGCAGCGATTCAAGCTCGCGCTCGATGCGCCAATGGCTCCACTGCCGCAGCAGCGTCGCCGCGACCAGCACCAGCACGAACCCGCCGTAGCCGGCCCACAGCAGCCAGGACCAGCCGCGCAGCACGGGCGTGAGCGTGCCCACGGTCAGCATGCCGTAGATAACGGCCACCAGCAGCCCGACGCCGAGCGCCAGCAGCACCGAGCGGCGCAAGGTGCGCAGCGGCGACGGCGCCACCACCTCGCCGGTCGTGTGATTCACCCAGCCGACCAGCGTGCGCCAGTCGTTCTTGCGGCGCAGCAGCGCGGTGATCGTGTCGCCCACCTGCAGCCGCGGCCAACCCTGCATGTGCAGCTCCCGTTCGGTCAGCTCGCCCGCGGTGAAGCTGAACAAGCTGCGCCGCCCGCTCAGCTTCGATCCGGGCACGCGCCGCAGATCGAAAACCAGGTCAAAGGTGACGGTCACTCGGTGCATCGCTGGAACGGGAGGAGGCGGGGGGAGGGTTGAACGAAGAATGGAAAAAAGGCGGCGGCTGCGAATCGGGCAAGCGCCGCAAGCACCACTGCAATCAGATCGGGCAGGCCGATCAGGGCCGCGCAGGCGTCCTGGCGGCTGCAGTCCATTGGAACACAGGGCGGTGGACGGGTCGCTGGCCGGCTGTGAGGATTGGCAACCGGCGCGAAGCGCGACCGGTGCCGGCCGCTCAGCGTCGATCCGGGCCAGCGCGGCGAGCAGCGCCGGCCCAGCCCCGTTGTTGGCTCCACCCCCATCCCTAGAATCGTCGCCAGTGAACGCGCCCAGGTCAGCAAGCTCGATACCGCCGCCGCGGCCGATCTGCGCGCTGCCGGAGGCGCTGGTCGGCCAGATCGCGGCCGGCGAGGTGATCGAGCGGCCCGCGTCCGTGCTGCGTGAACTGCTGGACAACGCGCTGGATGCAGGCGCGCGCCGGATCACGGTGCGGCTGGCCGCCGGCGGTGTGCGGCTGCTCGCAGTCGAGGACGACGGCAGCGGCATCCCGCGCGCCCAGCTGCCGCTGGCCGTGCAGCGCCACGCGACCAGCAAGATCACGAGCCTGGCCGAACTCGAAGCGGTCGCGACGATGGGTTTTCGCGGGGAGGCGCTGGCTGCGATCGGCGCGGTCGCCGAGCTCACGCTGGCTTCGCGCACGGCCGATGGCGCGGGCGCCCATCTGCTGGAGGCCGGCAGCGGCGAGCTGCGCGCGGTCGCACGCGCGGTCGGCACCACGGTCGAGGCACGCGAGCTGTTTTTCAGCACGCCCGCGCGGCGCAAGTTTCTGAAGACCGACGCGACCGAGTTCGCGCACTGCCTGGAAGCGGTGCGCCGGCATGCGCTCGCGCGGCCGGACGTCGGCTTCGCGGTCTGGCACGACGGCAAACTGGTGCAGCAGTGGCGCGCCTGCGTCATGACGGCCGACACGGTTCCCGATACTGCCCTCGCGCGTCGTGCCGCCGACGTGCTGGGCGCAGACTGGCTGGCCCAGACCGTGCCGCTGGCGCCACGCGCCGCAGTGCCAGTCTCCGCGTTCAACGGCTCCACATCGTCGCTGCAAATCAGCGGGTTCGCCGGCCTGCCGGATGCCGCGCGCGCACGCGCCGACCAGCAATACGTCTATGTGAACGGCCGCTTCGTGCGCGACAAGACGATCGCGCATGCAGCGCGCAGCGCCTACGCCGACGTGCTGCACGGCCAGCGCCAACCCGTCTACCTGCTGTTCATCGAGATCGATCCGGCCCGCGTCGACGTCAACGTGCACCCGGGCAAGATCGAGGTGCGCTTTCGCGATCCGCGCGACGTGCATCGCGCGGTGCAGGCCGCGTTGACCGACGCGCTGGCCAGTCCGCGTGCTGCCATGTCGGGGCAGCCGCCGATGGCGCCCACGCGTGGCACGGCGCCGATCGAAACGTCTTTTCAAGCACAAAATCGGCCCCAGGCGCACGTCCTGCGTACGCAGTCTGCTATCAAATTCGATAATTGGCCGGTGCTGCACGCGCGGCTGGTCGCGCCGCCGCAGGCGAACGAATCCCGCACGCGCTGGCCGGTGGCCGATCTCGAACCGGCCCGTGAGGCCACCTCCGACGCGCCCGACTGGCCGCTTGGCCGCGCGCTTGCGCAGTTGATGGGCGTCTACATCCTCGCCGAGAACGCGCGCGGCCTGGTCATCGTCGACATGCATGCGGCGCACGAGCGCATCGTCTACGAGCAGCTCAAGGCGCAGCTCGACGGCGCGCCGATCGCCTGTCAGACGCTGCTGATCCCGGCCGCATTCGCCGCCACCGCGCTGGAGATCGCGACCGCGCAAGCAGCCGCCGATACCTTGCCCGCGCTGGGACTCGAAGTCACGCCGCTGTCGGCCGGCACGCTCGCGGTGCGCGCGCTGCCTGCGCTGCTGGCGCGGGACGCAGATCCGGTCGCGCTGGTGCGCGCGGTGCTGGCCGAACTCGCGGCGCACGACGGCGCCGACGTGCTGCAACGGGCTCAGCACGATCTGCTTGCGACCCTGGCCTGTTACGGCGCGGTGCGCGCGAACCGCCGTCTGACCGAAGCCGAGATGAACGCGCTGCTGCGGCAGATGGAAACCACCGAGCGCGCCGACCAGTGCAACCACGGGCGGCCGACCTGGCGGCAGGTGTCGTTGCAGGAACTGGATTCGCTGTTCCTGCGGGGCCGTTGATTGGTGGCGTCGACCACCTGCAGCCGCGCTTCGCACGAAGCGCGCAGGAAACTTTGCAAGCCAGGCGCACTCCTAATCCGGCTATGACCGCGCCCACCTCGCCGCCGCCATCGCGGTTGTCCTTGCCGGCCCTGATGTCCCCATGTCGCGCCGCATGAGCCAGCGCCTGTGGCTCATCGCGATGGCGGCCGGCGCGCTGTCGGTGGCCGCTGGCGTGGTCGGCTGCCAGAGCCTGGCCGAGCAGGAACGCCGCTGGATCTTTCAGCCGAGCGACCGCGCCTGGGGCAACACGGGCGACGACGTGCGGGGCATGGACGAGGTGTGGATCGCGTTCGATTCGGCCGTCACGAAGCAGCCAGTGCGCCTGCACGGCCTGTTCCTCGCAGCCGATGCGCGCGCCGACCGGCCGGCGCCGTTGCTGCTGTATCTGCACGGCTCGCGCTGGAACGTGAGCGGCTCCTCGCCGCGCATCGAGCGCATGCAGCAGCTCGGGTTCTCCGTGCTGGCGATCGACTACCGAGGCTTCGGCAAAAGCTCGCCCGGCCTGCCGTCCGAAGCGAGCGCCTACGAGGACGCACGTGCCGCCTGGGACTGGCTGGGCGCGCACTACCCGAAGCGGCCGCGCTACATCTTCGGCCATTCGCTCGGCGGCGCGGTGGCGATCGAGCTGGCTTCCGAAGTGCCGGATGCGAGCGGCACGATCGTGGAAGGCACCTTCACCTCGATCCGAGACGTGGCCGCATCGTTCAAGTGGGGGTGGCTGCCGATCGGGCCGTTCATCACGCAGCGCTTCGATTCGATCGACAAGGTGAAAAGGCTCACGAGCCCGTTGCTGGTGGTGCATGGCGAGGCCGACGGGCTGATCGACGTTGCGCTGGGCCGCAAGCTGTATGCGGCCGCGACCGTCCCGAAAACGTTCGTTTCCGTGCCTGGCGGCAGCCACTACAACACGAACGCGATCGGCCAGCCGCTGTATCGCGCGGCGCTTGCCGACCTGTTCGGGCTGGGTGCGCGCCGCGCCGTGTCGAGCAGCGCGGCCGGCACGCGCTGAGCTGCGACGGTCGGCACACCCGCTTCGGCACCATTCGCCGCACGCCAATGCGAGGTTTCTACTCCGACCAGTACGTGCTGCCGCTGCCCGCGCAGCACCGCTTTCCGATGGGCAAATACGCGCTGCTGCGGGACCGGCTCGCGCGGGAGCTGCCCGAGGTGCACCTGGATCAGGCGCTGCGCGCGAGCGACGGCGAACTCGCGCTGGTGCACACGCCTGCCTATATCCGGCAGGTCGCGGACGGCACGATCGCGCCGGCTGCCATGCGCGAGATCGGTTTTCCATGGAGCGAGGCGATGGCCGAGCGCGCGCGCCGCTCGGTCGGCGCGACGGTGGCGGCCTGCCGCGCGGTGCTCGCTGGCGAGGGGATCGCCGCGAACATCGCAGGCGGCACGCACCATGCGTCGGCGAGCAGCGGCGGCGGATTCTGCGTGTTCAACGACAGCGCCGTGGCCGCGCGCCTGATGCAGGCCGAGTCGCCGCGCACGCGGCCGCTGCAGGTGGCCGTGATCGACCTCGACGTGCATCAGGGCAACGGCACCGCGCGCATCTTTCAAAACGACCGCAGCGTGTTCACGTTGTCGCTGCACGGCGCGCGCAACTTTCCGTTCCGAAAGGAAGCGAGCGACCTCGACGTGGATCTGTCCGACGGCTGCGGCGACGATGAATACCTGTCGGCGCTCGAAGGCGCGCTCGACGAACTGGACCGCCGCTTCGAGCCCGGCCTGGCGATCTATCTGGCCGGGGCCGACCCTTATCGAGGCGACCGGCTCGGGCGCCTGAACCTCAGCTTCGACGGCCTGGAAGCGCGCGATCGCCGCGTGTTCGACTGGGCCTGGCAGCGCCGCGTGCCGCTTGCGTTTTCGATGGCCGGCGGCTACTGCCCCAGCATCGAGGAGACGGTGACGATCCAGCTGAACACCTGGCGGGTGGCGGTCGAATACTGGCGACGCTGGCAGCGCTAGCGGGCGGGTGCCGCCGCGTTCGCGTCCACCAATTGCGCCCGCTTTGTCAGGCCCGTTCTGCCAACACCGTCAAAAGTGTCTCGCCGGTCGCGACCAGCTTCTCGGCGCCTCGCTCGACCGCAAACAGCTCACAGGCCGTGAACAGCTGCTGCCGGCCCGGCTTCACGACCCGAGCGCGCGCAACGAAGCGCTGCCCGGAGGCCGGGCGCAGGCAGTTGACCGAGAAGTGCGCCGCAAGCAAGCGCGGACCGGCCAGCGTCGCGGCCGCGAAGCCGCAGGCCGTGTCGATCAGCGCGGCGATCACGCCGGCATGCAGATGGCCCGAATACTGCCCGGCCTCTTCGCGCTAGGTTGTGTTAACACTTATTGCTGATTTGTTGTGTGGAACCGATACTTAGGGCCATGCAATTGACTCCCGAACAGTTCGCGCAGATCGAGGGCTGGCTGCCGCGCCAGCGCGGCAACGTGAGGCTGGAGAACCTGCAGGTGCTCAACGCCATCCTGCATGTGGCCTCCAACGGCTGCAAGTGGCGTTGCCTGCCAGTGGCGTACGGCAACTGGCACACCATCTACACGCGCATGATGCGCTGGAGCCAGGCGGGCGTGCTCGACCGCGTGTTCGAGCAACTCCAGCGCCAGCGCCTGATGCAGGTACGCATCGAAGCTATCAGTCTGGACTCCACCACCATCAGGGCGCACCCGGATGCGGCCGGGGCGCGAAAAAAAACGGTCCCCAAGCCCTCGGCCGCAGCCGCGGTGGCTGGACCACCAAGCTGCATCTGGTTGCCGCGGATGCGCGCAACGTCATCACCTGGAGTCTCACGCCAGGCCAAGCCGGCGACGCGCCCGAAGGCCGGCGTCTGATCGCCGAGATGGGACCGCATCACGGGCAGGTGGCCTTGCTGATGGACAGCGCCTATGAGGGCAACGCCACGTGCGAGCTGGCCCAGCGCATGGGCTTCGTGCCGGTGGTGCCGCCGAACCCACAGCGGCGCCAGCCTTGGGACTACGACAAGACGCTCTACCGCAAGCGCAATGAAGTCGAGCGCCTGTTCAGGCGACTGAAGGCTTGGCGGCGCGTCTTCACCCGCTACGACAAACCCGACATCATGTTCGCCGGCTTCATCACCGTTGCGCTCATCGCGGAAGCGCTGCGATAGTGTTAACGCGACCTAGGGCATCGCGAGCTCGACCGCCCCCGGCGCGCACGCGACCACTTCGAATCCGCACCAGCGCTGTGGGATCGTCATTCATGCTCGGACTCCGTGGCAGGACAAGGGCGCAGCGATCTTGCGGCCGGTCGCGGCGGGCTGTCGTGCTGCATGCGACAACGCGACTGCAAGCGCCGACTGTCGCGCCGCTTTGCCGCGCTGCCGCTTTGGCCGATGCGACTGCACGACTGGCAGAATCAATCGCCATATGAGCGACAGCCAGCCAGCCAAACCCCAACCCGAAGCGCGCGACCGCTACCGCGCCTTTCGCACCATCAGCACGCGCTGGATGGACAACGACGCGTACGGGCACGTGAACAACGTCGTCTACTACAGCTGGTTCGACACGGTGGTGAACGCGCACCTGATCGAGCAGGGCGCGCTCGATGTGCGGCACGGCACGACGATCGGCCTCGTGATCGAGACGCAGTGCAACTACTTCGCGCCGGTCGAGTTTCCGCAGGGAATCGAGGCGGGCTTGCGCGTCGCGCACGTGGGGCGATCGAGCGTGCGCTATGAGGTCGGCCTGTTCGTCGAAGGCGAGCCGCTCACGGCCGCCAAGGGGCATTTCGTGCATGTGTATGTGGACCGCGACGGCCGCCGGCCGGTCGCGCAACTGCCGGCTGAGCTGGCCAGCGTTTTGGAGCGATTGCAGGCATGAACATGAACGTCGAGGCCCAGGTGAGCACCGTGATCGTTGACCCCCACAGCGTGGATGCCGCGATGGAAAGCCGGTTCTCCTGCCGCGCGTTCCTGCCCGACCAGCCGGTTGCGCGCGAGACGCTCGCGCACATCCTGCGCGTGGCCAGCCGCGCCGCGTCCGGCACCAACACGCAGCCCTGGAAGGTCTATGTGCTGACCGGTGCGGCGAAGGATGGCCTGGTCGAGAAGGTCTGTGCCGCGCACGATGCGGTGCGCGCCGATCCGGCGCTGGCCGCCGAATACGTCGAGGCCTACGACTACTATCCGCAGAAGTGGGTCAGCCCGTACATCGACCGGCGCCGCGAGAACGGCTGGAGCCTGTACGGCCTGCTCGGCATCACGAAGGGCGACAAGGATGCGATGCATGCGCAGCACCAGCGCAACTATCGGTTTTTCGATGCGCCGGTTGGCCTGATGTTCACGCTGGACCGTGTGCTGGGACGCGGCTCGCTGGTGGACTGCGGGATGTTTTTGCAGAACATCATGCTGGCCGCGCGTGCGCAGGGGCTGCACACGTGTCCGCAGGCGGCCTGGAACGGCTTCGCCTCGATCATCCTGCCGCACATCGGCGCGGGCGCGGACGAGATGCTGCTGTGCGGCATGGCGCTGGGCTGGGCGGATCAGGCCGCGCTGATCAACACGTTTCGCACGCCACGCGAGCCGCACGAGCAGTTCACGACTTGGCTGAGCTGAAGGATTGCTATTTTTTTAGCAGCTCGAGCCGAAGGCCAGTCAAGCGCTGGCGGTGCTTTTCAGGTAAAAAATCCAGCGTGGCGTCAACGCAAGCCGGCACCGGCCGCCTGTTCATCCCTGCGTTCGATCAGCTCGATCTTGTAGCCGTCCGGATCGGTCACGAACGCGATTACGGTGGTGCCGCCCTTGACCGGGCCGGCGTCGCGCGTGACGTTGCCGCCGGACGCCTTGATCCTGTCGCAGGCCGCCTTCGCATCCGGCACGGCAAGCGCGATGTGTCCGTAGGCCGTGCCCATGTCGTACCGCTCGGTGCCCCAGTTGTAGGTCAGCTCGATCTCCGCCTGGCCGGGATTGCCTTCGCCGAACGCGACGAACGCGAGCGAGTATTTGTACTCGGTGTTCTCGCTGCGGCGCAGCAACTTCATGCCGAGCACGCGGGTGTAGAAATCGATCGCGCGGTCGAGGTCGCCGACGCGCAGCATGGTGTGTAAAAGTCGCAAAATCGATGCTCCTGAAAAATGGTCCTTTTGCAAAACGCGAGGTTTCGCGCCTTGAGCCTTCCGCTTTTTACCCGACGCCCATGCCTGCCATCGTCCGCCACCGTTTCGCCCATCGCATCAGCGGCACCGCATTGACTGTGCTGGCACTGGCCGGCTGCGCCACCGGGCCGGACGGCAAGCTGCCGATGTCGGACTGGCAATGCCCGGACGGCAGCGTGGCCGCGGTCGCATTCAACGCGCCGATCGAGGACGTGCGCCGCGTGCCGCACGACAACCGCGTGCCGGTGCGCGGGCTGAACGGCTGGGAAGGCGAGATCAGCGGCCAGCCGGTCGACGGCGGCAAGTTCGCGCGCCTGTTGATCGGCATGCGGCCGGGCGAAGTGGCCACGCTGATCGGGCCGCCGAGCGATTACGGCAGCTACATCACGGCACAGCGCACGCATGAGCACCTGCGCTACTTCGGCAGTGACTATTCGCGCTACGAGATGGTGTATGCAGGCAGCGGGCGGCTGGTGTTCAGCACGCGCTCGGGCTTCGGGCCGGGCCGGTATCTGACCTGGATCGTGCACGGCAGCGAGTAGGGTGGCGGGTGCAGCCGAGCCCGGCTGGCCGCGATGGCTGTCGTGCCGAACGCTGGAATAGCTATTTTGAAGATAGCTGACTATGCAGGCGGTACCTGCGCTTGAGGCCACATTCGGCTTGAATCTTGCTGTGCGAACGCTGCGCCGCAGTTAGGACGCGATGGCGCGCGCAGGCGTTGCCACCGGCTGCCAATCTTCGAGCCGGCCGGCCTGCATCACGCCCACGTGATCGGCCATCGCCTGTGCTTCCGCCACGTTGTGCGTGACCAGCAGCGCCGTCTGGCCTGCGGCCCGGCAGATCGCGCGCACCTCGGTGGCCAACCGTTCGCGCGTGGCGGCATCGAGGTTGGAAAACGGCTCGTCGAGCAGCAGCAGCGCGGACGCCGGAGCGAGCGCGCGCGCCAGTGCGATGCGCTGCTGCTGCCCGCCGGACAGCTCGTGCGGAAGGCGCCCGCCCGCGTCGGCCAGTCCGACCAGCGCGAGCATCTCGGCCACGCGCTGCACGCGCTCGGCAGCAGGGCGGCGGCGCAGCCCGAACGCGACGTTCTGCACGGCCGTCAGGTGCGGAAACAGCGCGTATTCCTGAAACATCATGCCGACCCGGCGCCGCTCGGGCGGCAGCTGCAGCTCGGGCGACGACAGCAGCGCGCCACCGAGCCGGATCGTGCCGGCCGACACGGACTCGAAGCCGGCAATCGCGCGCAGCACGCTGGTCTTGCCGCAGCCCGACGGTCCGAGCAGACAGCCGATCGCACCGGTATCGACTGCCAATGAAAAGTCGTGCAGCACCCGGCTGCGCTGCCGCCCGTAGCCGACTTCGATGTGTTCGATCGCAAGCGCCGCGCTCATGTCAATGCCGTCCGCCGGTCCACCAGACTGCGCCGCAAGCAGCACCCATAACACCTGCCACACTCGCGCTCCCCAATATCACCAAGGGCTTTCGCCCCGGCTTCGCCAAGCCGCAGGCGCCGCTCCGCGTGGAGGTAGCTGAGAGCCGACCATAAAGGGGCAAGAGGCTGTGAGGGAAAGGCGAATCCTCCAGCAGGGGCCACGGAGCCGGCTTTGCCGGGCCGTAGGCGCCGCCCGCGGTGGGGGGTAGCCGAGAGTCGACCAATGGGAGCGAAGGCTGGGGGCGAGCTCATACCTTGTCGAGCAGCAGCACCGGCAGCAGCCCGGCCAGCACGATGCCCAACGCGGCGATCGCACCTTCCTCGTAGCTGCCACGCGCGGCTTCGGCATACAGCCAAGTCGCCAGCGTGTCGAAGTTCGCGGGTTGCAGCAGCAGGGTGGCCAGCAGTTCCTTCATCGCATCGACGAACACCAGCAGCGCGCCGGCTGCGATCGCAGGCGAGAGCAGCGGCAGGTGCACGCGGCGCAAAGTGCCGTTGGCGGTTTCGCCGAGCAGCCGCGCCGATTGCTTGAGCGCAGGCGGAATGCGCGCAAGGCCGGCTTCGATGCTGCCGATCGGCATCGCCAGGAAGCGGATCGCGCAGCCCACGACGAGCACCACGCCGGCGCCCAGCAGCGGCAGACCCGGCAGCCCGAGCAGCGCGGCCAGCGCAGCGTCGAACGCAAGGGCCGGCGTCAGCAGGCCGATGGCGAGCACCGTGCCCGGCAGCGCGTAGCCGAGCGTGGCGCAGCGCGTCTGCCAGCGCGGCCCAGACGCGCTCGAGCCGGTCGTGCGCGCGGCCCAGGCCACCATCAGGCCGGCACCGACTGCGAGCACGGTGACGCCGAGCGCCAGCGTCAAGGTGTTGTACAGGCTCGCGATCAGTTGCGCAGAAACACCGCGCGCCTGGCCGAGCCGTTTAACGGTCTGCCAGACCAGATAACCGGCCGGCGCCGCAAAGCCGAGCAGCACCGGCAGCCAGCCCGCACCGCTGGCGAGCCAGCCGGCGGCACCGTAAAGCGGATGTGGCTGCACCGCGCGCATGCGCTCGGTCGAGCCGTACCGCCGGTGCCGGCGGCCATGCCGCTCCAGCCAGATCAGCACAACCACCGCAAGCAGCATCGCGCAGGCAAGCTGCGCGGCGCCGGCCAGATCGGAGCGCGTGATCCAGGTCGTGTAGACCGCCACCGTCAACGTGTTCACGCCCAGGAATTCGGAGGCGCCGATGTCGTTGAGCGTCTCCAGGAGTGCGAGGCTAAGGCCCACCGCGAGCGCCGGGCGCGCCAGCGGCAGCGCGACGCGCAAGAACGCACCGGTGCGGCTGCAACCCAAGCTGCGCGCGGCTTCCAGCAGGTGCGCGGGCTGCGTCATGAACATGGCGCGCGCGGTCAGGTAGACATACGGATAGAGCACGAAGCCGAGCACGAAGATCGCGCCCCACAACGAGCGCACGTCCGGCAGCCGCCACTGGCGCGGGCTGTCAAAGCCGAGCAACCAGCGCAACGCACCCTGCACCGGTCCGATCGGGTGCAGCAGATCGAGATACGCGAACGCCACGATGTAGGTTGGCATCGCAAGCGGCAGCAGCAACGCCCATTGCAACGCATCGCGCCCTGGAAAGCGGTGCGCCGTGACGAGCCATGCACAGCCGGTGCCGACCACCAACACCAGCGTGCCGACGCCGGCCAGCAGCAGCGCGGTGTTCCACGCGGCTTGCGGCAGCACGTGCTCGGCCAGATGCTGCCAGTGCGCGGTGTCGGTGCCAATCGCAAGCCAGGCCAGCGATGCGACCGGCGCCAGCACGCCCAGCGCGATCAGCCCGCTGACGCCGCGCCACAGCGGACCGGTGGGCGGCCGCGCGGGTCCGCTCATGCGGGCTGCGCGGTCACTGGTCGAAGCCGACCTTGTCGATCAGCGCGTTGGCCTTCTTCCTGAACAGCGCGATCTGGACCAGCGACAACGGGTCCACCTTCAACGCGCCGATGCTCTGCTCGATGATCGGGTCGAGCGGCACGCCCGCGCGCACCGGATACTCGTAGTTCGCTTTGGCATACAGGCTCTGCGCAGGCGCGGACACCAGGTATTCGAGCAGCTTCACGGCGTTGGCGCGTTCCGGCGCGTGTCTGGCAACCGCTGCGCCGCTCACGTTCACGTGGGTGCCGCCGTTCGCACCGAAGGTCGGCCGGATCACCTGGATCGCATCGCCCCATTTGCCTGCATCGGTGCCGGGCGCGGAAGCCTTCATGTGGCCGACGTAGTAAGAGTTCGCCAAGCCGACGTCGCAGATGCCGCCCAGGATGTCACGCGCCACGTCGCGGTCGCCACCGGTCGCCTTGCGCGCGAGATTCGCCTTGATGCCGCGCAGCCAGGCTTCGGCGCCGGCTTCACCGTCGTGCGCGATCAACGCAGCGACCAGCGCGGTGTTGTAAGGATGCTGGCCCGCGCGGATGCAGACCTTGCCTTTCCATTTCGGCGCGGCCAGGTCCTCGTAGGTGAAGATCGGGCCGACCGAGAGATTGCGCTCTGCATACAGCACGCGCGCACGCAACGACAGCGCGAACCACTGGTTGTTTTGGCCGCGCAGGTTCGGCGGGATCGTGGCATCGAGCGTGGCCGACTGCACGGCTTGCGTGACGCCGCCATCGACCAGATCGATCAGGTTGCCGATGTCCACCGTCATCAACAGGTCGGCCGGGGAGCGCTCGCCTTCGGCCTTGACGCGCTCCAGCAGACCGTCCTTCACGAACACGGTGTTCACCTTGATCCGGGACTGCGTGGCGAATGCATCGAGCAACGGCTGGATCAGCGCGGGTTCGCGTGTGGTGTAGAGCGTGATCTGGTCAGCGGCGCGGGCCAGCGGCGCCGTGGCGAAGCTGGCAGCAACCAGCGCAGCGGCGGCAACGCAGCGAAAAACGGTGGGCGTGGGTGTCGGTTTCATTCGATCCATCAGATGGACATCACAGGCCGGCGCCGGTGCAGGAAGCCGACGCCACGATGTCCAATGGTAATACGAATGATTCTCAACTTCGTCGATGCGCTGACGTGGCAGCTGCGGTCCACCTGTGCGGCAACCGTCAGCCGGCTCGCAATTCGTAGACGAGGCAGGTCGTGGTCGCATGCGCATACAGCGTGCCGTCCGGCCCGACCAGCCGCGCTTCTGCTGTTGCCAACTGCCGGCCGCAGTGCAGCACCCGGCCTTCGGCGCGCACGCGCTGCACCTTCGGGCTGACAGCCTTGACGAAGTTCACGCCAAGTTCGGCCGTGGTGTAGCTGCGCCCGGGCGGCATCATCGAATGCACCGAGCAGCCGAGCGCCGAATCGAGCAGGGTCGCGACCCAGCCGCCGTGGATGGTGCCGAGCGGGTTCAGATGTCTGGCCTGCGGCGAGCCCTGGAACACCGCGCGGCCGGGCTCGATGCTGATCAGCAGGAAGTCGAGCGTCTGCGCGATGGCGGCGTACGGCAGCGTGCCGTCCAGCATCGCCCGCATCGCCTCCAAGCCGGTCTTGTCCGCGACCTGCTCCAGGCGCGCAACGCCGGGGCCGGCGCCGCCTTGCATCGCTTGCGAAACCGCCTGCTCCTCAGCCAGCCAGCGTTCGAGTTCGTTTGATTCGGCCAAATGACCACCTCGCAAAAAATAGTTGTACCTGCAAATGTTGCAGCTACAATCATACGCATGAAAACCGATGCCCAGCCGCAAGGCTGCACCAATTTCAAGCTGCGCCGCGTCACACGGCTCGTCTCGCGCCGCTACGACACGCAACTCGCGGCCAGCGGGCTGAAGACGACGCAGTTCTCGCTGTTGTCGATCGTGCTCGCGCAAGGGCCGATGCGGCCGGTCGATCTGGCTGTCGCAATGGACGTCGATGCGTCCACCCTGACCCGCAACCTGAAGCCGCTGCTGGACGCCGGCTGGCTCACACAAGGCGAGGGCAGCGATGCGCGCAGCCGGTTCGTTGCGATCACGGAAGCCGGCCGCGCCAAGCGCAACGAAGCACGGCTGCTTTGGCGCGCTGCGCAGCAGGGGCTGAACGCAGTGCTGGGCGACCGTGACGTCGCCGCGCTGCATGCACTGCTGGACCGCACGCTCGCGCAGCTCCAGCAGGCATCGCTGCATGACGTGCAAGCGGAGCCGTCGGCATGAACGACGACGCTCTTGCCACACCGGCTCAATCCGCCAGCGTCCACCCCGGCTGGCATGTGCTGCTGGCCGCCGGCGGCGCGTTTGCGCTCACGATGGGCGTGCGCCAGACGATGGGGTTGTTCCTGTCGCCGATCAACACCGCGACCGGCCTCGGCGTCGGCTCGATCAGCCTCGCATTCGCATTCGGCCAACTCTGGTGGGGGCTCACGCAGCCGTTCGCGGGCGCCGCTGCCGAGCGCATCGGCACCGGCCGCGTGATCGCGCTGGGCGTGCTGCTGGTGGCAGCGGGCACCATCCTCACGCCGTTCATGACGAGCACGGCGGGGCTGATCCTCGCGATCGGCGTGCTCGCGGCCGGCGGCGCAGGCATGGCCGGCCCATCCGTGCTGATGGGGGCGACCATGCGGCTGGTGGCACCGGAGCGGCGCGGCTTGGCCACCGGCATCGTGAACGCGGGCGGCTCGTTCGGGCAGTTCGTGTTCGCGCCGATCGCGATCGGATTGACGGCGGCCGTCGGCTGGGCGAATGCGCTGCAGTGGCTTGGCGCGCTGATTCTGCTGGGGCTGCCGGCTGCGTTCGTGCTCAAGGGCAACACGCGCGCGCTGGCCGCGCAGAGCGCCGCCGCTTCGGGCCGGGCGCCGCTCAGTGCGCGCGCGGCGATCGGGCAGGCGCTGGCCGAGCCGAGCTTCCGTTATCTGGCTGCCGGCTTCCTGGTCTGCGGCTTTCACGTCGCGTTCCTGGCCACGCATCTGCCGGGCGTGATCGCGGCCTGCGGCTTGCCGCCGAGCGTCGCCGGCTGGTCGCTCGCGCTGATCGGGCTGTTCAACATCGTCGGCAGCATCGTGATGGGCTGGGCGGTCGGGCGCTGGCGCATGAAGTCGCTGCTGTCGCTGTTGTATGCGACGCGCGGCCTTGCAGTGCTCGCGTTTTTGCTGGCACCGAAGACGCCGGCTGTGCTGTTCTTGTTCGCCGCGGTGATGGGCGTCACGTTCCTGTCCACGGTGCCGCCAACTGCCGGACTGGTCGCCAAGATGTTCGGACCTGCGAACATGGCGATGCTGTTCGGCATCGTGATGCTCGCGCACCAGGTCGGCGGCTTCTTCGGCGCGTTCCTCGGCGGCTACGTGTTCCAGGCGACCGGCAGCTACGACCTCGTCTGGTGGCTCGACATCGCGCTGGCGGCCGGCGCGGCGCTGGTGAACCTGCCGATCCGCGAAGCGGCGCCGCGACTGGCCCGGGCGGCCGCATGAGCGGACCGCCAGCCGACGCGCTTGATCCGCGCACGCGCATGCTGCTGGAAGCGCCGATCGTGCCGACCCTGCTCAGGCTCGCGCTGCCGAACGTGCTCGTGATGGTCGCGCAGGCCTCGATCGGGCTGATCGAGACCTACTTTGTCTGCAAGCTCGGCCTCGATGCGCTGGCCGGCATGGCGCTGGTGTTTCCGCTCGTGATGCTGATGCAGATGACGTCGGCCGGTGCGATGGGCGGCGGCATTGCGTCCGCGATTGCGCGTGCGCTCGGGCGCGGCAACCGCGCCGATGCGAATGCGCTGGTGCTGCATGCGGTGCTGGTCGCGCTCGGATTCGGCGTTGCGTTCACGCTCGCGCTGCTGCTCGGTGGGCGCAAGCTGTACGCACTGATGGGCGGGCATGGCGCGGCGCTCGAGGCGGCGGTGACGTACTCGAACTGGGTGTTCGCAGGTGCGGTGCTGGTCTGGCTGTTCAATTCGCTCGCCGCGCTGATCCGCGGCACCGGCAACATGGCGCTGCCGGCGCAGGTCACGCTGGCCGGTGTGGTCGTCGTGATTCCGCTGTCGCCGCTGCTGATCTTCGGTGCGGGGCCGGTGCCGGCGCTCGGCATCGCGGGGGGTGCGATCGCGCTGCTCGCGTACTACCTGTTCGGCACGATCGCGCTGGCGGTCTGGCTGCTGCGCTCACCGCGCAGCCTGTTGAAACCCGTGCTCGTCGGCGTGCCGCTGCGCTGGCTGCTGTTCAAGGACATCCTGCGGGTCGGCCTGCTCGGCGCGGTGTCCACGCTCGGCACCAACCTGTCGATCGCAATTGCGACCGCGCTCAGCGGCCGCTTCGGCGAAGGCGCGATTGCGGGCTACGGCACCGGCGCGCGGCTCGAATACCTGCTGGTGCCGCTCGTGTTCGGCCTTGGCGCGCCGCTGCTCGCAATTGTCGGCACCAGCATCGGCGCGGGCGACCGCGAGCGCGCCATGAATGCGGCCTGGGCCGGTGCCGGCGTCGCGTTCTTGCTGACTGAGGCGATCGGACTGCTCGCGGCCTGGGCACCGGATCGCTGGCTGCTGCTGTTCGGCAGCGACCCGGCGATGCTGGAAGCCGGCAGCCAGTACCTGCGGCTGGTCGGGCCTTGCTACGGCCTGTTCGGCGTCGGACTGGTGCTGTATTTTGCGTCGCAGGGTGCGGGGCGGCTGTTCTGGCCAGTGCTCGGCAATCTTGTGCGGCTGGTGGTCGCAGGCGGCGGCGGCTGGCTCGCGCTGCACTGGGGCAGTTCGCTCGCGCACGTATTTGCAGCGCAGGGCGCGGCGCTGGTGGTCTACGGGGCTTTCATCGCCTGCGCGATCGCGGGCGGCGTCTGGTTTGGGCGGATCGGCTGGCCGCGCAGCGCCGATGCGATGCTGCAGCGTTATGCACGTTGAAGCGAGGTCGGCTCATTCATGCTGTAGTCCGAATCGGGTCAGTCCGGCGGAGGGCAGCCGGCAAACGCGTTGAAGTCCACCGACTTCAGGATCGAATTCCTTTGATCCAGCAGCACGCCGAGTTCGGTGCTGCGGCTGCGGTAGGCAAGCCAGCGCGGATCAAGTTCAAGGGCCGCGCGTCGCCGCTCGCGGTCGGCCATGTCGGCGTATTGCCACAGATGCACGACTTCGGCGAGGTTGCCGACTTCCGTCGTGTAGTAGCCGAGCGGCTCGCCGAGATGGTGGCGTTGCAACGGCAAACCGTCTTGCGCATACAGCGAAAGAAAAGCCGGCACGCTGCCAATCTTGAGCGTGTAGGTGCGCAGATCCACGATCATGTCGAGTCGCTCCGTTCTTGGTCAGCCAAGGTATTTGGGCAGCAGCAGCGTGATGGCCGGAAACGCGATCAGCAGCGCAAGCCGCACGAAATCGGCAATCACGAACGGCACCACGCCGCGAAAGATCGTGCCCATCGGCACGTCGGGCAGCAGCGTTTTGAGCACCATCACGTTCATGCCGACCGGCGGCGTGATGAAGCTGATCTCGGTCACGCAGACGACAATGATGCCGAACCAGATCAAATCAAAACCTAAGTGCTGCACCAGCGGGTAGAACACCGGCACCGTGAGCAAGATCATCGACATGCTCTCCAGCACGCAGCCTAAAGCGATGTAGATCGCGCAGATCGCTCCAATCACGACGAGCGGATGCAGCTCGAACTGCTTGACGTAGCCTTGCAGATCCGTCGGCAGCGACGTGAAGTTGATGAAGTTGGCAAAGATCAGCGCGCCGATCAACACCAGGAACAGCACGCCGGTGGTGCGCGCCGATTCGACCAGCACCGACGACAGCAGCGCCCAACTCAGCCGCCGCCTGAGCCAGGCGAACAGGAACGCACCGCAGGCGCCGATGCCGGCTGCTTCGGTCGAGGTGAACACACCGCCGTAGATGCCGCCCATCACGACCGCGAACAGCACCAGCACGCCCCAGACGTCCCTCAATGCTTGCCGCCGCTCGGGCCAGCTCATGCGCGCGCCTGGTGGCCCGGACTGCGGACGGCGCCAGATCGACCACTGCACTGCGGCAAGATAGCAGCCGACCGCGAGCAGCCCGGGCAGGATGCCGGCTGCGAACAGCTTGCCGATGCTCTGCTCGGTCAGGATCGCATAAACCACCATCACGACCGACGGTGGGATCAGGATGCCGAGGGTGCCGCCGGCCGCGATCGAGCCCGACGCGAGCCCCGCGCCGTAGCCGAGCGCGCGCATCTCCGGATAAGCGACCTTGGACATCGTCGCCGTCGTGGCCAGGCTCGATCCGCAGACCGCGCCGAAGCCGCCGCAGGCCACGATGGTGGACATGGCGAGTCCGCCCTTGCGATGCCCGAGAAATGCGTAAGCCGCGCGGTACAGCTCGCGCGAGAGTCCTGCCTGCGTCACGAAGTTGCCCATCAGCACGAACAGCGGCACCACCGACAGCAAATACTGAAAGCCGCTCTCCCGCACCACCGCACCGGCCATCGCATAGGCCGACGGCCAGCTGCGCAGATAGCTGACCCCGGCGATGCCGACGGCCGTCATCGCGAACGCGACCGGCACGCGCAGCAGCACCAGAGCGAGCATCGCGGCGAAGCCGAGCAGCGCTTCGGTCATGCGAGGTCCGTCCGGTTCGACGCACGTGCGTCGAGCCACCACTGGCCAGCCAGCACCAGCGCGTTGCAAAACAGCAGCGCGCTCATGAAGAACACCACCGGCGCGAGCGGAATGGCGAGCATCGTAGTGCGGTCGGCGAAGTCGAGTGCCGAGCGTGCCTGGGTCCAGCTGACTGCACCGAGCAGCCCGCTGATCAGGATCGCGAGCAGCCTGCTTGCCGCGTCAAGCAGCCGTTGGCCACGCCTGCCGAACGGCAGCGGCAGCACGTCCACGCAGACATGCTCACGCGCCAGTGTGGCGAGCACGATGCCGCTGAAGATCACGCCCACCATCAGCACCTCGGTCAGCTCGACCGCGCCGACCACCGATACGTTGAACACGTAGCGGCCGAGCACGTCGGTCAGCGTCAGCAGCGCAAGCACCGCCATGCAACCTTCGGCAAGCCGGCGCAGCAAGGTGCGCAGCGCATCGATCACGCGGAGCATCAGCGGGAGACCAGCCGCCAGCTAGAGAAAAGCCGAGTTACCTGTTGGCCGCTTCGATCTGCTTGAGGTCGTCATGGAACGCCTGCAGCACTTTCGGGCCGTCGATGCCTTTTGCTTTTGCTGCATCCAGCCAGGCCTGCTCGAACGGGGCAGTGCGCTTCTTGACGTCGGCCACCAGCTGCGGGCTTGCTTCATGGATCGTCACGCCCTTGGCGCGCATGCTCTTCAAACCCGCCATGTCCGCATCACCCCAGGCCTTGCCCGCCATGCGCGCGATGTGCTCACCCGAGATTTTCAGCAACGCGGCCTGATCGCTCTCGGACAGCCGCTGGAACGCCTGTTCGTTCATGATCACCGCGTGCGTATCGGCATACAGTCCACCTGGGAACAACGTGGTGTGCCGCACGATATCGTCGAGCCGGAACGATGCGAGCGATTCGGTCGGGAAGAACACGCCATCGACGACGCCGGTGGACAGCAGTTCGTAGGAATCGGGCGCGGGTTTCACGACAGCGTTCACGTTCAGCACTTTTGCCACGTCCGCCGCCATGCCGCCGCCCACGCGAATTTTGAGGCCGTCGAAATCCTCGATCTTCTCGACGACTTTGGACGTCGTGTGTACCGCGCCCGGCCCGTGGCCATAGATGCCGAGCACCTTGACGCCGCGATGTTCGTTTGCGCCGCGCAGGTAACTGTCGAACAGGTGCCAGGCGGCCAGCGAGGTCGCCAGCGCCGAGGTGCCCGAGAACGGCAGGGTCGGGAGCTTCATCAAGTCGAACCGGCCCGGATAGTACGAATGCGAGATGAACGCGAGATCGACTACGCCGTTGCGCACGGCGTCGTAGTGGCCGGGCGGGTTGGTCGCGGGCTTCGGCAGGAAGTTGATCCTGACCCGACCCTGCGTGGCTTGTTCGACTTCTTTGCCCCAGGGCAGCATGAAGTCGGCCATCAGCGGGTGCGTCGCCGGCAGCCACGACGAGTAGGTCAGATCGACGGTCTTTTGCGCACTGGCCGGGGCACCGGCAAGGAGCGCGGCGCCGAGCGTGCAGGCGGCCGCCAAGGTGCGGCTCCAACGGATGGTGTTCATGAGCGATGCGATCCTTCTTGAGTTGAGATAAAAGTTGAGGTGGGTTGCTCGGTGCGGATCAGTCGCACGTCAGCGCGCGCCCGATCAACTGGTCGAGGTCGCCATCGTGTGCCTGGCCAAGTCCCGCTGCCACCCCGCTTTGCAGGGGCGGCCACTGCGCGAACTGGGCTTGCAAGGCCGGCTGCGGCTGGTATGCGACCAGCCGCGTCACGTCGCGGCCCTGATGTCTGCCAAGCGCCTGCAATATCTCAGCGGCACTGACGCGCAGTGCCGGCAGGTTCCAGACGCGCGCGGGCGGAAGCTGGTCCGCAGCAACCTGCACCGCGCAAAGCAGCGCATCGATGCAGCGCGGCAGTGACAGCAACCACATCGTTGCATCCGGGCCGACCGGGCAGGTGTAGTGGCGGCCGGCGGCGGGTTCGCGGATCAGGTCACTGGCGAATGCGGACAGGGCACCGCTGGCTTCGGGCGGGCGCACCACGATGCCCGGCAGGCGGACCGCGCGGCCGTCGATCCAGCCGCGCCGGCTGTAGTCGGCCAGCAGGATTTCGAGCATGCGCTTTTGCGCGCCGTAGCTCAACGCCGGCTGCGGAACGGTGGCATCGTCGATCAGCGCGGGCAGCGGTGGGCCGAACACGCCGATCGAGCTGGCCAGCAGCAGCACCGGGCAGTGCGCCTGCTCGCGCAGCCGCTCGAACAGCGCGATGCTGGCGCCGAGGTTCGCGCGCAGGCCGAGCGCGAAATCGGTTTCCGCCAGGCGGCTGGTAGCACCGGCCAGATGAAACACGATATTGGTCGGTTGCTCGGTTGCCTGCATGAGCACGTCCGGCTCGCTCAGGTCGCCTTCGATGCGTCGCACGTTCGGCCCAGCCGCTTCGCTGCCCGATGCGTCGAATTGCAGGTCCACCAAAGTCAACGACGTCGCTGGGTCGTGCGACAGCAGGCGCTCGATTAGCGCACGACCGACAAAGCCGCCTGCACCCGTGACCAGCAGGTGCCGCGTCATGGCGCGTTGCCGGTCAAAGTCTCCGGTGCTTCGTACGGCCACTGCAGTTGGCCCGCATGAGTCACCGCGCCTTCGTGCGTGGGCCCGACAAGCCGCGCGTACTTCTCCAGCGCACCGGCCAGCGGCACGCGCGCGGTTGGCGTCCAGCCAGCTCGGCGCGTGGCCATTTCCACGTCGTCGACGTGCAGGTGGATGCCTGCAGCCGCCGCATCGATCGTGATGCGGTCGCCGTCCCGGACCAGCGCGATCGGACCGCCGGCGGCCGCTTCCGGACTCGCGTAGCCGACGCACATGCCCCGCGTGGCACCGGAAAAGCGCCCGTCGGTGAGCAACGCGACCTGCTCGCCCATCTGCTGCCCGTAGATCGCTGCCGTCACGCTCAGCATCTCGCGCATGCCGGGCCCGCCCTTCGGCCCTTCATTGCGAATGATCAGCACGTCGCCTGGCGAATAGTCGTTGTGCATCACCGCGTGCATGCAGCCTTCCTCGGACTCGAACACGCGCGCGCGGCCGTCGAAGCTGAGCGACTTCAGGCCGGCGACCTTGAGCAGCGCACCATGCGGGCACAGGTTGCCCTTGAGCACGACCAAGCCGCCGCTCGGATGCAGCGGCGCTGCACAGTCGCGCACCACGCGGCCGTCGGCGCCGGGAAATGCGGCCAATGCTTCTGCAAGCGTCTGGCCGGACAATGTCAATGCATCACCGTGCAGGTGGCCACTCTCTAGCAACGCATTCAGCACGACCGGCACGCCGCCGATCACGTGCAGGTCGCGCGCAAGGTAACGGCCGCCCGGCTGCAGGTCGGCGATCAGTGGCGTGCGCTCGAACACCGCGGCGATGTCGTCGAACGTGAACCGCAACCCAGCCTCGTGCGCGATCGCCGGGATGTGCAGCGCGGCGTTGGTCGAGCCGCCGGTGGCAGCGACAGCAGCGCAGGCGTTCTCCAGACTCCGGCGCGTGACCAGATCGCGCGGCAGCGGGCCGCCGTCCTGCAGGATTTGCATCACGCGGCGGCCCGCGCGGCGCGCGATCGCGAGCCGTTCGCTATAGACCGCAGGTATCGCGGCACTGCCCAGCGGCGACAGGCCCAGTGTTTCGCCGACCATCGCCATCGTGTTGGCGGTGAACTGGCCTGGGCAGGATCCCACGGTCATCACGCTGGTGCGTTCGATCGCGCGCAGTTGTGCAAGCGAGATTTCGCCAGTCTGCTGCCGGCCCACGCCCTCGATCGCAGACAGCACCGTGTGTTCGGCGCCATCGGGCGTGTGCCCGGCCAGGGTCGAGCCGCCGTAGACGAACGTGGCCGGCACGTTCAGCCGCACCATCGCCATCATGGTGGCTGGCAGGGTCTTGTCGCAGCCCGCGAAGCCGACCAGCGCGTCGTACCCGTGGCCGCGCACCGCCATCTCGATGCTGTCGGCAATGAGCTCGCGCGAGGGCAGCGAAAAGCGCATACCGCCATGGTTCATCGACGTGCCGTCGGAGATCGAGATGGTGGTCATCGACACCGGCACGCCACCGCCTTGCGCGACCCCCAGCCGCGCCTGATCGGCCTGCGGCGCCAACGACTGCGAGCAGGGCGTGTTGTCGCCCGCGTTGCTGACGATGCAGACGAGCGATTTTTCGAGATCCTCGTCATCGAGCCCGGTACCTCGCAGAAACGCGCGATGCGCCGCGCGGGCCGGACCTTCGGTGATGAATCTCGAGCGGTGCTTGTGCAACATGTCAGGGTGGCGGTGGCGGTACAGGCCAGGCTGGATGGTGGCCCGGACTATCCACCGGCTGAAGCTGGATGGGCAGCGGGCTTGTGCGGATGGACAAACAGCGACTGCGCTGAACTCAAACGACGACGGTGCCGCTCCAGGCACTGACAAAACGCGCAGCCCGATCCGCGACGGCATCTGCACCCATGCCCGGCCGATAGAGCGCGGAGCCGACGCCGAAGCCGGCCGCGCCCGCAGCGCGCCATTCGGCCATGTGGTGCGGCCCGATGCCGCCGACCGGCAGCAGCGGCGTGCCGGGGGGCAGCACGGCGAGGAGCGCCTTCACCACCATGGGCGATGCGAGCTCGGCCGGAAACAGCTTGAGGCCGGTTGCACCGGCAGCCAGCGCGCCGAACGCCTCGGTCGGCGACAGGATGCCGGGCAGGCAGGCGAGGCCGGCGCGCGCTGCCGCTTCGACTACGGCCGGGTTGAAGTTCGGCGACACGATCAGCTCGGCGCCGGCGGCGGCGCTAGTTGCCACCTGTTGGGCGGTAAGGACGGTGCCGGCGCCGATCAGCACGTCGGCGTTGTCTGCAAACTGCCGGCGCAGCGCGGCGATGCTCGCCAACGGCTCGGGCGAATTGAGCGGCACTTCGATGATCGAGAAGCCGGCTTGCTGGATCGCCGCGCCGATCGGGGCCGCTTCGGGCGGGCGGATGCCGCGCAGGATGGCGACCAGCGGCAGCCGGGTCAGCGCATGCTGGAATTTCTGGATCGGGGTCATGGCGGCATCGGTTTCGGATTTCAGTTGATCGGAAGCTGTCGGGCGAGCGCGTTCAGCCCGGCCCAGGTGGCCTGCGCGCCGAAGCTGGCCGTCACATGCCGACTCTGCTCGCCCAATGCAAGCGCGTAGCGTGCGGTCAGCGCGGCGTTGCCGATCAGCACCAGCGGCTGCCCGTCATCGGCCGGCTGGCAGCGCAGTTCGTCGCCGATCAGCAGGCCGGACAGGTAGCTGGGCAGTTGCGCGGCTGACATTTGCTCGAACAGGGCGAGCGTGCGTGCCGAGAATGCGAGGTGCAGCAAGCTCGAAGAGGGATCGACGAGGCTGCGTTGCACGCCCTGGACGAACGCGGCTTCATCGAGCGGCGCGGCGGCGTCCAGCGTGCGCGCAAGGATCGATTGCGTGCTGAGCAGCGCGTAGAACTCGCCCGTCATGAAGGTGCGAAAGCCGGTCACGCGCCCGCCGCGCACCGTGGCCCACTTGCTGTGCGTGCCGGGCAGCACGAAGGTGCCGTCGGCGATGCCCAGCAACCGCATCGCGCCGAAGATCTGCACTTCCTCGCCGCGCAGCACGTCCGGCATGCCGGCGCGCTCGCATTGCAGGCCCGGCACGATCGCGATGCGGCCGGCCTCGATCCAGCTCAGCCGTGCAGCCACTTCTTCGAAGCCCGCCGGGCATGCGCAATAGGGCGCCTCGACCCAGCCCTGGCGGCTGCCCGCCATGCCGGAAATCAAGCAAAAAGTGCCTGGGGCGCTCAACCAGTCTTCGAAGTTTGCTCTTGCAACAGAAGCAAATTCGCCGGCGGCCACCGTCAGGATGCCGCGCTCGGACGCACGCTCTGCAAGCACCTGACCGTCCGCATCGAGCAGCGCACCACGCAGCGACGAAGTACCCCAGTCGATCGCGACCAAGTGGTGCGCGGCCATCGCGTCAGTGGTTGTCGCGCGGCACGAACGCGCCGCGCTTGCCGACCAGGAAGTCGAGATCGACGCCCTCGTCGGCCTGCAGCACATGGTCGACGTAGAGCTTCCAATAGCCGGACGCCAACGGTGGCGCGGGCGGGGTCCAACTGGCCAGGCGCTGCGCGATCTCGTTATCGCTGACGTGCAGATGCAGCCGGCGGTTCGGCACGTCGAGCTCGACCAGGTCGCCGTTCTGCACGATCGCGAGCGGCCCGCCGGCCGCCGCTTCGGGCGTCGTGTGCAGCACCACGGTGCCGTACGCGGTCCCGCTCATGCGGCCGTCGCTGATGCGGACCATGTCGGTGATGCCTTTTCTTAAAACCTTCGGCGGCAGCGGCATATTGCCGACTTCGGCGATGCCGGGGTAGCCTTTCGGTCCGCAGTTCTTCAGCACCAGCACGCAGGTCTCGTCGACGTCGAGGTCCTCATCGTCGATGCGCGCATGGAAGTCCTCGATGTTCTCGAACACGACCGCGCGGCCGGTGTGGGTCATCAGGGCCGGGGTCGCGGCACTCGGTTTCAGCACGGCGCCGCGCGGCGCAAGGTTGCCGCGCAGCACGGCGATCCCGGCGTTCGTCTTGAATGGCTTGTCGAACGGGTAGATGACTTCGCGGTTGAAGTTCTCCGCGCCCGCGATGTTCTCGCCGATCGTTTTGCCGTTCGCGGTGATCGCGTCCAGGTGCAGCACGTGCGCGATCTCTTTCATCAGCGCCGGCAGACCGCCCGCATAGCAGAAGTCTTCCATCAGGTGCTTGCCCGAAGGCTGCAGATTCAACAGGCAGGGCAGGTCGCCGCCGATCCGGTCGAAGTCGTCGGTCGTGAGCGGCAGGCCCAGGCGGCCCGCGATCGCGATCAGGTGGATCACCGCGTTGGTCGATCCTCCGATCGCAGCCAAGGTGCGGATCGCATTCTCGAACGCCTTGCGCGTCAGGATGTCGGACAGGATCACGTCGTCCTTCACCATGTCGACAATGCGCCGGCCCGCCATGCGCGCGATCACGTTGCGCCGGCCATCGACGGCTGGGTAAGCCGCGTTGCCGGGCAGTCCCAGGCCCAGCGCTTCGACCATGCTCGCCATCGTGCTCGCGGTGCCCATCGTCATGCAGTGGCCGTGGCTGCGGTGCATGCAGCTTTCCGCATCGAAGAATTCCTGCAGCTTCAAGGTGCCCGCGCGCACCTGCTCGCTCATGCTCCAGACGCCGGTGCCCGAGCCGAGTTCCTGCCCGCGCCACTTGCCGTTCAACATCGGGCCGCCGGACACGCCGATGGTCGGCAGATCGACGCTGGCCGCGCCCATCACGAGCGACGGCGTGGTCTTGTCGCAGCCCATCAGCAGCACCACGCCGTCGATCGGGTTGCCGCGGATGCTTTCCTCCACATCCATGCTCGCGAGGTTGCGATAGAGCATCGCGGTCGGCCGCAGCAGGGTCTCGCCGAGCGACATCACGGGAAACTCGAGCGGGAAGCCGCCCGCTTCGTAGACGCCGATCTTGACCTGCTCGGCCAGCGTGCGGAAGTGCGAGTTGCACGGGGTGAGCTCGCTGAACGTGTTGCAGATGCCGATCACCGGGCGGCCGTCGAACTGGTCGTGCGGCACGCCCTTGCCCTTGACCCAGCTTCGATATGCGAAGCCGTCGCGGTCCTGCCGGCCGAACCACTGCTGGCTGCGCAGTTCGGTGCGTTTTTGTCTGGGCTGGTCGCTCATGCGGTGCTCGCTTTCCCTGTGGTCTGGACATCGACGAAACGCATAGTATGAGCGGCCGACCCACGCGCCGCGCCCGCGGACATTCCCGGAGAAACCCTTGGCTGCCAAACCCCACGTCCTGTCCGTCGCCAAACTCTCGCCCATGCTGCAGCCGCTGATGGATGCGGCCTTCACGATGCATGACCGGCTGCATGAGACCGACCCGGCCGCGTTGCAGCGCCTTGCGCCCGACATCCATGCGGTGATCGGCGGCGGCGAATCGCGCATCCCTGCCGAACTCATCGCGCAGTTGCCGGCGCTCGAAGTGATCTCGATCATGGGCGTCGGTTATGACGGCGTCGATGTGGAGGCGGCAAAAGCGCAGGGCGTGGTCGTCACGCACACGCCGGACGTGCTGAACGACGACGTGGCCGACTTGGCGCTCGCGCTGATGCTGGGCGCTGCGCGCCAGCTGCCGGCCGCCGATCGGCATGTGCGCGAAGGCCACTGGCACCAGAGCGGGCCGATGCCGCTCGCGCGCAAGATGTCGGGCGCGCGGCTCGGGCTGGTCGGCATGGGCCGCATCGGGCAGGCGATCGCGCACCGGGCTTGCGCGTTCGACATGCGCATCAGCTACACCGCGCGCAACCGTCGCGATGTGCCGTATCCATACTTTCCTTCGGCAAAAGCGCTGGCCGCGGAGGTGGATTTTCTGGTGGTGATCACGCCGGGCGGGGCGGCGACGAAGCATCTGATCGATGCCGAGGTGCTGCAGGCACTGGGTAAGGACGGCATCCTCGTGAACGTCGCACGCGGCTCGGTGGTCGATGAGGATGCGCTGGTCGATGCGCTCGAGCGTGGCGTGATCGCGGGTGCCGGTCTGGACGTGTTCGCAAGCGAGCCGCATGTGCCCGAGCGCCTGCTCAAGCAATCGCATGTGGTGCTGACGCCGCACGTCGGCAGCGGCACCGGGCAGACGCGGCAGGCGATGGCCGACCTCGCGTTCAACAACCTGCGGGCGCACTTCGCGGGCGAGCCGCTGCTGACGCCGGTGCCGGAATGCCGCGCCTAGCGCCGCCGAATCTCGATGTTCCGTTGCCGGAAAGGCGGACGCGCGCTGCTCTCGGGTGGCAAGGCTCCAGCCACGGTCTCGGCAGGCCACACCTTTCAGCGGTGCTTGATGCAAATCGCGCGCGGGCCAGGCAAAGCCGTACCGGCACGCAGGCCGCTGACGCCATGCGGAACCGAGGCTGCACCGGGCAACTTGCATGGGTTCGATCCCGCGACGGGTGTATGGCTTGATCGACGCAGGCACGTTCCGGCTCGACGGCCGGCTGGCGCTCGTCACCGGCTCGTCCGAGGGAATCGGCTTTGCGATCGCGCGCGGACTCGCGCAGGCGGGCGCGGCAGTCGTGCTCAACGGCCGCACCGAGTCCAAGCTCGACGCGGCGGCCTCGGCACTTGCCGATGAAGGCCTGTCAGCCGTTCATCGTCGCGCATTCGATGTGACCGATCGTGTGCAGGTGCGGCGTGCGGTCGACGATATCGAGCAGTCGATCGGCGCCATCGAGATCCTCGTCAACAACGCTGGGATGCAGCGGCGCGCGCCGATCCAGCAGTTCGATCCGGCCGACTGGCGTGCGCTGATGGCGACCAACCTGGACGGCGCGTTCTTCGTCGGCCAGGCCGTCGCACAGGCGATGGTGCAGCGCAGACGCGGCCGCATCATCAACATCTGCTCGGTGCAAAGCGAACTCGGCCGCCCGGGCATCGCGCCCTATGCGGCGAGCAAGGGTGCGTTGAAGATGCTGACCAAGGGCATGGCGATCGACCTGGGTCCGTCGGGCATCAACGTGAACGGCATCGGCCCCGGCTACTTCAAGACCGCGCTGAATGAAAAGCTCGTGGCCGACGAGCGGTTTTCCAGCTGGCTGATCGACCGCACGCCGAGCCGGCGCTGGGGCGAGGTCGATGAACTCGCCGGCGCCGCGGTGTTCCTGGCAAGCGATGCGGCCTCGTTCGTGAACGGTCACATCCTGTACGTGGATGGCGGCGTGACGGCGCAGCTGTAGCGGCGTTTGGGCAGCTGTTTCAAGGAGACTTATCGGGATGCGTGGCTCGCTATTTCAAGCGCCGCTGGATGTGCGGATTGATCCGCTGTTGGCCGAATGAGCGCCGGCTTCACCAAGGTCGTGCTGTTCACCGACCGCGATGGCCGGGCCCGATTTCGCGACGAGCGGGTCCTGCTGAACGAAGGCACGCCGCAGGCCATGCTGTCGTCGCTGTGCCCGTCGGGCGGCTACCAGTTGCGGCACAGCCCGGTCGGTTTTGCAAGCGGCGTCCACTGCACCGGCATGCCGCAGTGGGTGTTCATCCTGAGCGGCACGATGGAGATCGAGCTGCAGGACGGCAGCACCCGCCGGTTCCAGCCCGGTGCGCACTTCTATTCAGCCGATATGCTGCCGCCGGGTGCGACGTTCGATGCCGGGCTGCATGGTCATCGCAGCCGGCAGATCGGTCCCGAGCCGCTCGTCACGCTGTTCGTAAGAAGCTGACGTTTGCTGCCTTTTTAGTAGCTGAAAACGCTTGCTATTGCAGCGCTTGCGTCATTTTCGACGATCAAAAACCGAGCAGTGTCGGAAGCGCTGTGCAAGCCCGTTGGCATGCGACCGCCGGGCCAGCCGCGCAATGAATCAGCGATTGAACGAGCGCTCCCGATTGCCGCCCGAACCCCGTGGCCCGTAGCCTCCACCGCTGCCGCCCGCGCGATTGCTGTTGCCGCCACCGCCACCACCGGAACGCCCGCCGCCTCCACCATAGCCGCCACCGTTGCGTCCACGGCTGGCCATGCTGTCGACGCTGGTGCGCAGCGGATCGGCTCGTGCCGGCAGCATCTGGTCGCGATCGTCGTCGCGGTCCAGTTGGTCGTCATGCGGTTGCGCGTGCGTGTTGCGGTCACCGAAGTCGGCCCGGTTGCCGTGGTTGGCCGGGTTGCGATGGCGCGGCGGCGGGCCGCCGCGGCCAGCACCGGCTGCGCCATGCGTGGGCCGTGCGGGTTGCGCCCGGCCACCATTGCCCAGCGGCCGCGCGCCGTTGTCACCACCGTTGGCAGCCGCACGGCCTGTGCCCTGGCCGCCGCCTTGCCGGCCCTTGTTGTCGCGCATGCGCTGCATCATCTCGGTGCGCGCAGCTTTCGCTGCCGCCTGCATCACGTCGCGGCTCGGCGGCCGGCCGGCGCCGCCCCAGATGGTCTGGCGGCCCATCGCGATCGGCTCGGCCTGTTCGCCGGCTTCCGGGCCAAAGCCTTCGATCACCTGCGTCGGAATCTGCTGGCGCGTGAAGCGTGCAATCGCTTCCATGAAGCCTTCTTCGTCGAGGCAGACCAGGCTCACGGCTTCGCCGCTCGCGCCCGCGCGTCCGGTGCGGCCGATGCGGTGCACGTAATCTTCCGGCACGTTCGGGATCTCATAGTTCACGACGTGCGGCAGCTCGTCGATGTCGATGCCGCGTGCGGCGATGTCGGTGGCCACCAAGGCGCGGATCTCGCCGCTCTTGAAGCCGGCCAGCGCCTGCGTGCGCGCGGCCTGGCTCTTGTTGCCGTGCAGCGCCATCGCATGGATGCCGTTCTTGGTCAGGAACTCAGCCACGTTGTTGGCGCCGAACTTGGTGCGCGTGAACACCAGCACCTGGCTCCATTGGTGTTCATTGATGATGTGGGCGAGCAACGCCTTCTTCTTTGTTCGGCCGACCGGGTGGATCACCTGCGTGATGCGCTGCACCGTGGTGTTGGCCGGCGTGACCTGGATGCTGACCGGCGTCTTCAACAGGCCGTTCGCCAGCGCGCGGATCTCGTCGCTGAAGGTGGCGGAAAACAGCAGGCTCTGCTTGGCTGCCGGCAGCACGGCCAGCACCTTCTTCACGTCGTGGATGAAGCCCATGTCGAGCATGCGGTCCGCTTCGTCGAGCACGAGAAACTGCACCTGGCCCAGGTCGAGCACGCCTTGGCCGTGCAGGTCGAGCAGGCGGCCCGGCGTCGCGACCAGGATGTCGACACCGCGCCGCACGCGATCGATCTGCGGATTCATGCCGACGCCGCCGAAGATCACGGTGGACGACAGCTGCAGGTACTTGCCGTAGACGCGCACCGATTCCTCGACCTGCGCGGCGAGTTCGCGGGTCGGCGTGAGCACCAGCGCGCGGATGCCGTTGCCGCCGAACTTGTTGCTCGCGCTGCGGCTCATGGTCAGGCGTTGCAGGATCGGCAGAACGAACGCTGCGGTCTTGCCGGTGCCGGTCTGCGCGCCGCCGAGCAAATCCTTGCCTTCGAGCACGGCGGGGATCGCCTGCTGTTGAATGGGGGTCGGTGTGTCGTAGCCGACTTCGCGCACGGCCTTCAGGATGGCCGGTGCCAGATTCAGTTCTTCAAAGTTCATGAGTTGAGAAAAAATGCGCCTTCCTCGGCGCGGAGGTCATCGGCCCGCCAAACCTTTCAGGCCGTAGGTCGGCAGGAAAGACAAGGCCAGTCAGGGGCAGATGAATACAGGAATACGAGCGCTTCGACGGTCAAGTCAGTTATCGACCTGAAGGCTCCGGCATGCTGCCGATGTTGCGGCCAACTGTTGCCGGCAACGGTCCCATTCTCGCATGGCAATGTGAAGTGCGTGCCTGCTCGCTCAACTCGGTCCATGCACACACCGTTTGTCATACAATGGCATACATGCGATCGAATGTGTCCGAAGCCCGGATCAATGCCAGACTCGACGAACAGGCAGCTGCGCAGCTGGACTACCTGGTGACCACCACCGGACTGGGCGTGAGCGAGGTTGTCCGTGCAAGCCTGGCTCATTACTATTCCGCGCAGCGGCTTTTGCGACCGCCCGCGCTGCCGCACCTGACGCCTCTGATCGGGCGCTTTCGCAGCGGTCACGCCGACACGTCGTCACAAGTCAAGCGGGTCGTTGCCGACTACCTGGACGGCAAACTGCAAGCGACCGGCAAAGAACTTCCGCGTCACGCAACTGCAGGCAAGGCGGCGCGTCGTTGATCATTGTTGACTCGGGATTTTTCTACGCCTGCCTCGACGCTTGCGATGCGAACCACTCGCGTGCGCTGAATTTTCTGGGCACAGTCAGCGAAGGCTGGATCACGACATGGCCGGTCATGACCGAGACTGCGTATCTGTTGCAAGCCAGGCTCGGCACCAAGGCGGCCACGGCCTTCGTCTCTGAAGTTGCTGAGGGCAGCATCTTCGTCTGGGACGTGCCGAAACCGTCAATCGGCCGCATGGCGACGATGATGCAGCAGTACCGCAAGCTGCCGATGGACTTGGCTGATGCATCGCTGCTGCTGCTGGCTGAACATTTGAACCACGGTCGCATCCTCACGACCGACCGCCGAGACTTCGGCGTCTATCGCTGGAAATCGCGTAAACCTTTCGTCGACCTGATGGCCGACATCTGAACACCCGAAGGATCACCCAATGGCCCAATATGTCTACACCATGAACCACGTCGGCAAGACCGTGCCGCCGAAGCGCCAGATCCTCAAGGATATTTCGCTGTCGTTTTTTCCCGGCGCCAAGATCGGCGTGCTCGGCCTGAACGGGTCGGGCAAGTCGAGCCTGCTGAAAATCATGGCCGGCATCGACAAGGAATACGAAGGCGAAGCCACGCCGATGCCGGGGCTGAGCGTCGGCTACCTGCCGCAGGAGCCGCAGCTCGACCCCGAACACACCGTGCGCGAAAGCGTTGAGGAGGCGATGGGCGAAGTCAATGCGGCGAAGAGACGGCTCGATGAAATCTACGCGGCCTATGCCGAGGAAGACGCCGACTTCGATGCGCTCGCAGCCGAGCAAGGCAAGCTCGAAGCGGTGCTCGCCGCGGCTGGCACCGATAGCGAGCATCAGCTCGAGATCGCGGCCGACGCGCTGCGGCTGCCGCCCTGGGACGCGAAGATCGGCCTGCTGTCCGGCGGCGAAAAACGCCGCGTCGCGCTGTGCAAGCTGCTGCTGTCCAAGCCCGACATGCTGCTGCTCGACGAGCCGACCAACCACCTCGACGCGGAAAGCGTCGAATGGCTTGAAGTGTTCCTGAAGCGCTTCACCGGCACGGTCGTCGGCATCACGCACGACCGCTATTTTCTAGACAACGCGGCCGAATGGATCCTTGAGCTGGATCGCGGCCGCGGCATCCCGTACAAGGGCAACTACAGCGACTGGCTCGAGCAGAAGGAAGCGCGCCTGGAAGCCGAGCAGAAGGGCGAGGAAGCGCACGCGAAAGCGATGAAGAAAGAGCTCGAATGGGTGCGCCAGAACGCCAAGGGGCGCCAAGCCAAGAGCAAGGCGCGCATCGCGCGGTTCGAAGAGTTGAGCGATTTCGAATACCAGAAGCGCAACGAGACGCAGGAGATCTTCATTCCGGTGGCCGAGCGACTCGGCAACCAGGTGTTTGAGTTCAAGAACGTCAGCAAGGCGTTCGGTGAACGCCTCCTGATCGACAACCTGAGCTTCGAGGTGCCGGCCGGCGCGATCGTCGGCATCATCGGCCCGAATGGTGCGGGCAAGTCGACGTTGTTCAAGCTGATCTCGGGCAAGGAACAGCCCGACAGCGGCGAAGTGGTGATCGGCTCCACCGTGCGCACCGCGTTCGTGGACCAGCACCGCGACGTGCTGGAAAACGAAAAGACGGTCTGGGAAGACGTCTCGGGCGGCCTCGACGTCTTAAGCGTCGGCAAGTTCCAGATGCCGAGCCGCGCTTATGTCGGACGCTTCAACTTCAAGGGCAATGACCAGCAAAAGCGGGTCGGTTCGCTGTCCGGCGGCGAGCGCGGCCGGCTGCACCTGGCCAAGACGCTGATCGCGGGCGGCAACGTGCTGATGCTCGACGAGCCGAGCAACGACCTCGACGTCGAAACGTTGCGCGCGCTGGAAGATGCGCTGCTCGAGTTTGCGGGCACCGTGATGGTGATCAGCCACGACCGCTGGTTTCTCGATCGCATCGCCACGCACATCCTCGCGGCCGAAGGCGACAGCCAGTGGACGTTTTTCTCCGGTAACTACCAGGAATACGAAGAAGACAAGAAAAGGCGCCTGGGCGAAGAGGGCGCCAAGCCGAAGCGCATGCGGTTCAAGGCGCTGAAGTAGGGCCGCCCGGCTTGCTGTCTGCAGCAAAGTGCGCGCGGACCAGCGCGAGCTTGGGCGCGATGAAGCGCTGGCAGAACGGGCGATCCGGATTCTGCGCGTGGTAGTGCAGATAGCGGTCTGAATTGGCGCGAAACGCACCGAACGGCAGCACCTGCGTGATGATCGGCGCATCGAAGTCGGTGCGCTGCAGCGCGTCGATCGCGCGGCGCGCGTGCTGTGCCTGCAAGGTGGAGCGGGTGTAGATCGCCGATCGATATCGTCCGCGCAGCGCGTGGTCGGCCGTGCAGCTGTGCGTATGCAGATGCACCGCGACGAGGGTGTCGAGGCCGACGCGGCAGGGATCGAACGTCAGTAGCACGGCTTCCGAAAAATCATCGTTTGCGGTGGCCGGCGCGATCCAACCCTGCGCGACGGCGCCCACGCCTGCCAGTGCTTCAAACACGGCCTCGGTACACCAGTGGCAGCCGCCACCGAAGCCGACGCTTTCAGCTGCGTCCGTCATCGCGCGACACCCGGCTTCAGCCACCGATAAAGCGGCGCGGTCGCCAGCAGCACGACCACATAGCGCGTCACATGAAACGCCGTCACGATCGGCACGCCGAGCTGCATCACCTTCGCGGTGATCGACATCTCCGCGATGCCGCCCGGCGAGGTGCCGAGCAGCACGGTGGCCCAGTGCAGGTGCGTGAACGTGGCCACCAGCCAGGCAAAACCGGCCGACAGCACGATCATCGCCAACGTGCCGAGGGCGACCGTGCCGAGCCAGCGCGGCGCACTGCGGGCGAAGTCCGGCGTGAAGCGCGTGCCGAGCGATACGCCGATGCACAACTGCGCCGCGTTGCTGACCGCCTTGGGCAGCGTCGACAGCTCGACACCGCTGGCCGTCAACGCCATCGATACGGCCAGCGCGCCGAGCACCCAGGGGTTGGGCAGCCGCAGCCGGCGCAACGCCAGCGCGCCGGCCAGCGCCAGCACGCTCAGCAGCAGCAAGCCGCCCGGATGAAAGCCGCCCGGCCCGGGCGGCGTCAGATCGATGCCGCGCAGGCCCGCGAGCTGAAAGCCGACCGGGATGAGCACGACCACCAGCAGCACGCGCAGCGTGTGCGCGGCGGCAATGCGGTCGATGCGCCCGCCATGGTGTTCTCCGAGCACGACCATCTCCGATGCACCGCCGATCGCGGCCGAAAAAAAAGCGGTGGCGTGATCGGCCGGCGAGCGCGCGCCCACGCTGCGCGCGAGCAGGCGATAGAACAGCCAGCCGAGCAGCAACGCCCAGCCGATGCCCGCGGCCAGTGCCGGCGTCAGCGCCGCCATCGTGCGCAGCACATCGGGCGTGAAATAAAGCCCGAGCGCCGTGCCGATCGCAAGCTGCCCCGCATCGCGCAGCGGCGCCGCGGTCTCGACCGGCGCACCCAGCATGCCGCCGATCGCAACCGCCAGCAGCGGCCCGAGCATCCACGGCAGCGGCGTGTGCAGCTGCTCGCACAGCAACGCTGCTGCCACACCAGTGCCCAAGGTGCAGGTCACGCGCAGACCGCGCTTGAGACCCGTGGCAGATTGCCACCACGCCAGAATTCGCAAGTGCAACAGGCTTCTTTCCACAAGTCGGCGAGAACGCAGCGCCGGCTTGTTCGATTGGGGCGATGCCGGGCTACGGGCGCGGGCGCGCGCTGTTCGCTATTGTCCAATCGTACGGTGTGAATCTGACCGCGTAGTCGGTGCGCAACACCATCGGCACATACCGCTGTGCATACGCGATCAGTGAATCGGCGTGGCCAGGCACGAAGTCCGCGGTGTAGAACCGCAGAATCTCGCTGAGCCAGACTGTGCGTTCGGCATGGTCGATGCGCAGGTTCAGCGGGCGCGCGAAAAAGCGTGTCGCTTCGCGTTCGAGTTGCGCATCGAGCCGCGCGCCCGAGAACGGCTCGCGCGGCAACTGCGGGCAGGCCACGGCCGAGCAGTTCAGCGCGAAGTGCACGCGCGGCTCATCGAGCTTGCGGATCACGTCGTTTTCAAAACTGCGCAGCGACCGGCGCGTGCCGCCGATCTCGAACTCGCGCAGCACGAAGTACTGCAGCTTGTTGGCCAGGCCCTCATGCGTGCGCGGGATGCCCGATGCGATCACGTTGAACATCGACAACGCGTTGTAGGCGTTGATCAGGTGGGCCAGCCGGCCGCTCGGCGTCGGCGCGGCGGTATCGAGCGGGGTCGCTGCAATTGCACGGACATAGTGCTCGAGCGCGGGCAGTCCCGCCTCGCTCTGATCGCGCTGCAGTGCGGCGAACGCCACTTCACCGCGGTCATTCACGTGACGTTGCAGCACGCGTGCATAGCCGCGTTCGGCCTGCGCAAGCGTCACCACAGGCCGATCCGGCTGCACTGCGGCACCGGGTTCCACCAAGGTGGTGCAGGCTCCGAGCGATAGCGCAATGAACAGCACTGGCAGCGCGAACAGAGCGCGCCTGCTGCGGCCGTGGACGCGGGTGAGTCGGGGCAATCTGATGGTCATTGCGGCTCGCGCTTCAGATGCCGGCGCTTGAACGATCCGGTTTGCGCCCATCCGCAAGCGATGCCCGGCGCGGCTTGCCCTTGAGCCATTTGATCGGAATGTGGACCTCGCCCTGCGCGTTCGCTGCGACGGCAAGCGGTTGCCAATGCCGGCCGTCGCGCAGTTGCAGGGGCTGCAACAGCCAGCGGTCCCGCTCGGCGTTGTAGGCGCACATCGACACCGGGCCGTCCACCGTCGCAGCCATGAAGACGCAGGCGTCGATGCGCTCGGCATCCAGCGCACAGGCGTCCATGAAGCTGTGTGTGAAAAACGAGATCTTCGCCACGCGCGGTCGGCGCAGGCGGCCGGTCTCGAACCAGGCACCGCGCGCCTGCCAGAGCGCGGACAGGGCCCGCCGCAGCAGGCCGACGCTCAGCGCCGGGTGCCGCGCCAGCGCGCGCGCAAGCGCCCAGGCACCCGCAACGCCCTGGTCGCGCGGCAACGCGATCCGCGCGGTCGCCTGCATCAGGCGCGCGACGAACGGGCCATCCGCGAACACGTCGAAGCGCCGGCTGCCGATCGAGGCGAGCATCGCATATCGGTTGCAGCTGCGGTGCCCGGGCTGCAGCGCTTCCGTGTTCAGCGTGATGCCGGCGCCACGCTCGATGCGCTGCCAGACGCCGGCCTGCGTGACAGCGTGCGCGCCAGCTGCGGGCTCGGTGCCGCGGCCGGTATCGGCACCGAGCTGAAACGATGCGAACCGCACCACGTCGCTGCGTTGGATGAAGAAGTCGGCCAGCCCGGCCACTTCGTGCAGGTTGCCGGCGAACACGGTGGTGTTGAAGATCACCGAAACGGGCAGCCCACGCGCCATTTCGAGGTAGCGCTCGCGCAAGCGGTTCAGCTCCGCTTCCGAGCCGAAGCCCTTGCGCTGCTGCGTCATGTCCACGTGAAATGCGACATCGTTCAGGCCGGCCTGCGCGAGTTCCTGCAGCCAGGCCCGGTTCAGCAGGATGCCGTTCGTGAACAGCGAAGCGCGCAGGCCGCAGGCGCGCACGTGGCGCACGATCTGCGTCAGTTCGCCGCGGTCGCGCAAGGTCGGATCGCCGCCGGAGATCTGCACGTCGGTGTCCGGGCCGAAAGCGTCGCGAATGGTCTCGATCCTGCGAAAAATCTCGTCGAGCGGTAAGTCGCGTATGGCCTCTGCGCTATCGGAAAGATAGCAAAGTGTGCAATCCAGGTTGCAGCGCTGGGTGATCTCGAGCGACACGCAGCCGATCGCCCAGCGCCGACCGGCCGCCTGCGCAGGCGACCATTGACCCGTGCGTTGCATGCGTTCGCGCAGCGCGGCGCGTCTCGCATCGGAATCGCCGGTGGTGGTTGGAGCAGGCAGGGCAGTGGGCGCGGGCATGAGCAAAGATCGGCTGATGCGCGTGCCCGAAAAAATCTGCGAGAGGGCGCCGATCCAAAGCCGCACGGCTGGAAGTTCGCCGATGCAAGCGCGGCAGTTACAGCTGCGTGCGCAAGCACCTGGCCCACTCAGGAACGAACGGTTCAATGCGCACTCGCGGCGCCTAACAGCGCTAACCCGATCGGATCGCCGCAGCTCAATTGGGCAAAGCCACAGCGGCAGAACCCAGGCTACGTGAGTCGTCCGCAGCCCGTGAGCGGTGAATGATCCCGCTGCCAACCGAGCGTCGCGTCGGCCCGGGCCTCAACTCATGCGCGGCGGCAAGTCCCGCAGCGCGGGCCAGTGCTGCGCGCCGATTCTGAGTCCGGTGGCTGCCTGCACCGCACGCAGCACCGCGTGCGCGGTGACTTCAGCTGCCATCGTGCCGAGCAGGATCATGCCGGGCATGCAGCCGGCGCGGCCGGTGCCCAGCGCGAACAGCGTGTCGCCATCGCTCATCCCGTGCGCGGGATTGATGCTGCGGGCCAGCCCGTCGTGGCCGAGCTGCGCGAGCTTGCGCGCTTGCAGCTTGGTCAGCACCGCATCAGTCGCAATCACGCCGATCGTGGTGTTCGAGCCGGCCAGCACGGGCAGCGGCAGCTCGCCGCGCAGCAGTGCGCGGCGGCTGTCGAACAAGCTGGCGCCATCGCGCGTGCGCGCGCCGGCCACCACCTGCGCGGTGTCCGGGTCGAGCACGTCGCCGAGCGCATTGCAGGCCACCAGCGCGCCGACGGTCACGCCATCCACCGTCAGCGAAGCGCTGCCGATCCCGCCTTTCATGGAACGATCCAGCCCGAACAGCTTGCCAACGGTGGCCCCCGCACCGGCGCCGACGTTGCCTTCCGCAGGATCGGCTACGGACGCTGCGGCACAGGCCGCGAAGCCGGCGTCCGCGTCCGGCCGGATGCGCGGGTCGCCGACGGTGAGGTCGAACAGCACGGCGGCCGGCAGCAGCGGCAGCCGCAGCGACGGCAGCACTTCGAGTCCGATGCCGTTGTGTTCAAGCCAGCGCACCGCGCCGTCGGCCGCGGCCAGGCCGAACGCGCTGCCGCCGGTCAGCAGCACCGCATGCACCTGCTGCACCAGATTGCCGGGCTCCAGCAGATCGGTCTCGCGCGTGCCGGGCGCCGCACCGCGCACGTCGACGCCGGCCACCGCACCACCACGCGCGAGCACCACGGAGCATCCGGTCGGTCGCCGAGAGTGGGTGTAGTGGCCGACTTCGATGCCAGCGACCCGCGTGATCGAGCCGGCAGATTGCCTTGGATCCGGCAACTGGAAAGCGGTCATGACACGGGGTTGTTGGTCAGAATGGACTGGTCCGCCAGTGGCGGCGCACCGGCCGGCGACTTTAGCTAACCGCCGGCCGGCGCAGCGCGTCGTCGGCCTGCAGCAGCGCCAGCTCGGCAGCGCTGAAACCGGCTGCGCGCCGCGCCGCGAGGTTAAATGGCCCGCGTGGCTTCGGCGCATGGTGTTCGGCCTGCAGCTGCGCGAACGCGGCCAACGGATCGAGCCCACGCTCGGCGCACAACCAGCCGAACCAGCGGTTGCCGATCGCCACATGCCCGATCTCCTCGCGCAGAATCAGGTCCAGAATTTCAGCGGCACGCTGGTCGCCCGCCTGGGCGAGCTTGGCACGCAGCGCAGGGGAGGCGTCCAGCCCGCGCGCCTCCAGCGTGCGCGGCACCAGGGCCATGCGCGCGAGCACGTCGCCTCGGGTGCAGTGCGCCATCTCCCAGAGCCCGTCGTGCGCCGGAAAATCGCCATATTGAACGCCGAACGTGCGCAGGTGCTCGACCAGCAGACTGAAATGGTTCGCTTCCTCGATCGCCACGCCGATCCAGTCGCAATAGAAGGTTCGCGGCAGGCCGGCGAAACGCCAGACCGCATCGAGTGCCAGATGGATCGCGTTGAGTTCGATGTGCGCGATCGCGTGCAGCAAAGCCGCGCGGCCGGTTTCCGTATGGGCCGAGCGGCGCTCCAGCTGCGCCGGCGACACCAGCATGGGCCGATCCAGCCGGCCGGGAAAGCCGATGGCCGGCTGCTCGAACGATCGCGTCGCATCGATGTCGAAATCACCAGGGCGCAGCGCACGCAACGCATCGGCCTTGGCATGGGGCTCGGGTTCGCACAACTGCTGCAGCGCGAATTGGCGCAGCTCGGCATTCGGGGGGGGCGGTTGGTGGGCCTTGGCTGGCATCCCTACAATTGTAAAAACCTCCCAGAAGTCACGAAAGCGATAGTCATGGCCCTGTTTGAACTCGACGGCGTCGCGCCCCATCTGGCGCCCGGTGCCTGGGTGGCGGAATCCGCGCAGGCAATCGCCGATGTGCGCATGGCCGAGCACAGCAGCCTGTGGTGCGGCGTGGTCGCACGCGGCGACAGCGAGACCATCCAGATCGGCGCACGCTCAAACGTGCAGGACAACAGCGTGCTGCATGCCGATCCGGGCATGCCGCTGGTAATCGGTGAAGGCGTGACGGTCGGCCACCAGGTGATGCTGCACGGCTGCACGATCGGCGACAACTCGCTGATCGGCATCCAGGCGGTGGTGCTCAATGGCGCCAAGATCGGCCGCAACTGCCTGGTCGGCGCTGGCGCGCTGGTGACGGAAGGCAAGGAATTTGCCGACGGCTCGATGATCATCGGCAGCCCAGCCAAGGCGGTGCGCTCACTGAGTGACGCGCAGATCGAAGACTTGAAGCGGATCGCACAACACTACGTCGACAACGCCCAGCGTTTCGCCGCCGGTCTGCGCAGACTGGATTGAGCGGCGCGGGCCGCACCAGGCCGGCGCTGCGATCGGACGCCGCTGCTCTCAAATCGCTGCTGGCCGGGCCGCCACCATGACGCCTCACTACACCGAATCGGTTGCCGGCGACGTGCTGCTTGCGCTGTTCGATCATCGACTGACCCGGCATGTGCCGGCGATCGAAGCGGACGACAAGATCGGCATCACGGTGGCGTATCGGTCCCCGGACTTCGAACTGTCGGTTGCCGCCCTGTCCGAAGCGTTGCTGCGTTACTTGGTGATCAACCCGTCCGGCACCACCGAAGCCGCGCACGACTTCCTGCGCGACAAGGTGGAGCGGGTCGTGATCGATGGCAGCGGCGGAGAGCCGATCCACCGCGTGCGCGTCACACTCGGCGATCTGGAGCACCTGTTCGGCATGGACGGACTGGCGAGCGACTACGTGCGGCTGGATCAGAACTGGAAGCATCCGGCGAACGGCGCCGAACCGCAACGACCACATTGAACGAGATGGAACCCGAATCCTCCAACCGCACGCCGCAGCTCAGCCGATTCCTGTTCGACGGCGCTCCCGTGCGCGGCGCGATCGTGCGGCTGACGCGGCCCTGGCAGGAAATCCTTGCGCGACGCGCTGCGAACAGCACCACCGGTGCCTATCCGGCGCCGGTGGCAGCCTTGCTCGGCGAGATGACCGCGGCGGCGGCCCTGATGCAATCGAACGTCAAGTTCAACGGCGCGCTGATCCTGCAGATTTTCGGCGATGGCCCGGTCAAGCTCGCCGTGGCCGAAGCGCAAGCCGATCTGCGCCTGCGCGCGACCGCGACCGTGATCGGCGATGCGCCTGCCGATGCCAACTTGAGCCAGCTCGTCAATCGCGGCAACCAGGGCCGCTGCGCGATCACGTTCGATCCGCAGGATCGGCTGCCCGGCCAGCAGCCGTATCAGGGCGTGGTGCCGCTGCACGGTGACCGGCGCGAGAAGATCGAGCGCCTGAGCGAGATCCTCGAGCATTACATGCTGCAAAGCGAGCAGCTGGATACCCGTCTGGTGCTGGCCGCCGACGAGCATGTCGCAGCCGGGCTGCTGCTGCAACGCATGCCGACGGCGGGCGCCAACAACCTGTCCGACCGGTATGCGCAAGAGGCGCGTATCGGCCGCGACGAGGATTTCAATCGGCTGGCCACGTTGGCCGCGAGCCTCACGCCGGACGAACTGTTGCAGCTGTCCATGCAGGATGTGCTGCACCGCCTCTTCTGGAACGAAAAGTTGCTGCAGCTGGCACCGGCGGCCGATGCACCGGAGCCGCGCTTTGCCTGCACCTGCAGCCGCACCCGCGTGCAAGCAATGATTCGCAGTCTGGGCGAGCCGGAGGCACGCGACATAATTGCCGAGCGCGGCGAGATCGAAGTTGCCTGTGAATTCTGCGGCCAGCAATATCGCTTCGACGCAGTCGACGCTACGCAGATCTTTTCCGACCAGGCCACGCAGCCGCCGGGCAGTTCGACATTGCAGTAGCGGGGCAAGGTCGGGGTAGCGTGCGCCCGCGTCATGATGCCGGCCATGCAGCGACTGTCAATGCTCGCGCGGGCGGGCCATCCTTACTTCATCACCTGCACGAATATTTCATTGGGCTTGACCATGCCGAGTTCGGCCCGGGCTTTTGATTCGACCGTATCGAGCCCCTGCTGCAGGTCACGAACTTCCGCGGCGAGCCGCTCGTTGATGAACTTGGCCCGGTCGTTGTCGGCATGGCGCTGCTCGATCCGCTGGCGCAGCCGCTGGACGTCTGGCAGGCTGCCGCGCCCATGCCAGAGCTGAACTTGCAGCAGGACCAGCAATGCCAGCAGGATGACGGATACGGTGCGGCTGCGCATCGCGTGGGTTCAGTCGAAAAAAATGATGCGCAGCAGCGTTTCAGCGCAGGTTGTAGAACGCCGCGCGGCCTGCGTAACTGGCGACGTCGCCCAAGTCTTCTTCGATGCGCAGCAACTGGTTGTATTTGGCGATGCGGTCGGACCGGGACAGGGAGCCGGTCTTGATCTGCCCGGCGTTGCAGCCGACCGCAATGTCGGCGATCGTGCTGTCTTCGGTCTCGCCGGAGCGGTGGCTGATCACGGCCGTGTAGCCTGCGCGCTTGGCCATCTCGATCGCGGCGAATGTTTCGGTCAGCGTGCCGATCTGGTTGATCTTGATCAGGATCGAATTCGCGATGTGCTTGTCGATGCCTTCCTGCAGGATTTTTGTGTTCGTCACGAACAGATCGTCGCCGACCAACTGTACGTTTTTGCCCAAGCGCTCGGTCAGGTGTTTCCAGCCGTCCCAGTCGCCTTCGTGCATGCCGTCTTCAATGCTGATGATCGGATATTTGTCGACCCAGGTCGCGAGCATGTCGGTCCAGGCCTGGGCCGACAGCGAGAGGTGCTCGCCTTCGAGTTCGTAGTTGCCGTCCTTGTAGAACTCGCTGGCCGCGCAGTCCAGGCCCAGCGCGATCTGAGTGCCCGCGCTGTAGCCGGCCTTGTCGATCGCATCGAGGATCAACTGGATCGCCGCCTCATGATTCGACACATTCGGCGCAAAGCCGCCTTCGTCGCCGACTGCGGTGCTGATGCCTTTGTCGTTCAAAATCTTCTTCAATGCATGAAACACCTCGGCGCCGTAGCGCAGCGCTTCACGAAAGCTTTTCGCGCCGACTGGAATGATCATCAACTCCTGCAGGTCTAGGTTGTTGTTCGCATGTGCGCCGCCGTTGACCACGTTCATCATCGGCACCGGCATGAGGTTTGCGCCCATGCCGCCGAAATAGCGGTACAGCGGAAGGCCGGATTCCTCGGCTGCAGCACGCGCCACTGCCATCGAGACGGCCAGCGTCGCGTTTGCACCGAGCCGCGACTTGTTGTCGCTGCCGTCCAGATCGATCAGGGTGTTGTCGAGAAATGCCTGTTCACTGGCATCCAGGCCGAGCACGGCTTCCGAAATCTCGGTGTTGATGTGGCCGATCGCCTTCAACACGCCCTTGCCGAGATAGCGGCTCGCATCGCCGTCGCGCAGCTCGATCGCTTCGCGCGACCCGGTCGACGCACCCGACGGCACGGCGGCGCGGCCCATCGTGCCGGACTCCAGCAGCACATCGCATTCAACGGTCGGATTGCCGCGGCTGTCCAGAATCTCGCGGCCCACGATATCAACAATTGCACTCATTCATCTGCTTTCGGTAGTTGGTGGTCGCCGGTTCAATCGGCGCCTGTCACCACGATCATGCGCATGACCGCAGCACCCTCGCGGGCCTTGCGGGCCAGCGCATATTCGGGAGATTGGTGGAACGCCCTGGCGGCTGCCACGGACGGAAATTTGAGCATCACGAGACGCTCGGGCGCCCAGTCGCCTTCCAGCACCTCGACCGCACCGCCACGCACGCACACTTCGGCACCATGCGCCTTCATCGCAGCGCTGGACAGCACCTTGTACTGTTCGTACTGCCCGGGATCGGTGACATCCACATTGGCGATCAGGTAGGCGCTCGGCATGGAATCAGGCTCCGATGATGTGTTCGAGATAGGGCGTGCGCTTGGCGACGCGGTCGAGTGCGAGCAGCGTTTCCAGCAGCGCCTCCACGTGCTTCAGCGGCACCGCGTTCGGTCCGTCGCTGAGCGCGCGCTCAGGGTCCGGGTGTGTTTCCATGAAGAGCCCCGCAACGCCCACCGCGACTGCCGCGCGCGCGAGCACCGGCACCATGTCGCGCTGTCCGCCGGAGCTGCTGCCGAGGCCGCCGGGCAGTTGCACCGAATGGGTCGCATCGAACACCACCGGCGCGCCGGTCTCGCGCAGGATGGCCAGGCTGCGCATGTCGGCCACGAGGTTGTTGTAGCCGAAGCTTGCGCCGCGTTCGCAGGCCATGAAGCTGTCCTGCGGCAAATCTTTTTCAGCCGCCGCCGCGCGCGCCTTGTCGATCACGTTCTTCATCTCATGCGGCGACAGGAACTGACCCTTCTTGATGTTCACGGGACGGCCCGACTGCGCCACGGCCCGGATGAAATCGGTCTGGCGGCACAGGAAGGCCGGTGTCTGCAGCACATCGGCGACTTCGGCAACAACGCCCACGTGGCTTTCGACATGCACATCGGTGAGGATCGGCAGCCCGAGTTCGCGCTTGATCCGCGCGAGCACCGCAAGCCCTTCTTCGAGACCGGGCCCGCGGAAGCTGTCGCCGGACGAGCGGTTCGCCTTGTCGAAGCTGCTCTTGAAGATAAACGGGATGCCGAGCCGGCCTGCCACTTCCTTCAGATGCCCGGCCGTGTCCATCTGCAGCTGAAGCGATTCGACCACGCAGGGCCCAGCGATCAGGAACAACGGGTGCGCGTTGCCCACTTCGAAGCCGCAGAGTTTCATATCGGGTTCGCTTAGGTCAATGCCGCCACGGTGCCTGCCGCAACCAGTGGCCGCTGGCCTGCGCAGGCATCATGGCGCGCCAGTGCAGCCGCGATATAGGCGTTAAACAGCGGGTGCCCATCCCAGGGGGTGGAACGGAACTCGGGATGAAACTGCACGCCCACGTACCAGGGATGCACGTCGGTTGGCAGTTCGACGATCTCGGTCAGTTGTTCGCGCTGGGTCAATGCGGAGATCACAAGCCCCGCTTTTCTCAACGTGTCGAGGTAGTGGTTGTTCGCTTCGTAGCGGTGTCGATGCCGCTCCGTCACCACGTCGCCGTAGATGCGGTGCGCAAGCGTGTCGGCCGCCACGTCGGAGCTTTGGGCGCCGAGTCGCATCGTACCGCCCAGGTCGGACTTCGCGTCCCGGATCTGCACAGTGCCGTCGGCGTCGGTCCATTCATCGATCAGGGCGATCACGGGATGCGGGCTGTCGGCGTCGAACTCGGTGCTGTTGGCGCGATCGAGGCCGGCCACATTGCGCGCGAACTCGATCGTGGCGACCTGCATGCCCAGACAGATGCCGAGGTAGGGAATCCGGTTCTCGCGCGCGAGCCGGGCCGCTGCGATCTTGCCTTCGACGCCGCGCTTGCCAAAGCCGCCCGGCACCAGCACGCCGTCATATTGTTCGAGCTGTCGTACGTTGGCCGGCGTGATCGTCTCGGAATCGATGTAGCCGATCTTCACACGCGCGTGGTTCACGATGCCGGCATGGCGCAGCGCTTCGTTGAGCGATTTGTAGCTGTCCGAAAGGTCCACATACTTGCCGACCATTGCAATGGACACCTCGCGTGCCGGATGCTCAAGCGCCTGCACCAGCAAATCCCAGCGCTTCAGATTGGCCGGTGGCGTGTTCAGCCGCAACTTGTCGCAGATCAGACCGTCCAAGCCCTGCTCGTGCAGCATGCGCGGCACCTTGTAGATCGTGTCCACATCCCACATCGAGATCACGCCCCATTCGGGCACGTTGGTGAACAGCGAAATCTTGGCGCGCTCTTCGTCGGGGATGCGCCGGTCGGCCCGGCACAACAGCGCGTCGGCCTGGATGCCGATCTCGCGCAGCTTCTGGGCCGTGTGCTGGGTCGGCTTGGTCTTCAACTCGCCGGCGGCGGCGATGAAAGGCACGTACGTCAGGTGCACGAACGCGCAGCGGTTCGGACCCAGCCGCAAACTCATCTGGCGTGCGGCCTCCAGAAACGGCAACGACTCGATGTCGCCCACGGTACCGCCGATCTCGACGATCGCCACCGCCGGCGCATCCGTGCCGCCGCGGCCGGCGCCGCGCTCGATGAAGGACTGAATTTCATTCGTCACGTGCGGAATGACCTGCACGGTCTTGCCGAGGTAGTCGCCGCGTCGCTCCTTTTCCAGCACCGATTTGTAGATCTGGCCGGTCGTGAAGTTGTTCGCGCGCCGCATGCGCGTCGTGATGAAGCGCTCGTAGTGGCCGAGGTCGAGGTCCGTCTCGGCACCGTCTTCGGTCACGAACACCTCGCCGTGCTGAAACGGCGACATCGTGCCCGGATCGACATTGATATAGGGATCGAGCTTGATCAACGTGACACGCAAGCCGCGCGACTCGAGAATCGCAGCCAGCGAAGCGGCTGCAATGCCCTTGCCGAGCGACGACACGACGCCGCCGGTGACGAATACGAACTTGGTCATGTCGATACTGGTGCTGCTGGCGCTTCCCAATCGGTGAGTGACTCCCATCGCGGCCTGGCTCACAACGGCTTGCCGCTTCGAACGGGCCGACCTGCATCGCCTGCCCATTGAGAGCAACAAAGGTGCGCGGATCGCATTTGCTACATTGCCGCGATGGACGAATTGACTGGCAGGCACGTCCTGCTCGGCTTGAGCGGCGGTATCGCCTGCTACAAGGCAGCTGAATTATGCCGCTTGCTGATCAAGCACGGCGCTACCGTGCAGGTGGTCATGACCGAGGCGGCAGAACGCTTCATCACGCCCGTCACGATGCAGGCATTGTCGAACCGGGCCGTGTACGGCTCGCAGTGGGATGCGCGTGCGCCGAACAACATGGCACACATCAACCTGGCACGAAATGCCGACTGCGTGCTGATCGCGCCGGCCAGTGCGGATTTTCTGGCACGCCTTGCGCAGGGCCGCGCGGACGACTTGCTGTCGTTGCTGTGCCTCGCACGGCCGGCTCACAGCATACCGTTGCTGCTGGCGCCGGCGATGAATCGCGAGATGTGGGTGCATCCGGCAACGCAGCGCAATCTCGTGCAGGTCGCAAGCGACGGTGCGACTGTATTCGGCGTCGGCAACGGCGAGCAGGCATGTGGCGAAGTCGGCGATGGACGCATGCTGGAACCCTCGGAAATCGTTGAGGAGGTGGTTGCGTCGTTCCGCCCCAAGCTGCTCGATCGGCGCTGCGTTCTGATCACGGCCGGCCCGACTTACGAAGCGATCGATCCGGTGCGTGGCATCACGAATCGATCCAGCGGCAAGATGGGCTTCGCGTTGGCACGCGCGGCTCGTGAGGCGGGCGCCGACGTGACGTTGATTGCCGGCCCGGTGCAGCTGGCGACACCACGCGGCGTCAAACGCGTTGACGTCCGGTCGGCGCAGGACATGCTCGCTGCGACCTTGCAGCACGTCGAGCGTGCCGACCTCTTCATTGCGACTGCAGCGGTGGCCGACTGGCGTCCGGCGGAGAGCGCCGTGCAGAAGATCAAGAAAGACGGCTCGGGTGCGACGCCGAGCTTCCGCTTTGTGGAGAACGCCGACATTCTCGCAACGGTGGCGCGCTCCGCGCGCGCGCGCAGTGGCGCGCTCTACTGCGTCGGCTTTGCAGCAGAGAGTGAGCAGTTGCTCGAACATGCGCGTGCCAAGCGTGAGCGCAAAGGCGTACCGCTTCTGGTCGGCAACATCGGGCCGGCGACCTTCGGCTCGGACCACAATGCGCTGTTGTTGGTGGATGCGGCTGGTGTACGGGAATTGCCGCACGCGTCCAAGCAGCAGCTTGCGCGGGAGTTGGTCACCGAAATCGCGGCTCGCCTGCAGACGCCGAAGGCAGCTGGTCCAGAAGCATGAACGTCGATATACAGGTGTTGGATCCGCGGATGGCAGATCGCCTTCCCGACTATGCGACGCCGGGCAGTGCCGGGCTCGACCTTCGTGCCTGCATCGATGCGCCTCTCATGTTGGCGGCGAACGCATGGCATCTGGTGCCGACAGGCATCGCCGTGCATCTGGCCGACCCCGGATGCGCTGCGCTGGTGCTGCCACGTTCCGGTCTCGGGCACCGCCACGGCATCGTGCTGGGCAATCTGGTCGGTCTGATCGACAGCGACTACCAGGGCGAACTGATGCTGAGCGTCTGGAACCGCAGCGATGTCGCTTATGAGGTTGAGCCGTTCGAGCGGCTTGCACAGCTGGTGATCGTGCCGATTCTGCAGGCGCAGTTCCGTGTGGTGCCAGCCTTTGCGCCCAGCGTTCGCGGCGAGCGTGGCTACGGCTCGTCGGGTCGTGACTGAGCTGGTGCCGCTTTCATGGAATGCCGTGTAGGGCGCACGGTCAGATCAGCAAGCCGTAGGCGCCTTCCGACGCTCTAACGGGACCTGTTCGCACGCCTGTTGCGCCACGCACACCGACGGTCGGCGCGTTGCGTACGCGCTTGAATAACGAGGAGCGGCTCGATGGTTCGTAGTTTGCAGTGCACCTGTCCAATGCGGGATAGGAGAAATCTGCAGGACTGCGTTTCATTCTGTCACCCGATTTGGAATCACAGGAGAATCGAAATGAATAAGGTCGCGTGCATTGGTCAAGTCGCCATGTTGACACTGGCAACCGCGCTCGTAGGTTGCACCAACGTTCCGTTGTACGGGGATGGTGGTGCCGGCAGGGTGCCAGCGTCTTCCAGTTACCCGGCGTCTCAGAACTATGCCCAGTGGGGCACCGTCATGCGCGTCGAATTGGTTCCAGGGGAACGCGCGAGCGGCACCTTGGGCACGATCGCAGGTGGAGTCGTTGGCGGGCTGGCGGGCAATCAGGTCGGAGGCGGCACGGGTCGTACCATTGCGACAGTGGCAGGCGCGGTCGGCGGCGCGCTGATCGGTCGTACGGTTGAGCAGAACACGCGTCAGCCGGGCCAGGACCACTACCGGGTCACCGTGCGGCTCGAAGACGGCGGTACCCGTGCATTCGACTATGCCGAAGCGCCGAATGTGCGTGAAGGCGAGCGCGTCCGGGTCGAGGGCGATCAGGTGTACCGTTGATGGATCGCGGTGCTGGCGGGCTCATCCATTTACCTTCCCAGGCGCCGCAATCAGGACTGGAGGATGCCTTGAGACAAGGCAGTCGGTCTACAAGGCATTACTCTGGGGCCAGCATTCAGTGAGGCTTGGGCCTTGATGGAGCGACGGTGACATCGACAAGCACAGGGCCGCTTGGTTCGTCCCGCGCAGCGAGCATAAAAAATGTATTGCCGCAAGTGCCGAGCGCAAGCTCTTCCTGGGTCGCCCTCCGTACCGTTTCGACTTTGAGCGACAGCCGCAGTCCAATTCCAGCCAACGGATGGTTGCCATCGAGCACCACATGCTCGGGATAGATTTCAGTCACTGTGTAAGTCGGGCTTGCGGTCTTGTCCCCGCTTTGGAATGCGGCCAGTTGCTCGGCATCGAGCGTCGCGCCCTCATTGAGGTCAACTGGAAAGTTCGAGCGCGGTTCGAGAAACACCAGCCGTTCGTCGTAGTCGCCGAACGCATCCTCCGGCTCGAGGTGCAGATCGATCTTCGCGCCTGGCATACGTCCCTGCAGTGCGCGCTGGATCGCTTCAAGCAGATCATTGCTGCCAACCATAAATTCAGTCGGTGTGTCCAACAGGTCGAGCATGCCACCAAGGGTATCCTTCAGTTCCCAAGTCAGTGCCACCACACATTCATTGTTGATCTTCATGAATCGATTGTCGCTGAATGAGTCCTGCTCGACTTGATGCGCAGATGCTGACCTTTGACACATGAGGAACTGGAGTCGATGACGGGTTTGCTCGGCGGTCTGACACCTGCGCAGTTCATGCGTAGGCACTGGCAAAAGAAGCCGTTGCTGGCGCGTCAGGCCATCGTTGGATTCAAGCCACCAGTATTGCGTCAGCGTCTGTTCGAGCTGGCGCGGTGCACCGAAGTCGAGTCACGTCTCATCAAACGAGTCGAAGGGAGCTGGCATTTAAGGCACGGGCCGTTTGCAAGGCGTGCGCTGCCACCACTCGGGCGGCCTGGCTGGACATTGCTCGTCCAGGGTATCGATCGGCACGACGATGCTGCGCATGATCTGGTCCAGCAGCATTTCACATTCATTCCGGATGCGCGCTTTGACGATCTGATGATCAGTTATGCGAGTGAGCTAGGCGGAGTCGGCCCACACATAGACCGTTACGACGTATTCCTGCTGCAAGCGCACGGACAGCGCCGTTGGCGCATCGGTCGTCCGGATGACGCTGAACTCCGTCTTGTGCCTGACCTTCCGCTCAAAATTTTGGCGGATTTCAGGCCACAAATGGATTTCGTGCTGGATGCGGGCGACATGTTGTACCTGCCGCCCAACTGGGCGCATGATGGCACTGCGGTCGGCGGGGACTGCATCACCTATTCGATCGGATTCCGAGCCCCGGCGCGGCACGAATTGGCAGCGGAGATGCTTGCTCGCATTGCCGATGATGCAGCACTGATGGCGACCGAAACGCAGCGGCTTTATCGTGATCCCGCGCAAGCTGCGGTATCGACACCCGGCGCAATTCCGTCAGCCCTTGGTCGCTTCGCGCACCAGGCAGTAGCAGGTGCGCTGCGCGGCCACGGCACGATCGAGCGCGTACTGGGCGAGTGGCTGAGCGAACCGCATCCCTCCGCCTGGTTCGATGTGCTTGAGTCGTCGCAGGAGGCAGCAGCGCTGCAGCCACCACTCAAGCTGGATCGGCGCAGCCGAATGTTCTATGACGACAAGCGCATCTACCTCAACGGCGAAAGCCGCGTGATGTCCGGCCGCGATGCGCGAGTGCTGCGCCAGCTTGCGGACCGGCGCATACTTGCTGCAGCGGAGCTGCGCGGGTGCAGTCTGGCCTTGCGAAGTTGCCTGCTTGAATGGGTGCACGCCGGCTGGCTGCACGCCGATTCCGCGAACGCGTTGCAGCGGAGTCATCGGTGACCAGACGCCCAGCACCGGTTGATATGGGTCGACAAGCGGTGGATTTGCCGGCAGCAGGGCGTATCGAGGGTAGGGAAGCTTTTCGCGCATGTATCCGTCAGGCAATCGAACGAGGGGCGCACATGGGTTGCGCGCAGGTGATCTTTTGCGATCCTGACTTTGCCGATTGGCCCCTTGGCGAGTGCGCGACTGAAACGGCGCTTGACACGTGGGCACGTGCCGGTTGTCGCTTCACCATCCTTGCCCAGCACTATGACGATATGAAGCGGCGACATGCACGATTTTTTCGCTGGCGCGTGCGTTGGTCGCATCAAGTGGATTGCTGGCGACCAACGGGCACTGGCGGCGCGATTCGGTCGACGCCGTCAGCATTGCCCAGCGCGCTTTGGACTTCTGATTGGGTGCTGCACCGGATCGACCTCGTGCGCAGCGTCTGTGTTGCCAGCGGTGACTCCGACCGACGGCTTGCGATGCGCGAGTTGCTCGATCAGCATCTGCGCACCGCTGCGCCGGCATTCCCGGCCGATGTGCTGGGGCTTTGAAATCTGCTGTATGGGTCACTGCCCACTCGTGGTCCGCTACCTATAATGAAAACGCTTTTAGCCGGCATCTGACACCAGGACGTCGGACTCGCTGCTGGTGAAAGATACATGAGGTCCGGACGTTGATGAACAGCCGACACCCGGCTGAAGCCGTCGCCGACGGCGGCCCGAAGCATGCGGTGACCAGCAACCTGTGCGATACATACTTTCAGGAGTTTTGACGATGGAATCCTTGCGCGTACGAACCGTTGCCAGACAGTTTGCCTTGCTTTCCGTCATGAGCGTCGTCGTAGCTGCGTGTGGCAAGAAGGAAGAACCTCCAAAGGCTGCGCCTGCACCGGTCGTGACGCCAGCACCCAAGCCCGCGCCTGCCCCAGTACCTGCCGTGGTGACGCCTCCTGTGGTGGCGCCGTCCACGCCAACGGCGTCATCGGCTGCATCCGCAGCTTCATCAGCGGCCAGCGCGGCATCGGCCGCTGCAAGCGCAGCTGATATGACGGCCAGTTCTGCGCACGGTGCGGCGTCGGCTGTCGACAGTGCTGCATCGCAGGCTGTTTCCGCAACGGCATCCGCTGCGCGCGAAGCCGCCTCTTCGGCCGTCGACGCTGCATCTGCTGCTGGCAGCAGTGCGCGCGAGGCCGCTTCCATGACCAGCGCGGGCGCCAGCAGCACCGCATCGGCAGCAGCCAATGCCGTGCGCGATGCCGCGTCAGCTGCAGGCTCTCCGAGGCGCGACATGGCTTCAGCTGCGCCTGCGGCGGGGCGCGATGCTGCATCAGCTGTAGGCAGCATGACGAGCGGTGCAGGTTCTGCGGTCGGCGCCGGCGCCAACGATGCCGCATCTGCTGCAGGCAGCGCTGTGCGCGACGCTGCCTCGGCTACGGGCATGGCAGCGCGTGACGCCGCGTCAACCGTCCCTTCGTCAGCGCGCGATGCCGCCGCCCCAGCCCCTGGTGCCAGCATGCGCGACTCGGCCTCGGCCGCCGGCGGCTCAGCTTCTGCAGCGGGCAGCGCGGTGCGTGATGCCGCTTCCGCAGCGAGCAATAGCGCGGGCAGCAGCGCTGCGTCGGCGCCCGCCAGCGCGATGTCGAACAGCGCAGCTTCTGCTGTTGTCGGCTCGACGAACAGCGCGACCGAAGCTGCAAGTGACGCCGCCGATGCTGTGAGACGTGCCGCCGAAGCCGCCAAAAGCGCAGCGGAAGCAATCAAGAACTGAGTCGACCAACTCTCCGCACGTGAAAGGCCTGGTATCGGTAGATGCCGGGCCTTTTTATTTTCCGTCCGACCGACTGGGTCGGCGCTTCAAACGTTCGAGGCCATTGTTCGTATAGCTGCCGCAAGCCTCGCCGTACGCTGGTCCATAGTCAGCAGACCTCTCAATACGACGCACGACCTTACTGATGTCCGTTGGCAACGGGCAGACTCATCTGATGAACTCCATTTCGCTATACGTCGCGCCAGTCAAACCCCATTACCGGATCGGCAACGCCGATGTCGGCAGGGTTGCAGCCAAGCGCGATGGCAAGGGTCTCCCGTACGAGATCGGGACGGTTGTTGCTCTCGCTCAGGTGCGCGGCGATGACCTGGCGAAGTTGTCCGCCTGCCGCTACCGATCGGGCGAGATCAGCGCTGGCGTGGTTTGCCAAATGACCCCAGGGGCCCGCAATTCGATTTTTCAGGAAAGTGGGATAGCGCGAGGCGGCCAACAAGGCTGGATCGTGGTTGCACTCGAGCAACAGCGCAGCGCAGTGGTGCAGACCTGCCAGCACGCGAGGGGTGATGTGGCCCAGATCGGTAACCACGCCGAGCCGCACCGCGCCGTCGCTGCAGCTCAGCTGCAACGGTTCACGAGCATCGTGCGGCACGGTGAAAGGCTGCACGAGCAAAGCGCCAAGGTCGATGTCGACGCCATCGGCCGCAATGTTCAGCAATCCGTCGAAGTCCGGTACGCCGATCGCCGCGTGCGTGCCATGGCTCATCCATACCGGGATCCTATGACGCAGTGCCAACGCCTGCGCGCATCCGATGTGGTCGCCGTGCTCATGTGTGACGAAGATTGCGTCAAGCTGCTCCGCATCTAGGCCAGCGCGTGCAAGCCGCGCGTCAAGCGTTTTCAACCGTGGTCCACAGTCGATCAGCAAGCGGGTACGACCGACGCCAGCGCCTGCCTCGACCACAGTTGCGTTGCCGGTGCTACCACTGCCCAAGTTCGTGAAGCGCAGCATGCTTCAACGCGCCGATGAAATGCGGTCGATATGGCCTGCCGGAAACCGGCATCGCCTCGTCCGCGCCGACTCGCCCCGCTTCAACGCAGGTCGTCCGCTATCACCTTGACGATGCGTTGGGCATTGGCTGAGCGTTGCGGCGCGCCATCGGTGCCAAGCACGGAAACCGTGCTGGTATCGCCTTCGCCCCGGACGGCGATCTGGTACTTGAGCGGTGGCGCCGCAAGACCGCTACCGAAAACCTTGCTGAAAAAACCCGGTTCCTTGCGATCGGGATTGGGCTCGACATAGCGCACGAAGTAGAGCCCTTTGGCCCGGTCACGGTCCTCTACCGTAAAGCCAGTGCGATCAAGCGCGAGGCCCACCCGGCGCCATGCGCGATCAAAACCGTCATCCACCACCACGGCCGGCATCCCGTCGACCGTGCCGATGCGCGCAGAGGGCGGAGCCACCGCCGGCGAAGCGACCAGCGTCTTCGATTCCGCCTCGGAAGCACCCAGCTTAATCATCAGCCGACGTAGAAACTCGGATTCCAGCTCCGGATCAGCGGCGCGCGGCTGCCAGATGGTGCGGCCCTTGTCGCTATTGGCATAGACCTCCTCCATGCCGCGGTGCGTGATGAACACATCGGTCTTGCCGTCGCCGCTGCGCTCCAGACGGGTGCGGAACTTATCGCGTTCACTGGACGAATAAGCCGAATCGAACACCTTGCCGATGGTGCGACGGATGAAGTCCTGTGGAATCTTGGCGCGGTTTTCAGCCCAGTCGGTTTCCATGATGCCGAGATTGCGCTGATCGACCGCCAGCAGAAAACCGTTGTCCTGCCAGAATTCGCGGATCGGTTCCCACAGCTTGTCGGCCGGTCGGTCGATCACCAGCCATCGCTGATTGCCATCGCGCTCGATGCGCATGTCGCCGATCGACTTGGCGGCTGTCGGCACGACCGTCCGCGCCGTTTGCTGACGGCTGCTTTGGTAGCCGCTGGCGGTCACTGCGGCGCTGCCGGGCACGTTATAGCGGGTGTCGCGCGACAGTTGGGTGAGATCGGGCGGCACTTCCAGCGAAGGCGCGGTCCCTGCACTCTTGTAATCGATCTTGTCGCCCTCCAGCACCGTGCAGCCGGCAATGGTCAACGCCACGGCAGCCAGCACGCTGATTCGTTCGATCTGATTCACTTGATTTGTCGTCCTGGAGAAAAATTGAATTGAGGTAGCAAAAGCAAGCCGACGATGGGCGCCAGTCGACCCAACGGCCGCGCGCCAAGCCTGCAGCCAGCTACTGGAGCAATCCGCCGGCGCGCAACGCGGCTTCAATCGTCGGGATGTTTTCGGGCAGCATGGGTGTCATCGGCAGCCGCAGCGCACCGCCACACAAGCCGAGCCGCGCCATCGCCCACTTGACTGCGACCGGATTCGGCTCGCAAAACAGATGCTTGTGCAATGGCATGAGCCGGCGTTGGATGTCCATCGCGCCGCGCGCGTCTCCTGCGATCGCTGCCGTGCACATCTCGTGCATCGCGCGTGGTGCGACGTTCGCCGTCACACTGACGTTGCCGTGACCACCGCACAGCATCAATGCGACTGCAGTGGCGTCATCACCCGAATAAACGGAAAAGCCTTGCGGTGCCTCGCGAATCAACCACTGCGCGCGGTCAATATCGCCGGTCGCTTCCTTTATGCCGATGATGCCTGGCACCTGGGCCAGACGCAGTGCGGTGTCGTGGCGCAGGTCCGCAACACTGCGACCGGGCACGTTGTACAGAATCATCGGCAAATCGCCGACGGCTTCAGCGATTGTCTTGAAATGCCGATACAGGCCTTCTTGGGTCGGCTTGTTGTAGTAGGGCACCACCTGAAGCTGGCAGTCAGCGCCTACTTCTTTCGCAAAGCGCGTGAGTTCGATTGCCTCAGCCGTCGAGTTGGCTCCGCAGCCTGCCATGATCGGCACCCGACCACGGGCCTGCTCGACCGAAACACGGATGATCTCGCAGTGCTCGTTCAGGTTGACCGTGGGCGACTCGCCGGTGGTGCCGACCACACCGATGCAGTCAGTACCTTCCTCAATGTGCCAGTCGATCAAGCGCCGCAGCGTCGGATAGTCGACGCTGCCGTCGTCATGCATCGGGGTCACGATCGCCACGATGCTGCCGGTAATGGGTGTCATGGGAGCAAGCGGTTGGCCATATATGCACATTTTAGTGCGTGACTTTTTTCACGCCGCGGTCCAAAACAGGCGGACGTTGAACTGCATGGTCAAATGTCTTCGCTTGAGTCGCTGCGGCTGATGACAACGCCATTGCAGCTGTTTGGGTTAAGCGTCAGGATGTGGCCCGGGCCCACCAGGCGACGAGCCGGCGATGCAACGTCCGGCGCAGATGCCTGGCCATCTGCCATGGCGCAGACGCACGCACACGCTGCAGCAAGTCATCCTTCCAATGCTTCCAGCGCGGATACCAGCGTGCGAACCAGCCGATCTGCATCAATGCCGGCAGGGTTAATACAAACAGCCGCGCCACCAGTGCAGTGCCGGCCAGCTTGGCGGCCAGCAGCAGCGCAATACCGCTGACGGCGTGGCCACCTCCGAATAGCCAGAGTGCGACGAGCTTGACCGGCAGCAGTGCGACGGCAGGCAGCGCGAACACGCAAAGCGCAGCGCGTGGTCGCAAATGCCCGATCCACGCTTCGATCTGCCGCAGCACGGGCAACCGTCCAAGCCATGCCGCTGCACGTGCCAGTGGAGCCCAGCCCCATTCTTCGAACAGCAGTGCAACCGCAACGATCGGCACTGCTAAGGCGGTCAGCACCCGCCGCAGCAAGGCTGGCAGCTGCACTAGCGCCGAGCCGCCAGTCCGGCGCGGCCAGCCTGCCCGACACCATATGGTCGCCGTATCACTACTGGTCGCAAGACAGGCTGAGCGCTTGCAGTGGCGCGCCGTCCGCTGGATCAAACACCACCAGATTGACTTGACGCGGATGCGATGCGTCGGCGGCGATGCTGCTGAAAGACAGCTTGGCCTCGCCGTGGTAGTTGCCGACCGGTACGTACTGGCGCACCACGAAGTCATGCTTCAAGGTCGCCCCTGAGTTTTCCCCGGCATTCACACGCGATGCATGGCCATGTTCGGTCACCGACCAGTAGGCCGACCAACGTGTGGCAGGCCCAGCTTGCGGTCGGACTTCCGCCTCAAACCGGTCGCCGTTCGGGCCGGACTCGACCTGTCTCAGAGTGATCGCTGCACCCGCCGCCCGGGGCAAGGCGTCGCCAGCGGTCGGCGCCTGGCCCCAATCGCGCCAGTCCTGACCGTTACGAACCAGTTGAGGGGTGTAGACACCCGAACGTCCGTGCGCAGCGGCAAGGGCATACTGCCTTGCGGTAAACGCAGGCTTCGCAAAGCGGTCGGTCCAGCCGATGTAGTCCCAGTAGCCGACGTGGAACGCTTCCACCACCGCATGGCCCTCCGCTGCTTCTGATTTGAGCTGAGACAGCCAGTGGTCGGCGGGTGGACATGAACTGCATCCCTCCGAGGTATACAGCTCAATCACCGGTGTCACCGTGCGTCCCGACTGCGCTGCGCAACTCGCGGCCGCAGCTGGCTGCAGCACAACAACGCAAGCGGCTGCGATAACGATGGGTACAGCATCGAGCCTCCAAATCTTGCGATGAAGATGTGGAATGCGAGTTTCTGGCGAGTTCAGTTTGTGAAACACGGCTGCAATCTCCCTTTTCGTTTGATCGGGGCAAGCCTTCAACTGACAGCCCCTTGCATACGAATTCGGACAGCAGGATCGGGTGGTTACGCAAAGCGCCAGGGAAGATCAATCCACCGCCAGCTCAATCCGGTATGCATGGGAGCCGACCGCGGCTCGTTTCGCGCGACCCGGCTCAATGCGGCATCGGGCTGATTTCCCACTGCTGCAACACACGGCCACGGCTGTCCACGCTTTCCAGCCGGACGTCGAAGCCCCAGAGCCTCGCCACGTGCTTGAGCACCTCGTTGGCATCGTCATTGAGCGGGCGGTTGTCGTGGCGCGTATGGCGCAATGTAAGAGCCCGATCGCCGCGTACATTCACGTCCCAGATCTGGATGTCGGGCTCGCGACAGTTCAGGTCGTACTGGCGCGACAGGGCTTCCCGCACCAGGCGGTAGCCGCTGTCGTCATGAATGGCCGACACTTCCAGCTCTGTCTTTTCCGCATCATCGAGGATCGAGAACAAGCGCATCTCGCGCATCAGCTGAGGTGACAGAAACTGGCCGATGAAGCTCTCGTCCTTGAAATGGCGCATCGCGTAATCGAGCGTTCTCTGCCAGTCGGAGCCGGCGATGTCGGGAAACCAGCGGCGATCTTCAGGTGTCGGCGCTTCACAGACGCGGCGGAGATCGCGGTAAAGTCCAAAGCCGAGCGCATACGGGTTGATGCCGCCATAGTGAGGATGCGCGACCGGCGGCTGAAACACCACATTGGTGTGCGAACTCATGAACTCGATCATGAAACCGTCTGACAGGCAGCCGTCGTCATACATCGTGTTGAGCAGCGTGTGGTGCCAGAACGTGGCCCAACCTTCGTTCATGACCTGCGTCTGGCGCTGCGGATAGAAATATTGAGCGACCTTGCGTACGATGCGCACGATCTCGCGCTGCCAAGGCTCCAGCAGCGGTGCGTTCTTCTCGATGAAATACAGCAGGTTCTCCTGCGGCTCCGACGGAAAACGCTGGCTCTTTTCCTCCTGCTGGCGACCGACCGTACGCGGTAAGGTACGCCATAGGTCGTTGATCTGCAACTGCGTATATTCCTCGCGCTCCCTGCGCCTTGCCTGTTCCTGGGCGAGCGACAGCTTCTGCGGACGACGATAGCGATCGACGCCATGGTTCATCAACGCGTGGCAACTGTCGAGCAACTGCTCCACCGCATCCACGCCATGGCGTTCCTCACAGCTCGTCACGTAATTCCGTGCGTACAGCAGGTAGTCGATGATGGATGAGGCATCGGTCCACATCCGGAACAGGTAGTTGCCCTTGAAGAAGGAGTTGTGGCCATAGCATGCATGGGCGATCACCAACGCCTGCATTGGCATCGTGTTTTCTTCCATCAGATAAGCAATGCAAGGGTTCGAGTTGATCACAATCTCATAGGCCAGCCCCATCTGTCCGCGCCGATAGCTTTTCTCGGTTGCAATGAACTGCTTGCCGAACGACCAGTGCCGATAGTTCACAGGCATTGCGACCGATGCATAAGCATCAATCATCTGTTCGGCCGTGATCACTTCAAGCTGTACCGGGTACGTATCGAGGCCGAAACGGGTGGCATATCGAGCGATGACCTGGTGATAGGTCTCGATCAGTTCGAATGTCCACTCCGATGGGCTTGGCAGACGCCTGGCCGCAGCAGCGTCGTTTGCACCATGTGCAGCCGCTGGCAGCTGGTCGCCCAGTACATGCATGTTCATCCGGTCATCTCCTTTTTGAACAGTTGCCTGAACACAGGGTAGATGTCCGCGGCGGTCGTGATTTTCTGCATCGCGAAACGCTGGTTTGCTGCTGCCACCGCGCAATATTCATCCCAGAGATTCTGGTTCTCCTCAGCCACCTGCACGTAGGAGAAGTAACGGCAGGCCGGCAGCAATTTGTCGTTGAGCAGCTGCCTGCACAGCGTTGAATCCTGCGGCCAGTTGTCGCCGTCCGAGGCCTGTGCGCCGTAGATATTCCATTCGCCACCGCGGTAGCGCGCATCGATGATTTCATGCATCAGCTTGAGCGCACTCGATACGACGGTTCCGCCGCTCTCGGTTGACTGGAAGAATTCCTCTTCCTCGACTTCAGCGGCCTGTGTGTGGTGCCGAATGAAGACCACATCGGTGTGTTCGTAGTGGCGCGTCAGAAACAGATAAAGCAGGATGAAAAAGCGCTTGGCGATGTCCTTGCGCGCTTCGTCCATCGAGCCGGACACATCCATCACACAAAACATCACCGCTTTGGCCACCGGCATTGGCACCTTCACGCGATTGCGAAAGCGCAGGTCGAACGGATCCAGAAACGGGATGCGCGATATGCGCTGTTTCAACGCCTGGACCTGCGATTTGAGTGCTGCGAGCTCGAGCGGCGGCAGGTCGCGATCGCGTTCGGCTAGCTCGAGCTGCAGTTCCAGCTCCTGCAATTCGCGCTGTGGCCCGCTGCTCATCGCGATGCGACGTGACAGACCGGTCCGCATGGAGCGCACCACATGCAGGTTGGTCGGCGTGCCCTCGGTCAAATAGCCGGCGCGTCGATATTTCCACTCCGGCGGATCGGCAAGCAGCTGCGTGCGCACCAAGTGCGGCAGTGCCAGTTCGTCGAAGAAGTACTGCATGAACTCTTCGCGCGAGATGCGAAAAACGAAGTCGTCCTCGCTGCCGCCATCGGGTGCGCCGCCTTGTCCACTGCCGCTACCGGCACCGCCACGAGGACGCTTGATACGGTCGCCGCGCACAAACTCTTCATTGCCGGGATGCACCATTTCGCGCCGGCCACCGCTGGCGTGGCCGAAAGCGGGTTCGGACAAGTCGTGGCGCGGCAGCGAAATATCTTCGCCTTGCTCCATGTCGCGGATGCCGCGGCCGGACACCGCGCGCTTGACGACCTCGCGAATCTGTTCGCGATAGCGACGCAGGAAGCGTTCGCGGTTGCCGATCGACTTGTTCTTGCCCGACAGGCGGCGGTCGATCACGTGATGCAGCATGGCGACTCCGGTTGACGATGCACGTTGATGGTTGCAGGGTACCCAATGACGAGCGAGCCGTCAGGAGCTCTTGCGTACGCGCAAGTACCACTCGCACAGCAGCCTGACGTGCTTGGGCGTATATCCCTTCTTGACCATCCGATTCACGAAGTCTTCGTGCTTTTTTTGCTCATCGGCACTGGCCTTCGCGTTGAACGAGATCACCGGCAGCAGGTCTTCCGTGTTCGAGAACATCTTCTTCTCGATCACCGTACGCAACTTCTCGTAGCTTGTCCACAGTGGGTTCTTGCCAGCGTTGCTGGCTCTGGCGCGCAGTACGAAATTGACGATCTCGTTGCGGAAATCCTTCGGGTTGCTGATGCCGGCAGGTTTTTCTATTTTTTCGAGTTCGGCATTCAGGGCCGCGCGATCAAAGCTTTCCCCAGTGTCGCTGTCCCGATACTCCTGATCCTGAATCCAGAAATCCGCATAGGTCACGTAACGGTCAAAAATATTCTGACCGTATTCGGAGTAAGACTCCAGGTAAGCAGTCTGAATTTCCTTGCCGATGAACTCCGCATAGCGAGTCGCCAGGTTCTCCTTGATCAAAGCAAGATATTTCTGCTCGGTCTCCGGAGGAAACTGTTCGCGTTCGATCTGTTGCTCCAGCACATACATCAGATGGACCGGATTCGCTGCAATCTCAGCCGAGTCGAAGTTGAACACTTTGGACAGGATCTTGAAGGCAAAGCGCGTCGAGATCCCCGACATGCCCTCATCGACGCCACCGTAATCTCGGTACTCCTGGTAGCTTTTCGCCTTTGGATCGGTATCCTTCAAGTTCTCGCCGTCATAGACCAGCATTTTGCTGAAGACGCTTGAATTTTCCGGCTGCCTGATGCGCGTCAGTACTGCGAACTGGGCCATCATCTTGAGTGTGCCAGGCGCGCACGTCGCATGGGAAAGCGACGAATTTCGGATCAGTTTCTCGTAGATGCGCACCTCTTCCGAAGCGCGCAGGCAATAAGGAACCTTGACGATGTAGATGCGGTCGAGGAACGCTTCGTTGTTGCGATTGTTCCGGAACGCTTTCCATTCGCTCTCATTGCTGTGTGCCATCACGACGCCGTCGAACGGAATCGCGCCGAATCCTTCGGTGCCCTTGAAGTTGCCTTCCTGCGTTGCCGTCAGCAATGGATGCAGGACCTTGATCGGCGCTTTGAACATCTCGACGAATTCGAGCAGGCCCTGGTTCGCAAGACACAGACCGCCTGAGTAGCTATAGGCGTCAGGGTCATCCTGTGCATAGGTTTCCAACTTGCGGATGTCGATCTTGCCGACCAGCGACGAAATGTCCTGATTGTTCTCATCACCCGGTTCGGTCTTCGCGATCGCGTACTGCTTGAGGATCGAGGGATGGCGCTTGACGACGCGAAACTGTCGGATGTCACCGCCAAATTCCTCCAGTCGCTTCACGGCCCAGGGCGACATGATGCGCTGCAGATAGCGTTGCGGAATGCCGTACTGAGACTCCAGCAGTGGCGCGTCTTCGGCGTTGCTGAACAGGCTCAACGGCGACTCGTTCACGGGCGACCCCTTGATCGCATAAAACGGCACCTGCTCCATCAACTGCTTCAACCGCTCGGCAATCGACGATTTGCCGCCGCCCACTGGTCCCAGCAAATAGAGAATCTGCTTTTTTTCCTCCAGCCCTTGTGCTGCGTGCCGGAAGTACGACACGACCTGCTCGATCGGCTCCTCCATGCCGTAAAAATCCTTGAACGCAGGATAGATCTTGATCGGCTTGTTGCCGAATAAACGCGAAAGCCGCGCATCGTCGCGCGTCGACACGACTTCCGGTTCGCCGATGGCGGCAAGCATGCGTTCAGCCGCCGTGGCATAGGCCAACGGGTCAGTCCGGCACGCCTCCAAGTAGGCTTCGAGCGACATTTCTTCCTCGCGCGTTTGCTCATAGCGGGCGAGAAAGTTGCGAACGACATCCATTCAGACTCCTTCGATTTGGAAGAAAAACAGCCCGGGGCGGGAAGCGACAGCTGTTCCAGTGGTGATCCAAGCAAGCAACGCGCCAAACTCATGACCATCATGCGCCAGTCGAGGGCCCGACGCACGCTCTGAGATAGATCAAGTCGCCCGCGAATGGTTCGACTGTTGTTCCGTCCTGTCGGTAGCAAACCCAGGCTAAGAGAGCGCGTGCCGAGCGGCCGACCGCCACGGATGCACAGCATGATTGCGCTGGTCCGACAGCTGCCCGTACGGCCTTGCGCCTTTGGCGATGCAGCGAACCCACGCTGACGCTCTCACAACCGAACAACGCGTGGGTCGAGCACCCAGATGACCGCACCGTAGTCGCTGGGTAGCAGGACCAGCACAAATTTTTAATGGTCCAGACGATTGGCCGAAACGGCGTAGCTGCGTTTATTTGCGATAATTTGCTGACATAATGCGAGCCGCTGTCATGGCGACAGGGATTCGGCGGTGCTGTTTATCATGGCACCATATTCAACAATTGAATTTGGAGTGGACATTGGCGACTTACAAGGAATTGCTTGCACAACGCGAGGCATTGGACAATCAGATCGATCAGGCTCGGCAAAGCGAGCTTTCAGATGCTGTGACCCGCGCGCGACAGCTGGTGGCTGAGTACGGGCTGACGCAGGCCGACCTGTTTGGGGGCTCTCGCAAAGGACGCCCTCAAAATGCCGGGCGCAAGGTTGCTGCAAAATATCGTAATCCGGAAACCGGCCAGACCTGGACGGGCCGCGGACGCCAACCGAAATGGGTGCAAGGCAAAAACCTGAGCGATTTCCTGATCTAATCGGAGATCGATTGTTGCGCGATCGAACCCAGTCGCTTTGGCACTCACATCAATCCAGGCGGGTCGGTCCCGTCAGGGTCATCCGGCTTGGTAGGTCATTTGTGGCCCATGTGAATCAAGGCGCACGCGGACTTGGTTTTTTTCCAGTCACGCATTGCTGCAGGGTCAATACTGGTTGGCAAAGCCGACATCTGATTGAATTACTTTCAGCAACTGGTCTGATCGATCAAGCTGATGATTGCGACGCGTATCCATATGGATTTTGCTGCTGCCATCGCCAATGGTCCCGACACATGGAATCCAGGCCACGCTCGGCCTTCCATTGCAACATCCGCGCCGCCAGTCTCACATCGGCAAAACACGAGGCGACGTCACCAGACCGCCTTGAGCGGATCACATAGGGGATTGGTCGACCACTGGCTGCTGCGAACGCCGCCACAATTTCTTTCACGCTGTAGCCACGACCAGTTCCGAGGTTGACAGCCCAGCAACCGGGCCCGCTCTCAAGCCTTGCCAGCGCTGCCAAATGCCCAAGCGCCAAGTCGGTCACGTGCACGTAGTCACGCACGCCGGTGCCATCCGGCGTGTCATAGTCGTCCCCCCAGACTTGCAATTGCTCGCGTCGGCCGATGGCCACCTGCGCGACGAACGGCATCAAATTGCCCGGCAGGCCGCGCGGGTCCTCGCCGATCCATCCGCTTGCATGGGCGCCGACCGGATTGAAGTAGCGCAGCAGCGCGATGCGCCAACGTTGCGGCGCACTCGCATGCAGATCGCGCAGCATCTGCTCAATTACGAGTTTGGTCTGCCCGTACGGATTTGTCGAGCGCAGCGGGTGATCTTCAGTCAGCGGAAGCTGCTGCGGTTCTCCGTAAACGGTAGCCGAGGAACTGAATACGAGTTGTGACACCCCGCAGTCTGACATCGCTTCCAGCAACCGCAGCGATCCGTTGACATTTTGGTCGTAGTAGCTCAGTGGCTGCTGGACCGAATCGCCAACCGCTTTCAGCCCAGCAAAATGCACGACCGCCTGTGCGCCGCTGGCGCTCAAGGCTGCACGCAGCGCAGACAAGTCCCGGATATCGCCTTCAGCCACCACCAGACGCCGGCCCGTGATTCGTTCCACCCGTGCCAGCCCCTCACGCTGACTGTTGCTGAAGTTGTCAAATACCGTTACATCCCGTCCGGCAGACAACAACTCGAGGCAGGTGTGGGTACCGATGTAACCAGCGCCTCCGGTGACAAAAATCATGGTGTGCAAGCGGCCTTTTCGCGAACGGATGTAGCGGGTTTTCAATCAAGCTTGACGTACTGGACCCTGAACTTCGTCAGGATGCGGAACAGCCGCCAACGCAGGCCAACGCAATATTGTGCATGCCACAAATCGCTCGATGAACTAATGGTGATTCACGACCCGTCGCGGACGTGAAATTGCCGCACTTGTACCAGCGGTTTGTTCGGGCTTGGATAATGGCTGAGCCCGATCGTCCCGGCAGGTCGACCGATGGCGCCCCATTCCTGTAGGCGCCGAGCACACCTGCTCGAATCAGCCCTGGAAAGTTTCCCTGCGTTTTGATCATTTGATGAAATCCAATCCCGAGACGATGCTCGTTGCCGTGGTCATGCGCCGGCGTGCGACCGCTGGGCCTGCCGCCCGCTGGCAGCCATGGTGCTGGGAGCTTGCAGAGGTATTGCCGCACCATGAAAGCTTCGGTGACGAACCGCGCAAGCTCATTGAAGGCGATCGTGAGGAGCGCTGGCTTCACCCGAATCAGCGAGTCGAACTCTTCAGTGATGACGCGGAAGGCTATTACCTGAACCTGAGCACCGCGGCACCTTGCTGGTTTGTGATGTGGCGCATGGAGTCGCGATCAGACGATGCTGCCGAATCGGTTGCCTACCCGCAAGCCGTGTCGCTCAGCTATCACGATGCTGGCCGCTGGCTAGATGCGCAGGAAACGGTCGAGCAAGTGCCTGCCGCACCCCAGGTGCTGAACTGGTTGCAGGCGTTCACCGAGCGGCATCACGTGATTGAACCCAAACGCCGGCAGCCGCCACAGAGCTTTCGTGCATTGCAGGATCGATTCGGCAATCCTGCATCGGTCAGCACCGATCGGAAGATGCCAAGATCGAGCACCTCGCATGACTGAGAGCAGACCGCCTCCTCTGCCAGCCGGCGGTTTTTTAAGCCGTTGGTCCCGTCGCAAGGACGCCGTGCGGCAAGGCGTGCCAGTCGCCGACCCGGCCCCAGCGGTACCGGCGGCGAACAGCCTGAAGCCTGCAGGCCCTCCCGTGCAGCATGCGTTTGCCGATCCCAACCACGACGATCTCGCATCCGAGCCTGCCAGTCCACTTTCATTGCTTGACGTGCAGGCTTTGAGTGCCGAATCCGATTTCATACCGTTCATGGCGCGTGGCGTGTCATCTGACGTGCGCAACGCTGCCATGAAAAAGTTGTTCGCAGACCCGCATTACAACGTCATGGACGGCCTGGACATTTATATCGACGACTACAGCAAGACGGTGCCGTTGGCAGCAGCGGTGGTCAGGCGCATGGTTAGCGCGCAGTTCCTTGGGCTGTTTGACGAGGCAACGCCGCCAACCTCTCAAGTCGTTAATGAAATTGCGCCTGCCATCAAGCCTGGCGAAGCCGCGCTGCTGCAACCAGTTGCAGATGCAGATGCAGATGCAGATGATGTCTCGCGTGCGCGCACCGATGCGCAGCAATTGCATCCGCTGGCGTGCAACCCTGCAGATGCCCCAGACGATGCGGACAGCTAAGTCATGACAACCAGCAAAACCCTGATCTGCGATTGCAATCGCACCATGCGGCTTGACCTGCCAGCGCTCGGTCGGGCGCTAGACGAACCGCTTGCCCGCCATTCCACGCTGTGCCGGCGTGAGGCGAATGCGTTTCAACAGGCGCTGCAGTCCAGTGACGAACTGCTGGTTGCCTGCACGCAGGAGCAGCGTCTATTCAGCGAACTGGCAATTCAGACGCCAGCGGCGACTGCTACCGTCCGGTTCGTGAACATCCGCGAGACGGGTGGCTGGAACGCCCGGGGCGATGCGGCTACTGCGAAGATCGCCGCCCTGCTGGCTGTTGCGAAGCTGCCTGCGCCGGAGCCGGTGTCCACGGTCACCTATAGAAGCAGTGGGCGGTTGCTCATCGTCGGCGCGCTGGAGCTGGCCGAACGCGCTGCAGGGCTGCTTGCCGACGTGCTGGAGCCGACCATCTTTGCGTTGGGCGGCAGTGGCGCGCAGTCGCGTATCTGGCCGGTGCTGAGCGGCCGGATCGATCGACTGGCCGGCTGGCTCGGCGCATTCGAGCTGACGTGGTCGAATGGCAATCCGATCGACCTGGACGCCTGCACGCGCTGCAACGCATGCCTTGCAGTCTGCCCGGAGCAAGCGATCGGGCTCGACTACCAGATCGACATGGCGCGCTGCACCGGCCACCGCGACTGTGTGACCGCTTGCGGTGCGGCAGCGGCAATCGACTTCAACCGCGAGATCCGCCAGCAGAGCGAGACGTTCGATCTGGTGCTCGACTTGCGCAGCACGCCCGCATTTCCGCAGCACGCGCCGCCGCAGGGCTATCTGCGCTGGGATGGCATCGATCCGGCACCGCTGCTTGAGTTGCGCCAGCGCGTTGGCGAATTCGAGAAGCCGAAGTTCTTCAACTACCGCCAGAAGGTCTGCGCGCACAGCCGCAACAATCAGGTCGGGTGCAATGCCTGCATCGAAATCTGCTCGGCCGCCGCGATTTCAAGCGACAAACGACAGCAGCGAATCGTCGTCGAGCCTCACCTATGCATCGGTTGCGGTGCCTGTGCGACGGTCTGCCCGACCGGTGCGATCAGTTTCGCTTGGCCGCGTGCGAGCGATCAGGCAGTCAGGTTTAAGACACTGCTGTCCAGCTACTTGGCCGCCAGCGGGCGCGAGCCGGTGCTGCTGCTGCACAGCGAACAGCGCGGCAGGCAGTTGGTCGAGGATTTGGGCAGGGCGGCTCAGTTGCGCAGCGCGGCGGGACTGCCTGCGAACGTGATACCGGTGGGGTTGTGGCACACATTGTCGGTCGGCATCGAGTTGTGGCTTGCGGCCATCGCATTCGGTGCAGCCAAAGTGGTGGTGCTGCTGACCGCAGAGGAAGCGCCTCAGTACCGAGCCGGCCTGACCGAGCAGATGACGGTTGCCCAGGCCGTGCTCGAAGGGTTGGGTTACGGCAGCGGGCAGTTGGTTGCCGTGACGGCACACAACGCTGTAGAGCTCGACAGCGCGCTGACCCGGCTAGGCGATACAGCAACCGTGACGCCGGCAGTCCCTGCACGGTTTGCAGTTGGCGTCGACAAACGCGCCACACTGGAATTTGCGCTCGATCACCTGATCGGACAGGCGCCGCAGCGTCCCGCCGTGATCGAATTGCCGAGTGTGGGTTCGCCAATGGGCGCGATCGACGTCGACAAAAACGCCTGCACGATGTGCATGAGTTGCGTGAGTGCCTGCCCGGCTGCCGCGATTGCCGACAACAAGGAGTTGCCGCAACTTCGCTTCATCGAGAAGAATTGCGTCCAATGCGGCTTGTGCGCGAGCACTTGTCCCGAGGACGCGATCACCTTGGTGCCACGTCTGCTCACCACGCGGGAACGTCAGCAACCGCGCCTGCTCAACGAGATGGCGCCGTTTGCGTGTGTGCGCTGCGGCGAGCCGTTCGGCACGCAAAAAGCGATCGAAGCGATGCTGGCCCGTCTGGCCGGCCACTCGATGTTTCAAGGTCAGGCGCTTGAACGGCTCAAGATGTGTGCCGACTGCCGCGTGATCGACCTCTATTCCGCGCCGGACGAAACCCGGATCACCGACCTGTGAAGGGCGCCGATATCGACCGGGGTGATGCGGCCGAAGAAGCAGTGCGTGCCGAGTGGTACGGCTTGCTGGCGCAGCTTTTCTATCAGGCGCCGGACGCCCCCATGCACGAGCGGCTGCGCGCAGCCCGGCGCGTCGCGGCTGAGCCGGCAACCGAGCTCGATGGTGCCTGGCATGCGTTGCTCGACGTAGCCGAACTTTATTCGCCCACGCAGCTTGCGACGGAATATGACGCGCTGTTCGGCGGTGTTGGCAAGCCCGACGTGTTTCTGTTCGGCTCGCACTACCTGAGCGGGTTCCTGAACGAAAAGCCGCTGGTTTTGCTACGTGACGATCTGCGCGCGTTCGGGCTGTCGCGCGCCGACGCGGTGCTGGAGACCGAGGACCACATCGCCTGCCTGTTGGATGCAATGCGGCAGCTGATCGGCTTGGGTGACTCGGGCCCGGACAGCACCACAACGACCACACTCGAGCAGCAGCGAAGCTTGTTCAGCCGCCACGTTGCAAGCTGGACTGATTCTCTTGCCGAGGCATTGCTGCGCCATCCAAAAGCGCAGTTCTATGCGCGCCTGGCCGATCTGCTGCTCGTATTCATGGCGATTGAGCGACAGGCATTCGAGATGATGGAAGCGCAGGGCAAAACGCCCGCTGAAAAAAAATTTGCTGAAGCGCCGATCGACAGGCGCCGTCAGCGGGTTAGTCTGTAGTGAAGCCGGTGCGTTGTTGGCGCATCATCTATCCCGATCTTCGAAATCATGCATTGATCTGCCATTTGACAGGCCTTGCACTTGCCAGGGTTCGAAAACCGACATGCAGCATTCCAAGCTTTCCTTGCCAACCAAGTCGCGTCGCGGTTTCGTGACGCTGTCTGCCACTGCCGGCGCTGCCGCTGCAGCCGCCGGGGCGGTGCCGTTCGTGCCGACTGCGCCTGCGGTCGCCGCGCAGCCGCTGCCCAAGCCCGAACGTGGTGGCGGCTATCACGCAAGCGAACACGTCAAGCGCTATTACAAAACCACTCTCGTCTGATGGGCGGATCGCCATGTTGTTGACCAGAAAAGAAACGTCGGCAGTTGCGCAGGCTGCAGTTGCCCGGTCAGATTCGCCGATGCTGCGCAGCCTGCAGCGCCGGCTCGAGCACACGCTGCCGACGATGGACCGGCGCCGGTTTCTGCGTCGCTCCGGGTTGGGAGTCGGCGTCGGCGTGGCAGCCTCCGGACTGACGCTCATACAAAAGGCGCGCGCAGCCGACAAAGCCCCGGCAGTGTCCGATGCGAAGGTTGAAGTCCGGCGCACGGTCTGCTCACATTGCTCGGTTGGATGCGCCGTCGACGCCGTCGTGCAAAACGGCGTCTGGGTCCGGCAGGAACCGGTGTTCGATTCGCCGATCAACCTGGGCGCCCATTGCGCCAAGGGCGCGGCACTGCGCGAGCACGGCCATGGCGAGCACCGGTTGCGTTATCCGATGAAGCTCGTGAACGGCAAATACCAGCGGATCAGCTGGGACGTCGCGCTGAACGAGATCACGGACAAGATGCGGGAGCTACGCAAGGCCAGCGGGCCGGACAGCGTTTACGTGATCGGCTCGTCCAAACACAACAACGAGCAGTCCTATCTGCTCAGGAAATGGATGAGCCTATGGGGCAGCAACAATTGCGACCACCAGGCCCGCATCTGCCATTCGACAACCGTTGCCGGTGTGGCCAACACCTGGGGTTACGGTGCGATGACCAATTCGTACAACGACATGCAGCGCAGCAAGGTGGCGTTGTACATCGGTTCGAACGCGGCGGAAGCGCACCCGGTCAGCATGCTGCATATGCTGCATGCAAAAGAAACCGGCTGCAAGATGATCGTGGTGGATCCACGCTTCACGCGCACGGCTGCCAAGGCCGACGAGTACGTGCGCATCCGTTCCGGCTCCGACATCGCTTTCCTGTTCGGTCTGTTGCACCACATTTTCAAGAACGGCTGGGAAGACAAGAAATACATCGATGACCGTGTCTATGGCATGGACAAGGTGCGCGAGGAATGCCTGACCAAGTGGACGCCGGACAAGGTCGAAGAAGTCTGCGGCGTGCCGGAAGCCCAGGTGCTGAAGATCGCCACGCTGCTCAATGAGAACCGCCCAGGCACGATCGTCTGGTGTATGGGCCAGACCCAGCACACGATCGGCAATGCAATCGTGCGCGCTTCCTGCATCCTGCAATTGGCGCTGGGCAACGTCGGCAAGTCGGGCGGCGGCACGAACATCTTCCGCGGCCACGACAACGTCCAAGGCGCGACCGACGTCGGTCCCAACCCGGATTCGCTGCCGGGCTACTACGGCTTGGCCGAAGGCAGCTGGCGCCATTTCGCTAAAGTCTGGGGCGTCGAGTTCGACTGGATCAAGGCGCGTTATGCCACGCCTGCGATGATGAGCAAGAGCGGCATCACGGTGTCGCGGTGGATTGACGGAGTGCTGGAGAAGAACGACCTGATTGATCAGGATTCCAACCTGCGTGGCGTTTTCTACTGGGGTCATGCGCCGAATTCGCAGACGCGCGGGCTCGAGATGAAACGGGCCATGGACAAGCTGGATCTGCTTGTCGTGGTCGATCCGTATCCGTCGGCTACCGCTGCGATGGCCGCAATGCCGGGCAAGCCGGAAGACCTGAATCCGAATCGCGCGGTCTACCTGTTGCCAGCGTCCACGCAATTCGAAACCTCGGGGTCCTGCACCGCATCGAACCGCTCGATCCAGTGGCGCGAAAAGGTGATCGAGCCTCTGTGGGAGAGCCGCAGCGATCACATGATCATGTATCAGCTTGCACAGAAGCTCGGCTTCGGCACCGAACTGGTCAAGCACATCAAGCTGCATCAAGTCGGCGGCTTGGACGAGCCGATGGTAGAAGACATCCTGCGCGAGATCAACCGCTCGGTCTGGACCATCGGCTACACCGGTCAGACGCCCGAGCGGCTGAAAGCGCACATGCGCAACATGGCCGCGTTCAACCCCACCACGCTGCGTGCCAAATCTGGCACCGACAAGGAGAGCGGCTACGACCTGACGGGTGACTACTTCGGGCTGCCGTGGCCGTGCTGGGGCACGTCGGAATTGAAGCATCCCGGATGCGCAAATCTGTACGACACCTCATTGCACGTGATGGACGGCGGTGGCAACTTCCGTGCGAATTTCGGTGTCGAGCGCGACGGGGTCAGCCTGCTTGCAGCCGATGGCTCGCATTCCAAAGGCGCAGACATCACGACCGGTTATCCCGAGTTCGACCATGTGCTGTTGAAAAAGCTCGGCTGGTGGAGCGAGCTCACGTCGGCTGAGGCGACAGCCGCCGACGGCAAGAACTGGAAGACCGACCTGTCTGGCGGGATCATCCGTGTGGTCATGAAGAACCACGGCTGCCACCCGTTCGGCAATGCGAAGGCACGCGCAGTGGTCTGGAACTTCCCCGATGCGGTGCCGATTCATCGCGAGCCGCTGTATGGCAACCGACCGGACCTTGCAGCCAAGTACCCGACGCACGACGACAAGAGCGCATTCTGGCGGCTGCCGACGCTCTACAAGACGGTGCAGCAAAAAGCCATTGCGGACCGGCTCTACGAAAAGTTTCCGCTGGTGATGACGTCGGGCCGTCTGGTCGAATACGAAGGTGGCGGCGAAGAGACCCGCTCGAATCCGTGGCTGGCTGAGTTGCAGCAGGAAATGTTCATCGAGGTGAATCCCAAAATCGCCGCAGCGCGCGGCTTTCGCAATGGCGATCGGGTCTGGGTCTCGACACCCACCGGCGCGCGCCTGAATGTGCAGGCGCAGGTGACCGAGCGCGTTGGGCTGGACACCGTGTTCATGCCATTTCACTTCTCCGGCCATTGGCAGGGTGCCGACATGCTGGGTTATTACCCGGACGGCGCGGCGCCGATCGTGCGCGGCGAGGCGATCAACACCGGCACCACTTACGGCTACGACAGCGTGACGATGATGCAGGAAACCAAGACGACGATCTGCAACGTCGAAAAAGCATAGATCCACAAGGAGCACGGCTGCCATGGCCCGCATGAAATTCATTTGCGACACCGAACGCTGCATCGAATGCAACGGCTGTGTCACTGCCTGCAAGAACGAGCACGACATCCCCTGGGGCGTGAACCGGCGCCGCGTCGTCACGATGAACGACGGCGTGCCGGGGGAAAAATCGATCTCGGTCGCGTGCATGCACTGCTCGGACGCGCCCTGCATGGCGGTCTGCCCGGTCAATTGCTTCTACAAGACCGATGAAGGCGTGGTGCTGCACGACAAGGACATCTGCATCGGCTGTGGGTACTGCTCGTATGCCTGTCCGTTCGGCGCGCCGCAGTTCCCGTCCGAAGGGCGCTTCGGCGCGCGGGGGAAGATGGACAAGTGCACGTTCTGCGCCGGCGGTCCGGAAGCCAACGGCAGCGAAGCCGAATTCGACAAGTATGGCCGCAACCGGTTGGCCGAGGGCAAGTTGCCGCTGTGCGCTGAAATGTGCTCCACCAAAGCGCTGCTTGCCGGTGATGGCGACGTGGTGGCTGACATCTTTCGCAATCGTGTCGTCAATCGTGGCAAGGGCGCAGAAGTCTGGGGCTGGGGCACCGCCTATGCGTCTCGCCAGGCTGGCCAGCCGGATGCGGCCGCAGGAGCAAAGAAGTGAGGCGATCGCCAATACTGGCAGGCCTGATCGGGATGGCAATGCTCACAGCTGCCTGCACCGAGAAACCGCAGACGATCGGCAGCCGCCGCAGCGCGGATCAGGTGCCTTACGCGGGAACCAAGACGCCCTACACACAACCCGGCTGGACCGCCGGCGACGAAAAAAGCTGGAGAGAGCAACTCAAGGTGCGGACCCAGCGCGGTCAAAACGAATACGCCCGCATGTAATGCGGCTAGGAGGTCACTTCGTGCAGCGTTTATTCGCCGTTTTTTTTCTACTGGCTGCGCTGGTCGGTGCGCCGAGCGTCTGGGCGCAAGCCGCTGCTGGCAATGGACCGGCGACCGCAACCGGCAGCGTCCAGAGCCAGAACATCTTCGAAGTCAAACCGGATGCGAGCACCCAGCCAGGCTATGACACGCAATCGAACGCCGCACGTGCACAGGTACAGCCACTCAACAACGCGCCGATGTGGCGCAAGGCACAAAGCGGTGCGGCGGGTTACAGCAGCCTGCCGCGCAGCCAGGCGCCTGAAGCCGGTGTGCTGATTCAACCCCCCGCGAGCTACTTCGGCATCCGCCCGACCAGCGCCGGTGAGGCATGGCGGCAGATTCGCAACCGCTGGATCATTCCGTATGGCGGCGCACTGCTGCTGATCGCACTGGGCGCAATGGCGCTGATGTACTTCGCCGTCGGGCCGATCCGCACGCATGGGAAGAACACCGGCCGCAGCATCGAGCGCTTCACGCCGTTCGAGCGGTCGGCGCACTGGGCCAACGCCATCGCATTCGTCGTGCTGGCCGTCTCCGGGCTCACGATGCTGTTCGGTCGCTACCTGATCGTCCCGTGGGCCGGCAACGCTGTGTTCGGACCGATCACGTACGTGCTCAAGACGATCCACAATTTCGTTGGGCCGCTGTTCATCGTGTCGCTGGTCGTCATCCTCATCACGTTCGTCAAAGACAACTTCCCGCAGCGCGGCGACTGGGCCTGGATCAAATCCGCGGGTGGCATGTTCGGCGGGCAGGAGGTGCCGTCGCATCGATTCAACCCGGGCGAAAAGCTCATGTACTGGGGCGCCACCCTGTTCCTCGGTAGCATCGCGGTCGCCTCCGGGCTGGTGCTCGACAAGCTGATCCCGGGGCTGCTGTACGAGCGCCAGACGATGCAACTTGCGCACATGACGCACGCGATCATCACGGTGCTGATGATGGCCGCGATCGGAGGACACATCTACATCGGTACGGTCGGAATGCAAGGCGCATACAAGGCGATGCGCGGCGGTTGGGTGGACGAGACCTGGGCGCGCGAGCATCATGCTTATTGGTATCAGGACGTGCGCAACGGACGCATACCGGTGCAACGCTCTCGGCCACTGATCCGCGCACGCGGGGGGCCGGCACGCACACGCGCTGTCAGAACCTGATTCAACGAAAGGAATTCGAGTCGATGCGAACGTTCCGGATTGTCATGACCTCGGCGCTGCTTGCTTCAGCAGCAGCAGCCAAACTGCCGCCGCTCGATGACACCGCCAAAGCCAACGCTGCGGAAGCTGCTGCCAAGTCGGGATGGAGCGCCAAAGTGGACGCGTACAAGCTGTGTCTGGTGCAGAACGATGTGGTGAAGCATTACCGGCAAGATGCCCGGCAGGACGCTGGACGAAGCGGCGCTTCCGGTACGGCACAACCGCTTGCCGAATGTGCCGATCCGGGTCCCTATGCATCCAAGGCAGTCGCCCAGGCTGCCCCCGCATCAGGTGCGCCCAAACTCGAGGGTGCCGGCGCGCATTCGCCGGCAGCGACCGCGACTGCGCCGCCGGTCATCACGGAACGCAAGGATGCGATCGATCCGGCGGAAGCGTCCAGGGCCACACCGGTCGGCCAGCCTGCAAGTGCGGCGTCGCGCCCAGTCGAGGCATCAGGTGCGCATTCGCCTGCCGAGACTTCCACAGCACCTCCCTCTTCCGGGGGTTCGGCCGCAGGCACGCCGGGCCTGGCCGCTCGCACTGCGGCCCGAGCCGGGACCATGGCCGATACCGGAATGTCCGCGAGCACCGACTCAACGGCGTCCAGCAAGGATGCCTCCACGCTACCGACAACGGGTTCCTCCAACGCTGCGTCCGGTGCAGCGAACGCGGCTGCACGCGCCGTCTCGGGCGATGCCGAAAAATCCCCTGCAAGCGCATTTTCGGTTTCCCCGGGCGGTGCTGCGCCACCGAAATCGGCTTCAACCGCAACAGCCATGCCGAGCGCTTCAGCGCCAGTCGGCAGCGCAAGTGTGTCGGGCACTGCCGGGCAGGCATCTGCAGCTGTACCGTCAGTTCCAGGCACGACAGCGCCGTCCAGTTCGACGCGGTCAGTGCCGGTCTCCGTCGCTCCGGCGCTGATGCAAGCTGCTTCCGATCAGAAGATGCAGGCTGACTCGTCTGTCAGCGCTGCGGTGACGGCTGCTGTAAGCGCAGCAGAAGCGGCGGCGCAGGCAGCTTCGGTGTCCCGAGCCGGGGCGCCGGCTGCCAAGCCCTGAATCTTTGTATTCGGCGTCGGCGCCGTTCATCGGTACGCATGAGTCTGGAACGCTGTCGCATTGCGATCAGGCAAGCCTCCGGTTTCGAGTTTGAGCTGCAGATACCGGTCCGGGTGAATCTTCATGCCGTGTGACGTGTTGCTGCAGTCCGTGCATCGGTTCCATGTCGATATCTGACCTGACTGCAACCGCTCGCGTCCAGCTCCCGCGTCTGACGCAGGCACAGGCGCCGGTGACCCGCACCGTGTCGGCGATCGATGAACATGGGGTCAGCACAGCGGTTTCCATCCCGGCCGAGCGCCCGTTGACGATCTATGTCGACAACCGCGAACTCGTCACGCTGATGACCCTGGGCGCGCAGCCGGAGTGGCTCGTGCTTGGGTACTTGCGCAATCAGCGTCTGATCGATGCGGTCGACCAGATCGAATCGATCACGGTGGATTGGGACGTGCAAGCTGCAGCCGTCCGCACCCGACGCGGCATCGACCGGATCGAGCAACGCACCGCGCGCCGCGTGGTCACCACAGGGTGCGGGCAAGGCAGCGTGTTCGGTGGACTGATGGACGAAATCGAATCGATCCAGCTGCCCGCGCCTGCACATGCCCACATTACCCAGGCGACGCTCTACGGCATCGTCAACTCGATCCGGCTGCAGGAAAGCACGTACAAATCAGCTGGTTCGGTGCACGGCTGCGCGCTTTTTCACGCTGCCGAGCTTCTGCTGTTCGTTGAGGATGTGGGCCGCCACAATGCGATCGACACGATCGCCGGCTGGATGTGGTTGCAGCAACCCGAACACGCAATGAGCCCTGCCGACTGCGTGTTCTACACGACCGGCCGATTGACCAGCGAGATGGTCATCAAGTCTGCGCAGATGGGCGTGCCGATCGTGGTGTCGCGCAGCGGCATCACCCAGATGGGTCTGGCAATCGCCGAGCGGCTCGGCCTGTGCGCAATCGGGCGCGCAACCAATCGACGCTTTCTTTGCTATTCGGCCGCCGAGCGGCTGCACTTCGATTCCGAACTTGCGGCGCGTGGCCTGCCAGCAGCAGATTCCTGATCAGCCAGCACGTCGGCGCTGCTTTCCCATCACCGGCCCGGGCAAGCGTGGCGACTGCGGTCAGTGGCATGGGCATCGACATGTGATCAACGCCGTGCGTCGGGTCCCACGCCTGGCAGGTCCGGTTCGATCAGGCTCGTGCATATGGCGTTGCGCGGCAAACCATGGACGTTGCGTCAGCCCTGCACACAAGGCCGAGGCTGCTGCGCATGGCCTGGCACGCGTGGTCTTTTCTGCGTCGATCTGTTTGACATTCATCGCGCATGACGATGCAGCAGACGCGGTGCTCGGCAGTGCGTTGCGTACCGCACGCTCGACCGGCTCGCGCAACTGCTGCGACCGGGGTGGCCGAACATGCGCTTGACGCCCTATTGCAGTTTGACGGTCGGGCATGGAATCACTGGCGGAATCGCGGTTGATGGTTTCCTTGAATGGCGGTTGCAACCGTGAGCGTACCGTCTAGCGCAGCGCTGAACGATCGCAGCACCGGTTGCGCCTGAGTCAGTGGTGGTACAGGGCACTTCCATCGTTTACTATGAAAAAAATAGCTGATACGGCAGGCTACCTAAGCGCCTGTGGGTGTTTTGACGCTAAAACATCACGCACGACCTGCGCGAGTGACAAGACCACCATTGACTTTGGCCTGTGCCCGATTCGCGTCCGAAGCACCCGGCACGCTGCTTGATACAGAGGCCTGCGCAGCGCGCCCGCCTGGCCGTCATCGGCTCACTCAACCTCCCTTCCAGACCCGTCTCATGCCCGAATCGAAGACTGCCGTTTACGGCGCCATTGCCGCCAACACGGCGATTGCGATCACCAAGTTCATCGTGGCCGGGGTCACCGGCAGTTCCGCCATGTTGTCCGAAGCCGTCCACTCGACCGTCGACACCGGCAACGGCGTGCTGTTGCTGGTCGGTCTGCATCGCAGCCAGCGCCCGGCCACCGCAGACCATCCGTTCGGCCACGGCAAGGAGCTGTACTTCTGGAGCCTGATCGTTGCGGTGCTGATATTCGGGCTGGGCGGCGGCATCTCGTTTTATGAAGGCGTGCAGCACGTGCTCGAGCCGGTGCCGCTGGAAGATCCGTTCTGGAACTACGTGGTGCTGGCTGCCGCCGCCGTGTTCGAAGGGGCAAGTCTCGCGCTGGCGCTGCATCAGTTCCGTTCCAGCCAGGGCGGCCGTCCGTTCTGGCGCGCGTTGCATGCGAGCAAGGATCCGTCGAGCTATACGGTGATCGCGGAAGACTCGGCCGCGCTGCTCGGGCTGGCGTTCGCCGCCATCGGGGTCTGGGCCAGTCACGCGCTGCAGATGCCCGTGCTGGACGGCGTCGCCTCGATCCTGATCGGTGCGCTGCTGGCCGGCGTCGCGGTGCTGCTGGTGCGCGAAGCGCGCGGCCTGCTGGTGGGCGAGGGCGTGCGGCCGGAGACAGCCGAGCGACTGCGGCAGATCGCACTGCGCCCGGCCGAAGTCCGCAGCGCAGCGCTGCCGCTCACGATGTACATGGGGCCGGACGACGTGCTGCTGGCCATCGATGTGGTCTTCGTGAACGGAACACCGGCCGAGCAGGTTGCGCGTACCGTGAACGCGATCGAACGCGACATGCGTGCGCAGTACCCGCGCATCCGGCGCATCTACATCGAAGCACATGACGAAGAATCAGGCGTGCCCCGACCGAGCGTGTGAGGCACGAGACAGGTGGTGGTCAACCTCGACTGCCGCCGATCACGTGCGGCTGTGACCTGGAAAGGTGGGTGGACGGGCAACGACCCCGTCGTTGCTTCGCCAAGCTCATCACAGCGCAGCGTGCGAACGGCAGCAAGTCACGCTGCTCCGTGGTTCCGACCCTGGGCGGGCAAATACGGGAAAGTGGCGTGAGATCGACAGGCCGGCCGTGCGTGCGTTTGCATGGCCATCACTCGCGTTGGTCGTTGTAGCGGCTGCCGAGTCCGGTTCTGCTGCCGGACTGCCGGACATTTGCGGCCGACTACAGCACCGTCTGCAGCAGTGCGCCCTGGTACAGCACCGGCCCGGTCGGCCCGCGCTCGCTCGGGACGCCGCCGAGCGGCTCCAGGCTGATCGCCAATGCCGGTACGCCGGCGACTTCGCCCTGATTTGCCGCGATGCGCTGCACCGGAGCGTCGCCGAGCACGCCAAGCGAGCGCGGCGCCTCACCCGGCGGCAGCGCCCAGAGCTGCAATGACTTGTCGGCAGCGACGTCCACCGCACCAGTCTGCCTGAGCGTCAGCCGCCGGTTCTTCGGATCGAACTGAACCAAGATCGACGCTTTGCTGCCCTGACCAGACAGCACCGCGACATACTCGATCACCGGCGCCGCATCGAGCTTGCGCTGCAACTCGGCGACGGTCGCGCGCGACCGGTCCTGCGTGGAACTTGCGCTCAGCATCGCCAGCACGGTTGCGAGCACGCCGCCGAACGCAAGGGTCTGCCACAGTGCCAAGCTGCGCCACCCCTTGCTGCGCTGCGGCGCTTGCGTGGCTGCGTCACGGGCCGCCTGCAGCGCATGTCGTTCGATGTCGGCACGCACCAGGTTGTCGATGCGCTTCCACACCAGCGGATCGGGTGCGACGCTCGGCTGCAGTTCGGTCAGGCCGGCGAGCCGCAATTGCCACAACAACGCTGCCGCCTGCACCGGCGGCTGGTTGCGTGCAAGCGATTCGAAGCGCCGGCGCGCACCATGCCGCAGGCTGCCGAGCGCGTAGGCGGCCGCCAGCCGGTCAAGCAGTTGTGGGTGTTCGATCAGACGCATGACATGACGGACGTGCTGCCGGCTCGCATCAGACAAAGCGCGCCAGACAGCCGCGCAGCTGTTCGAGCCCGCGCCGGATCCAGGTCTTGACGGTCCCCAACGGCAGCTTGAGCTGCGCGGCGAGTTCGCTGTGGCTCAAGTCGCGCAGGTAGGCCGAACTGATTACCTCGCGCTGGCGATGGTCGAGCTGGGCCAGGCAGCGGTGCAGCGCGGATGCCTGTTCGCTTGCATGCGCCTGCGCCATCGGATCGGGCGATTCCCCTTCAAGAATGGCCGACAGGTCCTCATCGAGCTCCTGGGTCAGGTGGCTGCGGCGGGAGCCCAGCCGTCGCAGGCAATCGAGCGCACGGCTGCGCACGATCAATCCGAGCCAGGCCATCGGCGGACTCAGACTCGAGCGGTAATCCCCGGCCGAGCGCCAGATCGTCAGGAATGCTTCCTGCAGCACGTCTTCCGCTGCTTCGCGCTGGCCCACCACACGCAACGCAAGCCCGTACAGCCGCGGTGCCGTCCGCTCATAAAGATGCTTGAGCGCCACATGGTCCTGCGCCGCGACGCAGTCGAGCAGCCCGACGAGATCGGAATCGGAAGAAGCCGGGTTCATGCGCGCATTGTGCGGGATGCCGGCCCGCCTGCCGATCCAGTCGGCGCGGCCACGCCTGCCCCTGTCGCGTGCAAGCACCAGATCCAACTGGCTGAAGCCGCACCCTGCACGAAGCGCAGCACCGCGTATCCCGACGCCGGGGCAGACAGTGAGCGCGAACCATGCAGCCACATGTTCAGTACGTGAGGACTCCCTCGCCGGATGTGCATGGCGTCAGGCCGACGAGCTGCATGCTATACTTTTGTGCTTGTGCGGCTGTAGCTCAGTTGGATAGAGTACTTGGCTACGAACCAAGGGGTCGTGGGTTCAATTCCTGCCAGCCGCACCAGCAAAATCAACGGGTTAGCTCTCATAAGGGGCTGACCCGTTTTCACTTTCATGATTTGTGCCCAACAATGTGCCCAACAGTGTGGTTTGCTAGTGCTCGGTCACATGGCCATGCGTGTAGGTTCAGTGTGTAGGCTCAATCGGTAGATGACGGGTGCACCTTCGCGTGTAAGTGCATCCTGCGCTCTACACCCGTTGAGCATGTCTGGATGGTGTTGTCGAGGGCACTAAACAGCCGGAACGTCACCCGCACGCTTGGACTGTCGCAGCCAAGCTTGATCAAAGACAATATAGTTGCGGTCAATTTCAACTCGTAACGCTAAGTCGGTCCGAGTCCGCTTCCTCTTTGTTCGCAAGCTGCGCAGTGCCTGCCCGAACGCCTGATCTGGTTCCAAATTGCTTGCTCAAGATGTTGAGCAAGGTTCAGCGTTCGGTATTCCTGATCTGCCGTATACATGCGGCAGAATTGAAGGTGCTCAAAACTGAGGTTCGGACGTGAATGTGAAAATCTTCTTCGTCGCTGCGGCCATGGCTTGGGGTGCCGGCGCAGCTCATGCGGACGTGTACCGCTGTAAGGGTGCTGATGGCAAAACGGTTTATCAACAGAGCCCCTGCACGACGACGGGTGAGCAGAAGGCGGTCGATGATTCAAACGCTAGAGCCAGACAGCGTGCGGAAGTCGAGAAGCGAGAGGCCGAAACGCGAGAGGCAGAACGCGAGTCGAAGCGCGATGAGGAAGGGGGTCGAAAGATGGAACAACTCCGTTTGTGCCTGCAGGAAAAGTCGTGTTCGTCCTATACCTATGTGTCACTGCTGGAAGGCCAGAACGTCGGGTTCGTGAATGAGACGCTTGGAAAGCCTGAGTCGGTTCAGAGGATAGGCGGTATTTCAACAGACTACTTCACCGTACCGACTTCGGATGGTCGCAAACGTACCCGACTACAGCTGGTCTATAAGGGTGTGATCATTGATCGCGTGAACGTGTATCAGTAAAGTGCGTCGCTGTTGGCAGCGCTACGCCCACGGTAGGCAGAACCAATGCCCACGCTCGAACGTTGGCCGGTATAGCCCTTCCGGCGTGGAAGTCAGCTTCCACTTCAATTCGCTCCACGGGTACAGCTGCACCTCATACACAAGCGCCTTTACCGCATTTCCGAGTCCGGTGCTTGCTGCGTTCAATATTTCGAACGCGTTTGCACCCGTGGGCAGCTCGTCGCACTGGGCGGCCCTCAACCCGTTGAAGAGGGCTACGGCTTCACCATGCGTGATGCGCAGCAGGACGGCATCGGGCATGCCTTCCAGTGCCTTTGGGTTCGTGGCGAACGCTACCCGTGCGGCATGCCATAGCTGATCGTCTGACCACGATGCAAGCCGGCAAGTGCGGGCTTGCGGTAATGTGGCAACGATGACCCATGCCAGTGCTGCCCGTGTGATCGGGCTGTGGCCCCAGCATTCGCCCGCCATGCGTTCACGCTCAGCGCGTTCGGCTTCCACATCACGTTGCCAGCGCCTCGATGCTGCATAGTTGGTAGAGGTCAGGTGGGCTTGCATCGGGTTTCTCTTGCAGCAGCTGCATGACTGCCGCGAACTCATCACCGACTGGGGCGGTGTGAGCAGGTGGTGGTTGGCTGGTGACTTCTAGAACCATCTTCACGGCCTGCAGCTTGACCGCTGAGGAGGCTGATTCGAGTAATGCGCCCAGCACTTCAACGGCCCGCAGGCGTTGCCCCATCAGCATCGTGGCCGTGGCTTGGTGCGCATCGCCAATGATGGCATGCACCTGTTCACGGAATGCGGGTAGCTGCGACCATGCGCACATCGTTTGCGGACTCACGCCCACGGACTTGGCCGCCTGCCGCTGCGACAGCCCGCTTGCAATCAATTGCAAGGCTTGATGCTGATGAGGGGTGAGGTCTGACAGGTTCAGGTTCCTTCGCCTTTGTTCAACTACGGCGCAAGGTCGTGACCGGCAGCCGGGACGCGTTGAACGGCTACCAGCAGGGCGCGTGCTTGTATTGCCGCGGTGCCATCTCGCTGACCGAGCGCTCGCTGCTGCCCAACATGGATCACTTCTTCCCGTTTGCGGTGACACCTTCTTTGGTGACAAGGCGATATGTAGCCAGCAATCTTGCTTGCAGGCCGCACACCGGGCATGGTCAGCGGCTGTCTCCGCTCGAAGACAACGCGCCAGGCACTGCTTCGCCGATTGCATCGTTCCACCGCTGCACGAGCCCGATCATCTCCCGCGACGGCGCGCGGTGACTGACGATGCGGATGTCCAGCGCCGCGTCCTGGCATGTCCTGATCGCCCTGTCGATCGCCGAAGTGATCCACTCGGCGCGGTTGCCGAACACGCCGCCGCCGACGCGCGTCAGGAAGACGACGGGCATATCGTTCTCGGCCTGGTTCAGTGCCGCAGCCAGCAACGTGGATTCGTAGGTTGCCTCGAGCACCAGGGTCGCAAGCGCCACCCAGTGTTCCGGCTGCCGAATACAGTTGTATCTCACCGGAAGCGCCGAGCAGTACGCCTGCCACACCAGGTGCCCCGTGCCTGCATCGGTCACTTCGACATCGCGGTGCAGGCCGATGCGCAGCCGGCTCCTTAGTTCGTCACGCTGTACGTCGTCGAGCGCCTGCAGGCGCCGGTCGGCTTCAGCCAGTCCGCGGTCCGTCACCATCAGGTAGCCGTTGACCATTTGCCAGAGTTCGCCATTCCGGTTACCCAACGCATTGCCCACGTCCCGCAGGCAGTCGATCTGGCGATCGGCGCGCTGGCCGGGCTGGCCGTCCACCTCCACCAGGTAGTTGCGGAAGATCGTGCCGGCTCCTGCGGCCATCGCGCAGGCGGGGCCTTGCGTGGGATCCCCCGCATACCCGGTCACGCCGGCTTCGGGCGACACGGACGGGCTGGTCATCTCGAGCAGGTTGAACTGCGAGGCCACCTGGAACAGCGCGTTCGCATTCGCGGTGTCCCCGTGCAGTTCACGCGCATTGCCCTGCAGGCAGGACACGCGGCTCGGCCCCTGCCGGGCGGTCAGGCCGCTCGTGCGCTGGCGCAACTCGGCGAGGCTGGGCGTCTCGAACTGGCCGATGGCACAGATCCGGTCGCTGGAGGCGGAATGCAGCCGGCCGTCGACGACCGACAGCCTGGCCTGCGTGGCCTCGTACCGCTGCTCGCGAAACCCGGTGATTGCTTCAAACCAGTCCATGCGTCGATTTCTTGCTGATGCGGGGTGCGGCGGGGATGCGGCCATACGGCTTGCAGTCGCAGGTGGCGGCAGGCGCCCAAGTCATTGCGTCGTCACGAAGTTGCACGCGTCCAGCGGCTCGCCCCTGCACCATCGATAGGCGGCCAGCGGCCCGCCGTTGCCGGCGCTGTAGTCGACGCAGACGGCAGCCGTCGACTGCGGGCGCGGCGAGCCGGTCATCCAGTAGTGGCCGAAGAAGGTGGGCACGTCGTCGAGCATCGGCGGCTGCATTGATTCGGGCAGCGACACGTCGGGCAGCGCGGTGGACTGGGCAGGCGGCAGCATGGCCGCTGTGCGGTAGGTCGTTGCATCACAGTCCCACCAGCGCTGGCGGACCCGGGTGCGCCGGATGCCGTCCTTGTCGCAGAAGCCGTGCGGCGCGGGCAGGGGGATCTCGATGCCTTTGGTGAGCGTCTCGACGGCGCGGAAGATGCTGGAGGTGCTGTCATCGGCTTCATCACCCGCTGCCGGCTCGGTGGTGGCATCGACCAGCAACTGCGGCGTCAGAAAGCACCCCTCACGCAGCCGGGGCACCAGCCACTTGAACGAGGGCGGATGCCAGCACGCGTGCACGATGCGCAGGTCGCCGAGGTCGATCCACAGTGGCAGCGTCAGGAACCATTCGACCAGTTCCGCATGCAGTGCCGGGTCGGATTCGACCTGCGCAAGAAAGGCCCGATGCTGATGGCGGTTCTTCGGCCCCCACGGTTCCTGCAGGCGGGGGCGCAGGTATTCGCCGGGATAGCGTGTGTCCGGGGTGTGCCACGCAACCGCATTCAGCTCGTGGTTGCCCATCACCGCAAGTGCGCTGCCCGCGTCGACCATCGCGCGCACGGCCTGCACCGTCTCCACGCCTTGCGGTCCCCGGTCGATGAAGTCGCCGACGAAGATCGCAGTGCGCTCGGGATGCCGCCACGCGCCCTGGCGCTCCTGATAGCCAAGCCGGGCAAGCAGCACTTGGAGCTTGCCGAACTGACCGTGGATGTCGCCGATGATGTCGTAATCCATGCACGCCCTTACCCGTTGCCTGAAAGGCACCAGCATACCGGGATATTGACAATAGATCACCAAGTAGATGACAAAGCAGCTGTTTCCATTGATTACTGCCGATGTCGCGATCTTCAGCATCGGAGATGACTGCCTGCAGGTGCTGCTGGTGCGGCGCGCGCTGGAGCCGGCCAAGGGCGTCTGGGCATTACCCGGCGCGGTCCTGAAGCCCGACTGCGATACGGACCTAGAAGCGACGGCGCGCCGTGCGCTGCGGGACAAGCTCAACGTCGAGGTGCCTTACCTCAGGCAACTGTGCGTGTTTGCCGGCGCGAAGCGCGATCCGCGCGGCTGGTCGATCAGCGTGCTGCACTACGCACTTCTGCCGCGCGACCAGGTGCCAGCAGTCGCTCGGTCGAAGGTGGACGTGGTGCAGTGGCTCGATGCCGACGCAAAGCTGCCCCGGCTGGCCTTCGACCACCACGAGCAACTGCGTGTGGCCCGCTCGGCGTTGCGCGAGCGCGTTCGCGAGCACCGCCTGCCGCTGCACCTGATGCCCCGGCGGTTCACGCTCACACAACTGCAGCGGGTCTGCGAGCTGATCCTGGCGTCTGGCAGCAGCGACGAACCGGGGCTCGACAAAGGGGCGTTTCGCCGGCGCTTTGCAAACAGCGCCGACATCATCGAGATCCCCGGCGCGTTCGAGCGCGGGGCGCAGCGGCCGGCTCAACTGTTCAAGGTTTCACCCGAGTTCGAGTTCTGAGAGGACTCAGGATGCCTCATCCTGAACGAGCTTACTGAACCGCCCCGGTTTTGAACTGCTACATACCTCTCAACAAAGTCCGAACACCGCGCGCTTCTGGTCGAGGCATTTGGCGTGGTGTATGGAGCGGAGGCTAATCCAACACGGTCGGCAAAGGAGTTGGTTGATACGCAGGTCGCCCTCACCGCAGTCGCGGACCACCTGGGGAGCGGGTTGGGGCTTGTCATCAAGGCCGGAGTTAGCGCTGCCCCGCTTCCGGGGGCTGGGTACATGGCGACCGCCGCTCAGTTTGCGCTCGACAACCCTCGAGGCACCTCGGAGTTCTCGCAACGATTGATCGGCCTCGGTAAGGCTCCCCTCGCTGGTCATATTCCCGTCGCAAACATCCGTCCACAGCTGACCCGGTAGGGCTTGCAATTGATTGCAAAGCATCCTGTGGCTCCGGGCTCCGGACGAAGAGCTCTAACTTCCCGCAGCACAAGCACGCCGGCCCGAGATTCCCAAACAAAAAAAGGTATCTTCAGCCCGGTGATGGTGTCGCAAATCCTCGCAATACTGAACGTCATCGCTGTGCCTTACGTCTTGCTCTCTCTTGGTGTCTCAGTTTGAATTCGGCTTAGGACTAACTGCCGCCGATTCTGTTCACACCACCAATGACCGCTTTGCAGCGATTGCGGGTTTCATACTTCGCCACCTGACCAGCCACAGTCGGCCGGTAGCGGACATTTGACGTAAAATTCGGCGCAACTCCAGAATGAAATTAACGCATCTTGCGCAGGTCTGTCACTGCTATCTAGCACATAACGATGGAGAGATGCTGAATGGATGCAAGCTGGTGGAGCCGTGCGCTTGGGCCTGAGGTAGTCATCCCGACCTTGTTAGCCTTGGGTTTAGGCATGGTGACAATTTGGTATGCCCGTCGCGGGCCGGTGCCTAGAGAGCGTCAGCGTGACTTTGCGACCTCCATGCGGGGCGTGGAAATCTTTGAGCAGCCTGTTCTTCGCACGGATGAGTTTCAATTCTTGTTTCGCGGGCAGCCTGTGAGTCAAGTAGCGGAGTACAGATTCATATTCGCGAATACGGGTTACGAGCCAATCGTTAAAGAAGATTTCGACGAACCCATTCAGCTAAAATTTGACGGAGACGGCGCGGTTTTCGACTGCCAAGCAGCGATCTGCCGTCCACCCAACCTGAAAATCGATGTCAGTTTCGACACAGAGCGCAAGCTGATAGTGGTGGCTCCGCTGCTGCTGAATCCGGGGGATTTCGCAAGTGTCGACTTCATTCTGACCAATCGACCAAAAATTCGGAGTGGAGGACGAATTAAAGGAATTAAGTCCTTTGGAGCACTTGCGGGAGGCACTTACGACTGGAATTCCATGTTGATTCCATGCATGTTCATTTTATTTGGGCTGCTGGTGACCACTATGCCTTGGTGGGTGTTCCTGATGGTACGTAGTGAGTACGAGCATCTTTTCCGCAAGCTGCATTGGATGAACTATAGCCAAGTCGTTTTAGGTCTTGGAGTCATGTATGGAGGACTCAAGATGTTCCGATCCTGGGCTTACTTGTACCGCGCCCGGTACCTCGGCCGTGGTACCGAAGGAATTTTTATTTCAGATGACAAAAAAGTATCTGTAAAAAGCTATTAGTATAGTATCAAAACCTCCTTCGCGGAGCGGCTGGCTGGCAATCCGGCCAACGTGCCAGTTGAGTTTATTGAGCTATTCGAAAGATGGCGTGTTTAAACCTTTGACAAGGGCATCAGCAGTACCAGACGGTCAGCCGAACTGGTTGCAGAAGGATCGATCAAGAAGAACTACGGTAAGGTGTTGTGGACTAGAGCGGCCGAGTGAGCCTGCCGCATAAACCCAGCCGGCAACCCGGTAGGGCTTGCAATTGATTGCAAAGCACCGCAGAACTTGGATGGAGTGCTCTGAATCCCACGACACAAGTACACCAGCTCCCACCTCTGAAACAAGAAAGGACATCTTCAGCCCGGTGACGGTGTCGTAACTCCTTGCAGTGCCAAGGCGTGCGTTGAAGGCTTCGGCCTCTGCTATACCCTATCCGGCAACGACCACATCCACCGCATCCACCGCAGCCTGAAAACCTCCAAGCGCTGCCGAATTGTCCTTGTCTTCGCGTACCAGGTCCCTGAAGGTACCAAGGGCCGGAAGCGCGGGTTCATCATCTTTCTTCGGCATGGGTCTGCTAGGCGGCATTTCTGCAATTGATTGCAAACGTTCGACCGGATCAGCCTCCATGGATGGAGAACGAATGTCAACATCTTGGCAAACCCTACCCGCCAGAATTTGGGCAAAGGGCAGGGCTGAACTTTTACGCAACACCGGTCCCCTCTCAAGGACAGATGCGCCGTTGAATCTTGCGCACGATGGCCGCTCGGCAAATTCTGGAATATTTTTCAAAATATCTATTGTAAAAATTTTACTCTTTCAAAAAATATTCTCCTAGGTTTTTCCATCACTGACCAAAGCTGAGCGTACTTACAGAATGCTTGACATCATCCAATGAGGTGTTGATTTAGTTCCACCAGTGCGCGCCGCATTTGATTAATTGCTCACGATACGTCTTTCTATGATATTTGGTTAGCGTCGAAAACGCTGATACGGCTCCGCTATTCTCCACTATTTGGATAAAAGACTGCCAATCTGCTGCGTTTGACAAAACACGAGCCTTGAGTAGATTTGCGATATACAGGTTCTTAAACTGGTCTGGAAGATGACCTATGTCCTTCACCAAAATCCCAAGATTTTTAAGCCTGACTTCCACGCGAAGCAACGACGGGTAGGCACAAGGCAGGCCCTTTGCAATCAATTGCAGGCGCTTGTCGTAGATCACGAACTGACGCGCGGACCCCCTGCTGCCAAGATAGATTGTTTCGTTTGTGCCTTTATCATGGTTCTTAAATATCTTTTCCCTCCTGCTGTACATCGACCAGGGAAGGATCGATTCATTTTCGACTCCCACGAAATCGCGGGCAATTTCAAGGTAAGAAATTTTTCCGTGATTCTGGGCATGGTACAGCGAGTAAATCGAACCGGCACCACCAACAATCGCATCGAATATTTCTTCAAGCTCACTTAATGCAAGTTGATGTTCTGGGCTATTAATTGCACTAGGCCATAACTCCCAAGAAATATATCGATGCTTTTGCGGTGTGCTTCCAACAATCACTTGTGCAATTGATTGCAAGCCTTGTTTTAGCATCAACCCCCTCAAGTAACCCTTCTTCCAGTAGAGGGTGTTTTTAGGGTCTAAAGCTTTCCTGAGCGGATACAGAATTTGCAAGGCTTCTTTATACTGAAAATCGTATAAATGCACGGTGACCTTTGTCCTATCTAGTTTTTCCTTCTCGCTGTAAACGATGGCCATTGCTGACCCTTTCAATCATCTTCATTCCCTTGTTTTCCTTCTCTCTTCTTCCTTTTAGCAGCCGGATACTTCCTTGTTAGAAGCAGCGTGATTAGAAGGGCATCCTGTTCTTCTGATCAGAGGATATAATCCAGTCTCAATCATCGCTTCTCCAACAAGAAGTTATCCCGCCTTCTGTCACCGGTAGGCGGGATTTTTTTAAATGCTCATGGCACTCTCCGGCGCCTGTGGAAGTCGCAGCGCTTCATCGGGTTTTCCCATATTCTGAGCTGATCACAGACCATGTAGTGGCTTGTCGTTCTCCCACTGGAAATTCGATCAGGCCATGGATCGGTGTTACCGAATCATGGATTTACCGACTGCACGCCGCTTCCAGCCCTGCGCATTGCGCCGGGGCTCCCAAGACGTGAAGTGGTTCTCCAGCATTCGGATGGCGGTTGGCCACACATCGCGTTCGACTAGATAAAGGGGGCGACTTGAGTGGTTGGCAATTGGTCTCAATCGTCACCATCGGCGTTTTCCAGCGTGAAGGGCTTGTGTCCTGGCACTGCTTACAGAGTGCTCAGTTGCCATTCACGCACGACAAGGCCCGAGCCTGCTACAAGCGCGTTGCATTCACGCGCTAGGATTTAGGGTTGGCGTAGGCGTGTCTTCGGGAGGTGGTTGGCCATGATCACCCCTTACCCAACGTGTCGGCGGATGGTCGAGGCGAACCAAAACGGTCTTCGTCCTTGGTAGCCGTCTGGTGCTGGAAACTTTCCTTCGTCAATCCAGCGGTTCAGCGTGGAGTGACTGGTTTTGAGGAACGCCATCACATGGCCCGCTAGCAGCCGCTGGGGTGTATTGAGGTCGATTCCTTGGATGTTAAGCGGGCGAGAGTGTCCCTTGTTGGGCTTGCCGATCTGGTGCCGTGGCTGGTCGGTCGAGGCTGGCGTGAAGACTTCAGCGATTGCGCTGCTGGCCGTGGCTGGTGTCGAGGACAACCCGGCTGGGGTCTCTGGCGTGGTGCCCTTGGTGATGAAGGTGATCGTCATGGTCAAATGCTTGAAAAGGGTTGTTAGGGGCAACCGTTTCTGCATGAACCATGGGCGTTTGGCTCAGAGTGCAGAAAGCAGCGTTGCGCTACCTTCATCCGTTAAGCACTCCATTGCCAGGAAAAAGTCCCCACCGCTTTGAGGTGAGACTTCTATTTTCTCAGCTCCCCCTATCGGTTGTCAAGTTGGGTTATGCGGCCTTGCCGGTGGGCAGTGCAATGACGTTGGATTTTTTGCCAGTCAGCACCCATTGCAGGTGATCGCCTAGACGGTTCCAAGAATCTTGCAGCTCAGGCCAGCGGTCGGACTTTTGATAAGTGCGGGTTAGCTTGTCAGGTACGTGGTTTAAGGCGCGTTCGATGATTTCCACTGACACGCCACGGTCCCCCATGATCGTTGCGGCGGTGCGGCGCAGGTCGTGCGGTGTCCAATCACCACCGGACAGCAGAAGCGTGGCGGTCGCCTTGCTGCGGTTCTTCATCGGCGTGGTGCGCTGCCGGTCCTTGACCTGTTTGGCAATGGACTTGATGCACACATGCATGGTCGGGTTGCCGTCCGCGTCTCGTTTGTTGTCGGCTGGATAACACCAAGTGGTCGTGCCTGTGAGGCTGTGCAGTTCCTTGAACAGGTTCAGCGCGAAGTCGGACAGATGAACGCGGTGTTCTGCCCCGTTCTTGGCGTTTTCTGGGGGGATGACCCATGTTCTTTTCTGGAGGTTGACCTGCTCCCACTTGGCGCGACTTACTTCACCAACACGGGCCGCGGTGCTCAACATAATCCACAGTGCAAGCTCGGTCGTGCGATGAAGTCGTGCCGAGGGTAGCTTGCTTTGTAGTTCCCACAACTCAGCTTCGGGTTGGTCGGACTTGTTGACCCACAATACCCGGTCACGTCCTTGGTAAGCGGGGGCGATATCCGATTTCTTCAGTTTGTGCAGCGGCGACACTTCGATGTAGTCCCGGCGCACACACCATTCGAGGAACTGTGACAGGTCGGCAAACAAGCGGCCTGCCATGCGTGGGGCGCGTTCCTTGATGCCATCGAACAGGCCCGCCCATGTGCTCTTGGGAATCGCAGTCAGTGGGAGGGTGCCCAGTGTGGGGAACACGTCCCGCTCAAAACTGCGGATGACCTCCACGCCGTCATCCTTGCGGCCCTTGCCTTCGCGTTTCTTGAGTTCCAGCGCCTGCCACTTCAGTGCGAGGGCTCGAACTGTTTCCTCTTCGTATACGCGCACCAGTTCTGCCTGAGTCTGGGTGGCCGTAGTTTTGGCGAGAGCACGGGATGCGGTGGGGTTCAAACCCTGTTTGTGCTGGTCTTGTGCCCAATCGTGTGCGTCCCGGATATCCTTTAGGCTGTCACCCGGCCACGTTCCGGCTGTGAAGTCGCACAGCTTGCCGTTGTGGCGGAACCTCCACCGGAAAAGCACAGAGGGAGTTCCGTTCTTAGTGCGTCGGACGACGCCGTAGAGGCCACCGGCTTCGGTCACGCGGATGATGATCGGATTCTTCAGGATGGCCTCTAGCTCTTTGTGCTGCCAGTGGTCACCTTTGGGCTTCGCTGTTAAACGCGACGTCGAGGGCGTGGTGGTGTCTGCGGTTCTGGTGGTGGTGTGGTTGGTAGTCGTCATAGTTTGCCCCGTGTGTGGCCTGCTGAGGGCCTTCCTATTTCTCTGGTGGCATTGGGAACCTTTGAATTTGTGCCCAACAATGTGCCCAACAAGATGATGGGCTACAGTGTAACAGTCTGGGGTGAACTAATGGGATGGATTGCCAAATTTACTAGGTCTGTCAATGACTTAGAGGCGTCTGGCAGGAAGGTTCACGATGAAGAAAATTAGTTTTTACTTTCCTACGAACCAAGGGGTAGTGGGTTCAATTCCTGCCAGCCGCACCACTATGCCCGACGGGTTGGCTCTTTTATGGAGCTGACCCGTTTTTGTTTGAGGCGCCACGAACAACCAAACGAATCAGTCAGCGGAGCTCTTGAATCGCCGCTTTAGGGCCCTCATTGGCAATGTCGCGTGTTGCTGCTGCGCTCGACGTGGCAGCCCTGTCGATCGGTGCTGCCGCTGTGGGCCAGCGCGACATGGGCAAGCGTCGGGCCGAGCACCAGCACGACGAATTTTTTGATGGTCGTGATGGGTCAGTAGCGGGTGATCGCGATGCGGCCCCGGGCCTGGATCCCATCGGACAGGTCGTCGTCCAGCGCGCGCATGGCGGCCATCGCAGCAAGCATTTCGACGCGGCGCGTCAGCTCGCGGTCGTTCCAGGGTTTTTTGAAGATGCCGTAGATGCCGGTCAGGTCGGCGACCTGGGCGCGCAGATCGTCGTGGCCGGTGATCGCGATGATCGGGACATACTCGGTCTCGATCGCGCCGTGCAGAGCCGCGATCAACTCGAAGCCATCGACGATCGGCATTTCGAGATCGGTGATCACCACGGTCGGGCGCTCGCCCCGGCTGATCAGCTCCCACGCCTCGTGTCCGTCGCAGGCCTCGATCACGCGCATGTCGGCACCGATCAGCATGCGCGACAGCTTGGCGCGCACCACCGCCGAATCATCGACGACGAGTATCAATGGCGCGGCCGGCTGCGTTGCGGTGATCGGCTGCACCGGGGTGAACGCGGCAGGCGCCACGCTCGCCAACACAGGCATTCCCGAGCGTTCCTGCACGGGTTGGCTGGGCGGTACAGCCGGCGGCGCGGCCGAGCCATCGCTGGCAGCAGCACGATTGATGAACAGCAGCGCGAGCAAGCCGAGCGGCACGCCGACCACCAGCGGCAGCAGCGATCCGTGCATGACGTCGATCAGCTTCGCGCTCATGACCGAACCCGAAAGGTCCTGAACCCAGGATGGCAGCGAGGCAGGCAGCACGTGGTTTCTCCGTTGCCTTTTCGCGGGACCGAGCGGCCGACCGATTGATCGTGCTCAGCTCAGGCCCTGTGGCGATGGCGATTGTGCTGCGGCGATGCTGCGCCGAGCTGTCCGGCGGCGGTAAAAATGCCGGGTTTGGCAAGTTGTACCGCGCTGCCGCTACGCGGTGTTCAATCGTTCCGGTTGCCGTCGCCGCGATCGCGCGCCCGAACAGCCGGCCCGGCAGCGCCGGCGTTCACCAGTGGCTTCAGGCGTTTGCCGATTCCACACCCAGCAGCTGGTGCAACCGTGGACTGGTCGTCGTGTACTGCAGCGCGAGGTGGCGATCCGGGAACACGATCGGCGCGGCGCCCCAGGCAGCCAGCGTCGCTTCGTGAAAGCCGCAGACGATCAGCTTTTTCTTGCCCGGATAGGTGTTCACGTCGCCGACCGCGAAGATGCCGGGCTCGCTCGTGGCAAAGCATTCGGTGTCGACCACGAGCTGCTTGCGCTGCAGCGCAAGTCCCCATTCGGCGATCACGCCGAGTTTGGGCGACAGGCCGAGCAGCACCTGCAGCACGTCGGTGCGCACTGTCTGGACCTGCGCGTCGGGGTCGGTGATCTGCAGCGACGCGAGGCGCTCGCGCTCCACCTCGAAGCCGGTGACCTGACCGGTCAGGAATCGCAATCGGCCTGCCTCATGAAGCGCCTGCACCCGTGCAAGCTTGTGAGCCGGCGCATCGAGCGCCGCACGTCGATGCACGAGCGTGACCGCAGCCGGCTGCGCGCCGGTCGCAACTTCAGACGCCAGTGCGATGGCCGCATCGACCGCGCCCTCGTCGCCGCCCAGCACCACCAGATGGCTGCCCGTCACATGCGCGTGCGGCACGTCCGCACGATGAAACAGCTGGGTTCCCTCGAATCGTGCAAGTCCATCGAGCTTCAGCGTGCGCGGCAGGAACGCGCCCACGCCGGCTGCGATAAACACCGTCTTGCACAGAAACGCCGATGCGTCGGCAGCGCCGCGCTGCGTCTGGACGCGAAACCGGCCGTCTGCCTGCCGTTGCAGCGTGGTGACGACTTCGCCCAGATGCATCGGCACGTCGAACGGGGCGAGCTGGCGCAGCAGCCGGTCGGCCAGTTCGCGCCCGGTGCAGATATCGATCGATGGGATGTCGTAGATCGGCTTGTCCCCGTACAGCGCCACGCACTGGCCGCCGATGCGCGGCAATGCATCGACGATGCGGGCCTTGATCTCGAGCAGCCCGAGCTGGAACGCCTGGAACAGCCCGACCGGGCCGGCGCCGATCACGAGTGCGTCGGTCTCGATCGGTGGCGCGGCAGCTTCGGTCATCTCACCAGTCGCGCACCAGTTCGCCGATCTTGTCGGTCTTGTCTTTCCAGTCGTCGGCATCCTCAGGAGCCGGTTTGCGCTTGGTGATGCTTTTGAAGTTCGGTGTCAGCTCGGCGTTGATCTTGATGAATGCAAGCTGGTTCGGCGGCAGGTCTTCCTCGGCGTAGATCGCGTTCACCGGGCACTCGGGGATGCAGACCGCGCAGTCGATGCATTCGTCCGGGTCGATCACGAGGAAGTTCGGGCCTTCGCGGAAGCAATCGACCGGACACACGTCGACGCAGTCGGTGTATTTGCAGCGGATGCAGGATTCGGTGACGACGTGGGTCATGGTCTTTTTTTCGGGCAATCGGGTTGGCGGCTAATGGGATGGGGCAACCCTCGATTCTAAATTTTTCGCTCGCGCCGACGTTTGCGCGCCGTTACTGAACCAGCACCGCACCAGCGGTCTTGTGCGTGGCCGCATCGACCAGTACGAGTGCGCCCAGCAGGCGCGACTGCGCATACGGCAGCGTGCAGATCGGCTCCTGCAGCGCGAGCTCGACCGTGCCGATCGCGTTCGTCACCAGTTCGGTCGCCGGCGTCTGCTGCAGCGTGTGGATGTCGATGCGGTGCAGCACGCGCGCAACCCGGGCCTTGATCCAGCGGTGGCCGTGCAGCACGAGATACACACGCCCCGGCACGAGCGGCTCGTCGTCGAGCCAGGCGACGGTGGCACGCAGTTCGCGCGTCGGCATGAACGCGTCAGGATCGGCGGTCAGCAACCAGTCGCCGCGCGAGATGTCGAGTTCGCGGTCCAGCACGATGCCCGCGCTGGCACCCGCGCCGACTTCGCCGGGCCGGCGCGCGTGGTCAAGCACCTGCGAGATGGTGGCGATTTGGCCGCCCGGCTGCACGCGCAACGCAGCGCCGACCTTCGCCGCGCCGCCCGCAACGCGGCCCCAGAACACGCGGCGGCCCTGCGCGGTATGCGCAGAGGACGCAAATTTCTCGACCCACTGCACGGGCAGCGCAAACGGTGTCGCGTCGGCCTGCGGATGCGCGGCCGGCAGCTGTTCGAGCAGCTGCAGCAGGCTGTCGCCATGCCAGTCGCACCAGCCGGGCCTTGGGTCGACTACGTTGAAGCCTTCCAGCGCAGAAATCGGCAGCAGCGCGCGCACCGCAATGCCGGCGCTCGCCGTGAACTGCATCAGTGCGGCGCGGATGTGGGCGAACGCGCGGTCGGGATGCTCGACCGCGTCGAGCTTGTTCACCACGAAGACGATCGATGGCACGCGCAGCAACTGGCACAGCAATGCGTGCCGGCGTGTCTGCGGCAGCAGGTCGAATTGCAGGCTGCGCCAGTCGAGCTTGGTCGCGTCCACCAGCACCACGGCCGCATCGGCGCTGCTCGCGGCCGTCACCATGTTGCGCGTGTATTGCTCATGGCCCGGCGCGTCGCCGATGATGAACTTGCGCTTGCGCGTCGCGAAGTAGCGGTAGGCGACGTCGATCGTGATGCCCTGTTCGCGCTCTGCCGACAGGCCGTCGGTCAGCAGCGCCAAGTCCGTTGCGCCGGCGCGCTGCACGCTGCTGAGCTGGTCCTGCAGCACCGCGCTGCTGTCCACCAGCAGCCGGCCGATCAACGTGCTCTTGCCGTCGTCGACCGAGCCGCAGGTGATGAATTTGAGTGCCGATTCGGTATCAAATCGGCTCGGGGCGTTAGTGGTGCCTTCACTTTCAGCTATCAAATCGATAGTTTCCATCAGAAGTAGCCTTCTTTTTTGCGCTTTTCCATCGAGGCGTCCGACGTGCGGTCGTCCATGCGGGTCGCGCCGCGTTCGCTCAGTTTGGCCGCCAGGGTTTCGAGCACGACGTCGGCCGGCGTCGCCGCAAGGCTATCCACCGGACAGGTGCAGGTCACATCGCCGACGGTGCGAAAGCGCACCTGTCGCCGCTCGACCATCTCGCCGTCTTTCGCAGGCGTGATGTCGGTCACCGGCGCGAGCATGCCGCGGCGCTCCACCACGGCGCGTTCATGCGTGTAGTAGAGCGCGGGCAGCGCGATCCGCTCGCGCTCGATGTACTGCCAGACGTCGAGCTCGGTCCAGTTGGAGATCGGGAATACGCGAAAGTGTTCGCCCGTTTGCAGCCGCGTGTTGAACAGCGACCAGAGCTCAGGGCGCTGCGCCTTCGGCTGCCACTGGCCGAAGCTGTCGCGGTGGCTGAAGATGCGTTCCTTTGCGCGCGCTTTCTCCTCGTCGCGCCGCGCGCCGCCGATCAGCGCGTCGAAGCGGAACTCATCGATCGCTTCGAGCAAGGTGACGGATTGGTGCACGTTGCGCGACTCGCCGGCGTGGGCCAGCCGCACGGTGCCGCGCGCGATCGAATCCTCGACTCTGCGCACGACCAGCTCGGCCCGCAGCTCGGCCGCGCGCAGGTCGCGGAAATCGGTGACTTCGACGAAGTTGTGGCCGGTGTCGATCATCAGCAGCGGATACGGAATGCGGCCAATGCCGAACGCCTTTTCCGCGCACCTCAGAATGATCAGCGAATCCTTGCCGCCGGAAAACAGCAACGCGGGCCGTTCGAACGCGGCAGCCACTTCGCGCAGGATGAAGATCGCTTCTTCCTCCAGCGCGTCCAGGTGCCGGTTGCTCAGAGCGTGCAGCAGTTCGGGCTCGGTGCGGGCATTCATGCGTGGGCTCCTTGGGTCTGCTGCGGGATCGAATCCGGCTGCCGCACGTGCAGGCCGCACTCCTTTTGCGCATCGTGCTCCCACCACCAGCGGCCCGCACGCGGGTCTTCGCCGAGGCTGACCGCGCGCGTGCAGGGCGCGCAGCCGATGCTCGGGAAGAACGCATCGTGCAGCGGGTTGTAGGCGACCTGGTGGTTGCCGATGTAGTGCCAGACGTCGCCCTGCGTCCATTCGGCCAGCGGGTTGTACTTGGTGCGCGGCTCCCGGTCGTCGATCAGCGGGACGGCGGCCCGCCCGGCCGATTGCTCGCGCCGCATGCCGGTGATCCAGCCGTCGTAACCGGCCAGCGCGCGTGCGAGCGGCTCGGTCTTCCTGATCGTGCAGCACGCCTTGCGCAGCGGGATGCTGCGATACATCGCCTGGTCGCCTTCGCGGGCAACGAACTGGACGATGGCCTGTGGCTGCGGCTCGAACACGCGCACCGGCAGCCGGCTGTGCTTCTTCAACTGGTCCAGCAGCGCGAGCGTCTCGCTGTGCAGCATGCCGGTGTCCAGCACGAAGATGTCGATCGGCAAGCCCAGCGACTCGATCAGATGCGAGATCACCATGTCTTCCGCACCCAGGCTGGACGCCTGGGTGACGGCCGCACCGGATGGGTCCGAGCCGTGGCCGGCGCGCGTGCGGGCCGCCTGCCGCAGCAACGCGCTCGTGCGATCGAGCTTCGCGGCAAAGTCCGCCGATGGCTTCGCGCGGCGTGCGACGGCGCTGCCGTTCATGCGCCGGCCTGCAGCAGTTGCGCGCGCTCGTGGATCGCATCGGCCTGATAGTGCGCGGGATAGCGTTCGAGCTGGCGGCGCGCGGCAGCCACGTCGAGCGGTTCGTTCAACACCGCTGAATCGAAGCCGCTGCGCTGCATCTGCGGCAATTGGTCCACCAGCACATCGCCGGTCGCGCGGATCTCGCCTGCAAAGCGGAGGCGCCGGCGCAGCAGATAAGCCTGGCTGAACGCGCGGCCGTCCTTGAAGGTGGGGAACTGCAGGTCCACCCGCTCGATGCCGGCAAGCGAGACTTCGCGCGGATCGACATCGTTGGCCAGCTCGAGCACGCGGCCGCCGTGCTCGGCCGGCAGCGTGTGCTCGGCGGCCGTGAGCAGGCGCAGGTGCTGGATTTCGGTGGTCGTCATCGCAATGTGTTCCTGTTGCATCAAGCCGCTTGCGGCTCGTGCTGCGCAGCATGGCGCGCGCCTTTGGCCGCTTCCTTGAACGGATCGAGGCCGATGCGCCGCACCGTGTCGATGAACGCCTCGCCGCCGGCCTTGCGCTCATTGCGGTAGGTGCCGAGCACCGCTTCGATCACGTCCGGCACTTCTTCGGCCGAGAACGACGGGCCGACCACCTTGCCGGGCACGGCCGGCCCGCTCAGGTCGCTGCCGTCCGAGCCGCCGACCGACACCTGATACCACTCGCGGCCATCCTTGTCGACGCCGAGGATGCCGATGTGGCCGCTATGGTGGTGCCCGCAGGAGTTGATGCAGCCGCTGATGTGCAGGTCGATCTCGCCCAGATCGAACAACTCGTCGAGGTCCTGGTAGCGCTCGAGGATCGCCTCTGCCAGCGGGATCGAGCGCGCGTTGGCTAAAGCGCAGAAGTCGCCGCCGGGGCAGGCGATCATGTCGGTCAGCAAGCCGATCGTCGGGCGCGCAAAGCCGGCGGCTTTTGCTGCCTGCCACAGTTGCGGCAACTGATCGGCGCGCACCCAGGGCAGCAGCAGGTTCTGCTTGTGCGTGACGCGAACCTCGCCGGCGCTGTAGCTGTCGGCAAGATCGGCTGCAGCTTCCATCTGCTCGGCGGTGGCGTCGCCCGGTGCATAGCCGACGCGCTTCAATGACAGGGTCACGGCGCGCAGTTCCGGGTTCTTGTGCGCGGTGACGTTGCGCTGCAGCCAGCGTGCGTACTCCGCGCTCTCCGGCACCGCCGACGACCCGGCTGGTTCGCTCAACACCGGCGGCTGAAAGAACGCTGCGACCCGGTCGTATTCAGTCTGCGTGAGCGTGTGCGGGCCGCCGTCGATCTCGACGATCTCGCGCCACTCCTGCTCGACTTCCTGCACGAAGCGCGCGCCTTCAGCCTTCACGAGGATCTTGATGCGCGCCTTGTAGCTGTTGTCGCGCCGGCCCCAGCGGTTGTAGACGCGGATCACCGCTTCGACGTAGTTCAGCAGCTGCTGCCACGGCAGAAATTCGCGCAGCACCGGCGAGATGACCGGCGTGCGGCCCATGCCGCCGCCGGCCGATACTTCGAAGCCGACCTCGCCCGCATCGTTTTTCAGCAGCTTGAGGCCGATGTCGTACCAGTGCGTGGCCGCACGGTCTTCCTGCGAACCGGACAGCGCGATCTTGAACTTGCGCGGCAGGAATGCGAACTCCGGATGCAGCGTGCTCCACTGCCGCAGGATTTCCGCAAACGGGCGTGGGTCGGCGATCTCGTCGGGCGCGATGCCCGCGAGTTCCTCGGTCGTGATGTTGCGGATGCAGTTGCCGCTGGTCTGGATGCCGTGCATGTTCACGCCGGCCAGCAGGTCCATCACGTCGGCCGCTTTGGCCAGCGGGATCCAGTTGAACTGGCAGTTCTGCCGCGTCGTGAAGTGGCCGTAGTTGGTCGGCATGTGCAGCGTGCCGAGCCTGGCCTGTGTGCTGGTAGCGGTCTCATAGACCTCGGCTTCCGGCGTGTCGTAGTCGCGCGCTATCTTTGCCAATGCGCGCAATTGCGCGCTGCCCAGCTCGCCATACGGAATCGCCACACGCAACATCGGTGCGTAGCGCTGAACGTACCAGCCGTTTTGCAGCCGCAGCGGGGTGAACGCGGCATCGGACAGCGTGCCGGCCTGCCAGCGCTCGAGCTGATCGCGAAACTGCGCGGCGCGCAGCTGCACGAATTCGTGGTCAAAGTCGTTGTATTGATACATGAACAAGTCTCAGGGGGAACAAAGAGAAGAACAGAAGAGGGAAAAGCGCAGGTCAAAGCGCGATCAGCTTGAGCCCCGCATAGCCGAGCAGCACCGACAGCAGCGAGCGCACCGCGCGCTCCGGCACGGCATGCAGGAGCTTCGAGCCCAGCCAGATGCCCGGCAGCGAGCCGGTCAGCAGCAGCGCAAGCAGCGACCAGTCGACCGAGCCGATCGATGCATGCCCAAGGCCCGCGATCAGCGTGAGCGGCACCGCGTGCGCGATGTCGGCGGCGACGATGCGCGGCAGCGGCAGCGCCGGGTACAGCAGCAGCAACACCAGCACGCCGATCGCGCCGGCGCCGACCGACGTCAGCGTGACCAGCACGCCGAGCAGCGCACCGAAGCCGATCGCAGCCGATGGATGCACGGACCGCGCTACGGAGACTGGCATCGGCCGGGCGCCTGCCAGCACCTTGTAGAACGTCGCTGCCGCGGTCAGCAGTAGCGCCGCGCCCAGCGTGCCCGTCATGACCTGCTGCAATGCCTGCGTGGCCGGACCGAGCCGATTCAGCACGGCCAGCGTCAACAACGCCGCCGGCACGCTGCCCATGCTCAGACGCGCGACCACCGGCCAGTCGATCCGGCGCGCACGCGCAAGCGCGATCGAGCCGCCGAGTTTGGTGAAGCCCGCGAACAGCAGGTCGGTGCCGATCGCCAGATGCGGGTGCACGCCGAAGCCGAAGATCAACAGCGGCGTCATCAGCGAGCCACCGCCCACGCCGGTCAAGCCGACGATCAGCCCGACGGCCAGGCCTGCTGCGGTGAACGCCAGATCGTGCATAGGCGGGCGACTGTAAGTCCCCGCAGGCGAATTCCAAACGACTGAGTTTTCAGACCGATATACCAGTCTGAATATAAGAAGCCGCCACTAGCCGGCCCCGCCGCGCCTCTACAGCATCCGGGTGCGCGCGAGCGGCGGGTGTTTGCTGAAGTAGCCGACGATGCCGCGCATGACGGCGCTCGCAAGCTGCTCCTGATAGTGCACGCTGCGCAGGCGCTGCTCCTCTTCGGGATTGCTGATGAACGCGGTCTCGATCAGTACGCTCGGAATGTCGGGCGCTTTCAACACCGCAAAGCCGGCCTGCTCGACCCGCGGCTTGTGCAGCCGGCCGACGTCGTCGAGCTGGCCGAGCAACGCGCTGCCCAGCCGCAGGCTGTCGTTGATCTGCGCGGTGGTGCTCATGTCCACCAGCGCGCGGTACAGGTGCGCGTCGTTGCTTTTCAGGTTCACGCCGCCGACCAGGTCGGCGCGGTTTTCTTTGTTCGCGAGCCAGCGCGCGGCGCTGCTGGTGGCGCCGCGCTCGGACAGCGCATAGACGCTGGCACCGTTTGCCTCCGAATTGGTGAACGAGTCGGCATGGATGCTCATGAACAGATCGGCCTGCACTGCACGCGCCTTGACCACGCGCTGGCCCAGCGGCACGAAGAAGTCGGCGTCGCGTGTCAGAAACGCACGCAGTCCCATGCGACCGTTCGGGCCGTCGATGGTGGTCGCGTTGATGCGGTCGCGCAGCCGATGCGCGATCTGCAGCACCACGTCTTTCTCACGCGTGCCGTTCGGGCCGATCGCACCCGGGTCTTCACCGCCGTGGCCGGGATCGAGCGCAATCACGATGAAGCGATCGGTCTTGGCAGCGCTGATGGTGCCGGCCGGCTTCTTCGGCACGGGGCGCTCCGCCGGAACCGACGGCGCCGGCTCGATCCTGGCGGTCACGATCGGCGCTGGCGGCACAGCCCCGGTCGCGGCAGCCGCGGCCACCGCAGCGGCGGTCTGCGCGGCCGACTGGCGCGTCATCAACTCGCCCAGCGGATCGGAGCGCGGCACGTCGGCCAGCGTGTCGCGATCGGTGCGCGCGGACGCAAGCGCCGGTGCGCGTTCGGCATCGCGCATGCGCTCGGCCACCAGCTCATCGAGCGGGTCGGCCTTGTTCTGCGGGTACAGGTCGAACACGAGCCGGTGCTGATAGGGCGCGGTCGGTGCCAGCGTGAACACCTCCGACTTGATCTGCCGTTTCAGATCGATCACGAGCCGCACCACGCCCGGCGAGAACTGGCCGATGCGCAGGCCCGCGATGTTCGGGTCGTCGGAGCGCACCTTGCCGCTCAGCTCGCTCAACGCGGCGTTCAGGTCCAGCCCCTGAATGTCCACCACGAGCCGGCTCGGCGTGTCGATCATGAACACCTTGGTGACCAGCTTCGCATCGGACTCGATCGTCATGCGCGAATACTCGGGCGCCGGCCAGGTGCGAACCGCGACGATGCCCGCGCCGTGCGCGTGGCGCATGCCGAGCATCAACGCAAGCGCGCCGCCGCCGCCATGCCGCAGCAGCAGATGGCGGCGGGTCGGGCCTGCGGCGGTGTCGGGCTGCACTGGCACAGTGGACGAATCGGAACGGTCGAATGTGGTCATGGGCATGTCAGCCGATGAGTTGCTGGCCGCGAGCGGTGCCCGCGCGGGCTTCGACCGCACGCGTGCTGCCGTCGGCCAGCAGTTCGATCTGAAGCACGAGGTCGGCGGCTGGCAGCAGCGCACCGGCCTGCTCGGGCCATTCGGCCAGCTTCAGCCCGGGCGCGGCGAACAGGTCGCGCAGGCCCGCGTCTTCCCATTCGCGCGGGTCATTGAATCGATAGAAGTCGAAGTGCCAGATCGCGAGTTCGCTCGGCTTGGACGACGCGTTCGACGCGTGCAATCCGTCACGCATTTTTTCATCGATTCGTTGCGGCCACGCCACTTGATAGGCTTCCACCACAGCAAAGCTCGGGCTCGTGATGCGGCCGGTGACGCCCAACACGCGCAGCAGATGGCGCACGAACGTGGTCTTGCCCGCCCCCAGATCGCCGCGCAGTTCGATGTACGCATCACGGATCGCCGCACTGGCCGCGAGCCGCGCAGCGAACGCCTGCGTGTCATCTTCGCTGCGCCACTCGACGCAAAGCACCGCTTCGCACGGGCTTTCTAGAATCGATTCACGATGAACCGAAGAGCTGCTGCTGCTCAGATCGATGCTCCTGCGTTGTGGGGACAAATTCGGCACTGGGCCGGCGAACTGGGATTTTCGCAAACGGGCGTGGCCGCTGTCGACCTCAGCAGCGAGGTGGAAGCCGGCTTGCAACAGTGGCTGGCAGACGGTTTTCACGGCGACATGGGCTACATGGCAGCGCACGGCATGCGGCGCGCACGGCCGGCCGAGCTGGTGCCGGGCACGCTGTCGGTGATCACCGTGCGCATGGACTATCTGCCGGCGGATGCGGCCTGCGACTGGCAGCGCATCGAGTTCGATCGGCTGACCCGGCGGTTGGAAGGGGTTGTCTCCCTGTACGCCCGCGGCCGCGACTATCACAAGGTATTGCGGCAGCGGCTGCAACGCCTGGCCGACCGGATCGAAGCAGCGATCGGCCCGTTCGGCCACCGCGTGTTCACCGATTCGGCGCCGGTGCTGGAAGTCGAGCTCGCGTCGCGTAGCGGGATCGGCTGGCGCGGCAAGCATACGCTGGCACTGAGCCGGGACGCGGGATCCATGTTCTTTCTGGGCGAGCTGTTCGTCGACTTCGCATTGCCGCCGACCGCGCCGGACCGCGCGCACTGCGGCAAGTGCCGCGCCTGCATCGACATCTGCCCGACGCAGGCGATTCTCGGGCCGCAACGGCTCGATGCGCGCCGCTGCATTTCCTACCTCACGATTGAGCACCAGGGCGCGATCCCGCTGGCGCTTCGGCCGCTGATCGGCAACCGCATCTATGGCTGCGACGACTGCCAGTTGATCTGCCCGTGGAACAAGTTTGCCAAGCGTTCTGGGCTGCCCGACTTCGAGGCGCGTGCGGGCCTGGCCGGCGCCGCGCTCACCGAACTGTTCGCATGGGACGAACCGCAGTTCCTGCAACGCACCGAAGGCAGCGCGATGCGCCGCATCGGCCACGTGCGCTGGCTGCGCAACATCGCAGTCGCGCTCGGCAATGCGCTGGCGGCAGCGCCTGAGCCGGCCGAACGCGCTGCGCTGCTGGCCGCGCTGCACGCGCGCGCATCGCATGACAGCGCGCTGGTGCGCGAGCACGTGCAATGGGCGCTGGACTGCGATTCATTCAAAAAATCGGGCTGAGGCGCTGATGAGTGCTGCCTGTCCAGCTACCAAATAAAGAGCGAACAGTCAGCCGATGGCAGCCAGCGCCAGCGGCAGGCTGACCATGCCGAGCAGGGTCGAACACGTGACCAGCCCCGCCACATAGGGCCCGTCGTAACCCATGCGCGCGGCCAGCACATAGCAACTCGAGGCGGTCGGCACGGAGGAAAAAACGATCAGCACGGTCGTCTGCACCGGATCGAGCGCGAATGCTTTTGCAAGCCCGAAGCCGATCAGCGGCAGCCACAGATGGCGGATCGACAACAGGCCGATCGACAACGCCTTCGACCTTGCGAGTGCGCCGATCTGCAGGCCCGCGCCGGCCGCCATCAGCCCGAGCGGCAGTGCTGCCAAGCCGATGCGCTCGACTGCCGGCTCCAAAACAGCCGGCAACTTCACACCGGCCGCGTTCGCGATCAGCCCGGCCGCAGTCGCGATGATCAACGGATTGCGCACCACCTCGCGCAGGAACCCCAGGCCACCCGCGCGCGCCATCGGCCAGACCGCGCCGACGTTGACCAGTGGCACGCAAAACCCCACCAGCATCGCGATCAGCAGCAGCCCGCGCGGACCCGTGAGCCGTTCGCACAACGCCAGCGCGATGAACGTGCTGAACCGAAACGCGACCTGCGCGCCGGCCGCATACGCGCGCCGATCGATGCGCGGACCCAGCCACGGCAGGTGCGGCAGCAGATAGGCGAGCGCGATGCCCGAGCCGATCAGCAGCACGCCGGCGGCCAGCAGCGCGGACGCGGAGGCGATGTCGAGCGTGCTCTTGGCGATCGAGTGGAACAGCAGCACCGGGAACAGAAAGTAGTAGACCAGCGCTTCCACCTGCTGCCAGACCGTGCGGTTCAGCGCTGTGAGATTGCAGACCAGGAAGCCGCAGAGGATCAGCAGGAAGTCCGGCAGCAGGAGCACGACGTGGTTCAAGCGGGTGAGAATAGCAGCCGGTATCGGCGCTACCGGACAACAATGGGCGCTGCCACGCTGTCATCCGCTGGCTGATCCGGCCCGTTTCTCATCGCACCATCACTGCAAGGAATTCACCCATGTCTCGTCGCGCTGCCTTGACCACCGGCCTGTCGTTGTTCGCGTGGTTGCTGGTCGCAGCCGGTGCATCGGCGCAGACCGCGCCGTACCCGAACAAGGTGATCAAGCTGCTGGTGCCGTTCGCCGCCGGCGGCACCACCGATATCGTGGCACGCATCATTGCGGACCCGCTCGGCAAGGCGCTCGGCACATCGGTGATCGTGGAAAACCGCGGCGGCGGGGGTGGGGCGGTCGGCGCGGCGGAAACCGCGCGGGCCACCCCGGACGGCTATTCGCTCGGCATGGCGAGCGTGTCAACCACCGCTACCAATCCCGCGATCAACCCGAAGATCCCGTACGACCCGATCGCGGACTTCACGCCGATCGTGAACATCGCGGCGACGCCGAACGTGCTTGCGGTGCATCCGTCGTTCCCGGCCAAAAACGTCGCCGGCCTGGTCGCCGAAGTCAAGCGCAATCCGTCCAAATACGCGTTTGCCACGTCTGGCACCGGCAGCATCGCGCACCTGCAGATGGAGTTGTTCAAGAGCCTGACGGGCACCTCGATCACGCACGTGCCGTACCGCGGCTCCGGCCCCGCGTTGAACGACACGGTGGCCGGCCAGGTGCCGATGATCTTCGACAACCTGCCGTCCGCGATGCCGTTCATCAAGGACGGCCGGCTGGTCGCGATCGCAATCGCGGCTCCGGCGCGCCAGGCGTCGCTGCCGAACGTGCCCACCTTCAAGGAAGCCGGCCTGGAGCCGGTGAACCGGATGGCGTTCTACGGCATCTACGGCCCGAAAGGCCTGCCGGCGGACGTGGTCGCGAAGGTCAACGCAGGCGTGAAGACCGCGTTGGCCGAGCCCGCGGTGCGGGAGCGTATCGAAGGCGCCGGCGCGCTGGTCGTCGGCAACACGCCCGGGCAGTTTGCGCAACAGATCAAGGACGAACTCGCGCTGTACAAGAAGGTGGTGGCGGACGCGAAGCTGTCGCTCGACAACTAGCGCGGCGCGCTTCGGCCGGTGGTCCGTTGCAGAAGATCCTCGGCAAACGTGTCGTTCAGAACTTGTCCGGAAGCCGCCTGTGCGAAGCCGTCGAACCGGCCGTCGGCCAGCGCCTGCGCTGCAAGCATGAAGCCACCCCAGGCCGAGCGTGCCAACGCGCCGCCCACGCTGATGCGGCGCACGCCGAGCGCAGCGATGTCGGCGACCGTCATGTCGCTGCTCCAGCCGACCAGCAGATTCACGGGCTTCGGCGCGACGGCCGCCACCACCGCCGTGATCTGCTCGCGCGTGCGAATGCCGGGTGCGTAGAGGCAATCGGCGCCGGCGTTCGAATAACCTTTGAGCCGCGCGATCGTCTCGTCGAGACCGGGCTGGCCAACCAGGAAGCATTCGGCGCGGCCGACCAGCAGCACGTCGCCGCCGCTGGCATCGATCGCGCGGCGCGCCGCGCGCAGGCGCTCGACGGCCTGTTCCATGGAGAACAGCGGATGCGCGGCGTCGCCGGTCGCATCCTCGATCGACAAGCCCGCGACGCCGGCCTCGATCGCAAGCCGCACGCTGGCCTCCACCCCGGCCGGATCGGCGCTGAAGCCGCTCTCGAAATCGGCGTTCACAGGCAGTTCCGTGGCCGCCACCAGTTCGGCCAGATGCGCGATCGCCATATCGCGTGTGATGCCGTTGTCCGGATGGCCGCGGGACCAGGCGAAGCCCGAACTGGTGCTGGCCAGCGCCTGGAATCCGAGCCCTTGCAGATAACGCGTGCTGCCGATGTCCCAGGGGTTGGGCAGCACGAAACAGCCCGACTGATGCAACGCGCGGAACCTGCGGCGCCGGTCGGAGATGGAGGGGATCGGGTTCGACATGGTGGGGCTCGCGCAGCTGATGAACAATCGCATGATGAATCGTCTGCCGCACTCTAACCCCGCCTCTGGCGCCGGCACGCGTGGCGCCTGACGTGCAAGCCCGCATCGACGCGTTCATCGACGCGGTCTGGCTCGAGCAGGGGCTGGCTACCAATACGCTGGCGGCCTACCGGCGTGACCTGTCGACGTTGGCGGAGTGGCTGGCCGGCCATGACAAGGTGCTCGATCAGGTGGCAGAAGCCGATCTGGCCGGCTACTTCTCGCACCGCCATGCGCAGACCAAGGCCAGCACCGCGAACCGCCGGCTCACGGTGTTCAAGCGCTACTTCCGCTGGGCGCTGCGCGAAGGCGTGATCCATGCAGACCCGACCGTGAAGCTGCAGTCCGCGCGGCAGTCGCTGCGCATACCGAAGGTGCTGACCGAGCCGCAGGTCGAGGCGCTGCTGGCCGCGCCCGACGTGGACACGCCGGTGGGCCTGCGCGACCGTGCCATGCTCGAACTGATCTACGCAAGCGGCCTGCGCGTGAGCGAACTGGTGGGATTGCGGCTGCTGAACCTGAGCTTGAACGAAGGCGTGCTGCGGGTGCTGGGCAAAGGCTCGCGCGAACGGCTGGTGCCGTTCGGCGAAGTCGCGCGGTATTGGCTGGAGCGATATCTGGCGCAGGCGCGTGGCGCGATCCTGCGAGCGCAGCAAAGCAGCGACCTGTTCGTGACGCAGCGCGGCGGTGCGATGAGCCGCGTGATGTTCTGGATGATCGTCAAGAAGCATGCGGCTGCTGCCGACATCCGCGTGCCGCTGTCGCCGCACACGTTGCGCCATGCGTTCGCGACACACCTGCTGAACCACGGCGCCGATCTGCGCGCGGTGCAATTGCTGCTGGGCCATGCGGACATCTCGACCACGACGATCTACACCCATGTGGCGCGCGAGCGGCTCAAGCAGTTGCACGCAAGGCATCATCCGCGCGGCTGAGTCGGACTCGGCTCGGAGCCGGTTGCGGCAAGTTCGATCGGCGCCCCTTTTTCTCCATTACCATTCGCGTCGCCAAATCAACCATCCCCGGGGACCTGCATGCAAATGACCGCGCTGGAACAACGGATCGCGAGCCATCCGAAGTACCAGGAACTGAAGGCCGAACGATCCCGCTTCGGCTGGACCTTGACGATCCTGATGCTGATCGTCTACTACGGCTTCATCGGCCTGATCGCGTTCGACAAGGAACTGCTGTTCAAGCGCATCGGTGCGGGCGTGATGACCTGGGGCATGCCGCTGGGCTTCGGCGTGATCATCTTGACCGTCATCATCACGGCGATCTACGTGCGGCGCGCCAACAGCACCTACGACGCGTTGACCGAAGAAATCGTGCGAAGCGTGCAGCGATGAGCCGCCCGCATCAGAAAACGTGCGCCGCCGGCCTGCTGGCGGCCGCGGCGCTGGCGGGCACCACCGTTGCCATCGCGGCCGGCGCCGATCTGGGCCAGGCGGAAAAGCAGGCGACCAACTGGACGGCGATCATCATGTTCGCAGCGTTCGTGCTGCTGACGCTGTTCATTACCAAGTGGGCGGCTGCCAAGACCAAGTCGGCGGCCGATTTCTACACGGCGGGCGGCGGCATCACGGGCTTTCAGAACGGCCTGGCGATCGCGGGCGACTACATGTCGGCGGCGTCGTTCCTCGGCATTTCCGCAGCCGTGATGGCGAGCGGTTTCGACGGGCTGATCTTCTCCATCGGCTTTCTGGTCGGTTGGCCGGTCGTTACGTTCCTGTTGGCCGAACGCTTGCGCAACCTCGGCAAGTTCACGTTTGCCGACGTGGCCGCGTTCCGCTTCAGGCAGGCACCGGTGCGCGTGTTCGCGGCGTCCGGCACGCTGGTCGTGGTCGCGTTCTATCTGATTGCGCAGATGGTCGGCGCGGGCCAGCTCATCAAGCTGCTGTTCGGGCTCGAATACTGGATCGCGGTGGTGATCGTCGGCGGCCTGATGATGATCTATGTGCTGTTCGGCGGCATGACGGCGACCACCTGGGTGCAGATCATCAAGGCCTGCCTGCTGCTCGCAGGCGCATCGTTCATGGCGTTCATGGTGCTCTACAACTTCGGCTTCAGCCCGGAGGCGATGTTCGCGAAGGCGGTGGACGTCAAGATGCAGCTCGCCGCGACCGCGGGCAAGTCGCCGGCCGATGCGGCCGCCGCCGGGTTTTCGATCATGGGTCCGGGCGGCTTCGTGAAGGATTCGATCTCGGCGATCAGCTTCGGCATGGCGCTGATGTTCGGCACTGCGGGCCTGCCGCACATCCTGATGCGTTTTTTCACCGTGCCGAACGCGAAGGAAGCGCGCAAGTCGGTGCTGTGGGCGACCACCTGGATCGGCTACTTCTACCTGCTGACGTTCATCATCGGGTTCGGCGCGATCATCTACGTGCTGACGAATCCAGGCTTCCTCGATGCGAAAGGCCTGCTGATCGGCGGCAACAACATGGCTGCGGTGCACCTGGCCAACGCAGTCGGCGGCAACGTCTTCCTGGGCTTCATCTCGGCCGTTGCGTTCGCCACGATCCTGGCGGTGGTCGCAGGCCTGACCTTGTCGGGTGCATCCGCCGTGTCGCACGACCTGTATGCGACCGTGATCAAGAACGGCAATGCCGACAGCGCGTCCGAACTCAAGGTGTCGCGGGCGACCGTGCTGGCGCTGGGCGTGGTGGCGGTGGTGCTGGGCATCGCGTTCGAAAGACAAAACATCGCATTCATGGTGTCGCTCGCGTTCGCGGTCGCTGCATCGGCCAATTTCCCGGTGCTGCTGCTGTCGGTGCTCTGGAAGGGCTGCACCACGCGCGGGGCCGTGATCGGCGGCTTCCTGGGGCTGATCTCGTCGGTTGCGCTCACGGTGCTTTCGCCGTCGGTGTGGGAGGCCACACTTGGGCATCCGAAGGGATCGGCCTGGTTTCCCTACACGTCACCGGCGCTGTTTTCGATGGCGATTGGCTTCATCGGCATCTGGCTGTTTTCAGTGACGGACCACAGCAAGCGGGCGGCGCTGGACAAGGCCGGGTTCCTGGCGCAACAGGTCAGGTCCGAAACGGGCATCGGCGCGTCCGGTGCGTCCGGCCACTGAGGGCGACTGCATCACCGCGTTTCGATGCCGACACGGGCAGCAGAAGGTGATCGGCTTGACGACGCAAGCGGCGCGTTGCCCAGGCGGCCCCCTCGAGCCGGGGCGATACGCAAAATGTCCAGCACCTCAAGGCGCGGACTGCTTATGCGCCCTGCATTCTCGCCATCGGGAAGACCTCGTTGACGCTGCCTGAACCCGCTGCTGCGAACGTCGACGACATCCCCTTGCTGTCGGTCAGCGGCTTGAGCGTCGAATTTGCGACCGAGCCGGGTGCCTTTCGTGCGGTTGACGCGCTGAGCTTCGATGTGCGGGCGGGCAATACGCTTGCGATCGTGGGCGAATCGGGTTCCGGCAAGTCGGTCACGGCGAGTGCAATCCTCCGGCTGACCGATCACACGGGTGGCCGCATCGCAGCGGGCAGCGTGCTGTTTTGCAGCGCGGACAGCCGGTCGATCGACTTGACCGTCGCCTCGGAAGACGCCATGCGCGCGATCCGCGGCAACGAGATCGCGATGATCTTCCAGGAACCCATGACCTCGTTGAACCCCGTGTTCACGGTGGGCGACCAGATCGCCGAGGCGATTCAGCTGCATCAGCGCCAGTCCCGTCGGGACGCGCTGCGGCAAGCCCAGGCGCTGCTGGAAAAAGTCCGCATACCCGATGCGGCGCAGATGCTGGGCCGTTACCCGCATCAGTTGTCCGGCGGCATGCGCCAGCGCGTGATGATCGCGATGGCGCTGTCATGCCGGCCGAAGCTGTTGATTGCCGACGAGCCGACCACCGCGTTGGACGTGACGATCCAGGCACAGATCCTGAACACGATTCGCGAGCTGCAGCGCGACCTTGGCACCGCGGTGATCTTCATCACGCACGACATGGGCGTGGTCGCGCAGATGGCCGACGACGTCGTGGTGATGCTGCGCGGGCGCAAGGTGGAGCAGGCGCCGGTTGCCGAAATCTTCGCGGCGCCACAGCATCCGTACACGCAGGCGTTGCTGGCCGCAGTGCCGCGGCTGGGCAGCCGCAGCGGCACCGATCTGCCGCTGCGCACCGCGCAAAAGGTGCTGCATGATGGCCAGTGGCGCACGGCAGGCACCGCCCACCAGCAGGACACGGCGCGTTACGACACGCCGCTGCTGGAAGTCGAGGGGCTCACCACGCGTTTCGATGTGGGCCGCTCGATGCTCGGCCGCACCACGCACCGCGTGCATGCGGTGGAGCAGGTCAGCTTCGACATCTATCCCGGCGAAACGCTGGCGCTGGTCGGCGAATCGGGCAGCGGCAAATCGACGATCGGCAAAACCTTGCAGCAGTTGCTGGAGCCATCGGCCGGCGCGGTGCGTTACGGCGGTCAGAACATCTTTGCGATGGATGCCGCCGGCCGCAGGCGGTTGCGCCAGCAGATCCAATACATCTTTCAAGACCCGTTCGCAGCGCTCGACCCACGCAAGCCAGTCGCGTTCAGCATTGCCGAGCCGATTCGCACCCACCGACTGCTGGACGGCGCGGCGGCCATCGACCATCGAGTGGCCGAACTGCTGGAGCTGGTGGGTCTGCAACCTGAGCAGGCGAAACGCTACCCGCACGAGTTCTCCGGCGGCCAGCGCCAGCGCGTCTGCATTGCGCGTGCGCTGGCCAGCAACCCGCAACTGATCATTGCGGACGAATCGGTATCAGCGCTCGACGCGTCGATTCAGGCGCAGATCCTGAACCTGCTGATGGACCTGCAGAAAGATCGTGGCCTGTCCTATCTGTTCATCACGCACGACATGGCCGTGGTCGAGCAGATAAGCCATCGGGTGGCGGTGTTGTACATGGGTCAGATCGTCGAAATCGGCACACGCCGGCAGATCTTCGAGTCGCCGCAGCATGCCTACACGCGCAAGTTGCTGTCGGCAATCCCCGTGGCCGAGCCGGGCCGTGCGATCGATACCACCTTGCTGCAGGGCGAGATTCCGAGCCCGGTGCGCCGCGTGGGCAACGAGCCCGCGATTCTTGAACTGCGAGACTATGCGCCTGGCCATCGGGTGGCTGTGACGGCTTGAGCTGCTGCGGTCCGCTTCATGCTTGCCGTCATTCCTGTTTTGACTTTTCATGCTTGGGAACTGAACATGCCGACCTTTCGAACTTCCTTCCAAACGCTGACCGCTGCGCTGATCCTTGGCGGTTGCCTGGGCGTCGCCGCTCCCGCAGTCCAGGCTGCCGGCACACTGACCGTCGCACTGAACCAGGACGCCGGCAGCTGGGACCCGATCGACACCTTCCTCACCTACTGGGGCTCGGTCGGCAGCAACCTGTTCGACGGCCTGACGATGCGCGGTGCCGACATGACGCTGCAGCCGGGGCTGGCCACGAGCTGGGAGCTGCTCGACAACAACAATCGCATCCGATTCAAGCTGCGACAGGGCGTGACGTTCCATAACGGCGAGCCGTTCAACGCCGAAGCGGTGAAGTACACGTTCGACCGCCTGCTGGGCGCCGAGGGCAGCAAAGGGCCGCAGCGCTCCAACTACACGTCGATCGACAAGGTGGTGGTGGTCGATGACGCGACCGTCGACTTTGAGATGAAGCAGCCGGACCCGGTCATCTTCACCAAGCTGGCCGGCTACGGCGCGATGATCGTGCCGCCGAAATACATCCAGGAAAAGGGCGAGGACCACTTCAACACCCACCCGGTCGGCACCGGCCCATTCAAGTTCAACGACTACAAGCCGAAGATCAGCCTGACGCTGGCGCGAAACGATACGTACTGGGGCGGCAAGCCGAAGCTCGACGAAGTGATGTACCGCTTCATTGCCGAACCCGCGACACAGGCGGCCGAGCTGCAGGCAGGCCGGGTCGATGTCGCCACGTTGATCCCGCTGAGCCTGATCGACACGATCGACAAGTCGGACAACGCGAAGATCGTCTCCACGCCAGGCCCGGTCGCGATCACGTTGCGCTTCAACGCAAACACCGGCATCACGAAGGATCGCGAGGTGCGGCGCGCGATGATCATGGCGGTGGATCGCGAAGCGATCGTCAAGCAGATCCTGATGGGACATGCCAAAACGATTGCGAGCTTCCAGGGTGCGCTGTCGTTCGGCTACGACCCGGCGTTGAAGCCGCTGCCATTCGATCCGGCCGGTGCGAAGAAGATACTCGAGAAGGCCGGTGTCAAGCCCGGCGCGCAAGTGCAGATCGACGTGCGCGGTAACGAGAGCACGTTCGGCGAAGTGGCGCAGGCGGTCGCTGCCTACCTGCAGGGCGTCGGCGTGCGCGCGACCATCAAGCCGTACGAGACGGCGGTGCTGATCAACGACATCATCCCGGGCTGGAAAGTCGGCGACCTGTTTCAGTTCAACTGGGGCGGCTGGACCTACGATTTCGACAACACCGCGTATCTGCTCTATCACTCGGGCCAGAAGTGGAACCCGGTGCTCAAAGACGACAAGCTCGACGCACTGCTCGAATCGCAACGCCAGACCTACGACGTGGAAGTGCGCCGCAAAACCCTGCGCGAGGTGGCGGCCTACGTGGCGGACCAGGCGCTCGACATGCCGATGTACAGCCTCGATACGATCGTCGGCGTGAATAAGCGCGTGAAGGATCTGGCGGTGCCGGGCGATATCCGGTTCCGCTTCCTGAACGCCAGCGTCGAATAAGCGTTCGAACGGCAAGCGCAACAGGCGGATGGTCGGCTTTCTGCTCAAACGCCTGCTGCAGGCGCTGTTCGTGATCGTCGCGGTGACGCTGCTGGTGTCGTACGCAATCCGGCTGACCGGCGATCCGGCATTGATGCTGAGCCAGGGATCGGGCAGCGTGAACGAAGCCGATCTGGACAACATCCGGCGGGCGCTCGGGCTGAACCAGCCGTTTCATGTGCAGTACCTGAGCTACCTGCAGGGCATGCTGCACGGCGACTTCGGTCGCAGCTTTCTCGGCGGCACGCCGGTTGCGCGGCTGATTTCGGATGCGCTGCCGGCCACGCTGATGCTCGCGTTCACATCGGTGGTCGCGTCGATCCTGATCTCGATCCCGCTCGGCATCCGTGCGGCGGTCAAGCGTGGCAAACCGCTCGATCAGGTGATCCGCATCGTGTCGCTGGTCGGCCTGTCGTTTCCGAATTTCTGGCTCGCGCTGATGCTGGTGCTGCTGCTGTCCATCACGTTCCCGCTGCTGCCGCCGTCGGGCTGGGACGGCGCCGCGAGCCTCGTGATGCCGTCGCTCACGATGGCGGTCATCCTGAGCGCAACCAACATCCGGCTCGTGCGCACCACCATGCTCGAGACGCTGTCCGCGCAGTACATCACCGTGGCGCGCAGCAAGGGCTTGTCCGAGCGCGTGGTGCTCTACAAGCACGCGCTGCGCAACTGCGCGATTCCGCTCGTGACGTATCTAGGCCTGCAGTTCGGTGGGCTGATCGGCGGCATCGTGGTGATCGAGAAGGTCTTCAATTGGCCCGGCATGGGCACGCTGGCGTTCGATGCGATCGGCGCCCGCGACTATCCGGTGCTGCAGGGCACGGTCACGGTGCTCGCGATCGTGATCGTCATGGTCAACCTGGTGGTGGACGTGGCGTATGGACTGATCGATCCGCGGATCCGCACGCGATGAGCGAGCTGAGCCGAACCATCGAGCCCCTGGAATTGCCCAGACAGGCGGTGACCAGGCCACGCCGCCGGCTGGCTTCGCTCGAACTCGTGCTGGGCGGCGTGCTCACGGTCGGCATGGTCGCCGCGGTGCTGCTGTCTGGCTGGCTGTTTCCCGATGGCGGGGAAGCGATGAATCTCGCAGCACGGCTGACCCGGCCGTTTCAGTCGCTGGCGCATGCGTTCGGCACCGATCCGCTCGGGCGCGACGTGCTGGCCAGGGTCATCGTCGGCGGCAAGATTTCGCTGACCGTCGGCTTTCTGTCCGCGGCCGGCGGTGCGCTGCTTGGCACCGTGATGGGCGTGGTCGCGGGCTGGTACCGCGGCTTCTGGGACGTGCTGGTGATGCGATTCGCCGACGTGCAGCTTGCGCTGCCGTTCATCCTGGTCGCGATGACGTTCATCTCGATCCTGGGCGGCGGCATCACGAACATCGTGCTGTTCATGATCGTGTCCCAGTGGGTGCAGTACGCGCGGCTGGTGCGCGCGCAGGTGCTGGCCTTGCGCGAGCGGGAGTTCGTGCAGGCGGCGCGATCCTTCGGCGTGCGGGACCTGGCGATGATCCGGCACCACATCCTGCCGAACCTGCTCGGCCCGCTCGTGATTCTGATGATGCTCAACGTGGCGAACAACATCCTGCTGGAGAGCAGCCTGACGTTCCTGGGCCTGGGCGTCGATCCGACCATTCCAAGCTGGGGCGGCATGCTGGCCGATGGCCGCACTTACCTGCAGACCGCCTGGTGGGTCAGCGTGTTTCCGGGGCTCGCGATCATGCTGACGGTGCTCGGCCTGAACCTGCTTGGTGACTGGCTGCGCGATCGGCTCGATCCGACTTCAACGGACTGACCAGGACCAGGACCGATGGCCGTTTTGTTCGATCGCACCTTCGCCCGTTCGCTCGGTGAATGGGAAGCCGAGCTTTCTGCCCAGGATCGTCGCGGCGCCACGGTCGAGGCCTGGCTGTTCGAGGACGAAGCGGCGCGGCGCGCGGCCGAGGCGCGGCTGGCGGTGCTGGATGTCCACGCTCGCTTTCGCAGCGCCTACAAGCCGCTCGTGCATTTTTTTCTCGAAGAGGCTGAGCTGGACGGACTGGCTGAAGTCCGCGTGCGTTACCCGGTGCATTCCTGCGCGCCGCCGAACCGGTTCACGCTTGAAGCGTATCCGCTGGCCGGCATGCTCGGCGATGCGGCGCTGGTGTTCGAAGCGGGGGATGCAACGCTCTGGTATGACGTCGAACTGCGTTACGCGGACCAGCGTTCGACCCAGCACCGCGTATTCGCACCCAATCGCCTGCACGTGGATCACGCCGGCGCGACTTGCCTGTCGCCGACCGGCTGGATTCGCGTGCGCATGGCTGGCGAACACCGTCCGGTCGTCATCGATGAGCGCCGTGCGACCGATTACGAATCGGTGTTCGAAGCGGCGATCGATGCGGTTGCCAACCACGACTGGGGGCAGCAGGAGCCGTACTTCGAGCGCCTGCTGCTGCGCGCCGACATCGGCGGCATCGAACGCGAGTTGGGTTGTGGCGAGGAACTGCTCAGCACGTTCGAGGCGCTGCACGAGGACTGGTATTTCTCGCTGCTCGAATTCTTTCAGCGGCATTCGGGCCGGCCGCTCGGTGACCGTGGCTTGCAGCCCGGTCAGATCGTGCCGGATGTGCGGCGCGCGTTGGGCGACCGTTGCCGTCTGCAGGTGTCGATGGAGCCGTTTGCCGGCCCGGAACCGGAAGCCGGCCCTGCCTGCGTGCAGCTTGTCGAGGCTGATGCGCCTCTGTCGGCCGGCTGCATCGCCCAGGCCATGCAGCAGCTGCATGGGCAGCCGTTCCAGGCGCTGTCGCGAGAAGGCCGCCAGGTGCTCGGCCTGTATCACGCCGGGCCGGGGCCGGCGGTGCTGATCTCCGGCGGGCAACACGCCAACGAGACGTCCGGCGTGGTCGGCGCGCTGCGCGCCGCGCAGACGCTGCAACGGCGTGGCGATGCGCATTTTGCGGTGATCGCGCTCGAAAACCCGGACGGCTATGCGCTGCACAGAGCGCTTTGCGAAGTCCATCCGCGCCACATGCACCACGCCGCGCGCTACAGCGCCTTGGGCGATGACATCGCGTACCGCGAGCGCGCCCCGATGCTCGAACGGGCCGCTCGCGAACAAGCGATTCACTTGAGCGGTGCGCAGCTGCACATCAACCTGCACGGCTATCCGGCCCACGAGTGGACACGGCCGCTGACCGGCTACATTCCGCGCGGGTTCGAGCTGTGGACGATCCCCAAGGGATTCTTTCTGGTGCTGCGCCACCATCCCGGCTGGCAGGACGAAGCGCAGCGGCTGCTGGCCCGCGTGACGGCGCGGCTTGCATCGGTGCCCGGCCTGATCGAGTTCAACGCACGCCAGCTCGCCTGGTTTCGCGCGCATTCAGGAGCCGATGGCTTCGAGACAGTGCACGGGATCCCGGTGCAGGTCACCGAGAGCGCGAAGGAGCCGACGCCGCTGTCGCTGATCACGGAGTTCCCTGACGAGACCGTCTACGGCGACGCGTTCCGGTTTGCGCACGATGCTCAGACGGCGGCCGTGCTGGCGGCGGTCGAGGTCTACTGCTCACCCGGCTGAAAATCGGACCGCTCGAACGCGCTGGTAGACCAGTCAGCGCGCGGCTTGCAACGACGCGCCGGCGTAGCCATAAAGCCAGGGCAAATCGAGCAACCGTGCGCCGAGGACGCGCAATGCCGCGTCGCGCACTTCGGCGACCAATCCGGCCGAATGAAAGATGTGCCCGTTCCTGCGCGCCCGCGCCTGCACTCGCGCGTTGCGCCGCCAACGTGCTTGCGCGAAGCGCTGCAGGCGTGCTTCGATCTGGGACGGGGTGGCGCCGCCGAGCACCGCTTCGAGCTGCGCCGCGTCCTCGATCGCCATGCCGGCGCCCTGTGCGAGATAGGGGCGCATCGGATGCGCGGCATCGCCGATCAGCACGACCCGGCCGCGTGCATGCTCGGCCGCGCTGCGCATCGGTGCCCGGTCGTACAGCACCCACAGACGCCAGTCCGCAATCGAGCGCACCAGCGTCTGCAACGCGCAGCAGCAACCCGACAGCGCCGCGAGCAAGTCCGCCGCGTCGGTGGTTTCGTCCCATCCGCCTGTCTGCGTATTCACCGTTGTCGCTGATCGATGCACGATTCCGACCAGATTCAGCCACGCACCGCCACGCACCGGATACGCGACCACATGCAGCCGGCGCCCAAGCCAGACGTTCACGTCGGCGCTGCGCGAAGGGCTGGGCAAATCGCGCTGGCGGACCAGCGCGCGATAAGCGAGGTGGCCGGTCGGCTGCGGCGGATCGTCGCGAAGCAGCTGCTCGCGCACCCCGCTCCAAAGCCCGTCGGCGCCGACCAGCAAATCGCTGTGGGCGTCGTTTGCCGACAGCGTCACGCCGGCTTCGTCTTGCTGGAACGAACCGATCGCGCAGCCCGGTTCAAACTGGATATCGCGCTGGGCGGCGACTGCGTCGCGCAGCAGCCGCTGCAGATCGGCGCGATGCAGGGTTGCGTACGGCGCGCCGTAGCGCTGCTCGGCGCGCCGTCCCAGTTCGAGCAATCCAAGCGTGGTTCCGCTGTGCGCGTGGCGCACCCGCAATCGATCGGGGAACGAAGCCACAGCCGCGAGTGGCGCTGCGAGCTGCCACCGATGCAGCACCCGCGTCGCGTTCGGCCCGAGCTGGATGCCGGCGCCGATGTCGCTGAACGCTGCGGCGCGCTCGAATATCCTGACGTCGAAGCCGGCCCGCGCGCACGCGATGCCGGCCGCAAGCCCGCCGATACCGCCGCCGGCAACCAGCGCGCGTGGCCGGTCGCCTGGCGTCACCGACGTCAGGCCGCCAGCAACTGCTGCAGCACGTACGGCAGGATGCCGCCGTTCTTGTAGTAGTCCACTTCGATCGGCGTGTCGATGCGCAGCACCGCCTTGAACTCGCGCTGCTGGCCGTCCGTGCCCTTGATGATCACGGTGGCTTCGCTTTGCGGCTTCAGCGATGGGTCGGGATGCACTTCAACCGTCTCGTCGCCCTTGAGGCCCAGCTTGTCCCACGAATCGCCCGCCTTGAACTGCAGCGGCAGCACGCCCATGCCGATCAGGTTGCTGCGGTGGATGCGCTCGAAGCTGCGCGCGACCACGGCCCTGATGCCGAGCAGCTGCGTGCCCTTAGCGGCCCAGTCACGGCTGGAGCCGGTGCCGTATTCCTCGCCCGCGAAGATCACGGTGGGCACATTGGCTTCCATGTACTTCATCGCGGCGTCGAAGATCGGCATCTTCTCAGGCTGTTGTCCGTCCGCGTGGTAGAGCGTGACGCCGCCTTCCTCGCGCGAGCCGTCCTGCTGCGGCGGGATCATCAGATTCTTGATGCGCACGTTCGCAAACGTGCCGCGCATCATCACGTCGTGGTTGCCCCGGCGTGCGCCGTAGCTGTTGAAGTCTTCCTTCTTCACACCGTGGTCCTGCAGCCAGCGGCCCGCGGGGGAACTTGCCTTGATGCTGCCGGCCGGCGAGATGTGGTCGGTGGTGATCGAGTCGCCGAACAGCGCCATGATGCGCGCACCCGTCACTACATAACTTTTTTGGGGCGTAGCGCTTGTGCTGCCTTCGTTTGCTGCTTCTTTATTGGTAGCAAAGTCTTCGAAGAACGGCGGCTGGGCAATGTAGGTGCTCTCTGGCCAGTTGTAAGTTTCGCCTTCCGCGCCTTCGATGTGCGTCCAGAGCTCGCCCGGCGCGGCCTTGACCTTTGCATAATTTTCGCGGAATGCCTTGCCGTTCATCGCGAACTTCATCAGGCTTTGCACTTCGGCCGCCGTCGGCCAGATGTCGCCGAGATAGACGTCGCGCCCGCCGTCGCCCTTGCCGACCGGCTGCGTCATCAGGTCGGTCAGCACAGTGCCGGCGATCGCATAAGCCACCACCAGCGGCGGGCTCGCAAGAAAGTTGGCCTTGATGTTCGGGTGGATGCGCGCTTCGAAATTTCGGTTGCCCGACAGTACCGCCGCGCAGATCAGGTCGCTGTTGGCGATCGCCTCGTTGATCGCGGGTGTCAGGTCGCCCGAGTTGCCGATGCAGGTGGTACAGCCGTAGCCGACCACGTTGAAGCCGAGCTGCTGCAGGTAGGGCAGCAGGCCAGCCTGCGTCAGATATTCGGTCACCACGCGCGAGCCGGGCGCCAGCGAGGTCTTGATGTGCGGCTTCACCTTCAGGCCGTGCTCGACCGCCTTCTTGGCCAGCAGGCCGGCGGCCAACAGCACGCTCGGGTTCGAGGTATTGGTGCAACTCGTGATCGCGGCGATCAGCACGTCGCCGTTGCCGATCGTGACGTTGCCTTCGACCGTCTCGTCGGTGTTGGAACGCGGCTCGGCGGCGGGCAGCTTCGGCGTGTTCGATTCCATCTCCTCGACATCGCGCGGTGCGCCGGTCGGGACCGGCGGCGTCTTCGGCTTCGGCTCGGTCCGGGAATCGTCCGTCTCGCGCACCAGGTGCCGTGTCTTCAACGTTTCGGCGGGCTGGTTGAAGCCGTTTTGCGATGGCGGCTTGCTGTAGAGCGCGGAGAAAGTCGACGCGAGGCTGCCGAGCTCGATCCGGTCCTGCGGGCGCTTCGGTCCGGCCAGGCTCGGCGTCACGTCCGCCAGGTCCAGTTGCACAACCTGGCTGTAGTCGATCGTGCCGGTCTTGGGCACGCCGAACAGGCCCTGCGCGCGGTAATACAGCTCGAACGCCTCGATCTCGGCCAGGTCGCGTCCCGTGCCTTCGAAGTAGTCGATCGTCTTGTCATCGACCGGGAAGAAGCCCATCGTCGCGCCGTACTCGGGCGCCATGTTGCCGATGGTCGCGCGGTCCGGCAGCGACAGGGTACGCGTGCCTTCGCCGAAGAATTCGACGAACTTGCCAACGACTTTTTCGCGCCGCAACCGTTCGGTCACCGTGAGCACCAGATCGGTTGCCGTCACGCCTTCCCGTAGCTTGCCGGTGAGCTCGAAGCCGACCACGTCCGGCGTCAGCATGTAGACCGGCTGGCCGAGCATCGCCGCTTCCGCCTCGATGCCACCGACGCCCCAGCCGACCACGCCGATGCCGTTGATCATCGTGGTGTGGCTGTCAGTGCCGACCAGCGTGTCGGGGTAATAGACCGGGCTGCCAGACCCGCCAGCCTTCTTGTGCACGCCGCGCGCCAGAAATTCGAGATTCACCTGGTGCACGATGCCGAAGCCCGGCGGCACCACGCGAAATGTGTCGAACGCCTGCATGCCCCATTTCATGAACTGGTAGCGCTCGTGGTTGCGCTGGAATTCGAGCTTCATGTTCAGATCGAGCGCGTTCTGGGTGCCGTAGTAGTCGACCATCACCGAGTGATCGACCACCAGGTCCACCGGCACCATCGGCTCGATCCGGGTCGGGTCCTTGCCGAGTTTTTTTGCGGTGCTGCGCATGGCGGCCAGGTCGACCAGCAGCGGCACGCCGGTGAAATCCTGCAGCACCACGCGGGCCACGGTGAACGGGATTTCCTCCGTGCGCGGCGCATTCGGCTTCCAATTGGCCAGTTGCGCAACGTGGTCGGCGGTGATCTTCTCGCCGTCGCAGTGGCGCAGCACCGCTTCGAGCACGATGCGGATCGACACCGGCAGCCGCGCGACGTTCGGAAACTTCTTCGCCAGCTCTGGTAGCGAATACAACTGGCCGGCTTTGCCCGGACCAGGCTTGAATTCACGCACGACGGCGGCGAACGGATGCGGGGATGTTTCGGGCATGACCAGACCTTTGAGAGGAGGAGGACGAGGGAAAAGTGCGGGGCAGACGGGGAGCGCGGATGTGCAAATTATCGAGGCAACGGCATCGATGATAGGGCGGTCGCTTAGGGTAAGCCCGGGCCGACCGGCAGGCTGGCCGGAGTGGATGCCGCCCATACAATGATTTTGCAGACTCGCTGCCATGGCCGGGCTGACCCCCCTGAAGGGTCCTGTGGGCCGATGCCAGCAGTGTTTGAACAACATGAGTCGGCACCCGCTGACGGCCGCATGGCCGAGCTGCCACCATTTCAAAAAATCTTTTCAGGAGACGTTCCAGATGACCAATTCGATGACATGTGCAGCCGCGATCAACCGAATCGCCGCGCGCCGCCGCGGCATGCGTGCGTCCGGCCCTGCCGCGCGAGGCGTCGCTACGCTGGCCGCAGCCTGCGCATTGGCGCTGACCGGCAGCATGGCCACGGCCAAGGAAATTACGCTGAAGGCCTCGCACCAGTTTCCAGGCGGCAAAGGCGACGTGCGCGACGAGATGGTGCAGATGATCGCCAAGGAAGTCGGGGCGGCCAACGTCGGCCTCACCATCAAGGTGTTTCCGGGCTCGAGCCTGGTGAAGGCGCAGGAGCAGTGGAAAGCGATGCTGGCGGGCCAGATCGACATGAGCTCGTTTCCGCTCGACTATGCATCGGGCTTTCATCCGCAGTTCGGCGCGACGCTGATGCCGGGGCTGATCAAGAGCCATGCACACGCGCAGCGCGTCGATGCCTCGCCGTTCATGGAAGACATCCGCGGCATCATCGACAAGGGCGGTATCCGGGTGCTGGCCGATGCGTGGCTGGCCGGTGCCTTCGCGGCCAAGGACAAATGCATCAGGAAACCTGCCGATGCCGATGGCATGAAAGTGCGCTCGGCCGGCGCGACGTTCTCGCAAATGTGGGCCGGCGCAGGCGCGTCCGTGATCGCGATTCCGTCCAGCGACGTCTACAACGCGCTGCAGCAGGGCGTGATCCAGGCCACCGACACCTCGACCGGCAGCTTCGTATCGTTTCGCCTGTACGAGCAGTTGAGCTGCATCACCGCGCCGGGCGACAACGCGCTGTGGTTCATGTACGAGCCGGTGCTGATTTCGAACAAGGCGTGGGCGAAGCTGGACGACGCGCAGAAGAAGGCGCTCTTGGTAGCGTCGAAGAAGGCGGAAGACTACTTCTCGTCGGAATCGAAGAAGCTCGACGACGAGATGGTCGAGGTGTTCAAGAAGAACAAGGTCGAGGTCGTCACGATGACCGACGCGGAAGCCGACGCGTGGCGTGACGTGGCCAAGAAAACCTCCTACAAGAAGTTCGCCGAGAACGTGCCGGGCGGCAAGGAACTGATCGAGAAGGCGTTGAGTGTCAAGTAGCGATGCATCGCCTGCATTTGCATCGCCGCGCCTGCCGGGCTGGGTCAGGGCAATCCATGCGCTGTCCCGCGTGTTCGGGGTCGGGGCCGCGCTGCTGATCCTGCTGTCGATCGTGGTGGTTTGCCAGATGGTGTTCGTGCGGGCGGTGCTTGGCGAGTCGTCGATCTGGCAGACCGAGTTCGTGATCTTCGCGGTGGTCGCATCGACGTTCCTGGGCGCGCCGTACATCCTGCTCACGCGCGGCCATGTGAATGTGGATGTGGTGCCCCTGATGCTCAGACAAGGCGGCAGGCGCTGGCTCTATCTGCTTGGCAGCCTGATTGCGCTGGCGTTCTGCCTGTTCTTTCTGTGGGCGTCCGTGCCGTGGTGGTATGACGCGTTCAACAACGCGCAGACCACGCCTTCCATGTGGCGCGCGCGGCTGTGGATTCCTTACCTCGCAGTGCCGGTGGGACTGGCACTGCTGAGCCTACAGTTCATCGCCGAAATCTATTTGGTGGCGGCCCGGCGTGGCCTGCCGTTCGGCTTGTCGCCGGAAGACCATCTGTAAGAGGCGCGCAATGAGCCCGATGACGATTGGCCTGCTGGTGTTCTTCGCGATGTTGGGCGTTCTGGCCACCGGCCTGCCGATCGCGTTCGGCCTGGGCGCTGTCGCACTCGCGTTCATGGTGATCTTTGATGGCTGGAATAGCGTGAACTTCCTGCCGGAGACGATCTTTTCCGGATTGAACGACTTCACCTTGGTGTCGCTGCCGATGTTCGTGATCATGGGCGCAGCGGTCGCGTCCTCGCGCGCGGGCAGCGATCTGTACGAAGTCCTGGGCCGCTGGCTGCACAAGGTGCCGGGTTCGCTCGTGATCGCCAACATCGGCGCATGCGCATTGTTCTCCGCATTGACCGGGTCGTCCCCTGCAACCTGCGCAGCGATCGGCAAGATGGGCATCCCGGAGATGCGAAAGCGCGGCTACGACGCTGACTTGGCGACCGGTTCGATCGCCGCCGGCGGCACATTGGGCATCCTGATTCCGCCGAGCGTCACGATGATCCTCTACGGCATTGCGTCGGAGACATCGATCGGGCGCCTGTTCATCGCGGGCGTCCTCCCCGGCCTGCTGCTGACCGGTCTGTTCATTGCCTGGGCGCTGTTCCTGAGCTGGAAGCGCGGCACGAAAATCCTGGACAGCGACCGCATCTACACGATGAAGGAGAAGCTGGAACTGCTGCCCAGGCTGATTCCATTTCTGGCCGTCATCGTCGGCGTGGTTTACGCGCTCTATGGCGGCATCGCCACGCCGTCGGAAGCAGCCGGCGTCGGCGCCGCGTTGTGCCTTCTCATGGTGATCGTGATCTATCGAATGTGGCGCCTGAAGGATCTCTGGCTGATCCTACGCGACGGCCTGCGCGAATCGGGCATGCTGCTGATGATCATCGGCACCTCGATCCTGTTCGGCTACATGATGTCGTCGCTGCAGGTCACGCAGGCGATTGCGACGGCGATCGGCGAGCTGCAGGTGAACCGCTGGATCATCATGCTCGCGATCAACGTGCTGTTGCTGGTCGCAGGGTGCTTCCTGCCACCGGCCGCGATCATCCTGATGACCACCCCGATCCTGATGCCGGTGATCACCGCAGCCGGGTTCGATCCCATCTGGTTCGGCGTGATCCTGACGATCAACATGGAGCTCGGCCTGATCACGCCGCCGGTCGGCCTGAACCTGTTCGTGATCAACGGCATCACGCCCGACATCCGGCTGCCGACTATTCTGAAGGGCGCATTTCCGTTCATGCTGTGCATGGTGCTGGCGATCCTGATCCTGTGCGTGTTCCCGGAACTCGCGACCTGGCTGCCGAGCAAGGTGATGGGCTAGCGCGCCAAGCGAATCGACTGGACCTGCCGGCTGCTGCGGTTAGCCGGCGCACCTGTCATGCGCGTCTGCGCTTTTTTCCTGTTCATTTCCATTTCCTTTTTCCTCAAGGCCCGGCCATGACGACATCTCTCGCGGCCACGCGACCGGCAGTTGAAAACCAGAACCTGTTTGCCGTGCTGCGCTCAGGCTTTCCCGAAGACCTGAACAGCACCGCCGTCGAGACCGATGGCGGCCTGCGCTATAGCTGGGGCGACCTGGAGCGCGCGAGCGCGATGATCGCGAACCTGTTCGGCTCGCTCGGCCTGCCGGCCGGCAGCCGCATCGCGGTGCAGGTCGAAAAGTCGGTCGAGGCGGTTGCACTGTATCTGGCGACCTTGCGCGCGGGCCACGTCTTTCTGCCGCTGAACACGGCCTATCAGAGCGCCGAACTCGCCTACTTCCTGGGCGACGCGCAACCGGCCGTGCTGGTGTGCCGATCGGCGTCGTTCAGCTGGCTTTCCCAGCTGGCCCACAGCGCCGGTGCGAGAAATGTGTACACGCTCGATGACGACCGCAACGGCACACTGCTGGAGCGCGCCGCGCAGATGAGCGATCGGCACGATCCGGTGCGGTGCCGTGGTGACGAGCTGGCCGCGATCCTCTACACCAGCGGGACCACCGGTCGCAGCAAGGGCGCCATGCTGAGCCATGAAAACCTGGTCAGCAACGCGCGGGTTCTGCACGACTACTGGGGCTGGAGCGAACGCGCCGGCAGAGGAGAGTCGGGTGGCGACGTGCTGATCCATGCGTTGCCGATTTTTCACGTGCACGGCCTGTTTGTCGCGCTGCACGGCGCGCTGCTCAGCGGCAGCAAGATGCTCTGGTTCGGCAAGTTCGATCCGAAGGCGGTGGTCGGCTGCCTGCCGCGCGCGACCGTCTTCATGGGCGTGCCGACGCTCTATGTGCGGCTGCTGGCCGAATCCGGTCTGAATCAGGGCGTCGTGCGCCAGATGCGCCTGTTCGTGTCCGGCTCGGCGCCGCTGCTGCTCGACACGTTCGATGCCTGGAAGAAGCGCACCGGCCACACGATCCTCGAACGCTACGGCATGAGCGAGACCGCGATGCTGACGTCGAACCCCTACCGCGCCGACATGCGCTATGGCGGCGAGTCCGAGCGGCGCGGCGGCACCGTCGGATTCCCGCTGCCTGGGGTGGAGCTGCGCGTGGTGGACGACAACGCTGGACCGGCCGGCGAGGCACAGGTCGGGGCCATTCAGGTCAGCGGTCCGAACGTGTTCCAGGGCTACTGGCGCATGCCGGAGAAAACGAAGGAGGAATTCACCGCGGACGGCTACTTCAAGACCGGTGACGTCGGCATGATCGATGAGCGTGGCTACGTGAGCATCGTCGGGCGCAGCAAGGACTTGATCATCTCGGGCGGCTACAACGTCTATCCGGCCGAGATCGAAGGCTGCCTGAACGATCTGCCTGGCGTGGCCGAGAGTGCCGTCGTCGGCGTCCCACACCCTGATTTCGGAGAAGTCGGTATCGCGCTGGTGGTGCCGCGCGCCGGTGCCGATCTGGATGCGCAGTCGTTGCTGGCCGAACTGAAGTCTCGGCTGGCCAACTTCAAGATTCCGAAGCACTGCGAGGTGATGGCGGAGCTGCCACGAAACACGATGGGTAAGGTGCAGAAGAACCTGCTGCGCGATCGATTTCATCAGCACTTCACGCGGGACGCTTAAGCGTGAGCGGACGCGTCTGGAACGCGGGTGCGAAGCCCGTTGTCCCGCAGCCGGCCTGGCACCGGGCGTGGTCACCAGGCTCGAATCCGTTGCGCACCTGGCGGCTCGACGGCCCAGGTTGACATCATTGGCTGCCGCCGTATAGCGCTCATCTGGTCAAGCCCGCGTCAGCATTGACGCCTGACCACCCCGCATTCAAGCGCATCAACCGCGCCTTGGCGCGATCGCGAGCGGTCGCAGAGGCCCGTTTGATGATGACGGCATGCCAAAGGGTGGCAACAACCGGCAATGCATGCTTGTTTGAGGAACGGGTCGCACGGTTCAGACAAGCGGATGACGCTGACGCTGCCGAAGCACATCAGCTCGTGCGCACGGCAGCCAGTGCGCTGACCATGTTTGTCCCCTGAAGGCCCGCTTCGCCGGCGTGCAACCGCTAAAGCCGGTCATCGATTCAGCAACAAGTTGGCGCTTGCCTCGAGCTTGATCAATAGTGGTCTGACAAAGCTCATCCTTTGTCACAAGTGCCTGCCTATACTCCGCCATATCAAAGAAACGTATTTAATCAGGTATTAACATATTCTTACTATCAGCACTGTGCCGTATCGAAAATGGGTGGACGCGTGTAGCAAGAGCAGCTTCAGCGGTTCCGTCCAGTTGGCACGGGTGACCGGATATTTGCAGGTCTTATGTCGTCCCGGCACGCAGACTGGCGCGTTGTTGTCCCAGTGCACCCGGGATGCAGCAATGCGGCATCGTCGCGTCCACCGACCGGCTGTGCTGCTCTTCCCATTAGCCAATAAACATCGCGAGCGAGTAACAGATTGAACATGATCCGGGTGTTCAACCACTACCTGCACCGTCAGACCGTGCGGCAGGTCAGCCTCGACCTGCTGCTGGTCGTGCTGGTCGTGGCCAGCACGACGCTGTGGCAGGGAGCAAATCTCGTCTCGACGCTGCCGTTCGTGATCTATGCAGTGCTGCTCGGTATCGGCGTGCTGCTGATCAACATGGCGCTTGGCTTCTACCAGCGCGTGCACGACCGCTCGGTGATCCAGTCGCGCGCGCGCGGCGTGCTGGCGCTGTTGCTGGTGGTGCCGCTGATCTACGGCATTTTCCAGGTGCCGTTCACCAACGCGGCGAACCGACGCTTGCTTGCCATCTGCACATTGATCGGCGTGGCGCTCGTGGTGGCGCACCGGATCTACAAGGCGCATGCAAAACCACAAGGCGCGTTGCGGCATCGCGTGCTGGTGTTCGGCACCGGCCAACGCGCGGCGATGGTCGGCAAGACGCTGAAAAAGGACGACCCGAACGTGGACGTGGTCGGCTATTACTCGGGTGTCAACGAACCCCAAGCGGAAGTCTCCGCCTGGGGCATCCTGTCGCCGCACAAGTCTCTGACCGAGACTGCACTCGAGCTAGAAGTCGATGAGATCGTGGTGGCGCTGACCGAACGGCGCGGCGGCAGCATGCCGCTTTCCGAACTGCTCGACTGCAAGCTGCGCGGCGTGCGCGTGGTCGATATCGCCACGCATTTCGAGAAGACCAAGGGCCAGATCCGGCTCGATTCGGTGTCGCCTGGCTGGCTGATCTTCGGCGATGGTTTCGAGCAGGGCGTGCTTCGTACCGTGGTTAAGCGCCTGTTCGACATCATCTGCGCGCTGATCCTGCTGGTGCTGGCATCGCCGGTCATGCTGCTGGCAGGCCTGATCGTGCTGCTGGAAAGCGGCGCACCGGTGTTTTACCGCCAGCAGCGGGTCGGCTATAACGGCACTTTGTTCGATGTGGTGAAGTTCCGCAGCATGCGCACCGACGCGGAAAAAGACGGCAAGCCGCGCTGGGCGACCAGCAGCGACGACCGCGTGACCCGGTTCGGCCGCATCATGCGCAAGCTGCGCATCGACGAATTGCCGCAGTTGCTGTGCGTGCTCAATGGCGACATGAGCTTGGTCGGCCCGCGGCCCGAGCGCCCTTATTTTGTCGAACAACTGACCCAGAAGATTCCGTACTATTCGGTGCGCGAGAGCGTCAAGCCCGGCGTGACCGGCTGGGCCCAGGTGCGCTATCACTACGGCGCCAGCGCGGAGGATGCAGCGGAGAAGCTGCAGTATGACCTCTATTACGTGAAAAACCACTCGCTGTTCCTCGATCTGGTGATCCTGTTCGACACTGTGGGTGTCGTGTTGCTCGCCAAAGGCGCGCAGTGAGCGTCGTGCGTGGACGGGCATTGGCGCGGCGCTGCCAGACATGAGCGACGCGCCGTCGCTGCTTGCAAGCTGGGGTTTCGGGCTGCTCGGCCTGACCTATCTGGCCTTTGCAATCGCTCTGGTGCGGCTCGGCTACCTGCGTGCGCCGCGCAGCCAGCCGCAGCTGCTGGTGGTGCTCGCGTTGCTTGCGCAGACGGCCTGGGGTCTGTGCGCACTGATGGCCGAGCAATCGCAGGCAGCGCCAGCCATCTGGCTCGCCACGCTGGCTGACCGGTTGCGCTACGGGCTGTGGTTTGCGTTTCTGCTGAGCCTGTTGGAGCCGGCCGACGCTCGTGAGCAGGCCGCCGGTGCCATGTCGCTGCGGCTCACGACGCTTGCCGGCTTGCTGGTCGGCGCGTCGTTGGCAGCCGACCTGCTGACCGCGCTGCAGCTGGAATGGCTGGGTGATCCGGTGCGCGTGTCGTTCCTGCTGGCCACCGCGCTCGCGGTGTTCGGGCTGATGCTGCTGGAGCAGGTGTGGCGCTGCCTGCCCGAGGACTCACGCTGGAACGCCAAACCGCTGTGCCTCGGGCTCGGGGGGGTGTTCCTGTTCGACTTGTATCTTTATTCCCAATCACTGCTGTTCGGTCAGCTCGACGCCGACGCGATTGCCGTGCGCGGCATCGTGCATTGGCTGGTGGCGCCGCTGCTGCTGCTGTCGTTTTCGCGCCGGCGCGGCTGGCTGTCGCGGGTACGGCTGTCGCAGAAGGCGGCATTTCACTCGGCCACCTTGCTGCTCGCGGGTGTCTATCTGCTGTTCGTGTCGGCGATCGGTTATTACGTGCGGTTTTTCGGCGGCGACTGGGGCAGGGCGGCGCAACTCGCCCTGGTGTTCGCGGCGCTGGTGCTGCTGGTGATGCTGGTGGTCTCGCGCAGCATGCGCGCTGCGTTGCGGGTGCGACTCGTCAAGCATTTCTTTTCGTATCGGTACGACTACCGCGAGGAGTGGCTCAAGTTCACCCACGCCTTGTCGGCCGATCAGGGCGCGCAGCCGATGGGTCACAACGTGATCCGCGGACTCGCGGACATGGTCGAGAGTACCGCAGGTACCCTATGGACACGGCGATCGGGCGACGACGTGTTCGCGCAAGTCGCGCAGTGGAACCTGCCAGCCAGCGACCAGATCGAATCGGTTGCGTCACCGCTGTGCGAATTTCTGCAGCGAAGCGGCTGGGTGATCAACCTGGACGAATTCCGGGCTGACCCCGCGCGCTACGGCGCGATGGCCTTGCCACAATGGCTGGTCGAGACACCACGGGCCTGGCTGCTGGTGCCGCTGCTGGTGGGCGACGAACTGACCGGCTTCGTGCTGCTTGCCGCCGCGCGCACGCCGATCGACGTGAACTGGGAAATCAACGACCTGCTGAAGACGGCCGGCCGGCAGGCTGGCAGCTTTTTGGAGCGGATGCAGGCGACCGAGGCGCTGCTGGAAGCGCGCAAGTTCGATTCGTTCAACCGCATGTCGGCGTTCGTCGTGCACGACTTGAAGAACATCGTAACGCAGCTGTCGCTGATGATGAAAAACGCCGAACGGCTGCGGAACAATCCGGAATTCCAGCAGGATATGCTGTCGACGGTCGACAATGCGGTCGAGCGCATGCGCCAGCTGATGCTGCAGCTGCGCGATGGCGCGAAACCAGCCGGCGGCAGCGTCGGTGTCGATTTGACGCAGATTGCGCAGCGCGCGGCTGCCGCTGCCAATAGTCGGGGCCGAAAGCTCGAGTTGGAACTGGTCGATACGGTGGCCACGCGTGGGCAGCAGGACCGGGTCGAGCGTGTGGTCGGCCACATGGTGCACAACGCGTTCGATGCAACTGTGGCCGCTGAGCCCGGCAGTCGGGTCTGGCTCAAGCTCTGGCGACACGCTGGCTCGGCCTGTGTCGAAGTCGGCGATACCGGCAGTGGCATGGCGCCCGAATTCGTGCGCGAGCGGCTGTTCAGACCGTTTCAAACCACCAAGGAGGCCGGCATGGGTATTGGAGCCTATGAAAGTTTTCAGTACGTGCGTGAACTTGGTGGCACGATCGAAGTGGACAGCGCGCCGGGCGCAGGAACCCGCGTAACAATTCGTCTACCGCTGTTCGAAGGACGACAGCTGCCCGAATTGCACACGCTGGAGCGTTGATGAGCTTTGAAACCAGCCATGCGTTGCTGATCGTGGAGGACGACCCGGCGTTGCAAAAGCAGATCAAGTGGTCGCTCGATCGGTTCACCGCAGTCACTGCGGGTGACCGCGAATCGGCACTCGTGCAGCTGCGCCGCCACACGCCGGCGGTGGTCACGATGGACCTGGGATTGCCGCCCGATCCGGATTCGGTTTCCGAAGGGATGCGCTTGCTCGAGCAGGCCCTTGCGATCGACCCGGACATCAAGGTGATCGTGCTGACCGGCCAGAACGACCGCAGCCACGCGCTGCGCGCCGTTGCGTTGGGCGCTTACGATTTCCTGACCAAGCCGTTCGAGCCTGAAGTGCTGAACCTCACGGTCGAGCGTGCGTTCCGGCTGTTCGAGCTGCAGCGTGAAAACCGCCGGCTGCGGCTGATGCAGCAACCCGACGCGATGTGGGGGCTGCTGACGCGAGACCCGCAGATGCTGCGTCTGAGCCGCACGGTTGAGAAAGTCGCGCCCAGCACCGCAACCGTGTTGCTGCTCGGAGAAAGCGGCACCGGCAAGGAAGTGCTTGCGCGCGGGCTGCATCAGGCATCGAACCGGCGCGCTGCGAAGTTCCTTGCGATCAACTGCGCCGCCATTCCTGAAAACCTGCTGGAAAGCGAGTTGTTCGGCTACGAAAAGGGCGCATTCACAGGGGCTGCCAAGACCACCCTGGGCAAGATCGAAACGGCCAACGGCGGCACCTTGATGCTCGATGAGATCGGCGACCTGCCGATCTCACTTCAGGCCAAGCTGCTGCGTTTTCTGCAGGAGCGCACGATCGAGCGGGTCGGCGGCCGTCAGGAAATCCCCGTCGATGTGCGCATCATCGGTGCCACGCACCAGAATCTGCTGGGGCTGGCGCGCGAGAGCCGGTTTCGCGAAGACCTCTACTACCGGCTGGCCGAAATCGTGATCGACATCCCGCCGCTGCGCCAGCGGGTCGGCGACGCCGCGTTGCTAGCGCACGCGTTTGTGCGCAAGTTCGCTCAGGCGAACAACCGCGCCGCACTGACGTTGGCCGACGATGCGCTGCAGGCGATCGAGCGGCACCCGTGGCCCGGTAATGTGCGCGAACTCGAAAACTGCATCAAGCGCGCCGTCATCATGGCCGATGGCAGCCAGATCACCGCCGCGGATGTCGGCCTCGCGCCGAGCGCGCAGCAGGATGTTGCATGCCTGGACCTGCGCCGGGTGCGCGAAGATGCCGAGCAGCGCGCGGTGATCGCGGCGCTGGGGCGGGCCAACGGCAACGTGCTGAAAGCGGCCGAGCTGCTCGGTGTCAGCCGCCCGACGCTGTACGACCTAATGCACCGGCTCGGCCTCAAGACTTGAAGCCAACCGCAGGGCCGACTCCCAGATGATGCGGCTGACGCGTTGACGCGCGAATTGTCGATAACAAAATCCATTTGATGCGCGCGATGCGCGACTTGCCTTTCACCATTGGACGTCACGAGATGAACAAGACAAAGTCGACCCGATCGACTGCCAGACTGGCCGCCACGCTTGCGCTGGCGCTGTTGGCTGCTGCCTGCAGCAAGCAGGACCCGCAGGCGCTGCTCGCATCGGCGCGTCAATACCTGGAGAAGAAAGAGTATCGGGCTGCCACCATCCAGCTCAAAAACGCGCTGGAAGCCGATGGTCGTCTGGCGGAAGCGCGTTTTTTGCTCGGTACCGCGTTCCTGGCCCAACGCGATGGCGTCGGCGCCGAACTCGAGCTGCGCAAGGCCATCGCGGCCGGGTTCCCGACCGAGGCAGTGCTGCCCGAGCTTGCCCGCGCGATGCTGCAGCAGGGCAAATTCAAGGAACTGGTGGCCGAGTTCGGTGAGAGCAAGATCGAGTCTGCCAGCGCGCAAGCCGCGTTGAAAACGCTGGTCGCTGCCGCCTATGCTGCCCGGAACGACATGGCACGTGCACAGAATGCGATCGAGGCCGCCCTGCAAACAGCGCCGGACGACCCGGAGGCTCTGCTGATGCAAGCGCGCATTCAAGTCATGCGCGGCGAGATCGATGCTGCAGTGACGACCGCCGAACAAGTGCTTGCCAGCGGGTCCGACCCGCGCAATGCGCTGGCGCTCAAAGCCGACCTGGTGCTGTTCGCCAAGCAGCAGCCGGACCGCGCGTCGGCGCTGTATCAGCAGCTGATGGATCGCTTTCCACAGTTTGTTCCCGGCTATTCCGGCATGCTTGCGATCCTGTTGGGACGCAGCGAGCTCGACAAGTCCGCTGCACTGCTTGCCAAACTGCAACAGTTCGCGCCCAACGCGGTCGACACGAAATACTACGAGGCCCAGCTCGCTTATCAGAAAAAAAACTACAGCGCCGCGCGTGACGGGCTGCAACAGCTGCTGAAGAACGCGCCGGACAACCCGCGTTTGCTGCAGCTTGCCGGCGCGGTCGAATATCAGACACAGGCCTACGTGCAGGCCGCGTTTTTTCTGAGCAAAGCATTGCAGGAAGCGCCGCAGCTGCAGTTTGCGAGGCGCATGCTGATTGCAACGTATCTTGCGACACTGCAGCCGGCGCGTGCGCTGGAAGCATTTCCAACCGGCTTCAACGACGGCTCTTCCGATCCCGAGCTGCTGTCGCTGGCTGGCCAAGCCTACTTGCAAAAGGGCGACACCAAACGCGCCGAAGCCGTGCTCGCGCGGGCCGCCAAGCTCGACCCAAGCAGCACCAGCAAGCAGACCTCACTTGCGCTTGCCCACCTGCACGGCGGCAAAAGCGACCAAGCGATTGGCGAATTGCGTGATATCGCGCGCATCGATGAAGGCGCCACAGCCGACAACCAGCTGGTCGCGCTGTATCTGCGCCGTGGTGAATTCGACAAGGCTTTCGCTGCGGTGGAGCGAATGGAGCAGAAGCTGCCCGGTAGCCCGCTGCCGTGGCAATTGCGCGGCACCGTGCAACTGGCAAAGAAGGATGTCGATGCGGCGCGCAGGAGCTTCGAGAAGGCGTTGGAGCTCGGCCCCACGTTCTTTCCCGCTGCAGCCAGCCTTGCGCAACTCGACCTGTTGCAGAACAAGCCGGATGCAGCCCGCGCGCGTTTTGAAGCGATTCTCAAGCGCGACCCAACCCAGTTGGCCGCGCTGCTCGCGTTGGCGGAGGTGCGCGCGCGCGCCGGCGCCGGTGTCGACGAGGTGGCCACGCTGATGAATTCAGCGATCAGGGGAAGCCCGAAGGACTTTGCGCCGCGCCGTGCGCTGATCGATTTCTATCTCGCCAACGACAGGCCGCGCCTCGCGCTCTCCACAGCGCAGGCCGCCGTCAACGAGCTGCCGCAAGGCCCGGATCTGTTCGATGCGCTGGGCCGTGCCCAACAGGCCGCCGGCGAGATGAATCAGGCGATCGCCACCTTCAAGCGGCTCGTCGCGCTGGTGCCGGACTCCCCGCGTGCATTGATGCGGCTGGGCGATGCCTATCTGCAGGACAAGCACCCCGAGCAGGCGCAGCAGGCTTGGCGAGACGCGCTGCGGCTGCAGCCGGACTTTCTCGATGCGCAGCGTGCGCTGATCCAGTTCAGCGTGAAAGCCGGCAATCCGCTGGAGGCGATGAAGATCGCGCAGAAGATCCAGACGCAGCGCCCGAACGAGGCCACCGGCTGGCTGATTGAAGGCGACATCAAGACCGCGGGCGGCGACTGGGACAACGCAGCCGGTGCGTACCGGCGCGCACTCAAGATCACGCCGGCCGGTCAGAACGCGATCAAACTGCACGAAGCGCTGGTGGACAGCGGCAAGCCGACCGATGCTGCCGCGTTTGCCGACGAGTGGCTCAAAGCCAATCCCGGCGACCCGCAGTTCTACAGCCACCTGGGCAACGTTGCGCTGCACCAGAAGAAAAATGCGGCGGCCGAACAGAACTACCGCTTTGCGCTGAAACAGGCCCCCTCCGTGCCCTGGGTGCTGAACAACCTGGCCTGGTCGCTGCTTGAGCAGAAGAATCCGGCCGGGCTCGAGCCGGCACAAACTGCAAACCAGCTGACGCCGAACCAGCCGGCGTTCATGGACACGCTGGCCAGCGCACTGTCGATGGTCGGCGAACATGCGAAGGCGATCGAGCTGCAGAAGAAGGCGATCGATCTGAACGCGGAAGCGACCGTATACAAGCTGCATCTGGCCAGGATGTATCTCGCCGCTGGCGACAAGGCGAAGGCGCGCGCCGAAATAGACGGCGTGCTGGCGGTCGGCGATCGGTTCCAGGGTTACGAAGAGGCGGTTGCATTGAAGGCTGGCCTGTGAGCCGGCGCCACGACCGGTCCCGCTCAATGCTATGCACTGTGTCTGTGCGCGTGTGCGGCTTCATGCTGGCGGGCGCGCTGGCCGCGGCCATGCCGCTGATGGCGCCGGCGGAAACACTCGGCTCAGCCAGGCTGCCGGACACGATCGAGCGAATCAAGCCGTCCATCGTGGTGGTCGGCAGCTGGCGCAACGCCGACAACCCGCGCTTCACCATGCGCGGCACCGGGTTCGCAGCCGGCCACGGCAATCTGGTCGTGACCAACGCGCACGTGCTTGGCGCGGGCGCCGGTGTCGACGGGGCGGCGGCCCAGCCGGAAGCGAGCGACCGCAGCTGGGTGGTGCAGGCGCGCGATGCGAATGGTCGTCTGCAGATGCGGCGCGCCAGCGTGCTGGATACTGATCCCGTGCACGACCTGGCGCTGCTGCGCATCGACGGCAACGCCCTGCCCACGTTGGCGCTGCAGGATTCGAACGCGGTGCGCGAAGGCCAGGCGGTTGCGTTCATCGGTTTTCCGATCGGCGGCGTGCTCGGCTATTCGCCGGTCACGCATGGAGGCATGGTGTCATCGATTGCGCCGATCTCGCTGCCGGTGGCGAGCGGCCAGCAGCTGAGCCCGCGCCTGATCCGAAGCCTGCGCGCGGGCAGCTTCGACATCTTCCAGCTGGACGGCACCGCCTATCCGGGCAACAGCGGCGGGCCGCTGTTCGATCCGGACAGCGGCGGCGTGCTCGGCGTGCTGAACATGGTGTTCGTCAAGAGCACCCGGGAAGCCGTGCTGAGCCAGCCGTCCGGCATCAGCTATGCGATTCCTTCGATCCACGTGCGCGAGTTGTTGAAGAAGCACGCTGTCCAGTAAAACCGAATGGGCGGTCTGGCACAGCGCCGCCGCTGCCACCCGTTCAGGCCTGCGTCAGCCGCGCGCGGTGCCGCTCGATCTGGGCGCGCACCTGAGCGCCGGCGGTGCCGCCAACGGTCTGGCGCGCATCCATCGATCCTTTTAACGTCAGCACGTCGAACACGTCGGCTGCGATGCGCGCATCGAAGCGCTGCAGCTCGGCCAGCGGCAGTTCAGCTAAGTCAACGCCGCGCGCGCTCGCCGCTTTCACCGCATGCGCGACGATTTCGTGCGCATCCCGAAACGGCAAGCCCTGGCGTACCAGGTAGTCGGCCAGATCGGTGGCCGTCGCATAGCCGGCGCCGGCTGCGCGCCGCATCGCATCCGCATTCACGCCGATGCCGCCGCTGCGCTCGCCAGTGCTGGCATCAGGCTCGCCGCCGATCATCTCGCCGACGATGCGCAGGGTGTCGCGCAAGGTGTCCACCGTGTCGAAGAGCGGCTCCTTGTCTTCCTGGTTGTCTTTGTTGTAGGCCAGCGGCTGGCCTTTCATCAGCGTCAGCAGGGCGACCAGATGGCCGACCACGCGGCCGGTCTTGCCGCGCGCGAGCTCGGGCACGTCCGGGTTTTTCTTCTGCGGCATGATCGAACTGCCGGTGGTGAAGCGGTCCGCGATGCGGATGAACGCGAAGTTCTGGCTCATCCAGAGGATCAGCTCCTCGCTCAGGCGGCTCACGTGCACCATGCACAGCGCCGCCGCGGCGGTGAACTCGATCGCAAAATCCCGGTCGCTGACCGCATCCATGCTGTTCTGGCAAACACCTTCCATGCCCAGCGTGCGCGCGACGCGCTCACGGTCCAGCGGGTAGCTGGTGCCAGCCAGCGCCGCCGCGCCTAGCGGCAGCCGGTTCACGCGCCGGCGCACCTCGGCCATGCGTTCAGCGTCGCGCGAGAACATCTCGACGTAAGCGAGCAGGTGGTGCGCGAAGCTGACCGGCTGCGCGACCTGCAGGTGCGTGAAGCCGGGCATCACCGTGTCCACATGCCGGCTCGCGACGTCTACGAACGCGCGCTGAAGCGTGACCAGCAGCTCGCCGATGCCGTCGATCTCGGCGCGCAGCCACAGCCGCAGGTCGGTCGCGACTTGGTCGTTGCGGCTGCGGCCGGTGTGCAGCCGTTTTCCCGCATCGCCGATCAACTGCGTCAGGCGCGCCTCAATGTTCAGGTGCACGTCTTCCAGGTCGAGCTGCCATTCGAACGTGCCGGCTTCGATCTCCGCGGCCATGCTGCCCAGCCCACGCCGGATCGCCTCGTGGTCGGCCGCGCTGATCACCTGTTGCGCGGCAAGCATGTCGGCATGCGCGAGCGAGCCTTCGATGTCGGCACGCCACAGGCGCTGGTCGAACGAGACGCTCGCGGTATAGCGCTTGACCAGATCGCTCATCGGTTCGGAAAACAGCGCGGACCAGCCTTCGCGCTTGCGCTCGAGCTGGCTGGATGCGGCGGAGGGCGGCGCGGGTGGGGTCATGGATGGCAAGTTCGAACGGAAAAAAAAGGGGGAAAGCGGGCGAACGAGACAAATCCGGTGAAAGCGCGCACAAGTCGCGCTGCCCGGCGCCGCCGGGTCCGGTGCAAGGCAGTCTTGCTGCGCCGTCGCCAGCAGAATCCCGTGACCAAGAAATCGCAGCGGCGGCCGACAGCCTCGCTAACAGCCCCAGATCAACGTTGGACACCTCCTCGGACAGCCAAATTTTATCGGCCTACCCGGCGCTGCCCGCGACCGGCACTGTGCCCGCGCCGCTGCCGGCCGCGCTGGTGTTCGACGCCTGCCAGCTGGGCGTGGTGCTGCGCGCGGTGCTGTTCGTGCAGGCCGTGCTCGGGGTCGTGGCGCTGTTCGTCGCACCGGGCTGGGCCGACTGGCTCGGCGTCTGGGCGTTCTGGACCGCAGGCGCGCTGCCTGCAACCCTGCTCTGGTTGATCGTCGGCTGCGCCTGCAAGGCACTGCTCGCACGGCTGCCACCGGCTGCGCAATACGCGGCCGGCGTGGCGCTGGGTGCGGCCTGCGGCGGCTATGCATGCGCGATGCTGGCGCTGCTGGAGCCCGCGCCCCCGCGCCCCTGGGCAGCATGCGCGCTGGCCGGCGCGCTGTTTTCGGCGCTGCTCGTGACCGCGCTGGTGCTGCGCGCGCGCGGTCAGGCGCCGGCAGCCACGGCGGCGCGGCTGGGCCAGTTGCAGGAGCGCATCCGGCCGCACTTTCTGTTCAACACGCTCAACAGCGCGATTGCGCTGGTGCGCAGCGAGCCGGCCAAGGCCGAGGCCTTGCTGGAAGACTTGAGCGACCTGTTCCGCCAAGCGCTGGTCGATCAGGGCCCGGCGGTATCGCTTGCGCAGGAGCTCACGCTGGCCCGCCACTACCTCGCGATCGAGCAGATTCGATTTGGCGACCGGCTGCGGCTCGAATGGCGGATCGCGCCCGACGCGACGCAGGCGCGGCTGCCGCCGTTGCTGCTGCAGCCGCTGGTGGAGAACGCGGTGCGGCACGGCGTCGAGCCGAGTGCGAGCGGCGCGAGGGTCACGATCTCCGCCGAGCGGCGCGGCTCGCGCGTGGTGATCAAGGTCGGCAACACGGTGCCGGCCGGCCCTGGCCCGAGCGGCCACGGCGTGGCGCAGAGCAACGTGCGCGAACGCCTGAGCCTGCTGCATGACCTGGAAGGGCGCTTTGAGACGCGCTTTCACGGCGGCGTCTATCAGGTGCGCATCGAGGTGCCCGCATGAGGGTGCTGCTGGTCGACGACGAGCCGCTTGCGCGCGCGCGGCTGCGCAGCCTACTGGGCGATGCGGATGAGCCGGATCTGGTGATCGCGGGCGAAGCGGCCACTGCGGAGCAGGCGCTGGCCCGGCTGCGCGCTGGCGATTGTCTCGATCTGCTGCTGCTGGACGTGCACATGCCGGGCAACGACGGGTTGCAGCTCGCGCAGGCGCTCAGGCAGCTGCCGACGCCGCCGGCCGTGGTGTTCGTGACCGCGCATCCGCAGCACGCGCTGGCGGCGTTCGAAATCGAGGCGGTCGATTACCTGACCAAACCGGTGCGGCTCGAACGCCTACAGCAATCGCTACGAAAAGTGAAGCGCACTTTGCAGGCAGCGCCAGTGCCCCAGCCCGATTTAGTTAACAACTGCTTGTTGATCCGGGAGCGCGGCCGGATCGAAAGAGTCGCGATAGCCGATGTGCTCTATCTCCGTTCCGACCTCAAATACCTGACGGTGCGCACGGTCCTGGCCAGCCACCTGATGGAAGGCGCGCTGCACGAATTGGAGCAGCAGCACGGCGCGAGCTTCCTGCGCATCCACCGCAACGCGCTGGTCGCACGCCGGGCGCTGCGCGCGCTGGATCGGTCGCTCGATGCGCGCGATGCGGACGGCTGGGTGGTGCGGCTGGCCGGCATCGAGGAAACACTGCCGGTGTCACGCCGCCAGCTTGCTGCGGTGCGCGAAGCGTTGCATCGGCCGCGCGATTGACTGCAAAAAGCGGAGCGACCGGCAGAGAAAACGAGCGGTAACCGGCCGAATACGGTGGGGATAATCGGATCGACTCAACTTGCTTGGTCAGGCGCGCCGCCCTGCACGACGGCGCCCTGCCAAAAAAAGGAAACCCCCGCGCATGATCGAACTGCTGACCGACCCACAGGCCTGGATTGCCTTCGCCACGCTGACCATGCTCGAGCTGGTGCTGGGCATCGACAACATCATCTTCATCTCGATCTTGGTGGACAAACTGCCGCCGGCGTTGCGCGAACGCGGTCGGCGCATCGGCGTGTTCGGCGCGATGTTCATGCGCATCGGACTGCTGCTGATCCTGGCCTGGATCATCGGGCTCGTGCAGCCGCTGTTCAGCGTGGTCGGCCAATCGATCTCCGGCCGCGATCTGATCCTGATCGTCGGCGGACTGTTCCTCATCTACAAGAGTACGGCTGAGATCCACCAGTCGTTCGAAGGGGAGGAGGAGCATGCAAAGACGCCAGTGGCCTCCACGTTCGGCTCGGTGATTTTGCAGATCATGCTGATCGACATCGTGTTCTCGCTCGACTCGATCATCACCGCGGTCGGCATGGTCGACGATGTGCGCGTGATGATCGCGGCGGTGGTCGCATCGGTCGGCCTGATGATGCTGTTTGCGCGCTCCATCGGCGAATTCGTCTCCAACAACCCGACTATCAAGATGCTCGCACTGTCGTTCCTGGTGGTGGTCGGCGTGGTGCTGATCGCCGACGGCTTCGATCATCATGTGCCGAAGGGCTACATCTACTTCGCGATGGCGTTTGCGATCGGCGTGGAGATGCTCAACATCCGGCTGCGCAGGAAGATCGTCCGGCCCGTACGGCTGAACGAGCCGCAGATGCCGCCGGCGCATCAGCAGGCGCCGCCCCGATCAGCCACATCGACACCATCGACCTCCTCAGCGCAGCGCCCATCCGAGTAGCGCCCTGCTCGGTGTGCAGGCCGGTCGCGTGCCGGCTTTCAGGGCGCGAGCCGGTCGCGCTGCCAGTGCAGCGGGCTGCCGGCCCGCTCGATTCCGTCCACCCTACGGTAGCGTAGCCGGTCGTGCAGCCGGCTCTTGCGCCCCTGCCAGAACTCCCATCGATCGGGGTGCAGCCGATAGCCGCCCCAATGCGGTGGGCGCGGCACCTGATCGCCGAATTCGGCCGTCACCTGCTCGACGTTGCGCTCGAGCACCGCGCGGTCGTCGATCACCTGGCTCTGCGGCGAGGCCCAGGCGCCGATGCGTGAGCCAAGCGGGCGGCTTTCAAAATAGGCGTCGCTCTGCTCGGGTGCGACCTGCTCGACCGTGCCCTCGATGCGCACCACGCGCTCGAGTTCGACCCAGTGAAACTGCAGCGCCGCGAACGGGTTGCCGGCCAGCTGCTCTCCCTTGCGACTCTGATAGTTCGTGTACCAGACGATGCCGCGTTGGTCATAGCCTTTGACCAGCACGATGCGGGTGCTCGGGCGCAGATCGCTGCCGACGGTGGCCAGCGTCATGGCGTTGGGCTCCGGCAGCTCGGCAGCGATCGCTTCGTTCAGCCATCGGTCGAACTGGTCGAGCGGATTGGTCTGCGCATCGTCCTCGTTCAACTGGTCGCGGTCGTAGCTTTTTCGGAGGTCCGCAATGTTCATGAAAACATTTTTTCCAGGCAGGTGAAGGTTGGGCGCGGTGGCGCGCGCTACAGGCTGGTGCGCAACTGCCAGATCTCGGGAAACAACACCACGTCGAGCATGCGCCGCAAGTAACTCACGCCGCCAGTGCCGCCAGTGCCGCGTTTGAAACCGATCACGCGCTCCACCGTCGTCACATGCCGGAAGCGCCATAGGCGAAACGCGTCTTCGAGGTCGGTCAATTCTTCGCCGAGCTGGTAGAGATCCCAGTGCTGCTTCGGATCGCGATACACGACCAGCCAGGCTTGCTCGACCGCTTCGCTGGTCGCATAAGGCTGGGTCCAGTCCCGCTCCAGGTGGTCGGCTGGCACCGCCAGACCGCGCCGCGCGAGCAGCCGCAACGCTTCGTCGTACAGCGAGGGCGCCTGCAACGCCGCGCGGACTTGCGCCTGCAGGTCGCCGCGGTGCGCATGCGGCTCCAGCATGGCCGCGTTCTTGTTGCCGAGCGCGAACTCGATGCTCCGATATTGATAGCTCTGAAAGCCGCTGGAGCTTGCGAGATAGGGCCGGATCGCGCTGTATTCGGACGGCGTCATGGTGGCCAGCACATCCCAGGCGTGCACCAGCTGCTCCATGATGCGCGACACGCGCGCGAGCATCTTGAACGCGTCCGGCAGTTCATCTCCGGCCACCGCGCGGATTGCGGCTTGCAGCTCGTGCAGCATCAGCTTCATCCAAAGTTCGCTGGTCTGGTGCTGGATGATGAACAGCAGCTCGTTGTGATCGGGCGAGCGCGGGTGCTGCGCGCTCAGGACCCGGTCGAGCTGCAGGTAGTCGCCATAGCTCATCGACGCGCTGAAGTCGAGCTGCGGACGGTCCGGGTTGCTGTTCATGGCGGATGTCCGGTGGTGTCAGGTCACGGCGTCGGCGGCATTCAGCGCAAATTCGGGCCGCTGCCATTCGCTGCTTTCCAGCACCTGCCGCAACTGCTCGACTGCATTCCAGACGTCGGCGAATCCCAGATACATCGGCGTCAGGCCGAAGCGCAGGATGTCCGGCATGCGCTGGTCGCCCCGCATGTCGCCGCGGTCCCCGGCGCGGAAGTCGCCCACCACGCCACGCGCGATCAATGCCTGCATGATTGCATAGCCGCCGGAGCCGGTAGCGTTGTCTGCGGGCTCGCGCGTCAGGCAGACCTGCGAGCCGCGGCGGGCCGGCTCGCGCGGTGTGACGAGTCGCAGGCCGTGTCCGCTGCAGCGCGCTTCGACAAGTTCGATGAACAGGTCCGATAGCGCCAGCGATTTCGCACGCAGCGCAGCCATGCCGCCCAGCGCCTGCGCCGCCGCAAAGCAGTCGAGGCCGACTTCCAGCGCAGCCAGGCTCAGGATCGGTTGCGTGCCGCACAAATAGCGCGCGATCCCCGCGGCCGGCTGGTAGTCCGGCACGAACGCGAACGGCGCTGCGTGGCCCCACCAGCCCGACAGGGGCTGCCAGCCGCGCTCGGCATGCTTCGGATGAACCCAGACGAACGCCGGCGCTCCTGGCCCGCCGTTCAGATACTTGTAGCCGCAGCCGACCGCGAAGTCGGCCTGCGCGTCGTGCAGCTGGACCGGTACTGCGCCCGCGCTGTGCGCGAGGTCCCAGATTGCCAACGCGCCAGCCTGATGAGCGGCCGCGGTCAGCGCAGCCATGTCGTGCATTGCACCGGTGCGGTAGTTCACGTGGGTCAGCATCAGCACCGCCACTTCGCGGTCGATCGCCTGCGGCAGCTGCGCGGCATCGACGAGCTTCAGTTCGAGTCCGCGTTCCCGACACAGGCCTTCGGCGATGTAGAGGTCGGTCGGGAAGTTGCTGCGCTCGCTGAGCACGACCCGGCGTTCGGGCGCGTCCTGCTGCGCGATGACAAGTGCGGCGAACAGCACCTTGTACAGATTGATCGAGGTGCTGTCGGTGCAGACCAGCTCGCCCGGCTCGGCGCCGACCAGCGTAGCAACGCGGTCGCCGAGCCGCTGCGGCAGATCGAACCAGCGCGCCTTGTTCCACGAAACGATCAGGCTGTTGCCCCATTCTTCCGTCACGACCTGCGCGATGCGCTGCGGCGCGGCTTTCGGTAGCGCGCCGAGCGAATTGCCATCCAGGTAGATCAGGCCGTCGCGCAGATGGAACAGGTCGCGTAGGCCGGCCAGTGGGTCTTGCGCATCCCGCGCGCGGCAATCGTCTAAGGTGAGGGCGGACATGGTCGATGCAGGGAAGAAAACAGTGCAGTTCAATGCACCGGCGAATCGTGACGGACGAGTTCACGCAGCACGGCGCGTACCGGTGAGGCATCGGCGCTGACAAGCTTGAGCGGCAACGCGATGAGCTCGTAATCGCCTGGCGGCACAGCGTCGAGCACCAGGTTTTCGAGCACGCGCAGACCGCGCCGGCGGATCACCTGGTGGCTGTCGAGCGTCTTGCTGTCAGCCGGGTCGATGCTCGCGGTGTCGATGCCGATCAACTGCACGTTCAGATCCGCGAGCCGCTCGATCGTGTCTGGTGCGAACGCGGCCAGGTTCGGGTCCCAGCGATCGACCGGCATGTGTCGGTAGGTGCGAATCAGCACGCGCGGCGGCAGCCCGTCCAGCGCCTGCTCGATGTGCGACCACTGCACCAGCGGTCCGCAGTCGATGCAGTGGATCACGCGGCAAGGCCCCAGGTACGGCGCCAGATCGAGCAGGCCGACCGGTGCGCCGTCCGCGTCGTAGTGCAGCGGCGCATCCGCATGCGCGCCGACGTGCGGCGACAACGTGATTTCACTCACGTTGACCGGGCAGTCGGGTGACAGGCTCGCAGCCCAGCGCTGCCGGTAAGGGGTGTCGCCCGGAAACACGGGCGCACGGATGGAGACCGGCGGCGAGATGTCCCACAGGCGGCGTGCGGATGTCGGCATACAGGCTTCGGACAGATAATTTTGCGTGAGCCGCTACAACCGCCCGAGCAGCAGGAACTCCATCAGCGCCTTCTGCGCATGCAGCCGGTTTTCCGCCTCGTCCCAGACCACCGACTGCGGGCCGTCGATCACGTCCGCGCTGACTTCCTCGCCGCGGTGCGCGGGCAGGCAGTGCATGAAGAGGGCGTCGGGCCTGGCCACGCGCATCATCTCGATGTCCACGCACCAATCGGCGAACGCGATGCGGCGCGCATCGTTTTCGGCCTCGAAACCCATGCTGGTCCAGACGTCGGTGGTGACCAGGTCCGCGTCGGCGCACGCCTGCATCGGATCCTTGAACACGCGGTAGCCGTCGCAGGAGCGGATGCCGGCGACCGACTGGTCGACTTCATAGCCGCTCGGCGTGCTCAGGTGCAGCTTGAAGCCGAGCACTTCGGCCGCCTGCAGCCAGGTGTTGGCCATGTTGTTGCCGTCGCCGACCCAAGCCACCGTGCGGCCTTTGATGTCGCCGCGCTGCTCGATGAACGTGAAGATGTCGGCCAGGATCTGGCACGGGTGGAATTCGTTGGTCAGGCCGTTGATCACCGGCACCCGCGAATGCGCGGCAAAGCGTTCGATCTTTGCCTGCTCGAACGTGCGGATCATCACCAGATCGACCATGCGGCTGATCACCTTGGCGCTGTCTTCGAGCGGCTCGGCGCGGCCGAGCTGGCTGTCGCCGGTGGTCAAGTGCACCACGCTGCCGCCGAGCTGGTACATGCCGGCCTCGAAGCTCACGCGTGTGCGCGTCGAGGCCTTCTCGAAGATCAGCGCGAGCGTGCGGTCGGCCAGCGGCTGGTGCTTTTGATACGCCTTGAAGCGGGCCTTGATGAAGGCTGCGCGCTCGAACAGATACACGTACTCGTCGGCACTGAAGTCGCTGAAGCGCAGGTAGTGGCGCACGCTCGCCGTCGATGTCGGTATGGTGGTCATGGCGCGGGCTCGGCTAGGAACTGCCGCACCAGCGGTGCCAGCAGCGCGACGACTTCGTCGGCTTCCGAGGTGGTGATGATCAACGGTGGCAGCAGCCGGATCACGTTTTCCGCGGTCACGCTGATCAGCAGGCCGGCTTCAGCGGCGCGTACCAGCAACGCACCGCAAGGGCGATCCAGCACCACGCCGAGCATCAGGCCTTCGCCCCGCACTTCGAGCACGCCGGGCAGGCCGAGCAATTCGCGCTCCAGCGCGGCCTTCAGATGCGCACCGACTTCAGCCGCGTTCGCGACGAGGCCGTCTTCCTCCATGATCCGGATCGTCTCGATCCCTGCGCGCATCGCGAGCGGATTGCCGCCGAACGTGGTGCCGTGATTGCCGGGCTGGAACAGGTGCGCAGCCTTCGGGCCCGCCACCACGGCGCCGATCGGCACGCCCGAACCCAGGCCTTTGGCCAGCGGCATCACATCTGGCACGATACCTGCCCACTGGTGCGCGAACCATTTGCCGGTGCGGCCCATGCCGCACTGCACTTCGTCGATCATCAGCAACCAGTCGCGCTCGTCGCAGAGCTCGCGCACCTCCCGCAGGTAGTCCCAGCGCATCGGATGAATGCCGCCTTCGCCCTGAATCGTCTCGAAGAACACAGCCGCGACGTCTGGGTTGCCCTCAGTCGCGGCGCGCAACGCGGCGATGTCGTTCAGCGGCACGCGGATGAAACCGTCGAGCATCGGGCCGAAACCGACCTTGAGCTTTTCGTTGCCGGTGGCCGACAACGTCGCGATGCTGCGGCCATGAAAGGCTTTTTCATACACGACGATCTGGGGTCGCTCGATGCCCTTGCCGTGCCCGAACTTGCGCGCGAGCTTGATTGCGGCCTCGTTCGCCTCCAGCCCGGTGCAGCAGAAAAACGCGTTCGTCATGCCGGACAGCGCCGTCAGCTTGGCGGCAAGCTGCTCCTGACCGGGCACGTAGTAGTAGTTTGAGCTGTGGATGATCTTGCCGATCTGGTCCTGCAGCGCGGGAACGAGCTTCGGGTGGTTGTGGCCGAGCGTGTTGACCGCGATGCCGCCCAACGCATCCAGATAACGTTTGCCGTTCACGTCCCAGACCCGCATACCCTGGCCGTGCGACACGGCAATCGGCACGCGACCGTAAGTGTTCATCACATGCGGCTCGGTCGGCGCGGTCAGGGACGGCATGGCAGGACGCTTTCACGCAAGAAGTTCGGAGATCGAACACGGCACGGTGCGCGGCTTCAGGCTCGACGCGGCCGGTGTGCGGCAAGCGATTGATTTTAGGGCGCGGTCATCGGTGGATCGATGCTGCCAGGCATGCAAGTTCAAGGCCGATCTGATGGACGGATCAGGCGCTGGCAAACCCTGGGCTAAACTTTTCCGCCATGCAAGCGGGCACCAGGATCGCATCCATATTTCCGAATCGGCGGCTTGCCTGATGCCGGACGTCGATTCGACCCGCGAGTTGATCGTGCTGGGCACCACGAACAGTGGCAGCCGCTTTCGCCCAAGCGACTGGTGCGAACGGCTGGCGGGCGTGATGAGCCGGTTTCGCCCCGGGGGCGCCGGCCCGGCCAGCTACTTCAGCTATTCACCCTGGTGCACGCCGAGCCAGTATGAAGGCGTCGGCTGCGTCGTGGTGCATCCGGCGTTGCGCGAGGCCGAGCCGATGGCCTGGGACTTCGTCGTCAACTTTGCGAATGACAACGACCTGAAGGTGCTGCACGGAGCGCCGCTGCCGCACGTTTGACGCGACGCGCCGAAGCACGGGCAAACCCGAACCGGCAGGCGGCGCAGTATTGGTATGCTGAACCGCTTAGCCATCAGCCACTCAGCAAGCCCGCCCCTCCGCAACGTGCCATGTCCGACACGATCCTCGAAACCGTTCGCTTAAGCAAGAGCTTTCGCGGCTTCACTGCGGTCGACGACGTGAGCCTGAGCGTGCGGCGCGGCCACATCCATGCGTTGATCGGGCCGAACGGCGCCGGCAAGACCACCTGCTTCAATCTGCTGACCAAGTTTTTGGTTCCCAGCACCGGTCGCATCCTGTTCAACGGCATCGACATCACGCACGAGCAGCCCGCCCAGATCGCGCGGCGCGGCGTGATCCGGTCGTTTCAGATCTCTGCGGTGTTTCCGCACATGACGGTGCTGCGCAACGTGCGCATCGGGTTGCAGCGCAAGCTGGGCACATCGTTTCATTTCTGGCGCAGCGAGAAGTCGTTGTCGCGTCTCGACGCCCGTGCGCTCGAATTGCTCGACGAAGTCGGCCTGACCGAGTTCGCGCACGAGGAAACCCTAAACCTGCCGTATGGCCGGAAACGCGCGCTGGAGATCGCGACCACACTGGCGATGGAGCCCGAGCTCATGCTGCTGGACGAACCCACGCAGGGCATGGGGCATGAGGACGTCGAGCGCGTGACGGAGCTGATCAGGAAGGTGTCGGCGGGCCGCACCATCCTGATGGTCGAACACAACATGAACGTAGTCGCCAAGATCGCCGACCGCATCACCGTGCTGCAGCGCGGCGCGGTGCTGGCCGAAGGGCCTTACGAGGAAGTGTCTGCCAACCGCGACGTGATGGAAGCCTACATGGGCTCGGCCGACGCCGCGCTGCAAGGGGCGCACTGAAGACATGGCACTTGAGACCGTGCTCGACATTCGCGACCTGCATGCGTGGTATGGCGAATCGCACATCCTGCATGGCGTGAACCTGACCGTGCACAAGGGCGAGGTCGTGACGCTGCTCGGACGCAACGGCGCGGGCCGGACCACCACGCTGCGCGCGATCATCGGGCTGGTGGGTAGGCGCGAAGGATCGATCAAGGTCAATGGCGACGAGACCGTGCGCCTGTCCACGCACCGGATCGCACACAAGGGCATCGGCTACTGCCCGGAAGAGCGCGCGATCTTCGCAAGCCTTTCCTGCGAGGAAAACCTGCTGCTGCCGCCGGTGGTGTCCGATCGCGGCGAAGGCATGTCGATCGCCGAGATCTATGCGATGTTCCCGAATCTGCAGGAGCGCCGGCACAGCCCGGGCACCCGCCTGTCGGGCGGCGAACAGCAGATGCTGGCCGTGGCGCGGATTCTGCGCACCGGTGCGAACCTGCTGCTGCTCGACGAGATTTCGGAAGGATTGGCGCCGGTGATCGTGCAGGCGCTTGCGCGCATGATCACGGAACTCAAGTCGCGCGGCTTCACGGTCGTCATGGTCGAGCAGAACTTTCGCTTTGCCGCGCCGCTGGCCGACCGGTTCTACGTGATGGAGCATGGCGGCATCGCCCTGCAGTTCGATTCCGCGGAGTTGCCGCACAAGATGGATACGCTGCACGAGTTGCTCGGCGTCTGACGCGCAGATCACTTGCGGCGCCGACTTTTTTCCCCTTTCTCAAACCACTGAAGGAGACAGACCCATGAACCTCAAACCCCTTGCTGGCGCCGCACTGATTGCATGCGGCCTGGCGGCAACGCCCGCGTTCGCCCAGACCGGCCCGCTCAAGATCGGCTTCGTGACCGACATGTCCGGTCTCTATTCCGATCTTGACGGCCAGGGCGGTGTCGAGGCGATCAAGATGGCGATTGCCGATTTCGGCGGCAAGGTTCTGGACCGCAACGTCGAACTGCTGACCGCAGACCACCAGAACAAGGCCGACATCGCAGCCTCCAAGGTGCGCCAGTGGATCGACGAGCAAGGCGTCTCGGCCATCATCGGCGGCACCAGTTCGGGCACCGCGCTCGCCTCGGCCAAGATCGCGCAGGAAAAAAAGCGCCCGTACATCAACATCGGCGCTGGCAGTTCGCGCCTCACCAACGAAGATTGCTCTCCTTACACCGTGCACTACGCGTACGACACGGTGGCACTGGCCCGGGTGGCGGGCAAGGCGATCGTCGAGAAGGGCGGCAAGAGCTGGTACTTCCTGACCGCCGACTATGCATTCGGCCATTCACTGGAGCAGGACACGGCCGCGGTCGTGAAGAAGAACGGCGGCACGGTGGCGGGCGAAACCCGGGCGCCGTTGAATGCGTCCGACTTCTCGTCGTTTCTGCTGCAGGCGATGAGTTCCAAGGCGCAGGTGCTGGGACTGGCGAATGCGGGCGGCGACTTCGTCAACAGCATGAAGGCAGCGTCCGAGTTCGGCGTGACGAAGAAGATGGACGTGGCCGGCCTGCTGGTGTTCCTGAACGACATCCACAGCCTGGGCCTGAAGAACACTGAAGGATTGCTTGCGACGATCGGCTGGTACTGGGACCAGAGCGATGAGACGCGCAAGTTCGCCGAGCGCTTCAAGGCCAAGGTCGGGCGTGTACCCAACGCCCTGCAGGCCGCCGACTATTCAGCCACGCTTACCTACCTGAATGCGGTGAAGGCGGCCGGCACCGACGACGCGGACAAGGTCATGGAGCAGATGCGCAAGACCAAGGTCAATGACATGTACGCGAAGAACGGTGAGATTCGCGCCGACGGCCGCATGGTGCATGAGATGTACCTGATGCAGGTGAAGAAGCCGTCCGAATCGAAAGGCGAGTGGGACATCTTCAAGCTCGTCGCGGCGGTTCCGGGCGACCAGGCCTACCAGTCGCTGGCCGAGTCGAGGTGTTCGTTCATCAAGAAGTGATGCGACGAGCGATGCAGCGGCGCGGCCGGACGTCGATCCGGGCCTCCGTCAGACCGTAGCACCGATCGAGGCAATCGCGCCCAATGGAACTGTTTGGTTATCCGTTGTCGGCCCTGCTCAGCCAGTTGCTGCTCGGGCTGGTCAACGGCTCGTTCTATGCGATGCTGAGTCTCGGCCTGGCGGTGATCTTCGGGCTGCTCAACGTGATCAACTTCGCACACGGTGCGATGTTCATGTTCGGCGCGATGCTGACCTGGATGGGATTGCAGTACGCGGGTCTGCCGTATTGGGCGATGCTGCTGCTGTCGCCGCTGGTCGTGGGCCTCGTCGGCATCCTGATCGAGAAGACGATGCTGCAGTGGCTCTACAAGCTCGACCACCTGTACGGGCTGCTGCTGACGTTCGGCATCACGTTGATGATCGAAGGCATCTTCCGCTCCGTTTACGGATCGTCCGGCCAGTCGTATTCGGTGCCGCCGCTGCTGGGTGGTGCCACCGATCTCGGCTTCATGTACCTGCCGAACTACCGCGCCTGGGTCGTGGTCGCGTCGCTCGTGGTCTGCTTCGCGACCTGGTTCATGATCGAGAAGACCAAGCTCGGCGCCTACCTGCGCGCCGGCACCGAGAATCCGCGCATGGTCGAGGCGTTCGGGGTCAACGTGCCGCTGATGATCACGCTGACCTACGGCTTCGGCGTGGCGCTGGCGGCGTTCGCGGGCGTGCTGGCAGCGCCGGTCTATCAGGTTGCGCCGTTGATGGGGCAGAACCTGATCATCACGGTCTTCGCGGTCGTCGTGATCGGCGGCATGGGCTCGATCATGGGCGCGATCCTGACGGGCCTGGGCCTGGGCGTGATCGAAGGGTTCACCAAGGTGTTCTATTCCGAGCTGTCGAGCACCGTGGTGTTCATCATCATGGCGATCGTGCTGCTGGTGCGCCCCGCCGGCCTGTTCGGTCGCGAGAAGTGAGGCGGCCCGCACCATGCTGAAGGTCATCGGGTATCTGCTGCTGCTGGCCGCGGGCTTGGCGGCGCCGCATTTTTTCTACTCGATCTTCGTGATGAAGATCCTGTGCTTCGCGCTGTTCGCGTCCGCGTTCAACCTGCTGATCGGCTACACCGGTCTGCTGTCGTTCGGCCATGCGGCGTTTCTCGGCGGTGCGGGCTACCTCGCCGGCTACCTGATCCGCGACCTGGGGTTTTCGCCGCTGCTGGGGGTGCTGGCCGGCACCGGGTTCGCGGCGCTGCTGGGTCTGGTGGTCGGCTGGCTCGCGATCCGGCGCCAGGGCATCTATTTCACGATGATCACGCTGGCGCTGTCCCAGATGGTGTATTTCGTCTGGCTGCAGGCACGCTTCACGGGCGGCGAGGACGGCCTGCAGGGCGTGCCGCGCGGCAGCCTGTTCGGGCTGATCGACCTGTCCGACGACATGGTGCTGTATTACGTCGTGCTCGCGATCTTCCTGTTCGGTTTCTGGCTGATCCACCGCACCATTCGCTCGCCGTTCGGCCAGGTGCTCGGCGCGATCAAGGACAACGAGCCGCGCACGATTTCGCTCGGCTACGACGTGGACCGGTACAAACTGCTGGTGTTCGTGCTGTCGGCTGCGCTGTCGGGCCTGGCCGGCTCGACCAAGGTGCTCGTGCTCGGGTTCGAGACCCTGACCGACGCGCACTGGAGCATGTCCGGGCTGGTGGTGCTGATGACGCTGGTCGGCGGGATGGGCACCGTGCTCGGGCCGCTGGTCGGCGCCGTGGTGATCCTGATTCTGGAGAACAAACTCGGCGAGATCGGCATCGCGATCTTCCATGCGACCGGCATCGAGTGGTTCCGCTCGCTCGGCCAGTCGGTCACGATCGTCACCGGCTTCATCTTCGTCGTGGTGGTGCTGCTGTTTCGCCGCGGCATCATCGGCGAGATCATCGCGCTGCTGCCGAAGAAGAAGCCGACAGCACCCGTGCTCGCGCAGCGCGGTGCGGTAGTGGCCGGCGCCGGGCAGCCGCACGGCTCAACTGCGGTCTGACGCGCCTCCAAACAAAAAAGCCGCAACACGTGCGGCTTTCTCGTTTCGCCCTGGCGGCTTGACTGGTTCGCTGGCAGCGCACCCGATGCAAACGGCGGACGACCCGACTTTTCGTCAGGCGGTCCGGGCTACTGGGCTACTTCGCGGACGGCCTCAAGCCGCTGCAGGGGCTGCAGCGGATTCGGACGTGCCGACCGCCAACGCCTTCACCCTGCTGCTCAGCCGGCTCTTGTCACGCGCGGCTTTGTTCTTGTGGAAGATGCCTTTGTCGGCAATGGTGTCGACCACCGACTGCATGATGCCGAACGCCGACTTCGCTTTGTCCTTGTCGCCGGCAGCAACCGCCTTCTCGACGTTCTTCACCGCGGTGCGGTATTTGGAGCGCAGCGAGGTGTTCGCAGCGTTCAGCTTGATGTCCTGACGGACACGCTTGCGGCCGGACGCAAGCCGCGGGTTCTTTTTCTTGGGTTTGGTAGATGCCATGAGAAACGGTTTCCTTAGAAATTGGTTTGAGGATGTTGCCAGCGAAACCTTTGATTCTAACATTTGCGAGACTTTTCAAGCTGCACAACAACCTCCTGCTTCAAAAACGCTAGCAAACCACGCCGCTACACTCGCCCGCGTGTCGCTGCTCAAGTCCGCTTCCACGGTTTCGCTGTTCACGCTGGTGTCGCGCATCACGGGGCTGGTGCGCGAACTGCTGATCGCGTCCACGTTCGGCGCCAGCGCGATGACCGACGCGTTCAACGTGGCGTTCCGGATCCCGAACCTGTTTCGCCGGCTGTTCGGCGAAGGCGCGTTCAGCCAGGCGTTCGTGCCGGTGCTCGCATCCACCCGCGCGCAGGCCGGCGACGAGGCGACGCACCTGCTGATCGACCGGGTGGCGACCCTGCTGGCCTGGGCGCTGCTGCTGACCTGCGCCATCGGCGTGGCTGCCGCGCCGCTCTTGGTCTGGGCGCTGGCCAGCGGGCTGAAGCAGGAGCCGGGCGGCTTCGGCGCGGCGGTTTCGATGACGCGCTGGATGTTTCCCTACATCGGCTTCATGTCGCTGGTTGCGCTCGCATCCGGCATCCTGAACACCTGGAAGCGGTTTGCGGTGCCGGCCGCCACGCCGGTGCTGCTCAACCTGTCGATGATCGCCGCGGCCTGGCTGCTGGCACCGTGGCTGAAGGCGCGCGGCATCGAGCCGATCTTTGCGCTGGCAGGCGGCGTGATGCTGGGCGGTCTGCTGCAGCTCGCGGTGCAGATTCCCGCGCTGAAACAGCTCGGGTTGCTGCCCAGGATCGGCGTCGCCTGGGGCTCCATCCGCATGGCGTGGGCCGACCCGGCCACCCGCCGCGTCGCGCAACTGATGGGCCCGGCCCTGCTCGGCGTCAGCGTCGCGCAACTGTCGCTGCTGATCAACACGCAGATCGCCTCGCACCTCGCGACCGGCAGCGTGACCTGGCTCAACTACGCGGACCGATTGATGGAGTTTCCGACCGGCATGCTCGGCGTCGCGCTGGGCGTGGTGCTGATGCCGCAGCTCGCCGGTGCGCGCGCGGTCGCGGACGCGGACCGCTATTCGGCGATGCTCGACTGGGGCCTGCGTCTCGTGGTGCTGCTGGCAGTGCCCAGCGCGGTCGCGCTGCTGCTGTTCGCCGAGCCGCTGGTGGCGGTGCTCTATCACTACGGTGCGTTCGGCAGCGAGGACTTGCTGCAGACGCGGCGTGCGCTGATGGGCTATGGCGCCGGCTTATTGGGCATCGTCGCGATCAAGGTGCTCGCGCCCGGCTTCTATGCGAGCCAGGACATCCGCACGCCGGTGCGCATCGCAATCGTCGTGCTGGTGCTCACGCAGTTGCTGAACCTCGTGTTCGTGCCGCTGCTGCAGCATGCGGGGCTCGCTTTGAGCATTGGCATCGGCGCACTGATCAACGCGCTGTGGCTGCTGATCGGGTTGATCCGGCGCGGCAGCTACCGGCCGCAGCCGGGCTGGCTGGCATTCGCGCTGCAGGTCGGCGCCGGCAGCGCCGCGATGGGCGCGCTGCTGTTCTGGGCCAATCAGCAGTTCGACTGGAGCGCGCTGCGGGAGCAGCGCCTGCTGCGCATCGGGCTGATGGCCTCGATTCTGCCGGGCGCAGCGCTGCTTTACTTCGCGGTGATCCGTCTGTTCGGCTTGCGCTTTGCGCAGTTTCTGAAGAAGTGAGGCGGTGCAGCTGCGATTCGGCTGTGCCGGCTCCCAAAGAATTTCGGCCGGATTCGAGAACCCTTGCAATTGACGCTGGCCGATCGCGCAAGGTAAAAAGCCGCATGCAGTTTTCGACCGAAGCGCCCACGCCGCTGGCGTTCTTCCGTTCGCTCGTTCAGAGCGATGATCAATTCCCGTTGCTCGAAGCCGCCGCGAGCCTCGCGCAGGACGAGTACCCACAGCTCGACGTGCAACAGGTGCTCGGCGATGTCGATCAGTTGCTGGCTCGGCTGAAGCGCCGGTTGGCCGGTGATGCGGCGCCGCTCGCGCAGTTGCGCGCGCTGAGCCAGTTCTTCTACCGCGACCTGGGCTTCGGCGGCAACATCAACGACTACTACGACCCGGACAACAGCTATCTGAGCGCGGTGCTGCGCACGCGCCGCGGCATTCCGATCTCGCTGGCGGTGCTGTGGCTGGAACTCGCGCACGGCCTCGGGCTACAGGCCCAGGGCGTGAGCTTCCCCGGGCATTTCATGCTGCGGGTCACGCTGCCCAAAGGCCAGGCGGTGATCGATCCGTTCACCGGCCAATCGATGAGCCGCACCGAACTGGCCGAGCGGCTCGAGCCGTTTCGCCGCCAGACCGGCACGGCCGAAGGCGCCGAGATGCCGGTCGCGCAATTCCTAAAGCCTTCGCGCCCGCGCGACATCGTCGCGCGCATGCTGCGCAACCTGAAGGAGATCCACCGCGCGCAGTCCGACTGGCCGCGGCTGCTCGCGGTGCAGGATCGGCTGATCGTGCTGCTGCCCGAGAGCTGGGCCGAGTACCGCGACCGCGGGCTCGTGCATGCGGAAGCAGGCAACACGCGCCAGGCGCTCGCGGACCTGGACGTCTACCTCGCGCAGGCCGGCTACGAAGTCGACATCGCCGCGATCGCGGACCGCGTGGCGCAGTTGCGCGGCGCGAGCCATTAGAGCCCACCCCCGGCCTTCGCTCCCTGCGGTCGGCTCTCGGCTACCCCCTTGCAGGGGGCGGCGCCTGCGGCCTGGCGGAGCCAGCTGCGCGGCCCCTGCTGGATTTGGGTGAGTCAAGCTTCATCGGTTGATCCAGACACCAGCCCCGCGAGCATCTCAGACCAGACGCCTTCAAGACGCGGCTGGTCTCAGGCGATCAGCACGCGCGGCGCATCGCCGGCTTGGTCGTGCGTCACGATCTCACCGATCTGAAACACCTGCTCGCCCGCGCTGCGCAGCGTCTCGGCGCACGCCTCCGCGCGCGCCGCATCGACCACGCAGACCATGCCGATGCCGTTGTTGAACGTGCGGTTCATCTCGAGGTCATCGATGCCGGCGGTGCGTTGCAGCCAGGCGAACAGCTCGCTTCTCGGCCAGGCGGCGGCCGACAGCCTGGCGGCGGTGCCGTCGGGCAGCACGCGCGGGATGTTCTCCAGCAGCCCGCCGCCGGTGATGTGCGCGAGCGCCTTGACCGGATGCGCGGCGAGTGCGGCGAGCACCGGCTTGACGTAGATCCGGGTCGGCGCCATCAGCGCATCCCGAAACGGCCGGCCGTCCAGCGTGGCCGGCAGACTGCCGCCGCCGCGTTCGATGCACCTGCGCACCAGCGAAAACCCGTTCGAATGCACGCCGCTCGACGCGAGACCCAGCACCGCGTCGCCCGGCTGCACGTCACGGCCGCTCAGGATGCGCGACTTCTCCACCGCGCCGACGCAAAAGCCCGCGAGGTCGTACTCGCCGGCCGGATACATGCCGGGCATCTCGGCCGTCTCGCCGCCGATCAGCGCGCAGCCCGCGAGTTCGCATCCCTTCGCAATGCCGCCGACGACCGCCGCCGCAGTCTCCACGTCGAGCTTGCCGCAGGCGAAGTAGTCGAGGAAAAAAAGCGGCTCCGCGCCCTGCACCAGCACGTCGTTCACGCTCATCGCCACCAGGTCGATGCCGACCGTGTCGTGCCGGTTCCATTCGAACGCGAGCCTGAGCTTGGTACCGACGCCATCGGTGCCGCTGACCAGCACCGGTTCCGAGTAGCGTTTGGGCACCTCGAACAGCGCGCCGAAGCCGCCGATGCCAGCCAGCACGCCTTCGCGCATGGTGCGTCGGGCCAGCGGCTTGATGCGCTCGACCAGCGCGTCGCCCGCCTCGATGTCGACGCCGGCCGACTTGTAGCTGAGGGCGGGTGGCGTGGGCGGATAGGTCGATGCGGTCATGGGGAGGAGGCGAGGGGACGGACCTGACAGCCGGGCGTGCCGGCCAGGCAGACGCCAAGCGTGGCTACGCCCGGCACTAAAATTTGTCGGAACATTTCATTCTCGCCCATTGAATCAAGAACCTGCGCCCGTCCTTCATGCGTTGTTGTCCTCGCAGCAGCGGCGCACCGGACGTTGCACATGGAACGAACGCCGGCTTGCCACGGGCCGCACGCGCGCCTGATCCATGCCGATGGAGCAACTCGCGCTCGACATCGGCATGGCGGTCGCGCCGCGCTTCGAGAATTTCCGCGTTGGCGTAAACGATCAGGCCGTGCAGCACCTGCTTGCCGCGTTGGCCGGCACCGATGAAGGTTCTGCTGCGCCGATTCGCCCGCCCAGCTATCTATGGGGCGAAGCGGGCGCCGGCAAGACCCATCTGCTGGCCAGCGTGCGCGCGGCATTCGCCGAGCGCGGCGTGAGCGTCGGCTGGCTCGATGCCGACGGCACGAGCGGTCCGGCCGAGTTCGACGAACGTTGGCCGGCCCTGCTGATGGACAACGTGCATCGCTACGATGCCGAGCGCCAGCACATCGCGTTCAACTGGTTCGTGAATGCCCAGACGCAGCGCCGCTGGGTGCTGGCCGCTGGTGCCTGGCCAGTGGCCGACCTGAAGCTGCGCGAAGACCTGCGCACCCGGCTCGGCTGGGGCCAGGTGTTCGCGTTGCAACCGCTGGCCGACGACGAGCGGCGCAGCGTGCTGCACGCGCGTGCGCAGGCGCTCGGGCTGCCACTGGGCGACGACGTGGTCGAGTTCATGCTGCGGCGCTTCGCGCGCGATCTGGGCAGCTTGCTCGATTTGCTGGAGCGGCTCGACCGGTTCTCGCTGCGCACCGCGCGACCGATCACGGTGCCGCTGTTGAAGACCATGCTGGAGTCCACCGCCGACCGATGAACCACCAAAAGACGCAGGGGAGCCCGCGCATCAAGGTCGCCCTGTTCGACCTGGACCACACGCTGCTGCCGATCGATTCGGACCACGGCTGGGGCGTCTGGACCACCGAACTCGGCTGGACCGACGCGGCCAGCTTCGCGCGCCGCAACGACGAATTCTTCGCGCAGTACAAGGCCGGCACGCTCGACATCGACGCCTATGTGCGGTTCGCAACGGATGCGATCCGACAGCAGGGCGCTGCGAATTCCATAGCTGCGCGCGCAGGCTACACTAGCGCCATCCGACAAAAACACTTGAAAAACGAGGCACTGGCTCTGGTGCAGCGGCATCGTGCGGCCGGCGACCGGCTGGCGATCGTCACCGCGACCAATGACTTCGTCACGCGCCCGCTGGCCGACTTGTTCGGCATTCGAGACCTGATCGCGGTGCGGCTCCAGCACGATGCGCGCACCGGCTGGATCACCGGCGCGATCGATGGCGTGCCGTCGGTGCGCGCCGGCAAGGTCACCCGCGTCGAACAGTGGCTGGCCGAGTCGGGGCTGGACTGGGGCGCGGTCGACACCACGTTCTATTCCGATTCGGCCGGTGACCTGCCGCTGCTCGAGAAAGTCGATCACCCGGTCGCGACCAACCCGGACGACGCGTTGCGTTGCATTGCAAGAACACGCGGCTGGCCGGTGCTCGACCTGTTCGAAAAAATCTGAAAGCCCAGCGCTTTTCTCTTCCCTCCATGATCAAGAAATTTATCGACGAGCTGATCACGCGCGCCAAGGGCGTGCGCAGCCGCCCCGCATCGAAGTTCGGCAAGCGCGCCGAAGTGCCGGCGAGCGTGCACGGCATCGATCCGGCCGGCGTCGATGAGCGTGCGCTGAACGTGGTGCGCACGTTGCAAAACGCGGGCTACCAGGCGTACATCGTCGGCGGCGCCGTGCGGGATTTGCTGGTCGGTCTGAAGCCGAAGGATTTCGATGTGGCGACCGATGCGACGCCCGAGCAGGTGAAGGCGCTGTTCCGACGCGCGTTCATCATCGGCCGGCGCTTTCGCATCGTGCACGTCGTGCATGGCCGCGGGCGCGAGCACGAGGTGATCGAGGTGTCGACGTTTCGCGCGTATCTGGACAACAGCGCGGCCGGCACCGCGGTCGCCGGCAACGAAAAGACCTCGAAGAGCCAGCTCGCCGGCATGCAGCATGCGGTCGATGCGTCGGGCCGGGTGCTGCGCGACAACGTCTGGGGTCCGCAGAACGAGGACGCCGCGCGGCGCGACTTCACGATCAACGCGATGTACTACGACCCGCAGACGCAGATCGTGGTGGACTACCACGGCGGCATCGCGGATGCGAAGAAGAAGACGCTGCGCATGATCGGCGACGCGGCCGCGCGCTACCGCGAAGACCCGGTGCGCATCATCCGCGCGGTGCGCTTCGCCGCCAAGCTGCAGCCGCGCGGCTTCACGCTCGACAAGATGACCGCCGAGCCGTTGATCGCCTCGCAAAAGCTGCTGGCCGAAGTGCCGCAGAGCCGGCTGTTCGACGAGATGCTCAAGCTGCTGCAGACCGGTCATTCGCTCGCGACCATCGCGCAGTTGAACGCGCTGGGCCTGGCGCGCGGCATCTACCCGCTGCTCGACCTCGTGGTGCTGCGCGCCGATACCCCGTTCGTCGCCGCCGCGCTGGCCGACACCGACCGTCGCGTCGGCGAGGGCAAGCCGGTGGCGCCCAGTTTCTTGCTCGCCTGCGTGCTCTGGTCCGACGTGCTGGCCGGCTGGAACCGGCGGCTGGGCCAGCACCAGCACCCGTTTCCCGCCTTGCAGGAAGCGATCGACACGGTATTCGACGAACGCATCGGCGACGTCTCCGGCCGCGGCCGGCTGGCCGCCGACATGCGCGAGATCTGGATGATGCAGCCCAGATTCGAAAAACGCACCGGCCAGGCGCCGCTGTCGCTGGTCGAGCAGCCGCGCTTTCGTGCGGGTTTCGACTTCATGCGGCTGCGCGCGGAAGTCGGCGAGATCGACATCGTGCTGGCCGACTGGTGGCAGGAATTCTCACTCGCCGACGATGCGACGCGACACGACCTGATCGACCGGTTGCGGCAGGAGCAGCACCAGGGCGCGCAAAAGAAGCGACCCGCGCGCAAGCGCGGCGTCGCGGCATCCGATGGCTTCGGCGACGAGCCGGCCGGCGATGGCGCGCCAGCTGACCATACAGACGATGCGCTGCCCGATGCTGCCGGCGTCGTTGATGCCGACGTTTCTTCAGCTGCTGCCGCACCCAGAAAACGCCGCCGGCGTCGGTCGGCGGCATCGAAAACCCGTGCGGCGCAGGAGCCGGGATCCGGTCCCGGCCCAAACCCCGCAGGCTGAAAGCGCGACCGCACCGCGCCACCCGTTTGCCATGGCAGCCGCGGCAACGCCGGCCCGTGCCTACATCGCACTGGGCGCCAATCTCGGCGACCCCGCGCGCACGCTGGCCGATGCCTGCCGGCAGATCGGTTCACTGCCGACCACCCGGATCGCCGCGCACTCGTCGCTCTACCGCAGCGCGCCGGTCGAGGCAGCCGGTCCGGACTTCCTGAACGCAGTCGTCGCGCTCGATACCGGTCTGGCTCCGCTTGCGCTGCTCGCGCAGCTGCAGCGCATCGAAACGTCAAGCGGGCGCGAGCGGCCGTATCGCCATGCACCGCGCACGCTGGACCTCGACCTCCTGCTGCACGGCGATCGGCGCATGGCCACCGACACGCTCGTGCTGCCGCATCCGCGCATGCAGCAGCGCGCGTTCGTGCTGCTGCCGCTGGTCGAGATCGCACCGCAACTGGTGGAAGCCCACCTGTTGCAGGCCGTTGCCGCGCAGCGGATCGAGCGGCTGCCGGGCGACTGGTGGGTGGCCGAGGCGACCTCTCGAAAACCCAACTGACCGCCTCCGCGCCGATACGGCAATCGCAGTGGCAGCCCGCAGTTCGACCAACCCTGGCTGACCAGCTCCGTGCAGACAGGGCAACGCAACAGCAGCCAGCCCGACCGCAGTCAAAATCCATCACATGCACCACCAAACCCTGACGCTTCACAACGACGACGGCATCCTCACGCTGACGCTGAACCGTCCCGACCAGCTCAACGCATTCACCGTGCGCATGGCCGAGGAACTGATCGACGTCTACCGGGCCGCGAGCGACGACGACGCGGTGCGCGCGATCGTCGTGACCGGCGCCGGCAAGGCGTTCTGCGCGGGCATGGACCTGAGCGTGGCCGGCAACGTGTTCGGGCTTGACGAATCGCTGTCGCCGAGCTTGCAGGACCTGAAACAGCGCTGGGACGACCCCGAGATCGTGGCCGGCGTGCGCGACACCGGCGGGCGCGTGTCGCTTGCGCTGTTCGATTGCAAGAAGCCGGTCGTCGGCGCGATCAACGGTGCCGCCGTCGGCATCGGCGCGACGATGACGCTGCCGATGGACTTTCGGCTCGCGTCGGACAAGCTGCGCTTCGGCCTCGTGTTCGGCAAGCTCGGCATCGTGCTCGAGGCATGTTCGAGCTGGTTTCTGCCGCGCGTGGTCGGCATGACGAAAGCGCTGGAGTTGAGTTATTCCGCGCGCATCATCGACGCGCAGGAAGCCCTGGCCTGTGGGCTGGTCAGCGCGGTGCATCCCGCGGATCGGCTGCTGGATGAAGCAAAGGCCTTTGCGCGCAGCCTGGTCACGGACCGCTCGCCGGTCTCGATCGCGCTGATCCGCCAGATGATGTGGCGCAACGCGGCCCAGCCGGATCCGCGCGCAGCGCATGAGATCGATTCGCTTGCGATGTACTACACCAGCATCGGCGACGGCAAGGAAGGTGTGGCATCGTTTCGCGAAAAGCGCGCGCCGCAATTCAAGTCCCATGCGTCGGAAATGCCTGGTTTCTATCCGTGGTGGGACCGATGAGCAAGGCCTTCACGCGCGAGAGCGATGCAGCCGACGACGACGACGACGACGCAGACGACATCGCACAACCGACGCTGCCCGCCGGCGGCAAGAACTACATCACACCGGCCGGCTACCAGCGCCTGCGCGCCGAGCTGCTCGCGCTGATGGACGACGAGCGCCCGAAGATCGTCGAGACCGTGCACTGGGCCGCCAAGAACGGCGACCGTTCCGAGAACGGCGACTACCTGTACGGCAAGAAGCGGCTGCGCGAGATCGACCGGCGCATCCGCTTTCTGACCAAGCGGCTCGAGATCGCCGAAGTCGTGAACCCGAGCGTGCACCACGGCCGCGACCAGGTGTTCTTCGGCGCCACGGTGACCTATGCCGACGACGCCGGCGACGAGCGCACGGTCACGATCCGCGGCATCGACGAAGCCGACAGCACGGCTGGTGAAGTGAGCTGGATCGCGCCGATCGCACGCGCGTTGTTGAAGGCACGCGAAGGCGATGTCGTGAAGCTCGTGGTGCCCAGCGGGGTGCAGGAGATCGAGGTGTTGCGGGTGCGGTATCCAGCGCCAGCATGAGACGGCATCCGACGCGGAAATTGCGGCGCTGGCGCTTAGGGAATACGCTCATCGTCGATCCGGTCGGGAAAGCGCACGATTCGATTGCGAGCCGCAGCGGGCGCATGACAACGAGCCAAGGAGACTTTCTTTATGAATTCAGTTTGTTGTGCCCTGCGCAGCAGTGCCGCCGCCATTGCCTGTGCGTGCCTCGTCGCATCGTGCAACGACGGCAACGACGCGCCCAAAGCCGCGCAGACCGGCATCACGCGCATCGAGATCACGTCCACGACCCCAGCGTTCGAAGGCCGCAGCTTCGGTGCTGTCGGCGCCTACCAGAAATTGCGCGGCAAGGCCTACGGCGAGCTCGATCCGAGCGATTCCCGCAACGCGGTGATCACCGACCTTGCGCTGGCGCCGCGCAACGCGCGCGGGCACGTCGAGTATTCGATGGACGTCTACCTGCTTCGGCCCGCCGACCTCGCGCGGGGCAACCACAAGCTGTTCATGGAGGTGAACAACCGCGGCAACAAGCTGTTCGGCGGCTTCAACCAGTCGTCGGGCGGCAACGACCCGACGTCGGCCGCCGATGCGGGCCAGGCCTTCCTGATGAACCAGGGCTATACGCTGGCCTGGAACGGCTGGGATCCGTCCGCGTCCGCCGCCAACAACGGCCTGACCATCAGCGTACCGGTCGCGAAGAACGCGGATGGCAGCGCGATCACCGGGCCCAGCTACGAGTATCTCGTGTTCGACAACGCGACCACGCAGACCGCGCCGCTGTCCTATGCGGCGGCCTCCGCCGACCCGTCGAACGCGACGCTCACGGTACGCGATCACCTGACCGATCCGCCCATCACGATCCCCGCGAGCGGCTGGAGCTACGCGGGCACCCGATCGATCCAGCTGCTGCCCGCCGGCACGCCGTTTAAGCAGAGCGCGATCTATGAGTTCAGCTACCGCGCGACCGATCCATACGTCGCGGGCATCGGCTTCGCGGCCACGCGCGATTTCGTCGCGTTCCTGCGGCATGCCGGCGCAGCCGATCCGGACGCTGTCAACCCGCTGGCCGGCGACGTCTCGCGCGTGCTGGCGTTCGCTGTGTCGCAACCGGCGCGCTACCTGAACGATTTCGTCTGGCTCGGCTTCAACCAGGACCTGACCGGAAAAAAGGTCTTCGACGGCATCGAGAACTGGATCGGCGCGGGCACGTCGGACGCGTTGAATTACCGGTTCGCCAAGCCGGCCCGCACCGAACGCAACCGGCAGGACCATCTGTATCCGGAGGGTCGTTTCCCGTTCGCGTTCAACACCCTGACCGATCCGCTCACGGGCAAGACCGACGGCCGCAATCGGCGCTGCGAGGCCAGCGGCACCTGCCCGAAGATCCTCGCGATCAATTCGGCCAACGAATACTGGGTGAAGACCGGCTCGCTGCTGCACACCGACAGCGCCGGCAACGACCTGCCGGACCCCGCCAACCTGCGCTTTTACCTGCTGTCCGGCGTCGAGCACACCGTGAACGGCAGCCCGCCGGCTTCGCCCGGCATCTGCGCGCAGCCGCGCAACACGGCCGATCCGGCACCCGCGCTGCGCGCACTGTTCGTCGCACTGGACCAGTGGATTGATGGCGTGGCGCCGCCGCCGAGCGCGGTGCCGCGCCGCTCGGACGACACTGCCGCGCTGGCAGTTACCACCGCGGACTCGCCGCTCGGCATCGGACAGGTGCCGCAGGCGAGTCTGGGCTGGCCCACGATTCCGGGCGTCGCCTATACCGGCCTCGTCACCGTGCGCAATTTGTTTGACTTCGGCCCCCGCGCCGACGACGGCATCCTCGACAAGCAGCCGCCGGTGGCGACCGGCAAGGTTTATTCGTCGTTCGTCTCCAAAGTCGACGCCGACGGCAACGAAGTCGCCGGCATCCGCCTGCCGCCGATCGCAGCACCGATCGCGACGCACACGGGCTGGGCGCTGCGCGCCGCGGCATACGGCGGACCGGACGGATGCGAAAGCTTCGGCCAGCAGATTCCGTTCGCCACCACCGCTGCCCAGCGCCTCGCCGCGGGCGATCCGCGTGCCTCGCTGGCCGAGCGCTATAGCGACCACGCGGGTTACGTGCGCGCGGTCGCGGCAGCGGCCGAGGCGCTGCGCAGCCGACGCCTGCTGCTGGCTGCCGACGTGAGCGCTTATGTGAATGCCGCCGAGGCCGGGACGGTCCTGGTACCGTAAGCCATCTGCTACGCTTTCGATAGCTAACAGTGAGGGATTGTGGTGCGCGGGTGACTGCTTCGACTAAAAAACTGGCCAATCGTTGAGCGCGCCGTGGCGCGCACGCTCAAAAGAGGTCAGCGGTTCGCGCGGCCGCTGGCCGCCGCAGCGCGCTCGATGTCGGCGGCCTGGCGGCAGGCCCGGCGTGCGCAGAGGGATCGGGCAGGAGCTGATCGGACAGCGGTGCTGCCGCGCCACCGCAGGGGCTGTCGGCGACCGGCTGCAACGATCCGACCCGCACCCCGAGCAACCGCAGCCGTCGGTCGAGCGGCGCGCGCTTCAGGCAGATTCCACCGGCCAGCCGGATCGCACGCGCATCGGCGGTCGCGTACGCCAGCGTATGGTCGCGCGTGACGATCGTGAAATCGTCGTAGCGCAGCTTGATGCCGATCGTTTTTCCGACATAGCCCTTGCGAACCAGATCGGCTGCCACTTTCTCGCACAGGCCCGTGAAGATCGCGCCGAGTTCGGCCCGGTCGCGCACCGCGTGCAGATCACGCGCGAACGTGGTCTCGCGGCTCATCGAGACCGGTTCGCTGTGCGTGACCACCGGCCGCTCGTCGCGCCCGCGCGCGGTCTCATGCAGCCAGGCACCATAACTGCGACCGAAATGGGCGAGCAGCCAGTCGCGCGGGCGCTCGGCCAGCTCGCCGATCGTGCGGATGCCGTGCACAGCCAGCTTCGCGTCCGCCTTCGGCCCGATGCCGTTCACCTTGCGGCAGGGCAGCGGCCAGATGCGTCGGGCCAGATCGGCCTCGTGCAACACCGTGATGCCGTTCGGCTTGTCGAACTCGCTGGCCATCTTGGCGAGCAATTTGTTCGGCGCAACGCCGATCGAGCAGGTCAGCGCGGTCGCTTCAAAAATGCTTTTCTGGATCAGCCGCGCAAGCACGCGGCCGCCTTCGCGCTGGCCGCCGGGTACGTCGGTGAAGTCGATATACACCTCATCGACGCCGCGGTCTTCCATAACCGGAGCGATGTCTGCGATCACGCTTTTGAACAGCCGCGACAGCCGCCGGTATTCGTCGAAATCGGCGGGCAGCAGGATCGCCTGCGGGCACAGCTTCGCGGCTTTCATGAGCCCCATCGCCGAGCCGACCCCGAACGGCCGCGCCGCATAGGTGGCGGTGGTGATCACGCCGCGGCCGACGTAGTGGTGCAGGGTGGGGAAGAAGTCGACCGGAATGTCGGCCAGGTCATCAGCGGTCCAGTCGCGCCCGGGCCGCTCTCGTCTGAGCCGCGCGATCAGCTCGTCGGCGCTGCGCCGCCCGCCGCCGATCACCACGGCCAAGCCCTTCAGCTGCGGATAGCGCAACAGCTCGACGGACGCGAAGAACGCGTCCATGTCGAGATGCGCGATGCGGCGCAGGGCGGGGGACGGGGGGTCCGGCACGGGCGGGATGGTAGACCCCGTTTCAAGCTGCCGCGTGCAGGATCGCGCCGATCAGACCCGCAACGACGAGCAAGAACGTGGACAACACCGTCAGCCCGAAGCCGAGCCCGCGCTTGGCCGGGTCTGCGACATACGACCGCCAGTAAATGAGCCGGCCGACCAGATAGATCACGCCGACGCCGGCCACCCAGCCGTTCGACCAATGCTGGCCCGCGATGAACAGCGCCGGCAGAAAGCCGACGAGCTGCTCCAGCGTGTTCATGTGCACCCGAAACGCACGCTCGAAGCCCTCGGGACCGATGACGACCGGTGCTTTCACGCCGTACTTGCCGCGCGCACGGCCGACCAGTTTGCCGAAGAAAAAGAACTGGATCACCGCAAGCAGGGCGACGATGTGAAGGTAGTTCATGAAAAGGAAGGACAGGTGACGGGATGAGAAGACAAGCCAGTGGTGATGCGCAGGATCGGCTAACGTGGTTTTGCCGTCATCCAGTGCACCGATGACGCGCGCATCGGCAGATGGAGGGTTGCTGCAGCGGCCGCCGATTCCGAAAGCAATTTTCCATGCCGCACGACTTTCAGGCGCACCGCTTTGAGCCGTATCGCCTCGATCGCATCGCGCGCCTGCAGCAGCACGAAATCCGCTTCGGCTCCTTCCTGGATTCCATAGCGCGCCAGACCCATCACGCGCGCTGCATTTCCCGTCACCGCATCGAAGCACTGCGCGATCGCGCTTCGGCTCGTCATCTGCGCCACATGCAGCCCCATGTGCGCGACTTCGAGCATGTCGCCGCTGCCCATGCCGTACCACGGGTCCAGCACGCAGTCGTGGCCGAACGCGACGTTCACGCCGGCGGCCATCAGCTCGGGCACGCGCGTCATGCCGCGGCGCTTCGGATAGGTGTCGTGTCGGCCCTGCAGCGTGATGTTGATAAGCGGATTCGCCACCACGTTGACGCCGCCTTCCGCGATCAGCGGCAGCAGCTTGCTCACGTAGTAGTTGTCCATGCTGTGCATCGATGTGCAATGACTCGCGGTGGCGCGGCCCTGTAGGCCCAGGCGCTGGGTCTCGTACGCGAGCGTCTCGATGTGGCGCGACAGCGGATCGTCCGATTCGTCGCAGTGCATGTCGACGGGCAGGCCGCGCTCGGCGGCGATCTCGCAGAGCAGCCGCACGCTCTCGGTGCCTTGCGCGTAGGTGCGCTCGAAGTGCGGGATGCCGCCGACCACGTCGACGCCTTTGTCCAATGCGCGCTTCAGGTTGTCGATGCCGCCCGGGGAGCGCAACACGCCGTCCTGTGGGAACGCGACGAGCTGCAAATTCAGATAAGGCGCGACCTGCCGTTTGACTTCGAGCAGTGCATCGACCGCGAGCAGGCTCGGGTCGCTCGTGTCGACGTGGCTGCGGATCGACAGCAGGCCTTTGGCGACCGCCCAGTCGCAATAGGTCAGCGCGCGTTCGATGATCGCGTCGGCTTTCAGCGTGGGTTTGAGTTCGCCCCAGAGCGCGATGCCTTCGAGCAGGGTGCCGCTTTCGTTGACCCTTGGCAGGCCGTAGCTCAAGGTCGCGTCCATGTGGAAGTGTGGGTCAACGAACGGCGGCGACAGCAGCATGCCTGCGGCGTCGATCACCTCCTGCGCGGGGGCCTGGTCAGGTGACAGCCCTTGCGAGACTTCGACGATGCAGCCGTCCTGCACGGCGACCGACATGTCGGTACGGCCGTCGGGCAGGGCAGCGTGGTGGACGAGCAGGTCGAGCATGAGCGCCGATCGATAACCAAATAGGAAAAAATCGGGTACGAATCAGGCCGTCTTGTGCGATTGCAACCAGTCGCGCAGAGCTGCATTGATGCGCGACTGCCAACCGGCGCCATCGGCACGGAACGCTTCCAGCACGTCGTGATCGAGGCGGATCGTGGTGGACTCCTTCGTACTGCCCGGCGGCCGGCCGCGCGCCTTGCGGGCTGCGGCCAGACCGGCTTCCAGTTCTTCGTCGGTGGCGGTGCGGTCGTCTTCGTCGACGCCGTCCCAAACGTAGTAGCCACCCGGCGGCGGCGTCTTCATGGCTTCAAGAATGACTTGTCGATCCATCTGTACCCTGTTGGCCGTTTTGGCTGAGCCAGTCATAGTAGACCTCCGATTCCTTCTCACTCGCAAAACGAAAACTGATGACGCGGGATGCGCGATCGCGATCGGTATGGACGACCGTGAGAACTGCCACACGGTCGACGACATAAGAAAACGATTGCGTCCGAATTTCACCTCGGCTTGAACGCTGAAGGTCGAGCCGGTAATCGAAACCCCAGCACCAGCTCGGCATTGGCAAAGTCAAGTCCATGTTTGACCAGGTTGCTCAGCCGCTTATGTTCATCCCACTCCAGCTGCATGAGCCGCCCGCAAGCTATTTATTGTAGTAACAAAAAATTTGTTCGTCGAACAGCCGACCTCAACGTTCACCCTTGCGATACGGCTTCATCAACGCCTGCGGATAGCTCGCGCGGCGCGCCACCAGCACCAGTGCGAGGATCGACAGCAGGTACGGAATCATCAGATACACCTGATACGGCAACAACGCACCGCCGGCCTGCTGCAGCCGCAGCTGCAACGCGTCGAAGAACGCGAACAACAGCGCGCCGAGCAGCGCCTTGCCCGGCCGCCAGGACGCGAACACGACCAGTGCCACGCAGATCCAGCCGCGGCCATTCACCATGTTGAAGAAGAACGCGTTGAACGCGGACAGGGTGAGGAACGAGCCGGCCACGCCCATCAGCGCCGAGCCTGCGACGATCGCGCCGGTGCGGGTGGCCAGCACCGACACGCCCTGGCCCTCGGCTGCCTGCGGGTGCTCGCCGACCATGCGCACGGCCAGGCCCAGCGGCGTGCGGTAGAGCAGCCACCCGATCAACGGCACCAGCAGCAGCGCGAGCAGCGTGAGCGCGGTCTGCTGCCCGAGGATCGGCACCGGCAGCCAGTCCATCGGCGCGAACGGCTGAACAGTCGGCGGCGTGCTGACTTTCGGGAAACTCAACCGATAGCCGTAGTAGCTGAGCGCGGTTGCCAGCAGCGTGATGCCGAGGCCCGCCACGTGCTGAGACAGCGCCAGCCCCACCGTGAGCAGCGCATGCAGCAGGCCGAACGCCGCGCCGGTGGCGGCCGCCACGCCCACGCCGACCCATAGCGGCGCGCCCGCATGCACCGCGAGCCAGCCGGTGAACGCGCCCGCCACCATGATTCCCTCGATGCCCAGATTCAGCACGCCCGCGCGCTCGCACAGCAGCACCCCCAGCGTGCCGAAGATCAGCGGCGTGGTGATGCGCAGCACCGCGACCCAGAACGCGGTGTTGGACAGGATGTCGATGAGGTCAGCAGTCATGGATTTCAGGGATGCAGAACTGAGCAATTTGCGCCCAGCGCGCGGACCCGTCCAGTACCATTCCAGCACCGCGGAGTTGCCTTTGCCAGGCCGCAGGCGCCGGCCCCTGCAAGGGGGAAGGCGAGAGCCGACCGAAGGGAGTGGAGCCTGGGGGTGGGCTCTACCTCCATCGGATGCGATAGCTCGCCAGCAGCATCGCCACCAGCACCGAAATCAGCGAAGCCGCGACGATCACGTCCGCGATGTAGGTCGGCACACCGATCGCACGGCTCATGCTGTCCGCGCCCACCAGCACGCCCGCTACGAACACGGCAGCCGCCAGCACGCCGATCGGATGCAGCCCCGCGAGCATCGCGATCACGATGCCGCTGTACCCGTAGCCGGGCGACATGTCGAGCGTGACGTAGCTGGTGCGGCCGGCCACCTCGATCGCTCCCGCCAGCCCGGCCAGTCCGCCCGACAGCAGCGCCACCAGCACGATGGTGCGCGTGGTGCCGACCCCGGCAAACGCCGCCGCGCGCGCATTCGCGCCGACCGCGCGGATGTCGAAGCCGAGCACCGTGAACTTCAGCAGCGCCCAGCAGCCGAGCGCCAGCAGCACGGCCCAGAGCAGCCCGGTGTGCACGCGCGTCTGCGCGATCAGCCGGGTCAGCTCCAGTTCCGACTGCAGCCCGACGCTGCGCGGCCAGCCCATGCCCAGCGGGTCCTTCATGGGCCCGTCGAGCAGTGCACCGACGGCCAGCAGCACGATGAAGTTCAGCAGCAAGGTGGTGACGACTTCATCGACGCCGAGCTGGGCTTTCATCAGCGCGGGGCCGAGCAGCAGCAACGCGCCAGCCAGCGCAGCGGCAGCCATCATGGCAGGAAACAGCAGCCAGCTCGGCCAGTCCAGGCTGCCCGCGCCGTGCATGCCACCGACCGCGATCGCTGCGATCGCGCCCGCATATAGCTGGCCTTCGGCGCCGATGTTGAACAGCCGCGCGCGAAACGCGACGGCGGCGGACAAGCCCGTCAGCGCCAGCGGGATCGCGCGGGTCAAGGTCTCGCTGAACGCGAACACCGAGCCGAAGCCGCCCTCGATCAGCAACGCGTAGGTGCGGGCGACCGGCTGTCCGGCCCAGAGCACCAGCAGGCCGGCGACCGCGAACGTGAAAGCGACTGCGCCGAACGGTGCCAGCAGCTGCGCCGTGTGCGAGACGGCCTGGCGTTTTTCCAGCCTCATGCGCGCACTGCCTCGTCAGGCAGCGCAGGCCCACTGGCTCTGCTGCCGAGGCTGCCAGCGACGGCCGGGTCGCCAGCGCCGACCATTGCGAGGCCGATCGCTTCACGGGTCCACCCATCGGCCGGGCGCGGCTGGCTGAGACGGCCTGCATGCAGCACCGCGACGCGGTCTCCCAGCAGCAGCACCTCGTCGAGGTCGTCGGAGATCAGCAGCACCGCCGCGCCGGCATCGCGAGCAGCGAGCAGCTGCTGCTGCACATACGCGACGGCACCGATGTCCAGACCCCAGGTCGGCTGGTGCGCCACGATCAGGCGCGGGGGCGAGCGGGCCGCATCGGCAGCGGCCTCGCGATGGTCGCCTGCCGCACGCTCGCATGGACGGGCTGCCGGCGACAGCAGCGCGCGACCGAGGATCAGCTTTTGCATGTTGCCGCCCGACAGCGCGCGGACCGGTGCATCGAGCCCGCCGCCGCGCACGTCGAATCCATCCACGATGCGCGCTGCGTGCGCACGTGCTGCGTGGCGCCTTATCAGCAGGCCGGTGCGAAATGCAGCACTGCGCAGCCGTTCGGACACCGCGTTCTCCCACAGCGGCAGGTCTCCGATCACGCCCACCGCATGTCGATCTTCCGGGATGCGCGCGACGCCCAGCGCGACCAGCCTGGCCGGCCGGGCCGGCAACGGCGCGCCGCCCAGCAGCAGGCGACCGGCGCTCGGGCGCCGTGTGCCGCAAAGCAGCTCGGCCAACGCCACCTGGCCGTTGCCCGAAATGCCCGCGATCGCCACGATCTCGCCAGCGTGCAGTTGCAGCGACACGCCCTGCAACGCGTCGCGTGCACCGAGCGTGTGGACCTCGTCGAGCAAGCAGACCGGCTCGGCTTCAACCTGCGCTACCGGCAACATTGCAGCCGCGCGCCTTGCCGGCGCGGCCACCGCGTGGCCCACCATCGCGTTCGCCAACGCGGCCTCGGTCGTGCCCGCTGCGGGCATCACATCCATCAGCCGGCCATGCCGCAGCACCGCGATCCGGTGCGACACACGCAGCACTTCGCCGAGCTTGTGGCTGATGAAGATGATCGACAACCCGTCGGCGACCATGCGCGCGAGCGTGTCGAACAACAGCGCGCTTTCCTGCGGGGTCAGCACGGCGGTCGGCTCGTCGAGGATCAGGATGCGTGCGCCGCGATACAACGCTTTCAGGATCTCGACGCGCTGGCGTTCGCCGACCGACAGGCTGCCGACCAGCGCATCGGGCTGCGCGCCCAAGCCGAAGCGCCGCGCGACGTCCTGCAGCTTGGCGCGGCCGGCCCGGCGGCGCGTGAACGGTTGCCACAGCGGCTCGCTGCCGAGCATCACGTTGTCGAGCACGCTCAAGTTTTCCGCGAGCGTGAAATGCTGGTGCACCATGCCGATGCCGGCCGCCAGCGCGGCCTTCGGATCGCCGGCTGCAAGCGGGCGTCCGTCCACCTCGATCGATCCCGCATCGGCACGGTAGTGGCCGAACAGGATCGACATCAAGGTTGATTTGCCGGCGCCGTTCTCACCGAGCAGCGCGAGCACTTCGCCGCGCGCGAGATCGAGCGAGACGCAATCGTTGGCGAGCAGCGCGCCGAAGCGCTTGCTGACGCCGCGCAGACGCAGCACCGGCGCTGCGCCGCTGGTCCAGGGCCTTGCTGCCGCTACTTCCACGCGGCCAGAAACGCGAGCAGCACTTTCGCCGAATTGTCCGCAGCCAGGCCCATGAAGGTGCCCATCTCGTTTTCGCCTTCGCCGCCGCCGGCCAAGTCGCTGAGCGAGCGAAACGCGAGATAGGGCACGTCGTTGCTCCAGGCGACCATCGCGACCGCGGCGGTTTCCATGTCGATCACGTTGGCGTCGAAAGTCCTGAACGTGTATTCGCGAAACGCTTTGTTGTCGATGAACGCCTGGCCGGACACGCCGTTGCCGCCGACGCGCAGCTGCGGCGCATGCGACAAGCACTTCGCGGCGGACGTGCAGCGCGCCAGATCGACAAAGCCCAGGCCGCGCGCGACGTCCAGCATCTTCGGGTCCACCGGGAACCAGAAGCGACGCTCGAGGTCGGCATGCGCGGCGCTGCGCACTTCTACCGGGCGCGGGTGCAGCATGCCGAACGCGGGCAGCGTCACATCCTTCATCCAGGGCGGCGCGGCGTACCGGCCCGGCGCGGTCTCACGCGCCATCAGCACTTCGAGGTACTGGCCCCACTGGGCCGGCACCGTGACGTCGCCGATGGAGAGCGCCGGATTCACGCCGCCCGCAATGCCGCTGAACACGATGCGCGACACGTGAAAGCGATCGAGCACGCGCTGCGCGTTCATCGTCGCATTCACCATGCTGATGCCGGAGAGCAACAGCACGACCGGCTGGCTGCCAAGCGTGCCGGTGGTGAAGGTGACGCCGCCGATGTCGTATGCCTTGCTCGACCGCAACTGCGCGAGCAGCAGGTCCAGTTCGGGGCCGAACGCGGACATGACGGCGATGCGTGGCGTCGGGTCCAGCCGGGCGCCGGTCGACGTCGCGCCGGTCGGCTCGCCGCCGGCCGTCATTGAAGCGGGACCAGCGCAGCCGGCCAGCAGCGCGCTGAACGCCAGCGCCGCACCCGACAGGCAACGCCGCAAGCGAGGCATCACTTCGCGGTCGATTTCGGTGCCGCGTCGTCCACGCGGACCGTGAACGTGCCGGCCATGATCTCGTCCTGCTTGCGCTTCACCTTGGCTTTCAGGTCGGCGGGGACCTTGGCGTCGAACGTGCCGAGCGGCGCGAGGTTGGAGCCTTTGTCTTTCATCATCGAATAGGAGCCGTAGTCTTCCGCGGTGAACTTGCCGACTTTCGCCAGTTCGATCGCCCGATCCGCAGTCGGCTCGAAGTTCCAGATCGCGGATGCGACCACGGTATCCGGGTACTGCGCCTGCGTGTCGATCACGTTGCCGATCGCCAGCACGCCTTTTTCCTTCGCCGCGTCGCTCACGCCGAAGCGTTCCGCATACAGCACGTCGGCGCCTTTTTCGATCATCGCGAACGCGGCTTCCTTGGCTTTCGGCGGGTCGAACCAGCTGTTGATGAAGCTCACCGTGAACTCGACTTGTCCGTTGACCTCTTTCGCGCCCGCGATGAACGCATTCATCAGCCGGTTCACTTCCGGAATCGGGAAGCCGCCGACCATGCCGATCTGGTTCGATTTGGTCATGCCGCCGGCGATCATGCCGGAGAGAAACGCGGGCTCCTGGATGTAGTTGTCGAACACGCTGAAGTTCGGCGCCTGCGGCCGGCCCGACGAGCCGAGCAGGAAATAGGTCTTCGGAAAGTCCTTCGCGACCTTGCGCGCCGCCGCTTCGACCGCGAACGCTTCGCCGACGATCAGCTGGTTGCCCGCATTCGCGTACTCGCGCATCACCCTCTCGTAGTCGGCGTTGCTGACGTTCTCGCTCGCCTTGTATTCGATCTCGCCGCGCGCTTCCGCGGCCTTGAACGCCTGGTGGATGCGGCCGACCCACTGCTGTTCGAACGGCACGGTGTAGACCGCCGCGACCTTGAGCTTGCTGCCTTGTGCGGACGCGAACTGCGGCAGGCCGACGAGCGCGAGCACGGCCGCGGCGCCGGCGGCGATGAGGAGTGGGCGGCGTTGGATCAAGTGGATGCTCCTGGTAGACGTTGACAAGTCGTTTGCTATTGAAAATGAAGCGGGATGTGCAGAAAGAACAAGCGCCACAGCCCTATTTGGTTCCAAATATCCGATCGCCTGCATCGCCGAGCCCCGGCAGGATGTAGCCATGCTCGTTCAACTGCCGGTCGATCGCGGCGGTATAGATCGGCACGTCGGGGTGCGCGTCGTGCAAGGCCTTGATGCCTTCGGGGCAGGTCAGCAGGCAAACGAACTTGATCGATTTCGGGCCTGTCTCCTTGAGCCGCTCGACCGCTGCGATCGCCGAGTTGCCGGTGGCCAGCATCGGATCGACCACCACCACGTCGCGCTCGTGCATGTCGCTGGGCATCTTGAAGTAGTACTCGATCGCGGTCAGCGTCTTCGGGTCCCGATAGAGCCCGATGTGGCCGACCCGCGCACCCGGCACCACGCTGAGCATGCCCTCCAGGATGCCGTTGCCCGCGCGCAGGATCGACACCAGCACGAGCTTCTTGCCGTCGATCACCTTGCCGGTCATGGTCTCCAGCGGCGTCTTGATCTCGATGTCCTGCATCGGCATGTCGCGCGTGACTTCGTAGGCCAGCAGCATCGACAACTCGTTGAGCAGGGTGCGAAAGCTGCTGGTCGATGCGTCGTGGCGGCGCATCAACGAGAGCTTGTGCTGGACCAGCGGGTGGTCGATCAGGTGGACTTGGGGCATGGGGCGAGACGAAGGCTTTGGTGATGTTTCCGAGACCGGCATTGTGGCGCGGCTAGAACACGGTCCCGTCGCTTTCGATCTTCAGCGGTGGTGCACCGTCACGCAAGCGCTGTGCCAATTCACGCCCCGCGGCCCAGGTGCCGCCTTCGAGGATCGCAGCGAGCGGCAGGGCGGCATTGTCGAGCTTCATCTGCTCGCGGACCTGCACGGCCAGTTCATCCAGCAACGCGACGGTCAGCGCGCGCCATTCGACGATGAATTCGTCGCCGACCTTCCAGCTGCGCTCGAACGCCATCGGGTCCTTCGGCCGGATCACGCCGCAGTCGAGGAACAGGCCGCCGTTGCGGTATTCGGGCAGGCCGGTCAGCGCGTCGAGCCCGCCGATCTGAATGCCCGCCCACTGAAACGGCTCCAGCAGCGAATAGGTGAGCCACTGCGACAGCTTGTGAAACGGCATCCAGCCGTCGGTCAGGCCCGGGCCGCGCACGGCCGAGTGGCGCCAGCAGTCGCCTAGAGCAAGCGCGGGATCGCTTGAATCGGCCACCGTGTTGGCGCTGAGCCAGATGCCGGAGAGCGACTGCATCACCAGATCGAACACCTGCCGGGCCTGGATCGCGGCGGCGACGGTGCCACCGCTGCCGGCCACTGCATCGAACAGGCCGCCGGGCCGACCGAGCGGGCCGAAGGTCTGGGGCTGCGCGGCGGTGGCGGCCCCGAGCCGGTGCAGCAACGTCGTGCGGCCCGCCAGGCCGACGAGCGGATTGCCGGCGCCGACCTGGAACGCAGCCCCGAGCCGGTCCGCATCGAGTGCCTGCAGCCCCGCCGCATCGGCCTGCAGCGGCTGCTGCGGGTCCGACGAAAACAGACCCGCGGCGAACGCATGAAAGCTCGCGACCGCCAGGCCTTCGGAGCGCGTGAACCGCAGCCCGCTGCCGGCTTCGTCATAGCGCCAGTCGGGACCGGCGCCCGCATCGAGCAGCACGCTGATCAGCGCCAGATCGATCTGCGCGCGGGTGTGGTCGCGCGGCGACACTCGCGGGCCCAGCAGGCGCGCGAGCTCGGCCAGCCGGTCGACCCCGCCCGCCTGGAAATGGCGCCAGCGGCTGTGAAACGGAATGTTGTTGTCCGGATAACGCCTGCGGGTCACGTCGACCGTCAGCCGGGTCGCCTCGGCGAGCCGGCCATCGTCGATCGTGAACCAGTCGGATTCGCCGCGGCGCGCACGTGCCAGCAGGGCCCAGGCCCGTTCGCGCACCGCGTTTGTCGTGCGCAGTCGGGCTGCAGCGCTTGCTGTATCTGCGGGGAGCGCTACAGAAGCACTAGCGGCATTCGTGCTTGTCGAAGCGTCTGGGTGCGCTGCGGTTGCCGGCCGCGTCACTCCGCCAACCCCCGCCCCTTGGCTTTTTTCAACTCGTCCGCCGCCGGCACCGCACCCGTCGTGAAATAGCCCGCGGCCATCTTCGCGTCCATCTCCACGCGCGCATCGGCCGGGATCAGGTCGTCCGGAATGTTGATGCGCTCGCCGATCTCGATGCCGGAGCCCGTGATCGCGTCGAACTTCAAGTTGCTCATCGACACGAGCCGGTGGATTTTTTTGATGCCGAGCCAGTGGAACACGTCTGGCATCAGCTCCTGAAAGCGCATGTCCTGCACGCCGGCCACGCACTCCGTGCGTGCGAAGTACTGGTCCGCGGTGTCGCCGCCGACTTGCCGTTTGCGCGCGTTGTAGACCAGGAACTTGGTGACCTCGCCCAGCGCGCGGCCTTCCTTGCGCGAGTAGGCCACCAGCCCGACACCGCCGCGCTGCGCGCCACGGATGCACTCCTCGATCGCATGCGTGAGGTACGGGCGGCAGGTGCAGATGTCCGAGCCGAACACGTCCGAGCCGTTGCATTCGTCGTGAATGCGTGCGGTCAGCTCGACGTTGGTGTCGGCCAGATCGGCGGGCGAGCCGAAGATGTAGATGGTCTGCCCGCCGATCGGCGGCAGGAACACCTCGAGGTCGCTGCGCGTGACGAGTTCCGGATACATGCCGCCGGTCTCCTCGAACAGGGTGCGGCGCAGATCCGTTTCCGAGCAGTTGAAGCGTTTCGCCACTTCGGGCAGATACCAGACCGGCTCGATCGCGGCCTTGGTCACTATCGCGGCACCGCCGCTCGTCAGAAACCTGCCATCGGCCTTGAGACGGCCTTTTTGCAGCGCCTCGATCACCTCGGGCAGGATCACGTGGGCCTGCGTCACGGCGATCGTCGGGCGGATGTCGTAGCCGGCCGTGAGTTCGGCGCTGAACGCCTCGGCGACCAGCGCACCCCAGGGGTCCAGCGAGACGATGCGGCCCGGCTCGCTCCACTGCGGATAGGGACCGATCGGGTGCGTGGGGGCGGTGTTGGTCAGGTCGGCGCGGTGCTCGCGCTTCAACGCCCCGGCGGCCACCGCGAGCGCGCGATAGACGCTGTAGGAGCCGCTGTGCGTGCCGATCACGTTGCGGTGCGCGCGCTTCGTGGTGGTGCCGATAACCGGGCCGCGTTCGGCCGCCGTGGCTGCGCCCCATTGAAGCGGCAACGCACCGAAGCCGCCCGCGTGCGAGGTCAGCCGGATGTGCCGCGGCGTGCGTGTGTCGGCCCGGCCCGCAGCCGGCGCGATCGTGAGCGCTTCGGCCTCCACGCCCAGTGCGGGGAGGTCGGCGGGAGTGGCGATGGCGCTGCCGGGGTCGGCCGCCATGAAACGAGGATCGGACACTGCCGAATCGGCGGATGCACCGAGTGAAGCATCGACAAGGGGATCGGCGCGGGAATCAATGGACATTGGGAGGGTTCGCAAATAAGGCAGGCAAACGTCGCAATGTACCGATGGCTTTTGCGACTGGCAAGCCGGGGGTGAGGGATGTCCCGAGTCACGGATCGTCAAAGCCAGCAGGATCGCGCGGCTGCGACACCTTGCCCGGCGCCGGTCGTCGTGAGAGTCGCGCAACAGACAGACAGCTGCGAAAAACGAACCCATGCATCCGGCGCTTGGGGATCGAGGTGCAGCGTGATGCCCGGGCTTGCGCAGGACGACGTGCACACGCTGCAACGGGCTGAACTGGCGATTCAGCGCAGGCAGGAGGGCGCAGCTCAGAACGTTCCCGGCAGCAGAATGCTTTTGTCCACCGTCTTCAGGTCGGTGCGGCCGCAGAACGCCATCGTGATGTCAAGTTCCTTGTGGATGATCTCGAGCGCCTTGGTGACGCCGGCTTCGCCCATCGCGCCGAGCCCGTAGAGGAATGCGCGTCCCAGCAGCGTGCCCTGCGCGCCGAGTGCGAATGCCTTCAGCACGTCCTGGCCGCTGCGGATGCCGCCGTCCATCCAGACTTCGATGCGGCCGTTCTTGCCGCCGACCGCATCCACGATGGCCGGCAGCGCATGAATCGCCGACGGTGCGCCGTCGAGCTGGCGGCCGCCGTGGTTCGACACCACCAGCGCATCGGCGCCGCTGTCGGCGGCCAGTTTTGCATCCTCCTCGACCATGATGCCTTTCAGGATCAACTTGCCACCCCAGCGCTTCTTGATCCATTCGACGTGGTTCCAGTCGAGTTCCGGGTCGAACTGCTCCTTGGTCCAGGTGCCGAGCGAGCTCATGTCGCTCACGCCCTTCGCGTGGCCGATCAGGTTGCCGAAGCCGCGGCGTTTCGTGCCCGCCATCCCCAAGCACCAGCGCGGCTTGGTCAGCAGGTTCAGGATGTTGGGCAAGGTCGGTTTGGGCGGCGCGGTCAGGCCGTTCTTCAGATCCTTGTGGCGCTGGCCCATCACCTGCAGATCGAGCGTGAGCACCAGCGCGCTGCAGTTCGCGGCCTTCGCGCGTTCCATCAGGCGCTCCATGAAGTCGCGGTCGCGCATCCAGTAGAGCTGGAACCAGAACGGATGGTTGTGGGTAGCCTGCGCGATGTCCTCGATCGAGCAGATGCTCATGGTGGACAGCGTGAAAGGGATGCCGAACTTCTTGGCGGCGATGGCGCCGAGCATCTCGCCGTCCGCATGCTGCATGCCGGTCAGGCCGGTCGGTGCGATCGCGCAGGGCATTGCGACCGGCTCGCCGATCATCGTCGTCGCGGTGGTCCGGTTCGACATGTTGACCGCGACCCGCTGGCGCAGCTTGATGCGGTCGAAATCGCTCTGGTTCGCACGATACGTGCCTTCGGTCCAGGAGCCCGAATCGGCGTAGTCGTAGAACATGCGCGGCACGCGTTTCTCCGCGAGCACGCGCAGGTCTTCGATGGTGGTGATGACGGCCATGACGGCAACGCTTTCGACAGATTTTCGACAGATGTATGTTGGCGGTCATCGTAACGTCTGCTGCAGCCCTGGCCATCCGCATAAAAAAAGGCCGTGACGGAACCCCGCCACGGCCTCTGGAAGTGCCGGCCTCGAAGACTACAACCGGCAACTGGAGTGAGAGATCACATGAACAATCAGCGATGTCAGCCGATGCGCACCGGCACGAAGATCTTGTTGTCGCCGCGCTGAATCAGCAGCGCGACCGACTTGTTGCCGGTCTTGGCCAATGCCGCACGGGCCTGCTCGACGTTCCTGACCGGCGTGCCGTTCACCGCGAGCAGCAGGTCGCCGGCTTCGACACCGGCAAGCGCTGCCGGACCATCCGCGCCTTCGACCACCAGGCCCGATGCATTGCCGGCCTGCGCACGTTCTTCCGGCTGCAGCGGGCGCAGCGACAGGCCGAGCTTCGCGTTGCCGTCTTCGTCGCCGGAACCCGCGCTCGCGGTCTGCACGGCATCCTTGTCGGTGCCCTGCAGGGTCGCGCCGATCGTCTCCGGCGCGCCGTTGCGCCAGACGTCGAGCTGCAGCTTGTCGCCCGGGCTCTTGAGTGCCACGATCGCCGACAGTTCGCCCGAAGCGACGATCGGGCGGCCATCGACCGCGCGGACCACATCGCCCGGCTGCAGGCCGGCCTTCTCCGCCGCGCTGCCTTTTTGAACGCTGGCCACGAGCGCACCAGCTGCCTTGTCGAGCTTGAACGAAGACGCAAAGGTCTGGTTCACTTCCTGGATCGTGACGCCGAGCCGCGCATGCTTGACTTCGCCGTGCTCGACGATCTGTTTCTCGATTTTTGAAGCGAGGTCGATCGGAATCGCAAATGACAGGCCCTGGTAGCCACCGGTGCGGCTGTAGATCTGCGAGTTGATGCCGACCACTTCGCCGCGCCCGTTGAAGAGTGGCCCGCCCGAGTTGCCCGGGTTCACCGCGACGTCGGTCTGAATGAACGGCACCGCGCTGTCGTCCGGCAGATTGCGGCCCTTCGCGCTGACCACGCCGGCCGTCACGGAATTCTCGAAGCCGAACGGCGCGCCGATCGCCAGCACCCATTCGCCCACGCGCAGATCGTTCGGCTTGCCGATCGCGACCACCGGCAGGTCCTTCGCGTCGATCTTGAGCACCGCGACATCGGTCTTCGGATCGGCGCCGAGCACCTTGGCGATGAATTCGCGCCGGTCGGTCAGCTTGACGGTCACTTCCTTCGCATCGCGCACCACGTGCGCGTTGGTCAGGATGATGCCGTTCGCATCGACGATGAAGCCCGAGCCCATGCCGCGCATCGGCATGCCGTGCGGCTGTGCGGGCTGGCCGCCGCGCGGGCCTTGCTGCTGGAAGCGGCGGAAGAATTCGAAGAACGGATCGTTGCCGAACGGATCGGCGCCGCGGCCGTTGTACGAGCCGTTGCCGTCGCCCTCGGTATTGGCGACCTTGGTGGTGCCGGTCACGGTGATGTTGACGACCGCCGGGCCGTACTGCTGCGTGATCTTCGCGAAATCCGGTGGCGCCACCGGTGCTGCGTTGACCGGTGCGGGGGTCTGTGCGGTCGTGCTGCCGCCATCGTCGTTGGCGACCTTGGTCAGTGCCAGCGGTGCGAGGGGTGCTGCCGCGGCCGGGTCGTGATGCAGCAATGCCGCGCCGGCACTGCCGATGATGCCGGCGCCGAGCAGGGCGGCAACCAGGCGGGTGGTGACAATCGTCTTGCGGTTCGTCTTCATGGTTCTCTCGCTTCTTTCCGTTGGAAAAAAAGTTGCTGGACAAGCAACGCTGGAACGAGAGTTTGCGACCGTCCGCTTAACCGCGGCTTAAAAATGCAGGCGTGTGATCAGGGACTGGCAAGACCGCCTTTGCCGCTGCCGTCGACTGCGCAGTCAGCCGCCCGAGCGCACCGTTTCGACGCCGTCGAGCACGCCCTTGAGCGGCTGCGCGCCCCAGAGCGCCTGCGCCTGTTTCTTCTCCTGATCTTCGCGGCGCAGCACCAGCACCGGCAGGCCGGCCACGCCGTAGAAGGCCGCTTCCAGCCGATCCGCCTGCACCTGCGGGCCGAAGCTGCCGTGTTCCAGCGCGGCACGCAACTTGTCCGCATCGAGGCCGGCGTCCTGCGCGCCGATGCGCACCAGCTCATCGATCGAGCCGAGATCGCGGCCGTGTTCGAAGAACGCCGCGAACAGGGCCTTGTGCATCAAGTCGAAAGCGCCGGCGTCCCGCGCGAACGCGGCCGCTTCCAGTGCGAGCCGGCTGCGCGGCAGCAGGGTCGGCAGTCGCAGCTCGACGCCGCGTTCGGTCGCGATCGGCAGCATCTGTTCGTTCCATTGCCGCAGGTAGTCGGTGTGGGTCGGGTCGAGCAGGGCCATCGGTTCCGGCCGCAGCTCCATGCCGCGCCAGCGCAGCTCGATGCGGTCGCCCAGTTCGGCCTTGGCCTGGTAGAGCACCGGCACGGTCAGACAGCAGAATGGGCAGATGTAGTCGCCGAAGAAATCGATCAGGACACGGTCTGGTTGGCTCATGAGTGAAATTCACCTCGGCAATGATGGTGGGTCGAAAACAGGTGACGATGAGGAGGGGATGAGAGGGCAATCGGCAGCAGCCGCCTGGCATGCCTCGACCGCCGCCGCGGTGCCGAATCGATCAGCCCGGCCCGGGCGAAAGCAGCGATCAGGAAAAACTTGCCGACTAGCAAAAAAATAGCAAGAACATCTTGCTGCATGGGCTGCTTCCGCAAAAACGGCTGCGGTTTTTTCAGCCCGACGCGACGCGCTTTCTACCATGCTTTCCGGTGATTCGACAAACGTGGCGGCGGCCCGGTTGCGGGCCGGCTCCAGGCACCCTCGCCAGCCTGCGTTCGACGACAGGGTGCGCCTGACGAGCGCTGCCTGGGTCAGGGTTGCCGCCACCGCTCGTTTGCTCGCTCGCGGTTTCGAAGTCGCTCGACCCCGCAATGGATTGAATCGACGTTGTCAAGACTGCCGATAATGCTGCAAAAAAAATAGCAACAGCAGCTTTGCAGCAGTGTCCCGAACCCGTCGCTGACTTGGCGAACCGTGAGAAAATGGTTTTCTGTAGCGCGCAACTTGCAGTCGTTGACGAAGCCCGTAGGGTGCTTGATCCGGGCGCACGATTCCACAATCCACTGCACCGCATCTTCATTCTCCTTCCACCCCTCAGCCTTTTTCCCCTCGTCATGTCGCCGGTTGTTCGGCGGCGGTCAACCGAGATCCACCGAGATGACCAACTACAACGCCCCCTTCGAGATCCATGTGCATGGCGACGTGCAGCTGCGTGCGGACGTCAAGCTCCCACAGCTGCAGGAAGCGTTGAAGCCGCTGTGGGACTACGCGGGCGCCAAATCGCTTGCAGACGGCGCAGCGAGCATCTATGACGATGAGCCGGGCATCGAGTTCGACCCGAAAAAGCACGAGCTTCACGTGTGCTGGACCGTGCGCGGCGACGAGGATTTTCGCAATGCGCTCGACGAGATGTGCATGAGCCTGAACGAACTTTCAGCCCAAGGTGCTGCGATCGAAGTGTCGTTCTATGACGTCGAGTTCGACGACGACGACGAAGAAGAGGAAAGCCGCTCCACTGCTGAAGAGGACGAAGAAGCGCGCGACGACTTCCTGATGCTGTTCGTCGGCCCGAACCCGGGCGCGATCCTGCAGGTGCAGCGCGACCTGCTGGTCGAAGACGTGGTCGCGATGATGGAACGCCACTTCGACGGCGCCGAACTGTCCGGTGTGGTGACCGAGATCGACAAGCTGTTTTCGCAGCGCTACGACTCGCTGGCCAATTCGCTCGAGATCAGCAACAAGCCACCGCGCGGGCCCGGCGGCAGCCACGGCGGCTTCGGCGGTGGTCACGGCGGCGGACGCAAGCCGCGGCACTTGCACTGAGGCGCGACTGCTGACCGCCCATCCCTGCTGTGTGGGCGGGATCGGCGTCAGCGGGAACCAAAAATGCGTCTGGAAAGGCGCATTGATGCTGGTCAGCTGGCGGAGAGACGGGGATTCGAACCCTGGATACGGGGTTACCGTATATCGAATTTCGGGTCCGACCGAAATGATGTTTGCGGATGTTGATTGAGATTGATAGAACCTATAAAAATCAACAGCTCGCGCGCATGAACTGGTCGCATGCACAGTGCTGGCTGTTGATTGATATTCTCTTAAATAGGGCGCTTTTGGCTACACCGTGGCTACATGAACAGGCGGTGCAGCCAAGTCAACGGGAGCAATCAACATGGCGCGACCGAAGTAAAGCGACGTACGGGACCTTAGCCAGCACGTAGATCTGACTGCTGGGGTTGTTAAACGGCTGACCTGCCGCACCGATTGCAAAGCGCAAGCGTTCCTGCGCGACATCGAAGCCCAGGCCTGCGTGTGCGCGTGACCAATACGGGCGGCAAGTCGTTCGTGTTCGAAGACAGGCTGAACCGCCAGACCACCCGCCGCACCATCGGCGACGTACGCGCCTGGGCCATCGAACAAGACCGCACCGAAGCGCGCCGGCTGGCCGTGGTGCTGGACGGTGGACAAAACCCGCGCGAACTGGAGCGCCAGCAAGCCGCCGCTAAGGCTGCACAGATGGCCGCTGATGCCGAGTGGCTTCCCTCACCGTGGGCAACGCCTGGAGCGCCTATCTTGCGGAGCGCTGTACGCATTGGGGAGAACGACACCGCATCGACCATGTGCAACTGGCCCGCGCTGGTGGCGAGCCTGCCGCGCGCGGTACGCGTGGCCGGGGGGTGACGGGTGCCGGGCCGCTTCATAGCCTGCTGGCGCTGGCGCTGCATGACCCGACAGGGCCCGTCATTGAAGCGTGGGCAGCGCGGGAGGCGCGAAGCCGGCCGACGCAGGCACGGCTTGCACTTCGGCTGCTACGCGCGTTCCTGAACTGGTGCACCGACCAGCCGGCATACAAGCATTCGCTTGCGGGCGACCACCCCGCCAGAAGCCGCAAGGCCCGCGAAGCGTTAGGGCGAAGCAGGGGTGAAGCAAGACGCACTGCTGCGCGAGCACCTGCCCGCGTGGTTCGATGCCGTGCGCGGGCTCGCTAATCCGATTGCAGCAGCCTGCCTGCAAACCCTGCTGCTGACCGGCGCACGGCCCGGCGAGGTGCTCGCCTTCAATGGGAGGACATCAATGCGAAGTGGCGCGGCGTCACTGTCCGCGACAAGGTGGAAGGCGAGCGCGTCATTCCGCTGACCGCCTACGCGGCGCACCTGCTGCACAGTTTGCAGAGGCGCGGGCCATGGGTGTTCCAAAGCGCGCAGGATGGCCGCGTGGTCGCGCAGCCTATCCGCAAGCCGAAGCACATCAACGCCCGTGCCTGCAGCGCAGCCGGCATCGACGTGCTGACCTTGCACGACCTGCGCCGCAGCTTTGGGAGCTTGTCTGAGTGGCTGGAAATCCCGGCTGGCGTGGTGGCCGGTCGTTGTCAAGCCAGTTGTCGCACGGGATGGGAAGGTCAAGCAGCTTTCTGAGTCGTCAGGGTGGGGGATTTGTCTTCTTCTCCGGGCTGAGGTGCACTTCAGCGATGCGAGTCCAGTTGCGGGTTGCTCGCGACCAGCGATACGGATGTCGCAGGCGGGCTGTTTCGTAGACTTTGGCCCGTTCCAGCAGCATCGATCGGTCGATCCCGACATGGCGCTGCGCTTGCGTCACGAAGGTGATTGCGCTGTGGCGATGCTCGTGGTTGTACCAATGCACGAGCTGCGTCACCCAGCGCCGGGCCTGCAGCAGGCTTTGCATCGGTCTGACCGGCAGCCGAGGTCGGTATTTCAGAGTCCGGAACAAGGCCTCCGAGAACGGGTTGTCGTTGCTCACGGCCGGGCGACTGCGCGACGCCGCCACGCCCAGGCGCTGCATCGTGGCCAGCATGGTCTCGCCCGTCATCGGCGCGCCATTGTCGGAATGCACCGTTAGCTGATTTCGCTCGATTTCTTGACGCTCACAGATGTCGGTCAACAACTGGCTGGCCCGATCGGCGCTTTCACAGTCGTAGACCTGCGTCCCAGCAGTAGATCTGGTCGGGCCTGGAGGCCACCAGTGCACGCGGGCGGCTGCGCTGGTGCTGCGCACGTTCGGCAGGACGGTGCGTCAGTTGGCCGGCACCGCGCAGCAATCAATACAGGGTCGATCCGCTGGCCACATACCTGCCTTGGTCGGCCAAGCGCGGCACGATCTGAGACCGGGCGGCAGATTCTTGAATACTTCGCTGTTGACCAACGCCAGCGCGGCCTGGCGTCCGGTCTCGCTAAAGCCGGTTCGGCGGGGGCGAGGCGATGCGTTTGTCGCTCGTTCGCAGGTCGCCAACGCGCAAGGCCGCAGGTTGTTGCCAGCGCTGTACGGTGCGCTCGCTCAGGGCGATCGGGGTGCACGCCGGTGCCAGCCGCGCGGCCGGCATCGCACGCCTCGGCCGAGCAAGGCCAGCAGAGCTTGACGCTCGCTGAGCGAGCCCATGTTTCCTCGTCCTCCCACAGCGCCTGTAACTTTTTTTGCAGCACCAGCAAAGCTGCAGCTTCGGCCAACGATTTCTCTTTTCGTCGCAGCGCACGCTGCAGCATGTCGTTGCGGGTCTGAAGTTCACGCAGGACCAGTTTCGATTCACGTGACTCGGGCGCCGCAACTCTGCAGAATACATCGCGCCAAGCGATTAATTGATGCTCGAAAAGACCCTTCTCGCGACACCAGGCATGCAGATCGGAGCCGCTCAGACCATGGGCTTGTTGCAGGGCCAACAGGCGCTGGCCAGCGCTCCATGCCTCGACTGGCAGCTCGTGGGGCAATTCGGCCGCGGGCATCGCTGCAGGCGCGCTGCGACTGGATCGGCCCACCATTTCCTCAGGGTGCCGGCAGACATGGTCAACTCGTCGGCCGCATCACGCACGCTGCGTGTGCCGCGGTGTCGGGCCTTGCTGAGGGCTTGCTCTCGGAATTCGGCTAATGTTGGTTTCGGTCCATGGGGATGCGCTTCGGTGCAGATCGGGGAAGCGACAACTAGTCTGACTCAGCGGGCGCTTCGAGCTGGCGCAGCCGACGCAGCTCCGATGGTCCTACGCCGCCGTGCTTCTTGCGCCACGCGTAAAACGTTGCATCGCTGATGCCCATCTTGCGACACACCTCCTCGACGGTGGTACCCAGCTCGGCTTGCTTCAACGCAAAAGCGATTTGATCCTCAGTAAAATTGCTTCTCTTCACGACATGCTCCTGGCCCTTCTTGCTGGGCCAAATCATGCCGGTCCTCTCGGTAACCGAACGGTTCGAAAAGCTGGGCCAGGGTCAGTGGCCTTTAGTCTAAAAGCAGTCCTCGGCTGCGTGCCTTTTGAAAGCCGTTCGTAGGATGGAATCTGCACTGGCATTCGCCGGCACCAAGGCGTCTTGGTAGGTCCGATAAGGTCATGCAGGCACGCGTAGCCCACTCATTTCCTGCGCGCCAGCGTCCAGCCGGTGGCTGCGAGCAGCCATGCCAGCACCACAAGGGCCCAGGTTTGCAGCGTCGGAATTGACGCGACATTGACACTGGCCACCACCACCACCGCGAATGTCCTTGCCACCTGAGGCGCCGCTGCAAAGGTCGCATTGCCGGGCTGATCGGCATTGATGGTGCACGTTCCGGCGCCAACGATTGTGAGCGCACCTCCCGAGGTGGTGGTGCAGACGCCCGGCGTCGCGGACGTGAAGCTGGGTGCGAGTCCGGAACTCGCGGTCGCCGCAAGCGTCGGGTGGGTGCCCACGGTTTGCTGCCCCGGATTGGCGAAGGTGATGGTCTGCGTGGCCTGGACGACGGCGAATGTCTGAGCCACCTGGGGTGCCGCCGCGTAACTGGCGTCGCCCGCCTGGTTGGCGTTGATCGTGCAACTGCCGGCCGCGACCAGGGTCAGGGTTCCGCCTGCGGTGACCGTGCACACGCCGGTGGTGGCCGAGCTGAAGGTTGGCGCCAGTCCGGAACTGGCGGTCGCCGCGAGCGTCGGGTTGGTGCCCACGGTCTGCTGCCCCGGATTGGCGACGGTGATGGTCTGCGTGGCCTTGACCACGGCAAATGCCTGCGTCGCCTGGGGAGCTGGGGCAAAGGTGGCATTGCCGGACTGATCGGCATTGATGGTGCAGGTTCCGGCGGCAACGAGCGTCAGAGCACCTCCCGCGGTAATGGTGCAGACGCCCGGCGTCGCGGACGTGAAGCCGGGTGCGAGTCCCGAGCTCGCACTTGCCGTGAGCATCGCGGTGGTACCCACGGTCTGCTGCCCCGGATTGGCGACGGTGATGGTCTGCGTGGCCTGGACGACGGCGAAAGTCTGAGCTACCTGAGGCGCCGCTGCAAAGGTCGCATTGCCGGGCTGATCGGCATTGATGGTGCACGTTCCGGCGCCAACGAGTGTGAGCGCACCTCCCGAGGTGGTGGTGCAGACGCCCGGCGTCGCGGACGTGAAGCTGGGTGCGAGTCCGGAACTGGCGGTTGCGGTCACGGTGGGGCTGGTGCCGAGAGCCTGGGGCCCCGGATTGTTGAAGGTGATCGTCTGCGCAGCGAGCGGTACCGTGACCAAGGCGCTGACGCGGTCCGCCCCAACCACCGAGCCTGCTCCGGGAATGTAGGGGCCAGTGCCGGACGCCTGCGATTGCATCGCATTGATGATGGACAGCCGCAGCGTGGTTCCCGCATAGGGCGCCACGTTGAGCGTGACCGGCGACCTCGGCGTCACCGCCGTGTTGTTGGCGCCTGGAACAATCAAGCGGTTGCCACCCTGAAAAGCATCCTGGAAACTGGGAACACTGGTGGTGGGGTACAGCCCGACGAATATCGCAGTATCCCCGGTGGCGAGCCCACCGAAGGTCTTGATCGCGAAGTCGCCGCTCAGCGAAAGCGTCGTGGCGCCGGCCGGAATTGCGATGTCCTGGTACAGCACGCAGCTGCGAAAGCCGTTCGCGGTCAGGGAGACGCTGCCCAGCGCCTGATGCGGCCCGCCCGCGGCATTCGTGAATCCCGGAAGCGACGTGATCGCCTCGTTGCCAGGCACACCGGCAGCGTTGAAGCCGCAGCTCCCGCTGGCGCTTCCGGTGCTGGCGCCCACGCTCCAGCTGGCCAAGCCGCTGGCGAACGTGCCGTCGGTGACGACTTCGGTGACGGCCGCCTGCGCGCCGAGTGCAAAGAAGCCGAGTGCAATAGCACAGACGCGGATGCGGGTGACGAAGTAAGGAGGTGCCATGGGATCAAAAGTGTAACGGTATAAATTGGGAACGAAGGCGGAATTGACCCCGCACCATCGAGCCCGGAACGCTCGCCACGTAGTTCCAGTGGCACAAAATTTTGCGCGATGGGTATGGTGCGCGCGGCCGCCAGCCCATCGGCATCGGTGACATCAACGGCATCAACGGCATCAACGGCATCAACGGCATCAACAGGCTGGCGATGCAGGCCCGTGAGACGCGCATCAATCAAAAGCGTTTAACGCCGCTGGCGTGAAAGTGGTGCGCGCCAACTTGGGTAGCATGAGTCGCGTTAGCTCGCATCGCGCATTCCTGGGACGGTCGACCCCTCGGCAAGAGGGCAGCCGCCGCTAAGCGAGAGCGCACCGCAACGAAGCCCTCGTGCCGAGAACGAACGTGTCTTGCAGGCCAACATGCAGGTCTAGAGCAGTTTCACGCTGAGCTGCCATAGCCGCAGTGGCAGATGTGGTTGGCGCGCTCGTCGGGCGAGAAGCGGTCGAGCAGCGCTCTGGTAGCGCTCCAAAGCGATTGCTCTGTAAGCACGCGGCGATCCCATCTTGACGATGGGGCGCTTGTTCGTCGATCAGGCGGTTGGTAGTGGCGTCCAGCGATGCGGCAGCAGCTCATCGATGCGACTGGACGGCTGGGTCGGCAGCCGCCCGAGCACGTCCTTGAAGTAGGCGTGCGGCTCGTGCCCGTTCAGCCGCGCTGAGTGCAGCAGGCTCATGACGGCCGCAGCCCGCTGGCCCGCGCGCAGGCTGCCGGCGAACAACCAGTTTGATCTGCCAAGGGCAATCGGTCGGATCTGGTTTTCCACCCAGTTGTTGTCCACCGGCAGCTCACCGTCGTCGATGAAGCGCATGAGTGCGCGCCAGCGCTTCAGGCTGTAGTCGATCGCCCGGGCGGTGGCTGATCCTTCAGGTACTTGTCGCCGCTGCTCGGCCAGCCACTGGTGCAGCGCGTCAGCCACCGGACGTGATCTCTGCTGGCGGATGCGCTTTCGCTCATCGGCGCTGCAGCCTCGCACCTCGCGCTCGATCTCATAGAGCTTTGCGAAGAACTTCAGCGCCTGCTCGCCGACCGTGCTGCCGTGATGGATCCACAGCTCATGGAACTTGCGACGGGCGTGTGCCAGGCAGCCGGCCTCCGTGACGCCCAGCTCGAGCATGGCCTTGTAGCCGCTGAAGTCGTCACAGACCAAGCTGCCGCACCAGCCGCCTTGACTCTGCACGCCCAGGAAGTCCCTGGCGTGCTGGCCAGCACGACTGTCGGCGAAGTCGAAGACGACGGCCTTCATTGGATTGAAGCTCGTCGTGCAGTAGCTCCACAGGTACGCCCGGTGCGTCTTGCCCAGGCCGGGTTTCAACATCGCCACCGGCGTCTCATCGGCATGCAGCACGGTGTGCGTGAGCATCTCCTTCTTCAAGGCATCGACCAGTGGCTGCAGCTGCCAGCCGCATTGACCGACCCAGCTCCCCAGCGTCGAGCGGGGAATAGCGAAGCCGGCACGCGCGAAGATGCTCTCTTGGCGGTACAGCGGCAGGTGGTCCGCGTATTTGGTTACCAGCACCTGAGCCAGCAGGCTGGCCGTTGGAATGCCTTTGTCGATGACGTGCGCGGCCACCGGCGCTTGGATTAACGTCTCGCAGCGTGCGCAGACCCATTTGCCGCGCACATGGCGCTCCACCGTGAACACGCCGGGCACATAGTCCAGCTTCTCGGCCACGTCCTCGCCGATACGCCTCAGCTGGCAGCCGCAACTGCAGGCGGTGTGCTCGGGCTCGTGGCGAATCTCGCGCCGCGGCAGCTCGGCTGGCAACGGCTGGCGTTTGGGCTGCTGTTTGTCGCTCTTGCTCGCTGGAATCGGCGCAAGCTGCTCGATTTCCTTGGCCAGAGCCTCCAGGTCAGCATCGATCGCTTCGTCCAGCAGGCTCCTCTGCTCGGCGTTGAAAGACTCCGACTTGGCCGCGAACTTCAGCCGCTTCAAGACCGCCATCTCGTGCGTGAGCTTGTCGATCAGGGCTTGCTTGAACGTGATCTCGCGCCCGCGTCTGGCGATCTCGGCGTCCTTGGCCTGCAGCGTTTCCATCAGCGACCGCACCGCATCGCGCAGTTGCTGCGCGTTCAAGTCGTTGAGTTCGGCGGTGTCGATCACAGGGCATGATCGTGCCGCACGAGCCGCTACCGTGGCATCGGGAGTTTCAGCAATTGCGGCAGGCTCTTTCCTCTACAACACGCGGATGATGCCGGCTGCGCCCAGGCGCTGCCAGGGCAGGCCCAGGACGAGCGCATCGAACTGCGCGCGGCTCAAGCCCAACGTGGCCTCAGCAGTCTTGGGCCAGACGAACCTGCCTTGGTTTAAGCGCCGCGCGGCCAGCCACACGCCGATGCCGTCATGTATCAGCACCTTCATGCGGTTGCCGCGCCGGTTGGCAAACAGGTAGGCGTGGTGCGGATGCGCTGAACCGAAGACCTGGACCACGCGGGCCAGTGCGGACTCGGTGCCGGCTCGCATGTCCAGCGGCTCGACCGCCAGCCACAACGCATCGATGCGGATCACTTAAGCACTTCTCGCATCCAGACAGCGCACTGCGCAGCAGAGGCGACTGGCCAAGTGACGTTGACCAGCAGCGGGCCGCGGCGCAGTTCGAGACGGATGTCGCTGGGCTCAGGCGCCGGCTCGCCGGCTAAGGCAACGGGAATGAAGGCTTCACGCTCGCGCATCGGCCCCAATGCCACATTGCCGCGCTCGGCCTGGCGCCGCCATTTATGCACAAGGTTGGCGTTCAGCCCGTGCGTCAGCGCCACACGCGCCACCGACGCTTGTAGCTCGGCGCACTCGCGCAGCACCTGCGCCTTCAGTTCAACCGGATGGCGCCGACGCGGCGCCCGCTTGGAGTCTTGCATGGTGTCCACCTCTTGTTGGTGGACACCATCGTCCTCATCGAATTGCCGAGATTCAAGATGACATCACTGCGTGCTTACGGGTGGCCGTGCATTTCGTGTGCTCACCGTGATTGATCATTGGAGCCGCGAGAGTGTGTCTCTAGAGGCCAACTTCCGGCTCACGGGCAGGTGTGTTGGAAAGGCCCTGGACCAGGCTGCGATGGAGCGCGGCTGGCCGAAGGCGATCACCGTAGACAACGGCACCGAGTTCACCTCGAAGGCGCTCGACGAATGGGCTTGGCGGCGGGGTGTCAAACTCGACTACACGCGGCCTGGAAAGCCCACGGACAACGGACTGATCGAGTCATTCAATGGACGCTTGCGCGACGAGTTCCTGAACGTCAATGAATTCATCACAACGCAAGATGCGCGAGAGAAGTTGAAGTCATGGCAGCATGACTACAACCACCACCGCCCGCATGGCTCGCTCGGTCACCCGACCCCGAGCGAGTCCGTCAAAAAGAGGTCAGATCAACCGCCCGAAAGCCGCCCGACTCCAGTTTAGAAGTGACCGGTTATGGGAGGGACATCACGACGCCTATGTGTCAAGTCAATAAGCGTCCGTGGAAACAGGGTAAGTCCACCTGGCGAAACCTTGCACCAGTGGCTACACGACAAATTTTGCTATGCAAATGACAGCAGCTATCGCTATACATACAGTAGCGCACTTTTGTCGTCAACTGGCGGAGAGACAGTCCGCAGGAGTAGCGTTTCGTAAAGTCCCGCAAAGTCTCTAAGTCATTGATTTTGCAGGAAACACGCACTGTACAAACATCCACGTAGTCCCTTGTAATCCCGCTTAATTGCACTTACCATTGATGGGCGCATTGATGGGCGCATTGATGGGATGCGAAGGTTAGGCGGAGAAATCAAGTGCTTAAAGCGAAAGAGTTGTCGGCGATCGAAGTCGGCCGATTGAAGACGACAGGCATGTGGGCAGTCGGCGGCGTGGCCGGGTTGTATTTGAATGTCGGTGCGGGTGGTGCCCGTTCGTGGGTGCTGCGCGCGATGGTGGGCGGCAAGCGCCGGGATATGGGGCTTGGCGGTTATCCCGATGTGACGCTGGCTGGCGCCCGCGAAAAGGCCCGGCAAGCGCGAGAGCAAATCGAAGCCGGCACCGATCCGATTCTGGCGCGCAAGCAAGCGCGAAGTGCGTTGATCGCGCAGCAGGCTACCGAGCTGACATTCGAGCAAGCCGCGCAGCAATACATCGTTGCGCAGGGCGACGCGTGGCGCAATGCGAAGCATCGGCAACAGTGGGCAAACACACTCGCCACGTATGCCTATCCCGTGCTTAGCCGCATGCTGGTGCGCGACATTGAACAGGCGCACGTGCTGGCTGTGCTGGAACCGATCTGGCGCACGAAAACCGAGACTGCAACCCGCGTTCGCGGCCGGATTGAATCGGTTCTCGGCTGGGCAACAGTACGCGGCGCGCGTGCCGGCGACAACCCGGCGCGCTGGCGCGGACATCTAGACAAGCTGCTGCCATCGCCAAAGAAGATCGCGACTGTCGAACACCATGAAGCGCTATCGATCGATGCCATGCCCGGCTTTATGCAGGCGTTGCGCCAGCGCGAAGGCATCGCGGCTCGGGCGCTTGAATTCGCCATCTTGACGGCGGCTCGCTCGGGTGAAGTGCGCGGCATGACGTGGGCGGAAGTGGATGTGCAGCAGCGGCTATGGATCGTGCCAGCCGAGCGCCACAAGATGCGCAAGGAGCATCGCGTCACGCTTTCTGATCCCGTCGTGGCACTGCTGCAGTCGATGCCCCGGCTTGAAGGCAGCGAGCTGGTTTTCTTTGCACCGCGCGGGGGACTGTTGTCGGACATGACATTGCTTGCTGTGCTTCGCCGAATGCAGGTTCCGACGACTGCGCACGGCTTTCGTTCGACGTTTCGGGATTGGGTAGCCGAGCGCACCAACTATCCTGGCGATCTGGCCGAAATGGCGATGAGCCATGCCATCAGCAACACCGTTGAAGCGGCATATCGACGCGGCGACATGGTGGACAAACGCCGCAAGATGATGGCGGCATGGGCCGACTTTTGCAGCCGGCCGGTGCGTGCGGGCGATGTGGTTTCGATCAACGCGAAAGCCGCAGCATGAGCCTGAGCGACGATGAGCAGTCAGGGCTGCACCTTGTCATATGGGGCTTATGCCAGTGGGACATGCAATCCCTTGATGATTGGCTCGCTGACGATGCCGATTGGCCGGGCCGGGAGCATGTGCGCGAGCGACTGCACGATGGCCGCAAAGCGCTGCGCCATGCGTTTGCGCAGGATGCCACCGATGAGCTGATCGAGCTATATGCGAACAACTTGTTGCTCAAGGCGCGGGTTGAATCGATGTACCGGGCTGGCTTCATGCTTGAGATTGAGCAAGGCGCGCGCAATGAGCGGCAGCGCGCGAAGTCGAAGTTGCCACGCCGCAAGGATGAGCTGCGGGGGAAAATAGTTGCAGTGCTGGGCTGTGGGCGACGGGCCGAGCAGACGCTGCTGGAAACGCTTGCAAGCTGGCGGCAATCGGGCGTCGAAGATGGACTGCGCCTTACCTATCGGCGTGAATCAGACGACTATGTGATCCACGACGAAAACGGCTTTACTGCGCCGCGCGCCTACCAATTCAAGACGCTTGAAGAGCTGTTCGCCAACGCGGCGAAATAGCGTAACCCGGTGTTAGCCGGGGCTGGCACCGGATGCCCTTCGACATTCACTCATACCGCGACGCAATAGGGCAACGCGGGATGACGTGAAGGGTTAATGAAAGTGGCACCAACTGACAAATCGTATCGGCCAAAAGCAGCAGCCGAGCTGCTGGACATCGGCCACGCAACACTGTGGCGATGGATCAAGGAGAAGCCCGGTTTCCCGCAACCAATCCGGCTTTCACCACGTTGCACCGTGCTGCGCGGCAGCGAGTTAATCGCATGGCGCGATGCTCAAGCGACGAAGGGGCAGGCATGACAAAAGCCCCGGCACCTTCCACAGCGCACGGGGCTTTTTCGTTGAATCAACCGCAACACGATTCTACGGCGAGCATCCGCTTTTCAGGCCACGGCGGCGAAGGCTTTCAAGCCGCGATCCTGCGCACGTTGGGGCATGCGCCCCGCGACATTGCACCGGGCCGCTTGATCCGGTTCGGCCCGCGCCGCTCATGCTGGGCCAAGTTGTTCGCCGATCAACGCGGCGGCGTGTACGGCGACTGGCGCCGCGATGTTTTGGCGCATTGGACGGCACATGGCGAGCGGCAGACACCAGCCGAGCAGGCCGCCATGCACCAGCAGATTGCCGAGGCGCGGCGCGCGCATGAAGTCGAGCAGCAAAGCGCCTGGGCAGCCAATGCCAAGCGCAACGCGAAGCTGTGGGCCGAAGGCAAGCCGGTTGCGGCGGGCGATCCGGTGGCCACCTACTTGGCAGGCCGTGGCCTGGGTGGCTGGCCGATCCCTGCGCACATCCGCTGCCATCCCGCGCTGCCGTATTGGCACACAGACGACGATGGCGAGCTGCACAACCTAGGCAGGTACGCGGCGATGCTGGCGCCCGTCATGCGCGGCGAGCAGGTGCTGGCCGTGCATCGCACCTATCTGGACGATGGCCAAAAAGCCGATGTGCCGATCGCAAAGAAGGTGACGGGCGCATCCGGCCCGCTGGCCGGTGGCTGCATCCCGCTGGCCGTGCCGTGCGACGGTGTGCTGGGCATCGCCGAGGGCATAGAAACGGCCGTAGCCGCATCGCTCGGCTCAAGCCTGCCGGTGGTGGCCGCGTACTGCGCAGGGCTGCTGGAGCGCTACCAATGGCCGGCATCGTTGCACCGGCTGGTGATCTTTGCCGATGCCGACGACGCGGGCCGTGCAGCCGCCGAGAAGCTGCGCCTGCGTGCGATGGCCGCTCGGCTGCAATGCGGTGTGGTGATCCCATCGGCCGAAGGCGCCGACTGGTGCGACGTGTGGGCCGCGCGCGAACGGGTTGCAGCATGAGTGCAGTGCTCAAGGACTTCGCTGCCATGCAAGCTGCATCCGCTGCGCTAGCACCACCCGATGCAGCCGAAGCGATGCGCCGCGCCCGCGTGCTGTTGGCGCCGTCGATGAAGGATCGCACTGCGCCGGCCTATCCCGTGCATGCGCTGGGGCCGCTGGCGGCTGCGTGTGCCGAGATCATCGAAGCCGGGCAGTTGCAGCCCGCGATGGTGGGGCAGTGCCTGCTGGGTGCCGCATCGCTACTGACGCAAGGACTGTTTAACGTCGAGACACTGGTCGGCCCGCGCCCGCTGTCGCTCTACCTGCTGACGTTGGGCGACTCAGGCGACGGCAAAAGCACGGCACAGGGCGCTGCGCTGGCCAGCGTCAACGAATGGCAGCGCGTGAAAGCGAAGGCCTACCGCGAAGCGCTGGACGAATTCGAGCGGGCAACGGCCAGCCGTAAGAAGGGCGAGGCACCAGCCGAAGCGCCAGCCTGCACCTACCGACTTTGCGGCGATTCCACGGTAGAAGGCCTGCGCCGCGATCTGGATACGGGCATCTGTTCGCAAGGCGTGTTCTCGGATGAGGCGGCGGCGATCCTGAGCGGCTACGGCATGAGCGCCGATCATCGAAGCAAGACGGCGGGCGTGTTCAGCAAGCTGTGGGATGCCGGGCATCTGTCGGTGTCGCGCGTGACGGGTGGCCGTGTGGAGCGCTACGGCCGGCGCATCGCACTGCACTGGCTGATTCAGCCAATGGCGGCGGCTGAGTCGATCGGCGATCCGCTGCTGTCTGCGCTGGGTTTCTGGCCGCGCTTTCTGGTGGCGTGGCCGGCACCGCAGGCACCGCGCATCTACAAACCGTTTCGGCCTGATACCTTGCCTGCCGTGGGTGCCTACCGGGCGCGCTGCGATGAGCTGCTGGCCGTGCCGTTGGGCGACGATGCGGGCGAAGCGCCGGTGCTCAAGCTGTCGGACGAAGCGCGCGTGATCTTGAGCGGCGCATTCGAGCAGTTCGAGCAGCAGGCGCGGCGCGGGGGTCTGCGATCCGTCAAGGCGTTTGCACTGCGTGCCAGCGAGCAGGCTTGCCGCATCGCGGGCGTGCTGGCCGCGTTCGGTGGCAACCATGCGGTATCGGCCGATGACATGCGCGGCGCGCTGGCGCTGGTGGCCTATTCGCTAAAGACGTGGCAGGCCATCATCGACGGCGGCGCGGCAGATCAGGGTGGGGCTGCGGCGCTCAGGCTTTATGAATACCTGTTGCAGCGGCCGAGCTGGTGCGAGTCGCTGGCCTTGATCGTCAACGGCGGGCCGGGGTGCTTGCGCAGCAAGGACAAGCGCGACGCGGCGCTGGCCATGCTGGAGTCGGTGGGGCTGGTGTTGCAGACGGGCGGCAAGGCGATCGCACAAATGGGCGCCGACGCACCATGAGTGCGCTGCTTGATGAGCTGCTGGCCGGCTATGTGCGGTCGGCTGAAATGCGGTTGTCGGCTGCTACCCATGCGAAAGCTGCGAATCCTGCGAAAAACGAAGCTGCATGCGGGCTGGCGACTGATTCGCCAGTCTGCGAAGGCTTGCGAATTTCTGCGAACGGTGCGGCCGGCGCGGCAGATTCGCAAGAATTCGCAGCCGTTCGCAAACCGCACAACGGGCCGCAAAGCCAGCAGCCATGCGGGTTTTCGCAGAAATCGCAAGATTCGCAGGGGGTAGCCGGCACCAGCACCATTTCTGCGGCGCCGGGTGCATGGACGGATGACGATGTGGGGCGGTTTCAGGATCGGCGCGCCCGGCTGATGCGCTGGGGCTGGAGCGAGCAGCAGGCCGAAGCGCTGGCCGAGCGGCTGGTGCGCCGCGATCATGAGCCGGACGACAGGCGGCTGTGCCTGGAGTGTCGGCACTACCGGCCGGGGCAGTGCGGCAACCATCAACGCGCGGCGCTGACGGTGGCCGATGTGGGGCGCGACTTCGCCACCATGATTCAGCGCTGCAGCGGGTTCGAGCCCCAACAAAGCTATTCGCCAAAAGGGCAACCATGATCGAGCTTTCAATGGAGCCTGATCCTGACGGCGCGGCGCTAGCTAAGGCCGCATGGAGCTACTAAGCCGAACGGCTGCCAAGGTTGACACGGCTTGCAGGCCTACAGCCGGTGGGCGGATCGGCCAATCGATCACACGAACAGTCACGTGCAGGGAGTAATGTCCGGTTTCTAGAAATCAAGGGGGTCGAAATGAAGACGATGGTTGCGGCACTGGCCATGATGGCGTTCGGTGCGCAGGCGGAGACGATGATTTTCGGCTTGCCATTGGGCGGCAAGTTCAGTGCGCCGCAGTGCAACAAGAAAGAGAACTACTACCTGCAGGCGGATCGCGTGTGCTGGAGCGGCAAAAAATTGCTACTGATGCCAAAGAGCAAGTTACCAGAGTGGGCGACATACCTCAGTTTCACCGTCAGCCTTAAAAAAGGAAAGATCACCTACCTCCGAACCGATATGTACCCACTGTCTGGAAGGGAGTTGATGGAGCATAGGATCAGCGATCGTTTCGGTGCGCCATCAAAAGCCATTACTGGTGCTGGTATTCGGATAGTCGAGTGGGACACGCCGGACGTACACGTCAGCATGGTTTGCGAGACGCGCGAAGGCGGTCAGTGCTTCGCATCTTTCATGGAAGGCAATGAGCACCGGGAAGGCGTTGCACGAAACAAAGCCGAGCAAGAACAAGAGTCCAAGGCACGGCCTAACTCAATGTGAAACGCCTGCTACACCAGTTCGCAACGCCAACTCCCAACAGGCTGCGCACCCTTGAGCCAAAAGGCTGACGCCACGCCGCGCAGGCGGCGAACAATGCAAAACAGAGGGCCGGGGGTGGGTAGAAAGTCTGGATCGGCCGAGGACGCAGAAACCGCCCGGCTTCTCACGCAGAGAATAAATCGCCCGATTCAAATCAAATCATCAAATCAACCATCTTTGCTGTTGATGGGATCGATGATGGGAAAAAACAAAAATGCGCCCGGAAGGCGCATAGATGCTAGGTATTTGGCGGAGAGACAGGGATTCGAACCCTGGATACGGGGTTACCGTATATCGGATTTCGAGTCCGACGCATTCGACCACTCTGCCATCTCTCCGGTGGTACGGGCAAGGGTTCGAGTCTAGCAAACTTGTGATGATGGCCGGTCTGGCTTGGTTTGGCTGTTGGTCCTGATACGGCGGCAGCAACGCGTGCCTGCTTCAAGTCAACCGGACGACACGGACTAAGGTATGTCCTAACTGACAGCCAGCAGATTTGCTGCAACCATGAATCGTTGTATGCGGTTGACCAAGGCCTGAGCGCTGACGCGCCGTCAATCGACGGTCCTGCATCGCCTGTGACCATCCACAACCAATCATTCAAGAAGGGCACATCGATGACGAGTATCGAATACTCCATTCCAATCATGCGTGGCGCGGCACGGCGTTTGGCACAGCTGCATATCGCACGTGCAGCGGCTGCCTGCCTGCTTTCGCTTGGCGCAGGCGCAACGCAGGCGGCTGACAAGCCGGAAGGTCTGCCTTCCACGCTGGCGTGGAGCGCCTACGACGTCGGCTCGGGCGGCTACAACCAGGCTGTTGCGATCGGCAATGCATTCAAGCAGCGCTACGGCATCAACCTGCGCGTGCTGCCGGGCAAGAACGACGTGAGCCGCACCTTGCCGCTGAAGGCAGGGCAGGTGCAGTTCTCCGCGAACGGCGTCGGCGGCAGCTACCTGGCGCAAGAGGGCGTTTTCGAGTTCGGCGCCAAGCAGTGGGGCCCCCAGCCGATCCGTGGGCTGCTGCTCAACAAGTCGGACCAGCTGCTGACCGTGGTCGCGGCCAAGGACAGCGGCGTCAAAACGATCGCGGACCTGAAAGGCAAGCGGGTCGCGTGGGTGATCGGCGCGCCGTCGTTGAACCAGAACATCACGGCGCTGCTGGCGTTTGCGAAACTGACCTGGGACGACGTGAAGCGCGTGGATTTTGGCGGTTTCGGCGCGGCGATGGACGGGATCATCAACGGACAGGCGGACGCTGCGTTCACGTCATCGATTTCGGGCAAGGCGTATCAGCTGGCGAAGAGCCCGCGCGGCATCGTCTACCCGGTGATCCCGGCGGCGGACAAGGCGGGCTGGAAGCGCATCAACGACACGGCGCCGTTTTTTCTGCCGTTCATGGGCTCGGAAGGCGCAGACCTCGACAAGGACAACAAGGTCGAGTCCGCAACCTATCCGTATCCGATTTTGATGACCTACGACAAGCAGGACGATCAGTCGGTCTACGCGCTGACCAAAGCCATGGTCGAGAGCTTCGACGAGTACAAGGATTCGGCACCGGGCAACGTCGGCTGGGCGCTCGATCGGCAGAACTTCGAGTGGGTCATCCCGTATCACCCGGGCGCGATCCGCTACTTCAAGGAGAAAGGCGTCTGGTCGGCCGATGCACAGGCCCACAACGACAAGCTGATCGAACGCCAGAAAGTGCTGGCCGACGCCTGGAAAAAGACCGAAGGCGCAAGCACCGGCGACGATGCGTCTTTTCAGAAGGCCTGGATGAAGAACCGCGCCGATGCGCTCAAGGCCGCAGGATTCGCCGTGGTGGTCAGCGACTGGGAATAAGCCCTCGGGTTACGGCTGAAAGCGACGGCGGCGGTGTCTCGAGCATCTGTCGCCTGTGCTACTGCCGTGCAGCCAGAACAATAGCCCGTATCGCAAGTCCGCTGCGGTACGGGTTTTTTATTGACAGATTATTTGTCTCACCAGCTGCGTGATGCCGGTCCGGCATTGCGGCGAAGCAAGCGATTGCGCTCATTTCAGTGAACGTTCAAACCACTCCGCCCGTTCGGCCCCGACCGTTGTTGCCACCGCAGCCCGAGATCCCGTCGGCCGGACCGCCGGTCGCGCTGCCGGAAAGCCGGCACCGTACCTTGTCGCCGTTCTGGCGCGCCGTCGTGATCACGAGCGGCGTCGCCGCATTGCTGCTGTCGTTCAACAACATCCTGAACCTCGGCTTCTTCGTGAACTACACGATGCTCGACAACGCGTATCTGTACGTGCTGTGCGCGTTGCTCGTGAGCGTGGTGTTCCTGTTTCTGCCGGCCGGCGGCCGCGCGCGCCTCGATGCCGTGCCGTGGTACGACGTGCTGCTGTATCTCGCCACGGTCGGCGTGTTCGGCTACTTCGCGTTCAATGCGCACCGCATCCTGAGCGAAGCCTGGGAATTCATGGCGCCGACCACTGCGGTCTGGATCGCGGGCCTCGGCTGGCTGGTGGTGCTGGAGGCCACGCGGCGTGCGGGCGGCACCGCGGTGTTCGCGGTGGTGACAGTGATCTCGCTGTATCCGGTGTTCGCCGGCCACATGCCGGGCCCGATCGCGGGCCTGCCGCAGCCGCTGGACACCACGGCTGCCTACCACTTCGCGAGCAGCGAGAGCGTGCTCGGCATTCCCACGCGTGCGTTCGGCGAACTGGTGATCGGCTTCGTGATGTTCGGTGCGGTGCTGCAGTACACGGGCGCCGCCACGTTTTTCAACAACATCGCATTCGCGCTGTTCGGCCGCGTGCGTGGCGGACCAGCCAAGGTGTCGATCTTCGCGAGCGGCCTGATGGGCTCGGTCTCCGGCAGCGTGGTGTCCAACGTGCTGACCACCGGCGTCGTGACGATTCCCGCGATGAAGCGCATCGGTTTCTCGCCGGCCTATGCGGGCGGGGTCGAGGCCTGCGCATCCACCGGCGGCGTGCTGATGCCGCCGATCATGGGTGCCACCGCGTTCGTGATGGCCGCGTTCCTCGGCGTGCCTTACGCCACGGTCGTGCTGGCCGCGATCGTGCCCTCGCTGCTGTTCTATTTCGGCCTGTTCGTGCAGATCGACGGCTATGCAGCCAAGAAAGGCCTGCGCGGACTGCCGCGTGCCGAGCTGCCGCTAATCGGCAAGACGTTTGCCGAGGGCTGGCAATACATCTTCGTGTTCGTGCTGCTGGTCTGGATGCTGCTCGTGCTGCAGCAGGAAGCGATCGCACCGTTCTACGCAACCGCGCTGCTGCTGGTGATCAACCAGCTCTGGCCGCGCCATCGCCTGGGCTGGAAGAAGATCGGCGGCCTGCTGGAAGGGGTCGCCAAGTCGCTGGCCGAACTGGCGGCGCTGCTGGCCGGCGTCGGGCTCATCATCGGCGCGCTGTCGGTCACCGGACTGGCCGGCACGCTGGCGAACGATCTGGTCTATCTGGCCGGCAACAACACGTACGTGCTGCTGGTGATGGGCGCGCTCACCAGCTTCATCTTCGGCATGGGCATGACGATCACCGCGTGCTACATCTTCCTCGCGATCGTGCTGGCGCCGCCGCTGGTGGCCGCCGGTTTCGATCCGGTCGCGGTGCATCTGTTCATGATGTACTGGGGCATGGTGTCGTTCATCACGCCGCCGGTCGCGCTCGCTTCGTTCGTCGCCGCGGGCCTGGCCGGCGCGCCGCCGGTGCAGGTCGGGCTGCAGTCGATGAAGCTCGGCAGCACGATGTACTTCGTGCCGTTCTTCTTCGTGCTGAATCCGGCGCTGATCCTGCGCGGGGAGCCGCTCGACATCGTGGTGGTGGTGATCACCGCGTTCATCGGCATCCTGCTGATCGCCTCGGCGATGCAGGGCTGGCTGATCGGCTTCGGGCACATGGGCGTCGGGCCGGTCGGCTGGCTCGCGCGCGTGCTGCTGTTCGCAGCCGGGGCCTGCATGGCGCTGCCCGGCGGTGGCGATCTGGGCTTGAGCCACCTGCAACTGTCGCTCGGTGGCATCGCGCTGGCGCTCGCTGCGCTGGCGCTGGCCAAGGTGGCAGGGGGCGGCAGGACGGCAGCGACCGGCTGAACGCGACCGCTTGGCGAGCGCCATGAGCCGGGCCTCCCATAATCCACCGCATGACCTCCAACAGGAAGCATCCGACGACCGGCGCCGGTCCCAGCAAGATCATGGTGATCCGGCATGCCGAGAAGCCGGTGCCGGACCGGACCGAAGGCGTGCGCTGGCGCGGCAAGGCCGACCCGGAATCGCTGACGGCGCTCGGCTGGCAGCGGGCCGGCGCGCTGGTGCAATTCTTTGCGCATCCGCAGACGCCGCAGATCGCGCGGCCGGACCATCTGTTCGCCGTGAGTTTCGATCGGGCTCAGGTCGATTCCAGCCGTCGCGCGAAGCAGACGCTGCGTCCGCTGTCCCGCAAACTTGGCCTGCCGGTGCACGACCGATTCGGCAAGGAGCAGGAAGACCAGCTGGTGCAGGCGTTCGAGGGGCTTTCCGGCACGGTGCTGGTCGCCTGGTCGCACGAAAACATCGGCAAGATCGTGATGGCGCTCGGTGCCTCCATGCTCGCACCCGGCGACTGGCCCGATGAGCGGTTCGATCTGGTCTGGGTGTTCGATCGGCAGGCTGGCCGGATGACGTTCACGCAAGTGCCGCAGCGCCTGCTGGCCGGTGACAGCCATGACGTGATTCCGATGGACGAGGCGGACTGACGCGCAGTCGCAGGGGCCGACGCAACCCGGATCGCGACACAGTTCGAGCACGAGCAACGTCATCAGGCCGTTTGCGCAAGCGGCCCAACCTGCCGTGGTGCATCCGCACATGAAAAGCGCTCAATCCTTCGCACCCGCATTGCTTTGCGGCAAGCCCGCGAACCACGCTGCATAGGGCGTGTTGCGAACCAGGCAGCGATTGAAATCGGCGGCGCCGTCGGTCCACCAGACCGGTCCTCGCTCGCCGAGTCCGACCTTTGCCGCATCGACCGCAGCGCGTGCGTCTGTCCTCGCTTGCGGTGCTCCTCTGCCGCGAAGCTGGCGGCGCGCCATCATCAACGCTGCGACCAACTGCACCCGTTCGGACTCGGGCAAGTGCGGATTGCTCGCGCGCCACAACCGGCCCCGCACGACGATGTAGCGGCCGTCGGGGGTGCGCAGCGCTGCATCGAGCATCGACGTTTTCGCCACGGCTGCTCAGTGCAACCGGCAGCGCGGTTGACTCAGATGGAGTGCGGCCCGGCGCCTAGCGCGTAATCGATCACCAGCAGATCGTCGATCACGCTTCTGAGGCGCGCACTCAGCGGCTGGTGCGCCGGGTGCGGCAGATAGGCATCGCGTGCGGCAGCCGATTCGAAGGTCAGCATGAACGCGTGCTCCAGCCCTTTGTTCTTGCGTTCCGGGCTGTTGTTGGCGCCGTGCTCGAACGCGACGATGCCCGCGATCTCATGCTGGATGTGCGCGAAATGATCGATCACGCCCTGCACGCTGGCGGCATCGGCCGACGGCTGGAAACGCACCAGCACCAGATGCCTGACATGGCCGGAATTGCTTGCGGACTGTTCTTGCGTGGGCACGACCGATGTCGCTTGGTTCATGGCAAGTCTGCTCAATCCACTTTCGCGCCGGTGGCCTGCACCACCGCTTGGTATTTCTCGCGCTCGGCCTTCATGAACGCGCCGAACTGCTCGGGTGTGCTGGCGACCGGCTCGGCCAGCAGCGTGGCGAAGCGCTGGCGCACATCCGGCGTGTTCAGTGCTGCGATGAAGGCATCGCTCAACTTGTCGAGCTGCGCTTTCGGGGTGCCGGCCGGGGCCACCAGCCCCCACCAGGTGTCGATCGAGAAACCTTTCAGCGAGTCGGCTACCGGCGGCACGTCGGGCAGCGCCGGCGAGCGCTGCAAGGTGGTGACGGCCAACGCCTTGAGCTTGCCCGAGCGGATGTTCGCAGCCGCCGTCGACAGGTTGTCGAAGTTGAAATCGACCTGGCCGCTGAGCAGCGCCAGCTGGGCCGGATTGCCCCCGTTGAATGGCACGTGCACCGCCTTGACGCCGGCCTGCTGCTTGAACAGCTCGCCGGCCAAGTGCCCGGCGCTGCCGTTGCCGCCGGAGCCGTAGTTGAGCTTGTCCGGATTCGCTTTCGCATACGCAATCAGGTCCGCCACGCTGTTGATGCCGAGCCGCTCGGCCACATCGGCGTTCATCACGAGCACGTTGGGCACGCGCACCATCTGCGTGATCGGCGCGAAATCGGTCGCCGCGTCGAACGGCATCTTGCTGTAGAGCCACGGGTTCACCGCGTGCGTCGCGGTCGCAGCGATGCCGATCGTGCGGCCGTCCGGCGCGGCCTTGGCGACCGCGTCGGCGCCGATGTTGCCGCCCGCGCCGGGCTTGTTGTCGACGATCACCAAGCCCAGGCTGTCCTTGACGGCATCCGCCAGCAGACGGGAAGTCACATCGATCGGGCCACCGGCGCCATAGGGCACGATCAGACGGATCGGCCGCGGCGACGATTGCGCGAACGATCCAGGGCCATTTAGCAGCAGGCCAGCTGCAGCGCCTGCAAGAAGCAGCGCTTTCCTTCGTTCGCGAAACAGGGAGGTTGGGTTTTTCTTCATCGCACCATTTTGCGCGTGCGGATGGACCGCGACTTTCGATGTTCTGTGCGAATGCTGTCCTCTGCGGCCCCGGCTACGGCGTTGCAGAGATGCGAAAGCGGTACGCGGCGCAGTCGAAACCCGTGCCGGCTGTTTTTTATGAATGATCGATCACTCAACGTTTTGCGCTATCTGGAGAAAAAAGCCGATGAAAAACCATTCTCTGATCACGTTCGGCAGCCTCGGCGCCGTCACCTTGCTGCTCGGTCTGGGCTCGGCCTCGGCATCCGTGCGGCACGACGACGCGGCGCAGCCGGCTTCCGCGTCCTCCTACACGGTTGCGCAGTATCAGGAGCCGCCACGCCGCTACGAAGCGCCTCCGTCCCGGTTCGCGCCTCCTCCTCTGCCGCTGGAGGAAGCACGGCCGCGCCGCTACGAGGCACCACGTCAGGGCGCGCCGGGCGACGCTGTGCTGCAACAGATTGAGGAACGCGCGGTGCGGCAGGAGCAGCGCATCGCCAACGGCGTGCGCAACGGCGACCTGAGCCGCCGGGAAGCACACCGGCTGCAGCAGCAGCAACGCTATATCCGCCGGCTGCAGCGAGGCGCTAGGTCAGACGGCATCCTGACGCCCGCCGAGGTGGTGCAAATTCAGACCGCGCAGGACGAAGCAGGGGAGGCGATCCGGCGCTTCAGGAACAGCGACGGCAGTCGTTATTGATTGAGCGCATCTTTCGGTCGCGGCGCCCTACCACATGCGTACCGCGCACCGGACGCCCGATCGATTTTGGATACATCGTCCATTGCCGCGCGTCCGATGCGAAGCCCCAGCCGCTCAGGCGATGCGTCGGAGGTCGCCGGGACTTCTGGGCCTGTGTTGTCCTCTTAGAAGCAAGCTGCGGCGTTGCAGGAGGCGGGAGTGACGCGCAGTGCAACCAAAGACCGTCGCTGCTTCCTCTGTGGAAAAAAGCAATCACTCGTTCAATCACTTAACCATCAGCATTTCAAGGAGAACAATCGATGAAAAAACTATCTCTGGTCGCGTTCGGCAACCTCGGCGTCGCCGTCTTGATGCTCGGTTTCGGCTCAGCATCGGCAGCTCCGCGCAACAGTCACGACGAGGTGGCGCAGCCGGCTTCGTCGTCCTACACACTCGCGCAGTACCGAGTCGAAGAGCGCGCGGAGCGGCAGCAGGGGCGAATCGCCCAGGGCGTGCGCAGCGGCCAACTGACACCGCGTGAAACGCGCCGCCTCGTCCAGCAGCAACGCCATGTCCGTCGATTGGAAGGGCGCGCCAGAGCAGACGGCGTTGTGACGGCCGCCGAACGCCGCAAGATCAGGATGGAGCAAAACCGCGCGAACCGAACGATCCGGCGCATGAAAAACAACGGGCGCCGTTATTGATCCTCGATAACAGGCAACGGCGTTCGAGTCGTCGTTTTTCCACAGGCCGGCCACTATCGGCGGTCGGCCTGAACTATATATTTCATAGCCGCAGGGACAGTTTCGTAGTACCCATGCCGGCACTTGGGCCAAAAAACCGCTAGGCCAGCGGCTGCGCCTTGTCAGCCTCGGTCGTGAACGCGTCGGCGAAGAATTCGTGCGCGGGCAGCCCGGCTTCCTCGCTGTACTGATCGCGCGCGGACTCGACCACGATTGGCGCTCCGCACGCGTACACCTGGTGGCCGGACAGATCGGGAAAATCTTCCAGCACCGCGCGGTGCACGAAGCCGGTGCGGCCGGCCCAGTCATCCTGCGGCAGCGCATCGGAGACCACCGGCACGTAGCGCAGGTTCGGCATCTCCGCCAGCCGCTCGCGCACCCAGCCGTCCAGATACAGGTCACGCGGGCGCCGGCCGCCCCAGTACAGCGTGGCGGGCCGTTCGATGCGCTTCGCCTGCATCTGTTCAAGCACTGCCTTGATCGGCGCAAAACCGGTGCCCGACGCGAGCAGGATCATCGGCTTGGCGGAGTCGTCGCGCAGGAAGAAGCTGCCAAACGGCCCTTCGATGCGCAGGATGTCTTTTTCCTTCATCGCGCCGAACACGTGCTCGGTGAATAGGCCGCCGGCCATGTGCCGGATGTGCAGTTCGAGTTGCGGGCCGTTGTGCGGCGCATTCGCCATCGAATAGCTGCGCCGCACGCCGTCTTTGAGCATGAACTCGACGTACTGGCCTGCGTGATAGCGAAACGCTTCGGCCGCCGGCAGCTGCAGCCGCATGACCATCACATCGTGCGCGACCTTCTCGAGCGCCGCGATGCGCGACGGCATGCGCTTGACCGGAAACGCGCTTTCGTCGGTGACTTGGCGCGATTCCAGCGTAAGGTCCGACTCGGCCACGCCGCAGCAGGTCAGCACCAGCCCCGCATCCTCTTCCTCCACCGACAGGGCCTTGGCCTGGTGCGGCCCGAGCGCGACCGTGCCGTCGATCTTTCTGCACTTGCAGCTGCCACACGCGCCGTCCTTGCAGCCGTAGGGCAGCCCGATGCCGTGCCGGATCGCGGCAGCCAGGATCGCCTCCCCGGCTTCTGCCGTGAAACTGCGGCTGCTGGGCTGCACGGTGATGGTGAACGGGCCGGCTGCGGCGGGCGCTGGCATGACTGCTGACATCGGTTGGGTATCCTCCAGGCGGTCGGCGCCGTCCGATTCGATGCGGCTCGGATGCCGGCGCGACCAGAACGTTTTATTTTGCCCTCAATCCCACACCCTCACGGCCCGCGCGAGATCGGCGTGCAGCCTGCCGTGTTTCGGCGCGAACGGCTGCTGATCGTCGGTTGCGGCGACGTCGGCTGCCGGGTGCTGCAGCGCCTGCCCCCGTCGCTGCGCGCATTCGCGTTGACCTCAAGCGCCGAGCGGCTGGCATCGTTGCGCACCTTGCGCGCGGTGCCGCTGCTCGGCGATCTGGACTGCCCCGATACGTTGCGCCGGCTCGCCGGCATCCCGACCCGCGTGCTGCATCTGGCGCCCCCGGCAGCGGGTGCGGCCGCCGACGATCCCCGCACCTGCAACCTGCTGCGCGCATTGCGGCGTGCGCGTGTGCCGGACACGCTCGTATACGGCTCGACCAGCGGCGTTTACGGCGACTGCGGGGGCGACTTCGTGCCGGAGACTCGTGTGCCCAACCCGGCCACTCCACGTGCGCAGCGCCGGTTCGATGCCGAGCGATCGGTTCGCGCATTCGGCCGCAGTTCGGGTGTGCGCACGAGCGTGCTGCGCATTCCCGGCATCTACGGCGCCGGCCGCCCGAACGGCACGCCACGCGAGCGTCTGCTCAGAGGCACGCCGGCGCTCGCTGCCGACGTCGACGTCTTCACCAACCACATCCACGCCGACGACCTCGCGCGCGCCTGCATCGCGGCGCTCTGGCGCGGCCGGCCGCAGCGCATCGTGAACGTCAGCGACGACAGTGGCATGCTGATGGGCGACTACTTCGACCTCGCAGCCGACCTCTACGGACTGCCGCGCGCGCCCCGGCTGAACCGGGAACAGGCACGCCGGCAACTCTCGCCGATGCAGCTGAGCTTCATGAGCGAATCGCGCCGCCTGGTCAACACCCGGATGAAGCGCGAACTGCGGCTTGCGCTGCACCATCCGACGGTGGCGCAAGGGCTGGCGGTTTGATGCTGACGCTATCTATTGAATAGCTGTAAACGACCATTACACTAGCGCATCAACCCCTTTTGGCTCAAAACTTGCGGCGGCGTGAACCATGAATGAACTGTCGCCCCAGGCCAGCGCGGAGGCCGCCTCCGCCGCGCCCCGGCTCATGCTGCAGAGCATCACCAAGCGCTATCCCGGCGTGCTGGCGAACGACGACGTGTCGATGGTTGTCGCGCCCGGCCAGATCCATGCGGTGCTCGGTGAGAACGGCGCCGGCAAGTCCACCCTGATGAAGATCATCTACGGCTCGGTCAAGCCGGACGCGGGTGAGATCGCAATCGATGGTCAGCCGGTGCGCATCCGCGATCCGCAGCATGCGCGCGCGCTGGGCGTGGGCATGGTGTTCCAGCACTTCAATCTGTTTGACACGCTCACCGTCGCGCAGAACGTCTGGTTGGGGCTCTCGCGCCGGCCGGGCCTCGCGTCGGTGACCGAGCGCATCGCGGAAAAAGCCTGTGCCTACGGACTCGACGTCGATCCCGAGCGGCCCGTGCATACGCTGTCCGTCGGCGAGATGCAGCGCGTCGAGATCATCCGCGCGTTGCTGACCGAGCCGCGCCTGCTGATCCTGGACGAGCCGACTTCCGTGCTGACGCCGCAGGCGGTCGACAAGCTCTTCGTCGTGCTGCGGACTTTAAGCGAGCAGGGTGTCTCGATCCTCTACATCAGCCACAAGTTGCACGAGATCCGCGCGCTGTGCGACGCCTGCACCGTGCTGCGCGGTGGCCGGGTGATGGGTGTGTGCGATCCGCGCGAGGAAAGCAACGCCAGCTTGAGCCGCCTGATGATCGGCGCCGAGCCGCCCGCGCTGCAGCACCATGCGCACCAGGCGGGCGATCTGGTGCTGGAGGTGGACAGGTTGGCGTTGAAGCGCGCCGATCCCTTCGGTACCGATCTGATCGACGTCGCGCTGACGGTGCGCGCGGGCGAGGTGGTCGGCATCGCGGGCGTGTCCGGCAACGGGCAGAACGAGCTGCTGCAGGCGTTGTCGGGCGAGGACCGGCGCGCGCCGCCCGCTGCGGTGCGGCTGTTCGGCACGGCGGCTGGCCGTTGGTCTGCCGATGCGCGGCGCCGGTGCGGGCTGCACTTCGTTCCGGAGGAACGGCTCGGCCGCGGCGCGGTGCCGACGCTCGCGCTGTCGCAGAACCTGCTGCTCACGCGGCGCGAAGCAATCGGTCCGCTCGGCTGGCTGCGCACCGGCCGGCTGCGCGCGCAGGCGCGCGACATCATCCAGCGCTTCAACGTGCGCGCGGCCGGCCCGCAGGCGCCGGCCGCGTCGCTGTCCGGCGGCAACCTGCAGAAATTCATTGTCGGGCGCGAAGTCAGCGCCAAACCGAAACTGCTGATCGTCGCGCAGCCGACCTGGGGCGTCGACGTCGGTGCCGCGGCGCAGATTCGCGCCGAACTGCTCGCGCTGCGCGATGCCGGTTGTGCGTTGCTGATCGTGAGCGAAGAGCTGGACGAGCTGTTCGAGCTGTCCGACCGGCTGCTGGTAATCGCAAAAGGCCGGCTGTCGCCATCGATCAACCGCAAGAATGCGACCGTCGCCCAGGTCGGCGAATGGATGAGCGGGCTGTGGCCCGGCGCGGTAATCCAACCGAAGGAGCACATCGATGCTGCGGCTTGAGCCCAGACCGGCCGCCTCGCGCGCCTGGAGCATCGGCTCGCCGGTGCTGGCGCTGCTGATCACGGTGTTGATCGGCGTGGCGATGTTCGCGGCGCTCGGCGTCGACCCGGTCAAGGGCCTCGGCGTGTTCTTTTGGGAGCCGATCAAGTCGAGCTATGCGTTGGGCGAGCTGATGGTCAAGGCGACGCCGCTGCTGATCATCGCGCTCGGCCTCGCGGTCTGCTTTCGCTCCAACGTCTGGAACATCGGTGCCGAAGGGCAGTATGTGATCGGTGCGATTGCGGCCGGCGGCGTGGCGCTGCTCGCCAGGCCGGGCACGGGCGGCTGGATCGTGCCGGCGCTGCTGCTGGCCGGTGTGGCCGGTGGCATGGCCTGGGCCGGCGTCACCGCGCTGCTGCGCGACCGCTTTCATGCAAACGAGATTCTGGTCAGCCTGATGCTGGTCTACGTTGCCGTTCAGGTGCTCGGTTATCTGGTCTACGGGCCGTGGAAGGATCCGGCCGGCTACAACTTTCCGCAGACCAAGACGTTCGAGGCGATTACGAAGATTCCGCGGCTCATGCAGGGTTCCCGCGTGACGATCGGGCTGCCGATCGCGCTGAGTGGGGCAGCGTTGCTGTGGGTGTTTTTGTTTCGCACGCGGGCCGGTTTTGCGCAGCAGGTCGGTGGGCTAGCGCCGGCGGCGGCTCGCTATGCGGGGTTCTCATCGCGCAGCGCGTTGTGGGCCGCTCTGCTGGTGTCGGGCGGCGCGGCGGGGTTGGCCGGTGCGCTCGAAGTCGCGGGGCCGATCGGGCAGCTCACGCCGTACCTGCCGGTCGGCTACGGGTTCGCCGCGATCATCGTCGCGTTCGTCGGGCGGCTGCATCCGCTGGGCATGGTGTTCTCCGCCGTGCTGCTGTCGATGTTCTTCATCGGCGGAGAGCTTGCGCAGTCGCGTCTGGGCCTGCCCAAATCGCTGTCCGGCGTGTTCCAGGGGCTGCTGCTGTTCACACTGCTGGCGTGCGACACGTTGATCGCGTATCGCGTGCGCTGGAGTACACCGGCGCGTGAGGCGAGGGCAGCCTGATGGACATCTATGCACTGCTGATCGCGGCCACGTTGAACGCGGGCACCGTGCTCGCGCTCGCCTCGCTGGGCCTTTTGATCAACGAGAAAGCCGGCATCGTGAACCTGGGCGCCGAAGGGATGATGCTGTGCGCGGCCGTCGCCGGTTATGCGGCGGTCGTGAAGACCGGCAACCCGTGGATCGGCTTTCTGGCGGGCATGGCAGCCGGCGCGTCGATGGCCGCGGTATTCGGCTGGCTCGTGATCTGGCTGGGCACGAACCAGTATGCGACCGGGCTCGCGCTGAGCCTGTTCGGCGTCGGATTCTCCGCGTTCGTCGGCATCGGCTACGTGCAGGCGCGCATTCCGCAGGGCCGCGCGTATGACATCCCGGGTCTGGGCGAGCTGCCGTTCGTCGGGCCGGCGTTGTTCCGCCAGCATCCGTTGGTCTATGTTTCGATCGCGCTCGCGTTCGGGCTGATCTGGTTTCTGTACCGAACGCGTGGCGGTCTGGTGCTGCGCTCGGTCGGCGAATCCCCGGTGGCCGCGCATGCGCTCGGCTATCCGGTGCGGCGGATTCGGCTGGCCGCCGTGATGGCGGGCGGTGCGCTGTGCGGCTTGGCCGGCGCCTACATCTCGACCGTCTACACGCCGCTCTGGGTTGAAGGCATGGTGGCCGGGCGCGGCTGGATCGCGCTGGCGCTGACCACGTTCGCGACCTGGCGGCCGGCACGCGTGTTGCTCGGCGCCTATCTGTTCGGCGGCGTCACGATGCTGCAGTTCCACCTGCAGGGCATCGGCGTGCAGGTGCCGAGCCAGTGGCTGGCGATGCTGCCGTATCTGGCGACCATCCTGGTGCTGGCGCTGATCTCTCGCAGCCCCGCGTGGATTCGTGCCAACATGCCGGCTTCGCTGGGCAAGCCTTTTCATCCAGGGGCTTGACCGGCGTCCCGCATATCCTGTTTTTCCAACCAACCGAAGCCCGAGGAACATCATCCATGAACCAAACGTCCCACCCATCGATCGTGAAAGCACTTGTCATCGCGGCCATTGCGGCGGCAGCTCTTGCGGCTTGCGGCAAGAAGGAAGCATCGACAGCCACGACGCCTGCCACCGCACCAGCTGCGCAGACAGCGACGGTGCCGGTCACCACGACCTCGACACCTGCGTTCAGCACCGGACCCGCCGCAACGTCCTCGGCCGCGTCGGGCGCAGCCGCGGCGGTGGCTGCGGCTACTGCTGCGGCAAGCGCGGCTGCTTCCGCCGCGCCGGCCGCGTCGAAAACCCCGGCCATGTCGAAGTAGGAGCTGCGATGACGCAACCCACACGCCATTCGATCACCAGAACCTGCGTCGTTGTGGCCATCGCGGGAGCGGCGTTGGCCGCCTGCGGCAAGCGGGACGAGCCGGTGGCCACCACGACGACACCCGCTGCTGCGCCGGCAGCCCCGAGCGCAACGCCTGCATCCGGAGCCGGACCTGCCGCCGCCACGCCGGCCGCTTCGAACGCCGCCGCTGCGATCGCTGCCGCTGCGAGCACTGCCGCCAGCGCAGCCGCTTCCGCCGCGACGCCGGCTGCCTCGAAATCTTCCGCGGTCACGAGCCAGGAACCGCTCAAGATCGCGTTTGCCTACGTCGGCCCGGTGGGTGACGGCGGCTGGAGCTTCGCGCACGACAACGGCCGCAAGGCGGTCGAAAAAGAGTTCGGCAGCAAGGTCGTCACCAGCTATGTGGAAAGCGTGCCCGAATCGGCCGATGCCGAGCGCGTGCTGCGCGACATGGCGGCCCAAGGCAACAAGCTGATCTTCGGCACCACGTTCGGCTACATGGAGCCGATGCTCAAAGTCGCCGCCGACAACCCCGACGTGAAGTTCGAGCACGCGACCGGCTACAAGACCGCGCCGAACCTGCGCACCTACGATTCGCGCACCTACCAGGGCGCCTACATGGCCGGCGTGATCGCGGGCAGGATGACCAAGAGCAACACGCTCGGCGTGGTCGGCTCGGTGCCGATTCCCGAAGTGATCCGCAACATCAACAGCTTCACGCTCGGCGCACAAAGCGTGAACCCCGACGTCAAGACCCGCGTGGTCTGGGTCAACGAATGGTTCAGCCCGCCGAAGGAAACCGAAGCCGCCACGTCCCTCATCAACGGCGGCGCCGACGTACTGTTTCAGAACACCGATTCACCCGCCGTCTTGAAGACCGCGCAGGAAAAAGGCAAGCGCGCGTTCGGCTGGGATTCCGACATGACCGCTTACGGCCCGAAAGCGCACCTGGGCTCGGCCGTCATCAACTGGGGTCCGTACTACAAAAAGGCCGTGCAGGATGCGCTGGACGGCACCTGGAAAACGGGATCGAGCTGGTGGGGCGTGAAGGAAGGTGCGATCGACATGGTGTCAATCGCCGATGACGTGCCGGCCGAAACCAAGGAAAAGATCGCCGATATCAAGAAAGGCCTGACCGACGGCAGCTTCGTGATCTGGAAAGGGCCGATTCAGGACAACGCGGGCAAGGAAGTGCTGGCGGCCGGGACAAATGCGGATGACAAGTTTTTGGGTGGGGTGAATTTTTATGTGAAGGGGGTGGAGGGGCAGGTTCCGGGTGGGGAGAAGAAGTGATGGATGTGCCGGATCTCAAACTAGAGCGTTTTTGCGCTGACCATCCACATCGTCGTCAGGGGGAGTTGTCAAGCGCGCAAGGTGTCTGGCTGTTGCATCGCAGGACATCACGAGGCGGTCATGGCATTGCATCCAGGGCAGGCATATGGTCAGGATTTGCGCGATCGGGTTACTGGCCGCCGAGGGCTCGATTCATGAGGTAGCCAAGCGCTTTGCAGTCAGCGACTCCTACGTGGCGCGGGCACGAAGCAAGCGACGCCGGGTGGGGGAGGTCTTTCGCCGGCGTTCAGTGCAACCACGTACCGCTGCGGCTGGCTGGCTTGGAGCTGGCGCTGACTTCTCAGGTGCAAGCGGGGCCGGACCAGACGCTGGCGCAGTTGTGTGATTGGGTGCAGCGCGAGCACGGCGTGCGGGTGGGCATCACCACCATGTGGCAAGACGCTTGGGCGGCTAGGCCTGAGCTTTAAAAAAAAAAGACCGTACACGCCAGCGAGCAAGAGCGCTGCGATGTAGCGGCTGCGCGAACAGCGTGGTCAGCCGGGCGTGCGGCGATGCAGGCCAGCCGACTGGTCTTTCTCGACGAGACGCGGGCGACCACGAACATGACGCCCATGTATGGCCGCTCCCCTCGGGGCCAGCGTTGCATGGGGCATGCCCCGTACGGTCACTGGCACACCACCACGTTCGTCTGCGCCCTGCGCGAAGCTGGCTTGGCTGCGCCCTGTGTGCTGGACGGCCCCATCAACGGGCAAGCCTTCGTTGCCTGGGTTGAGCAGATGCTGGTGCCCGAACTGCATCCTGGCGACATTGTCGTGATGGACAACCTCGCCTCGCACAAGGTCTTTGGGGTGCGCCAAGCCACCGAAGCTGCAGGCGCTCAACTGCGCTACCTGCCGCCTTACAGCCCCGACATGAATCCCATCGAACAAGTGTTTGCCATGCTCAAGACGCTGCTGCGACGAACGGCCGCACGGACTCAGGAGTCGCTCTGGAATGCCGCTGGAGCACTGCTCGAGCGCTTCTCGCCCGCCGAATGCGCCAACTACATTGGCCACTGCGGCTATGGCTGCTCAGCGTGAAAACGCCCTAGAGCTTGCGCCATTTGCGGATGGTGTCGCGGCTCAAGCCGAACTCTGCGGTCAGCGCGTAGTCGCTGCCCGTGGCGGCCTGGATAGCCGCGCGCGTGGCCGGCGTGGTGGTGGCGTTCTTGTGCAAGGCGATCAGCCTGTCGTGGGCCGTCCGGTGCACTCTGCCACAAGCGCCCGCAACACCTCGCGACTCATCAGCAGCGGGCGGCGATTTGTGCAGCAGGTCATCATCGGGTGCCTGACAGCTCGCGCTGTAAAGCGGCATCCGGTCATACATGCCATTTAGCATCTTGCTCATCCGCTTAATGCCAGCAAACCAACTCAAAAGCGAAACAGCTTACCGGGGGTGTCTTCCAAAACGATGCGGCGTTGGGCCGAATCAGGCACCCAGTTTGAAAGCTGCGCTTTCAGCGCCGCGTATTCAACCTTGCCCTCAAAACCAGTGTGCGGCCAGTCGCTGCCCCACATCAGCCGCTCCGGGCCGAAGGCTTTGAGCAGCAGCGGAGCCGCAGCGGCTGCGATCGTGTCGCTTGAACGATAAGACGCCGAAAGCTTGACCCACACCTGCCGCGTACCACCGAAGCCGAGCAGGTACTTGAAACCGGGATCGTCGACGCCGAGTTTCGTGCTGGGCTTGCCGAAATGATCGACCACCACATTGACGCCTGCATCGACCAACGGTTTGACGATCTGGGGCAGGCGCTCGGCATCGTCGTACACCTCGACCTGCCAGTTGAGTTTTCGGCAATGCGACACCAATTCGCCCCAGGCGCCGGTTGCCACGTCCGGCACCGGCCTGCCGATCAGGTTCAGGCGGATGCCGACGAGGCCGGCCTTGTCCAGCGCCTCGAGCCGGTCCAGCCCGATGCCGGGGTCGACGACGGCAAGGCCCCGCAGCCGTCCGCCGCTTTTTGCGATGCTCTCGACCGTGTAGTCGTTGTTGGTTCCAAGAATGCTGATCGGAATGATGACGCCATAGGCCATCTGGTTCGCGTCGAGCATCGCCAGGTATTGCTCGGTCGAGGCGTCGTAGTCGGGCGTGTAGCGCCGATTCGGCACGAACGGCAGGCCGCGGTGGAAGACGTGGGCGTGGGTGTCCACGCTGCGTGAAGAAGAAGGTTCGCGCGCTGACTGTGGTGCGGTCTGAGCGCGCGTGCTCAGACCGGTCGGCAGAATCGCTGCGGCGCCCAGGCCCAGCAGGCCTTTGTTCAAGTCTCGACGTTTCATCTTTCTGCTCATCGATCAAAGTACGTGGGCGCAGGCCGCTTCGGGCGTGCGCGTATCCATGTTCCGGCCACGGTTCAGGTGGTCGTCGATCTCGGCGGCGGCGCCGATCATTCGGCCGTAGAGGAACACCGTGAACGCCGCGCTTTCCAGATCGCGCTCGGTCAAAGTGCCTGCCTTGTAGTCCTTCCAGAGCAGCGCGAGCAGCAGCGCCGCGATCACCGCATCGACGTTCACGCAGAACACATAGGGCGTTGCGCCCACGTCGTACAGCGCCTGAGCGAGCTCGCAATAAAACGCGTGGAAGATGTTGTAGTCGCCGCGCTCGGCCATGAATTCGGCGATGAAGCGCTCGCGCGGGTCGTGATTCACCGGCTTGCCCTTGAACACCGGGTGATGCACGCCGGGCAACGCACGCAGTTCCTGCCCAAGCTCCTTCGCGGCACGCTTCTCGGCCTTGTAGTTTTTCGCAAATTTCGTCGCCATCGCCTTCAGGTCGATGCCATGACCGGGATCGGTCGGATCTTTCAGATCGGCGCTCTCGAACTGTTCGAGCAGGAAAGCCATGCCCTCGAAGCCGTTACCGCCGTGGCTGTAGCCGGTGTGCGTCAAAAAGCCGACCATCGCCTTGTTGATCTGCACGCGTCCCGGCGTCTGCGGTCCGTCGGCCGAGACCGCCCCCTTGGCACCCTGCGCCGAGATCGCGCCCGGGCCGTTCGAGATCAGCAGGCCGACCAGCATCTGCAGCGGCAGCGACTCATCGGCGGTCGGCTTCTTGCCGGTGATCGCGAGATAGCAGAGATCGGCCATCGTCCACTCGCCATAGCGCTCGGCCTGCGGAATGCCGCACAGGCGCTTCATCTGGTGCTGTTCGGCCGGGATCGTCGATCCGATCATCACGCCGTAAAGGCGCAGATACCAGGGCAGTGTTTCGGCGGTCAGCCGGCTGATGCGCTTCCTGACCAGCGGACCCCAGGCGATCGTGGTCGAGATCGCGGCCAGGATCGCGTCGCGCGACAGCCGGCCGCCTAGGCCCAGCAGAAAGTCGAGGAACACCGACTTCGCGCCGCGGTCGCATACGGCTTTGAGCATCGCTTCCGGATGCGAGTCGCCGGCCTCGTCATCGCGCGCCATGAACAGCGCGCGCGTCGCGTCATCGATCCGGATGCGGGATGCGTCGAAGTCGACGTGATGGCCTTCCTTCAGGCTGGTGCCGGTGAACAGGTCGATCAGCACGCGTGTGCAGGCAAGTACGCGTTCGACCCGCTTCGGTCCGATGATCGCGGCAGCAGCAGCCATGATAGTGTTGGGCGAATTGCCGGCGTCACGCGCGGCCTGCGCCGCGACCAGCACCGGGTCGCCGACCAGGTTCACTTCGGCCGCGACTGCGATGTCGAGCATCGCGCGATCGTTCGGTCCGGCCGCCTCGTGCACCAGCGGCAATGCGAAGTTGGCCTGCAGTGGTTGCAGCGCGAGGTCGAGCACCGAGTTGCCGTGCACCGACGTGACCTGCGTCCTCGAGTCCATCACCGACGCGCCGGACTTGTCTTTCATGTTCTGGCGCGCGATCACGGCGCCGACCTGTTCGGACAGCGTCGCGATCTGCGCGTCGTAGGGCGCGGGCGCCTTGACCGGCGCGAGCATCAAATCCTTCGGCAACGCGATCCCCTGATCGTTCGCCATCCATGCCTTGAGCGTGAGGCTCCCGCGCGGCGCGAAGTCGGGCTTGGCGCCACCGAGCGCCATCACCGCCGTCAGTGCCTGCGGGATGTGCGCGATGTTCGTGACGACCGCGCCTTTCTTCGAAACCAGGGGGTTCTCGGGCGTGAAGATGTCGGCGACGCCGAACGCGTCCATGAACCAGCGCTCCTTGTCGGCCGCGCTGTCGCCGGAGCCCGCCATCGCGCCCGCGTGGCCGACCGCGCGCGTGAGCTTCGACTTCCAGCGCCCGACCACGCACGCGACGACCGGCTTGCCGAAGTCGACGTTGTGCTCGTAATAGCCGCCGGGTTCGCAATAGAGCACGGCGGCGCGCGAGCGGCCGTCGTTGCGCAGGCCGTGCGCGAAGTCGCGCGCGCCGTAGTGGATGTAGACGTCCTTGCCCGACGACACCAGCGTGCTGGTGCCCCAGCCTTCGGTCGCGAGGTACTGCGCGATCGTGGTCGTGAAGCCGCCCGAGTTCGAGAAGATCGCGACCGTGCCCTGCAGCAGCGTCTCTTCCGGGTGGTCGCCGCCGAGCGCGCCGCCGATGCGCACGCGGCTCCATGAATCGGCGACGCCCAGACAGTTGCCGCCGATGATGTCGACGCCCGCGCCCTGCGCCATCGCGCGCACCTCGCGTGCATCGTGCACTGCGATCTTTTCGGTCACGATCACGATCTTCTTGAGTTCCGGGTTCACGCGGATCAACTCGGCGACGCCGTCGCGCACGGCCGACGGCGGCAGGTAGACGACGCCGGTGTTGAACGCATGGCCGGCGTTAAGCCCTTCGCGCACGTTGTTGAACACCGGGATGTCGCCGATCAGCGTTTTAAGCACTTGGCCACCGCGGCCCGGCGAGGTGCCGAACACGACGTTGCCGCCCGAAAAGACGTGGCTGGTCGGCGTGACCTGGCGCGATTCGCCGCCGAGGATGTTCAGGACGCAGACCCGATCCCCGCGCGACGCGAGGTCGGACAGGGAAGCAACGCCCATGTAGTAGGGAAAGCCGGCAATGCCGCGTGCATTCATTTCAGTTCTCCGCCAAAGTTGCGTTCTGAATGCCGAGATGACGCGCGATCTGATCGCGTCCTCCGGCCTTCATCCATTCATCGATTCGTTTCGCATAGTTCACGACTTCGGAAATCGCGCTGTCGAAGCCGAAGAAGCGGTACGGCACCCCGAGCGCATCGCACGTGTCGGCGAGCGCGCCGAAGCCGCGCACGAGGTTCGGCCCGCCGCGCCCGACCACGACATAGAGCGGCGTCGCGCCCTGCGTCGAGAAATATTCGCGCAGCGCGTCGCCCATCGCGCGCAGCGTCTCGTGGATGTCGGTGTTGTTGGACTTGCCGCCGATGATGAACAGCACGTTCGACTGCTTCAGAAAGTGCCGGTAGCAGATGCGCGCAACCTGCCTCATCTTCTCGTAGGGCGGGTTGCCGCCGAAGTCCGACGAGATGCTCGCCGCTTCGCCGAGCACCTCGGTCACGAGGCTGTTCGCGCCGCCCCCGAAGGTCGGCGCGAGGATCGTGCCCTTTTCGTTGATCACGAACACGTCCGACTGGCCTTGGTGCGTGCGCAGCTCGTTGACTTCCTGCTCGAACGCGCCGATGTCGGCCGCGAACAGGTGCTCGGGCAGGCCCAGCCGCGCGACGCGCGGGTCGTCGCGGTCGAAGCCGCACTTGAAGTCGCACGCGACCGGCGTGAGCTTGCCGTTGCCGTCATTGCGCATGCGGATCGGGTTCAGTTCGAGCGTCGTCATGCCGTAGTGGTGCATCAGCTCCCAAAGCTTGGGCAGGTGCTGCACGAGCGGCGAGACGATTTCGCGCGGTGCGCCGATGTCGGTCAACGCATTGGCGACCACGAACGCCTTGAGGCCCGTCAGCGCATCGAACGGCACCGTCGTGATCTCGGACTTGTCGAGCTCCTCGATATCGACACCGCCGCGGTGCGTGATCGTGATCGTCGGCGCGCGGAACCGCGTGTCGTCGGTGATCGAGAAATACACCTCGTGCTCGGCCGGCACGCCGCCTTCGAAGGTCACGCCGTTGGCCTTCGCGGTCGCGTTGCCGTGCCGATGCTCGGCGAAATAAAGACGCTCCTTTTCGGCGATCGCGGTGCGCAGTTCGGTCGCACGCCCGATCAGGCCCGACTTGCCCTTCTTGCCGACGCCGCCCTTGAACAGCGGCTTGATGAAGATCTGGCCGTGGCGCTTGATCAGATCCTGGATTTCACCCTCGGAGGCGGCCGGGCCGAGTACCTCGGCGGTCGGAAAATCGACGTGTTTGAGCAGCGTTGCCCCGTACAGCAGGCCGGTGAGTTGCATGAGAGGTTCCTTTGAAGTCTCAGGGTGGGAAAACTGGAAAGCGTCGTCAGACGACGCGTGACAGCACGAGCAGCACGACCGTGAGGGTGCAGGCGCTGCTGGTGGACGTGACGACCTGCCCGACACCCGACGCCACGTTCCGGGCGCCGCGGTGCATGCCAATGCCGGCCCCATGAGCCGCACTGGCACGAAGTTCAAGGTTGGTGCTGGCTTTTTGTGGTGCCGGCCGGCTTCAGAGCACGGCCGCCGCCGCGGCCCTGCGGTGTGACACCAAGCGCACGATCGGCGGCACCAGGACCATCGCCGCAGCGCAGACCCAGAGCGTGATCGAGATCGGGCTTTCGAACAGGATGCCGACTTCGCCGTTCGTGATCGACAGCGCGCGGCGCAGGTTCTGCTCCATCAGGTCGCCGAGCACGAAGCCGAGGATCAGCGGCGCCATCGGCATGCCCTGCTTCCTGAGCAGGTAGCCCGCGACGCCGAACAGGCTCATGAGCACAAGGTCGAACGTGGTCGCGTGCACCGCGTAGACGCCGACGGCGCTCACGGCCAGGATGCCGGGCACGAGCAGCCAGTTCGGCACCTGCAGCACCTTCGTGAAGACGCCCACGAGCGGGATGTTGATCAACAGCAGGATCACGTTGCCGACGAACAGCGACGCGATCAGGCCCCAGACCAGGTTCGGCTGCTGCGTGAACAGGGCCGGGCCTGGCGTGATGTTGTAGAGCGAGAGCGCACCGACCATCACGGCCGTGGTACCGGAGCCGGGCACGCCCAGGGTCAGCATCGGTACGAACGAGCCCGCCGCCGATGCGTTGTTAGCAGCCTCGGGCGCTGCGACGCCGCGCACGTCGCCCGTGCCGAACAGCTTGCCGTCGACTCCGGCCATGCGCTTTTCCATCGAGTAGGTCATCGCACTCGCGATCGTGGCGCCCGCGCCGGGCAGCACGCCGACGATGAAGCCGACCACGCTCGATCGCAGCGTCGGCCACCAGGTGATCTTCATCTCGAGCCAGTTGAACAGCGTGCGGCCGGTTTCTTTGATGAGTCCCCCTGTGCTGTGCTGTTGTTCGAGCATCAAGAGGATCTCACTGATCGAGAACACACCGATCACGACGACGATGAACTGAATGCCGTCCGACAGGTGCACGTCGCCGCCCGTGAAGCGATACACGCCTGAGTTCGAATCGAGCCCCACGGTCGACAGCGACAGGCCGATGATCGCTGCGAGCGCGGCCTTCATCGGCGCGTCGCCCATGAGGCCGGCCAGGCACGCGAACGCAAAGCACATCAGCGCGAAATACTCGGCCGGTCCGAACGCGAGCGCCCAGCGCGCGAGGAACGGCGCGAACAGCACAATGCCCAGGGTGGCGACCATCGAGCCCACGAACGAACTCCAGGCCGAGATCGAGAGCGCGACGCCGCCGAGGCCCTTCTTGGCCATCGGATAGCCGTCGAGCGCGGTCATGATTGCACCCGCGTCTCCGGGCACGTTGAGCAGGATCGACGAGATGCGGCCGCCGTATTCGCAGCCGATGTAGACGGCCGCGAGCAGGATCAGCGCGGTCTCGGGCGGCAACTTGAGCGCGAACGCGAGCGGCATCAGGATCGCGACGCCGTTGATCGGCCCGAGGCCAGGCAGCATGCCAACGATCGTGCCGATGAACGCGCCGAGCGCCGCGACCAGCAAGTTCATCGGCGACAGCGCGACGCTGAAGCCGTTCATGAGGGCGTTGAAGGTTTCCATCAGTGGCCTCCGAACACGACGTGCAGCAGGCCGGTCGGCAGCACTACGTCGAGCAGTTTGTCGAAGAGCAGGTAGAGGCCGAGGCCGAGCCCGACGCCGCCCGCGAGCGACTGCAGCCAGCTGCCGCCGAACGCCATGCCGACCGGAACTGCCATCAGAGCGGTCGCGATCGTGAAGCCGAACGTCTGGAACAGCGCCGCGTAGATCAGCACGGTCAGCGAACAAAGCGCGATCGGCTTGAGCTTGGCGAAGCTGAAAGTCCCGCCGACGAGCGTTGGCTTGATCACGAGCCAGCCGCCCGCGATCGCCATAAGCGCCGCGAGCAGGAACGGAAAGGCACGCGGCCCCACAGGTTCGTACGAAATGGCGGCAGCGTAGTCCTGCGCGGCCCAGGCCATGCCTGCGGCCGCGACCACGCAAACCGCGCCGAGAAGGCGGTCACTCATGGAAGTCTTTTGAATGAAAGGGAAGGAGGCCGCGAACCGTGCGGCCGACGGAGAGGAACGGAGCAAACCGGCCCGGCCGCACAGACGGCGGCCGGGCATCAAATAGCCAAGTCGCGTTACTTGGCTGGCGCCACTGCCAGCCCGAAGTCCTTGGCCAACGTACGGTAGTAGTCGACGCGCTTCTTGACGTAGCTGTCGACTTCCGCGCCTGTCAGGTCGAATGGGAACAGCCCGCGATCGGTGCGCAGCTTGTCGAACTCCTTGGTTGCCATCAACTTCTTGAAGGTGTCGACCCAGACCTTGAAGTCGGCATCGCTGACCTTTGGCCCCAGGTAGAAGCCGCGGACGATCGGCCAGTCGATGTCGGCGCCTTGCTCCTTCGCGGTCGGCACGTAGGCCAGGTCGCCAGTCAGCCGCTTGTCGGCCATCACCGCGAGCACGCGGATCTTGGTGCCGGCCTTGATTTGCTGCGCTGCTTCAGAAGCGTCGCCCGAATAAACTTGTACGTGCCCGCCCTGGAGTGCGGTAACCGCCTCACCGCCGCCCTCGAATGCCACGAATCTCATCTTCCTGGGGTCGATACCGGCAGCCTTGGCGGTCAGCGCGGCTTTCATCCAGTCCTGGCTGCCAACAGTGCCACCAGCGCCGAGCACGACCTTCGTCGGATCGGCTTTCAGTGCAGTCAGCACGTCCTTCAGCGACTTGAAAGGCGAGGAATCGCTGACGATGATTGCGCCGTAATCGGCGCCGATCGCAGCGAGCCAGCGGACATCGTTTTCGTTGTAACGGCCGAACTTGCCCTGCGCAATATTGAGCAGCGAACCGCCCGAGAACGCGATGATCGTGTTCTCGTCGCCCGGGCGCTGCGCGATCACGGTGTTGTAGGCGACCGCGCCGATGCCGCCGGGCACGTAAGTCACGCGCATCGGCCCCGAAATGAACTTGCCCTCGAGCAACCCTGTCTGTGCGAGCTTGCAGGTTAGGTCGAACCCGCCGCCCGGCTTGGCCGGCGCGATGCACTCGGTTTTCTCGAGCGGCGCGGCGACCGCGAGCGCAGCAGCACTGGTGAGGGACAGCGACAGGATGAGGCGGTTCAGTAGCATGAGTGTCTCCAAAAACTGGTATAAAAAGCCTTCGATTCACACTGCGATTCGAATGGCTTGGCGCACTGTAGTCAGCCTCGACTTTCAATCCGCTTTCAGGAAAAGCACCAAAAACCTGGGAAAAACCCTTGGTATTTGTGGAGAGTGTCAGGCGACGGGCAGAATTACTGCTGCGCGCAGTCCCTTTCCGGCCGGCCCGCTGCCGAGCTGAAGTTCACCGCCAAATCTCGCTGCGATGGCCCGCGTAATCGCAAGTCCCAGGCCGGTTCCAGGCTTCTCTACGTTGCTGCCGCGAAAGAATCGCTGACCGGCATGCTCAAGTTCTGCCGGCGGAATGCCTGGCCCGTTGTCGATGACTGCAATCGACACGGCGTCGCCGTCGCGCCGCACACTCACGGTGACCTCACCGCCCTTCGGCGTGTAACGGATCGCGTTGTGCAGCAGATTGGAGAGCGCTTCCTTGAGCAGCCCGGGATGCGCCATCACGAGCAGCTTCTGCGCGACGGTATCGAAACCGAGATCGATGCCCAGTTCGCGCGCCGGTTGCCACCAGTCGCGCGTCAGACGCTCGGCCAGCGCTGCGGGGTCGACCGGTTCGGCTGCAAGTTCAACGCCTTCGTTTCGGGCCAGCGCAAGCATCTGATTGGTCTGGCGAGTCATTTCGTCGATCTGCGACTTGATTGCGGCCAGCGCATCACGTTGGCCCTGCGGCGTCGTCTCGCGCAGCGCGAAGCCGACCTGCGTGGTCAACGTCGCCAGTGGCGTACGCAATTGGTGCGACGCGTCGTCGACGAAGCGGCGCCGCGCCTCGGTCTGACGATGATTGCGTTCGATGTGATGATTGATCGCCTCGACCAACGGGCGGACGTCGGCTGGAACCCTATCGGTCCCAATCGGCGCAAGGTCCTGCGGCGAACGGACCTCGACCTCGTTTCGCAGCCGCACCAACGGCCGCAGCGCCCACGCCACGGTCAGCACCAAGAGCGCTGTCGCTGCGAGAACCAGCAACAGGTCGCGCGCCACCGATTGCAAGACCAAGGTGCGCGTAAACGCCTGACGCGATTCCAGCGTCTCTGCGACCTGGATCACAACCCGCTGCGCGGTCGGACTTGCCGCCAATGGTTTGGGCAGTAACCGCGCGTAGGAACCGATCCTGAGCGGCTCGCCGAAGTAGGCAGCGTCGTTGAACTGAGGCCGCCCCGTTATCAGCGCGGCCGCAGGTGGTGGCAAGTCGGCGTTTCCGATGTCCACCAATCCATCCTCAGTGGCGACGCGGTAGTACACGTGGCCGCTGGCAGTCAACTCGAAGAACTCCAGCATACGGTAAGGAAGTTCGACACTGAGACCTCCGCTTTCGGTGGAGATGTTGGCATCCATCGACTTGATTGCGCCGAGCAGCGATCGATCGTAGGCAGCGTTGGCGGCGTCGACTGCGGTGCGCCACGTTAACCAAAGTTCGGCACCGACGACTACCAGCATCCCGGGAAATAGCACCAGCAGCAATGTGCGGCGCAAGCTGAGGGCGTGCAACGCCGAAAGACTCAGCCAGCGCATTCGAGCAGGTAGCCAAGACCACGCAAGGTCGTGATGTGGACCGGGCTTGCGGCCAGCCGCTTGCGTAGACGGTGGACCAAGACCTCGATCGCGTCCGGGCTCACGTCCTTCTCGTCGGAAAACACGCGCTCGACGATCTCCTGTTTGGACAGGGCCTCTCCACTGTGCTGGACAAATGCCCGAAGCACCGCGTGCTCGCGCGGTGTCAGCGCGAGTGGTTTATTGCTGAGCGTGAACTGCATGGTGGCCGGGTCGAAAGACAGCGGCCCACACGCGAACCGTGGATGATGGCTACCACGGGCACGTCGGACCAGCGCGATCAGACGTGCCTCCAGTTCAGCGAGTTCGAACGGCTTGGCCAAGAAATCGTCGGCGCCTTCGTGCAGACTGCTAACTTTTTCGATCAACGAGTCACGCGCGGTCAAGATGAGCACTGGCAGCCGCTCATCCGCCTCACGCAACTCGGTAAGCACGTCGTGTCCGCCGATGCCAGGCAGCCCCAGATCGAGGATCAGGGCGTCATAGCGTGTTGCCTTCAGGGTGCGGCGCACCATGCGCCCATCGTCGATCCAGTCGACCTGGAAGTTGCTTTGGCCAAGCGCTCGTACTAGCCAAGTCGCCAGCTCGCGCTCGTCTTCAGCCAACAAAATGCGCATCGCACGGTCTCCTGATTGGCTTTGCAGCTCTTCGTCTGCATTCTTGCGGACCTTTCGCAAAGACGCCACTCAGCCAGCAAGACATCCGCCTGGATTGGGAGACCTGAAGGTCGCCCTACAGACTGTGACTGGCGCGGAGTTAAACAACTTCAGCGCGTCGGGCCGAGTGACGCATCGTCACTTCCGTGAGGATGCCAGCTTCCAGCCAGGCCATTGGCTGCTTCTAATTCAATAGGCAGTCAATGGAGTTGCCTCGTTTTCGAAGACAGCCATTGACATGCTTCTCAAGCGCGAAAGGCGCTTGGCACGGACGACAATTTCAGAGGCTTAAAAGATGGTCAGCGCCACTCAATTTGAAGCTCGCCCTGCACCTACTAAACTTCGCCGGTGACCGCTCACATGTTGATTCACCGGGATGGTAAGTTTGATTATCATCCTCAACGATTCAATGCTGCGCCTAACAATTGCAATGTTCAAGACGGCTGGTTGAGCAAGACACCACCCTGCTCATGAAATCACGTCGCGGACCATCTTGATGGCTAGCATCCGTTGGAAGTGATGGGTATAGGCAGCCGGCTACGCTACATGCCAGTGCTGCCTAGGCTGGTTGATCAGCAGCTGGTCGATGTGGGTTGAGCACACGATCTGCACGCACAGGGTAGTGAGGCGATTTTGATCTCGGTCCTTGCTGCTTAAACTGCTCTCGGGCAGCTCACTGCCTTGCAGGCTCCTCATGTGTATTGAAGAGGCGAGGGCATGCGCCGTTCATCCACCATCAGCCTCAAGGCACAGGAGGACGCGATCGAACGATCTGATCTTCCGCTCCGTGCGCTTTCGCTATTGCGGCCTGGACATCGCTGGGCAGGGCACCCACATTCAGCAGCACCTTGCCGTCATGCACTGAAGCGATCTGGTTCTCGACGATCCGCTGCTCGCCAAACCCCTCAAAGTAGACAATGATGTGGTCAGCGAAGATTTCGCGAACCGCACCCACCCCCGTCGCGCCGTCCTTGGCAAAGACTTCCCAATCGCGCTGCATGTTCAAAGCTTTCATTGAATTGCGTTCCTTTTTTTATTTCCAGTGCGGATGATCTAACGATTCTGCTATCGACACAGGCGCCTTGGGCAAGCGAGATTGCCCGGCCAATCTGGCAGACACAGCTTCATTGTCAACTGCCGGACCTCCGATTGGAGGCCGTACTCAGTCGGCCTGAATGTGGTTTGCTCGAATCACCTTTTCCCACTTGGCAGATTCGCTGTGCAGGAAAGCTGCGGTCTCCTGCGGCGTCGACGGCGTGATGACCGCCCCCAGCGCGCCGAGGCGCTCGCGCACAGCGGCGTCGTCAAGCGCCTTATGCGTTTCCGAGTTGAGTCGAGCCACCACCGATGCCGGCGTGCCCTTAGGCGCCAAGAGCGTCCACCACACGGTGGTCTGGACACCGGGAAACCCCGCCTCGGCCATGGTCGGCACGTCCGGCAGCATGGGTGAGCGTTTCGCATCGCTTACCGCCAGCGCACGCAGGCGGCCAGACTTCAGGTGCGCCGACACTTCCAGCGGATTGAGCAGCATGAAAGAGATGCGACCCGCGATCAGATCAACCAGCGCCGGCGCGCCGCCCTTGTATGCCACATGCAGCGCATCGAACTTGGCTTCCGAAGCGAACAACGCACCCGCAAGGTGGCCGGAGCTGCCATTGCCGGCAGAGCCGTAGCTCAGGCTGCCGGGCTTGGCCTTGGCTGCTGCGACCAGCTCCTTGACCGACGTGTAAGGCGCGTCGGCGGGCACCACCAACACCAGTGGCGCGTAGCCAATTTGCGAGATCGGCGCGAAGTCGCTCAGACCGTCGAATGACAGCTTGGCATACAGGAGGTTACTGGTGACAACGCCGTTGGCCGCCACCAGCAGCGTGTAGCCATCGGGCTCGGCCCGGGCCACCGCTTCGGTACCGATGTTGGCGTTGGCACCAGGCTTGTTGTCGACGATCACCGATTGGCCCGTCTGCGCAGCGAGCCGCTCGCTTAAGGTGCGCCCGACCGTATCGACCGCGCCGCCGGCCGAGAAGGGCACGACGAGGTGGATCGGCTTGGACGGGTACTTGTCTTGCGCCCAACCGGGAAGTGACGCAGCAGTCAGTGTGCTGAAAAGCATCGCACCGGCACGGCGGCGGGAAAGGGAAATGCTGGCGTCCATGAGTAATTCCTGTTGTGTTTTTTTAATGCGGCGGGTTGATCCGATGCGCTAGTTGCCTTCGGGCACAGCGTCACCACTTACCCTTCAATCAAGCCAGAGGTGAGCGATCAATACACGCCCATGAAGTCACGCTTGCCAACAGGTACCCCGTTGTGTCGCAAGATGGCATAAGCGGTGGTGACATGAAAGAAAAACTGCGGCAAGCCGTAGTTGGCCGAGTAGGTTTGACCACTCAGTTTCTTTTCTTTCGGCGTACCGGCTCGCAGCACGATGTCCCGGGTTTCGCTGCCCTCGAACTGGGCCGCGTTCAAGCTCTCCAGAAAGCCCAAGGTCTGGCCCTGCAGCTCGTCAAGATCGCCAAAGCTCTTCACTTCGCCTGCATAAGCCGGAACGTCGACATTTGCCAGTCGTGCCGATATACCGCGCGAAAAGTCCGCAGCAATCTGCACCTGCTTCAACAGCGGAAACATGTCCGGATAGAGGCGCGCCTGCAGCAAGGCTTCCGGCTCGATCGACTTGGCCGAGGCATGTGCGTCGCCTTGGGCGAGGATGGTTCTCAGGGCCGTCAGCATCTGCTTGAAAACGGGCAGGGCGTGCGTGTACATCGAGCTGGTCATTGTGGATCCTAGTTTGAGTTGAAGCGTCAACAAAACAATGCGACATCTTGATTGATCGTAGCGGTGGCTGTTGATCGAATGCCGACGATGCGCTCGGATGCGCCTGAACGGATGTGGTCGCCAGCACTCGCATTGGGCTGCTCGACCCTTGCATGAGTCAGTCGCGGGCAGAAACATTACTGCAGACCGCCCGGCGGCTGCTTGGTGCCTTCGGCGAAAGTCTGCTGGGCAGCAAGATGCAGGACAACGTCTACGAGTTCCTGAACTGTCAGGTCCCGGATGATTTCTCACCTGTCTGACACAGAAAGCGGGGTGCGAATCGCGCCAGCGCCTTCTGCGGCAGGTGCGCGTTGTACAGCCCGGCGTAGCGGCGCAGCGTGGTCTGCCGGTCCTCGCCGGAGTGGAAGCGGTGCGTGCGCAGCCACCTGGCTGAGCCGGCCGTTGAAGCGCTCGACCATGCCGCTGGTCTGCGGCGTCCTGGGCTTGGTCAGCCGGTGCTCGATGGCCAGCGCCTGGCACAGCCGGTCGAACGCGTGCTGGCCGCTGGGCTGCCTGGCCCGAGCGCCGAACAGCCGGTCGGTGAACTCGCTGCCATTGTCGGTCAGGTTCCGTGCGGATCTTGAACGCTGCCGGCCTTGGCCCGGTGCGTTGAGGAAGCTGCGCGCAGAGCCGCCGCTGTCCGGTGGGGCTTGATGGCGATGAACACCCAGCGCGTGGCGCAGTCGACGGCGACATAGACGCAAGCGCCGCTCGGTCTCACCCTGCATCTGCGGCAGGTACTTCACATCGACATGCACGCAGCCCGGCTCATCAGCCTTGAACGGCTTGCTCAGGCGCTGCGGTGCGGCTTCCAGCTCGGGCAACTTGGAGACCTCGCGCCGGCGCAGGTAGACCACCGACTCCTGCTGACCCGCGTTGAGCGTGGTCTGCAGCCGGTGCGGCGTGTGGCTGGCGTCGTGCACGCCCTAGAGCTTGCGCCATTTGCGGATGGTGTCGCAGCTCAAGCCGAACTCTGCGGTCAGCGCGTAGTCGCTGCCCGTGGCGGCCTGGATAGCCGCGCGCGTGGCCGGCGTGGTGGTGGCGTTCTTGTGCAAGGCGATCAGCCTGTCGTGGGCCGTCCGGTGCACTCTGCCGCAAGCGCCCGCAACACCTCGCGACTCATCAGCAGCGGGCGGCGATTTGTGCAGCAGGTCATCAACGGGTGCCTGACAGCTACGGCGGCTGAATTTGGTCGTTGAGTCTTCGAGCTGACCACCACAACCAAAGGACGATTTTTCGAAGCTGGAGCCCAGTTTGTGCAAGGGCATCCGCGCAATGTCTTGATTGAGACGAGATAGGCGCGCTGGCGGCGAAGCGGGTGGCGTTCGCCGGTCGTACTGGCCGGCCGCTATCGGCAGGCAGGCAGGCGATTCGATGCGCTGCCCGCCCATCGGCTTGGCCGACGCCTGGGGCCGCAGTTTCTACCGATCCATCCCCGTCACCGCCAGCACCATGCTCAGCGACGTCACCATCGCTTTGACCATCGGCTCTTTTTCCACATCCAGCCATTCGTCAAGGGAATGTGCGCGACCGCCTTTGCCTGGAGCCATGCGGCCGATCGTGAGCGCCGGGATGCCCAGGCTCATCGGCATGTTCGAGTCGGTGGAGCTCCAGTTCCAGCTTGCCTTGTAGCCGCCCGCTTCCAGTGCGGCCTTGACGGCCTGGACCATTGCTGACTTCTCATCGGTGTTGCCCGCTGGGCGATCGCCGATCAGTTTCTTCTCGACCGTGATCTTGCCCTCTTTGGTGGAGCGTGCGAAGTTCTCGCTGTCCGCTGCTGCGTCCACGATCTTCATCAGGCGCGCTTCCACGCGATCCAGCTCAGCGGGTGCCTCGGACCGCATGTCCACTTCCATCCAGCCGGACAACGGGATCGAATTGACGGACGTACCGCCGCCGATCAGCCCGATGCTGTAGGTCGTCTTCGGCTTCGCCGGTACCTGGATGCGGGAGAAATCATCGGCCGCCTGTGCCAGCGCGAACATCGGATTCACCAGCCCGAACGCGCTGAAGCTGTGCCCGCCCGGGCCCTTGAACGTCATGCGATAGCGGCGCGAGCCGACGCCGCCGTTGGTGATCTTGTCGACGTCGCCGGACTCGATCGAGAAAAACGCCTTGATCTTGTCCTTGTATTCACCTTTGGTGAACAGGTGCCGCACACCGCGCAGGTCGCCCGGGCCTTCTTCGCCGACTGTGCCGACGAACAGCACGTCGTCCAAAGTCTTGATGCCGGCCGCATCCATCGCGCGCACGAAGCCCGTCATGATCGCCAGGCTCATCGAGTCGTCGCCGATGCCGGGCGCTGCGAGCCGGGTGCCGGTGCGCTTGACCTGCACATCGGTGTCCGGCGGGAACACGGTGTCCAGGTGGGCCGACACCACGACGAATTTGCCGTCGCCACGTGCGCCTTTGCGTACGCCGAGCACATTGCCTTCGGCGTCGATCTTCACATCGGCCAGGCCAACTTCCTTGAACATGCGCTCGTATTCTTTCGCGCGCGCCTCCTCCTTGAACGGTGGCGCCGGAATCTCGGTGAGCTTGATGCCGTCTTCAACGATGCGGCCGTGTTCCTTGTCAAGCATGGCTGCAGCGGACTTGAACGCGGGGCTGGCCAGGATGCGGCTGACCTCTGCGGCAGGGTCACCGGACTGACCGAAAGCCGACGTCGCAAGAAACGCGGTGCCGATGATGAGTGCCAGCGAGGCGGGGCGGGCGGTGTGGCGCATGGGCGGATCTTTCAGTGTTTGAATTCAAGCAGTTCGCGCCTGCATGATAGTCATGCCAGATGCATCAATGAAAGGGCCAAAAAATGAGTGCTGAAGCGGAGGGTCGACCAATCAAGCAACCCGCTGGAACCTCACCTGGGCGCATGCCACATCCGTTCACTGAAAAACCCAGCGCCGCGGACGGCCTCTGGTTCGGCAAGGACCTGAGCCAGCCCGAGCCGATCCCCGAAGCCGGCATCGAGCGCGCCGTCACGCTGATGCGCAGCGGCCGGCTGCACCGATATGGCGAAACGGGCGGTGTGGCGCCGGAGCCGTCGCTGCTCGAACAGGAGTACGCGGCCTATGTCGGCGCCAAATACTGTGTCGCGATGAGTTCCTGCGGCGCCACGATGTTCGTCGCGCTGAAGTCGCTCGGCATCGGCCCGGGCGACAAGGTGCTGACCAGCACGTTCACGCTGGCGCCGGTGCCGGGTGCGATCGCGCATGCGGGTGCCGATCCCGTGCTGGTGGAGACCACTGCGGGGTATACCGCCGATTTGAACGACCTGAAACGCAAGGCAGCCGGCAGCGGCGCGCGCGTGTTCCTGATCTCCCACATGCGCGGCCACATCACGGACATGCAAGCCGTGCGCGACATCTGCGACGCGCATGGCGTTGCGGTGGTGGAAGACTGCGCGCACACGATGGGCGCGCGCTGGGACGGCCGACACACAGGCACCTGGGGCAAGGTGGGCTGCTATAGCACGCAGACCTATAAGCACATCAATTCGGGCGAGGGCGGCTTGCTGGTCACGGACGACGACGATGTCTGCGCGCGCGCCATCCTGCACTCGGGCAGCTACATGCTCTACGGCCAGCACCTGGTCAAGCCGGCGCCCGAGGTGTTCGAGCGCTGGCGGTATGAGACGCCGAACTTCAGCCTGCGCATGTCGAGCCAGGCGGCGGCGATGCTGCGGCCGCAGCTGGCCGATCTGCCGCGTCGCGCAGCAGCCTGGAACGCGTCTTATGCGAAGCTCGCTCAAGCGTTCTCCAACTTGCCGCAGCTGTCGGTGCCGGCGCGCGATCCCAAAGTAGCGTTCGTGGCCAGCTCGATTCAGTTCGCACTCGATCTGCCACCACAGCGCATCGAACGCTTTTTAGCCGGCTGCGATGGCCGCGGCCTGCACATCAAGTGGTTCGGCCGCAGCGAGCCGCAGGGTTTCACGAGCAACTACACGCATTGGCGCTATCTGCGTCATGAACAGGAATTGTCGGCATCCTTGCCGCTCATGGCAGGTCTTTGCGACATGCGGATTCCACTGGCGCTCACCGGTGAAGACTGCGCGCTGATCGGCCGCATCGTGCGTGCCGCGCTGGCGGAGGCCTGAGATCGCACCGCGTCGAATCGCAGCGGCTACGCACACGGCCGATCACGAACACGAACGCGGCGTCAGCCTTGCATGAAGCCCGACTCTGCAGCCCCCATGCTGAACACGCGCACCTGTGATGGATCGATCCCCACCCGCACCGAAGTGCCGGCTGGCAAGGTCTGCGCGCCGATCCGATGCAGCAGATCTACCGAAAGATGCTGGCGACCGACCAGGACCCGGTAGCGCGTGAAGCCGCCCTGAAATTCGCTGGCTTCGACCTGCCCCGATGCCCAGGCAAGGTTGTCCGCCGCATGGGTCGGCGCATCCGGCGGCTGCACGCGCAGGCTGTGCGGGCGTGTGCTCAAATGCACCGCGTCGCCCGCGGAAATGCCGGCGCCCTGCGGCACATGCAGTGGGCTAAACCCTTCGATATTCAGCAGCGCGCCGTCCATCCCGGTGCTTCGTACCGAGGCGGCCAGCAGGTTCATGCTGCCGACGAAGCCTGCCACGAACGGATTGATCGGCGCGTCATATAGCTGCGCCGGTGTACCGATCTGCTGCAGCACGCCGTGGTCCAGCACCGCCATGCGGTCCGCCGTGCTCATCGCCTCTTCCTGGTCGTGCGTGACGAAGATCGTGGTCAGGCCCAGGCGGCGTTGCAGCGAGAGCAGTTCCTCGCGCATCTGCACGCGCAACGACTTGTCCAGATTGGACAGCGGCTCGTCGAGCAGCAGCACTTGCGGCTGGATCACGATGGTGCGTGCCAGCGCGACCCGCTGCTGCTGGCCGCCTGAGAGTTGATTCGGGCGCCGCTGTGCATGGGCGCTCAGTCCGACCATTTCGAGTGCCGCGCCGACCCTGCCTTTGATCGCGCTGCGGTCCAGCTTGCGCTCGACCAGCCCGAACGCGACGTTGTCCCAGACGCTCAGGTGCGGCCACAGCGCATAGCTCTGGAACACCATGCCGACGTTGCGCTGCCACGGCGGCTTCGCTGCGATGTCCACGCCGTCTATCAGCACCTGGCCGTGCTGCTGCCGATTGAAACCTGCGATGAGCCGCAGCAAGGTGGATTTGCCTGAGCCGGAAGGACCCAGCAGCGCGAAGAACTCGCCGGGCTCGACGTCCAGGTTGATGTTCTTCAGCACCTCCGTGCTGCCGTACGCGAGACGAATGTCACGGCACTGGACGGAGACTTTTTTCATGCGTGCCCGTGCTTTCCGGTTCAAGTGCCGACCACAGGACGCACAGCCGGCGCCGTGACGGCCAGCGGCAGCGCCTTTTCGCCACCCGGACGCTCGGTGGTCCGGTTGCTCGTGCGCTCGACCACGCGGTGCGACAGATACGTGCCGAGCGCCACCACCACGATCGCCAGCACACCGAGCGCGGCGCCCGGCCCGCGTCCTGCAATGCTCTGCATGTAGAGATAGATGCCGTAGCTCATCGGCGCCTGCGACTCCGACGAGGTCAGCAGGATGGTGGCCGACAGCTCGACCGCGGCGGTGATGAAGCTGGTGACGAAACCGGCCAGGATGCCGCCGGCCATCAACGGCAGCAGCACGCGCCGGATCGTGCGCAGCTTCGTTGCGCCCAGGCTCTCGGCCGCTTCTTCCAGCGAGATGTGCACCTGCTGCAGCCCGGCGACACAGGCGCGCAGCGCATAGGGCAGGCGCCGCACCGCGTAGGCCAGCATGATCAGCAGCCAGCTGCTGGTGACCAGCGTCTCGGTGCCGGGCCAGCTGGCACCTCTGAACAGGCGCAGATAGCCGATCGCCAGCACGATGCCGGGCACCGCCAATGACGCACTGGCGATCCAGTCAAGCCACCTGGCCGCAGGCAGTGTGCTGCGCAGCATCAGATAGGCGATTGCAACCCCCAGCAGCACGTCCAGTCCGGCAGCCAGGCCGCAGTAGAGCAACGTGTTGGTGATCATGCCGCCCGCGTTGTCGAACACCGTGGCGTAGTGCGCGAGCGTGTAGGCGTCGGGCAGCGGCGCGAAGCTCCAGACCTTCGCGAACGACAGCAGCAGCACACCGATGTGCGGGCTCAGCACCAACAGCAGAACAAGTGCGATCCAGCCGTAGGCCGCCAGCGATCCCAGCGGTGACAGCGTGCGTCTGGCGATGCTGGCGCCACCTCTTTGGATCGTCGAGTAATCGCGCCCGGCCAGCATCCGTGCCGACAGCGCCATCGCCAGCACCGAGAACGCGATCATGATCACGCTGATCACATAGCCCTGCGGGTCTTCCAGGCCGACTTGCGTGATGCGCAGATAAGCCTGCGGCGCGAGCAGATTCGTCTGGCCGAGCACCAGCGGCGTGCCCAAGTCGTCGAACACCTTGACGAACACTAGCGATGCCCCGGCAACGAAGCCCGGTGCAGCCAGCGGAAAGATGACCCGCCGGAACAACCGCCAGCCTGTGCATCCGAGGTTCAACGCCGCTTCTTCCATCGCGCCGTCGATGTTGCACAGCGCCACCGTGAAGTTCAGCAGGATGAACGGAAAGTAGTGGATCGACTCGACGAAGATCACGCCGGCCAGGCCATCCATGATCGGCAGGCTGATGCCGAACGCGTCGCCCAGCAACAGGTTCACCGAGCCGGAGCGGCCGAAGATCAGCTGCATGGCGGCCGCGCCGACGAACGGCGGCATGATCAGCGGCAGCACGCCGAGCGTCCGGATCAGCAGTGCACCGCGGAACTGGAAGCGCACCGTGAAATAGGCCAGCGGCACTGCGATCAGCGCCGCGAACAGTGCCGACATGCCAGCCACGTACAAGCTGTTGAAAAACGATTCGCGCATCAACCCCTGGCCGAAAAATGCGCCGAAGTGGCCAAGCGTCAGGGTGCCGTCGGCATCGAGGAACGCGGTGATGAAGACGCGGCCGACCGGCACTATCAAAAAGCAGAGCAGGAAAGCCAGCACCAGTGCGCCGGCCAGCCATACTCCAGGCTGCACGCGCATCCAGCTCGCGGGCTGGCGCAGGATGGGCGGCGCCGTGCCCGCAATCGTCGGGGGCATTTTTTGATTGTGGGGAGCAGCTCAGCGCGCGGCGGCCAGCGCCTGCTGCGCCAGTTCCCTGGCGCGTTCGTAGTTCTCGCGCGCCTGCGAATTCCAGCGGTCCTCGAGCGCGGTGAGCTGCTTGCTCGCTGCGGCATCCTTCTTGTTCGCGGTGAACACGGCGAGGAATTCCTTGTCCGCTGCGCGCTGCTCGGCCACGACCGGCGTGAACGCTACGTCCCGCGCTTCCTTCAGCATCGCCTGAGCTTGCGGGTTCGGCTTCTTCGCCAGTGCGGCGGCGGCCAGATGGATCGCCTGAGTGGCAGCCTGCAACTCCTTCAACCGGAACGTGATCGTCTGGTCGAACAGCGACGTGACGACGTTGTAGCGGGCCTCGGACAGGTCGGAATCGAACTGCACCCTGGCCCGCTTGGCCAGCTCGAACGGATCCGGATAGCCGGCCGGCTCCTTGGCCACCAGTGCCGCGGGCGGCAGCACCGGCAGCCGTGAGATCTTCGGATCGAGCAGCAGCATCTGGCCTTCGGCTGAAACGCTGTAGCGGATGAACGCCTTGGCTTCTTCCTGGTTCTTGCCGCCGCTGATGAGGCCGATGTTGGCAGGCACCACCGCGGTCATGTCGGGATAGGCGAACTCGACCGGAAAGCCCGAGTATTTGCTCGCCAAGCCGAAGAAATCGATCACCAGCCCGATGCCGAACTGGCCGTTGTTGACGCCGTCCGGCACGCCGAAACTGCGTTCGGTGATGGCGGCGCTGTTGCCGCCGATCTCGAGCAGCTCACGCCACCCTTTCTCCCAGCCCGCACCCTGCAGCAGGGTTTCCACGGTCAGGTGCGTGGTGCCGGAACGCGACGGTGCGCTCATCGCCACATGCCCGAAGTAGATCGGTTTGACCAGATCCGACCACTGCGCGGGTGCCGGCAGCTTGTGCGCTGACAGGTAGCGCGTGTTCCACATCAGGCCGTAGCCGGCCAGCGCCTGGCCGAGGTAGCGGCCCTTCGGATCGTTGATCGGATAGGTGCCGACCTTGGCGGGCACGGCGGGATTGGCCAGATCGGCGATCTTGTTGAGCAGCTGCTGGCCAGCCAATACTTCGAACGCGTCGGGTGCCGACGCCCAGAACACGTCTGGGCGCTGGCCGGCGGCAAGCTCCCGCACGTAGGCGATGCCCTGTACGGTGTTCTTGTTCAGGATCTCAAGCTTGATCGTGGGATGGGCTTTCTCGAACGCGGTTTTGTAGACCGTCGTCAGTCCCTTCGGGAACGACGTGATGACGGTGACGGTGCCTGCCGACGCGCTGCCGCACAGTGTGGCGACCAGGGCCAGGCTCGATGTAACGGCTTGGAATGGGGCGCAGATTCGCATGCGTGTCTCCTGCTGAACGGTTTTTTGTGGTCGTTGAAATGGGGGATTGGGAGGCGGGGTGGCGGGTCGGGGTTCGCCGGGCCGGCTCAATGCGGACTGCCCACGTCATCGGCCGACGCGCTCCAGCGGTCGTTCCACCCTTTCAGGTCGCGTCGGTCCCGTTTGGTGGGTCGGCCCTGCGGCAGGGTGTGTGCGGGCTCGACGCCGAAACGGCGCTGCTGTGCGGCTTCTTCGCGCGCGGCGATGCTCTGCGGGGTCTCCTCATAAAGCGCCTGTGCGATCGGCGCCGGTCCGCGCACGCCGGACAGGCCGCGGATGGTCACGATGCGATGCACCGGACCCTGACGCAGCCGAACCGTGTCCCCGATCTTGACTTCCCGCGCAGCCTTGACTTCCTGCCCGTTCAAGTGAACGCGGCCCTTGATCACTTCGTCGGTGGCAAGCGATCGGGTCTTGAAAAAGCGCGCAGCCCAGAGCCACTTGTCAATGCGCAGACCGTCCATTCAGATCGTGTGGGCGGCGCCGGTCAGGCGCTCGTGGAGGATCAGCAGGTAAGCCATCGAATCAGCATCGGGGAAGTCGTCGAGCCGGCCATTCTGGCGCAGGACGCGCGCATGCGGCGCACCCGTGAATACCCTTAGAAAGCGCGACCCGATTGCGCAATAAAGCGGCGCATGATCGCGCATCGCATTTTCCCCCGGTTTGTCACTCAAGGAGCAAGGCTCATGCGTCGCGATCTGTTTCTGAAAGCCGCCGGTTTGCTGGCCGTAACGGGCACCCTGGGCACGTTGCCGTTCGCAGCGCGCGCCGCTGCCAACATGAAGATGATGATCCCGGCCAACCCCGGCGGTGGCTGGGACACCACCGGCCGCGCGTTGGGCAAGGCGCTGCAGGAAGCCGGGGTGGCGTCCAGCGTCGGCTACGACAACAAGGGAGGCGCGGCCGGCGCGATCGGTCTCGCGCAGTTCGTCAACTCGGCCAAGGGCGATCCGAACGCGCTGATGGTGATGGGCGCGGTGATGCTCGGGGGCATCATCACGAGCAAGCAGCCGGTGATCCTCACGCAGGCCACGCCGATTGCGCGTCTCACCAGCGAATACAACGTGTTCGTGCTGCCGGAGCACTCGCCGTTCAAATCGATGAAGGACGTGGTCGAGCAGCTCAAAAAGGATCCGGGCAGCGTCAAGTGGGGCGGCGGCTCGCGCGGTTCCACCGAGCACATCGCGGCAGCGATGATCGCGAATGCGGTCGGCGTCGACGCGTCCAAGATCAACTACGTCGCATTCCGTGGCGGCGGTGAGGCCACAGCCGCAATTCTGGGCGGCAACGTGACGGTCGGCGGCAGCGGCTACAGCGAATTCGCCGCCTATATCGAGAGCGGCAAGATGCAGCCGATCGGCGTCACATCGGGCGAACGGCTGGAAGGGCGCAACGTGCCGACCCTGAAGGAGCAGGGCATCGACGTGGAGATCGGCAACTGGCGCGGCGTCTACGGCGCGCCCGGCATTTCGGACATCGAGAAAAAACAGTTGGTGGCCGACATCAAGCGCGCGACCGAAACGAATGCCTGGAAAGAAGCGCTGCAGAAAAACGATTGGACGCCAGCGCTTTTGACCGGCGACGACTTTGGCAAGTTCGTCGACAAGGAGTTCGAGAACCTGCGCTCCATCATGACCAAGTCGGGCATGATTTCCTGACGCGAAGCGCGCATGCACCACCGGGCGCCCGGCGCACAACCGGCTGGCGGGCGCTGACGCACAACTGCTGATTCGCTGCGAGGCCGCGCATGTCTACATCCTTGTCTCCCGCCGCGTCGAATCCGCTGCAGGCTGCCGTCGGCGCCGGCGTGCTGGTCGCAAGTGCCGTGCTCGGCTACGGGGCGCTGAGCATCTCCGGCGACGCGGGTTATGCGGGCGTTGGCCCGAACTTCCTGCCGTGGGTGGTGACGGCAGCGCTTGCGATCTGCGGCGTGCTGCTGATCCTGCACGCGTTGCGCGGTGGCTTTCAGAGTTTTCCGGAGGCGCCCGGGGCAGCGCGTGGCGATTGGGCCGGCTTCGCCTGGGTGTCGGCGGGTCTGCTGGCCAACGCGGCGCTCATCACGACGATCGGCTTCATCCTGAGTTGCACGATCTGCTATGTGCTTGCTGTGCGCGGTTTCCGGCGTGCGGCGGGCAGCGGCAACTGGCGCATCGGTACCTTGCTGCTGGACCTGGTGACCGGGCTTGCGATCGCCGCGCCGGTGTTCTGGATGTTCACCAAGCTGCTTGCGATCAGCCTGCCCGGCTTGACGGATACCGGCTGGATCTAGCGTGCTCCCCCAGCCTTCGCTCCCGTCGGTCGGCTCTCGGCTACCCCCTCGCTGGGGGCAGCCCCTGCGGCTCGGCGGAGCCGGCTCCGCGGCCCCTGCGGGACCTGCTTGTGTCGATCTTTGTAGGCTGCGGGCAGGCGTGAGCGCTGGGCATTCGAGTCCGACGACGACGACAAGAACAAGGAACGCCTGATGGACGTCTGGGACCAGCTGCTGCAGGGTTTCGTCACGGCGGGCACGCCGATCAACCTGCTGTGGGCGCTGCTCGGCTGCACGATCGGCACCGCAGTCGGCGTGCTGCCGGGTATCGGGCCGGCAGTGGCGGTGGCGATGCTGTTGCCGATCACCGTGAAGGTCGAAGCCACCGCATCGATGATCTTTTTTGCCGGCATCTACTACGGTGCGATGTACGGCGGCTCGACCACTTCGATCCTGCTGAACACGCCGGGCGAATCCGGCTCCATGGTCACGGCCATGGAAGGCAGCAAGATGGCGAAGAACGGCCGTGCGGGCGCGGCACTGGCGACGTCGGCGATCGGCTCGTTCGTGGCCGGCACGATCGCCACCATCCTCGTCACGTTCTGCGCGCCGCTGGTGGCCAAATACGCGGTGCTGCTCGGGCCGCCCGAATACTTTTTGCTGATGGTGCTCGCGTTCACCACCGTGAGCGCGGTGCTCGGCGGCAGCACCTTGCGCGGCATGACGAGTCTGTTCGCGGGCCTCGCGATGGGCCTGATCGGCATCGACCAGTTGTCCGGCCAGATGCGCTACACGGCCGGCGTGCCCGAATTCATGGACGGCATCGAAGTCGTGCTGATCGCGGTCGGCCTGTTCGCGGTCGGCGAAGCGCTCTACAACGTGCTGTACGAAGGCCGCACGGTCGAGACCGAAAACAGGATGAGTTCGGTCCATATGACCAAGCAGGAGTGGCGCCGCTCCTGGCCAGCCTGGCTGCGCGCGACTGCGATCGGTTTTCCGTTCGGCACCATTCCGGCCGGCGGCAGCGAGATTCCGACGTTCCTGAGTTATGCGGCAGAAAAGAAGCTGTCGAAGCACAAGGAAGAATTCGGCACCACCGGTGCGATCGAGGGCGTGGCCGGTCCGGAAGCGGCCAACAACGCAGCCATCACCGCCACACTGATTCCGCTGCTCACGCTCGGCATCCCGACTTCCAACACCACCGCGATCCTGCTCGGCGCGTTCCAGAATTACGGCATCCAGCCGGGTCCGCAATTGTTTCAAACGTCATCGGCGCTGGTCTGGGCGCTGATCGCTTCGCTCTACATCGGCAACGTGATGCTGCTGGTGCTGAACCTGCCGCTGGTCGGTCTGTGGGTCAAGCTGCTGAAGATTCCGAAGCCGCAGCTGTATGCAGGCATCCTGATCTTTGCGACCGTCGGTGTTTACGGCATGCGGCAGAGCGCGTTCGACCTGTTCCTGCTGTATGCGATCGGGCTGCTCGGTGTCGTGATGCGGCGCTTCGACTTTCCGACCGCGCCGGTGGTGGTCGGCATGATCCTCGGGCCGCTGGCGGAAGCGCAGATGCGCAACGCATTGTCGATCGGCGAAGGCAACTGGCTCGTGTTCGTGCAGCGGCCGATGTCGCTGGTGCTGCTGCTGGTCGTGCTGGCCGTGCTGCTGCTGCCGCGCGCAACGCGGCTATGGCGGGCACGTCGCGCGGCTGCGAATTGATCGGGTTGCCGATTGCCGGCATGCGCTGAATCGCGGATCGCCAGCAGACGCGACGGCGCTTTCCTGAGTTGGCACAGCGGGGTGGTCGGGTAAACTCGGCAGCTGGCCGGCTGCGCCCTTTGGCCCACAACCGGCGCGACTCCGGCCTGCCATCTCGACATCGCCGAGCTGCGGTGTTCATCACTTTGCGCAGTTGCAAGCTGGCTGCAAGCCCTGGTCCCACGTTTCTCATCCATCCTTCACCCGTGCGCCTGAGCTCCATCAAGCTGGCCGGCTTCAAGTCGTTCGTCGAGCCCACCAATTTCCAGTTGCCGGGTCAGCTGCTCGGGGTGGTCGGCCCGAACGGCTGCGGCAAGTCGAACGTGGTCGATGCGGTGCGCTGGGTGCTCGGCGAATCGCGCGCGGCCGAGCTGCGCGGCGAGTCGATGCAGGACGTGATCTTCAACGGCACGAACCTGCGCAAGTCGGCTTCGCGCGCGTCGGTCGAGCTGGTGTTCGACAACGCGGGTCAGCGCGCGGGCGGCCAGTGGAACCGGTTTTCCGAAATCGCGGTCAAGCGCGTGCTCACGCGTGACGGCACCAGCAGCTATCACATCAACGGCCAGCCGGTGCGCCGCCGCGACGTGCAGGACGTGTTCCTGGGCACCGGCCTGGGTCCGCGTGCCTACGCGATCATCGGCCAGGGCACGATCAGCCGCATCATCGAGTCGCGCCCGGAAGATTTGCGACTGTTCCTAGAAGAGGCTGCAGGGGTTTCCAAATACAAGGAGCGCCGGCGTGAGACCGAGAGCCGCATGGCCGACACGCGCGAGCACCTGACCCGCGTCGACGACATCCTGCGCGAGATGCAGGGCCAGCTCGCCAAGCTCGAGACCCAGGCGGAGGTGGCAAGCCGCTACCAGGCACTGCAAGCCGACTTGAGCAATCGGCAGCAGCAGCAGTGGCTCCTGAAGCGCGCGGAAAGCGAGGCCGAGCACGCGAAAAGCGTGGCCGAAGCCGACCGCGCCAAAACGCGACTGGAAGGCCGGCTCAGCGCGTTGCGCGCCGTGGAAGCAGAACTGGAGCGAACCCGCCAGCAGCATTACGCCGCCGCAGACGCGATGAACCACGCGCGTGGCGGGCTCTATGAGACCAGCGCCGAAGTCGGCCGGCTGGAGGCCGAGATTCGCCACGTGGCGGACAGCCGCCGGCGCGTCGAGCAGCGCATCGGCGCGCTGGTGGCGCAGATCACGCAGTGGGGCGACCGCGAAACGCAGGCGGGCGCCGAACTGGCCGAACTCGAAGCGGCTGCTGCCGACAGCGCGGAGCTGGCCGAACAACTCGCCGCGCAGGTCGAGCAGCATGCGAACCAGTTGCCCCAGCTGCAGCAAGCCGTGCGCGATGCGCGCCAGCGCGCCGACCGCGAGCGCAGCCAGCTGAACGAACTGCAGCAGCGACTCGGCGTGTTCGCAGCCGAGATCCGCCACGCCGGCGAGCAGATACGCGAGATCGAGCAACGCCGCGCCAGACTGCAGGCCGAACAGGCGACGCTGCTGCCGCCGGACCCGTTGCGTCTGACCGAAGTGGCGACCGGTCTGGACGCCGCATCAGCCGAGGCCGAGACGGCCGAGCAGCGGCTGCAGCAGCTGCAGCTGGCCGCCCCGCAACTGGAGCAGCAGCGCCGGCTTCATCAGCAGCAAGCCGATGCGCAAGCCGGCCATCGCGTCGAACTCGCGGCACGACTCGCCGCGCTGCAAGCGCTGCAGGCCAGGCAGCACACCAGCGACAAGCTCAAGCCCTGGCTGGTGCGGCACGGGCTCGACGCACAGGCGCCGCTTTGGACTCGCATCGAAGTGGATACCGGCTGGGAGCACGCGTTGGAGGCGGCGCTGCGCGAACGCCTGGGCGCGCTGGACGCGCCGACCGGACAGAGCGTGATCGCCGGCTATGCGGCCGACCCACCGCCGACCCGGCTCACGCTGTTGGTCGGGCCGGACCAGTCGACCGGCCCGACCACCCCGACCACCCCCCCTACCTTCTCTACCCCTTCCACCCCGCCACCGGGCTGCGAGCCACTGACCAAGCATCTGCGTGTGGCGCAGCCGGCGCCTGACCAGCTGCAGGCTGCGCTGGCCGACTGGCTCGACGGCGCGTTTGCCGGCGCTGGCCTCGAGCAGGCACTGGCAGTGCGCAGTGAGCTGCGCGCCGGCGAGGCGATCTACCTCGCCGATGGCCATGCGATCGGCGCGCATGGCATCAGCTTTTATGCAGCCGATTCGGAAAACGCCGGCCTGCTTGCGCGTGCGCAGGAAATCGAGCAGTTGCACGATCGGCTGCGCGCACAGACGCTGCTGGTCGATGCAGCGCGGCAGGCATTGACGCAGGCCGAGCGCCACAGCGCCGATGCTGCCGAACAGCTGAACGCAGCCCGGCGTGCCGCCACCGACAGCCGCGGCCGCACGCATCAGTTGCAACTCGAATCCCAGCGGCTGGCGCAGCAGGCCGAGCAGGTCCGGCAGCGCGCTGCACACTTAAGCACCGAACTGTTCGAAGCGGATGCGCGGCTCGATGAATTGCGACTCACGCACACCAACCTGCACGCGCGGCTGGCAAGCGGCGAAACCCAACGCGCCGAGCGTCAGCGCGAACATGCGGCGCTCGATGATTCGGCGCGCAGCGCCGAGCGGGCGCTGGCCGACTGGCGCGACGCCCACCGGATGCATGAGCGACAGGCCGGCGAAGCAGACTTCGCGCTTCGCGCCGCCCAGGCGCGTTGCGACGAGCTGCGCCGCGCTGCCGACACGGCGCGTGAGCAGATCGATGCGCTGCAGCCGGAGCAGCAGGCGCTTGGCGCCGAGCGCGATCAACTGAGCGATGCAGCAGCCCAGCAAGCGTTGCAGCACGCTCTTGCGCGCAAGCTCGAACGCGAGGCGCAGCTCGGCTCGGCGCGCAGCCGGCACGACGAGCTCGGCGCCGAACTGCGCGCCGGCGACGAGCAGCGGCTCGCGTTGCAGCTCGAACTCGACCCGCTGCGCACCAGCATCACGGAGTTGCAGCTGAAAGCGCAGGCTGCGCAGCTCGGCGTCGAGCAGTGGAGCCAGTGCCTCGCCGACGCGCAGGCCGACCTCGCCGCGCTCGGGCAAGCGATCGATGCAGGGCGCATCCGGCTGCACGGCATGCAGGGCGAGATCGACCGGCTGCAGCGCGCCATCGATGCGCTCGGCGCCGTCAATCTGGCGGCGCTCGCCGAGTTGGCCGAACAGCGCGAACGCGAGCAGTTTTTGCAGGCGCAGGCCGCCGATCTGCGCGACGCATTGGCCACGCTGGAAGCGGCCATCCGCAAGATCGACGCCGAAACCCGCGAGTTGCTCGGCGCCACGTTCAAGACCGTGAACGAACACTTCAGCCAGCTGTTTCCGGAACTGTTCGGCGGCGGCACGGCCAGCCTGCTGATGACGGGTGACGAGATTCTCGACAGCGGCGTGCAGGTGCTCGCGCAGCCGCCGGGCAAGCGCAACCAGACGATCCATCTGCTGTCGGGCGGCGAGAAGGCGCTCACCGCGATCGCGCTCGTGTTTGCGATCTTTCTGCTGAACCCGGCGCCGTTCTGCCTGCTCGATGAAGTGGATGCGCCGCTCGACGATGCGAACACCGAGCGCTATGCGAAACTTGTCACGCGCATGAGCCGCGCAACCCAGTTTCTTTTCATCAGCCACAACCGGATCGCAATGGAAATGGCCGAACAACTGATAGGCGTCACGATGCAGGAGCCCGGCGTCTCCCGCATTGTCGCCGTCGACATGGAATCCGCCGCCTCGCTGCTGGCTGAAACCGCATGAACGCAACGCTTCAAAACCTGCCGGTCAGCCCGTTGCAGCTCGGCCTGATCGTGCTCGGCCTGTTGCTTCTGTTGCTGCTGGTGCTCTGGAACAGCTGGAAGGCACGACGCAACACGCCGAAGCAGCCGGATTCACAATTCTTCGCGCCCGACGGCTCCGGTGTGTCCGGCGTGCGCACGCAGGATGGCGACCGACGTGACCCGGTGTTCGACTCGCTGCCGGCCGCACATGGCGGCTATGCGGCCGATCCCCCGCACTCGCCCGGCCTGCCGCCGCTCGCAGGTGTCGACCCGATGAATGCGCCACCCGCTGGTGCGGCCGGCACTGCGCCGCTGCAGGCGGGTGGGGCGCCTGCGTTCGCGTCGTTGGCGCCCACCACGGGTTCGCATGCGGCAGAGCGCCGTGCCATGCTCGATCCGCTGATCGATGTGGTGGCCACGATCAATCTGGATGCGCCCGTGTCCGGCGAAGCGGTGCTGCAGGCATTGCCGCCCACACGCCGTGTCGGCAGCAAGCCGTTTGCGGTGGAAGGCCAGCCAACCGACGCGCAGGACTGGTCTGCGGTGCAGCCCGGCATGCGCTATGTCGTGCTGCAGGCGGGCGTGCAGATGGCGAACCGCACCGGCGCACTCAACGAGATCGAGTTCTCCGAGTTCGTCGTGAAGACGCAGGCTTTCGCCGATACGCTCGGTGGCGCCTGTGAATTTCCAGAGATGTTGCATGAGGTCGCGCGCGCGCGCGAACTCGACCAGTTCGCGAGCGACCATGACGCCCAGCTCGGCCTCCACGTGCATGCGCAGGCGTCGTCCTGGAGCCCCGGCTACGTGCAGCAGCAGGCGACGCGGCTCGGTTTCACCGCGGGGCCGATCCCGGGCCGCATGGTGTATGCGGCCGCCGAGGCCGGCCTGCCGCCGCTGTTGACCTTGTCGTTCGACACCCAGGCCGCGCTGGCCGAGGACCCGACCCAGGCCGCGTTGCGTGAAGTCAGCCTGAGCCTGGACGTGCCGCAGGTGGATCGCGCAGCCCGCCCGTTCTCGAAAATGCGCGAAGTCGCAACCGGACTGGCCAGCGCGATGGAAGGCGTGGTGACCGACGAGCGCGGCCAGCGGTTGCCGCCGGCTGCGATGGACCAGATTCAGACCGAAGTCGAGCGGTTGTACGACAAGCTCGATGGGCGCGATCTGTCGGCGGGCTCCCCGCTGGCGCGCCGCGTGTTCAGCTGAAGTCGCCTGCACGTGCTGGTACGGCCGTTCCGGCGATTCCCCTGATCAGACCCTTGCAACCGGGCGGGTAGTGGCTGCCGTGGCACCTGAGCGCAACCCGCCCACCGCCGGTGGCGAACTGGCGCAGCTCGCGCGGTCGTTGCGCGATCAGCTGCACGCGCACGCGCATCGCTATTACGTACTCGACGCACCGACCGTGCCGGATGCCGAATACGACCGGCTGTTTCGCGAGCTGCAGCAGCTCGAAGCCGCCCATCCCGAACTGCGCAGCGCCGATTCGCCGACCCAGCGCGTCGGCGGAGTGGTGCTCGCGGGTTTCGATCCGGTACGCCATGCGCTGCCGATGCTCAGCATCCGCACCGAGACCGACAATGGACCCGAAGGCGCGCGCAGCTTCGATGAGCGGGTGCGCCGCGAGCTCGGTTTGAGCGAATCGGACCCGCCGGTCGGTTACGTGGCCGAACCCAAATTCGACGGGCTCGCGCTAAGCCTGCGCTATGTCGATCGGGTGCTGGTGCTGGCTGCCACTCGCGGCGACGGCGAAACCGGCGAGGACGTGACGGCCAACATCCGCACGATCGGCCAGGTTCCGCTGAAGCTGCCGCCTGCGGCGCCCCCGCTGCTCGAAGTGCGTGGCGAGGTCTTCATGCGGCGCGCGGACTTCGAGCGGCTCAACGAGCGCCAGCGCGACCGCATCGCGGCCGGCGCTAAAGGCGAAAAAACGTTCATCAACCCGCGCAATGCCGCCGCCGGCGCGGTGCGCCAGCTCGACCCGAAGATCGCCGCCGAGCGCCTGTTGAGTTTTTATGCGTATGCGATCGGCGCGGTCACCGCAGCGCCCGACGGCGGCCCTGCATTCGATGGCCACTTCGACGCGATGATGGCGCTGAAAAACTGGGGTTTTCCGGTAGAAGCGCTGATGCAGCGTGCGTCAGGAGCTATTGAATTAATAGCGTATCACGCACGGCTGGGGGAATTGCGCGACACGCTGCCGTTCGACATCGACGGTGCCGTCTACAAGGTCGACCGCTATGCGCTGCAGCGCCGCCTGGGCTTTCTGACGCGCGAGCCGCGCTGGGCCGTCGCGCATAAATATCCGGCGCAGGAGCAGCTCACGCAGGTACTGGCGATCGACGTGCAGGTGGGCCGCACGGGCCGCCTGACGCCGGTCGCGCGTCTGCTACCGGTGTTCGTCGGCGGCGTCACCGTGACACACGCGACGCTGCACAACGAACTGGAAGCGCGGCGCAAGGATGTGCGCGTCGGCGACACGGTGATCGTGCGGCGCGCGGGTGACGTGATCCCGGAAGTCGTGTCGGTCGCACTCGAGCAGCGCGCGCCAGGAACGCAGCCGTTTTCGATGCCCGCGCATTGCCCGGTCTGCGGCTCGACCGTGCTGCGCGAGGAAGACGCGGCGGATCACCGCTGCACCGGCGGCCTGTTCTGCGCGGCGCAGCGCAAGCAGGCGCTGCTGCACTATGCGCAGCGCCGCGCGCTGGATATCGAGGGCCTGGGCGACAAGCTGGTCGAACAGCTGGTGGACCAGCAGATCGTTCGCACGCTGCCCGATCTGTACCGTCTGGGCCTGGCCACACTCACCGCGCTGGACCGGTTCGCGCAGAAGTCGGCCGCCAATATGCTGGCCGCGCTCGATGCATCCAGGGCCACCACGCTGCCGCGTTTCCTGTTCGGGCTCGGCATCCGGCACGTCGGTGAAGTCACCGCAAAGGCGCTGGCGCAGCACTTCGGCACGCTCGACGGGATCATGCAGGCAAGCGAGGATCAACTGCTCGAGGTGGACGACGTCGGCCCGGTTGTGGCCACCAGCATCCGCACGTTCTTCGAGCAGCCACACAACCGCGAAGTGGTCGAGCAGCTGCGCGCCTGCGGCGTGCACTGGGACGAAGGACCGCCGCCTGAGCGCCCACTGCGCGCACTGGCCGGCCAGACCTGGGTCGTGACCGGCACGCTGCCGACGCTGAGCCGGGAGCAGGCCAGGCAGCAACTCGAAGCGGCCGGTGCGAAAGTGGCCGGCTCGGTCAGTAAGAAGACCGCCTGCGTGGTTGCCGGTGCAGATGCCGGCAGCAAGCTGGACAAGGCGCGCGCACTCGGCGTGCCGGTGATCGACGAGCAGGAAATGTTGCAGCGCTTGGCTTCTCCAGCGCCGCCCGCCTGATTGGGCCGTACGCGAACTTTACGTGCACGCGACCGGGCTGCGGTATCCCAAAGCAGCCACCCGTGCGTTGAGAAGGATTGCGGCGGCCCGGCAGGGCGCAGCGCGCCGAATACTGGCACGATGATGCCTCAAGTGCGTTCCAAGGAGACACCACCCATGAAGACTTTCATTCGCCCACTGCTGCTGTCCGGCACGGTTGCCCTCGCGGCGCTGGTGGCCGGCTGCGTGGCGACCCCGGTCGATCCATACTACGGCGGCGTCGGCTACGGATCGAGTTATGGCTACGGCTACGGCGTCGACTACGGCTATCCGGTCGGCACCGGCTTTGCCGGCTCGGCCGGCTATGGTTACTACGGCGCTGCGCCGGTCGTGATCGCGCCGCCGATCGGGATCGGCTTCACCGGCGTGTTCGGATCGGGCGGCCACCGCGGGTACTACGGACACGGCTACGGAGGCTATCGCGGCCATAACGGCTATCGCGGCCCAGGCCCGGCCTGGAACGGCGGCAAGCCCGCATTGGTTCCGGGCGGTGGCAGCTGGGGCGTCCGTTCTGGTGGCAGCGGCTGGGGTGGGCGTGCTGGTGGCGGCGGCTGGGGCGGGCGTGGCGGCGGCGGCGGGCGGCGCTGAACCCGACTTACCCCTCCGGGCATGACTTCAGCCAATAGCTCGTGACGACTCGTGAAATTCTGAAAATGGGCGACGCGCGTTTGTTGCGCGTGGCCGAACCGGTCACCGATTTCGACACCGATGCGTTGCACCAACTCGTTGCCGACATGCTCGAGACGATGCACGCGGCTGACGGCGCGGGCCTTGCGGCGCCGCAGATCGGCGTGAATCTGCAGCTTGTGATTTTTGGCAGCGATGCGGTCAACCCGCGTTATCCGGATGCGCCGCCGGTGCCGCGCACCGTGCTGTGCAATCCGGTCATCACGCCGCTGCCGCAGGCTGGATCAACGGACTGCAGCGACTTGGAAGACGGCTGGGAAGGGTGTCTCTCGGTGCCCGGCCTACGTGGTCTTGTGCCCCGGCACCGTCGAATTTGCTATCGCGGCTTCGACCCGTATGGCGATCCGATTGACGAACGCAGTGCCGAAGGTTTTCATGCAAGGGTGGTGCAGCATGAATGCGACCACCTGATTGGGCGGCTTTATCCGACCCGCATGCGGGATCTGACGCAGTTTGGCTTCAGCGAGGTGCTGTTTCCCGGGCTGTCGGCAGCCGACGACTGAGGGTGGCAGGCAGGTCGCCGCGACGCTGCACGAGCAGCTGCGGGCTGGCATGACGGGTCACCAACCAGCCACAGGCCATCGCCACGAACGGCATCACCGGATAGTGAAACCGCGATTGCCCGGAAAACACCACGGCGATCAACGACGGATAAAGCGCCACGCCGTAGGGCAGCAGCCACCAGCCGACGCGCCTCGTGCCAATGTGTGCGCGGCTGGTTGCAAGCAGCCAGCCGGCCCAGGCAAAGCCGGCCAGCATCGCCACGTAGTACCCCTGGTTCAGCCAGCGCATGGTGCGAAACCAGATTGACCATTCGTCGTACTGTGCAAAACCGGCCTGGAACGCCCATTCCGCTTCGCCGTCGGGCGCCCACAGGCGGTACAGCTTGCTCGGCATCAGCTTCAGGAACGCGGCCGGGTTTTCACGAATCCAGGCGACGGCGCGGAGTTTGTATTCGCGATCGGTCTCGACCTGGGTCGCCACCGTGCGCGGCACCGAGGTGACGAGCGGATCGTCGGGCGTGTAGTCGCCCCGTGCGCTCGGATTGTTGCCGGTCAGCAAGGTGATGCCGCCGTTGGTCGATACCAGCACCCATTCGCCGAGCACTGCATGGTTGCGCAAGGTCCACGGCAGCACCACCGCAAACGCGAACACCAGCACCAGCAGGCCCTGCTGTGTGCGCTGCCAGAACGCGCGCCAGCTCAGGCCGTCGTGCAGCAACGCGACCGCGAACAGCGTCGGCACGAGGATCAGCGACTGCGCCTTGACCAGCATCGAGTAGCCAAATGCCAGGCCCGCGAGCGGCAGCGCCAGCTTGCCTGGCCGTGCGATCACGAGCCAGCAGCCGGCCAGCACCAGGGTCGTGTAGAACACTTCGGTGAGTGCAACCGGCACGTAAGCGGCGTGGTTCGGATAGAGCGCCACGATCAAAAGCGCCGCGCGGCCTGCGAGTTCGGACCCGAACAGTCGGCGGCCCAGGTCGAGCGTGAACCACGCGCCGATCACGGCGCAGACCAGGTTGAACCCCTTGACCACCGCGATCGATTCGCCGAACAGCTTGAACAGACCGCCGAGCAACAGCGGCCAGCCCGGCGGCCAGAACGCAGTCGGCACGCCGCCTTCCGAGTAGCCGGCGCCATCGGCGATCGCGCGAGCGCGATTCACGTACCAGGCGGCGTCGGAAAACGGCTCCAGCGGCAGCAGGCAGAGCGCAGCGCGAACGGCGATGAACAGCACGAACAACGCAAGCACCGCGCCGTCGGCGCCGAGCTGCCGCTCCAGCCAGAACCGGCCGCTCACTTGCGGCGCCACGTGAAGATCGAGCTGGCCGCGTAATTCCAGACCGTGCCGACCAGCGCGCCGACCAGACCCGCCAGCACCCATGAATACTGCTCAGCGAAAAAGAAGTTGGCGACGCCGACGTTGCCGATCACGCCGATGCCGCAGATCACGTAGAACGACAGCAGGCTCGTGACGAAGGCCCAGCCGGTCTTGCGCCGGTCGCGATAGGTGAACGTATTGTTGAACAAGAAGTTGGTCGTCATCGCCACGAACGTGGCGATCGCCTGCGCTTCCGCAAACGCGACACCGACGCCCTTGAACAGGATCGTCAGCACCGTGAAATGCACGACCAGCCCACTTGCGCCCACCAGCGAGAACAACAAAAAGCGTGGCGGGACGATGTGCCCGACCGTCTTGTCGATCAGCAGCAGCAGGTATTCCCAGAGCACCGCAGAGTCCAGCTTGCTGGTCCCCGCGTGGCGTGGCCGAAACGTGTAGGGCACCTCGGCAAAGCGGAACTCCTGCGGCGCGGACGCGAACAGGTCCAGCAAAATTTTATAGCCTTCGCCGGACAGCTTTCGCACCGCCTGCTGAAACGAGTCGCGCCTGATCATGAAGAAGCCGCTCATCGGGTCCGACAGCGGCGCTTTCGTCACCATGCGTGACAGCCGCGTCGCGAAGCGGCTCATGCGCAGCCTTGCCGCGTCCCAGTCACCAGTGGAGCCGCCAACGCTGTAGCGCGTGCCGACCACCACGTCCACCTGCTGCTCGCGCAGGGTGCGCAGCATCGTGGGCAGCACCGTTTCGTCGTGCTGCAGATCGGCGTCGATCACCGCAAGCACCGGTGCGGCCGACGCCAGCATGCCTTCGACCACTGCGCGCGACAGCCCGCGCCGGCCGATGCGCTGCACGCAGCGCACGTTGTCGCGCGATTGCGCAATCTTGCGCACCAGCTCGGCAGTGCCGTCGGGTGAGTCATCATCGACGAAGATCGCCTCCCAGCGCACGTCGGCCAGCGCCTGCTCCAGCCGCGTGAGCAGTTCGAGTACGTTGTCGCGCTCGTTGAAAGTCGGCACGATCACCGACAGTTCGAGGGCCTGCGGCGTCGCGGTGGCGTGGCTGGTGCTGGAGCCGGGATGTTCCGCCGGCTCGCGGTCGCTCAGGACGCGGTTGGTCGCAGCTCGAAATTCGGTGGTCATCGGCAATCCAGGGATCGAGTCGGCGCAGCCAGCGGCAGGCGGCGGTGCGGTGGATGGGATAAGTCGGGCGAGGACAGCGGCATCGGCAGCTGCGCCGCTGACGCGTGCGACCGGAGATCGTAGCGCGAGCCGCCGCCGAAAGTCGCCAACGCCGGCTCCTGTCGGCAGCCGGTCGAGCACTAGTTAACGACCGTCCGGCGTGGCCAGCGCTTCGAGCAACTCGGTTTCTATTTCGAGCTGCTTGCGGCTGGTCGCCAGCTTGCGCCCGCGATCAGAAACGTGTCTTCCACCCGTTCGCCGAGCGTGACGATCTTGGCAAGCTGCACGTTCAGATGGTGCGCGGCCAGCACGCGCGTGACCGAGTACAGCAGGCCCGCGCGATCGCTTGCGGAGATGCTCAGCAACCAGCGCTCGGCCCGTTCGTCCGGCTGCAGCTCGATGCGGGGCGTGATCGGAAAACTCTTCACGCGGCGCGACACCCGGCCGCGGCTGGGCGCGGGCAACACCGCGCCGCTCTGCAGTGCCTGCGTAAGGCCGGCTTCGACCATCGACGTCAGTTCGCGGTAATGCTCGGGCAACATCGTCGTGACGACCTGGAACGTGTCCAGCGCCCAGCCGTTCTTGCTGGTGTGGATGCGCGCATCGACGATACTGAAATCGGCCGAGTCGAAGTAGCCGCAGATGCGCGTGAACAGGTCGATCCGATCCGGCGTGTAGACCAGCACCTGCAATCCTTCCGCCTGCGGCGACAGGCGCGCGCGCACGATCAGCGGCTGCAATGGCTGGTCAGTGCCGGTCTGGGCTGCGCGGTGCCGCGCGGCGGCGGCCGACTCGACGTGGCGCGACAGCTGCCGCGCATGCCAGGCGATGTCCTTCGCGTCGTGCCGCATGAAGTAGCTCACGTCGAGCGTGGCCCACAGCGGTTCGTACGCGCGGTACGGCTCGCCGTGCAGTTGCAGCAGCACCAGTGCTTCGCGTTTTTTTGCACTGACCTGGGTATGCGTGTCCGGCGCGTCGCCCTGCAGCCGGCGCAGGGTGGCGCGGTAGAGGTCCTCGAGCAGCTTGCCTTTCCAGGCGGTCCAGACTTTCGGTGAGGTGCCGCGGATGTCGGCCACGGTCAGCAGATACAGCGCTGTCAGGCGCCGTTCGCTGCCGACCAACTGGGCGAATGCCGCCACCACGGCCGGGTCGCTCAAGTCTTCCTTTTGCGCGACCCGGCTCATCGACAGGTGCTGAAGGATCAGGAACTCGACCAGCTCGGTGTCGTCCGGCCCGATGCCGTGCGTCTCGCAGAACGCGATCGCATCGCGCGCGCCGAGCTCCGAATGGTCGCCGCCGCGGCCCTTGCCGATGTCGTGGAACAGCGCCGTCACGTAGAGCAGCCACGGCTTGTCCCAGCGCTCGGCCAGTTCCGAACAGAACGGATATTCGTGCGCGTGCTCGGCCATGAAGAAGCGCCGCACGTTGCGCACCACCATCAGGCAGTGCTGGTCCACCGTGTAGACGTGAAACAGGTCGTGCTGCATCTGCCCGACGATGCCGCGAAATGCCCAGAGATAGCGTCCGAGCACCGACGTCTGGTTCATCAGACGCAACACGTGCGTGATGCCCGAGCGCTGCCGCAGGATCTGCATGAACGTGGCGTGATTCACCCAGTCGGCACGAAACGCCGCGTCCATCACATGGCGTGCGTTGTAGAGCGCGCGCAAAGTGCGTGCCGAGAAGCCGCGCACCACGTGCGTCTGATACAGCAAAAAGGTTTCCAGAATCGCGTGCGGGTCGCGGACGTAGAGGTCGTCGCTCACCACCTCGATCAGATCGGCGCGTGCGTTGAAGCGCGCGTTGATGCGGCGCACGCCGCCGGACTGCAGCCCGAGCCGCTCCTCGATGTTGAGCATCAGGATCCGGTTGAGCTGCGTGACCGCCTTGGCGGCCCAGTAATAGCGGCGCATCAGCGCTTCGCTCGCGCGGATCGGCAGCCGCTGGCCTTCCGGCGTGGTCGAGCGAAAACCGAACGACTCGGCCACCGCGGTCTGCAGGTCGAACACGAGCCGGTCCTCGCGCCGGCGCGCCAGCAGATGCAGGCGGCAGCGGATCAGCGAGAGCAGCGATTCGTTGCGCTTCAGCTGGCGCACCTCGAACGGCGTCGCGAGTCCGTTTTCGGCCAGGTCGTCCCAGCTGTCGCCATATGCGGCTGCCTTGGCCACCCATAGGATCACCTGCAGGTCGCGCAGGCCGCCCGGGGACTCCTTGCAGTTCGGCTCGAGCGAGTAGGGCGTGTCCTCGTACTTGCCGTGCCGCTGCCGCATCTCCAGCGTCTTGGCGATGAAGAACGCCTGCGGGTTCAGCGCACTGCGAAACGCGCGACGAAAGTCCGCGAACAGCGCATCGTCTCCGACCACCAGCCGAGCTTCCAGAAGCGACGTCTGCACCGTCAGATCCTTGGCCGCTTCGGCCAGACAGTCGCCGGTCGTGCGCACGCTCGAGCCGATCTCCAGGCCGCAGTCCCAGCAGCCGGTCACGAACGCTTCGAGCCGGGTGGTGAGCTCGATATCCGCAGCCGGCACGGCGCCATCGGGCAGCAGCACGAGCACATCGACGTCCGAGTGCGGAAACAGCTCGCCGCGCCCGAAGCCGCCGACCGCCACCAGCGCATAGGGCGCATCCAGTCCCGATTCGCGCCAGACTGCGCGCAGCGCTTCGTCGGCCAGTGCCGACAGTCGCCTGAGCGTGCTCCGAATCAGCCGTGCTGCCGAAGCATGCGTCTGCACCGACGCGAGCAGCTCGGCCTTGCGCGCGAGGTAGTTCTTGCGCCGGGCCGGCCGGTCGGCCAGCGGCGGGCGCAGCACGGCGGCCATGCTTCGCGTCAGCCCGCGGCAGTGGCCAGCACGGCGGCGGACACGGCGTCGGCGGCCACCGCAGCAGCGCTGCGCGCGGGGCGGACGAAGTTGGGCACCGCCGGGCTGCCGCTCGATACCGTGAGCACCTCATAACCGGTCTCGGTCACCAGCACCGTGTGCTCCCACTGCGCGGACAGCGAATGGTCGCGCGTGACGATGGTCCAGCCGTCGTTGCCGAGCTCGCGCACCTCGCGCTTGCCCAGGTTGATCATCGGCTCCACCGTGAAGGTCATGCCGGGCTTGATCTCGTCGAGGGTGCCGGCGCGGCCGTAATGCAGCACCTGCGGGTCTTCATGGAACTTGCGGCCGATGCCGTGGCCGCAGAACTCGCGCACCACCGAAAACCCGTGCCGTTCCGCAAACTTCTGAATCGCCGCACCGATGTCGCCGACGCGCGCGCCCGGGCGTACCTGCTCGATGCCGATCCACATCGCGTCGTAGGTCAGCGCGGCCAGCCGCTTGGCCGCGATCGATGCCTCGCCGACCATGAACATGCGGCTGGTGTCGCCATGCCAGCCGTCCTTGATCACGGTGACGTCGATGTTCAGCGCATCGCCTTTCTTCAACGGCTTGTCGTTCGGAATGCCGTGGCAGACCACGTGGTTGACCGACGTGCAGATCGATTTCGGATACGGCAGGTAGCCGGACGGCTGGTAGTTCAACGGCGCGGGAATGCCGCCTTGCACCTGCGTGATGTAGTCGTGCGCGAGCTGATCGAGCGCGTTCGTCGTGACACCGGGTTTCACATGCGGCGCAAGGTAGTCCAGCACTTCGGAAGCCAGCCGGCCGGCCACCCGCATGCCCTGGATTTCGTCGTCGGTTTTGTAGGTGATGCTCATGCACCCGATTATCTCAGGGGGCACCAGGCGCTGGCTACACTCGAACGCTTTTTCCCGGATGCGGGTGGTGCTGCCGCAAAACGAGCCACGGCGCAGCGAACTGAGGAGTTGTGCGCTTGAGCGAATTGGACCCATCCCGGTTGCAGCTGGCGGTTCCCGGCGGCCCCGCGCTGTCGGCCGCGCGCACGCGCCGGCTGCTGGCGGCGCTGCGTACGGTGCGGCCGGATCTGGAGGCGCTGTCCACGCGCCATGTCTATCTGGTCTGGTGCGAGGCACCGCCGGATGCGGCCTTGCAAGCCCGGCTCGTTGATCTGCTGCAGCAGGACGCGCCGGAGCAGGGCGCGGATGCAGCCGGTGCCGCCGACGAGCCCGGTACCCTGATCGTCGTGACGCCACGGCTCGGCACCGTCTCGCCCTGGGCGTCCAAGGCGACCGACATCGCGCGCAACTGCGGCCTTGCGGTGCACCGGATCGAGCGCATCACCGAATACCGGCTGCTGCCGAAGACGGGCTGGCTCAAGAAACAGCCAGCCGCCTTGACCGAAGCCGAGACCCACGCCGCCGCCGCGCTGGTGCACGACCGCATGACGGAGAGCGTGCTGGGCAGCCGCGCCGCAGCGTTCCGGTTGTTCGAGCCGCTCCAGGCGCCGCCGCTGGAGACGGTACCGGTACGCACACAAGGCCGCAGCGCGCTGGCCGATGCGAACCGGCGCTTCGGCCTGGCGCTGGCCGAGGACGAGATCGACTACCTGGTCGCCGCATTCAACCAGCTCGAACGCGACCCGACCGACGTCGAGCTGATGATGTTCGCGCAGGCCAACAGCGAGCATTGCCGGCACAAGATTTTCAACGCCGCATTCACGATCGATGGCGTGCCGCAAGCACTGAGCCTGTTCGCGATGATCCGCCACACGCATGCGCTGAACCCGCAGCACAGCGTGGTCGCGTACTCAGACAACGCGGCGGTGATGGAAGGCGGTGAGATTGAGGTTTTTTCAGCCAAAACCGATCCAGGCGCAGGTTCAGACTGCACCTACAGCTACGAAAAGAGTAGCGAAGTGCGGCATGTGTTGATGAAGGTCGAAACGCACAACCACCCGACCGCAATCGCACCGTTCGCGGGTGCCGCGACCGGCGCCGGCGGCGAGATCCGTGACGAAGGCGCGACCGGGCGTGGCTCCAGGCCGAAAGCCGGTCTGAGTGGCTTCATGGTGTCGCGCCTGTGGCCGCAGGCGCCGCAAAGCCGCCCGGCGCAGCTGGCCAGCCCGCTCGCGATCATGACCGACGGGCCGCTCGGCGCCGCCGCGTTCAACAACGAATTCGGCCGGCCTGGGCTGCTCGGCTTCTTTCGCGAATACGAACAACTGGCGACCTCCGACGTCGATGAGGTGCAGCGTGGCTATCACAAGCCGATCATGCTGGCCGGCGGCGTGGGCTCGATCGATGTGCGGCTGGTCGAGAAGGTCGCATTCGCAGCCGGCAGCCTGCTGGTGCAGCTCGGCGGGCCCGGCATGCGCATCGGCATCGGCGGCGGCGCCGCCAGTTCGATGGCCAGCGGCGCGAACGCGGCCGAACTGGATTTCGATTCGGTGCAGCGCGGCAACCCGGAGATCCAGCGGCGTGCGCAGGAGGTGATCGACCGCTGCTGCGCATTGGGCACCGGCAACCCGATCCTCGCGATCCACGACGTCGGCGCCGGGGGCTTAAGCAACGCGTTTCCGGAGCTCGTGAACGATGCAGGCCGCGGCGCGTGCTTCGAACTGGCCGCGGTGCCGGTCGAGGAGTCGGGTCTGGCGCCAAAGGAAATCTGGTGCAACGAAAGTCAGGAGCGCTACGTGATCGCGATCGCGCCCGAATCGTGGCCGCTGCTGCAACAGATCTGCGCACGCGAACGTTGCCCGGCTGCCGTCGTCGGCAGCGCCACGGCGCAGCGCCAGTTGGTACTGGCCGGTGCGCAGTCGAACGTGGTGGACATGCCGCTCGACGTGCTGCTCGGCAAACCGCCGAAGATGGTGCGCGCCGTGCGCACCATCATGCGCCGCTTCGCTCAGCTCGAATTGTCCGACCTGACGCTGGAGCAGGCCGCGCTCGCGGTGCTCGCGCATCCGACCGTCGCATCGAAACGCTTCCTCATCACGATCGGCGACCGCAGCGTCGGCGGCCTGACGCACCGGGATCAGATGGTCGGGCCCTGGCAGGTGCCGGTGGCCGACTGCGCGGTGACGTTGGCCGACTACGCGGGTCTGCGCGGCGAGGCGATGAGCCTGGGCGAGCGCACGCCGATCGCGGTGCTCGACCCGGCGGCCGCAGCACGCCTGGCGGTGGCCGAGGCGATCACGAATCTGCTGGCCGCGCCGATCGAGCTGGCTCGTGTCAAGCTGTCGGCCAACTGGATGGCCGCTTGCGGCGAACCCGGCGAGGACGCGGCGCTGTATCGGGCGGTGCACGCGGTGGCAATGGAGCTGTGCCCAGCGCTGGGCATCTCGATCCCAGTCGGCAAGGATTCGCTGTCGATGCGCACGCAGTGGCAGGCTGACGCAAACGGCGTCACGCACAAGGTGGTGTCGCCTGTGAGCCTGATCGCCACCGCGTTTGCAACGCTCCCGGACGTGCGCGGCTGCCTGACGCCGCAGCTCGACGCGACCGAGCCCGACACCACCCTGCTGTTGATCGACCTCGGCGCCGGCCGCCATCGCCTGGGCGCGAGCATCCTCGCCGAGACGCTGGGCCAGACCGGCGACGTGCCGCCCGACCTGGATGACCCCGCGCAGCTGGTTGCGCTGGTCGCCGCCGTCAACGAACTGCGCGCGGCGGAGCAGATCCTCGCCTACCACGACCGCAGCGACGGCGGCCTGTTCGCGTGTGCGTGCGAGATGGCGTTCGCGGGCCGCGTCGGCATCGCGTTGAACGTCGATCTGCTGGTCACGGAAGGCGACGGCATCGCGGACAGCCGCGCGGATTTCGGCGACAGCAAGAACTGGGCGACGCAGGTGAACGCGCGGCGCGAGGAGCTGACACTCAAGGCGTTGTTTTGCGAAGAGCCCGGCGTGCTGCTGCAGGTGCGCACGGCCGAACGCAATGCGGTCATGCAGACGCTGCGCCGGCACGGCCTGTCGCGCGATGCGCATTTCGTCGGCAAGACGCGGCCGATGACCTCTGCGCTGGCCGGCGGCCAGCATGAGGTGCAGGTCTGGCGCGATGCGAAGATCGTGTTCAAGGCACCGCTGGCCGCGCTGCAGCAGCAGTGGGACACGACGAGCTGGAAGGTCTGCCGCGAGCGCGACGATCCGGCCTGTGCAGACACCGAGCATGCGGCCAACGGCAATGATGCCGCAGCGTTCGTGGCCGATCCGGGCCTGCAGGTTGCGCCGACGTTCGATCCGCACGAAGATGTGGCCGCACCGTACCTGAACCTTGCGCGCCCGAAGGTCGCGGTGCTGCGCGAGCAGGGCGTGAATTCGCATGTCGAGATGGCTTATGCATTCACGTTGGCAGGCTTCGACGCGATCGACGTGACGATGACCGATCTGCAAGCCGGGCGGGTGCGGCTCGCCGACTTTCGCGGGCTGGTCGCCTGCGGCGGCTTCAGCTACGGCGACACGCTCGGCGCAGGGGTCGGCTGGGCCCGCAGCATCCGGCTCAATCCGGCGCTGGCCGATCAGTTCCAGGCATTCTTTCATCGAGGCGACACATTTGCCTTGGGCGTCTGCAACGGCTGCCAGATGTTTGCCGAACTTGCGCCGCTGATCCCAGGCGCTGCTGCCTGGCCGCGCTTCACCGGCAACGTCAGCGAGCGGTTCGAGGCGCGGCTGTCACTCGTCGAAGTGCTGGCGTCGCCGTCGATCGTGTTTGCGGGCATGGCCGGTAGCCGGCTGCCGATCGCGGTCGCGCACGGCGAAGGCTTTGCGGATTTCCGGGCGCAGGGGAACCCTGAGCGGGTGCAAGCCGCGCTGCGCTTCATCGACCACCAGGGCGCGCCGACCGCCGCCTATCCGGCGAACCCGAACGGCAGCGCGGGCGGCCTGACCGGCGTGACAAGCGACTGCGGACGCTTCACCGCGCTGATGCCGCACCCGGAGCGCGTTTTCAGAAACGCGCAGCTGAGCTGGACCACCGGCCGCGTGGCCGAGCCGAGCCCCTGGCTGCGGCTGTGGCGCAACGCGCGGCGCTGGGTCGGCTGAGCCGGCACCGGCGTGGGCACGGACGCTGGCAGACGGCCCGGCCCGGCGTGTAAGCTGCTACGCCGTCGAGCGAAGCAGCGGGCATCGCCGCCGAGCGGCAGCGCTTGACCCTCAATTGCTTGGCACCCACAAAGATCGAGGAGACCCATTCCGATGCAAGCGCACTACAAGTTCTGGCCGGCCCGGCTGCCGCACGCGATCACGCCGCCGGCCACGCCGCTGTGGGACAACCTGGCCGTGAACGCGCGGCGTTTTCCGGATCGGCCGGCGCTGGTGTTCTTCGGCACCGTGACGAACTATGCGCAACTGTTCGCGCAGGTCGAACGGCTTGCCGCGTGCTTGAGCGAGCTCGGCGTGAGAAAGGGCGACCGCGTCGTGCTGAACATGCAGAACTGCCCACAGCTGGTGGTCGCACATTTTGCGATCCTGCGTGCCAACGCGGTGGTGGTGCCGGTCAATCCGATGAACCGGGCCGAAGAGCTCAAGCACTACATCACCGACCCGGATGCGAAGGTCGCGCTGACCACCGGCGATCTGGCGGCGGAGCTAGCCGCGGCGAACAACGCGCTGGAACCCGCCGTGCGGCTGGAGCACCTGATCGTCACGCAGTTCACCGATGCGTTCGATGCGGCCGTGCAGGGCGACGACGCAGCGCCGGCCGTCTGGCACGACTGGCTGTGCAAGCGGCATGCGTTGCCGAACATCGCGGGCGGCACCGCGCATGTATGGACCGATGCGCTGGCCTGCGATGCGCCCGCGCCGCAGCCCGCCATCGGCGCCGAAGATCTGGCGATCCTGCCCTACACCAGCGGCACCACCGGCCTGCCCAAAGGCTGCATGCACACGCATGCGAGCATCAACCACAACGCATTCGCCAGCGCCTACTGGGGCAACGGCACGCACGAGAACGTCACCTTGGCGGTGGTGCCGATGTTCCATGTGACCGGCATGGTCAGCCTAATGCACACGAGCATCCTCGGCGGTGCCGCGCTGGTGATCATGCCGCGCTGGGAACGCGAATTCGCGGGCCGCATGATTTCCAAATGGCGCGTCACGCACTGGACCAACATCCCCACCATGGTGATGGACCTGCTGGCCAGCCCGAACTTCGACCGGTACGACCTGTCGAGCCTGGTCTACATCGGCGGCGGCGGCGCGGCAATGCCACAGGCGGTCGCGCAAAAGCTGTTCGACCTGTATGGCCTGCGCTACGTGGAAGGCTACGGCATGACCGAGACGGCCGCGCCGTCGCACAGCAACCCGGCCTCTGCACCGAAGCAGCAGTGCCTGGGCATCCCGTACATGAGCACCGACTCGCGCGTGATCGATCCGGAGACGCTGCAGGAAGTGGCCACCGGCGAATCCGGCGAGATCGTCACGCACGGCCCCGAAGTGTTCCGTGGCTACTGGAAGCGGCCCGACGCGACGCGCGACGCGTTCATCGAGATCGACGGCAAGCAGTTCCTGCGCACCGGCGACCTGGGCCGGGTCGACGAGGACGGTTACTTCTTCATGACCGATCGCTTGAAGCGCATGATCAACGCGAGCGGCTTCAAGGTCTGGCCGGCCGAAGTCGAAGCGCTGATGTTCCGCAACCCGGCGATTGCCGAAGCCTGCATCATCGCCACGAAGGACGCCTATCGCGGCGAGTCGGTGAAAGCCGTGGTGGTGCTGCGCAGCGACGCGAAAGGCCGGGTCGGCGAGCAGGACATCATCGACTGGTGCCGCGAGCACATGGCGGTCTACAAGGTGCCCCGCGTGGTGCAGTTCGTCGATGCGCTGCCGAAAAGCGGCAGTGGCAAGGTGATGTGGCGCACGCTGCAGGAAGCGGAGCAGCAGGCGCCGCGAGCGGCCAGCGCCTGAGCCGACAAACCCAGGGTCAAACCGGCTCGTTGCGCCTGCGGAGACGATGGCGCTGCGGCTATATTGACGTCGGCGGCGTATCGAGCCGATGCAGGCAGATGGCCTGCCGTCAGTCACAGCAAAAGCAACCGAAGGAGACACAAGGACATGAGCAGCGCGATTGAATCCGTGTTGGTAGAAAACCGCGTGTTTCCACCTGCCGAGCAGACCGTCCAGAACGCCCGCATCGCCGGCATGGATGCATACCATGCGTTGTGCCGCGAGGCCGACAGCGATCCCGATGAATTCTGGGCGAGGCTGGCGCGCGAGAACGTGGTCTGGACCAAGCCGTTCACGCATGTGCTCGACGAGTCGAACCCGCCGTTCTACCGATGGTTCGACGACGGCGAGCTGAACGCAAGCGCGAACTGCCTGGACAAGCACATGGGCACATCGGTCGAGCACAAGACCGCGATCATCTTCGAAGCCGACGACGGTGCCGTCACGAAAGTCAGCTACCGCGAACTGCTCGATCGCGTCGCGCGGTTCGCGAACGCACTGCAGGCCAGTGGCATCAAGCAAGGCGACCGCGTGCTGATCTACATGCCGATGGGGGTGGAGGGCATCGTCGCGATGCAGGCGTGCGCGCGCATCGGCGCCACGCACAGCGTGGTGTTCGGCGGCTTCTCTGCGAAAGCACTGCAGGAACGCATCATCGACGCCGGCGCGGTGGCCGTGATCACCGCGAACTTTCAGATGCGCGGCGGCAAAGAAATGCCGCTCAAGAGCATCGTCGACGACGGCTTGGCGATGGGCGGCTGCGACACGATCAAGACTGTGTTCGTCTACCAGCGCAGCAAGACCGCATGCGCGATGCAGGACGGGCGCGACATCACGTTCGAGCGGGCGCTCGAGGGCCAAGGCACCGACTGCGCGCCGGTGCCGGTCGGCGCCGAGCATCCATTGTTCATCCTCTACACGTCCGGCTCGACCGGCAAGCCCAAAGGCGTGCAGCACTGCACCGGCGGCTACATCCTGTGGGCCAAGCTCACGATGGACTGGACGTTCGACATCAAGCCCGACGATGTGTTCTGGTGCACCGCCGACATCGGCTGGATCACGGGCCACACCTACATCGCCTACGGACCGCTGGCGGCGGGCGCGACGCAGGTGGTGTTCGAAGGCGTGCCGACGTTTCCGAACGCGGGGCGCTTCTGGCAGATGATCGAGCGCCACAAGGTCAGCGTGTTCTACACCGCGCCAACCGCGATCCGCTCGCTGATCAAGGCGTCGGAAGCGGACGACAAGGTGCATCCGAAGTCGTCGGATCTGTCGTCGCTGCGCATCCTCGGCTCGGTCGGCGAGCCGATCAATCCGGAAGCATGGATGTGGTACTACAAGCACGTGGGCGGCGAGCGCTGTCCGATCGTGGACACGTTCTGGCAGACCGAAAACGGCGGGCACCTGATCACGCCGCTGCCGGGCGCGACGCCGCTCGTGCCCGGCAGCTGCACGTTGCCGCTGCCGGGCATCAAGGCCGTGATCGTCGATGAAACCGGCAAGGAGCTGCCGAACGGCGCGGGCGGCATGCTGGTGGTGAAGCGCCCGTGGCCATCGATGATCCGCACCATCTGGAATGACCCGGAACGGTTCAAGACCGCGTACTTCCCGGCCGAGATGGGGGGCACGATTTATCTCGCCGGCGACGGCGCGGTGCGCAGCGAAGATCGCGGCTACTTTCGCATCACGGGCCGCATCGACGACGTGCTGAACGTGTCCGGCCACCGCATGGGCACGATGGAAATCGAGTCCGCGCTGGTGAGCAAGACCGATCTGGTCGCCGAAGCCGCCGTGGTGGGGCGGCCCGATGCGATGACCGGCGAGGCGATCTGCGCGTTCGTGGTGCTCAAGCGGCCAATCCCCAAAGGCGACGAGGCAAGGGCGCTGGCGAAAGAACTTCGCGACTGGGTCGCCAAGGAGATCGGCCCGATCGCCAAACCGAGGGACATCCGCTTCGGCGAGAACCTGCCGAAGACGCGCTCGGGCAAGATCATGCGGCGCCTGCTGCGCAGCCTCGCCAAGGGCGAGCGCGTGACGCAGGACACGTCGACCCTGGAGAACCCGGCGATCCTGGAGCAGCTGGGACAGACTTACTGATCGGTGCGATCTCGATGCTACTGAAACCATAGCTGAATATACAAGCTGCATCGGCATCCAGTGCTGATTTGATCCAAAAATCAACGGTTTGACAGCAAAAAGCCCGGCTACGGCCGGGCTTTTGTCATGGCGCTGCGCGCTTCGCTGCTACTTGAGCGTCAGCACCCAGGTGGCCAGCTGCCTGGCTTCTGCATCGCTCACGTTCGCGTTCGCGGGCATCGGGATCGCGCCCCAGACGCCGGCGCTGCCTTGTCGGATCTTGCCGGCAAGCCGGTTCACGGCACCTGCATCGCCTGCGTACTTCGCTGCCACGTCTTTGTACGACGGGCCAACCAGCTTGCGGTCCAGCGCGTGGCAGGCCATGCAATTCTTCGACTGGGCAAGTGCCAGGTCGGCAAATGCAGGTGCGGCAGCCGTGGCGGTCAAAATGGCAATCGCGGCGATGGCCAGGGTCAAAATAGTTCGCTTCATCGTGCCTTTTCCTCTTATGTGTTCTGGCGCTTGCACTAAATTCATGCAACGGACCGTGCATGGCTGCCGTTGACTGCGATCGAATCGCAGTAGCAGGCACGAAACCCGTTCACCGTAACAACTGCGAGAGCGCCACACATGGGCATGCTGATCCTGGGAATCGTGTTGCTGCTGTGCAAGTGGCTCGAATTCGGCTGGCCCGCGCAGTGGTCCTGGTGGATTGTGCTCACGCCGTTTGCGCTGGCCGTGGTCTGGTGGAGCTGGGCTGATGGCAGCGGCCTGACCAAACGCCGTGCGATGGAGCGCGAAGATGAGCGCCGCCAGGCCCGCATCGCGAAGAGCAAGGAAACGCTGGGTCTGGCGCCGCGCAAGCGCCGGACGTGAGGCGAGCCGCCCCGCGTCAATAGTCGTCCAACACCGCGCCTCGGCTTGCGCTGGCGGCATTGAACGCGAACTTCGCCTGCACGCCGCGCGTGTAGCGCGGTTTCGGCGCGGTCCAGCCGCTGCGGCGCTGCTCGATTGCTGCTGCATCGACGTTCAGCTCCAGCTTCAACGCGTGGGCATCGATCGTGATGCTGTCGCCTTCATGGACGAACGCGATCAGCCCGCCCGCGGCCGCTTCCGGCGCCACATGGCCGACCACCATGCCCCAGGTGCCGCCGGAAAAGCGCCCGTCGGTGATCAGGCCGACCGACTCGCCCAGGCCCGCACCGATCAGCGCCCCGGTCGGCGCGAGCATCTCGGGCATGCCCGGACCGCCCTTGGGGCCGAGATAGCGCAGCACCATCACGTCGCCAGCCACGATCCTGCCGTCAAGGATTGCCTGCAGCGCCGACTGCTCATCGTCGAACACGCGCGCGGGGCCGGTGATGACCGGATTCTTCAAACCCGTGATCTTGGCGACCGCGCCTTCCGGGCTCAGGTTGCCTTTCAGGATCGCGAGATGGCCTTGGGCGTACATCGGCTGGTCGATTCCGCGGATCACATCCTGGTCGGCGCGCGGCGCATCGGGCACGTCGGCCAGCACTTCGGCGATCGTCTGGCCGGTGATCGTCAGGCAGTCGCCGTGCAGCAGACCAGCGTTCATCAGGATCTTCATGACCTGCGGGATGCCGCCGGCCTTGTGCAGATCGACGGCTAGGTATTTGCCGGACGGCTTCAGGTCGCACAGCACCGGCGTCTTCTTGCGGATGCGCTCAAAGTCATCGATCGACCATTCGACTTCGGCCGCATGCGCGATCGCCAGGAAGTGCAGCACCGCGTTGGTCGAACCGCCGGTCGCCATGATGACGGCCACCGCGTTCTCGATCGATTTGCGCGTGACCAGATCGCGCGGCTTGATGCCCTTGCCGATCGCCTCGACCAGCACCTTGGCCGACTGTCTTGCCGATTCGGCTTTCTCGTCATGCGGATTCGCCATCGTGGACGAGTAGGGCAGCGAGATGCCGAGCGCTTCGAACGAACTCGACATCGTGTTCGCGGTGTACATGCCGCCGCACGAGCCGGTGCCGGGGATCGAGCGCTTCTCGATCTGTAGCAAGTCGTCGTCGCTCAGATTGCCGGCCGCGTTCTGGCCGACCGCCTCGAACACGCTCACGATATTCAGGTCCTGGCCCTGCCAGCGGCCCGGCAGGATGGTGCCGCCGTACACGTAGATCGCAGGCACGTTCGCGCGCAGCATGCCCATCAGGCCGCCAGGCATGTTCTTGTCGCAGCCGCCGATCACCACCACGCCGTCCATCCACTGGCCCTGGACGCAGGTCTCCACGCAGTCCGAGATCACCTCGCGGCTGACCAGGCTGTATTTCATGCCTTCGGTGCCCATCGCCATGCCGTCCGAGATGGTCGGCGTGCCGAACACCTGCGCGTTGCCGCCCGCGGCTTCGATGCCTTCGATCGCGGCGTCGGCGAGCTTTTGCAGGCCCGAATTGCACGGCGTGATCGTGCTGTGGCCGTTCGCGACGCCGACCATCGGCTTGCCGAAGTCGCTTTGCTCGTAGCCCATCGCGTAATACATCGAGCGATTCGGCGCGCGCGCCTTGCCTTCCGTGATGTGGCTGGAGCGCGCGTTGGCGGGCTGGATCGGGATCACTTTGGGTGCTGCCATATGGGGTCTCCTGCAAGGTTCAACATCGGGTCGGCCGAACGGTGCAATCGTTTTGCCAAGGGGGCTTTGTGCAATGCGTTGCGAACGCCGGCGCTCAGTCTACTGGCGCGGGCTTTCGGTCGATCGATTCGTCGCCAGGGCGTTTGCCATCCCGCGGTGGGACGCCGAACGCGCAAAGGCACAATCCGGGGCATGCTGATTCACCCGCAAATCGACCCGGTCGCGCTGCAGATCGGACCACTGGCCGTCCACTGGTACGGCCTTTGTTACCTGGTGGCGTTCGGGTCGTACATGTGGCTGGCTTTTCGCCGGCTCAGGCATCAGCCGTTCGCATCCGCCACCGCGAGCCCGGCCGGTGCCTGGAGCCGGCGCGATGTGGAGGACATGTTGTTTCTGGGCGTGCTGGGCGTCGTGATCGGCGGACGCCTGGGTTACTGCCTGTTCTACAAACCCGGCTTTTATCTGGCCAATCCGCTCAAGATTTTTGCGGTCTGGGAAGGCGGCATGAGCTTTCACGGCGGCATGCTCGGCGTGTTCGCGGCGATGGTCTGGTTCGCGCATTCGCGCGGCCGGCGCTGGCTTGAAGTGATGGACTTTGCCGCGCCCTGTGTGCCGCTCGGGCTGGCGATGGGGCGTGTGGGCAACTTCATCAACGGTGAGCTCTGGGGCCGGGTCGCCGATCCGTCGTTGCCCTGGGGCATGGTGTTCCAGGGCGCCGGGCCGCAGCCGCGCCATCCGTCGCAGCTCTACCAGGTGTTGCTCGAAGGCGTGCTGCTGTTCGTCGTGTTGTGGCTGTATGCGCGCAGCCCGCGGCCGGATGGCCGCGGCCGCAAGACGGGGCAGGTCAGCGGCCTGTTCCTGTTCGGCTACGGCGTGCTGCGTTTCACCGCTGAATACTTCCGTGAGCCGGATGCGTTCCTAGGGCTGCTGTCGCTCGGGCTGTCGATGGGTCAGTGGCTGTGCGTGCCGATGATCGTTGGCGGGATTGGGCTATGGAGCTGGGCGACATTTTGGCCGGCACCGCAGCCGGGCACCGGCTTGCCGTCGCGTGAGACCGCTTTCCGATCGCAGGACGCCGGGCCGGCTCGGTAGCCCGCACGAAAAAAAACCTGCTCGGGCAAGCCCGGCAGGTTCATCCAGTCAGGCCGCGCAGCTTGGGAATCGCTTTGCAGCAGCGCATCCGGGGAAAGTCAGGTCACAGACGCGGCACCACAACGGTTGTGTCATCGCCCTGCTTCGCAAGCAGCGCCACGCCGGTAGCCGGCTGGCCGTTGCTGGGCAGCACAGGAACGGTAACGAACAGCACGTTCTGGTTATCGCGGATCGTGTAGTTCCCCTGGAACAGGACGTTCTTGGTGCCGGCCGTGGTCACGACGATCTTGTAGTCACCACCGCGTCGGCCCAGTGAATCGGCGCCATCCCGCGGATTCGACTGCTTGAAGCCGATGCTGGGCAGATCCGGGTTCAGCGACGCAATTGTTTGCTGCTGACCGATCGTGTAGATGTCGATGTTTTGTGCATTGGCCGATGCATTGAACACGCGCACGCGCGAGTTGTCGTTGGTGACACCCAGATTGGTCGGATCGTTGATCACCGAGAGGCTGGTTGCACCAGTGGACTCGGCCACCGTGAGGATGGTGTATTTATGACCACGCTCGGCATCGATGTTCACGTTGCCGACGCTGGCACCACTGCTGGCCACGCGCACGTCATAGGTCGCGTTGTTGTTGTCGGTATTGAAGTAGTTCGTGATCGTCGGGTACGGAACGTTGGTCGCTTCATTGCGATTTTGACCATTGCGCTGCAACGTCACGGCCGGTGCATTCGGGGCGACGTGTGCAAGGCGGACCTGCGGCTCGGCCGTGCCGATCACATTGGCAACATCGCTGTCACCGCAGGCGGACAGACCGACCAGCGGAATCGAGACCAACAACAACTTGCTCAGGGAAAATTTATTCATCAGCAGTACCTTTCAGTTGGGAATTTCAAGCCGCATTACCTTAACACAGGGCAATCCGGCCGCCAGGCGGCTGCACAGCCGACATGCTCAGGACACGAACGTCTGACAGCAGGCAAAAAGCGCACCCGCCTGCGCTGGGCACCGCTGCATCGACCGTTGCGAGGCGTGCCTGATGCACACGCCGGCGATAACTCAGACCTTGGGCTGCGGCACTGGATCGTCGCCGGGCGTCGGCGGTACCGTCGGCAGGCTCGGCCCCTTGTCGGGCTCGATTGGCATCGATCCCGGTACATGGCCGGGTGACTCGTCGCCGGGTGGGTGTTGTGTTGCGTGCGTTTGCATCGGTCGGTTCTCCTAAGGTCGAGTGGATGGGCGAGAAACTTAAAAATCGGATCACGGTTGCCCGGGCCAGTTGAGCCGACCACGCGCCTGCCGCGCAACGCCGGGCTTGAGCAGGACCACCAGCGCACCGGCGCCGCCATCGGCAGGCCGGGCCTGGACGAAAGCCAGCACTTCGTTTTTCTGCACCAGCCAGCTCTGTACGCGCCCTTTGAGCACCGGCGTCTTGCCGGGCGAGCCGAGTCCCTTGCCATGCACCACACGCACGCAGCGCAGCCCAGCCTTGTACGCATCGCGGATGAAGGCAGACAGCTGTTCGCGCGCGTCGTCCCGGCGCAGCCCGTGCAGGTCGAGCTGACGCTGAATGCTCCAGTCGCCGCGACGCAGCCGCCGCGGCACGTCGGGCCCGAGACCGGCGCGGCAGAAGCTCAGCGCCTCGTCGGTGTCGAGCAGGCTGGACACGTCAAAGCCATCGCTGAGCGCTTCGCGCAGCACGGCCTGCTCATCCAGGGCACGCTGCGCCGCGACCGGTTCGCGCGGGCGCGCCGGGTGTTCGGCGCGCGGCGAGGCTTTCAATGGCGACACCTTGCCGACCGCGCGCGCGAACAGGAACGTGGCAGCAAGCGCGTGTCGCTGCGCATCGAGCCGGGCGGCCTCAGCCGCGGCAGCTTCGTGCGCGATGCGCGCCTTGCGCGCGGCCACTTCGGCTGCCACCTGCTTGAGATCCTTCAGTGACGCGACGCGCACCGCCGGCAGCTTGCGTGCGCTTTGCAGTGCGTCCTCTTTCTTGGCTGCATTCATGCTGGCTGCGCACCTTACATGAACCCGTGCTCGGCCATCGACAGTGCGGCGCCGGTGCCGACGATCACGTGGTCGAGCACGCGCACGTCGATCAGCGCGAGCGCGTTCTTCAATGTCTGCGTCAGTGCCTCGTCGGCACGCGACGGCTGCACCGACCCGCTCGGGTGGTTGTGCGCCAGCACCACCGACGCTGCATGATGGTGCAGCGCGCGCAGCAACACCTCGCGCGGGTAGACGCTGGTCTGCGTCAGGGTGCCGCGAAACAGCTCTTCCATCGCGATAAGCCGGTGCTGCGCGTCGAGGAACAGCATCGCAAACACTTCGTGCGGATGCACCGACAGGTGCAGCTGCAGGTACTGCCGCACCGCCAACGGCGTCTCGAACACTTCGCGCTCGCGCAGGCTTTGGCCCAGTGCGCGGCGCGCGAGTTCGAGCACCGCGACCAGTTCCGCGCGTTTGGCCGGACCGAGCCCCTTGACGCGCTTCAGGTCGACCGCGCTGGCCTGCAACAGGCCGCCGATGCCGCCGAAGCCGCGCGGTGGCGCATCGAGCAACTGCGCGGCCAACTGCAACACGCCGCAGCCCTTGATGCCGGTGCGCAGCAGCAACGCGAGCAGTTCGACGTCGCTCAACGCGCCAGCTCCGCGCGCCAGCAGCTTTTCGCGCGGGCGCATGTCGGCAGGCAGGTCGTGCAAAGGCATGGGTCTGGGGTGAGCGCAGGCAGCAGCAGCAGAGCGGGCACGGGCTTTCTACAATCGAGGGCAGTTTAGGCTGCGCGGCAACGCACGCCTCGGGGCCGACGGCCGCCGCACTCGTCAACCTTCCCGCCATGTCCACCGCCGTCGTCGAACCGAATTCCTTTCTCACGCTGCATTACCGGCTGGCCGGACCGCAGGGTGACGTGGTCAATACATTCGGCGGCAAGCCGGCCACCCTGACGCTCGGCAGCGGTGCGCTGGCGCCTGCGGTGGAGCGCGAGCTGCTCGGCTTGCGCGAAGGCGAGCGCCGGCAGGTGGAACTGGCGGCCGGCGCCGCGTTCGGCCAGCCGAACCCGGACATGCTGCAGTGGGTCGCGCGCGAGCTGCTCGACCGGCTCGGCGAGCCGCACCAGCACTATCAGATCGGCGAAGTGATCGAGTTTCCGACGCCGGACGGCAGTGCCGGTTATGCAGGCACCGTGCGGCAGATCGGCAACGCGGCCAGTCCGCAGGCGGTGCTGTTCGATTTCAATCATCCGCTGGCCGGCCAGCCGGTCACGTTCGAAGCGTTCGTGATCGGTGTGCTGTGACGAAGACCCTTTTGTGCAATGGAAGCCATGGAAACCACAACGCAAATCCTGCTGGCCGAACCGCGCGGTTTCTGCGCCGGCGTGGATCGGGCCATCGAGATCGTCGAGCGCGCGCTGGCCAAGTTCGGCGCACCGATCTATGTGCGCCATGAGATCGTGCACAACACCTATGTGGTGAACGACCTGAAAGCCAAAGGCGCGATCTTCATCGAGGATCTCGCGGATGTGCCGCCCGGCGCAACGCTGGTGTTCAGTGCGCACGGCGTGTCGAAAGCGGTACAGCAGGAAGCGCAGGCGCGCGGCTTCCACATATTCGACGCGACCTGTCCGCTCGTGACCAAGGTGCACGTCGAAGTCGCCAAGCTGGCCCGCGAAGGCTACGAGTTCATCATGATCGGCCACAAGGGCCATCCGGAAGTCGAAGGCACGATGGGCCAGCTCGACTCGGGCATTCACCTGGTGGAAGACGTGGCCGACGTGGCGCGCGCGGCACCCCTGCAGACCGAGCGGCTTGCGATGGTCACGCAGACCACTTTGTCGGTCGATGACGCGGCCGAGATCGCGGCAGCCGTGAAAGCCCGCTTTCCGAAAGTGCGCGAGCCGAAGCAGCAGGACATCTGCTATGCGACCCAGAACCGCCAGGACGCCGTCAAGCTGATGAGCCCGCAGGTGGACATGGTGATCGTGGTCGGCAGCCCGACCAGCTCCAACAGCAACCGGTTGCAGGAGGTTGCGCAGAAGCTGCACACGACCAGCTACATGGTCGACAGCGCCGAGGAGGTGCGGCCCGAATGGTTCGGCTCAGGTCACTCGATCCGGGTCGGCCTGACCGCCGGCGCGTCCGCTCCTGAAATCCTGGTGCAGCAGGTGATCGCGCGCATCCGAGCGCTCGGCGCGGTGTCGGTGCGCGACATGGACGGCATCGTCGAGACCGTCAAGTTTCCGTTGCCCAAGGGTCTGCGCGCCGATGCAGCGATGCACGATCGTTGACGGCCATGCTGCTCGACGCCGACGATTCGCAACTGCTGCTGCTGTGCTGGCAGTCCGGGCTGTTTGCCGACGTGGCGCACGCCGATGTGCTGCTGGCACAGGCGCGGCGGCTCGCGCGCATCGCCCGGCTGCTCGAAGTGCCGGTCCGGGCCGTCGAACTCGAAGGTGCCGGCGACTTCGATGGCGAACTGCGCAGCGCCGCCGGCCGTTTGGTTTCTAGCGCGTCGTTCAACGCCTGCGAAGGCAGCTTGCTGACGCTGCTGCGCCCGCCGGTCAAACCAGTTTCGGGCAACGCACGCAGCCTGCCGAAACACCAGCAGCGCCCGGCGCCGGAGCCGGCCAGCGGCCGGCAGCAGCTGGTGCTGGCCGGCTGTGCGGCGCATGTCGGCGTGCTGCAGACTGCGCTTGGCTTGCAGGATGAAGACTTCGACGTTTGGGTCGTGACCGATGCCTGCGGCGCGCGCAGCGAGCGCGATCGGGATGCCGCCTACGACCGGCTTGCCGGTGCGGGCGTCGAGCTCGTGACGACCGAAATGGTCGCGTTCGAATGGCTGGGCGGCAGCCGGCATCCGGCTTATCGGGAAGTGATCGCGCTGCTGCGTTGAACGCGTGGCGGCGGGATGCGATCTTCAAGCAGTGCAATCGTTCGCGCCAGCCAGACTCATTGGGAGCCCAGATGCCCGACTACGCCGATTTTCATCGCCGCTCGATCCACGACCGGGATGCGTTCTGGGCCGAACAGGCACGGCTGATCGACTGGCAGACGCCTCCTGTGACGATCTGCGACGACAGCCGTCCGCCGTTCACGCGCTGGTTCACAGGCGGCACCACCAACCTGTGCCACAACGCGGTCGATCGCCACCTCGCGCCGCGCGGCGACCAGCCCGCGCTGCACGCAGTGTCCACCGAAACCGGCCAGCTGCGCAGCATCACGTTCGCCGAGCTGCACGCAGAGGTGCAATGCATGGCCGCGGCGCTGCAGGCGCTCGGCGTCGGGCGCGGCAACCGCGTGCTGATCTATCTGCCGATGATCGCCGAAGCAGTGGTCGCGATGCTGGCCTGCGCGCGCATCGGCGCGATCCACTGCGTGGTGTTCGGCGGCTTCGCGTCGCAGGCGCTGGCCAGCCGCATCGACAATGCCGAGCCCACGGTGATCGTGAGTGCCGATGCCGGATCGCGTGGCGGAAAAGTGATCGCCTACAAGCCGTTGCTGGACGCGGCGATCGCGCTTGCGCAGGCGCCGCCGAAAGCCGTGCTGCTGATCGATCGGGGCCTGGCGACCATGGCGCGCATGCCGGGGCGGGACCATGACTGGGCCGAATTGCGCGAGCAGCATCGGGGCGCGAGCGTGCCCTGCGTCTGGCTCGATGCGACCGACGTCAGCTACACGCTCTACACCAGCGGCACCACCGGCAGCCCGAAGGGCGTGCAGCGCGACGTGGGCGGCTACGCGGTGGCATTGGCGGCAAGCATTCCGCTGATCTTCGGCGGCAAACCCGGCGAGACGTTCTTCTGCACGAGCGACATCGGCTGGGTTGTCGGCCACAGCTACATCGTCTATGCGCCGCTCTTGGCCGGCATGGCGACGATCCTCTACGAGGGCCTGCCGACGCGGCCTGACGGCGGTATCTTCTGGCAACTGGTCGAGCGGTTTCAGGTGAGCGTGATGTTCAGTTCGCCGACCGCGGTGCGCGTGTTGAAGAAGCAGGATCCGGCGCTGCTGCAGCGGCACGACCTGGCGTGCCTGCGCGCGCTGTTTCTGGCCGGCGAGCCGCTGGATGCGCCGACCGCCAACTGGATCGGCGAAAGCCTGCAGGTGCCGATCATCGACAACTACTGGCAGACCGAAAGTGGCTGGCCGATCCTGTCGCTGTGCAACGGCGTGCAGCCGCAGCCGAGCCGCTACGGCAGCCCGGGATTTGCAGTCTACGGCTTCGACGTGAGGCTGATGGACGAGGCGACCGGCGAGGAGCTGACCGGTGCCGACCAGAAGGGTGTGCTCGTGATCGACGGCCCGACGCCGCCAGGCTTCATGCAGACCGTATGGGGTGACGACGAGCGCTACGTGAACACCTACTGGCGCACGATTCCGGGCAAACAGGTCTACAGCACCTTTGACTGGGCGATCCGGGACGCGGATGGCTACATCTTCATCCTGGGCCGCACCGACGACGTGATCAACGTGGCTGGCCATCGGCTGGGCACGCGCGAGATCGAGGAATGCATCGCGAGCCATCCGAATGTGGCGGAAGTCGGCGTGGTGGGCGTGGCCGATTCGCTGAAAGGGCAGGTCGCGCTGGCGTTCGTGGTTGCAAAAGACATCGCCACACTGGCCGACCAGGACGGCCGTGCCCGACTCGAAGCGGAACTGATGCAGCAGGTGGATCGTCAGCTCGGCGCGCTGGCGCGGCCGGCACGCGTGCGCTTCGTGGCTGCGCTGCCCAAGACCCGCAGCGGCAAGTTGTTGCGGCGCGCGATCCAGGCCATCTGCGAAGCGCGCGAGCCCGGCGATCTGAGCACCATCGAAGACCCGGCCGCGCTGCGCCAGATCAGTGATTCTTTAGCCAATTAGCCGGTGGGCGCAGGTGCCGCCTTCACCTGTAGCTACTAAAAAGATAGTTGACGGCAAACGTCAAGCAGCGTGACGCAGAAGGTCGATGCACCAAACGGTGGCACAATCGTCGCTGACAGTTCAAGGCCCTTCCCCTGCCACCGTCGCATCCGCCAACCGGTGAAGCCGTGTCGCGGAAGGTTTTTTTGACCAGCTAACAAGTGCCCCGGAGGGCGCTTGAGAAGGCCCGAAGCGATCATCATGAGTGCGCAACCACCCGGCTCGGTGTACCAGTCTTTCCTGGGCAACACCTATCTGTTCGGCGGCAACGCCCCGTACGTCGAGGAGATGTACGAGAACTACCTGGCTGACCCGACCAGCGTGGGCGACAACTGGCGCGACTACTTCGACGAACTGCAGCACGTGCCGGCCACCGATGGCAGCAACGCGAAGGACGTGCCACACCTGCCGGTCATCAATGCGTTCAGCGAACGCGCCAAGCAGGGCACCACGCGAACCGTGCAGGCGAGCGGCGCCAATTCCGAACTCGGCCGCCAGAGCACCGCGGTGCAGCAGGTCATCGCAGCCTACCGCAACATCGGCGCGCGCTGGGCCGACCTCGACCCGTTGAAGCGCGCCGAGCGCCCGCCGATCCCCGAGCTCGAACTGTCGTTCTACGGTTTCGCCGACCGCGATCTGGAAACCGTGTTCAACACCAGCAACACGTTCTTCGGCAAGGACACGATGTCGTTGCGCGACCTGCACAACGCGCTGCGCGAGACCTACTGCGGCACGATCGGCGCCGAGTACATGTACATCACCGATCAGGCGCGCAAGCGCTGGTGGCAGGAGAAGCTCGAGAGCTGCCGCAGCAAGCCGAAGTTCTCGCCGGAGAAACAACGCCATATCCTCGACCGCCTGACCGCGGCGGAGGGCCTGGAGCGCTTCCTGCATACCAAGTACGTCGGCCAGAAGCGTTTCTCACTCGAAGGCGGCGAGAGCTTCATCGCTGCGATGGACGAGCTGATCCAACTTGCGGGCGCCAAGGGCGTGCAGGAGATCGTGATCGGCATGGCGCATCGCGGGCGCCTGAACGTGCTGGTCAATTCGCTCGGTAAGGTGCCGGCCGATCTGTTCGCCGAGTTCGACCACACGGCACCGGAAGACCTGCCCAGCGGCGATGTGAAGTATCACCAGGGTTTCAGCTCGGACATCAGCACCGAAGGCGGCCCGGTGCACGTCACGCTCGCATTCAACCCGTCGCACCTGGAGATCGTGAATCCGGTAGTGGAAGGCTCGGTGCGCTCTCGCATGGACCGTCGCGGCGACCCGGACGGCATGCAGGTGCTGCCGGTGCAGGTGCATGGCGACGCCGCGTTCGCAGGCCAGGGTGTGGTGATGGAAACGCTGGCGCTGGCCGAGACGCGCGGCTACCAGACCGGCGGCACCGTGCACATCGTGATCAACAACCAGATCGGCTTCACCACCAGCGACCCGCGCGATGCCAGATCGACGCTGTACTGCACCGACATCGTGAAGATGATCGAAGCGCCGGTGCTGCACGTGAACGGCGACGATCCTGAAAGTGTCGTGCTGGCCACCCAATGGGCGCTCGAGTACCGGCTCACGTTCCACAAGGATGTGGTGGTGGACATCGTGTGTTTCCGCAAGCTCGGACACAACGAGCAGGACACGCCCGCGCTGACCCAGCCGCTGATGTACGGCAAGATCGGCCAGCATGCGGGCACGAGGAAGCTTTACGCGGACAAGCTGCAGCGCCAGGGCATGGGCGACACGCTCGGCGACGATATGGTGAAAGCGATGCGCGCGGCGCTAGACGCGGGCAAGAACACGTTCGACCCGGTCATCACCAATTTCAAGAACCGGTTCGCGGTCGACTGGTCGCCGTACCTGAACCAGAAGTGGACCGACCTGGCCGACACCACGTTGCCGCTGGCCGAATGGAAGCGGCTGGCCGAGCGCATCACCACGGTGCCCGACGGCTTCACCCCGCATCAGCTCGTGAAGAAGGTGCTCGATGACCGCGCCGCGATGGGCCGCGGCGAAATCCGCGTGGACTGGGGCATGGGCGAGCACATGGCGTTCGCATCGCTGGTGGCCAGCGGCTACCCGGTGCGGCTGTCCGGTGAAGACGCCGGCCGCGGCACGTTCACGCATCGGCATGCGGTGCTGCACGACCAGAAGCGCGAGAAATGGAACACCGGCAACTACGTGCCGCTGCAGAACCTCGGCGAGACGCAGGCGCCGTTCACCGTGATCGATTCGATCCTGTCGGAAGAAGCGGTGCTCGGGTTCGAGTACGGCTACGCGTCGAACGATCCGAACACGCTCGTGATCTGGGAGGCGCAGTTCGGCGATTTCGCGAACGGCGCGCAAGTGCTGATCGATCAATTCATCGCATCCGGCGAAGTCAAATGGGGCCGGGTCAACGGCATCACGCTGATGCTGCCGCACGGCTATGAAGGCCAGGGCCCCGAGCATTCGTCGGCGCGGCTCGAGCGCTTCATGCAGCTGTCGGCCGACACCAACATCCAAGTGGTGCAGCCGACCACGGCCAGCCAGATCTTCCACGTGCTGCGCCGCCAGATGATCCGCGACCAGAGAAAGCCGCTGATCCTGATGACGCCGAAATCGCTCCTGCGCAACAAGGATGCGACGTCGCCGATCAGCGAATTCACGAGCGGCGGCTTCCAGACCGTGATCCCCGAACAGAACGCCGCCGTCACGGGCAAGGCCGACAAGGTCAAGCGCATGATCGCGTGCTCCGGCAAGGTCTACTTCGATCTGGTCAAGAAGCGCGAGGAGCGCGGCGACGAAGACGTGGCGATCGTGCGCGTCGAGCAGCTTTACCCGTTTCCGCACAAGGTGTTCGCGACCGAGCTGAAGCGCTACAGGAACGCGACCGAGATCGTCTGGTGCCAGGACGAGCCGCAGAACCAGGGCGCCTGGTTCTTCGTGCAGCACTACATCCACGACGACATGGCCGATGGCCAGCGGCTGGGCTACGCCGGGCGTGCGGCATCCGCGTCACCGGCAGTCGGCTACTCGCACCTGCATCAGGAACAGCAGAAGGCGCTGGTCGAAGCGGCCTTCTCGCGCCTCAAGGGCTATGTGCTGACCAAGTGATGCACGGCTGCGGCGCACCGAGCAGGCCGCGCCATCAAGAAGTACCAAGGAAAGTTGAAAACGCAATGGCTATCGTAGAAGTCAAGGTCCCGCAGTTGTCCGAATCGGTGGCCGAGGCGACCTTGCTGCAGTGGAAGAAAAAGCCCGGCGAGGTGGTGGCGATCGATGAGATCCTGGTCGAGATCGAGACCGACAAGGTCGTGCTCGAAGTGCCCGCGCCGTCCGCCGGTACGATGGCGGAGCTGGTGGAGCCCGACGGCGCCACCGTAACGGCCGAGCAGGTGATCGCGAAGATCGACAGCGAAGGCAAAGCCGGCGCTGCGGCGCCTGCTCCAGTAGCCGGCAAGCCGCCCACTGCACCTGCACCCGCACCCGCCCAGAGCGCTGCACCGCCATCGTCGCCCACCCAGACAGGCGGCGCGAAGTCGGGCGTCGCAATGCCGGCGGCAGCCAAGCTGATGACCGAGCAGGGACTGCCCCAGGGCTCGGTACCGGGCACGGGCCGCGATGGCCGCGTAACCAAGGGCGACGTGTTGCAGCAAGGCAAACAAGCCGCCAAGGTGCCCGCACCTTCGGCTGCTGCTCCGGCCCCGGCCCGCAGCGCGCCGGCGCCGCTGCCGCAGGTCGCCCGCGCGCCTGCGCCCGACCTCGGCGACCGTCCCGAGCAGCGCGTGCCGATGAGTCGGCTGCGCGCACGCGTAGCGGAGCGCCTGCTGCAGTCGCAATCAACCAACGCGATCCTGACCACGTTCAACGAAGTGAACATGGCGCCCGTGATGGAGATGAGGAAGCGCTTCCAGGAACGTTTCGAGAAAGAGCACGGCGTGCGGATCGGCTTCATGAGCTTCTTCGTGAAGGCCGCGGTGCATGCGCTCAAGAAATTTCCGGTCGTGAATGCGAGCGTGGACGGCACCGACATCGTCTATCACGGCTACTTCGACATCGGCATCGCGGTCGGCTCGCCGCGCGGCTTGGTCGTGCCGATCCTGCGCGATGCGGACCAGATGAGCTTCGCCGACATCGAAAAGAAGATCGCCGAATACGGCACCAAGGCGCGCGACGGCAAGCTCGGTCTCGAAGAAATGACCGGCGGCACCTTCTCGATCTCCAACGGCGGGGTGTTCGGCTCGATGTTGTCCACGCCGATCATCAACCCACCGCAGTCGGCGATCCTCGGCGTGCATGCGACGAAGGAACGCGCCGTGGTCGAAAACGGCCAGATCGTCGTGCGGCCGATGAACTATCTGGCGATGAGCTACGACCACCGGATCATCGATGGCCGCGAGGCGGTGCTCGCGCTGGTCGCGATGAAGGACGCGCTGGAAGACCCGGCGCGGTTGCTGTTCGACATCTGACGCGAACCGCCCGGCAGTGCGCGCTGCTTTCCTCGCAATTCCACGAAACGAGAAATTCATGTCTACCCACTACGACGTGGTCGTGATCGGCGCCGGGCCGGGCGGCTACATCGCGGCGATCCGCGCTGCACAACTCGGTTTCAACGTGGCCTGCATCGACGAATGGAGCAACGCGAAGGGCAAGCCCGCGCCGGGGGGCACCTGCACCAACGTCGGCTGCATCCCGTCGAAGGCACTGCTGCAGTCGTCCGAATACTTTGAAGAGGCGGGCAAAGGCTTCGCCGAGCACGGCATCAAGGTCGACGGCGTGCAGCTCGACCTGGCCCGCATGCTCGCGCGCAAGAACACCGTGGTGCAGCAGAACAACGACGGCATCCTGTACCTGTTCAAGAAGAACAAGGTCACGTTCCTGCACGGCCGCGGCTCGTTCGTCTCAACCGATGAGAGCGGCTATCGAATCGCGGTGAGTGGCCAGGGCGAGCCGATCACGGGCACGCAGGTAATCGTTGCGACCGGCTCCGTGGCGCGTGCGCTGCCGGGTGCCGCCTTCGACGAGGAACGGATTTTGTCGAACGATGGCGCGCTGCGCATGCAGCAAGTGCCGAAAAAGCTCGCGCTGATCGGCTCCGGCGTGATCGGACTTGAGATGGGTTCGGTCTGGCGCCGCCTCGGCGCCGAGGTGACGGTGCTCGAAGCGCTGCCCACGTTCCTCGGTGCGGTCGATGAACAGATTGCGCGTGAGGCGAAGAAGGCATTCGACAAGCAGGGGCTGAAGATCGAACTCGGCGTCAAGGTGGAGTCGGTCGAACTGGCCGGCCAAGGTGTGAAGCTCGCTTATCAGTCGGCCGACCGTAGTGCCAAGACGCTGGAAGTCGATCGGCTGATCGTCTCGATCGGGCGCGTGCCCAACACGACGGGCTTGAATGCCGAAGCCGTCGGGCTGAAGCTCGACGAGCGCGGCTTCATCGAAGTCGATGCGGACTGCCGCACCGAGCTGCCCCACGTCTGGGCGATCGGTGACGTGGTGCGCGGGCCGATGCTTGCGCACAAGGCCGAAGAGGAAGGCGTCGCGGTGGCCGAACGCATCGCGGGCCAGCAGCCGCACGTCGACTTCAACACGGTGCCCTGGGTGATCTACACGCATCCGGAGATCGCCTGGGTCGGCCAGACCGAGCAGCAGTTGAAAAAAGAGGGCCGCGCCTATCGTGCGGGCAGCTTCCCGTTTCTGGCCAACGGCCGCGCGCGCGCTTTAGGCGACACCACCGGCATGGTGAAGATGCTCGCCGATGCCGAAACCGACGAGATCCTCGGCGTGCACATGGTCGGCCCGAACGTGAGCGAGCTGATCGCCGAAGCGGTGGTCGCGATGGAGTTCAAGGCGAGTTCGGAAGACATCGCACGCATCTGCCACGCGCATCCGTCGCTGTCGGAGGCGACCAAGGAAGCAGCGCTGGCGGTCGACAAGCGGACGCTCAATTTTTGAGCTTCGACGCAGCTCGGCGGCGTTGCCAGGCGCAGCGTCATGACCGTTGAGTCGCGCTATCGGCGCGAGCTGACTGAACGAGGCTTCACGGAAGACCCGGCGCAACTCGCCGCGGTGGCCGCGCTGGAACGCTGTGCGCGCGAGTGGGGATCGTTTCGCCGCAAACGCTCGAATCCGCTCAGGAAGCTGTTGAACAACCCCGACGTGCCGCGCGGCGTCTACATGTATGGCGGCGTCGGGCGGGGAAAAAGCTTTCTGATGGAGTGCTTCTTCGAGGAAGTGCCGCTGAAACGCAAGACCCGGCTGCATTTCCACGAATTCATGCGCGAGGTGCACCGGCAGTTGATGGACTTGTCGGGCACTGCCAATCCGCTCGACGAACTCGGCGCGCGCATGGCACGCCGCTACCGGCTGATCTGCTTCGATGAGTTCCATGTGGCCGACATCACGGATGCGATGATCCTGTATCGGCTGCTCAAGTCGCTGTTCGACCACGGCGTCGGCTTCGTGACGACGTCGAACTTCCAACCGGACGGCCTGTACCCGGACGGGCTGCACCGCGATCGGGTGCTCCCCGCGATCGAGTTGCTGAAAGCGAATCTGGAAGTCATCAGCGTGGACAACGGCACCGACTACCGGCGTCTCACGTTGGAGCAGGTCGAGATGTATCTAACCCCGCTCGGCGCGCAAGCGGACGCGTCGATGAAGGATGCGTTCGATCGGATCGCCGAGACCGCCGACGAGCCGCCTGTGCTCACGATAGAGGCGCGCACGATTGCGGCGCGGCGCAAGGCCGGCGGCGTGGTCTGGTTCGATTTCAAGACGCTGTGCGGCGGTCCCCGATCACAGAACGACTATCTGGAAATAGCCTCGCAGTTTCACACTCTGCTGTTGTCCGATGTGCCGCACATGCCGGTGCGCATGGCGTCCGAGGCGCGTCGGTTCACCTGGCTGGTGGACGTGCTGTATGACCGCCGGGTCAAGCTCATCATGTCGGCCGAGGTGCCGCCCGACCAGCTGTACACGCAAGGGCCGCTGGTTCACGAATTTCCACGCACCGTCTCGCGGCTCAACGAGATGCGCTCGGCTGCGTTCCTAGCCACCGCACGGCGAGTGGTTGATACGTCGCTGACATGAGAACATGCGCACTGTGACCGAATTCCTCTCGCCAGTGCTGACCCTGACCACGCCCTGTTCGTGCAGCGATCAGCCGCGTCGGAGCTCGCGCGTGCTGGCAACGCTGCTCGTCTTCATGCAACTCTCGGTGGTGCCGGTGCAGGCGCAACCGGCTGCCGGCGAACCGGCGACGGCGCAGGCCGAACGCGCGCGCATCGCCGCCGAACGAGGCCGCATCGACGCTGCCTATGCAGCCGAGCAGCAAAGCTGCTTCCAGCGTTTCGCTGTGAACGATTGCCGCAACGCGAACCGACGCCGGCGCGATGTCGAAAAGGCCACCCTGCGCAAGCGCGAGCTTGGACTCAACGACGCTGAACGGGCACGCAAGGCTGCCGTGCAACGCGACAACATCGAGCAGCGCCGGGCCGAACGCGCCCAGCGGGCGGCCGAATTCGCCGCGCAGCCCGCACCCAGCACTTCCGCCGACCGACCCGCCAGCACCCGCGGTACCCCGCGCGTGCCGGACGCAGCGCGCGATAACGGTGCGAAGCCGCCGATGGCCCCGCGCGCCGGACCGCGTGATGATCGCCGCCAGCGCCGTGCAGCCGCCGCTGCCGAGCGAGCCGAACGGATCGCGCAGGAAGCGGCCAATGTTGCGCAGAACGATCGCAGGCTGCGTGCGGCAGCTGAGCACAAGGCAGATGTGAACGAACGCAATCAAGCGCGCGATAAGGCAGCGGCACCGCTGCCGCTTCCAACGCCGTAAGCGCACACGCTACCGGAGCGGCTTGCCGGCGTCGCAGGGCTGCGATGTCCAAGTTCTAGGGTTCACCGCAGCGACTGCGGCCGACGACAGCCGGCAATAAAGCCGTCGAGAAAAACCGCGCGTCAGCGTCGGTTCTCGCTGGCCCGTACCGCCGCATGATAGGTGGTGATGGCCGGCTTCGCGACCGAGCGCGAGCGTACCGGTGTTTTAGGTGCTTCGACTGCCGACTCGAGCGGTTCGACCTTCAGCACCACGAGCGACAGGTTGTCGCCGGTGCCCTGACTGCGCACGCGCGCCTTCTCGATCAGCATTTCGGTGGCCTCGCGCGGGCTCAGGGCAGCCAGCAACTGGCCGAGCTCGTCTTCGCTGAAATAATGCCAGACACCGTCGCTGCAGGCCAGCAGCACGTCGCCCGGTTCGAGTTGCGAGATCATGTGCGACTGCAGCGGCGGCGAGTCCTCGGTGCCCAGGCAGCCGACCAGAATGTTCGACTTGGGATGGTCGGCGGCCTGTGCCGGTGTGAGCTCGCCGCGCTCGACCAGCCGCTGCACGTAAGAATGATCGAGCGTGCGCCGGCGCAGCTGACCCAGCCGGAAATGGTAGATGCGTGAATCACCCGAATGGATCCAGTGGCAGTCACCGCCCGGGTTGACCAAAAACGCTGCGAGCGTGCTGTGTGGCTCCTGCTCGGCCGAAATGGCAGTCAGCCGGATCACGGTATGCGACTCGAGCCCGAGCTGCCGCAGCAGGCTGTTCGCATCGTCGGTGCCCGGGTCATAGCGCTCGAACAGCTGGCAGGCCGTGAGCATCACCTGATCGGATGCCTTGCGACCGCCGCTGCGACCGCCCATGCCGTCTGCGACGACGGCGAGCATGCAGCCGTTCACGCTGCGGTGCGGCAACAGCTGCACCTGATCCTGCTGATAGTCCCGATCGCCCTTATGGATGCCGGTCGAGCCGGAAAGGCGGTAGCCTTTTGTCGACATGGTGCCGCCGTCAGCGCTGCGGCATGTCCGCGCTCGAGTAGCCGAGGCTGACCGTGGCGTCCGGCGGAATCGGCGGCATGGTTGCGTTCCAGCGTTCCCAGTCGCTGCGCATCGCGGCCAGCAACTCTGGCTCGCGCCTGGCGCGGTTCGCACGTTCACGCTGGTCTGCGACAAGGTCGAACAGGTAGTCGTGCCCGTCCACGCGCAGGTATTTCCAACGACCATTGCGCAGCGCACGCTGGCCGCGGTGGTTCATGCGCCAATAGAGTGGCCGATCGCTTTCGCAGCCAGGCTCGCGCAGCAGCGGCAGCAGCGATTCGCCGTCCAGCGCCCAGCCGGGGTCGGCGCTCAAGCCGGCTGCATCGAGCACGGTGGCCGACCAATCCATCGTCATGCATTGCTGGGCACTGGTGCGCCCGGGTGCGATCACGGCCGGCCAGTGCGCGATCCAGGGCACGCGAATGCCGCCTTCGGTAAGGTCCATCTTGCCGCCGACCAGCGGCCAGTTGTCGGAGAAGCGCTCGCCGCCGTTGTCGCTCGTGAAAACAATCAACGTATTGTCGAGCACCCCGCGGCGCGCGAGCGCATCGACGACGGTGCCGATGCCTTCATCCATCTGCGCAATCATGCGTCGATAGCTGTCGATGCTGCCGCCGTCCAAGTGGAACAGGTTGCTGGCCACTTCAGGCGCGACCGCTGCATCCTCGCGCGTCTCCCACGGCCAGTGCGGCGCGGTGTAGCAGATCGACAGGTAGAACGGTGCGGCGTCGTCAGCTGCTGTCATGCGCTCGATGAAGTCGACCGAGCGGCGCGAGATCAGATCGGTCAGATAGCCGTCTTCGTGCAGCTCGCCTTCGCCGAGCCACAGGTCGTGCGTCCGGGTCGAATCGCAGTGCGTGAAGTAGTCGACCCCACCGGCCATCGGGCCGAAAAACTCGTCGAAACCGCTTCTCAGCGGGCCGAACGCAGGCGGGTAACCGAGATGCCATTTGCCGATCAGCGCGGTCCGGTAGCCGCCGGCCTTGAGAAGTGAAGGCACGGTCGGGATGTCCGGCGGCAGGCCCAGCGTGGTGCTGCCGCGGCTCCTGGAGTTGATCGGCTCATCCAGCGCGCCGCGCAATCGGTACTGGTAGCGGCCGGTCATCAGCGCAAAGCGGGTCGGCGAGCAGACCGGCGCATTGGCGTAGCCGTCGGTCAGCAGCAGGCCGTTCGCCGCCAGTCGGTCCAGCACCGGGGACACCGGTACGCGACCGCCGTAACAGCCGAGGTCGGCATAGCCGAGATCGTCGGCAACGATGAAGACGATGTTCGGGCGAGCGGTCGGCTGGTCGGGCATGAACGATTTCAGTCGTGGATCCGATGGGTGCTGGCGAGCTTAATCGTTGGATGGGGCCACCCGCGTGATCAAACGTTCATGATTGAGACGGACTTCGTGTTCAAGTACGCTTCCAGCGCTTCGGGACCGCCTTCCGAGCCGTAGCCGGAATCCTTCACGCCGCCAAACGGCATCTCCGGCCAGGCCATCGCAGGCTGGTTGATCCAGAGCATGCCGAGTTCGAGCCGCTGCGCGAGTTGATGCGCGTTTTTCAGCGAACTCGTGAACGCATAGCCGGCCAGCCCGTACGGCAGGCGGTTGGCTTCGTGGATCGCCTCGTCGAGCGTATTGAACGGGCGCACCGCGGCCATTGGACCGAATGGCTCGTCGTTGAAGACCTTCGCTTCCAGCGGCACGTCGGCGAGCACCGTGGGCGAGAAGAAGTTGCCCGACTCGCCGATGCGCTTGCCGCCGGTCGCAACCGTAGCGCCCCTGGCGATCGCATCCTCGGTGAACTCGGCCATCGCAGTCAGGCGCCGCGGATTGGCCAGCGGTCCCATCGTCGACTGCTTTTCCATCCCGTCGCCGACCTTGAGCCCTCCTGCGTAATCGGACAGCGCCTTCACAAACTCTTTTGCGATGCTCTCATGCACGAGGAAACGAGTGGGCGAGATGCAGACCTGGCCTGCATTGCGGAACTTGGCACCTCCGGCGGACTTGACCGCAAGCTTGATGTCCGCGTCTTCGGCGACGATCACGGGCGCGTGGCCGCCAAGCTCCATCGTGGCACGCTTCATGTGCTTGCCGGCCAGCGCAGCCAACTGCTTGCCGACCGGGGTGGACCCGGTGAACGTGATCTTGCGGATCACCGGGTGCGGGATCAGATATTCGGAAATCTCGGCCGGGTCCCCATAGACCAGCCCAACCACACCGGCCGGCACACCCGCGTCGACGAACGCGCGGACCAGCTCGGCGGGCGAGGCCGGGGTTTCCTCTGGCGCCTTCACGATGATCGAGCAGCCGGTGGCAAGCGCCGCCGACAACTTGCGCACCACCTGGTTGATCGGAAAATTCCAGGGTGTGAATGCCGCCACCGGTCCGACCGGCTCGCGCAGCACCATCTGCCGCGCCGCCAGATTGCGCGCCGGCACGATGCGGCCGTACACGCGATTGCCTTCCTCGGCAAAGGTGTCGATGGTGTCGGCGGCGGCCGCAATTTCGCCTTTGGCTTCGACCAGCGGCTTGCCTTGCTCCTGCGTCATCAGCTCGGCCACCGCACCGGCCCGCTCGCGCAGCAGTGCGGCTGCCTTGTGCATCAGCTTGCTGCGCTCGACTGCCGGTGTATTGCGCCAGACGTCGAATCCGTCGGCAGCAGCTTTCAGCGCCCGGTCAAGGTCTGCACGGCCGGCTTTTGCAACGCGCCCGATTTCCTTGCCCGTAGCCGGATTGAACACGGCCAGCGACTGCCCTTCGGCAGGATCGCACCACTGGCCGCCGATCATCAGTTGCGTGTTGGGATAGCTTGTGCTCATGGATTGCCTCTTTGCTGTGTAGCTGATGGGATGGGGAAATGAAGAGATGGCGCAGGGCGACGGCGGCCGCCCGCTGCCGCTGCTGATTGCAGCGGGCGGCCGCCCGGTCCAGCCGGAGCAGCCTAGACGCCTGGCGCGGTGGGTCTGCCATCATAGGACACCAACATCAGATGGATTTGACACGCCGCCGGCATGAAGTGCGCAATGCTATGTAAAAAATAGCATACTGTGCTGACTATTGCTGCCTCTTAACAATGATCGACCCGCATGACGCGCCGCCTGCCGTGCCTGCGCTCCCGTCCGCAGCTTGTCTGCCGGCTGCCGCCCGTTTTGCCACGCTTGCGGCGATACTGCTTGCAGGCGCAATCGTCGTGGCCGGATGCGGGGATCGCGGCTCCGCTGATCGTCCCGGTGGCCGTGCGCACCACCAGGCCGGCGTGCGCGCTTGGTCCGGCGTCGTCACGCGCGTGAGCGACGGCGATACATTGTGGATCGCACCCACTGGCGGCGGTGCGCCGCGCAAGGTGCGCATCACCGGCATCGATGCGCCGGAGTCGTGCCAGCGCGGCGGCGCGGCGGCCGGCGCCGCGCTGCGTGCGAAGGTGCTGCGCCGACCAGTGCAGGTCGCGACCCGGGCGCTCGACGAATACCGGCGCGAACTCGCAACCGTGCAGCTCGACGGCCAGGACCTGGGCGCCTGGCTGGTCATGCAAGGCCATGCCTGGTCGTACCGCTGGCGGCGCGACCCGGGCCCGTACCAGCGCGAAGAGCAGCAGGCGCGGCGGGCGGCACGCGGATTGTTCGCCGACCCGCAGCCGGTCAATCCGCGCGAATTCCGCCGCACGCATGGGCCGTGCTGAACAGCATTGATCTACCGACGGACAAGCCGTAACCAAACAGGCGCGGCTGGCGAAGTACCTGCTCGACTCGCTAGATTTTTGAGCCCCATCCCGTTGCGGCGCTCGGAACTTGCATCGGTCATCATGACGGGCTGCCGTTGCACCCAATCCCTCGTCAAAACTTCCATGCACGCCACTCTGCCCCTGCTTGCCAATACCGACTTCCCCGTGCTCAAGCGCCGTGCGCTCGACACCTTGCAGGTCAATCTCGGCTATCGCTGCAACCAGAGTTGCCTGCATTGCCACGTGAACGCGGGCCCGAACCGGACCGAGGAGATGTCGCTGGAGACGATCGACACGATCTTGGCACTGCTGCGTGCCGATCCGGCGCTCAAGACGCTGGACCTGACCGGCGGCGCGCCGGAACTGAACCCGCATTTCCGCTATCTGGTGGCGGCGGCGCGTGCGCTTGAGGTGCGCGTGATCGACCGCTGCAACCTGACGATCCTCGAAGAGCCAGGCCAGGAAGGGCTCGCGGAGTTTCTCGCTGCGCATCGCGTCGAAGTGGTCGCCTCCATGCCGTGCTATCTGGAGGACAACGTCGACCGCCAGCGCGGCAAGGGCGTGTTCGACGCCAGCATCCGCGGCCTGCAGCGGCTCAACGCGCTTGGCTACGGGCTGCCGGAATCGGGGCTGTCGCTGAATCTGGTCTACAACCCACAGGGCCCGAGCCTGCCGCCGCCGCAGCAGGCGCTCGAGCAGGACTACAAACAACACCTGGCTGCGCATTTCGGCGTGTTGTTCAATCAGTTGTTCACGCTGGCCAACATGCCGATCCAGCGGTTCGGCTCGACGCTGGTCAGCAAAGGTCAGTTCGCGACCTACATGGCGCTGCTCAAAAGCGCGCATCGCGACGAGAACCTGGACCAGGTGATGTGCCGCACCTTGATCAGCGTGGACTGGCAGGGCTGGCTGTACGACTGCGACTTCAACCAGCAGCTCGGGCTGCCGATACGCGAGTCGGGCAAGGCGCGCATGCAGGTGCGCGAACTGGTGAGCGCCCGCCTTGATGGACGCGCGATCCGGGTTGCCGACCACTGCTTCGGGTGCACTGCAGGGCAGGGTTCGAGCTGTGGCGGCGCGCTGGTGGAAAGTGAAAACGCCAGCACGGTGTCTTGATGTCGCGTGGTCCGAGTTGTCTCGGCGCATGGCGCCAGGCGTTCAGTTTTCTCTTTTCCTGATTCGGAGACGTCCATGCAATCCCTTCGCTCCATCGGCCGTGCCGCAGCCATCCAGGCGCTGGTCGCGTTCAGCCTCCTCGGTCTGACGACACCTTTGCAGGCGCAGGACGCCGGCACGCTCAATTTCGGCGTCGGCCTGTATCAGCCGGACAAGGAGAAGAACGACGCGACCTACCGGCCGCTGGCTGACTACCTCGGCAAGGCGCTCGGGCGCAAGGTCAAGCTCTACACCGTCGACAGCTGGGAAGGGCTGGCCAAATCACTGGCTGCCGGCGAGACCGACGTCGCGCTGATGGGTCCCTGGGGCTACGTGCTGGCCAACCACGTGGCCGGTGCGCAAGCTGTGGCGTCGATCCTGTATGACGGCAAACCCGAGTACCACGCGATCATGATCACGCACCCGGGTTCCGGCATCCGGTCGACCACGGACTTGAAAGGCAAGAGCTTTGCGTTCGGCGACAAGGGGTCCACCTCCGGCTACCTCATTCCGTTTCATCACTTTCAGAAAAACGGCATCGATCCCGAGCAATACCTGGGCAAGGTGCTCTACACCAAGCACCAGGCGATCGAGCTGCAGGTCACACGCGGCGACCTGGATGCGGGCGCGGACTACAACCGCAATCGCGACGCGATGATTTCCGAAGGTTTGATCAAGGCCGCCGACAGCGTCGTGTTCTGGACCTCGGACCCACTGCCCAACGATGCGGTCGCGGTGCGCGCGGAGCTTGCGAAAGACCCTGCATTCATCGCAAGGCTGCGCGCTGCGTTCGAGTCGGTCGGGCCCGCCTTGGCCAAGCAACCTGATCTGCTGCCGCCGCGCTATACCGGCTTCGTCGCAAAAGACAACGACTACTACCGGCCGATCCGCGACGCCGGTCTTGCGACCGGCAAGTTGATGCCGAAATGAACGTCGGGCCGGCTGCGGCGTCCAGCGCGGCCGACTCGGCGGTGCCGGCTGCATCGGCAGGTCGCCTTGTGAAGGTGACGCGGCGCGCCAGCCGGTCGGCCTTGCCGTTGCTGCTGGCGGCCTGTGCGCTGCTCGTGATCCTGAGCGGTTGGACACTGGCGCGTGACGGGGACTTGAGCCTCGGCCGGCGGCCCTGGCAGAACCTGCAGCGCACCGCAGCCGAACTGGCCGAACCGAGCTTTCTGCGCCTGTGGTACGGCAATCCCCAACTCGAAGTGCGCGACGGCACCGGCCGACTGCTTCGTGGGGAAGATCAGCGCGCCACCGAACGTCGCTATCTGGACGGGCTCGGGCGCGCGTTGTGGACCACGTTGCGCATTGCGACCTTGGGTACCGCGCTGGCGGCGCTGCTCGCTTTGCCATTCGGGCTGCTGGCTGCGCGCAACCTGGTCGCACCGCTGCCGGTTGCATGGGCTGCGAAGGCCGTGCTCGATGTGCTGCGCTCGATTCATACGCTGGTGTTCGGGCTGTTTCTGGTCGGCATCGTGGGACTGGGCGCTACGGCCGGCATCCTTGCCGTGGCGCTGCACTCGGCCGGCACGCTCGGCAAGCTGTTGGCCGAATCGATCGAGGCGCTCGACATGCGGCCGATCGATGCGGTGCACGCGACCGGCGCGCGTTCAGGTCAAGTGTTCTTCCTCTCGGTCTGGCCCGCCGCGTTGCCGCAATTCGTCTCGCAACTGCTGTACGTGTGGGAGTTCAATCTGCGCGATTCGACCGTCCTCGGGTTGGTGGGCGCGGGCGGGCTCGGGCTGCTGCTGTCCGAGGCGGTGGCGCTGTTCCAGTGGGGGCGGCTGGCCACCGTGCTGATTGCGATCATGCTGATGGTGACCGCATTCGATGGCTTGAGCCGCGCGCTGCGTCGGCGCATCGTCTGATGAACAGAGTGAACCAAATGCCACGCGGACAGGCAGTGAGATGAAGACGATGGATCGGGAGGTGCCAAGTCTCATCGATGCCCGTGCGGTTGAGGTGCGCGCTCTCGGAAGCCAGATTCCGCTGCTGCGCGATGTCTCGTTGACCATCGCGGCTGGTGAACGCATTGCGCTGGTCGGCCACAACGGCGCCGGCAAGTCCACGCTGTTGCGCGCGCTCGCAGGTTTTTGCGCGGTGACCGGTGGCAGCCTCAAGGTCCACGGCATGGAGCTGTCCGGCCGAAGCCGGCAAGGCGCCGCGCTGCGCCGTCTGCGAAGCCGCATCGCGCAGGTGCACCAGGGGCTGCATCTGGTCGATCGCCTGCAGGCGATCGACAACGTGTTGATCGGCGGCGCCTCTCGTTGCGCCTCGCCGCTGACCTGGGTGCGGCGCTGGCCGGAGGCCGAGCGGGCTGCGGCGATGGCGGCGCTCGCACGGGTGGGCATGGACTGGGCCGCACACCGGCGCACCGATTCGCTGTCCGGCGGTGAACGCCAGAAGGTTGCAATCGCGCGCGCACTGCAGCAGCGCGCGCCGATCCTGCTGGCCGACGAGCCGACCGCAAGCCTCGATGCGCAGGCGGCCGATTCGGTGCTCGAACTGCTCGGCGCGGTCGCGCGTGAGCATGGCCTCACCCTGATCTGCGTGCTGCACGATCTGCAACGGGTGCCGCAGCTCGCCACGCGCGCGATCTGCCTGAGGCGCGGCCGCGTGGTCGCCGACCTCGTCGTCACATCGGACGCAGCCGGTCAACTCGCTCAGGCCTTCGCATGATCGACGAGAGCCCTGCGGCCGCACGCACTGCCGGTCGCGTTTGCCCGCTGCGCTATCGCTACGGCGCGGCTTCGCTGCGTGAGGCCGCGCTGCGCCCGGCAAACGCGCTCTACGTGGTCGGCGGACTGTACGGCAACCTGCCGGCGCTCGACGCCGTGGAGCAGCTTGCCGCGGCTGAGCCGGGCGGGCCGGCCACCATCTGCTTCAACGGCGACTTCAACTGGTTCGACGTCGATCCAGCGACTTTCGCCGAGGTCAACCAGCGCGTGTTGCGCCACGACGCGATCTTGGGCAACGTGGAAGCCGAACTCGACGCGGCAGCCGACGATGCGGGCTGCGGTTGCGCCTATCCGGACAGCGTCGACCAAGGCACGGTCGAGCGGTCCAACCAGATTCACCGCGAGCTCAAAGCCACCGCGGCGCTGCAGCCTGAGCTGCTGCAGCGCCTTGCGCAGCTGCCGATGGTGGCGCGCTATTCGGTCGCGGACGTTAGCGTCGGCGTGGTGCACGGCGATGCCGAGTCGCTGGCAGGCTGGCGTTTTGACATTGCCGCGCTTGATGACGATGCGAACCTGCCGTGGCTGCGTTCGGTGTTCACCACCGCGGCCGTCGATGTGTTCGCGAGCAGTCACACCTGCCTGCCGGCGCTGCGCCGCATCGATCGACCGGGCTACAACCTGCCGGGATGCGTGATCAACAACGGTGCCGCCGGCATGCCGAACTTTTCGGGCGACCTGAGCGGCTTGTGCACGCGCATCGGTGGCAGTCCGTCGCCGCACCCGGTCGTGCATGAACTGCGCATCGGCGACGCCTGGGTCGGCCTGTTGCGCGTCGCTTATGACGCGCGGCGCTGGCGCACGGTATTCCTGCGCCAATGGCCGGCTGGTTCGCCGGCCTGGCGCTCCTACTTCGAGCGGATCGAGCGCGGCACCACCTTCACGGTGGGACAGGCGCTTCAGGGACTGCCACGCGTCTAGTCCGGCGCGGCGGCGACGTCATCGCCCGAACACCAGGCACAGGTTGTTTGAAGGCATGTCATGGCGCTGTTGCAACCGCAGGCCGACCCTGGCTGCTGCTCGCGTCACGTCTGCGAGTTGTCGGATTCCCCACGCCGGGTTGCGCGCGCGCAGGTCGATGTCGAACGCGACGTTGCCAGCCGACGCGGCTGTGGCGTGGCTTGCAAAGAACGGTCCGTAGATGACCAGCAGGCCAGCCACCCGCAGGTGACGCATCGCGCCGTCGAACAACGCCGCGCAGCAGGCCCACGGCGCGATGTGCAGCATATTTGCGCAGTAGACCAGGTCGTAGTCCGGTAGCGCCGGCCACGGCGTCTGCAACACGTCAAGCGCCGCCGCCGGCAGCACGCAGTCGCGCATGGCGCCTTCGAGACTGCAGTAAAAGCTGATGTCGGCGTCCAGCGCGGCCAGCGCATCGGGCGTGGTGGCACAGTCGCTGGGCTGCCAGCGCCAGCCGGGCAACGCAGCAGCGAAGTGGGCCAGATGCTGCGCGCTGCCGCTCGCGATTTCGAGCGCATTGCCACTGGCGCCGAGCAGTCCGCGCAGCACGTCCAGGATCGGTGCCTTGTTGCGATCCGACGCGGGGCTGTACCGGTTCGGCGCGGCCGGCACAGGAGGCGCAGCAGCGGAACTGTGCATTGCGTGGATCGCTGACCTGCAGGCTGTGGTCAGGCCACCAGCCGATAGTGCTTGTGGCTCAAGTCCAGGCCGGTCCAGCGCTCTAACCGCATCGCAAGGCGGTGTTTGCGCTCGCGCGTGGTCAACCGATGGTCGTTCGCAGGTGCGAAGTGCTGCTGTGCGGTGCCGTCGAGCCAGCGCCGCATGACGGCCGGATGGCTGCCGCAAAACGGTGCCAGCGCGCGTGCATCGATGCGCGTGTAATCGACCTTCGGCGGCGCGCCACGCCAGTAGCGGCTGACTTGGTCGAGCTTGCGCTGCATCGCATCTTCGGGCCGCGCGTGGCCGTAATGGAAGATGCGTGCCTGCGCAAGCGCAGCGCGTGGCGGGCGGCCGCGCCGGTGCCGGTCCATCACGACCCAGTACTGGCCGTCCGGTGCATACGAGCGGATCGTGTTGCGGATCAGCCGACATTCGCGCCGGTACCAAGCTGGGCTGACCGCGAGCCAGTCCGGCGAACCGTAGAAGTGCAGGTAATCGAACACCAGCGCTTCCACGGCCGGGTTTGCATGTTGCCGATTGACGTTCTCGCGGATGGCGGCCAGGTCATCTTCGTGCAGCACCTCATCGGCTTCCAGATAGAACGCCCAGTCGCCGAGGCATGCGTACTGCGCGATCATCTTCTGCTGCGCATAGACAAAACCGCGCTCGGCCATGCGTTCGTTCCAGACCGTTTCGATGATGCGGATCTTCGGCTCGGCCAGGGCCCGCACGCGATGCAGCGTGTCGTCACTGCTGCGCCCCAGCGCGATCACGAACTCGTCGACCAGCGGCAGCAGCGAACGGATCGATTCGACGAACGGGTAGCCGAGGTCGACCGCGTTGCGCAGGAACGTGAAGCCACTGATCGACACCACGGCGCTCATGGGGGGGTGACCAGGCCGGTGGTCCGGCGCGGTGCGTCAGCATCGAACGCGTCGGTGGCAAGTTCTTCTTCCGCCGCCTGCGTGAACCCGCTGCGATGCAGGCGGGCGTAGAGGCCACCCTGTGCCGACAGCTGTGCATGGGTGCCCTGTTCCACGATGCGACCATCCGCCATCACCACGATCCGGTCGGCATGCTCGATGGTGGAGAGTCGGTGCGCGATCACCAGCGTAGTGCGGCCGGCCATCAGCCGCTGCAGCGCGTCCTGCACCAGCCGCTCGCTCTCGGTGTCGAGCGCGGAAGTCGCCTCGTCCAGGATCAGCACCGGCGCATCCTTGTAGAGCGCCCGTGCGATCGCGAGCCGCTGGCGTTGTCCGCCCGACAGCTGCGCAGCGTTGTGGCCGACCAGGGTGTCGATGCCGGCGGACAGCGCATGCACATATGCCGACAGGTTGGCTGCGTCCAGGCAGTGCTGCACTCGCACGCGGTCGATCTGCTCGACGCTGTCCGCGCCGAGTGCGACGTTGGCGGCCAACGTGTCGTTGAGCATCACCACGTCCTGGCTGACCAGCGCGAGTTGCGTGCGCAGCGCGCGCAGCTGCCACTGGCCGAGCTCGACGCCGTCGAGCAGCACGCGGCCGTGAGTCGCCTGCACGAAACGCGGCAGCAGATTGGCGAGTGTGCTTTTCCCAGCGCCGGACGGCCCCACCAGCGCGACCGTCTCGCCAGGCGCCACATCCAAGGTGATCTGTTCCAGAGCGGGTTGCGTGTCCTGCGCATAGCGCATCGTCACGTCTTCAAACCGGACATGGCCGCGCGCGCGGCCCGGCGCGTGGCCGCCGCTCGATTCGGCGGCAGTGCGGTCCACCAGCTCGGTACCCCGCTCCAGCGCGGCGAGTCCGCGCGTGATGGGGTTGGCAACTTCCGACAAATGCTTGATCGGCCCGACCAGCATCAACGTCGCCGTGATGAACGCGACGAAACCTCCCACGGTCACGCCCGACGTGCTGCTCTGCCACAGCGCCATCGTGATCACCGCGGACAGCGCGGCGGCCACCACCATCTGCGTGAGCGGGGTCATCGCGGCCTGCGCGGTGGTCGACTTCATCGCGAGCCGCCGCAACGACTGACCCAGCGCCATGAAGCGGTCGGTCTGCGCCGACTGCGCCGCGTGCAGTCGCACCATGCGATGCGCAAGCACGTTCTCTTCGACCACGTAGGCGAGCTGATCGGTAGCGAGCTGGCTCGACTTGGTGATCCGGTACAGCCGCCGCGTCAGCACCCGCATCACGATCGCGACCGCCGGAAACAGCAGGCCGACGATCAGGGTCAGCTTCCAGTTCAGATACAGCAGGTAGCCGAGCATCGCAACCACCGTGAGGCTGTCGCGCGCCAAGGTCAGCAGTGCATGTACCAGCAGCGCAGCACCGTTCTGCACCTCATAGACCACGGTGTTGGACAGCGTGCTTGCCGATTGATTCGAAAACAGCGCCAGTTCGGCATCCTGCAGCCGACCGAACATCGCGCCGCGCAAGCGCAGCATGCCGTCGTTCGCAATCTTGGCCAGCGCGTACTGCGCAACGAAATTGCAGGCGCCGCGGATCGCAAACAGCGACATCATCGCCAGCGGCACCCACCACAGCGCGATGTCACCGGCCTGGAAGCCACGATCCAGCAACGGTTTCAACAATGCCGGCATCAGCGGCTCGGTGGCCGCGCCGACCACGGTGGCCAGCGCCGCAGCCGCCCAGATCCAGCGCGGCCGGCCGAAGAACGGCAGCAGCCGGCGTAGGCGCGCAGTCAGCCGCAGGCCATCGACGGCGGATCGGGCGGCAGGATCGACGGAAGCCGACTGCACCACTCAGGCCAGCTCCGGCCGTCGCCGCGGGCCACTGGCGCCATAGGCGAACAGCAGTCCGCCGACGATGCAATAGAAACTGCCTTTGGACGAGTCGAACAGCGCCGAGTTAAACAGCGCCGCCACCGCAAGCGACAGTGCCATGAGCGTGATTGCGCGTGCGCTCGGCTCGTCATACCGGCGCGCATCGAGCGCGGTCGCAACCATCCAGACCACGAACAGCAGCATGCCGAACACGCCGAGCTGCACGCCCACCAGCAGGTACTCGTTGTGCGGGTTGCGCGTGCTGCGCGTGAACTCCGGCGGTTTGCCGTGTTCGAGCTGCAGATAGCGTGTCTGCCAACTGCCCACGCCGCTGCCGAGCCACGGCGCGGACTGAATGCTTTCCACCGAGCGCCGCCAGAAATTCAGCCGTTCGCCCGACGACGAGTTCTCTGCGCCTTGCAGGGCGAAGCGACTCGTTTCGGTGACGATGCCGGTCAGCCGCGTGCGCCCGGTGTCCGACGTCGCCAGCAGCAGCCCCGCGACCAGAACCGGCGTCAGCACCGCAGCCGCACGAAAGCGCCGCGGCAGCGTCCACCAGGCAACCAGTGCCACCATGGCGGCGGCCACCGCCCAGCCAGTGCGCCCGGGCATCAGGTAGAGCGTGTCGAACAGTGCAAGCAGGGCCAGCAAGGCGAGGGCGAGCCGTTGCCAGTTGCGCGCGCTCGGCAACGAGTCGCGCACGACCCAGCAGAGCGCAGCGAATGTTGCCGTCATGATCGATTGGGTGATGTAGTCAGTGAACACCGAGCCGACCGACAACCGGTGCTGGTTCAGCACCCAGGGCAGCTCCAGCCCGCTGCTCAGCAGCACCGAACTGAACAACACGAACACCTGCGCAACGGCGTAACAGCCCAATGCAAACAACGCTTCGCGCCGGCTGCCTAGCAGCACCATCATGGTCGGGATCAGGATCAGCTTGCCGTACTTGGCGATGTCGGCGATCGCACGCGGCAGGTCCACCACCGTCCAGCCCAGGCTGAGCGTGAACCAGGCCAGCAACGCAAGCAGCAGCAGCGTCGAAGGCAGTTCGACCCGGCGATTCGCCCGCCGATCATGCGGCCACAAAAGAAAAAACAGCGCGAACACCAGCATCAACACTTTGCCGATCGACGCTGCAGCAGTTGAGATCGGCGTGGCGAATGCGGTGAAACAGGCGATGCCGACGCCGGTGCGCCGCAGCCATGTCGGCAGATAGCCGTTTGCCGGCGTCACGCTCTGATTAACCGCTGGTGCGAGCGGAGGAGCAGCTAGAGCGCCGCGCATCAGCGCGGAGCCTGCACTGTTGCCGGACGACGGTTCCAGCAGCGTGACAACCGGATCGAACGAAGCGCGCTTGCAGACCCTGGCATCGATTCTCACCTTCGCTCGCGGCGCATCATCCACAGCCTCAGGTATTTGTAGTAGGTGGTCTGGGCATTGTAGATGGCGAGCACCAGTCCGATCTGGCCATCGCGGAAGCCTTGCTGCAGCACGTAGGTGCGCAAAAACGCCCACAACCCCTTGCCGAGCGACTTGGCAAGACTCGATGAAGCACCGCGCGCCGCCAGGTCCTTCGCACCGGCCTGCGAGTATCGATTGAGCTTGACCAGCACGTCGTCCAAACTGCGATAGCTGTAGTGCTGCAGCGGCGTGCGAAGGTCCGAGGTGCTGCCGGTATTCGTCATGTGCTCATGCACTGCATGGTCGGAAAAGCCTGCCATCTCGCGCCGCACCAGCCGCAGCGTGTAATCGGGGCGCCAGCCGCCATGTTCGATGAAGGTGCCGCACAGGCTCGAGCGGCGTGGCAGGCGAAAGCCATCGGCAGTCGGCTCGTTGATTGCGGCCAGAATTTCGGACCGCAGCGTGGCATCGACGCGCTCGTCCGCGTCGATCACCAGCACCCAGTCGCAGCTTGCCAGCGCAACGCCACGGCGCTTCTGCAGCCCAAAACCCGGCCAGTCGGTCTCGTGCACGATCGCACCAGCCTGTCGCGCCAAAGAGACAGTTTCGTCGCTGCTGCCCGAGTCGACCACCAGCACTTCGTCGGCAAACGCGATCGATTCGATGCACGCCTGAATCTGCTGGGCTTCGTCGCGGGCCACGATAATCACCGACAACGTCGTCTTCTTTTTCCCCATATCGATGCATTTTTCCATGGTCAATCGTTTCTTTCGGGCTGTTGCAGCTGCCTGGTGGCAGCCTCTCATGCTGGCGTTTGCGCTGCTGCTGAATGCCGGCCCGGCGGCGGCCCAGTTTCGCGTCGAGGTCTCCGGCGTCGGGATGACACAGCTGCCGATCGCGCTGCCGACGTTCCGCGGCGAAGCGCAGTCGCCGCAGAAGATCAGCGCGATCGTGCAAGCCGATCTCGAGCGCAGCGGACGCTTTCGGCCCGTCGATGCATCGGGCGTGTCGCTCGACGAAACCGCGCGACCCGATCTGGCGCTGTGGCGCCAGCGCACCGCCGACTCGCTCTTGACCGGCAGTGTGGCGAAGCTCGCCGATGGCCGCTTCGACGTGCGCTTTCGCTTGTGGGACGTGGTCAGCGGCGAGGACCTGGGCGGGCAGAGCTACACCGTGCCGCAGGTCGACCTGCGGCTGGCTGCGCACCGGATCGCTGACTATGTCTATGAGAAGCTGATCAAGGAAAAAGGCGCGTTTTCCACCCGGATCGCTTACATCACCAAGACCGGGACGCGTTATGTGTTGTGGATTGCCGACGCCGATGGCGAGAACAGCCAGACCGCGCTGTCAAGCCCCGAGCCGATCATCTCGCCAGCCTGGTCGCCGAGCGGCGACCGCATCGCCTACGTGTCGTTCGAATCGCGCAAGCCGGTCGTCTACGTGCACGAGGTGGCCACGGGCAAGCGCCGGCTGATCGCCAATTTCCGCGGCTCCAACAGCGCACCGGCTTGGTCGCCCGACGGCCGCACGCTGGCCGTGACGCTCAGCCGCGACGGCGGCTCGCAGCTCTACACGATCGATGCGAACGGCGGCGAGCCGCGTCGGCTTACGCAGTCGGCGAGCATCGACACCGAACCCGCCTACTCGGCCGACGGTGCCTACATTTACTTCGTGAGCGACCGTGGCGGCGCGCCGCAGATCTACCGGATGCCCAGCGCAGGCGGCGGCGCGCCGGAGCGGGTCACGTTCACCGGCAGCTACAACATCTCGCCTGCGATCAGCCCGGATGGCCGCTGGCTCGCGTACATTTCCCGCATCGGCGGTGCGTTCAAGCTGCAGGTGATGGACTTGAGCAGCGGCAGCGCAAGCTCGATCACCGACACCGGCGTCGATGAAAGCCCGAGTTTCGCGCCGAACAGCCGTCTGATTGTCTATTCGACCCGCGACAGCGGCCGCGAAGCCCTGATGACCACCACCCTCGATGGGAAAATCAAGGCACGGCTGGCCAACAAGGGCGGCGACATCCGCGAACCCGACTGGGGGCCGTTCCAGCGTTGATGCGCGTGGTCGGCGATCACAGCCGCAACGGGACCGCCGAAACCTGGGTTTTTCCTTTCCGATCGATTCAATTGATTCCAACTGGAGTGTGGGTGATGACGACGAAACGATATGTGCTGGCCCTGACGCTGTTCGCAGCACTGGCCGGATGTGGCTCGGACGTGAAGCTGAACGACGTGCCGGTGGAAGACCGCTCGGGCGGCAGCCTGGGTGCGAACGGCCGTGGCGCGAACGGCACCGGTAGCGGCCAGAGCACGGTCACGCCGGTCGATCTGGCGCGGCCGTCCGACTCGGAGGAAGGCCCGCCGTCCAGCGTCGGACGGCTGGTCTACTTCGACTACGACAGCTACGTGATCAAGCCGGACTTCCAGAGCCTGATCCAGGACAACGCACGCTTTTTGCGCGCCGGCTCGAATCGCCAGGCCATGCTGCAAGGCCACACCGACCAGCGTGGCGGCAGTGAATACAACCTCGCGCTCGGTCAGCGCCGTGCCGAAGCCGTCAAGCGTGCGCTGGTGCTGCTCGGCGTGGCCGACAACCAGCTCGAAGCGGTCAGTTTCGGCAAGGAAAAACCGGCCGATCCGGGCACGGACGAACAGGCGATGGCGCAGAACCGTCGGGTGGAAATCAGCTATCGCAGGTGATGTTCGCTTGACGCGCAGCGCTGATTGCGCACGGTGTCAATGTGCTGCCGATCCTGCAGCGTCATGCGCCGGGTGCCGCCATCAGCCCGGCAGCCTGCTGAAGTTCGTCCAACCAACGCGGTCGTCCTTGCACGTTGTGCGGGCCTGGAGCGCCTGACAGGGCTGCGCAGCGGGCGTTCAATGAGAGACAAAAAGCCTCGGCCCGGCCCACTGCGCCTGGGCTGACGAACGGAGCTTCCCCATGAGAATCGTTTTTCGAGCATTTCTGGTCGTCGCCACGGCGGCGTTCAGCCTCGGCAGCGCACAGGCTGCCCTGTTCGGCGACGACGACGCGCGCCGCGCGATCCTCGAGCTGCGTCAGCGCGTCGATGCGAATCAGGTCGCGCTGTCGGCATCCGAGCAGCGGCTTGCCGCTGAGAACGCGCAGCTGCGCCGCAGCCTGCTTGACTTACAAGCGCAACTCGATACCCAGCGCGGCGACGTCGCAATCGCGAAGGGGCGCGAGGAAGAGCTCGCACGTGCCGTGGCCGATCTGCAGCGCGCGAACAAGGAGCTGCAGCAGACCCTCGAAGAGCGGCTGCGCCGGATGGAAACTGCCAAGACCGCCAGCCCGGATGCCGGCGCCGATCAGTCGGCCGCCCCCGGCGAAAAGGCCGACTACGACAACGCACTGGCGCTGTTCCGCAAAGGGGATTTCGCGGCCGCGCAGGGCGGCTTCGGCGATTTCACGCGCAAGTACCCCAGAAGCAGCCTGGCGCCGATGGCGCTGTTCTGGCTCGGCAATTCGCAATACGCGACACGCGACTATCAGGCCGCGATCGGCAACTTCCGCTCGATGCTGGCGACGGCGCCGGATCACCCTCGTGCGCCTGAAGCGGCGCTTGCGATCGCAAATTCGCAGATCGAGTTAAAGGAAACCAGGGCCGCGCGCCGCACGCTCGATGACCTGATCAAGGCTTATCCGCAGACACCGGCGGCGGGCGCTGCGAGCGACCGGTTGACAAGTCTGCGTTAGCATCAAGCCTGCTTTTTTTCCCAGCACCATGCCGTCCGTGCCGACGGATCACGCGCCCGACCTGGAGCGGCGCTTCAGCGGTCTGGCGCGGCTCTACGGCGCAAGCGGCGTAGCCCGCATCCGCGCGGCCCATGTGGCAGTGGTCGGCATCGGCGGCGTCGGCTCCTGGGCGGTCGAGGCGCTGGCGCGCAGCGGCGTCGGCCGGCTCACCTTGATCGACCTGGACCATATCGCCGAATCCAACGTGAACCGGCAGATCCACGCGCTGGATGGCACGCTCGGGATGGCCAAGGTGCAAGCGATGCGTGACCGCATCGCGCAGATCAATCCCGCCTGCACGGTCACCTGCGTGGAGGACTTCGCCGAACCCGGCAACTGGCCGCAGCTGCTGACCGAGCCCGCCGACGCGGTGATCGATGCGTGCGACCAAGTGCGTGCGAAGGTGGCGATCGCGGCATGGGGCTTGACCAAAGTCCAGCAGGCGCCCTCACCGCTCGTGCTGAGCGTCGGCGCCGCCGGCGGCAAGCGTGCTGCGCACAAGGTCGATATCGACGATCTTGCGCTGGTCACGCACGACCCGCTGCTCGCGCAAGTGCGCCAGCGCTTGCGCCGGGACCACGCGGCCGAACGCGCGGGCCGGCCGATTGGGCTGGCCTGCGTGTTCAGCCGCGAACCGGTCGCGCGGCCCAGCACAGCCGGCTCGGACGACGCAGGCGACGGCACGCTCAACTGCCACGGCTACGGCTCGGTCGTGACGGTGACGGCCACGTTCGGCCAGTGCGCGGCCGGCTGGGTGCTGGATCGGCTCGCGCGGCACGCTTCTGCCTGAGCCACCGGCGCGCGCCGCATAGAATCCCGTCCACAGTTGGTGCTCGCGGTCGTGGTTCACACGCTCGCAGTTCAACGGGAAGCAGGAACGACGTCGGCCGCCGCGGGCTTTGCAGCTCGTGGTCGCTGGCCGGATGTTTCGAAACCTGCGCTGCCCCCGCAACGGTCAAGCGGCCGAACGTCGAGTTTTCTCGATGCTTCGGCGGATGCCTCATCAAGCCACTGGGTGCTTTGAACACGCACTTGGGAAGGCGAGGATGTCCGCCCGTGCCGCCAGCCCGGATACCGGCCAACGAGGTGGTTGTCGTCGTCGCTTTGGTGGATCCGCGGGTCTGCTTGCGAAGGCGCCGACCGTTTTGCCCGTTGCGCCGGCGGGGATGCCGGCGATGGGCTTGGTCCGAGCTTTTTCTACTTTCGAAAAAGCGCGAAGGTATCGTTGCTGTGCTGATCAACCATTTCAATATTCAGGGTTCCGTTCGTGGCCGGGCCATGCGCAAGCATGGGCGTGGCTTTATCCTGCTGGCGCCGCTCGGTGCCGCGGCGTTGCTCGCTGCTTCGGCCGCTGCGGCACAGCCTGCCGCGCCGCAACTCGGCGAGACCGTGGTCACCGCGACCCGCACGCCGCAGCCGCTGGCTGACGTGCTGGCCGACGTCAGCGTGATCGACCACGCGTCCATCGAGCGCAGCGGCGCGGTCGGCGTCGCCGATCTGCTCGCGCGCCAGCCGGGCATCGAGTTCAGCCGCAACGGCGGCCCCGGCACCGCGACCAGCGTGTTCCTGCGCGGCGCCGAGTCGCGGCATACGCTCGTCTATGTGGACGGCGTGCGCATCGACAGCCAGTCCACCGGCGGCGCGACCTGGGAGAGCATTCCGCTTGGCGTGGTGGACCGCATCGAAGTGCTGCGCGGCTCGGCCGCCGCGATCTACGGGTCGGATGCGATCGGCGGCGTGGTGCAGATTTTCACGAAGCAGGGCGCGGGCGCACCGAAGCCGTTCGTCACGATCGGCGGCGGCACCTATCGCACTGCGCAGCTCGAAGCCGGCATGAGCGGCGGCACCGACACGGTGGACTACGCGATCAGCGGCGCGCACCAGCGCAGCAACGGCTTCAATTCGCGCCTTGTGCCGACCGCGGACATCGACTCGGACGGCTACCGCCAGACCTCGGGCACCGCACGTCTCGGCTTCAAGCCGGTGGCCGGCCAGCGCATCGAGGCGACGGTGCTGCACAGCGAGCTGAACTCGCAGTACGACGGCTTCTCGCCGGGCTTCGACGACCGCAACCACCACCGACTGCAGACCCTCGGCCTCGGCTGGAACGCGAGATGGACGGATCGCTACAGCACGCGCGTGCTGGTCGATGAATCAAGCAGCCGCTACGAAACCAGCCCGTCGCCCTATCTGACCCTGACGCGGCTGCGCAACTATCTGTTCCAAAACGAATTCCGGCTCGATCGGCAGCTGTTCACCGCCGCGCTGGAACGGCGCGAAGACCATCTGGAGAACGCGCCGATCGACGCCGGGCGGTTTCAGAACGCGCTCGCGCTCGGCTACGGGCTGTCCGGCGTGCAGCATTCGCTGCAGTTCAATGCGCGGCGCGATCAGGACAGCGAATTCGGCGGCCAGACGACCGGCGGCGCCGCCTACGGCTATGCGTTCACGAAGCAGTGGCGCGCAAGCATTTCGGCCGGCACGAGCTTTCGCGCGCCGACGCTCTATCAGCGGTTCAGCGAGTACGGGAATGCGGCGCTCAACCCTGAGACCGGCCGCAACATCGAGGCTGCGTTGCGCTGGGCTGAAGGCGCGAGCGACTTCAGCGTGGTCGGCTACCGCAATCGCGTGAAGAATCTGATCACGTTCGGCGCAGCCGGGCCCTGTACCTCGAAATTCGGCTGCTACGCGAACACCGCGCGCGCCGAACTGCAAGGCCTGACGTTCAGCGGTGCGCAGCGCATCGGCCGGCTCGCACTGCGCGGCAGCGTCGATTTTCAGGACCCGCGCGACGAGCAGACCGGCCACATCCTCGCGCGGCGCTCCAAGCGGCATGCGACGCTGGGCGCCGACTACCAGCTGGCTGGCTGGTCGCTCGGTGGCGAGGCGCGGACGTCCGGCAAGCGCTTCGACGACGCCGCGAACAAGGTCGCACTCGGCGGCTACACGTTGTTCAACCTGTACGCGAGCCACCGGATCGGCCGCGCCTGGACCTTGCTGGCACGCGTGGACAATCTCGCCGACAAGAACTACCAGCTCGCCGATACCTACGCGACGCCGGGCCGCGCGTTTTTCGTGAGCCTGAAATGGACGCCGCTCTGAGCCAGGCCTACGTCGATGTCGCGGCTATTCGAATCGGCCGCGGCCCCGAGCGCATCGTCTGCCTGACCGAGGAGGCGACCGAGTGGCTGTACCTGCTCGGCGAGCAGCACCGCATCGTCGGCATCTCGGGCTACACGGTGCGGCCGAAAATCGCACGGCAGGAAAAGCCGAAGGTCAGCGCATTCCTGACCGCCAAGATCGACCAGATCCTGATGCTCGCGCCCGACTGCGTGTTCGGCTTTTCCGACCTGCAGGCGCCGATCGCAGCCGAGCTGATCGGCCGTGGCGTACCGGTCACGATCTTCAACCAGCGCAGCGTGGCCGAAATCTTTTCGATGCTGCACCAGGTCGCGGCCATCGTCGGCGCGGCCGAACGCGGTGCGCGGCTGCTGAGCTCGATGCGCGAGCGGCTGCTTGCGATCCAGTCGGCCGCCGCCGCGTTGCCGCGCCGCCCGCGCATCTATTTCGAGGAGTGGGACGAGCCGCCGATCAGCGCGATCTGCTGGGTGTCCGAGCTGATCGGGATCGCCGGCGGCGACGACTGCTTTCCCGAACTCGCACGCAAACCGCTCGGCAAGGACCGCATCATCGCGGACCCGGCCGAGATCATCCGGCGCGACCCCGACATCGTGATCGGCTCCTGGTGCGGCAAGAAATTCCGGCCCGAGAAAGTTGCGGCGCGGCCTGGCTTCGATGCGATTGAAGCGGTGCGGCACGACCAGTTGTTCGAGATCAAGTCGGCCGACATCCTGCAACCCGGCCCGGCCGCACTGACCGATGGCGTGGAGCAGCTGCACCGGATCGTCATGCGGTGGGCGAGCGGGCAGTGAAATCGGCAATTCTTAAGCCAAATCGGCCGCTGACGCAGGCAGAACGTGCGCCTGCAGCTATTTTAATAATAGCGACGGCCTCTTTTGCGCGAACGCTGCCGACGACGGCCCGTACCGTCCGATCAACCGGCGCACGCTGCCCGATCACCCCCGAGCTGCCATGCGTGAACTGATCCTCGGTGGCCAGAAAAGCGGCAAGTCGCGCACGGCCGAGCAGCGTGCGCTCGACTGGCTCGATGCGCCTGGCCACAAGGCCGTGCTGCTGGCCACCGCGCAGGCCGGCGACGCCGAGATGGCCGCGCGCATCGAACGCCATCGCCAAAGCCGCGCCGCTCGTGTGCCAGCGCTGCGCACGATCGAAGTCAGCGGCGATCTGGCCGAGGCGATTGCTGCGCATGCCGCAGCCGACACCTTGCTCGTCGTCGACTGCCTCACGCTATGGCTGACGCAGCGCCTGCTGCCGCAGCAAGGCCCGACGGTGACCGACCTGGCCGCGCAGACCGATGCGCTCGTGTCCGCGGTCGCCGCCACCGCCGGCCCGCTCGTGCTCGTCTCCAACGAGATCGCGCTCGGCGTGGTGCCGGCGCACGCCGACACGCGGCATTTCATCGATGCGCTCGGCCTGCTGCACCAGCGCGTCGCGAGCATCTGCGACCGTGTGACGGTGATGCTGGCCGGCTGCGAACTGGCTATGAAAGGAATGCGTTGAACGATCGGTTGCACCTCCCGCGCCGGCTCGCGCTGCTCGCCGTCTGCCTGCTGCTCGCAGCCAGCGCGGCTGCTTCTTCCGCGACCCCGATCACGATCACCGACGACCGCGGTGTGCCGGTCGTTTTCGAGCAGCCGCCGCAACGCATCGTCACGCTGCTGCCGTCGCTGACCGAGACCGTTTGCGCACTCGACGCCTGCGCACGCATCGTCGGCACCGACCGCTTTTCCAACTGGCCCCAGGCGGTGCTCGCGCTGCCCAAGCTCGGCGGCATGGAGGACGCGCAGGTCGAGCGGCTTTTTGCCCTCAAGCCCGACGTGGTGCTGGCCGCGCGCTCGGCGCGCGTGCTCGATCGGCTCGAAGCGCTCGGCCTCAAGGTGCTTGTGCTCGAGTCGCAGAGCCTCCCCGACGTGCGGCGCACCGTCGGCACCGTCGCGCGGCTGCTCGGGGAACCGCAGGCGGGCACCGATCTGCTGGCGCGCATCGAGTCGGGCATCCACGATGCGGCCGCGCGCATCCCGGCCGACCGGCAGGGCGCGAAGGTCTACTTCGAAGTTGCCGCGACGCCGTTCGCGGCCGGCGAATCGTCGTTCATCGGTGAATTGCTGGCGCAGCTGGGCCTGGGCAACGCGGTGCCGGCAGCGCTCGGGCCGTTCCCGAAGTTGAACCCGGAGTACGTCGTGCGCGCGCAGCCGCAGATCATCATGGCGTCCAGCAGGAACCTAGCCGGCATGCCGCAGCGCCCGGGCTGGGACGCGATTGCCGCGCTGGCCGCCGGCGACACCTGCGGCTTCGACGAGGCGCATTACGAGGTGCTGATCCGGCCCGGGCCGCGGCTCGGTGAGGCGGCCGAGACATTGGCCAACTGCGTGGCCGGTCTGCCGGCACGCCCAGGAAAGTTGCGTTGAGCGCATTGCCGGCCACGAAGCTCGCCGAGCCGCCCAGGGCGGTCCCGCGCTGGACCGCGCCGCGGCTCGCACTCGCGCTCGGCGCCGTGATCGCGGTGCTGGCCGCGCTCGGCCTTGCAGCCGGCAGCGAAGGCTGGTCGTTCGCTTGGGGCCGCGACTGGCCGTTGATCCAGGCGATCCGTGCGCCGCGCACGCTCGGAGCCTGCGGCGCGGGCGCGCTGCTCGGGCTTGCGGGTGCGCTTGCGCAGGGGCTGTTTCGCAATCCACTGGCTGACCCATACCTGCTCGGCAGCGCAGCCGGCGCCGGGCTCGGCGTGGTGATTGCGATCTTCGCGGGCAGCCTCGCCGGGCAGCGCATCGGGCTTGCGAACGTCGGCTGGCTGACGCAACTGGGCCTGGTCGGCGCGGCGTTCACAGGCGCGCTCGCAGGCGTCTCGCTGACCCTGCTGCTCGGCGGCGGCGCGGGGCAGCCGCTGGTGCTGCTGCTGGCCGGCGTGGTGGTCGGCGTGCTGCTCGCGGCGGTGTCGGACCTGATGATGCTGCTGTCGCCCGAGGCGCTGCGCGGCAAGCAGGCGTTCCTGCTCGGCACCACGGGTTTTCTCGGCTGGAGCAGTGTTGCGGTGCTTGGTGCGGCGCTTGCGATTGCGCTGCCGCTCGCGGTGCGCTTCGCGGGTGTGCTCGATGCGCTCGTGCTCGGCGAGATGAGCGCGAGCAGCCTTGGGCTGAACCTGCCGCGGCTGCGGCTGCTGCTGGTCGCGCTGATGGCGCTGGCGACCGGCGTGGCGGTCGCGCAGTCTGGTCTCATCGCATTCGTCGGGCTGGTCGCGCCGCACATCGTGCGCCGCGTGGTGACGGTGCGGCACGGCGCGCTGCTCGCGTTGTCGGCGCTCTCCGGCGGGCTGCTGCTGCTGGCCGCCGACGTGGCCGCGCGCAGCGTGATCGCGCCGCAGGAGCTGCCGGTCGGCGTGCTGACCGCGGTGGTCGGCGGCGGTTATCTGCTGGTGTTGCTGCGCCGGCGCGCGCGCACCGAGCACGTCTGACATGACGGCCGCGTTGCAGGCCGAGCGCTTGAGTCTTTCGCTAGGCGGACGCCGCGTGGTGGACCGCGTGTCGGCCGCGCTGCCCGCGGGCCGCTGGACCGCTATCGTCGGCCCGAACGGTGCGGGCAAGAGCAGCCTGCTGTCGCTGCTGGCGGGCCTGCGCGCACCGCATGAAGGCCGGGTGCGGCTGGGCAGCCAGCCGCTAACGGATTGGTCCCTTGCCGAGCGTGCGCGGCAGATCGCCTGGCTGGCCCAGCAGGGCGAGGCCGATGGCGAGATTGCTGTGCGCGATGTGGTGCGGCTGGGCCGGCTGCCGCACCACGGCCTGTTCGGCGCGCCGGGCGCGGCCGACGAGGCAGCCGTCGATGCGGCGATGGCCGAGACCGAATGCAGCGCGTTCGCGCAGCGGCGCCTGAGCCAGCTCTCCGGCGGCGAGCGCCAGCGCGTGCTGCTTGCGCGGGTCCTGGCGGTGCAGGCGCCCGTGCTGCTGCTCGACGAGCCGACCGCGCATCTCGATGCTCCGCACCAGAGTGCGTTGCTGCGCAGCGTCGCGCGGCGTGCGAAAGCCGGCGCGGCGATTGCCGTCGTGCTGCACGACCTGACACTCGCACTCGCGGCCGACCGCGTCTGGCTAATGGATCGCGGCCGGCTCGTCGCCGACGCTGCACCGGACGACCCCAGGCTGCACGATGCGCTGGTGTCCGTGTTCGAGCACGCGATCGCGATCGAGCCGCTCGAGCGCGAAGGGCGTATGCATCACGTCGTGCGGCCCCTCATCTGATTAAAGGGTTCGCCATGCAGATCGAATCCCCGCCCGTGGACCGCAACCCGCCGAAGCCCGACGGCGAGCGGCGCGGCCTGATCCTCGTGCACACCGGGGACGGCAAGGGCAAGAGCACCGCCGCGTTCGGCCTTGCAATTCGCGCGCATGGGCGCGGCAAGGCCGTCAAGATCCATCAGTTCATGAAAGTGCCGACCGCGCGCTTCGGCGAGCATCGGCTGTTCGAGCAGATCGGCATCCCGACCGAAGGCCTCGGCGACGGCTTCAGCTGGAAGAGCCGCGACCTTGAACACTCGGCCCAGCTCGCCAGGGACGGCTGGGCGCGCGCCGAAGCGACGATCCGTGCGGGCGAACATTTCCTCGTCGTGCAGAGCGAGATCCTGTATCCGCTGGGCTATGGCTGGCCGCCGCTCGAACCCGTGCTGCAGGCGCTGCGCGAGCGGCCGCGGCACGTGCACGTGGTGCTGACCGGGCGCAACGCGCCGCCGCAGCTGATTGACCTGGCCGACATGGTGACCGAGATGACGCTCGTCAAGCACCCCTTCAATGCCGGCGTGCCTGCGCAGCGCGGGATCGAGGATTGATGCACCGCCCGGCTGTATTTGCGCCATCGCACGTGCCACGCGCCGCGCTGAGCTGGAGTGCGGGCAAGGATGGCTGCCTCGCCTGGTTGCGCGCGCACGAACAGGGGCTTGCCGTCAGCACCTTCGTGACGATGTGCGAAGCCGACGGGCCGAGCCTGTCGCATGCGCTGCCGCGCGCCTGGCTCGCGCGGCAGGTGGCAGCCTGCGGCGTCGCGTGGCGCGCGGTGGACGTGCCGCGTGGCCGCCCGGGTGGCTACGCGGCAGCGTTCGATCGCGTGCTGGTCGAGCTGCACCGCGACGGCTACACGCAGATGGTGTTCGGCGACATCGACCTGGCTGCGCACCGCGACTGGATCGCGCCGCGCTGCGAGGCCGCGGGGCTCGTGCCGCTGTTTCCGCTCTGGGGCGAACGCCGTGCGGCGCTGGCCGAGGAGGTGATCGCGCGCGGCATCGAGGCGCGGCTCGTCGCGGTGGACACGGGTCGGCTCGACGTGGCTTTTTGCGGTGCACGTTACGACCGTGCGCTGCTGGCCCGGCTGCCGCACGGCGTCTGCCCGTGCGGCGAGGACGGCGAGTTCCACACCGCGGTCACGTTCGCGCCCGGCATGTCGCACGCGGTGCCGCTGCGGGATCGCGGCATCGAGCTGATCGACTCGGCACCGCCGCTGGCGCCGACGCGCATCGCGCGGCTCGTGCTCGCATGACCGCTGCGGTTCGTGGCTGCATGACGCAGTGCCGCATCGGATACTGCCGCGCGCCGCAGATCGAGCCATGAACCCCACGGCATGGCCGATCGCGCTTGCCGCCGCAGCGACGCCGGTTGCGGTCGCGTTGCTGGTGGACCGTTGGTTCGGCGAACCTGCGGCACGCTGGCATCCGGTCGTCCGGATGGGCGGTTATCTCGGGCCGGTGCTCTGCGCGACCCAGTCGACCGCTTCGTCGCGCACGTTCCAGACCAGCCCGAGCTTGCCGCCGGGCTCGATCAGCCGATGAAATTCATCGAGCGTTTCGCGCTGCGCGAACCAGTGAAACGCCTGTGCGCAGACCAGTGCGTCCAGCGAGCGATCGGGCAGCGGCACCGGCTGCGCGGTTGCCGCGATCGCGCGCACGGGCGGCAACTCGGTTTGCAGGCAGGCCCGCATCGCATCGACCGGCTCGACCGCCATCACATCGGCGCCGATATCGGGCACGGCGCGGCCCGGACCCAGCACCAGCTTATCGCGGAGCCAGCCCGCAATCGCCTGCGGATAGCCGGGCCGGCCGCGTGCATAGGCTTGGCGCCCCATTTGTAAAACCCTGCTGCGCTGCGGCGCGAATCTGAGCCATGACATTCGTACTCCCGACGATTGACGACCTCGACGATGCAGCCCTGTCGGCGCGGCTGCAGCACCGGCTGGATGGCAAGACCAAGCCGATCGGCGCGCTGGGCCGGCTGGAAACGCTGGCGCTGCGGCTCGGGCTGGTCCTGGGCAGTGAAGCGCCGCGGCTGGAACAGCCGCAGCTCGTCGTGTTCGCTGCCGATCACGGCCTCGCAGCGCGTGGCGTCTCCGCCTACCCGAGCGACGTGACCTGGCAGATGGTGGAGAACTTTCTTGCCGGTGGCGCCGCTGCCAGCGTGTTGGCGCGCCAGCATGGGTTGGCACTGACAGTGGTCGATTGCGGCGTGCGGCACGACTTCGGGCCGCGCGCGGGGCTGGTCGTGAGCAAGACCGTGCAGGGCAGCGCCGACTGCACGCTCGGCCCGGCGATGACGCACGAACAGCGCGATGCGGCGTTGCAGGCGGGCGTGAATCTGGTGCGTGCGTTGCCCGGCAACGCCGTGCTGCTCGGCGAGATGGGAATCGGAAACACCTCGGCGGCGGCACTGCTGATGGCGAAACTGACGGGCGAGCCGCTGGCCGCCTGCGTGGGCCGCGGTACCGGGCTGGACGCCCCCGGGCTGGCACGCAAGCAGGCGGTGCTGGAGCAGGCGCTTGCGCTGCATGCGCAGGTCGCGGCACCCCTCGACGTGCTGGGCGCGCTCGGCGGCCTCGAGATTGCGACGATGACGGGTGCGGTGCTGGAAGCCGCGCGCCAGCGGCGGGTGATCGTGGTCGATGGGTTCATCGCGACCGCCGCCGTCGGGCTGGCAGCTGCGCTGGCACCTGCCGTGCTGCAACGCTGCGTGTTCGCGCATTGCTCGGCAGAAAGCGGCCATGACCGCTGGTTGCAGCGGCTGGGCGCCGAACCGCTGCTGCAACTCGGGCTGCGGCTTGGCGAAGGGTCCGGTGCCGCATTGGCCTGGCCGCTGCTCGAATCGGCCTGCCGCGTGCTGTGCGAGATGGCGAGCTTTGCCCAGGCCGGTGTGAGCACGAAGGAGCCATGAGCCTGCGGCGTTGCGTCGTGCATGAACTGCGGATGTGCTTCGTCGCGCTGCAGTTCCTCACGCGGGTGCCGGTGCCGCACTGGGTTGCGAGCGGGTTCGAAGCGGGCTGGCTGAATCGGTGCGTGGTGCATTTCCCGCTGGTCGGCGCACTGGTGGGCAGCTTCGGCGCTGGCGTGTTGTGGCTGGCCGGTCTGGTCTGGCCGCCGTTCGTGGCCACGCTGCTTTCGGTCGCTGCTACGGTCTGGTTGACCGGTGCGTTTCATGAAGACGGCCTTGCCGATACCTTCGATGCGCTTGGCGGCCATGTGCCCAGGCAGCAGGCGCTCGCGATCATGAAGGACTCGCGCATCGGCACTTATGGGGCAGTCGCGCTGGGGTTGACGCTGGCGCTGCGCGTGTGTCTGCTGGCTGAACTGGCCCGCATCGATGCGGGTGCCGCTGCGCTTGCGCTGGTCGCCGCGCACCTGCTTGGCCGGGCGGCAGCGGTCGGTGTGATGGCGTCCCTGCCTTATGCGGGCGATGTCGCCCACGCCAAAGCCAAGCCGCTGGCGACCCAGGTGGTGCCGCGCCTGGCGCTGGCAGCGTCGCTTTGCGCTGCGCTGCTGCTGGTCGGCGCAGCCGCCGTGGCATGGCTTGCGGCCGGCATGTCGGACGGTGTGTTGCTGCGCTGGGCAGCCGCGGTCGCAGCCGCGCCCGTCGTGGTGCTGTCGATGCGCCGCTGGCTGCGCGCGCGACTCGGCGGCTACACCGGCGACACGTTGGGCGCAACTGAGCAACTCACCGAAGTGGCGGTTTTGCTGGTTTTTGGTCATGGCTGAAGCGCCGCCGCTGATCTGGGCCTGGCGGCACCCAGCCGCCCAGGGCGCGACCGGCCGCTGCATCGGCCACACCGATCTGCCGGTGGACCCACGACATGCCAAGCGGCTTGCGCGGCGCATCCAGACTGTCGCGCGCCGGCAGGGGCTGCCGCGCGTGGTCCACACCTCGGCGCTTCGGCGCTGCGCCGATGTCGGCCGTTGGTTGCGGCGCTGGGGCTGGCGGCACGTGATCGACCCGGCCCTTATCGAACTGGATTTCGGCGCCTGGGACGGCCGCTGCTGGCACGACATCGCACGCGCCGAGGTGGATGCCTGGTGTGCTGGCTTCATGAGCACCGCACCCGGCGGCGGCGGCGAAACGCTTGCCGAGCTGCTGGCACGGGCCGCGTGCTGGACGCCTGCTGTGCCCGCGCCGACCCTGGTCGTGGCCCATGCAGGCTGGATGCTGGCCAGACGCTGGCAGGCCGAGCACAAAGGCCAACGGCCGACCGCAGCGACCTGGCCAGCGGCACCGGCGCACCAGACGCTGTGGCTGCTAACCGGGCACGGCAGCTGACGCGTGCCCATCGAAACACGACTTCAATCGCAGGCAACCACCAGCCGCGTGCGCCCAAACTGGTGGCTCGGAAGCGGGGGTGCAAGCGGCACCCGCCGCCGCTGTCGACGCGCCTGCTGCTGGCGTTTGGCGTCCGCCGTTCCAGTAGCGCGCCCGCCGGCCGCGGCAGACCCGCACAAACGGGCGCGTAAGACGGCGGCTCCGGTTTCCGGATAACGTCGCACGCGATCCGGCTGGACGAAGTTGGATGGACGTTTCCCGCATGGTTTCATCCAGGCAATCGGCGTCTCGACGACGGCAGCCGACCATCGACTTGAACTTTACAGAGCCTGTGATGCTCGACTCACGGCCGATGAAAGAAAACGAATGACGATCGATCGCACGCCCCGCGCGCGCTGCGTGCTGGTGCTGGGCACGGGCAGCGGCGCCGGCGCCAGCTGGCTCGTGGCCGCGCTGTGCCGCTGGTATGCGCGCCAGGGCCTGCGGGTGGCGCCGTTTCGGGCGCAGCACCTGGGTGACGACGTCCGCACGGTGGACGGTGGCCCGATCGGCGCAGCCACCTACCTGCAGGCGCTGGCGGCGTGCACCCTGCCGCAGGTAGGCATGAATCCGGTCGTGCGCAAGCCGGCTACTGGGAGCGGTGAAGAATTTTTGCTGCTCGGCGAGGCGCAGCAGGCGCTTCAAGCACTGCCGCCCGGCGCGCGTGCGCAGGCGGCCTGGCCACAGGCGCAGCGCACATTCGATCAACTGCGCCAAGCGCACGACGTCGTCGTGATCGACGGTGAAAGCGCGCCGGCCGACGACATTTCGTCTGATCCGGATGGCCTTGGCCGACGCATTGCGCAGCACGCCAACGCGCCGACGCTGCTGGTCGCCGACATCGACCGCGGCGGCGCGTTCGCGCATCTGTACGGCACCTGGCTGCTGCTCGAGCAGCCGCAGCGCGCCTGCATCCAGGGCTTCGTGCTCAACAAGTTCCGCGGCGATGCGGCGTTGCTCGCGCCCGCGCCGCAACTGCTGCAGCAACGCACCGGTGTGCCGACGGCGGCAACCATCCCGCTGTGCCGTGAGCTGCGCTTGCCGACGCTCGAGCCCATGTTCGACGCGCACGGCAGCGGCACCAAAGCGGCCCGCATCACGATCGCCATCGTGCGCGGCCCGCACGTCGGCAGCCTGGACGAGTTCCAGCCGTTGCAGCACGTTCCCGACGTGCGCGTGGTCTGGGCACGCGAGTGTGCCGAGCTGGCCGCGGCCGACTGGATCGTGCTGCCGGGTTCGACCGACACGCCCGGCGACCTGGCCTGGATGCGAGCCCGCGGACTCGACCGCGCGGTCTGTGCACACGCGGCGGCCGGCCGCGCCGTGCTCGGCATCTGCGCCGGGCTGCAGCTGCTCGGCGAGGCGCTGATCGATCCGGATCAGATCGATGGCAACGCTGCGGGACTTGGGCTGCTGCCGCTGGTCACGCGGTTCGAGCGGCAGCAGACGCTGGCGCGCACGCGCACCACGTTCGGTCGGCTGACGGGTGCCTGGCAGGCGCTGTCCGGCCTGGTGGTCGAGGGCTATCAGGTCCATCACGGCCAGACCGGCTGGGCCCAGGCCGCGCAGCATCCGGCCATGGCCGCGGTGGGCGATGTCGCGCAGCCGGTGCTGCCGGACGATCTCGGCTGGTGCAATGGCGCCGGCAACGTGCTGGGCACCTACCTGCATGGACTGTTCGAGGACGCCGCGGTGGTGCGCGCGCTGTTCGGCTCCGACGCGCCGACGCTCGATGCGTTGTTCGACGGGCTCGCCGATCAGATCGATATGGCGTTCGCGCCCGGGGCGTTGCAGGCGCTGGTCGAATGACGGGGGCACCTGCGGCGGAACTGAGCAGGCGCGTGCCCATTGGCTATAGCGCCGAGAGGCTCTTTGCTATCATATCAGTAGCTGGAGAGGCAGCAAACACTAACGCCGCAGCGCAAATCTGCTTGAAACAACCCGGCTGATCCCAGATTTGCCGCGATTTCAGGGACGCCGCGTGCGTGAGCCACCCATATAGGTCGCCGTGGCGCGGGAGTCGCCGGCGTGCGTCCAGGTCCGCTTTAACATCGGCGGCATGACATTGCTTGTCGACTCTTTCTGGCGTGCCACGGCGCAGACGTTCCAGCCCAAGGTGATCGGGCTGTCGTTGCTGCCGCTCGTGCTGATGACCCTGCTGGCGGTCCTGCTCGGATATTTCTTCTGGGATCCCGCGGTGCTGTGGATGCGCACCGCGATGGACGGCTGGCCCTGGGTCGGCTCGCTCTGGGGCTGGCTCGACAGGACCGGCGCCGGCGGCACCGTGCATGCATGGGTCGCGCCGTTTTTGCTGCTGCTCGTGATGGTGCCGCTGGTGGTGCTCGCGATGCTCACGATGGTGACCGTGATGATGACGCCGACGCTGGTCGCGATGGTTGGCAAACGGCGCTTTCCGGCGCTGGAACGCAAAAAAGGCGGCGGCTTTGCAGCGAGCGTCTGGTGGTCGGTCAGCGCCACGGCGATCGCGTTGATCGCGCTGGTGCTGTCAATGCCGCTGTGGCTGATTCCGCCGCTGGTGCTGATCCTGCCGCCGCTGATCTGGGGCTGGCTGACCTATCGCGTGATGGCGTTCGACGCGATGGCCGAACACGCCAGCGTGCCGGAGCGGCGCGCGATCTTTCGCCGGCACCGCACCTCGCTGCTCGCGATCGGCGTGATCAGCGGGTATCTGGGCGCGGCGCCGGCGGTGGTCTGGGCATCGGGCATTTTGTTCGCGTTCGCGTTCGTGGTGCTGGTGCCGGTCGCGATCTGGATCTACACGCTGGTGTTCGCGTTCTCGTCGCTCTGGTTCACGCACTATTGCCTGTCCGCGCTCGAGCTATTGCGGCGCGCAGAGGCCGGCGGCAGCCCGGTCATGTCGATCGATCCCTCCACAGGAAAGCAGCTCAGCGATGAATCCAACCCAGCCGGCAGCCTCATCGAGCGACCCGGACAGCCGACCCGGCGCATCGAATGACGCAGCGGACGACACATCGAACGATCCAGCGCCCACTTTCGGGCTGATCATCGTCGGCGACGAGATCCTGTCCGGCAAGCGCGCCGACAAGCATCTGCCCAAGGTGATCGAACTGCTCGGCGCGCGCGGCATCCAGCTCGGCTGGGCCGAATATGTCGGCGACACGCGCGCGCGCATCACGGCGACGTTGCAGCGCGCATTCGCGTCGAGCGACATCGTGTTTTCCACCGGCGGCATCGGTGCCACGCCCGACGACCACACCCGGCAAGCTGCGGCGGAAGCGCTCGGCGTGCCATTGCAACTGCACGCGGACGCCCGCCTGCTGATTGAGGAACGCATGCGGGACGTGGCGGCCGAGCAGGGCGTGCCGTATCAGCCGGATCGCGCCGACAACATGCACCGGCTCAACATGGGCGTGTTCCCGGTCGGCGCGCAGTTGATCCCGAACCCCTACAACAAGATCGCCGGCTTCAGCGCGCTGGGCGCGGGCGGCGGCACAGTGCATTTCGTGCCGGGCTTTCCGGTGATGGCCTGGCCGATGATCGAGTGGGTGCTCGACACGCAGTGCGCACGGTGGTTCCGGCGCGGCGCGTGGATCGAGCGGTCGGTGATCGTGTACGGATCGATGGAAGCGACCCTCACGCCGCTGATGGAAGCGTTGGAGGCGGCGCATCCGTCGGTGCGGGTGTTCAGCCTGCCGAGCGTGGACCATCCGCAGCATGGCCGTCATATCGAACTCGGTCTTAAGGGCCGTCCGGCCGCCGTGGAAGTAGGCTGGCCGCACTTGCTGGAAGGGCTGCAGGCCCTTGGTGCAACATTGGGCGCAGAGTTGGTGCGCCCGTAGACGCACTTGGTTGGGGCGCTCGGAATTTGCACTTAAACAGTGCATTGGTTCGGCTTTGCGGGCGCTGCGCGGGGTTTATGCTGAACGCCCGATCGGGGCGGCATGCGGTCGGACACCCTTCGTGTGGCACAGAATCTGCATCTTCGCAGACCAGCAGCGACTGGCTGGAACCGGTTGCCCATGCCAAGTTGGGCTAGCCCCACTGCCCCTGGTCGATCGTCATGTCCGGTCAAGAGTTTTTAAATCCAAGTTGAAGGAGCTTTGAATGGCAAAGAGCGTTGCAGACGTGATGAGCATGGTGAAGGAAAACGACGTCAAGTTCGTCGATTTCCGCTTCACCGATACACGCGGCAAGGAGCAGCACGTGACGGTGCCGGTGTCGCACTTCGATGAAGACAAGTTCACGTCCGGCCACGCGTTCGACGGCTCATCGATCGCGGGCTGGAAGGGCATCGAGGCATCCGACATGCTCTTGATGCCGGACCCGGAGACCGCAAACGTCGATCCGTTCTTCGAGGAACCAACGCTGTTTCTGACCTGCGACGTGCTCGAGCCCGGAGACGGCAAGGCATACGACCGCGATCCGCGTTCGATCGCCAAGCGCGCCGAGGCGTATCTGAAGGCGTCCGGCCTCGGCGACACCGCCTATTTCGGCCCGGAACCCGAGTTCTTCGTCTTCGACAACGTGCAATGGAAGACGGACATGCAGGGCGCGATGTTCAAGATCGACGAGTACGAAGCGGCCTGGAACAGCGGCAAGAAGCTGGAGCAGGGCAACAAGGGCCATCGCCCGACCGTCAAGGGCGGCTACTTCCCGGTGCCGCCGGTCGACTCGATGCAGGACATGCGCGCCGAGATGTCGCTGATCCTCGAGTCGCTCGGCATTCCGGTCGAGGTGTTTCACCATGAAGTTGCGGGCGCCGGCCAGAACGAGATCGGCACCAAGTTCTCCACGCTGGTGCAGCGCGCCGACTGGACACAGGTGCTGAAATACGTGGTCTGGAACGTTGCGCATTCCTACGGCAAGACCGCCACCTTCATGCCGAAACCCGTGGTCGGCGACAACGGCAGCGGCATGCACGTGCACCAGTCGGTCTGGAAGGACGGCAAGAACCTGTTCGCGGGCGACGGCTATGCGGGCTTGTCCGAGTTTGCGCTGCATTACGTAGGCGGCATCATCAAGCACGCGCGCGCGCTGAACGCGATCACGAACCCCGGCATCAACAGCTATCGGCGCCTAGTGCCGCACTTCGAGGCGCCGGTCAAGCTCGCCTATTCGGCGAAGAACCGCTCGGCGTCGATCCGGATTCCATACGTCGCAAACCCGAAGGGCCGCCGCATCGAGGCGCGCTTTCCGGACCCGCTCGCAAATCCGTATCTTTGCTTCTCGGCGCTGCTGATGGCGGGCCTGGATGGTGTCGAAAACAAGATTCATCCGGGTGAAGCCGCGACCAAGGATCTCTACCATCTGCCGCCCGAGGAAGACGCGCAGATTCCGACCGTGTGCCACAGCCTCGATCAGGCGCTCGACTACCTGGACCGCGAGCGTGCGTTCCTGACCAAGGGCGGCGTATTCACCGACACCATGATCGATGCCTACATCGAACTCAAGATGGGCGAAGTCACGCGCAGCCGCATGTCGACGCACCCGATCGAGTTCGAGATGTACTACTCGCTGTAGACCGAGCGATTTCGGTAGTCGGCAGGGAGGGCGGCGGCCGGCGCCGTCCCTGCGGCACCGAACGCTGCGGCTGTCGGGCCGTTTCGGTCAGACAGCGCCGCGTCTGGGCACTGGCCATGCGATTTCCCGTACATCGCTGCCAATGCGGGATACTGGCATGCCCTTGCTCTTTCATCGACACGTTCGTGTTCGAGACTTCGCATGAAACCTGTCTTTCTGATGACCGCCGCCGTGCTGCTCTGCGGTGCGCTCGGCGCCGGCTGGGCACAGTCCCGAATCTACCGCTGCGGCAACGAATACACCAACAATCCGCCAGCCGGGCAGAAGAGTGGCTGCAGCCTGGTTGAAGGCGGCAACGTCACCGTGATCGAAGGCACCCGGCCGCAGGCGAACATTCCGACACCCGCTGCTGGCGGCGGGCCACGCGTGGTGACCGCACCGCCGCCCGGTGCGCCGCCGCGTATCGACAGCGGCGAGCAGCGCGCGCGCGACAACGACGCCCGCACGATCCTCGAGTCGGAGCTCCGCAAAGCCGAGCTGCGCTACGCAGAACTGCAGAAGGAATACAACGGCGGCACGCCCGAGCGCATCGCCGGCGAGATCGGCAACGACCTGCGCTACCAGACGCGCATCGCCGACCTGAAGGCCGGTATCGACCGGATCGAAAGCGACCTGGCCGGCATCCGGCGCGAACTCGGCCGCAGCACGCCGCGCTGAGGGCGACATCCGCTGCTTGTCCCCGCACAGTCTGCAGCGGCCGATTTCCATGGACAGCGCCAGCTTCTCGCCAGCCGCACCAGTTTTGCCGACCGACCGGTTCGCTGCGCTCGACTTGCTGGCCACGCTGGTTGCGGTGGTGAATCGCGACGGCCGGGTGCTGTTTGCGAACGCGGCGCTCGAGACCGCGCTTGGCAGCTCCAGACGCAGCATCGAAGCGTCGTCGGTGTTCACGTGCATCGCCGAGCCGACCGAGTTGCAGCAGGCCATCGATGGTGCCGCCGACAACGCCTACTCGAGCCGCCGCTACGACAGCTGGCTGCTGCGCCTGCATCAGGAGCCGCTGCCGGTGCACGTGATCGTCGCACAGACCGACACTGCGGGCGAGGTGATCGTGGAGCTGCTGCCGCAGGAGCAGCAGTCGCGCAAGGATCGCGAGGACCGGCTGCTGGAACAGGCGCGCGCCACGAAGGAACTGATCCGCAACCTCGCACACGAAATCAAGAACCCGCTGGGCGGCATCCGTGGCGCTGCGCAACTGCTGGAGATGGAAATCGACAGCGCCGAGCTGACCGACTACACGCGCGTGATCATCCACGAGGCTGATCGGCTGCAGACGCTGGTGGACCGGTTGCTGGCGCCGCACCGCAATCCGCATGTCGTCGGTGACGTGAACATCCACGAAGTCTGCGAGCGGGTCCGCTCGGTGATCTTGGCCGAACACCCGCGCGGGATCACCATCCAGCGCGACTACGACGTGTCGCTGCCCGAGTTTCGCGGCGACCGCGAGCAGCTGATCCAGGCGCTCCTGAACGTGATGCAGAACGCCGCATTCGCGCTGACCGACCAGATCGCTGCCGGCACCGCGCTGATCGTGCTGCGCACGCGCGTGGCACGGCAGGAAACATTCGGCCAGCGCCGCTATCGATTGGCACTGGAATTGCATGTGATCGACAACGGTCCCGGTGTGCCGGATGCGATCCGGGACCGGCTGTTCTTTCCGCTCGTGTCGGGGCGTGTCGGCGGCTCCGGCCTCGGGCTGACGCTCGCACAGACCTTCGTGCAGCAACACGACGGGATCATCGAGTGCGAGAGCATGGCCGGTCGAACCGACTTCAAGCTGCTGATCCCGCTGCCTTGAGCCGACGCGCAGGCACAGCTGGCTGCGCAGGAAGCGGGCGGGGTGCGGCGAACGGGCGGCGAATTGGCGATCAACTGGTGGTGCAGCGCGAGGAAGGCGAGAGTCGATGAAATCAATCTGGATCGTGGACGATGACCCATCGATCCGCTTCGTGCTGGAAAAAGCGTTGCAGCGCGAACAGCTGCCGACGCGCAGTTTTGCGAGTGCGCGCGAGGTGCTACATGCGCTGGCCGAATCGCCTGCACCGGAAGCCTCCGGGCCGCAGGTGCTGGTCAGCGACATCCGGATGCCGGGCGAGTCCGGCCTGGCGCTGCTGGACAAGATCAGGCGCAGCCACCCCTCCCTGCCGGTCATCATCATGACGGCCTATTCGGACCTGGACAGTGCGGTGTCGGCATTCCAGGGCGGCGCGTTCGAATATCTGCCCAAGCCGTTCGATGTGCCCAAGGCCGTCGAGCTGATCCGCCGCGCAGTCGACGAGAGCCAGCGCGAGGAAGTCGCCGAGGAATTGATCACCGAGACACCCGAAATGCTCGGCCAGGCACCAGCGATGCAGGACGTGTTCCGTGCGATCGGCAGGCTTTCGCAGAGCAACGTGACCGTGATGATCACGGGCGAATCGGGCTCGGGCAAGGAACTGGTCGCGCGCGCGCTGCACCGGCATTCACCCCGGCACAATGGCCCGTTCGTGGCGATCAACACCGCGGCGATTCCGAAGGATCTGCTCGAATCGGAGCTGTTCGGACATGAGCGCGGCGCGTTCACCGGCGCGCAGACGATGCGCCGCGGCCGCTTCGAGCAGGCCGACGGCGGCACGCTGTTTCTCGATGAAATCGGTGACATGCCGGCCGAGCTGCAGACGCGCTTGCTGCGCGTGTTGTCGGACGGGCACTTCTATCGCGTCGGCGGCCACAACCCGGTCAAGACCAACGTGCGCGTGATTGCGGCCACGCATCAGAACCTCGAGCAGCGGGTGCGCGAAGGGGCGTTTCGCGAAGACCTGTTTCATCGGCTCAACGTGATCCGGCTGCGACTGCCGGCGCTGCGCGAGCGGCGCGAGGACATCGCCATGCTGACGCGCCACTTCCTGCAGCAGAGCGCGCGCCAGCTCGAAGTGGAGCCCAAGCGCATCAGCGAGGCGGCGCTGGCCCAGCTCGACCGGTTCCCGTTTCCGGGCAACGTGCGGCAGTTGGAGAACATGTGCCACTGGCTCACCGTGATGGCGCCTGCGCAGATGGTCGATGTCAAGGATCTGCCGCCCGAGATCGAAGTGCCGGTGCGCCCGGCGGCAACAGCCGCGGCGGCGGTGGGCAGTCCTGGTCCTGCAGTGTTCGCATCGACGGTGTCGGATGCAGGCGTTCCGGTCGAATCGATCGAGCCGCAGGTACCGGCGCCAGCACCAATGCTGGCCGTTGCTTCGCCGCAGGCGCTACCTCCAGCCAGCGACGGCGCCTGGGTTGCGCATGCCGGTGACGAGGCTTGGGAGGCCGGCCTGGAAGCCGAGACGCAGGCGCTGCTTGCAAACGGCCAGCATGACATCTGGGAGTCGCTGTCGCGCCGGTTCGAGGCACGGCTGATCCATGCGGCGCTGCTGAATACGCGCGGGCGTCGGATCGAAGCCGCGCACAAGCTCGGCATCGGGCGCAACACGATCACCCGCAAGATCCAGGAACTCGGCCTGGAGTGACGCGCGAGTCATGCGCGCCGCGAGCGCTGACGCGCACGCTTGGGTTTATCCTCGCCAGCCATGAACCTGCACAACTACTTTCGCTCGTCGGCCTCGTTCCGGGTCCGGATCGCGTTGGCGTTGAAGGGGCTGGACTACGCGTACCTGCCCGTCCATCTGGTGCACGGCGACCAGAAAAAACCCGAATTCGCGGCCCTGTCGGCGGACCGGTTGGTGCCGCTGCTGGAGCTCGACGACGGCGCCCGCCTGTCGCAATCGATGGCGATGATCGAGTATCTCGACGAAACGCATCCGCTGCCGCCGCTGCTGCCGGCCGAGCCGCTCGACCGCGCGCATGTGCGCACCCTGTCGCAGTCGATTGCCTGCGAGATTCACCCGCTGAACAACCTGCGCGTGCTGAAGTATCTGGTGCGTGAGCTGAAAGTCGATGAGGACGCCAAGAACAGCTGGTACCGCCATTGGTGCCGCGACGGGCTCGAGTCGTTCGAACGCCAGCTGGTCCAGCTTGCACCGGACGACCGCTACTGCTGGGGTGATACACCGACGATGGCTGACTGCTGTCTGGTGCCGCAGATTTTCAACGCCGAACGCTTCAAGACCGACATGAGCGGCCTGCCGCGCACCATGCGTGCGTTCGATGCATGCATGAAGCATCCGGCTTTCCTCGCCGCGCAGCCGTCCGCGTGTCCGGACTACGAGGCTTGAAGGCAGTCGCGCTTTCCGAAGTTGACATCGCACCGGTATGCTGGCTGGCGCCGGACTGGCCAGCGCCGCCGAACGTGCGGGCCATCTGTACGACGCGAGCCGGCGGCGTCTCGATCGCGCCCTATAACGAGCTGAATCTTGCGTTGCACGTCGGTGATCGTGCGGCCGAAGTGCTGCGCAATCGACGGCGGCTGGAAGCGGAAATCGGCGCCCGACCGGTGTTTCTTCAGCAGCTGCACGGCATTGGACATCTGAGCCTGGATCGGCCTTGTCGTGACGGCCTGCAGGCTGATGCGAGCAGCACGAGCGTGGCGCACATCGCCTGCACGATCATGGTGGCCGACTGCCTGCCGGTGTTGCTGTGCGACGCCAGCGGCCATCGGGTCGCGGCCGCGCACGCGGGTTGGCGCGGACTGGCCGCAGGCGTGCTGGCGGCAGCGGTGCGCGGCGTGATCCAGACCGACGGCCGGCGCCCAGCCGATGCAGCCGAACTGATCGCTTGGCTGGGTCCGTGCATCGGGCCGCAGGCGTTCGAAGTCGGCGCCGACGTGCGCCAGGCGTTTGCGGCGGCTTTGCCCGCTTCGGACAATCTGTTCGTGGCGACGGGCGCGAACAAGTGGCTCGCTGATCTTGCCGGGCTGGCGCGGCTGCAGTTGCAGAGCCTTGGCGTGTGCCGCATTCACGGCAACGACGGCACCGAGCCGTGGTGCACGGTCCGCAACACTTCACGGTTCTTCTCGCACCGTCGTGACGGGATCGGCGCCGGCGGCGGTACCGGCCGGTTCGCCGCCTGCATCTGGAAGGTCGACTGACGCCGGGTCAAGACCGCCATCCGCAGATTGCGCCTGCTGCGCTGCAGCGCGTGCCCGGCGCCGGCGCGGTGCATCCATCAGATAGCCGATCAGCCCGATCGGCAGCAGTCCATACAGCACCAATGTGACGAATGCGCCGAGCAGCGTGCCGTTGTCGGCCGTGGCTTCGGCCCCGGCCATCATCAGCGCAACATATCCCCAGGCGAGCAGGACGAGGTACATCGCGCCCATCATCGCGCGCAATGAAACCACGAGGTGTTTTCATCCCCGTGCAAAGCTGCGATACAGTAGGGACATTGAGCCAGGAGCCTGCAGCGAAGAGATTGCAGTCGACGCTGCGGCCAGACGACGACCCGCAGCGATCTGGCAAGAACGATGGGAGACAACAGCGATGAGCACCAATCCGGCTGAACAATGGAAGCAGGGGGCGGAGCAGTTTCAGGCGTTCCAGCATGCGCTGGGCCAGGGCTTCACCCACGCGATGGAGGCGTTCAAAGGATTGGACGTGAGTGGCATGGGGCCGGGCCTGCCGAACGCTGCGCAGCATATGCCGAAGATCGCGTTCGTTCCTGCGCGGCTGCAGGAGGTGCAGCAGACTTATCTGCGCGAGTCGGCTGAGCTTTGGAACGAGAGCCTTGCCGGAACGCTGAAGAACGCAGATCGGCGCTTCGCCGCGCAGGCCTGGAACGACAACCGGCTGGCTGCGTTCACCGCAGGCGCCTATCTGCTGAACGCGCGTACGCTGCTCGCGCTGGTCGATGCGACCGACTGCGAATCGAAGGTTCGCAATCGGCTGCGCTTCGCGATCGAGCAGTGGATCGCCGCCTCGGCTCCCAGCAATTTCCTGGCGCTGAACCCTGATGCGCAGATGAAGGCGGTGGAATCCAAGGGCGAGAGCATTGCCAAGGGCGTGCACAACCTGATCCATGACATTCAGCAGGGTCACTTGTCGATGACCGACATGAAGCAGTTCGAGGTCGGCCGCAATGTTGCGACGACCGAGGGCGCGGTGGTGTTCGAGAATGACGTGTTCCAGCTGATCGAATACAAGCCGAACACGGCAAAAGTACACGAGCGCCCGTTCCTGATGGTGCCGCCGTGCATCAACAAGTTCTACATCCTCGACCTGCAGCCGGCGAATTCTCTGGTCAAGTTCGCAGTCGACCAGGGCCACCACACGTTTCTGGTCAGTTGGCGCAATCCCGACAAGTCGATGGCCAAGAAGACTTGGGACGACTACGTCGAGGACGGCGCGATCAAGGCGATTTCGGTGGTGCAGGACATCAGCGGCGCTGCCAGCATCAACGCACTGGGTTTTTGCGTCGGCGGCACCATCACGACGTCGGCGCTTGCGGTACTGGCCGCGCGTGGTGAGAAACCGGTGCACAGCCTGACTTTGCTGACCACGCTGCTGGATTTTTCCGACACCGGCATCATGGACGTGTTCATCGACGAATCCATGGTCAAGTACCGCGAGTTGGAGATCGGCAAAGGCGGCCTGTTGCAGGGCCAGAGCCTGGCTTCGACCTTTAGCTTCCTGCGGCCGAACGATCTGGTCTGGAGCTATGTGGTCGGCAATTATCTGAAGGGCGAGACGCCGCCCGCATTCGACCTGTTGTACTGGAATAGCGACTCGACCAACCTGCCCGGGCCGTTTTACTGCTGGTACCTGCGCAACACCTATCTTGAGAACAACCTGGTGCAGCCTGGCAAGACGATCATTTGCGGTGAATCGATCGATCTCGCGCAGGTGGACCTGCCGGTCTACATCTACGGCTCGCGCGAGGATCACATCGTGCCGATTGAAGGTGCTTATCGATCCACCCAGGTGCTGCCGGGCCGCAAGCGCTTCGTGATGGGTGCGTCCGGCCACGTCGCAGGCGTGATCAATCCACCGGCGAAGCACAAGCGCAACTACTGGACGCACGACCAATTGCCGAGCTCGGTCGATGACTGGCTGGAGGGGGCCACCGAGCATCCGGGCAGTTGGTGGACCGACTGGGCAGGCTGGCTCAAGTCGCAGGCCGGCAAGCAAGTAGCCGCGTCCGCCAAATATGGCAAGGGCAGTAGGTACAAGGCGATCGAGCCGGCACCGGGGCGCTATGTCAAGGCTAAGGCGAAGGCATCCAACGCTATGCACTTCCTGCAGGCCTGATATCGAGGCGCGACAGCCGGCATCCGCGATCAGATGCGTGACATGCGGCGCACTTGGGCCCCCACCTGCGCAGCGGTGGCTGCGACACGGCCCTGATCGATCCCACCACTTGAACAGCAACCAAGATCGCAATTCACCAGAAGGAGTCAGGTTATGGAAGACATCGTGATTGTTGCAGCGGCCCGAACGCCCGTCGGCAAGTTCGGCGGCGCACTGGCCAAGATTCCGGCGACCGAGCTTGGCGCGACAGTTCTGAAAGAGGTGCTGGCGCGCGGCAAGTTGTCGGCCGACCAGATCGGCGAAGTCATCATGGGCCAAGTGCTCACGGCAGGGGCTGGTCAGAATCCGGCGCGTCAGGCATTGATTAAGGGAGGACTGGCGAAGGAGACCCCGGCGCTCACCATCAATGCGGTCTGCGGCTCGGGCCTCAAGGCCGTGATGCTGGCTGCCCAGGCAATCCAGACCGGCGACAGCGAAATTGTGCTCGCCGGTGGTCAGGAGAACATGAGCATGGCGCCGCACGTGCTGCCGAATTCACGCGACGGCCAGCGCATGGGCGACTGGAAGCTGATCGACACGATGATCGTCGACGGTTTGTTCGATGTCTACAACCGCTACCACATGGGCATCACGGCCGAGAATGTCGCGAAGAAGTTCGGCATCACGCGCCAGCAGCAGGATGAATTGGCGCTGAACAGCCAGAAAAAGGCTGCTGCCGCACAGGACGCGGGCAAGTTCAAGGATGAAATCGTGCCGATTGCGATCCCGCAACGCAAAGGTGATCCGGTCATGTTCGATGCGGACGAGTTCATCAATCGCAAGAGTTCGGCCGAAGGGCTGGCCGGGCTGAAGCCCGCATTCGACAAGGAAGGCGGCGTGACCGCCGGCAACGCATCAGGTATCAACGACGGCGCGGCAGCGGTCATGGTGATGACGGCGAAGAAGGCTGCATCGCTGGGCCTGAAGCCGCTCGGACGCATCGCGAGCTACGCAACCGTCGGGCTCGATCCGGCGATCATGGGCATGGGCCCGGTGCCAGCGGCGACTGAAGCACTGCGCCGCGCGGGCTGGGCTGCGAAGGATCTGGACCTGCTCGAAATCAACGAAGCGTTCGCGGCGCAGGCCTGCGCGGTGAATCAGGAAATGGGGTGGGATACCGCCAATGTGAACGTGAACGGCGGCGCGATCGCGATCGGCCATCCGATCGGCGCATCCGGCTGTCGCATCCTGGTGACGTTGCTGCATGAAATGCAGCGGCGCGATGCGAAGAAGGGCATCGCTTCGTTGTGCATCGGCGGTGGCATGGGTGTGGCCATGACGATCGAGCGTTGACCGAAGGCGGCAGGTACGTCGGCAGCAAAACAAATCAACAATCCAGGAGATTCACCATGGCTCAACAACGCAATGCTTATGTGACCGGCGGCATGGGCGGCATCGGTACCGCCATCTGCCAGCGCCTGCACAAGGAAGGTTTCAAGGTTGTTGCTGGTTGCGGCCCGACGCGCGACCATGCGAAGTGGCTCGCCGAGCAAAAGGCGCAGGGCTACACCTTCTATGCTTCAGTCGGCAACGTAGGCGACTGGCAGTCGACCGTCGATGCGTTCTCCAAGGCCAAGGAAGAGCACGGCAGCTTCGATGTGCTGGTGAACAATGCCGGCATCACGAAGGACCGCATGTTCGTCAAGATGTCGCGTGAGGACTGGGACGCGGTGATTGAGACGAACCTGAATTCGATGTTCAACGTGACCAAGCAGGTGGTCGGCGACATGGTCGAAAAAGGGTGGGGCCGCATCATCAACATCTCGTCGGTGAACGGCGAGAAAGGCCAGGCCGGACAGACCAATTATTCCGCTGCTAAAGCTGGCATGCACGGTTTTTCGATGGCGTTGGCACAGGAGATGGCGAGCAAGGGCGTTACGGTCAACACCGTGAGTCCTGGCTACATCGGTACCGACATGGTGAAGGCAATCCGCGAAGATGTGCTGGCGAAGATCGTTGCGACGGTGCCGGTCAAGCGCCTGGGCGAGCCCAGTGAGATCGCATCGATCGTGGCCTGGCTGGCGTCCGAAGAAGGCGGCTACGCCACCGGCGCAGACTTCTCCGTGAACGGTGGCCTGCATATGGGTTGAGTTGGATATCAAGAGCCTGCCGTAGCGGCGCTGGTTGGCAGGCTGCCGGGCGGCGGCAGACCTTGACAGAAGACGGCGCGCACGTGCCCCTGACTTTGCCAGATGGTGCTCGACACGCGAATGCCGACCAGCGTAGACGCTAATACAGCACGTTTTTTCGCGCTCGTCCCATGTGCGGGCACGGGTAGCCGCGTCGGTACCGGGCTTGCGAAGCAGTACCGGCCGTTGGCAGGCCAGCCAATGGTGTTGCACACGCTGGCGGCGTTCGCAGCCGTGCCGCGGCTGACCGATCTGCTGGTCGTGGTGGCGCCTGGAGACCAAGCGTTTGAGGCACTCAGTGCGCCTTATCCAGTGGAAGACTGCGGCGGTTCGACGCGCGCCGAGAGCGTACGCAAAGGGCTTGATCACTTGTTCGTGATGGGTGCTGATCGACGCGACTGGGTACTGGTGCACGATGCCGCGCGTTGCCTGATCACGCCGGAATTGATCGACCATCTGATCGATGCGTGTGAGCATGATGCGGTCGGTGGCCTGCTCGCAGTGCCACTTGCGGACACGCTCAAAGACAGCGATGCGCACAGCCGCTCTGCGCGAACGCTGGACCGCGGCGGCAAATGGCTTGCACAGACGCCACAGATGTTCAGGCTCGGTCCTCTGCTGGACGCGCTTGCGGGCCATGGCGATCAATTCACCGATGAAGCGTCAGCGATGGAGCAGGCGGGACATGCGCCGTTGCTGGTCGTAGGCAGCCCACGCAACTTCAAGGTCACGCATCCTGAGGACTTCGAATTGGCCGAAAAATTGTTGCAGGCGCGCTCGCTCACGGAGCAGTTGCGTCTGCCCGAGTTGCGCATTGGCGAAGGCTGGGATGTGCATGCGCTGGTGCCGGGCCGGCGGCTGGTGCTTGGCGGCGTCGAAATTCCACATCACTCGGGCCTGCTCGGGCATTCAGATGCAGACGTGTTGCTGCACGCACTGACCGACGCGCTGTTTGGTGCGGCCGGGCTCGGCGATATCGGCAGGCATTTCCCAGATCAAGATTCGGGTTTCGCAGGGGCGGACTCGTTTGATTTGCTGCGGGCCGCGGCAGCAAGCGTGCGACAGGCCGGTTTCTCGATCGGCAACGTGGACGCCACGATCGTTGCGCAGGCGCCGCGCCTGGCGCTGCACATCCCTGCCATGTGCGCGCGCATCGCACAGGCGCTGTCGGTCGAACTGGGCCAGGTCAATGTGAAGGCCAAGACGGCCGAGCGGCTGGGTCCCGTGGGGCAGGGTGCAAGCATTGAAGCGCGCGCGGTCGTGCTGCTGCAGCGTCAAGCTAACGTGCAGCCCTGAAGACGGCATGGCAGCGCGTCCCGTCGCGCCGTCCTCTGCCTGCTTAAACTCGCATGCATGCTGTGTTTGGGAATCGAATCGTCGTGCGACGAAACCGGCGTTGCACTGGTCGAGTCAGTCGGTACCAGCGCCGTACCGCGCCTGCTCGCGCATGCGCTGCATAGCCAGATCGACATGCATCAGGCCTACGGCGGGGTCGTGCCTGAACTGGCCAGCCGCGACCACATCCGCCGGGTCTTGCCATTGCTGCGACAGGTGCTTGCCGGTTCCGGGCGCGCCCTGGCGGACTTGAATGTGATCGGATATACGCGCGGGCCGGGCCTGAGCGGCGCATTGCTGGTCGGCGCCGGTGTTGCGACTGCGCTGGCCGCAGCGCTGCAGTTGCCGACCCTCGGCGTGCATCATCTGGAAGGGCATCTGCTGTCGCCGTTCCTGTCGGCGGACCCGCCCCGGTTCCCGTTCGTTGCACTGCTGGTCTCGGGCGGACATACGCAGCTGATGCTGGTGCGGGCGGTGGGCGACTACCGGTTGCTCGGCGCGACCGTGGACGATGCGGCCGGCGAGGCGTTCGACAAGAGCGCCAAGTTGCTGGGCTTGGGCTACCCCGGTGGTCCCGCGCTGGCTGCACTTGCGAAGCAGGGTGACGCAGCTGCTTTCAAGCTGCCGCGGCCGTTGCTGCATAGCGGCGACCTCGATTTTTCCTTTGCGGGTTTGAAGACTGCGGTGCTCACCCAGTGCAGAAAGCTCGGTCCCGAATTGGCTGCGCGGCGAGCCGATCTGGCGGCATCGACCGAGCTGGCGATCGTCGACGTGCTGGTTGCCAAATCGCGCGCCGCGCTCGAGACCACCGGATGCGACCGGCTGGTGGTGGCCGGTGGCGTGGGTGCAAATGCGCTGCTGCGAAGCCGGCTTGATGCGATGACAGTAAAGCTCGCTGTGCACACGCACTACCCTGATCTGGCCTTTTGCACCGACAACGGCGCGATGATCGCACTGGCAGCGGCAATGCGGGTTGAGGCCGGTGTCGGGCGCGCCGCGCGCGACTATGCGTTCGACGTGAAGCCGCGCTGGCCACTCGCGGAACTGACGGGCTGACGGGCTGACGCGGCGTCAGCCTACAATGCCCGAGGCTGCCGCTCAGACAAGATCGAACGGTTCGCCGGACCGCCGATGCAAGACCGGCTGCCTGCGGCAATATCGCGGTTGTTTTCAGGTCGATTCAGCTCAATGCGCTGATCGTCCGATGCAACGTTATTCAAAATGTTCAAGCAGGAGCACCCTCATATGAACAGCATCATCTGGCTCGTCGGCGCGGTCGTGATCGTGATCGCCATTCTGTCGTTCTTCGGGCTGCGTTAGACCGCCCGGGCGTGGCCGCCGGCACAGCGTTGCAGGTGATCTCCAGCGCTGTGTCGGACGGCCCATTGCTCCTCCTACTCCCGATCCGAAGTCGGGCACATCCAGGGTGTGCCAGATGTTTCAGGCAAGCCCTGTGACCGATTCCCAGTTGCCTTCCAGCCAGCTTTGAGCAAAGGATCGTCGTTGTGGACCCACAGTACATCACCCTGTCCCGCCACGACAACGCACAAGTTGGGCTGGCCATAGGCATCATCACGCTGAATCGCCCCAAGCAGATGAATGCGCTCAACGATGCGCTGATGGACGAATTTGGAGCCGCATTGCAGGGCTTCGATGCCGACGACAGTGTCGGGTGCGTGATCGTTACCGGCTCCGACAAGGCGTTTGCTGCCGGCGCCGACATCGCCGCGATGGTGAATCACGATTTCATGCATGTGTTCAAGAGCGGCTACATCACGCGCAACTGGGAGCACGCATCGGCAACGCGCAAGCCGTTGATCGCGGCGGTGGCCGGGTTTGCGCTGGGCGGCGGCTGTGAGCTTGCGATGATGTGCGACTTCATCATCGCCGCAGACAATGCACGCTTCGGCCAGCCGGAGATCAGGCTGGGCATCATCCCCGGCGCCGGTGGTACCCAGCGACTGCCGCGTGCCGTCGGCAAGGCCAAGGCAATGGACATGGTGCTGACCGGCCGCATGATGGATGCAGCCGAGGCGGAGCGCGCCGGTCTGGTGTCGCGCGTGGTGCCGCTTGCGCAACTGATGACCGAAGCCCTGTCCGCCGCAGCCGCGATCTGCACGTTAAGCCAGCCGAGCGTGATGATGGCGAAGGCGGCCGTCAACAAGGCGTTTGAAGGCAGCCTGACGGAGGGTGTCGGGTACGAGCGGCAATTGTTCCACTCGCTGTTCGCGACGGCAGATCAGAAGGAAGGCATGAAAGCCTTCATCGAAAAGCGGCCTGCGCGATTTCAGCACCGCTGAGCATCGGCAGCTCGATCGGCAACCAGTTCCTTGCCAATGCTGCTGTCCATCTTGCCTTGGTTCATGACCCGGCCCGCCCGTTTATGAAGAACGGCAGCAGTGCCGATGTGCTGCGGCGTGTGAAAGAGATCGTCGAGCGCCATACGCGGCAGATTCTCACGGGTGACGCCGAAGCCGAACTGCGCGACATCGTACGCGGCGCATTCGTCAGCGAGTCATCGTTCGGCTTGCTTCCGCCACAGGCACGCCAGGTCACCATCCTGCTGGCCGATCTGCGCGGTTTCAGCACGCTGGCAACGACCGAGCCGGCTGAATCGTTGATCGGTCTGCTCAATCACTGCCTGGCACACTTAAGCGAAGTGATCTACCAGTACCGCGGCACCATCGACAAGTTCATGGGCGATGCGATCATGGTGCTGTTCGGCGCGCCGGTGCAGCGTCCCGATGATGTGGCACGCGCGTTGGCCTGTGCGATCCAGATGCAACTGGCCATGCGCGAGCTGAACGCCGAGCATGCGCAGCAAGGCCTGCCGCAGCTGCATCTGGGCATCGGCGTGCACACCGGCATCGTGATGGCCGGCCGCTTCGGCGGCACCGCCTACTCGGAATACACCGTGATCGGTGACGAAGTGAATCTTGCGTCCCGAATCGAAGCGTTCAGCCTACGTGGCCAAGTACTGATCAGTGAAACCACTTATCAGCACTGCGCGGCCCAGGTGCTCGTGACCGAGCCGATGGAAGTGCATGTCAAGGGCAAGCGCGAACCGGTGCAGTTGCGCGAACTGATCGGATTCCCGACACTCGGCCTGACTGTGCCGCGCCAGGAAATGCGGCGCAGCCACCGCGTCGACGTGCAGATGCCCTGCCACATGCAGCTCACGTACAACAAGATCGTGCTGCCCAACGTGATCGAAGCCAGTGTTCTCGATCTTGGCTATCACGGCCTGCTCCTGTCGATCGAGCGGGATTTGCCGATCCATGCCGAGTTGAAGCTCGAATTCGACTTGATGCTCGTGAACTACCGCGTGACCGATCTCTACGCAAAGGTCGTGAACGCCAGTCCAGACGCCGACCGGTGGCTGGTCGGCGTGGAGTTCACGTCAATGTCCACCGAAGCCGATGCAAAGATCCAGATGTTCGTGCAACTGTGCGTCGCCGGCCAGTGACCGATGCATGCGTTTCAAGACGCCGCTTCGTCTCGGTGTACCAACGGCTCGGCCGGCATGGGGGGCGCGCCACGCGCCTCGATCGCCTGCGCGGCAGCCAGGCAGAGGTCCTCGCGAAAGCGGCCAGCCACCAGCTGCACACCGACGGGGCGATCGCCGACTGTGCCGGTCGCAACCGATACCGCAGGCAGGCCGGTCAAAGGCAGACCGACCATCGGCATCTGAGCCCGCCAGACCCGTGCGTAGCTCTGCGCGTCCTGCAGATCCAGATCGTCGGCAAAAGGCAGTTCGGCGCTGACCGGCAGCAGCACGACCGAGTGGCGCTCCAGAAACAGCTGCCACTCGCGTGTGATGGTCGCGCGCTGCACCAGTGCATCGGCAAAACGCTCGAGCGTCATGTTCTCGCCCGTCTCGGCCTGCCCGGCCAACACCGCGATGGCGCCGGGATCGCCTTCACGTCGAGCAGCCTCCACCATCGTCCCGTAGCCGTCGCCGAGCCATAAGACGATCTGCGCGGCAGCTGCGGCCGCCAGCGGCGGCAACGTGTCGACTTGGGCAACGGCCCAGCCGGCATCGCGCAGGCGATCGGCTGCGTCAAGCAACGCAGCTTCGATTTCCGGCACGATAGCAAGCCCGTCAGGCCGCAGGCACAGCGCCACCGTGCGCGGCATGTCAGGCCCGGACAGCGGCGCCGGCACCCACCAGGGATCACGCGCGCTCGGTTGCGCGAGTGCAGCCAGCGCAAGCTGCAGGTCCGAGATCGTGCGGGCAATCGGCCCCGACACCGCGGTGATCTGGCCGCCGATCGAGCGCTCCGGGCTGCTTGCATTAAATGCCGCGACCCGCCCGAGCGACGGACGCAGGCCGTGCACGCCGCACGCGTAAGCCGGGTAGCGGATCGAGCCCGCGATGTCGGTGCCGTGACCGATCGCGCAGATGCCGGACGCCACCGCGGACGCAGCGCCGCCCGAAGAGCCGCCCGGAGTCAGCGCTGCATTGCGCGGATTGCGCGTGCGTCCATGCAACTGGTTGCTGGTGAACCAGCGGTAGCTGAACGCCGGCGTATTGGTGCGGCCGATGATCACCGCGCCGGCCGCCAGCAGGTTCGTCACGACCGGGCTGTCGTGCGCTGCAATCAGATTCTGTTGCAGCTTCAGCCCGTTGCTGGTCGCACGGCCGGCTTGATCGACATTGATCTTCACGGTGACCGGCACCCCGGCCAGCGGGCCGCAGGCCTCACCCCGGGCCAGCCGCGCGTCGATATCGCGGGCGCGGTCACGCACGTCCTCCGGTCGGCAGTCGACCACCGCGTTGAGCGTCGGATTGACGGCGTCGAGCCGGGCTAGCGCGGCGTCCGCGGCTTCCAACGCGCTGACGTCGCGTGCGGCAATGCGAGCGCTGAGCTCGGAGGCGGAGAGTCGGTGCAGTGCGTCGGTCATAGAACGCGGAGGGTAACGGCAACCGGTCTGTGCTGTAAAGCCAGCGCCGGCCGCGCCGATCCAGCCTGCTGCCGCAACCGGCTCAGCTCAGCAGGTCGAGCAAAGTCCGCGCCACTACCTTCGTGGCGCGGCGCAAGTCCTCGAGCACCAGGTGTTCGTCGCTGCGCTTGGCGCTGCTTTCCAGCACGGTGCGCGGCCCGGCGCCGTAGATCGCGGCCGGGATGCCGCATGCGCCGAACAACCGCACATCGGTGTAGAGCGGCGTGCCGGAGGTCGGGATCGGCTCGCCGAACAAGGTCTGCGCGTGCCGTTGCAGCGCATGCACCAGTTCGAGGTTGTCGTCGTTCGGCTGCCAGGACTCGGCCAGCAGCAGCCGCTTGATCTCGACCCGGATGCCCGGCACCATGCCGGCCGCGTCGGCGATCACCGCACGCACGGCTGCTTCGACTTCGCCGGCATTTTCCTCCGGGATCATGCGCCGGTCCAGCCGCAGCACGACTTTGCCGGGCACCACGTTGGTGTTGGTGCCGCCTTCGATGCGGCCAACGTTCAGGTACGGGTGGTTGATGCCGGGCACCGAAGAGCTGACCGACTGGTACTTGCGATTCAGGTTGTAGAGCGCGTTCAGGATCACGGTGGCGCCCTGCAGTGCGTCCACGCCAGTATCGGGAATCGCAGCATGCGCCATCTTGCCGTGCACCGTGACTTCCAGCTGCAGGCAGCCGTTGTGCGCGTTGATCACCTGGTAGCTGAAGCCGGCGGCAACCAGAAAGTCGGGCTTCGTATGGTCGTGTTCGAGCAGCCAGCCCGGACCAAGCAGGCCGCCGAATTCCTCGTCGTAGGTAAACAGCAGCTCGACCGTACCCTTGAGCGGTGCACCGAGTGATTCGAGCGCGCGCAGCGCAAACGTGTAGCTTGCGAAATCGCTCTTGCTGACCGCGGCTGCGCGGCCGTACAGGCGGCCATCTTCGATCTCGGCGGCGTACGGGTCGTGCCTCCAGCCGTCGCCGGGCGGCACCACGTCGCCGTGCGCGTTCAGTGCCACGGTCGGGCCGCCGTCTGCGAACGGCCGCCGGACGATCAGGTTCGTGATCGACTGCATGCCGTAATCCTTCACCTGTTGCTCGGGCACCGGCAGTTTTTCCACCGTGAAGCCGAAGCCTTCGAGCAGTTCGGCTGCACGCTCGGCATGCGGCGCATTGTTGCCGGGCGGGGTGTCGGTCGGCACGCGCACCATGTCCTGCAGAAACTTGACTTCGTCATCGAAGTGCTGATCGACCCAGTGGTCGATCGCGGTGTAGAGATTTTCGCGGTTCATGCTGCAGTCGCCCCCTGTGATTCGGTGGCCAGGTTGTCGAGCAGCGTGCGAAACGCATGCACGCACAGTTCGGCGTCGTCGTTCGTGATCGATTCCAGCGGGTTGTGGCTGATACCCGCGTTCAGTCCGCGCATGAACAGCATCGCCTGCGGCATCGCTTCGTGCAGCTTCATCGCATCGTGGCCCGCACCGCTGGGCATCCGGAACAGCGGCAGGCCCAGCGAGTCGACCGCGCGCTCCCAGCGCCGCTGCCACTCGGGCGCGCTCGGGGCGGCAGCGGCGCGCATGGTTTCTTCCAGCTTGAAGTGCATGCCGCGGCGCTCACAGATGCGCGCAAGCTCGGCGCGGACGTCGTCGGCACATGCATCGCGCGCCTCGTTCGTGGTGGCGCGGATGTCGAGGCTGAATGTGCAGCGGCCCGGCACCACGTTCATCGAGCCGCTCGGCACTTCAAGCATGCCGACGGTTGCGACCAGGTTCGGCACCTGACCACCGCGTTTTTCCGCATAGAGCACCAGCTCGGCGGCCGCGGTAGCTGCATCGCGTCTCGCATCCATCGGTGTCGTGCCGGCGTGGCTCGCCATGCCGATGATCTCGCCGAGGTAACGCACGCTGCCGTTGATCGACGTCACGATGCCCAGCGGCAGATTCATCGCGTTGAGCACCGGGCCCTGCTCGATATGCGTCTCGACGAAGCCGAGGTATTTCGCCGGATCGCGCTTGAGCTTCGGGATGTCATCCGGGCACAGGCCCGCGTGCTCCATCGCAGCGCGCATCGTGATGCCGTCGGCATCCTGCTGCTCCAGCCATGCGTTGTCGAAGTGGCCGGTCAGCGCACCCGAGCCGAGGAATACGGCTTTGTAGCGCTGGCCTTCCTCTTCGGCAAAGCCGACCACCTCGAAGCCGTACGGCAGCCGGCGGCCGGCACGGCTCAGTTCGCGCACGCACGCCATCGGCACGAAAATCCCCAACCGCCCGTCGTACTTGCCGGCATTCCTCACCGTGTCGTAGTGGCTGCCGGTCAACAGCCGCTTGGCATCGCGTTGCAGGCCGTGGTAGATGCCGACCACGTTGCCGACCGCATCGATCTCGACCGAATCAAACCCGCAGTCCTCGCGCATCCAGTGCGCCAGCCGCTGGGCGCAAGCCCGGTGCGCATCGGTGAGATAGGTCACCGTGAGCTCGCCGCGCTCTGCGTAGCCAGGGTCGCTGTTCGCCGACAGACGTTCGGCCCAGTCCCAGACCTGATTGCCCAGGGTCGGCGTGTGGCCGAACTTGTCGTTCAGCCGCAGCTCGGCGATCCGGTGAATGTTGCGCAACGATTCTGCACGTTCGAAGTCGGGAGGGTTGTCAAGACGCCGCTCGAACGTCGCGATGATGGCCGCCTTGCTCAAGCCTTCGCTGCGCGGTCCGCGCACCGCAAGAATGAACGGGAAACCGAACTTCGCGTGGTAGTCGTGGTTCAGGCGCTGGATCTTTGCCAGTTCATCCGGCGTGCAGTCGGTCAGGCCTGCCTTGCCTTGTTCGTGCGTCGACTCGGCCGTCAGGGTTTTGCTCACCATCGCCTTGCCGGCCAGTTCCGGGTGGGCGCAGATCAGCTTCAGTTGCGCCTCGGCTCCAGCGTCGCGCACGGCTTCGACCAATGCGAGCTTCAGGTGCGCCAGGCTTTGAAACGGGCGCTTCGTGAACGCATGTTCCGCAACCCAGGGCGAATGCTCGTAGATGCCGTCCAGCAGCGCGGCGAAGTCTTGCGCGGTCGCTGCGTTGATCTGTTCCAAGGTGATGCTCATCGCGTGTTACTCCCAGGTGAATGCGGTGTCGGGCTGGTACGGGTGCGTGGTCCGCCAGTGCCGCGCGATGTCGGTGCGGCGCGTGACCCAGACCCGATCGTGTTGCTGCACGTGGTCCAGGAAGCGCTGCAGGCCGCGCAGCCGGCCCGGGTGGCCGAGCAGCCGGCAGTGCATGCCGACGCTCATCATGGCCGGGCGCTCGGCGCCTTCGGCCCAGAGCACGTCGAAGCTGTCGCGCAGGTACTGGAAAAAGTCGTCGCCCTGCGCGAAACCCTGCGGCAGCGAGAACCGCATGTCGTTCGTGTCCATCGAGTAGGGGACGATCAACTGCGGCTTGATGCCGTCGTCGGCCGTCTTCACGCCGAGCCAGAACGGCAGGTCGTCGCCGTAGTAGTCGCTGTCGTATTGATAGCCGCCATGCTCGACCACGAGCCGGCGCGTGGCCGGGCTGTCGCGTCCGGTGTACCAGCCGTGCGGCCACAGGCCGCGCGTGAGGCTTTGCAGGATCTCGGTGCCGATGCGCACGTGCTCGCGCTCGACCATCTCGTTGACCTGCTGATAGTTGATCCAGCGCCAGCCGTGGCAGGCGATCTCATGGCCCATCTCCATGAACGCGTCGGTCAGCTCCTGATTGCGTTGCAGTGCCATGGAAACCGCGAACACCGTGAGCGGTAGCTTGCGGCGCTCGAACTCGCGCAGGATGCGCCAGACGCCGGCGCGCGAGCCGTATTCGTAGATCGACTCCATCGACAGATGCCGCATCGGGAACGCAGGCGGATTGAACATCTCGGAGAGAAACTGCTCGCTGCCCGGATCTCCGTGCAGCACGCTGTTCTCGCCGCCTTCCTCGTAGTTCAGCACGAAGTTCAGCGCAACCCGGGCCTGACCCGGCCAGTTCGCTGGCGGCACCTCCCGGCCATAGCCGCGCAGATCACGCGGGTAGCGGATGCCGGATCGAAATACGGTGGTCATGGGATGAGTCTCCGGATCGCAAACAGTTGAGAGGAAGAAGGCCCTGCAAGTTGCATCACGATTCGATGCCAAGGGCTCGGCCCAGGTCGGGGTCACAGGGATCGAGCCGCAGCTGCTGCTGCACGCTGACCAGATGAGACTGCATCAGCGCGGCCGCAGCAGTCGCATCGCGGCGCTCCAGCGCATCGACGATCAGCACATGCTCGGCCTGTGAATGCGCGGCTGAATGCGATGACTGGTACATCAAAGAAATGAGCTGCGAGCGGCTCAGCAGGTCGGCCAGCAACTCGGCCAGCACCATGTTGTCCAACATGCGTGCAAGCACGATATGAAAGTCGGCCAGCAGCCGGGTACGGCCGGACACATCGGTACGCGCCACCGCCGCGCTTTCCGCCTCCAGATGCGCGCGCAGTTCATCGATCTGCGCGTCGGAAACACTGCTGCACAGGCGACCGATCAATGCACCTTCAAGCATCTGGCGCAGCTCGAACACCTGCCGTGCTTCCTCGACACCCGGGGTGGCGACGAACGCGCCGCGGCCCGGCTGAAGTTCGATCAAGCGGTCCCGCGTCAGCTGGTTGAACGCCTGGCGCACCAGCGTGCGCGACACCTTGAACAGGTCAGCAATCTTCTGCTCCCCCAGTTTGGTGCCCGGCATCAGACGGCGCTGCACGATCGCAGTGGTGATCGACTCGACGATGCGCTGCGTGCTGTTGCGTGGCGATCTGGGTGCGCCCGCTGCAGCCGGCTTTCGGCTCGCAACGCCATTCAACCCAAGCGTGCCGGCGCGCGGCGTGGGCAGCAAAGGTCTGAGCTGATCGGACTGGGTTGACATCGGCGGTGAGCAGTTGACAAACAGGAATCGAGCAAGGTGCTGAATCTGCCCGGGCGTTGCAAGCGAGCAGCCAATGTTCAACAAAAATCGTTGACTGGGCGGATCAAGTGTATACAATTTCTTGGACCGTGCCAACTGTCGACAGTCCTGTCTGCGGTTGGTCGCGTCACTGCGGCGGCATCGGTCGGCAACTGCCGGGCACATCTCACATCATCCAACTGCTGAAGGACATCATGGGCCATCTGAGCACCCACGTACTCGACACGATGAATGGCTGCCCGGCAGCCGGCATGCGTGTCTGCCTGTTTCGCATGGAGGGCGACCGCGCCGTGCCGTTGCAGGATTTCAGGCTGAACGACGATGGACGCAATCCCGGCGGGCCATTGCTGGACGCCACTTCCATGGCGGCGGGCAGATACCGTCTGGTGTTCCACGTGGCGCCGTATTTCCGCGCGCGCGGCATCGAGTTGCCGGAGCCTGCGTTCATCGACCAGGTGCAACTTGACTTCGGCATGGCCGATGCCGGCGGGCACTACCACGTACCGCTGCTGGCAAGTCCCTGGGCGTATTCCACCTATCGCGGTTCCTGACCGGGCCGGACGTTCCCAAGCGAGTCCCAAACTGGGGTTTTCAGGGTTATCCCTGATGTTTGCAGACTGTGTTTTGTATACAATTTTTCCTGAGTCGCTGCGGAGCTTGGCTGCCGATCCCTGGTGCAGGCGCGCCAGACATTGGCACCGAAATTGCGACATTCGATCCTCACAGAGCCCGCTGTGGTGAGGTGCTGGCTCGGGGCTCCTTCGATGCGCGCCGACCGACCATGTTGAGGATCGACTGACCGTGGACACTGCCTATTTGATGGACTGGGCCAACCTGCTGCTGCGTTGGGCCCACGTCATCGTTGCGATCGCCTGGATCGGGTCATCGTTTTATTTCGTCTTCCTGGACAACAGCCTGACGCCGCCGGAAGATCCGGTGCTCAAAGAGAAGGGCGTGAATGGCGAGCTCTGGGCCGTGCACGGTGGCGGCTTCTACCACCCGCAGAAATACATGGTGGCGCCCAAGCAGATGCCGGAGCACCTGCACTGGTTCTACTGGGAAAGCTACTCGACCTGGCTGACCGGCTTCGCGCTGTTCACGGTGCTGTATCTGTACAACGCCAGCACGTTTCTGATCGACAAGAACGTGATGAACTGGTCGCCCGGCGCCGCGATCGCTTCCGCCCTGTGCTTTCTGGTGGTCTGCTGGTTCGTCTACGACACGATCTGCCGCAGTTTCGGCCAGAAGAAATACGGCGATCTGATCGTCGGCGTTTCGATCTTCGTGTTCGTGATCTTCGCGTCCTGGCTGGCCTGCCAGCTGTTTGCGGGCCGCGCCGCGTTCCTGCTCGTCGGCGCGATGCTCGCGACCACGATGAGCGCAAACGTGTTCGTCTGGATCATCCCGGGCCAGCGCAGGGTGGTCGCGCAACTGAAGGCGGGCGAACCGGTCGATCCGATCTACGGCTGGCGCGCCAAGCAGCGCAGCGTGCACAACACCTATTTCACGTTGCCGGTGTTGATCGCGATGCTGTCGAATCACTACGGCTGGCTCTATTCAGGCAAGAACAACTGGGCGGTGCTGGTGCTGCTGATGCTGGCCGGTGCGTTGATCCGGCACAGCTTCGTGGCGCGCCATAAGGCGTTGGTGCATGGCAAGCGCGTACCTTGGGAACATGCAGTGGGCGGCACGCTTGCACTGCTGGTGCTGACATTCTGGCTGGCACCTGCGCCGCCGAGTGCGGCTTCCAAACTGGCCGCTGCGCAACCGGTGAGCTTCACCCAGCTGAAGTCGGTCGTGGACCAGCGCTGCGTCATGTGCCACAACGCGCAGCTCAACCAGAAGGGCGTGATGCTCGACACGCCCGAACACATCAAGGAGCACGCGCAAGCCGTGTATCAGCAAGCTGCCGTGCTCAAGCTGATGCCGCAGAACAACGCCACCCAGATCACCGAAGACGAACGCGGGCTGATCAAGCGCTGGTTCGAAGCCGGCGCCAGGCTTCAATAGGCCATCGTCCTGCGCACGCCCCACCAACTTCGGAAAACCTCAAGGAGCGCTCCTGTCATGAGCACCCTCAACGTCCACCCTGTGGACGAAGTCCTGCCAACCGGAAAGCTGGCCACGCTCGGCTTGCAGCATGTGCTGGTGATGTACGCGGGTGCCGTCGCGGTGCCGCTGATCGTCGGCCGTGCGTTGAAGCTCGAACCCGAACAGGTCTCGCTGCTGATCTCGGCCGACCTGTTCGTCTGCGGGATCGTCACGCTGATCCAGTCGTTCGGCCTCACACAGTGGTTTGGCATCAAGCTGCCGGTGATGATGGGCGTGACCTTTGCGTCGGTCGGTCCGATGGTCGCCATGGCCGGTTCGCATCCGGGCATGGACGGGGCACGTGCGATCTTCGGCGCGATCATCGGCGCCGGCATCGTCGCCATGCTGATCGCGCCGATCATGGGTCGCCTGCTGCGGTTTTTTCCGCCAGTGGTCACCGGCACCATCATCGCGATCATCGGCATCAGCCTGATGCGTGTCGGCGTGGGCTGGGCGCTTGGGCCCCCCGCGCCGTTCGCGCAAACCACGGATGTCGCCAAGCTCGTCGCCATGGTGGACAGCGCGAAGGCCGCTGCCGCGCTGGCTGCTGCCTCGGCCCCTGCCGGTGCTGCCGCCACCGCCGCGCAGATCAAGCTCGGCGCGATACCGATGATCAGCAACCCGAACTACGGCGCGCTCGACAACATGGCGATCGCCGGCTTCGTGCTGCTCGTGGTGCTGCTGCTGGTGCGCTTCGGGCGTGGATTCATCGCCAACATATCGGTGCTGCTGGGCATCGTCGTCGGCTGCTGCGTGGCAGTCGCTGTCGGCAAGATGAACTTCGACAAGGTGGCCAAGGCGCACTGGCTCGATGTGGTGCTGCCGTTTTCGTTCGGCGTGCCGACGTTCGATCCGGTGATGATCCTGACGATGTCGCTGGTGATGGTGGTGGTGATGATCGAATCGGTCGGCATGTTCCTCGCACTTTCCGAGCTGACCGGCAAGCCGATCGATCCGCGACAGCTCTCGGCCGGCCTGCGCACCGACGGCCTCGGCACGCTGATCGGCGGCATCTTCAACACGTTCCCATACACCAGCTTTTCGCAGAACGTCGGTCTGGTCGGCGTGACGGGTGTGCGCAGCCGCTTCGTCTGCGTCGCAGCCGGTCTCATCATGATCGGACTCGGGCTGTTGCCGAAGATGGCGGCATTGGTGGAGTCGGTGCCGACCTTCGTGCTCGGCGGTGCCGGCATCGTGATGTTCGGCATGGTGGCGGCCACCGGCATCCGGATCCTGACCAACGTCGACTTTCGCAACAACCGCTACAACCTCTACATCGTGGCGATCTCGATCGGCGCCGGCCTGATTCCGCTGGTGGCGCCGCGCTGGACCCAGCAGATGCCGCATGAGCTGCATCCGCTGCTTGAATCCGGCATCTTGCTCACGGCGGTGGTGTCGGTGCTGCTTAACTTCTTTTTCAACGGCAGCCGAGCCGACAACGCTGGCGCGATCGAAGCGGCCAAGGCGGCGGAAGCGCACTGAAGGTTGGTTGCGGCCGAACGTCTGCAAGATGCGCGATTCCGATCGTCCGGTCCGTACCGAAGCCGCAGTCCGCGTGGACCTTGCCGCCGCTTACCGACTGGCGGCATTGAACGGCTGGGACGACACGGTCTACACGCACCTGTCGGCCACCGTGCCGGGCGAGCCGGGCTGCTACCTGATCAACGAGTTCGGTCTCGGCTTCGACGAAGTCCGGGCCTGCGACCTGGTCAAGGTGGATGCGCAGGGCAGGGTTGTCGATGGTTCCGGCCGCCAGGTGAATCCGACCGGTTTTGCGATCCACGGCGCGGTGCATGCAGCCCGGCCGGAGGTCGAATGCGTGATCCATCTGCACACACCCTGGGGTGTGGCGCTCTCGATGCTGCCGAACGGGCTGCAGCCGACGTCGCAATGGGCCATGCGCCTGTTCCGGCGGCTCGGCCGGCATGGCTACGAAGGGCTCGCGTTGGGCGGGGACGAACGCGAGCGGCTGGCTGCCAGCCTCGGCGCGCTCGATGGGCTGCTGCTGGACAACCACGGCACCCTGACCGTGGGCCGCAGCGTGGCCGAGGCCTACCTGCTGATGCATATCCTGGAACGCGCGGCAGCTGCGCAGTTGCGCGCTGCGGCGGCTGCCGGTGCGCTCGGCGCTGCGCTCACGGTTGCGAGCGATGCACTGGCTGAACGCAGCTATCGGCAATGGGTGGGCGATGGCAGCGAGTCGGACGGCGATGTGGAGTGGCCCGCACTGCTGCGGCGTGTGGACCGCCTGTCACCCGGCTTTCGCGAATGATTCGGTCGATCGCATCAGGTGCCGCCCATCGCAGCAGCTGAAGTTTTTTCTATTGACCACCCTAGAAGAGGAGCACATACATGCCCACCATCCGCATCGATCTGTTCGAAGGCCGCACGCATGAACAGAAAGCCGCGTTGGCTACCGAAATCACCCGTGCCTGCGTGAAGGTGCTCGGCGGCAGCGCCGACAGCGTCGACATCCTGTTCTACGACATCGCCCGGCAGAACTGGGCGACCGGCGGCACGCTCTGGAGCGACCGGCAGGCCACGCCCCCCACGCCTGCTTCGGACTGAAGCGCGAGCGCGCGCAGACCGCGAAGCCTGCTGCTCAAGGCGCGTTGGAGATCACCACCTCCACGCGCCGGTTGCGCTGGCGCCCGGCAGCGGTGCCGTTGGTGGCCACGGGATTGGCTTCGCCAAAGCCGCGCGCGGCGACCCGCGTGATCGCGACGCCCCGATCCATCAGCGCGCTCTTGACCGCACTCGCACGGTTTTCCGACAGCGTCTGGTTGAAGCTGTCGGTGCCGGTGGCATCGGTGTAGCCCTCGATCTGCACCGTCCGCTCGGGGTTCTCCTGCAGGAACGTCGCCAGTTGATCGAGCGTGCGCGCCGCGCCGGGTTTCAGCTGCGCCCGGCCGGTGTCGAACAGCACGTCGCCAAGCGTGAGCACCATGCCGCGCTCGGTCTGCCTGGCCTTCAACTCTGCCAACTGACGTTCCAGCATGCGCGCACGCTGCTGGGCGCTGGCCGTCTGCTGCTGCGATTGCTCGACCGTGGACAGGCGCTGCTCGGCCAGTCGGCGCGCGGCTTCCGCTTCGCGCGTGCGCGACTCGATCACGATCTGATCGCGCGTGCGCGTGGCGTCCGTGACCGCCTGCTCGGCCAACGCGATGCGATTCGACTCCAGCGCCGCTTCGGTGCGACGCTTTGCCAGATATGCGTAGTGGTCCACCACCGTCGGATCGGCGCCATCGCGCAACCCGTCGCTGCCCTGTTGCAACGCCCGCTGCGCGCGTCGCAGATCGACTTCGGCCGTGCGTGCGATGGCTGGATCGCTGGCTGCCTGCTGGTAGCGCACACGCGCGTCGTCAAGCGCCGCGTTCACGCGCGGCGGCGAACCGCAAGCCGCCAGCGCGGCCAACGCAAGCGCGCTGGTGATCGCGCGCGCAGCGCGAGCAGTGGGATCGATTCGGTTTATCGAAAACATAGGTTCAACCTGCATCAGATGTCTGGAAAGCGTGGCTGCGTCAAGGCGTCAAGGCGTCTTGCGCTGCATCTCGGCCCGCAGCGCCTCGTTGCTGCGCATGAGTTCGGTGGCGGCGGCCTGTGCCTTGGCGGCACGGGTGCGACGTTCGGCGACTTCGGCATCGGCCTGCGCTTTTTCAGCAAGCATGCGTGCTTGGGGGTAGCGCTCGTCGCGCGCGGCGGCTTCCGCCTGGCCGAGCTTCTCGCGTGCGGCCAGCAGATCGACCGGGGCCTGCGTGGCGGCGCCCGCACTGTCGGCCTGCGACACGGAAGCTTGTGCAGCCGCCAGCTCGGCCGACGGACGTGGGCCCGGACCGGCGCAGGCTGCCAGCAGCAGGACGGCAGCGCCGGCGGCACCGCGTAACGCAATCCCGGTTGCCGATCGGGTGCAAAGGGGCCGGGACTTCATGATGGTTCGTTCCTTTCGACTTGGTTTCAATGGCTGCCGACGCGCGCTGCACGCTCAACGCGCCGATGCATCGCCCGACAGCGCAGCGCGCAGGCCCGGGTCAGCGAGCTGCCGCTCCGGCGCTCCGGCCCGCTGCAGCAACGCGCGCACCACTGCAGCCCTCGGCTCGATCGGACCCGTGAAGCCGGGTGCGGCCTGCCGCGTTTGTACCAGCAACACCGGCAGCGTCTCGACTTCGATCTCGGCCACCAGTTCGGCATGGTCCTCGATGTCGATCCAGACGAAGCAGTCTTCAGCAAATGCATCGGCCAGCGTGGCAAACGCACCGCGCCATGCGGTGCAGGACGTGCACCAGGCCGCGCAGAGACACGCGACCAGCCGGCGACCGTCGGTGAGCGCTGCACGGATGGCTTCCGAATCGCGATCCGGTTCAAGCAGGCTCGGTGCGGCAGGTGCGGACGACATGGTCGGACAAGTGTAGGACGGTCGGGCGGCGCTGCCGGACGAGCGGCCGGGCACGCCGCGACGCCGCTTCCGTCAGGCACCGGTCACGTTCGACAACGTCGCGATGTCTTCCTGCCGGTCCCTGCCGCCGGAATCGCGCTTGATCACGCTGAACGATGCATCGGTCTCGAGCACAACCGCAGCGGCTTCGTCCGGGCTTTCGAGGCCCGCGTTGCGCAGCGCGGAGCGAACTTCGGCCTCGGTGACGCGTTCGCGCCGCATCGTGTCGTGCAGCAGTTCGCCGCGCAGCAGCAGCAGCGACGGCTCGCCCGTGACCACCTTGCGCACCCACTTGACGCGCACGCTGCTCCAGGTGACGGCGAACTGCAGGCCGATCAGCAGCGCGAGGCCCAGCCCGCCCTGCACCAGCGTGACGTCGCGGCTGAGCAGGATCGACGCCAATGTGGAGCCGAGCGCCACGGTGACGATGAAATCGAACGCGTTCATCTTCGACAGCGTCCGCTTGCCGGACAGCCGCAAAAACACGATCAGCAACACGTAAGCGAGCACGCCGATCACCAGCGTGCGCATGGGAGCAGCCCAGCCGTCAAAGAAAAAGTGTTCCATTGAAATCTCGGTCGAAGTTGTTGGGATGCGCCTCAGAATGCTTCCGTTTTCATAGCTGGGAGCTCAACAAGGATGAGCCCCAGTCGAGTATTTTTTGTGAAACGGGGCGGTCTTGCCAGTGCTGCGGTGAAATCCGGCTGGTGCGCTGCAGGTCCTGCTCGAACACCGCAATCTGCCGCTGCGCAAACGCCGCGTCATAAACGTTCATGTTGGTTTCATCGTTCACGCTGAACGAGCGGCTGTCGAAGTTGGTCGAGCCGACCGACGTCCAGAGCCCGTCGACCACGATCACCTTGCAGTGGAACATGGTCGGCTGGTATTCGTAGATTTCGACGCCCGCTTCGAGCAGCGGTCCCCAGTTGTGGCGCGACGCATGGCGCACGATCGCCACGTCCATGTGCGGCCCCGGCACGATGACGCGCACGCGCACGCGCACGCCGCGCCGCGCGGCTGCCGCCAGGCTGGCCTTGGCCACCTCGTCCGGGATGAAGTAGGACGCGGACAGCTCGATCGATTCATGCGCGGCCGTGATCGACATCAGATACAGCAGCTGCATGGTCTTGGAGCCGCCGCCCGGGGACGCGCTGAACGCCTGCGCGGTCTGCTCGCCCGCTGCTTCGAGCGGCGGAAAGTAGGCGTCGCCGCGCAGCACTTCGCCCGTGGCCGCAAGCCAGTTGTCCAAGCACGCCGACTGTATCTGCGCGACCACCGGCCCTTCGACCTGGAAATGCGTGTCGCGCCAGTGGCCCGGGTCCTGCGCATCGCCGCTCCACTTGTCGGCCAGGCCGACGCCGCCGATGAAACCGATGCGCCCGTCCACCGCCATCAGCTTGCGGTGCGTGCGGTTGTTGAAGCGCGCAAGGTTGTACCACTCGGGTGCGTTGTAGCGCCTGATCTCCACGCCGCTCGCGCGCATCTTCTCAAGCAGCGCGTCCTCCAGATCGCCGCCGATCCAGTCCAGCAGCACATGAACCTTGACGCCGGCAGCGGCGCGCTCGCGCAGCGCCTCGGAAAACCGGTCGCCGGTCGAACCGGAAAAATAGATGTAGGTTTCGAGCGTGACGGACGTCTGCGCGTTGCGGATGGCGCCCAGCATGGCGGGAAAGATCTGGTCGCCGTTGAGCAGCTCCTGCGCGCGGTTGCCGGTCGTCAGGCCCGGGGTCAGCACCGAGCCGACCGCGCGCTCGAACTGCGGATCGGCGACCCGATAGCGGTGCGCCAGCGGCACGTCGATCGGCTTGTTGCCCATGCTGAGGTTGGCGGTCAGCAGCACAACGAGCACGGTCAGCGACAACGTGACAAGGAAGATGGTGAAGCTTCTGAACATCGGAATCTTGAGGCTAACTTAGCTGGCGATCACACGGCGTAGGCGCACGCCGACTGCCCCGGCATTCCGCGGACCCATTCAAGCTTGCTGCCCAGTCATGCCGCGTCGGTCCGGCGCCGACTCCGCCGATGGCCCGCGTTTCGACGGATCAGCCAAGCCAATCGTAAAATGTGGTGCTGTCAGGCCGTGCGGCAGGCTTGCTGCAAGCCAACCGCTTCAGGCCGTTGCCGGGCTGCCGCAGCCGCTTGGCCCCGTTGCCCGCACGCACCCACGGCCCTGGTCGCACCTCCTATTTTCAATGAACGCCCCGATCGACGTTTCCTTCTTCGCACGCGCGGCCAAGCCGATCGACAGCTACAAGAAGCACTGGGCCGCGCGCTTCGGCACCGCTCCGATGCTACCGATGAGCCGCGCCGAAATGGACCAGCTGGGCTGGGACAGCTGCGACGTCGTGCTGGTCACCGGGGATGCATACGTCGACCACCCGAGCTTCGGCATGGCGGTGATCGGCCGCGTGCTCGAAGCCCAGGGCTTCCGGGTCGGCATCGTTGCGCAGCCGGACTGGCAGAGCGCGGAGCCGTTCAGGGCGCTGGGCCGGCCGAACCTGTTTTTCGGCGTCACGTCGGGCAACATGGATTCGATGATCAACCGCTATACGGCGGACCGCAAGATTCGCTCGGACGACGCCTACACGCCGGGCGACGTCGGCGGCCGGCGGCCGGAACGCGCCGCGATCGTCTATAGCCAGCGCTGCCGCGAAGCATTCCACGATGCGCCGATCGTGCTCGGCGGCATCGAGGGGTCGCTGCGCCGCATCGCGCACTACGACTACTGGTCCGACAAGGTACGCCGCTCGATCGTGGTCGATGCGAAGTGCGACCTGCTGCTGTACGGCAACGCCGAGCGCGCGATCGTCGAGATCGCGCATCGCCTTGCCAAGGGCGAGCCGGTGCAGCAGATCACCGACGTGCGCGGCACTGCGTTCGTCCAGCGGCAGGCGCCGCTCGGCTGGTTCGAGATCGATTCGACGCAGGTGGACCGCCCGGGCCGCGTGGACGATCACGTGAACCCCTACCAGACCACGTCGGAGCAGGCGCAGGCGCAGGGCGCCACTTGCGCGAGGGAAGCGGGCGCGGACCCGGACCCGACGCAAAAGCCGCTCACTTTTGTGGCGAACCCGAACCTTCGTAACAAGGTCGCATCGCCGCCGCGCGAGCGCTCCGTCATCCGGCTGCCCAGCTACGAGCAGGTCCGGTCCGACCCAGTGCTCTATGCGCATGCGAACCGCGTGCTGCATCTGGAGACCAATCCCGGCAACGCCCGCGCGCTGGTGCAGGCGCACGGCGAAGGTGCGACCGCGCGCGATGTCTGGATCAACCCGCCGCCGATCCCGCTGACCACCGCCGAGATGGATTCGGTGTTCGGCCTGCCGTACGCGCGCGCGCCGCATCCGGGCTATGCCGATGCGAACGGCCGGCACGACGGACCGACCAAGATCCCGGCCTGGGAGATGATCCGGTTTTCCGTCAACATCATGCGCGGCTGCTTCGGCGGCTGCACGTTCTGCTCGATCACCGAGCACGAAGGCCGCGTGATCCAGAGCCGCTCCGAAGACTCGGTGATCCGCGAGATCGAGGAGATCCGCGACAAGGTGGAAGGATTTACCGGCACCATCTCGGACCTCGGGGGGCCGACCGCGAACATGTACCGGATCGGCTGCAAATCGCCCGAGATCGAAGCCGCGTGCCGCAAGCCGAGCTGCGTTTATCCGGGCATCTGCTCGAACCTGAACACGAACCACGATCCGCTGATCCGGATGTACCGCCGCGCGCGCGGTCTGCGCGGCATCAAGAAGATCCTGATCGGCTCGGGCCTGCGCTACGACCTCGCGGTGCAGTCGCCCGAATATGTGAAGGAACTCGTCACGCACCATGTCGGCGGCTATCTGAAGATTGCGCCCGAGCACACCGAGGCTGCGCCGCTGTCGAAGATGATGAAGCCCGGCATCGGCAGCTACGACCGCTTCAAGCAGCTGTTCGAGAAATACTCGCTCGAAGCCGGCAAGAAGCAGTATCTGATTCCTTACTTCATTGCCGCGCATCCAGGCACGACCGACCAGGACATGTTGAGCCTGGCGTTATGGCTCAAGAAAAACGGCTTCCGCGCCGATCAGGTGCAGGCGTTTTATCCAAGCCCGATGGCAACCGCGACCGCGATGTATCACTCGTCGAAGAATCCGCTGAAAAGGGTTGGCCGCGACAGCGAGACTGTGCCGATCGTGCGCGGTGAAAAACAGCGCCGTCTTCACAAGGCGTTCCTTCGCTATCACGACGCGAACAACTGGCCGCTGCTGCGTGAGGCATTGAAGGCGATGGGCCGCTCCGATCTGATCGGCAACGGCAAACAGCACCTGATCCCGACCTGGCAGCCGCTCGGCGACGGCGGCTACAGCAGCGCGCGGCGCAAGAACTCGACGGCAGGCGCGCCGCAAGCGGGACGGGTGCTGACCCAGCACACTGGCCTGCCGCCGCGGACAGGCGCTGGTGCGCGAGCCGGTGGCACGCGGCATCGAAAGATCGGTTAGCTGCGGCCGGACGCTGCAACGTCAGCGCTGATTCGGGGGGGTTGAACCGCCACTGCCGTCCGGAAATTCAAGCTGAATAGGGCTCAGGTGCTTACCCAGCCTGCGCGTTTAGCTATACGAAGAATAGCGAACCAGATCAGGTCGACAGCCCGACCCAGCCCATCACGGTGCGAAACGCGAACGCGAACGCAAGCAGTGCGGTGACGCTTGCGATCCAGATCAGCACCAGCCAGCCGATGCGCGTGAACCAGTTGGGGCGCTCGATTGCGCCAGCCGGAACGTCAGACTCCCTATCCATCGGCGCGCGCCGCTTCAGTGGTAGCCGACCGACGAATCGACCTTGCCGCGGAACACGTAATAACTCCATGCCGTGTAGGCGAGGATCAGCGGCAGGATCAGCAACGCGCCGACCAGCGCGAAGCCCTGACTTTGCGCGGGCGCGGCGGCGTCCCAGATCGACACGGCCGGCGGGATCACGTTCGGCCAGACGCTGATCCCGAGGCCGCTGTAGGCCAGAAACACCAGAAACAAGGTAAGCCCGAACGGACCGGCTTCCGCCTGCCGCGTATGGCCCAACGATCGGTACAGCGAAATGCTCGTGAGCACGACCAGCACGGGGACCGGTGAGAAGATCAGCAGGTTCGGAAACACGAACCAGCGCGCGGCGATCGCGCGGTGCGCGAGCGGCGTCCAGATGCTGATGATGAGCACGACTGCAAGCAGCACCAGGGTCAGCGGCCGCGCGACTTGGCGCATGCGGACCTGCAACGGCCCGGTGGTCTTCATGACGAGCCAGGTCGCGCCCAGCAACGCGTAGCCCGCGACCAGCGCGCAGCCGGTGAACACGCCGAACGGCGTCAGCCAGTCGAGCGGGCCGCCGGCAAACGATCGGTCCACCACCTTGATGCCGTCGATGAAACCGCCGAGCACCACGCCCTGAAAGAACGTCGCGACGAACGAGCCGCCGATGAACGCCTTGTCCCACCAATGCTGGCGCAGCTCGCTGGCCTTGAACCGGAATTCGAACGCGACGCCGCGAAAGATCAGCCCGAGCAGCATCAACGTGAGCGGCAGATAGAACGCCGACAGGATCACCGAGTATGCGATCGGGAAAGCGGCCAGCAGGCCGGCGCCGCCGAGCACCAGCCAGGTCTCGTTGCCGTCCCAGATCGGCGCCACCGTGTTCATCATCACGTCGCGGTCGTGGCTGGCCGGAAAGAACGGATAGAGCAGGCCGATGCCCAAGTCGAACCCGTCCATCACCACATACATCATCACGCCGAACAGGATGATGATGGCCCAGATCAGCGGCAGATCGATACCCATGTGCGTCCTTCGCCGTCAGCCCTGCGGCTGCAATCTGCCGCCCAGCGGCGCCGAACCCTCTTCCACCGGGTCGGGCGCCGCCGACAGCGGCCGCGACGGCGTGCGCGGCTCGCCCGGGCCGCCCTCCGTTGGTTGGGATTCCTGTGCCGGCGTCGGCCCGGCTGCAAGCAGCCGCAACACGTAGAACGTGCCGGCGCCAAACACCGCCAGGTACACCACGATGAACAGCGACAACGTGATCGCGAGCTGCGTCGCGCTGTGCGCCGACACTGCATCGGCCGTGCGCATCACGCCGTAAACGACCCACGGCTGGCGGCCGACTTCTGTGGTGATCCACCCGGCCAGGATCGCGAGCAGCCCGGCCGGGCCCATCGCCAGCGTCGCCCACAGCAGCGGCCGCAGGTGGTACAGCCTGCCGCGCCAGCGCGCCCAGGCCGCCCATAGCCCCAGCCCGATCATCATGAAACCAAGGCCGACCATGATCCGGAACGACCAGAAGATGACGGTCGAATTTGGCCGGTCCTGCGGCGCGAAGTCTTTCAGCCCCTTGAACTGGCCATCCCAGGTGTGCGTCAGGATCACGCTGCCCAGATGCGGCACCTTGATCGCATGGTGCGTGGTCTCGTCATGCATGTCGGGCCAGCCGAACAGGGTCAGCGGCACACCGGCACCGGGCTCCGGCTCGTTCTGCCAATGCCCTTCGATCGCTGCGATCTTGGCGGGCTGGTGCTCGAGCGTGTTCAGGCCGTGGAAGTCGCCGATCACCGCCTGGATCGGCGCCACGATCAACAACATCCACAGTGCCATCGACATCATCGTGCGCGTGGCCGGCGTGCGGTCGCCGCGCAGCAGGTGCCAGGCGCCGGTCGCGCCGACCACCAGCGCGGTGGACAGGAACGCGGCCACGCCCATGTGCATGAGCCGGTACGGAAACGACGGGTTGAAGATCACCGCGACCCAGTCGGTCGGCACCACGCGGCCGTCCATGATCTCGTAGCCCGCGGGGGTGTGCATCCAGCTGCTCGACGCGAGGATCCAGGTCATCGACGTGAGGGTGCCGAGCGCGACCAGGATGGTGGACGCGAAATGGATGCCGGGGCCGACCTTTTTCCAGCCGAACAGCATCACGCCGAGAAAGCCCGCCTCGAGAAAGAACGCAGTCAGCACTTCATAAGCCAGCAACGGCCCGGTCACGCCGCCCGCAAAGGTCGAAAAGCCGCTCCAGTTGGTGCCGAACTGGTAGGCCATCACGAGACCCGACACCACACCCATGCCGAAGCAGACCGCGAACACCTTGGACCAGAAATGATAGAGGTCGCGGTAATGCGTTTCTTTGCGTGTGAGCCACAGCCCTTCGAGCACCGCCAGATAGCTCGCCATGCCGATGGTCAGCGCTGGAAAGATGATGTGAAAGGCGATCGTGAACCCGAACTGGATCCGGGCCAGCATCAGTGCATCGAGGTTGAACATGCGGTTGGGTCAGGACAAGGCAGATGGCTTCCGTGAGGGATCGAAAACATGCGCCGGGCGGCACAAGAATCGACCACCCGATTATCGAAGCCCATTGCGGCCCGCGACCTGGTGCCGCCTGATCCTGCAGTTGCAGGTAGGGAGAAACCCTGACATGGCCGTGTCCGCCGCGCGATCCTGGCTTTGCCAGTCGTTGGTCGATCGACGCCGCCGGCCACCTCGAGCCCGGTCGCGTCTGCGATGCCCTGGCACGCCGGTGGTTCAGCCATCGCGCTCGAGTGTGTGCAGCGGAATGTCCCGCTCGCGCGCGAGCTGATCGAGTTCTGCTCGCGTGCGGTCCGCGAAAAATGTGGCGATGGCCGTATGGGTCGCCGCCGCCGCAGGGTCGGCGGCGGCGGGCGGCACGCCAGCCACGTTGCAAAGCGCACGCGCGAAGTGCGGTTCCAGCGCCGCCACCGCCACGCGGCCGTCACGGCATGGATAGACCCGGTAACCCGCATGCGCGCCGCCGAGCAGGCTGCCCGGTGCGGTCAGGCCGAAGCGGCGCGGCAGCGCGAGCCAGTCCGCGGCATCGGCCAGCGGGACTTCGACGTAGTGCCCTGCGCTCGCGGACGTTGGCGCCGATTGCGCACCGGTTGCAGCGCGGTCCCGCGTCATGCAACGCAGCACCGCTTCGGTCGCCATCAAAGCGCCGCTCATGTCGGCATAAAGCGTCGCGGGCAACTCGACGCCGTTGATCAGGCCGCGCTCGGCCAGGTAGGTCAGGTCGTGCCCCGGCTCTTCAGCCCGCGCGCCGCCTGCGCCAAGAATTGCGACTTGCGAGAGCTGCGGCCAGCGCGACTGCAGCGTCGGCCAGTCGAGCCCGAACTTGGCGAGCGCGGACGGACGGAACGAGGTCAGCAGCAAGTCGGTCTGTTGCAGCTCGCCAGCGAGCGCGGCGCGGCCCGCATCGGTCTTGAGGTCGAGTATGAGCACCCGCACGCCTTCGGTCAGATGGTCATAGAAGTCGGCGCGGTAGTGCCGCATCGGATCGCCCGCGGGCGACTCGACCTTGCTGCAAACCGCGCCCAACGCCCGGCAGCGCATCAGCGCGGCCGGGCCGGGCAGGTTCAGTGCCAGGCTCAGGATGCGGATGCCTGCGAGCGGCAGGTCTTCTGCTTGGGACGTGCTCATGGACATGGAAGTTACCGCAATCGGCCACGCATGTTCTGCCGGCCCGGCATGTTGGCGAAAATGCGGGTGCAGTTTCTACGTTGGGAAAGCATTGAACCTGATCAACCGAACTGCCCGGGCGTTCGCATCGCTGCTTGCACTGGCAGCGCAGGCCGCGCCGGCCGATCGGGAATCGGTAGAACAGGTGCTCGCGCTCAGCAAGGCAGGTGCGATCGTGGAGGCGTCGGCTGCGAACGTGGGCCACTCATGCGGCAGGCCACCGCGGGCGAGACGCTCACCGCATGGTAAAAAAAAGATCATCGACGCGCTGCCGGCCAGATTCGCCGAGGTCAAGAGGAGCGACTGGTCGTGGGACAAGCTCAAACCGCAGTATGTGCGGATCTATTAGGAGACGTCTGACCAGAACGAGGTCGACGGGCTGATCGCGTTCCATCGGACACCGGTGGGCCAGGCGTTGATCGACAAGACGCCGGCGTTGACCGCACGGGCAATGGAACTGGTGCAGGGCCAGCTCCAGAGCTTGCTGCCCAAGATGCAGGCTGAGATTGCGCAGGCCATGGACGACGCCAAGCGCGCCAAATGACGGCTGCGGCCCGAGCGCCACCGTTACGAGGCGGCTGCTCGCGGTGATCGTGCATCCGCGCGCTGCGACGCAGCTGGTGATTCCCGAGCTCGCTGCGAAAGCAGCGAAGGGGCACTCAGAGGCCCAGGTGCCGGGCCAGCAGGTCGGGCGCCGCGCGCAGCGCCGCGCTGCTGCCCGCGAACGCCACTTCGCCTTTCACGAGAATCACGTTGCGATCGGTGATCGCGGTCACGTGCTTCCAGTTCTTGTCGACGATCACGCTGCTGATGCCGGTCTCGCGGATCACTCCGCAGATGCGCCAGATTTCCCTGGCGATCAGCGGTGCCAGGCCCTCGGTCGCTTCGTCGAGGATCAGCACGTCGGGATTCGTCATCAGCGCGCGGCCGATGGTCAGCATCTGCTGCTCGCCGCCCGACAGTTGCTGGCCGCCATGCCGCAGGCGCTCGGCCAGCCGCGGAAACGTGTCCAGCACGCGCTCGCAGGTCCAGTCCTGCTGCCCGCGCGTGCCAGGGCGCGCGGCCATCTTGAGGTTCTCCAGCACGCTCAGGTTGCCGAAGATGCCGCGGCCCTCGGGCACGTAGGCGATGCCCAGGCGCGCGACCTGGAACGCCGGGCGACCCAGCATGTCGTGCCCCATGATCGAAACCCGGCCTGAGCGCGGCCGCACCAGCCCCATGATGCTTTTGAGCAGGGTGCTTTTGCCCATGCCGTTGCGGCCCATCAGCCCGATCGTCTCGCCGCGCGCGACTGCGAAGTCGACGCCGCGCAGGATGTGGCTAGCGCCGTAGTAGGTATGCACGCCGCGTGCGTCGACAAGCAGCTGCGATGCCGGCGATCCGCTCATGCGGCCTGGCCTTCTTCACCGAGATAGGCCGCCTGCACGCCGGCGTCGCTTCGGATGGCAGCCGGCGAACCGCCCGCGATCACCTGGCCGTTCACCATCACGGTGAGCACGTCGGCAAGTGCGAACACCGCGTCCATGTCGTGCTCGACCAGCAAAATGGCGTGATCGGGCTTGATCTTCAGCAGCAGCTCGACCATGCGTTCGGCCTCCATCACGCCCATGCCGGCCAGCGGCTCATCGAGCAGCAGCACCTGCGGGTCGGTCGCCAGCGTCATCGCGATCTCGAGCTGCCGCTGCTCGCCGTGGGAAATCGCGCCAGCCACCATGTTTTTGCGAATTTCCAAGCCGGACAGTACCAGCGCGCGCGCGCAGGCTTCATTTGTAGCTCTCAACTTGGAAGCATTCGAGAGCCACCGAAACGCTTCGGGTCGGCGCGACTGGGCGGCCAGCCGGACGTTCTCCCAGACGGTGAACGGCGCGAAGATGTTGGTTTTTTGATAGCTGCGCCCGAGCCGCTGGCGCGAGATCTTTTCCGGCGTCCAGCCGGTCACATCGGTACCGTTGAGCCGCACCGTGCCGGACGTCGGCTTCAGGTCGCCAGACAGCAGGTTCGTCAAGGTCGACTTGCCCGCGCCGTTCGGCCCGATTACGGCGTGGAGGCGGTTGCGGACCAGTGAAAGCGAGACGTCACTCACTGCCGCCAGCCCGCCGAAGCGTTTGGTGAGCTGGCTTGCGGACAGCAGCACTTCGTCAGGCATCACCCGCATCCGCTGCGTTCGTTCCTCGAAGCGTCGCCAGCCCGAGCAGCCCGCGCGGCGCGAACAGCACCACCAGCACGATGAAGCTGCCCATCAGCAGCTGCCAGTGCTTGCTCAGATCCTTGAACAGGTGCAGCAGATATTCGAACGTGAACGCGCCCAGGATCGCGCCCGCGAAGTTGCCCATCCCACCCAGGATCACCATCATGACCGCGTGCGCGCTCAAGTGAAAACCCATCAGCTCCGGGTTCACATAACCGCTTTGCGCCGCCCACAGATAGCCGGCCAGCCCGGCCAGCGCGCCGGCGAGTCCGAACGCGGCCAGCTTGTAGCCGAACGTCCCGTATCCGACTGCGCGCATGCGGTGTTCATTCACGCGGATGCCCGACAGCGCGCGGCCGAACGGGCTCCACAGCAGCCGCCGCAGGAACGCATAGACGCTCAGCAGGCAGGCGAGGGTGAAGTAGTAGAAGACGCGCTTGTCGTCAAGGTCGAACAGCACCGCGTCGGGCTTGAAGTTGATGTAGATGCCGTCCGAGCCGCCCAGTGCGCGGTTGTCGAAGAACACGTAGAACACCATCTGCGCGAACGCCATCGTCACCATGATGAAGTAGATGCCGTGCGTGCGCACCACGAAGATGCCGATCACGAGCGCCGCGAGCCCGGCGCCAAGCACCGCGACCGGCAGCGTCCACCAAAGGCTCACAGGCGCGCCGGCTGGGGTCAGGAATGCGAGCGCATAACCGGCCAGCCCGAAGTACGCCGCATGGCCAAGCGACACCAGCCCGGTCACGCCCTGCAGCAGATCGAGGCTCATCGCAAAGATCGCCATGATCATCATCTGGCCGACCATGCCGACATAGAACGGGCTGCCGATGAACGGGAACGCCGCCAGCGCGATCAGCGCCAGCACCAGCAGCAGCTGAACGCTGCGCGGCAGGCGTTCCAGGTGCGCGCGCGGCGCACTCATTGCTGGAACAACCCCTGCGGCTTCCAGAGCAGCACCACGGCCATCAGCAGATAGACCAGCATGCCCGACAGCTGCGGCAGCAGCACCTTGCCGAAGGTGTCGACCAATCCCACCAACAGAGCGGCGATCAACGCGCCGCGCACCGAACCGATGCCGCCGATCACCACCACCACGAAGCAGATGATCAGCACCTGCGAGCCCATGTTCGGATAAACGCTCGACAGCGGCGCCGCCACCATGCCGGCCACGGCCGCCAACGCAACGCCGAGTGCGAACACGATCGAATGGATCAGCTTGATGTTCACGCCCAGCGCCTGCGTCATGTCGTGGTTGAACGCGCCCGCGCGGATCTTCATGCCCAGCCGCGTCTTCGAAATCAACAGATACAGGCCCAGTGCGAGCAACAGGCAGATGCCGCCGACGAACAGCCGATACGCTGGATAGGACAGGTTGTCGGTCATCCGGATCGACCAGCGCAGCGCTTCGGGCACCGGTACGCCGTGTACGTCATCGCCCCAGAAAATCGAGCGCAGTTCTTCGAAGATGTAGATCAGCCCGAACGTCAGCAGCACCTGATCCAGGTGGTCACGCTCGTAAAAGTGCCGGAACAGCAGTTTCTCCAGCGCAAAGCCGAACAGCACGGCAAGCACCGCGCCGCCGAGCAGTGCCACCGTCAGGCTGCCCGACAGGCCGACCAGCCAATAGGCGAGATAGGCGCCCAGCATGTAGAAGCTGCCGTGCGCGAGGTTCACCACGCCCATGATCCCGAAAATCAGCGTGAGGCCGGCCGCCAGCATGAACAGCAGCAGACCATACTGGGCACTGTTGAGCAACTGGATCAGAAAGGTTGGCAGATCCAACGGATGTCCGCCTCGGCAGATAAGGAAAGTCGAAGGCGATCGAGGCGCAACGAAACAGGCTGAAAGGTCGACAGTCGCACGCGCGTGGCCGTCAACCCATCTTGCAGCCGGCGCCCGAATCCGCCAGCGCCTTGGCCGCCACGCCGATCACCTGGTTGTCGCCGTTGCTGACTTCACGCAGGTAGATGTCCTGGATCGGATTGTGCGATTTGCTCATGGTCCATTTGCCGCGCGGGCTGTCGATCGTCGCGCCTTCCATCGCCTTGTAGAGCGCGGGTTTCGCGGACAGGTCGCCTCTGACGGCATCGGCACCGAGCACCAGCAGCTGGCCGGCGTCGTAGCCCTGCACGGCATACACGTCCGCCTCGCCTTTGAACGCTTTCAGGTAATCGGCGCGGAACTGCTTGTTGCGCGGGGTGTCCAGCGCGTCGGCGTAATGCATCGCGGTGATCACGCCGTTCGCGGCCTCACCGGCGGCCGCGATCGTGCCCTCGGTCAGAAAGCCGGAGCCGTACAGCGGGATCTTGTCCTTCAAGCCGGCGGCGGCGTAATCCTTCATGAATTTCACGGCGCCGCCGCCCGCAAAGAAACACGCGACCGCATCTGGACTGGCCGCCGCGATCTCGGTCAACAACGCCTGGAACTCGACGTTCGGAAACGGCAGGCCAAGCTCCTTCACGATGGTGCCGCCGCCCTTGGTGTAGCTTTCCTTGAAGCCTTCGAACGCTTCATCGCCGGCCGCGTATTTCCAGGTGATCCAGGCGGTCTTCTTGACGCCTTTCTCGGCCATCGCCTTGCCCAAGGCAAACGTCGGCTGCGAATTGGTGAAGCTGGTGCGAAACACGTTCGGCGCGCACAGCGCGCGCGTGGCAGCCAGCACGCCGGCGTTCGGGATCAGGTTCAGCACGCCGGAGTCGCGCGCGACTTTCTGGATGCCCATCTGCACGCCCGAGTGCACGGTGCCGACCAGCACGTCAACGGCGTCGCGCTGCACCAGCTTGTTCGCGTTTTCGACCGCCTTGGCCGGGTTCGATTCGTCGTCGACCTTGAAGAATTCGATCGCACGGCCGCCGAGCTTGTCGCCGTGCTCGGCCAGCGCCATCCGAAAGCCGTTTTCGATCGCGACGCCCAGTTGCGCGAATGTTCCGGTGTACGGCAGCATCAGGCCCACCTTGATCGGCGCGGCGCTTTGCGCGAACGCCAAGCGGGGCACCAGCAATCCACTGGAAGCGGCACCGAACAGGGCGGCGGAGCGGGCGATAAATTGGCGGCGGATCGTCATGCTGGGCACCAGTCCTTCAAGGTTGTTTCATTCGGGTATGCGGCAATCTAGCCGATCCGACACCGGCGGCGCCACCAGACTTTCCCGATGGCCATGTTCTGCTGCTACGCCGGTGCTTGGCCGCGGGCCTGCCGACGCGATTGACGCAAGGCTGCAGCGGCTGCTATTGTCCATGCGCCATTCATCGCTTGGTTCAAGATATTTCATTCATCGCAATCACCCCGTCGCCAGTACATGAGCCCCGTGCCACCGGTCAAGAAGCCACGCCCCACCACCAGCCGAGTCGCCGCGCCGACACCGCCCCCCACGCAGACGGCTGTTCCCCGGCGCCCCGCGCGCAAGCTCGTTGCAGCGCCGACGGATACGCAAGCCGGTGCGCCCGCCGTTGCCTCGACCGACATGCCTGCTGCGATTTCGGCCGCACAGCCCGACTGGCCCGATCCCCCGACCCAGGCGCAGTCCGCATCGGCAGTGGAGGTCTCCATGCGCATGGCGCGCGCATCGGCCGAGGACAGCGACGGTATGGCCCCGAGCTGGCCTGAGCCGGTGACGACGAAATCAGCGCAGAAGACCGGCAAGCCGTCGAAATTAAAGAAGCCCCGGCCGGTGCGCGACAGCTTCACCATGCCCAAAGCCGAATATCAACTGATCGACCTGCTTAAAGGCCGCGCTGCCGCACGCCAGCGGCATGTGAAGAAAAGCGAAATCCTGCGCGCCGGCATCCTCGCGTTGGCCGACATGCCGGATGCGCAGTTGTTTGCGGCGCTGGATGCGGTGCCGGTCATCAAGACCGGCCGGCCGCGCGCCGACCGCGACACGGATTAGGCGGCACTACGCCCGACATCAAAGCAGGTCGGGCGACAGCACCGCAAGCACCGTGGTGCCGACCCCGTCGGCCGGGTCGGGGGGCCGGCGCAGCCACCACAACCCGCCTTTTCTGATCGAACAGTCGCCGCTTTGCAGGCCGAGCAGCTGCGCGATTGTCTGCCCCAACACCGGCTGATGGCCGACCACCAGAAAAGTCGGTTTTGCACGTGGCCACTGCACCAGTTCAAGCAACCGGGCAGGCGTGCTGTCGGGTGTGAGTTCGTCGTGCAGCTTGAACTTGCGCCCCAGTGCGTGTGCGGTCTGCTGCGCGCGCAGCGCCGGGCTGCACAGCACGCGCGCGCTGTCCGCCAACTGTCGATCGAGCCAGGCAGCGACCTTGCGCGCCTGCTTTTCGCCATTCGCCGTCAACCGGCGCGCCAAATCGTCCCCGCTTGCAGGCGCATCTTCGGCTTCGGCATGCCGCCACAGGATCAAATTCATGTCCGTGGAGCTGCTTGACCGAAGCGACGAGCTGGTTCGACAGGTAACGGTGCGTACGCGAGCGCGTTTCAGCAGTTCAGACGCGCGGCGGATCGGTTTCGCGTTCCGGATGCCGGTGCTTTGCCAGGGCTGCGAAGAACGCATCCTGTGCGCCTTGCGCAGCATCATCAGCGAGCAGCAGGCCAGGGTCTGCTGCACCGTCGGGCAGTTCCATCGGGATCGAGGCCTTCTGCAGCAACTTGCTGGCGGCGCCCAGCGCCAGGATCGTCTTGCCGTGGCGATACTGATTCTGGATGTACTCGGTGGTCAGGCCGATGTTGGACAGCGTCTGCACGGCAGCTTCGCCACCGCCGAGCACCAGCGCATCGAACAGGAACGACGGTTCGTTCTCCATCGAGCCGTCCGCCTGCAGCGTCTCTCCGCCCGCGCATCTGACGGGCCCGACCCGCACGCCGATCACCCGCCCGAGCGCACCCTGCTCGAGCAGCGCCGCCTGCAGCGCTGCGACCGGCTTAGCGTCCGCACCGTCGGCCACGAGGATCGCCACCTTGCGCGACCGGATCGAGCCATCACCCGGGTGCCCCATCAGCGACAACGCGGGCGACTTCGCGACTTCGGACTGCACGGGCGTCGGCAGTGCGCGCGGCATCGGTTCCGGCACTTCCATGGAGAGACCTTCGGCGACTTTCTGCGCCAGCTCCATCGACACATTGGCAAGCCCCGAGAGCACGCGTTCTCTGAGTGCGGGCACGGTGAGCTTGGACAACTCGAACCGAAAGCCCGCCGCGATATGGTTCTGCTCCCACGGCAACTGGCTGTCGTAGAACAACGTCGCCTGCGCATAGTGCTCGGCAAACTTTTCGGGCTTGCCGCGCACCTTGTCTTCGTGCACCGGCTGCGGGAACGACACGAAACCGGTTTCCGCCCCGGCCTGGAACGGGCAACCTCCACCCAGCGAGTTCGGCTCGTACGAGACGCGGCCGCGGTTGATCGCCTGGCGCCCATAGCCGTCCCGCTGGTTGTTGTGTACCGGCGCGATCGGTGCGTTGATCGGAATCTCGGCGAAATTCGGACCACCCAGGCGGATCAACTGCGTGTCGTGATAGGAGTGGATGCGCCCGGCAAGCAACGGGTCGTTGGTGAAGTCGATGCCTGGCACCACATGCGCGGTGCAGAACGCGACCTGTTCGGTCTCTGCAAAGAAGTTGTCCGGATTGCGGTTCAGCACCATCCGGCCCACGATCTGCACCGGGACCAACTCTTCGGGCACCAGCTTGGTGGCGTCCAGGATGTCGAAGCTCCAGTTCTCGGCATCCTGCTCGGTGAAGATCTGCAGGCCCAGATCCCATTCCGGATACTCGCCGGCTTCGATCGCTTCCCACAGATCGCGCCGGTGGTAGTCCGGATCGGCGCCGGAAATCTTGACCGCTTCGTCCCAGACCATCGAATGGGTGCCGAGCTTCGGTTTCCAGTGAAACTTGACCAGCTTCGACTCTCCCTGCCGATTCACCAGCCGGAACGTGTGCACGCCGAAACCTTCCATCATGCGGTAGCTGCGCGGCAAGGTGCGGTCGCTCATCTGCCACAGCAGCATGTGGGTGGATTCGGGGGACAAGGATACGAAATCCCAGAAGGTGTCGTGTGCGCTGGCCGCCTGCGGCATCTGGTTGTGCGGCTCGGGCTTGACCGAATGGATCAGGTCCGGGAATTTCATCGCGTCCTGGATGAAGAACACCGGGATGTTGTTGCCGACCAGGTCCCAGTTGCCTTCGTCGGTATAGAACTTGACCGCAAAGCCGCGCACGTCGCGCGCGGTGTCCTTCGAACCGCGCTCGCCCGCCACGGTGGAAAAGCGCGTGAAGACCGGCGTGATCTTGCCTTTCTTGCTGAATGGCGCGGCGGCCGTCAGCTGCGTGAGATCTTGGTAGCTTTCAAAGAAGCCATGCGCGCCGGAGCCACGTGCATGCACGATCCGCTCGGGAATCCGCTCATGGTCGAAGTGGGTGATCTTCTCACGCAGGATGAAATCTTCGAGCAGCACCGGGCCGCGCAGGCCCGCTTTGAGCGAGTTCTGGTTGTCGGCGATGCGCACGCCCTGATTCGTCGTGAGCGGCTGGCCGCCGGAGTTCACGCGCACCCGGTCTAGCGGGTCCACAGTCGGATTGGTGCCCGGCTCGTCGGCCGCGCCACCGGTTTTGTCGTTCGCGTTTTGCTCCGACAGCGTGCTGGCGCTGGCAAGCTCGGACGTCTGGTCGGCCATTGCGCCTTTTGAAGGACGCACGGCACTGTCATGGCCGTGGTCTTTGAGGCTGGTCGGGTTGAACGGCATCGCTGCGGAAATCTCCTGCGTGTCGATCGCTTTTTGCGCCAACTGATCTCCATGGGCGCTGGCCGGCGGCTGGCTTGAGCCGCTGTCGGTCACCCGTCCCGCAGTCTTCGCTGCGGCCTTGTCATTCACACTGTCTTTCTTCGCCATGATTGCTTCCGACTCCTATTGCTTAACGTAAATCCATAAGCTTAGGGTAGCAAATGCAATGCCTACTACGGCCCGGGCGGCCGGGACGCAGTTGCCTGGCAGGTGGCGGCCAGTAGTGGGATGCTCGGTGCCGTGGCGACTGTTGCGAGCACGCCGTCTGCTGACAGCCACGTGTATATGCCGCGCTGTCGCGCTGTCGCGCTGAACGCGTTACTCAAAAGAAAAGTGGTGGGAGCGCTAGGCCAGCGTGCGCTGATTTCTAGTGAAACGGTAGCGCAATGCCCTGACTTCGAGTCGCCGCGAAGCGACCCGGCACAATTCGCCCATGCAACTGCTCGACGGTTTGATCGTTCTGCTGACCATCGCAGCGATGGAGCTCGTGGCCTGGGCATCGCACAAGTACGTGATGCACGGTTTCGGCTGGGCCTGGCACGCATCGCACCACGGCCATCGGCGTGGCTGGTTCGAGAAGAACGACCTGTACGCGTTCGTCTTTGCCGGCGTCTCGATCGCGCTGATCTGGTTCGGCACGCAGGGCACGTGGCCGCTGCAGTGGATCGGCGCGGGCATGGCCGGCTACGGCCTGTTGTATTTCATCGCGCACGACGGCCTGGTGCACGGGCGTTGGCCGTTTCAGCTGCAGGCCAGACGCGGCTACCTGAAGCGGCTGGTGCAGGCGCATCGGCTGCACCATGCGATTGCTGCGCGGGAAGCCGGCGTGTCGTTCGGCTTTCTGCTCGCGCCGTCGCAGGCGAAGCTGGCCGCGCTGGTTCATGCCACGCGCAACCGCCGCAGCGTGAGCGGCGTTGGCAGACAGGCCAGCGATTCGACTGCGCAACTGGCGCCTGTAGCCAGCCGCCCAATGCACGACGCCTGAAGCCGACATGGCCGGGGCGGGGGCCTGCACGGCTGCCGGCCGGCGTCAGTTTCGTGAGAACACGGCAGGCGGCTGGCCGCGGCCATCGCCGGCGCGCATCACCTGGGCCGCTGCCAGAGGTCGTCTGACCGGCGCGCGCCTGCACCGGCGCGCGCGGCCAGTGCTACCGCACCGCCACGCGCGGTCAGCCAGATCTTCTCGAAGCCGGAGGTCGCCACCCGCACGTCCCACGCGTGTCCGCCACGCGCCTTCACATGCCGGCCGATCGCGCGATACACGCCGCGTGCGGTCGCGACCGACCAGGCCGAGCGCAGCGGTAGCGCGCCGATGCCCGCGATCGCCGAAGCGTAATAAGGCTCGGCCGCCTCGACCAGCCGCGCCGCGACCGTCGCGAGCGCTTCCCGATGCCCAGGACGGTCCAACTCATCTGGCGCAACGCCGGCCTGCTGCAGCCAGTCGGCGGGCAGATAGATGCGGCCGATGCCAGCATCGTCGAGGATGTCGCGTGCGATGTTGGTGAGCTGGAACGCGATGCCCAGATCGCAGGCGCGGTCGAGCAGCGCCGGCTCGCGCACGCCCATCACGCGCGCCATCAGCAAACCCACCACGCCAGCCACGCGGTAGCAGTAGAGCAGCGTGTCGGCCAGCGTCCGGTACTGCGCGCCCTCGATGTCCATGCGAAAACCGCGCAGGTGTTCCTGCAGCAGCTCGGGCTCCAGTGCGTGGCGGCGCACCACTTCTGCGAGGCCGGCGAACACGGGATCGGTCGGCACGTCGGTATTGGCGCAGGCGCGGGCAGTCGCCTGGTCGAGACCTGCCAGCCGCTGCAATGGCGTGGCGTCGTCGAGCGGGGGTGCGTCGCCGACCGGCGCATGGCCGGACTGCTGCGCATCGACCACATCGTCGCAATGCCGGCACCACGCATACAGCAGCAGCGTGCTCTCCCGCGTGGTCTGGTCGAACAGGCGCGCGGCGGCGGCGAAGCTGCTGGAGCCTGCTTCGATCGCCTGCGCGGCATGCGCGACCAGCGCGGGGTCGACCCGGTCGTTCATGCCGCCTGCGCCTGAGCGGCTTCGATCATGAGGCCGGCGGTTGCCTTGGCCGAACCGACCACGCCCGGCAATCCGGCGCCGGGATGGGTGCCGGCGCCAACGATGTAGAGATTCGGGATAGCCGCATCGCGGTTGTGCGGCCTGAACCACGCGCTTTGCTGCAGCACCGGCTCCAGCGAGAACGCCGAGCCCAGATGCGCGTCGAGTTCGCTGTCGAAGTCGGCTGGTGTGAACACGCGGGAGGTCACGAGATCAGCGCGCAGGTTCGGGATGTAGCGCGCCTGCAGGTAATCGAAAATGCGGTCCTGCCAACGTGCGCCTTCGACTGACCAGTCCACCGGCGCATGGCCCAGATGCGGCACCGGCGCGAGCACGTAGTGGCTCGAACAACCGGGCGGTGCGAGCGACGGATCGGTCACGCAGGGTGCGTGCAGATAGAGCGAAAAGTCCTCCGGCATCGGCCCCTTGAAAATCTCGCTGATCAGATCGCGATAGCGCGCGCCGAAGCACACGGTGTGGTGCTGCAACGCGCCCGGCGGCTGGCGCAGGCCGAAGTGCACCACCACCAGCGACATGCTGAAACGCTTGGCGCTGAGCCGCCGCGACTCGGCCTGTCCGCGCGGTTCGTGACCCAGCAGCTTCTCGTAGGTCCGCACCACGTCGGCATTCGAGGCGACCGCGTCTGCCGGGATGCGCTCATCAGTGCCGGCCAGCAGCACCCCGCGCGCCCGGCCGCGTTCCAGTTCGATGCGCGCGACTTTCGCATTCAGCCGCACGGTGCCACCGATGTCCTCGAACAGCCGCACCATCGCCTGCACCAGCGCGCCGGTGCCGCCGCGCGGAAACCAGACGCCCCAGCGGCGCTCAAGCGCATGGATCAACGTGTAGATCGACGAGGTCGCAAACGGATTGCCGCCGACCAGCAGCGAGTGGAACGAGAACACCTGGCGCAGCTGCTCGTGCTCGATGTAGCGCGACACCAGCCCGTACACGCTTCGCCAGGCCTGCAGCTTGGCCAGCGCCGGACCGGCCTGCACCATGCTGCGAAACGTCAGGAACGGTACCGTGCCGAGCTTCACATAGCCTTCCTCGAACACCGCTTGTGAATAAGCAAGGAAGCGCCGATAGCCGGCCACGTCGGCCGGATTGCGCGCATGGATCTGGCGGTCCAGCGCGTCCTGATCGTTGGCGTAGTCGAAGTGGGAACCGTCCTCCCAGCAGAGCCGGTAGAACGGCGCCACCGGCAGCAGCTCGACGTAGTCGGACAGCTTGGCGCCGCACAACGTGAACAGCTCTTCGAGCGCGGACGGATCCGTAATCACGGTCGGCCCCGCGTCGAACGTGAAGCCCTGCTCCTGATATACGTAGGCCCGCCCACCCGGCTTGTCGCGTGCTTCGAGCAAGGTGGTCTGCACACCGGCAGCCTGCAGCCGGATCGCAAGCGCAATGCCCCCGAAGCCGGCACCGATCACCACGGCGGTCTTGCGGTCGTCGGTACTGCGGTTGCGAGTGGCGGGCGGGATGCGTTCGGTCATGGATCGGTCGAAGGGTTTGTCTCGAGCATACGCAGGTCGAACGCGGCGCGCAGCGCGGCCGGCAATGGCACCGGCGGCCGTCCGGTCAGGATGCGCAACCGGTCTAGAGGCGTGGTGCGGCCAGCGTAGAAACGGCTGATCAGCGGCTCGGAGAGGCCGTAGAAGCGCTGCATCACGCGCCAGCGTTCGGTCGGCTGCGCTGCCTGAAACAACATGCGGTTGAGCAGCCGATAGAAGCCCTGGGCCCGCCAGCGTTGCAGCGCGTGCGCGCGGATCGCGGCGAACAACGTTGGCGCATCGATTTCATCCGCTACGGTGAATCGCTGGGCGATCAGTTCCGCGAGCGCCACCGCCGCCGGCAGTGAATAGCCGGTGGTCGGGTGGAACAAGCCGGCGGACAGGCCCGACTGCGGCACGCCGCATGCCTCGTCCCAGAACGCATCGCAGTCGCCGGCCAGCACGATCGGCAGCACGCCATGCTCCTCGCGGACGATCTCGGCAATCGCCCAGCCTTGCGCGCCAGCGTACTGTTCGATGCCGGCGCGCAGTTGCTGTGCGTCCAGCTCGGCGCCGTCGGTATAGAACGTGTCTTCGATCAGCAGCACGTCGGCCGCCAGCGGCAGCACGTAGACGAAGCGGTAGCCTTCGCGTTGCTCGACGGTCGCATCCATCAGGATCGGCGCGTTCAGCCCGTGCGGCAGCACCGTGCGCAGTTGCTGGCCGAGGAACTTTTGAAATCCGAGCCGCAGCTGCATGCACGGGCGCACGCCGCGGCCGTCGAGAACGGCGCGGGCACGCAGCCGCATGCCGTCGGCGAGCTGGACTTCGGTCGGCGTGAGGTCGCGCACCTCGACACCGGTGCGGGCCAAGGCACCGAGCCGCTCGCCGAGCTGCTCGGCGAAGCGCATGGAGCTGATCGACGCATAGCCGCCTGCAAGCACCCTCGTGCGCGCCGGAAAGCGCACCGAATGCCCGCCCCAGCGGTGCGCAACCAGCGGCGCGACCCACGCGTGCTGGGCGGCGGTCAAGTCGCCTTCATGGAACGACCAGGTGTGGTTGCCGCCGAGCGTCGCGCCGCGTTCGAGCAACAGCACGCGCCAGTCGGGCCGCACCGTCGCGAGACGCCAGGCGATCAACCCGTTCGCAAGCCCGCCGCCGACCAGGATCAGGTCGGCATCGAGCGAGGTCGCGCCGGCTTCATCCATGCGTATCGCGCACTGCGGCCAGCGGCTCGGGAACCGGGGCAGCGGACCGCAGATCGATGTCGGCTAGATCGGAGATTGTCGCTTCGATCAGGTCGGCCGCGCGCCGCGTGCCGCTGTCGCCGGCCGGCACATGGCGGCCCAGCGCCAGCGCGTGCGCGGCAAACGAAGGTTCGTCGAGCAAACGCCGCAGCGCGCGTCTGAGCGCACGCACGGTCGCCAGCGCTGGCCACAACCGCAGCCCGGCAGCTGCATGCAGCACGCGTGCAGCGACGCCCGGCTGGTCGAACGCGATCGGCAGCACGAGCATCGGCGTGCCGGCCACCAGCGCATCGAGCACGGTGTTCAAACCGCCGTGCGTGACGACGACATCGGCCCTTGCGAGCGCGGCCCGCTGCGGCGCGAAATCCACCACCCAGCGCGCGCCGCATCGGTGCAGCGCCGCACACTGCGCCGAATCCAGCCCGCCGCAGTGCGCCACCAGCAACTGCAGGTTCAGCGCGCGGCAGGCTTTCGCGATCCGCTTGAACAGCGCGAACCGGGCCCCCTGCAAGGTGCCGAGCGACGCGAACACGAACGGCCGACCGTCGTCGGCCGGCATCAGTTCGAGCGGCACGTCAGCCGCCAGCGGCGGTCGCAGCGGGCCGACGTGGTGCAGCACGGCAGGCGCCAGCCGGCGCGGGAAATCGAACGCTTCGATCGTCTGGCTCAGCTGCAGCGTCGGCGACAGGCAATCGGCCAGCGTTCCGATCTCATCGCAACCAACCGCTGCCGCCGCCTGCGCAATCGCGCGGTCGTGCGGCTGCATCAGCCAGTCGTAGACGCGTGCGCTGACCGCGTTGCGCTGCAGCGCCGCGGAGTCGTCGCCGGCATGGCCCCAGGGCATCACGGGCAGCGGCACCGCCGGCTCCCGGTTGATCGGCAGCGCGCAGGCGACCGACACCCACGGCAGCCCGAGCACTTTCGCCACCAATGCGCCCGCTGCCTCCATCTGATCGGCGAGCACGACGTCAATCTGGTGCGCCCGCAGCACCGGCGGCGCTTCGGCGCAGAGCGTCGCGGTCTGGCGTGCCATGTCGGCGATCACGCGGCGCAGGCCCAGCGGCCCGCCGGGTCGCGCGGCATGCGCGACCAGCCGCGCAAGCGAGCCGGCCGGAAACGCCTGCGCGCCGACCGCGACGAACTCGATGCGTTCGTCGCGCAGCAACGCCCGGACGTCGGGCTGCTGCAGCCACAACACAGCGTGGCCGCGCGCGATCAGCTCGCCCGCAAGCGCTTCGAGCGCGCGCACATGACTCGTGAACGCAGGGGCGATGATGGCGAAGCGCAGCAAAACGGATCGTGAGTAAGTCGCGAGTGGATCGACGTTCGTGACGACAGTCGCAAATGCAGCACACGACATGCCAGCAGGCCGGCAGGCCGTCGATCTGCCCTGGGCATTGCCTAGGCGACGGACGGCCCGTAAATCGCGCGTTACAGCCGTGCCAGCCGCTCGATTGCAAGGTCCAGCGTCTCCTCCTTTTTCGCGAAGCAAAAACGCACCACGCGCTGATCGAAACCGTTGCCGTAGAACACCGACAGCGGAATCGCGGCCACGCCGATCTCGCTGGTCAGCCAGCGGCAGAAATCGGTCTCGGCCAGTTCGCTGACCGCATCGATGCCGACGCATTGAAAAAAGCTGCCTTCGCTGGGCAGCAGCTCGAACCGGGTGCCGGCCAGCCCGGCGCGAAAGCGATCGCGCTTGCCCTGATAGAACGCGGGCAGCGTGAGGTAGTGCGACGGGTCGGCCAGATAGGCGGCCAGCCCGTGCTGCACCGGTGTGTTCACCGTGAACACGTTGAACTGGTGCACCTTGCGGAACTCGGCCGTGAGCGCAGCCGGCGCCGCGACCGCGCCGACCTTCCAGCCCGTGACATGGAACGTCTTGCCGAAGCTGCCGATCACGAAGCTGCGCGCAGCCAGTGCCGGATACCGCGCCGCGCTCTGATGCTGGCGGCCGTCGTACACCATGTGCTCGTAGACCTCGTCGCTGATCAGCAGCACGTCGGTGCCATCCAGCAGGTCCTGCAGCGCCAGCATCTCGGCTTGGGACCAGACCGTGCCGCTCGGGTTGTGCGGCGAGTTGATGATCAGCGCGCGCGTGCGCGGGTTGATCGCGGCGGCTAGTTTGTCGAAGTCCGGCCGAAACGTGTGCGGCGTGAGCGGCACGCGGCGCACGGTGCCGCCTGCCAGTTCGATGTTCGGCACGTAGCTGTCGTAGCACGGCTCCAGCACGATCACTTCGTCGCCCGCGCGCACCACCGCGAGGATCGCAGTCAGGATCGCCTGTGTGCCGCCGGCCGCGATGGTGATTTCATCGGCAGCGCTGTACCGGTGGCCATAGCCTGCTTCCATTTTCGTAGCAGTTGCTTCACGCAAGGCGGCCACACCAGCCATCGGCGGGTATTGGTTGAAGCCGTTCTTCATCGCCGCAGTGACCGCATCGATGAGCGCCGGGTCGCAGTCGAAGTCCGGAAAGCCCTGACCGAGGTTCACGGCGCCATGCTGCTGCGCGAGCGCCGACATCACCGTGAAGATGGTGGTGCCTACGTTCGGCAGCTTGGTCTGGACGGCGGGTGTGCGCGAGGCAGGGGCGGTGGAAATGTTCATGAGTCGCGTATTTTCAACCGGTGCGCGCTTGCTGCTGCCGCATCAAAGTGCGTAATCGCTGCCTGCCTGGCCGCTCATCGCCTTGTCGATCAGCGCCCGGCTCAGGCGGCTGCTGACCAGCTCGGCGAAGTGATAGACGAAGTTGCGCAGATAAGCGCCGCGCTTGAACGCGATGCGGGCAACGCTCCGGCCGAACAGCTGGGCGGCCGGATAAACGTTCAGCGCGTCGCCGTTGCGGTCGTCGCGCACCGCCATCTCGGCCACGATGCCGACGCCCATGCCGAGCCGCACGTAGGTCTTGATCACGTCCGAGTCGATCGCATCGAGCACGACGCGCGGCGTCAGCCGGCGCTGCGCGAACGCGGCATCGATGCGGTTGCGGCCGGTGAAGGTCGGGTGGTAGGTGATGATCGGCTCGCTCGCCAAGTCTTCCAGCGTGATGCGTGGCTGCGCTGCAAACCGGTGCCCGGGCGGAAACACCAGCACATGCTGCCATTCGTAGCAGGGCAGGGTGACCAGGCCCGCATACTCGGCCAGCGATTCGGTCGCCACGCCGATCTCGGCGACTTCGTCCTGCACCATGCGCGCGACCTGGTCCGGTGCGCCCTGGTGCAGGCTGATGTTGACTTTCGGGTAGGCCGCGCGCAGCGCGGCCACCGGCAGCGGCAGCACATAACGCGCCTGCGTATGAGTGGTGGCGATCGACAGGGTGCCGCTGTCCTGCGCGCTGTACTCCTCGCCGATGCGCTTCAGATTGCCGATCTCGCGCATGATCAGCTCGATGCTGGCCAGCACGTGCTGGCCGGGCTCGGTGATGCGCTTCAGGCGCTTGCCGTGGCGCGCGAAGATCTCGATGCCGAGCTCTTCTTCGAGTTCGATGATCGCCTTGGACACGCCCGGTTGCGAGGTGTGCAGCGCCTTGGCCGCTTCGGTCAGGTTGAGCCGGTGACGCGCCGCTTCCTGAACGAAACGAAATTGGTGCAGATTCATCGAAATTTGACAGCAAGGCTCAAGCAGCACGCAGCCGGCCAATTATGCGCAGGTGATGGGTGTTGCCACGGGGGAACGGCTGTAGACGCACGATGGTCGAAGCAGATGGCCGACCTAGAATTGGTTGACTGAAGCACGTGCTACAGGCTTGTGATCTGCCGAAATGAATTCCATACAACACCAGCCATGTTGCGTCGTTGCCGCCAGCAGTCGCTAACGGGCTTGGTGGAAGCGGCTTGCCTTCTGATCCCGTCCACCAGAATTTTTTTCTCCCATGCCGCTCGCGAATCTGCCGCTGGTTTTCCTGGAGCGCCCTGCGTCCGATGCGGTGGCGCAACGCTGGCTGCTGGTGCTGATGCACGGTGTGGGTGGCAACGAGCACGATGCGTTCACCTTGGTCGAGCGCGTTCCCGACTGCTTTCATGTGCTGTGCATACGTGCCCCGGTCAACGAGGGGCCGAACGCCTGGCGCTGGTTCGACTTCACCCTGGCTGCGGACGGTTCGCGCACCATCGACCAGGCGCAGGAGCAGACGGGCCGCCGGCAGCTCGCGCAACTGGTCGAGCAGGCGTCGGCGCAACTCGGCATTGACGCCGATTCGGTCGTGCTCGGCGGGATCAACCAGGGCGGGATCATGGCGTTGTCGCTGCTGCTGACCCGGCCGGACCTGCTGCGTGCGGCGATGGTGCTGCACAGCCGGCTGCTGCCCGAAGTGATGCCGCTGATCGCACCACCCGAGCAGCTGCGCGGCCGTCAGCTTTGGCTCAGCTACACGACCGGCGACACCTTCAACCCGCTGCAATACGCGCACCAGATTCGCACCGAGATGCGAAAGCTGCCGGTGGTGTCGCGCTACGTCGAATTTGCCGGGACCCAGGCGCTCGGCGAGGCGGAGATTTTCGAGGCGCTCGAATGGCTGAGCGCGCTGGCTGCGATGGGGTGAGGGCCACGGCGCGGTGGCCGCGCAAGTTCACAGTTCCGATGCAGCGCACGGCCCGAAGAACGCATCGAACAGCATCGTGAGGCTTGGAAAATCGGCCGTGAAGCGCGACCGGTTCACGAAGTACGCTTCACAGGCCACTGCGAAGAACTCGGCCCGATCTTGCGCGCCATAGGGGTCCAGCCAGCTCGGGGGTTCGCCGAAGCGTTCGGCGAGCAGCACCTGTTCCAGAAACACTTCATAGGCCGGATCAAACACGGCAAACCAAGCCAGGCGTGCGGCGCGCGGCGTCGGTGCGTCCAGAAAGCCCGCAGGCAATGGCGGACAGCCATCGGCCGCACCGTCACGCAGATCGATCTTGTGGATGAATTCGTGGATCACCACGTTGTAGCCGAGCACGGCCGTATTACCCGCCTCGGCCACGTCGCGCCAGCTCAGCATGACCGGGCCGCCGTCCATCGCTTCGCCACTCAGCACTTCACGGAAGCGGTGCACCACTCCATCGTCATCGACCACTTCTCGGCGCGCGACAACTTCATCCACATGCACCACGATGCCGACGAAGTCGTCGTACCAGCACAACGCAGAGGCCGGATCGCCGTTGGCGCCCAGATGCAGCAGCGGCAGCACCGCCTGCGCCGCGATCGACAGCGCGATGTCGTCGTTGACGGCAAAGCCGTGGGCGCCGTGGAACTGCTTGCGCTGCAGGAACGCGGCGCTCAAAGCGCACAGCCGTTGTTGATCGGCCGGGCTCAGCGCAGCCAGGAATGCATAGCGCTGCAGCAGCGGCCGCCACAGCGCGTCGGGCAATTCAATGGGCGTTCGGCGACGCCGACCCAATCGCCACCATCGAAGCACGGGCAACATATCGCCGACGCTGCGTCAGCCCCCACGCAGATCGATGCGGCGCGGCCGGCCATCGCCACCACGCACCAGCCGCAGCACCTGTCGGCGAGGCGGATTGGCCGCCTGGTCCCAATCGCTCATGACCCAGCGCTCAAGCGTAGATTCGGACTGCGCGTCAAGCAGGTGCCGATCCGGCTTGTGGGTGTGACCATGAATCATGGTGCGTGCATCGGCCGCCCGCAACCAGCGACAGGCAAGCACCGCGTCGACATCGGCAGCCGCGGCCTGCGTACCCTGGTGCAACTCACTGCGTTCGCGCATCTTGCGCGCCACCGACACCCGCTCGGGGATCGGCATCGACAGAAAGCCTTGTTTGAAGCCCGGTTGCCGCACCTGCGCGCGAAATGCCATGTACGGCCGGTCGGCGATGCACAGCGCATCGCCGTGTGTGAGCAAAAAGCGCTGCGCATCGAAGTCGAGCACGGTCGGGTCGTCCAGCAGGGTGGCAGCGCAGCCATCGAGCAGACTGCGACCGATCAAAAAGTCGCGATTGCCGTGCATGAAGAACAAGCTTGTCGCTGCACCCAGCCCGCGCAGCCAGCCGGCACAGCGTTGCGCGAACGGATCGACTGCAGCCGCATCGTCGCCGATCCAGGCCTCGAATAAATCCCCGAGGATGAACAGGGCGTCCGGCGCATCGTCAGCCAGATGCCGATCCAGCACCGCGGCAGTGGCCTCAAAGCTCGCGGGCGTCAGATGCAGGTCGGAAATCAGATCGACCCGCTGCCACTCTGCCGGTGCAGGCAGTTCGGCGAACGCACTCGGCATCAGCTCAACCGGCACCTCGGTCGGTACGGCCGCCCACGCACCGAGCGAGCCCGGCACCGGTCCGACAGTGGTCACAGACACGGGCGCCAAGCAAACACGATCACTGGTCGGTGACGATGCTTGCCTTTTCGATCATCACATCGTCACGCGGCACATCGGCATGGCCACCCTGATGGCCGGTTTTCATGGCAGCGATCTTGTCGACCACGTCACTGCCGTCGCTGACCTTGCCGAACACCGCATAGCCCCAGCCCGACGCGGTTGGCGATGTGTGATTCAGGAATGCGTTGTTCGCGATGTTGATGAAGAACTGCGCGGTGGCCGAATGGGGATCGCTGGTGCGCGCCATGGCCACCGTGTAGTTGTCGTTCTTCAGGCCATTGGCCGCTTCGTTCTGGATCGGCGCTTGCACACTCTTTTGTTTCATGCCGGGCTCGAAGCCGCCGCTTTGCACCATGAAACCCGGGATCACGCGGTGAAAAATGGTGTTTTCGTAGTGACCGCTTTTCACGTAATTCAAAAAGTTCTCGACCGTAGCAGGTGCTTTGTCCTGATCGAGTTCCAGCGTGATCACGCCGAGATCGCGGATGTGCAGTTGGACTTTGGGTTGGCTCATGGATTGGTTGCGGATGGGTTGATGGGGATCGTAGACACGCCGTCGGACCGGTGCTTACTCGACTTCGGTCGCAGACTCGATCACAACCTGTGTCTTCGGCACATCACTCGGAAACGGGCCACCGGCGCCGGTCGGCATCGACTTGATCTTCTCAATCACGTCCATGCCGCTCACAACCTTGCCGAACACCGTATAGCCGTAGAGCTGTGGCGCCGATTCAAGTTTGGCGCGCGGCGTGTTCTCATAGGTGCGGCCGTGATATTCGAACCGCGGCACCGGGTCACCAGGCGGTATCACGACCGGGTCAAGAAACGCGTTGTTCGCCACATTGATGAAAAATTGCGAAGTGGCCGAATCCGGGTCCGTCGTGCGCGCCATTGCGACCGTGCCCACAACGTTCTTCATGCCGCCTGCAGCCAGCGCTGCACGGCCTTCGTGAGCGATCGGCGCACGATTCTTTTTCTGCTGGTAATCGCGGTCGAAGCCGCCGCCTTGCACCATGAATGTCGGGATCACGCGATGAAAGATGGTGCCCGCGTAGTGGCCATCGTGCACGTACTGCAGAAAATTTGCCACCGTCTTCGGTGCCTTGTCGGGATAGACCTCGATCACGAAGTCGCCGGCCGACGTCATGAACTTGACGCGCGGCGCCTGCGCAGCAGCAGCAGGGCCGGCGATGAGCGTGGCGAGTGTCGCAGCAAGGCTCAGTGCGCCGGTGCCGAGCAGCAGCCTGCGCCGCATGTTGACGATCGCCTGCGCAAGGCGCGGTGCGGATTTGAACATGTGAATAGCCCTCTGGTACGGAATCACAGGAGCAGGCAGCGCCGCCATCCATCAATCAATCAGCGTGATGCTGCAGGCACTGCCGTCGTGCCGTCGAGCAATTGCCGCACCTGAGCGAGCTTGGGCGCGACGCGCGGATTGCTGCGTTCAAGCTGCTGCGCCTGCGCGTAGGCTTCCGCGGCCAGCCGCACGTAGACATCGCCGAGGTTCTCCTGCGCGACCGCATAGCCCGGGTTCAGCCGCAATGCGGACTCGAGCGCCTCGCGCGCCTTGCCAAAGCGATTCGACTTCGCGTAGAGCGCCGCGAGGTTGTTGTATGGCTCCGGCAACTCAGGATAGATACGCGTCAACGCAATGAACGTTTGCTCGGCCGCATCGGTCATGCCGGCGTTGGACTCGATCACACCCTTCAAAAACCGCAATTGCGGATCTTTCGGATTCTGCGCAATGCCTTGGTCGACGCGAGCCAGCGCCTGGAAGGTCTGCCCGGCGTTCGCCAGCTGCTGGATGTCGGTGTATTCGGACGCCTGGACGCTTGATGCCGCGCAGATCAGCAGTCCCGCAGCGACTGAATGCCAGCTGGATTGAAGCCGTCGCGTAGCAGCAATAACCGAAAAAAACGTTCGAAGCAAGTTCATGAAAACGACAGACATCGCGGCAAGCAACAGCACGTCGATGCGGGGAAAGCCGAAGCTATACTGATTTTCATTCTATCCGACGGGGTGCAGTAGTCGGCGCCTGAAGCCTCGGCGAAACAGCTGCTATAGGCGCTGGCTGATTCCATCGGAGCCAATTTCCAAACCCTGCCGCCAGCCGGCTCGCGCCTGAGTGCACGCACACGCCGTCGGGCATTCGGGTGAGCGTGGAGACCTACGCCAGGCCCAAAGGAACGGACTTCCGCAGCAAACCATGACGTTGCGCATCCACAACTCGTTTTCACGCATGCTGGAGCCGCTCGTGCCTATCACGCCTGGGCAGGTGCGGATGTACGTCTGCGGCATCACCGTCTATGACCTGCTGCACGTTGGCCACGCGCGTTCGATGATCGCATTCGACGTGGTGCAGCGCTGGCTGAAGGCTTCCGGTTATCACGTGGACTACGTGCGCAACATCACCGATATCGACGACAAGATCATCCGCCGTGCGCTGGACAACGGCGAGCCGATTCATGTGTTGACCGAACGCATGATCGCTGCCATGTACCGTGACGCCGATGCGCTTTTTATCGAGCGCCCGACTCACGATCCGCGTGCAACCGGCTACGTGCCGCAGATGCTGCGCATGATCGGCACGCTGCAGGAAAAGGCACTGGCCTATCACGCAGAGGCTGGCGATGTGAACTTCGCGGTGCGGCGCGCAGCCGGCTACGGCCGGTTGTCCGGCAAGTCGATCGATGAGCTGCTGGCAGGCGAGCGCGTCGCGGTCAGTGACGACAAGCGCGACCCGCTCGACTTCGTGCTTTGGAAGTCGGCCAAGCCGGACGAACCGCCCGACGCGCAGTGGGACAGCCGCTGGGGGCGTGGCCGGCCGGGTTGGCACATCGAGTGCTCCGCGATGTGCCAGGCGCTGCTCGGCGACACCGTGGACATCCACGGCGGCGGTGCCGACCTGATTTTCCCGCATCATGAGAACGAGCTCGCGCAGAGCATGGGCGCTAACGGCGTGCCGCTGGCGCGCATCTGGATGCACAACGGCTTCGTCAACATCGACGATGAGAAGATGTCCAAGAGCCTGGGCAACTTCTTCACCGTAGCCGACGTGCTGCAACGCTACGACGCGGAAACACTGCGCTTTTTCATCGTGCGCACGCACTACCGCAGCCCGCTCAACTACAGTGACGCGCATCTCGACGATGCGCGCGGAGCGCTGCGGCGCCTCTACACCGCGTTGGAGCAGGCGCCGTCGATCGGGGCGCCGGCTGCGATCGACTGGGCCGAACCGCGCGCTGCACGCTTCAAGGCGGCGCTCGACGAGGACTTCGGCACGCCCGAGGCGGTTGCGGTGCTGTTCGAGCTGGCTGCCGCGGTGAACCGTTCCGGCTCGGCCAGCGATGCCGGCTTGCTGCGCGCGCTGGGCGGCGTGCTCGGACTGTTGCAGGCCGAGCCACAGGCGTTTCTGCAGGCCCGCACAGCGGGTGCTGCCTGCATGCCGGACGCTGCCGCGATCGAAGCGCGCATCGCCGAGCGTGCAGCGGCCAAAGCGAGACGCGACTTCGCTGCCGCCGACCGGATTCGACGCGAACTGCTCGAGCAGGGCGTTGCGTTGAAGGACGCTGCCGCCGGCACCAGCTGGGAGGCACTGCCTTGAGCCTGAACACGCATCGTGTCTCATCGCGCTCCCATCGCGGCCATCTCGCATGATCGAAGCACAACCTGAGGCACGCGCCGCCAGCGTTCTGGCGCCAGCTGCCCAGCCGCACTACTGGGCCGACGCCTGCGAGCACCTGCAGGCCAGCGACCGTGTGATGAAGCGGCTCATCCCGCAGTTCAACGGGCTGTTTCTGCAGTCGCGCGGCGATGCGTTCACGACGCTGGCGCGCAGCATCGTCGGCCAGCAGATCTCGTTCAAGGCGGCGCAGACGGTGTGGGACCGGTTCGCGCTGCTGCTGCCGCCGCCATGCATGACGCCGGAAGCGATGCTGCGCCTGAAGATCGACGACATGCGCGCGGCAGGCTTGAGCCAGCGCAAGGTGGAATATCTGGTGGACCTGGCGCTGAAATTCGATTCCGGTGCGCTGCGCGTCGAGCAGTGGGCCTCGATGGACGACGACGAAATTGCCGCCGAACTCGTCGCGATCCGCGGCATCGGCCGCTGGACCGCCGACATGTTTCTGATCTTTCATATGCTGCGGCCGAACGTGCTGCCGCTCGATGACGCGGGTCTGATCAGCGGCATCAGCAAGAACTACTTCTCCGGGGAATCCGTAAGCCGCAGCGACGCGCGCGAAGTCGCCGCTGCCTGGGTGCCGTTTTGCAGCGTGGCCACTTGGTATATTTGGCGCTCGCTGGCGCCGCTGCCGCCGGCTTGAGGGCCGACGCCGACGTCGGCCGCAGTCGGCGCTCTGCCGGCCAGTGGCGGCGGCCGGCCAGCCGCTGCGCTGATCGACCGCTCCACCTCCCCGTCTGCAGAAAGCCACGCATGGCAAGAAGAACCTTTCTCGACTTCGAGCAGCCGATTGCCGAGCTCGAAAACAAGATCGAGGAACTGCGGGCCGTACAGACCGATTCGTCGGTCGACATCTCGGACGAGATCGAGCAGCTCGCAAAGAAGAGCCAGCAACTCACCAAGACCATCTACAGCGAGCTGAGCGCCTGGCAGATCACGCGCGTGGCGCGCCACACCGAGCGGCCCTACACGCTCGACTACGTCGCAGAAATCTTTACCGACTTCGTCGAGCTGCATGGCGACCGGCATTTTGCCGACGACCTGAGCATCGTCGGCGGCCTGGCGCGCTTCAACGGTATGCCGTGCCTAGTGCTGGGACACCAGAAAGGCCGCGACACGAAAGAACGCGCGCTGCGCAACTTCGGCATGACCAAGCCCGAGGGCTACCGCAAGGCGCTGCGCCTGATGAAGACCGCCGAGAAGTTCGGCCTGGTCGTCTTCACGTTCGTGGACACGCCGGGCGCTTATCCCGGCATCGACGCCGAAGAACGCTGTCAGTCCGAGGCGATCGGCCGCAACATCTTCGAGATGGCGCAACTGAACGTTCCGATCATCACCACCATCATCGGAGAAGGCGGCTCCGGCGGCGCGCTCGCGCTGTCGGTGGCCGACCAGGTGCTGATGCTGCAGTACGCGATCTATTCGGTGATCAGCCCGGAAGGCTGCGCATCGATTCTCTGGAAGACCGCCGACAAGGCGCAGGAGGCGGCCGAAGCGCTGGGCATCACCGCGCCGCGCCTGAAAAGCCTGGGCCTGATCGACACGATCGTGAACGAGCCGATCGGCGGCGCGCAGCGGGATTACAAGCAGATGGCGGGTTTTCTGAAACGGGCACTGGCCGATGCTTGGCGGCAGGTGACGGAAATGAGCCCGCAGGCGCTGCTCGAGATTCGGCAGCATCGGCTGCGCGGGTATGGGCGGTTTGCGGAACCGGCGGCGGCCAAGCAAGCCTGATGCCGGAAAGCAGCAGCAGGGCGCACCGAAACCGCTACCACCAAATAGTCTGTGGATAGGGCAGTGTTCATCGCCGGGCACTACGCGGCGTTGTCGCTGTTTGTGTTCGCATGCTGGGGTGCGGGACAGCTCGTCTTGCATCGGCTGCTGGCTGCAACGTCGATGCAGCGCTGGCTGGCGCATGGGTTAAGCACTTGTTGCGGCATCGGCATCGTGATCTGCGCGCTGCAGTGGCTTGCGGTCGCGGGGCTGCTGCTAGCGCCGGTTTTACTTGCATTGCTTGCCGTTGGGCTGACAGCTGCAACATGGCAAGCATCGTGGCCATTTGGATCGCATGCCTCCAGGCATTCGCCACCGGCCACGAAAAAATTATTTGCAACTCATTGGACGGTTTGGCTGTTGCTCTTGCTCGGCTTGGGCACCACGCTGTTCCCGCTGCGCCCACCGCACATGTGGGACGAACTCATGTATCACCTGCCACATGCGCAGGCATGGGCACAAACTGGGCGTCTGCAGGTCAACGAATGGCTGCGTTACCCATGGGCCCCGTTCAACTACCACCTGCTTTACGCGGCGGCACTGGTGTTGCTCGACGACGTGATGCCGCATTTGCTGCACGCGCTCGCCGGCTGGCTGACGGCATTGCTGCTCTATCAGCTGGCGACGCGATACATGAATCGCATCGTCGCTTGTATCGCGGCAACTGCGTGGCTTTTTCTTGTTCGGCTGGATTTCGGCAACGCGTACATTGATCTTGCCGTCGCGGCGTTTCTATTGGCTGGCTTGACCAGCTTTTTGCTGTGGTGGGAGTCAGCTGCAAGCCGATCAGGTGGATGGCTGCTGGCTGCAGCATTCTTTCTCGGTGTTGCTGCCGGAACCAAGTACCAGACGCTTGGGCTGCTGCCATTTTTTGCAGTCGCCGTGCTTCTCAGGGAACGACGGCCGAAGGTGCTGCTGATGGCATTGGGTGCCGGTCTGCTGCCGTGCGCATATTGGTATGTGCGCAACGCACTTCAAACTGGCGATCCGTTCGATCCGCTGGGCGGCAACGTCTTCGGTTTTCATGACTGGAACGCAAGCGATATGCGTCGCCAGCTGCTGGATCTTTCGAATGTGCGCAACTGGCCGCCGTCACTCGTCTGGCCAGCCATTGCAGCACCTTTGGTGCCTTTGATCTGGCGGACTTCGTCGCTGCGAATAGTCATGCTGTTCTGCGGCTACGCTTTCGCAGTCTGGTTGGCTACGTCGCATTTTGCTCGCTACCTTCTGCCTAGCTATCCGTTGTTGCTGCTGCTGTCTGGGAGCGTTGCATACCACGTTGCGTTTTCGCTTTTCACCCTTTGCCGCAAGCACGCTTGGTCAAGCAGATTTCCTAGTAGTGTTGGAGCCAAGCGGTTTCGGCAGTGTCTTGTCGTGCTGCTGGTTGGACTATCGGTGTTGACGACCGGGCGCAGTCTCAGCAATGACTGGCCTCAAGTTGCGGTTACGCCAACACAGCGCGACCTTTTTCTTGCGAGAGAGCTTTCCCAAACGTGGGAGACGACAACTTTTCTGCGTGGATTGGACGACGATGCCCGCATTTATCAGAACGGCATGGAGGGCGCGATTTACTATGCACCCCATCCCATATGGGGCGACCACTTTGGGCCTTGGCGCTACGAGGACTTTGTCAATCTGTCGCCAGCGGAACTTGCAGCAAGGCTTTCCAAGCTCAAATTGAATACGCTGGTCCTGCGGCTCCAGTACAACCACAGTCTGCGTGACAACCCAACCTTTGCACAGTGCTTTTTAGAGCTCGGCAAAAACCAAAGCTTCGCGATCTTCCGTGTCGCCCATTGGAGGAAAGCGGATGGGAGCGACGAAACCTGCCGGCCTGCAAAGGTGTATCCCTTTGTCGTTGGCCCATCTGTTGCCGATCACCCATGAAGTTTGAATAGGCCGCTGTGATCACCGGCCGCGAGCACCATGCCTGCCCCCTCTCTACCTCGTTCCGCCGGGTTACTCACAACCACCACTATCGCCGTCGTGCTGCCTTGCTACAACGAAGCCGGCGCGATTGAACAGGTGTTGCACGAATATCGCGCAGCGCTTCCTGAAGCACCGATCCACGTGTTCGACAACGCTTCGACCGACGACACCGCATCGCTAGCGGCGGCTGCCGGTGCCCATGTGCATCACGTGTCGCTGCGCGGCAAGGGCAATGTCGTGCGCCGGATGTTCGCCGACGTGGAAGCCGATGTTTATGTGATGAGCGATGGCGACGCGACCTACGACGTGTCGAACATCCGGGAACTGATCGACGGCGTGCTGCTGCGCGGCTGCGACATGGTAGTGGGATCGCGCGTGGACGACCGTGCGGACCAGGCGACTTACCGGCGCGGTCATCGCTTCGGCAACGAGCTGCTCACGCGCTCGGTCGGCTTTCTGTTCGGCGGTGCGTTCAGCGACATGTTGTCCGGGCACCGCGTATTCTCACGGCGCTATGCGAAGTCGTTTCCGGCGGCAGCTTCCGGATTCGAGATCGAAACCGAATTGACCGTACACGCGCTCGAACTGCGGATGCCGTATGAAGAAATAACGGTCACGTACAGATCCAGGCCGGTCGGTACCGCGAGCAAGCTCTCGACCTGGCGGGACGGTTTGCGCATCCTCGGCACGATCGGCCACTTGTTCACAAGCGAACGGCCGATGGCGTTTTTCTCATTGCTCGCGGCGTTGCTCGCGTTGCTGTCCGTCGGACTGGGCGTGCCACTGGCACTGACCTACTTCGACACTGGAGAAGTTCCGCGGCTGCCCACCGGCGTGCTGGCAACCGGCATCATGCTGAGCGCGATGTTGTCGCTGGTCTGTGGCGCCGTGCTGCACCACGTCACGCTCGGTCGGCAGGAGGCCAAGCGCCTTGTCTATCTCTCGATCCCCGCCACGCGTGGGCAGCAGCGCAATCCCAGTGCAGACGTTCCAAAAAAAGATGTTGAAGCGCCAGTTGACCTGCAGCAATGAGTTTCGAATCGATTCTCCGGTGTCAAAGTTGACGTCCGCCTCGCTCGCACGACTCGCGTTGCTAATTGCGCCAATTGCACTGGGCGGTGCATTTTTCGACGCCGCAGCCCAACCGCTGCCGCAGCGTGCGCCATTCACCATCGCCCCCGTCATCGAAGGTTTGGTCGAATGCATCGGCGTGAAGCAGCACGAAGAGTACAAACAGTTCTTTGATCCTGGCTCACGCTGTGTGAAGCATGACTTCGATGCGGCGGCTGCGCTGGCGGACGTGCTCGACCGACTCGAGCCCGGCGGTGCGGCCGGCCAAGTCCAGCTTGGCTACACCGCCACCATTCCGCTGCTCGGGCTCTACCAGAAGATCGACGGCGCATTCGTGCTCGACGCCATCAAGATCGAGGACTACATGGACCTCATCACGCGCATGCAGCGGCCCGTGGTGATCTATCTGGTGGCCGATCATTTCGACTCGCGCGGCCCGCTGCCCGAGGCCCTGGCCGGCGACAAGGCCAACATGCTGCAGCTCGCCGACGGATCGGTGCCGGCATCGAACTATTTCGGCAACAAGGTGCTGCCGTTCACGTTGCTGACCAACCCCAACCTGGAAGTCAATCGCTATCGGTTCGAAGCCGCGAACTACGTCCTGAAGCGCATCGCAGCGCTGCCGCCCGACGTCAGGCAACGCATCATCGCCATCACGATGGCCGGCGAAGTGCACCAGATGTTTCGCGATTTCGAAAACGGCATGGGCGACTTCCGCGAGCCGCAGGTGACCGACTACCACCCGAGCTCGGTCGCGTTGTTCCGCAGCTGGCTCGAACGCAGGTATGGCCGGCTCGACACGTTCAACGAGACGAATGGTTTTGCGTACGCGAGCTTCGACGACGTGCCGGCACCGTCGAAAGACATCCGGCGCGACCAGCTGCAATCGTTCGGCGAGCATTACGACGGGTTTGCGCATGGCGAGCTGCCGGTGGCGGGCTGGCTGTGGGACCCGCAGCGGCGGGTCGACCGGCTTGAACTCGTCGTCGACGGCGAATCGGCCGGGGACGTGCCGCGCGGCTTCAACCGGCTCGACGTGTACCGCGCGGTCGATGAGATCACCGACCCGAACGTGGGCTTTCGGCTGAACCTGCGGTTCGATGCGATGGCGCCGGGGCGCCACGTCGGGCAGGTGCTTGCGCATGCGGCAGGGCAGCGCTTGCTGCTCGGCGCATTCGAGTTCAACGTCATTGGCCGCGACCAGGCACCGCTGCCGGATGCTGCGGCGCCGCGGTTGCAGGCGCTCGAGCCGCTCAGCGCACTGGCCGGCGTGCGTGGCTGGCTGGACTTGCCAAAATCGTCGCAGGACCTCTACTTCAATCCGCTTGCGCGTGACTGGAACGCGTTTCGTGCCGAGCAGGTGCTGCATTTCATCGAACACTTCAATGCGATGGCGCTCGCAGCCGGCATCGAGCAGGACAAGCTCTATTCGCACCAGATCGTGCCGCAGGTCAACTCGAGCTGGAACGCCAAGCTGTTCTCGGTCGATCGAAGCCTCAAATTCGGGCTGCCCTGGCGCAGCGGCCTCAACATGTACGGCGGTGCGGCCGACAGCGACTGGATTCGCGCGTTCATCGGCGAGCGGCATCTGGTCGGCTACGGCGTGCCGGAGTTCAACCCGCAGCAGTGGAAGCGGCCCGGCGTGCACCGCGAAGCGATGCTGTCGCACTACCGCGGCGGTGCGCGCTTTATCAGCCCTTACTACCTGTCCATCACGTCCGGCGCCGAGCTGACCGGACGCGCGACGTTGAACCGGCTCGAGATCCGGCCGGACAATCCGGTGGAAGGCTCAGCCGCGTTCTACCAGGCGATCGGCGAACTGGCCCGCCAGTGATCGGCAGGCGCCGGGTCGCTCACCAGGCCCGGGCCTTCAGTTCCTTGCCGGCAAGCCAGTGCTTCTCGATCGAGTGCCAGGAAAACGCCGCGAGCACCAGCGTGCCGGCCACCGTGCCGAACAGCAGATGCCGGCCGCGCCAGGGTGAGGTGGCCAGCAAGGTCAGCAGCACCGGCATGTGCCATAGATAAATGCCGTAGCTGATCTTGCCCAGGTAGAGCAGCGGACTCAGCAGGCGCATGGACCAACCGCCATCGGCCGGCGCCACCAGCAGCGCCGCCAGCAGTGCGGCGGCGGCCGCGGCCAGCAACGTGCGCCAGCCGATCACCATCGGCGCCACGTCCCAGAAGCCCGCATGCGGCCAGTAGGTGCGCCAGGCCAGATGGATCAGCAGCGCGGCGGCGGCGGCCCAGCCTGCGAACGGCAGCCAGCCTTTGCGTAAGCGCCCGGACAGCGCGAGTTTGGCGAGCACGATGCCGAAGCCGAACGCATCCAGGCAACCGGGCAGCTCGGACGTGACGATCAGCTGCAGATACGAATCGCTCGCACCTGGCAGCAGCACCAGCGTGCTCGCACAGCGCCACGCCAGCGCGGTGCCGACCCAGACCAGCAGCACAGCCCAGGCCGCACTGCGCAGCAGCCACGGCGCGGTCAGCGCGACGAGCAGGTAAAACTGCATCTCCACGCCGATCGACCAGCTCGGCGAATTGATCGAGCGCGAAGTCTGCGGCCAGATGTTGTGGATGAACAGCAGGTGGCTGCCGAGGTGCTCCAGCGCGAACGTCCAGCCATAGATCAGCGCCGACGGATCGACCAGCAGCACGAACAGCACACAGGTCAACACGTAGAGCGGCATGATTCGGCGCAGCCGCCGCTGCATGAACCGGCCGCGCCAGTGCGGCTCCGCGGCCTGCACCGCGCGCATGGCGGTCAGGCTGATCACGAAGCCGCTGATCACGAAGAAGATGTCGACGCCGATCCAGCCCGCACGAAAGCCGCGCATCAGTCCTTCGGTCGGAAACGCCTTCCAATCGCCCACCTCGATCACGTGCAGGATCAGCACCAGCATGGCGGCGGCGCCACGCAACAGATCAACCAGCGGATAACGTGGCAAAGCCGATGTCCTTTTGCTCGTATGTCGGGTCCGGTCCCCATGCCCGGCGCCGGCCGCGCGCATGGTAGCCCAGGCGTGGCCTGTGGCTCAGATAACGGCATGGCACATCGCATCGCATCGCATCGGTACACTGCCGGCCGCCACCACCATGCAGCGCTCCCGGGCGTGCGAAGCCGAAGGACGTCGGCAGATTCAGTGGGACAAACAGCAAAGGCGGGAAGTTGGAAAAGCCTGTACATCGGCACAAGCAGCGTCCCCATTGGGGTTCCCAGATGCCAGTCGACTCGGCGACGGGGACCGCAGCCTGGCGCCTCGCGTCCGGTTCGGCATGACCGCATCGCAAGCGACTGCGCAGCCAGGCCGCTCACGAAGCTGGCGTCCGTTCACGCTGATCCTCGCGTTGCTGCTGGCCGTCTATGGAACCTGGCTGCTCACGTACTGGCCCGGCATCCTCGGCATGGACAGCTTCGCGATCCTGCGTCAGGTCGAACAGCCGGACGTGTTCACATCATCGAAGCCGGCGTTCTGGTACTGGTTCGTCGCAGCGTTCTACCGCAGCACGCGACTGGTCGAAGTGCCGGTGGCGATGCAGCTGTTGTTCTCGGCGACGGTGTTCGCGCGCATCCTGAGCTGGCAGTGGACGACCGCTGTGCGCGGGATGCGCTGGGTGTTCGCCGCATCGCTGCTGCTGATCTGCTGCGCGCCCAACGTGGTGTTCTACATCAATTCGCTGAACCCGGACGGGATCTTCTCGGTGGCAGCAACCGGCCTGCTGTTCGAGTTGTGGCTGGCCGCACGACGGCGGTATCTGGGGGCCGCCGGCCTGGTGATGATTGCACTGACGCTGCCGGTGGCGTTGTTCGCGCGCAGCAACGGCCTGGTGTTTCTGTTGCCGGTGACAGGCGCCCTGTTTGTGGTGGACAGGGCAGGTCGCCGGTGGCTTGGCGCGATCGCGCTGAGCTGGTGCGCTGTGGTAGCGGTCGGGACGCGCAACCACCGGGACGTGAGCCAGAGCGTCCAGTACCCGTTGGCGATCTTCGAGACCGTGAACTTCCTGCAGCCGCGCCCGATGAAGCTCTGGGTGCTGGAGCCGCCGATTTCCGCACCGACGATCAAGCTGCTGACGAAGCATTGGCCCGTCGACCGATACCTGGCGCACTACGATCCGGACTACTGGGACTCCCTGGCGTTCGACGCGGACGGGCCGCAGGTGCTGGCCTTTCCGGATGCCGACAAGCGCGCACTGGTGCGGGAGTTCTTTCGCTACAACCTGTGGCACAACATCCCCGCGTTCATGGGCAGCCGGGTCAACGTGTTTCTGGCCGCCGCCACCGCGCGCGCGGGCATCGTGAGTCATGCGTATGCGCGGCTGGTATTGACGCAGCTGCATTCTCTGAGCGAGTACCGGCGCTTTCATCTGAACACGATGGAGTACCTGCTGAACGAGAGCTACGAACTGAGCTTCCGGCACCGCTGGCTGCTCTGGTCGCCGCTGCCGGCGATCGCGCTGCTGCTCTGGCTGCTGCGCGTCGGCCTGCAAAAGCGCGATGCAGCGAACTTGCTCGTGACGGTGCCGATGGTGCTGCAGCTCGGCGGCATCTTCCTGCTGTCGATCGCGGCGGAATACCGCTATCTGCTGCCGTTTTTCATCCTGCCCGTGTTGTTGCTGCCGATGCTGGTGGTTGATCGAAAAAGCGGCGGCGAGCCGGCGCCATCGGCGCGACCCGCTTTCTGAGGCGCTTCACAGCGAACGCGCCGCCTGTGCGGGCACCGACGGCGGCGGCTTGCGCAGCAGCAGCTTCTCGAAGCCATGCCAGGACAGCGCCGACAGCACGACTGTTGCGATGAACACCGCGATCAGCAGGTCCAGGCCGCGCCAGGGCGTGTGCTGCTTGAACGTCTGCAGGATCGGGTAGTGCCAGAGGTAGATGCCGTAGCTGATCACGCCCAGATAGCGCAGCGGCCAGGTCAGCCAGCCGCCATCGGTCGGGCAGACGATCAGGGCGCCGAGGAAGACCGCGAATCCCGCAGCCAACAGCAGGCGCCAGCCGAGGATCGCATGCAGCTGGCTCCAATAGTCGGCTTCGAATGTCCGGTGCGCACACCACAGCAGCGCGACGCCCGTCAGCAGCCACCCGACAAAGCGTTTCCAGCTTGGCGTCATATGCCCACCCAATGTGAGCTTGGCCAGCACGATGCCGAATCCGAATGCGTCGAGCACTCCCGGCAGTTGTGCGGCCGCCTTGGCCTGACGAGCAGGATCGCTGATGCCCGGTACCCAGATGAGCGTTGTTGCATAACGCCAGGCCAACGCAATGCCGGTCCCGGTCAGCAGCACGCGCCAGACGCCGGCACGCGCAAGCCACGGCGTGCACAGCAGCATCAGCAGGTAGAACTGCATCTCCAAGGCGATCGACCAGCTCGGCGGGTTGATCGAGTTGTAGGTCTTGAAGAACATGTTCTGGATGAACAGCGCGTGCGGCACCAGATGCATGGCGGCGAAGCCGGCACCCCAGATCAGCACATCCGGATCTACCAGCAGCAGGTAGGTCGCGCAAGTCAGCAGGTAGAGCGGTACGACACGCCGCACCCGCTGCCCGGCGAACAGGCGGCGCCAGTGCTTTGGCCCGATTGCCATGCCTTGCAGCGCCGACAGCCCGATCACGAAGCCGCTGATCACGAAGAAAAAATCGACGCCGATCCAGCCGATGCGCAGCACGCCGATTGCGCCGTCGTACGGATAATCGGTCCAGCCACCCTCGTAAATCACGTGGTAGACCAGCACCGAAAGCGCTGCGATGCAGCGCCCCAGATCCACCAACGAATATCGATGCAAAGCTGCCTCCGAAACAACGAGCTTTTCAGCATGCGCGGCGGCGCTCAGCTGCACCGCCACCCGCGATGAAACGAATCTTGCCACGGTCACGCCTGACAAATGCGGGGCTTCGGCGCGCATGGGTGTTGACCCGAAGCTGCATCTGAACGTCGATTCGCGAAACCCGATGCGCATCAGCGATTCGTTTGCTTCTGCGATGGAGTTGTTCCGTCCGGGCCTGCCGCTGGTGATTGCATTCAGCGGCGGCGCCGATTCGACGGCGCTGCTCGCTGCCTGCGCCGACAAATGGCCGGGGCAGATTCACGCGCTGCACGTCCATCACGGTCTGCAGGCCGCGGCCGATTCATTCGAGCGCCACTGCCGAGCCGTCTGCGCTGCGCTTGGCGTGCCGCTGACGGTGCGCAAAGTGGACGCCCGAGCCGCGCCGGGTCAGAGTCCCGAGCAAGCCGCCCGCACCGCTCGCTATTCAGCGTTTCAGGAGCATTTTGCCGCGCAAGCGCAGATGGGGTCTGCGCTTCCAGCTATCAAAGACATAGCGATCGCGCAGCACGCCGACGATCAGGTCGAGACGTTGCTGCTGGCGCTGTCGCGCGGTGCCGGGCTGCCGGGGCTGGCTGCGATGCCCGCGCACTGGCACATTGGCGCGGTCATCTTTCATCGTCCGCTGCTCGCGGTGCCACAGGCTGCATTGCGAGACTGGCTGCTGCAGCGCGGCATCAGCTGGATCGAGGACCCGAGCAACGCCGACCACCGCTTCACACGCAACCGGATCCGTGCGCAGTTGCTGCCGGCGCTGGAGGCGACGTTTCCGCAGTTTCGCAGTACCTTCGCGCGCAGCGCCGGCCATGCGGCGCAGGCGGCCGCATTGCTCGCCGAACTGGGCGCGGAAGACCTCGCTCGCGTCGGACAGCCGCCCGTGATCGATGAACTGCGCAGGCTGTCTGTGGCACGCCGCGCGAACGTGCTCCGGCACTGGTTGAAGACCGAATACGGCACCACACCTGAGGCCGCGCAGCTGCGCGAGCTGATCGCCCAGATCGATGCCTGCGCGACCCGCGGGCATCACATCCGGATCAAGGTCGGTGCGGGCTTCGTCCAGCGGCAGGGCGATCATCTGCTCTGGCGCGCCGGGCCTTGACGCGGCCGCGCTCGATGAACAGCAGCCGCACCCGCCGACTCGTGCCCGTCGCAGACGGTGCGCAGCCAGCCCGGCTGGATACAACGTTGCATGAGGCAGGGGCGACGACCATTGCCGCCCGTGTAGCCAATGGCCCGGCCTTCATGGCCGTTCTGGCGCTGCTGCTCGCGGTGTATGCCTGTTGGCTGCTTGCGTTCTGGCCCGGTGTGCTCGGCCATGACAGCTTTGCGATCCTGCGGCAAGTCGAGCAGCCGGAGGCGTTCACGTCGGGCAAGCCGGCGTTCTGGTACGGGTTCGTCGCGCTGTTCTATCGCTCGACGCTGCTTGTCGAAGTGCCGATCGGCGCGCAGATGGTGTTCGCGGCGCTGGTGTTCGCGCGCGTCCTGAGCTGGCAGTGGGCAAGCGGGCTGCGCTGGTTGTTCGGTGCATCGCTGCTGCTGATCTGCCTGGCGCCGCACGTGGTGTTCTACCTTGGGCTGCTATACCCAGACGGGATTTTTTCGGTCGCGACGACGGGCATGCTGTTCGAGCTGTGGCTGGCCGCGCGGCGACGCCGGCTGTCGGGCGGTTCGATCCTCATGATCGCGTTCACGCTGCCGGTTGCGCTGTTCGCGCGGACCAACGGGCTGCTGCTGCTGCTGCCGATCGTCGTGGTGCTGTGTCTGCTGGACCGGGCCGGTCGCAGGTGGCTGGGTGCCATCACGTTGTGCTGGTGCGCGGGGGTCGCGATCGGTGCGCGTGCGCATCACGACGAGAGCCAGGGCGCGCTGTACCCGCTCGCGATATTCGAGACGGTGAACTTCCTGCGGCCAGTGGGGGGAGCTGTCGCGGGCGCCAACCTGTCGCCGCCCACAATCGAGGTGCTTGCTGAACATCGGCCACTGGAAAACTACCTGGCCCATTTCGACCCGTACTACTGGGACCCGCTGGTGCATGTACCGGACGGGCCGCGGGTCGGCAACCTGCCCATCGCGGGTCAGGTCGTCGTCATGCGAGAGTTTCTGCGAACCAATCTCTGGCACAACCTGCCGCGCTTCGTTGCAAGCCGGATGCGGGTGTTCTTCGCAGCAGCCACCGCACGCTCCGGCATTCCCCAGTTCGGCTGGGCGAAACCGGTACTTGCAAATTTGCAGACGCGCTCCGAGTTCCGGCGCTTCGAGCTGGCCCAAGCCGAGGCGTGGCTTACAACCGTGCATGACTTCAGTCTGCGGCATCGGTGGCTGCTGTGGTCGCCACTGCCGGGCATCGCACTGCTGCTTTGGCTGTGGGGTGTCGGGATCCGGTCGCGCGAGGCAGCGAACCTGGTGGTGACGGTGCCGATGGTGCTGCAGCTCGGTGCGATCATCGTGTTCTCAACCGCAGCGGAATATCGCTATTTGCTGCCGTTCTACATCCTGCCGTTGCTGCTGCTGCCGATGGTCCTGATGACGCGGGCCTCAGCAGGTGGCACAGGGCCGGTGGCGCCCGACGACGCACGGGGGCGTTGATACAATCCTGCGCTTCATCGGGCAGGCCGGACGGCATCGATCAACGCGATCCGATTCGCCTCGTCGCAAGCCGTCGATGCGACACGGCACGCATCCAGCGCAGCAGCATTTCTTCTCATGGCACTCATCGTTCACAAGTACGGCGGCACTTCGATGGGCTCGACCGAGCGCATCAAAAGCGTCGCCAGGCGCGTTGTGAAATGGGCGCAGGCCGGGCATCAGATGGTGGTGGTGCCGTCGGCGATGAGCGGCGAGACGAACCGTCTGCTCGGTCTTGCGAAAGAGCTGGCGCCGTCAAAGGCATCGCCTGAAGTCAATCGCGAACTCGATATGCTGGCCGCCACCGGCGAGCAGGCATCGTCGGCGCTGCTTGCGATTGCGCTGCGCGCGCAGGGGGCCGAATCGGTCAGCTACGCAGGCTGGCAGGTGCCGGTGCGAACCAGCAGCGAATACACCAAGGCACGCATCGAATCGATCGATGGCGCGCGCATCGAGACCGATCTGGGCGCGGGCCGGATCGTGATCGTGACGGGCTTTCAGGGCGTGGACGCGGCCGGCCACATCACGACGCTCGGGCGTGGCGGCTCGGACACGTCGGCCGTTGCAGTGGCAGCGGCGTTGGGCGCTGATGAATGCCTGATCTACACCGACGTCGATGGTGTCTATACGACCGATCCGCGCGTGGTGCCCGAAGCGCGCCGGCTGCTCACGGTGAGCTTTGAGGAAATGCTGGAGATGGCATCGCTCGGCTCCAAGGTGCTGCAGATCCGCTCGGTCGAGTTTGCAGGCAAGTACAAGGTACGGCTGCGCGTGCTGTCCAGCTTCACGCCGTGGGACATCGCCATCGAAGACGAAGCGAAGTCGGGCACATTGATCACGTTCGAGGAAGACGAAAAGATGGAAGCAGCAGTCGTATCGGGCATCGCGTTCAATCGCGATGAAGCGAAGATCTCCGTGCTGGGCGTGCCGGACGAGCCGGGCATCGCGTATCAGATTCTGGGCGTGGTGGCCGATGCGAACATCGAAGTCGACGTGATCATCCAGAACATCAGCCATGAAGGCCGCACCGATTTCAGCTTCACCGTGCACCGCAGCGAATTCGCGCGCACGATCGATCTGCTGAAGACGAAGGTGGCGCCTCGCCTCGGCACCCAGCGCATCGAAGGCGACCCGAAAATCTGCAAGGTCAGCATCGTCGGCATCGGCATGCGCAGCCACGTCGGCGTTGCGGCCAAGATGTTCCGCGTGCTGGCTGAAGAGGGCATCAACATCCAGATGATCTCCACCAGCGAAATCAAGACGTCGGTGGTGATCGACGAGAAATACATGGAACTGGCCGTGCGCGCACTGCACAAGGCGTTTGATCTGGATCAGCCTGCCGTGCCGGCGTGAGATAATCTTTTTTCGTGCCGGAAACGTGACCGAGTGGCCGAAGGTGCTCCCCTGCTAAGGGAGTATGGGGTGTAGAGCCTCATCGAGGGTTCGAATCCCTCCGTTTCCGCCAGACAGCTGGCATTCATGCGGGCTGCTGGTCGATTCTTTAAGATTCCCAGCGCATGAGGCCAAGTCGTGATGGTTGCAGCATCAATTGCCGACACGGCTTGTCAGGCTTGCTGAAGCGCAAGAACATTGGAGCAAATGCAATGGGCAACAAAATTGTGACGGAAGCGGACCGCAAGCGCGCGCCTGCGCCGAAGACCACCGAAGGAATTACCCCGCACCGCAGTGGCGGCGGTCAAGAAGTCAGTCTGGAGCGCGGCAAGGCCACGCGCAACAAGAAGAACGCTGGGAAACGTCCGCACCAGGGCGGTTGATGAAGACGACGCGGCTGGGTTTTCGAGCGGGGCCACGTGCGAGCCGCATCGCGAAGGCGGAGGCTTATTCGCTCTGCCTGCCCGGATCAATCCGGCTGCCCGTCCGCGGTGGATCGAGCGATTGCACGGCGATCGCTGCGATGATGCGAACACCCCTTTGACTGGTTAAATCGTCAGATTGGCGGACGTTTTGAGGCTGGTCAAACTGACTTGAGGTTGTTGTCCCGTCGGCTGCCGATCTGCCAAAAATGTCGGTGCCGAGCCGTCTGCGAAAGCAGACCAGCTTTTCGGTTGCGGTGGAGCGGTCAATCTCGATTGCCACGTTTTCCACGCAGAGTCCGGCTCAGGGCTTTCCCGGTTGCGCTTGATTGGGGTCTCGGCTCATAGTGGGTTCGATCGATATAGATCGATTCACTTCAACAGGAGACTCCCGTGGCCCTTCCCAATCCAAATCCGACTTCGACGTTGCCGGAAGCCAAGCCGGCGCGCCGCCGCTTCCTTGGCGCGGCTGCCACCGGTGCTGCCGGCGTGGCTGCGATGGCCGCGCCGATGATCTCGGTCGCGCAGTCGCCGATCGTGATGAAGATGCAGGGCGCATGGGGCGCCAAGGACATCTTCAACGACATGGCGGAGGAATATGTCAAGCGCGTCAACGAGATGTCGGAAGGGCGTCTGCGCATCGACTATCTGGTCGGCGGCGCGGTGGTCAAGCCGTTCGAGGTGATGGATGCGGTGAGCCGCGGCGTGCTCGATGCGGGCCACGAGGTGCCGGTCTACTGGTACGGCAAGAGCAAGGTCGCTTCGCTGTTCGGCTCCGGCCCGATCACCGGCTGCGACGCGCCGCAGACGCTGGCCTGGATCTATCGCGGCGGCGGTCTCGAGATGTACCAGGAACTGCTCAAGAAGCTGAACCTCAACGTGGTCGGCTACTTCGCGATGCCGATGCCGACACAGCCGCTCGGGTGGTTCAAGAAAGAGGTCACGAGCGCAGACGACATGAAGGGGCTCAAATACCGCACGGTCGGCCTGGCGGCCGATCTGATGCAGGAGATGGGCGTCAAGGTCACGCAGCTGCCCGGCGGCGAGATCGTGCCGGCGATGGACCGCGGCGTGATCGAGGCGTTCGAATACAACAACCCGACGTCTGACCGGCGCTTCGGCGCGCAGGACGTGGCCAAGAACTACATGATGGGCAGCTACCACCAGGCGATGGAGTTCTTCGAGATCATCTTCAACAAGCGCAAGCACGACGCGCTGCCGAAGGACCTGCAGGCGATCCTGCGTTATGCGGCGGAAGCGGCGTCGCAGTCCAACTGGTGGACCGCGATGGACAACTACTCGAAGGACCTGGACGCGCTGATCACGACCGACAAGGTCAATGTCAAGCGCACGCCCAAGTCTATTTTCGAAGCGCAGCTCAAGGCCTGGGACGTGGTCAGCAAGAAGCTTTCGGACGAGGATCCATTCTTCAAGAAGGTGGTGGACAGCCAGCTGGCCTGGTCCAAGCGCGTAGCCAAATACATGTTCCTGAACGAGGCGGATTACATGCTCGGCTACCAGCACATCCACGGCAAGATTCCAGGCATGTCGGCGTAGGCCGGGCGCGACTGGATCGCTGAGTCTTTGGGGGAGGCATCGTGCCTCCCTTGTTTTTGAGGAGCGCCGCGCCGTGCGTGAAGTCATCCGCTTGATCAATCTGCTCAACAAGTCCATCGGCCATGCGTTCGCGTGGTGCATCGTGATCCTCACGCTCGGCGTCAGCTACGAGGTGTTCGTGCGCTACGTGCTGCGCGATCCGACCAGCTGGGCGTTCGACTTCAGCTTCATCCTGTATGGGGCGCTGTTTCTGATGGCCGGCGCCTACACCCTGTCGCGCGGTGGCCATGTGCGCGCCGACGTGTTCTCGCGCCGCTGGCCTGCGCGGTTTCAGGCCGGGCTCGAAATGCTGCTGTATTTCGTCTTCTTTTTTCCCGGGGTGCTGGCGCTGGTGTTTGCCGGTTGGGGGTATGCGCACGACTCGTTCGCGATCCGTGAAGTCAGCGTGAACAGCCCCGTCGGCGTGCCGATCTGGCCGCTCAAGATGCTGATCCCGGCAGCTGGCGTGCTGCTGACGTTGCAGGGCATCGCCGAGGTGCTGCGCTGCGCGATCTGCCTCAGGGAAGGCGTCTGGCCACCGCGCATGCACGACATCGAAGAGCTTGAGCAGCTGATGCAGGCGCATCCGAGCGGACCGGACGCCGGGGTGCGCGCATGAGCAATCCGAGCGTCGCCCTGCTGATGCTGGGGCTGTTCATCTTCGTGATCCTGCTCGGTTTTCCGATCGCGTTCACGCTGATGGCGATGGGCATCGGCTTCGGCTTCTACGCGTACTACCAGGCCGGCCAGCCGATCATCGACAACGTCGTGTTCTACCTGTTCACGCAGAACACGTTCAGCGTGATGAACAGCGACATCCTGGTCGCCATTCCGCTGTTCCTGTTCATGGGGTACATGATCGAGCGCTCGAATATTCTGGACAAGCTGTTCCTGTCCCTGCAGGTGGCGTTCCGGCGCGTGCCGGGCGCGATGGCGATCGCGGCACTGGTGACCTGTGCGCTGTTCGCAACCGCCACGGGCATCGTCGGCGCGGTCGTCACGTTGATGGGACTGCTGGCTTTCCCGGCCATGCTGAAGGCCGGCTACGACCAGCGGATCTCAGCCGGCGTGATCTGCGCAGGCGGCACGCTCGGCATCCTGATTCCGCCGTCGATCATGCTGATCGTCTATGGCGCGACGGCTGGCGTGTCGGTCGTCAAGCTGTATGCGGCGGCGCTGATCCCGGGTTTTCTGCTCGCGGGTCTCTACATGGCTTATGTGGTGGGCGTCGCCGTCACATCGCCGAAGAAGATGCCGCGGCTGGTGTTCGAAGAAGGCAGCATGGGCTTCCTTGAAATCGTGCTGCTGCTGCTCAAGGCGTTCCTGCCGCTCGCGGTGCTGATCATGTCGGTGCTCGGCGCGATCCTGTTCGGGCTCGCCACGCCGAGCGAGGCGGCGGCGATCGGTGCGCTCGGCTCCGTCATCCTTGCGCTTGCGTATCGCGCAATGTCATGGAACAAGCTGCGCGAAGCGGTCTATCTCACCGCGCGCACGTCGGCGATGGTCTGCTATCTGTTCGTCGGCTCCTGGACGTTTTCTTCGATCTTCAGCTATCTGGGCGGCGAAAGCGTGGTCAAGGACTTTGTGCTCGGCCTGGACCTCAACACGGTCACGTTCCTGCTGCTCACGCAGCTGATCATCTTCCTGCTCGGCTGGCCGCTCGAGTGGAGCGAGATCATCATCATCTTCGTGCCGATCTTTCTGCCGCTGCTCGATCACTTCGGCGTGGACCCGATCTTTTTCGGCATCCTTGTTGCGCTGAACCTGCAGACTTCGTTTTTGACGCCGCCGATGGCGATGTCGGCCTACTATCTCAAAGGCGTGTCGCCGCCGACCGTGCTGCTGTCGACCATCTTCAAGGGCTGCCTGCCGTTCCTCTCGATGGTGTTCGTCGCGATGACCGCGATCTACGTCTGGCCGGGCCTCGTCACCTGGCTGCCCGAAGTGCTGTACAGCCGTTGATGTGCGGCGTTGAAACCAGATGACGACCACAGTCATGCACGCCGATGCGTCCACGCTGGCTCGCTTGAGCGCCATCGATGCCGCGGCGCGGATGGTGGCCGGCGAGTTTTCTGCTGTGCAGTATGCGAACGCGCTGCTGGCGCGGGTCGACGAGGTCGAGCCCCAGGTGCAGGCCTGGACGCAGCTTGATCCAGGTCACCTGTTGCGCCAGGCCGAGCGGGCCGACGACGCGCATGCGGCGGGTGAACCGCACGGCGCGCTGTTCGGCGTACCGGTCGGCCTCAAAGACATCATCGACACCGCCGCGCTGCCGACCGAGAACGGCACGCTGCTGCATGCGGGCCGCCGGCCTGCGCGCGATGCGCACGTGGTGCAGCGGCTGCGCGCCGCAGGCGGTCTGGTCATGGGCAAGACCGTGACGACCGAACTGGCCACCTATGCGCCCGGCAAGACGCGCAATCCGCACCACCTCGCGCACACGCCCGGCGGCTCGTCGAGCGGGTCGGCTGCGGCCGTGGCGGCCGGCATGGTGCCGCTGGCCATCGGCACGCAGACGAATGGCTCGGTGATCCGGCCGGCGTCGTTCTGTGGGGTGTACGGCTTCAAGCCGAGCGCGGGCCTGCTCGGCCGCACCGGCGTGCTGACCCAGTCGCCGCCGCTCGATGCGCTCGGCGTGTTCGGCCGCACGCTGCACGACGTCGCGCTGCTCGCGCAAGTATTGGCTGGTCATGACGCAGGCGACGCGTTGACGAGCCTGCAGACCATGCCGCCGCTGCTGGACCTGGCGCGCGCCGAGCCGCCGTTCGCCCCGTCGCTCGCCTGGGTGCAGACGCCGTTCTGGCCACAGGTCGCATCCGATGCGCAGGCAGCGTTCGGCGAACTGGTCGATCTGCTCGGCGATCGGATCGCGCCGTTCGATCTGCCTGCAGCGGCCGCCGCTGCGATCGGCTGGCACCAGACCGTGATGGAAGCCGACATCGCAGGTTCGTTCGCGCATGAGTACGAGCGCGGGCGCGACCAGTTGTCGAGCTCGCTGCGCGCGCAGATCGAACGTGGCCGCGGCGTCACGGCAGTGGCCTATCGCGACGCACTGGGACGTGTGCCGATCCTGCTGGCCGGGCTTGAGCCGCTGTTCGAGCATTTCGATGCGCTGGTCACGCCAGCCGCGCTCGGCACTGCGCCGAGCGGCCTGGCAGCCACCGGCGACCCGGTCATGTGCACGCTGTGGACGTTCCTCGGCATGCCGGCGCTGAGCCTGCCGCTGCTCCATGGAGAAAGCGGCTTGCCGATCGGAGTACAGCTGGTGGGGCGTCGCGGCGACGACGCGCGCCTGCTGCGCACCGCCAACTGGCTCGTGCAGCAGGCGCAGGTGGTTTCCTAGCACCACGTTTCGCCTCAAACCCGGAGATCACTCGATGAAACTGCTGTTCGGCCTGATCGGCGCGGTCATGATGCTCGCGTTCCTAGCGAGCTTCGTGATCAAGGTGCGGGAGCCTGCGATGATCGTCGTGGTGTTGGTCGGCGTCGTGATGATGGGCGTCGACCTCTGGCAGGCACGCAACGAAGCGGATACCTGAGTTCGGCTGATCGTTTGCGGTGTCAGCTGCGCGATGGCGATCACGATGTCGTGGCGCGTGGCCCGAAGCTGCCGCTCAGATATCGGCAAGCAGCGGGTAGGGCAGCGGTTGCAACGCCAGACGCGGCCCGTCATTCGCCTGCGCCGTCAGCTCGCCGCCCTGCGCGGCTGTGGTCTGCATCGACACGATCGCCGCGAATCCACCGGCTGGCGCAGGCGCCGCCTGCACCACCAAGCCGCATGGTTCGCCCGCCACATTCGCACTGCTTGCATCGCCGCTGTTGTGAAACACCTCGTCGCCCGCTGCGAGCGGCCCGTCCGCATTCACGAGATAAGCCCTTCGCTTCAACGTACCGCGAAACTGGCTGCGCGCCACCACTTCCTGGCCCGGGTAGCAGCCTTTTTTGAAGTTCACACCGCCGACCGATTCGTAGTTCAGCATCTGCGGCACCAGGCTTTCTGCAACCGGCTGCGAGAGCATCGCGACGCCGCTCGTGACATCGGCCCATTGCCAGAGCCGGGGTGCAAGCGCTTCGCCGGCCGGCACGGCCGAGCGTGCGGGTGCGATCCACAGCGCGCGCGGCACCTCGCCTGTGGCCGCGTACAAGCCGACGATGCTGGCGCCGCCGACTTCGCGCAGTGTCCAGGGCGCCATCGACGCATCGCCTGCGTTGTCAGCGACGGCCGAGCCCGCCAGGCCGTAGATGTCGAACACCGCGCTCGCGTCGATGAGCTTGACCTTGGCGCGCAACACGAACATCGACAGCCGCTTGAGCGTGGCGGCGAGCAAGTCCTGAGCACATGCCAGCAGGATGTCGTCACCGCGGCGCAACGCCACGAAGCTCGCCTGCATGCGGCCCTTCGGATTGCACAACGCAGCCAGCCGGGCCTGCGGTGCGGCCGGGTCGCCCAATGCGAGGAAATCCTGGGTCAACTGGCCGTGTAGGAATTTTGCGGCCTCCTCGCCGCTGGCCTGGATCACGCCCAGCTCCGGCAGCAGGCAGATGCCGTCGATCTGGGCGGCGGAAGCTGCGACGGCAGCGGCGGGGTGCATGGACTGATTCATCGCTGAATTATCATGATCCACCTATTCCTCGGGTGCATGCAAGGGTGACGGCGGGTGCGACGGCTTTTCGTTTTTTGTTCGGCGATCGGCCTGCTGCTGACCCTGACCGTCGGCGGCTACGCCGTCTGGTGGCTCGACCAGCCGCTCAAGCTGAGCCGTCCTCAGGCGACCGACGTCGTGATCGAAAAAGGCAGCCTGCCGCGCAGAATTGCGCAGACCGTGGCCGATGCCGGCGTGCAGGTCGATCCAGCTTTGCTGTATGCCTGGTTCCGGCTGTCCGGCGACGGCCGGCGCATCAAGGCCGGCAACTACGAAGTCGAGCCCGGGCTTACGCCACGCACGCTGCTGGACTTGCTGGTGCGCGGCGAGCAGTCAGTGCGCGTCGTGACCTTGGTGGAGGGCTGGAACTTCCGCCAGTTTCGCGCCGCGTTAGGCAAGGCACAGGACCTGAAGATCGAGGCGCTGACACGGCCCGACGATGCCTTGATGCAGCTGCTCGGCCGCCCCGGCATCTCACCCGAAGGCCGGTTTTTTCCCGACACCTACACTTACGCGCCCGGCAGCACCGACACGGCGCTGCTCGCGCGCGCACTGCGTGAGATGGACCGGCGGCTCGCGGCCGTCTGGCAGCAGCGCGCGAGCAGCGCGGCCGTGAAAACCGCGGACGACGCGCTGGTGCTGGCCAGCATCGTCGAAAAGGAAACCGGTGCCGCCGCGGACCGGGCCGAAATCGCTGCGGTGCTGTCCAACCGGCTGCGGATCGCGATGCCGCTGCAGACCGACCCGACCGTGATCTATGGACTGGGCGAAGCGTTCGACGGCAACCTGCGCAAGAAGGATCTCCAAACCGATACGCCCTGGAACACCTACACGCGCGTCGGCCTGCCGCCGACACCGATCTCGATGCCGGGCGCTGCCGCGCTGCTGGCCGCGGTGCAGCCGGCCGATTCCAAAGCGCTTTATTTCGTTGCGCGCGGCGACGGCTCGAGCCAGTTCAGCGACACGCTTGCCGAGCACAACCGCGCCGTCAACAAGTTTCAGCGCAGCCCGCGCAGCGGCAACGGCAACGGCAAGGATCGCGACGGCAACTGATGACCGGCCTGTTCATCACGTTCGAAGGCATAGACGGTGCCGGCAAATCGACCCAGCTCGAGCGACTGGCGGACGCGTTTCGCACGCAGGGCCGCAAGGTCACCTGCACGCGCGAACCGGGCGGCACGCCGCTCGCAGAAAAAATTCGCGCACTGTTGCTGGCCGACTCGATGGACCCGTTGACCGAAACGCTGCTGCTGTTCGCCGGTCGGCGCGACCATCTGCTGCAGACGATCGAGCCGGCGCTGGCGCGCGGCGACGTGGTGCTGAGCGACCGCTTCACCGACGCGACGTTCGCCTACCAGGGCGGCGGGCGCGGCTTCGACTTGGGCGTTCTGGCCGAACTCGAACGCTGGGTACAGCGGGTACCCGCGCTGGCGGCTCAATTGCGCCAGCCGGACCTCACGTGCTGGTTCGACCTCGCGCCGGAGTTCGCGGCCGCGCGGCTGGCCCGTGCGCGCTCGGCCGATCGGTTCGAGGCCGAGTCGGTCGAGTTCTTCCGGCGGGTCGCAGCCGGCTATGCCGAACGTGCGGCCGCGCACCCCGCGCGCTTCGTTCGGCTCGATGCGGCGCAGCCAGCGGCACAGGTCTGGCAGCAATTGAGCGAAGCGTTGCGCGAGCGCGGCTGCCTGCACGGGGCAGCGATGCCGGGCGGCACGGCGGCATGATCTCGTCCTGGCTGGCACCGCAGCTGGCGGCATTGCTGCGTCAGCGCGGGCATGCCTGGCTACTGTCGGGGCCTTCGGGCTTGGGCCAGTTCCCACTCGGACTCGAGCTGGTGCGCGCCTGGCTGTGCGATGCGCCGTTGCCTGAAGGGCAGGGCGCCTGCGGCCGCTGCAGCTCCTGCCATGCGGTCGACGTGCACACCCATGCCGACCTCTGCGTGCTGCTGCCGGAGGCGCTGGCACTGGATCTCGGCTGGCCGCTCGATGAAAAGGCGCAGGGCGAGCTCGACGACAAGAAGCGCAAGCCGAGTCGCGAGATCAAAGTCGATGCGGTGCGTGAACTGGTCGGTTTCACGCAGCGCACGCGCTCGCGCGGCGACACGCGCGCGGTGCTGGTCTATCCAGCCGACCGGATGAACACGGTTGCGGCCAACACGCTGCTGAAAACACTCGAAGAGCCACCCGGCGACGTCAAGTTCGTGCTCGTCACCGATGCCGCAAATCGGCTGTTGCCGACCATCACGAGCCGCTGCCAAGCGCATGCGATGCACTGGCCTGACAACCAGGTTGCGCAGGATTGGCTGGTATCCGAGGGCGTGACCGATCGCGCCACCGCCGCGCTGTGCCTGCGCGCGAGCGGCGGCCGGCCCGGCGATGCGCTGGCGCTGGCGCGCGGCGGGCTCGATGCAGCACACTGGACCGCGTTTGCCAGGCAGGTCGCACGGGGAGACCCGGCCAGCGTGCGCGACTTCAGTCCGGCGCAGGCGGTCGACGCGCTGCAAAAGCTCTGCCACGATCTGTTGGCGAATGGCTGCGGCGCGCCGACGCGCTATTTCGAGTCGTCGGAGCTGCCGGCCGCGCGAGACCTCGCGGCGCTGACCGCGTGGGCGCAGGCGCTTTTCGAGACCTCTCGCACGGTCGAGCATCCTTTCCACGCACCGCTGCTGCTGGAAGTGCTTGTGAGCGAGGCCAGCCGCGCCATAAACTCGCCGGCATGAGCGATTCACTCCAATTTGCGCCGCCGTCCGGTACGACCATGCCCGCTGCTGCCGCCTTGGCTGCCGCCCCGCGTTCCAGCGTGATCCAGCTGGCGATCAAGGAGCGCACGGCGCTGCATCAAGCCTACATTCCGCTATTTGCGACAGGCGGCATCTTCGTGCCGTCCACGCGCGACTGGCGCCTGGGCGACGACCTGTACGTGCTGCTGACCTTGCCCGACGATCCGCAGCGCTACCCGGTTGCCGGCAAGGTTGCCTGGATCACGCCGGCGCGCGCGCCGGGGGGTCGTACCCAGGGGGTCGGCATCCGCTTTCCCGACGATGAGAAAGCGCGCCAGCTGCGCGTGAAGATCGAGCAGCTGGTCGGCTCCTACAAAGGCACGGACCGGACCACGCAGACGGTCTGACGCAGCCAGCCGTCGCGGCCGGCTGCCTTGGCCGCGACAATCAAAGGTTTCGACACCGGCAGACCGGCGTCGCTTTCCATTGATGCCCACCGATGTTCACCGATTCGCATTGCCATCTGAGCATGCCCGAGCTCGCGCGCGAGCTGCCTGCAATCCGCCTGGCGATGGCGCACGCACGGGTCACGCGCGCGCTGTGCATCTGCACCACGCTGGAAGAGTTCGACAGCGTGCAGGTACTGGCGGCCGGCCACGACAATTTCTGGGCCACGGTCGGCGTGCATCCGGACAACGAAGGCGTGGCGGAGCCGACCATGCAGGACCTCATCCGCCTTGCCGCCCGCCCGAAGGTGGTCGCGATCGGTGAAACCGGGCTCGACTACTACGGCATGGACACGCGCAAGGGCGGCCGCAGCGTGGCCGAGCTGGGCTGGCAGCGCGCGCGCTACCGCACCCATATCCAGGCTGCGCGCGCAACCGGTCTGCCGCTCGTGATCCACACCCGCGCCGCATCGGACGACACGTTGGCGATCCTGCGCGAGCAGGGTGAAGACGGCTCGGCTGGCGCGGCGGGTGGCGTGTTCCACTGCTTTACCGAAACCGAAAGCGTCGCGCGTGCGGCGCTGGATCTCGGCTTCATGATCTCGTTTTCCGGCATCCTGACGTTCAAGAACGCGCAGCCGCTGCGCGACGTGGCCGCGTTCGTGCCGCTGGACCGCCTGCTGATCGAGACCGACAGTCCCTACCTCGCCCCGGTGCCGCACCGCGGCAAGACCAACAACCCGTCCTACGTGCCGCTCGTCGCGCAGCAAGTCGCGCACATCAAGGGCCTGCCGCTCGAGCAGATCGCAGCGGCGACCAGCGCCAACTTCAGCCGGTTGTTCAAGCTGCCGTCCGAATAGAACCGCGTTGAGGCGGCCACGTACCGATCCCGACCGCCCATTTTTTTTCTATGAACCGATTCATCCGCCATTTCCTGCTGGCCAGCGCGTGCGCATCGCTGGCTTCGGCCGCCGGCGCAGGCTCGTACGAAGATTTTTTCATTGCGGTGCGCAACGACAACGTGCGCGCGGTGAAGGCGCTGTTGCAGCGCGGGTTCGACGCGAACACGCGCAACCCGGATGGCCTGCCGGGCCTGACGCTGGCGCTGCGCGAGCCGTCGCCGAACGTGGCGCAGGCGTTGCTCGACTGGCCGAAGACCGACATCGAGGCACGCAACGCACAGGACGAAAGTCCGCTCATGATCGCCGCGCTCAAGGGCGAGCGCGCGCTGGCCGAAAAGCTGATTGCGCGCGACGCAGACGTGAACAAGACCGGCTGGACGCCGCTGCACTACGCGGCTTCGGGCGGGCATCTGGAACTGATCCGGCTGCTGCTGGAACACTACGCCTACATCGATGCGGAAAGCCCGAACGGCAGCACGCCGCTCATGATGGCCGCGCGCTACGGCGCAATCGATGGGGCGAGGCTGTTGCTCGAAGAAGGCGCAGACCCGACGCTGCGAAACGAGCAGGGTTTGAGCGCCGCCGACTTTGCGCGCGCTGCCGATCGCACCGAACTCGCCGAACGGATCGAAGCGGCAATGCGCGACACGGCAGCTAGACGGGTCGACGCGCGCTGACCGGTCCGGCAGTCCCGGCCGGATCTTCGTCAGTAGCGCGGCACGGTCGGGTCGCGCGTGAGCGACCAGGCGTCAATGCCACCCGCGACGTTCGCCACGTGCGCGAAGCCCTGATGCATCAGGAACATCGCAACCTGCTGGCTGCGCGCGCCGTGGTGGCAGAGGCAGGCAATCGGCTGCTGCCGGTCCAGCTCGGCCAGCCGCGCGGGCACTGTGCGCATCGACATCTGCAGCGTGGAAAAGCCATCGTCCGCGACGCTGGCGGCCTGCCATTCGGCTGGTTCGCGCACATCCAGCAGCAGCGGCGCGCCGACGGCTCCTTGCGCGGCGGCAGCTTCGAACCAGTGCAGCAAGCCGGTCGGCGCGATCTGCTCGATCATCCCGCGGCCCTTAAAACTTGAAGCGCGGCGCTTCCGGGAAATGGCGCAGCCGTGGCGCCACCGTGTCCCAGGGCTGCACCGTGCTCCATGCGTCCTGCGCGTTGCGGGTCATGACGGTCGCGCGCATCATCGGCGGCTGGCCGACGATCGCACCGATGCGCCCGCCGATCTTCAACTGCGCAAGCAGCGCCTTCGGGATTGCGGCCACCGAGCCGCTCAGCACGATCGCATCGAACGGGCCGTGATTCGGTGCACCTTGGGAGCCGTCGCCGCAACGCACCTCGACATTGCCGATCAGCGCGCGCTCCAGATTGCGGATCGCAAACGCTGCCAGTTCGCGGTCGACCTCCAGCGACAGTACCGAGCCGGCCGACCAGCCGAGCAGCGCGGCCATATAGCCGCTGCCGGTGCCGACTTCGAGCACCCGGTGCGCCTTTTCGATGGCCAAATCCTGCAGCATGCGCGCTTCCACCTTCGGCGCGAGCATGCACTGACCGAGCGCCATCGCCTGCGCCACGTCGCTCTTCAGCGGGATTTCCAGGTCGGCCAATGCGATGTGGCGATGTTCGGGCGGCACGAACTCCTCGCGCCGCACCAGGCCCAGCAGCTGCAGCACCTCCGCGTCCAGCACGTCCCACGGCCGAATCTGCTGCTCGATCATGTTGAAGCGCGCCTGCGCGAGCGGGTCGGTCGCAGCGCCGCCGTCGGGTGCTGCGGCAAGGGCAGTTGAACTCATGGGTGAAGCAATCGTCGCAATATAGATGGGCGGGCTTGGGGCAGCCGCACAGGCTGCGATCACCGGCGCCCGTGCTTGTGGCTGGCAGCGAATGGCCGATACCGATTCTAGGACGCGCATCGGGCCGCCCCGGCGCTGTTGGACGCTACCATGCGGCCAGCTTGCCAGCCCGGACCCACGCGTGGCAGGCCGCTCCCGTTTGCCGCCTGCCATGACCTTGAACCCGACCCCGCCGCACACCCCGCTGGCCGAGCGCATGCGCCCACGCCGACTGGCCGACGTGGTCGGCCAGTCGCAGTTGCTCGGGCCCGGCATGCCGCTGGCTACCGCGTTCGAATCGGGCCAGCCGCACAGCTGCATCCTCTGGGGCCCGCCGGGCACCGGAAAGACCACGATCGCGCGGCTGATGGCCGATGCATTCGATGCGCTGTTCATCTCGATCAGTGCGGTGCTCGGCGGCGTGAAGGACATTCGCGAGGCTGTGGAGCGCGCGCAAACCGAGCGCGATGGCCTCGCCGCCCGCCGCACCATCGTGTTCGTCGACGAGGTGCACCGCTTCAACAAGGCGCAGCAGGACGCTTTTCTGCCGCACGTCGAATCGGGCCTGTTCACCTTCATCGGCGCGACCACCGAGAACCCGTCGTTCGAGGTCAACTCGGCGCTGCTGTCGCGTGCGACTGTCTATGTGCTGCAGCCGCTCACCGATGCGGATTTGAAGCAAATCATTGCCCTGGCGGTTGAGCATCGTGCATCTGTCGCTATTGAAGAGATAGCAGCGGAGCGGCTGGTCGAATATGCGGACGGCGACGCCAGACGGCTGCTCAATGTGCTGGAAATGCTCAACGTCGCAGCCGGCAACGACCTGGATGCGCGCATCAACGAGGCGCTGCTGCTCAAGGTGCTCGGCGAAAAGCTGCGCCGCTACGACAAGGGCGGCGACCAGTTCTTCGACACGATCAGCGCGCTGCACAAGTCGGTGCGCGGCTCGGACCCGGATGCCGCGCTCTACTGGTTCGTGCGCATGCTCGACGGCGGCGCCGATCCACGTTATCTGGCGCGCCGGTTGATCCGCGCGGCGAGCGAGGACGTCGGGCTGGCCGACCCGCGCGCGTTGCGCATCGCGCTCGATGCGGCCGACGTGTACGAACGGCTCGGCAGCCCGGAGGGCGAGCTCGCGCTGGCCGAATGCGTGATCTACCTCGCCGTCGCGCCGAAGTCGAACGCGGTCTATGCAGCCTACAAGGCAGCCCGGGCCTTCATCAAAGACGACCGCACGCGGCCGGTGCCGCTGCACCTGCGCAACGCGCCGACCAAGCTCATGAAGTATCTGGATTTTGGGCGCGGCTACCGCTATGCGCACGACGAGGAGGGCGGCTTTGCGGCCGGCGAGCGCTACTGGCCCGAAGGCATGCCGGAGCAGCGTTTTTATCGCCCGGTCGAGCGCGGGCTGGAGATTCGGATCGGCGAGAAGCTCGCGCAACTTCGTGCACGCAACGACGCGGCCGGCTCCGCCTGATCGACCACCGACCTGCGGCGGACCGGGGCGGGCTCTCACATCAACAGGTGTTCCCCCGCGTTGTCGCCACCCAGGATCACATAGTTCACCTTGCGGATGTCCATGAGCGAGCGCCCGCCCGCATAGCTGATCGAGCTTTGCACGTCCTGCTCCATCTCGATCAGTTTCTGCTCGAGCGTGCCTTTGACCGGCTCCAGGATGCGCTTGCCTTCGACGTGCCGGTACTCGCCCTTGTTGTAGTCGGACGCACTGCCGAAGTACTCCTTGAACGGCAGCCCGTCGACTTCCACGGTGCGCCCGGGCGACTCTTCCAGGCCCGCGAACAGCGAGCCGATCATCACCATCGCGGCGCCGAAGCGCACGCTTTTGGCGATGTCGCCGTGATCGCGGATGCCACCGTCGGCAATGATCGGCTTGGTCGCGACGCGCGCACACCATTTGAGCGCCGACAACTGCCAACCGCCGGTGCCGAAACCGGTTTTGAGCCGCGTGATGCAGACCTTGCCGGGACCGATGCCGACCTTGGTCGCGTCCGCGCCCCAGTTCTCCAGATCGATCACCGCCTCCGGCGTGCCGACATTGCCCGCGATCACGAAGGTGCTGGGCAGCTTGTCCTTGAGGTAACCGATCATGTCGCGCACGCTGTCGGCATGGCCGTGTGCGATGTCGATCGTCACGTACTCGGGCGCAAGCCGGTCCGCGGCGAGCCGGTCCACCGCATCGCGATCCGACTGCTTCACGCCGACCGAGATCGAGGCAAACAAGCCGCGTTCGCGCATGTTGCGCACGAACGCGACGTTGTCCAGATCGAAACGGTGCATCACATAGAAGTAGTCGTGGCGCGCCAGCCAGGCGCAGATCGACTCATCGACTACCGTCTTCATGTTGGCCGGCACCACCGGTAGCCGAAAGCGCCGGCCGCCGAGTTCAACCCCTGCATCGCACTGCGCGCGGCTCGTCACGCGGCATTTGCGCGGCAGCAGCAGCACGTTGTCGTAGTCGAAGATTTCCATTCGGATGGGCACCAGGGGTTGGGGGATCGAGAAAAACCCACGCTGCCGCGCAAGGCACGAACCCTAGAATCGGTCACACACACCAGGCGCGCCCGATCGAGCGCGCTTGAGGGTTGCCACTATACGAGCCGGTTCAAAGCATGGACATCACGAAGGAAGTTCTCAAATTGCTCGACGAGGTGCTGAGCCTGAACGGCCGCACGGCCGACTTCACGCGCGACACGCATCTGCTGGGCGCCATCCCGGAACTGGACTCGATGGCCGTGGTGTCGCTGATCACGCGCATGGAAGAGCAGTTCGACATCGTGATCGACGACGACGAGATCGAAGGCGCGACGTTTGCGACCGTCGGCTCGCTCTGCGATTTCGTGCGCATCAAGCTGGCGGGCTGACGGCCAGCGCGTTCGTCACTGGCCTTCGCAGCGCGAGCGCGCGAGCGCCACGAGCCTGGGGACCACGCCCTCGCGCCCCGGATCGATCGCTTCGAGCAGCCCGACCACGGCCAGCCGCTCGGGTTGGCTGCCGGACGGCATTTGCATCGGCCGCAGTTCATTGAATCGCGTTGCTGCAACGTCCGCACTGGCCGCCGGCACCGTCCAGTCGAGTTGCAAGCTGTTGCGCACCAGCCGCCGTGCGATCGGCGAGCCCGCACTGCCGGCCGGCAGTTCCTCCACCAGCAGCAGCCAGGCGCGCCAGTTTCCGGGCGGGGCGCCTTGCAGTTCGATCGATGTGCCGATGTAGTCGCCCACCGGCAGACCGTGCGCGACCCTGAGCTGCAGCAGCACGGCGGGCCGAATGGGCACCACGCTTTCGGTTCGGCTTGCGCTGGTGGAAGGCATGGCCAGGCCAAGCGCCTTGAGCCGCGCGAGTGCGTCGACTCTCGCTGCCGCGAACAGCGCGCCTTGTTCGTCCGATGGGCCCGGCGCGATCCAGTCGATCGTCAGCGCGCCGCGCACGTCGCTGGCGGCTTCGTCAATCGGGCGGCGCCAGCAGTCGGCGCAGTCGGCATTGATGAAGCGTTCGATGAGCAGCGAGGGCGCGGGTACGTTGTCGCTTGCGCACAGCGCCGGCCGGTCGATCGCCGCCGCACCGGCAGCGTTGGCGAGCAGGGCGCTGAGCAAGACCGGCAGCAGCCGGCACAGGTGGGCACGTCGATTCATCGTCCGCATTAGACCGCGTCGCCGACTTTCTAAAATGAACCGATATGGCTGTCAACCTCGCTCCGGACGGTTCATCGTCCCACCCCGCATCGCCCGAGTCGCCGCGGTCGTTCCCGTTCGAGCGCAAACTTCTTGCGCAACTGAACGACGAGCAGCGTGCCGCTGTCACGCTGCCGCCCGAACATGCGCTGATCCTCGCCGGCGCCGGCTCCGGCAAGACGCGCGTGCTGACCACGCGTATCGCCTGGCTGCTGGAGCGGCGCGAGGCGTCGCCCGGCGGCATGCTGGCCGTGACCTTCACGAACAAGGCTGCCAAGGAGATGCTGACAAGGTTGTCGGCACTGCTGCCGATCAACCTGCGCGGCATGTGGATCGGCACGTTTCACGGGCTTTGCAACCGCTTGCTGCGCGCGCACCACAAGGCGGCGAACCTGCCGCAGAGCTTTCAGATCCTCGATGTGCAGGACCAGCTGAGTGCCGTCAAGCGCCTGTGCAAACAGTACGGCGTCGATGACGAACGCTTTCCACCACGGCAGTTGCAATGGTTCATCAACGGTGCGAAGGAAGACGGCCTGCGGCCTGATGCGGTGGAAGCCAACGACGCCGACACGCGCAAGAAGGTCGAGCTGTATCAGCTTTATGAAGCGCAGTGCCAGCGCGAAGGCGTGGTGGACTTTGCCGAGCTGCTGCTGCGCAGCTACGAGCTGCTGCGCGATCACAAGCCGATCCGCGCGCACTACCAGCAGCGTTTTCGACACATCCTGATCGACGAGTTCCAGGACACCAACAAGCTGCAGTACGCGTGGATCAAACTGCTCGCGGGCCTGGGCGAATCCGGCGCGGGCGGCGCTGTGATGGCGGTCGGCGATGACGACCAGAGCATTTACGCGTTTCGTGGCGCGCGCGTGGGCAACATGGCCGACTTCGTGCGCGAGTTCGAAGTGCAGCACCAGATCAAGCTCGAAGAGAACTACCGCAGTTTTTCCAACATCCTGGACTCGGCCAACACGCTGATCGGGCACAACACGCGGCGCCTAGGGAAAAACCTGCGCACCGTGCAGGGCCCCGGCGAGCCGGTGCGCGTGTTCGAGGCGACCAGCGATCTGGCCGAAGCGCAATGGATCGTCGATGAGATCCGCCAGCTCGTGAAGAACGACGGCTACGAGCGCCAGCAGATCGCGCTGCTGTACCGCAGCAACGCGCAAAGCCGCGTGATCGAGACCGCGCTGTTCAACGCGGCGGTGCCGTATCGCGTGTATGGGGGCCTGCGCTTTTTCGAGCGCGCCGAGATCAAGCACGCGCTGGCTTATCTGCGCCTGCTGGAGAACCCGCACGACGACACGAGCTTCATGCGCGTGGTGAACTTTCCCGCGCGCGGCATCGGCGCCAGAAGCCTCGAGCAATTGCAGGATGCGGCACGCGCGGCGGGTTGTTCGCTGCACGATGCCGTCAGTACCTTGCCGGGCCGCGCGCGTGCCAACGTCGAGGCGTTCGTCGCGATGATCGATGTGCTGCGCGAGCACACCAATGGCCTCACGTTGCGCGAAATCATCGAGCAGATGCTCGACAAGAGTGGCCTGATCGATCACTACAAGGCCGATCGCGAAGGCGCCGAGCGCGTCGGCAACCTCGAGGAACTGGTGAACGCGGCGGAAAGCTTCGTGATGCAGGAAGGGTTCGGGCGCGATGCGATCGCGTTGCCGATCGATGAGCTGCGGCAGAGCCCGGCGAGCCAGGGGATCGATCCGCAGCAACCGCTGATCGATGAGCCGCTGGCCAATTCGAACGCAACGCCGCTTGCGCCGGATGCCGAAACCGGCGAGGCGCTGAGTCCGCTCGCCGCGTTTCTGACCCACGCCGCGCTCGAAGCCGGCGACAACCAGGCGCAGGCCGGCCAGGACGCGATCCAGCTGATGACCGTGCATTCGGCGAAAGGCCTCGAGTTCGACGCGGTATTCATCACGGGCCTCGAAGAAGGCCTGTTCCCGCACGAGAACTCGGCCACGGATCGCGACGGGCTGGAGGAAGAGCGCCGCCTCATGTACGTCGCAATCACGCGCGCCCGAAAGCGCCTGTACCTGAGCCACTCGCAGACTCGTTTGCTACATGGGCAGACGCGCTACAACCTGAAAAGCCGGTTCTTCGATGAATTGCCTGAAGAGGCGCTGAAGTGGATCGCACCAAAGCAGTCGGGGTTTGGTCGGTTTGCTCCTGATTTTGGAGCGAGAGACGCAGGCGGATTCAGCGGCGGCGGGCGATTTGGCATCAAAAACGGGCCGGACTACGGGACCATTTCAGGCGCTGCGCCGGCGATGCGGCAAACGCCTGCACCGACGCACGGGCTGAAGGTCTCGCAGCGGGTGTTTCACAACAAGTTCGGCGAGGGGACGGTGTTGCTGCTGGAGGGCAGTGGGGATGACGCGCGCGCGCAGATCGACTTTCCGCGGCATGGGGTGAAGTGGTTGGCGCTCTCGGTAGCAAAGTTGACGCCAGTTGAGTGAGTTGATGGCCTGTGCGGCTGTCGAGGTGGGGAGCCGGGATTTCGCCCCGGCTCTCGTCCTCGAAGGCCGCGCAAGGCCAACCCAACCTTCACCTTCCATTCCGCCCCCCAAAAATCCCCCCCAACACCCCCCGCAAAATCTCCCGCCCCGCGGTCGTCCCCATCGTCCGCACTGCCGACTTCGCCATCGTCTGCACCAGCCCGTCATGCTGCCCGCCCCGCGGCCCGGTGCGGCCGAATGCCATTTCCTTGGCGATGTCCCACCACTCGTTCGTGCTCTCCGGCGTCGCGGACGCGGTGCCGATCGGCGCGTTGCCCTTCCTGGAAGCCGTGCCCGTTGCAGACGGTGCCGTCTGCACGCGGGCCGTCAGCTTTTCATAAGCCGACTCCCGATCGACCGCTTTCTCGTAAACCCCCGCCACGAGCGACCCTTGCAGCAACTGCTGCCGCTCATCCGCACTGATGGCCCCGAGCCGGCTGCCCGGCGGAATCACGAACACGCGCTCGGTCGGGCTAGGGCGGCCTTTTGCATCGAGCAGGCTCATCAACGCTTCGCCGACCGCAAGCTCGGTGATCGCGGCTTCGATGTCCAGGCCCGGTTTCGGCCGCATCGTCTCAGCCGTCGCACGCACCGCCTTCTGGTCGCGCGGCGTGTAGGCGCGCAACGCATGCTGCACGCGGTTGCCGAGCTGGCCCAGCACGGTGTCGGGGATGTCGAGCGGGTTCTGCGTCGCGAAATAGACGCCGACGCCTTTGGAGCGCACGAGGCGCACCACCAGTTCGATGCGCTCGAGCAGCACCTTCGGTGCGTCGTTGAACAGCAGGTGCGCCTCGTCGAAGAAGAACACGAACTTCGGCTTGTCCGGGTCGCCGATCTCGGGCAGCTGCTCGAACAGTTCGGACAGCAGCCACAGCAAAAACGTCGCATACAGGCGCGGCGCGAGCATCAGCTTGTCGGCCGCCAGCACGTTGACCATGCCGTGGCCCGCGCTGTCGGTCTGCATCAGGTCGGCGATGTTGAGCATCGGCTCGCCGAAGAACTTGTCGCCGCCCTGGGTTTCGATCTGCAGAAGGCCGCGCTGGATCGCGCCGATGCTCGCGGCGCTGACGTTGCCGTATTTCGTCGTGAAGCTGCTCGCGTTGTCGCCCACGTACTGCAGCATCGCGCGCAGGTCTTTCAGGTCGAGCAGCAGCAGCGCGTTGTCGTCGGCGATGCGGAACGCAACGTTCAGCACGCCGGCCTGCGTGTCGTTCAGGTTCAGCATGCGCGCGAGCAGCAGCGGGCCCATGTCGTGAATCGTCGCGCGCACCGGGTGGCCTTGCTCGCCGAACACGTCCCAGAGCGTGGTCGGGCACGCGAACGGCTCGGGCGCCTCGATGCCGCGCTCTTTCAGCACCGCGGCCATCTTCGGCGGGATGCTGCCCGGCTGGCTGATGCCCGTGAGGTCGCCTTTCACATCGGCCATGAACACCGGCACGCCGATGCGCGAGAAGCGTTCGGCCAGCGTCTGCAAGGTCACGGTCTTGCCGGTGCCGGTGGCGCCGGTGATCAGGCCGTGGCGGTTCGCCAGCGACGGCAGCAGCATGCATTCGGCCTGCGCGTTGCGCGCGATCAGCAGGGGTTCGGTCATGTCGATGGTGTCCGGAATGGGCCTCAGTAAAATCGGCCGCTCGACCGGGTCGGACGGCGGTGCAGCCGTCATTCTGGCTTCCCCGCGGCCTGGTCAGCCAACTTCGAGCTTCAAGGAACATGTCGTGGCCGGTCACAGCAAATGGGCGAACATCCAGCACCGCAAGGGCCGGCAGGACGAAAAACGCGGCAAGGTCTGGACGCGCATCATCCGGGAGATCACGGTCGCCGCGCGTGCCGGCGGTGCCGATCTGTCGGCCAATCCGCGGCTGCGCCTCGCGGTGGACAAGGCCAAAGCGGCCAACCTGCCGGCCGACCGCATCAAGTACAACATCGACAAGGCCACCGGCAATCAGGAAGGCGTGAGCTACGAGGAAATCCGCTACGAAGGCTATGGCATCGGCGGTGCCGCGATCATCGTGGACACCATGACCGACAACCGCGTGCGCACCGTGGCCGAGGTGCGGCATGCGTTCAGCAAGTACGGCGGCAACATGGGCACGGAAGGCTCGGTCGCGTTCCAGTTCAAGCACGTCGGCCAGCTGCTGTTCGCACCCGGCACCGACGAGGACCGCGTGCTGGAGATCGCGCTGGAAGCCGGTGCCGACGATGTGAACACCGATGATGACGGCGTGCTCGAAGTGGTCACGCCGCCGACCGAATTCGAATCCGTCAGGAACGCGTTGCAGGCCGCCGGCTTCGAGCCCGAGCTCGCCGAAGTCACGATGCGCGCGGAAAACGACATCGACCTGAGTGGCGACGACGCGCTGAAGATGCAGCGGCTGCTGGACGTGATCGAGGAGCTCGACGATGTGCAGGCGGTGCACCACAACGCCGTCATCGCGCTGGCCGAATCGCCCGAATGAAGGTGCTGGTCATCGGCGCCGGCGGTCGTGAACATGCGCTGGCCTGGAAGCTCGCGGCAGCCGCCAAGGCGCCGGAAGTGTTCGTCGCACCGGGCAACGGCGGCACCCCGCAAGGCAAGCGCGTGCAGAACCTGCCGATTACCGATCTGGTTGAGCTGCGCGACTGGGCACTGGCTGAGAAAGTTGCGCTGACCGTGGTCGGCCCGGAGGCGCCGCTGGCTGCCGGCGTGGTGGACGACTTCCGCACACACGGCCTGCGCGTGTTCGGTCCGACCCGCGCTGCTGCGCAACTGGAAAGCTCGAAGGCGTTTTCCAAGGCGTTCATGCAGCGTCACGGCATTCCCACGGCCGCACACCAAACGTTCGAGACCCGTGAGCCCGCGCATGCCTATGTCGAGGCCCAGGGCCCGCCGATCGTGATCAAGGCAGACGGGCTCGCGGCCGGCAAGGGCGTCGTGGTGGCGACCACGCTGGCCGAGGCGCATGCCGCGGTCGATCAGTGGCTGCCGCAAGGTGCCGTTGGCGCGCGAATCGTGGTCGAGCAGTTTCTGGCCGGCGAGGAAGCCAGCTTCATCGTGCTCAGCGACGGCCGGCACGTCGTCACGCTGGCCACCTCGCAGGACCACAAGCGGCTCGGCGATGGCGACACCGGCCCGAACACCGGCGGCATGGGCGCCTATTCGCCCGCCGCGATCGTGACGCCCGAAGTGCATGCGCGCGTGATGCGCGAAGTGATCCTGCCGGCGGTCCGCGGCATGGAGGCCGATGGCACGCCGTACACCGGTTTCCTCTATGCGGGCCTGATGATCGACGGCCAAGGCCGCGTGCAGACGCTCGAATTCAATTGCCGCCTGGGCGACCCGGAGACGCAGCCGATCCTGCTGCGCATGAAATCCGACCTGCTCGAACTGCTGCTGGCGGCGACCGAGCCTGGACGGTCGGACAAGCTCGAGCGCTTCGAACTCGAATGGGACCGCCGCACCGCATTGGGCGTGGTGGTGGCCGCGCATGGCTATCCAGCCGCTCCGCGTACCGGCGATGTGATCAGCGGCCTTCCCGCGCCGGCCGAGGATGCGATCGTATTCCACGCGGGTACCGCGCAGCAGCGCGATGGCAGCATCGTGACTGCCGGCGGGCGCGTGCTGTGCGCGACGGTGCTGGCCGACAACGTGCGGCAGGCGCAGGCACGCGCGTACGGCGTCGTGCACGGCATCCATTTCGATGGCATGCAGTTTCGCAACGACATCGGGCATCGCGCCGCACGGTGAACACCCCCAGCCTTCGCTCCCTTCGGTCGGCTTTCGGCTACCCCCTTGCCGGGGGCGGCGCCTGCGGCCTGGCAAAGCCAGCTACGCGGCCCCTGCTGGAGTCGGCAGCACCGCATTCGTCGGTTACAGCCAAGTCTTGCGTGGCGCCGTTCTGACATGGCTGTCGAGCCGACGTCCGAGTTTGTTTCCGGCGCGCGCGACTGGCTGCGTGGATTGCAGCAGCGTATCTGTGCGGCGATTTCGGAGGTCGACGGGACGGCGTTCCTATCGGATGCTTGGGAGAAGGGCGCGGCCGAAACACTGCAGGGCTCGGGTCTGACCCGCATCCTCGAACAAGGCCCCGTGTTCGAACGCGCGGGCTGCGGCTTCTCCGACGTCAGCGGGCCGCAGTTGCCGCCGTCGGCGACGCAGCACCGGCCCGAGCTGGCCGGCGCGCCGTTCGAGGCGATCGGCGTGTCACTGGTGTTTCACCCGCGCAATCCGTACGTGCCCACCGTGCACATGAACGTGCGCATGCTCGCGGCCAGCTTGCCCGCTGGCCAGCCGCCGGTCTGCTGGTTCGGCGGCGGCATGGATCTGACACCGTATTACGGATTCGAGGAGGACGCGCAGCACTTCCATCGGGTCTGCCGAGATGCGCTTGCGCCGTTCGGCGACGACAAATACCCGCGCTTCAAGGCCTGGTGCGACGACTACTTTTATTTGAAGCACCGCGGCGAACAACGCGGCGTCGGCGGTGTGTTCTTCGATGATTTCGCCGAGCTGGGGCTCGCGCGCAGCTTCGAGCTGTTGCAGGGGGTCGGCGATGCGCTGCTGCCCGCCTATCTGCCGATCGTGCAGCGGCGCCAGCGCATGGAGTACGGCGAGCGCGAACGCGATTTCCAGCTGTACCGGCGCGGCCGCTATGTCGAATTCAATCTGGTCTGGGACCGCGGGACGCACTTCGGGCTGCAGTCGGGCGGGCGCGCCGAGTCGATCCTGCTGTCGATGCCGCCGGCCGTGAGCTGGTCTTACCGGCGCGCGGACCCGCCGGATTCGCCCGAGGCGCAGCTGATGAAAGATTTTCTGGTGCGACGCGCGTGGCTTTGAATGCCGGCGCATCGGAGCGCATCGGCATCTTCGGCGGCGCGTTCGACCCGCCGCACCGCGCACACATCGAGCTGGTGCGCACGGCGATCGCGCAGTTGCGGCTCGATGCGCTCCAAGTGCTGCCGACCGGTGATGCGTGGCACAAGACCCGCACGCTGAGCCCGGCCGCGGACCGCCTCGCAATGGCGCGGCTTGCCTTCGCTGGGCTCGCGGCGGTGCGCGTCGACGACCGCGAAATGCGGCGCGACGGCCCGACCTACACGGTCGACACCCTGCGCGAGCTGCAGGCGCAACTGCCGCAAGCGGCGCTCTTTCTGATCATCGGAGCCGACCAGTACCGCACGTTGCCGAGTTGGCATGACTGGCGATCGCTGCTGCGTATCGCTACCATTTGTGTAGCTGAACGTGAAGGTGGCACAAGCACCTCAGACCGATTCGACTTGAAAAATCCGGATTCGCAGCTGCCCGGCATTCCATACGAGCGCTTGCTGATGCCGGCTGTTGCCGTCAGCTCCACCGACATCCGAGCGCGCATCGCGCGCGGCGCGTCCGAGCCGGAGATCGCAACGCTGGTTCCCCCAGCGGTTGCGCGCTATATTGCGACCCACCACCTCTATCGCCCCACCGCTTGATGACCACTGAAGAAACCGCTGCGAAAAAAGACATCCAGAAACTCCAGCGCGCGATCGTCGACGGGCTGGAAGACGTGAAGGGACACGACATCCAGGTGTTCAACACCGAGCACCTGTCGCCCCTGTTCGAGCGGGTCATCGTCGCGTCCGGCACCTCGAACCGCCAGACCAAGGCACTGGCCGCGAGCGTGCGCGATGCGGTGCGCGACGCCGGCTTCGTCAAGCCGCGCACCGAGGGCGAGGAAAACGGCGAGTGGATCATCGTGGACTGCGGCGCAGCCGTCGCGCACATCATGCAGCCGACGTTCCGCCAGTACTACCGGCTGGAAGACCTCTGGGGCGAGAAGCCGGTGCGGCTTCGGTTCGGCGCACCGAAGCCGCCCGAAGCCGCGCCGCTCGCAGTGAAGAAAGCCGCTTCGAAGACCGCCGCAGCGAAGAAACCGGCCATCAAGAAGACGCTGCCCGGCGCTGGCGTTGCTGGGGCCAAGCGGCCTGCAGCGAAGAAGGCCGCAGCCAAGAAACCAGCTGCGAGGAAAGCCCCTGCGAAGAAGGCCACGACGTCGCGCAGCGCCAGATCGTCCGTTGCACCGAAGCCGGCGGCGCGCCCGCGCTGAGCGTCATCGCCGATGAAGCTTGCGATCGTCGCGGTCGGCCTGCGCATGCCCGACTGGGCGCAAGCCGCGTTCGACGATTACGCAAAGCGCATGCCGCCCGAGCTGCGCGTCGAATGCCGCAGTGTCAAGAGCGAACCGCGCGCATCGCGCACGCTGCCCGCGCTGCTGCAGGCCGAGCGCGACCGCATCGAAGCCGCGATCCGCTCGCTCGTGCCGGCGGGCCAGCCGCACACGGTGGCGCTCGATGAACGCGGCACGCCGCTGCGCACCGTGCAGCTGGCCGGGCGGCTGCGCGGCTGGCAGTTGGAAGCGAACGACCTGGTGTTTCTGATCGGCGGGCCCGACGGGCTCGATCCGGCGCTGCGCCTAGCCGCGCGCGAGTCGATCCGGCTGTCCGACCTGACCCTGCCGCACGCGCTGGCGCGCGTGCTGCTGATGGAGCAGCTCTATCGCGCCTGGTCGATCAACGCAGGCCATCCGTACCACCGCGCATGACCGACCAGCGCGCATGAACGGGTTCATCTATCTCGCATCGCAAAGCCCGCGCCGGCGTGAACTGCTCACGCAGATCGGCGTGCCGCATCGGCTGCTGACGCCAGACCCGGATGAGGACGCCGAAGCACTGGAAGCCGTGCTGGCCGGTGAAGACCCGCTGGTCTATGCGCGCCGCGTGACCGCTGCCAAGCTCGACGCGGCCGTCCTGCGGCTCGGTCGGCGCCGTGATGCGCCCCAAGCGCCGATCCTGTGCGCCGACACCACCGTCGCGCTCGACCAGCATCTGTACGGCAAGCCGGCCGATGCGGCGGACGCTTCGCGCATGCTGCGCGAGCTGGCCGGTGGCACGCACCGCGTGATCACGGCGCTGGCGCTGCAAGCCGGCGCACGCCGATGGGACGCGCTCAGCGAGTCGACCGTCACGTTCGCCGCGATGACGGCGTCACAGATCGACGCCTACGTGGCCTCGGGCGAGCCGATCGGCAAGGCCGGCTCCTATGCGGTGCAGGGCGGTGCGGCGCGCTACATCGCGCGGATCGAGGGCAGCTACAGCGGCGTCATGGGCCTGCCGCTGTTCGAAACGGCACAGCTGCTGCGCGCGGCCGGGCTGGGGTTGTGAAGGCATCGGCCGGCGCCCGCACTGTGGCCATGTCGTCAGCGCCGCCGCAGCAGCAAATCCTGATCAACTGGTCGGCTCAGGAAACCCGCGTCGCGCTGGTCGAGGACGACACGCTGCAGGAACTGCACATCGAACGCGCGGTTGCGCGCGGGCTGGTCGGCAACGTCTATCTCGGCAAGGTCACGCGCGTGCTGCCGGGCCTGCAGTCGGCGTTCATCGACATCGGCCTTGAGCGTGCGGCGTTCCTGCATGTGGCCGACCTGATCGCGAGCCCGCCCGGTGCCGGGCCGACTGTGGGCCGCGGCGCGGACAAGGCGCAGGTGCCGATCGAACAGCGCGTGTTCGAAGGCCAATCGCTGCTGGTGCAGGTGAGCAAGGACGCGCTGGGCAGCAAAGGTGCGCGGGTCACGATGCAGGTCAGCTTCGCGGGCCGGCTGCTCGTGATGATGCCGCATGAGCGGGAGCTCGGCGTGTCGCAAAAGATTCCGCTGCCGCAGCGCGATGCGTTGCGCAGCCGGCTGGCCGCGCTGGTCGGCGCCGATGCGAGCGGCTTCATCCTGCGCACCAATGCCGAGGACGCGACCGATGCCGAACTCGCGCAGGACATCGCCTATCTGCGCCGGGTCTGGGCCCAGGTTCAAGACAACGCGCGACGCCTGCCCGTGAAATCACTGCTGCATCGGGATCTGAGCTTGCTCGAGCGCGTGCTGCGCGATCTGGTCGATGAGACAACGCAATCCATCCAGATCGACTCGCAGACCGAGTTCGACCGTCTGCTCGCATTCGGCCGGGAGTTCATGCCGGCCGCGGTGGCGAAACTCGAGCATTACCGGAGCGAGCGGCCGATCTTCGATCGCCACGCAATCGACGACGAAATCGCAAATGCGCTGGCCCGGCGCGTCGAGCTGAAGTCGGGCGGCCATCTGGTGATCGACCAGACCGAGGCGCTCGCCACGATCGATGTGAACACCGGCGGCTTCGTCGGCTTGCGCAACTTCGACGACACGATCCTGCGCACCAATCTCGACGCTGCGCAGGCGATCGCGCGGCAGCTGCGCCTGCGCAACTTAGGTGGCATCGTGATCGTGGATTTCATCGACATGACGCACGCCGGGCATGCGGACGCGGTGCTGGCCGAGTTGCGCAGGCAACTGTCCCGCGACCGCGTGAAGACGATGGTCGGCGGCTTCTCGCCGCTCGGGCTGGTCGAGCTGACGAGAAAGCGCACGCGCGAGTCGCTCGCGCGGCTGCTGTGCGAGCCATGCCCGGTCTGCGCGGGCACGGGGCATGTCAAGACGGCGCGCACGGTGGCCTACGACATCCTGCGTGAACTCAGGCACGGTGCGCGACAGCCCGATTCGCGCGAAGTGCGTGTCGTCGCCGCACCGGCCATCATCGAGCAGCTTCGAGGCGAGGAAGCCCAGCACCTGGCAGCGCTGGCCGACTTCATCGGCAAGCCGATCTCGCTGGTCAGCGAAGCGGCGCGGGCGCGCGATCAATACGACATCGTGCTGCTCTGAGCCCCGATCGAGCGCATCGGCGTCTCAGCCGATGCACCTCGGACATCCGCGCGATCATCGGGTGAGCGGAAATATCAGCACTCCTCAGATGCCGCTCCCCTCGATCGAATCGACGCGATCCGGGTAGAACGCAAGCCGGTCCTTGATCACCATCACCTCGTCGAACGGCCGCTCGTAGCTCCAGACCGCGTTTTCGCCGCGGGTCGCATCCTGGATGCTGAAATAGCTCGCGTCGCCTTTGAACGGACAGTGCGACGTGTGGGTGGTGCGCGCCAGCCGGTCCATCTTCACGTCGGCGCGCGGCAGGTAATAGGTCGGCCCACGGCCGGCTTCGAACAGTGCGATCGCATCGCTGCTGTCGGCGATCACCTCGCCGTTCACCTTGACCTGCACGCGCTCGTTTGCCGGATGGGTCTCGATCGTGTGTTCCGGATGCATTTGGTAGCCGGGTCCGCTGTTGCTGCTCATCGTGGATTTCCTTTGCAAATCGGCCAGTGTGAACCGTTCAAGCGGCACGCGCCAGCGTCGGGCGCGGTAGGCGCGGCGGCGGCGGCCGGGACGCGTCGCGCGCGCTGTCGATCGCCTGCTGAAAGTCGTGGATCGCCTGCTCCGGGGACACCGCCGACGTGATGCCGGAGATCACCGCGACGCTGGCCGCACCGCGCCGGATCGCTTCCCGCGCCCGGTCGCAATCCATGCCGGCGATCGCCACCACCGGCACATCCAGCAACGCGCACCAGTAGCCGAGGTTGTCGTCGCCTTGCGGAATCCAGGACATGGCCTTGGCAGCGGTCGGATGGATCGGGCCGCAGGCGATGTAGCTCGGATGCAGCGCGCTGGCGCGGCAGACTTCCCAATACGCGTGCGTGCTGATGCCCAGGCGCAGGCCCGCATCGGCCAGCCGCTGCAAATCCGCATCGAGCAGATCCTCCTGGCCCAGATGCACGCCATACGCGTGTTCTTCGATTGCGATGCGCCAGTGGTCGTTGATGAACAGCTGCGCGTGTACGGCGCGCGCGGCGGCCACCGAGCGCCGGATTTCATCGCGCAGCGATGGCGCTGCCGGATCCTTGATGCGCAGCTGCACCGTGCGCACGCCGGCATCAAGCACGCGGCGCACCCAGGCAGAACTGTCCACCACGGCGTACAGGCCCATCTGCGGCTCGGTCAGCGGCGCGAAACCGATGGACTGGCCGGAGGTGGATGGCAGCAGCAGGCCGGGCAGATTGGCGCGGTCGGCTGCAAAGCCGGTCGGTGACGGCACTGAATCAGCTTCCGCGCCCGCGGGTCGACCGAGCCGCAACGCCTGCGTGGACGCCATTTTTGCCAGCACGACTGCATCGGCCGCGTCGAAACCGCGCGCCAGCGCGGCGGCCGCAGTCGCTGCAAACACGCTGCCGATGCCGTCGTTGATCCGGGCCGTAGCGTGCGGCGGCGTCAGCCAGCCGGCTGCATGCTCGGTCAGCATGAAGTCGCGGTTGTCATGGCCGCCGGTGATCACGACGCCGTGGCACCCGGTCGCGTCCCGCAAACGATGCGCGGCGGCTTCGACGTCGCCGTCGTCATCGATCGATGCGAGTCCCAGCAGCGCCGCGGCCCCGGCGCGGTTCGGCGTGATGAGGGTCGCGCGCGGCAACAGCTCGGACAGGCAGGCGTCCAGCAAAGCCCGATCTGCATGGTCAGCCCCGGTCGATGCCTGCAATGCCGGATCGACCACCAGCGCGAGCAGCGGATCGGCTGCGCGCAGCCGATCGACGCAGCACACCAGCGCGCGCAGATTCGTCACACTGCCTGGCAAGCCGGTCTTGATCGCAGCGGGCCGACGGTCGTCGCTGTACACATCGAGTTGCGCCTGCGGCAGCCGTTCGGCAATCGGTTCGACCGGGCTGACCGCAAGCGAGTCCAGCGCGGTAATTGCTGCCCGCACGATGCGCCCGTCTGCGCCGACCGCATCAAACGCGTGCAGGTCGGCCTGGAGGTCGGCACTGATGCCGCCGTTGGAATAGTCCACTGTCCAGACGATCGGCGGCGTACCTGCATGGAGATTGGTCATGTCTGCAGTTCTGAAAAGAAGCGGTTTCGAATCGCGCCAGGAACGGCGCGGCATGGTTCGACAGCAACCGCGTCAAGCGTTTCGAATCCAGCCACTCGCGCAGCCATCGGCCACAGCAGTGGGAACGGCGTCCGCAATCGGTTGGGAACGCAGGCGCCGGCTACCCCAGCAGGAACGGGCGACCGGTCACCGGCGTGCTCGGCACTGCCATGTCCTGCCGGTCCATCACACCCGCCTCGTAGGCGATGCGACCGGCTTCGATGCCGAGCCGGAACGCACGCGCCATCGCGACCGGATCGTGCGCATGCGCAACGGCCGAGTTCAGCAGCACAGCGTCGTAGCCGAGTTCCAGCGCCTGCACGGCGTCCTTGGGCGAACCGATGCCCGCGTCGATCACGAGCGGCACGTCCGGCAGCCGCGCGCGCAGGGTGCGCAGCGCGTGCGGGTTCACAAGGCCCTGGCCGGAGCCGATCGGTGCGCCCCAGGGCATCAGGATGCGACAACCGACATCGAGCAGCCGCTGGCAGCTCACCAGGTCGTCGGTGCAGTACGGAAACACTTCGAAGCCGGCGCGCGCCAGTTCCTCGGCAGCCGTGACGAGCTCGAACGGATCGGGCTGCAACGTGTGTTCATCGCCGACGACCTCGAGCTTGATCCAGTGCGTGTCGAACAGCTCGCGCGCCATCTGCGCCAGCGTGACGGCTTCGCGCGCGCTGCGGCAGCCGGCGGTGTTGGGCAGCAGGCGTGCGCCGGTGGCCTTCACCATCGCGAAGAATTCGTTGCCGACCGTCCCAGTCGCGCTTCCGGTGCCGCCGCCCAGCTGGCGCTTCAGGCCGACGGTGACCACTTCGGCGCCCGAGGCAGCCACCGCATCGGCCAGCACTTTTGGCGATGGATAGCCGGCCGTGCCCAGGAAGAATCGGCTTTGCAGCGTGATGTCCGCGATGTTGAAGCTCATGCGCTTTTTAGCCTCCGGTGATAGGTTGAAACACGAACAGTGCCTGACCCGTCTGCAGCACGCGCCCGGCCCGCGCCGAACGCGCGACGAACTCGCCATCGACGGCGGTCGCGACCGCTGCCGGTGCGCCGTCGAGGCCGGCCAGCACATCGGCCACGGTGGCGCCTTGCGCCACCCGTCTGGGTTCGCCGTTGAGCAGGATCTCGATCGTGTCGTCTTTCATTCGGAAATCGTGGATCGGTGGGGTGTGGCCAGCACGTTGGTCGCATCTTCGACCAGCGCCGGTGCAATCAGCCAGCCGTGCCGGAACAGGCCGTTGATGCGGGTCAGGCCATCGCTTTGTTCGATGACCGGCAGATTGTCGGGCAGCGCGGGGCGCAGGTTCACGTCGGACAGCTCGATGCGCGCTTCGGCCAGTTCGGGCAGCACGCTGTGCGCAGCCGCCAGCAGCTCGACCGTGCTGCGCAGCGAGATCGGCGAACGATCCTCGCTTTCGATCTCGCTGGCACCCACCATGATGCGGCCGTTCGCACGCGGCACGATGTAGACACGATGCCGCGGGTGCAGCAGGCGCAACGGTCGCTGCAACGACACGCCGGGCGCGTGCAGCGTGATGATCTCGCCGCGCACGCCGCGCACCGGCAGCGCGGGCCGGCCGCCGGTGCCGCGCACGTCGAACACGTGGTCGAAGCGCAGCGATTGCCCGCTGCCAAGCGCCAGCCGGCCGGACGTGGCCTGCGACACCTCGCTGCGCCAATGCCAGCGCACCGGCAGTCGCGTAGTGCCCGTGACCAGCGCCGGCATCGCCTGCACGCAATCGATCTGCGCTTCGTGTTCGAGCAGCCAGGCGTGTGCAGCGCCCTGCACGGCGGGCTCCAGCGCCTGCAACTCGGTAGGCGTGATCGTTCTGGGTGCGAGGGACGGCGGTGCCTTGCGGCGCAGCAACTCCACCGTGCGCCGCGCGGCTCCTTCATCGCCGCGGTGCGCGAGCAGCAGGCTGCCGCGCTGGTGGAAGTCGACCGGATCGCTCAACTGCGCAAGGATGTGCGGCCACAGCGCGACCGAGCGCACGCCGAGGTCGAACACATCTGCGTCCGCCGATTCGAGTTCGGCAACCGGCGACAGCATGCCGGCTGCGGTCCAGCCGGCGGCACCGCGCGTCTGGCCATCAGCCACCGGGTCGAACACCTCGATCCGGTGGCCGTTGCCGGCCAGTTGCAGTGCCAGCAACCGGCCCAGCAGGCCGGCACCCGCGATACCGATGTGCATCTCTGGTGGCGCTCCTTCGTGGTCAGCCTTGATGCGGCTGGATCGGAATGTAGATCTCGCTGCCCTGTTCGCGGAACTCGGCGGATTTTTCATCCATGCCTTCGGCCAGCGCTTCTTTCTCGGAGAGGCCTTTTTGCGCCGCGAATTCGCGCACTTCCTGGCTGATCTTCATCGAGCAGAACTTCGGACCGCACATTGAGCAGAAGTGTGCAACCTTGGATGACTCCTTCGGCAGCGTTTCGTCGTGGAAATTGCGTGCGGTGTCGGGGTCGAGCGACAGGTTGAACTGGTCGTGCCAGCGGAATTCGAAGCGGGCCTTGGACAGTGCCTCGTCGCGTGCCCGGGATGCCGGATGCCCTTTCGCCACGTCGGCCGCATGCGCAGCGATCTTGTACGCGATGATGCCCTGCTTGACGTCGTCGCGGTCCGGCAGACCCAGGTGCTCCTTCGGCGTCACGTAGCAGAGCATCGCGGTGCCGAACCAGCCGATCATCGCGGCGCCGATCGCGCTCGAGATGTGGTCGTAGCCGGGTGCGATGTCGATCACGAGCGGCCCGAGCGTATAGAACGGCGCTTCGTGGCAATGCTTCAACTGCTCGGTCATGTTGGCCTGGATCATGTGCATCGGCACGTGGCCCGGGCCTTCGATCATCGTTTGCACGTCGTGCTTCCAGGCGGTCTGCGTGAGTTCGCCCAGCGTGCGCAACTCGGCGAACTGCGCTTCGTCATTCGCGTCCGCGCCCGAGCCGGGCCGCAGGCCGTCGCCGAGCGAGAAGCTCACGTCGTAGGCCTTCATGATTTCGCAGATGTCTTCGAAATGCGTGTAGAGGAAGCTTTCCTTGTGGTGTGCGATGCACCATTTCGCCATGATGGAGCCGCCACGCGAGACGATGCCGGTGCGGCGGTTCGCAGTCAGGTGGATGAACGGCAGCCGGACGCCCGCGTGGATGGTGAAGTAGTCGACGCCTTGCTCGGCTTGTTCGATCAGCGTGTCACGGTAGATGTCCCAGGTCAAATCTTCCGCGACGCCGCCGACTTTCTCGAGCGCCTGGTAGATCGGCACGGTGCCGATCGGCACAGGCGAATTGCGCACGATCCAGTCGCGCGTGGTGTGGATGTTCTTGCCGGTGGACAGGTCCATCACGTTGTCTGCGCCCCAGCGGATCGCCCAGACGAGTTTTTCCACCTCTTCCTCGATCGACGACGTGACGGCCGAGTTGCCGATGTTCGCGTTGATCTTGACGAGGAAATTGCGGCCGATCGCCATCGGCTCGATCTCGGGGTGGTTGATGTTGGCCGGGATGATCGCGCGGCCGCGGGCGACTTCGTCACGCACGAATTCGGGCGTGACGAACTCGGGCAGTTGTGCGCCCATGCCGTTGCCCCGAACGCGCCGTGCACGGTCGGTGTCGGACAGGTATTCGGCCAGTTGCGCACGCCGGCCGTTCTCACGAATCGCGACGAACTCCATCTCCGGCGTGACGATGCCGCGGCGCGCATAGTGCATCTGGCTGACGTTGGCGCCGGCCTTGGCGCGGCGCGGCTGGCGTTGCAGGCCGGCGGCCTCGGCGCGCAGGGTCGCCACGCGCTTGTCTTCTTCGTCCGCGGATTTGCGCCCGTCGTCGATCGAAAGTGCGCTGCGTCCCAGGTAGGGCTCGGTATCGCCGCGTGCGTCGATCCAGGAGCCGCGCAGGTCGGGCAGGCCACGACGCACGTCGATGTCGGCAGCGGGGTCGGTATAGGGCCCGGACGTGTCGTAGAGCGTGATCTGCTCGTCGTTGCTCAACGTGACTTCGCGCATGGGCACGCGCAGTGCGGCATGCGTGGCACCAAGCACGTGGATTTTTCGGGAGGCCGGAAACGGTTCGCGGGTGAGCGCGAGCAGGCTCGCAAGGCGGTCGGGAGCGTTCATCGAACAGGAGTCCTTTCGGGTTCGGCCACTTTGCAAACAGGCCGGTTGTGCTCCGAAAGGTGCAGCCGGGGTACGCGGCTGAACAGCTCTTCCTTACGTCGGTATGAACCGAATCAAGTTCTCGGGTTTGGGACCACTCTGCCATCTCAGCCAGCGCGTCGGACCTGTGCAGACACAGCAGTCAGACGCGCGAGGCACCCCGGAGCGCAATCGATTCTACGGGCTTTGTCGAGCGACCTGCTGCCGCAGCCTGCAGACGCTCGGCACCATCCAAGCGCAACCGGTCGAACTGCCTTCGCATGGCCTGCTCACGACGTCGCTTACGCTTGGCTTGTTCATCGAGCCACTGCTGCTGGGGCACAGGCAAAGCGGGGCGATCGCCGATTGCTGCATGCTGACGATCGTCGTGGCGGAACGCACGGCAGGACCGCTGCCGTGCGTACAGCTGATCGGTTGCGATGGGCTGTGCCGTGCCTGCCGGGTCGTCCACTGCAGCGGCGCCGAGCAAGGATGCAGCCAACCTGCGGAAGGCCAAGCCGCGCTCCACTGTTGTGGTGCTGACCGCAGCTTCCCGGTCAAGCTGCGGTCAGCACCGCTGCCGGAAAGTCCTTCAGCACCTGCGCGACCGAAAGGATGCCGTCCTTGGTTGTCGCAAGGGTGGCACCTCTGATCGCATCGACGAACGGCCCGGTAGCGGGCATCGCTGCTTGACCTTCCAGCGCGACCGGCAGCACGATGGACGTGTCACCCCAGACCGAGCCGACCGGCAATTCGCCGACCTCAAGCCCCAGCTCTGCAAACAGCCGCCCGCCGACCACGATGATCCACTGCCGGCCGTCATGGCGCCCGAACGCGACGATGTTCTGCGCGCGCTCACCGCGTACTTCAAGCGGCACGTAGTCGGCTTTTTCGAACAGCGTCGCGTGCGCGCGCCGGACCTGCAACGCGCGCCAGATCGCCCAGAACTTGGCGCGGCCGTCGGGTGCCTGCTGCAGCCAGTCCCGCAGCACGTCGGTCCGGTTCGGTTGCCCGGCAAGCTGCTGCGCGTCGGCCAGCAGGCCGTTGCGCCGCACATAGTCGACCGGCCGCCGATTGTCCGGATCGACCAGCGACAGCTCGATTGCCTCGCAGCCCTGATAAAAATCCGGCACGCCGGGCGACAGCGCCTTGAAGGTGCCGATCGTGATGCTGTTGAGGGCGCCGTACCAGGCGAACACGGACGCATTCACGCGCAGGTCGTCGAGGAACAGGTTCGATTCCTTCGGCGCCAGCAGCTCCTTGATGAAGTGCGTGAGCGCGGCTTCGTAGGCAGCATTGGGCTGGATCCAGCTCGTGACCATCTTCGATTCGCGCGTCGACTTCAACATCGCACCGTCCACGCGCTCGGCGTACTCGACCAGCTCGTCGTCGCTTTGCGGTCCGTGCGGGAAGCTGCCGATCAGGCTTTGGTAGAGCAGGTACTCATCATTGCGTGAGGGCGCTGATTCACCGCCGACGGTGCGTTTGTGCCGGCGATTCATGCGACTCCAGCGGCGCACGGTGAGCCGCCAGGCAGCCGGCAATTCGCTGATCACGTCGATGCGCGCGCGAACGTCCTCCGAGCGTTTGGCGTCGTGCGTGGACGTGGCCAGCATCGTGTGCGGCCAGTTCAGCGCGCGGTCCTTGCTGGCCGCGTGGAACGCAGCGATCGACATGCCGAAGCTGTCCGGCTCGCCACCGACGTCGTTGACGGAGACCAGCCGGTTGTGCCGGTACAGCGCGGTGTCCTCGATGCCCTTGGCCGCGACCGGCGCGGTGTACTGCTGCAGACGGCGCGCGAACGTGCGGTACGCCTCGGCCAGGCCCGGCTTGGCGCCCGGCAGCGGCCGGCCCAGCAATACGCGTCGCAGGAAGTCGAACACGCTGCCGTCGGCGTCCAGGCTGTGGCGGCGCGCGCGGCCGATCGCCCAGTCGATGAACTTGCGGTCCTGCACGCTCGGCTTGTCGATGATGTAGGTGCGATAGACCGGAAACGATGCGACCACTTCGGACAGCGCGCGCCGCAGCAGGTTGAATGTGAAGTCGCGCGTGCGGCGGTCTTCGCGCGCGATGCGTTGCAGCGCGTTGGACAGCACGGTGAGCTCACCGGCGAGCGAGCTGTCCATCACGATGTGGCGGCAATGCCAGCTCAGTTCCTCAAAATCCTCTGCCTCGCCGCGCACGAACACGCGCCAGGCGCGGTCCAGCTTCGCCTTGGCGCTGCCATCGATCATCAGACCGTTGATCACGTTCGCGTACCGATAGCCGGTGCTGCCGTGCACGGCCCATTCGCGCGGCACCTCTTCGTACGGCGCCACGATCTTTTCGACCACCGCGTAGATCGGGAGAACGCGACCCGGCGCCACCGGGTCGGGCGCGGGCAGGCCGGCGACCTGCGCATAGCGGGCCTGCAACTGCTCGAAGTAGGCAGCCGGGTCGGCCAGGCCGTCCGGGTGGTCGATGCGCAGGCCATCGATCGCGCCGCTGGCGGCCAGCTCCAGAATCAACCGGTGCGTGTCTTCGAACACGGCCGGGTTCTCCATGCGCAACGCGGCCAGGTCGTTGATGTCGAAGAAGCGCCGGTAGTTGATCTGGTCGCCAGCCACCCGCCATTGCGCGAGCCGATATGGCTGTGCGGTGATCAGTGCGTCGAGCGCATCGAAGCTGGCGCGGTCGCTCTTCCGGCCGTTGAGCTTCTGCACGGTTTTGTCGATCGCCTGGGCCAGTGCCGGATCGTCGGACGCGGCCGCAGCCAGCCGTGCCTTGAGTTTCGGTGCTTCGCTCTGGCGCCGTTCTCGGTCCTCGGCATCGCGCGAGTCGTGCGGCGGCATGTGGCCGAAGTCTTCAACGAGCCGCGCAAGCGGTTTGGCGGCAGCTGCTGCGGTGCCGAGCTGCGCAAGCGCGCGCTGCAGCAGTCCAGCATAGGCCGCTGGATCGATCGGCAGCCGGTTCTCGTAGTAGTTCAACGTGAACGTGCCGGCCACGGCATTGAAGTCGAGCTTCATCTCGCCGCGCTCGAGCACGACGCCGTACTGCTCGCCCAGAATCGGCAGCAGCACCTTGCCGGTCAGTGCTGGATCGGCGGAGGTCCAGTCGATGTCGAAATAGGTGGCGTGCGCCGAGGCCGCGCCGTTTTCCAGCACGTCGAGCCACCAGCCGTTGTCACCGCCGAGCACGCCCATGTGGTTCGGCACGATGTCGACCAGCAGGTGCATGCCGTGGCCGTGCAACGCGGCGACGAGTTCGTCGAACTCGTCGCGCGTGCCGAGCTCGGGATTCAGCTCGTTGTGGTTCACCACGTCATAGCCGTGCGTGCTGCCCGGGCGCGCACGCAGCGGCGGCGAGATGTAGAGGTGGCTGATGCCGAGCGCTGCCAGATAGGGCGCCAGCGCAGTCGCGTCCGCAAAGCGGAAATCGGCATGCAGCTGCACCCGGTAGGTCGCGCGCGGGATGATCGCTTGCCGCGGCCGCGCCGAAGCGGGCGCATCGGCGGCGGCCGGTGTCTCGAGACCGTGGCTGCCCCTGTCCGTCAACGCGTTCATGCGCTCTCGCTCGTGACGATCACCGACCAGGGAACCAGCCCTGCAGCATCGGGGTGGCTGCGGTAGATCACGTCGCCGGACAACTGCACGTTCGTCGCGTCCGCGTCCGGCTCGGCGCCGAGGCGTGCCAACATGTGCCAGCGCATGCCGTCTGCAAGCGGCCAGCTGATCTGAATCGTGCCGGCCGGTGTCCAGGAGAACTTGCCGCTGCGGCCGCCACCCAGGCAGGGCATCAGATGCTCGCGGCGCAACTTCAGCAGCTTGGTGTAGAGCGCAAGGTACTTGGCGTGCTGGGGCTGCTCGCGCTCCGACCAGTCGAGCTTGGAGGTGTCGAACGTCTGCGGATCGTTCGGGTCGGGAATGGAGTGGCGCACCGATGGATCGGAGAAGCGCTCGAATCGGCCGAATTCTTCGCGCCGGCCTTTCGTGACCGCGGCGGCGAGTTCACCATGGAAATCGCAGAAATACTGGAATGGTGTGCTGGCCGCGTATTCCTCGCCCATGAACAGCATCGGGATCGAAGGGGCGAGCAACACGCACGCGATCATCGTGTGCAGCGCTTCGGTGTTGTCCGCTTCGGCGGCCAGCCAGTGAATGCGGTCGCCGAAAGCGCGATTGCCGACCTGATCGTGCGTCTGCGTGGAATTGACGAACGCAATCGGCGGCAGATGCGCGGAAGGGGTGCCGCGCGCTTCGCCTTCGTACTCGCTCTGGTCGCCCTGAAAGCCATAGCCTTCGGCCAGCGCGCGCGCGAAGAGCCGCACCGGTTCCTTGCTGTAATCCAGGTAATAGCCGTCGATTTCTTTCGTCAGGATCACGTGCATCGCATGGTGCACGTCGTCGTTCCATTGAGCGTCCGCCAAGAGCGGACGGCCTGACTCGTCGCGCGGCAACCGCACCGCATCGTTGACGCCGTTTTCCAGCACGATGTGCACGTGCCGCTGGTGGCCCGGACCGCTGCGTACGGTCTGCGTGAGCTCGTCGATGAAATGCAGCTTCGAGTCGTCGTGCATTGCGTGTACGGCATCGACGCGCAGACCGTCCAGATGGAATTCCTCGATCCAGTACATCGCGTTGTCGATGAAGAAATCGCGCACGGTGCGACTGTGCTTGCCGTCGAAGTTGATCGCCGGGCCCCAAGGGGTGTGCACCGCTTCGTTGAAGAACGGCTGCGCGTAGGCATGCAGGTAGTTGCCGTCCGGGCCGAAGTGGTTGTAGACCACGTCCATGAACACCATCAGGCCGCGATCGTGCGCGGCGACCACGAGACGCTTCAGATCGTCCGGCGTGCCGTAGCTGCTTTCGGGTGCGAACTGCAGCACGCCGTCATAACCCCAGCCACGCGCGCCCGCGAACTCGGCGACCGGCATCAGTTCGACCACCGTGATGCCCAGCGCCACCAGGTCATCGAGCCGGTCGATCGCGGCGGTGAACGTGCCTTCGGGTGTGAAGCAGCCGATGTGCAGCTCATAGATGACGGCGTCGCTCCAGGGCCGGCCACGCCAGTTGCGGTCCGGCCAGTCGAACGCGGTAGGCTCCATCAACGCGCTCGCGCCGTCCACGTCCTCCGGGTTGCTGCGCGAGGCAGGGTCCGGCACCACGGTGCCGCCGTCGATCCGGTAGGCGTAACGCAGGCCTGCATCGGCCTGATCCAGCCGGGCTTCGTACCAGCCGTCGGCCAGCGCCTGCATCGGGTGGTCGCCCGCCTGTGGGCCGGATGACAGCACCAGCTCGACCTGGCTGGCACTCGGTGCCCAGATGCGGAACAGGCCGCTGCCGCCCTCGGTGCGGCGGGCCCCGAAGGACATTTCATGGATGCGTTTCATTGCAGGGTTTCCATCGACAAATATTGAATTCGGTTTGGCGCTCGCCACGGCGACTGGCTGCGATCGGGTTCCCAGACGCCTTGGTCAGTCCCAACGGTGAGGCAAATATGGTGCCAGCCAGCAACGTCGTAAGACCGGCCCGGCGCAGCCCACGGCCCCACGCTGCAGCTGACTGCGCCCGTCCCGCATCGATAGCGCGCCGGACAAAATGGTGGCGAAGCCGACGTCGCCCATCAAATGGGCCGGTGGTGCAGCCGGCCCTGCAGTCAGTTGGTTTGCGGCTCAGCCACCAGCGCGAGAATGCCGGCAAGCGGCACCGCAACCCAGTCCGGCCGGTTGTCCATTTCGTAGCGCAGTTCGTACAACGCTTTTTCGAGTTCGAACAGGTCCAGCAGCGGTTGCGCATCGCAGAAAGCGGCCGCGTCCGCATAGAGCTGCCCGCTCACCGCGACGTCACGATAGGTTTCCAGGAACATCTTGCGCACGCGCCGTTCCCAGGCACGCGACACCGGCGCCAGCCGCTCGAAATCGATCGGGTTCTGTGCCGCCTGATGCAGCGCGGTGTGGCGCGCATAGTCGAACGAACGCAGCATGCCGGCGACGTCGCGCAACGCGCTGTGCTTGCCGCGGCGTTCTTCCAGCGAGCGCTGCGGCTCGCCTTCGAAATCGATGATCAGGAAGTCACCGTCCGTGACCAGCACCTGGCCCAGGTGCAGATCACCGTGCAGCCGGGACTTGATGCCGACCGGTGCCGCCTGCGCGACGGCGTTGATGCGCGCGAGCAGCGCCGGCCCGGCCGCCATCACCTGCGCAACCAGCGAGACGAGCGGCTCCGCCCAGCCCTTGCTGCGCTGCTCGAGCTGTGCAAGCGTATGACGGCAATCGGCTGCGACAGCTTCGGTCCAGCGCGCCACATCAGCCGCGTCTGCCGGTTCCGGGTCGAACGCAGGGTCTCCGGTCGACCTGCCCAGTGCCACGTGCAGTTCGGCGATGCGCGCGCTGAGCACCTGCATGCGCTCGGCCACCCCGATGCCGTTGTCCTCGGACTGCTCGACTTCGCCAATCTTGCCTTGCGACTCGAGCAGCAGCTGCGCTTGGCTGACCGTGTAGGCCCAGGCATCCCCCTGGTTCTCGACCTGCTGCTGCAGCATCGCCAGGCTCCAGACCGTGCCGTCCGCGGTATGCATGTCGACGCTGCCGGCCACCGCGACGCAGTGTTTGAAGCCGGCCACATCGGTCAGGAAGCGGCCCATCTCAAGTTCCGGGTTCACGCCGGGTTGCAGGCGCCGGTACGCCTTCAGGAAGAGCCGGTCGCCGAGCAGGCTGATCGAGTTGCTGCTGGCAGTCAGGCGCTGCAGCGGCAGCGGCCCGGGCTGGCTGATTGCATCGCCGACCACCTCGGCATAAGCGGCTGCCGGCGTGAAATGCAGCGACACGCCGGCGTCGCCGTCCAGCGTCTTGCCGGCACCGATCGCTTCCACCAGCGCACGACAGAACGGTTCGTCTGCCATCGCGTCGGCTAGCACCCCCATGGTGGCCTGCTGGCGCACGCGGGTCACGGCCAGCGCGGCCAGCGCCTTGCTGCGCTCTTCTTCCTGTTCCTCGAACACCATTGCCAGCGGTACGAAGTAGCGCGATGGTTCGGCCAGGCCCTGCGGATCCATCAGCGCAAGCAGCCATTCGTCGCGACCGGACTTCAACACGAAGTTCTCGGCGATCGCGACACGCGCCACCTTCTCGCCCTTGGCCGCATACCAGCGCTGGCGCTGCAAAAAGCGCGGCAAGGTGGTGGTCTCGATTTCGGTGCGGGTCTTGTCGGCCATGCCCAGGCGCCACGGCATCACACGGCTGCGGAAGAAGCTGTTCCAGCCGTCGAACAGCACCAGCACCGGCAGGTCTTCGACCGGCAATCGGTCGGTGTGCCACAGCGGTGGCGTCGCGTCGATCGACAGCCTGAACCAGAAAAAACCGTAGGCGGGCAGGGTCAGCAGGTAGGGCAGTTCGCCGACCGGCGGAAACGAGGTGCGGCCGATCATTTCGACCGGTACCCGGCCTTGCCAGGCGCCGAGCTCCAGCTCGACCGGCTGCGCCACCCGGCTCACGTTGGCGACGCACAGGATCACTTCGTCGTCGAACTCGCGCAGGTAAGCGAGCACCTTGCGGTTGCCCGGCTGCAGCATCGTGAAGCGGCCACGGCCAAATGCCTTCGTATTGGAGCGCACCGCGAGCATGCGCTTGGTCCAGTTCAGCAGCGATGACGGCTCGCGCGACTGTGCTTCGACGTTGACGGCCTCGAAGCCGTAGACCGGGTCCTGGATCGGCGGCAGATAGAGGCGCTGCGGATCGGCACGCGAGAAGCCGCCGTTCCTGTCCGAGGTCCATTGCATCGGCGTCCTGACGCCATCGCGGTCGCCCAGGAAGATGTTGTCGCCCATGCCGATCTCGTCGCCGTAGTAGAGCACCGGCGTGCCCGGCATCGACAGCAGCAGGCTGTTCATGAGCTTGATGCGGTCGTTGTCGTTCTCCAGCAGCGGCGCCAGACGGCGGCGGATGCCGAGGTTGATGCGGGCACGCGAGTCGGCCGCATACATGCTGTACATGTAGTCGCGTTCCTTGCTCGTCACCATCTCGAGCGTGAGCTCGTCGTGGTTGCGCAGGAAGATCGCCCATTGGCAGTTCGCCGGGATGTCGGGCGTCTGCGCGAGGATCTCGACCACCGGGTGCCGGTCTTCCTGCGCGATCGCCATGTACATGCGCGGCATCAGCGGGAAGTGATAGGCCATCTGACATTCGTCGCCATCGCCGAAATATTCCCGCACGTCTTCCGGCCACATGTTGGCTTCAGCCAGCAGCAGGCGGCCCGGATATTTCTCGTCCAACCGCCGGCGAATTTCCTTGATCACGCCATGCGTCTCGCGCAGGTTCTCGTTGCTGGTGCCGTCGCGCTCGATCAGATAGGGAATCGCGTCGAGCCGGAAGCCGTCGACTCCGGTTTCCAGCCAGAACTCCATCACCTCGAGCATCGCGGTGACGACCGCCGGGTTGTCGAAGTTCAGATCCGGCTGGTGGCTGAAGAAGCGGTGCCAGAAATACTGGCCGGCCACCTCGTCATAGGTCCAGTTCGATTTCTCGGTGTCGGTGAAGATGATGCGGGTGCCTGAATACAACTTCGGATCGTCGGTCCAGACGTAGAAGTCGCGCTCGGGCGAACCCTTCGGCGCCTTGCGGGCCGTCTGGAACCACGGGTGCATGCTGGAGGTGTGGTTCATCACCAGTTCGGTGATCACGCGCAGGCCGCGCCGGTGCGCCTCTTTCACAAAGCCGCGGAAGTCGTCGAGCGTGCCATAGGACGGATGCACGCCTTCGTAGTCCATCACGTCGTAGCCGTCGTCTTTCAGCGGCGACGGATAGAACGGCAACAGCCAGATCGTGTTGACGCCGAGCGACTGCACGTGATCGAGCCGCTCGGTCAAGCCGCGGAAGTCGCCGATGCCGTCGCCGTTCGCATCCGCATAAGCCTTGATGTGCAGTTCGTAGATGACCGCATCCTTGTACCAAAGCGGGTCTTCGGCAGGGGATGGCGTCAGTTGCTCGGTGGCGGCAAGCATGAGCTTGGTGTCGATCGAAGTTTCGGCGGTCATGACAGATGGAAAGAAGGTGATGCCACGCGGTTTGATCGCACTTCAGGCGCGTCGTCTTTTTGATGCTGACTAAGCACTGAAAATGGGCGGTTGGCTGAGTTTCGAGCCAGGATCCAAGGCGGCCGGCGGCCCGACCGCACGCGAGCGTACAAGTTTCCAGCCAGGCAGACGCGCTGCTCGACTGGATGGACGGACTGCCCTGCAGCGCTTGCCAGCGGCATCAGCCGAAGTCGGTTTCGTTGCGCAGACGCGAACGCACACGCAGCACGTGCGCCGGCACCCGACGCGGGTCGAGCACCACGAAGTTGCGCGGGCCATTCCAGATGAAGCGTGCCTCCGTGATCAGGTCGTGCACTTGATAGGACTGCTGCGGATCGAGGCCGAACGCAGCCAGATCCATCTCGACCCACCCGCTCTGCGTGTTGTAGGGGTCGAGATTGACGACGCAGACCACGGTATTGGAGCCGTCCGGCGTCGACTTCGCATACGCAATCATCTGGTCGTTGTCGATGTTCAGAAAGCGCAGGCCCGCATCGCTTTGCAGCGCCGGATTCTGATTGCGCGCGCGATTGAGCACCGCGATGAAGTCGGCGAGCGAATCGGGTCGGTTGCGGTCCCAGTTGCGAATCTGGTACTTCTCGGACGTCAGATATTCTTCTGAGCCGGGACGCATCGCCTCGTGCTCCAGCAGCTCGAACGCAGGTCCGTAGATGCCGTAGCTCGCCGCCAGCGTGGCGGCCAATGCGACCCGCGCCATGAACACGGGCCGACCGCCATACTGCAGCGCGGCCGGCAGGATGTCCGGCGTGTTCGGCCAGACGTTCGGGCGGAAATACTCCTTGCCCGGGCCTTGCGACAGTTCGGTGAAATACTCGATCAGCTCCTGCTTGGTGTTGCGCCAGGTGAAATAGGTGTAGGACTGGCTGAAACCCACCTTGGCGAGCCGATGCATCACGCGTGGCCGGGTGAACGCTTCGGACAGAAAGATGATGTCCGGGTGCTGGCTGCGGATTCGCGCAATCGCCCACTCCCAGAACGGAAACGCTTTGGTGTGCGGGTTGTCCACGCGGAAGATGCGCACGCCCTGCTTGATCCAGTGCTCGAACACATCGGCCAGCGCCTGCCACATGCTGGCCCAGTCGGCCGTCTCGAAGTCGAACGGATAGATGTCCTGGTACTTCTTCGGCGGGTTCTCCGCGTACTGGATGCTGCCGTCCGCACGCTTCTTGAACCACTCGGGGTGCTCAGCGACCCAAGGGTGGTCCGGCGCACACTGAAAGGCGATGTCAAGCGCAATGTCGATGCCGGCCTCGCCTGCGCGCTGCACGAAGCGGCGGAAGTCCTCCAAGGTGCCGAGCTCGGGCAGGATCGCATCATGCCCGCCTTCCGCCGCGCCGATCGCCCACGGGCTGCCGACGTCGTCGAGCGCCGGATCGAGCGTGTTGTTCTTGCCCTTGCGGCGCGTGCGACCGATCGGCGAGATCGGCGGGAAGTAGATCACGTTGAAACCCAGCCGCTGCACGTAGGGCAGCCACGCTTCGCAATCGGCGAACGTGCCGTGCCGGGTCTCGTCGTTGCCGGCCGATCGCGGAAAGAACTCGTACCAGGAGGAAAACCGCGCCCGTTCGCGCTCGACCGTCACGCGGTGCGGGCCCGGATAGGTCAGCGCATGGGTCAGGTCGGGATGCCGCTCGGCCGCTGCGCTGCCATCGCTGTCGGCGCCGATGCGCTGCAGCGCTTCCACATCGACCGCCTGGGGCGAAGCCGCCTTGTCCAGTTCGCGCGCCCAGGTCTTCAACACCTTGGCGTCGGCGGTGCGGCCGGCGCGTGTGGCAGCCTGCTCGATCAGCTGGGCACCGGTCTGCGCAGCGATCTTCACATCCGCCGGATCGATCCGGCGTTCAAAGTCGTGCTGCCAGGACAAGAACGGATCGATCCAGGCGCAGACCGTGTATTCCCACTCGCCGAGTTGATCGACGGTAAAGAATGCGCGCCAGCGATCGTTGCCCAGCGCGGCCATCAGCGCGTTGTTCCACTTCGTTGCGCCAGCGCGGCGCCACAGCAGTGCGCACGCGACGACGTCGTGACCGTCGCCGAAGCAATCGGCCTCGACCGTCACCACGTCCCCGACCACGCGCTTGATCGGAAAGCGCCCGCCATCAACCGACGGGGTAAGGCTTTCAATCACGACGCGGGTGCGTCCGTCATCGAGCTGGATCGGCGTGACGTCCTGTTTTTTTCGGCTTGGGGCTCGACTCACTGTTGCGCTTCCTTTGCGTCTTCGTGTTTCAGGATCAGGAACCCGAGCGGTGGCAGGGTCAGGTTCAGCGAGTGATAACGGCCATGCGCAGCGACCGGCACGGTATGCGCGCCGCCATAATTGCCGACGCCGCTACCGCCGTAGTTCGGCGCGTCGGAGTTCAGCAGTTCGCGCCAGAAGCCTGCCTTCGGCGCACCGATCAGGTAGTTCTCACGTACCAGCGGCGTGAAGTTGGCGACGATCAGCACGGTGGAGCCGTCCTTCGCATGGCGCAGATAGCTCAGCGTGCTGGCTTCGGCATCGTTGCAGTCGACCCACTCGAAGCCGGCGCCGTCAAAGTCCACCTCATAGAGGGCCGGCTCACTCCGGTACAGGCGATTGAGATCGGCGACCCAGCTCTGCACGCCCTTGTGCTGTTCGTTGTCGCAAACCCACCATTCAAGGCTGTCGTCATGGTTCCATTCACGTCGCTGGCCGAATTCACCACCCATGAACAGCAGCTTCTTGCCTGGATGCGCCCACATGTGGCCGAACATCAGACGCAGGTTCGCAAACTGTTTCCACGCATCACCGGGCATCTTGTTGATGAGCGATCCCTTGCCGTGCACCACCTCATCGTGCGAGAGCGGCAGCATGAAGTTTTCGTTGAACGCATAAACGAGCGAGAAGGTGAGCTGCCCGTGGTGATAGCGCCGATGGATCGGGTCTTCGCTCATGTATTTGAGCGTGTCGTGCATCCAGCCCATGTTCCACTTCATGCCGAAGCCCAGGCCGCCGAGATAGGTGGGGCGCGAGACCATCGGCCAGGCAGTCGACTCCTCGGCGATCACCTGCACACCGGGATGGTCGCGGTACGCCGACTCGTTCACGAGCTTCAGAAACGACACCGCTTCCAGATTCTCGCGCCCGCCAAACGCATTCGGAATCCACTCGCCGTGCTTGCGTGCGTAATCCAGGTAGAGCATGGACGCTACTCCATCGACCCGAAGCCCATCGATGTGGAACTCCTCCAGCCAGAACATCGCGCTGGACAGCAGGAACGCGCGTACCTCGTTGCGGCCGTAGTTGAAGATCGATGAATTCCATTCAGGGTGAAATCCCTGGCGCGGATCGGCATGCTCATACAGGTGCGTGCCGTCGAATCTGGCCAGTCCGAAAGCATCCGCGGGAAAGTGCGACGGCACCCAATCCAGAATCACCGCAATGCCTGCCTTGTGCATCGTGTCAACGAAGTACTTGAAGTCCTCGGGCGTGCCATAGCGCGACGTGGCCGCGAAGTAGCCGGTGGTCTGATAGCCCCAGGAGCCGTAGAACGGATGCTCGGTGATCGGCATCAGCTCGACATGCGTGAATCCCATGTAGGTCAGGTACTCGACCAACTGGTCGGCTGCCGTTCGATAGCCCAGCATGTTTCCGCTGCCGTCGCGCCGCCACGAGCCAAGATGCACTTCGTAGACCGACTGTGGCGACGCAAGGTCGTTTTTCTGTGCGCGGTCGCGCATCCAGTCGGCATCGTCCCACTCGTATTCGGTCTCCGGCTTCCAGACGATCGAAGCGGTGCCTGGCGCCGGCTCCGCAAAGCGCGCGAACGGATCGGCTTTTTCAAGCAGTTCGCCGCTGCGCGAGCGGATCGCGAACTTGTAGCGATTGCCATGCACGACACCGGCAATCGCAACTTCCCAGATGCCGGTGCCGTCCGAACGCGGCCGCGCGGGATTCGCATCGATCTGCCAGTCGTTGAAGTCGCCGATTACCGAAACACGCTCGGCGTTCGGTGCCCAGACGGAGAACACGGCATCGTCTGCGCGCAGCTGGCAGCCGAGCTTTTGATAGAGCCGCCCGTGCGTGCCCTCGCGAAACAGATGAACGTCCTGTTCGCCCAGCATGCCGGATGTGGTGGATTTCTTTTTTGCCATGAGTGGAGTGCTTCGGTGAGCAGTGAACAATGTGCGGTAGCAGGTCAGGCGAAGCTTGGTTTGCGACTCGGCAAGAAGTGCGCCCATCGCACGGCCACGCGGTCGTCGAGCCGGCCACGCGTCCGATCGATTTGAATGGCAAGGCACCAGCAAAACGTGTTGCTTTGCGAAGAAAAACACGCTGATGCCAGACTTGTATCGACAGTTTACAGTGCGTGGCGTGACGCATTTCCGCTTGTGCGGGTGTCTGGTGCCGCTACTTTCCACTCCTTGGCGCCTGTGCGCGCCGTCCTCCCATGAACCTTGAGCAACGCAGCGCCGGCGTGCTGCTGCACGTAACGTCGCTGCCCGGACCGCATGGCATCGGCGATCTCGGACCGGATGCGTTTCGGTTTGTCGACTGGCTCAAGTCGGCCGGTCAGCGCACCTGGCAGGTGCTGCCCAACACACCAGTCGGTGCTGGCTTCTCACCATATCAAAGCGCGTCCGCGTTTGCCGGCAGTCCATTGATGGTCGCCCTGGAGCCGCTGATGGACGCCGGCTGGCTGGCCGAAGTGGAGCTGCCGACCACCGGTTTTCGCGCGCATCAGGTCGACTATGCGACCGTGGAGCCCTGGCGATTGGCTCGGCTGCGCGCAGCCTGTGCGGGATTCTTCTCCCATGCCACGCCACGGCAGCGCGGCGCGTTCGCCGGCTGGTGCCGCGATCAGGCCCACTGGCTGCCGGACTATGCGCTGTTCATGGCGCTGCAGACCGCGCATGACGGCCTGGGTTGGTGGCAGTGGCCGGCGGCGGTGCGCGAGCGTTTAGCGGACGGACTGGCCGACGCGCGGCTTGCCCACGCGGGCGAAATCGATTTCTGGTGCTTCGTGCAGTGGGCATTCGACCTGCAGTGGGCCGCGCTCAAAGGTTATGCAAACCGGAATGGCATCTCGATCCTCGGCGATCTGCCGATCTTCATCGCGCACCACAGCGCCGACTGCTGGGTCCGGCCCGACCTGTATGAGCTGGACGAGCAGTACCGCCCGTTACAGGTGGCCGGCGTGCCGCCCGACATGTTCAGCGCAGACGGACAGCGCTGGGGCAACCCGCTTTATCGATGGGACCGGATGGCAGCCGAGAACTTCGCCTGGTGGAGCGCACGGCTGCGTCGCGCGCTGCAGCACGCGGATGGCTTTCGGATTGATCATTTCCGCGGTTTTGCCGCTTTCTGGTCAGTGCCGGCCGGCGCAGCGACTGCAATTGAAGGCCGCTGGGTGCTCGGTCCGGGCCGAACCCTGTTCGACACGTTGACGCGCGAACTGGGTCCGCTGCCGATCATTGCGGAGGATCTGGGGCTGATCACGCCCGATGTGATCGTGCTGCGCGACGCCTGCGGCTTTCCGGGCATGAAAATCCTGCAGTTCGCTTTTGGCAAGGATGCCGACAACGAGTATCTGCCGCACCAATATCCGCAGCGCTCGGTGGTGTACACCGGCACGCACGACAACGACACCACCTGTGGCTGGTGGGCGTCCGCGCCCGAGCGCGAACGTCATTTCGCGCGGGCCTACCTGGGCAGCGACGCAGATGCGGAAATTCATTGGGCGATGATCCGCACAGCCTGTTCGTCGAGGGCCGACACTGCGCTGTTCCCAATGCAGGATCTGCTCGGGCTTGACAGCTCCACTCGGATGAACCTGCCGGGCTCGCAGGACGGCAACTGGGAATGGCGCTTCGACTGGGCGATGGTGGCGCCGGAGGTCGCACCGCGGTTGGCAGCACTGAGCGCAGCCAGCGGCCGCACTGCGATCGAGCACCTCTTCAGACTTGGTCCCGTGCACCCGGCCGTCACGGCTGACTAGCGCGGGCGGTGCCCCGATCCGCCGCCGCGGACCACGGCGCGGTGGTTTTTTAAGCCGACAACCGCTCGGGTGCCAGATACTGCTGGCGGTACTGCTCGAACGGCGGCTGCTCGGCCTCTTCCAGCGCAAGCTGGCGCGCAACCGACGCCTCGGCCTGCTTGCGCTGACGCGCAGCCGATTCGTCTGACAGTGGCAATTCGAGCAGCGCGCTGCGGTTCGCGAGCGATCGCGCAAGCGTGAAGCGCACGTACGAATCTTGATGCGCTTCATGCATCGTGCGCTGGACTTGTGCAGCCGGCAGCGGCGTTTCGCCGCGCAGCCGTGCCTGCGCCGAATGCAGCGCATCGGCGTGCTGACCAGCGCCGTCCAGCTGATCCAGCGTGGCGGCGATCGGCGCCATTTCTGCGAGCAGTTCCAGCGCCCAGTCGCGCAGCAGGACCGGCTCGCCACGGCGTTCGAGTTGCAGCCCGGGCTCGCGTCCACGCATGGCAGCGCGATCCTGATTGCGTGCCAGTTCGCTGATTTCCGGTGCGCTGTCCGGCGGGCTGTCCGCGAGCAGGCAATGCAGCAGGAACACATCGAGCAGACGCCCGGTCGATGCTGCGATGCCGACCGGCTCGAACGGGTCCAGGTCCATGCAGCGCACCTCGACGTATTCGACGCCGCGCTCTCTGAGCGCATGCAGCGGACGCTCGCCCGGCCGGATCACGCGCTTCGGGCGGATCGTGCCGTAGAACTCGTTCTCGATCTGCAGCAGCGCGGTCGACAGCTGGTTGTAGCTGCCGTCAGCCGCGCGAATGCCGATGCGCTCGTAGGGTGGATGCGACCCGGTCAGCGCGTCGGCCAGCGTGGCGCCGTATTGCTCGAGGCTGTTGTAGCTGACCGCAAGCGACGCCTGCGCGTCGCTTTGATAGCCGAGCTTGCCCATGCGCAGCGAAGTGGCCCAGGGCAGGCCGAGCGTGTGATCCTTGATCGTCTCAAGCGGATGTGCGCGGCCTTCCACAAAGCTCGAGCAGACGGCAGGCGAAGCGCCGAACAGCACCAACAGCAAAAAGGAGTGACGCCTGAAATTGCGAATCAGGCCGAAATACCCATCGTTGTCGATGCCCGGCATCGACCAGTTGTAGTGGATGCCGGAAATCGTCTGCATGCGCCTGCCATAGCGGTGCGCGAGGCCCATGCGATACACGCTCTTGGCCTGTCCGACGTTCGAGGTTCCATAGCGGCCAATCGGAATTTCATCGTCACCAGGCAGCCCGCACGGCATGCTGCCGACCCAGAGCATTTCGTCATCAAGCGCGCGATAGACGAACTGGTGCACGCGCGTCAGCTCGTCAACTGCACCCGCAACGCTTGCATGCACGCCGGTGACCAACTCGACCTGCGATTCGCTGAAGTCGGTCGTGATGTGCGGATGCGTGAGGGCCGAGCCGAGCGCATCCGGATGCGCTCGGGTGCTGAGCCGGCCGTCCATGCGCGTGCGCAGGCTTTCCTTCTCGATGCCGCGGCGCATCGCGAGCAATCGTTCCGGTGCGATCGCAGCCAGACGCTGAAGTATGGGGCTGCCGGATTCGGGATTCAATTGCGGTGCTCCTGCCATGTCGTCGACGCCAGCGTCCGGGTGCAGCGGCGTTTTTACTGTTCCGCGCATCATAGGTGTGCTGCAGCGGTCCTGCTTGGCCGGTCTGACATACGCTTGCGATCACATGCGCGCGTCGTCGCCAACTAAGATGAATGATGGGCACCGAGCAAGATCAAGCAACCGTGGCGTCGGCTGCGCCGACGACCCGGCAGGACGACCAGCCGATCGAGAATCACGCGCTGATCGGCGACTGCCACGGAGCCGCGCTGGTCACGCCGGACGGAAGCATCGACTGGGCCACGCTACATCGCTTTGATGAAGACCCGGTGTTCTGCCGCGTCCTCGACCGCGAGCGTGGCGGGTACTGGCAGATTCGGCCGCTCGGTACCTACGCCAGCCAGCGGGGCTATGTAAATGACACCAATCTGCTGCGTACCGAGTTCGAGACCGCCCACGGTCGTGTCGCGTTGCTCGACTTCATGCCGGTCGGCCGCACGCTAGATGCCGGCGTGCATGACTACGTGCACCTGAACGCGCCAGGCTGGATCGTGCGGCGGCTCGAGGGGCTGGCAGGCACGGTCGAACTCGAACTTCAGTACCGGCCGTCCAAGGCATTCGCGCGTGAACCGGTGCAACTGCAGTTGCAGCCGGGGCGCGTGCAGGCAGGTGAGGAAATGCCGACCTTGTATGGCGAGGTCGAGTTCGCGGTGCATGGCGATCATGTCTCGGCCGCCTTCGTCCTGCAGGCAGGTGCGCGGCTGGACTTCGTGCTGGCAGACAGCGTGGTCGAGGGTCAGCCGCCCGGCACCCGGGTGCCCGAATTTCTGGAGGCCACGCGTGCGTTCTGGCAGGAGTGGATCGGATACTGCCGCTACCGCGGTGCCCATGAAGCAGCGGTCCGGCGCAGCGCGTTGGCGCTGAAGCTGTTGACCTACGCGCCAACTGGCGCGATTGCTGCGGCACCGACCACCTCGCTGCCCGAAGCGGTCGGCGGCGCGCGCAATTGGGACTATCGGTATTGCTGGGTGCGCGATGCGTCGTTCGCGCTCTATGCGCTGTCGGTGCTCGGCTACAGCGGCGAAGCGAGTTGCTTCCACGACTTTCTGCTGCGCGCGTGCATGCGTTCGCTGCCGCTGGTGCGGCCGATGTATGGCATTGATGGCCAGCTGCGGCTGCCGGAATCGACGATCGACGAATTGCGCGGCTGGAATGGCAGCGCGCCGGTGCGCGTCGGCAACGGCGCCTACCGGCAAAACCAGATTGATGTCTACGGGCAGATGTTCGATTTGGCATGGATGTACCAACTGCTGGGCGGCCGGCTTGATGCGCAGTACCGGCGCCTGCTCGAAGCCGTGGCGACCTATGTTGCGGCCCACTGGCGCGAGCCCGATCAGGGGATCTGGGAGACCCGCGGCCCGGCGCGCCAGCATGTGCACGGCAAACTGATGTGCTGGGTGGCGCTCGACCGCGCCGCGCGACTGCTGGACCCGAAGTGGCAGATCGAAGCGGAACTGGTCCGCAGCGAGATCCTCGCGCATGCGGCCGAGCCCGGCAATGGCTGGCTGCGCCAGGCATTCGACGGTGGCGTGGACGCGGCGGTGCTGCTGGCGCCGATGCTGGGCTTCGCATTGCCGGACGGCATGTTGGCGCGCACCATCGACGAGGTCCGCGCAAGCCTCGGGTGCGGCGACATCTTTCTGGCCCGTTATGCGGGCGACGACGGGCTCGACGGCGACGAGGGCGAATTCCTGGTCTGCAGCTTCTGGCTGGCCGATGCGCAGCTGGCAGACGGCCGCATCGAGCAGGCCCGTGCACTGGTCGAGCAACTGGTCTCGTGCGCGAACGATGTCGGGCTTTTTGCGGAAGAGGTCGATGCACGAAGCGGTGCGTTTCTCGGCAACTTTCCGCAGGCGCTCACGCACTTGGGACTGATCGGCAGTGTCGTGAATCTGGCGCTCGTTGAGCGGCACGGGCCCGAGGCGCTCGATGGCAGCTATGGTGCACGTGCTGCACGCGCTGTGAAGGCAACATTCGGCTGGCGCGGTGTGTTGGCCGCGATGCTGCAGTCGCGCAAGGTAGGGCGCCTGTTTTCTTCTGGGAAATCGAAGCTGGCCTGGCCTTGATGGCGCCGCGGCGCTGAACCTTCTCGGGCACGCACTTTGCCGTTCGGTATGCAGTGAAAGCGGCGACTTTAGATCGCACGACGTTTTACGGAAAGGTTATTTGCATGAAAGCACTGTCAATAGCAGGCATCGCATTCGCAACACTTGTCACGGTGGGGCCGCTGACGGCCCAGACCCACCCGCAGGCTGCCGTTCCCGGCGTTGTTCAAGCAGTCCCGGATACTGGCAAGGGCGACACCGCTGGCTACACGGGCAACGCGACTGCCAATATCGGGTCGACCCGTCCCGGTGTCCAATCGGCGGGCGCAACCCACGGGCTCCCGATCGACGGAGGCGCCATGAACCGCAATTCCGGCAGTGGGCATGGCGCGCAGGGCAAGCATGATGATGCTTCCGTGACACGCAGCCCTGGGTCGAACCGCATGAACGGTTCGGGCAACGGCACCGGCCCGATGACAAAGTAATCTGGTTTTTTTGGAGCCTGTTTTGATGAAATCGACTTCTTTTTCCATCATTGGCTTGCTTGTTTGCGCTGCAGCAGTCGCTGGCGCTGCGCAAGCCCAGACCAAGGCTGCGGACCAGACCCAGCCCGGCGTCTACAAGTCTGGACCGGGCGGCATCCAGACCAGTCGTGGCCCTTCGGTCGGCGGCGGTTCCGGTGGGCCGGCGGCTGGCTCAGCGGGCTCCGGCAACGGGGCTGCTGGTGCCGGCAATGCGGCAGGAGCCGGCTCCAGTGGCGGCGCAGCCGGTGCTGGTGGGGGCGCAGCGGGTGCAGGCGGTGCAGGCGGTGCAGGCGGTGCTGGTGCGGGAGGCGCAGGCGGCAGTGGCGGCGGAGGCGGCGCAGGTGGTGGCAAGTAGCAGCGAGTCGGTGCTGTAAGCCGACAGGCAGGCTCTCGCAGGAGAAGCCTGGAAGCAGTGCAGCCATCGTTCAGCTATCTGGACGGCTGGCTTGTTCGCAGTCCAGTGAGATCAGTTCCCGCTCATCCTTGGTCGGATTGAAACGCAGAGCAGTGAGCGCACCACCCCAGACACAGCCCGTGTCGAGGCCGGCCAGCATCGGTCGGTCGACGAGCCCCTGTGTTGACCAATGTCCGAATGCGATGCGATCAGCCGCCGTACGCCGTTGTGGCACGTCATACCACGGCAAGTAGCCCCGCGGTGCCGCGTCAGCTTGGCCATGATGACCGAATTCCATTTCGCCGTCCGGCGTGCAAAAGCGTAGTCGCGTCAAGGCGTTGACCGCAACGCGCAGCCGATCGGATCCCTGCAAGCTGTCGTCCCATCGGGCTGGCGCGTTGCCGTACATCGACGTTAGAAAGTCGGCTGTCTGATTGCCGCTCAGCGCAGCCTCGATTTCAGCGGCGAGTGCAAGCGTCTGCTCGACCGTCCATTGCGGCAGCACGCCCGCATGCACCATCAGCCAGCCATGCTCGTGCAGCGCGAGCGGCTGATGGCGCAGCCAGTCGACCAGCCGTTCGCGATCGGGTGCGTCGAGCACGGCCTCTAATGTGTCGCCGCGACCGGGCCGGCGCACGCCGAACGCAACGCCGAGCAGGTGCAGATCGTGGTTGCCGAGCAGGCAGCGTGCGGCTGACTGATAGTCGATCACGCGGCGCAGCACCTGCAACGATTGCGGTCCGCGGTTGACGAGGTCGCCGAGCAGGTAAAGCGTGTCGCGGCTCGGCGAGAAATCGATTTTTGCGAGCAGCTGTGCAAACGCGCTGTCGCAGCCTTGCAGGTCGCCGATGAAGTAGAGTGCCATGTGTCCGTTCCTGTTCGCTGATCCATGAATTTTCTGCTGATCGCGCTGTTGACATTGCTCAACGGCGTGTTCGCCATGTCCGAGCTGGCCCTTGCATCAAGCCGCAAGATTCGCCTCACGGCACTGGCCGACAATGGGGACCAGGGCGCCCGCGCTGCGCTGAAGCTGCTGGAGGATCCGACGCAGTTCCTGTCCTCGGTGCAGGTCGGCATCACGTCGATCGGCATGTTGAACGGCATCATCGGCGAAGCGGCGTTCAGCGCCGATCTGGCTGCCCAGCTGATCAAGCTGGGTGCGCCGCAGGGTGCCGCCGAAGTCAGTGCGACGGCCATCGTCGTGACGGCGATCACCTTCATCACGATTGTGCTGGGCGAGCTGGTGCCCAAGCGCATCGGCCAGCTGTACCCGGAAGCCGTGGCGCGCTGGATTTCGCGTCCGATGACCTGGGTCGCGACGATCGCCAAGCCGTTCGTGCGCCTGCTCACGCTCAGCACGCAGGGCATGCTCAAGCTGCTGCGCATCGACAACAACGCAGCGGGTCACACCGTAACGGAAGAGGAGATCGCCGCGAGCCTGGCAGAAGGGCGTGATGCAGGCGTGATCGAGGCGCACGAGCACCAGATGGTGGAAAACGTGTTCCGGCTCGACGACCGACCGCTCAGTTCACTGATGGTGCCGCGCTCGGACGTGCGCTGGTTCGATGCGCGCATCACCGTGACGCAGGCGTTGCAGCAGGTCGGTGCGCTTGCGCAAGGCGGCGCGCACTCCTGGTTTCCGGTCTGCCGCGGCTCGCTTGACGATGTGGTGGGCGTGATCAGCGTTGCACAACTGCTGCAGCTGGGGGCAGCGGAGGCGCAAAGCCCGATCGAGTCGCATACGGTGCCGGCATCGTTCATCCCCGAGACGTTGAGCGGCATGGAAGTGCTGGAGCAATTCCGCACCCGGGCTGGCCGCATGGTGTTCGTGGTGGACGAATACGGCGTGGTGCAAGGCTTGATGACGCCGCGCGACCTGCTGGAAGCGATCACGGGAGAGCTGCATCCCGACACGCGGCTGGAAGCCTGGGCCACGCGGCGCCAGGACGGCTCCTGGCTGCTGGACGGCATGATGCCGGTCGGGGAGCTGAAGAACCGGCTTGACATCAAGACGCTGCCCGATGACGACCGCGGACGCTATAACACGGTGGCTGGCTTGCTCATGTCGGTGACCGGTACCTTGCCGATCGCGGGTGAGCGCATCGAATGCGCAGGGTGGACGTTCGAGGTGGTCGAACTTGAAGGCAAGCGCATCGACAAGGTGCTTGCGCTGCTGCCGGGTGGCGGGGTGCAACAGCTGCTCGAAGGCTGACAACGGGCAAGCGAAATAAGTACCGGTGAAAATAAAAAAGGGAGCCGAAGCTCCCTTTTTATAATTGCAAGATGACGGCTGCGCAGACCGTCCGACTCGCACTACCAGCGGTAGTCTGCGTTGCGCCCGTGCCAGTCGTCGATCTGCTTGTCCGCTTCGTCCTTGGCGATCCCGTAACGCTCTTGAATTTTGCCGGATAGCTGGTCGCGTTTGCCTTCGGCAACGTCGAAATCGTCGTCCGTGAGCTTGCCCCATTGCTCTTTCATCTTGCCCTTGAACTGCTTCCAGTTGCCTTCGATCTTGTCGTCGTTCATATGAACTCCTTTCAAAACGGTGGTTCGACTGGTCAATGTAGACCCAGGCGAGCCTGCGCGCTGTCGGACCGGCGCCTTGCATGTGAGTCGGCTCACTCCTACAGCGGCGGCGGTTTTATCCGTGTCGTTGCACCACATTGCTATGCTTCCAGCTGTCCGTTCGCCAGGCACCAGCGCCGAATCTCGAACCGCTGACCGCCGCGCGCCGATCGAATGCAAAACTCCGGCTGCGAGCCACTTCCAATCATGACCCGCGTCTTCAACTTCAGTCCCGGCCCTGCGGTCCTGCCCGAGACCGTACTGCGGCAGGCCGCCGACGAAATGCTCGACTGGCACGGCTCCGGCATGTCGGTGATGGAGATGAGCCATCGCGGCAAGGAGTTCATCTCGATCCATGCCGAAGCCGAGAGCCTGCTGCGCGAACTGTTGCACGTGCCAGCCAATTACAAGGTGCTGTTCATGCAGGGCGGCGCGATCGGCGAGAACGCGATTGTCCCGATGAACCTGCTGCGCGGCCATGCGAGCGTCGATTACGTGGACACCGGCGACTGGTCGAAGAAATCGATCAAGGAAGCGAAGAAGTTCGCGAGCGTCAACGTGGCGGCTAGTGGCGAAGCCAGCCGTTTCATGAGCATTCCGAAGCAGTCTGAATGGCGCCTGGACCCGCAGGCCGCGTACGTGCACATCTGCTCGAACGAAACGATCGGTGGCGTCGAATACCACTGGACGCCGGACACCGGCGACGTGCCGCTGGTGGCCGACATGTCGTCCAACATCCTGTCGCGGCCGGTCGATGTGAGCCGGTACGGCGCGATCTACGCAGGCGCGCAGAAGAACATGGGACCCTCAGGCCTCACGATCGTGATCGTGCGTGACGATCTGATCGGCCAGGCGCTCCCGATCACGCCTTCCGCGTTCGATTACCGGCAGCAGGCCGACAACGACTCCATGTTCAACACGCCGCCGACCTATGCGATCTACATCGCCGGCCTCGTGTTCAAGCACCTCAAGTCGCTCGGCGGGCTCGACGCGGTGGAGAAGCTCAATCGGGCCAAGGCCGCGCTGCTCTATGACTACCTGGACGGCGCATCGTTCTATGCGAACCCGGTCGCACCGGACGACCGCTCGATCATGAACGTGCCATTCACGCTGGCCGACAGCAAGCTGGACGAGGCGTTCCTGCAAGGCGCACAGCAGCGCGGCATGGTCCAGCTCAAGGGACACCGGTCGGTCGGCGGCATGCGCGCATCGATCTACAACGCGATGCCGATCGAAGGCGTGCAGGCGCTGGTCGCCTACATGCAGGAATTCGAAGCCAGCCATGGCTGAGGCACCGGCCCGGCGCTTCGACGTGCTGGTGATCAACCAGATCGCGTCTGCGGGCCTGGCTTGCCTGACGGCGGATCGCTATCGCATCGGCGCTGCGTTCGAGCGGCCGGATGCGCTGCTGCTGCGGTCGGCCGATCTGCACCGGACATCGATCGCCGGCTCCGTGCAGGCGATTGCGCGCGCCGGTGCGGGCACCAACAACATCCCGGTCTCGGCGATGAGCGCGCGCGGCGTGCCGGTGTTCAACGCGCCCGGTGCGAATGCGAATGCGGTGAAGGAACTGGTGCTGGCCGGCATGCTGCTGGCCGCGCGGCGGATCGCCGATGCGCTGGCCTTCGTGTCGGCGCTGGACGTCGAGGCGGCCGACCTGGACCAGGCCGTGGAAAACGGCAAGAAGCGTTTTGCCGGTGTCGAGCTGTCCGGCCACACGCTTGGCGTGATCGGACTCGGCAAGATCGGCTGCCTGGTCGCCGATGCGGCGATCAAGCTCGGCATGAAGGTACATGGCTATGATCCGGAAATCACGGTCGATGCGGCCTGGAGCCTGCCGTCACAGGTGCGCCGCGCTGCGAGCGTGGCCGACGTGCTGCGCGCGAGCGACTTCGTCACGGTGCACGTGCCGTTGCTCGCTGCCACGCGGCATCTGGTGCATGCCGACAACCTGAAGTTGATGAAGCCCGACGCGGTGCTGCTCAACTTCGCACGCGACGGTGTGGTGGACAGCGAAGCGGTATGCACTGCGCTCGAAGCGGGGCGGCTCGGTCATTACGTGTGCGATTTTCCTTCTGCACGACTGCACGGTCTGCCCCGGGCCATCGCGCTGCCGCACCTGGGCGCTTCGACCGCGGAGGCCGAAGAAAACTGCGCGGTGATGGTCGCACGGCAGCTCGTCGACTATCTGGAGCACGGCAACGTCGTGAACGCGGTGAACTTTCCGGACGTCACGATGCCGCGCGAGTCGAGTTTTCGGGTCGGCATCGCGAACGCGAATGTGCCGAACATGCTGGGTCAGATTTCCACCGCGATGGCAGACGCCAATCTGAACATCCACAACATGGCGAACAAGTCGCGCGGCGACATGGCCTATACGCTGGTCGATGTGGACAGCGCGGTCGCAGCGCCGGTGCTGGCGGCCCTGCGTGGGATCGATGGCGTGCTAGCGGTGCGCTACCTGCCGCAGCCGGATTGATCCGGCAGCTTTCGATCACGCCGAAGCGTTCGCGTCCAGGCGCTCGGGTTCGGCGTTCGTTTCCTCGAAGCTGTCGATGTAGCTGAAGTAGATCGACGTGAAGAACATGGCGGCCATCAGCAGCGCGGCGGGCACCATCAGCGCCGATGCCAGCGCTGCTCCGCCGAGCGCTGCGCCGAGCAGGCTGATCACCATGCCGGCGCCGATGAACACCGCGCACCACAGCAGGCCGAACACCGTGAACGCCCAGAAATTGCGCACGCAGGCGACGATGCTGAAGAACAGGCTCTGCAGCACCGGCACACGGTTCCAGTGCACCAGCGCCGGCGCATGCCAGAACAGCAGCGACAGCGGCACATAAAGGCCCACGGCGATCAACATCGCCAACTGGAAATCTGGCTGCTCCGCGGTCTCGCGTGTGATGGCGCCGCCGACCAGGTACAGCTGTGCGAACGCGCCGCCATCGGCCAGCGCGGACACGCCCATCACGAGCAAGAAGCCGACCGCATACAGCGCACCCAGCACCCACATCGCGCGCATCTGCGCACGGCCGGCCTGGAACGCGGTGACCAGGATGGCTGGCATCGGGAATTTGCCGCGCGTGGCTTCGCGCGTGGCCGCCATCAGTCCCAGCGTGGCCGCCGGCAGCAGCGCCAGCGCCAGCGCCGAGCCGACGAACGGCACCAGGCTGACCAGCGAGATCGCGGCCATGAACAGGAAGAACAGGCCGCTCAAGGCGAGCGGCTGCGCAAAAAACGTCCGGATGCCCAGGCGCACCCAGCTGGCACCGGTGCGGGCAGACACGACCTTCAGCTTCATCTTGAATCCAGCACGCAGTCGGCGCCTGCCGCGAGGCGCGCGCGAAGCACCCGTTCGAAGTGACTCGGATCGTGCGCGGTCAGCATCGCGGCTTCGCGCGGCAGATGCAGGTCCCAAAGCCGCGACAGCCAGAAGCGCAACGCGGCGGCGCGCAACATCGCCGGCAGCAATTCACGCTCGCAGCCTTCGAGCGGGCGCACCGCCTGATAAGCCGCCAGCAGGCTGTCGGTACGCAGCCCGTCCGGCTGCCCGGAGACCAGGTCGATGCACCAGTCGTTCAGGCACACGCACAGGTCGAACAGCCAGCTGTCGACCCCCGCGAAATAGAAGTCGAACACCCCGGTCAGGGTGCCGGACTGAAACAGCACGTTGTCGCGAAACAGGTCTGCATGCACGGGGCCGCGCGGCAGCAGCGCATATTCGTCGCACGCCGCGATCCGGTTCTGCTGCGCGAGCTCGTTCTGCAACAGCTGTGCCTGGGCTGGCTGCACGTGCGGCAGCACCACGGGCACCGTGCGGTTCCACCAGTCGAGTCCGCGCAGGTTCGGCTGCCGCAGGCCGAAATCCCGGGCCGCCAGATGCATGCGCGCCAGCAGGCTGCCGACTGCCTTGCACTGTTCGGCCCGGGGCGCGAGCTCGCTCGCGCCCGGCAGCCGGTTCACCACGCAGGCGGGCTTGTCATGCAGCGTGTGCAGCAGCGCGCCGTCCGGCCCGGTCACCGGCTCGGGCGCCGGGATGCCGCGCCGCGCCAGATGCTGCATCAGCTGCAGGTAAAAAGGCAGTTGCGCATGGGTCAGCCGCTCGAACAACGTCAGCACGTAGCCGCCGCGGTCGGTGGTGACGAAATAATTGGTGTTCTCGATGCCGCCCTGAATGCCGCGCAGCTCACGCAGCGCGCCCAGATCGAGCGCCTGCAGCAACCGCTGCGCCTCGCTCACGGAAACCTCGGTATAGACCGCCACAGCGCTATTGACCTCGCTAAGGCTCGCTGATCGTGCGTGTTCGCTCTGCCGCAACCGACGGGCAGCGGGCCTAGAACCCGAACACTTTCCAGACGCGCTGGCCGCTGGTGCCGATGCCGCTGTTGTCGCGGCCGACCTCGAGCCGCTGGCGCGCGGCGTCGCGCGGCACCACCTGATACTCCGGCGCGCCGAACTTCGGCTGCACCGTGATGCTCTGCGTCTCGCCGCCGTAGCGCAGTTCATCGATGCGCGTCGCGTCGTCCTCGATGCGGATGCGCTCGATCTTTTTTTCCGTCGCTTGCGGCGCCGGCGCGGCTGCATCGGGCACTGCTGCATCGGCCGGCAACGGCTGTTGGGCGGCTGCCAGCGGGTTGACCGACACGAGCACGAGCGCGAACAAAGCGGTGGCGGCGAAGGGCAGGGTGGTGCGCATCGGCGCATTGTAGGTGCGCGTGCAGCAGTGGCCGCGGCAGGCAGAATCTCCGTTCATGAGCGCCCCACCAACCCCACTTGATGCCGACCCGAAAACCCTGTTGCTGGTGGACGGCTCCAGCTACCTGTACCGCGCGTTTCATGCAGGCGGCGACTGGAGCACGACCCTGGAAGACGGCAGCAGCCAGCCCACCGGTGCGATCCGCATCCTGATCTCGATGCTGCAGAGCCTGCGCCGCGACGTGCCCGCGCACTGGGGCGTCTGTGTGTTCGACGCGCCCGGGCCGAACTTCCGCGACGAGCTGTACCCGCAATACAAGGCGCAGCGTTCGGCCATGCCGGAAGAACTCGCGCGCCAGATCGAGCCGATCCATGAGGCGGTGCGGCTGCTCGGCTGGACGGTGCTGAGCGTGCCCGGCGTGGAAGCCGACGACGTGATCGGCACGCTCGCGGTGGCGGCCGAGCGCAACGGCGCGCAAGTTGTGATCTCCAGCGGCGACAAGGACTTGGCGCAGCTTGTGACCGAGCGCATCGTGATCATTGACACGATGAACGGCAAACGCCGCGACATGGCCGGCGTGGAAGCCGAGTTCGGCGTGCCGCCCGCGCTGATGCTCGACTACCAGACCTTGGTCGGCGATGCGATCGACAACGTGCCGGGTGTGCCCAAGGTCGGGCCGAAAACCGCCGTCAAGTGGCTGAAGGAGTACGGTTCGCTCGAACAGCTGATGCAGCACGCGGCCGACGTCAAGGGCGCGGTCGGCCAGAGCCTGCGCGATGCGGCGGACTGGCTGCCGAAGGGCCGCGAGCTGCTCAAGATCCGCACCGATTGCGATCTGGCCGAACACGTGCAAAACCTACCTGCTCTGGATTCAATAGCGCTAAAGGCAGCAGACACCAGCGCCCTAGCCGCTTTTTATGCAAAATTCGGATTCAAGGGGCTGCTCAGGACCGTGGCGGACGGGGATGCGGCCGTTGCAGGATCCACCAGCACGTTCACCGAACCGGCCGCTGCCGCACCGCGTGCGGTCGAGGTGCGCCACGAAACGATCCTGGACTGGGCCGCGTTCGACCGCTGGCTCACGCGCATCAAAGCCGCCGAACTGGTGGCCGTGGATACCGAGACCACCTCGCTCGACGCGCTGCAGGCCGATATCGTGGGCTTGAGCTTCAGCATCGAACCCGGCGAGGCCGCCTATATCCCGCTCACGCACGACTACGCCGATGTGCCGGCGCAGTTGCCGCGCGACGAGGTGCTTGCCCGCCTGGCGCCCTGGCTGACGAATCCCGACCGCGCGAAGCTCGGCCAGCATGTCAAGTACGACCGCCATGTGTTCGCCAATCACGGCATCGGGGTGCAGGGCTACCGGCACGACACGATGCTGCAAAGCTATGTGCTCGAAGTGCACAAGCCGCACGGCCTGTCCAGCCTGGCCGAGCGGCACCTCGGGCGCACCGGCATCACCTACGAACAGGTCTGCGGCAAAGGCGCGAACCAGATTCCGTTCTCGCAGGTGCCGATCGAGCGTGCCTCGGAATACTCGTCGGAAGACTCCGAGCAGACGCTCGAGGTGCATCGCGTGCTGTGGCCGCGCATCGAATCGGACGAGCGGCTGCGTTTCATCTATGCGCTCGAAATGGAGACGAGCGAGACGCTGTACCGGATCGAGCGCAATGGTGTGTTGATCGACGGCGCGGTGCTGGCTGCCCAAAGTCAGGAGATGGGCCGCCGCATCGTTGAACTCGAAGGCGAGGCGCACGAGCTGGCGGGGCAACCGTTCAACCTTGGCTCGCCCAAACAGATCGGTGAGATCTTCTTTACCAAGCTGGGCCTGCCGATCGTCAAGAGGACCGCGTCCGGCGCGGCCAGCACCGACGAGGAAGTGCTCGAAAAACTCGCGGAAGACTACCCGCTGCCCGCGCGCATCCTCGAACATCGCGGCCTGGCCAAGTTAAAGGGCACCTACACCGACAAGCTCGCGCAGCTGGCCAATCCACGCACCGGTCGCGTGCACACGCATTACGCGCAAGCGGTTGCCGTCACCGGCCGGCTGTCGAGTAACGACCCGAACCTGCAGAACATTCCGATCCGCACCCGGGAAGGCCGCCGCATCCGCGAGGCGTTCATCGCGCCCGCGGGCTCGGTCATCGCCAGCGCCGACTACAGCCAGATCGAACTGCGCATCATGGCGCACATCAGCAACGACGAGGCGCTGCTGGCGGCGTTTCAGGACCGGCTCGACGTGCACCGCGCGACCGCTGCCGAAGTGTTCGGCGTGGCGCTCGACCAAGTCACGTCGGAGCAGCGCCGCTATGCGAAGACGATCAACTTCGGCCTGATCTACGGCATGAGCAGCTTCGGCCTCGCACGCGCGCTCGACATCGACACCACGGCGGCGAAGAACTACATCGAGCGCTATTTCCAGCGCTATCCGGGCGTGAAGCGCTACATGGATGAGACGCGCCGCGCGGCGAAGAAGAACGGCTATGTGGAGACCGCGTTCGGCCGCCGGCTCGTGCTGCCCGAGATCAATTCGCCGAACGGCCCGCGCCGCGCGGGTGCCGAGCGGCTCGCGATCAACGCGCCGATGCAGGGCACCGCGGCCGACCTGATCAAGCTCAGCATGAACACGGTGCAGGCGCTGCTGGACGAGGAACAGCGGGCAACGCGGATGATCATGCAGGTGCACGACGAACTCGTGTTCGAGGTGCCCGAAGGCGAGGTGGACTGGGTGCGCGAGACCGTGCCGCTCCTGATGGCCGGCGTACATGACCTGAAAGTGCCGCTGCTTGCCGAGATCGGTTTCGGACCCAACTGGGAGCAGGCGCATTGATGCATTGGAATGCGCCTGGCCGCAACCGGTTGCGTGAAACCGATGGGAGCGGGTAGCATCGCCAGCAGACGAGCGGCGCACCGAAGCTGTCGCATCACGACCTACCGAAGGAGACCGTTTTTTCCATGAAGACCAAAGCCGCCGTTGCGTGGGCCGCCGCCCAGCCGCTGACGATCGAAACCGTCGATCTGGAAGGACCCAAGGCCGGCGAAGTGCTGGTTGAGATCAAGGCCAGCGGCATCTGCCACACCGACTACTACACGCTGTCCGGCGCCGATCCGGAAGGGTTGTTTCCCGCGATCCTCGGGCATGAGGGCGCGGGCATCGTGGTCGATGTCGGCCCCGGCGTCACCACGTTGAAAAAGGGCGACCACGTCATCCCGCTCTACACGCCCGAATGCCGGCAATGCAAGTTCTGCCTGTCGAGGAAGACGAATCTGTGCCAGTTGATCCGCGGCACCCAGGGCAAGGGTCTGATGCCCGACGCGACGAGCCGTTTCAGCATGGACGGCAAGCCGATCTTGCACTACATGGGCACCAGTACGTTCAGCAATTACACCGTGGTGCCCGAGATCGCGCTGGCCAAGATTCGCGAGGACGCGCCGTTCGACAAGGTCTGCTACATCGGCTGCGGCGTGACGACCGGCATCGGCGCGGTGCTGTTCACCGCGCAGGTCGAAACCGGTGCGAATGTGGTGGTATTCGGCCTGGGCGGCATCGGCCTGAACGTGATCCAGGGCGCCAAAATGGTCGGCGCCAACAAGATCATCGGCGTGGACCTGAACCCGGCGCGCGAGGAGATGGCGCGGCAGTTCGGCATGACGCATTTCCTGAACCCGAAGGACCATGCGAACATCGTCGATGCGATTCAACAACTCACCGACGGCGGCGCCGACTACAGCTTCGAGTGCATCGGCAACACCAAGGTGATGCGTCAGGCGCTCGAATGCACGCACAAGGGCTGGGGCCAGAGCGTGATCATCGGCGTGGCCGAAGCCGGCGCCGAGATCAGCACGCGGCCGTTCCAGCTCGTGACCGGCCGGCAGTGGAAAGGCTCGGCGTTCGGCGGCGCGCGCGGCCGCACCGATGTGCCGAAGATCGTCGACTGGTACATGGACGGCAAGATCGACATCGATGCGTTGATCACGCACACGATGCCGCTCGAAGACATCAACAAAGGTTTTGATCTGATGAAGCGCGGCGAGTCGATTCGCGGCGTCGTGCTCTATTGAGAACGCGAATCGGCTGCGGGGGACGTTGACAGGCAGGTGCAGGCCGCCGCATCCTTGGTGGCTTAAGCAGCGTGCGGACTGTTTCCTCCGCACGGCATGAGCTGGCCAGACAGCTTTTTTCTTCGACAAAAACAGGAGACGAACCATGGACATGTCCGAATTGCATCCGGCTTTGGGCAAGCAGGCGACGGAAGCGGCGAACTTCGCGGGCGGCACGCTCAAGTGCCACTGCGCGCAGGATCAGGTCGAGGTGAAGATCGACGCGCAGGTGGCGCACAACCACGCGTGCGGCTGCACCAAATGCTGGAAGCCTGACGACGCGGTGTTGTCCGTGATCGCAGTCGTATCGCGCGACAAGGTGAAGGTCACGGCGCACGAGGAAAAACTCAAGGTGGTCGATCCGCAGGCGGCGATCCAGCGTCACGCCTGCACCGAGTGCGGCGTTCACATGTTCGGGCGCATCGAGAACAAGAATCACCCGTTCTATGGCCTCGACTTCGTGCACACCGAGTTGTCCGACCAGCCGGGCTGGGCCGCGCCGGGCTTCGCCGCCTTCGTGTCGTCGATCATCGAAAGCGGCACGGCGCCTGAGAAGATGGACGAAATCCGCAGCACGTTGAAGTCCGGTGGGCTGGAGCCGTACGACTGCCTGTCGCCGCCGTTGATGGACGCGATCGCAACCCACGTCGCGAAGTCGAAGCAGACAGCGCCGGCTGCCTGACCGAGGGAAAAAGGCTTGCGTCGATCCGAAGGTTGACACGAGAGTTCAAAACGCACGCCCAGGCAGTGTCTGTATCGCCGTCGGCCATCGGGCCTGCCACATCCGCCAGCGCGCGGATGTGGCAGGCCTTTCCATTCAGCAGACGTCAGACTTCCTTCGTGTCAAACATCAACAGCTCGACGCCGGCCTGCGCGAAATTGCCCAGATCGTCGGCAGTCGCCTTGCCTTCCGCGGAACCCAGCGCCGACTGGATCGCAGCGAGCGAATCGAAGCTCAGGATCGCCACCAGATGGTAGGGTGAATCGCCCTGGCCGACATCGACCGATCCACTGCTGACTTCGTACTTGCGCAGGCCCGGCAGTTTCTTGGCGGTCGGAATATGCGTCTTTTCGTAGTGCGCGTCGAAGTCCGATTTGCTGGCGGGTGTTTTGTACAGCGCGATCAATTTGGCAGCCATGAATATCTCCTTTGGCGGTATGTTGCGTGGGTAAGGGAAGGTCGCAAAGCAATGTAGCGCACCCAGGGTCACACACGCGAGGACGTGTGACAGCCCGCGTCTAGACTGTCATTGGAGGAAAGCGCAACCAGGTCCCAGGTTGATTCAGCGACGGGTCGAGGTGAGACGGCCCTGCGTTGCGCCCCGCTGCGGTCGTGCCCACGCCCGGCGCCATGACCCCCATGAACCGAGCGCAAGCCACGCAAGCAACAACATCAGCGCTGCGACCGCGAGCGGAGGCTGCGCATCCGTCTGTGTGGTCTCAATGCGCGCGAGCGCCCGAGTCGTGAGCGCGGCGGCCAACGCATCGGCATCTTGCAATCGCAGGTAGCGCAGGCCGACCTGTTCGGCCAAGCCACGCAAGTGGTCTTCGTGCAGCGCGGACAGATGCTCGGTGCCGCTGGCAGCCGCTGCCGCATCGCCTCTGGAATCCGCCGCCGCGACGCCCAGGTCCGAACGCCCGGCGCGGCGTGGGTCGGTCTGCAGGACCTCGTCGGCACGCCAGAAACCGAGCGGCCGCCCATCCGGATCGGTTTTCGGAATCGGCGACGGGCTCAGGTCGCCCACGCCCACGATCACACCGGGCACGGCACCCGGCACATCGTCCAGCGGCCGCCGAAAGCGCGGGTCGATCGGCGGCGCCTCGTGGCCGTCGCTCACGAACACGAGCGAGGGTTTGTCGGTCAGCTGCCGCGCGATGCCGAGCGCGCTGTGCAGGCCCTTGCCGACCTCGCTGTTGCCGGACCACGCCATCCGCGCATCGATGTGATCCAGCGTGGCGCGCAGCTCGCTCAAATTCGCGCACACCTCGAGCGGCGCAAGCAGCAGGAAGGAGCGGTACTCGGTGAAGATGGCCCAGCCGATGCGCGATCCGCACGGCAACTCGAGCAGCGCGTTGCGCAGCGCGTGTTTGGCAAATGCGAGCCGCGAGACCGGTTTGCCGTCGAGCCGCAGGTCGGCCACGTTCATGCTTTGCGTGATGTCGAGCACAACCACATCGTCGAACAGGTTGCGCTGCACGCTGATTGACGGATGCAGCAGCCCCACGGCCAGCGCTGCAGCGGCGGCTGCCAGCATCAGACGCGGCGCCAGCCGGTGCCAGTCAACGGGCGGAATGGGCCAGCGCCCCATCACGGCAGACCGGGCGAGTACCCACGCATCGTGGTGGCTGCACGTTCGGCATCGGGCTGCGGCACAAGCGGCTCGATCTCCATCGGCTCCGGATCGGGCAGCAGCCGCTCGGCACGCTCGAGGTTGTAGCGTGCGTCCCACCGGTCCGGCTCGGCGCGCAGCACGTCGGCGTAGCTTTCCTTGGCCAGCTCGATCAGCGCGATCGCTTCGCCGGCCTTCGGGCCGCCTTGCAGCGCCGTGGCCTGGCGCATCAGCAGGTTCGCACTGTTGTAGCGCGCTGCCAAACCGACCACCGGGTCGGTCTGGAGGCTGCGGTAGCCGCGCAACGCCGCTTCGGCCTCGCCGTGCAGCGCCTGTGCCCGGGCCTGCGCGAACCGGACCTGAGGTGGCAAGGCATCGGCTCCTGCGGGAATGTTGCCGGACTCGATCATCCGGTTGAAGCGCACGGCGCGCCACCAGCCGAAGCCGTCGATGGCGGCCAGCAGCGCAAGCAACGCGAGCAGCGCCAGCGCGCCACGCGTGACCTGGCGTGCCGTCAAGCCCATCGTCCGCGCTCCAGCAGGTTGGCCGCCAGCAACAGCGCCACGAAGACCAGTGCGGCGCCGAGCAGTGGCGGAGCCAGCTCGCGCCGGGGCACTGTATCGGAGTAGGTGATCGGCAGGTTTTGCTGCGCATCGACCTGATCCAGTGCTTGCTGCAGCGCGGTCGGGGTGCCGGCTTCGAACGCGTGGTACGGCGCGCCGGTCGACTCCAGGAAGGCGTTCAGCGCGTACTCGGGCACCGTGTCGATGCGCTCGCTCGGCTCCCCAGCCGCCAGTTCGAGCCCGGGGCTGTTCGCCGAGCGCAGATAAAGCCAGTACAGCGTGACCCGGTTCTTGCGTGCGCGCTGCGTGATGCGATCCTTCGCTTCCGTGTCGAGCCGGTCGCCGCCGTCGGAGACCAGCATCACGATGCGCGAGCCGGTGTAGGGCAGGTCGTCGAAGAACGACAGCGCGGATTGCAGCGCAAGGCCGATGTTCGTCTCGGACAGGCCGCGGCCGATGTCGCCCGCAGCGATCGCCGCCTGGATGGCCGCGCGTTTGCTGGTGAAGTCGAGCACGCGGATCGGCAACGTGCTGAACACCACCATGCCGAACCGGTCCTGCGTGCGCCGTGCGGTGAAATCGGACAGCACGCGACGCGCGACTTCGCCTTTCGATTCGCGCAGCCGGCCCGGTGCCAGGCTCGCGTAGTAATTGATCGATTCCGGCCCGGTGCCGCGCGGGGCCGCGTGGCCCGCGCGCGGGCCTGCGAAGCCCTGATCCATGCTGTGGCTGCGGTCCAGCACCAGCACGATCTCGGCCCCCTGGCCGACACGCTCGACCAGGTATTCGGGCCGATACGGTGCGGCCACGCCGACGATCAACGTGGCGAGCGCGAGCGTGCCGACCAGGCGCAGCGAGCCGTCCAGCACGGCCGATGCACGGTCTCGCGGCAGCAGAAACACCGCGCTGCTGGCCAGCGCCGAAGCGCGCCGCGCCAGCAGCGGCAGCAGCGCAAGCGGCAGCAACAGCAGCAGCCAGGGATGGTGCAGATTCATCGATGCGCCGCGCCTCGGGCGGGCCGATTCAGCAGGTCGTTCTTCACGCCGAGCCCCGTTCCGCATCGCGGCAGCGCCGACAGAACGCCAGCAGCTGCTCCCGTCCGCCGTCGTCGGCCGTCGGCGAACCGAAGTGCACCTGCCTCGACGCCTGGAAGAACTGCCGGATTTCGCCGCGCAGCAAGGCGAAGCGCGGACGTCGCGCCACGAACCGGTCAACGCCGGTCTCGAACAGCACTTCGCCGCCGCTCGCATTGAATGCGCGATGCAGCTGTGCGTAAGCCGCGTTTCGCTGGTCCTGCTCGCTGCCGGCAGGCAGCGCGCGCAACGCGTGCCAGGCGGTGGCAAACGGCCGATTGCGCCGCTGCCACCAGGGGACGCCCAGGTAGACGTGAGCCAAGTAGGCAAGCAGCAGCAGGGCAGCCGCGCCGTAGCCGATCATGCGCTGCCGAACCGTTCGCGTGTCGATCGGCACTGATGGTGCGTCCGGGCGCAATGCACCCAGACCACGGCGGGTCGGTGCATCGGCCGGCACCAGCGGCGACACCATCAGGCCCCAGCCGTCGAGCCGCGCTTGCTGCACCGGCGTTGCTCCGTTGAACTGGAACACGACTGCCGGCAACTCGTAGCTGCGCAGCGCCGGCGGAGAGCGCATCAGTTGATAGCGCAGGGTCAATTCGTGGTGAGTGGCCGTCGTGTCGGGGCCGCCGTGCAGCCATTCCATGCCACGCAGTTCGACCGCGCCGCCGCGCGTATGGGCACGCGGCAGCGTTGCCGCGTCCAGCACCGTGCCGGGTGGCGCGTCGATCCGGATACGGCGCGCCACCACGTCACCGATCTGCCAACCGAATGCGCGCGGCTCGTCGACGGAAACCGCTGCCACGCCCGTCGGAATTGCCGTACAGCCAAGCAGCGCGCCGAGCAGCGCGCCTGCTGCTGCCGCACGGCGCCAGCAGCAGGCCAGCGAGCGCCTGTCCAGCGCCGTCTCAAGCATGGAAATGTCGGGTGATCCGATCCGCGTCGAAGCCGTTTTCCATGAAACACGGCCGCAACCGGCGCGCACGAAACAACCGCGTCAATTCAGCCCGGCGATCTTCGCGCGCGTCGATCCAGCGTCGACGCAACGCGGGGCGCCACCAGACCAGCCGCTCTCGACCGGATTCCGGATCGGTCATCGGCAATAGGCCGGCGGGCAGGTCCGGCGCGAACTCGAGCGCGTCCCACAGCACGACGGGCACCACGTCATGCCGGGCCAGCGATGCAAGCACGCGGCCGATCTCGGCATTCGCCAGATGAAAGTCCGACACGAGAAACACCAGCGCACGGGACCGGCCCAGATGGCGGCACGCCGCTTCGAGCCCGGCGGCGGACGCGCGATCGGCCAGCATCAATTTGCGCAGACGCGCAGCGAATGCGTCGCCGGCGCCGCGCCGACGGGTCTGCAAAAGCATCGCATCCGGGCGAACGTCATCGTCGCAGCCGATGAAGCCGAAGCTGTCGCCGGTGCGCCAGGCCGATCGCGCCAGGCACTGCACAAAGTCCGCCAGCACGTCGAGCCGGCGCCTACGGCCTGCGAACGTCATCGATGCCGACAGATCGGCCACCATCGTCACGGAGATCGATTTGCGCTGGCTGTAGACCCGCACGATCCAGTTGCCGAACGGATCGCGCAGGCTCGCGTGCAGGTCGAGCCGGCGTGCATCCGGCGCGTCGAGCAGCGCTGCGTGACCCCGCAGCATGTGGCCGCCATCGCCGCCCACACCGGGATGGTGACCGGGGAAGTGACCGCGCGCGGGCGCATCGATCCGGTAGTGGATCTCCCGCAGCGGCTGCGTGCGATGCCGCGCCGCATCGGGTGGCGCCGCCGGCCCGGTGGACGTCACGGAGCCGCCACCTGCGCGAGGATGCCGCGCATCAGCGGCCCGACGATTTCGTGCCGGCGCATCTCGTAGACCGGCTGCAACACCAGCCGGTGCGCGATCGTCTGGACGAATACCGACTGCACGTGCTCGGGGGTCAGCCAGTCGCTGCCGTCCAGCCAGGCGGCCACCCGCGCCGCGCGCAGCAGCAGGCTGACCCCGCGCGGGCTGGCACCAGCCAGCATCAGCTCGGCGGTGTCGACATCGGACAGGCGCACCCCGTATTCATGCGGGGCGGCCGTCGCGCGCCACAGCTTCAACACGTATGCCTGCAGCGCGTCGGTCGCCTGCACATGTTGCTGGATCGACGCGGCCACGGCGCCGAGCGCGCGGTAGTCGAGCATCGCCGCTTCGAGCCCGTCGACCAGCCGGTCGGTGTCGTGAAAACGCGGGTCGAAGGCGAGTGTGCGGCGGTCGTCGTCGGATGCGGGCGCATCGATCGACAGCTCCATCATGAAGCGGTCGCGTGCGGCAGCCGAGATCTCGAAGGTTTCCTCGCGTTCGACGCGATTGCGGTCCGCAAACACGAGCAGATGCGGGAACCGGAACTCACGGTTGAACGCGGTTACGCTGCGTTCGGCCATGACACGCAGCAGCAGCGCATGCACCTGCGGCCGGGCTCGATTGATCTCGTTGAAGAAAAAAACTGCCAGGCGCTCACCGTGCTGCAGCAACGGGCCGGCCTCGACCGCGGGCTTGCCGTCCGCACTGATGTAGGTGTAGTAGATCAGGTCGTTCGGCATCAGGTCGAGCGTGCCCTCGGTGCGCGCGTAGGCGCCGCCCAGCGTCTGCGCCATCGCGCGCAGCAGAGTCGTTTTGCCGACCCCGACATCGCCTTGCAGCAGCACGTGCCCGCGCGCAAACACCGCGGTCACCAGATCGCGAATGGCCGAGCTCTGGCCCACCACAGCGCGTGCCACCTGGGCTTCCAAAGCCAGCGCAGCCACGCGCCAGTCGCTCAGTTCATGCTCCGGTGGTTTCATGTGCACGCAACGACGTTGTCGCAGGGTGTTCGATTCGACACAAGAGTTACCGAGCCGGCGAATATGCCGATCGATGTGTTTGGCAACGACCAACGCCTCGTGTTTGTTCCATAGCTGACCAATCTTCGCGCATCGCGCCGTTGCGGCGATCAGGGTTAGTCCTAGCGCGGGGCCTGCGCAATCGGTCTAGAAAGTCGGGCAGGCAGTTGGGAAACATCAACAAAGGTCTGGCGCCATCGTGCGCTGGTTGGCGGTCCGCTCAAATACGTCGTACCGCGCACATCGTGAAACGCTTGATTTTTCAAACAACAGAGGAGTACCCGCAATGGAGATACAGAAGCAGTTCAAGAAGCGCAACGCGTGGCAACTGGTGGCCACCTCAGCGCTGTTGCTGCCCGGTTTGGCGGCTGCAAACGCGGACGTGGAAAAAAACATCGCCAACCCAAACAACTGGGCGATGCAGGCTGGCAACATGTTCAACCAGCGCTACAGCAAGCTCGATCAAATCAACAAGGACAATGTCGACAAGCTGCAGGTTGCTTGGACGTTTTCCACCGGCGTGCTGCGCGGCCATGAGGGCTCGCCGCTGGTGATCGACGGGATGATGTATCTCGTGTCGCCATTTCCGAACAAGGTGTTCGCGATCGATCTCGATACGAAAAAGATCGTCTGGAAGTACGAGCCGAAACAGGACCCGGCGGTGATCCCGCAGATGTGCTGCGACACGGTGAACCGCGGTGTCGCGTATGCAGAAGGCAAAGTGTTCTTGCAGCAGGCCGACAGCAATCTCGTCGCGCTTGATGCCAAGAACGGCAAGGTGGTCTGGAGCGTGAAGAACGGGGATCCTAAAGCCGGTGCGGTAAACACCAACGCGCCGCACATCTTCAAGGACAAGGTCATCACCGGCATCAGCGGCGGCGAGTGGGGCGTGCGCGGCTTCATCGTGGCCTACGATATCAAGGACGGCAAGCAGGCCTGGAAGGGGTACAGCGTCGGGCCGGACTCCGAGATGCTGATGGATCCGGAAAAGACGATGACCTGGACCGACGGCAAGATGGCGCCGGTTGGCAAGGATTCTTCCTTGAAGACCTGGAAGGGCGACCAATGGAAGATCGGCGGCGGCACCACCTGGGGTTGGTTCAGCTACGACAAGGCCGCCAACCTGATGTACTACGGCACGGGCAATCCGTCGACCTGGAATCCGGCGCAGCGTCCGGGCGACAATAAGTGGTCGATGACGATCTTCGCGCGCGACGTGGACACCGGCATGGCCAAGTGGGTCTATCAGATGACGCCATTCGATCAGTGGGACTTCGACGGCGTGAATGAGATGATCCTGGCGGACATCGATGTGAAAGGCAAGCCGACCAAGGCGCTCGTGCACTTCGACCGCAACGGCTTCGGCTACACGATGGACCGCATCACCGGCGAATTGCTCGTCGCCGAGAAGTTCGATCCGGCCGTGAACTGGGCGACCAACATCGACATGAAGAGCGGTCGGCCGCAGGTAGTGGACAAATACTCGACCGCGGTACAGGGACCGGACGTGAACACCAAAGGCATCTGTCCGGCCGCGCTCGGCACCAAGGATCAGCAGCCTGCGTCGTTCGACCCGGAAACCAAGCTGTTCTACGTGCCGACGAACCATGTGTGCATGGACTACGAGCCGTTCAAGGTCGAATACACCGCCGGCCAGCCGTACGTGGGTGCGACCCTGTCGATGTATCCGGCGCCGAACAGCCACGGCGGAATGGGCAACTTCATCGCGTGGAACGCGGGGACTGGCAAGATCGAGCAGACGCATGCGGAGAAGTTCTCCGTCTGGAGCGGGGTGCTCAACACGGCCGGTGGCTTGACCTGCTTCGGTACGCTCGAGGGCTACATCAAGTGCATGGACAAGAAGGACATCAACAAGGAACTGTTCAGCTTCAAGACCCCGTCAGGGATCATCGGCAATGTGTTTACCTACGAGCACAAGGGCAAGCAGTTCATCGGGGTGTTTTCCGGCATCGGGGGCTGGGCCGGCATCGGCATGGCGGCTGGTCTTGAGAAGGATCAGGAAGGGCTGGGTGCCGTCGGTGGCTATCGCGAGTTGGCGCAGTACACCGAACTTGGCGGCTCGCTCACGGTATTCACATTGCCCGGCAAGTGATTGCTGGTCAAGCCCGTCTGGGTCGCTAAACACGCGACCTTTGAGCGACCAGGTTAACGGGTTGGCTGCGCAGGCCGGCTTTTCCTGGTTGGCAACATTGGTCTGAAGGGTTGGATGGAGATGGCGCCCTCGTGGCTGCCATCTCCTTTTTGTTTACCGACAAACGCTGTTCTTTCGAGATACACCCGTTTTACGGCGCACCATCCGAATTTTCGAGATTGTTGATCGAAGCATGAAGCTACAAGCAAGGCCAATGCATCCCATCTGGCTACTCTGCCTTTCGCTGATCGCTGGCGCAGGCTCCGTTTCGGCGCAGGACCAGCAGCCTCCGCGTACGGAGTTGCGGGTTTGCCAGGACCCCAACAACATGCCGTTCTCGAATACCGCCGGCGACGGCATCGAAAACCGTATCGCCGACGTGTTTGGCAAGGCAATGGGTTTGCCGGTCACCTACTATTCCTTTCCGCAGCGTCTTGCCTTCATTCGCAACACGTTGAAATTCAAACTGCCTGGGCAGGACTACCCGTGCGATATCGTGATCGGTGTGCCGGTCGGCTTCGATCAGGTCTCCGTCACGAAACCGTACTACCGGTCCACCTATGCGCTGGTTTTCGCCAAAGGCCGCGGCATGGACGGCGTGAAGTCGGCGGAAGACTTTTTGAAGCTGGATCCGGCCACGCTGAAATCGCTGCGCATCGGCATCTACGATCGCTCGCCCGCATCTGACTGGCTCGTCAAGCACGGCTTGGTGGATCAAGGCGTGCCGTATCGGACCATGAACGCCGACCCGGCGCAGTATCCGGGCGAAATCGTCGAGAAAGACCTGGCGCAGGGCAAGATCGATGCAGCAATCGTCTGGGGCCCGACCGCCGGTTATTTCGTGCGCAAGGTGAAGAGCCCGGCGCTGGAGCTGGTGCCGCTGAAGTCCGAGGACGGCGTCAGGTTCGACTACCAGATCGCGATGGGTGTGCGTTATGGAGAGCGCGCGTGGAAGGAGCAGGTGGAACAGTTGATCGATTCGAAAAGGCCCGAGATCAACGCGATCCTGGAGACGTTCAACGTGCCGATCGTGGATGCGTCGTTCGAGGCGCCGAAGCACTGAAGCGCGCGAATACCGCAGCAGGCCGCATGCTTTCAAACCGGACCGTTCGACGAGTTGCGCACGCTGCGCTGGTGTTGATCGTCGGGATTGGCATGGATGCCGCATGCCTTGCGGAAATCGACCGTTCGCAACTGATCGGATTGGCGGGTACCGTGCTCAAGATCGAAGCCGATCGCCTGCAGGGTGGGTACTCGCTCGGCTCGGGCGTTGCGATCGCATCCGAGCACGTCGTCACGAACTGTCACGTCACGCGCGATGCGCAACAGCTTTACGTGCTGCGCGGCGGTGCGCGCTGGCCGGTGGCGGCGCAACTGCGCGATGCGGAGCACGACCTGTGCTTGCTGCTGGTGCCCCGCTTGCAGGCTACGGTGGCGGTGCTCGCTGATGTGGATCGGCTGGAGCTGGGTCAGCCGGTTTCCGCGTTGGGCTACACCGGCGGGCTCAACATTCAATACAGCGAGGGTCAGGTGGTGGCACTGCACCGGCTCGATGCTGGCCGCGTGATCCAGAGCACCAACTGGTTCAATTCAGGCGCCAGCGGTGGAGGCTTGTTCGATGCATCGCTTCGGCTGGTCGGCATCCTGACGTTTCGCCTGCGTGGTGGCGACGCACATTACTACGCTGCGCCGGCGGTCTGGCTTTCCACCTTGCTGGATGCTCCAGTCTCAAAATATGAGCCGGTGGGCCCGGACCGCTCGGCCCGGCTGCCCTATTGGCAGCGTGCCATATCGGAGCAGCCTCGCTTTTTGCGCGCCGGTTCGATGCAACGCGACAACCGCTGGGAGGCGTTGCGCTCGCTTGCCGACGAATGGACACATGACGACCGGACGGATGCCGAGCCCTGGTTTCTGCTGGGTGTCGCGCTGTCGCACCTCGATCAGCCTGCGCAGGCGCAGGCGGCCCTGCGTTGTTCGATCGCCATCGAGCCCCGGGGTCAAGCGGCGCAGTTGCGGCCGATGCTGGTGGGCAGTGCGCCAGTGGGCCACTCGCCGCCGCTCGCGACCGGACCGGCCGTTCAGGCAACGCAGATGCCACATTGCGACGCTACAGAAACCACGGAATCGATTCGATGAGCAAACGCTGGATCGATGCGAATGTGCGGCGGCTGGCCCTGCTGCTCGTTGCAGGGGCCTGTTCTGGTGTCCCTGCCTTGGCTGCGAGCGACTATTCGCCGGCCGAGCAGGCGCTGTTTCTGGACAACCATCTCGGTCGCATTCAGCCGCCACAGACGCTTCATTATGTCTATACCCGGCGCGGCAGTTTGGAAACGCCGTTCGACGACCATGTTGACGTCGTCTTCACGGCCCAGTCCGATGGCGCCTGCTGCAGCGCAAGCACGCGGTTTCTCGACAGCACGCGCGGCGCGCCACAACCATCGATCGACGGGCTGCACGGCAATCCGGTGGTGCTGTATTTCCTGGAACGCGACATCCATGAGATGCAGCGCCTGACCAAAGGTCAGCCGAACTATTTCCGCAGCCGCATCCGGATGGCGATCTATCAGAACGCCGCGATCCGAACGGTTGAGCGGCCCTTTGCGGGCCATGCCGTTTCGGTGCGCGAGATTACCGTGATTCCTTACACCGACGACCCGTTGCGCGCGCGCTTCGATCGATTCGCCAGCAAGCGCTATGTGTTCGAGCTGTCGAGCGAAGTGCCGGGCGGGGTGTATGCGATCGAGACGCGCATGGCCGACACCAGGTCCGGCGAGGCACCCCCTTTGCTGATTGAGCGGCTGACGCTCGAAGGCGCCGAGACGCGCTGAGTCGGCTGCGCAATCTTTTCTGCCCCGACAATTACTTACCTCGGTATTTCCAGCATGTCGAACCACTCGATCGTCTCCACCAAGCGCGTGCTCGCCGCGCTGTCGCTGCTGACGCTTGTCTCTGCGCACGCAAATGACTTCCCGACTCGCGAGCGCGTGATCTATGTGCAAGAGTGCATGCGCGCGCACCCAGGCCCGACATTCGAGATGACCAGCAAGTGTTCGTGTGCGCTCGACACCATTGCCGCGGAACTGACGCACGAGGAGTACAGCAGCATGACCACCATCGCCAAGGCCATGTCGATCGGTGGAGAGCGCGGCAACACGATCCGCGACGCGCCCGGCTTGCAACCACAACTCAAGCGCTGGCGCACCGTGGAAGCAAACGCACTGCGTGCCTGCTTCGTCGTCGACGACGACGGCAAGTAGCAGGGCACATGGTGCAGACGCGCTTTCGATCGGTCCGGCCGCTGCGCTTGTGGTTGCTCGGCAGGCCCGTGCTGAGGCTCGTCCTGACGGGCCTGCTGTCGTCGCTTGCAGGCACGATGGCGTCAGCTCAGCCGACCACGCCTGCCGCTGCGGCGCCGATCGATGTGGAGCAAGTGCAGCCAGGTGTGTTCGTGCACCGCGGCAAGCTTGAGGATTGGGGACCTCAAAACGCCGGCGATGTCGCCAACCTCGGCTTCATCGTCGGCAGCCGCTGCGTCGCGGTGATCGACACCGGCGGCACCCCAGCGGTGGGCCGGGCACTGCGCGCTGCGGTCGTGCAGCAAACCGCACTGCCGATCTGCTACGTGATCAATACCCATGCGCATCCCGACCATTTGTTGGGCGACGTCGCGTTTCAAGATACCGCCGGACAAGCGCCGAAGCAGTTCGTAGCAGCGTCGAGCTACCGGCACAGCCTCGCTGTGCGCGCACCTTACTACCTGAACGCACTGGCCCGCGACTTCGGCATCGAGCTGCCGCCTGCAGCCATCGTGTTCCCCGACGTTGATGTCGACCAGACCCGGCAGCTCGACCTGGGCAATCGCCTGCTGACCCTGCGCGCCTGGTCGACAGCGCATACCGACAACGACCTGACGGTGCAGGACGAACAGACCCGCACGTTGTTCGCTGGCGATCTGCTGTTCGTCTTGCACATCCCGGCGCTCGACGGCAGTCTGCGCGGCTGGATCGACGTCACCCGCGCGCTGGCCAAGCTCGACGTCGCCACGGTGGTGCCGGGACACGGCGCGGTCAGCAACGACTGGCCGGCTGTGCTCGCGCCCCAGCTCGGCTACCTGAGCGGGTTGCTGCGCGCCACGCGCGATGCAATCCACCGCAACTGGACGATCGGCGAGGCAACCGAGCGGATCGCCGTGCCGAACGATGAGCACTGGCTCTTGGCGGATCGCTTCCATCGGCGCAACGTGACGGCTGCGTTCGCTGAGCTTGAATGGGAAGACGACTCTGCAGCGTCGGTGCCCGAAACCGGGCCGGCGCCTGCACTCGGCTTACCCAACGTACCCGCCGCTGGTGCCGGTGTCCCCGCCGCTCGTTAAGGCCCCGAATGCCGCATTGGATAGAGCAGCCGCACCGCCGCGGCAGGATTGGAGACTCGCAATCATGCAACGCCATCGCCTTCTCACCACCAGCCGACGCGCCCTCGTGTGTGGCCTGCTGCTTTCGACGCTCACCGCCGTGCCCAGCGCCGTTGGTGCTGCGATCCTGAGCGGCGATCATCCAGAAGCCAGTCCGATCTGGCAGAAGGTGCGTGCCAGTCTGTTCAAGGATAGACCGATCGCCACAGCGCCTGACGATCTGCTGACGCTCGATGCGCCCGATCGTGCCTACGACGCAGCGATCGTGCCGATTGCGATCAAGACCGGGAGGCAGGCCAGCGGCGCGCAGCGCATCGACAAGCTGTATCTGATCATCGACAACAACCCGTCTCCGATTTCGGCCGAGTTCCAGTTCACGCCGCTGAGCGGCCGCGCCGACATCGAGACCCGGGTGCGGATCGACGAATACACGCACGTGCGTGCGATTGCCGAGACGACCGATGGAAAGCTCTACATGGCGACCCGTTTCGTCAAGGCGGCTGGGGGCTGCTCGGCGCCGCCGGGCAAGGACCAGCAGGCTGCGCTGGCCACGCTGGGCAAGATGAAATTTCGCATCGAGCCACCGGGGACGCCCGGCGCACCGGCGCTTGCACAGCTGATGATCAGCCATCCGAACAACTCGGGGCTGGCGATGGATCAGGTGACGCGCCTCTACACACCGTCGCATTTCGTGCGGGAGGTGCGCATCAGCTACGGCGGCAAGCTCGTGATGTCGGCCGACGTCGATTTCTCGATCAGCGAGAACCCGAATTTCCGGTTCTACTTTCAGCCGCACGGCGATGGCGAGTTGAAAGCCGAAGTGGTCGACTCGCACGACCTGCACTTCACCACGGCGATGAAATACCGCAGTTCCGAATGAATTTGCAGCGTCGACGCTGCCTGTGTCGCATCGCGCTGGCGGTCGGCACATCCTCGACATTGACCCCTTCTACCGTTTCGGCTGCAGTGGACGCTGCAGCGTTGCAGTCGAGCGTCGCACCGGCGGATGCGCGGCTTGAACCTGCCGTGTTGACCCAGGCAGCACCAGGCGTCTACGTTGCGCAAGGCGCGAAAGGAAGCGCCGATGCGGCCAACCTCGGCCGCATCGGCAATGCGGGTTTCATTGTCGGCACTGAAGGTGTCGTGGCGATCGACACCGGCACGTCGTTCGCCCAAGGTGTGGCCTTGTTGCAGGCGATCGTTCGCATCACGGACCGCCCCGTGCGCGCGGTGATCGTGACCCACGCGAGACAGGAATTTCTGTTTGGTGCTGCCGCTTATCAGGCGCAGAACATTCCGGTGTTCATGCAACGGCGCGCTGTCGGTTTGATGCGTTCCCGCTGCGAGCACTGTCTCGAAAATTTGCGCAAGCTGCTTGGCGACACACCGATGATTGGAAGCCGGGTCGTTACACCGGACCGCGAGTTCGACCATGCAGAGGTGCTTGCATTGGCGGGCCGGCCGATTGAGTTGCTTTACTTCGGTCATTCCAGCGGACCCGGTGCGACCGCTGTGTTCGATTCAGAGACTCGTACGCTATTTGCCGGTGGCCTGATCGATTACCAGCGGGTGCCAGACGTGCAGGACGCCGACCTTGACGGCTGGCAAAAAGCGCTTGAACAGATGCAGAAGATGCAGATCGACTGCGTCGTTCCAGGTCACGGAGGCATCGCGCCTGCAAATGCGATAACTGAGACCGGGCATTATCTCTCGGCCCTGCACGCACGCATCATCCGGTTGCTGCAGGAAGGCGTTGCGCTGAGCGACGTGCCGAACGCCGCAACCCTGCCCGAATTTGCCCACTGGGATCAGTACGACCCAATCCACCGGCGCAACGCATCGATTCTGTTCGTGCGCTACGAGCGGGATAATTTGTTCAGCGAGCCGCCATCCGCGGCAGCCGCCACGAGGCACTGAATACCTGTCCGGCCGCGGTCACCGGATCGGCTCGACACGCGACCGCGAGATCGCTCCGTCGGAGCGGCCCTTCAAGTACGCATACAGATGGTCGATGTTGCTCGTCAGGTCGTCGTTGGTGCCAAAGCTCGGCATGCCCTTTTGCAGTCGCCCTTTCGTGACGGTCTCGACGAATGCACCCTTCGACAGCGTCTTCAGGCTTTCGATCAGCGACGGACCGACCAGTCCTTCCTGATTGGCGCCGTGGCAGCGATCGCAGGCCGCCGAGCGCCACACCTTGAATCCTTTGAGCGTTCCGTCGTCGACGTGAAAACCATCGACAACCTTGTAGAGTGCCGCACCGGCTGTGGCGGACTTCACAGGATTCGATGCACCAGCAGCTGTCTGATTGTGGGGCGCAGTCGGCGGCGAAGCGATGTTCGGCGCCGATGCCGCCTTGTCGAGTTGCCTCATGCAGACCACACGTGCAGCGCCCTGCTGGCGCTCGCAGTAGGCCCGATCGGATTCGGTCTGCGCGCTGGCAGCAGCAGTGGTGGCGGCTGCTGGCTGCTTGTCCGCTTTTCCCAGCTGCCGCAGGCAGACCACCTTGGCGCTGCCCTGTTGGCGCTCGCAGTATTCGCGGTCCGACTCGGCACCTGCGTGCGTGCTGGCCAGCACACCGCCCAACCCCACTGCAGCAAACAACAGCGCTCTCTTCGCACTACCGTTTGTAAAAATCGATCGGATTCGCATCACAAAATGTCTCCCGCCTGTTGATTGCCCTTGAGGACCATCTGGCCGGAGTGCACGAAGCCATTCGGCCAGGATAGGTTGCACCCGACGTCTTCGTTTGGACGGCAGGGCCAATGCACTATAGCGTCGGGCGATTGAATGTGCAGACTTGCTTTGGACCAAGCAGGCGTGGTCGCTGCCGGCAACCCCTGCCGACATACGGTACGTGTTTGAGAGCGGCCCCTTTATGGTCCATGATCCTGATGTCGTGGCCTGCGCCATGCACGCGATCATTCAACCGGAGCAACACGTCAAGCGCCGTGATGCAAGCAAGAAAATCATCGACGTCACGCAGATGGTGGCTCGCAGCTGCAGCGACCGGGCTTGTCGTAGCCACCATCCCGTGCATGGCCGCAGCACAACTGCCGATGCCGCCGTTCCCATCCGCCAGCGAACAAAATGGTTCGTTAGGCCTTGCGACACTGGCCGTCCTCGATTTTGAACTGGTGGACGATCAGCAGAACCCGGCTACGGCCGAGGCTACCCAACAGCGGCTGAAGAACGCAACGGCCCAACTGCGCGAAGAGCTGTCCGAGCACCGACTTTATCGACTGCAGAACTTGCAGCCGGCCGACACGCTGCTGGCTCGACTGCGTGCGCAGCAGGCCTATCTGTATCGTTGCAACGACTGCGCCGCCCAGGTCGGCCGACTGCTCGGCGTCGATCTGGTGATGGTGAGCTGGGTGCAGAAAGTCAGCGAGCTCATCCTCAATGTGAATGTGCAGATCTACGACGTCGGTGCCGAACGCGTGGTATTCAGCAAATCAGTCGATTTGCGTGGCAACACCGATACGACATGGACACGCGCCGTCCATTATTTGGTGCGCGACATGGCGGAGCGGCGTGCCTTGGACCCCGGCTATGGCAGGTGAATGGCGAAGCGTGGTCACCGGTTGCGGCGCCTGTCATCATGCAGTGCCCGCAGCAACCCATCCGGGAACGTCAGATAGAACACAGATGATCTCATTCAGCGCTCGCTGCCCGGCTGCCCATGCATTCGAGGGGCAACATCGGCTGACATCGAGTGCCGCCCGATGGTAGCGGCGGCATCGAGGCAGCAATCCCGCGCTGCATGGACGCCGATCCGATGACGCCGTCGGCCGACCGCGTGGAAGTGGCCCGCTACGAGCGGGTCACGGTCGTGCTGCATTGGCTCATCGGTGCCGCCCTGCTGGCGGAGATCGCGTTCGGCTTACTGCTCGACGACCTCGCACCGCGCGGCACGCCCGAGCGCGCGGGTGTGATCAATCTGCACAAGTCGATCGGAATTGTGCTCGGCCTCGCGGTGCTGGCGCGGCTGGGCTGGCGGCTTGCGCATCCGGCGCCGCCGTTTCCGGCTTCGATGGCGCGCTGGAAACAAGCCGCGGCCGACTTCAATCATCGGCTGATGTACGTCTGCATGGCGGTGCAACCGTTGTCCGGCTACCTCGGCTCCAACTTCAGCAAGTACGGCGTCAAGTTCTTCGGCACCGCCTGGCCGCCCTGGGCATCCGAGTCGCCGGCGATCTATGCGTTCTTCAACTCGGTGCATGTCTACAGTTCATGGTTGTTCGCGGCGTTGATCGCAGGCCACATCGCCAGCGCGATCTGGCACGCGCTGGTCGAACGTGATGGCGTGTTCTCCCGCATCCTGCTGCCGCGTGAGCGTCGCTGACATTGCCCGTTGTGGAGCACATCCCAACCCGCCGAAGACCGTTGGCGGCAGCCACGGTCGCTGCATAACTGCCTTTTCCAGGAGCTTTCATGACCCGTGCATCCCGCTTGTCTTCATTCGCCGCCGGCGTATCGCTGTGCGCAAGCCTGCTGTGCAACGCCGTGCAAGCAGCGCCTTTCGCCTACGTGCCGAACGAAGGCTCGGCCACGCTGAGCGTGATCGACACGGCAGTCGATCGGGTGGTGGCGACCATCCCGGTGGGCAGCAAACCACGCGGTACCGTGATCGCGAGCGACGGCCGCACCGCCTACGTGAGCGATCAGCCGAACAACCGGCTCGTGATGGTCGATCTGGCCGCGCGAAAGGCAAGCGGCGACATCGCGCTGGGTGAGTCGCCGGAAGGCCTGGGCATCTCCGCGGACGGCGCCTGGCTGGCCGCAGCGGTGGAGGAAAGCAACGACGTGGCGTTCGTGGATACGGCGACGAACCGCAAGCAGTTCGTGGTTCGGGTGCGTGGCAAGAATCCGGAGCACGCGGTGTTTTCGCCCGACGGCAAATGGGTGTACGTAAGCGCCGAGGAGGGCGGTGCGGTGGACGTGATCGATTTTGCCAAGCGCGAGCAGGTGGCACAGGTCGCGGTCGGCGCACGTCCGCGCGGCATCGGTTTTTCGCCGGACAGCCGCACGGCCTATGTGGCGGCGGAGAACGCCAGTGAGGTCTATGTGATCGATACCGCAAGTCGGCAGGTGAGGGCCAGAGTGGCTGCCGGTCTTCGCGCCAACGGCATCACCGTGCATCCGGACGGCAAGCGCGTGTTCGTCTCGAACGGCGGCGCCGCCAGCGTGTCGGTGCTCGACACAACGACTAACACGATCACGGCCACCATCGGGGTCGGCCAGCGGCCCTGGAACATGGCGCTGACGACGGATGGCAAGAAGCTCTATGTGGCCTGCGGCCGATCCGATGCGGTGTCGGTGATCGACACCGAGCGCAATGAAAAGATTCTGGACATTCCCGTCGGCAAGCGACCCTGGGGCGTGGCGATTCGTTGATCCGAGATGCTGAGAAAAAAATGAAGAGGAGCTGAGTCGAATGGGGACAAAAAAATTGACGTGTGTGCCGCTGTTGCTGGCCTGCGCCGCGGCACAGGCACAGAACGCGGAGTCGGCAAGAAACCGCGCGGAGGTGCTGGAGCTGCCGCAGGTCGAAGTGATCGGCACCACGCCGCTGCCGGGCTCGGACGTGCCGCTGACCAAGTTGCCGGCCAACGCCCAGGTGTTCACGAGCGAGGACTTGCGCCAGCAGCAGCAAAACAACATCACCGAATTCCTCGAACAAAACGGCACCGGCATCACGGTGAACGCCGCGCAGGGCAATCCGTACCAGCCGGACGTCAACTACCGCGGCTTCAGCGCATCGCCGCTGCTCGGCACGCCGCAGGGGCTGTCGGTGTTCGTCGATGGCGTGCGCGCGAACGAGCTGTTCGGCGACACCGTCAACTGGGATCTGATCCCGCAGTCGGCAATCTCGGGCATCCAGCTGATTCCGGGCTCCAGCCCGGCCTTCGGCCTGAACACGCTGGGGGGCGCCATCGGCATCTACACCAAAAGCGGGGCCAGCGAGTATCCGAACAGGCCAGGCGGCTCGGTCACCGTGTCGGGCGGCTCGTTCGGCCGCCGCACGCTGGGGTTCGAGATCGGCGGCAAGCGGGGCAACCTCGACTGGTTTCTGACCGGCAACGGCGTGCGCGACAACGGCTGGGCGCAGCAGAATTCGAGTCGGGTGAATCAGCTGTTCGGCAAGGTCGGATGGCAGGACGCGACGACTGATCTCGACCTGACCGTCACGCTTGCAAAGAACCGCCTGGCCGGCACGCAGACGCTGCCGCTGAGCTTCACCAACATCCGTGAGCCCTACACGTTTCCCGATCTGAACCGCAATCGGTTCGGACAGGTCGCGTTGAAGGGCAGCCGTGCGCTGTCGGATGAATGGCTGCTCAGCGGCACCAGCTACGTGCGCCGCTTCGAGCTGCGCAACGTCAGCAGCAACGTGAACGACGAGGCCGACGACGACGCAGCGTCCCCTGCGATCAACGATCGTTCCCGCGTCGCGCAGACCAGCTACGGCCTGGGATTGCAATTGCTGAACACGGCACGGCTGCTCGGCCGCCCCAACCAGGCCTCGTTCGGCGCCAGCATCGACCAGGGCAGCGCGCGTTTCACACGCGCTGCGCAAGAGGCCAGGTTCACACCGGAGCGCGGCACGGTGCCGTTGTCCGAGTTCGTGCCCGACACCGATGCCGACACGCGCACGCGCTATCTCGGCGTGTTCGCTTCCAATTCGCTCGATCTAAGTCCGGAGCTGACGCTGACGCTGGCCGGTCGGCTGAACCAGGCCCGCGTGCGCATCGAAGACCGCAGCGGCAGCGCGCCCGAGCTCGAAGGCTCGCACACCTTCACGCGCTTCAATCCCGCGATCGGCCTGAGCTACAACCCGTTCAAGACCTTCACGCTCTATGGCGCGTACAACGAGGGCATGCGCGCGCCCACCGCGATCGAGTTGACGTGCGCGGACCCGAACGCACCGTGCAAGCTGCCGAACAATTTCCTGGCCGATCCGCCGTTGAAGGCGGTGGTGTCCAAGACGTTCGAAGTCGGCGTGCGCGGCAAGCTCGACGCGAAGACGAGCTGGAACGTGGCAGCGTTTCGCACCGACCTGCACGACGACCTGCAGTTCATCAGCAGCACCGGTGTGGCGGTCAATTCCGGCTATTTCCAGAACGTCGGCACGACGCGGCGCCAGGGGTTCGAACTCGGCGGCAGCACGCGGGTCGGCCCGTTCACCACCGCGCTGCATTACAACTTCATCGATGCCACGTATCGGGACGGATATTCCGCCAACAGCCCCGCCAACTCGAGCGCGAACGAGGACGGCGTGATCCGGATCGGCGCCGGCAACCGCATTCCCTCGATTCCACGCCACTCGCTCAAAGTGCGCGCCGAACTGAACCCGACCGCCGACTGGCGGCTGGGCGCCAACATGCTGATCGCGAGCGCCGTGTTCGCGCGCGGTGACGAGAACAATCGCGATGTGAATGGGCGCGTGCCCGGCTATGCGGTGTTGAACCTGGATACGCGCTATCGGATCAACCGCAATTTCGAGTTGTTCGCACGCATCAACAATGTGTTCGACCGGCGCTACGCGAACTTCGGCGTGCTCGGGCAGAACTTTTTTAGCGGCGCGGATCGAAGCTTCGATGCAGCCAACCCGCGCGCCGAGCAGTTCCGCGGTTACGGCGCACCGCGTGGCGCCTGGGTCGGCGTGCAGGTCAGGTTCGAATAGCGAGCCGGCCCGATGCCGGTCGCACCACCGCTTGTGATCGTGCTCGCCTCGGGGCGCGGCGAACGTTTCAGCGCATCGGGCGGCAAGGTCCACAAACTCGCCGCGCTGCTGGCGGGCAAGCCGGTGCTGCAGCACACCGTCGATGCGGTGCATGCGAGCGGTCTGGGCCTGCACCTCGAATCAGGGCCGCATGCGGGCATGGGGGACTCGATCGCTGCGGCGGTGCGCGCGACGCGCGAGCGCGCCGGGTCGGGCGGCTGGCTGATCCTGCCGGGCGACCTGCCGCTGGTGTTGCCGGCCACGCTGGGCCTGCTGGCGGCCACGCTTGCAGGCGGGCCTGACGTGATCGTGCCGACGGTGCGCGGGCAGCGCGGTCACCCGGTCGCATTCGGCGCTTGCTGTCATGCTGAATTGGCTGCACTGACCGGCGATACCGGCGCGCGATCCGTGGTCGCGCGCCATGACGCGGCCCTGCTTGCGACTGACGACGAAGGCTGCGTCACCGACGTTGACACGCTCGAAGCCCTTTCGCGAGCCGAGGCGCTGCTGGCTGAACGGCGCAGCGGTTTGCGCCAGGCCGCAGGCGCTGCAGCGGGCAAGGGGATCGACGCGAACTGACATTGCGGCGCGCCAGCTCCGGCATCAGCTCGACCTGAGCACCGCGAACCGTGCGAGCCGCTCGCCGATGATCGCCTCGGCTTCGGCCATGATCCGGTCCATCAGCGCCTGCACCGTGGGCACGTCGTCGATCAGCCCCGCCACCATGCCGCACGACCAGGCACCGGCATCCATCTCGCCCTCGAGCATGATACGCGGATAGACGCCGGCGACCTGTTCGGTGATGTCTGCGAATGTCAGCTTGGCGCCGAGCTCGCGCTCTTTTTCCAGTAACTGCTCGACCGCCGCGTTCTTCAGCACGCGTTCGGTATTGCGCAGCGGCCGCATCACGAGCCGCGTGTCGAGTTCGCTGGCGGCGACGATCGCTGCCTTCACGTTTTCATGCACCGGCGCTTCCCTGGTCGCGATGAAGCGCGTGCCCATGTTCATGCCTTCGGCGCCCAGCGCGAGCGCTGCGACCAGCGAACGGCCATCCGCCATGCCGCCGGATGCGACGAACGGAATCTTCAGCTCGTCGGCAGCGCGCGGCAGCAGGATGAAGTTCGGTATGTCGTCTTCGCCCGGATGGCCGCCGCATTCGAAACCGTCCACACTGACCGCATCGCAACCGATCGACTGTGCCTTCAGCGCATGGCGCACCGCCGTGCATTTGTGGATCACCTTGATGCCGGCGTCGTGCAACGCAGGCAGCCACTTCTGCGGATTGTTGCCGGCCGTCTCGACCGCCTTCACGCCGCCTTCGATGATCGCCTGGATATAACCGGGATAGTCCGGCGCTTTCAATACCGGCAGGAACGTCAGGTTCACACCGAACGGCTTGTCCGTCATCTTGCGGCAGCGCGCGATCTCCTGGGCAAGCAGCTCGGGCGTGCGCTGCGTGAGTGCCGTGATGATGCCGAGGCCGCCGGCATTCGACACCGCTGCTGCAAGTTCGGCGAAGCCGACGAAGTGCATGCCGCCCTGGATGATCGGCCGCTCGATGCCGAACAGTTCCGTGATGCGTGTCTTCATGCGGGTGGACTCCTGAAAGTTGCCAGAAACGACTGGTGGGCACTTGGCAGTCATGCGTGGCTGCAGGTTGCAGCATGCTGGTGGGCGTGCGGCAGTTTAATTCGCGGCATCCGTACGGGTACGGGCGCGCTCGGGGTTGGCGCACCGCATCTCGTATGTCTCCGGATCGACCACTGCGCCCGACTTTGTACATTCGGCGTTGCGCACAAGGGCAGCCACACGCGCGGCGACAGTGGTTTTGGATATTGCGATCGATCTACCGGTTTTCAAAAAACAGCAGGACTTGCCATGACCGACAACAGCATCGTGCACCGCGACGCGTCAAGACCGGTGCTCGAGTATCCATGCGGCGAGCCGCCGGCCGCGGGCGCCGCCAGGGAGATCGCCCCTGGGGTGCAATGGCTGCGCATGCCGTTGCCGTTTGCGCTCGACCACATCAACCTTTGGACGGTGCGGGACGGAGCGGGTGGCTGGGCGGCGGTCGACACCGGCGTGCATACGAACGAGACGACAGCGGCCTGGCGCGCCCAGTTTGCGATTGGCGGTGCGCTGGCCGGCGCCCGGCTGACGCGCGTGCTCGTGACCCACATGCATCCGGATCACGTCGGCATGGCCGGCTGGCTCACGCGCAAGTTCGACTGCCAGCTCTGGATGACCCGGCTCGAATATCTGACCTGTCGCGTGCTGGTGGCCGACACCGGGCGCGAACCACCGCGCGATGGCGTCGAGTTCTATCGCCGCGCCGGCTGGGACGACGACGCGCTGGAAGGTTACAAGGCGCGCTTCGGCGGCTTCGGCAAGCTCACGCACGCACTGCCGGACAGCTTCCAACGCCTGCAGGATGGCGACTGTCTGCGCATCGGCGCGCATGAGTGGCGCGTGATCACGGGCCACGGCCATTCGCCCGAGCATGCATGCCTTTACTGCCCGGCACTGAAACTGCTGATCTCGGGCGATCAGGTGTTGCCACGGATCTCATCGAACGTATCGGTATTCCCCACCGAGCCCGACGCGGACCCGATGCGCGACTGGCTCGAATCACTGGACAAGCTGCGACGCGAGCTGCCCGACGACGTGCTCGTGCTGCCCGCGCACAACGAACCGTTTCGTGGGCTGCACGCGCGGCTCGATCATCTCGCGGCCAGTCAGCACAAGGCGCTGGACCGGCTTCGCGGTGCGTTGCACAAGCCGCGCCGTGCGGTCGACGTGTTTGAGGACCTGTTCAGCCGGCCCATCGGCAGCCATCCGGGCCTGCTCGGGCTGGCCACGGGCGAGAGCATCGCGCACCTGAACTACTTGTTGAAGCGCGGCGAGATCACCCGCGCCCTCGACACGCACGGCGTCGCCTGGTACCAGGCCCGATTCGGCTGAACCGCGCAGCGATGTCCGCTGCAGAAGGCTTGGCTATTTTGCGGCGGCCGGCTGGATCACGCCGCACGCGACACGCGCACCCGAATCGCCCGACGGTTGCGACTTGAAGTCGTCCGGTTTTGCATGCACGATGATCGCCTTGCCGACCACGCTCGCGTCACCGGGTGCGACCGTCACGCCGGTCATCCTGAACGTCAGGCTGGCCCGGCCATCGGCGTCGGCTTTCAGCGAAGGCATGTCGCCGCCGTGGTGCAGGCCGTCCTGCGGTCCATGCGGGTGGCCATGCGGCGCGAAGTGGCCGCCGGCGCTGCTGCCGTCGGGCGCCGAGCAGTCGCCTTTTTCATGCACGTGAAAACCATGTTCGCTGTTCGGCGGCAGACCGGTCACGCTCGCTGCGGCGTCGACCGCATCACCGTGTTGAACGAAATCAACGGCACCGGCGACCTTGCCGTCGCCCAACGGTTTGAGCGTCGCCGTGGCACTCGGGTCGGCGGCCAGCGCCTGGGCGGCACAAAACAGCAGCACTGCGCTGGCGATGCCGGAGGTGATGGGTTTGACGGCCATGCGGTTTGCTCCTTTGGAATTGATGTTCGAGACGCATGGTGCGATTCAAGTCGGCTGCTGGTTTGCGACGACGGCCGGTTCGTCGCGCAACGCCACGACGGAGGCTGGGACAGCCGGCTGCTCCAGCGCACCGTAGTCTCGCATCAATCGATGCAGCGTGCGGTCGGGAATGCCGTGGTCGGCCAGGATGCGGCCGGTGGACGCCACGTAGTCGAGCGTGCTGCCGTAGCGCCCGGATGCCTCGCGGAAGATCGCATGGTATTGCGCCGCGGTCATCGGGCCGGTGTAGCTCGGGCTGCGGCGCGACAGCGTGAATGCGAGCGCACGCACGTCACCGGCACTGGTGCGACAGGGCAGCCAGCGCGGGTCGTACACGCCGGTCACCATCTCGCGCAGCCACATGCGTGCGAGCACGTCCCGGCCCTGCGCGCACGGCACGCGGTAGGCAACGCCACGGCACTGTCCGCCGGACAGCAGCGCAAACACAAGTCCCGGGACCTCGGGCGTGCCGCGGTTGATGCGGCTCCACATGCGCAGCGCACGATGCCATCCGTGCACGCTGGCCAGACGCGATTCGGCGAATTCGAAGTCGGGCCGCCAGATCAGCGACGCGTAGCCGAAGATCCACAGATCCTGCTGACCGCCCCATTGCGCCAACGCCTGTTCGAGCTGTTGCTGTGGATCGGGTCTGATCGCGGGCGGAACGGGCGCACGCGGCGCAACGGCTCGGTCGGACATGGTCACACTTTACAATCCGACCCGTGATTTTCGATTTCTGAAACCACCTTTTTCTTGAAGGCATCCCTTCCATGTTTTCTGACGGCGACGACAACCAGGGCATCGTGCTGGGGGTGCTGTTCGGCGTGATCGCGCTGGTCATCGGGCTCGTGATCGGGCTTGGCATCTACAAGACCCGCATCGCGCGGCTGGCTGCGCCGGCGGGCGCGACGGTGCTGGTGCCCGCTGCCGTTGCGGCGGTCGTGCTCGAGCCGCGCGCGCAAACCGTACGGCCGGCGCCAGCAGCCGGAATCGCTGTCGAGATCAGCGTGCTGAAGGTCTACTTCGAACCGGGCAAGTCCGTGCTGCCGCCCGCTGCCACGCAGGCGCTTTCGTCGATGGCGGCGCAGGCTGCAGCCGGACGCACGCTCGTGATCAGCGGCTTTGTCGATGCAGCGGGTGAACTGTCGCGCAATGAGCAGCTGGCACGCGAGCGCGTGCTGGCGGTGCGCAATGCGCTGGGCGCGCTTGGCGTGCCCGCACCGCAGATGCTGCTGGCAATGCCGTCGGGCCTCGGCAGTGCGGCCACCGAAGCCGATACGCGCCGGGTCGACGTGCGCGTGCAGTAGCGGCGCAGGTTGCGGTCGCCGCGGCCGGACGCATTGTCGGAGTAGGATCGCGGCCACGTCCGGCATCGGGGCCGGCGCAACGGCCCGATCAGCCAGACATCACCATGAAACAGCTCCACGCCACGGTTGCGGCCGTCACCAGCCGCGTGCGCGAGCGCAGCGCGGCCTCCCGCAGCGCTTACTTGCAACGGGTTGATCGTGCCATCGCACGGCCGCGCGGCCCGGACCGCATGGGTTGTGCCAACGTCGCGCATGCGTTCGCCGGCATCCCCGGCGACGACCGGCTCAAGGTGATTGCCGAGCGCGCACCGAACATTGCGATCGTCACTGCCTACAACGACATGCTGTCCGCGCACGCGCCGTTCGCGCGCTTTCCGGATCTGGTCAAGCACGAGCTGCGGCGGCATGGTGCCACGGCGCAGGTCGCCGGCGGCGTGCCGGCCATGTGCGACGGCGTGACGCAGGGCATGCCGGGCATGGAGCTGTCGCTGTTCAGCCGCGATGTGATCGCGATGGCGACGGCAATCGCACTGTCGCACGACGTGTTCGATGCGGCGCTGCTGCTCGGCGTCTGCGACAAGATCGTGCCGGGGCTTCTGATCGGCGCGCTGCAGTTCGGCCACCTGCCGATGCTGCTGGTGCCCGCCGGGCCGATGACGAGCGGTTTGTCGAACACCGAGAAAACCAAGGTGCGCGAACTGGCCGCGCAAGGACTGGTCGGACGTGACGAACTGCTGGCAGCCGAATCGGCTGCCTATCACGGCCAGGGCACCTGCACGTTCTACGGCACCGCGAACAGCAACCAGATGCTGATGGAAGCGATGGGCCTGCATGTGCCGGGCACCGCGTTCGTGAACCCCGGCACCGAACTGCGCGACGAGCTGACGCGCGAGGCCGCGCGCACGTTGCTCGGCATCACGGCCAGCCGGCGGTTCACGCCGATCGGCCGGCTCGTCGATGAGCGCAGCATCGTGAACGCGATGGTCGCGCTGCTGGCGACCGGCGGCTCGACCAATCACCTGATCCACTGGGTCGCAATCGCGCGTGCGGCCGGCCTCGTGATCGACTGGGACGACTTCGCCGCGCTGTCCGACGTGACGCCGCTGCTGTCGCGCGTCTATCCGAACGGCAAGGCCGATGTGAACCAGTTTCAAGCTGCCGGCGGGCCCGGCTACGTGATCCGCGAATTGCTGGACGCGGGGCTGATGCATCCGGATGCGCTGACGGTGCGCGCAGGCGGGCTGCGTGAATACACCACGGTGCCGCAAGCGTCCGGCGATGGCAGCCAGCTGCACTGGCGCGAAGTTGGTGCATCGAAGGACGAATCGGTCGTCCGCACTGCGGCCGAGCCGTTTTCCGCTTTAGGCGGATTGAAGCTGCTGCGCGGCAATCTCGGCCGCAGCGTGATCAAGATTTCGGCGGTCGACCAGGCGCATCACATCGTCGAAGCCCCCGCGCGCGTGTTCGACTCGCAGGAAGCGGTGCAGCAGGCGTTCAAGGACGGCACGCTGGACCACGATATGGTGGTGGTGGTGCGCTGGCAGGGCCCGCGTGCGAACGGCATGCCGGAGCTGCACAAGCTGACGCCGGTGCTCGGCGTGCTGCAGGAAAAAGGCCGCAAGGTCGCGCTGCTGACCGATGGCCGCATGAGCGGCGCGTCGGGTCGGGTGCCGGCGGCGATCCACCTGAGCCCGGAAGCCCACGCAGGCGGTCCGCTGGCGAAAGTGCAGGACGGTGATCTGATCCGGCTTGACGCGGTGGCCGGCACGCTGGACGCGCTGGTGCCCGATGCGCAGTGGCAGTCCCGTGCGGTCGCCGACATGCCCGATGAACTCCAGCACGCCAACATGTTCGGCACCGGCCGCGAACTGTTCGGCGCCATGCGCAGCCACGCGCTGTCGGCCGAAGAAGGAGCCTGCACATGGCTGCAACAGACCGGCGCCTGAGCGCGCTCGACGTGATGTGCGCGGCGCCGGTGATCCCGGTGATCGTGCTGGAGCAGGTGGCCCACGCGATACCGCTGGCACGCGCGCTGGTCGCAGGCGGCATCACGATGCTCGAGATCACGCTGCGCACGCCGGTCGCGCTCGACTGCATGCGCGCGATCGCGGCCGAAGTCCCGGGCGCGGTGGTCGGTGCCGGTACCGTGCGCAGCGCGCACGACGCCGCGGCCGCGCAAGCGGCCGGTGCGCGCTTCGCCGTCAGCCCCGGCTACACGCACGCGGTCGGCCAGGCGTGCCGCGACCTCGGCCTGCCGTTGCTGCCCGGCGTGGCGACCGGCAGCGAGGTGATGCAGGCGCAGGAAGAGGGCTACACCGAACTCAAATTCTTTCCAGCCATGCAGGCCGGCGGCATCGCGATGCTCAAGGCGTTCGCGGGTCCGTTCGGCGACGTGCGGTTCTGCCCGACCGGTGGCATCACGCCGGCGAACGCGGCCGAGTTCCTCGCGCTTGCCAACGTGGAATGCGTGGGTGGCTCCTGGCTTGCGTCGAAGCAGCAGGTGGCGGCGGGCGACTGGAACGGGATTGAGGCGCTCGCGCGCGCGGCGGTCGCGCTGCGGCCTGCCTGAACGCCGAATGCAGCAGGCTGATGGTGCAGCGGAGGCGACCGGCCGCATCAAGGTCATCGCGTTCGACGTGTTCGGCACCGTGGTCGACTGGCACCGCGGCATCAAGCTGGAAGTCGAGCGCCTCGCGCCTGGCGTTGACGGCGGCGAATTCGCACTGGCGTGGCGCGATGGCTACCGGCCGGCGATGCGGCAGGTCATGGACGATCTCGCTTCCGGCCGCGGCGGGTTCATCAAGATCGATCGTCTGCATCGGGCCATTCTGGAGGCGATCCTGCCGCGCTTCGGCCTGGCCGGCATGTCGCCTACGGATCGCCACACGTTGAATCTCGCCTGGCATCGCTTGCCGGCTTGGCCTGACAGCGTGCGCGGGCTTGCGCGGTTGAAGTCAAAGTACCTGATCTGCACGTTGTCGAACGGAAACCTCGGGTTGCTGGCGGACATGGCCAAGCAGGCGGGGCTGCCGTGGGATCTGATCCTGTCGGCGGAAACGTTCCGCGCTTACAAGCCGGACCCGGGCACGTACCTGGGCGTGGCCGACGTATTCGACGTTGCACCCGCACAGGTCATGCTCGCGGCAGCGCACCAGGACGATCTGGACGCCGCGCGAGCCTGCGGCTTGGCGACCGCCTACATCGAGCGCGCGCATGAATTCGGCAGCGCCCATCCCAAAAGCCTCGCGCCCGATCCGCACAACACGCTGCACGCCGCGCACATCGATGCGCTGGCGGACCTGCTGGGCTGCGCCTGAGCGGTGCGGCGCAGCAGCGTCGAATGCACGGTGGCCAGCCGGTGCTGCCGGCACCGGGCCGTGAGAATATCGGCCTCCCACGGGCCCTGGGCAACCGGGGCCGACTCGACCACAAAGGCCGCCGCATGATCATCAGCAGTCTGCTGGACACCGACCTGTACAAGTTCACCATGATGCAGGCGGTGCTGCATCAGTTTCCGGGTGCTCAGGTCGAGTACCGCTTCAAGTGTCGCAACCCCGGCGTCGAACTTGCGCCGTATGCCGACGAGGTACGCCGTGAGATCGCCGACCTGTGCACGTTGCGCTTCGAAGAGCACGAGCTCCGCTTCCTGCGCTCGATGCGCTTCATCAAAAGCGATTTCGTCGATTTCCTGGGCCTGTTCCGCCTGAACGAAAAATATATCGAGGTGCGGCCGACGCCGGCCGGCGAGCTCGACATCACGATCCGCGGACCCTGGCTGCACACGATCATGTTCGAGATCCCGGTGCTCGCGATCGTCAACGAGGTTTACTTCCGCGCGACCCGCAGTGCGCCCGATCTCGCGGAAGGGCGCCGGCGCTTGGAAGCCAAGATCGACGAACTGCGCGGGCCCGGGCTGGAGCAGCTCAAGATCGCCGATTACGGCACGCGCCGGCGCTTCTCGCGCATCTGGCAGCAGGAAGTGCTGAACGTGTTGATCGAGCGGCTCGGCACCACGCAGAGCCCGGGCCATCCGGGGCAGCCCGGGCAGCTGGCCGGCACCAGCAACGTGATGTATGCGCTGCAGCTCGGCCTGACCCCGCTGGGCACGATGGCGCATGAGTACCTGCAGGCCTGCCAGGCGCTGGGACCGCGCCTGCGCGACAGCCAGGTGTTCGGCTTCGAGACCTGGGCCAAGGAATACCGCGGCGATCTGGGCATCACGCTGTCGGACGTCTACGGCATGGATGCGTTCCTGCGCGACTACGACCTGTATTTCTGCAAGCTGTTCGATGGCGCGCGGCACGACAGCGGGGACCCGTTCCAGTGGGGCGAACGCATGCTCGCGCACTACCAGCGCAACCGGGTCGATCCCCGCACCAAGACGCTGATCTTCAGCGACGGCCTCACGGTGCCGCGCATCGTCGAGCTGTACCGGCAGTTCCGCGGCCGCTGCCTGCTCGCGTTCGGCATCGGCACCAACCTGACCAACGACCTCGGCTACGAACCGCTGCAGATCGTGCTGAAGATGACGCGCTGCAATGGGCAGCCGGTGGCCAAGCTGTCGGACACGCCGTCGAAGAACATGTGCGACGACGAGATGTACCTCGCCTACCTGCGCCAGGTGTTCGACATTGCCGCGCCGGGCTAGCCCGTTGGCCTTCGCGTCGGCGCCGGATGGCACGGCCGGCGCACGGCTGGTACGGCTCCCGTCGACGAAACGGGCTGTTAAGGTGCCGACTGGCACCGATCCGGCTTGCGCCTGGGAAGCCGCCGAACAAATCAGCAACCCGCTTGAGGAGACGACGACGATGAGACCTGATGCCCGCACGCTTGCGTGTCTTTCGACCGTGTGCGCGCCCGCGCTCGGGTCGGCCGCCGAGCTCGACGGCAGCACCTTGTCGGTGGCCTGGGGCATTCCGTTTGCGGGCATCCTGCTGTCGATCGCGGTCATGCCGCTGCTCGCGCCGCGCTTCTGGCACCATCACTTCGGCAAGGTGTCGGCGGCCTGGGCGCTTGCGTTCCTGCTGCCGTTCGCAGCCGTGTTCGGGCTGCCGACGGCGGGCGTGAACTTGGTGCATGCGGCGCTGGCCGAATACATCCCGTTCATCCTGCTGCTGACCGCGTTGTTCGCGGTGGCCGGCGGCATCTTCATCCGCGGCAACCTGCACGGCAGCCCGGCGCTCAACTGCGCGATCATCGCGATCGGTGCGGTGCTGGCCAGCTTCATGGGCACCACCGGCGCCTCCATGCTGATGATCCGGCCGCTGATCCGCGCGAACGACAACCGGATTCGCAAAGCGCACGTGGTGGTGTTCTTCATCTTCATCGTCTCCAACATCGGCGGCTCGCTGACACCGCTCGGCGATCCGCCGCTGTTCCTCGGCTTCCTGAAGGGCGTCACGTTCTTCTGGACGGTCGGCCATATCCTGCCGGAGACGCTGTTCCTGGTCGCCTGCCTGCTCGCAATCTTCTTCGCGCTGGACAGCTGGATCTACCGCCGGGAGGGGGTGCTGCGGCCGGACCCGACGCCGGACAATGATCGATTCGGCTTCGACGGTGCGATCAATTTCGTGCTGCTCGGCGGTGTTGTCGCGCTGGTGCTGATGAGCGGGTTCTGGAAAAGCGACATTGTGTTCGACGTGTTCGGCACGCCGGTCGGCCTGCCGGGTCTGCTGCGCGACGTCGGGCTGATCGCGATCATCTTCATCTCGCTGGCCATCACGCCGGACCGCGTGCATGCGGCCAACCAGTTTTCCTGGGCGCCAATGGCCGAAGTCGCGAAACTCTTCGCCGCGATCTTTCTGACCATCGTGCCGGTGATCGCGATGCTGCGCGCGGGCACCGACGGGCCGTTCGGCGCGGTGGTGTCGGCCGTGACCGGGCCGGCCGGCGAGCCGCTGCCTGCGATGTATTTCTGGGCCACCGGCGTGCTCAGCTCGTTTCTGGACAACGCGCCGACCTACTTGGTGTTCTTCAACACCGCGGGCGGCGACGCGGCCACGCTGATGACGACCCATGCGAACACGCTGGCCGCGATCTCGGCAGGCGCGGTGTTCATGGGCGCGAACAGCTATATCGGCAACGCGCCGAACCTGATGGTGAAAGCGATTGCGGAAGACCGCGGCGTCACCATGCCGAGCTTCTTCGGCTACATGGGCTGGTCGATCGCGCTGCTGGTGCCGCTGTTCTTGGCGGTGACGTTCATCTTTTTCTAGACTGATCGGAGCCACTGAGATGAGCAAACCGAAACTGCTGATCGCGCGCGCGATCTTTCCGGAGGTAGAGCAGCGCCTCGCGCAGCACTTCGAGGTCGAGCCCAACCGCGAGGATCTGCTGCTGTCGCCGGCTCAACTGCAGCGCCGGCTGGCCGACAAGGATGGCGCATTCACGACCGGCACCGAGCGCATCGACGAGGCGCTGCTGGCCGCCTGTCCGCGCCTGCGCATCTGCGCGAACATGTCGGTGGGCCACAACAACTTCGACCTGCACGCGATGAGCGCCCACGGCGTGCTCGGCACCAACGCGCCGGGCGTGCTGACCGAGACCACCGCCGACTTCGGCTTCGCGCTGCTGATGGCGACCGCGCGCCGCATTCCCGAATCCGAGCACTTCCTGCGTGCGGGCAAGTGGGACCGCTGGTCGTACGACATGTTCGCGGGCGCGGAGGTGCACGGCAGCACGCTGGGCATCCTCGGCATGGGCCGGATCGGGCAGGGCATCGCACGGCGCGGCGCGCACGGCTTCGGCATGCGCGTGATCTACCACAACCGGTCCAGGCTCGCAGCGCAACTGGAGGCCGACTGCGGGGCGCGCCATGTCGCCAAGGACGAGCTGCTGCGCAGCAGCGACCATCTTGTGCTGGTGCTGCCGTACACGCCTGAGAATCATCATGCGATCGGCGCGGCCGAACTCGCGCTGATGAAGCCGACCGCCTGCCTGATCAACATCGCGCGCGGCGGTATCGTCGATGACGGTGCGCTCGCGGCGGCGCTGCGCGAGCGGCGCATCGCAGGCGCCGGCCTCGACGTCTATGAGGGGGAGCCGAGCGTGCACGTGGACTTGCTGAACGTGCCCAACGTGGTGCTGACGCCGCACATCGCAAGCGCCACCGCGCCGACGCGGCTCGCGATGGCGCAACTCGCGGCCGACAACCTGATCGGCTACCTGATCGAGGGCCAGGCGCGCACGCCGCTGAACCCGGACGCGTTGCAACAAGAGAGCCTGCGCTGACGGCTAAAAAATTCAGTATCTTGTGCCGCAGGCGCAGGTGCCGCCTTTGTTTCCAGCTATGGTTTCAGTAGTAAGCTCGTGCCGATGAACGAACTGTCCGCATCTCCGTCATCGAACGCCTGGCTGCTGCTGCTGGTCGGCGCGGTACTGCTCGGGGTGTGCTGCGCGGCGCTGCTCGGCTGGCTGTTGGCGCGCCGCGCCGCTCGCATCGAAGCGCAGGCCGAGCTCGCCCAAGCCGAGGCTGCGCATCGACGGGATGCGGCCAACGAACTCGCGCAGGCGGTGGCGCAGGTGCGTGCGAAGGCGGACGTGGAACTGGCGACCCTGCGCGAACGCCTGCGCGCCAGCGACGTCGAACTGGCCGATGCATCGGACGCGCTGCACCACGCGCGCGAGCAGCTCGAGCACTGGCGCGGCGAGTTCGATACCGCGCGCGACGAGCGCACCCAGCTGACCGAGCGCGCCGGCCTGGTACCCACGTTAAACGCTCAGCTGAATGCAGCGCGTACGGAAGTCGCGCAACTGGCCGCCGAGTGCGCCGATCTGAAGGCGCGGCTGGCCGCCGAACGTGATGCCGCACGAGACAAGCTCGCGTTGCTCGCGGAGGCGAAGGAAGCGCTGTCAAATCAGTTCAAGGCGCTGGCCAACGACATCCTCGAAGAGAAAAGCCAGCGGTTCATGGAAGCGAACCGGACCGGGCTGGATCAATTACTCGGCCCGCTGAAGAACCGTCTGCACGAGTTCCAGGGCAAGGTCGAACAGCTCTACGACACCGAAGGCAAGGAGCGAAGCGCGCTGAGCAGCCAGGTGCAGCATCTGATGCAGCTCAATCGCACGTTGAGCGATGACGCGAAGAACCTGACCGATGCGCTGCGCGGCTCGAACAAGTCGCAGGGCAACTGGGGCGAGCTGATCCTGGAGCGGGTGCTCGAAGCGTCCGGCCTGCGCGCCGGCAGCGAGTACCAGGTGCAGCCGAGCCATCTGCGCGACGACGGCAGCAAGGCCCAGCCGGATGTGGTGCTGCACCTGCCGCAGGGCCGGCGGCTCGTGATCGATGCGAAGGTATCGCTGCTTGCCTATGAGGAGATGTTCAGCGCCGAGGACGACGGGAAACGTGCTGCGGCCGAGCGGCGCCATCTCGACAGCCTGAAGCGCCATGTGGCGGGCCTTTCGGTGCGCAACTACCAGTTGCTCTACGGCATCCAGTCGCTCGATTTCGTGCTGCTGTTCGTGCCGATCGAGCCCGCGTTCTTGGTCGCGGTGCAGGCCGACGACCGGCTCTTCATGGATGCCTGGGACAAGAACGTGCTGCTGGTCGGGCCGTCCACCTTGCTGTTCGTGGTGCGCACCGTCGCACATCTGTGGCGGCAGGAGCAGCAAAGCCGCAACGCGCAGGAGATCGCCAGGCGCGGCGCCGAGATGTACGACAAGCTCGCCGGCTTCATCGCCGACCTGGAGAAGGTGGGCCGCAACCTGGGAGCGGCGCAGGACGCCTGGATGCAGGCGTTCGACAAACTGAGCCGTGGCCGCGGCAATGTGATCCGGCAGGCGGAAATGCTCAAGACGCTCGGCATCCAGCCGAGCCGCGCGTTGCCGGATTCGCTGCGTGAGCGGGCAACCGAATCGGCAGATGAGGCGGCCATGTTCAGAGGCGATGAGATGACGGTCGACGGCAAGGTCGTGATGAGCACGCAGCATCACGGCCTGGACGGGCACGGGTCGCGGACGCCTCAATGAAGCATCAGCGCGTCAGCAGGCGGTGTGACCCGGACCTACCGGGTCTGGGAGGAACGACCCTGGAGCGCCAGGCAGGCTGCAGCTGCGTATGTTGGTTCGGGAGCGTCAGGGGTTCGACTCCTGTTGCGGCAAACGCCCGACGTCAAGCAGCAACCGGCAGCTGATAGAACGCGCGAATCTGCTCCCAGGCCGCCTCGGCGGTGTCGACATACTGCAGCAGAGCCAGGTCGGCTTCGGAAATCGTGCCTTCCTCGACCAGCAAATCGAAATCGAGCAGCCGCTTCCAGTAGTCGCTGCCGAACAGCACGATCGGCACCGGCTTCGACTTCTTCGTCTGCACCAGCGTGATCACTTCGAACAGTTCGTCGAGCGTGCCGAAACCGCCCGGGAACGCGACCAGTGCTTTGGCGCGCATCATGAAATGCATCTTGCGCAGCGCGAAGTAGTGGAACTTGAAATTCAGTTCGGGCGTCACGTAGGGGTTGGCCGCTTCCTCATGCGGCAGCGCGATGCTCAATCCCACCGTCAGCGCCTGCCGGTCGTGCGCGCCGCGGTTCGCCGCTTCCATGATGCCGGGGCCGCCGCCGGTGCAGATGTAGAGCGATTCGGCGTCAGGCCGGGTGGCGCTGTGCTCCGCGACCAGCTGGCCGAAGCGCCGTGCCTGTTCGTAGTAGTGCGCGTTGCGCAGCTTGGCCTGCGCGCGGGTGATCAGTGCCGGGTCGCCGTCTCGCTGCGCGTGTTCGAGGGCGCCTGCGGCATCCTGCTCGCTCAGGAATCGCGCGCTGCCGAACACCACGATGGTGTGTTCGATGCCCAGGCGTTGCTGCTCCAGATCGGGCTTGAGCATCTCGAGTTGAAAGCGGATACCGCGCGTTTCGCGGCGCAACAGAAATTCGGGATCGGCAAACGCCAGCCGGTATGCATTCGCGTGCAACGGGTCGCTGCCGCCCGCGCGCGCCTGCACGTCGGCCCAGGCGTCGGCCAGCGGATGATCCTGGATATCGGGGGTGGTGCGCATCGTGTCGATCCTGACCGAGGTGAACGGGTCGGCAACCCGCGACGAGCCGCTCGAAGCGGCGGCGATGCGGCCGGCGCTTCAGTCCCCGCGCAGCACGGAGCCGAATGCCGAGCGCAGATCGGACATCTTCAGCGCCGCGAACAGCAGCCCGGTGATCGAAACCAGGCGCCACGGCCGGATCAGCATGACCAGCGCGCCGGCACCGGCTGCCACGCCGAGCATCAGATAGGGCTTGCGCACCGCGACGTGGGACAACGCCGAATCGGCGACCTCGAACGCAGCATGCGCGGGATGGTGCCGCCACCAGATGGAAGCGCCGTGCCGCAGCAACGGCATCCAGGCCGGGCCGGTGCTCGGGCGCCCTTTAGCCGTACGCGATGTGCGGGCTGCACGGGCACCGCCGCGCGGGACAGCGTCCGGGTCGGACCGCATCGGCTGGACACGGTCGTCTGCCCAATCGGCAACGGCCTCCCGCTGGACCCGCAGCCGTTCCGCGTCGCTGGCCCGAGCAGCCTGCTCAGTCTGAACCCGTGCGAATTGCGCGGCGCGCCGACGGCCAGAATATGCATCGGCTGCCCCCGATCCAGGCGGCGTGGCACTGGAATGGTCCATTGCAACGTCTTCGTCGGCGTACAGCAGCTCAGGCGCGATCAATCCGGTGATTTCGGCGCGCGTCTGGGCCAGCCGATCCAGCGCGGAGAACCCTGGGCCGGGCTGCGGCGGCCGCGCCATCAGGTGTCGTCTCCGGCTGAGCGAAGCAGCTGCCGATCCGCGTCGAGCTGCGCCTGCAGTTGCGCGAACATCGGCTCGACCGATGGCTGTTGCGCAATCCACAAGGCGGCGCCGACCAGCAACAGCACGGTACCCGGCACCAGCACCAGCGCCCAGCTGAAGCGATCCAGCACCGCGCCGAGCATGATCGCGATGCCAGCCAGCCCGATGAACGCGGCCAGCAGAAACACCGCAAGTGCAAGTGCCAGGCCCCGGCGCAGCAAGCCGACGCCGGCTTCGGCAGACTCTTCGCGCAGCAGCGCCAGGTAGCCGCCCAGATGGTCGGCAATCAGGTCGGGCCGACGCACCAGCAGCGGGAAGATCGGATGCAGCAACGCCATGATCGAACCTGTTGAACAAAAAGGACGTGCGGATCGGCGCCAGCCGTCGCGTGCCGGGTTGCGGTTGGCCCGGCCGGTCAGCGATCGCCGCGGTTGCGGGCTGCGATCAGCAACGCGGCCAGCGCAGCGCCGGCTGCAGCCGCGATCAGCACCGAGCGCACCGGCTGATCGGCCACATAGCGGCCCGTGGCATCGGTGTAGTAGTCGACCGTCTCACGCGTGCGGTCGCGTGCATCGCTGGCGGCATCCATGCCCTGGCGGGCCGCGCGTCGCGCGCGGTAGCGCAGCTGGTCCACCGCGGGTTCGAGGTCACGGCGCAAGTCGCGCATTTTCTCGCTCACGCGGCCAAGCGAATCGTTCGCGAACTCGCGGCTGCTGTCGTAGGCGCTCTCGGCCGAATCGCGCACGTCTTCGCCGAGCCGGCGGGCGTTGCCGCGGGCCTGGTCCAGCTTCGATTCCGCAGATGTCTTGAAACCCATATTCGATGCTCCAGTCAAGTTGATGAGGGTCACCCGATGATGTCAGAACTTCAGCGGTGGCCTGTAGGCGCCCGGCTACTTTTCCATCGAGGGACCGGCCGGCTTGAACCAGCCGACCGCAACGGCCCCGCACCCGGTGACTGCGCTCATGAAGAGCACGATCCAAACGATTTCAGCGTGGAAGCCAGCAATCATGGGGTGGGGTGATGGGTGAAGTCTTGAATGGCGGTGCCGATCACAAACGTCGCCGAGCTGATCGAAGTCGCGTTGACACAGATTGCAGCCGGGCATCCCGATCCACAACGAAAACCATCCAGGCAAGGCCCGAGCCGTCATCGGCCCGGTGATGGTAACCGGTCGGCTGGCTGTGGCTTGCGTCAGGCCGCCACCGCGCTGGTCGGCAGCCGCGCGTGCACCCGAGTTCCGTTGCCCGGCTGCGAGTCGACCGTCAGTTCGCCGCCTGCGGCTTCCACACGGTGGCGCATGCCCTCCAGCCCGTGCGCGCCGGCGCGCGTCTGCTCGGGATTGAAGCCGCCACCGTCGTCCTGCACCAGCACATCGACCCGATCGCCCCTTGTGCTCAGCCGTACCGTGACGGCACTGGCTTCCGCATACTTGCCGACGTTGGTCAGCGACTCCTGCACCAGCCGGTACACGGTCAGCTGCGCCGTATCGTCGAGCGCGACTTCCTCGATCTCGCAATGCACGGCCAGTTCCGACTGTTCGGCGAACTCGCGCGTCAGGATCGCGAGCGACGCGGACAGCCCGAGGTTGTTCAGCGATGAGGGCCGAAGCGTCTCGATGATCCGGCGCTTCAGCGCGATGCCGCTGTTGAGGGTTTCGGTCAGGTGCTGCAGGCGCAGTTTCAGGTCGGCCGAGCCGGCCGGCAGCTTGGACTTCAGCCGCGCCACGTCGAGCTTGGCCGCGGTCAGCAGCGAGCCGAGTTCGTCATGCAGTTCGCGCGCCAGATGCGCGCGTTCGTCCTCCCGCACGTTCTGCAGATGGGTCGCGAGCTGGGTGAGCCGCGCGGTGCGCTTTTGAACCAGGCGATCGAGCAGATCGCGTTCGCGTTCGAGTTCCTGCTTGCGTTGCAGATTCGCCGCTGCCAGTGCCCGCGCCTGCCACAGCGAGTGATAGAACGCGAGCAACGCGACCAGGCTGGTCAGTGCGATGCCGATGCGCGCGCTGCGCAGTGAGCGCATGATGTCGCCGCGGCGCTGGTCGATCTCGACCGAATTTTGCGCAACCAGCGCGCTGACCTGATCGCGAATGTCCCGCATCAACCCGTTGCCCGCATTGGCCTGCAGCAGCAGCTTGCCGCCGTCGTCGGGCCCGGGCGGTGGCTGCAGTGACTCGATCGCGCGCTGCATCTCCTCGAGCTTGGCCCCGATCAGCGCGGCCAACGGCTCGAACGCCGCAGTGGAAGCCTGCGCCTGCAGGAACAGCTCGCGCGCATGCGGCAGTTCGTGCTCGATGCGCTGGGTGGCCTGCCGGTACTCATTGAGGTAGCGTGCATCGCGCGACAGCAGGTACCCGCGCTCGCCGGTCTCGGCGCTGAGCATCGACTGCAGCAACGTGTAGAGCGACATGCGCGAACGCTCGTACAACTCGACATGCCCGACCGCTTCGGCCGAACGGCGGTAGCCCACTTCGTTGAAGCCGACCACCGCAGTCACTGCAATGAAACTCAGCAGCAGGCTGAGCATGAGCGCCAGCGCGGGCAGCCGGCTCGTGAAGGCGGCGGGAAGCTTCAAGGTCATTGACGTTGGTCGATAATTGCAGGTGGCGTAAAACTAGCGTGTAGCAGCGGAAATTGACAGCGAGGAGCAGCCCAGATGATCAGGATCGGCATTGTGGATGACCATGCAATTGTGCGGTCCGGTTTGAAGCAGTTTTTCAGCGATGAGGTGGATCTGCGGGTGGTCGGCGAAGCGGCCAGCGGGCGCGAGGCGATCGACCTGGTACGCACCACCGAGATGGACGTGCTGCTGCTGGACCTGTCGATGCCCGGGCAAAGCGGGATCGATGCGCTCACCATGATCCGGGCGAAAGCGCCGGATGTGGGGGTGCTGGTGCTGTCCGGCTACCCTGAGGAACACTACGCGATGACGCTGATCCGCCAGGGTGCAAGCGGCTATCTGAATAAGGAGTGCGATCCGGAAGAGATCGTGAAGGCGATCCGCACCATCGCGCTGGGCCGCCGCTACATCACGCCGGGTGTGGCCGAACTGCTGGCCCAGCAGCTCAACCGCAAGGATGTGATGGCGCCGCACGAGCAGTTGTCGGAGCGCGAGTTCCAGGTGTTCCTCAAGCTTGCGCAGGGTGAGACGACCGGTGCGATCGCCACGATGCTGTCGCTGTCGGTCAAGACCGTCAGCACCTATCGCACGCGGTTGATGGAAAAGATGGGGCTTGCGTCGAACAGCGATCTGACCTACTACGCGCTCAAGCACAAGTTGATTGACTGAAGAAGACAGCTTGCGTTCAGGCGGCGCGCTCGACCGCTTCGCGTTGTGCCACGCAATACTCGACCAGATCCTCGATTTCGTTCGATTTGTCGAACACCGCGTCAACGCCGAGCTGGGCGCAGCGCCTGCGCACATCCAGCGTTGCGTAGTTGCTCAGGACCACCATCTTCTGCTCGGGCCCGCGTGCCTTGCATGCCTGCAGCACGCCGATGCCGCTGCCTTCTTTCAGGAACAGGTCGACGATCGCCAGATCCCAGAGCGCGGGATTCGTGAGCAGCCAGCTGCGCGCCTGGGTTTCGGTTTCGGCAAAGCCAACCACGGAAATCGCAGCGAGCTCCTCAAGTGCATCGACGAGGTTCTCGCGGATCACCAGATTGTCTTCAATGATGAAGGTTCTAAGGGCCACGCGTTCGGACAGCATTCTCGGCGGCATCCACATGCAACGACTGCATGCGCGAAAGGATTCGTCGATCCGAGGGATCTAGGTCTGCGCCGCCGACAGCGCTGCATTGCAATGTAACGAGAACCAACCGGTCGCGCTGCAAGCGCCCGTGTTGAGCCTCGGTAGGATGATCCCTACATCAGACAAGGTCGGCCGTTGCGACAACCCGCACACAGCTACGGCAGCAATCGCTTGACCAGCACGCGGCTGGCGCGGCTCCAGTTGTATTTGCGCTTGCGGGCATCGGGCAGCCAGTCCGGGTCCACCAGCTCGAAGCCACGCTTGATGAACCAGTGCATGGTGCGCGTGGTCAGCACGAAAATGCTGGCTAGGCCCATGGCGCGTGCGCGCTGTTCGATGCGCCTGAGCACTTTTTCACCATCGCCCTGACCTTGGGCTTCCGGCGACACGGTCAGCGCCGCGAGTTCGCCGGTGCGGGCCTCCGGATATGGATAGAGCGCTGCACACGCGAAGATCACGCCGTCGTGCTCGATCAACGTGTAGTGATCGGCGTCACGCTCGATCGCGGTGCGCTCGCGCTTGACGAGCGTGCCGTCGCGCTCGAACGGTTCGATCAGCGCGAGGATGCCGGCCACGTCATCGGCGGTCGCTTCGCGCAGGCTCTCGAGCTTTTCATCGACCACCATGGTGCCGATGCCGTCGTGCACATAGACCTCGAGCAGCAGCGAACCATCCAGCGCGAACGGCACGATGTGGCTGCGGTCCACGCCGCCGATGCAGGCTGTCACGCAATGCTGCAGGTAGAACGCGGGATCGGTCGGCTGCTGCGGCTTGGGCCATTGCGACAACAGTTTCTGCGCGTCGGCCAGGCTCAACTCGGTGTCGACCGGGTTGTCGTCCGCAGCCGGTGCCATCGGGTCGATCCGGATGCCCGGCACCTCGGTCAGAAACAGCAGCTTGTCGGCCTGCAGCGCGACCGCGACCGATGTCGCGACTTCCTCCATCGCAAGGTTGAACGCCTCGCCGGTCGGTGAAAAACCGAATGGCGACAGCAGCACCATCGCGCCGAAGTCGAGCGTGCGCGTGATGCCCGCCACGTCGATCTTGCGCACCAGCCCCGAATGCCGGAAATCGACACCATCGACGATGCCGATCGGCCGCGCGGTCAGGAAATTGCCGGAGATCACACGCACCGTGGCGCCGGCCATCGGCGTATTCGGCAGGCCCTGGCTGAACGCGGCTTCGATCTCGTAGCGCAACTGGCCGGCTGCTTCCTGCGCGCAGTCGAGCGCGACTTCATCGGTGATGCGGATGCCGTGTGAAAACTTTGCGGCGTGGCCCTTGGCCGCGAGCTGCTCACTGACCTGCGGCCGAAAGCCGTGCACGAGCACGATCTTCACGCCCATGCTCTGGATCAGCGCAAGGTCCTGCGCGATGCTCGGCAGCTTGCCGGCTGCGATCGCCTCGCCCGCGAGGCCGATCACGAACGTCTTGCCCCGATGCATGTGGATGTAGGGCGCGACCGAACGGAACCAGGGCACGAACGTGAAGTTGAAGACGGCGGACATGTGAATTGACCGACGACCCTGCGTCAGTCCTGCAAAAAAGGGTTTTCCATCACCAATCTGCCAAAGCGCTGGCCGTGCTGGCCGTCCTGCGACACCAGAATGTCTGCATTGACCCGCAACGCCGCTTCCAGGATCAGCGCATCCCACCAGTGCAACTGGTGCTTTTGCTGCAGCAGCGTGGCGGCCATGATGCTGTCGCTGGTCGCATTTGCTACGTCGAAGTTGCACAGGTGGCTGACCTGGCTTGCGGCCTCGCGCGCGCTCAAGGGTGGTTTGAGTTTGCGCGTGGTGATGTTGTAGAACTCCTGCAGCACCTGCGTAGACAGCACCACCGTGTCGTCCTTGATGGCACGGGCAAAACGATCGATCGCGATTTCCTGCCGTGCCGGGTCGCCTGCATCGACTGCGTAGACCAGCACGTTGGTGTCAAAGAAGGTCGTCATCGGTAGGGGCGGTCATGCGCGTCTTCGCGTGACCATTGCACGCCTTCACTGTTCGCCTTGCTGCGGCGCGCCGCCGCGATGAACGCCTGCGCGGCTGCTTGCTGCCGATCGTTTTCCTGCGCATAGTCAGCCAAAAATTCACGCACCCGCGCACTGACGGACGTGCCTTCACTAATAGCCCGGATGCGCGCCTTGCGCACTACGCCTTCATCGATCGCAATGGTCAGATTAGTCATAGCCGAATCGGAGTTGGATACACGTAAATCAGTGTAGCACGTAAATCTGTGAAGTGCGATAATGGCCCTTCATGAATCCATCGATTACCGACCCGCAACGCGCACCGCCGCGCCTCCAAATCGAGTTTCCCGAATTTCTGCCAGTCTCCGCCCGCCGCGACGAAATCGCGGCGGCTGTTGCGGCCCATCAGGTCGTCATCGTCTGCGGTGAAACCGGCTCCGGCAAAACCACGCAGTTGCCGAAGATCGCGCTGGCCATGGGCCGCGGCAGGCTGAGCGTGCGGCCCGGCGAAAAAGGCCGGCTGATCGGCCACACGCAGCCGCGCCGGATTGCAGCCAGTTCGGTCGCCAAGCGCATCGCCGAGGAACTCAAGACACCGCTCGGCGAGGTGGTCGGCTACAAGGTGCGCTTTCAGGACCGGCTGTCGCCGGGTGCCTCCGTCAAGCTGATGACCGACGGCATCCTGCTGGCCGAGACGCAGACCGATCCGCTGCTCAAGGCCTACGACACGCTGATCATCGATGAGGCGCACGAGCGCAGCCTCAACATCGACTTCCTGCTCGGCTATCTGCGCGAGATCCTGCCGCGCCGGCCGGACCTGAAAATCATCGTGACGTCCGCCACGATCGACGCCGATCGGTTCGCCGAGCATTTCGCGTCGGCCCGCGGCCCGGCGCCGGTCATCATGGTGTCGGGCCGGATGTACCCGGTCGAGCAACGCTGGCGGCCGTTCGAGGACAGCCGCGAGTACGGCCTGAACGATGCGATCGCCGACGGCGTCGAAGAGCTCTGGCGCGATCCGCGGCAAGCCGGCGACATCCTCGTGTTCCTGCCCGGCGAGCGCGAGATTCGCGAGGCTGCGGACCACCTGCGCCGGCACCTGACCCACCAGCCGACCTTGCGCAATGCGGAAGTGCTGCCGCTGTTCTCGCGGCTGTCGCAGGCCGAGCAGGAGCGCATCTTCGACGCGCACAGCGGACGGCGCATCGTGCTGGCCACCAACGTGGCCGAGACGTCGCTCACGGTCCCAGGCATCAGATACGTGATCGACGCAGGCACCGCGAGGGTCAAGCGCTACAGTTTCAGAAGCAAGGTCGAGCAGCTGCTGGTCGAGCCGATCAGCCAGGCAGCGGCGAATCAACGCGCCGGCCGCTGCGGGCGTGTGGCCAACGGCATCTGCATCCGGCTCTACGACGAGGCGGATTTCAACGCGCGTCCGCGCTTCACCGATCCGGAGATCCTGCGCAGCTCGCTGGCCGGCGTGATCCTGCGCATGAAGTCGCTGCACTTGAGCGCGGTCGACGAATTTCCGTTCATCGAACCGCCGCAGCGACGCGCGATCGCCGACGGCTATCAGCTGCTGGCCGAGCTCGGCGCAGTCGATGACGCGAACGAACTCACACCGGTCGGGCGCGAGCTGAGCCGGCTGCCGCTCGATCCACGGGTCGGACGCATGATCCTCGAAGCGCGCGACCGGCGGTCGCTCGATGAGGTGCTCGTGATCGCCAGCGCGATGAGCGTTCAGGATGTGCGGGATCGGCCGCTGGAGCTGCAGGCGCAGGCCGATCAGGCGCACGCCAAGTTCGATGACGAGAAAAGCGAATTCAGCGGCTATCTGAAGCTCTGGAAGTGGCTGGCCGATGCGCGCGGCGGCCACGCGCCGACCAGCCGGCGCGAGATGCAGGCCGCGCAAGCCGGACCGAAGCGCGCGAGCGCAGCGGTGCTGCCGATCGCGCAGCGCTCGATGCGCGCCGCTGCCGTCGAGCCGCTGCCTGCCGCCCAGCCGCCCGCGCACAAGCTGTCGAACCGCCAGTACGAACAACTGCTGCGCCAGAACTTCGTGAATGTTCGCCGCGTGCGCGAGTGGCGCGACATCCATTCGCAGCTGGCCACCGTGGTGGCCGAGCACAAGTGGGCGCAGAACGATCGGCCCGCGAGCTATGAGCAGGTGCATCTGTCGATGCTGTCCGGCCTGCTCGGCAACGTCGGCTGCAAGGCGGACGAGGAGGACATCTATCTGGGCGCGCGCGGCATCAGGTTTTATCGCCACCCGGGTGCGCATCTGGCCAGGAAACCGGGCCGCTGGATCGCCTGCGCCGAACTGGTCGAGACCACGCGGCTGTTCGGCCGTGGCATCGCGAACGTCGAGCCGCAATGGATCGAGCAGGTCGCGGGCCATTTGCTGAAAAAACAGTTGCTGGAGCCGCACTGGGAGAAGAAGGCGGGCGAAGTCGTCGCGCTGGAACGCGCCACGCTCTACGGGCTGGTCATCTACCACGGACGCCGCGTCAACTACGCGCGCATCGACCCGGCCGGCGCACGCGAGCTCTTCATCCGCGAGGCGCTGGTCGCCGGCCAGTGGGACAGCGACCTGCCGTTTCTGGCCGCGAACCGCAAGCTGGTCTCTCAGGTGCAGGAGCTCGAGCACAAGTCGCGCCGGCAGGACGTGCTGGTCGATGACGAGCTGATCTATGCGTTCTACGACAGCCAGCTGCCGCCCGATGTCGCCAGCGGCCACACATTGGAAGTCTGGTGGCGCGCCGCGAGCCGGCAGCAGCAAGGCCTGCTGACCCTGACGCGCGACGAACTGATGCGGCATGAAGCGGCCGGCATCACGACCGAGGCCTTTCCGCGCATGGTGCGGCTGGGCGGGGTCGATTGCGCCGCGAGCTACCTGCACGAGCCCGGCGATCCGAAGGACGGCCTCACCGTGACGGTGCCGCTGTTCGTGCTGAATCAGGCCAGCGTCGAGCGCACCGAATGGCTGGTGCCCGGCATGCTCAAAGACAAGATCCAGGCGCTGCTCAAAAGCCTGCCGCAGCGCCCGCGTTCACGCTTCGTGCCGCTGCCCGACAGTGCGGGACGGCTTGCGGAAATCCTGACCGCGCCCGAGCGCTGGGCCCACGGCACCTTGACCGATGCGCTGCTCAGGGAAGTGCGCGACGCGACCGGCCTGGACCTGAAGCGCCACGACTTCAAGCTCGAGTCGCTGCCCGCGCATCTGTTCATGAACTTCCGCGTGACCGACGAGCACGGGCGCCAGCTGGACACCGGCCGCAACCTCGCCGCGCTGAAAAGCCAGTGGGGCACGCAAGCCCGTGGCGCATTCCAGGCGCTGGCGGGCCTGCAGGTGGCGAAAACCACGGGTGCGGTCGCCACTTTGGAACAGAAAGTGCCCGGGGCGCAGGCTACATCTGCACCTCCAGCTACTAAAGAGATAGCGACCACCGCAGCCCGGCCTGCAGCGAGCTACACCACCTGGGCATTCGGCAGCCTGCCCGAGCTGATGGAAGTCGGCCAGGGCAAGCACAGCATGATCGGTTTTCCCGCACTGATCGATGTGGGCGATCAGGTGCGCATCGAGGTGTTCGATGAGCCCGACATCGCTGCCGCAAAACACCGTGCGGGCCTGCGCCGTCTGTTCGCGCTGCAGCTGAAGGATGCGCTCAAGTATCTGGAGAAGAACATTCCGGAGCTGCAGAAGATGGCGGTGGCCTATATGCAGGTGGCAGGCGGCGGCACGTTCGAGGAGTTGCGCGCTCAGATCATCGAAGTGGCACTGGATCGGGCTTTTTTGCAGGAGCCGCTGCCGACCGATGAGGCGGCGTTCAAGCGGCGGCTCGACGAGGGCAGGGCGCGGCTGACGCTGATTGCGAATGAAGTCGCACGGCTGGCCGCGACCATCCTCGCCGAATTCGCAGCCGCCGCGCGCAAGCTGAAAGACACCAGAACCGCGCCGGAAGCCACGCAGGATGCGCAAGCGCAACTGCAGCGGCTGGTCGGCAAACGGTTTCTCACCGATGCGAGCTGGAGCGCGCTGCAGCACTACCCGCGTTATTTGAAAGGCATCACCTTGCGGCTCGACAAGCTGCGCGGCGATCCGGCGCGTGATGCCGCGCGGCTTGCCGAGTTGCGGCCCGTCGAGCAGCGCTACTGGCGGCTGGTGAGCGAACGGCGCGGCGCGGCTGATGCGCAGCTGCAGGAATTTCGTTGGCTGCTCGAAGAGCTGCGCGTGAGCTTGTTCGCGCAGGAATTGCGCACGCCGCAGCCGGTCAGCGTGAAGCGGCTGGACAAGGCCTGGAGCCAGCTGGTGAATGATTAGCTCGCCCCCAGCCTTCGCTCCCTGCGGTCGACTCTCGGCCACCCCCGGCCGGGGGCGGCGCCTGCGGCCTGGCGAAGCCAGCTCCGCGGCCCCTGTTGGAATGGGCGGGGTATACCTCCTAGGGCTGGGCAAGGCTCAATCCGGTCGCAGACCGGTAGATCAGCCGAACCGTGCGATCAGCGCGCCGAGCCGCTTGCGCACCTCCGCGCTCATCTGTGCGGGCTGCGTGACCAGCGCGGAATCGAGTGCGCGGTGTGCCGCCGATTCGGGCCAGCTTGCCGCGAGCCGTTTCACGGCGGCGCCCAGCAGCACCTGCGCGCGTTCGGCGTTGCCCAGCAGGTTTGCAATCGCCATCTCGGCCGTCACGCAGGCCTGAGCCGGGTGCCAGCAGTCCCAGTCGGTTGCGAGTGCGAGCGACGCATAGGCGATCTCGGCTTCACGCGCGAGCCGCGCTTCGGGCATGTTGGTCATGCCGATCACGGTGGCGCCGATGCTGCGGTAGAACTGCGACTCGGCACGGGTCGAAAACGCCGGGCCTTCGATGCAGACATAGCTGCCGCCACGATGCAGTTGGATGTCGGCAAAGCGTGCATCGGTGCTGCGTGCATCGTCGAATGCCTGTGCCAGCGCGTCGCTCAGCGCCGCGCAGACCGGATCGGCCAGCGACACGTGCGCGACCGCGCCGCCGCCGAAGAAGCTGCCCGCGCGCTGTTTCGTGAAGTCGATGTACTGGTCGGGCAGCACCATGTCCAGCGGCGCGACATGCTCGCGCATCGAACCGACTGCGGAGACCGACACGAGGTACTCGACGCCCAGCGTCTTCATCGCGTAAACGTTGGCGCGATACGGGATCTCGGCCGGCGTGAGCGCATGGCTGCGGCCGTGGCGCGCCAGAAAAGCCACCGGCACGCCGTGCAGCCGACCCAGCAGCAGCGCGTCCGAAGGCCGGCCGAACGGCGTGTCGATGAGCTGTTCGCGCACGTCGGTCAGGCCGTCCATGCGATAGAGGCCGCTGCCGCCGAGCAGGCCGATGCGAATCGGTTCCACGATGGGTGTTCTCCGAAGATGAAGTCGAGGAAGGCGCGAGCGGCCCTGCGCTGCGGCTGCGTGTAACGTCGCGGCTCAGTGCCGCGTATTACGGTGGGTGCCAGCCATTGTGCCGCGCGCGATGACCTCAATCATGAACCAGACGACCGACCCATGCAGCTGAACAAGAAATGGTGGCTGGTCGGGTTGCTCGCACTGATGGTCGTGCTGTTCTTCGCATTCGGGCTGCAGCGCTATCTGAGCCTCTCGGCGATCAAGGATCAACAGGCAAGTCTGGAAGCCTGGCGCGCGGCAAGCCCCGTGACGGCTGCGCTGATCTTCTTCGGCATCTACATCGCGGTGACCGCACTGTCGTTACCCGGCGCGGCGGTGCTGACGTTGGTCGGCGGTGCCCTGTTCGGCCTGGGCTGGGGCACGCTGATCGTCTCGTTCGCATCCGCCATCGGCGCGACTTGCGCGTTCCTGGCTTCGCGCTGGCTGTTGCGCGACTGGGTGCAGCAGCGCTTTGCCGAACGGTTGGCCAAAGTCAATCAGGGCGTCGAGAAAGACGGCGCGTTCTACCTGTTCACGCTGCGGCTCGTGCCGGTGGTGCCGTTTTTCATCATCAACCTCGCGATGGGGCTCACGCCGATTCGCGTGCTGACGTTCTACTGGGTCAGCCAGCTCGGCATGCTGGCCGGCACGCTGGTGTATGTGAACGCGGGCACGCAGCTCGCGCAGGTCGATTCGCTGTCCGGCGTGCTGTCGCCGGGGCTGCTGGCGTCGCTGGTGCTGCTCGGCATCTTCCCGCTGCTTGCGCGCAAGGGATTGGACCTGTTCAAGGCTCGCAAGGTCTACGCGAAGTGGGACAAGCCGAGGCTCTTCGACCGCAACCTGATCGTGATCGGCGCGGGCTCGGCCGGTCTGGTCAGCGCCTACATCGCCGCCACGGTGCGCGCCAAAGTCACGCTGGTCGAACGGCACGAGATGGGCGGCGACTGCCTGAACACCGGCTGCGTGCCGTCAAAGGCGCTGATCAAGTCGGCGCGGCTGCTCGCCCAGATCGAGCGGTCGAAGGAATGGGGCATCGAATCGGCCAGCGCGAGCTACGAGTTCGGCGCCGTGATGCAGCGCGTGCAGCGCGTGATCGAGCAGGTGGCGCCGCACGACTCGGTCGAGCGCTATACCGAGCTCGGCGTAGAGGTGAAGCAGGGCGCCGCGCGCATCGTGTCGCCGTGGGAAGTCGAGATCACGGCCGAAGACGGCCGAGTGCAGCGGCTGACCACGCGCAGCATCGTGATCGCGACCGGCGCCAGACCGTTCGTGCCGCCGATCCCCGGGCTCGATCAGATCGACTACCTCACGTCCGACAACGTCTGGCAGCTGCGCGAGCGGCCGAATCGGCTGGTCGTGCTCGGCGGCGGGCCGATCGGCTGCGAGCTGGCGCAGACCTTTGCGCGGCTCGGCTGCAAGGTCACGCAAGTCGAGATGGCCGCGCGGCTGATGGCGCGTGAGGACGTGGAAATATCCGAGATGGTCGCCGCGCGCTTTCTCAAGGAAGGCGTCGATGTGCGGCTGGCGACCAAGGCAAAACAGGTCGTCGTGCAGGGCGACAGCAAGCGGCTGCTCGTCGAACATGCGGGCCACGACGAGTCGATCGAGTTCGATGCGCTGCTGGTGGCGGTCGGCCGCGCCGCGAACCTGACCGGCTTCGGGCTCGAGGAACTCGGCATCAAGACCGGCAAGACGGTGGACGTGAACGGCCTGCTGCAGACCAGCCTGCCGAACGTCTACGCGGCTGGCGACGTGGCCGGGCCATATCAGTTCACGCATACCGCATCGCACCAGGCCTGGTATGCGGCGGTGAATGCGCTGGTACAGCCGTTCTGGTCGTTCACGGCCGACTACCGCGTGATCCCATGGGCGACGTTTGTCGAACCCGAAGTCGCACGCGTCGGCCTGAACGAACAGGATGCGAAGGAAAGGAATATCCCGCATGAAGTCACGTTGTTCGAGCTGGCTGAACTGGACCGCGCGATTGCCGATGGCGAGACGCAAGGCTTCGTCAAGGTGCTGACCGCGCCGGGCAAGGACCGCATTCTGGGCGTCACGATCGTCGGCGAGCACGCGGGCGACCTGATCGCCGAATACGTGCTTGCGATGAAGCAGAAGATCGGTCTGAACCAGATCCTCGGCACGATCCACATCTACCCGACGATGGCCGAAGCGAACAAGTCAGTGGCCGGCAATTGGAAGCGCGCGCATGCGCCGCAGAAGCTGCTCGGCTGGGCGGAGCGGTTTCTGGCATGGCGGCGTGGTTGAACACACCAACTGTGAGGGAGAGGCAACGCATGCAGGCAAAGAGTGGGATGCGCCGTCGCCGCGCATTGGGCGCGGCAGGCATCGCACTGCTGGGCGCGTTTTGGTCGGCACCGGCGTTTGCTGCGTTCGACCACGAACACGCGGACTGGACCGCGCTGCTTGAGAAGAACGTGGTGGTCGCAGCGGACGGCCATTCGTCGACCGTGAGATACGCGGCGTTCAAGCAGGATTACAGAGCGCTGGCGCGTTATCTCAAGCGTCTGTCTGCCGTCTCGAAGGCCGAATACGACGGCTGGTCCAAACCGCAGCGGCTCGCGTTCCTTATCAATGCCTACAACGCCTTCACGATCGACTTGATCCTGACGAAGTACCCCGATCTCGATTCGATCAAGGATCTGGGCGGCTTGTTCGGGAGCCCGTGGAAAAAGGATTTTTTCAATCTGCTGGGCAAACAGCAGAGCCTGGACGGCATTGAACACGGCCTGATCCGCGCGCCCGGTGCATTCAACGAACCGCGCATCCACTTCGCGGTGAATTGCGCGTCGATCGGCTGCCCGATGTTGCGCAGTGAAGCGTTCGTGGCCGACCGGCTCGATGCGCAGCTGGCCGATGCAACGCGCCGATTTCTGTCCGATCGTTCGCGCAACCGGTACGCGCCGCAATCGAAACGGCTCGTGGTTTCCAAGCTGTTCGACTGGTACGGCACGGATTTCGAGCAGGGCTGGCAGGGAATCGATTCGCTCAAAAGCTTTTTCGCAAGCTACGCAAACGAGTTGGCCGATGCACCGGCAGCACAACAGGCCATGCGCGCGGGCAACTGGCAGCTCGATTTCCTCGACTATGACTGGGCGCTGAACGACGCCCGTCAGCCGCGCTGAAACCGGTTACCTTGGCTCGTTAACATCGGCCGCATGAAGCCCACTGCGACCGAACTGATTCACCACGAGTACCAGCCGCCGGCCGGTTTTGCAGCGCCGCAGCCGCCGGTGCACAAGGCATCGACGGTGATCTTTTCCGATGTCGCTGCGATGCGCGCGCGGGACTGGAAGCACAAGACCGGCTACACCTACGGGCTGCACGGCACGCCCACCACGTTCACGCTGGAAGAACGTCTGTGCGCGCTGGAAGGCGGCAAACACTGTGTGCTCGCGCCCAGCGGGTTGGCCGCGATCGCGGTCACGTCGCTGGCGTTGCTCAAAAGCGGCGACGAGGTGCTGATCCCGGACAACGCGTACGGCCCGAACAAGGCGCTGGCGCTTGGCGAACTGCAGAACTTCGGCATCACGCATCGCTTTTACGACCCGCTGGACGTGGCCGATCTGGAGCGTGCATTGAGCAAACGCACGCAGCTCGTCTGGTTGGAAGCGCCCGGCTCGGTCACGATGGAGTTTCCCGATCTGATCGCGCAGGTGCGGCTGTGCAGAGCGCGGGGGGTCCTGAGCGCGCTCGACAACACCTGGGGCGCGGGCATTGCGTTCTGCGCGTTCGACCTGCTGCCCGGCGCGGCGGAGCCGCTCGCAGTCGACCTGTCGGTCCATGCGCTGACCAAATACCCGAGCGGCGGCGGCGACGTGCTGATGGGCAGCATCGTGACGGTCGATGCGGCGCTGCACGAACGCGTGCTGCTCACGCACATGCGGCTTGGCATCGGCGTCAGCGGCAACGACTGCGAAGCGCTGCTGCGCGCGCTGCCCAGCATGTTGCTGCGCTACCACGCGCACGACTTGGCAGCACGCGAGCTTGCGCGCTGGTGCGAGCAAAGACCCGAGTTCGCCCAGGTGCTGCATCCGGCGTTGCCGGATTCGCCCGGGCATCGGCATTGGCAGGCGCTTTGCTCGCACAGCGACGCTGCTGCCGGGTTGTTCAGCGTCGTGCTGGACCAGCGTTATGGCACAGATGGAGCCGATGCGTTTTGCGATGCGATGCGGTTGTTCAAGCTCGGATACAGCTGGGGCGGGCCGATCAGCCTCGTGGTGCCGTACGACCTGAACGCGATGCGCGCGACCTGGCCGGCGCAGCTCGCGCGTGGCACCGTGATCCGGTTTTCGATCGGCCTGGAAGACGTGGCCGACCTGCGCGCCGATCTGTCCCAGGCGCTATCGGCGCTGGCAGTCGGTTGAGTACCTGAACTGTTAAAGTCCTGCGCAACACGAGGAACAACGACTTGGCTACACCCAATTACGGATTCGAGAAGCGCCAGAAGGAACTTGCGAAGAAGCGCAAGAAGGAAGAGAAGCTCAAGAACAAGGCGGTGCGCAAGCAAGGCAGCGGCGATGACGGCGCCGACCCGGACGGCACGCCTGGCGAGCAGGATCAGCAGCCGGGCGCGGGCGCCGATGCAGCAGCCGACGGTGGTGCGGTCGGCGGCACGCCGGCAGCTTCTTGAGCTGATCGCGCATCAAGAATCTGCGCGGCCAACGCCGCCATCGCGCCCGCAGAGCGATCTGCGGGCGCTTGTTTTTTTGCGCTGCCGTAATGCGTGAAATTGCGCTGCATCGACTGCAGGTAGCCCGGGTCGTAATGCGTAAGCAGCAGTTCGCGCACGACGCTCTCGAAGTCCCCGGCCTGCACGCGGCGTTGCCAGGACTGCACCAGATCGCGCCCGCGCAGTGAGACCAGCGCCTGCAGCCGCTCGCAAAACAGCGCGGGCTGATCGACGAAAAACGCGTAGTCCTCGAGCAGCAGCGCCACCCGTTCGTCGTCGCTGAGCTGCAGGTCCAGGCAGGCACTCGCACGCATGGCCGCCATCAGCGCATCCGGCACGGCCAGGTTGCCGACTTTCTTGCTTTCACTCTCCACGTATACCGGACGCGCCGGATCGAACGCGCGCAGCGCCTGCCAGACCAGCGTGTCGAAGCGCTTTTGCGACGGCTGCGGCTGCCCGGGCAGCAGCCCCAGCACCGAACTGCGATGCGAGGCGAGCGCTTCCAGGTCCAGCACCTGCGCACCGGCCGCCGCGAGCGCCACGAGTAAACGCGTCTTGCCGGAGCCGGTCGGCCCGCAGATGACCCGAAACGACAGTTGCACGACCTGCTGCGGCAAGTCGGCCAGCAAGGCCGTGCGAAACGCCTTGTAGCCGCCGTCGACCAGCGTGGTGGAAAAGCCGATCTGCGACAGCACCAGCGCCAATGCGCCGCTGCGCTTGCCGCCACGCCAGCAATAGATCAGCGGGCGCCAGCCTTTCGGCAGCTGCGCCGCATGGGCGGTCAGATGCCGCGCGATGTTCGATGCGACCAGTGCGGCACCGATCTTTTGCGCCTCGAACGCGCCGGACTGCGCATACAGCGTGCCGACCCGGTGCCGCTCGGTGTCGCCAAGCGATGGCCAGTTCTGCGCATACGGCAGATGATCGAGCGCGAATTCGCTTTCGCTGCGCGCATCGATCACCGCGTCGAACGTGTCGAGCTGATCGAGCGCTTCCTTCGCCGCCAGCCGGCGCGGCAGCGCAGCCGTCATCGCTTGAGCAGCGCTTCGAGCTTCGGCCAGACGTTGTCGAGCAGGATCGACTGGGCGCTCGCATTCGGATGGATGCGGTCGGCCTGGAACAGCGCGGTCGGTTCCGCCACATCGGCGACGTCCTTGAGGAAAAACGGCACCAGCGCCGCACCGGTCTGCTCGGCCACATGGCCGAACGTGGCGGAAAACCGATCGGTATAGGCAGAGCCGTAGTTCGGCGGCACCTGCATGCCCAGCAGCAGCACCTGGGCGCCGGCCTCCTGCGCCGCCTTCGCCATCCAGGCGAGGTTTTCCTCGGTCATGGCCAGTGGCAGGCCGCGCAGCGCATCGTTGGCGCCAAGCTCCAGCACCACGACCTGCGGCCGATGCGCGTGCAGCAGCGCATCCAGCCGCGAGCGGCCACCGGACGTGGTTTCGCCGCTGATGCTCGCATTCACGACGCTGGCTGCAATCTGCCGGTCCTGCAACCTGCGCTCAAGCAGCGCGACCCAGCCGGTGCCGCGCCTCAAACCATACTCGGCCGACAGCGAATCGCCGAAGACGAGAATCACGGGCGGCCCATCGCGACGCTCTGCAGTGGCGGCAGCCGCAGCCGTGCCGGCCGCAAGCGCCGCCGTCAGTACGATGAAACCCCTTCGATCCACCTCTTGAATCCATCCCGACGCCATATGTCCGATCCCATCATCGCCGTGGAGCATCTCTACAAATCGGTCACCGACTCCACCGGCACGCTGGACATTTTGCGTGATATCGATTTCTCGCTGTCCCCGAAGGAGACCGCAGCGATCGTCGGCGCTTCCGGCTCGGGCAAGAGCACGCTGCTGTCGATCATCGCGGGGCTGGACACGCCCACGCGCGGCACCGTGCGGCTCGCGGGCCAGGACCTTTTTTCGATCGGAGAGGACGACCGCGCCGCGCTGCGTGCGGCCCAGGTCGGCTTTGTCTTTCAGAACTTTCAGCTGATGGCGAACCTGACGGCGCTGGAAAACGTGATGCTGCCGCTCGAACTCGCCGACCGGCGCGACGCGCGCAGGCAGGCTGGCGAGATGCTCAGGCGCGTCGGCCTGAGCGAGCGTTTCGGCCATTATCCGAAAGTGCTGTCCGGCGGCGAGCAGCAGCGCGTCGCATTGGCACGCGCGTTCGTGGTCGAACCGGCGCTGCTGCTGGCGGACGAGCCGACCGGCAGCCTCGATTTTGCGACCGGCGAGACCATCATCGAGCTGATGTTCGCGTTGAACCGCGAGCAGGGCACCACTCTGCTGATGGTCACGCACGACCGCGGCATTGCGGCGCAGTGCGAGCGGCGCATCACGATCGAGGCCGGAAGGATCGCGTGATCTCCCCAAGCCTCCGCTGCGCTCTCGGCAACCCCCTTGCCGGGGGCGTCGCCTGCGGACCGGCGAAGCCAATCGCGTAGCGCCTTCTGGATTGGGGTGGTGCGCCGTTTTTCAGGCCATTTGGCTGGACGTGGCGCATGATACCGGAACTGAAGCTTTTTCAGGCCTGGGTGCAGGCGCAGCGTGCAGTGTGCGCTATCAAAAGGGTAGTAGCATCGCTGGCGTCTGTCGGCCCATTGGTGCATGGCAGAATGACCGCGAACGAATTGAAACATGGGCTTTACATGCCCCTGAATCCATCAAATCAGCCCCCACACGAAGCAGGCGCCCCGCATGACAATCCAGACCGTGATGACCCAGCCGATCGCCGGCCAGCGGCCGGGCACATCGGGTTTGCGCAAGAAGGTCGCGGTGTTCGCGCAAGCGCACTATCTCGAAAACTTCGTACAGTCGTTGCTCGATGTGCTGCCTGGGAGCGCCGGGCAAACCCTGGCGCTCGGCGGCGACGGCCGCTACCTGAACCGCAGCGCGATTCAGACGATCCTCAGGCTCGCAGCGGGCAACGGCATCGCGAAGGTGCTGGTGGGACGCGCCGGCATCCTGTCCACGCCGGCCGTGAGCGCGGTGATCCGCGGCCGTGCGGCGTTCGGCGGCATCGTGCTGTCGGCCAGCCACAACCCGGGCGGACCAGACGGCGATTTTGGCATCAAGTTCAACGCGGGCAACGGCGGGCCGGCGCCGGAACAGCTGACCGAGCGCATCTACCAGCGCAGCCTCGCGATCGACCGGTATCGGATCAGCGACGGGCCCGACGTCGATATCGACACGCTCGGCCTGCGCACGCTCGAATCGATGCAGATCGACGTGATCGATCCAATCGCCGACTACGCGCAGCTGATGCGCGGGCTGTTCGATTTCGAGCTGATGCGCTCGATGTTCGCACGCGGGTTCCGGATGCGGCTCGACGCGTTGAATGCGGTGGGCGGGCCGTATGCGAAAGCAATTCTCGAAGGCGAGCTCGGCGCGCCCGCAGGCACGGTGGTGAATGCCGAGCCGCTGGAAGATTTCGGCGGCCTGCATCCCGATCCGAATCCGGCGCACGCGCAAGACTTGATCGCGCACATGAATGGCGCCGATGCACCCGACTTCGGCGCGGCGACCGATGGCGACGCGGACCGCAACATGATCGTCGGGCGGAATTTCCTGGTGTCGCCGTCGGACAGCCTCGCGCTGCTCACCGCGCATGCGACGCGCGTGCCGGGCTACGCGACCGGTCTGAAAGGCGTGGCACGCTCGATGCCGACATCGGCCGCGGTGGATCGGGTGGCGTCCAGCCTCGGCATTGCCTGCTTCGAGACCCCCACCGGCTGGAAATTCTTCGGCAACCTGCTGGACGCCGATCGGGTCACGCTGTGCGGTGAAGAAAGCTACGGCACCGGATCGAGTCACGTGCGGGAGAAAGACGGGCTGTGGGCGATCCTGTTCTGGCTGAACCTGCTGGGCGCGACCGGCCAGTCGGTCGAGCAACTGGTGCGCGCGCACTGGCAGCAGTTCGGCCGCAACCTCTATTCGCGCCATGATTACGAAGGTTTGCCGGTGGCGCAGGCCGATGCGCTGATGGCGGACCTGCGCGCTGCGCTGCCCAGCCTCGTCGGGCGGCGTTTCGAGCAGTCCGAGAGTGCGATCACGATCGCCGACGACTTCGCCTACACCGATCCGGTGGACGGCTCGGTCTCGGCCCACCAGGGTGTGCGGCTGCTGTTCGCAGACGGCTCGCGCATCGTGCTTCGTCTGTCCGGCACCGGCACCGAAGGCGCCACCTTGCGGCTGTATCTGGAGCGCTATCAGGACGACGCTGCCGCGCACGAGGTGCCTGCGCAGCAGGCGCTGGCAGGGCTTGCTGCGATTGCCGAGCAGGTTGCAGGCATCGCGGCGCGTACCGGGCGCAGGCAACCGTCCGTCGTGACCTGAGGACGCGGGCCGCGGTCTTGCTGCATGGCCGATTGCAAACGACATCCATAACGCCGATCGGCAGGAGACATTCTTCATGGCCCCACACCATTCGCAGCAGCTCGAAACGCATCAACTGGTGCGCCGCACCATGGCACTGGTGCTCGCGGGTGGCCGCGGTTCGCGCCTGAAGCAGCTGACGGACCGGCGCGCGAAACCCGCCGTCTATTTCGGCGGCAAATACCGGATCATCGACTTCACGTTGTCCAACTGTTTGAACTCGGGCATCCGGCGCATCGGCGTGGCCACGCAGTACAAGTCGCACTCGCTGCTGCGGCACGTGCAAAGCGGCTGGAGCTTTCTGCGCGCCGAGCTCGGCGAGATGGTGGAGATGCTGCCCGCGCAGCAGCGCATCGATGAATCGCATTGGTACCGCGGCACCGCGGACGCGGTGTATCAAAACCTGGACATCATCCGCGCGGAGGAACCCGACTACGTGATCGTGCTGGCCGGCGACCACATCTACAAGCAGGACTACTCGCTGATGATCAAGGACCACGTCGATCACGGCGTGAATTGCACGGTCGGCTGCATCGAGGTGCCGCGGCACGAGGCCACCGCGTTCGGCGTGATGCACATCGACGAGCAGCGCAACGTCACCGCGTTTCTGGAAAAACCGGCCGACCCGCCGGCCATGCCAGGCAAGCCCGACGTGGCGTTGGCCAGCATGGGCATCTACGTATTCAGTGCCGAGTATCTGTACCGCGTGCTCGAAGATGATCTGAACAATCCGGGCTCGAGCCATGACTTCGGCAAGGATGTGATCCCGCGCGCGGTCGCCGAAGGCGGCGCACTCGCGCACCCGTTCGGCATGTCCTGCGTGAGCCGAACGCCGGGCGCGGCGCCGTACTGGCGCGATGTCGGCACCATCGATGCGTTCTGGGAGGCGAACATCGATCTGGCGATGCCGGACCCGCATCTCGATCTGTACGACACCGACTGGCCGATCTGGACCTACCAGCGCCAGGTGCCGCCAGCCAAGTTCGTGCCGGACCGCCACGGCAACCACGGCGTCACCGCGAACACGATGATCTCGGGCGGCTGCATCCTGTCGGGCACCAACGCATCGAACTCGGTGTTCTTCTCGGATGTGCGCGTGCATTCGTTCTGCCGGATCGACCACTGCGTGGTGCTGCCGGACGTGACGATCGGCCGCCACTGCCGGCTGCACCGGGTCGTGGTCGATCGCGGTTGCGTGATTCCGGAAGGCACCGTGGTCGGCGAGGATGCGCATCATGACGCCCAGCGCTTTGAGCGTACCGAAAACGGGATCGTGCTGATCACCAAGCCCATGCTCGAACGGCTGCCTTGAGCCCGGCTGCAGGCGTCATGCGCCACTACGGGAAGGCTCGATCGACATGAACGTGCTTCAAGTCAGCGCCGAGATGTATCCGCTGCTCAAGACCGGTGGGCTTGCCGATGTGACAGGCGCGTTGCCCGCCGCACTCGCAGCAGCTGACTGTGAGGTGCGTGCGCTGCTGCCGGGCTTTCCTGCCATTGTGGAAGGCGTGCCGGCATCGGCGCTGATCGCCGAATTCAACGCACCCTGGGGCGAGCGGGCGGCGCTGCGGTTCGGCGTGGCGCCCGCGCTTCAACTCGGCATCTACTACATCGACGCGCCGACGCTCTATGCTCGGCCAGGCAACCCCTATCACGACGAACGGCAGCAGCCCTATCACGACAACCAGCGACGCTTCGCGCTGCTCGGCTGGGCAGCGGCGCTGCTGGCCGAAGGGTTCGATCGCCGCTGGCAGCCGCGCATCGTGCACAGCCACGACTGGCACGCGGGGCTCGCGCCTGCCTATCTCGCGCATCGGCGCGGCGCCGCCGCCAGCGTGCACACCGTGCACAACCTGGCGTACCAGGGCGTCTTTCCGGCCGCTGGATTCAGCGAACTCGGCCTGCCGCCGCACGCGTTCTCGATGCAGGGGGTGGAGTTCCACGGCCAGCTGTCGTTCATGAAAGCAGGCCTCTACTATGCGGACCGCATCACGACCGTAAGCCCGACCTATGCGCGCGAGATCCAGACACCCGAGCAGGGCTGCGGGCTCGACGGCCTGCTCGCGGATCGCAGCCAAGCGCTGTCGGGCATCCTGAACGGTGTCGACGGCGCGGTCTGGAACCCGGCCGACGATCGGCTGACCACAAGCCACTACGATGCTGCGGACATGGCCGGCAAGGCCGCTGCGAAGGCTGCGCTGCAGCAGGCGTTCGGGCTTGCCGCCACCCTGGATGCGCCGCTGTTCGGCATGGTCAGCCGCATGACCGAGCAAAAAGGCGTGCATCTGGTGCTGGCCGGCATCGACGAACTGCTCGCGCGTGGCGGCCAGCTTGCGGTGCTCGGCAGTGGCGATGCAGAGCTGGAAGCCGCGCTGCGAGCCCGCGCGGCCGCGCAGCCGCGCCAAGTGGCGGTCCGCTTCGGCTATGACGAGGCGCTCGCGCATCGAATCTTTGCAGCGGCCGACGTGGCGCTGGTGCCGTCGCGTTTCGAGCCTTGCGGACTGACCCAGCTGTATGGCCTGCGCTATGGTGCACTGCCGCTCGTGCATCGGGTCGGCGGGCTGGCCGATACGGTAGTGGACTGCGCACTCGAGGAACTGGCCGAGCAGCGCGCGACCGGCTTCGTGTTCGACGCGTTCACCGAAGCTGCGTACACCCGGGCGCTGCGTCGCGCGTTTGCGTTGTATGCATGGCGCAGCGGATGGCAAGCCGTGCGCGCACGCGGCATGGCGCAGCGCTTCGACTGGAGCCAGGCGGCGTCGCGTTATGCAGACGTTTATGTGCAGGCACTGGGTGCGGCGTCGCTGCGCGCCTGAACTTTTTCGGTTGCGCAACGGTCGAGCCGACAATGCCCGCGTTTTTGCGAGTTGCATCATTGCGTGTTTCACGCGCGGTGCGCCAGCGTCGTGCAGTCCAGCCAGCTCAGCACGACTATTGCATGTGCCGCAGTGTGGCTGGCCCTTGGAATCAGGAGAACCCGTCTTGTCAGAAGCACCCCGAATCGATGCATCGTCGTTCATTTATGACCACCCGGACCAGGACGTGGCCGCGTTCAAGCGCGCGGTCGCCAACAAGCTGATCTACGCGGTCGGCAAGGATCCGAGCGCTGCGCAGGAAGGCGACTGGCTGCAGGCGGCCGCCCTGGCCGTGCGCGATCAACTGGTCGAACGCTGGATGGCCACGACCCGCGCGCAGTACCAGCAGGATGTCAAGCGCGTCTATTACCTGTCGATGGAATTCCTGATCGGCCGCACTTTCGGCAACGCGCTGCTCGCGCTCGATCTGACCGAAACCGTGCGCACGGCACTGAACGACTTCGGCATCGATGCGGACAAGCTGTCCGAGACCGAACCCGACGCCGCGTTGGGCAACGGCGGCCTGGGCCGGCTGGCGGCGTGTTTCCTCGATTCGATGGCGACCTTGAACGTGCCGGGCTTTGGCTACGGCATCCGCTACGAATACGGCATGTTCCGTCAGACCGTGGTCGCCGGCCGGCAGGTCGAAGTGCCCGACTACTGGCTCACGCAGGGCAATCCATGGGAGTTTCGGCGTCCCGAAGTCACCTACCGGGTCTGCTTCGGCGGCCGCGTCGAGCAGCAGGGCGGCACATCGGTCTGGCTCGACACGCACGACGTGCTTGCGATGGCGTATGACACGATCATCCCCGGCTACGGCACCCAGGCCACCAACACGCTGCGGCTGTGGTCGGCGCGTGCGACCGAGGAGATCGACCTGCACGCGTTCAACCGCGGCAACTATTTCGCTGCGGTGGAAAGCAAGAACCACTCGGAGAACGTCTCGCGTGTGCTGTATCCGGATGATTCGACGCCATCCGGGCGCGAACTGCGGCTGCATCAGGAGTACTTCTTCGTGTCGGCCAGCCTGCAGGACCTGATCCGCCGCTATCTGCACACGCACGACACGTTCGATCGTCTCGCCGACCGCATCAGCATCCACCTGAACGACACGCATCCGGTGCTTGCCGTGCCGGAGCTGATGCGCCTGCTGATCGACGAGCACCGGCTGCCGTTCGCGCAGGCCTGGAGTTTGGTGAAGAAGATTTTTTCCTACACCAACCACACGCTCATGAGCGAAGCGCTCGAGACCTGGCCGGTCGAGACGCTCGCACGCATCCTGCCGCGGCACCTGCAGATCATCCTCGAGATCAACGCGCAGTTCCTGGCCGACGTGACCACGCAGTACGGCCCGGACGTCGAATTGCTGCGCCGCGTCTCGCTGATCGACGAAGCCGGTGAGCGCAGGGTTCGCATGGCGTATCTCGCGGTGATCGCAAGCCATTCGGTGAACGGCGTGTCGGCGCTGCACTCGGAGCTGATGCAACACTCGATCTTTGCCGACTTCGCGCGGTTGTTCCCCGAGCGCTTCAACAACAAGACGAACGGCATCACGCAGCGGCGCTGGCTGGCGCTGGCCAACCCCGCGCTGTCGGCGCTGCTCGACGAGCGCATCGGCCGCGACTGGCGGCGCGATCTCATGCAGCTCTCGCGCATCGCGCAATGGGCGGACGAGCCCGAGTTCCAGCAGCGTTTTCAAGCGGCCAAACTGGCCAACAAGCAGCGGCTCGCCGACTGGGTGCATGGCACGCTGGGCATCGAGCTCGACACCGCCGCGCTGTTCGACGTGCAGGTCAAGCGCATGCACGAATACAAGCGCCAGCTGCTGAATCTGCTGCACGTGGTGGCCCGCTACCAAGAGATCATCGAGCAGCCGGCGATCGAGCGTCCAGCCCGTGTCGTGCTGCTGGCCGGCAAGGCAGCATCGGCCTATCACATGGCCAAGCTGATCATCAAGCTGGCGGGCGATATCGCACAGGTGGTGAATAACGATCCACGGGTCGGCAACCGGCTCAAGGTCGTGTTCGTGCCCAACTACAGCGTGAGCGTGGCCGAACGGATCATCCCGGCGGCCGATCTGTCCGAACAGATCTCGACGGCCGGCACCGAAGCGTCGGGCACCGGCAACATGAAGCTCGCGCTGAATGGCGCCCTCACGATCGGCACGCTGGACGGCGCCAATGTCGAAATCCGCGATCAGGTCGGCGACGAAAACATTTTCATCTTCGGCCACACCAGCACCGAGGTGACCGGCCTGCGCGCACGTGGCTACCTGCCGAAGACGATCTACGAGGCCCAACCGGTGCTCAGGCGCGTGCTCGACAGCATCCGCGACGGCGAGTTCTCGCCCGACGAACCGGCGCGATTCCGGCCGATCTTCGACGAACTGGTGAACTGGGGCGACAAGTACCAGTTGCTCGCGGACTTCGACAGCTACTTGGCCTCGCAGCACCGGGTCGATGCGCTGTTCCTGCAACCCGCCGCCTGGACCGCCAGCGCGATCGCCAATGTCGCCGGCATGGGCGCGTTCTCGTCGGATCGCACGATCGCCCAGTATGCGCACGACATCTGGCGAACCCAGGCCGTGGTGCTGGGTGACGGCAGCGCTTTCGACGATGCCGGTCGTGATTCGGGCCGACGGCTGGTAGCAGCCTGACGCACTGAGCTTGGCCGGGCCGGCACGCTGCCCCGACGTGCATCCGGCAAGGGGAACGGTTCGGTTCAGCACGGTTGCGGTCACGACCTCGCGGGTCCAGGAAGGTGGCCAACGCGGAATGGGGGGTGAAACAACCGTTGCTCCCGCTGGAACGGGCAGGCGCGCTTGGCCGCAGGCGCTCGAGGCGTGCACGGGCCATCGTCGACCCGCCTCCGCCCAAAAACCTGCGGTAACATGCGCGCCAGCGCCTGGAGCCGACGCGGATCGCTACCTCGAACCGCCATCATCCGGCTTGCAAGACTGGTATTGCCGGCCACGCTGAAACCACCCGTGCGCAATCCCACCGCAGCGATTCGTGCGGCCTCGCCGGTCCCCTTTCGATCGCGCTGGCCGCTGACCGTGCGGACCGCATTGCCCATCGGCTGCCTTGCTCCATCCCCAACCCCCTTGCGCCTGAACGAATGAGCCGTTCGCCGACTGTTACCGCTCTCGACGCCGCCGGGCCGACCGTTGCGGCCAGCCCGACTGCACCGCGCGAACCAGTCCAGGCGGATGTGACGCAGCAATCGTCCGCGCACGCATTCGAGCGGCGCGCGATGCCGGCGTCGTTGTCGTGCGTGATCCCCTGCCGCAACGAGGCCGCCAACCTGGCGCAGTTGCTGCCGCGCCTGCGGACCGTGCTCGGTGCGTTGGGCAGCCGCTGGGAAATCGTGCTGATCGACGATGGCAGTGTGGATGACACCGCGCAGCAGCTGGCCGACTGGACCGCCGAGCCGGGTGTGCGCGTGCTGCAGCTGTCACGCAACTTCGGCAAGGAAGCCGCGTTGACCGCGGGCCTGACGGCAGCCGGCGGCGCCGTGGTGGTCCTGCTGGACGCCGACCTGCAACACCCGCCCGAACTGATCGGGCGGATGATCGAACATTGGCGCCGCGGCGCCGACGTGGTGTATGCGGTGCGCGAGAGCCGGCGCGACGAGGCCCCGCTCAAGCGATTCGGCGCGGGCTGGTTTTACGCCCTGGTGAATGCCGGCAGCCGCGTCAGGGTGCCGCCCGACGCGGGCGACTTCCGGTTGCTGGATCGCGCCGCGGTGGACGCGTTGCTGATGCTGCCCGAACGCAATCGCTTCATGAAGGGGCTTTATGCGTGGATCGGCTTCGACACCGTCGCGCTGCCGTATCAGCCGCCGCCGCGCGCCAGCGGCCGCAGCCATTACAGCTATCTCGGGCTGGTGCGCATGTCGATCGACGGGCTGACCTCGTTCACGACCTGGCCACTGCGCGCGGCCAGCGTGCTGGGCATCGTGCTGGCGCTGCTCGGCTTCGGGTACGGCGGCTGGATCACGCTGGCCTATCTGGTCTGGAACGATGCGGTGTCCGGCTGGACCACGATCGTCTGCGGCATGGCGCTGATGCTGGGCTTCGTACTGATCGCTTTGGGCGTGCTCGGCGAATACGTGGGCCGCATCTACGAAGAGGTGAAGGCGCGCCCGTTGTTCGTGGTGCGGCGCGAGTTCGGTCGGGGCTTGGGCCCCCCGTCGGATCATTGAGCGCACCGTGCCACCTTTGAGGAATCGCGCTGTTGCATCAGGCGATGCGCCGAACCAGACGCTGCGCGTGCTGTCGCTCGCCTTCATCTGGCTGGCCTGCCTGAGCTGGCTGCGCCCGCTTGCGATGCCGGACGAAGGCCGCTACGTCGGCGTCGCCTGGCAGATGGTGCAAAGCGGCGACTGGCTGGTGCCGCATCTGAACGGCCTGCCGTTTTTTCACAAACCGCCGCTGTTCTACTGGCTCAGCGCGGCCGGCATGGGGCTGTTCGGCCTGCATGAATGGGCGGCGCGGCTGGCACCGCTGGCCGGCGCGTGGCTGGGCTGCGCGGCGCTGTATCTGTTCATGCGGCGCTGGTCGGGCGCGCGCAGCGCCGGCATCGGCCTGCTGGTGCTGGCGACCCAGCCGCTGTTCTACGGCGCCGCGCAGTACGCGAACCTGGACATGCTGGTGGCCGGCTGCATCAGCGCGACGATCCTCGCTGGCGCGCATGCGGTGCTGCTGCGCCGGCAGGCGCTGCCAAACCGCTGGCCGGTGCTGGCGCTCTGGTCGTTCGCGGCGCTGGGGCTGCTCGCCAAAGGTCTGATCGGCGCTGCGCTGCCGGCGCTCGTGCTGCTGGCGTGGCTGCTGCCCGCGCGTGACTGGCGCGGCATCGCGACGCTGCTGTGGTGGCCGGCGGCGGTGCTGTTCGCGGCGATCGCGGCGCCCTGGTTCGTGGCGATGCAGCTGCGCTATCCCGCGTTTTTCGACTACTTCTTCGTCGAGCAGCATTTCAAGCGCTTTATAGAAACCAGCTTCAATAACGTCGCGCCCTGGTGGTTCTATCCGGCCGTGCTGGTGGTCGGGCTGCTGCCGTGGTCGGCCTGGCTGCCCAAAGCGGTCCGGCAGGGCGCACGTGCCGGCTGGCGGTTCGATTCCGTCGGCGCGCTGATGTGGATCTGGGTGGTGGCGATCGTGCTGTTTTTTTCGCTGCCCGCATCCAAGCTGGTCGGCTACTGCCTGCCGGTGCTCGCACCGCTGGCCTGGCTGATCGCCGATGCATTGCCGCCGTCCGGTGCCGCCGCCGTCGCTTCGAGCACGCGGCGCTGGTTCCAGGCTAGCTGGATCGGCGCGGCGGTGTTGTGCGCGGGGCTTGCGACCGCGGCGGTCTGGCTGCAGCCGCGGTCCTCGGCTGCGGTGGGCCACGCGATCGCCGCCGGGCGCGCCGCCGGCGAGCCCGTGCTGTTCGTGGACGGAAATTTCTACGACGTGCCGCTTTACGGCGCCATGCAGCAACCGGCCGTCATCGTCGGCCGCTGGACCGATCCTGCGTTCGTGCGTCCGGACGGCTGGGCGCGGGAGCTCGGCGACGCGGCCCGGTTCGCGCCGGATCGCGCCAAAAGCATCCTGATCGAGCCGAGCGCGCTGGTGGCGACGATCTGCGCCGCGCCGCGCGTCTGGCTTGTCGGGGCGCCGGTATCGCCCAGGAGTTACCCTTTTCTGGATCAGGCTGCCGTGGTGGTGCGCAGTTCGCATGCGACGTTGTGGCGGCTCGAACCGCACAGTGGCACGCTCGGTCAGCTGCTGCACTGTCCGGCACGACCGGCTGCGGCGGCAGACGACCGGCCGGTGCAGCCATGACGCAGACCCGGCGCATCGCGCTGTGCGTGGACGACTTCGGGCTGCACGAGGGCGTGAACGCGGCCGTGTTCCGGCTTGCCGAGCTTGGTCGGGTCAACGCGGTCAGCTGCATGGTCGGCGCCCCGGCCTGGCCCGCGGCGGCGGCGCAACTGGCCGCACTGCCGCGCCGACAGACCGAGCTGGGTCTGCACCTTGACTTCACCGAATATCCAGTCCGGCAGTCCCGGCACCGCTTGCCACACCTGATCGTGGCGGCGTATGCGCGACGGCTGTCCGCGCCTGTTTTGCGTGAGGAGATCGAAGCGCAACTCGATGCGTTCGAGCAGCGCGTGCAGCGGCCGCCGGATTACGTCGATGGTCATCAGCACGTGCATCAGCTGCCGGTCGTGCGCGATGCGCTGCTGCAGGCGCTTGCGCGTCGCTATACCGGCCGCCTGCCGTGGCTGCGCAGCACGCGCGCCGCCATGCCGCGCGCACTCAAGCCGCGCATCATCGAAGCCCTGGGTGCCGCCGGATTGCGCCGTGCCGCCGAGGCCCGAGCGCACCGGTTCAATGGGCGACTGCTAGGCGTGCACGACTTCAAGGCCGACGCAGCCGAGTACGCCCGGTTGCTCGACCGATGGCTTGCGATGGCCCAGGACGGCGACCTGCTGATGTGCCATCCGGCCGCGCCCATGGCCGAGCCGGTCCACGACGCGTTGAACGCATCCCGCCAAGCGGAGTTCGACGTGCTGAGCGCCGCAGACTTTGATGCCACGTTGGGCAGGCACGGCATCGATTTGACCCCGATCGGCAGGACTGCAGCAGCTGCCTGATCGGTGTGGGCTGCGCTGTGGGCTGGCGTATTGCCTGAACTTTGCGTAAAAGGAGAACGGCTCGACCTCGGCAGCAAGCGCTGTGGCACCCAGTTCATGCTGCTGCAGGCGCAGTCTCTGGGGCACGAGGTAAATTGGCCCGCCGCGCAGTCATCCGGAAATTTTTAGGTTTGCCTGATAGGTGCAGCAAGAACGGTTATGCAGCTATCGACGGCGGAGGAGGTTGATTTAGGCGGCTTTCTCATTCAGGAGGGCTGCGGCCTAATTCTAGTTAGGCGTCACAAATGACAATCAGCAACTCGCCCCGCCCGGCTATCCCGCAGGATGTGGCCCGCGCCGTCAGACAACGTTGCGGCTTTGCTTGCGTCGCATGTCGATGCCCAATCTACGACTACGATCATATCGTTCCTTATGCCAGCGTAAGCGCGCATGAAGCCGCGAATCTAATTCTGCTCTGCCCAACTTGTCATCGTAAAAAGTCCCGCGGCCTGCTTTCGATGGATCAATTGCTTGAAAGACAAGACGTTTTGTCAAAGTCCAATATTGCAGGAGAGCCGATCGACCTTCTGTTCGAGACCATAGACATCGGCTCCAATGTTATTGATCGACTTTCCGGCACGATATTCTCAATCCAGCATTTCGGACTGGCCATGCTTCGCCACGATAAGCAGTCTTTACTAAATCTTAGAATCTTCGCGCCCGATGGGCAAACCGCTGTTGAAATTATTGACAATGTATATCACGTAAAGCTAACTTCATGGGACGTTGAATCTGTTGGTCCGCGCATAACGTTCCGAGCATCTCGTGGGGATGTTTTCGCAGAACTATTCTTCGACGCGCAGAATCACACGTTGAAGGTTCGCGGGAGCGTGTCGATCGATCCGCAAACTGTACTTCGGATTACGGACAATGGCATTTTTGTTAATAGAAAGCTCTTGGCTAGCGGAAACAAGATCGGAAGGTCCAGATTTGGCTTGGTTGTCGTCGAAGATCCGAAGGTGGCGTATGCCGCAATTCCTCCGGGCGGGGAGGTCAGTCATAACTACTTTCAAGGCGTACCCGGCGCCGCGATCTACGACGCGAGGTCTTGCGAGAACAACATCGTCCTTGAATGCCATACTGCGCTGATCTGGTCATTCGAGTGTTTAAGGAATCTTGCCCATAGCTAGAGCCATGATGCGCTGACCATCCCAAGCAACCAACACGGTCCCAGCCAGCTGGTGACGCCTAACCCTTCGGTCGAGGCGAGGCCCAACGGTAGGCCACCAGGCCCGGGCTGGGTGGTACGCGTACATCTCCACCAGCCCGGGCCTGGCGTCCTGCCGTCGGTCCCGCCTCACCTAAGACGTTAGTCATCGCAAGCGCAGCGTCATGCAAAGTTTCAAGCCAAAAGGGGCTGTGCCGGTTGTCCTGCCTGCGCGGTGCGCTATGGTTACAGTCGCAGCGCGGGCGCCAATTCATCGGCGCCGCGCTTGTATTGCATCCGGCGCAGCGCAGCAAACAATGCCTGCGTCTAACCTGGCATTCCAGCCGACCGCTTTTAGCGGCGGCTGAATTTAGGCGTTAGATATTCGTGTTAAGGACCATCAGATATGGCAGCTAGGACAACAGGATCGAAGGCCGCGTCGTCGGCATCAAGAGTTCTCTCCAGCAAGTCCACCGGGCCAACATCTAAATCTGCGGCAGGCAGTGCGCTTACTCAAAAAAGCGCGCCCAAGGAGCGAACATCAGCTCGCGCGGCTACTGCTGCCTCAAAAGTGTTGCGCGATGGTCGTACAAGTGCAGCATCCAAATCTGCTGCGGGCAGTGCTCTGTCTCAAGCTAAAGGCAGAAAGTAGTTTCTATCCTGTCATTCCAGCCGACCGCCTGCGGCGGCGACTGAATTCGTTCGTTAGTTGCAGCAAGCCAAGCGCCATGCAAAGGTCCAGCAAAGCAGGCGGTCGCGCCCGGCAGCAAACGCTGCACGTGTGCTTGGCAGTTGCCGCTACGCCTGCGTTGCATCGGGCGCCGGTCGCGCAGAGCGTGCGACTGAGTCGACTCTCGTGGCTGTGTTTGTATCGGCGCCGCGCAGCTGTTCCATGCTTGCGTCCAACTCTGCATTGCAGCCGACCGCTTACGACGTCGTTTGAACTTGGTCGTCAGCAAGTGCGCCTTGGTGTCGAAAGCGTTGTTCGATTGTCTCAACGGGCGGCAGGCGACCGCCGACCACCAGCCGCAACTTCAGCAAGCGCGTCAAACCCGCTCGAAAATCGCTGCGATGCCCTGGCCCCCGCCGATGCACATCGTGACGAGCGCATAGCGACCCTGCACGCGCTGCAGCTCGTACAGCGCCTTCACCGTGATCAGCGCGCCGGTAGCGCCGATCGGGTGTCCGAGCGAAATGCCGGAACCGTTCGGATTGAGCCTGGCCGGATCGATCTTCAGATCGCGCGCGACCGCGCAGGCCTGCGCCGCGAACGCTTCGTTGGCCTCGATCACGTCCATGTCGTCGATGCCAAGGCCGGCCTGCGCCAGCGCCTTGTTCGACGCCGGCACCGGGCCGATGCCCATGTACTTCGGATCCACGCCGGCATGCGCATAGCCGACCAGCCGTGCCATCGGCGTCAACCCGCGCTGCTCGGCCGTCGTGCGCTCCATCAGCAGCACGGCAGCAGCCGCGTCGTTCAGGCCCGACGCGTTGCCGGCTGTGACGGTGCCGTTTTCCTTCTGGAACACGGGCTTGAGCTTGGCGAAATCGGCGATCTGCGCACCGCTGCGGAAATGCTCGTCGGTGTCGAATGCGACGTCGCCTTTGCGGCTTTTCAGCACGACCGGCACGATCTGCTCCTTGAAGCGGCCTTCCACTGTGGCGCGTTCGGCGCGCTGGTGGCTCTCCAGCGCAAGCTGATCCTGGTCATTGCGGCTGATGCCCCATTTGACGGCGATGTTCTCGGCCGTCACGCCCATGTGGATGGTGTGAAACGGGTCGTGCAGCGCGCCGACCATCATGTCCACCATCTTGGTGTCGCCCATGCGTGCGCCCCAGCGCGCGGTCAGGTTCGCATACGGCGCGCGGCTCATGCTCTCGGCACCCGCGCCGAGCGCGACGTCGCAGTCGCCGAGCAGGATCGCCTGCGCCGCCGAGACGATCGCCTGCAGGCCCGAGCCGCACAGCCGGTTCACGTTGAACGCGGGGGTCTCGTGGCTGCAGCCCCCGTTGACCGCCGCGACTCGGGACAGGTACATGTCCTTCGGCTCGGTGTTCACGACGTGGCCGAACACGACGTGGCCGACTTCATCACCCTGCGTGTTCGCGCGGCGCAACGCTTCCCGCACGACGAGCGCGCCGAGCTCGGTCGGCGGCACGTCCTTCAGGCTGCCACCATAGGTGCCGATCGCGGTACGGGTGGCGCTGACGACGACGACTTCACGGCTCATGAGAGGGTTGCTCCTGAAAAATGGCGTTTGGGGTGCGTCCGGCGTGGCGGCTGGTGCCGGGCAGGACGCCTTCTCAGATACTGTACCTGCCACGCTCTGCACACGGCGCTGTACGCAGCGTATGAGAAAGCGCATGGAGCCGACGTAGCGGCACCGATGAACCGGACTGGACGGCGAGAACCTCAGAATTTGATAAAATGTGGCCGAAGCGCTGATTCAGTCTTGCTCTTCAGCTACCAATAGTGTAGCGGCATCGAACGTCACGCGACTGACATTTTCGCCTGCTAGGCTGGCGGGTTTGGCCTGATCGCTTCGCAGTCCGCGCCTGTTTCCCTGACTTTTCCGACCCCGTCACCACCCTCATGAACCCGCTGGACCCGATCCCCGGCCCGCCGAAATCGTTCGACGCGGGCGCCGCTGCGGCGGTCGCCACTGCCGAAGGGGAGGCCGAGATTGCGCGGCGGCTGCACCGCGAACTCGTCGATGGCTATGACGAAGAGCTCGAGATGGAGGTCGATGATCGATTCCTGGTCGATGCCAGCGGCACCGGGCTCGAACTGACCGAGGAGACCGCGGGCGAAAAGGAGCGGCGACGCCAATATTTCCGCGAGCTGTTCCGGCTGCAGGGCGAACTCGTCAAGCTGCAGGACTGGGTGCAGCACACCGGCCACAAGCTCGTGGTGCTGTTCGAGGGGCGCGACGCGGCCGGCAAGGGCGGCGTGATCAAGCGCATCACGCAGCGCCTGAATCCGAGGGTCTGCAAGGTCGCCGCGCTGCCCGCGCCGAACGACCGCGAGCGCACGCAGTGGTACTTCCAGCGTTATGTGTCGCAGCTGCCGGCAGCCGGCGAGATCGTGCTGTTCGACCGCAGCTGGTACAACCGCGCGGGCGTCGAGCGCGTGATGGGCTTTTGCAGCGACGAGCAGTACGAAGAGTTCTTTCGCAGCGTGCCCGAGTTCGAGAAGATGCTGGTCAGGTCCGGCATCCAGATCGTCAAGTACTGGTTTTCCATCTCGGACGAAGAGCAGCACCTGCGTTTTCTGGGCCGCATCCACGACCCGCTCAAGCAATGGAAGCTGAGCCCGATGGACCTGGAATCGAGGCGCCGCTGGGAGGCCTACACCAAGGCGAAGGAAATCATGATCGAGCGCACCCACATCGCGGAAGCACCCTGGTGGGTGGTGCAGGCCGACGACAAGAAAAAAGCGCGCCTGAACTGCATCCACCACCTGCTCGGCCAGATGAAGTATCAGGAGACCGAGCGCCCCGGCATCGTGATGCCCGCAAGGGTGCGGCACGAGGATTACGTTCGGCGGCCGACGCCGAGCGAGATTCTGGTGCCTGAAATCTATTGAACTTCCCCAGCCTTCGCTCCGGTGATTAAGCTCACCCCCAGCCTTCGCTCCCTGCGGTCGGCTCTCGGCTACCCCCTCGCTGGGGGCGGCACCTGCGGCCCGGCAAAGCCGGCTCCGCGGCCCCTGCTGGAATCGGGTGCCCTCGCTGCAGGACGCTGACGAATCAGGCAAGAACTGATGCGTCGCGCCCGATCAGCCCAGGTCGCGCACGTCGGCCACCGGCTGGCTGCCGAAGTCGGCCAGCGCGAGGTAGCCGAGCACGCGCGCCGCGGCGGCTTCGGGCGTTGTCAGCTTGTTCTGGGTCTGCAGGCCGATGAAGCTGTCGCGATCGGCGAACAGGGCCTCATCGGCATCGCGCAGCTGGGTCTGCATGTCGGTGTCGATCACGCCGGGTGCGAGCGAGCAGACTTTTGCGCCGCGGTCGCCGAGCGCGGCCTGCTCGAGTGCAACGCAACGCGCGAAGTGATCGAGCCCGGCTTTCGCGGTGCAGTAGGGCGCCTGCGCGGCCATCGCACGGCGGCCCAGGCCGGACGAGATGCAAAGCACCTTGCGCTGCGCCGACCAGGCCGCAGTCGCGCGCAGGAATGCGCCGGTCAACAGCATCGGCGCTTCCAGGTTCACGCGCAGCGATGCGGCGAGTTCGAGTGCGTCGAGCCGGTCCAGCGGTGCGATTTGCGGCAGCATGCCCGCGTTGTTGATCAGGGTCGCGGATGCGAGGCTCTGCGGCTCCGAATCGCTGAGCCATTCCTGCAGACGCTGCGCGGCTTCCAGCGACTCCGCCAAGTCCTGCGACCATTGCACGAGCAGCGCGCCCTTGTTCTCGGCCAGCGCATCGAGCTCATCACTGGTGCGCCGTGCGATGCACAGCAGCACGTGCTCGGGTGCCAGCAACTGGCGCGCCATCGCGAGGCCCATGCCGCGCGAGGCGCCGGTCAGGATGTAGAGGTGTCGGTCCATCGGGCGATGCTAACCGGCTGTGCGACGGTTGCGGTGCCTGCCGCGCATTGCAGCAACTGCGCGACCACCGCGACGGCGATCACCTCCGGCTCCTTGCCGGCGACGCCGGCAATGCCGATCGGGCAGCTGATGCGCGCGAGCAGGTCGGGCGCCACGCCGCGCTGCTCGAACCGGTGGAAGAACTTCGCGCGCTTCGTCTTCGAACCGATCAGGCCGAGATATGCGAAATCCGCGCGCGCGAGCACCTGCCCGGTGATGCGCCAGTCCAGTTCATGCTGGTGCGTGAGCACGAGGTAGCACGCACCGGCCGGCGCCTCGGCCACTTCGGCTTCGACCGCATCGACGGCGATCCTGCGGATGTGCGCGGGCCAGCCGCCGTCCGCTGCCAGCGACTGCGGAAATTCCTGTTCGCGCTCATCGATCCAGTCGACCGTGCAGGCGATGCCGGCCAGCAGCCGTGCGATTGCGCGGCCGACGTGCCCGGCGCCGTACATTTGAAGGAAAAAGCGGGAAGGAGCAGGCTGACATTTCGCCGTCAGCTCTGAATTCAATAGCAAGTATCGCAACGTGACGACGCCGCCGCAGCATTGCCCGAGCGCAGGGCCGAGCGGATAATCGCGCCGCCACGGCGCGCTCGACGGGTTTGCCAGCAGCGCGCGGGCTTGCGCGATCGCCTGCCATTCGAGGTGCCCGCCGCCGATCGTGCCGGCGACTTCTCGCGCGCTCACCAGCATCCGTGTGCCGCTCTCGCGCGGCACCGAGCCCCGCGTGCGCGCGACTTCGACGACGACCGCCGGCACGCCACGCGCGAGCCAGTCCTGCGCGGCCGTCGCGAGCGCGGGCATCACGCCACGCGCTGCCGCACCGCCGTGACCGCGCGCAGGATCGATTCGCTCGTGGCCGGTGCGGACAGCGGGGGATCCATGCGGTGCTCGCCCGCCGCTGATACCGCGTCCCGGATCGCGAAGAACACCGAGAACGGCAGCAGCAGCGGCGGCTCGCCGACCGCCTTGCTGCGGTGGATGCTGTCTTCCACATTCGGGCCATCGAAGAGCCGCACGTTGAAGACGGGTGGGCAGTCGTTTGCGGTCGGGATCTTGTAGGTGCTCGGCGCGTGCGTGGTCAGCAGGCCGGTTTTGGGGTGCCAGACGAGTTCTTCCATCGTGAGCCAGCCCATGCCCTGGATGAACGCGCCCTCGATCTGGCCGATGTCCACGGCAGGATTGAGCGACTTGCCCGCGTCGTGCAGGATGTCGGCACGCAGCAGCTTCCACTCGCCGGTCAGCGTGTCGATCACGACTTCGCTGACCGCCGCACCGTACGCGAAGTAATAGAACGGGCGGCCTTTCATCGCGTCGCGGTCCCAGTGCAGGCCGGGCGTCGCGTAAAAGCCGTCCGACCAGAGCTGCACGCGGTCCAGATAGCCCTGCGCGACGACGGCGGAAAACGGCAGCGATTTGCCCGCCACTTCGACCTTGTCGTTTGCAAACCGGACGTCGGCTGCAGCGCCACCGTGATGCCGCGCCATGCAGGCCGCGAGCCGTTCGCGGATCTGCCGCGCCGCGTCCTGCGCGGCCTTGCCGTTCAGATCCGCGCCGGTCGATGCTGCGGTGGCCGACGTGTTCGCGACTTTCTGCGTATCGGTCGCGGTGCAGCGCACCAGCTCGAGACCCACGCCGAGCTCGTGCGCGACCACCTGCGCGACCTTGGTGTTCAGTCCCTGGCCCATCTCGGTGCCGCCGTGGTTCACGAGGATCGAGCCGTCGTTGTAGACGTGCACGAGCGCGCCGGCCTGGTTGAAGTGCGCGACGTTGAACGAGATGCCGAACTTCAGCGGCGTGAGCGCGATGCCGCGCTTGAGCACGTGGCTGCTCTCGTTGAACGCCGCGGCCGCCGCGCGCCGGGCGCGGTAGTCGCTGGTCTCCTCCAGCTCGGCGACCAGCTCGTGCACGATGTTGTCGGTCACGGCCTGCTCGTACGGCGTGATGTTGCGATCGCCGCGGCCATAGAAGTTGACCCTGCGCACGTCGAGCGGGTCACGCCCCAGCTTGCGCGCGATCGAGTCCAGGATGTTCTCGATCGCGATCGCGCCCTGCGGTCCGCCGAAGCCACGAAACGCGGTGTTGCTCTGCGTGTTGGTGCGCGCCGAGTAGCCGTGCATGTCGACGTTCGGCAGCCAGTACGCGTTGTCGAAGTGGCACAAGGCGCGCGTCATGACCGGCCCGGACAGATCGGCCGAATGCCCGGCGTTGCTGACCATCGCGATCTGCGCGCCGAGCACGCGGCCATCGTCGTCGTAGCCGATTTCATATTCATACCAGAAGCCGTGGCGCCGACCGGTGATCAGAAAATCGTCGTCGCGGTCGAGCCGCAGCTTGACCGGCCGCTGCAGCTTGTGCGCGGCCACCGCCGCCACGCACGCGAACAGCGCCGACTGCGATTCCTTGCCGCCGAAGCCGCCGCCCATGCGCCGGCATTCGACGTGCACGTCGTGCGCATGCAGCTCAAGCGCGTGCGCGACCAGATGCTGCATCTCGGACGGGTGCTGCGTCGAGCAGTGCACGTGCATCGCGCCGCGCTCCTTCGGAATCGCGTAGCTGATCTGGCCTTCCAGATAGAACTGTTCCTGGCCGCCGACGCTCAACGTGTCCTTCAGCCGATGCGGCGCGGCGTCGATCGCGGCGCGCACGGCTGCCGCACCGCCGTCGTGCTGCGCGCGCAGCAGGTGCATCGGCGGCAGCACGTACTGGCCCTTCGCGTGGGCATCCTGCGCGGTCAGCACCGGCGGCTGCGGCTCGGCCGTGACGACCGACCTGGCCAGCGCGGCCGCGCGCCGCGCCTCGTTGCGCGTGCGCGCAATCACCGCGAACACCGGCTGACCCAGATACCGAATCTCACCGTCGCAGAGGATCGGGTCGTCATGGATGATCGAGCCGCAGTCGTTCGGGCCCGGGATGTCGTCGGCCGTGAGCACGTCGACCACGCCGGGCATCGCGCGCACCGCGTCCAGCGTCAGGCCGGTCAGCCGCCCGGCGGCCACCGGTGCGAGGCCGAGCGCGCAGTGCAGGGTGCCGGCGACTTCGGCGATGTCGTCGATATAGGTCGCGCTGCCGGCCACATGCATGCGTGCGGACTCGTGCGGGCTGCTCACGCCGACTCGCGCGCCCGCATCGCTTGCCTGTTGTTCGCGCTGCGCATCGAACCTGGCCTGCGCGTTGCGGCCGTAGTCGGCAAACGGCTGGGTGGGCTGCAAAAGCTTCGGGTCGATCGGTTTGTTCATCGCAAAAACTCCTTGGGGAGGCGGGCGTGGCGCCGTTCAGGCGACGGTGTGCGGCATCACGCTGAACACGCTCGTGCGTGCGGCGTCGAGCGGCTCGTGCGCACGGGTTTCCAGCCAGAAGCGGGTGAGCAGGTTCTGTGCGACCTGCAGCCGGTACGCGGCGCTCGCGCGCATGTCCGACAGCGGCGCGAAGTCTTCGGCCAGCGCGGCTTGTGCAGCCGCCACCGCTGACTCGTCCCAGCATTGACCGACCAACGCGGCTTCTGCCCTGGCTGCACGTTTGACGATCGCGGCCATGCCGCCGAACGCAAGCCGCACCTCCCTGATCCGCTCGCCGTCGAGCGCAACAGCGAACGCCGCGCACAGCGCCGAGATGTCGCTGTCGAAACGCTTGGCTATCTTGTAGACGCGCACGTTTCGCTGCATCGCGGCAAGCGGCACTTCGAGCGCCTGCACGAACTCGCCGGCTTCGAGCTGATTCTTCATGTAGTCGAGGTAGAACTCGGGCAGCGGCAGGCGGCGGATGCGCTCGCCGCGCCGCAGTACGATCTGCGCATCGAGCGCCATCAGCACCGGCGGCGAGTCTCCGATCGGCGAGCCGTTCGCGACGTTGCCGCCCATCGTGCCCGCGTTGCGGATCGGGGGGGAAGCGAAGCGCAGCCAGACGTCCTGCAGCGCGGGCACCCGCGTGCCCAGCGCCGTGAACGCGGCTTCCAGCGATGCACCAGCGCCAATGTGCAGCAGGTCGCCGGTCTCCTCGACCGCCTTGAGCTCCTGCACATCGCCCAGGTAGATGATGTCGCCGAGATCGCGAAACTGCTTGTTGACCCAGAGGCCGACGTCGGTACAGCCGGCCAGCAAGGTGGCGTTCGGATGCTCGACGCGCAAGGTGGCGAGTTCGGCCAGCGTGACCGGCGCAAGAAACCGGTCGGCCTTTGCCGGCGCCGCATAGCTGAACGTGGACGCCCGCCGCAGCTCGCGCAGCGCCGCCACCGCCGGCTGCGTGTCCAGCCGCATCTCGGGCAGGTCGAACATACGCTGGCCCGCATCCAGGATCGGGCGGTAGCCGGTGCAGCGGCACAGGTTGCCGGACAGCTCGTCGGCGAGTTGCTGGCGCGACGGCACCGTGTCGCGCGCCTTGCCGCGCTCGTAGACCGACCACAGCGACATCACGAAGCCCGGCGTGCAAAAGCCGCATTGCGAGGCGTGGCAATCCACCATCGACTGCTGCACCGGATGCAGCGGCAGCACGGCGTGCTTTTTGTGATGCGAAGGCGAGCGCACCGGCGCGCATTGCGCCTGCAGGTCTTCCACCGTGAACAGCGCCTTGCCGTGCAACGTCGGCAGGAACTGGATACAGGCGTTGGTGGTCGTGAGCTTCAGGCCGCCTGCCGCACCCGCGTCGCCATCGGCGGCGAGCTCGCCGAGCACCACGGTGCAGGCGCCGCAGTCGCCTTCGTTGCAGCCTTCCTTGGTGCCGGTGCAGCGTGCGTCCTCGCGCAGCCAGTCGAGCACGGTGCGGGTCGGCTGCACGTGGCTGACTTCCACGATGGTGCCGCGGTGAAAGAAGCGAATCGGTTGCGTCGTCATGGATGTTCCAGGTGCTGGGGGTCGCACAGCGAATCCGTGTGAACGGCCTGCCGTATGCCTAACTTACCGCGCCCGGCCCGGCGGTGAATACGATCGAGCGTATATCACCTATCGGAGCCGAGATATGACGCAGCGCGCGCCGTTCGACAAGATCGAGCTGTCCTTGATCCGAGTCCTGCACACCTTGATTGCCGAATCCAGTGTTTCGCGCGCCGCGCTGCGTCTGTCCAGCACGCAGCCGCTGGTCAGCGCGCAACTCAAAAAGCTGCGCGAGCTGACCGGCGATCCGCTGCTGGTGAGGAGCGGCAACCGGATGGCGCCGACCGCGCTCGCGTTGTCGTTGCGCGAGCCGGCCGCGCGCGTGCTGCAGGATGCGCATGCGATGTTCGGCGAACGGCAATCGCGGCCGCAGTTCGAAGCGGGCAGCAGCGATGCGATGTTCCGCATCGCCGCCAGCGATTTCCTCGATCCGCTGTTTTTGCCGACGCTGGTCGCGCAGGTCAAGCAGATGGCACCCACCGTGCGGCTCGAACTGGTGAACCTGAGCGGCGAATTCGACTATCGCCGCGCGCTCAGTTGCGGCGAAGTCGATCTTGTGATCGGCAACTGGCTGCATCCACCGCAGGAGCTGCACCTGGGCCGGCTGGTGGACGACGACGTCGTCTGCCTCGTCGCGATCGACCACCCGGCCGTGCGGCTCGAGCGGGAAGGGTGCTGGACGGTCGCGCGCTACCTCGAGTGCAGCCACGTCGCCCCGATGCCGTTTCACCTGGGTGCGCGCGGGGTGGTGGACGACCATCTGGAAGCACTCGGACATCGGCGCAAATTGTCCGTGCGCTGCGCGCATTTCAGTTTGATCCCGCTGATGGTCGCGCGCAGCACGCTGGTGCTGACCACGGGACGGCGCTTCTGTGCGCGCTATACGGCCAACGCGGCGGTGGCGTTGCTGCCGTGCCCGGTCGCGTTCCCGCCGCTGGGCTACTACCAGTTGTGGCACGACCTCACGCACGCGGCGCCGCCGATGCGCTGGCTGCGCGAGCAGGTTGGGCAGGTCGCCCGGCAACTTGCACCGGCCGCAGCGCCTGCGCGGGCGGCCCACTGAAGGAGAACGTTCATGCCCGACATGCCAGCACCCGCAAAGCCGACGCGCATCGCGCTGCACGGCGACCTGCTCGACTTCGACGGCACCCCCGGCTGGGGCGACGTCGACAGCCCTGCGGTGCGTTTTCGCCCCGATCAATGGCTGTTGATCGAGCAGGGCCGCATCCATCGCGTGCAGCCGCAGGCGCCCGACGCGAGCTGGGAGCAGCACGACCATCGCGGCCGGCTGATCCTGCCGGGCTTCATCGACACGCACGTGCACATGCCGCAGCTCGACATGATCGCAAGCTACGGCACCGAGCTGCTCGACTGGCTCAACACCTACACGTTTCCGGCCGAGACGCGCTTTGCCGACCCCGAGCGCAGCGCGCAGGGCTCGCAGCTGTTCTGCGACGCGCTGCTGGCCAACGGCACCACCTCGGCGGTGGTGTTTGCGACCGCGCACAAGGTGTCGGCCGAGGCGCTGTTCAGCGCCGCGCAGCAGCGCGGGATGCGCCTCGTCACCGGCAAGGTGCTGCAGGACCGCCACTCGCCGGACGGCCTGCGCGACGACGTGGTGCAGGCCGAGCGCGACTGTATCGACCTGATGGAGCGCTGGCACGGGCGCGACCGGCTCGCTTATGCCGTCACGGTGCGCTTTGCGCCGACCAGCACCCCGGAGCAGCTCGCAATGGCCGGCCGGCTGTGCGCAGCCGATCCGACGCTCTACATGCAGACGCACGTCGCGGAAAACCGCGACGAGGTGAGGTGGGTGCGCGAGTTGTTCCCGCAGGCGCGCAGCTATCTCGACGTCTACGCGGCAAATGGCCTGCTGCACCGAAAAAGCGTGCTCGCGCACGGCGTCTGGATCGACGACGACGACCGCGCGCTGCTGCGGGAAACCCAGGCGCAGATCGCGCACAGCCCGTCGTCGAACCTGTTCCTTGGCAGCGGCCTGTTCGACTGGCGCGCAGCGACCGATGCACACGCGCCGGTCAGCCTGGCCACCGACGTCGGCGGCGGCACCAGCCTGTCGCTGGTGCGCACGATGGGCGATGCCTACAAGGTGCAGGCGATGGCCGGCCAGCGGCTCACGGCCTGGAAGGCGCTGCACGCAGCCACGCGCGGCGCGGCCGATGCACTGGGCCTCGGGCACGAGATCGGCTCGTTCGATGCCGGCAGCTCGGCCGACGTCTGCGTCTGGGACTGGGCGGCCGACCCGGTGGCTGCGCGCCGCATGGAAGTGGCCACCAGCCTGCACGAGCGCGCGTTCGCGTGGATCACGCTGGCCGACGACCGGAACCTTGCGCAGACCTGGGTGGCCGGCCGATTGCGTTATGCACGCCCCGCATTGGCCGCCGCGCTGCAGTAGCCACCCTCATCAACGAAAAAAAAGGGAGACCGACCATGCCAATGCTCGAACGCCTGTTCAAGCTCGAGGAACACGGCACCACCGTGCGCACCGAAGTCATCGCGGGGATCACGACGTTCCTAACGATGGCCTACATCATCTTCGTGAACCCGTCGATCCTCGGCGAAGCCGGCATGCCGAAAGAGGCGGTGTTCGTCGCGACCTGCCTGATCGCGGCTTTGGGCACCGGCATCATGGCGCTGTACGCGAACTACCCGATCGCGCTGGCGCCCGGCATGGGGCTGAACGCGTACTTCGCGTTCGTGGTGGTGCTGCAGATGGGCTTCACCTGGCAGGCCGCGTTGGGCGCCGTGTTCATCTCGGGCTGCCTGTTTTTGCTGGTGACCTTGTTCGGCTTGCGCGAGCTGATCATCCGCGGCATTCCGCATGCATTGCGGCTTGCGATCACGGTGGGCATCGGCCTGTTCCTGGCGATCATTGCGCTCAAGAGCGCAGGCATCGTCGCCGCGTCGCCGGCGACCTTCGTGACCCTGGGTGACCTGCACACGCCGCAGGTCGTGCTCGCGTCGCTGGGCTTTTTGCTGATCGTGGTGCTGGACCGGCTGCGCGTGCCGGGCGCGATCCTGATCGGCATCGTGGCGGCCACGGTGGCATCGTTTTTTTTCGGCGGCAACACGTTCGGTGGCGTGTTCGCAGCGCCGCCGTCGATCGCGCCGACGTTTTTGCAGCTCGATATCGGCGCTGCGCTCAAGGGCGGTTTTCTGAACGTGGTGCTGGTGTTCTTTCTGGTCGAGCTGTTCGATGCGACCGGCACCCTGATGGGCGTGGCCAAGCGCGCGGGCCTGCTGATGCCCGGCAAGATGAAGCGGCTGAACCGCTCGCTGCTGGCCGACAGCGTCGCGATCTTCGCGGGCTCGTTGTTGGGCACGTCCAGCACCACGGCTTATGTGGAAAGCGCGGCTGGCGTGCAGGCGGGCGGCCGCACCGGGCTGACCGCGTTGACCGTGGCGGTGCTGTTTCTCGCCTGCCTGTTCATCGCGCCACTGGCCGGCTCGGTGCCCGCCTACGCCACCGCGCCGGCGCTGTTCTTCGTCGCCTGCCTGATGCTGCGCGAGTTGATCGAACTCGACTGGGACGAATCGACCGAGGTGATCCCGGCCGCCGTCACCGCGCTGATGATGCCGTTCACCTATTCGATCGCGAACGGCCTCGCGTTCGGCTTCATCAGCTATGCGTTGATCAAGCTGTTTACCGGCAGGGCACGCGAGGTGCACTGGATGACCTGGCTGATCGGCGCCGTGTTTCTGTTCAAGTTCATCTACGTGGGCGGGCACTGACCAGCCGTGGGCGGGTGGCTGGTTCAGTCGTTTTTTGAAAGCGCTGGAGGCGGGCGCCGATCAGAACGGCGGTGGACTTCGGTAACGGCAGTCCACGCCGGTTTCCGGATGGACAAAGCCGAGTTCGCTGGCGTGCAGCAGCAGCCGGTCGGCCGCCGCCGCGACCCGCGCTTCGCCGTACAGCCGATCGCCGAGGATCGCGTGACCGACCGCCTGGCAGTGCACGCGCAGCTGATGCGTGCGGCCGGTGCGCGGGCGCAGTTCGAGGCGGGAGCGGTGTTGGGACGGCTGCGTTGCAAGCAGCCGCCAGTGCGTGACGCTCGGTTTGCCGTGAATGTGATCGACCACATGCAGCGGCCGGCGGTCCCAGTCGAGTGCGATCGGCAGGTCGATCCGTGCATCGGCGCCGGCTCGCGCTTCGACCACGCCGTCCACCACGGCGACATAACGCTTGTGGATGCGGCGCTCGGCAAATGCGATGCTCAAGCTGCGTTGCACGGCAGGCGACCGCGCCAGCACCAGCAGCCCGGACGTCGCCATGTCGAGCCGATGGACGATCAACGCGTCCGGATACAGCGCCTGCACGCGGCGGCTCACGCAATCCTGCTTGTCCGGCCCGCGGCCCGGCACCGCGAGCAGGCCGGCCGGCTTGTCGACGATCAGCAGGTCGGCATCGACATGAATGAACTGCATCGCGGCACGAGTCTGTGGGCGACCGGCCGATGTGCGGGCAGGAGATTGCACCTGTCTGCCTTGGCGCCAGCGATCACCATTCCTGAAAAAATTTAAGGTCAAATCGGCCGCACGCGAAGGTGGAATATGCGGTTGCCGCTATTAAATAAAGAGCAAAATGGCAGCGACCGCGCGGTCTGCGGCAGCACCGCTGTCGTGCCAGCGCCGACATGCTCGGATGCGTCGACGCAAGCGGTCCGCGTCAACGCGCGAGCGCTCCTGCGTCGGTATCGCTTCGGCCGGTGCCGCCCATGCCCAGATACGCCTCGACGATGCGCCGGTCGTGCAGCAGTTCGCGCGCGGGGCCGCTGAGCGCAACCGCGCCCATCTCCAGCACGTATGCGCGATCGGCCACCGCCAGCGCGGCGCGCGCGTTCTGCTCGACGAGCAGCACCGACACGCCGCGGTCTTTCAGCGACGCCACCACGCGCAGCACTTCGCGCACGATCAGCGGCGCCAGGCCCAGCGACGGCTCATCGAGCAGCAGCAACCGGGGCCGGCTCATCAACGCGCGGCCGATTGCGAGCATCTGCCGTTCGCCACCCGACAACGTCTGCGCCAATTGCAGGCGGCGCTCGTTCAACCGCGGAAACGTCGCATACACCTCGGCGAGCCGCCCGCGCTGGTCGCGCTCGCCGCGGCGCCAGAGCGAGAAGCCGCCGAGCAGCAGGTTGTCCTCGACCGACATCTCGCCGAACAGCTCGCGCTTCTCGGGCACCAGGCCGACGCCGGCGGCGACCATCTGCTCGACGTCCGGGCGCTTGACCAGCCGGCCGCCGAGGTGCAGCGTGCCCGAGGACCGCAGCAGGCCGATCGCAGCCGACAGCAGCGTGGTCTTGCCGGCGCCGTTCGGGCCGATCACCGTGACGATCTCGCCGGCATCGACCTGCAGGTCGATCCGGTGCACGGCTTCCACCGAGCCGTAGGCGACCGAGAACTGCGACAACGCCAGAATCGCCGTCATGCAGCTGCTCCAGCCGCCGCGGTCGGGCTGCCGCGTGCGGCTGTTGGCGGGCGTTCTGCGGCGAGCGGTTCGTCGACCAGGTCGCCTCCGCCCAGATAAGCGTCCAGCACTTTCGGGTCGGCCTGCACCTGGGCCGGCGTGCCCGCTGCGATCACGCGGCCGAACTCGAGCACCGTGATCCGGTCGCTCAATCTCATCACGAACTCCATGTCGTGCTCGACCACCAGGATGCCCAGGCCTTCGGCGCGCAGCTGCAGCAACAGCGTCGCAAGCGCGTTCTTTTCCAGCGAGCGCAGGCCGGCGGCGGGCTCGTCGAGCAACAGTGCGCTCGGCTGGCCGCTCAGTGCGCGCGCGATTTCGATCAGCCGCTGCTGGCCGAGCGCCAGCGAGGCAGCCGGCCGCTGCAGGAATTCGCCAAGCCCGCAGCGTTCCGCCTGCCGGCGCGCTTCGGCCAGCAGCGCCGCTTCCTCCTGCCGGTCCCACCTCAGCATCGAGGCGATGAAGCCGCGCCCGCCGCGCGCGTACGCGCCGAGTGCGACGTTGTCGAGCACGCTCACGGCCCCGAGCAGCCGCACGTGCTGAAACGTGCGGCCCACGCCGCGCGCCGCGAACGCGCGCGACGGGCGTCCGGTCATCGCTGCGCCGCCGACGCGCACCAAGCCGGAGGTCGGATCGTCCACGCCGGAAATCAGGTTGAAGAACGTGCTCTTGCCCGCCCCGTTCGGGCCGATCAATGCGTGGATCTCGCCGGCCTTCAGGTTCATCGAGACCGAATCGTTGGCAACCAGGCCGCCGAAGCGCTTGGTCACGTCCTGGGCCGCCAGCAGCTCGGTGCCCAACTCGACCGGGCCACGCTGGTGCAGCGTGGCGCCGGCATCGGGCAGGCGTTGCGCTGGCGGCCGCAACACGCGGGCGCCGAGCGCTGCCACACTTGGCCAGATGCCGTTGGCGAAGCGCTGCAGCACGAGCAGCATCAGGAGCCCGAATGCGATCAGCTCGAAGTTGCCGCTGGCGCCCAACAGCCGCGGCAGGATGTCTTGCAACTGTTCTTTCAGCAACGTGATCAAGGCGGCACCGAGCACGGCGCCCCAGAGGTGGCCGGAGCCGCCCACGACGGCCATGAACAGGTACTCGATGCCGATGTTGATGTTGAACGGCGTCGGGTTCACGAAGCGCTGCAGGTGCGCATAGAGCCAGCCGGACAACGCGGCCAGCAGCGCAGCGAGCACGAACACCTTGAGCCGATGGCGGGCGGTGTCCACGCCCATCGACTCGGCCATCACGCGGCTGGTCTTGAGCGCGCGGACCGCACGGCCCTCGCGCGAGTCGAGCAGATTGGACAGCGCCCAGAGCGCCAGCAGCAGCAGCGTCCAGATCAGCAGGCCGAGCATCCGGGGCGACTGCAGCGTATGGCCGAACAGCTCGAGCGGCGGAATGCCGGTGATGCCGGTCTGGCCGCCCAACCACTGCATGTTGCCGAACAGGAAGTAGATCGACAGCCCCCAGGCAATCGTGCCCAGCGGCAGGTAGTGGCCGGACAGCTTCACCGTCACGGCGCCGAGCAGCCAGGCGATCACGAACGTACACACGAAGCCGAGCACCAGACCGAGGTAGGGGCGCAGCGCTGCGGGCACGCCGCCGCCGAGCGCCTGATCGACCCACGGCGACGTGCAGACCCAGGCCGTGGCATAAGCCCCGACACCGACGAATGCCGCCTGCCCGAACGACGTCATGCCCGCGATGCCGGTCAGCAGCACCAGGCCTGCCGCAACCAGCGCGTACAGGCCGATGTAGTTGAACAGCGTGATGGTGAAGTCGTCCACCCAGCCCCAGAGTGCCGCGAACGCGACGATCGCCAGCACGGTCAGCTGACGCGCGGTCATTCCTCGTCCTCCACGTGGTGGCTTTTGAGCGAGCGCCACCAGAGCACCGGGATGATCAGCGTGAACACCAGCACTTCCTTGTAGGCACTGGCCCAGAACGACGCGAACGCTTCGAGCTGGCCGACCAGCAGCGCGCCGAGCAGCGCAAGCGGATAGCTGGCGAGCCCGCCGATGATCGCGGCAACGAAGCCTTTCAGGCCGATCAGAAAGCCGGTGTCGTAATAGACGGTCGTGAGTGGGGCGATCAGCAGCCCGGCCGCCGCGCCGATGAATGCGGCCAGCGCGAAGCTCAAGTCGCCCGACAGTTCGGTCGGAATGCCCATGAGACGCGCGCCGACGCGGTTCATCGCGGTCGCGCGCAACGCCTTGCCGATCAGCGAGCGGCCGAAGAACGTGAACATGCCGATCACGAGCAGCAGCGCGGCACCGACCACGACCAGCGACTGTCCGCTGACCGCAAGGCCGCCGATGTCCAGCCGCGCGTCGGAGAACGCCGGCGTGCGCGAGCCTTCCGCGCCGAAGAAATAGAGACCGAGCCCCACCATGATCCAGTGCAGCGCGACCGACACGATCAGCAGGATCAGCACGCTGGCGCCCGCCAGTGGCCGGTACGCGAGCCGGTACAGCAACGGCCCGAGCGGCACGATCAGCAGCAGCGTCGTGATCGTCTGCAGTGCCAGCGAAGTGGATTTGAGCAACAGCACGCTGGCAGCGGCCAGCGCCGGTGCGAACACGCACCACAGCAGGGTCGAGCGCCAGTCCACCGCGCTGCCGCGCAGCCGGCGCCAGCCTTCGACCAGCAGCACGCCGGCGGCAAGGGCCAGCAGCAGCCACAGCGATCCTGGCGCATGCCCGGCACGCAGCGCCGCCATCGACAGCGCCGCAAACGCGACGAACTCGCCTTGAGGAATGAAGATGATGCGCGTGACCGAAAACACCAGCACCAGTGCCAGCGCCATCAGCCCGTAGATCGCGCCGTTGACGATGCCGTCCTGCGCCAGCAGCAGCGCGATCTGTGCGTCCATGGGTGTGCGGCGGCTGCCGGTGGCGGACCATGCGCCAGGCAGCTCGTGGATTTTTTCAGGGCTCGGGCCTGCGAGCAGCGGGCAACCCGCCGCGGTGCGTCACCGGGTGCCTCGGCTGTCGGCCAGTTCGGATAGGCCAGCCGGCACTGGCATTCAGGGCAGGTACTTCCAGGCGCCGTCCTTCACGGTCACCATCACCACCGCGCGCTGATCCAGGCCGAGGTGGTCGGTCGGCGTCATCGTGAAGATGCCGTGCGCGCCCGGCATTTCCTTGATCTGCTCGAGCGCCTCACGCAACGCCGCGCGGAACTCGGGCGTGCCGGGCTTGGCCTTCTTGAGCGCTTGCGGCACGGCATGCACCATCAGCGAGCCCGCGTCCCAGGCATGGCCGCCGAAGGTCGACACCGTGCCCTTGCCGTAGGCGGCCTCGTACGACTTGATGAACAGCAGCGCGGACGCCTTGACCGGGTTGTTGTCGGGCAGCTGCTCGGCCACCAGGACCGGCCCGCTCGGCAACAAGGTGCCTTCCACGTCCTTGCCGCCGACCCGCAGAAAGTCGTTGTTGGCGACTCCATGCGTCTGGTAGTACTTGCCTGCGTAGCCGCGTTCTTTCAGCGTTTTCTGCGGCAGCGCAGCCGGCGTGCCGGAGCCGGCGACGAGCACCGCATCGGGCTTGGCCGACATGAGCTTGAGCGCTTGGCCGGTCACCGACGTGTCGCTGCGGCTGTAGCGTTCGTTGCTGACGATCTCGATGTTCTTCGCGGCTGCGGCCTTGGAGAATTCCTGATACCAGCCTTCGCCGTACGCGTCGGAAAACCCGATGAAGCCGACCGTCTTGACGCCGTTCTTGGCCATGTGATCGACGATCGCACCGGCCATCAGGCTGTCGTTCTGCGGCGTCTTGAACACCCACTTTTTCTTGTCGTCCATCGGCTCGATGATCTTGGACGACGCCGCCAGCGTCACCATCGGCACCTTCGCTTCGGCCACCACGTCGATCATGGCCAGCGAGTTCGGCGTGACCGATGAACCCAGGATCACGTCCACGTTGCTCTCGCTGATCAGCTTGCGCGTGTTGCTGACTGCAGCCGTGGTGTCGGATGCATCGTCGAGCACGATGTAGTTGATCTTCTGGCCATCGATCGTCTGCGGCATCAGCGCGATGGTGTTTTTCTCCGGAATGCCGAGCGAGGCCGCCGGGCCGGTGGCCGACAAGGTGACGCCGACGTTGATGTCGGCCAGCGCCGGGGCGGCAAACGCGGCGAGCACGGCGGCAGCCAGTGCGACGCCGGTTTTCTTGCAACTAAATGCCATCATCGAGGACGTCTCCAATCGTTGGTTTCAATAGCAGGGAAAGCAGCCCGCAATATAAGCGGGTTGCGGGTCGGAGCGCACAGGGTTTGCGCCAACCGGCACACCTCGATTCAGCGTGGGCTTCAGGTTTTCTCGCTGTGCCGAAAGGGAGCAACACGCCGGCCACCGGGTCGACCGATCGGTTGAGCGCACTCGGGCTGCGGTTCGGCATCGCCTTCGCAAAGCTGACACGTGCGCAAGAGCCGTCGGCCCCTCCCGCAGTGCACGGTTTTGTCAGGTGCTGCCCGGCAGGGATTGCCCACTCACCGCTCGTCGAACGACAACACCACGCGTTCCGTCAGCGGATGGGCCTGGCAGGTCAGCACGAAGCCGGCGGCGACTTCCGATTGGTCGAGCGCGAAGTTCCGGTCCATCCGCACTTCGCCTTCGACCAGCCGGGCGCGACAGGTACCGCAGACGCCGGAGGTGCAGGAAAACGGCACTTCCAGGCCCTCGGCGGATGCCGCATCGAGGATGCTCGGCTGGCCCTTTTTGAATGCGACCTCGCGCCGAATGCCGTCGCGCACGAACACGACGCGGGCGGTCTGCGCATCGCCTGCCTGTGTTTCATGCACCACCGCATCCACCTTGCGCGCACCATCGGCGCCGGTGCCCGGCGGGGCGACGCCGAAGCGCTCGATGTGGATGCGTTGCTCGGGCACGCCGGCGGCCAGCAGCGCCGCTTCGGCTTCATCGTTCATCTGGTAGGGGCCGCAGATGAACGCATGGTCGATCGTCTCGGGCCGGATCACGCTGGTCAGAAATTCACCGAGCTTGTCGCGGTTCAGCACGCCCTGATTCAGGTCGGCATCGGTGGCTTCATCCGAGAACACATGGTGCACGGCGAAGCGCGAGAGGTACTTGTTCTTCAGGTCCTCGATGTCCTCCTTGAACATCGTCGACTTGATCCGGCGGTTGCCGTAGAGCAGCGTGAAGCGGCTGGCAGGCTCGCGGTTCAGCACGGTCTTCATGGTCGAGAGGATCGGCGTGATGCCGCTGCCGCCCGCGATGCCGAGGTGGTGCCGTGCCTGCGCCGGCTCGACCGCGACGAAGAAGCGCCCCTGAGGCGCCATCACGGAGATCTCGTCGCCAGCCTTGAGCTGCTCGTTGATCCAGTTGGAAAACACGCCGCCGCGCACCTTGCGCACGCCGACCAGCAGCTCGCCGTCGTCGACACCCGCGCAGATCGAATACGAGCGGCGCAGGTCCTGGCCGTCGATGGTTTTGCGCAGGGTCAGGTACTGGCCCTGCGTGAAGCTGAACGTCTCGCGCAGCGCCGGCGGCACGTCGAACGCGACGACGACGGCCTCGGCCGTATCCGCGCGCACTTCGCGTACGTGCAGCGGGTGGAACTCGGTGCTGATCATGGGCGGCGTGCTTTTCAGATCGGCTTGAAATACTCGAACGGCTCGCGGCAGTCGAGGCATCGTTGCAGCGACTTGCAGGCGGTGGCGCCGAAAGCGGCGAGTTGCTCGGTGTGATGGCTGCCGCAGCGGGGGCAAGGGATCGCCGCGGATCGGCGGCCGCGGCCGATGAACCGGATCGGCACGGCGCCATCGGGTGCGGCCACGCCCGGCGGCGCGATGCCATAGTCGCGCAGCTTCTGCCTGCCTTGCGCACTGATCCAGTCGGTGGTCCATGCAGGTGCGCGGCGCAGCGTGACGGTGGCGGGCCCGAGGCCGGCTGCAGCGAGCGCAGCCAGCACGTCGTGCTCGATCACCTCAGTGGCGGGGCAACCCGAATAGGTGGGCGTCAGCACGATTTCGAGCGATCGGCCACGGTCGAGCACGTCCCGCACGATGCCCAGATCGCAGACCGACAAAGCGGGCACTTCGGGGTCCAATACGTGGTCTAAAGCGGCCCAGGCGCTGGCCAGTCGTGCATTGGTTGCTTCAATATCCGTAGCAACCGCTTTGGCCAGCGTCACCAGACACCGCCGGGAAAGCTGCGCTGCAGGTACTGCAGCTCAGTCAGGATGCGCCCCATGTGCTCGCTGTGCACGCCAGTACGGCCGGTGCTGCGGAATGCGGAATCGGTCGGGCCCGCAAGCGCCGCGTGATCCAGCAGCGTCCGCATCTCGGCATGCCAGCCGTCGCGCAACTCGTCCCAGCCGGGACCAAGGCCGCTGGCGCGGGCCTGCTCATCGACGTCGTCGGTTTCGAACAGCTCGGCCGTGTAACGCCAGAGCTCATGCAGCGCGCGCTCGGTGCGCCGACGCGACTCATCGGTGCCGCCTGCCAGCCGCACCACCCAGTCGCCCGCATGCTGCTGGTGATAGCGCGCCTCTTTGACCGCTTTGCCTGCGATGCCGGCAAGCGTCTCATCGCTCGATTGCTCCAGTCGCTGCCACAGCAGCTTCAGCCAGATTGCGAGCATCGCGTTGCGGAGCACCGTGAATGCGAAATCGCCGCGCGGCAGCTCGGCGATGGTCGCATTCAGGTAGTCGCGCTCGTTGCGCAGGAATGCGAGCTGGTCCTCATCGTGACCGCGTCCTTCGAGCCGGCCCGCATGCGTCAGCAGCGCACGAGACTGGCCGATCAGATCGAGCGCCATGTTCGCCAGCGCGATGTCTTCTTCCAGCACCGGTCCGTGCCCGCACCATTCGGACAGGCGCTGGCCGAGGATCAGGCAGGTATCTCCGAGCCGCAGCAGGTAGCGCACCGCGGGTGCCGCTTCAAGTTCGATCGAGTCCTGCATCACATGTGGTCCACCGACGCAGGCAGCTGGTAGAACGTCGGGTGCCGGTACACCTTGTCTTCGGCCGGATCGAAGTAGGGCCCTTTCTCGGCCGGGTCGCTCGCGGTGATCTGATCGGAGCGCACCACCCAGATGCTCGAGCCCTCCTGCCGGCGCGTGTAGACGTCGCGCGCGAGCTGGATGGCCATCTTCGGATCGCACGCGTGAAGGCTGCCGCAGTGCTTGTGGTCCAGGCCCGAGCGGCTGCGCACGAACACTTCCCATAGCGGCCATTCGGCGGTCTTCAGGTCAACGGCGGGCGGGGCGGCGCGGGTTGCCTGCTGTGGCTCGGCATGCGTGGGCGTCGGCGTGGTGCTTGCAGGTGTGGCGACCTTGACCGGCGTATCGGCGGCGTTCGGCGGCAGCGGTGGCGAGCTCATGCAGCGCGCTCCACGGGCTGTGCATCGGCCTGCTTGGCCGCAAATGCAAGGGCTGCCTCACGTACCCATGCGCCTTCGTCCCAGGCGTCGATGCGGGCCTGCAGCCGCTCGCGGTTGCACGGTCCGTCGCCGGCGATCACGCGCTTGAACTCGTTCCAGTCGATCGCGCCGAAGTCCCAGTGGCCGGTCGCCTCGTTCCATTTCAGATCCGGGTCGGGGAACGTCACGCCGAGCACCTTGGCCTGATCCACCGCAGCGTCGATGAACTTCTGGCGCAGCTCATCATTGGAGATGCGCTTGATGCCCCAGCGCATCGACTGCGCGGAGTTCGGCGACTGGTCGTCGGGCGGGCCGAACATCATGATCGACGGCCACCACCAGCGGTTCACCGCATCTTGCACCATGTCCTGCTGCGCCTGGGTGCCGTCGCGCATCATCGTCAGCAGCGAGTCGAAGCCTTGCCGCTGGTGAAAACTTTCCTCGCGGCAGATGCGGATCATGGCTCTGGCGTAAGGCGCATACGAGCAGCGGCAGATCGGCACCTGGTTCATGATCGCGGCGCCGTCGACCAGCCAGCCGATCGTGCCCATGTCGGCCCAGGTCAGCGTCGGGTAGTTGAAGATCGAACTGTACTTGGCTTTGCCCGAATGCAGCGCTTCGATCATCTGGTCGCGGCTGGTGCCCAGCGTCTCGGCCGCGGCGTAAAGGTACAAGCCGTGGCCGCCTTCGTCCTGCACCTTGGACAGCAGGATCGCCTTGCGCTTCAGGGTCGGCGCGCGCGTGATCCAGTTGCCCTCGGGCAGCATGCCGACGATTTCCGAATGCGCGTGCTGGCTGATCTGGCGCACCAGCGTTCTGCGATAGTGATCCGGCATCCAGTCCTTGGCTTCGATGAATTCGCCGGCGTCGATACGGGACTCGAACTGCGCTTCGAGCTGCATCTGCTCGGCTGACCGCATGGCCTTTTTTTTCGTGCCGGCGTCATCAGAACTCGTCGTGTCCATTGCCTGTGTGTACATCCGTGTGTTCCCGTCAAAAAATAAACCAACGGCGTGGCTGTTGGGTGTTCGGTTGGATGGCCACCACAGATGATCCGATGCCGGGGTTGTGTGCCGCTGGCAGTGCGGCGAATAACCCCGATCAAACGTGCTTCAACGCGTCTGCCGCTGGTCGATCACGCGACGAGCCTTGCCCGTCAGCGTGCGTTCGATCGAGTTCGGCGGCAACACCGCAACACGCGTGCTGATCCCGACCAGGGTCTTGATCCGTGCCTGCAGCCAGCCGGAGATTTCACTGGACGAGCTCATATCGTCTGCCACGCGCAATTCGCACTTGACCGCGACTTGATCCAGCGTGTCGTCCCGGCTGATCACCAGTTGGTATTGTCCGGACAACCGCTCATTGGCCAGCACGACTTCCTCGATCTGGGTCGGAAACACATTGACGCCGCGAATGATCAGCATGTCGTCGCTGCGCCCGACGATTCGGTCCAGCCGGCGAAACGCGCGCGACGTCGGCGGCAGCAACCGGGTCAGGTCGCGCGTGCGGTAGCGGATGATCGGCATCGCCTCCTTGGTCAGCGCGGTGAAAACCAGCTCGCCCTGGCTGCCGTCGGGCAGGACGTCGCCGGTGTCCGGATCGATGATCTCGGGCAGGAAATGGTCTTCCCAGACCACCGGGCCGTCCTTGCTCTCCACACATTCGCTCGCCACGCCCGGCCCCATCACTTCGGACAGGCCGTAGATATCCACCGCATCCAGCCCGGCGCGTGTTTCGATGTCGCGGCGCATCGCTTCGGTCCAGGGCTCCGCACCGAAGATGCCGACCTCGAGCGAGGACGCGGCCGCATCGAGCCCCTGGCGCTCGAACTCTTCGCAGATCACCTGCATATAGCTGGGCGTGACCATGATGATCGAGGGTTGCAGATCGCGGATCAGCTGCACCTGTTTTTCCGTCTGGCCGCCCGACATCGGAATCACGGTGCAGCCGGCGCGCTCCGCGCCGTAGTGCGCGCCCAGACCGCCGGTGAACAGCCCGTAGCCGTACGCGACGTGCACCATGTCGCCGGGCCGCCCGCCCGCAGCCCGGATCGAGCGGGCCACCAGATCGGCCCAGTGGTCGATGTCGGCTGCGGTGTAGCCGACCACGGTCGGCTTGCCGGTGGTGCCCGACGAGGCATGGATGCGGGCGAGCCGTTCACGCGGGACCGCGAACAGGCCGAACGGATAAGTGTCGCGCAGGTCTTTCTTGACCAGAAACGGAAACCTGGCAAGGTCGGCGAGGCTGCGGCAGTCTTCGGGCCGCACACCCTGCGCATCGAATGCGGCCCGGTAGTGCGGCACCTGCTCGTAGGCACGCCGCAGCGTCGCCTGCAGGCGTTCCAGCTGCAGCGCTTCGATCTGATCGCGGCTCGCAGTTTCGATCGGCTCAAGCTCAGCGGCGACAGCGCGCTTCACGGGCATTGGAGAACTCTCTGTGTCACTGGGTCGGTATGGTGCGCAAGCCCAGACGTCACACGGCAATTGCGGGCTTGCCTTTGAACGTGTGCGAACGGCCCCGGAACAGCGCAACCAACTCGCCGCGCTGATTGCTGACCCGCACGTCATAGACCCCGGTGCGGCCCGCCCTGGACTGCTCGGTGGCCATCGCGCTCAGCACGTCGCCCAGGTGCGCCGGCGCCACGAAATCGATCGCAAAGCCGGACGCGACCGTCATCTGATTGCCGGAATTGCAGGCATACGCGAATGCCGTATCGGCCAGCGTCGAAATCAGCCCGCCATGGCACAGCGCGTGGCCGTTCACCATGTCGGCACGCACGGTCATCGCCACCGTCGCGCTGCCGCAGTCGATGGCTGAAACCGTGAGCCCGAGCGCACGCGCAGCCGCATCGTGTGCGAACATCGCGTCGCGCACGCGCTCAGCGAGTTGTCGAGGGGCTGGGTCTGACATGGTTCGTCTGCAGTCGAGCGGCAACTCAAGCAAAGAAATGAGCGATGGAATTCATCGAACGGACGGGCAGGATACTAGTGGGCAAACTTGCAGCCAGCAAGCGCTGGCTGGCATTTATTCAGCCGCGCGGTGTTCCAGCCGATCGCCGACACGCTTGCCGAACCAGGATCGAGTTCATCATGAACGGTCGCCCCCGATGGCGCATTGACATTGCCGTCGTCGTCGGCGTCTGGGTTGCGTGTTTCGGTACGACTGCGCTGGCAGTCGATGCGCAGGTGGTTGTGCAGCGATATCCAGACGTGGTTGCCGCCCAGGTCCGGGCCGGCGGAACAGGGCGTTTCGACTTCGATGTCACGGTGTCGTCACCTTATGACAGCGCGGAGCGCTATGCCGATGCATTTCGTGTCAGCGCGCCGGACGGTAGGGTACTGGGCGAACGCACCTTGTGGCACGATCAAGCCGACGATCAGCCGTTCACGCGCGACCTGTATGGTGTCGAGATTCCACCAGCGGTGCGATGGGTGGTGCTGTGGGCCCGGGACCAGCGCTACGGCTGGGGCGGCAAGACCTTGCAAGTCGCACTGCCGGGCCGTTGAAGCCGACTGAAGTTGAGGGAAAGACGAGTCGATGAACAGCAAACCTTTGAAGATCGATTTTGTTTCGGACGTGGCATGTCCGTGGTGCGCGGTCGGGCTGGCTTCGCTCGAGCGTGCGATCGAGCGCATCGGCGACGACCTGCCGGCACCCGAGCTGCACTTTCAGCCGTTCGAGCTGAATCCGCAGCTGGGCCCCGAGGGTGCGGACCCGGCTGAATACATGACCCGGAAGTACGGCATGACGCCAGCGCAGCAGGTCGCCAGCCGCGATGCGATCCGGCAGCGTGGCGCGGATGTGGGCTTTGTGTTCCGCAGGGAAGGCCGCGCCCGCATCCACAACACATTCGACGCGCACCGACTGCTGCACTGGGCTGAACTGGAAGGCCGGCAGGCGGCGCTGAAGAAAGCGTTGCTGAGCGCGTATTTCACAGACGGCGAAAGCGTTGCTTCGCACGAGACGCTGGCCCGCATCGCAGCGCAGGTCGGGCTGGACGCCGACCGGGCCCGGCAGATTCTGGCTAGTGATGAATTTGCGGCCGAGGTGCGCGAGCGCGAGCAGTTCTATACGAGTCAGGGCATCAGCTCGGTGCCATCCATCATCATCAATGACCGGCATCTGATCTCTGGTGGCCAGCCGCCCGAGGTGTTCGAGCAAGCGTTGCGCAAGATCGCGGCCGGCGCCTGAACAGCTGCGTGCCGGCTTCAGACCGGCACTTCGGAGTTGTCCACCACCGCGAGGTAGCGCGCGACGACGTCCGGGTCCTGCACGCCCAGCCACTTGCTGACACGCTCGGGCGATTCGCGTCGGCGCAGCTGTCGGATGGCGAACGTGTGGCGCAGCCGGAACGCACCCCCGGGTACGTATTCCTTGCTGATGCCCGAGCGATCGAGCGTTTCCGTGATGGCCTTGTAATGCCCGAGCTTGCTCCAGGGCCGGCCGGTGCGAGTCGCGGGAAACAGCATGCTGCCGCACGCCTCGCCGAGGCCCGCGCGTGCGTCGAGCCAGGCAGCCAACACCTTGCCGGCCCAGACAGAAAGCGGCGTTTCACGCGTCGGCGTCTCGCCTAATGCCGGCACTCGGACCTTCCACGGGATGCCGTGCTGCCGTCCACCTTCGATGACGACATGCTGAACCTCGATTGCGCGCACTTCGGCCGGCGTAAGTCCGGCTCCCAGGTGCAACGCGATCGCTGCCAGATTGCGCAAATCCTGCCAGCGGCGGCCGGGCCCATAGTCCGGCTTGTCGCGCCGACCCTGGCGCCAGCTCGACAGGAAGTTCACCAGCACCGACGCTTCGCCCGGCGGCAGATGGTCGGGCAGGGTGTCTCGATGACGGGCGTTCGCGTGCTGCCATTCCGGGCGGCTGGCCAGCAGTTCGCGCGCGGCCGGGTTTGGTGGCAATCCCTGCGCGTCAGCGTGATGCATGAGCACCCGATCGATCACGTGCAACACGCGCCAGACGTAGCGATTGGTCAGGCCGGCGCGCGGCGAGCGCTGCCGGCTGCTACGGCTCGGCTGTACGAGGCTGCGTTCGGCGCCGGCGTCGGCACGCTGCGATGGTTTCGCAAGCAGTATCTCTTCACGCTGTTGCAGAAACGTGCGCAAGTCGGCTGCGGTGATCTCGGCCAGTGGAAGGGGCGGGCATTGACCAGCCGCGCACCAGCGCGCGAATACGTTCCAGAGGTCCAGATAGGCCGCTTGGGACAGCGGCTGGTCCAGGGGGCGGCGTGAGCGAGCCGCATCTTCGGCGGATTGCTGCCAAGCAAGAAACGCACGGTCGAACTCAGACCTGACAGCGGCCGGTGAAACATCTCCGAAGAGGTCAGCGGTGTAAGCCACGGTAGATGGACTAGCAGCCATGAATCGTTTGAAAGTAAACCAACGGCGTCTGGCGCAACTGTAGCTTTAAAGTGCTTCTTTGATCTGCAGTGATCACTCAATTACTATAACCAACGCCGTTGGTTTACTTTACTCGGGTTTGCACCTGAATACCAGTGATCTGCCCGTTGCCGCTCGCTGGTTGACGTCAAACCCAGAGCGTGTGTCTGAATCCCGGCCGCTCAAAAAACAGCGGCGTGAAATTTGTGCCTCCTAAAATTCCTGTCCAGCAAACGCTCCGGCTCACCGAGAAAAGCAAACCCATGCAGCTCAGTTCGACCATCTTCAAGGCCTACGACGTCCGTGGTGTGGTACCGACGACGCTGAACGAAGCAGTCGCCGAAGGGCTGGGTCGTGCGTTCGGCAGCATCGCCAGGACGCAAGGCGAACGAGCGGTGGCGGTCGGGCGTGACGGCAGACTGAGCGGACCGTTGCTTTCCGCAGCGCTCGTGCGCGGCCTGATGGCTGCGGGCATTGACGTGATCGACGTTGGTCTGGTGACCACGCCAATGCTGTATTTCGCGGCCAGCACCTTGTGCAACAGCGGCATCCAGGTCACGGGCAGCCATAACCCGAAAGATTACAACGGCTTCAAGATGGTTCTGGCCGGCAGGGCAATCTACGGCGCCGAGATCCAGACGCTGCGCGAGATGATGGAGTCCGAGCGATGGACCTTCGCGCCAGACGGCAGCGTCCGCGAGACGGACGTGTCGGCCGCTTATCAGCAGCGCATCACAGACGACGTCAGGCTCGCGCGTCCGATGAAGATCGTGGTGGACAGTGGCAATGGCGTGGCTGGCGCCTCAGCCCCCGGCATCTTCCGCGCGCTCGGCTGCGAGGTGATCGAATTGTTCAGCGAGGTGGACGGCGACTTTCCGAACCACCATCCCGACCCGAGCAAACCGGAAAATTTGACCGACCTGATTGAGGCACTTGCCAGCACTGGTGCCGAGCTCGGTCTTGCGTTCGATGGCGATGGCGACCGCCTGGGCATCGTGACGCCGCATGGCGACACGATCTACCCGGACCGCCAGATGCTGCTGTTCGCCGCCGACGTGCTGACGCGCGTGCCGGGCGGCACGATCGTGTTCGACGTGAAATGCTCCCAGCAACTCGGGCCCGCTATCGAGCGCGCTGGTGGTCAGGCCCTGATGTACAAGACCGGCCATTCGCTCATCAAGGCCAAGATGAAGGAAGTCGATTCCCCGCTCGGTGGCGAAATGAGTGGCCACATCTTCTTCAAGGAACGCTGGTTCGGCTTCGACGACGGCACCTACGCAGGCTGCCGGCTGCTCGAGATCCTTAGCCGCTCGCCGAACGCCGGCGCGGTGCTCGAAGCATTGCCGAACAGCTTCTCCACGCCGGAACTGAACGTCGCCTGCGCGGAAGGCGAGCCGCACGCGCTGATGGAAGGACTGGTCAGCCGCGCCGCCTTCAAGACACCCGCCACGGTCAGCACGATCGATGGCCTGCGCGTCGACTGGCCGGACGGCTTCGGCCTGATCCGCGCCTCCAACACCACGCCGGTGCTGGTGCTGCGTTTTGAAGGCACGACCGAGGCCGCACTCGAGCGCATTCAGCATGAAATGCTCGCACTGCTGCGCAGCGTCAAGCCGGAGGCGCAGTTCGCCGCGGCAGCGCATTGAAGCCGGCCGAAGCCGCTGCCCCGCCGGCTCGCCCAGCCCGTGCCGGCAATACGACGCCGCCGCGCATCCTGATCGTCAAGCTGTCATCGCTCGGCGATGTGGTGCACACGATGCCGGCCGTGCAGGACATCCACCGCGCACTGCCCGATGCGACGATCGACTGGGTGGTCGAGCGCGCGTTCGCGCCGCTGGTCGCGCGGTGCGCGGGCGTGCAGGATGTGATTGCGTGCGATCTGCGGCAATGGCGCGCCGCGCCATTCACCGCGCAGACGCGTGAGCAGTGGCGTGCTTTTCGCAAGCAGCTGGGCCTGCGGCAGTATCACACGGTGATCGATGCGCAGGGCCTTGCCAAGTCCGGGCTGGTCGCGCGCCTGGCACCGCTCGGCGCCGGCGGCAGGCGCGTCGCACTGGCCAACCGCACCGAGGGGTCAAGCTACGAAGCAGCCACGCGCTGGGCTGCGGACGTTGCGCTGCGGGTCGATCCGAATCTTGCGGCCGTGCCGCGTGCGCGCGTGCTTTGCGCCCAAGCGCTCGGCTACCGCATGCCGCAGACGCTGCACTACGGGCTGGCGACCGCTGATCATGGCGATCGTGTGCAACCCAAAACGATGGCGGAATCCCAACCCCGGCCGGTCGCGCTCGTGCACGGCAGTTCCCGGGCAGACAAATGCTGGCCGGTCGAGCACTGGATCGCGCTCGGCAGGCGGCTCTCCGCCGCCAATACGCGCATCGCGCTGCCGCACGGCAACGAAGCCGAACGGCTCGTCAGCGAACATATCGCCGCACAGGTGCCCGACGCGCAAGTCTGGCCGCGCCTGGCGCTTGATGCGCTGGTGGACCGGATGGCACGGTGCGCCGGTGTGATCGGCGTGGACAGCGGGCTGAGCCACCTTGCGGTCGCACTCGATTTGCCGCATGTGCAGATCTACAACCACGACACCGCTTGGCGCACCGGCCCGACGGCTGCTGCAACGCGCCAGCGTGCCGTGTTCGCGCTGCCGACGCCATTGCTCGACGCGGTCTGGCAGGCGTGGCTTGCGGTTGCGGCCGGCGCTGCCGGATCGCAGTCCACTGCAGCCGTCACGCTCGACTCCGCCGCATCCCAGCGATGATCGCGCAGGCGATCCGTGCGCTGTATTCAGCGCTGATGTGGCTCGGCCAGCCGCTGCTGCGGCTCAAGCTGGCACGCCGCAGCCGGCTTGAGCCGGTTTATGGGCAGGCGGTCGCGGAACGCTTTGGCCACTACCGGCAACCTGCCAGCAGCGGCAGCATCTGGCTGCATGCGGTGTCGCTCGGCGAAACCCGGGCTGCCGCCGCGCTGGTCGAGCAGCTGCGTGCGCGTCGGCCCGGCATGCGCCTGCTCGTCACGAACGGTACCGCCTCCGGCCGCGCGGAAAGCGCCCGGCTGCTGCTGCAAGACGGCGACATGCAGGTCTGGCAACCGTGGGACACACCGGGCGCGGTGGATCGGTTTTTGCACCATTTCAAGCCAGCCGCGGGCATCCTGATGGAAACCGAAATGTGGCCGAACCTGTGCGCCGCATGCGGCCGCACCGGCACGCCGTTGATGCTCGCCAATGCGCGATTCAGCGAGCAGTCGCTGCGCCGTACCAGGCGGCTCGCCTGGCTGGCGCGGCCTGCGTACCGGTCGCTCGCAGCGGTCTGGGCGCAGACGCAGGCCGATGCACAGCGCCTGCGCAGCATGGGCGCGCCGGTGCAGGCGGTGTATGGCAACCTGAAGTTCGATCTGCAGCCCGACGCACAACAGCTCGTGCAGGCAGCCAGCTGGCGCGCGGCCGGCCGGCTACCGGTCGTGATGTTCGCGAGCTCGCGCGAAGGCGAAGAAGCCATGCTGCTCGAAGTTTTGGATCGAAAAGGCCCAAAGGCGCAGGTTGCGCCTTCATCTTCAGCTACAAATTTTGAAGCAGATGCCGTGCAGTGGCTGATCGTGCCGCGCCATCCGCAGCGTTTCGACGCGGTTGCCGAAGCGATCCGCGCGCATGGCTTCGGCGTGTCCCGGCGCAGCGACTGGGACGATTGCGGTCCGCCCACCAGCATCGAGCCCATGCTCTGGCTCGGCGATTCGCTCGGCGAGATGCCGCTTTACTTCGGATTGAGCACCGTCGCGCTGCTCGGCGGCAGCTTCGCGCCGTTCGGTGGCCAGAACCTGATCGAGGCAGCGGCCTGCGGCTGCCCGGTCGTGCTGGGGCCGCATACGTTCAACTTCGAGCAGGCGGCACAGCTCGCGGTCGAAGCGGGTGCTGCGCTGCGTGTGCCGGACATCGAAGCAGCGGTTGCCGCTGCGGTCCGGCTCGCAACGGATGCCGCGTTGCCACGCGACATGGCAGCGCACGCAAAGGCGTTCGTGCGTGCGCACGGCGATGCATCGCGCCGCACGGCCAGCGCGATCGACTCCGTCATCGCGGCGGCTGAAGCCGGGTTAACCCGGTCGAACGCGAGCCCTGAATGAGGCCAAGATAGCGGGGTGCCCAGCTGCGGCATGGCCTGGCCGGGCCAACGACCGATGCGCGCCGTATCTGCAGGACTTGAAACATGCAGATGCCGCAGTTCGGTCGTGCCGCTCGATGAGCCGACTCACCGGTCGCGCTGCACGGCCATCGCCGGGTTCGAGCACGCAACTTGCATCCAGACTTAGTTATCTCGACCTGCATGGCGACGCCAGACCACTGGTGCCGACCACGTCATCTACAGGAACCATCCAATGACCTCATCCTTTTTTCGCGCCACCATCCTGACCGGTGCGCTCGCAATCGGCGCGTGTGCATTCGCGCAGACCAAGTGGGACATGCCGACCCCATACCAGGACGGCAATTTCCACACCAAGAACGCCGTCGAATTTGCCAAAGAGGTCAGCACCAAGTCGAACGGCAAGCTGACCATCACGGTGCACAGCAACGGCTCGCTGATCAAGCACCCGGAAATCAAACGTGCGGTGCAGACCGGCCAGGTGCCGATCGGCGAACTGCTGATTTCGGTGCTGGCCAACGAAAGCCCGCTGTATGCATTCGACTCGAACCCGTTCTTGGTCGAAGGCTATGACGATGCGAAAAAGCTCTGGACCATCGCCAGGCCGTATCTGACCAAGCGGCTGGACGGGCAGGGCATCGCGCTGCTGTATTCGGTCGCCTGGCCGCCGCAGGGCATCTACACCAAGCGGCCGATCGAGTCGACCGCCGATCTGAAGGGCACCAAGTTCCGCACCTACAGCCCGACCACGAGCCGCTTTGCCGAACTGATCGGCGCCGTGCCCACCACCGTGCAGGTGCCGGAGATTCCGCAGGCGTTTCGCACCGGGCTGGTGGACGCCATGATCACGTCGGGCTCCACCGGCGTGGATACCCAGGCTTGGGATTACCTGACGCACTATTACGACGTGCAGGCGTTCCTGCCGCAGAACATGGTGATCGTCAGCAAGGCCGCGCTGGAAGCGCTTGATCCAGCCACGCGCAAGATCGTGCAGGATGCCGCTACCGCCGCCGAGCAGCGCGGCTGGGCCGCTTCCATGGCGGAGAACGACAAGGTGGTGAAGACGATGGCCGACAAAGGCATCAAGGTGCTCAAGCCCAGCCTCACATTGAAAGACCAGCTCAAGGCGATCGGCAAGCAGATGACCGATGAATGGGTCAAACGCACGGGCGCCGACGGGGAGGCGATCGTGAGCGCGTATCGCAAATAGCGCTTACTTAAGTGACCCGTATGGAAGTCGCCCCCGGGCCAGCCGCGATGCACGCACCGTGGTGACGCGCTGGCTGCACCGCCTGCAGCACGCAGGTGCCGTCGCGGCCGGCGTGCTGCTGGTCGCCGTCGGCGTGCTGACGCTGGTGCCGATCGGTGCGCGGCTGCTCGGGCTGCCGGCCCATTCCTGGGACGAGGTCGCAACCTATTGCATGGCCGGCTCGGCATTCCTGGGCCTGGCCGCGACCTGGCGCGCCGGCGTGCACGTGCGCATGGAGTTGCTGGTGACCAGAGTGCCCGGTATGGCGGGACGGCTGCTGCAGATGCTGGCGCTTGCGATCACGCTGCTGGCCTGCGCCTATTTCGCGTGGTATGCCACGCGTTTTGCCTGGCTGTCGTACGCGATGAACGACGTATCGCAGGGGCTGCTGCCGATCCCTCTGTGGATACCGCAACTGTCGATGGTGGTCGGGTTGCTGCTGCTGTGCCTCGCGGTGGCGGAGTCGCTGGTGATCGCGTTGCGCGGCGGCCCGGGCGCGCCCGGCAACGCGGATGCGGTGCTTGCGCGCGCTGCGAGCGAGGTTTGATGAACATGCTTGTTCGGGGCAGCGATGGCCGGGTGCGCCGGTTTCGTCACTCATCTCCTTCGTTGATACCCTTGCATGAACGTCCTGCTTGAATCGACCTGGCTGCTTGCGGTGTTGCTGGCGCTGCTGGCGGCCGGGGTCTGGATCGCGCCGGTGCTGCTGATCACCGGCTATGTCGGCATGGTGCTGTTCACGCAGGCGCCGACCGGCCCGCTGCTGGCGACCACGGTCTGGAGCGCGAGCAGCAACTGGGCGCTGACCGCGCTGCCGCTGTTTATCTGGATGGGCGAAATCCTGTTTCGCAGCCGTATTTCCGAGGACATGTTTCGCGGGCTTGCGCCGTGGGTCGCGCGGCTGCCGGGCGGCTTGCTGCACACCAACGTGCTGGGCTGCGGCATCTTCGCGGCGATCTCCGGGTCATCGGCTGCCACCGCCGCCACGATCGGCCGCATGACGGTGCCCGAGCTGACCCGACGCGGCTATGACCCGGTGATGGTGACGGGGTCGCTGGCCGGCGCCGGCACCCTGGGCCTGCTGATTCCGCCGTCGATCATCATGATCGTCTACGGCGTCGCAGCCGACGTCTCGATTGCTCGGCTGTTCGTGGCCGGCGTGCTGCCGGGCGTGCTGCTGATGACGCTGTTTTCCGGCTTCATCGGCATCTGGGCAGTGCTTCGGCCCGAGCTGCAACCGGCGGTGCGCGACGAACGATCGACGCTGGCTGCCAAGATCGCCGCCGCGCGCTATCTGATTCCGACCGTGCTGCTGATCGTGGCGGTGGTCGGCAGCATCTACACCGGCATCGCCACACCGACCGAGAGCGCGGCGCTCGGCGTGGTCGGCGCGTTGGCGCTGGCGGGGATCAGCCGGTCGCTGTCGTTGAAGGTGTTCCTGGAAGGCGTCGGCGGGGCGGTGCGCACCACCTGCATGATCAGCTTCATCCTGATGGGCGCCAGCTTTCTCACCACCGCGATGGGTTTCACCGGCATCCCGCGCATCCTCGCTGAATGGATCGCGGCATCGGGCCTTGCGCCCTGGCAGCTGATCGCCACCTTGACCTTGTTGTTCATGCTGCTGGGTTGCTTCATCGACGGAATCTCGATGGTGGTGCTCACGGCGGCCGTGGTGCTGCCGTCGGTGCGCGCGGCCGGGATCGACCTGATGTGGTTCGGCATCTTCGTCGTGCTGGTGGTGGAGATGGCCCAGATCACGCCGCCGGTCGGCTTCAACCTGTACGTGCTGCAAAGCCTGACCGGCCGCGACATGTTTTTCGTCGCGCGTGCAAGCTTGCCGTTCTTCCTGCTGCTGATGGCGGCAGTGGCGTTGATCTGGCTGTTTCCGCAGATCGTCACGTTCCTGCCGGAGCAGATGTTCAATCTGGGCAAGTAGCTGCTGTGGCTTGGACGGCGGGGATGGCAGCCGTGAGGCGTTGCATCGGTGGTGCGACGGGGTTCAGCGCCGCAAACTCAAGCACCTTTTCTACTTCATACGATGTATATTATGTTAACTAAAGGATTTTGCGCGGGCTAATTTACGTTCAGCCCTTCGCTCCCGATTCTGCGGACGCTACCGCGGCGCGCGCCGCGCGAGCAGCTTTTCGACCACTCCGTAAAGCTGCTCGATGTTCACCGGCTTCGGCAGATGAGCGTCAAAGCCCGCGTCGAGCGCGCGTTGCGTGTCCTGCTGGCGCCCGAAGCCGGTCAGCGCGACCGCGACGGCCTTGGCGTTCGGGCCAGTTGCGGCGCGCAGCGCACGGATCATCTGATAGCCGTCCATGCCCGGCATCGCGATGTCCGACAGCAACAGGTCGAACGGTTCATGCGCGGCGCTTTCCAGCGCTTGCGTGCCGCTTGCCAAGGCGGTGACGGCGGCGCCTTCGAGCTCCAGCAGCATCTTGAAGGCATCGCGCGTGTCGGCCGTGTCGTCCACGATCAGCACCCGCAGCTCGGCCAGCACGCTCGATGGCTGTACGCGCGCGGTCTGCACCGCGCCGGCCCGGGCGCGCGGCAGCCATACGCTGAACACGCTGCCGCGACCCAACCCTTTGGACGCGGCTTCCGCGCGCCCGCCGTGCGCCTGTGCGAGCTGGCGCACCAGGGCCAGGCCGATGCCCATGCCGCCTTGCTCGCGCGACGTGGACCGGTTGCGGCCGGTCTGCTGGAACATGTCGAACACCTGGTCGAGGAACTCCGCTTCGATGCCCTGCCCGCTGTCCTGCACGTCGAGCCGCGAAAAATCCCCGTCCACCGTGAGCCGGACGTCGATGGTGCCGCCGGGTGGCGTGAACTTGAGCGCGTTGCTCAGCAGGTTCCAGACGATCTGCTCGAACCGGACCGCATCGGCGTTGAGCATGGACGCGTCCGGGTCGAGCCGCCAGTCCAGCGTCAGGTTGCGTGCCGCGGCGTCGTCGCGGATCGCTTCGCAGACGCGCGTCACGATCTCGGCGCCGTCGATGCAGGCATCGTTGAGGCTCAGCTTGCCAGTGCGCAGCCGGGACAGGTCCAGCAGGTCGTCGATGATCTTGGCCTGGCCCAGTACGGTCCGGCGGATCACCGCGGCAGCCTGCGCCACGGCCGGCGCCTCGCGCGCCTGCGGCAGCCGCGACAGCAGCTCCGCGTTCACCAGGATCAGGTTCAGCGGGTGCTTGAGCTCGTGCGACATGACGGCCAGGAACTCGTCCTTCAGCGCATACGCGCGCGCCAGTTCGGCGGCCGCGTCCTGCTCCTTCGCGAGCGACGCTTCGAGTTGCGCCTCGATGCGATTGCCGTTGCTCAGGTCGCGCGCGATGCTCGCGTAGCCGACCAAGCGGCCGTCCTCGTGCAATGGCGTGACGATGCCGCTGGTGAACAGCAGGCTGCCGTCCTTCCTGACGTGCCAGCGCTCGTCCTCGGCGCGGCCGGTTTCGAGCGCCTGCTCGAGCACGCGCCGCGGCAGGCCCGCCGCCTGGTCCTGGCTCGTGAAGATCAGCTCGAACGGGCGGCCGATCACCTCCTCGGCCAGATGGCCGAACAGCTGGCTGGCGCCCAGGTTCCAGCCGGCGATGCCGCCGTTCTCGTCGAGCGTGACGATCGCATAGTCGCGCGTGCTTTCGACCACGCGCTGCAGGTTCGCCTCGCCGACCTTGAGCTGCCACTGCGCGTTGCGGATCGCGGTCATGTCGACGAAGGTCAGCACGGCGCCGTCGATCACGTCCTGCTGGGTCCGGTACGGCAGCAGGCGCGCCAGCCAGATGCCGCCGTCGGCGTCCCGGACTTCGCGCTCGATCGTGCGCAGCGACTCGAACGCGGCGCGCGCATCGGCCTTCAACTGGCTGTAGTCGAGCCGGTGCGTGATGTCCAGCAGCGACCGGCCGACGTCCGTCGCGATCAGGTTGAACAGCTGCGACGCGCGCGGCGTGAAGCGCTTGATGCGCAGCGCGCGGTCCACGAACACGGTCGCGATGTCGGTGGAGCCGATCAGGTTCAGCAGGTCGTCGTTGACCTTCGAGGTGTCGTCGAGCGTGGACTTGAGCTCCTGGTTCACCGTGATCAGCTCTTCGTTGACCGACTGCAGCTCCTCGCGGCCCGTCTCCAGCTCCTCGGTGGCCGAGCGCAGCTCCTCGTTGATCGCCTGCAGCTCCTCGTTGGAAGCGCGCAGTTCCTCGTTCACCGCGGACGCCTCGGTCCCGCTGCGGGCGAGCTGGTCGCGCGTGCGGCGCAACTCGTCTTCCAGCACCACCAGCATCGGGTCTTTCTGCTCGCCCGTCGACGCCTCCAGTCCGAACGTGATGTCGGCTCGGTCGAACTGCACCAGCAACAGCGGGCTGCCCTCCAGTTCGACCGGGTGCACGCTCATGCCGACCCAGCCGGCCGCCCCGTCCTGGCCCAGATGCACGCGCCGCGCCGCCACGCTCACGCGCTCCTGCGAGGCACGGACGACCGCCGCGCGCAGCTCCACGCGCAGTTCCGGGCGCACCACGTCGAGCAGGTTGCGCGACGGCTCGCCCGCGGCGAACTTGAGAAACGCGCTGGCCTCGTCGGTGCAGTGCAGCACTTCGAAGCGGGTGTCGATCAGCACGCTGGGCGGCGCCTTGTCGGCGGCCACGCGCTGGTGCAGCAAGCCGATCGGGTCCATCGGCGGCGCCGGCGCCGCCGATGGACCCGCCGCTGCGCCGAACGTCGGTGGCGGCACGCGAACCGGCGGCAGATCGAGCCGAAGCGCGAGCGACGGGATCGACACGCGCGAGCGCACCGCACGCCGCACGCCGTCGGCGCGGTAGATGCGGTGCTTCTTGTCCACCGTGTTGAACAGTTCGGCCGCCACGTCGGCCGACTCCGACATGCCGAGAAACAGCAGTCCGCCCGGCTTGAGTGCGAAATGGAACATCTGCAGCACCTGGGTTTGCATCTCGCGGTCGAGGTAGATCAGCAGGTTGCGGCAGCAGATCAGGTCCAGGTTCGAAAACGGCGGATCGCGCAGCACGTTGTGCGCCGCGAACAGCACCATCTCGCGCAGGTCCTTGCGCACGCGCAGCCGGCCGTGCTCCTTCACGAAATACTGGCGCAGCCGGGTCGGCGCCAGATCGGTGCTGATGTTGTCCAGGTACAGGCCCGCGCGCGCGAACGCGATCGCCTGCTCGTCGATGTCGGACGCGAACACCTGCACGTCGGCCTTGTTGCGCAGCTTGGCGGCATTCTCGGTCAGCAGCATCGCGACCGAATAGGCCTCCTCGCCGGTCGCGCAGCCGGCGACCCAGGCGCGCAGGCGCGGATGCGTGCTCGGCTCGACCGGCAGGCTGGCGCCGATTTCCTGGTCCAGCGCGGCGAAGGCGGCCGGATCGCGAAAGAAATGCGTCACGCTGATCAGCAGGTCCTGCAGCAGCGCCTGCGTCTCGTCGGCCTGCCGGTGCAGCAGGTCCCGGTAGGCGGGCAGGGTCGGCGTCGCGGTGACCTGCAGCCGCCGCTCGATCCGGCGCAGCACGGTGGCCCGCTTGTAGTGCCGGAAGTCGTGGCCCGTGCGGCTGCGCAACATCCGCATCACGTCGTTGAGCGCCTGCTCGGCGATTTCGGCGGCTTTCGGCGTGGGCGGCGGATCCAGATCGACCAGGCTCGCAACCGGCTCCGGCAGCTGGATGTGCTGCAGATTGTTCCAGAGCTGGACCAGCCGGGCGCCGATCTCGGCGGCCGGCAGCACCACGTCGGCCACGCCGGTGGCGATCGCACTGCGCGGCATGTCGTCGTAATCGGCGTCGTCCGGTTCCTGCACCAGCGCGACGCCGCCGCATTCCTTGACGCGGCACAAGCCCAGCGTGCCGTCGCTGCCGGTGCCGGACAGCACCACGCAATAAGCGCGCTCGCGCTGCGCCTCGGCCAGGGTGCGAAAGAACACGTCGATCGATCGGTGCGGACTGTGGCCGCGCTGCAGCGGCGCCACGCCAAGGTGCCCGTCGTTCATCGACAGCTGCAACGCGGGCGAGATGACGTAGACGTGATCCGGTTCGACCGGCACCGGCTCGCGCACCTGCAGCACCGGCATCCGTGTCGATCGGCCCAGAATGGTGTCCAGATGGCTCTCGTGCTCGGGCGACAGGTGCACGACGATCACGTACGCCATGCCACTTTCGGGCAGTAGTTGTGCGAACAAGGCGCCCAGCGCGCTGACGCAGCCCGCCGACGCACCGATCCCGACCACCGGGTATGGGAAATGGCTGGTGGGTGCCTCCGGCGAGGTATCCGGCGAAGCGGCTGCTTCCAGTTCCGGTTCCAAGGCTTCGCTGTCGCTGTCTGCTTCACTCATCTGCAGGGGACCACCAAGTCGATTTGAGGCGACGCGGGTCAGGACGTGCCGATGCGGCGGCCGTTTGCGGCAAACCGTTTGCCGGTCGTCACGGCGCGATCTGTCCGGCCGGCTCCAGCCGGCCGTCGGCGACACGCAGGACGACGCCCTCGCCCGACGCCGGCACCAGACCGGTCAACGCGGTGATGTTGACCTGATGTGTCACCACGACCAGCGCACCGGGCCCGCGCCAGCCCAGCAGCAGTTCGCGCGCCGTCGCGGTCTGCGTCGATTCCAGCGCCGGCGCGCCGAAAAACGAATTGAACGCCGGCTCCAGCCGCAATCGGCCCGGGAAAGCAAGCTCGCCGGTCTCCTTCGCGCGGCACCAAGCGGACGACCAGACCGTTGCGACCGAAACGCCTTCACGCTGGAATGCGCGGCCGATGCGCAGCGCCTGCGCCTGCCCGTCGGCATCCAGATTGCGTTGGGTGGTGCAGTCATCGAGCTTGAAACCCGGCGGATCGCCCACGCCCGGCGCGGTGGCATGCCGAAACAGCACGACCGCCCCACCCTTCAAGGCCGCCCAGGCGTCTGCGGAAGACCCGGCATCGGCGTGGCCCGCCAGCGGTAGCAGGCACAACAACGCGCTAAAAGCAGCAGCGATGTGGCGACGGCGCAGAAATGGAATCGATTGCATGAACGAACGATTGAACAGGCGGTTTGTGCGCCGTCGATGCCCGAAAACGGTCCGGGCACGACGATGTTGGTGGCCCGTCGATTGTGCCGGTTTTGCCGCCGTTTGATCGATCGTGCGTCACCCGAATTGCTGCTGCGTACGGGTTATCACCGTGGACCCGTTTTTTCGGATTGGCAACACTTCGCCGACCCCAAGACTCAAACGGTGGAGACAGCCTGATGCAGACACTTTTTTTTGACCCGCGACATGGCGGCACGTTCATGCTGGCAGGCGCCGCCGCGATCCTGCTGACGGCTTGCAGCAGCAGCGACGACGGCGGCAGCGGCAACGCCACGCCGGTGCAGATCCAGACCGTATCGAACCGCGCCGACCTGGTCAGCGACGGCGATGCGCTGGTGCGCATCGAACTGCCGGCATCCGCTAATGCAGCCAGCCTCAGGGTCGACGTCGACGGTCGCGACGTGAGTAGTGCGTTCGCACAGCGCGCCGGCAGCGCCAGCGGCGCGGTCAGCGGACTCGTGACGGGACTGAAGGTCGGCGCCAATGTGGTCACCGCATCGGCCGATGGCGCACGTGCTGCCAGCCTCACCGTCACGAACGCGGCACGCGGCGGACCAATCCTGTCCGGCCCGCAGATCGTGCCGTTTGTCTGTGCGACGCCGTCGGCGCAGGCGGCCGGCGGCAATCTGCCTGCCACCAACGCGAGCGGCCTGTCACAACCTGCCGTTGATGCCCAGTGCAACATCCCAACCGAGTTCAAGCTCTACTACCGCAGCACGGCGGCGAACTGCAGCTTCGCCCTGCCCGACCCGAGCCCGACCGTGGCGCCGACTGCCGGGACGCCACCGGCCACGCCACCTGCCCCCGCCAACGCGTGCTTCAGGAGCTACGACCCGGCGGCCGCAGCACCATCCGACCTGGCCAGCACGACGACCGACAACGGCCGCACCGTGCCCTATATCGTGCGGGTCGAACGCGGCACCATGAACCGCGGCATCTACGACATCGCGGTGCTGTTCGATCCGACCAAACCCTGGACCGGCGTCGCGCCGCAGCCGCAGTGGAACGGCAAGCTTTACTACCAGTTCGGCTCCAGCACCGGGCAGCCGCGCCGGCAGGCAAGGCCGCAGGGTTCGTGGACGGCCGAGGCGCAACTCTCGCGCGGCTACGCGGTGGCGCTCAACAGCATGACGGACTCGGCGCGCAACTCGAACCGCGTGATGATGGCCGAGACCGTGATGATGATGAAGGAGCACATCGGCGACACCTACGGACCGATCAAGTTCACGATGGGTACCGGCTGCTCGGGTGGCTCCATCAACAGCAACATGAATGCATCGATCGCGCCTGGCCAGCTGGACGGCTACACGATCCAGTGTGCGTATCCGGACTCGGAAACCGTGGGCATGGAGGTAGCCGATTGCACGCTGCTGGTGGAGGCCTATCAAAAAGCGCCCTGGCTCGACCTGATGGCCGCAACGGGCCAGACCCAGGCCCAGGTCAATGTGAAGAAAGGCGCGATCAACGGCCACCCCGATCAGACCGCCTGCCACGGCTGGTACAACGCGTTCGGCAGCAACGCCAAGGCCGGCGTCTACTTTCAGCGCTTCGTGATGAACAACGAGACCGGGGCGATCCAGCAGTCGCCGACAGCCACCAACAACTGCGAACTGCCGAACAGCGCGGTCTACGATCCGGTCGGCAATCCGGCCGGGCCGCGCTGCAACGCATGGAGCTGGGCCGAATCGATTTTCGGCAAGGTGGCCGGCACGCCGTTTGCGAACGACACGCGCGACAACACCGGCATCCAGTACGGGCTGGGCGCGCTTAAAAGCGGCGCGATCACGGCCGAGGAATTCGTGGTGCTCAACGAATCGATCGGCGGCTTCGATCGCGACAGCAACCCGATCGCCGCGCGCATGGTGGCGGACCGTCCCGCGCTCGACGTCGCCTATCGCTCCGGCATCGTGCTCGATGCGCGCAACTTGTCGAAGACTGCCGTGGTCGACATGCGCGGCTGGGACGATTCGGCGTTGATCAAGCCCCCGTTCGCGACCGCGCCGGCCAACCCGATCCATTACGTCTGGCGCAGCTTCCAGCTGCGCGACAAGCTCACGCGCGACGCCGGCGACTTCGGCAGCCACGCGATGTGGCGCACCGGCGTGACCGGCCTGCTCGCGCCGGCAGCGATCCAGCTGGATGCGTTCAACACGATGGACCTGTGGCTGACCAATCTCAAGGCCGACACCGGCAATGCCTCGCTCGACCGCAAGGTGCGCAGCGCCAAGCCGGCTGCTGCGGCCGACTTCTGCCTGCTGTCCGCGAGCGCGACGACGAAAGTGTTCGACCAAGCCCAGTGCGATGCGGAGCCGTTCAACGTGCCGCATGCGTCGCCGCGGCAGGTGGCCGGCGGCGCACGCACCGAGGACGCGCTCAAGTGCCAGCTGAAGCCGCTGTCGATGGCCGACTACGCGCCGGTGACGTTTACGGGCACGCAGGCTGCGCGGCTGCAGGCGGTGTTTGCGGGCGGCGTCTGCGACTGGTCCAGGCCCGGTGTGGCGCAACAGCCGTCGGCCGGTCCGCTGACCTACCGCGGCGGGCCGGGTGGCCAGCCGCTGGGCGCGGTGCCGGTGTCCCAGCCGAAGTAGCCACACGGCCAGGCCCAGCCGCAGCCCGGTCTGCTTGCATGGCTCGCAGACAATGCGAGCCATGCGTGTTTTTGCACTTCCATCGGCACTGCGATCGAACGCCACCATCTGGTTTGCGCTGATCTTCGTCGAGGGCTTCGCCTCGCTCGGCATCGAGATCATCGCGCTGCGGCGCCTTGTGCCGCAGGTTGGAAGTTCCATCACCGTGACGGCGCCGACGATCGCGCTGTTTCTGCTCGCGCTGGCAGCGGGATACTGGAGCGGCGGCCGCATTGCGCAGGGTTTCGCGCAACGCGTGCTGCGCAACTTTCTGCTGGCCGGGCTGATGGCAGGGATCGGCCTGTCCGGCGCATGCGTGCAGTGGTTGTTCGACGCCATCGGCGATCCGCAGCTGGCCTACCTGCTGTTCATGGCCGCAGTGGTCTGCCCACCGGCCTGGCTGCTTGCCCAGACGGTGCCGCTGTTGACCAATGTGCTGCCGCAGCAGCGCGTGGGCGCTGCCAGTGGCGTGGCGTTGACCGCCTCCACTGCCGGCTCGGTGCTCGGCGCGGCCGTGCTGGCGCTGGTCGTGATGCAACGCCTGGGCGTTTCGGCGGCGGTGCTGCTGTGCGCAGGCAGTCTTGCTGTCGGGGTCGGGCTCGCGGCGCGCGGGCTGCAGCAACTGCGACTCGGCGGCACCGCTGCGCTGGTGCTGCTCGTGGTGGTGGTCGCCAACGTGCTGCCGCGCTCCAGTACGGTCGAAACCGCCTATGCGGACTACCGTACGGTGCAGCGGCGCGATCTGTCGGCAGCGGACGGTCGACAGGGTGCAAGCCGCACATTGATGATCAACAACCAGCTGGCCTCACGGCTGAGCGACGGGCTGCCTGATGGCCGGCCGCCGAAACGCGCTGCGTACATCGAGCAGCTGCAGCACGTGCTGCTGGGCGATCTGCAGCTGCGCGACAAACAGCTGCTCGTGCTCGGTGCCGGTGGCTTCACGCTGTCCATCGGGGACGAATCGAACCATTACACCTATGTGGATGTGGACCCGGCGATCCGGCAGATCGCCGAGCGCGATTTTCTGGGGCGTCCGATCCGCGGCGACTTCGTTGCCCAGGATGCGCGCAGTTTCGTGCGCAGCACCGAACGCCGGTTCGATGCGATCGTGGTCGATGTCTACAGCTCGCATGCTGCACTGCCCGCGCACCTGGTCACGCTGGAGTTCTGGCACAGCGTGGCGCGGCCGCTCGCGGAAGGCGGCGTGGTGCTCGCGAATCTGATCCTGGACAGCGGGCTGCAGACCGCATTCGCGCGCAACTTGCTGGCCACCATCGAACAGGCGCTCGGACGCTGCACGGTGCAGGTGCTGGATCGGTCGCGGCCGATCAGCAACGTGCTCGTGGTCTGCGCGCCCGGCCGCGACACCGCGCAACCGGTACGGATTTACACGGACGATCTGAACCGCGTCGAGCTTGACCGCGGGATACTTGGGTATTGACCTGCCCGTGCCCGCGGCGTCGCCATAAGCGACAGCCCTTGAAGCTGCGGCCTGCTGGCGCCACCTACCCTTGCCATGACTTCTTCCACCGCATCCATGACACGTTCCGATTCGCCCATTTCGCAAAGCACCAATCCATTGCTCGACTTTTCCGGGCTGCCGCTGTTCGACCGCATCGAGCCAGCCGACGTTGCGCCTGCAATCGACGAATTGCTGGGCGAGGCCGAGCGCGCGCTTGCAACCGTGACGGCCGATGACTTTCCCGCACGCTGGCGCGACATCTCGGCCACGCTTGACACCGCAACCGAGCGGCTGGGCCGCGCTTGGAACGCGGTCGGCCACCTGAACGCGGTCGCGGACACACCGGAGTTGCGCGCTGCCTACAACGCCGCGATGCCGAAGGTGGTCGAGTTCTGGACGCGGCTTGGCTCGGACGACAAGCTGTATGCAAAATTTCAGGCGATCGATCCGGCACAGCTGGATGCCGAGCAGGCTCAGGCCTACAAGAATGCGATGCGGAACTTCGTGCTCGGCGGCGCCGAGCTGACCGGTGCGGCGAAAGAACGGTTCGCGCAGCTGCAGGAGCGGCTGGCCGAGCTGAGCCAGAAGTTCAGCGAAAACGCGCTCGATGCGACCGATGGCTTCAGCTACTACGCAGACCCGGACCAACTGGACGGCGTGCCGGTCGACGTGGTGCAGGCGGCTCGAGCAGGCGCACAAGCGGACGGCAAGCAGAACATGTGCAAGCTCACCCTCAAGATGCCGTGCTACCTGCCCGTCATGCAGTTTGCGACTGACCGGGCACTGCGCCAGTTGCTCTACCGCGCCTACGTGACGCGCGCGAGCGACCAAAGCAGCGAGGAAGTGCGCAAGTACGACAACTCCGCGTTGATGCAGGAAATCCTCAAGCTCAGGCTGGAAGAAGCCCGGCTGCTCGGCCACCGCAACTTCGGCGAACTGTCGCTGGTGCCAAAGATGGCCGAATCGCCAGCCCAGGTGGTTGCGTTCCTGCGCGACCTGGCCGCCAAGGCACGCCCGTTCGCCGAGCGGGATCTGGCGGACTTGCACGCATTCGCGGCCGACCAGCTCGGGCTGGCCGATCCGCAGCCCTGGGATTTAAGCTTCGTCGGCGAGAAGCTCAAGCAGTCGCGCTACGCATTCAGCGATCAGGACGTCAAGCAGTACTTCACTGCGCCCAAGGTGCTTGCCGGCCTGTTCAAAATCGTCGAAACGCTGTTTGACGTGACGATCAGGCCCGACACGGCGCCGGTCTGGCACGACAAGGTCGAGTTCTTCCGGATCGAACGCGCCGGCGCGCTGCTCGGCCAGTTCTATCTGGATTCGGCCGCCCGCAACGGCAAACGCGGCGGCGCCTGGATGGACGACGTGCGCGCGCGCTGGCTGCGACCGGACACCGGCGGGTTGCAGACGCCGGTCGCGCAACTGGTCTGCAATTTTGCCGATGGCGTCGGCGGCCGGCCGCCGCTGCTCACGCACGACGACGTGACCACCTTATTTCATGAGTTCGGCCACGGCCTGCATCACATGCTGACGCAGGTGAACGAGCGCGATGTCTCCGGCATCAGCGGAGTCGAGTGGGACGCGGTCGAGCTGCCGAGCCAGTTCATGGAGAACTTCTGCTGGGAATGGGATGTGCTGCGGCACATGACCGCGCACGTCGACACGGGCGAGCCGCTGCCGCGCGCGCTGTTCGACAAGATGCTCGCCGCAAAGAACTTCCAGAGCGGTCTGCAGACGTTGCGCCAGGTCGAGCTTTCCCTGTTCGACATGCTGCTGCATACCGAGCACGACCCGAGCGATGCCGTGATGCCGCTGCTGCACCGGGTCCGCGCCGAAATCGCGCTGGTCACGCCGCCCGACTGGAACCGCACTGCGCACACGTTCAGCCATATTTTTTCGGGCGGCTATGCGGCTGGCTACTACAGCTACAAATGGGCCGAGGTGCTGAGCGCGGATGCCTATGCAGCGTTCGAGGAAAGCATGGGCCCGGACGGGACACCAAGCGTGGAGACTGGCCGCCAATACCGCGAATCGATCCTAGAAGTCGGCGGCAGCCGGCCGGCGCTGGAGTCGTTCAAGGCGTTCCGCGGCCGGGCGCCGACATTGGACGCACTGCTGCGCCACGAGGGCATGACGAGTACGAACCCGGCCTGATCGCGCCGAAGTTCACGGTATGGCGGCGTCGCCGCATCGGATCGCCGGTGCCGCCCGGTGCAGGCCACGCTAGGCTTCGTGGCTCGTTCATCCGCATTCAAACAAGTGCTCGCCATGGCCACGACCAAACCGTCTTTCGCATCCCTATCGTCGCTTGCGGCAGCCGCGCTGATGCTGCTGGCTGCTGGCGCATCGGCGCAGGGCCTTTACCGCAGTGTCGGCGCGGACGGCCGCGTCACCTACAGCGATCGTGCTCCGGCCGAAGCAAACGGCAAGTTCGCGGTGGAACGGCGCTCGGCGACACCGGCCGCGGCTAGCTCGGTCGAGCTCCCCTACGTGATGCGCGAGGTCGGCGGCCGCTACCCGGTCACGCTGTATGCGGCGCCCGACTGCACGCCCTGCGCCACCGCGCGTGCGCTGCTTGCCGCACGCGGCATCCCGTTCAGCGAAAAAACCGTGTCGAGCAACGAGGACATCACGGCATTGAAAGCGCTGAGCGGCGACGCCTCGCTGCCGTTCGCCACTGTCGGCAGCCAGCCACTGCATGGATTTTCCGAGCAGGAATGGCAGCGCCTGCTGGATGCAGCCGGTTACCCGAAAACCTCGCAACTGCCCGCCAACTGGCGCGCCGCAGCCGCAACGCCTCTCGTGCAGATCATGCAGGCGCAACCGTCGGCCGCCACTGCGCAGCGCGCCGAGGCCGCCGCGCCGGTGCGACCTTCAAGTACGGCAAGCCGCAGCAACGCAGCGGGCAACAGCAATCCAGCCGGCATTCGTTTTTAGACCAGTGGCGGCGTGTTTTCAGCTGTTTGACTCGAAGCGCAGGGTCTGCACCCCCTGTGCGGTTGCCAATAGGCAGACGTCGGCTTTCTGCGCAGCGAATACGCCCACCGTCACGACACCCGGCCATTGATTCACCATCGCTTCGAATGCGAGGGGATCGTCGATCGCCAGACCATGCACGTCGAGCAGTTGCAGACCGTTGTCGGTCAGCAACGGGCGCTCACCCCGCAGCCGCAGGACAGCGCTTGCGCCAAGCGCAGCGAACCGGCGTGACAGGTGCGCCGCAGCCATCGGGATGATCTCGACCGGCAGCGGAAAGCGGCCGAGCACGCCGACGCGCTTCGAATCGTCGGCGATGCAGATGAAACGGCGCGACTGCGCAGCGACGATCTTCTCCCGCGTGAGCGCCGCACCGCCGCCCTTGATGAGATAGCCGCGCGGATCGATTTCGTCGGCGCCGTCGATGTAGACCGCAAGTTCGCCGGCAGCGCTTGCGTCCAGCACCCGCACGCCAACCGCGCGCAGCCGCGCGCTGCTCGCGTCCGAACTCGACACCGCGCCGGCAATGCGGGAGGCGACCGGCGCCAGTGCGTCGATAAACCGGTTCACGGTGGAGCCGGTGCCGACGCCGATCAGCATGCCGTCCTCCAGATGGTGAACGGCAGCACGGCCGACCAGCGTTTTCAGCGCATCTTGCGGCAATTCGGCGGCGGACGGTGATACGGGTGGCGGCAAATCCATCGGTGAAAATCTCAAAGCTTCCTGTGCGAGCAGGAAGCCATCACCCGACCATTATCCGATGCTGCTGCCTTACGCCCTGATGCGACCGCTGCTGTTCGCGCTCGACCCCGAAACCGCGCACGAGCTGACCCTGTCTGCGCTGGCGGCGACGCAGCGCACGCCGTTGGCACGCGGCATTGCGGCACCCCTGGTGCCGGACCCGGTCACGGTCGCAGGCCTGACGTTCGCAAACCGCATTGGGCTGGCCGCCGGCATGGACAAGAACGCGCGCTGCATCGATGCGTTCGGTGCGATGGGTTTCGGCTTCGTCGAAGTCGGCACGGTGACGCCGCTCGCGCAGGCCGGCAATCCGCGTCCGCGCGTGTTCCGGCTGCCCGCCGCCGGCGCGCTGGTGAACCGGCTCGGCTTCAACAACGACGGCCTGAGCGCGTTCATCGAGAACGTGAAGTGCTCATCTTTCAGGAGCAGCGGACGTTTACTGGGATTGAACATCGGCAAGAACGCGGCCACTCCGATCGAACGCGCCGTGGATGACTACATGGCCTGCCTGGACGGCGTCTATCCACATGCTGACTACGTGACGGTGAACGTTTCAAGCCCGAATACGGCAAACCTGCGCAGCCTGCAGCACGACACCGCGCTCGCCGGCCTGCTCGATGCGGTGGCCGAGCGGCGCGAGTCGCTCGCGCAGCGGTTTGGCCGCCAAGTGCCGATCTTCGTGAAAATTGCGCCGGACCTGGACCCCGAGCAATTGGCCGCGCTCGCCGCGCTGTTGCAGCGCTACCGCACGAGCCACGGCGCTCTCGGTGTTGTCGCAACCAATACCACGCTGGACCGGCAGGCGGTGCAAGGCCAGCTGCACGGCGATGAAGCGGGCGGCCTGTCCGGGCGGCCGCTGCGGGCGTTGAGCAACCACGTGATCACGGCGTTGCGAGCGGCGCTCGGGCCCGATTTCCCGATCATCGGTGTCGGCGGCATCGACAGTGCCGCCGCGGCCTGCGAAAAGATCGATGCCGGCGCGGACCTGGTGCAGCTCTACACAGGACTGATCTACCACGGACCCGCGCTGGTGACGCAGATAGCCCGCGCGCTTGCCGATCGGCGGGCATCGGCCGCCTGAGCATCGAAGCCTGGCTCGGCCACAGTCCGGGCCCGATCGCGCATGCCATACTGATTCCAGCGAGCACGCTGCTTGCTTAACTTTGCTTGACCTGCACGCAAGCCGTGCCGTTCTTCAACCAAATCTTCACTCGTCGGGAGTTCCAGCCATGCAGATCCGAGTCGGTTACGAGATGGTGTACCAGTGTTATCAACCGACGCCGATGATCCTGTCGCTTACGATCCACAGCAGCCGCTCGAACGACCTGATCCAGCCCGACCGCATCGTGACCGATCCGCCGGTGCCGGTGCATGGCTATCACGACACGTTCGGCAACTGGTGCACGCGGGTCGTCGCACCGCCCGGGCGTTTCATGATCACGAGCGACGCGCTGCTGAGCGACACCGGCCGACCGGACGACGTGGCGCCAAACGCCGAGCAGATCCCAATCGAGCAACTGCCCGACGATACGCTGCTGTTTCTGCTGCAAAGCCGCTATTGCGAGACTGACCTGTTGTCCAACATGGCGTGGCAGCGGTTCGGCAACGGCCCGACCGGCTGGGCGCGGGTTCAGGCGATCTGCGAGTTCGTCAACCGGCACATCCAGTTCGGCTACCACAATGCGCGCCGCACGCGCACGGCGGCGGAAGCGTTCAACGAAGGCGTCGGCGTCTGCCGCGACTTTGCGCATCTGGCGATCACGCTGTGCCGCTGCATGAACATTCCAGCGCGATATTGCAACGGGTTTCTGGGCGACATCGGCATGCAGCCGCCGTTCGGTCCGATGGATTTCGCAGCCTGGATCGAAGTGTTCCTCGGTGGCCGCTGGTACACCTTCGATCCGCGCAACCATCAGCACATGCCGCGCATCGGCCGGGTGCTGATCGCGCGCGGGCGCGACGCGGCCGATGTGGCGCTGGCCAGCACGTTTGGGCCGAATCTGCTGGAAGGCTTCAAAGTCTGGACCGATGAGGTGGTTGCCGTCGCGGCTTGAAAAGGGCTGCCATACCCGCAATCTCAACACCAGCATGCACCTTGGCGGTGCATCAGCAGTTGGTGCGGTGCTCAGGCCCTGATGCTACGCCAGCGCAGCCGGCAGCGTCTCCATGAGAGACGCCACCAGATCAAGCCGCAGTTGCGGCCAGGCGTCGCCGCCTGCCAGTGCAAACCGCTGGCTGACTTCGAGTTCGATTCCAACATAGCTCGCGCCGCCGAACCGCTTCCTCATCGACGACGCGAGCCCGTCGCCACCGCCGCGATAGGGATAGTTGCGCCGCAGCCGCAGCTGCGGTGCACGCTGTTTCAACGCCGCCATCCAGCTGTTCGAGAACGTCTTTTCAGCTGCGCGCTGCGGCTCATACAGCCAGCCGATGTCGGCGTTGCGCACGACCCCGTGGAACACCGGCGTGAAGCTGTGCGAGGCAATGTGCAGGACCCGGCCGCCCGCCTCGATCCGATCGGCAATCGCTCCCTCGACCGCGTCGCGGTGCGGCTGGTAGTGTTCGGCCAGCAGCGCCGCGCGTTCGGCCGGACTGCGCTCGCGCGTGAACTCCGAATAAAGCTGGCGGTGCCCGACGGATCGGTTCAGATCGACGAGCAGCCGCGTCGTGGTCGAAAAGAACAGCGGCGCCGACAGCGCGTGCGCCAGTTCGCGCGCCAGCACCAGCGCACCGGGGTCCCAGCCGCGATGGCTCTCCAGCAGATCTTCGCTTTTGGCAAACCATTCGGCGTAGGCAGGCGGCACGTCACGTCCACCATGCTCGCAACTGATCACGATCTGGCGCGCAGTCATGCAAGCAGCCTTTGGACGTGTTCCGCGATCGCCAGCGCACTCGTGAGTCCGGGCGACTCGATGCCGAACAGGTTGACCAACCCCGGCACGCCGTGATCGGCCGGGCCCTGCAGCATGAAATCGTGCGCCGGCTCGCCCGGGCGCTGCAGCTTCGCACGCATGCCGGCATAGTCGGGTTGCAGCGCGGCGTCAGGCAACGCAGGCCAGTAGCGGCGCACTTCGGCATAAAACGCAGTGCCGCGTGCCGGGTCCACCGCAAGATCGTCCGGCTGGTCGACCCACTGCACGTCGGGCCCGAAGCGGGCCTGACCGCCCAGGTCCAACGTCAGGTGCACGCCGAGCCCTGCCGCTTCCGGCACCGGATAGATCAGTCGCGAAAACGGATTGCGGCCGGCCAGCACGAAATAGTTGCCCTTGCAGAAATAGGCCGGCGGCACCACGCGCGCGTCCAGCCCGTCGATGCGGGCCGCGAGCTGCGGCGCGTGCAGCCCGGCGCTGTTCACCAGCTGCCGGGCCAGCAGTTGCGTGCCATCCAGCGTGCGCAGCAGCAAGCCGTCGTCGGTACGGCGCACCGAGTCGAGTGGCGAATTCAGCGCGACCAGTCCGCCCGCATGTTCGAAGTCGCCCTGCAGCGCGAGCATGAAGGCGTGGCTGTCGATGATGCCGGTGCTCGGCGACAGCAACGCGCCGCGGCATGCGAGCGCGGGCTCAAGCGCCTGTGCCTGCGCGCGGGTCAGCGGGACCAGGTCGTTCACACCATTGCCGGCGGCCTGCGCCGCGATGTCCTGCAGCCTGGGCAACTGCGCATCGCTGGTCGCCACGATCAGCTTGCCGCAGCGCCGGTGCGGGATGCCGCGCGCTTCGCAATAGGCATACAGCATGCGCCGGCCGGCGACGCACAAGCGGGCTTTGAGCGAACCCTGCGGGTAGTAGATGCCCGCATGGATCACTTCGCTGTTGCGCGAACTCGTGCCGGTGCCGATCGCGCGTGCCGCCTCCAGCAACAATACCTCGTGCCCGCTCAGCGCCAGCGCGCGCGCCACCGCAAGGCCGACCACGCCGGCACCCACCACCACGCACTCGACACGATCCGGCGCAGCCGGCAGGGACTCGATCATGGTGCGCGCGGGTCGACCTGCTGCAGCCATTCGGCCATGCGGCGCAGATCGGCGCGCAGCGGCTCGAAACCCGGGTTGAGTTCCAGCGTGGCTTCGTCCATGTAGAGCGCCCGGTTGATTTCGAGCTGGATGCTGTGGCGGCCCCGCTCTGGATCGCCGTAGCGCCGCACCAGTTCGACTCCCTTGTACGGATGGTTGTAGGCCACGTCGTACCCACGGCCCCGCAGCGATTCGCACAGCGCCGCGGACAACTGTGGACTGGCCGTGCTGCCGTCGCGGTCGCCGACCACGAAGTCCGCATGCGCGAGCCCCGGAAATTCGGTCGCATGGCTGGCCGCGACTGCCGGCATCGAATGACAGTTCAGATGGACGCTCCAGCCGTGTCGTGCATGCGCTGCACGGATCGCTTCGGCGACCGCCGCATGGTAGGGCTGCCAGCAGGCGGCAATGCGGCGTTCGCCTTCCTCGATGCGCAGCCGGCGGTCGTAGATGTCGACGCCTTCGTCGGTGCAGCGCCAGATCAGTCCCTTGCCCAGTCGGATCTTGGAGCGCACCCGTGGATCTTCGGACGGCGGCTCGGGCCACGGCGGTTCGAACATCGCGGGATCGATCTCGTCGAGGCCGCGGTTCACATCGAGATAGCTGCGCGGGAAGCGGGCCTCCACCCAGGCGGCGCCGATGTCGGGCGCGAATGCATAGAGCTTTTCGACATGCGTGTCTTCCGCGCGCCGCAGCAGCAGCGCATCGCACGCGAAATCGAATTCGGCTGGATACTCGATGCCGCTGTGCGGAGAGTCGAGCACCAGCGCGCTGCTGCCGGAAGAACTGCGGATCATGTCCATTGCCGAATTCTGACGCAAGCCTGTGTCCGGCCGCGCGGCTGCCTTGCTGCGCGCAGCAAGGCCTGTGGCTTGCTGCATGCCATTAAACTGATTCGAAGCGGTGGCTGGCTGGAGGCTCGTACGCTCTGGAATCGGCTGGCCGGTTCAACGCTTCCCTCACGCTTTCTTCATTTTCAGGGAGTTGAATGTCATGAACGCAAACACCAACATTTCGCCAGGCGACGGCGTCGTGCCGCAGAGCATCGATGCACTGAAACAAGCCAGTGACGACCTGCGCACCCAGACTGCTGACAGCGCACGCGAGGTGCGCGCCGCGGCGGAACGCGATGCAGCGCGCTTCGCCGAGATTGCGCGTGAGTGGTGGCACCGAAATGCGCAGAGCGCAAACGAAGCGGCGCAGGCGGTCCGTGGCGAAACCGCAGCACTGAGCCGTCGCACCGAGCGCTACGTGCGCGACGAACCCATGAAGTCGGTGCTGATCGCCGCTGCAGTCGGCGCTTGCGTCGCTGCGCTGCTGGTGGGTGGCCGCCGTGGCTGAGCCGGCCCCGCCCCGGCGCGATGCCTCACCCGAATCGAAACCCGACCCGGACGCACCATCGGCGGGCCTGCCCGAAGGATCGACCCGCATCATTCGCGGCCAGCCGGACGATGAATCCGCTCAGCAGACCGATGATGACGAGATGCGCATGCCGTTCGAGCAGGACCAGTCGTCCGACTCCAGTGCCGAGCAGCCGCACGACAAGATGCGCCAGGCCAAGAAGGATCTGGATGCCGGCATGGTCGATACGGACCTGCGCAATTCGCCCGGCCAAGACGCCGAACGCCAGCGCGAGCTGCTGGAGCGCGAGAAGGCACGCAGCACCGGTGGGCCGTATCCCGATCCCGAGCGCCGCTCGTCATCAAAGCAGAAAGGTTGAAACCCAGTGCAGCACGTCGATCACCGCCCGACTTCAGCCCGGCACCTGATATTCAGCCTGCTGGCGGGCTTTCTGGCTTTGTCGGCCACCGCCTGCGATGGCGCCACCGATGGCCGGACACCCGGACAAAAGCTCGATGCCGCACTCGCAACCGGGGAGCAAAAGCTCGACCGCCTGAAGGCCGAGTCAGCCCCGCTCGGGGAGCGCCTTTCCGACACCGCCCATCAGATCGGCGACAAGGTAGAGTCGTTGGCGGGCGATGCCGGCATCACCGCACGCGTGAAAACCAAGCTGGCCACGGATTCGACGCTGGACGCGCTCAAGATCGATGTCGACACCAGCGCGGGGCGCGTAACGTTGACCGGCGTGGCACCAGATCAGGCGGCCAGGCAACGCGCAACCACGCTGGCGTTGTCTGCGGACGGCGCAGTGGCGGTGGACAACCAGCTGAAGGTCGCGCCGCTGACGCGCTGAGACCGGCTGCAGCATCACACCGCCAACCGCGTGGACGGTTCAGCGCGCGGCGGCAGCGCCTCCCGGAGGTGTCACCACCTCATGGTCACCGAGCCCGATCGGCTTGGCAGCCGCAATCGATGCAGCCAGCGCGATCGAGCGCACCACCGTGCTGTTCGGTGAATCCCAAAGCTCGGCGCGCTCGATCGCAATCGCCAGCGCGATCAGATCCGGGTCATCGACGCCGCCGGGGAACCAGGGCCGCGCTACGGCGCTCCAGAGCGCTTCCTTGCGTGCGTGGTCGTTGTCGAGCCGACCACTGCCTTCGATCGAGACGAAACTCGAGTTCGAGGTGTCGCACCAGGCCAAGTTCACGGGCCGCGCGTCGGTCTCGAACAGATGCGCCAGCGTCTTGCGCGACGTGAGCAGCCAGACCGTGCCGGCAGCGTCGAGCTCAAGCGGCGTCATCGGCCGGCTCGACAGCCGGCCATTCGGCTCGACCAATGTCAGCATGGCTTGACGTTCACCTTCGATCATCTTCGCCAAGTGCTTCATGTCCTCGGTGGACTGGGGCTGGATCTTCATGGGGGATGCTCCTGAAAACGGGTTGACAGAACAATTCGGGAAGTTCGAGGCACGGCGCAGGTCGATGCGCCCCAGCTTGCGAACTGGCCCGGCGGCGCGGGACACGCCCGTTCGGTGCCGGGCCGATCAACGCTACTTCCGCTCGCGTTCCGCTGGCCGGTCTTCCGCGCGCTCCGCCTCTTCGCCCGACGGCGTTTGCGGATCCAGCCCGCGGTCGGGCGATTCAAATACCTGCGGCATGTCGTCCGGGTGGCTGATCAGCTCTTCGATGATGAAGTGGCCATAGTTTTGTGCACGCTCGGCGCCATGCAACTTCGCGCAGTCGGCCACCGCCGCTGCCTGCTCGTCGTTCTCCACGCGGATCACGAGGAAGTGAAAACCGCGCTCGGCCAGCGCCTGATGCGCTTTGATCAGATTCAGCTCCTGGCCGACGCCGGCCAGCGGGCTCGCGTTTTCCAGATCGGAGTCGATCTGCGCGAGCATTTCACGGTCGGTCAGAAAGCGCACCGCATCGCCTTCCACACCGAGCGGCCCGAGTTCGCGCGCGGTCTGCCGGGCCTCATCGGCTGTCGGGAACGAGATCACGACATGGCCGACGGGTTTGAACACGCCGAACGTCTTGTTGTATTCCTGCGCCATGGACTGGTTCCTTGGGAAAAAGCGGTTGTAGATCGATTGTGCGGTCGAGCATATAGCGTTTGCGCAGCCCTGCGCGCAAGCTGCAACAGGCGCCCGGCAAGCCGCAGGCCTTCAAGTCCGGCGCACGCGCGCCGCCCACAGTGCCAGCATCAGCAACGCGATCGCGACGAACGTCAGAAACGACCAGTTCGCCAGCGACAGGCCCAGGAACGTCCAGTCCACCTTGGAGCAGTCGCCACTGCCTTTGAAGATCATCGGAATCGCACGCTTGAGCGGAAACGTCTCGATCATTCCGTAGAAATCCCGCCCGCAACTGGCGACCTCCGGCGGATGCCACTGCAGCCAGCTCTGGCGTGCCGCCACGAACGCGCCGAATGCGGCCGAGACGATCAGCAGCAACGCGCCGAACAGCTGCGCGCCGCGAGCCGCAAACAGGCTCGTGAGCGCCGCGATCAGCACGATCGCCACCAACGCGTAGCGCTGCACGATGCACATCGGACATGGCTCGAGGCCCACCACGTGCTGCAAATAAAGCCCGTAACCAAGCATTCCAAGCGCGACCAGCGCGAGCAGCGCAAGCACGCGGCGTGGCGCCGTTTGCAACCAACCAGACATGAACGTTCCTCTTAAAAAATATCGGCCGACCGGTGCCCGGCAATTTTTCTAGACGCCGCCGTGCGGATGCGTCGGGTCGACCCACAGCACCTGCTCAGGCGCTTCGGCCGGCGCGATATCCAGATTGATTGCGACCGCTTCACCGTCGCTCCTGCACAGCACGCACTCGAGCGGCTCGTGCTCGCTTGCGTTGATCTCCTGGTGCGGCACATAGGGCGGCACATAGATGAAGTCGCCCGGGCCGGCTTCGGCAACGTACTGCAGCTGCTCGCCCCAGCGCAGGCGCGCTCGGCCGCGCACCACGTAGATCACGCTTTCCAGATGGCCGTGGTGATGGGCGCCGGTCTTTGCGTTCGCATGGATCGTGACGGTACCGGCCCACAGCTTGGTGGCGCCCACGCGTGCAAAGTTGATGGCCGCCTGCCGATCCATGCCCGGCGTCTGCGCAGTGTTCGAGTCCAGCCGGTCGGCCGGAATCACGCGCACGCCTTCGTGCTTCCAGCGGTCTGTCGCGGATGTGTCGCTCATCGGTTCATGCTCCCCGTTCGTGCGTCTGCAGGCGCTCATGCATCGGTCAGTGCCGCATAGACCAGCGTGCGAAACAGCGGCCGGTAGTAGTCGCGCTGGTTCGGCGCCTGGATCATCATCAGCGCGAACAGGTCTTCCTTCGGATCGACGAAGAACGTGGTGCCGCCGATACCGCCCCAGTAGTAGGAGCCGACCGAGCCCGGCACCGGCGCCACGCCGGCTGCGGTGCGCACCGCAAAACCGAGCCCGAAGCCGTTGCCGGCCGGCAGCAGATCGGCCGGCGCGCTGCTCGCCTGCACGGTGATCGGCCCCAGATGATCGGCCGTCATGTAGTCCACGGTACGCGGGCTCAGCAGCCGCACGTCGCCCAGGAAGCCGCGATTGAGCATGAACTGCAAAAAGCGCGCGTAGTCGAGCGCGGTCGACATCAGCCCACCGCCGCCGGACTGGAACGCGGGCACTTCGCGCGGGTCGAGCATCGGCATGGTCGGGCCGCCATCGGGGCTGTTGGTGAACGCCTCCGCGATCCGGTGGGCCTGCGCGGCCGGCACCGAGAAATCGGTCTCGTGCATCGCCAGCGGCTCGAACACGCGCTCGCGCAGATGATCCGCGAGCGACTGGTCCGACACCACTTCGAGCACGCGGCCAAGCACGTCGGTCGCGTGGCTGTATTCCCACACGGTGCCGGGCTCGGCGATCAGCGGCAACTCGGCAATGCGCGCGGCGAACGCTTCGTTGCTCAGGCGGCGTGCGCTGCCGAGCGCTTCGCGGTAGCGCCGCTGCAACGGCGTGTCGCCAGTGAAGCCGTAGGTCAGCCCGGCGGTGTGGCGCAGCAGGTCCTGCACCGTGGGCGCGCGACGGGCCGGCTGTGCCGCCTGGTCAGGGCCCGCGTCCACATTCAGCTTGGCGAATTCGGGGATGAATTTGGAGACTGGGTCGGACAGCAGCAGCCGGCCGCGCTCGACCAGCATCATGGTCGCCACCGAGACGATCGGCTTCGTCATCGAATAGATGCGAAAGATCGAATCCAACGCCATCGGCACGCTTTGCTGCGGGTCCTGCGCGCCCAGGCTCTCGCAGAGCACGAGCTTGCCGTGCCGCGCGATCAGCGCCACCGCGCCCGGCAGGCGGCCGCGCTCGATCTCGGATTCGAGCGCATCGACCAGATGGTGCAGACGCGCCGGGCTGAAACCGAGTTCGGCTGCGCCGCGCTGGCCTGCCATGATGAAAGGTCTGGACATGGTGTTCTTCTTGTGCGAATGCCAAGCGGGCAAAAAAAAGGATGGGCCGATTCTGTCATCGAACCCGAGCGGCGCCGGCGCAGCGGCCCGGCGTGCGGATTCACGCACCCACCAGCGGTTTCACATCAAAACAGGCGCACACGCCGGCGTTTCCTGCACATACAGCTACATCTACGATAGCAACGATCCCATGAAGACCCTGTTGATCGTCTTTCACAGCCGCACCGCGGGCACCCTGCAGATGGTGCAGGCCGCGCACCGCGCCGCACTGGTCGAACCGCTCGACGTACGGCTGCTGCGCGCCACCGATGCGCAGCCGCACGACCTGCTGGCCGCAGACGGCTACCTGTTCGCCGCGCCCGAGAATCTGGCCGCGCTGGCCGGCCTCATGAAGGACTTCTTCGACCGCTGCTACTACCCGGTGCTCGGCCAGATCGAAGGCCGCCCGTACGCGGCGATGATCTGCGCGGGCAGCGACGGCAGCAACGCGGCTCGCCAGCTCGAGCGGATCGCGACCGGCTGGCGCCTGAAACGTGTGGCGCCCACGCTGATCGTCTGCACGCACGCGCAGACGCCGCAGCAGATCCTCGGCGACAAGCAGATCGGCGACGTCGATCTCGCACACTGTGCGGAGCTCGGCGCGGCGCTGGCGGCCGGCTTGGCGCTCGGCGTGTTCTGAACCGTTTTTTTTCCCTCAACACTGAGCCGCCGACTCATGCGCCCAAAGATGCGCGGCCACCAGCGCACGCCAGGGCGCGAACTCGACCAGCCAGTCACGCGCGACTCGTTCGCTCACGACGGTGCCGGCTCCCAGCACCAATTGCAATTTGCGCCGCACGGCAGCATCCCCGTGCAGCGAACCGTCGAGCCAGCCGAAGCCGCGCAGCAACGCATAGTCGATCGTCCACGGCCCGATCCCGTACTGCGTGGACAAGCCAGCGCGGATGTCGCCGACCGGCAACTGCGGCTCGCCCACGAGCGCCGCCCATGCGTCGAGCGGCAGCACGCGATCGGCCACCGCACGCGCGAGACCGAGCACGGTGCGCGTCTTGGCTTGCGAGAAGCCGGCTGCACGCAGCCGGGGCTCGTCCAACGCCGCCAGCGTCGCCGCATCCGGGTGACACAGCAGCCCGCTGGCCCCGTGTTCGAGCCCGACCGCGGCGATCATGCGGCGCCGCAGCGACAGCGCAGCCGTCACGCTGATCTGCTGGCCCGCGACAGCCCAGACCAGCGCCTCGAACGGGCTTGCGGCAAGCGGCACGCGCAGGCCGGCATTGCGCAAGATCAGCGGCCCGATCTGCGCATGCGCGCTCCAGGCCGCCTCGAAAGCGTCGACCGGCTGCGTGAGCCCGAGCATGCGGCGCACCATGCGCTCGAATTCAGCCTGGGTGCCGAGGCTCGACGGCGCCCCAGCGCCTTCCAGCGAGAGTTGCGCGAGCGCACGATCATGGTCGAAGCGAATCGCCAGACACGCGGCGTGGCCGTGCCACATCAAGCCTTTTTCGAAGCCGGCTTCGGCGACGCGTTCGGACCGTTGCCGCACATCGCGCCTATGAAATGCAAGCACGTCGCCTGCGCGATAGTTCGTCGGCAGTTCGAACACCGCGGTGAAGCCGCCGGCACCGTTCGGGCCGGATTGCCGGGTCATCGCTGCTGCACGGAAGCCAAGGCAGCGCATGCAGACGGACCGGCGCTGAAGCCAGACGCGATCCAGCCGCCCGGCCCGACTGCCGGCAACGCTTCGCTGCTGGACGCAACCGTGCCGGTCAGCACGGCGCCGGTTGCGTACGCAGGCCAGCAGCGAGTGGCGGAAGCGGCTGCGGAGGTGATCGGCGTCACGGCTGATTTGCCGGCGCTTTCGGGTCCGGTAGTCGACGTTTGGTTTCGGTTGTCGTGCTTCATGTCACTGCGACCCGGCGGCTCTTCGATGGCGTCGTCAGCAGCATCGACACATCCGGACCCCGACCACGCAGTATCGTGTAATACCGTGCTCGCTGCCTGTGCAGCGGGCCGGACACCACATCTGGAGAACTTGCCGTGCTTGAACGAGACGCCGCCCAGGCGGTGAACGACGCCGACCCCGCCAGGCCGCTGGCCGGCATCCGCGTGCTGGACCTGTCGGCCGTGATCTCCGGGCCGATGGCCTGCGCACTACTGGCCGACCAGGGCGCCGACGTGATCAAGGTCGAACCGCTGGCCGGCGACCAGGCGCGCCGCATCGGGCCGTCCAAGGGAGACCTGTCGGCGCTTGCCGTCACGGTGAACCGCGGCAAGCGTTCGATCGCGCTCGACCTGAAGCGCCGCGATCATCTGCAGGTGGTGCATGACCTCGCGCAGCGCGCGGACGTGCTGGTGCAGAACTTTCGGCCCGGCGCGATGGAACGCTTGAGCCTGGGCGCGGCGGTGCTGCGCGCGGCCAATCCGCGCTTGATCTACGTATCGATCACAGGCTTCGGCGCAGATGGACCGTACGCGGGCGGACGGGTCTATGACGCGGTGATTCAGGCTGTCTCCGGCATGAGCGCGTCGCACCCGAGCCAGATCACCGGCGGGCCGACCTTGCTGGCCACCACGGTCTGCGACAAGCTCAGCGCGCTGATGGCTGCGCAGGCGATCGGCGCAGCGCTCTATGCGCGCGAACGCAGCGGCCACGGCAGCACGATCGACCTGTCGATGCTGGATGCGGCACTTGCCTTTCAATGGCCGGACGCGATGAACAACCTGACGTTCATGACCGATCCGCCGCGGATTTTTCCGGAGTTCGGCATCCACCAGCGCCCGTTCAAGACCCGCAACGGCCACGTGGCGGCGATGTATCCGCAACCGGATGAATTCAAGCACCTGTGCGAGGGCCTTGGCCGTCCCGACATCGCGACCGATCCGCGCTTTGCGACCGGCGATGCGCGCCGGCACCACGTGAAAGAGCTGATCCCGCTGCTCGAATCGCTGACCGCGGCGCACGACACCGACGAGCTGGTCGCGACCCTGAGCGCCGCGGGCGTGCCGATCGGGCGTGTCAACGACCGGCATGAGGTGCTGACCGATCCGCAGGTGGTGCACGGCCGGGCGATCGTCGAGATCGACAACGGCGACATCGGCACCGTGCGGCTGGCCCGCGCGCCCGCGCGATTCGACGGCCAGCCGGCGCCAGCCCCGACCGCCGCGCCGCACGTCGGCGAACACGGGCGCGAGGTGCTGCGGGCGCTGGGCTATCCCGCCGAGCGCATCGATCAGCTGCTGGTTTGATGCCTGAACGGGCGGCCATTTGAATCACAGTTGAATGACCAATGCGACTCCACTTGAGGACCCAACGGCACGATGGATCAGGCGCTGCTCACGCGCTCACAACGCTGCGCGAAACGTCAGGTTGATGCGCTGCCGGCCCAGCAGCGCATGCTCGCCATCCTTCACTGCAAGCACGCCGTGATGCGCAAGCCGCGCCGGTCCGCCCCAGACCACCACGTCGCCATGCACGAGCGGCACCCGTAGGGCCGGATCAGACCGCGCGCGGCCGCCGAACACGAACATGGCCGGCAAGCCGAATGAGACCGACACGATCGGCGCAGCGAAATCGCGTTCGTCACGGTCCTGATGCAGCGAAAGGCGTGCACCGGGCCGATAGCGGTTGATCAGGCAGGCGTCGGGCGCGAAGCCCTCGAAGCCGGCTCGCTGCGCGGCGGTTCGGGCCAGCGTCTGAAACGAGGCGGGCATCGCCGGCCAGGGCATGCCCGTCTGCGGATCGATCGTCTGGTAGCGGTAACCCGCGCGATCGCTGACCCAGCCGCAGGCACCGCAATTGGTCATCGCAACCGACATGCGCAAACCCCCTGGAGTCGTCAGGTGCCGCAACGGCGCTGCCTCGACCACCGCTGCAAGGTCGCGCAGCACCACTGCAGCGCGCGCCAGCGCGAATCCATGCAGCAGCACCGCACCCGGCGCGATCGCCACCAGACCCGACTGGGCATCGGTGCCGTTGTCAAACAGATCGCGCGTCAACAGCTGAATTCCGCGCTGGCGATCCGTATCGCTGCGAGTGCGCTGACCGCAGATCGAGCCGACGCGATCGAATCCGGGAGGGGCGGTGCCAGTCGGCCGAAGCCAGGCAGTAGGCGCCGCCTCGATCGGGCGCACGCGAGCGCCGGTCGCAGAAAGCGAAGCGCGGGCGCAGGCTCAACTTGCGTCATGAAAGATCACGCCCAGCGCATTGCGCTGGCCCGCCAGCACGCGGCTCACGCCGTGCCGCTGGTTGACGCGGTAGTGGCCTCGCGTGCCCGCGACAGGGCGCTGATGCACCGCGATCACGACCGCATCGCCTTGCGCCAGCGGCACCACCGACACCCTTGACTGCATGCGCGGGCGCTGCTCGGTCAGCACCAGTTCGCCCCCGCTGAAGTCGAAGCCCGGTCTGGACAGCAGCACGATGAGCTGCAGCGGGAACACGTTCGCGCCATAGAGATCCTGGTGCAGGCAGTTGTAGTCGCCCGGTCCGTAGCGCAACAACAGCGGCGTTGGACGCGACTGACCGTTCGCGCGGCAATGCGCCAGAAAGCTCGGCAGGTCCGCCGGAAAGCGTTCTTTCAAACCCAGCGCCGCCTGCCAGCGGTTTGCAAGCGGCACCAGGTGCCTGAAGACCTCGACGCGCAGGCCGGCGACGAGTTCTGGCAGCGGCTGCGCGAAGTATTGATATTCGCCGCGGCCAAAGCCGTGGCGCTGCATCGAGACGCGGCTGCGAAACCGCGCCGAGCAGGGATACAGATCAGCCAGCGCAGCGCAGGCCTGCGCGGTCAGCAGGCCCGCCATCGTCGCAAAGCCGTCGGCGTCCAGTGCGGCCTCGATGCAAGGCCAGTCGAGCGACTCGATGCGTGCGGCCAGATCGGCCGGCATCGCGACATCCGGCAGGCCAGCGGGGTCCGGCTGCCAATCCAGCGGCTGCTGCGGCATCACCGGCCGGCTTCCCTGTCGAGCAGTGCGCGCTTGCGCTGCACGCCCCACCGGTAGCCGGACAGGGCGCCGTCCTGCCGCAGCACGCGGTGGCACGGCACCAGCACCGCGACCGGGTTGGCCGCGCAGGCGCTTGCCACGGCCCGCACTGCGGCGGGCGCACCGATCGCCTCGGCAATCTCGGTATAGCTTGCGGTCTGACCGGGTGGAATGCGCCGCAGCGCCTGCCAGACGCGCTGCTGAAACGCGGTGCCGCGCAGGTCCAGCGGCAGCTCGACGCCCAGCGCAGGCGCGTCAACGAACGCGACGACCTGTGCAACGAGCTGTTCGAACTGCACATCGCCGCCCGTAAGCGTCGCATTCGCGAAGCGCTCGTGCAGGTCGCGCACCAGCGTATCGGGGTCGTCCCCGAGCGTGACCGCGCAGATGCCGCGTTCGCCCCGGGCGACCAGGATCGCGCCGAGCGCGCACCGACCGATCGCAAACTGGATTCGCTCGCCCGCACCGCGCTTGCGAAACCGGCTCGGCGTCATGCCGAGCAGCGCATCGGACTGTTCGTAGAACCGGCTATTCGAGCCGTAGCCGGCCTGATAGATCGCATCGGTGACGGAGCCGCCGGCCTGGGCCAGCCCGCTGCGCACCCGCTCGGCGCGGCACGCGGCGGCATAGGCTCTGGGGGTCACACCGGTCAGCGCCTTGAAGGTGCGGTGCAGGTGGTGAGGGCTGATGGCGGCTCGCGCGGCGAGTTCGGCCAGCGTCGGCGGCTGCTCGGCGGCGCTGATGAAGCGGCACAGTTCGGCGACGGTGTCGGCGTGCAGCGCGGCCGCCGGCGGCTGATCCGGCCGGCAGCGCTTGCAGGGCCGAAAACCAGCGGCCTCGGCCGCAGCCGCGTTGTCGTGGAACGCGATGTTCTCGGGACGTGCGGGCCGCGACGCGCAGCTCGGCCGGCAGTAGATGCCGGTGCTGCGGATCGAGACGAAGAACCGGCCATCGGCGGCCGGGTCGCGCGCGCGCAGTGCCGCATAGCGTGGATCGGCGACGGTGGCGGCGGCGGCGGCCAGCCGTTCGTCGCGGTTGCTGCTGTTCATGTTTAAAAAACCTTTTGATGGCGATGCAAGGCCACCACGTTCGGCTATTTCGCCCGCTGCGCGCACTCCGCTGCTTGCTGTTCAATTCGCGGAAGCTGTGCCTTGCCGGGCCGGCCGGTCATCGAGCGCGACATCGAGCGTCATCTCACGCGCGAGCCCGTCCAGCGCCTCGTGCAGCTGCTGGTTGTCCAGCGCGGCCGGCACCAGCAGGTGCGCCACCACCTTGAACGTGCGCCCGCCGGCCTCGCCGTGGCCGGCGACTTCCGTGTGCATCGTCTCGATGCCGATGCCGCGCGAGGACAACTTGCGGGTCAACGCCGCCACGATGCCCGGGCGGTCGTCGCCGACCAGCTGCAGCTCGATCTCGCGCACGGAGGCAGCGCCGGTCGCCTGCCCCGGCAGCTCGCTTTGCACCACCGTCACGCGCAAGCCCGCGCTGTCGAGCGCGCGCAGCGCCGCGGCCAGCGCATCGGCACGCTCGCGCGGCACATCCAGGTGGATCATGCCGGCGAACTCGCCAGCCAGGCGCGCCATCCGGCTCGCCGCCCAGCTCGCGCCGAAGCGTTCGGCCGTCTCGGACAAGGCGCGCACGATGCCATGCCGATCCGGCCCGCTCACCGTGACGACCAACGCGGCGCTGACCGCATCCGACTCCTCTTTCAATAGCACGGAACGCTTGATCAGCGGGGCCCTGGTCGCAAACCGCAGGTCCTGCGGCGTTGCCGGCACGGCATCGTGGTCGCGCACGTGGCGCACCACGCGGGCCAGCAGTTCGAGCCCCATCGGCGCGAGTGCGCGCTCCCATAGCTGCCGCGCGTCCTCGCCCTTTTCGACGAAGCACCAGTCCTGCGCGGCAATGGCGCCCGCGTCCCAGCCGTCGGCCAGGTGGTAGATCGAGCCGCCGGCGATCGCATCGCCCTCCAGGATCGTCCACTCCACCGCTGCGATGCCGCGATGGCGCGGCAGCAGCGACGGGTGGTATCCGATGCCGCCGTGGCGCGCCTGCGCGAGCGCCTCGTTGCTGACCCTCGCATGGGTGTGCGCCGCGATCACCAGATCGATGCCTGCCGGAATTGCTTCGGCCGGCACGACCTTAGGATTGGCCAGCACATGCAGCGAGAGACCGGCGGCCTGAGCGGCCAGCGCGAGCCGGTCGTCCGGCGCTGGCGCGACCACGCGCGCGATCTGCACGTCGTCGATCTTGCCGAGCGCCTGCAGCACCGCAGCGGCGAAGTAGCGCGACCCGACCAGTGCACATTTCATCGATCGGCTCCAGGGTGGCGCTTGGTGGTGCTGACTGTGGATACGTTCATGGTGGTCGCGTTGCGTGGTCGATTTCCGTATTCTCGACGGACAATGAATCCATCGCGCTGCATGCATCGACCGGCGCCTCGCCAGTGGTAGGCGTCAGCCGGCAGCCGCAGCGCGATCCCATCTTCGACCACTTCCCGAATCGACTCGACCATGAACAGAAGTTTCCTGACCAACGCGGCGATCGCCTCCACCCTGGGGCTGGCGCTGCTCGCGGCTTCCGTGCGGCTCGGCTGGATCGGCGGCGCCGCGCCCGCGGATCTCGGGGTGCGAGACGGGCGCCTGAAGCCGCCATCGACGACGCCGAACAGCGTCAGCAGTCAGGCCGACCTGTATCCCGACCAGCCGCAGGCGCGCCGCGCGGCGATCGAGCCGCTCGCGTTCTCCGGCGACGGACTGCAGGCGATGCAGCGCCTGGCCGGCGTGCTGCGGCGGCAGCCACGCACGCGCATCGTGCAGGATGCCGGCGACTACCTGCGCGCCGAAGCCCGCAGCGAAACGCTGGGTTTCATCGACGATGTGGAGTTCTGGCTGGATCGCGCCAATGGCGTGATCCAGCTGCGCTCGGCCAGCCGGCTCGGGTACGGCGACCACGACGTGAATCGAGAGCGCATCGAAGTCTTGCGCGAGGCGTTTGCGCGTGCGGCCTGAGACAGCGCCGGCGGCCGCGGCAGGCGCTTGGCCGCCTTCCGCGGTTCGGGCGGCAACGCTCGCGTGACATGGGAGCCAGGACACAAGCGGTTCCAGCCGACGCGAGCACTGACGCGGATGCCCTTGCATTCGACGTCCTGATCGAAGTGCCGCGCGGCAGCTTTCTGAAGCGCGACGGCGCTGGGCACATTCACTTCGTTTCGCCGCTGCCCTGCCCGTTCAACTACGGCGCGATTCCCGCCTGGCTCGGTTGTGAAGGCGACCTGCTCGATGCGTTGGTGCTGGGCCCGCGGCTGCCGTTCGGCAGCCGGCTGCGGATGCGCGCCTGGGGCGCCGTCACGCTGACCGATCGTGGGCAGTCCGATGACAAGCTGATCTGCGCCGTACGGGAGCCGACCAAGGCGCAGCGGGCTGCCGTGCTGCGCTTTTTCAGGTTCTACGCGCGCTGCAAGGCGGTGCTCAATTTTCTGCTGCGCCGGCCCGGTCGGAACGCCTGCGAAGGCTGGTGCGATGCCGCGCAGGCGCTGGCCCGCGCGCGGCCCGTGCCGCCCAGCTGGCGTGGCGCGCCGATCCGGTATTGATAGCAGCAGTGGTTGCGCAGACGCCCGAGTAACTTGGGTTCGGGCGGGCCCGAAGGTGGGCCGAATATCGATGCCACGTCGGCCACGATACAGTGAGCGGCATCCGTTCAAGCGTTCCTGTGGCCGTTGTCTAAAAAAGGGGATTTCAATGAATCAACTCGACTTGCATGGCCGCGTGGCGGTCATCACGGGCGGTGCCCAGGGTATCGGTTTTGCAGTTGCGCAGCGGCTGCTTGCCTCTGGTGCAGCGTTGGCGCTGTGGGATTTGAACGCGGCGCAGTTGCAGCAAGCCAGTACCGTGCTCTCGGCCGGCGCCGCAACCGCAATCACGACGCACGTCGTGGACGTGACCGACGCAGCGTCCGTTGCCGCGGCCTGCGATGCCACGCTGGCCGCTCACCAGCGCATCGATGCGCTGGTGAACAGTGCCGGCATCACCGGCGGCAACGCGACGACCTGGGAACTGGCGCCGGAGGTGTGGCGCCAGGTGCTCGAAGTCAATCTGACGGGCTGCTATCTCACCTGCCGCAGCGTGGTGCCGGTCATGATAAAGGGGGGCTGGGGCCGCATCGTGAACATCGCCTCGGTCGCAGGCAAGGACGGAAACCCGAACGCCTCGCATTACAGCGCATCGAAAGCCGGGTTGATCGCGCTCACCAAATCGCTGGGCAAGGAACTGGCCAGGACCGGCGTGCTGGTCAACGCAGTGACGCCGGCCGCGGCAAGGACCGCTATGTTCGAGACGATGAAGAGGGAACACATCGACTACATGCTGTCGAAGATCCCGATGGGAAGGTTCCTGGAAGTCGATGAGGCCGCCGCGATGATCGGCTGGCTGTGCAGCAGCGATTGCGCATTTTCGACCGGCGCGGTGTTCGACCTGTCGGGCGGCAGGTCCACCTATTGATCAGATCGATCGCGCCGGCAGCGCAGCATCACGCCGCCGGCTCGCTCGTCTGACCTACAAGTCGAGCTTGGTGACCTTGGTGCCGTCCAGGCTCAGGTTGGCCATCAGCCCACCGTTCGTCAGCACGTAGCCGACGACCGGCTGTCGCACGGTCTGGGTGTCGATCCCGACGTTGGCACCGACGTTGAGCACCGACACGTTCGCATCGGCGCCTGCGGTCCAGCCTTTGCTCGCCTTGAATTTGTCAAGCGCTTCCTGCGTCGTGAACAGCAGGTAAACCGCTTTCGAATCGGCGCCTGCGAGCAGGCCGACCGAGCCGGCTGCGGTGCTGTAGTAGCCGGTGGTCGCGTTGCGCTCGCGCAGCGCGCCCTGCCCGTACGAGCCGCCGACCACGAAGCCTGCGCTGACTACCGCCGGGAATACCAGCACGCCCCTGGCCTGACTGACCAGGCTGCGCGACTCCGGCACCTGTGCGTACAGCCTGGACAGCGCGTTGTCGACTTCCGCGTTGATGCTCTGGCGCTTGGCTGCCGGACTGCTCGACTCTGTGCTGGTGGTGGTGGTCGTGGTGGTGTTGCAGGCACCCAGCAGGATGGTGGCGCAACCGGCTGCGAGAAGAAGTTTGCGTTTCAACATGATCGATTCCTGGTTTTTGATTGACGAAAATTCGTCCTCGGGCTTAAGCGGGCCTGATGGTCGCCCGGTCCCGCGCCGGATGTTAGTGCTTGGCCCGCTGGTCTCGCGTTGCGCGACCGCCACTGACCCGGCTCAATCCAGATGGGCCAGCAGCGCCAGCAAGGCAGATACCGTGCCCAGTGCGAGCACGGTCGAGACGGCCACGGTGGCGGTGCTGAGCGCTTGCGCGACCTGGTAGCGCTGCGCGAACAGGAACACGTTGGCGCCGCTGGGCATTGCGGCTGCGGTCACCATGATCGACAGCGGCAGGTGTGCAACGCTGAGCCAGCGGCCGATCAGCAGCACGCCAAGCGGCATCAGCACGTTCTTCAACACCGCCAGCGCCAGCGCGCCGCCCAGTTGCGATCCGACCGCGGTGCGCCCCAGCGTGATCCCGACCAGCAGCAGCGCCACCGGCCCGAACGCCTGCGCCAAGAGCTTGAGCGCGCCGTCCAGTGCAGGCGGAACGCTCCAGCCGGTTTGCGCGAACAGCAAACCCGCGATGATCGGCAGCGGCACCGGATGCCAAAGTGCATGGAACACCGCGCGCAGCACCGTCAGGGTGATCGGCCGCCGCAGCTGATTCGCAGGCGCCGCACGCGCGACCGCCAGCTCGATCACCACAGTCGCCGTGGTCAGCAGGATCAACGCATGCACCGAGATCAGCGTGAACAGCAACGCGCTGCCGTCCGGTCCGTACAGCAGCGCGGTCAACGGGATGCCGATCATCACCACGTTGCCGTAGATCGCCGACATGCCCTGCACCGCAGCTGACGCCGTGAGCCCGCGCAGCAGCAGCATGCCGGCGAAGATGATGCCGGCGGAAGCGAAGAACGGCAGCACCGGCGCCAGACTTAAGCGCGCGATGTCGACCGTCGCCATCGACCGAAACAGCAGCGCCGGCAGCAGCAGAAAGAACACGAGATTCGACAAGTCCCGGCTGGCACCGGCGCTGATCCAGTTGCGCCGCGCCGCCAGCACGCCGAACGCAATCAGCAGCACCACGGGCGCAAGCGCAGCGGTCACGGCTTGATCCATGCGGGCGCGACGGGGTGGCCGCCGATCGGTTGAACACTGCGCCTGAGCATAGCGTCGGTACGCGGGCTCCCGCGCCTTAGACTGATACGCCAGCTCCACTTACGCGCACTCACCATGATGGACCAGACCACCGCCCCCGCCCCTGCCCCGTTCAGCCCGGCCGACCGGGTCGGCTTCATCGGCCTTGGCGTGATGGGCCGCGGCATGGTGCGCTGCCTGCTGCGTGCCGGATATGCCGTGACTGCGAGCACGCGTCGCGCCGAGGTGGCCACGACATTCGGCGCGCAAGGCGTCGGTTTCGTCAAAGACCCTGCGGGCGTGGGCCGCAGTTGCCGTCTTGTCATGCTCTGCGTGTCGGATGCGCCGGCGGTCGAAGCGGTGCTGTTCGGGCCGGCCGGGCTCGCTGCCACGCTTGCACCCGGCGCCTGCGTGATCGACACCAGCACGATCGCGCCGGCATCCGCGCGCGACTTCGGCGCGCGTCTCGGCAAGCTCGGCATCCACCTGCTGGACGCGCCGATCACCGGCGGCCAGGAAGGCGCGGAGCTCGGCACGCTGACCTGCATGGCGGGCGGCGCCCTGTCGGTGTTCGAGGCCTGCCGTGCGCCCGCGTCCACGTTCGCGTCGAACTATTTCCATGCCGGGGAACAAGGCGCGGGCCAGGCAGTGAAAGCCTGCAACCAGGTGATGGTGACGAACACGCTGCTCGGCGTTGCCGAAGCCGTCGTGCTGGCACGCACGCAGGGCGTCGATCCAAAATTGATGCGCGAGATTCTGCTGACCGGCTCAGCACGCAGCACCGTGCTTGAAAAACACACGAAGAAGCTGCTCGAGGCCTCGTTCACGCCGGGCTTCCGCACGTCGCTGATGAGAAAAGATCTGCGGCTCGCGCTGGCCGCGGCGCTCGACGCAGGCGCGAGCCTACGCGGCGCCGAGCGTGCAGAAATCCTGCTCGACGCGATGTGCCACGCGGGCCGTGCGGATTGGGACTGGTGTGCGATGGCGATCGAGCTGCAGCGCGAGGCCGGGCTCGATACGCCGCAGCGCATCGAGCCCTGACCGATCGCCCGGCCTCTCAAAAGCTCGCGCGCACACCCACCTTCAGGCTGCGACCGGGCAACGGCGCCCGGCCCGGCACGGTCTGCGTCAGGACCGATGTTGCCGAATACGCCAGCCGGTTGCCGATGTTGTCGATGCGCGCATACCACAGCAGGTTCGTCGGCCCGGCCTTCATGCGCCAGTCGAGCGATGCGTTGAACAACGTGTAGCCGGCGGTCGGCAGATCCCCTTCGGGTACCCGGTCCTGGCGCGCGAAGTAGTCGGCGCCGAGGCGCGCCCCATAAGCGCCGCTGCGCCAGACCAGCGAGCTGCCGGCACGCCAGGGCGCGATGCGCGGCAGCGGCTGGTCGGTCTGCAGGTTGGTCGCGCGCACCGAGTCGGCACGCAGCTCGAGATCGAGCGCGTCGGCAACTGTTGCGCCGCTGACGAGTCGCACGTTGCCGCCGGCCTCGAGCCCGTAGAAGCGCGCCGGTACCTGGCTGAACACGAACACCGGCAGGCTTTCGTCCCCCGGAGCGGTGCTGCCGTCGGGATTGCGCTGCGCGCCGTTCGACAGCAGCGCGACGTAGTTCGCGTAGCGGTAGAGGTAAGCATTCAGGTTGAAGCGGTTCGCGCCGCGCTGCCACTTGGTGCCGGCCTCGAAGTTGTTCGAGCGTTCACTCGAAATGTCGGCGTTGCCGATCTCGTAGGTCCCGGTCGCTGCATGCGGACCATTCGCATACAGCTCGTAGTCGCGCGGCGCGCGCTCGACGTGCGCGATGTTGGCCGACAATTGCCAGTCGGCCAGCGCAGGCGTCAATGTGGCCGCGTTCCAGAGTCCGCCGAGCGCGATGCTGTAGGGATTGAACGATCGGCTCGCCACCGTGAACCGATCCGTCGCGGCACGGCCGAACGATTCGACCCGGGTGTGTTCGATGCGCGCGCTCAGTGCGACCTTGCCCCACGCGGCGGCCAGTTCTTCCAGACCGAACAGTGCCTGATCCTGCGTCCGGGTCGCCGGCACGAACGCCTCGTCGCCGAGCGCCGAGAAATGCACGTTGCCCGCCTGCACACCGTAAAGACCGCTCAAAGCGCCAAATCCCGTGCCGATCTTCGCGCTGCGGGCTTCCACCCGCAGATCGTTGGCGCGCTTCGCGAACGTGGTGGATGGGTCGCCCGCATCGAACTCGGTATGGGTGTAGTCGGTGTGGCTGGCCTGCACCTTGACAGTCTCTATCACCGGGGAGCCGAAGCGCCAGCCGCCTTCGAGGGCGTAGCGGTTCTGCCGCATCTTGATGTCGACGTTGTCTACCGCGACGGTGCCGTAGATGCTGCGGTAGGTTTCGACCGATGCCCCCAGATAGCCGCGGTCGACGAACGCCGTTGCACCGACCGCTCCGCCGTACGTTTCGTTCGCCGAATTGCAGATGCGACGCCGGATCACCGGCGTGCCGCCGCGCGCGCATTCGAGATCGACCGGCGCATATACGTCACTGCTTTTGCGGCCGAACGCATCGACGTGCAGCGCGTAGCGATCGGTCCCGGTCTCCACCAGCGCGGCCCCGCTGCGCTCGCGGCTGCCCGTCGCGTAGCCGAGGTCGGCCTTGCCCGCCACGCCGCCGCGCGCATCGAACAGCGCTTCGCGCGGGATGCGATTGCTGATCAGGTTCACCACGCCACTGGTCTGGCCACCGTACAACAGCGTGGCAGGCCCTCGCAGCAGCTCGATGCGCTCGATCGTGAGCGGCTCGACCGGCACCGCGTGGTCGAAGCTGAGCTCGGACACGTCGGCGTTTCTGCCGCCATTGTTCAGGATGCGCACGCGGTCGGCATCCAGACCGCGAATGATCGGTCGGCTCACGTTCGGGCCGAAATAGGTGCTGGCGACACCCGGCGTGGCCGACAGCGTCTCCCCGAGCGAGCGCTGCGTGCGCAACAGCAACCCGGTGCCTGAATATTGCTGCGCGGGAAGCACGATGCTCGCATTCGTGACCGGCGTGTCGGTCACGATCACTTCGCCGAGGCTGGGGGTCGGCGCGGGTCCATCGGCTTGTGCCAGGGCTGTGCCGCAGCACAGCGCAGCGACGGCCAGGGGCACGCCGCGGCGAAGAAATGAGGAGGGAATGGGTTTCAAGAAAAAAGCTCCGTTGCTCGAGAAACGAACAGGCAACAGCGGGCGTGGCACTGAAGGTCTGGTGCCCACGTCGGCCATCGAACCGGGGTCTTCTAGATGCGAAGACGTTTCAGCAGAACAACGAAGGGGGACCGCGCGCCTCGAACGGCGACGGCTGGCTGGCCGGCACGATGTCAGGCATCGCTGCCGGCGGCAGCGCAGCGACCAGCGCCGGCGCCGCCAGCAGCGCAGGCACAGCCGGCGGAGTCGGCTGCAGTGCGTGGTCGATCAGTGCACAGGCGCCTGCGCCATGGCCACCGAACCAGTGGGCCAGCGAGGATTTGCCGACGGACGGGTTCGTCTCTGCGACTACCGCGACCGGCGGCATAAGCGCTGAGTCGCGGCCCGACGCGTGGACGATCCGGTGGATCGATCCGAAGGACTGGCCGAACAACAGGGCAGCTATCAGCCAAAGCAGCAATCGGCAGGTCGCCGGATTCGCTGGCTTGGTCGGCTGGATGCGGCGCATCGCCTCATTCTGCCGCAGCAGCGCGTGCGCACCGCTGCCACATCGGGGACATCGTGGGCCATGCACGGCAGGGGGATGACTGCCACTGCGCATAAGGGTTAATTTGGATGACGCAGCCGCGCCGGCCAGTGCCAAATGGGCCAGTCACCACAATCCACCTAAGGAGACCCGCACGATGTTCCGCCGCAAAGCCATTGCCGCCTTGAGCGCCACCACCTTGCTGCTGGCGTTTGCCGGCACGGCTCATGCCGCCTGGCCGGAGCGGCCGATCACGCTGATCGTGCCCTGGAGCGCGGGCGGCGGCACCGACGCGGTGGGCCGCGTGGTGGCCGCCGAGCTGGAACATGAGCTGAAACAGCCGGTCAACGTCGTGAACCGCACCGGCGGCTCGGGCGTCGTCGGCCATTCGGCGATCGCGGCTGCCAACGCGGACGGCTACACGATCGGCATCATCACGGTGGAAATCGGCATGATGCATCACATCGGGCTGACCAAACTGTCCGGTGCCGACTACACGCCGCTGGCGCTGATGAACTTCGACCCTAATGCGATCTTCGTGCGGCAGGATTCGCCGATCAAGACCGACAAGGATCTGCTCGAAGCAGCCCGGAAGGACCCAGGCAGGATGAAGGCCAGCGGCACCGGCCAGGGCGGCATCTGGCATCTGGGCATGGCGCGCTGGCTGGTCGACAACAAGCTGCCCGGCGATGCGATCGGCTGGGTGCCCACCCAGGGCGCGGCGCCGGGCCTGCAGGACTTGCTGGCCGGCGGCATCCAGGTGGTGTCGTGCTCGCTGCCGGAAGCGCGGGCGCTGATCGAGGCCGACAAGGTGCGCCCGTTGGTCCTGCTCGGCGCCAAGCCGGATAGCCTGTTTCCAAAGGTACCGCTGTATGAATCTGCTGCCGGCAAGAAATGGAATGCAGGCGCCTGGCGCGGCATCGCGGGGCCAAAAGGCATGCCGCAGGATGTGAGCGACAAGTACGCTGGGGCATTGAAGAAGATTTTCGAAGGCAAGACCTATCAGGATTTCCTTGCCTCGCGTGGCTTCGGCGCGCTGTATGAACCGCCGGCGCAGTTCGCGCAGTTCATGAAGGACAGCGACGAGGAACTCGGCGCCGCGATGAAGGCGGTCGGCATCGCCAAGTAGTTCGACCGAGTCTGCGACGCACCCAATGAGGATTCACGACAGCCTGATCGGCGGCGTGTTGCTGGTGCTGTCGCTGCTGGTGCTCTGGCATGTGCAGGGCTTTCCGCCGGCGCCGGGCCAGGACTATGGCCCAGCAGTGTTTCCGGGCGTGATCGCACTCGGACTGGCGCTGGCTTCGATCGCGTTGATCTGGCAGGGTTATCACGGCAGGCAGGCATGGCTTCAGGTCGATGTAGGCTTGCGCTCCGGCCGCCATTTGGTTGCTTTTGCCATCGTGATCGTGGGCACGGTGCTCTACATCCTGCTGGTCGACCGGCTTGGCTTCATCGTCTGCAGCATCGGGCTGCTGGTGGCGTTGCAGTGGGCTTGCGGCGTGCGCTGGGGCCTGAACCTGTGCGTCGCACTGGTGGCGACGTTGGCGATTCACACCGCGTTCTACAAGCTGCTCAAAGTCCCGCTGCCCTGGGGGCTGCTTGATCGGTTCGCGTGGTAGGCCGGCCATTTCGCAGATGAAGCAGGAGCATTGATGGACGCCGTGTTGCTCGCGTTCCGCATGGTCGCGCATCCCACGACATTGCTTGCAATGTTGTTCGCTGGCGCTTTCGGCATGTTCGTCGGTGCGGTGCCCGGACTGACTGCGACGATGGCGACTGCGCTGCTGGTGCCGATCACGTTCTTCCTCGATCCAGTGCCCGCGGTGGCCGCAATCGTGACGGCCACGGCGATGGCGATCTTCGCCGGCGACATCCCGGGCGCGTTGCTGCGCATTCCTGGGACGCCGGCATCGGCCGCGTATGTCGACGAGTCGTATGCGATGACCAGAAACGGCCATGGCGAAACCGCGCTCGGCATCGGACTCGTGTTCTCGTGCATCGGCGGCCTGTTCGGCACCGCGGTGCTGATCGTGGCAGCGCCGGCACTCGCCGAGGTGGCGATTCAGTTCAGCTCGTTCGAATACTTCTGGCTGGTCGTGCTCGGCCTGACGTGCGCGGTATTCATCACCGGCGACAACCCGGTCAAGGGCCTGGTGACGCTGTTTCTCGGCTTGCTGATCGGCTGTGTCGGGCTCGACAACCCGGCCGGTTATGCCCGCTTCACGTTCGACAACATTGATCTGCTCGGCGGCGTCAGCCTGATCCCGGCCATGATCGGCATGTTCGCGATTTCGGAAATCCTGCGCTTCACGCTGACGAGGAACGAACTGCTCGGATTCAGCCAGCAGATCGGGTCGGTGTTCGAGGGAATGTGGGGTTTGCTGAAGACGTACCCGAAGCAGACGCTGCGCGGCAGCGCACTGGGCACCGCAGTCGGCATCCTGCCCGGGGCCGGCGCCGACATGGCCGCCTGGATGTCGTATGCGATGAGCCGCAAACTGTCGAAGACGCCCGAGAAATTCGGCACCGGCCATCCCGAAGGCCTCGTCGAAGCCGGTGCTGCCAACAACAGTGCGTTGTCCGGCGCCTGGGTGCCGGCTTTGGTGTTCGGCATTCCCGGCGACTCGATCACCGCGATCGTGATCGGCGTGCTCTATATGAAGCACATGAACCCGGGGCCGCTGATCTTCATGAACAACCCGGAGAACGTCTATGCGGTGTTCATCGTGTTCGTGCTGGCCAATCTGCTGATGCTGCCGCTGGGCTGGCTGTGCATCAAGGTGGCAAGCCGACTGCTCAAGATGCCGCGCAACGTGCTGATGCCGATCATCCTGATCTTCTGCCTGGTCGGATCGTTTGCGATCAACAACTCGACGTTCGACCTCTGGGTGCTGTTGGCATTCGGCGTGCTGGGCTGGCTGCTGGAGGAAAACGGCTTTCCGATCGCGCCGGCCATTCTCGGCATCCTGCTGGGCAAGATGCTCGAAGAAAACTTCACCACGTCGATGATCAAGTCCGATGGCAGCTGGCTCGCGTTCGTTGAGCGTCCCATTGCAGCAGGTCTCGCGATCTTCACGCTACTGGTCTGGGTCGGCTCAGGCTGGGCGAACCTGCGCCGGCACCGTGCCGTGGTGCGGCCGGCTTGAAACTACCCCTTCGTTTGATGAAGCAAAACACTGCTCCCTGGTACGATGCCGCCCGGCTGACAACCTATGCCACCGAACTGCTGACTGCCGCTGGCCTGGTCGCACCGATGGCCGCCTGCGTGGCTGAGACTTTGGTCGACGGCGACCTGCTCGGCCACGACACGCACGGCCTGGCCCAGCTTCCCGGCTATCTCAAGGAGATCGAGTCGGGCGGCATGACCAGGTCCGGCGAGCCCCGCACGGTGTCGGACCGACCCGCGGCGGTGCTCTGGGACGGCGGCCGGCTGCCCGGCCCCTGGCTCGTGCACCGCGGCATCGACCTGCTGCTGCCGCGTGCGCGTGAGCTTGGCACCGCTACGCTGGTGATCCGGCGCAGCCACCATATCGCCTGTCTGGCGGTCTACCTGCTGCGCGCGCTGCGGGACAACACCGTGCTGATGCTTGCCTGCTCGGATCCGCGCAGCGCCAGTGTCGCGCCGTTCGGCGGCACCCAGGCGGTGTTCACGCCGAACCCGCTCGCGCTGGGCTTTCCGCTGACCGAGGGCGGTGTGATGCTCGACATTTCGGCCTCGATCACGACCAATGGCATGACGAACCGCAAACGCGCGGCAGGTGAACGGTTCGAGCAGGACTGGCTGATGGATGCAAGCGGCCAGCTCTCGAACGATCCCAACGCGCTGTTCACCGACCCACCCGGCACTTTGCTGCCGGTGGGCGGCCGCAGCCACGGCCACAAGGGCTACGGCCTGGCTTTGCTGATCGAAGCCCTGACCGGCGGACTGGCCGGCCACGGCCGTGCCGACCCTGCCGAAGGCTGGGGCGCCACTGTCCATCTCACCTTGCATGATCTTGATGCATTCGGCGGACGAGATGCGTTTTTGCGCCAGATGGACCACGTAGCGGCACGCTGCCGGGACAACCTGCCGATCGACGCGGCGCGGCCGGTCCGGTTGCCTGGGGAGCGTGGTTTGCGACTGCGTGCAGATGGTCTGGCCGACGGGCTGCAACTGCACCACTCGATCGCGCCGGCGCTGAGTGCGGCCGAGCAACGTTACGGACTGCGACTGGCCGACGCGCAGAAGACGTGAAGGCCGTGACGCCTTTTGTGTGCTTTGGCTCCTTGTTGCCTGCACGACGCTTGAAGCTGTGTGACTCACGGAGCCGGGCCCGCGGTTTGCCCAGGACGCCAGCTTCATCATTCGAGTGGTCCAGACCGGCTGTCTGCGCGCCCCTTTCTGATTGACATCCTTTCTCTCAAGCTTTTTTGCGCTGGTCGAAGCGCCTTCAGTCACCTTTCAGATCGTCGCCGCAGCATTTGCCATCGCGACGATTGCCGCGCTGTGGTGGTGGATTCAGGTGTGGCGTCGGCGGCTGCGCTGGCCGCTCTATGCGCGGCGCGTGCTGTCGGCGCCCGAACTGCAGCTGTACGACCGGCTCGTGCGCGCGTTGCCACAACAGATCGTGCTCGCGCAGGTTCAGGTGTCGCGGGTGCTGGGGGTCCGGGCTGGATTTGACTTTCATGAGTGGAACAATCGCATCTGCCGCCTGAGTTACGACTTTGTGGTGTGCGCGCCGGACGGCAGCGTGATCGCCGCGATCGAGCTTGACGACAGCTCGCACGAATTGGAAGACCGCCGACGCGCCGATGCGAAAAAGAACGCCGCCACGGCTGCTGCAGGCGTGCCGCTGGTGCGATGGCACGTGATGGCGATGCCCGATGTACGGGCAATTCAGTCGGTGTTGCGGGGGCTGCCGCGGGTGCCACGGCCGCCTGTGTAGCATTGCGCGCGTGGATGACGCCTGTTGGACCCGTGATGCACGTTCCCGGATGAACGAGCGCTGCAAGTTCGGTTCAGGCCGGTGCTCCGCGGATCAGGTGACGGCTACGCCGAGCGTGCACAGTGGCGACTCGAACTCCGCACGCCACTGCTGACCAGCCTCGATCGGCCAGGCGTCGGTCCAAGTGCCGGTCGTCACCACGTCCCCGGGCTGCAGGCGAGGCGCGCCAGCGCAGCTCTGCAACTCGAGCACCAGATGCTGCAACGCATGCAGCGGACCATCCAGCACGTTGGCACCGATTCCGCCGTCGACCAGCTCGTCATTGCGATACAGGCTGACCGCACAACGTGCCAGTGCCGCTTCCAGCGCAGCGCCGTCGGGTGCGAGTTTGCAGACGGCCATGCGAACGCCGATCAGCAACCGCGCATGCAGGCCGCCGTCGGCAATCGACTCCGATGCGGCGAACTTCCAGTTCGCGCAATGCGACTGCACGATCTCGAAGCCCGGCGCCACCCAATCCAGACATTCATATAGCTGCTGCAAACTTGCATCGACCGGCGGTTGCGAAGCGATGCCGAGCACGCATTCGGGTTCGATGCGCGGCTGACAGGTTTGTGCCAGCGAGACGGAGCCCTGACCTTCGCAGAGCTGGACGGTCTGATCCCAAACGGTGCCCCAGATCGGCGCGGACACCTGGTAGCGCGGCCAGATCGAGCGGTTCGTGAATCCGATCTTGAAGCCGCACGGCCGTTCACCGCGCGCGATGCGCTGCGCCCGCAGCGCGAGCTGCAACTGGTAGGCGTCTGCGACGCTGGCTGACTTGAGCAGATCGCGGTCGGCCGGCCACAACGTGCCCTGATCGGCGTGCGAGAGCAGTGTTTGCGTGTCCATGTTCAAATAATTGCAGTGCCGGCCATGTCGTTGCTGCCGTAGGCGTTGGTTTGCGCCAGCGTGTTGATGATGCCTCGTGCGATTTGCCTCTACACATCATCGGTGCAAAAGATGCCGCTGCAGCACAGCCTTCCGGCGACATCGGATTCGCAGTCCTCTGACGGTTGGATCATGCCAAGCGAAGCATACGCCGGGCTTGGTTGCGAGCCACGGCTTCGATGCGCTGCATGCAGTCGCCGCCGGGCGGGGATGCAGAACTGGATTCGACGCCCCGATCAGTCAACATTGTGTCGTTCGCCATAATGAACCGTGACGAAGCCAGATCACCCGGCTCCTCCGTTCCTCGACGTCTTTCCCGCTAACGGTTCCGGCAGCTATCCGGACACACGAACCCATCCTTAAGGAGACCACTTCATGAAAGCGCAATTCGACTGGAAAGACCCGTTCTTGCTGATCGACCAGCTGAGCGACGACGAGCGCGCAATCGTCGATGCGGCCCATTCGTTCTGCCAGGAGCGGCTGCAGACGCGCGTGCTGATGGCGGCCCGGCAGGAAAAATTTGATCGCGAGATCATGAACGAGTTTGGCGAGATGGGCTTTCTTGGCAGCACGATCGATGGCCACGGCTGCCCCGGCCTCAACTACGTCTGCTATGGCCTCGTCGCGCGCGAAGTCGAACGGGTGGACAGCGGCTATCGCAGCGCGATGAGCGTGCAGAGCTCGCTCGTGATGCACCCGATCAACGAGTACGGCAGCGAACAGCAGAAAGAAAAGTTTCTGCCCAGGCTTGCGACGGGCGAATGGGTCGGCTGCTTCGGCCTGACCGAGCCGAACCACGGGTCCGACCCCGGCAGCATGATCACGCGCGCAGTGCCGACCACGCGGGACGGCGTCGATGGTTTCGTCATGAACGGCGCCAAGATGTGGATCACCAACGCGCCGATCGCCGACGTGTTCGTGGTCTGGGCCAAGCTGGTCGAAGGCGGCGCTGACGCCGCCGGCGCGAGCCAGGTCGGCCAGCAGGCGATCCGCGGCTTCATCCTCGAAAAAGGCATGAAAGGCCTGACCGCACCGAAGATCGAAGGCAAGATGAGCCTTCGCGCTTCCACCACCGGTGAGATCGTGATGGACGACGTGTTCGTCCCCGCGGAAAACCTGATGCCGAACGTGAACGGCTTGAAAGGCCCGTTCGGCTGTCTGAACAAGGCGCGCTATGGCATCGCCTGGGGCGCGCTGGGTGCCGCCGAAGACTGCTGGCACCGCGCCCGCCAGTACACATTGGACCGCAAGCAGTTCGGCCGGCCGCTCGCGCAAACGCAGTTGATTCAAAAGAAGCTGGCTGACATGCAGACCGAGATCGCGCTCGGCCTGCAGGGCTGCCTGCGCGTGGGCCGCCTGATGGACGAGGGCAAGTCGACGCCCGAGATGGTCAGCCTGATCAAACGCAACAGCTGCGGCAAGTCTCTTGACATCGCCCGCATGGCGCGCGACATGCACGGCGGCAATGGCATTCACGACGAATACCACGTGATTCGGCACATGATCAACCTGGAGACGGTGAACACCTACGAAGGGACGCATGACGTGCATGCGCTGATCCTGGGTCGCGCGCAGACGGGACTGCCGGCGTTTTCCTGAACCATAACCATGTACGGCGCCATGCGCGCGCGGTGTCGCGGATGAGTGCGGCCGCGGTCGACTGCGTGCATGGTCGCCGACTTTCATTGCAGCTTCATCACCACACGTGCTTGAACTTGGACCGCTCAAGCCGTTGCTGACCGTGCTGGCGATGCCTCCCGCATCGCCGCTGCTGCTGGCGTTGGCAGGCGTTGTCATCTCGGCGCGAGCCCTGCGTTTTGGGACAACGCTCGTGCTGTCGGGCCTCACTGCGTTATGGCTGTGCAGTTGCCACGCGTTCGCGGGTTGGCTGGCGGGCCGACTGATGCCGCCCTACCCACCCCAGTCAGCGGCCACCTTGAATCACGCCGGTGTGCAGGCGATCGTCGTGCTTGGGGGCGGTGTGATCGCCAACAACCCTGAATACGGCTCGGCCCAGCCGAACAGCTATACCGCGACCCGACTGCGCTACGGCGTCTGGCTCGCGCGTACCAGCGGGCTGCCGCTAGCTTACAGCGGGGGTGTGGGTTGGAGCAACAAGGGCGACGCGCCGCCGCCTGAAGGTAGCGTGGTGCAGCGCGTGCTCTCGCAGGATGGCCAGCCGCCGTTGCACTGGGTCGAGAATCAGGCCCGCGACACGCAGGAGAACGCGGAACGACTCGCGCCGATCTTGTTTGCCGACGGCATCCACCGTATTGCGCTCGTGACGAGCTATCCGCACATGCCGCGCTCGGTGTTCGAGTTCAAGCAGGTTGGCTTCGAGGTGACACCAGCCCCAACTGGCTACTACAGCATGCCAGCCGGCGACTGGCTTGCGTGGCTGCCGACCGCCAGTGGGCTGCAGGCGACCTGGTACCTGCTGCGCGAGCGACTCGGCTTGTCTGTGGCAAAGTCTCGCGTGGCATCCACGATCGAGCCCCTCGGCGCGGTGCCTAGCGCAACGGCTGTCGGCGCCACGCAACGTTGAGGCGCGGTGAACTGGCCCTCGCCGCGATAGCCAGCCACCGATTTCGAAAACCCGCTTCCGCCTCGTTCTATAATCGAGGGCTATTCCCCGATAGCTCAGTTGGTAGAGCGCCGGACTGTTAATCCGTAGGTCCCTGGTTCGAGCCCAGGTCGGGGAGCCAGCTATACGCCGCAAGACAAATTCAGAGCCTGCTATGTTGTGCATAGCGGGCTTTTCTTATTCTGCTGCTGGTAATCTTTCGCGTCGCACCAGCGTGTGCCGCGAGGAACGCGTTGCGATGCCATCGGTCGCTTGCCGTAGCAGAGCATTTTCGTGCTGCCTGTCCGCATTTCCGACCGGGGCTTGGCAAGCGGGCAAGATGTCTGGAAGTTGAACCGGTCAGGAGCGGTCGCAGATGGAACGTTTGGGAGGGCAAGCGTACGGGCCGGCCTTGCGGGACCGGATACTGGCAGCTGAGGATTCGATTCATAAAGTTGACGAGTGTCTTGCAGTCATCGACTTGTGGGTGCCACGAGCGCGATCAGAGCGGCGGTAGCTTGGGCAAAGACTGCGTAGGAATGCCATACAGCTACGTACTACTGCGGCTGACGACGCCGGAGTTGGCGCTGGCAGCTCAAGATAGTGGACATTGCGCATGACGATGCGCGCGGATGCACGCCAAGGGGTCAGCGCTGTCTGGGGCAATCGCCTTGCAGCCATGGGCATATCGCCGCGTTTGTCTGCGTGCGGCGTGAAGGTAGCTCAACTGCGCCCGGCACGCTCGGTGCCCCCCCTTTAAAGGCCGAACCTTCGTCGCACGTGTCGTGCAAACGATGGCGCCCGGTCTGCAAGCCGGCGACATTGTCGAGATACACAACCTTGGTATGCCCAACGTCCACGGTGTCCGCCCGAGCGAGTCGACACTGCGGGTGGCGCGTTAGGCTATCTGCCGCCGTACAGCCCCTACCTCAGTCCGATCGAACAAGTCTTTGCCAAGCATGAAGGCTGGCTACAGTGGACAGCGGTACATATGATTGATTCGCTTTCGGAGTCCATCGACGCGCTGCTCGACAGCTTCGCGCCCGCCGAATGCGCCAACTGCATCCGCCACTGCGGTTATCGCTGCTCGACGTGAAAATGCACTTGCTTTTGATCGTGCAACCTTCCTGCTTGAATGAAAGAATGCATCGCGCGGCACGCTGTCCTTGGCTGCGCCGCCACGACGCAGTCACTTTGGCGGTCGAACACGGTTGCGGGACGAAAGTGGCCCATCGCCAGTGGTTGTCTCTGACGGGTCAAGACGTGCGGCTTCTCTGAATCCTACGCGCGCCCAATACTGTGGTCAACGAACGGGCAGCGCGCTGCCAGCTCATGAAGTCGTTGGTCGTTCTTCTCGCATGGCCTGGGTCAGAGTCTGAAAGCGGGAATCGGCAGCGAGTTCTTCGATCATCACGTCGGTTTGGATGCGCCAGTTCGGGTATTCATCGGTCGTTCCTGGAAGGTTCGGCTGACGCATGGAAAGAACGGCATCGTCGAGCTGCATCGCAAACATCAAGGATCGCGTGCGCGCTCCGAAGCGGTGAATCGCCACGGCCAACTCAATGGTCAGTTCAGTGGATAGCTGGCGCGCGTCGGACAGCATGCCGGCGTGCTCGGCAGGAAGAATCTGGTCGCGATCCAGCGCCGCCAGCAGCGCCGTCCGGTCTCGGGCTCGGTGGTTCAGGTCGCGTTCGGTGGCATTCGGCGTCTGCCTGCCGGTCTCGGCGCGAAGCTTGATATCGCTTCCCGTCCACCACCCTGCAAGAGTCGCCATGTCATGCGTGGAGATACAAGCGAGTGCGAGTTTCGGATACTGCGCGGGCGCAATGAACTGGCCGTCTTTGCTCACGCCGAAATAGACCACGCGATAGGACAGCATGTTCGCCCCCTCCATCGCCGGGCTGAAACCCTCTGGCACCGTCCCGAGGTCCTCGCCGATGACGATGCATCTGTTCGCCTCGGACGCGGCAGCAACCGTGTCGATCATGGCCCCGAGCGGATAACTGACGTAGCCACCTCCACCCGATTTGCTGCTCGAGGGAATCCACCAAAGACGTGCCAGGCCCATTGCGTGATCAATGCGAACGGCGCCAGCATGTTTCATCAGCGCCCGATAGGCATCGCCGAGCGGCTGGTAGTTTCGGGCGGCCAGCACTTCGGGTGACATGGGGGCTAGACCCCAGTCCTGGCCTTCGGAATTGAACAGATCCGGCGGCGAGCCGACCCGGGCATCACGCACCGTGAGGTGCGGATCGGCCCAGGTGTCGGCTCCGTCCGGGGCAACGCCGACGGCGAAATCCAGGTAAAGCCCGATCCGCATGCCGGCCGCTTTGGCGCGGGTCTGCGCTTCACCGAGTTGCTGATCAGCGACGAATTGCAGCCACTCGTGAAAGCGGATGTCCTCCTCGTGTTCGGCTTCGAAACGCAGCACTGCCTGGGCTTCGCGGTTCTGCATGTCCCCTGGCCAGCCGTGCCAGCCGGCATGACCGCCTTGTTCTACTTGGTGGGCAGAAATCGCCTCGAACAGCGCAAACGAACGCAAGCTGTCGCCGTTCCCTTGCCGGAATTTCTCCAGCGGCCCGGCCAGGGCATCCGGTCGGACGGCATAGAGACGTCGCAGCAGCCGCACTTTGAGCGCTGCGACGACGACATAGTCGACGAGACCGCCCTCACGATGGGCGAATGCGACCGGATCTTCCTCGCGCACAGCATCGATTACCGCCTGGCCGCCCGCCAATCTGTCGACTGCAATATAGAGCGGGTTGAAAAACCGTCGTGTCGATGGGGAGTAGGGGCTGATCCGTCTCGGCTCGGCGAGAAACAACGCATGCAGCGGATTGACGCCGAGAAACGAAGCGCCGGCCGCTCCGGCAATCTCGGCCAGGCGACCCAGATCATCGAAATCGCCGATGCCAAGGTTGCGGCTGGAGCGCAAGCCGTAGAGCTGACAGGTCAGCCCCCAGACGCGGTCATCCCGCAGATGCAGCGGCATGGCGCAACTGCGTGTCGCCTCGTGTTGCTGGTTGGCAAAGTCACCCGCTTCGCCGGATTGCGGATCGATTTCGAGCACCTGCAACAGCGCGCGTTGCACGTCCTCCGAGATCTCCTTGACTTCCCCCAGTTCGGACGTATAGCGTACGCAGATGCCGTGGCTCTGCGCCAGTTTGTGGAGATGATCGGACATGGACAGCATTCTTGATTGATGGCGCGGTGGATGAACGAGAAGCACACTATCCCTATTGAGAGCGCCCTGCTTGCCCGGCTTGAAGGCAGGATCATGATTTGAACATTCAGGCGCGCGCTGGTAGACATCGATTGACAAGGTTGCGGTTCACCTTGGCGGGGCGGAAGGCGATTACTTAAGCTGCAGCGAAAACGCGATCTTCATTGAAAGCGAAGCTTGCATCTTCGTTGACCACTATCCCCAAGCAAGGTCAAATCATCGCTGGCAGCTAGATCAGCAAATGGCGCTCCTTTGATGCGCAGGCTGCAACCCCATGAACCTCGCTCCTGCAGCCCCCAACGCAAACACCTGCATGTACGGGCAGCCACGCTCGGCAGGCATGCCTCAGGCTGGTTTTCTGCGATTCGGCCGAAGTCGCAAAGGTCTGATGTTGGCGGCTGCGATGAATGATTGCGCACGCGCTTTGCTAGACCCTTGCTGCACGGACAGCGGAGACCAGTGGCCTGCTAGCCGTGGCGTAGCCCGCTGCTGGCAACGGCAGCAGGCTACGTACCTAAAATCGGCAGCACCGCTCAGCTGCGCGGCACATCAAGTTAATCAGGACCTTCACCACCCATGGCAACTGCAAAGAAGACGAAAACGGGCGCTGTTTCCAAAACGGCCACCCCTGCAAAGAAAGCCGCCAAAGCCGGCGCACCAGCGAAGAAGGTTGGCAACGCCACAGCGCCCGGCACTGGCAACACGAAGCCGATTAAGACCGCCTTCAACAAGTCGAGCTTGATGGCTCATCTGGCCGAAGACTCGGGCGTGGAGATCAAGGCGGTACGCGCCGTGGTCGGCTCACTGGAAGCCGCGATGCTTGCATCGGTGCACAGGAAAGGGCTGGGTTCGTTCACGCTTCCCGGGCTTTTGAAGGTGACCGTCATCAACGTGCCAGCGAAGAAGAAGCGCACCGGTATCGATCCGTTCACCAAAGTGGAGCGCGAATTCGCGGCCAAGCCGGCCAGCGTCAAGATCAAGACCCGTGCGCTCAAGAAACTGAAAGACGCAGCTGCCTGACCTGCGCTGACAACCCCCAATCGAGGGAAACGCTCGACTCATGCGGCCCTCCGGTGTTTCAGGTTCGGACGCGGAGCGGCATCCGTAGCTGCGTCGCTGCAGCGCACGGTGCCCCAACCACTCGCCCTACTCCCCCAGATAAGCGGCTCGTACCTGCGGGTCGTGCAACATCTCCTTGGCATCGCCGCTCATCGTGATGAGGCCGGATTCCATCACGTAACCGCGATTTGCGATGCTTAAAGCGCGGCTGGCGTTCTGCTCAACCAGCAGGATCGTCACGCCTTGCGCATAAACATCCTGCACGACATCAAACACCTTGTCGACCATCAGCGGCGAAAGGCCCATTGAGGGTTCATCGAGCAACAATACTTTGGGCCGGCTCATCAATGCGCGGCCCATCGCAAGCATTTGCTGCTCGCCGCCCGACATGGTGCCCGCGTACTGATCCTTGCGTTCACGCAGGCGCGGGAAGATGGTGAACTGGCGTTCGATGTCTTCGGCAATCTGCGCGCGATCGGTGCGCACATAAGCACCCATCTGAAGGTTCTCGGTGATCGTCATGCGCGCGAACACGCCACGGCCTTCCGGCACCATCGCCAACCCCTGGCGGACCAAATCCCACGGACCTTGCCCCTTGATGCTGCGTCCCAAATATTCGATGTCGCCGCCTTGCGCGGGCAGGATGCCGGTGATCGCTTTCATGGTGGTTGTCTTGCCGGCGCCGTTGCTGCCGATCAACGAGACCAGCTCGCCTTCCTGCACCTCGAAGCCAATGCCTTTCACGGCCTGAATCCCGCCGTAGCCGACCTGCAGATTGCTGACCTTGAGCAATGTATTGGTCATCTCAGTGCTGCGCTCCGGTGCCGAGGTAGGCTTCGATCACCTGCTCATTGCGTTGCACGTCGTACGGAGTGCCTTCGGCGATCTGCTTGCCGTAGTCCAGCACCGTCACGCGGTCGCACAGACCCATCACCAGCTTCACGTCATGCTCGATAAGCAGCACCGTACGGTTGTCGTTGCGAATGCGGTCAATCAGCTCACGCAACTGCTGCTTCTCGGTTGCATTCATGCCGGCAGCCGGTTCGTCGAGCGCCAGTAGCTGCGGGTCCGTGGCCAGCGCGCGCGCAATCTCGAGCCGCCGCTGGTCCCCGTAGCTCAAGGTGCGGGCCTTTACATCGGCATACTGCGCAACGTTCACGTAGTCGAGCAACGCTCGCGCACGCATCTCGATCTGCTTCTCTTCGAGCTTGAAGCCGGCCGTGCGGAACATGGCGCCGAGCAGCCCCGAGCCGGTACGCACATGCCGGCCGACCATCACGTTTTCCAATGCGGTCATCTCGGAGAACAGCCGGATGTTCTGAAAGGTGCGTGCGATGCCGGCCTGCGCGACCGTGTGAACCGCGGTCGGCCGATAACGCGTGCCGGCGAGCTCGAACTTGCCGGTGTCCGGTGTGTACAAGCCTGTGAGCACATTGAAGAACGTCGTCTTGCCAGCGCCGTTCGGGCCGATCAAGCCGTAGACCTGGCCGCGTTCGATCGTGATGCCGACGTCGGAAAGCGCCTGCAGTCCGCCGAAGCGCTTGGAGATTCCGCTGACCTTAAGTACCGGGTGCGATGCCGCGCCGGACATGGTTCGGCCGGTAGTGGCTGCAGGTGTTGCCGACATCGTCGTGATCAGCGTTGCACGAGTGGCCGATCGGGATCGGGCGTGACGGGCGTGCCTGGCACCGGGTCCAGCCGCTTGCCCAGATCCGGCGAGGGCCACAGGCCACGTGGGCGCAGCAGCATCACGACGATCATCGCCAGCGCGATCAGCAATTGCCGCAGAATGGCTGCATCCAGCCGCCCGCCGGTCATGGCCTGCAGCGGCCCGGCCACATAGCGCAACACCTCCGGCAATGCCGACAGCAGCACCGCACCCAGGATGACGCCCGGCAGATGCCCGATGCCACCGAGCACGACCATGGCGACGATCATGATCGATTCCATCAACGAAAACGACTCGGGCGAGACGAACCCCTGGAATGCCCCGAACATGGTGCCCGCGACGCCGCCGAACGTGGCGCCCATGCCGAACGCAAGCAGCTTGAGATTGCGCGTGTTGATCCCCATCGCCTTCGCTGCGATCTCGTCTTCGCGGATCGCCATCCAGGCGCGGCCGATACGCGAATGCTGCAGGCGGTGGCAGACGATCACGCTCAGCGTGACGAGCGCCAAGAACAGGTAGTAATACAGCGTGACCGACGACAGCTCATAGTCACCGATGTCCAACCGCTTGCCGAGGTTCAGCCCGAACAGGTGGATCGAATCGATCTGGTTCAGCCCTTTCGGGCCGTTCGTGATGTTGATCGGATGATCCAGGTTGTTCAGAAACACGCGGATGATCTCGCCGAAGCCCAGTGTCACGATCGCAAGATAGTCGCCGCGCAACCGCAAGGTCGGCGCACCCAGCAAGATCCCGAACAGCCCGGCGACCCCCGCGCCCAGTGGAATGGTAAGCCACAGCGGAGAATGCAACCCGTCTGGAAACCTCGCCGCGATGGCCGGAAACGCTTCCGTCAGATGCGGCGAAGCAAGCAGCCCGTATAGATAGGCGCCGACCGCAAAAAACGCCACGTAGCCCAGGTCCAGCAACCCGGCGTAGCCGACCACGATGTTCAGGCCGAGTGCGAGCATGACGTAAAGCAGTGCGGTATCCGCGATGCGCACCCAGGCATTGCCGAAGTTCTGCAGCAGCAACGGCAGCACGAGCAACGCAACGGCGAATAACGCCAAGCCGGCAACCGATCGGCCGGTGCGGCTGGTGCGGCCGGTGCTGTTCATCATGACAGTTCCAATCGCGTCAGGCCCGATCCGCCACGCGCTCGCCAAGCAGGCCGGACGGCCGCAGCGTGAGGATCACGATCAGCACGATGAACGCGAAGATGTCCGAATAGTTGCTGCCCAGCACCCCGCCGGTGAGCGACCCGATGTAGCCGGCCCCGATCGATTCGATCAGCCCCAGCAACACGCCGCCAAGCACGGCGCCCGCCAGATTGCCGATGCCGCCGAACACGGCGGCTGTGAACGCCTTGAGACCCGGCAGGAAGCCCATCGTATGAAACACCGTACCGTAGTTCGACGCATACATCACACCGGCAACGGCAGCCAGTACCGCACCGATCACAAAGGTTGCCGAAATCACCACATCAGGCTTGACACCCATGAGTGCCGCCACCTTCGGGTTTTCCGCGGTTGCACGCATCGCGCGGCCGAGCCGCGTGTGATTCACCAGATACATCAGGGAGGCCAGCAGGATGATCGTCAGGCTCAGGATCAGGATCTGCGTCGGCGTGATGACCGCGCCACCGATCTCGAACGGCACCATCGGCAACAGCGTCGGGTATGGCTTGTAGTTCGGTTTCCAGATGATCATCGCCAGCGTCTGCAGCAGCAGCGACATGCCGATCGCGGTGATCAGCGGCGCGAGCCGCGGGCTGTTGCGCAACGGCCGATAGGCCACCTTTTCGATCGTGAAATTTAATGCTGCTGCAACGACACAGGCGATCAGCGTGGCAATCAAGAGGATCAGCCAGCCCGGCGCGCCCGGCATCGCGTCCTGCATCCATCCGATGATCGACCAACTGGTCAACGCGCCGACCATCAACACTTCGCCATGTGCGAAGTTGATGAGCCCGATGATGCCGTAGACCATCGTGTAGCCAAGCGCCACCAGTGCATAGACGCTGCCCAGGACCAAGCCGTTGATGATCTGCTGCAGCAGGATGTCCATCGATAAAAAAATGCGTTCCGTCGTTGGCTGGAGGCTTGAGCAAGTAGAAGCGGCAGGCCCCGTCGCAGCCAGTGACCGCTGGCCCGCAGCGCATGGTAACCATCCAATGCAGTCCCGGCGAGCGCGTGCAACGAAAGCTTGTGGCTGCCTTGCAACGGCATGGGCACCGGCTTCGATTGACGGTAGGCAATTGTCGAGCCAGCGCCCACGCCACGACTGAATTTTGACGGATCAGTTAATATCGTGGCCGGTTTCGGGGGGGGTAGCTCAGCTGGGAGAGCGCCGCGTTCGCAATGCGGAGGTCGGGAGTTCGATCCTCCTCCTCTCCACCAACCAATCTAGAGCGACGACTGCTTTTTCGCGCAGCTACTCCAGCCAAAAGCTTAAGGTCCCGATCGCTATCGAGCTTTTTTGCTGATCAACCGCTTTCTTTGAGGCATCACCGGCTGCTGCCATGCACACACGGTGCAGTCACATGGTGACGGCACCTGCGGCAAATGCAGTTGGTTAAGTAATTTGCGATGCGCACTTGTCGCCGCCTTTTGAATGCCATGCGCCCCGCTTGGGTGCGCTCCACCATACCGTTGTTGGGTACGAAAGCTCAGCAGCTTCGGTTGGCAAGCGGCAGGGGCAACGAATCAATAGGTGGGCATGGAGCCTGTCGCCATCCGCTCAAGCGTCGCAGCGCAGTGCCTGCAAGCGCGAAAAACCGGGCTGGCATGGTGGCAATACACGCGCATCCGGTAGTGAATGCGCTGCCAGATAAACGGCAGCGGTCGCAATCGCACGCTGCAAAGGCTCGCCGTTAATCACGGCCACCAGTCTGTCTGCCGGGACGGGCCGCGCAAAAAAATATCCCTGAAAAAGTTCGCAGCCCATCGCCCCAAGTTGCGCAATCTCGGCGCCGGTTTCGGCGCCCTCGGCCAGCACCTTGATTCCCAGCCCGCGGGACAGTTCGACCAAGGCACGGCAGATGGCCAGACTTTTCGGCTGCTGGTCCACGTTCTGCACGAACGCACGATCGATCTTGAGCTTGTCAAACGGAAGCGTGCTGAGGTAGCTCATGCTCGAATAACCCGTGCCGAAGTCATCGATTGCAGAACTCACACCCATCGTACGCAGCGCTGACAGCACGCGGAAAGTTGTCTGGCTGTCCTGCACCGCAGCGGTTTCCGTGAGCTCCACCTCCAGTCCAGAGGGCGCCACCGCATGCCGCTGCAAGGCCGCACCAATCTGCCCGACTACCGTATCGTCAGTGAACTGACGGGCGGACAGGTTGATCGAGATGCGCAGGTGCGAGAGTGCCGTGCCGGACCATTCACGCAGCTGCTTGCAGGCAGCCTCCAGCACCCACAAGCCGATCGGATCGATCAGACCGCTTTCCTCGGCCACATCGATGAAAGCGCCGGGTGCGAGCAAACCCCGCACGGGATGGTTCCAACGAATCAGCGCCTCCACACCTTCCACGTTGCGCTTGCGCAGGTTCACGAGCGGCTGATAGTGCAGCACAAACTCGTCGCGTTCTAGTGCAAGTCGCAACTCGTGTTCGAGCTGGAACCGGACGCGCGCCTTCTCATTCGACTCCTTGGAGAAAAAGCGCACCGGCGACTTTTCATCCAGCCCCACATGCGCCAACGCAGCAATCGCATTGTTCAGCAACTGCGTGGGCTCATCCCCATCGGCTGGATAGACCGACACGCCAATTGCGAATTCCGGGTGGAACAGTACTTCTCCACTGTCGAACTCGCCTTGCAGGTCGCGTGCGATCTGCGCAGCGCGCAACGTGGCATGCGGCAGACCGGGTTGCGCCTCAAGAACGAATGCAAACGTGGTGCCCGCAATGCGTGCGAGCGTTGCACGCGAACACTGTGCGCTGTCCAGTGCCAGTTCGAGGCGCGCAGTGAAGGCGAGCAGCACAGCGTTGCTGACCATGTCGCCAAAAGTCGAGACGACCCGTTCGAAATTCTCCAACCGCAGCACGCACAGCATGTAGCGATCGTCTGCCTCAGTCGCGCGCTCGACCAACCGACGCAGCAACGTTGGCCCGTTCGCATACCCGGTCGCCCGATCATAGTTCTTCAGCTCTTCGATTGCCTGATCCAGCTTGACCAGCGTATGCGAGGCGTCCGCCATCAAGGTGCCAACCTCGTCCTTGTATTCAAGCGGCAGTTGCGGAAGCACCCGGCCGATGCCATAGCGCCTCAGTCCAATGGACGTCATGGTGATCGGCCGCAACAGATGGGTCAGCACAAACAATGTGATGCCGGTGCCGACCAACGTGGCGATTAGCGCCACGGACAAGATCTCCAACATCTCCTCCAGCGTCGAGATGTTATGCACCACGAAGAACGTGATCAATCCGAGCAGTGGAACATGCGTGCCGGCGAATGCAACCAGCATGATCTTGGTTCGATACTTCACGTCGACCCAACGCGAAATTGTTTGATAAAGCCAAAGCGCATTCATGGTGATCAGCAGGACGTAGTGAAGGCCGCAGAGCCGGTTAGCAAAAGTAACATAGCTGCAGGGGTGGTCCGGTCGCGTCTTGCAATCAGATGCGGTTGTCGTGAAGTTTGCCGAGCGCCAACTGCGGCCCACAAAAAAAACGCACCAGGCATGAATGCCAGGTGCGCAATTTTTTTCGGACGAAACGTTGGTGGGCGGTACATGGATCGAACATGTGACCCCTGCCGTGTGAAGGCAGTGCTCTACCGCTGAGCTAACCGCCCTGAATGGGAGCCGCTGGCTCCTCCAGGACAACGGGCGATTATGCCTGAGCCGGGCTGCATTCAGGCATTACGCCAGACCGCCTGGCCGCCGCAGGCCTTGTCAAGCTGCTGCAGGATCGTTTCATGTGCCTGCACCTCGTCATCGGTTGCGTTCAGCACCGCCAGTTCGAGGGTCGAAAAGTCGATTCGGGTGGTCACACCAGTGCGCAACGCGGCGTCGTCGTCGGCTTCCAGGTCGACCAACAACGGGTCTTGCCCGCGCGTCAGATTGATGTAGACATCGGCGAGCAGTTCGGCATCCAGCAGCGCGCCGTGCAGGGTCCGGCTGGAGTTGTCGACACCCAGCCGATCACACAGCGCATCGAGCGAATTGCGCTTGCCCGGATACAGATCCTTGGCCAGCGCCAACGTGTCGGTGACGCAGCCGCCGGTGCAATCGAGCAGCAACGGACGACCCGTCAGCTCCAGTTCCTTGTTCAAAAAGCCGATGTCGAACGCCGCGTTGTGAATGATCAGTTCAGCGCCGGACAGATAGTCGAGCAACTCTGCCGCCACAGTCGCGAAAGGCGGCTTGTCGCGCAGGAATTCGTTGCTGATGCCGTGCACCTTCAAGGCATCTTCGTGGCTGTCGCGGCCCGGGTTCAGGTAGTAGTGCTTGTTGTTGCCGCTCAGCTTGCGGTTGAGCAGTTCGACACAGCCGATCTCGATGATGCGATCGCCGTTTTCCGCAGATAGGCCGGTGGTTTCGGTGTCGAGGACGATCTGTCGCATGGCGGTGATTATCCTCGGCAGAATTCAACTTTTACGGAAGCACAACCATGTTCGACCTGAGCGGAAAAGTAGCGCTGATAACCGGCGGCAACGGTGGCATCGGCCTGGGCATGGCAACGGGCCTGGCGCAGGCCGGGGCGCACGTCGTGATTGCCGGCCGAAATCAGCAGAAATCGGATGCTGCCGCCAGCAGCCTGCGCAATCAGGGTCTTCAAGCCGATGCGATGGTGGCAGATGTGTCCGATGAAAGCGCGGTCGCCGCGCTGTTCGAGCAGCTTGGCAAGCATCACGGCCAGCTTCACATCCTGATCAACAACGCCGGCATCAACGTGCGCCGGCCGGCACACGAGATGTCGCTGGCTGACTGGAGGTCCGTCCTCGACACGAACCTGACCAGCGCGTTCCTCTGTTCGCGGGCCGCCCATCCCATGCTGAAGTCCGCCGGCGGCGGCAAGATCATCAACATCGGTTCGATGATGTCGATCTTCGGTGCTTCGTTCGCGCCCGCGTACGGCGCAAGCAAGGGCGGCATCGTGCAGTTCACGCGCTCGATCGCCGCCGCCTGGGCGCCCGACCACATCCAGGCCAACGCGGTGCTGCCGGGATGGATCGACACCGACCTTACGAAAAAGGCACGCACCGACGTGGCCGGCCTGCATGACAAGGTGCTCGCCCGCACCCCCGCCGGACGTTGGGGCACGCCGGCCGACCTGGCTGGCGTCGCGGTGTTCCTGGCCAGCAGCGCATCGGACTTCATCACCGGCACGGCTATTTCCGTGGATGGCGGGTATTCCTCACTGGGTTGACGGGCCGCCGTCAACGCCCGGGCCCACGCCGCATCAGTGCTTTTCCTTCGCATGGTTGATCGAATACTTCGGTATCTCGACCGTCACGTCCTGCTGGGCCAGAATGGCCTGGCAGGACAGGCGCGAGTTCGGCTCCAGCCCCCAGGCACGATCAAGCAGATCCTCTTCCTCTTCTTCCTGCTCGTTCAGCGAGGCAAGACCTGCGCGCACGATCACATGGCAGGTGGTGCAGGCACAGCTCATGTCGCAGGCGTGCTCGATGTTGATCTGGTTGTCCAGCAGCGCCTCGCAGATCGACGTGCCGGCCGGCGCGTTCACCTGCGCCCCATTTGGACAGTACTCGGGATGCGGCAGGACCTTGATGATGGGCATGGCGTGGAACTGACCTTTCAAATGCTGTCCAGGCGTCTGCCCGACAACGCCTGCTGGATGCTGTGGTTCATGCGCTCGGCGGCGAAATGCTCGGTGGCCTGGGCTAGCGCATCGGTCGCAGCTTCGATTGCAGCCGGGTCACCGGCGCCATCAGCCACCTGCCGCAGTTGTGCCATCGCATCGACGATGGACTGCCGCTCGGCGGCATCGATCAATTGGCCGTCTGCATCCAGCGCGCTTTGCGTGGCCATCAGCAGCCGGTCCGCATCAACCTTCGCCTCTGCCAGCGCGCGCGCCTTCACGTCCGCTTCAGCGGTGGAAAAACTGCTTTGCAGTATGTCGGCGATCTGCTGGTCGGACAGGCCGTAGGAAGGCTTGACGTCGATCCGGGATTCCACGCCGCTGACCTGCTCGCGCGCGGACACGTTGAGCAGCCCATCGGCATCGACGGTGAACGTGACCCGGATGCGCGCCGCGCCGGCCGCCATCGGCGGTATGCCGCGAAGTTCGAAGCGCGCGAGGCTGCGGCAGTCGGCAACCAGGTCGCGCTCGCCCTGCAGCACATGCAGCGCCAGCGCGGTCTGCCCGTCCATGTAGGTGGTGAAGTCCTGCGCCATTGCAGTCGGTATCGTCTGGTTGCGCGGCACGATCCGTTCGACTAGGCCGCCCATCGTCTCGAGCCCCAGCGACAACGGGATCACGTCCAGCAGCAGCAGGTCATCGCTCGCATTGCCGGCCAGCTGATTCGCCTGCACGGCAGCGCCCAGCGCGACAACCTCATCGGGGTTCAGGTCGACCAGCGGCTCACGGCCGAAGAAATCCGCCACCGCGCGCCGTACCCCCGGCATGCGCGTGGAGCCGCCCACCATGACGACGCCCTGCACGTCGTCGCGGCCGAGGCCGGCATCGCGCAGCGCCTTGCGGGCGGCCGTGATGGTGCGATCGGTCAAATCAGCGGTGGCAGCTTCAAAATCTGTTCTTTTTACATCGAAATCGACTGAAGTTCCGGTATTCACTGCATCTTTAGCTATTGAAAAAAAAGCGTGCTCGATATCGGTCAGCGCTTCCTTGCAGGCCCGCGCCGCGATGCGAACCGCGGCCCGGTCGTGCGCGTCGGCCATCTGCACGCCGGCTTGCTGAAGCACCCAGTCGGCCAGTGCCTGGTCGTAATCGTCACCACCCAGAGCAGAATCGCCACGCGTGGCAATCACCTCGAACACGCCTTGGCTGAGCCGCAGGATCGAGATGTCGAACGTGCCGCCGCCCAGGTCGAACACCGCATAGACGCCTTCGCTCGCGTTGTCCAGGCCGTAGGCGATTGCTGCCGCCGTCGGTTCGTTGATCAGGCGCAGCACCTCGAGGCCGGCGAGCCTGGCCGCATCCTTGGTGGCCTGCCGCTGCGCGTCATCGAAATAGGCGGGTACCGTGATGACGGCGCCGTGCAGGTCGTCATTGAATGTGTCTTCGGCGCGCTGGCGCAAGGCTGCGAGGATTTCCGCGCTCAACTCGACCGGTGATTTCTCACCCTGCACGGTCATCAGCCGCAGCATGCCGGGTGCATCGACGAATTCATGCGGCGATTGCTCGGGCGCGTTGATGTCAACAAGCCCGCGGCCCATGAAGCGCTTGAATGAAGAGACCGTGTTGGCCGGGTCATCGATGCGCGCTGCCAGCGCGTCATAACCGAGCTGGCGACCACCGTTCGCCAGATAGCGCACGACCGACGGCAGCAGCACACGGCCCTGCGCATCGGCCAAGCACTCGGCCACGCCGTTTCGTACCGCGGCCACCAGCGAATGCGTGGTGCCCAGGTCAATACCGACCGCGATCCTGCGCGCATGCGGATCGGGCACGCGGCCGGGCTCGGAAATTTGCAGCAATGCCATGCGGTGGTGTGTTGTTCCGGTCAGTTTTTTGAAAGACAGCTCGGCTACTTCTCGAGTCGCTCGAGTCGCTCGAGTCGGTCGTCAAGCTCGCGCGCGAAGCGTTCGATGAACATCAGGCCCCTGACTTCGCCAGCCGCCCCGGCTGCATCGTGCTCATGGTCGAGCAGCTGCTCGCAGCGCATCAGCAACTGCTGACGCAGCGCTTCGACCTGCTCGGAAATCGCATGAACGGCAGCTTCGGATTCCGCATCGTCCAACGCCTCCCGCCATTCCAGTTGGTGCATCAAAAACGCAGTTGGCATCGCGGTGTTCGTCTCGGCCGCGATCGGTGCACCGCGCAGTTCGCACAGATAAGCAGCACGTCGCAATGGATTTTTCAGCCGCTGATAGGCCTCGTTGATCCGTACCGACCATTGCATGGCAAGCCGCTGGGCCGCATCGCCTTGCGCTGCAAACTTGTCGGGATGGGCTTCGCGCTGCAAGGCCTTCCAGCGAGCATCGATCAGCGCACGATCTTGTAAAAAGCGGCGCTCCAGCCCGAACAGTTCGAAGTCGTCAGCCTGCAGGTTCAACGCGTCGTGCCTCGAAAAACGATGTCAAGAAAAAGCCGCCTCTCAGGCGGCTCGTCCGATCACCTGAACGACCGATTTGGTCAGACCCGGAACGACTCGCCGCAGCCGCAGCGGTCGCGCTCCTTCGGGTTGAGGAACTTGAAACCCTCATTCAAACCTTCGCGTACGAAGTCGAGCTGAGTGCCGTCGATATAGGCCATGCTCTTCGGGTCAACCAGCACCCTGACGCCGCGGTCTTCGAACACGACGTCTTCCGCTTTGGGCTCGTCCACATATTCGATCTGGTAGGCCAGCCCTGAGCAGCCCGTGGTCTTGACGCCCAGCCGTACACCGACGCCCTTGCCTCGCTTGCTCAAATAACGCGTCACATGACGCGCGGCCGATTCAGTCAGGGTCACCGCCATCTCAATGCACGCGTTTTTTCTTGTAGTCGTCGACGGCGGCCTTGATCGCGTCCTCGGCCAGGATCGAGCAGTGAATCTTGACTGGCGGCAGCGCAAGCTCCTGCGCGATCTGGCTGTTTTTCAAGCTCGCCGCCTCATCGAGCGTCTTGCCCTTGACCCATTCGGTCACAAGCGAACTCGATGCGATGGCGGACCCGCAACCGTAGGTCTTGAAACGCGCATCCTCGATCACGCCGGTCTCCGGATTCACGCGGATTTGCAGCTTCATCACGTCGCCGCAGGCCGGTGCGCCGACCATGCCGGTGCCGACCGACTCGTCGCCTTTGTCAAACGAGCCGACGTTGCGGGGGTTTTCATAGTGGTCAACCACTTTTTCGGAATAGGCCATGATCGTTTCTCCTTGTCTTTCGGTTCAGTTCGATCCGGTCAGTGCGCGGCCCACTGGATCGTGCTCAGGTCAATCCCGTCCTGATGCATTTCCCACAGCGGGCTCAAGTCGCGCAATTTGGCCACGTTGTGGCGGATGGTGGATACCGCGAAATCGATTTCTTCGGTTGTTGTGAAGCGGCCGATCGTCATGCGCAGACTACTGTGCGCCAGCTCGTCGCTGCGGCCCAGCGCACGCAGCACATAGCTCGGTTCAAGGCTGGCCGAGGTGCAAGCGGACCCGCTTGACACTGCAAGGCCCTTGATGCCCATGATCAAGGACTCGCCTTCCACAAAGTTGAAGCTCATGTTCACGTTGTGGGGCACACGCTGGGTCCCATGTCCGTTCAGGAACACTTGGTCGACGTCGGACAAGCCACCCATCAGACGTTTGTGCAATTCCCAGGCTTTGGCGTTGTCGGCAGCCATTTCGAGCTTGGCCAGGCGAAACGCTTCGCCCATGCCAACGCACTGGTGAGTCGGCAACGTGCCGCTGCGCATGCCACGCTCATGTCCGCCGCCATGCATCTGCGCTTCCAGCCGCACACGCGGCTTGCGCCGTACATACAACGCGCCGATACCTTTGGGTCCGTAGGTTTTGTGCGATGCGAGGCTCATCAGATCGACCGGCAGAGTCTTTACATCGATCTCAACCTTGCCGGTGGCCTGGGCAGCATCGACATGGAAGATGATGCCTTTCTCTCGGCACAGCGCGCCGATTGCAGCGACGTCCTGAATCACGCCGATCTCGTTGTTCACGAACATCACGCTGACCAGAATCGTGTCGGGCCGGATCGCAGCCTTCAATAAATCGAAGTTCAGCAGGCCATCTTCCTGCACATCTAGATAGGTGACGTCGAAGCCTTGGCGCTCCAGTTCCCGCATGGTATCCAGCACCGCCTTGTGCTCGGTCTTGACCGTGATCAGGTGCTTGCCTTTGGATTTGTAAAAGTGCGCCGCGCCTTTCAATGCCAGGTTGTCCGATTCGGTCGCACCGCTGGTCCAGACGATCTCGCGCGGATCGGCACCGATCAGGTCGGCAATCTCGCCACGCGCTTTTTCAACCGCGGCTTCAGCTTCCCAACCCCAGGCGTGGCTGCGCGACGCGGGGTTGCCGAAATGCTCGCGCAGCCACGGGATCATCGCATCCACCACGCGCGGATCGCAGGGCGTCGTTGCGCCGTAGTCGAGATAGATCGGAAAGTGCGGGGTAACGTCCATGTCTTGTAAGTTCCTGCTATCGAACGGCCTGCCAATGTCGGCGCAGCGGCGTCGTGGCGGCGGTACGCTTCATCCCTTTGCGAAAGCACCCAGCGCAAACACTGAATTGGGCGCGTTGACGCGAATCGGCTTGACCACCGGTGCACTCGAAATTGCACGCTTGAGCGCGGGCTTGTTCTCAATCTGCACGCCTTTGGCCAACTGCTCGTCGACCATCTTCTGCAAGCTGACAGAGGCCAGAAACTCGACCATGCGCTGATTCAGCGAAGCCCAGAGATCGTGCGTCATGCAGCGGCCGGCCTCGTCACCATGGCAGTTTTCCTTGCCGCCGCACTGCGTCGAATCGATCGGCTCGTCGACCGACACGATGATGTCGGCCACCGTGATGTCAGCGGCATTGCGCGCCAACGTATAGCCGCCACCCGGGCCGCGCGTGGACTCGACGATCTCGTGCCGGCGCAGTTTGCCGAACAACTGCTCCAGATACGACAGCGAAATCTGCTGACGCTGGCTGATCGCTGCCAAGGTCACCGGGCCGCTGTTCTGACGCAACGCGAGATCGATCATCGCAGTGACCGCAAATCGGCCCTTGGTTGTCAAACGCATCTCATGCTCCTAAAGGTTGATCACGCAGCGGTGGCAATCAGCGCTCCCAAACGCTTGAAGACACCGCTACTCATCCCGTCAAAAACGCTGCTCCGGCCTTTCCCGACTAATTTTGTCAAGTATAGCATGGGTGCGGTCGCACTGCTCGGGTGGGTTGGGTCGGCGCTTAGCAAGTTCGCCTGACGTCGTTGAACAACCGGCGCCGACCGCTCACGATAGATCGAGCCATGCCGCAATAGTTTCAAGTGGACACGCCGGTCTTTGCACGTGCACCATCAAGCGGCAACACGTTGCTGTCGCCGGCAGCGCCGAATGCCTGCGCCTTCAGGCGCGACAGCTCGTCGCGGGTGCGCGCTGCATCCTCGAACTCCAGATTGCGCGCGTGCTCGAGCATGCGTTTTTCAAGCCGCTTGATCTCGCGCGCGATTTCTTTTTCGTCCATGTCCTGCACCTGCGCGCGCTGCAGTTCGAGCCGTTCGGCATCGCGGCCGGCCTTCTCGCTGTAGACGCCGTCGATCAGGTCGCGCACCTTCTTGACGATGCTGCGCGCGGTGATGCCGTGCTCCAGGTTGTGCGCAAGCTGGCGTTCGCGCCGGCGCTCGGTCTCATCGATTGCGCGGCGCATCGAGTCGGTGACTTTGTCGGCGTAGAGGATCGCGCGGCCATTCAGGTTGCGTGCGGCACGGCCGATGGTCTGGATCAGGCTGCGCTCGGCGCGCAGGAAACCTTCCTTGTCGGCATCCAGAATCGCAACCAGGCTGACTTCCGGAATATCCAGCCCTTCGCGCAGCAGGTTGATGCCGACCAGCACGTCAAACGCGCCAAGCCGCAGATCACGCAGGATTTCGACGCGCTCGACCGTGTCCACGTCGCTGTGCAGATAGCGCACTTTGACCCCGTTGTCACCCAGATAGTCGGTCAGCTGCTCGGCCATGCGCTTGGTCAGCGTCGTAATCAGCACGCGTTCGTTCTTCTCCACGCGGATGCGAATCTCCTGCAGCACGTCATCCACCTGCGTGGTGGCGGGTCGCACCTCGACTTCCGGGTCGACCAGGCCGGTCGGGCGCACGAGCTGTTCGACCACCTGGCCGGCATGCGCCTTCTCATAGTCGGCGGGCGTGGCCGACACAAACACCACCTGGCGCATGCGCTGCTCGAACTCATCGAACTTGAGCGGCCGGTTGTCGAGCGCTGAAGGCAGTCGAAAGCCATAGTCGACCAACGTGACCTTGCGCGCGCGGTCGCCGTTGTACATGCCGTTCAACTGACCGATCATCTGATGGCTCTCGTCGAGGAACATCAGCGCATCCTTCGGCAGATAGTCGGTCAACGTGCTCGGCGGCTGGCCCGGCGCGGCACCAGACAGGTGGCGCGTGTAGTTTTCGATGCCCTTGCAGTGGCCGACTTCGGACAACATCTCAAGATCGAATCGGGTGCGCTGCTCGAGCCGCTGCGCCTCCACCAGCTTGCCTTGTCCGACGAACTCGGTCAGGCGGTCGGCCAGCTCCAGCTTGATCGTGTCGAGCGCGGACAGCACCTTGTCGCGCGGCGTCACGTAATGGCTGCTCGGATAGACCGTGAAACGCGGAATCTTCTGCCGAATCCGGCCCGTCAGCGGGTCGAACAGCTGCAGGCTCTCGATCTCGTTGTCGAACAGCTCGATGCGGATCGCAAGTTCCGAATGCTCGGCCGGAAACACGTCGATCGTATCGCCACGCACCCGGAACTTGCCACGTGAGAAATCGGCTTCGTTGCGCTGGTACTGCATGCGCACCAACTGGCCGATCACTTCGCGCTGGCCCAGCTTGTCGCCCACGCGCAAGGTCATGATCATCTGGTGGTAGCTCTCCGGCGCGCCGATGCCGTAGATTGCCGACACCGTGGCCACGATCACCACGTCGCGCCGCTCGATGATGCTTTTGGTGCAGGACAGCCGCATCTGTTCGATGTGCTCGTTGATCGCCGAGTCCTTCTCGATGAACAGGTCGCGCTGCGGCACATACGCTTCCGGCTGGTAGTAGTCGTAATAGCTCACGAAGTATTCGACCGCGTTCTTTGGAAAGAACTCGCGAAATTCGCTGTAGAGCTGGGCCGCGAGCGTCTTGTTCGGCGCGAACACGATTGCGGGGCGACCCAGGCGCGCGATCACGTTGGCCATCGTGAAGGTCTTGCCGGAACCGGTCACGCCCAGCAGCGTCTGAAACACCTCACCGTCCTGCACGCCTTCCACCAACTGCTCGATCGCCGCAGGCTGGTCTCCGGCCGGCGGATACGGCTGAAACAACTCGAACGGCGAGCCGGCGAACCGCACCGACTCGCCCTGGGCCGGCTCGGCGCCATCGGGCAGCGGGGTGAACACGTCGGCGACGACGGTGGAAACTGGGGGCATGGCATAACTCCGTGAAACGACAGGCGAATCGGCGTCGGTGCAGCACCGACGCAACAGCGCAGGGCCGGTAAAATCTCAAGGTGGCATGAAGCGAACCTGAGCCTAGCGCAGCCAGAAGGTCGCTGCCCTGCCCAGTCCACCGAAGCCCGACCTCACAAGGAATCCCATGCCATTGTTCAACAGCGTCGAGATGGCGCCGCGCGACCCGATTCTTGGCATCAATGAGCAGTTTGTGGCGGATCTGCGGCCGAACAAGGTCAATCTGGGTGTCGGCGTCTATTTCGATGATGACGGCCGGCTGCCGCTGCTGGACTGCGTACGCGAAGCCGAGCACAACATGATGGAAGCGCCGAAAGCGCGCGGCTATCTGCCGATCGATGGCATGGCTGCTTACGACAACGCGGTCAAGAACCTGGTGTTCGGCGCCGCCAGCGAGCCGGTCGCGTCCGGCCGCGTCGCCACCGTGCAGGGACTCGGTGGCACCGGTGGCCTGAAGATCGGCGCCGACTTCCTCAAACGCCTGAACCCTCAGGCCAAGATTCTGATCAGCGACCCGAGTTGGGAGAACCACCGCGCACTGTTCGCGCAGGCCGGGTTCACGGTCGAGACATATCCCTACTACGATGCGCCCCGCCGCGCGGTTGATTTTGACGGCATGCTCGGGGCGCTACGCGCGGCGCCGGCAGGCACCATCGCGGTGCTGCATGCGTGCTGTCACAACCCGACCGGCTACGACCTCACGTCGGACCAATGGGACCAGGTGATCGAGGTGGTCGAGCAGCAGCGGCTCGTGCCGTTCCTCGACATGGCCTATCAAGGTTTCGCGCAAGGCATCTCGGACGACGGGCTGGCCGTGTACAAGTTCGTCGCAGCCGGGCTCGAATGCTTCGTCGCCACCTCATTCTCGAAAAGCTTCAGCCTGTACGGCGAGCGAGTCGGCGCGTTGAGCGTGCTCTGCGCCGACAAGGAACAGGCCGCAAAAGTGCTGAGCCAACTCAAGATCATGATCCGCACCAACTACAGCAACCCGCCGATCCACGGCGCGATGGTGGTCGCGATGGTGCTCGACACGCCGAAGCTGCGCGCGCAGTGGGAGCGGGAGCTGGGCCAGATGCGCGATCGCATCAAGCTGATGCGCGAGCGCTTCGTCGATGGATTGAAGGCCGCCGGCGTGCAGCAGGACATGAGCTTCATCACCTCGCAGGTCGGCATGTTCAGCTACTCGGGCCTGAACCGCGATCAGATGGTGCGGCTGCGCGAGGAGTTCGGCGTCTACGGCACCGACAGCGGCCGCATGTGCGTCGCCGCGCTGAACAGCCACAATATCGGCCACGTCTGCGAGTCGGTTGCGCAAGTGCTGCTTTAGTTTGGCCTGCCTGATTTCCAACTGACTGCCACGCCACAACCAAGGATCGCTCTTCCCCATGCTGTACCAGCTCTATGAAACCCAGCGCTCCCTGATGGAGCCGTTTGCCGACTTCGCGCTGGCCACCTCCAAGCTCTACGCAAGCCCGGCTTCACTATTTCGAAACACGCCGCTGGTGCAGCGCATGTCGGCCGGCTACGACCTGCTGTATCGCCTGTCCAAGGACTACGAGAAGCCGGCCTTCAACATCGCCACCATCCAGGAAGGCGACGTCGAACTGGCGATTCACGAGCGCGTGGAACTCAGAAAACCGTTTTGCGACCTGCGCCGCTTCAAGCGTTTTTCCGACGATCCGGCCACCTTGACCAAGCTCAAGGGCCAGCCCGCGGTGCTGATCGTCGCGCCGCTGTCGGGCCACTACGCGACCCTGCTGCGCGACACCGTCAAGACGATGCTGAAGGATCACAAGGTCTATATCACCGACTGGAAGAACGCACGCAACGTGCCGGTCGGCGACGGCGAATTCCATCTCGACGACTACGTGAACTACGTGCAGGAGTTCATCCGCCACTTGCAGGGCATCTACGGCAACTGCCACGTGATGAGCGTCTGCCAGCCCACCGTGCCGGTACTTGCGGCCGTTTCGCTGATGGCCAGCCGCGGCGAGCCGACGCCGTCGTCCATGGTCATGATGGGCGGGCCGATCGATGCGCGGCGCTCACCGACCTCGGTCAACACGCTGGCCACCAACAAGCCGCTCGACTGGTTCGAAAACAACGTGATCTGCCGCGTGCCGAGCAAATTCCCGGGTGCGGGCCGCCGCGTCTATCCGGGCTTCCTGCAGCATTCGGGCTTCGTCGCGATGAACCCGGACCACCACGCGCGCAGCCACTACGACTACTTCAAGGACCTGCTCAAGGGCGACGATGCTGGCGCGGAAGCGCACCGTCAGTTCTACGACGAGTACAACGCGGTGCTCGACATGGACGCCGACTACTACCTGGAGACGATCGACATCGTGTTCCAGCAGTTCAAGCTCGTGAACGGCAACTGGGAAGTGCGCGGCACCGACGGCAAGCTGAGTCTGGTGAAACCGCAGGACATCGAGACCACCGCGCTGCTGTCGATCGAAGGCGAGCTCGACGATATTTCGGGCAGCGGACAGACCGAAGCCGCGCATGATCTATGTACCGGCATCCCAAAAGCCAAACACAAGCATTTCGAAGTGCCCGGTGCCGGCCACTACGGCATCTTCAGCGGTCGCCGCTGGCGCGAAGTGGTCTACCCGCAAGTGCGCGACTTCATCCGCAAGTACCATGAGCCGCAAGCCTTGAATGGCCCGCTGAAGGCCATCAAAAATCCCGACACTGGCGGCCTGATGCTGGAGCAGGACACGCTGACTGCGGCCGTCGAGCCGGCCCTGAAGAAGCTGGCGAGCAAGCGGTCTGCCAAAGCCGCTGGCAAGCCCGTTGCCGCGAAACGGCGCGGACGCGCTGCAGCCAAGGACATCGATCAGCCCAATCGTGCCGATGACAACGCAAGCATCGTTGTCGCAGCCGACTGACGACCGCGCGGCGCTTGCGCAGCGCATTGATGCTGCGCTGCCGCAGACGCAATGCACGCGCTGCGGCTACCCCAACTGCATCGGTTACGCGCAGGCCATCGCATCAGGCGCAGCTGACATCAACCAGTGCCCGCCTGGCGGCGCCGAGGGCATCGCTCGGCTCGCGGCGATCACGGGACGTTCGGCGCTGCCGCTCGATCCTGCGTTCGGCGTGGAAGCACCGCGGCAACTCGCCCTGATCGACGAGGCTTGGTGCATCGGTTGCACGCTCTGTATCGACGCCTGTCCGACCGATGCGATCATCGGCGCACCCAAGGCCATGCACAGCGTGATCGCGCTGCGTTGTACCGGCTGCGAACTGTGCGTACCGGTCTGCCCGGTTGACTGCATCGAACTGGAAAACGCCAGTGGCGCGCGCACTGGCTGGCAGGCCTGGTCGCCCCTTCAGGCTGCGCAGGCGCGCGAACATTATTCCGGTCGAACCATACGGCAGCGCACGGTTGTCGCTGACGGCTTGAGCCATGACCCGGAGCCCGACGCGATACCTGACAGCTCGCAGACCCATTCAATGTCGGCCGACGCCCTTCAGCTGGCTCGCAAACGCGGCCTGATCGAAGCCGCGCTGATTCGCGCACGCGAGCGGGCCATGCCTGCGCGCCAGCGTGACTCCGGCGATTAGCCCGGTGGTCTCGGCAGTTGCGCGGAGTCGCGCAATCGACGCATGGCGGCTGTCACTTCCGGCGGCGCCTGCACCATTTCGATCAACACGCCTTCGCCGCCGATCGGTGCCTGCTCATTGCCCCTGGGATGAATGAAGCAGATGTCATAGCCGGCCGCACCGGTGCGGATGCCGCCTGGCGCAAAGCGCACGCCCTGCTCGGCCAGCCACTGCACCGCCGCGCGCAGGTCGTCGATCCACAGTCCGACATGGTTCAGCGGCGTGGTGTGCACGGCGGGCTTGCTGGCGGGGTCGAGCGGCTGCATCAGATCGACTTCGACCCTGAAGGGCCCGTCGCCCAGCGCACAGATATCTTCATCGACGTTTTCGCGCTCGCTCACGAACGTGCCGGTTCTCTCAAGCCCGAGCAGCTCGACCCAGAGTCTTGCCAACCGACGCTTGTCCGGCCCGCCGATCGCAATCTGCTGCAGGCCCAGCACGACAAACGGTCTGGGTGATCGCGCCACGTTGCTCATTGGAACTCCACGATCGGCTGATCCACATTGAGTGAGTCGCCCTTGGCGGCCAGCACCTTGCCCACCACACCATCGTGCGCGGCCAGCAGCACGTTTTCCATCTTCATCGCCTCGATCACCGCGACGCGCTCGCCGGCCTGCACCTTCTGGCCTGGCTGCACCGCGATGTCGACCAGCAGCCCCGGCATCGGCGACAGCACGAAGCGGCTCAGATCCGCCGGCGCCTTGTGCGGCATCAACGCATGCAGTTCGGCGGTGCGCGGCGACAGCACGAGCGCATCGATCTGGCTGCCGTTGTGCGCGATGCGCAACGCGAGCATGTTGTCGCTCACGCCGCGCCCGACCTGCGCAGAAAACGGCTTGCCGTTCACCGTGCCGCGCATGCGGGTGCCGCCCAGGTGCCAGTTGCTGACGATCTCGTAGCGCTGATCGGGCGCGATCTCGATCAGCGTGGTGCCGGGTGCGTCGGCGCGATCCGACGCCGTCACGGCAGTCCGGCGATGTTCGCCGCGCGCGTCCAGCTGCACCACCACGAAGCGGTCGCCGACCCGCACCCCGCGCCCGGCGAGCTGGCCTTCGATGCCAGCCGCGCGCACCAGCGTCTTGCGGTGCGCATAGGCCGCCAGCGCAGCGAGGAACGCCGGATCCTCATGCACCACGTCGCCCGCGCGAAAGCCGCTCGGATAGTGCTCACCGATGAAGCCGGTGTTGAAGTCGCCCGAGACGAAATCGGCATGCGCGAGCAGCGCGGCCTGGAACGGGATGTTGCTCGCGACCCCGCGGATCACGAACGCGTTGAGCGCGTCGCGCATGCGATGAATCGCGTCGGCCCGGTCCGACCCATGCACGATCAGCTTGGCGATCATCGAGTCGTAGTACATCGGAATCTCGCCACCCTCCTGCACGCCGGTATCCACGCGCGTTCCGACGTCCGTGCTGGCTTCGCCCTGCACCAGCGACTGCGGCGGCGGCTGAAACCGCACCAGCCGTCCGGTGCTCGGCAGGAAGCCGCGGTACGGGTCCTCCGCGTTGATCCGGCACTCGATCGCCCAGCCGTCGCGCTTCACGTCGGCCTGCGCCAACGGCAGCTTCTCGCCGGCCGCCACACGGATCATGAGTTCGACCAGATCGAGCCCCGTGATGCACTCGGTCACCGGATGCTCGACCTGCAGCCGCGTGTTCATTTCGAGGAAGTAGAAGCTTTGATCCTTGCCAACCACGAACTCGACCGTGCCCGCGCTCTCGTAATCGACGGCTTTCGCAAGCTGCACCGCCTGCTCGCCCATCGCGCGGCGCGTCTCGTCCGAGATGAACGGCGAAGGCGCTTCCTCGATCACCTTCTGGTGCCGCCGCTGGATCGAGCATTCGCGCTCGTTCAAGTAGATCAGGTTGCCAAATGCATCGCCGAGCACCTGGATCTCGATGTGGCGCGGCTCCTCGACGAATTTCTCGATGAACACCCGGTCGTCGCCGAAGCTCGCCTTGGCTTCGTTGCGGCACGAGGTGAAGCCTTCAAGTGCCTCCTTGTCGTTGTAGGCGACGCGCAAGCCCTTGCCACCGCCGCCCGCGCTGGCCTTGATCATCACGGGGTAGCCGATGTCCTTCGCGATGCCGACTGCCTGCTCGGCCGAGTCGATCGCGGCGTTGTAGCCGGGGATCACGTTGACTTTGGCTTCGAGCGCAAGCTTCTTCGACGCGATCTTGTCACCCATCGCGGCGATCGCATGCGCTTTCGGGCCGATGAAGACCAGCCCTTCCTCCTCGACCCGGCGCGCGAACGCTTCGTTCTCGGACAGGAAGCCGTAGCCGGGGTGAATCGCTTCTGCGCCCGTTTCCTTGGCTGCAGCGATGATCTTGTCGGCAACCAAATACGACTCGCGCGACGGCGCGGGGCCGAGCAGCACGGCTTCATCGGCCAATGACACGTGCCACGCATCGGCGTCGGCTTCCGAATACACCGCGACAGTCGCAATACCCATCTTACGGGCGGTGGCGATCACGCGGCAAGCGATCTCGCCGCGGTTGGCGATCAGGATTTTTTTGAACATGGCTATCTCCTGTGCCGTCATAGTGGAATGTTCCCGTGCTTGCGCCATGGGTTCTCCAGCTTCTTGTCTTTGAGCATCACAAGCGAGCGGCAGATCCGCTTCCTCGTCTCGCGCGGCAGGATCACGTCGTCGATGAAGCCTCGCGCACCTGCGACGAACGGGTTTGCGAAGCGCGCCTTGTACTCGGCCTCGCGCGCCGCGATCTTTTCGGGATCGTTCTTGTCCTCGCGGAAGATGATCTCGACTGCCCCTTTCGCGCCCATCACCGCGATCTCGGCGTTCGGCCAAGCGAAGTTGACGTCGCCGCGCAGGTGTTTCGACGACATCACGTCGTAGGCGCCGCCGTAAGCCTTGCGGGTAATCACGGTGACCTTCGGCACCGTGCATTCAGCATAGGCATAGAGCAGCTTCGCACCGTGCTTGATGATCCCGCCGAACTCCTGGCTCGTGCCCGGCATGAATCCCGGCACATCGACGAACGTGATCACCGGGATGTTGAACGCGTCGCAAAAGCGCACGAAGCGCGCGGCCTTGATGCTGCTCTTGATGTCGAGGCAGCCGGCCAGCACGAGCGGCTGGTTCGCGACGATGCCGACGGACTGGCCCTCCATGTGCGCGAAGCCGATCACGATGTTCTTCGCGTAGTCGGGCTGCAGCTCGAAGAAGTCGCCGTCGTCCACGATCTTCGTGATCAGTTCCTTGATGTCATAGGGCTTGTTCGGGTTCGGCGGCACCAGCGTGTCGAGGCTCGCGTCCATCCGGTCCGGCGGGTCGCCGCTGGGCCGCTCGGGCGCCTTCTGCCGGTTGTTCAGCGGCAGGTAGTTGTAGAGCCGGCGCAGCATCAGCAGCGCTTCGACGTCGTTTTCGAACGCGAGGTCGGCCACTCCGCTTTTCGTCGTGTGCGTGATCGCGCCGCCGAGGTCTTCGGCGCTGACCTGCTCGTGCGTGACCGTGCGCACGACCTCCGGGCCGGTCACGAACATGTATGCGCTGTCCTTCACCATGAAGATGAAGTCGGTCATCGCGGGTGAATACACGGCGCCGCCCGCGCTCGGCCCCATGATCAGGCTGATCTGGGGCACGACACCGCTGGCCATCACGTTGCGCTGGAACACGTCGGCGTAGCCGCCGAGCGAGGCGACGCCTTCCTGAATGCGGGCGCCGCCCGAATCGTTCAAGCCGATCACGGGCGCGCCGACCTTCATCGCCTGGTCCATCACCTTGCAGATCTTCTCCGCGTGCGCTTCAGAGAGCGCGCCACCGAACACCGTGAAATCCTGGCTGAACACGAACACGAGCCGGCCGTTGATGGTGCCGTAGCCGGTCACCACGCCGTCGCCGGGCACCTTGTTGGCTTGCATGCCGAAGTCGACGCAGCGGTGCTCGACGAACATGTCCCATTCCTCGAACGAACCAACGTCCAGCAGCACGTCGAGCCGCTCGCGCGCGGTGAGCTTGCCTTTGCCGTGCTGCGCGTCGATGCGCTTCTGGCCGCCACCCAGGTGGGCTGCGGCACGCTTGTTTTCGAGTTGCTGGAGGATTTCTTTCATGACAGCAAATTTTTATTGAATACTATGTTCTTAATAGCTGCTCAGGCAGTCTGCAACAGCGCCTCAAGCAGATTCCGTGCTGCAGTGGAGGCAGCGAGGCGTCCGGCGGCCACGTCCTGCGTGGTCTGCGGCAGCAATGCACGCACGGCCGGATGCTGCCGGAACTGGACCTTCAGGCCGGCATCGATGCGCTCCCACATCCAGGCCAGCGCCTGCCGCTCGCGCCGCGCCGCCAGCTCGCCGTTCGCGCGCTGCATGTCCCGAAAGCGCAGCACTGCGGCCCAGAACGGCTCGACCCCGGTGCCGGCCAGTGCGCTAAGCTGCAGCACCTGCGGCTGCCACTGCGATTCGTCATGCACCGTGCGGCCGCGCAAGCCGAGCAGCCGCAACGACGAGACGATCTGCGCCTCGGCACGGGTAGCCGCAGCCGGGTCCAGATCGGCCTTGTTGATCACGATCAGATCGGCGCGCTCCATTACGCCCTTCTTGATCGCCTGCAGGTCGTCGCCCGCGTTGGGCAGCTGCATCAGCACTAACAGATCGGTCATGCCGGCGACCGCAATTTCGCTCTGGCCGACGCCGACGGTCTCGACGATCACGACGTCGTAGCCGGCCGCCTCAACGACGAGCATCGCCTCGCGAGTCTTCTCGGCCACGCCGCCTAACGTGCCGCTGGAAGGGCTCGGCCGGATGTAGGCGCGCTCGTGCACGGAAAGCCGCTCCATGCGCGTCTTGTCGCCGAGGATCGAGCCCCCGGAGACGGTGGACGAGGGATCGATCGTCAGCACCGCGACCCGGTGGCCGCGTTCGATCAGGTGCAGGCCGAGCGCCTCGATGAACGTCGATTTGCCGACGCCGGGCACGCCGCTCAAGCCGAGTCGGAATGCGTTGCCGGTGTGCGGCAGCAGCGCGGTCAGCAAGTCATCGGCTTGCGCGCGGTGGTCGGAGCGCGTGGATTCAAGCAGGGTGATGGCCTTGGCGATGGCCCGACGTTGCAATGCGGCGTGACCACCGACGATCGACAGGAGAGGATTCACCCAACCGTCCAGTTTTCCAGCCTCAGACCGTCGATTCGCGAGAACTCGCGGGTATTGTTGGTCACGAAGATCGCGTCGGCAGCCAGGGCTTGCGCGCCGAGAAGCAGGTCGATTGCCCCGATCGGTGTGCCAGCGATCCTCAAACGGTCCCGGTGCCGGGCGTAATGCCAGATGGCATCTGTTCCCCAATCTTCGACGCGGATTTTGGACATGAAGCGGTCCAGCGTCGCGCGGTTGCTCTCGAAGCGAGCACTCCTGACGGCACCAACTGCCAGTTCGGCTGCGACCAGCGAGGAAATGACGAGTTGTTCAGGATCGACTGCACGCATCCTTGCAAGCACCAGCTTGTTTTGCCGATGGAGCGCGTAGACGCAGATATTCGTGTCGAGGTGGTAGTCCACTGCAGATCAGTCGAAATCCGGCACCTCTCGTGCTGGCGTCTGGTCTCTCTCGATATGGTCCGGCATGCCTTCAAATGCGTCGAAGATCTGCTCCATTTCGGCCCACCACTCCTCTTTCGTTTGTTTGTGCGGGCGCAGCACCACGGCGTCGCCCATGCGTTCGACCGTTACTACCGAGGTGTCGAACCGAAATTCCTTGGGCAGGCGCACCGCCTGACTTCGGCCGTTCATGAATATCTTGGCCGTGGATGTGGCGGTCATCGAGATCTCCTATCGCGTGAAAACGGAAAGATATATCCATGGTGTATATCAGAAATTATTGCGTCAACGCCGCCCTGATCTGCTCGAGCACATCCTTCGCACACGCCGGAATCGGCGTGCCCGGCCCGTAGATCCCCTTCACCCCTGCGTCGTACAGAAATGCATGGTCCTGCTGCGGCACCACCCCGCCCACGAACACGACGATGTCGTCGGCGCCTTGGCTCCTCAACGCCTCGATGATCGCGGGCACCAGCGTCTTGTGGCCGGCCGCGAGCGTGCTGACGCCGACCGCATGCACGTCGTTCTCGATCGCCTGGCGCGCGCATTCCTCGGGCGTCTGGAACAGCGGGCCGATGTCCACGTCGAAGCCGAGGTCGGCGAACGCGGTCGCGACCACCTTGGCGCCGCGGTCGTGCCCGTCCTGGCCTAGCTTTGCGATCATCACGCGCGGGCGGCGGCCTTCATCTTCGGCGAACGCGTCGATCTCGCCCTTGAGCCTGTCCCATCCTTCGGCCGAGTCGTACGCCTGTGCATAGACGCCGCTGACCTTGTGCGTATCGGCGCGGTGCCGGCCGAACACCTGTTCGAGCGCGTCGGACACCTCGCCGACGGTCGCGCGCACGCGCATCGCCTGGATCGCGAGGGCCAGCAGGTTGCCCGTGTTCGACTCGGCCGCCTGCGTCAACGCAGCGAGCGCCGACTTCACCGCATCCCGATCGCGCTCGGCGCGAATCTTCTCCAGCCGCCTGATCTGACCGTCGCGCACCCGCACGTTGTCGATGTTCAGAATGTCGATCGGCGCCTGCTCGCTCAACTTGTACTTGTTGACGCCGACGATCACATCTTTTCCCGAATCGATGCGCGCCTGCTTTTCTGCTGCGGCCGCCTCGATCTTGAGCTTGGCCCACCCGCTGTCCACTGCCTTCGTCATGCCGCCGAGCGCCTGCACTTCCTCGATCAGCGTCCAGGCCGCATCGGCCATGTCCTGCGTGAGCTTTTCCATCAGGTAGCTGCCGGCCCAGGGATCGACCACGCTCGTGATGTGCGTCTCCTCCTGGATGATGAGTTGCGTGTTGCGTGCAATCCGCGAGGACGTTTCGGTCGGCAGTGCGATCGCCTCGTCGAAGCTGTTCGTGTGCAGGCTCTGCGTGCCGCCGAAGACGGCTGCCATCGCCTCGATCGTGGTGCGCACGACGTTGTTGTACGGGTCCTGCGCGGTCAGGCTCCAGCCACTGGTCTGGCAGTGCGTGCGCAGCATCAGCGACTTGTCCTTCTTCGCGCCGAAATCTTTCATGATCCGGCACCACAAGAGGCGCGCGGCGCGCATCTTGGCGACTTCGAGATAGAAGTTCATGCCGATCGCCCAGAAGAACGAGAGGCGCCCGGCGAACGCATCGACGTCCATGCCCTTGGCGATCGCGGTCTTCACGTACTCCATGCCGTCGGCCAGCGTGAACGCGAGCTCGAGCGACTGGTTCGCGCCGGCCTCCTGCATGTGGTAGCCGCTGATGGAAATCGAGTTGAACTTCGGCATGTGCTCGGCCGTGTACTCGATGATGTCGCCCACGATCCGCATGCTGGGCACGGGCGGATAGATGTAGGTGTTGCGGACCATGAACTCCTTGAGGATGTCGTTCTGGATGGTGCCGCTCAACTGCGCCTGACCGACGCCCTGCTCCTCGGCGGCGACCACGTAGCCGGCCAGCACCGGCAGCACCGCGCCGTTCATCGTCATGCTCACGCTGATCTTGTCCAGCGGAATGCCGTCGAACAGGATCTTCATGTCCTCGACCGAGTCGATCGCCACGCCCGCCTTGCCGACGTCGCCGGTCACGCGTGCATGGTCGCTGTCGTAGCCGCGGTGCGTCGGCAGATCGAACGCCACGCTGACGCCCTGGCCACCCGCGGCCAGTGCACGGCGATAAAACGCGTTCGACTCCTCGGCGGTGGAGAAACCCGCGTACTGCCGGATCGTCCAGGGCCGAACCGCGTACATGGTCGCTTGCGGGCCGCGCAGGTAAGGCGCAAAGCCGGGAAGCGTGTGGGTGTGCGCCAAGCCTTCCAGATCGGCCGCGGTGTAGAGCGGCTTCACGACGATGCCGTCCGGCGTCTGCCAGTTCAGCGCATCCAGGTTGCCGCCGGGGGCGGATCTGGCGGCGGCAGCGCGCCAGTCGTCGAGCGTGGCGGATTGGCGCATTTCAGGTTGGGAGCTCATGGGTCTATTGTGAAGCGGTGGCGCTTCTGCAGCCCCAACCTGCGCGTTTCCAGCCATGCAACCCCATGCACCCCCGCACGACGGCTGAAGTCGGCGGCTGCCGCTAGCCCTTCCTGCCGCCGCCGATGCGCGGCTCGGTCCCCTTGATCAGCCGGTCCAGGTTCTGCCGGTGCCGCCAGGCCAGCAGCAACGCCATCAGACACAGCATGCCAAAGATCGCGCCGTTGAAGCGCCACGCGATGTCGCCGCCGAAAAAATAATAGATCGGTGTAAACGCCGCCGCCACCAGTGCAGCCAGCGACGAAAGCCGCAGGAAGAACGCGATGATCAGCCAGCTCGCCGCGGCCGCCAGACCCAGCCACGCATGAAAGCCGAGCAGCACACCCAGTGCAGTGGCCACGCCCTTGCCACCGCGAAAGCCGAAGAACACCGGATACAGGTGACCCACGAACGCCGCCAACCCGACCAGCGCGACCGTGCCATCGCCCAGACCATGAGGCGCACCGAACCAGCGCACCAGCACCACTGGCAACCAGCCTTTCGCGGCATCCAGGATCAGCGTGAGGGCGGCTGCCGCCTTGTTGCCCGAACGCAGCACGTTGGTCGCACCGGGGTTGCCGCTGCCGAACGTGCGCGGGTCCTGCAAGCGGAACGCGCGGCTCACGATCACCGCGAACGACAACGATCCGATCAGGTAGGCAGCCAACGTGGCCAGCAGCGGCAACAACAGGTTCAACGGCAGCTTTCAAACACATGGGTGGGCGTTCAACGGCGCGTTCATTCTGCCAGCGCGCATTGCACCGGCTGCGCCTGCAGCAACTGCGCGCAGACCTGCGGATCGAGTTCGATCAGCAGCCCGCGACGCCCGCCGTTGATCGCTATGCGCGGCAGGGCGAGGATGGTCTGTTCGATGTAGACCGGCATGGCGCGCCGCGTGCCGAACGGCGACGTGCCGCCTATGAAATAACCGCTGTGGCGTTGCGCCACATGGGGCCGGCACGGCTCGACCGACTTGACGCCGATCTGGCGCGCGAGGTTCTTCGTGCTGACGGTGCGGTTGCCGTGCATCAGCACGAGGAGCGGCTTCGCATCCTGATCCTGCATCACCAGCGTCTTGATGACTTGATAGGGGTCGAGCCCGAGCACCTGCGCGCTGTGCAGCGCGCCGCCATGCTCGAGATATTCGTAGGGGCGCTCGACGAATGCAACGCCGCGCTCGCGCAGCAGCTGCGTGGCCGGCGTCTCACCGGCATGCGCGGGCTTCTTCGTCATGGCTGATCAGATCGCCGGGTCGCGCATGTCCCAGCGGATCGCATCGATCTCGCCGAGCAACTCGGGCGACAACTCGGTGTTCCAGTGCTCGAGGTTCTGATCGAATTGCGCGACCGACGTCACGCCGATGATCGTGCTGGCCACCTGCCACTTGGCCTTGCAAAAGCCGAGTGCGAGTTGGGCCGGCGCCAAGCCATGCCGCTGCGCGAGCGCGTTGTAGCGGCGCGCAGCGGCCAGCGCCTCGGGCCGACCCCAGCGCTGCCTGCGCACCGACTCATATCGGGCGATGCGGCTGCCCGCCGGTGCGCCCGGGCCTTCGATGCCGCCTTCGTCGTACTTGCCCGTCAACAGGCCGTAGCCGAGCGGCGAGTAGGCCAGCAGCGAGACATCAAGCCGGTGGCAGCTCTCGTCGAGCCCGTTTTCATACGCGCGGCTGAGCAGCGAATAAACGTTCTGGATGCTTGCGATGCGCGGCAGACCGTTGGCGTCGGCCAGCCGCACGAACTCGTGCACGCCGTACGGCGTTTCATTCGACACGCCGATCGCGCGTATCTTGCCCGCATCGACCAGCCGGCCGAGCGCTTCGAGCTGATCGAGCATCGGGGTGGTCGACGTCTCGTTGTTTGGGTCGTAGTAGATCGCGCCGAACGCGGGCACATGCCGCTCCGGCCAGTGGATCTGGTACAGGTCGATCACATCGGTCTGCAGGCGGCGCAGCGATGCTTCACAGGACCGCGCGATGTCGGCCGCCGTCAGCCCCAAGCCTTCGCGCACCCAGTCCATGCCGCGCGACGGGCCGGCCACCTTGCTGGCCAGCACCAGCCGCTGGCGCGCGCCGGGGTTGCTCGCCAACCAGTTGCCAATGATGGTCTCGGTGGCGCCATACGTCTCGGCGCGCGTGGGCACCGAATACATCTCGGAGGTGTCGATGAAGTTGATGCCGGCCGCCAGCGAGCGGTCCAGGATGCGGTGCGAATCGCGCTCGTCGACCTGTTCGCCGAACGTCATGGTGCCGAGGCAGACCGGCGTGACCTCGAGGTCGCTGCGGCCGAGACGGATGGTTTGCATAGTGGTTCAAGCCCTCGTTGCTGTTTCGATCAGCGGCCCGGCTTGGCGCCGCGCTCGCGCTGCCTGGCACGCTGCTCTTCCTGCAGCCGCAGCACGCGGCGCTGCACCTTGCCGGTGGTCGTCATCGGCAGCTGGTCGATGAATTCGATCTCCTTGGGATATTCGTAGGGCGCCAGCCGGGTTCTGACGTGCTGCTGCAGCTGCGCCGTCAGATCTTGTTCAAATGTGCCTCGGGCGCTTATGGATACTTCGTTTTCAGCTATGAAATCTGCAGCAAGCACGATGTATGCCTTGACCAGCGCGCCCCGCTCGCGGTCCGGCTTCGGCACCACGGCGGCGTTCGCGACGGCCGGGTGCTTGACCAGGCAGTTCTCGATCTCGCTCGGGCCGATCCGGTAGCCGGCCACCTTGAACACGTCGTCGGCGCGGCCCTGATACCAGAGGTAGCCATCCGCATCACGGCTCGCGAGGTCGCCCGTGCGGCACCAGCGCAGGCCTTGCCCGTCGGTCGTGAACTTGGCGGCGGTGCCGGCTTCGTTGTTCCAGTAGCCGAGGAAGAAGATCGGGTCGGGGTTGCCGTGCGGGTCCAGCGTGCAGATCGAGACGTCGCCGATCTCGCCCGCCGCACACTCGCGGCCCTCGTCATCGAGCAGAGCGATCCTGTGCCCCGGATACGGCCGCCCCATGCTGCCCGGCCGCGCCGGCCAGCCGACGTTGCCGCCCGGCGCACCGTTCATCGCGCAGTTGCCGACGATGTAGTTGATCTCGGTCTGGCCGAACATCTCGTTGAGCGTCACGCCGAGTTCCTCCCGGCACCAGTTGAACACCGTATCGCCCACCGCTTCGCCAGCACTCATGATGGCTTGCAGCGAAAGTTGGAAATGCTCGCGCGGATGCGGCACCGCCTTCATCATGCTTTTCAGCGCGGTCGGAAACAGGAACGTGTGCGTGACGCGATGCTGCTGCAGCAGCTCGAACGCGGCGCGTGCGTCGAAGCGTCCCTGGTGCGCCACGATCGGACGGCCGAAGTAGAGCGTGGGCAGCAGCGCATCCATGAGCCCGCCGGTCCAGGCCCAGTCGGCCGGCGACCAGAACACGGTATCGGCGTTGCCGCTGGACGCTGCGGCGGCCGGCGTACCTGGGTCGAAGCCGAACCAGTTCTGGCTGCAGACGAAACCGCTCAGGTTGCCGATCAGCGCGCGGTGCGGGATCAGCGCGCCTTTCGGCGGACCGGTGGTGCCGCTCGTGTAGATCAGCACGGCTGCGTCGTCGGCCAGTGTGGGCACCAGGTCGAACGCACCGGGTTGCTGCGCAAGCAGTTCATGCAGCGCAAGGTCGGAGCGCGCGGCTGCGATGCCGCCGACGCCGATGATGTGGCCGAGCTGCGGGCAATGCGTGCGCACCGCCAGCAGGTGGTCGATCGCGCCGTCGTCGCAGAGCGCTGCGACCGCGCCGCTGTCGGTCAGGCGGTGCTCGAGCGCTTCCGGCCCGAACAGCATCGACAGCGGCAAGGCGACCGCGCCCAGCTGCAGGATCGCGATGTAGGCAACCGCAGTCTCGAACCGCTGCGGCAGCACGATCGCCACGCGGTCTCCGCGTGCGACACCGAGGTCGGCCAGCGCGTTGCTCAGCTGGTTGGCCGCCTGCTGCAGCTCGGAATATGAATGGGATTGGCCGGAGCCGCCCGCCAGATGTGCATGCACCGCTATTCTTTGCATAGCGTCATCCGTCTCGGCCCAGCGCCGCGAGCAGACCTCGGCGACGTTGAAGTGCAGCGGCACGTGCCATCGGAAGTCGCGCACCATCTGCGCATGATGGTCGGCGGCGGCGCTGGCGCGCAGGTCAGCGTCGGGACGCTTCGGCATGGCGGGTCTCCTTATGATCCGGCCAATGTACAAGGTTCAAAAAGTCTCCACGAGCGGATTCGTCAAGGTGCGCACGCACGACTACCACGTGCGCATCTGGGGCGAAGCGCGGCCTGGCGTGGCGCCGCTGGTGCTGGTGCATGGCTGGATGGACGTGTCGGCGTCCTGGCAGTTCATGGTCGATGCGCTCGCGGGCGACCGGCAGGTGATCGCGCCCGACTGGCGCGGCTACGGCCTGACCACCGGCCCGGCCACCGACAACTACTGGATGGCGGATTACCTCGCCGATCTGGACTGTCTGCTGGACCACTATGCGGGCGCGCAAGCCGTCGACTTGGTCGGCCACAGCATGGGCGGCAATGTCGCGATGCTGTATGCGGGCGTGCGGCCCGAGCGGATTCGGCGGCTCGTGAACCTCGAAGGCTTCGGGCTTGCCGCGACCCGGCCCGATCAGGTCGGCCAGCGTTATGCACGCTGGATCGACGAGTTGAAAACGCTGCACCGCGGCGAATCGGCTTTGCATGACTACGAGGATGCGGCCGGCGTCGCGCGCCGCCTGCGCAAGAACAATCCGCGGCTCGATGCCGACCGGGCCGACTGGCTGGCCACGCACTGGGCCGCGCAGCAGCCGAACGGGCGCTGGAAAATCCTCGGCGACTCGGCGCACAAGATCATCGGTGCAAACCTGTACCAGGTCGATGAAACGCTCGCGCTGTACCGGTGCATCACCGCACCGACCCTGATGGTCGAGGCCAGCGACAACTCGCTCGACAAGTGGTGGGACGGCAAGTTCACGCTGGCCGAGTTCCACGAGCGCATCAAGGCGGTACCCAATCTGCAGACCGCCCATCTGGAAGATGCAAGCCACATGCTGCACCACGACCAGCCACAGCTGCTCGCGCAACGGGTGGAACGATTCCTGGCCGGCGAGGACGACGTCGCCGCATGACAAAATGCCCATCTTTTGAGCACGGCGGCTGAGCCTATCAAGTCGGTCGGTGCCGCGTTCCCACTTTTTTTGCAGGACACCTTTCATGGACACCGAACAGATCAACCTCATCGGCACCACGCTCACCGACCTGACCGGCCGCACGCAAGAGCTCCGGAGGTATCTTTGACTACGATGCCAAAGCCGAACGTTCGCGCACGGTAGCCGCATCGCTGGAAGACCCGACGGTCTGGAACGACCCGAAGCGCGCGCAGGAACTCGGCCGCGAGAAGAAGGCACTCGACGACGTGGTCGTCACACTCGATGAGCTGACCCGCGAGCTGTCCGACAACGCCGAGCTCTATGAGATGAGCAGGCAAGACGGTGACGAAGCCGGTCTGGCCACCATTCGCGATGAATCGGCCAAGCTGCAGGGCAAGATCGAGCAGCTCGAGTTCCGCCGCATGTTCAACCAGCCGGCCGATCCGAGCAACGCGTTCCTCGACATTCAGGCCGGCGCCGGCGGCACCGAGGCGCAGGACTGGGCCAGCATGCTGTTGCGCCAATACCTGCGCTATGCGGAGCGCAAAGGCTTCAAAAGCCAGGTCGAAGACGAGTCGCCGGGCGAGACCGCGGGCATCAAGGGTGCCACCATCAAGATCGAAGGCGAGTATGCGTTCGGCCTGCTGCGCACTGAGACCGGCGTGCACCGCCTCGTGCGCAAGTCGCCGTTCGACTCGGCTGGCGGCCGGCACACGTCGTTTGCGTCCGTGTTCGTCTATCCCGAGATCGACGACTCGATCGAGATCGAGATCAATCCGTCCGACGTGCGCACCGACACGTATCGTGCGTCCGGCGCCGGCGGCCAGCACATCAACAAGACCGATTCGGCCGTGCGCCTGACGCATCTGCCGACCGGCATCGTCGTGCAATGCCAGGATGGCCGCAGCCAGCACAGCAACCGCGATGTCGCCTGGAAGCGGCTCAGGTCCCGGCTATACGACCACGAGATGCGCAAGCGCCAGGAAGAGCAGCAAAAGCTCGAGGACAGCAAGACCGACGTCGGCTGGGGGCATCAGATTCGCAGCTACGTGCTCGATCAAAGCCGCATCAAGGACTTGCGCACGAACGTCGAGATCTCGAACACGCAGAAGGTGCTCGACGGGGATCTGGATGCGTTCATCGAGGCGTCGTTGAAGCATGGGGTGTGAGTTGTCAACCCACTGGCAGCACCATCTCGCAAGGGCCATGCGTACCATCGCCACCGATGAAGTTGACGAACTGATCCCGCGCTTGCGCGAGATGCTGGAGATTGAGTATGAACTGGTCTTGACTGCTGACGGCGAACCGGTAGTGCGCCTCCTGCCGACAGAAACCGCCCCTGAGCTTCAATCGCTGCTTCATTCATGAGGCCGGCTCGGCTGTACCTCGTCAGATCCGACGTTGAACATTCGCGCGGACCGAGACTGACTCGGCACTTGGAATGACTATGGGACTTCGAAAGTGCAGCGCCCATTGATCGTCGATGCACGGCAACCCCTCAAACCCGCCATACAAAAAATCTGGAGTCCCCGATGGCCTTGCTGACCGACGCGCGCGAAGGCGCCGCCTTCCCCACCACCGAGCCCGCCGCGATCCGGCGCGAGGACTATCAGGCACCGGCCTGGTGGATCGACACCGTGGATCTCTGCATCGACCTCGATCCGCTGAAAACCCGCGTGCTCAATCGCATGACCTTGCGGCGCAACGTGGAAGTGCCGCGCGCGCCGCTGCAGTTGCATGGTGACGAGTTGAACCTTGCACGCGTGCTGCTCGACGGCAAAGGCTGCTCGTTCAAGACGCCCGGTAACCTGCTCGTGATCGAGAACCTGCCGGAAGGCGACGAGCCGTTCCAGCTCGAAATCTTCACGACCTGCGCGCCGGCGAAGAACAGCAAGCTGATGGGCCTGTACGTGAGCAACGACTCGTTTTTCACGCAGTGCGAGGCGGAGGGTTTTCGGCGCATCACCTACTTCCTGGACCGGCCCGACGTGATGGCGAGCTTCAGCGTGACCTTGCGTGCGGACAAAGCGCGCTATCCGGTCCTGCTCTCCAACGGCAACCTGGTCGAGCATGGCGACCTGGACGGCGCGGGCAACAAGGGCCGGCACTTCGCGAAGTGGGTCGATCCGTTTCGCAAGCCGAGCTACCTGTTCGCACTGGTAGCAGGCAAATTCGTCTGCCGCGAACAAAAAGTCATCACCAAAAGCAGCAAGCAGCATCTGTTGCAGGTCTACGTGCGACCAGGCGATCTGGACAAGACCGAGCACGCGCTGGATTCACTGATCGCATCGGTCGCCTGGGACGAGGCGCGCTTCGGCCTGAGCCTGGATCTGGACCGCTTCATGATCGTCGCGACCAGCGATTTCAACATGGGCGCGATGGAGAACAAGGGCCTGAACATCTTCAACACGAAGTATGTGCTGGCCAATCCCGCGACGGCCACCGATGTGGACTACGCGAACATCGAGTCCGTGGTCGGCCACGAGTATTTCCACAACTGGACCGGCAACCGCGTGACCTGCCGCGACTGGTTTCAGCTGTCGCTGAAGGAAGGCCTGACGGTCTTTCGCGATCAGGAGTTCAGCCAGGACCTGGCCTTCGAACCCTCCGCGCGCGCGGTCAAGCGCATTGAGGATGTGCGGGCCCTGCGCACCACGCAGTTCGCCGAAGACGCGGGCCCGATGGCGCACCCGGTGCGGCCCGACAGCTATGTCGAAATCAATAATTTCTACACGCTGACCGTGTATGAAAAAGGCTCGGAAGTCGTGCGCATGATGCAGACGCTGGTCGGGCGCCAGGGCTTTGCAGCCGGCATGAAGCTCTACTTCGAGCGGCACGACGGCCAGGCCGTGACCTGCGACGACTTCGCGCAGGCGATTGCCGATGCGAACCCCGATTCGCCGCTGGCCGCCAGCCTCGATCAGTTCAAGCGCTGGTACTCGCAGGCCGGCACGCCGCGGGTGCGGGTCACCGCAAATTACGACGCGGACGCCCGCACGCTGACGCTCGACTTCACGCAAAGCTGCCCGCCCACGGCCGGCCAGCCATCCAAGGCGCCGTTCGTGATTCCGATCGCGATCGGGCTGATCGGCCAGGACGGTGCGCCGCTGCCGTGCACGTTGCGCAGCGATGCGGCGGCCGCAGGCACATCGCACACGCTCGTGCTCGTGCAGCCGCAGCAATCCGTTGTGTTTCACGGCCTGGATCAGGCGCCGGTGCCTTCGCTGCTGCGCGGCTTCAGCGCGCCGGTGGTGCTCGACTTCGACTACACCGATGCGCAGCTGCTGACCCTGCTCGCGCACGACAGCGACCCGTTCAACCAGTGGGAGGCAGGCCAGCGGCTCGCGCTGCGTCATGCTCTTGAAAAAATAGCAGGAGACGCAGACGAAACCGGTGCTTCCGGCCTGAATGATGCGTATCTTCAGGCGATGCGCTCGGTCTTGCGTGATCCGAAGCTGGACGCCGCATTCAAGGAACTGGTGCTCACGTTTCCATCCGAAGGCTATCTCGCCGAACAGCTCGATGCGGTCGATCCGCAGCGCATCCATCAGGTGCGCGAAGCGATGCGTGCGCAGCTTGCGGATGCGCTGTGGGACGACTGGGTCTGGGCCTACCAGACGCACGCGGAAAACGGCAGCTACACGCCTGACCCCGTGTCCAGCGGGCGCCGTGCGCTGGCCGGCCAGGCGCTCGCGTATCTTTGCCTCGCTGCATCCGGCAGGTCCGGCGGCAGCCACGCAGGCGACGACGTCTGGCCCGGCAAGACCTACCAGCGCTTCAAGGATGCGACCAACATGACCGATCGCGGTCATGCACTGGCCGCCCTGATCGGCGCCGCCAGCCGTCATGCGCAGCCCGCGCTGCAGCGCTTTCACACGCTGTTCAAGGACGAGCCGCTCGTGCTCGACAAATGGTTTTCGATGCAGGCCGCCGCGCCCGACCACGGCGGCGACGTGCTGCCGAACGTGCTGGAGCTGATGGAGCATCCCGACTTCAACCTGCGCAACCCAAACCGTGCACGCAGCCTGACCTTCAGTTTCTGCAGCGCCAATCCAGCGGCGTTCCACCGGCCGGACGGCGCCGGCTACACGTTCTGGGCCGATCGCGTGATCGAGCTCGATGCGCTCAACCCGCAGGTGGCGGCTCGGCTGGCCCGGGCGCTGGACCGCTGGAGCCGGCTGGCCGAGCCCTACCGTGGCGCGGCGCGCGCTGCGATCGAGCGCGTGGCGGCGCAATCGGCCCTGAGCAACGACGTGCGGGAAGTCGTCTCACGCGCGCTGGCCTGAATTCGTCGACCTTCCGTCAAACAAGCCTTGCTGCCAGCGTTATGCCAAAACAAATTTCCTTCTCACGCTACCTGGTTGAGCAGCAGAGGGTCGATGGCCGTATTCCGGCCGACCTGCGGCTGCTGCTCGAAGTGGTCTCGCGTGCCTGCCGCAGCATCAGCCTGTCGGTCAACAAGGGCGCGATCGGCGGCGTGCTTGGCGCCACCACGTCGGAGAACGTGCAGGGCGAGGTGCAGAAGAAGCTCGACATCATCGCCAACGAGGTGCTGATCGAAGCGAACGAATGGGGCGGGCATCTGGCCGCGATGGCGTCCGAGGAGATGGACAGCATCTATCTGGTGCCGAACCGCTATCCGCAAGGCGAGTACCTGCTGCTGTTCGACCCGCTCGACGGTTCGTCGAACATCGACGTGAACGTGAGCATCGGCACGATCTTCAGCGTGCTGAAGAAACCCGACGACAGCCCCGGCGTGCAGGAGTCCGACTTTCTGCAGCCGGGCTCAAAGCAGGTCGCTGCCGGCTATTGCGTGTACGGCCCGCAAACGACCTTGGTGCTGACGGTGGGCAGCGGCGTCGCGATGTTCACCTTGGACCGTGAACAGGGCTGGTACGTGCTGGTCGAGCCGAACATGCAGGTGCCGCCCGACACGAACGAGTTCGCGATCAACATGAGCAACCTGCGGCACTGGGACGCGCCGGCGCGCCGCTACATCGACGAATGCGTGGCGGGCAGGGACGGCCCCAGGGCGAAGGACTTCAACATGCGCTGGGTCGGCTCGATGGTGGCCGATGTGCACCGCATCCTCACGCGCGGCGGCATCTTCCTGTACCCGCGCGATGCGCGCGAGCCGGACAAGCCCGGCAAGCTGCGGCTGATGTACGAGGCGAACCCGATGGCCTGGCTGGTCGAGCAGGCCGGCGGTGCCGCGACCGACGGGCACCGGCGTATCCTGGACATCGAACCGGACAAGCTGCATCAGCGCGTCGCGGTGTTCCTCGGCTCGAAAAACGAGGTCGAGCGCGCCACGCGCTATCACACCGAATGAAGCGCGCCGGCATCCGCGCTCCCGGCGTCCAGCACCAACCGCGGCGAACGATCTCATGAACATTGTCATCCTCGACGACTACCAGGACGCGGTGCGCAAGCTCAAATGCGCACGCAAGCTGGAGACCTGGCCGGCCAAGGTCTACACCAACACCGTGAAAGGCCTGGGCCAGTTGTCGCTGCGCCTGAAGGATGCGGACGTGGTGGTGCTGATCCGCGAGCGCACCCACCTGAACCGCGCGCTGATCGAGAAACTGCCGCGCCTGAAACTCATCTCCCAGACCGGCAAGGTCGGCCCGCACATCGACCTGGCGGCCTGCAAGGACCATGACGTCGCGGTCGCCGAGGGGGTGGGCTCGCCACATGCGGCAGCCGAGCTGACCTGGGCGCTGGTGCTGGCGGCGGCGCGCCGGCTGCCGCACTACATCTCGAACCTCAAGCACGGGGCCTGGCAGCAGTCCGGGCTGAAGTCCACCTCGATGCCGACCAATTTCGGGCTGGGCACCTGCCTGCGGGGACGTACGCTCGGCATCTGGGGGTACGGTCGGATCGGCCAGCTGGTGGCGTCCTACGGCCGTGCGTTCGGCATGACCGTGCTGGTCTGGGGCCGTGCCGGCTCGCTCGAGCGCGCCGCCGCCGACGGCCTGCGGCCCGCGGCCAGCCGCGCCGAACTGTTCGCGATGAGCGACGTGCTGTCCATGCATCTGCGCCTGAACGACGACACGCGCGGCTGCGTGACGCTGGAGGACCTGTCGCGCATGAAGCCGTCCGCGGTGTTCGTCAATACCGCGCGCGCAGAACTGGTCGGGACCGATGCGCTGTATGCCGCCCTGTCGCGCGGCCAGCCGGGGCTGGCTGCCGTCGATGTGTATGAGAGCGAGCCGATCCTGCAGGGCCACGCACTGCTGCGGCTGGAAAACTGCATCTGCACGCCGCACATCGGCTATGTGGAACTGGACAGCTACGAGCTGTATTTCAACGCCGCGTTCGACAACGTGGTGAACTTCATCCAGGGGGCGCCGACGAATCTGGTGAAGGGATGAGGATGTCCCCCACGCTTCGCTCCCTTGGGTCGGCTTTCGCGCCCCTCCCACCGGGGGCGGTGCCTGCAGCCAGGCATAGCCCGTCCGCGGTCCCTGCCGGGCTCGATTGCCCGTTTGGCGGTCGTTGCGTCGGCAACTGCGGGGCCAGTGCCGGACTGGCGGTTCATGAACTATGCGTTGCCAGCCTCCGCGCGGTCCGATCGGCTTTCGCGTGCCCCGGGAGTCAGCTTCAGGGCGCCTGCGGGATCAGGACCTGCAGACTTTGGCGTCGCAGGCTGGTCCTTCGGCGGTACCTGCGGCCGTACCGTTCATGAGCATAGCCATGCCAGCTTCGGCGGATCGGCCGACGCCGCGCGGCGTGCTCTGGGCGTTGATGTTCGGCAACTTCGTGATCGGCACCGGGATCATGGTGGTGGCCGGTACGCTCAACGAGATCAGCGCGTCGCTTTCGGTGTCGGTCGCGACGGCCGGGCAGCTGATCTCGGCCGGCGCACTCGTGGTCGCGTTCGGCGCGCCGCTGTTTGCGACGATCGTGGCCGGCTTCGACCGGCGTCGATTGCTCGCGGCCTCGCTGCTTTGGTATGCGCTGCTGCACGGCGTCTGCACGCTGATGCCGAGCTTCGGCAGCCTGCTGGCGACGCGCGTGCTGACCGTGGTATCGGCTGCGATCTTCACGCCGCAGGCTGCGTCCTGCCTGGGGCTGCTGGTGCCGGCGCACGAGCGCGGCCGCGCGATCACGTTCGTGTTCCTAGGCTGGGCGGTGGCATCGGTGCTCGGCATGCCGATCGGCGCGCTGGTCGGCGGTTTGTTCGGCTGGCGCGCCGCGTTCGCGCTCGTTGGGGTGGTCGGGCTGATCAGCGCGGCCTGGGTCTGGCACGCCATGCCGGATGGCGTGAAGCCGCCGGCGCTGTCGCTGGCGGCCTGGAGCCAGACGCTGCGCGCGCCTGCGCTGACGCTCTGCATTGCGGTCACGGTGCTGTCGGCCGGCGCCCAGTTCACGCTGTTTTCCTATTTCGCGCCCTACTTCAAGACCCAGTTCGCGGCAACTCCCGGCCAGATCAGCGTGTTCTTTGCATGGTTCGGTGCGTTCGGCTTCATCGGCAACGCGCTGATGTCGCGCTACATCGAACGCATCGGCGCGCCGGCTTCGGTGATGGCCGCGTTGGGCTCGATGGCGGTCAGCCTGGCCGCCTGGTCGTTCGGCAGCAGCCTGGCGCTGACCGCACTGGTCGCGCTGCCGTGGGCGCTCGGCCTGTTCGCAGCGAACTCGGCGCAGCAGGCCCGGCTGGTCGGGATTGCACCGGCGTTGGCGTCAGGTTCGATTGCGCTGAATACCTCGGCGATGTATGCAGGCCAGGCCATCGGCACCGCGAGCGGCGGCTGGCTGATCGCCGCGGGCAGGTTCGAGTCGTTGCACTGGTATGGCCTGGCCGGTCTGCTTGCAGCCATGCTCGTCAGCGCCATGGCCACCCGCGCCGTGCGCCGCGCGCCCTGAGCCCGACGCGCACCGGGCGGCGGCATTCTTGGAGCATTTGTCGATAATGCGCCACATATGAGCAAAGTCTTTTCCACCCTGGGGATCGTCGGCACCGGCGCGATGGGGCGCGGCATCGCGCAGATCGCGGCGCAGGCCGGTGCCACCGTCAAGTTGTTCGATATGCAGTCGAAAGCCGTCGATGCGGCCCGCACGTCGGTCGGTGACCAGTGGGACAAGCTGCAGGCCAAGGGCAAGCTCGACGCCAACACGACGGCCGCAAATAAGGAACGGCTGGTCGCGGCCGATTCATTGTCTGATCTGCACGACTGCGACTGCGTGATCGAAGCCGTGGCCGAGCGGCTCGACGTGAAGCAGAAACTGTTTCAGGAGCTCGAATCCTTGCTGCGGCCTGACGCCGTGCTGGCCACCAACACCTCGTCGCTGTCGGTCACGGCCATTGCAGCGGCATTGCAGCGGCCACAGCGCTTTGCAGGCTTTCACTTCTTCAACCCGGTCCCGTTGATGAAGGTGGTCGAAGTCATCGCGGGGCTGAAGACCGAAACCGCGGTCTGCGAGAAGCTCCACGGGTTCGCGCGCGAGATGGGTCACACGCCGGTGCGGGCACAGGACACGCCGGGCTTCATCGTGAACCATGCGGGCCGCGGCTACGGCACCGAAGCGTTGCGCATCGTCGGCGAAGGCGTCTCCGACTTCGCGACGATCGACCGCATCCTGAAGGACCAGGTGGGCTTCCGGCTCGGGCCGTTCGAGCTGATGGACCTGACCGCGCTCGATGTGTCGCACCCGGTGATGGAATCGGTCTATCGCCAGTATTACGACGAGCCGCGTTTTCGACCCAGCGTGATCACGGCGCAGCGGCTCGCCGGCGGCGTGGTCGGGCGCAAGGTCGGTGAAGGGTTCTACCGGTACGTCGACGGCAAGGCCGAGGTCGCGCCCGAGCCGCCGGTGCCGACGACCGCCGAGCTTCCGCCGGTCTGGGTTTCGGCGCGTGCAGCGCGGCGCTCCGAGTTGCTGCAGCTATTGAAAGACCTCGGCGCGCGGATCGAAACGGGTGCTTCTCCTTCGCCCACTGCGTTGACCTTGGTGGCACCGCTGGGCTTCGACGTGACCACCGTCACGGTGGTGGAGCGGCTCGATCCGATGCGCACCGTGGGCATCGACATGCTGATCGACGATGCGGCAGTCAAGCGCCGCGTGCTCGCCACCAACCCGGCCACGCGCGCCGACATGCGTGACGCTGCACACGCGCTCTTTGCGCGCGACGGCAAGCCGGTCAGCGTGATCCGCGACAGCGGCGGATTCGTCACGCAGCGTGTGGTGGCCACGATCGTGAACATCGCGTCCGACATCTGCCAGCAGCGCATCTGTTCGCCGGCGGACCTGGAGCTGGCCGTCACGCTCGGCCTCGGCTACCCGCTCGGGCCACTTGCGATGGGGGACCGCTACGGGCCTGCCAATGTGCTCGAGGTGCTGTTCAACATGCAGACCGTGTATGGCGATCCCCGCTATCGGCCGAGCCCGTGGCTGCGCCGCCGCGGCGCGATCGGCTTGAGCCTGCTGCACGAGGAATGACCTGCCCGCCGGCTCCAACCTCCGCATGAGGAACCGCCATGCCCGCCTCACTGAAAAGTTCCAGCCACGGCCGCACCATGCTGCTCACGTTGAGCAATCCGGAAAGCCGCAACGCGCTCGGCCCCGAGATCTATGCGGCCGGCATCGAGGCGCTGAATGCAGCGGGCACGAACGATGAAGTGCGCTCGGTCGTCATTGCCGGTGAAGGCAACACCTTCTGCGCGGGCGGCAACCTGCAGCGCCTGCGCGACAACCGCGCACAGCCGCACGCTGTGCAGGCGCGGAGCATCGAGCAGCTGCACCATCTGATCGATGCGATCCGCACGTTTCCGAAACCCGTGATCGCCGCCGTGGAAGGCGCTGCGGCGGGGGCCGGTTTTTCGCTTGCGCTGGCCTGCGACCTGATCGTGGCAGCCGACGATGCGGTGTTCGTGATGGCCTACAGCTCGGTCGCGCTGTCGCCGGACGGCGGCGGCAGCTGGCACTTGAGCCGCGGACTGCCGCCGCAACTGGTCAAGGAATTGCTGCTGCTCGGCGAGCGTGTCGGCGCGCAGCGGCTGCACGAGCTGGGCGTGGTGAACCGCACGACCGCGCCGGCCGAGGCGCTGGCGCAGGCCCTTGGCTTGGCTGAACGGCTGAATCAGCGCGCGCCGAATGCGCTGGCGAGCATCAAGGAGCTTGTGAACCAGCAGGCAAGCGGCCCGTTCGAGTCGGCAGTTGCGGCCGAGCGCGACCATTTCGTGGCCAACCTGCATCATGCAAATGGCGGCATCGGCATCGAGGCGTTTCTGGCCAAGCGGGCGCCCGACTATCGCTGATGCGGCCGGTGCAACGCAGCATGAGCAGCACGCTCGAGCTGCGTGTGCGGTCCGACATGTCACCCGCCACCGCACGTCATTCGAACCTGCCGCAAGCGTGCGGCGCCAGTCCCGCAAACGACAGATCATGGCCGAACTGAGCCTTACCATCGATGAAAGGGCCGCGATCAATGGGGGTCGCTGGTTCGCATCACTTTCATCGACTTTGCGACACGACATCCTGCGCCGTGCCTCCGTGCAACGCTATCGCGACGGCGAGGTGCTGGCCGCGCGCGGAGAGCCCGCGCAGGGCTGGATCGCGTGTGCCAAAGGCGCGGTGCGCGTGAGCTCGGTATCGCTGACCGGCAAGCAGACCACGCTGGACTATGTCGAGCCTGGCATCTGGTTTGGCGACGTCGCGATTTTCGATGGCGGCCGGCGCACGCACGATGCGTGTGCGCATGGCGACACCACGATCGTGACGGTCGCGAAGGCGGATTTCTTTGCCGTCCTCGGTGAGCATGTCGAGCTGTACGAAGCACTGCTGCGGTTGCATTCGCGCCGCATCCGGTTGCTGTTCGGGCTGGTGGAGGATCTGAATTCATTGCCGCTGCGTGCGCGCCTTGCCAAGCAGCTGCTGCATCTGGGCCGCGCTTACGGTGAATGCACGGGCAGCGCAGGCGAGCCGGATCAGGTGCGCATCACGTTGCAACTGGCGCAGGAAGAGCTCGCACATCTGCTTGGCGCTTCGCGCCAGCGCGTGAACCAGGAGCTGAAGTCGATGGAGCGCGAACAGCTGCTGAAGGTGGACCCGGCCGGCATGGTGCTGCGTGATCGCACGGCGCTTGCGCGCATTGCAGAGGCGGACGATCCGCATTGAATGCTGGCGTTTGGCCGAGGTACGGCCAAGGCGCGGCCAAGCTCTCGGTCAAGAATTACAACAAAGCATGAGGAGACCCTTTTGAGCAACAGCGATGATTTCGTCGGCACCCGCCCGGTCGCGCCCGAGCATGCGATCGACGCGGCAGTGCTCACCGACTGGATGCAGCAGCATGTGGAAGGCTTTGCCGGCCCGCTCGAGCTTCAGATGTTCAAGGGCGGCCAGTCGAATCCGACGTACAAGCTCGTTACGCCCGCACAGAGCTACGTGCTGCGTTCCAAGCCGGGGCCGGTTGCCAGGCTGCTGCCGTCCGCGCATGCGATCGAACGCGAGTTCAAGGTCATGCGCGGCCTGCAGGACACCCACGTGCCGGTGCCGCGCATGATTGCGCTGTGCGAAGACGAGGCGGTGATCGGCCGCGCGTTCTACCTGATGGAGTGCGTGCAGGGCCGCGTGTTGTGGGATCAATCGCTGGCCGGCATGACGAATCAGCAGCGCAGCGACATCTACGACGAGATGAACCGCGTGATCGCCGCCTTGCACAGCGTGGACTACGCAGCGCGGGGTCTCGCCGACTACGGCAAGCCCGGCAACTACTTTGCGCGCCAGGTCGGCCGCTGGAGCAAGCAGTACCAGGCGTCGACCACCAAACCGATTCCTGAGATGGACCGGTTGATCGAATGGCTGCCGGCGCACATTCCGCCGGCTGCGCAGGACGAATCGCTCTCCAGCATCGTGCACGGCGATTTTCGGCTCGACAACCTGATGTTTCATCCGACCGAGCCGAAAGTGCTCGCGGTGCTGGATTGGGAACTGTCCACGCTGGGCCATCCGCTCGCGGACTTCAGCTACCACTGCATGAGTTGGCACATCCCGCCGGGGTCGTTCCGCGGCATCGCCGGCCTGGACCTGGGTGCGCTGGGCATTCCGTCCGAGGCCGACTACATCCGCCGCTACTGCGACCGCACCGGCTTCACCACACCGCAAGCACTGGAAGCAGATTGGAACTTCTACCTGGCTTACAACATGTTCCGGCTGGCCGCGATCCTACAAGGCATCGCCAAGCGGGTCGAAGCCGGCACCGCTTCGAGCGCGCAGGCCGCGAGCGCCGGCAGCCGCGCCGACCAACTCGCGCAGATCGCCTGGGGCTTTGCCGAGCGCGCCGACTGACCCACACAACGTTTTTTCTTTTCAACCACGCATCACGCACAAAGGGAGACATCCTGCAATGGACTTCGAATATTCCGCCAAAACCCAGCAACTGCAGGAACGCGTGCGCGCGTTCATGGACGAGAACATCTATCCGAACGAGCAGGCGGTGCGCGACGAGATGGAAGCCAACACCAAAGCCGGCAAGCGCTGGACGCCGCTTGAGACCATCAACCAGCAAAAGAAGAAAGCCAAGGCGGCCGGTCTGTGGAACCTGTTTCTTCCCGTGGACAGCGCTCAGGCGTCCGGTTATGAAGGCGCCGGCCTCACCAATCAGGAATACGCGCCGCTGGCCGAAATCATGGGCCGCGTGCCGTGGGCCAGCGAAGCATTCAACTGCTCGGCGCCCGACACCGGCAACATGGAAACAATCGCGCGCTACGGCAACGAGGAGCACAAGAAGCGCTGGCTCAAGCCCCTGCTCGAAGGCGAGATCCGCTCGGCGTTTGCGATGACCGAACCCGAAGTCGCATCGAGCGACGCGACGAACATCGCCACCCGCATCACGCGCGACGGCGACGATTACGTGATCAACGGCCACAAGTGGTGGATCTCCGGCGCGGCCGACCCACGCTGCGCGGTCTACATCGTGATGGGCAAGACCGAGCCAGATGCACCGCGCCATTCGCAGCAGAGCATGATCCTGGTGCCGGCCGACGCGAAAGGCGTGCGCGTGGTGCGCCCGCTCAACGTGCTCGGCTATGACGATGCGCCGCATGGGCACGTCGAGATGTATTTCGACGACGTGCGGGTGCCTGCCTCTAGCATTCTGCTCGGCGAAGGCCGTGGCTTCGAGATTGCGCAGGGCCGGCTCGGGCCGGGCCGCATCCACCACTGCATGCGCCTGATCGGCGTGGCCGAGCGGGCGCTGGAGTTGATGTGCCGGCGTGCGTCCTCGCGCGTGGCGTTCGGCAAGACGGTGGCGTCGCAGACGGTGACGCAGGAACGCGTCGCCGAAGCGCGCTGCATGATCGACCAGGCCCGGCTGCTCACGCTCAAGACCGCCTGGCTGATGGACAAGGCCGGCAACAAGGTCGCGAAAAACGAGATTGCGATGATCAAGGTGATCGCGCCTTCGATGGCGTGCCAGGTGATCGACTGGGCGATGCAGGTGCATGGCGGCGGCGGCATGTGCGACGACTTCCCGCTTGCCTACGCCTACGCGCATGCACGCACGCTGCGCTTTGCCGATGGCCCGGACGAGGTGCACCGCAATGCGATTGCGAAGCTGGAGTTGGGCAAGTACGCGGACCGGCCGAGCGATGTGGAGATGCCGGTCACGCGCGGGAGTTGATGCGGGGCTGACCGCCTCCGTTGCTCAATGCCGATGCCGATGGTGCGCGTCCGGGTAGTGCGCATGCGCATGCTCGAGCGGTTCGTGCCGGTGGGGGTGCGCGTGGCGCGTGCCCGCCGGCACGGCTTCGCTTTCATCCCCGCTGCCGCCTCCGCCGCCATGCCGATGATCGTGATGCGCATCCCCGATCCCGTGCGTGTGCATGTGGTGATGCGCGATCGCTTCGTGCCGGTGCCGATGGGCGTGCCGCTCGATCAGATGCAACCCGACGCCGATGCCCATCAGCGCACCCGCGGCGAGCAACTGCCAGTTGCCCGGCTCGCCGAGCAGCAGCACCGCCAGCGCAGCGCCAAAAAACGGCGCGACCGAAAAATACGCGCCGCAGCGCGCCACGCCGAGGTCGCGCAGGCCCAGCACGAACAGCGCGAGGCTGGCGCCGTAGCTTGCGAAGCCGAGCAGCGCTGCCAGCACGATCGAGCCTGCCGCCGGCCAGCGCGCATCGGCCACCAGCAATGCGAGCAGCAGGTTCACGCTACCGGCTGACAGCCCCTTGATCATCGCAAGCCAGGTCGCATCGGCCAGCGCGACTTTGCGCATCAGGTTGTTGTCGATCGCCCAGGCCAGGCAGGCGCCGATGATCGCGACGCCGGGCCAGCCGGTGTCGCTCTGCCCGGCCGTACCTTCGGCTGGCGCCCAGACCAGCAGTGCGCCGCCGGCGACGATCGCCAGCATCCCGGCGGCCACGCGCCGGTCGACGTTTTCATGAAACACGATCCACGCCAGCAGCGCTGTCAGCAGCCCCTCGGCATTCAAAAGCAACGCTGCACGCGAAGCGGCCAGCCCCGACAGGCCCAGCATCAGCAGCACCGGCCCGACGATGCCGCCGCTCAGAACAGCACCTGCCAGCCACCAATGCTCACCCGGTGCGAGCCGCACCGGCGGCGCTTGCCGACCCCGCCGCCACAGCCACAGGCCAACGCCCGATCCCAGGTACAGCAGCGCTGCCAGCAGCCACGGGTCGATGCGCGCGAGCAGCAGCTTGGCCAGTGGCGCACTGGCACCGAACAACAGTGCTGCGAGCAACGCCGCTGCGGTGCCGGGATGCAGGCGCTGTGTCATCCCCTGCGCCCGGTCAATCCGGGTGGCCCCAGTAGAGCAGCGCGTCACGTGCCTCCACTGCCAGCGTGACGGTGGCGCCCACCGGCAGCAGCACCTTGGTCGGCACGTGGCCGAACGGCAGACCGGTCAGCACCGGCACCTCGATTCGGGTGCGCAGCCACTGCACGACCGTGCGCAGGCTGAAGCCGCGGTCGTGCGGCACCGCTTTACCGCCGGTGAAATGCCCGAGCACGACCGCCTGCTGCCGCGCCAACACGCCCGCGTGCAGCAGTTGCGTGAGCATCCTTTCGATCCGGTACGGGTGCTCGTTGACGTCTTCCAAAAACAGCACGCCGCGCCGCGGCGACGGCAACCAAGGCGTACCGACCAGCGCGGCGACGACAGCCAGGTTGCCGCCCCATAACACAGCGTGATCCAAAGAAAATATGCCTGTGGCGCTAGTACTGTGTGCATTTTCTGCTATCTTTTTTGAATGTTCATTCGGCTGCAGATCATCCTTGCCGCAACGCCAGCCTGCGCCCTCGCCGCGGCCGAGCAGCAGGTCCTCGAAGCAGGCCAGCATGATCTCGTCAGCGCCGCCCTCGGCACCGAAATCCTCGCCCAGCGCCGGCCCGGCCCAGCTGCAGGCACCGGTCTTGGCCAGCAAGCCGCATTGCAGCGCGGTGAAATCGCTCAGGCCCACCCAACGCATGCCGTGTGCGACCGAATCCGCAATCGCACGCCAGTCGATCTGCGGCAGGATGCGCGTGAGTCCATAGCCGCCGCGTGTGGTCAGCGCCACGTCGGCGCCGCTTGCCGCTGCACGCTGGATCGCCGCGAGCCGCGTCGCGTCATCGCCCGCGAATCGCTGGTGACCAGTGAGCGCAGCCGGGTCGATTTCGACCTCGGCGCCAAGGCGTTGCAGCCGTTTCACGCCGCGCCGGAACGCGGCGCGGTCGCGCACTGCGCCGGACGGGGAATAGACGTAAATGTGCTTGGGATTCGTCACCGGCTGAAGTATCCCACCGCGGCTTGTGCCAGCGCCTGCGGTGACGCTGCGGCAGGCGTGATCGAGCGTGCTGCGGTGGCGATCGCATCGGCAAGGCGCTCGGCAGCCGCCCGCCCCAACGCGGGCGGCTGCGTGCCTTGCACGAACATCGTCTGCCCCTGCCAATGGTGGCGCCAGAACGCCGCGAGCGCTTGCCGGTCCACCGAGTCGGCGAAACCGGCAGCAGCATCCGATTGCAGGGCGGCGCGATGGCCGCGGTCTGGAAACGGCGCGGCCCAGGCTGCAGCATCTGCATTGGGCAGGCGCGCATCAGCGATCAGCACGCCGGCAAAGCGTGCGGGATCCTGTATCGGCAGGCTCAAGCCCAGCAACGCCTGCGCATCGGGCAGCGCCAGCACGGTGCCGCGCAGGTCGAGCCGCTCGATGAGCTGTTGCAGAACGTCCTGATGCCAGTTGAACGCATGCACAGCCAGCCGCTTCGGCTTGTCGCTCTTGCCGAAGCCGATCAGGTCGACTGCCACCACCCGATGGCCGGCTGCCAGCCAGACCGGCAGCTGGCGGCGCCACTGATAGCTCCAGCCGAGCGGGCTGTGCAGGCAGAGCCAGGTCCGTGGCGCCTCAGACGGCCCTTCGTCGAGAAAATGCAGCCGCAGGCCAGCCAGCGCGGGCAGATCGTTCAGATAGCGTGGCTGCCATGGGTAGTCGGGCAGCAATGCGAACGCCTGCGGCGGCGGGCGCAACGCGTCTTCGCGCAGCCGCTGCGTGGCTGCGGTCTGCTGCTGCTGCGCGCGCCGCTGTGCGAAGAATGCCTGCAGCAGCGCCTGCGATCGCTCGGCGAGCACGCCGCCCGTGCAGGCCGTGTGCGGGTTCAGCCGCGATTCGGCGAACAGGTCGACCACGCTGCCGGCGGCACCGCTGTTCGGCTCCGATGCGCCGAACACAACCCGCTGGAGCCGCGCCTGCAGCACTGCGCCGACGCACATCGCACACGGCTCCAGCGTGACGAACAATTCGCAGCCGTCGAGCCGGTAGTTGTCCAGGTGCCGCGCCGCCGCGCGCAGCGCTGCCACCTCCGCATGCGCGGTCGGGTCGTGCTGCGCGATCGGCGCGTTGCGACCGGTGCCGATCACCCGGCCGTGCCGCAGCACGACCGCGCCGACCGGCACTTCGCCAGCCGCTGCAGCGGCGCCGGCCTCGCGCAGCGCCAGCTCCATCGCCTGTTCGTCGGTCACCTTTGCCGTGGCGTCAACGAAACAGCCAGCGGCCTGCCTAACGGCCGCACGATGGTCACTTGGCATCGCCTTCCATCGGCCGGGCCGTCTGCATCGCTGCATCGAGTGCCTGCTTGTACTGCGCAGGCATCGTCGATGCGCGGCCATCCGCAACGGGCAGCGTCGCGCCGGGCGGCGCCGCCAGCGTGGCCGGTGCCGCGCGCCGGCCCGACAACTGACGGCTCGCGATCAGTCCGATCACCGCCACCACGATCACCAACCCGACCAACGAAAACAGGCTGCGCATGAGAGGTCCTTTAGAAGATGTTGAATCGGTGCACCGGACCGTCTGCGAAGCATTGTCGGTTCGGCAGCCCGATCTGGCGAGCCGCGGCCTGGGGCCGGCAGCGGACGATCGAGCAGTTGTGCACTTCGGACCGGTGGCCGGCAGGCGGCTCCCGGCATTCCGGGGCGACGTTTCAACCGTTGTGCTGCAGCAGCGCGACGCGATGTCGGCAGCAGGCCGATTCTGTTGAAAAAGTCGCCAGGCTCTTAGGAACTGGCGCGCCGTTTGCATGTCCCTCGTCATCGATGGAGGTATGCATCATGATGGGCCAGAGCATCGTTCAGGATCAGCTGTTCTACGCATTCAATCTCGAAGATCACGTCCCGCGCGATCACCTGCTGCGAGGCGTAGACCGCTTCCTCGATCTCGGAGAACTGCGCCAACATCTGGCGCCGTTTTATAGCCATACTGGCCGGCCGTCGATCGATCCCGAACTCATGATTCGCATGCTCGTGATCGGCTACTGCTTGGGCATCCGATCCGAGCGCCGACTTTGCGAAGAAGTGCATCTCAACCTGGCCTATCGTTGGTTCTGTCACCTTGGGCTCGAGGACAAAGTGCCCGATCACTCGACCTTCTCAAAGAACCGTCATGGACGCTTCCGCCAAAGTGACGCGCTGCGCTTTGTCTTCGAAGCGGTGTTGCGCCGATGCATGACCGAAGGACTGGTTCAGGGAGAAGGATTTGCCGTCGATGCCAGCATCATCAAGGCCGACGCCAACCGTGCGCGCAACACGTCTGTATCTGAAGTCGCGCAGTGGCGTGAAAGCGCCCAGTGCAGCCGCGCGGTGCGCGAGTACCTCGACGCACTCGACGTCACCAACCCGGTGGCAGAAGAAGCAGACGAAGCACCCGAGCAAGCGCCCGCCACAGAGACATCGTCCCGGCACATCTCCCCGACCGACTCGGCTGCGCAGTGGACTGCTGCACCGGGTGGCCCGGCGTTCTACGCCTACTCGACCAACTACCTGATCGATCTGTCGGCGGGAATCATCATGGACGTGGAGGCAACGCCGGCACACCGTACGCCCGAGGTCAACCTTGCTTTTACCCATAGCGTTTGCTGCCAGATCAATGGCTTAGCGGTTTGCCTGCCTGCTTCGCGTACGGGTCGAGGGGTTTGAAGCTACGCTGCAAGCACAAGACAAGCGGAGGCTGCTATGGCTGCTGCGGACGTTGTACGGCGAGGTCTTTGCCTCCAAGGTGAGGATGACGATTCTTGGATTGACCGAGAGGTCGATGAGCACGTTTTCCAGGACACACGCCTGGGTCGTCGGCTGCAAGCGCTGCTGGGTCAACTGGCCAGAGCTCCCGGCCAGAGTCTCGCGCTGGTCTGCCAAGACTGGGCTAATACCAAGGCGGCTTATCGCTTCCTGAGCAACGAGCATGTCAGCGAGACCGACATCCTGGCCGGGCATTTCGCTTCCACACGCGAGCGCATCGCTGCCGCTAGGACAGCACCCGTGCTGATGCTGCACGACACGACCGAGTTCTCCTGGCAGCGCGACAGTGCGCAGGCCATCGGCGTGCTGGGCACGTTGTCGCAGATGACGTGGATTTCCTTGCCCTCGGCTTGGCTGCTCACCACGTCGGCGAGGAAGGCCACGAACTGGGCACTGGTGTGACGCGCAGCGGTCTTGCCAAGCACTTCGCCGGTGGCGGTGTTGAGCGCCGCAAACAGACTGAGCGTGCCGTTTCTCTTGTATTCGAAGCCGTGCGACTCGGCGCGCCCTGGCGACAGCGGCAACATGCGGTCCTTTCTGTCGAGCGCTTGAATGGCCGTCTTCTCGTCCACGCAGAACACGGCAGCATGGGTTGGCGGGTTCAGGTACAGCGCGATCACGTCGGCCGCTTTGGCCTCGAAGTCGGGATCGTTGGAGACCATGTGCTGCTCAAGCAGGTGCGGGCGCACGTCGTGCTTCCTCCAGATGCGCTGCACGGTCATGAAGGGCAGGCCGAGTTGAGCGGCCAGCTTCCTGCTGCTCCAGTGCGTCGAGCCGTCTTTGGGCTTGCGCTGCAGCGTGTAGTTCAAGACGCGCGCCTCCAGCCGCGCCAGATCACGGCGCGGCGCACGTCCCGGATGGCGCGCATACAAGCCCGCCAGGCGATCGGCGCCAAAGCGCGACTTCCACGTCGAGATGAAGCGCGAGTCACAGCGCAGTTCGCTCATGATCGCCTCTCGCGTCGCACCTTCGTCGAGTCGAAGAATCAATCGCGCGCGTCGCACTTGGCCCACAGCCATCGTGCGGCTACGCTGCATGGTCATCAATTCCTGCCTCTCGGTATCGCTCAAATTCAGCTTTCCCATCAGTCTCTGAGTGGGTGCGAATTCATTGGTTCAACCGACTAGGACAGCACCCGTGCTGATGCTGCACGACACGACCGAGTTCGACAAACTCCGGGCGGGACGCCGAGGGGCGTGTGCGTCACCATACTGTTTGCGGCATCCTGATGCATTCGAGCTTGGCCGTGACCACCGAGGGCCTGCCGCTGGGGCTGGCGGTCATCAAGTTCTGGACTCGGGCCAGTTCAAGGGGACCCGCGCGCTCAAGCGCTCGGTCAACCCGACGCGCGTGCCCATCGAGCAAAAGGAGAGCATCTGCTGGCTCCAGAACGTGCGCCAGGCCAGCGCGTTGTTCGAGCAGCCCGAGCATTGCGTTCACATCGGCGATCGCGGCAGCGACATTTACGAACTATTCTGCGAGGCACATGACGCCGGCGCGCATTTCCTCTTTCGCACTTGCGCCGACCGGCTCGCCGGCGATGGCACACAGACCGTGGCGACTTACATGCAAAGGGCTCGCTGCCGTGGGCTGCACCGGCTGGAAGTGCGTGACAGCCACGGCCACTGCCGACACGTCGTGCTGGAGCTGAAGTACTGCCGCGTGCGGCTGCTGCCGCCGCGAGCCAAACAAAGCCGCTATCCACCCCTGACACTCACGGTGCTGCAAGCGACTGAGCGAAACCCACCAGCCGATGTCGAGCCGATCGACTGGAAGCTCATTACTGATCTGCCGGTGACCTCGCGCGGCCAGGCTATCGAGAAGCTTGACTGGTACGCGCAGCGCTGGAAGATCGAGACATTTCACAAGATACTGAAGTCCGGCTGCCGAGTCGAGGACTCGCGGCTGCGCACCGCGCAGCGCCTGACCAATCTAATTGCAACGTTGTGCATCCTGGGCTGGCGCATCTTCTGGCTCACGATGATCAAGCGGGCTGCGCCTGAGGCACCGGCAAATCTGGCCTTCACGCAGACTGAAGTCGAGCTGCTCGATCGGCTGCAGCCTATCCCTCACAACGCTGCCGATCAAGACCGCCCATCGCTGTCGTCCCGGCTGATTCAGCTCGCCCGCCTTGGCGGCTACCTGGCGCGAAGATCGGACCCACCGCCGGGCAACACGGTCGTTTGGCGAGGCATGGCTCGGCTCCACCGATATTGAACTGGGCTTCATGCTCAGGAGCAAGGCCTGTGGGTAAAAGCAAGGAGGTCAACTCCACGCGCACGATGGTCGACCGGGTCGAGGAGCGCTTTGGCGTCAAGCCCCAGCGGCTCGTGGGTGACACCGCCTACGGCACCGCACCGCTGCTCGGGCTGGATGGTCGAAGAAAAGCAGATCGCTCCTCACGTTCCTGTGTGGGACAAGACGGCTCGCAAAGACGGAAGCCTGTCGATCGGCAAGATCGCTCGCAGCATTCATGAATGTGCGCGCAAGGTGGCACGGTCCATTGCGCAGACACCGGAGTACAGCCAGTCGCTTCGGGATCGAAAGAAGGTGGAGATGCTCTTCGCACACCTCAAGCGCATCATGAAGCTGGATCGTCTCCGACTTCGCGGGCTCAGCGGTGCGCGAGACGAATTCTTAATGGCGGCCACCGCACAAAACCTCAGGCGGATGGCGAAGTGGTTGATGCCAACCGGGGCGGTTCAGGTAATGAAGAGCGCGTGAGTTAAGCCGCAAGGCTTTCTGCGCCTTCTTGCTTGGCTAACGCGGCTGAAAAATTCTCTGTGGCCGACAGCGCGCGCAGGATTCAAGAAGAGTTTTTCAACAGAATCGGCCCTGAGCCGACATCTGCGTCCTCGAATTCGTCGCCCTGAAGCCGCCGGTCAGAGCAAAGCGACACACCGGAAGGTGGTCCCGCGGCGGAGCGCACACATCGGTAGGCGACCCTCAGGGCGATTGTTGCGAGGAGCACCGCTTGAAACCGTGTGGGCTCACCTCACCGGGAGCCCATCGTGCAAGCCATCCGCCGGCAGCCCCAGCGGGCACCGGTTGGCGCCCCGCTGCACCATGAGCGCCACCGACCGGAGCAGAGCACGCTGTACCGGCTGGTGCAGCAGCACGCGGCCAGCTTCATCGCCCACACCGAAGCCAGCACAGGTGCCGAACTGCCCCGGTTCGTCAAGGAAGAGTTGGACGCCTTCCTTGAATGCGGCATCCTGGCCCACGGCTTCCTGAGGCTGCGCTGCGGCGAGTGCGGCCACAACAAGCTGCTGGCCTTCAGCTGCAAGCGCTGCGGGTTCTGCCCGTCGCGTGGCGCGCGACGCATGTCACAGACCGCGGTGGACCTGGTGGACCACGTCATCCCACATGTTCCGGTGCGGCAGTGGGTGTTGTCGCTTCCGATACCGCTGCGCTTGCTGCTGGCCGCGCAACACAAGCTCGTCACGCCGGTGCTGCAAGTGGTGCAGCGCATAGTCACGCGCCATCTGCTGGGGCAGGCCGGACTCAAGGCCGACGAAGCCCACGGCGGCGCCGTCTCGCTGATCCAGCGCTTTGGCTCCGCCGCCAACCTCAACATCCACATGCACTGCTTGGTGCTGGACGGCGTGTACCGGGTTAGTGGCGACGGCGTACCGGCCTTCGTCGAGGTGGCCGCGCCCACCGACGACGAGTTGCGCGCTCTGCTGCAAAGGCTCATCACCCGGCTGATGAAGTTGCTCACGCGCCGGGGCGTTCTGGTGGAAGACATGGGGCAGACCTACTTGGCCGAGCCCGACGTCTACGGCGACGAGGCGCGGACGTTGCGGCCGTTGCAGGCGGCGGCCGTCACCTATCGCATCGCCTTCGGACCGCGTGCCGGGCAGAAGGTGCTGACACCCAGGGGCGCGATGCCGGGAGAGGGTACGGCTGGACAGCCGCTGCGCGCTAACATCGACGGGTTCAGCCTACACGCGGCCGTGTGGGTCGAGGCACACGACCGCAAGCGGCTGGAGCAACTGTGCCGCTACATCACCCGACCGGCCCTGTCGGACGAACGTGTGCAAGTCAACGCCGCCGGGCAGGTGGAGCTGAAGCTCAAGACGTTGTGGCGTGATGGCACCACGCACCTGGTGATGGCGCCGCTGGAGTTCATGCAGCGGCTCGCGGCACTGGTGCCGCGGCCGCGCCTGCACCTCATACGCTTTCACGGCGTTCTGGCCCCGAACGCCAAGCTGCGGCCGCTGGTGGTGCCGCAGGAGCCGGCTGAGACAGAACAGAGCACCGAACCCACAGCCGCCGAATGCGAGATCGACACCGCCCAGGCGCGACCCGCCTGCATCAGCTGAGCGCGGCTGCTCAAGCGGGTGTTCGACATCGACATGCAGCACTGCCCCAACTGCGGCGCCGGGGAGCTGAAGATCATCGCCGCCATCCTGGAGCGCCAGGTGATCGAGAAGATCCTCACCGATCTGGGGCTCAATCCCCAGCCGCCGCCCAGGGGCCGGGCACGCGAGGCGGGACACGACGTCGTCGCCTGAGCCGCGTCCGCCATCAAAGCGACACGCCATAGGCCGCAGAGCTGCCCCGCAGCCGGGGTGGCGCTGCGTCCAGTGTCCGTGCGCCATAGCTCACATAAGGGTCGCCTCTGAGATCTGTGATCCAGGCAGGCCAAGGCTGCGAGCGGTGAACGGTCGGAGACCTGCCGACTCGACGGCCATGCCCGTCGCGAAGCCGAGCTTCGCGTACTTCAGCCGTCATCAGACCCGGCTTGGGGCCTCTGCTGGGCCTTGCTGAGGGCGTTTGAAATTTCTATGCTCGCCGGCACGTCTGGACGTTCAGTTCGCCGTGGCCGGCGGGCCCGGCCCGGCCCGACCTGCGGCATAAAGGCTACGGCTTCAGGTAGATTTCAAGTGCATCCTTGCGCGGCGGGCCATCGTCGGGAAGCCGCCGGTAGTGCTCGACGATCCAGCGGTACATGCGCGGCCGCAGGTTGCGAAAGCGCAATGCCTCGTCGTGATCCAGCGCATGGTTCGAAACCATGATCAGCCGCGGTGCGGCGCCGGCGAGGCGGGCGATCTCGGCCTCCTCGGCCTCGGCGGAGAGCGGAAAGCCGATGTAGATCTCGTGCGTCGCGATGCGGCTGTCGTGGATCGCATGCAGGCCGGGCAGATTGGGCATGGCGAAGAACGACTTGCCGGCGGGGTCGTGCAGACGCAGCGCCGCCGTGCGCTCGCGATATTCGGCGGCGACCCCTTCGAGCACGACCAGCCGCTCGCCCTGCAGCTCGATCGCATCCCAGCGGGCGCTGTGGTTGGTCCAGCGGGCAACGACCGGCGCATAGGCCAGCGCGAAGCCGCTGTAGATGATCGCCAGCCCAGCCAGTGCCACACGGCCCGCCGCGCCACCGACGAACGGCGCGGTCAGCAGGCCGATGCTGAGCGGATGCATGGACAGTGCGAGGTGCGTCAGGTCGGCGCGCGAGAACGCATAGTGGGCATACGGCAGGGCCACGCAAGCAGCGGCGACGAAGGCCGCATGCCGCGGCTGCACCGCGCGGCGGCGCAGCACGACGGCGAGGGCCGCCAGCGGGAACACAAGCAGCGCTACGAAGCCGACGCCGGGCGCCGCGCGCAACACCATCTCCAGCGGCTCGCGCCAGTAGGTGCGGGCCCACCATGGCCAGTAGACCTGCAGCGGCAGATTGGTCTTGCCCAGCCGGGCCATCTCGAGGATGCCGTCGACGAAGGCGCGCCACAAGCCGTCGATGGCGACGAAGGCGACCAGCATCGGTGCGTAGCCGGTCGCCACACCGGCGATCCAGGCGACGATCTCCTTCGCGCCCGGCCGGCCGTTGCCCTGCTGCGCGGTGAAGGCGAGCAGCAGGAAGGCGAGCACCGAGGCGATGCCGCCGTACAGGCCGTGGTTGCGGCCGATGAGGGTCGCGAAGCCGACGCAGACACCGGTCAGAAACCAGGTCTTCCGGTTGCGCTTCAGCAGCAGCCCGTAGACCGCCAGCACCAGCAGCGCGGCGGCCAGCCGGTCGAAGCTCTTGTAGTAGGGATACATCCAGAGCATCGTCAGCAGCGCCGTCGAAGGCGCCAGCAGCCAGGGCAGCGCCGGCTGCCGTCGGATTTCATGCCTGAGGCCATGCAGCACCGTGAACACCGTCAGGCCGACTGCGACGCACATTACCGCATGGCCGGCAAGCCTGAGCGTCATGATCGTGCTGTCGCCGAACGTGGCGAAGAACGCCGCGACGATGAAGTAGCGGCCCGGATCGTAGGCCTGAAAATCGCGGATCGGCCACTCGCCGTGCAGGATGCGCTGCGCGCCGTACCAGAGGTAGCCCTCGTCGGACAGGTCGAAGTCAAGGCGGCCGACCAGCAGGAACCACAGCACCGTCGCCGCCACGGCGATGAGGGCGGACTGCAGGGCGATGTCGCGGCTGCGCGGCAGCGGTGCTGCGGCGTCGTGCCCGCGCTGCGAGAGCCCGCCGGGCGGCTTCGGCCCGTGGCCGGCGGATGCCATGGCCGCCGATGCGCCCGAGCCGGCCAACCCACCGCCTGCCGCGAGCGCGGCGGGGCCGTCGCTCGGTTGGCCCGTACCGGGTGCGTAATGCCTCATGTCGCTTCCGTTTCCATCAACGCGCCGGCCTGAACACCAGCTTGGCCATCACCAGGTATGAGAACACCGCCATCGGCGCCGTCAGCAGCGCCTGGGCGGCGATGCGGTGGCCGCTGAGCGCCGGCGCGAGGGCTTCGATGAGCCAGGCGTTGACGGCCAGCGTAGCGGCGTAGCACAGCACGACGGCGCTGCGCGGTGAGGGTACTATTAAACGCTCTCCTCTATCGCCAGCATCAGGTTGGTTGCTTTAAGTGGCCGATAGAGTACTGGCGAGGGCTCAACCCCAGACTAACCGCTTTTCTAGTGCCAGCTAGCTGTATGGTCCCGGGATGAGGTGACGGGGATGAGTTTTAAATATCGCCGGATTTTTCTGCCAAGCCTCTACGATGGTTTGGTAAAGCGTTTTCCACCTCAGCGCCTTGAGGTGTTTGGCAAAGTTAAAGGCGCAGACGAAGGCCAGCACATGCGCTTTTAGGCTCTCCAAGTCGACGTAGTGGAAGGCCTTAACCGTGGCCTCCTTGATGGTCCGGTTCATGCGCTCGGCTTGGCCGTTCGTCCAGGGGTGATACGGCTTTGTGAGCTTGTGCTCGATGGCGTTCTCGTTGCAGACCCGGCAAAAGATGTGCATTCCCAGCAGAGCATGAATGGGCTTGTTGCGGTTCTTTGGCAGGTCCGCAAAAGCCATCCCGTTGTCGGTCAGGACAGTGTGGATTTTGTAGGGAAAGGCTTTGATAACGCCGCGCAAAAAGTCCGCGCCATTCATCTTTCCAATGTCGTCCCGGAACTCGACGTAGGTGAACTTGGAAACCCGGTCGATGGCCAAGAACATATTGATCTTCCCCTGCGCCAAGCGCAGCTTGGCACTGTCGATGTGCACGAAGCCGATCTCGGTCGGGGCGAACCGACCCCGGCCACTGGTTTTGATGTCGCAGGCAGGCAGACGAGAAATGCCATGTCTGTGAAGACAACGATGCAGACTCGAGCGCGTGAGCTTTGGGATGCTCTCGCGCAGACCTCCCATCACGTCATCCAAGGGCAGCAGCGTTCTCCGCCGGAACTCCACAATGGCTGCTTCCTCGGCAGGAGAAAGAACCGTACTCCTGGGCTGGCTGGGGCCCATGAGCGCGTCTGCGGTCGTCGTGCGAGAGCGCCACTTCGCGACCGTGGTGCGGCTCAGTCCGTAGCGCCGGGCCAGGGTGCTGGTCGTTTCTTTCGACCCTTGGAGCTCGGTTCGAACTCGCGGCGTCGTGCGGGCGCTGCCGTGAAGCACAGTTGCCATAACGCTTTTTCCTCCTCAACGCACAGAATAACGTCACGACTCTCCGGGACCATACACTGCGGGCCGGCGACATTGTCGTGATGGACAACCTCGGATCGCACAAAGTCTGCGGCGTGCAGCAAGCCATCGAAGCAAGAGGAGCTACCTTGCGCTACCTGCCACCCTACAGCCCCGACATGAATCCCATCGAGCAGGTCTTTGCCAAGCTCAAAGCGTTGCTGCGAAGAACGGCGGCGCGAACCCGAGAATCGCTTTGGGAGGCGATCGGCGTGCTGCTCGACAACTTCTCAACGGCCGAATGCGCCAACTACATCCGCCACTGCGGCTATGGCAGCTCAGCGTGAAAACGCTCTAACGCGGCTGAAAAATTCTTTGTGGCCGACAGCGCGCGCAGATTCAAGAAGAGTTTTTCAACAGAATCGGCCGAATGCAGCCGCACAATGCTCTCGGCAACTGCGTGCCTAGCCCCGTCAGCAACCACAGCCGCTCTGTCATGACCGTTCGGCGACGTTAGCTTGAGGCCACTGGCTGCGAGCAGCCGGGCGCGCTGGGCACCTCTCTTGCTCATCGCATAACAGCTCGGAATGGCCGAGGCGTCATTCGATTGCTGTTTGCAACGCCTCAAAATCGAAGGAAAAACCATGATGAAAAAGACCCAGATGGCCGCTTTGCTCGCGAGCGTGGCGTTTGTCGGCGCCATCCACGCACAAACCGCATCCAATGCAGCTGGCACCATGGCGGCGCCGACCAGTCCGACCATGCCCATGAGCGGCCAACAACCGATCGAGCAGGTCGTCCAGTGGCTCGAACAGGCTGAGACAGCGCTGCGCAGCAACGATCAGGCAAGAGCGTCGGAACTGCTCGACCGTTCGTCCGCCCAGGTGGAGCAGCAGCTCGGGCAGACCAGCGGCGAGCGTCGGCAAGGCCTAGTCACGCTGCAGCAGAAGATTGCACAGGCGCGTCAGGCCGTCGGCATGAAGGACCCGCAAGGCGCGGCACAACTTGCACAGGCGCGCACGCAGGGCAGCAGCTTCCAGGCCGATGCGCGTGCGCAGCTGTCGATCGACGTGCCGCAGCCGCAGGTCAACGTGCAGCAGGCGAACCCGACCGTGCGCGTGCAGCAGTCCGCGCCGATGGTCAAGATCGATCCGGGCCAGCCGCGCGTCGAGGTGAACCAGGCGGCGCCGCAGGTCAAGGTGCAGCTGCAGCAGCCGATCATCACGATCGACATGCCGCCACCGACGATCACGGTATCGATGCCCGACCCGAAAGTCGCGGTGCAGATGCAAAAACCCACCGTCACGGTGGATCAGGCGCAACCCACGGTGCGGGTCGAGCAGGGAACGCCGCAGGTGCGCGTGAACGAGACCAGCCAGCCGACCGGGCTGATGGCGCAACCGGCCGCGCAGGCCCAGGTCACGGTCGCACCAGGTCAGCCAAAGGTCGAAGTGAGCCAGCCCGACGCGCAGGTCCAGGTGACCGCGCAGCAACCGGTCGTCAGCTACAAGGCAGCGAAGCCGGTCGTCGATGTGACGAACGCGGGTGAGCCGAAGGTGCAGTTCAACCAGAGCGGCGAGCCGAAGGTGACGGTTCGTCAGATGAACGCGGACGAAACCCGCCGCGCCGCGGACATGCCCCAGCCAGCCGGCGCCGCCAGCGCGCCGCGTTCGCAGTAACGTGCCAGAGGGATCAGCCGGCACGCTGCGGGCGGCGCCTGATCCTCACCAAGCGGGCTCGCCAGAAAAGGAAACGGTGTGCAGGCGGCACCCCAGCCGTGACCGGGCTCCACTCATTCCCACTCTATCGTTGCCGGCGGCTTGCTGCTCACGTCGTACGTCACGCGGTTGATGCCGCGTACTTCGTTGATGATGCGGCTCGACACCTTTTTGAGCAGCGCATGCGGCAGTTCGGCCCAGTCGGCGGTCATGAAATCGCTCGTTTGCACCGCACGCAAGGCCACCACGTATTCGTAGGTGCGGCCATCGCCCATCACACCGACGCTTTTGACCGGCAAGAAGACAGCGAATGCCTGGCTGGTCAGGTCGTACCATGATTTGCCGCTGGCCGCATCGCGGCAGTTGCGCAATTCAGTGATGAAGATGTCGTCGGCCTGACGCAGCAGATCGGCGAACTCGCGTCTGACTTCCCCGAGGATGCGCACACCCAGGCCGGGCCCCGGGAATGGATGCCGGTACACCATGTCGTGCGGCAGGCCCAGCGCGACGCCCAGCTCGCGCACCTCGTCCTTGAACAGGTCGCGCAGCGGCTCCAGCAGCTTGAGGCCGAGCTGCTCCGGCAGTCCGCCGACGTTGTGGTGGCTTTTGATCGTGGCGGCTTTCCGGCCGCCGCTTGCATCCGGCTTGCCGCCCGATTCGATCACGTCGGGGTAGATGGTTCCCTGGGCCAGCCAGGCGACCTGCCGCGCATGATCGTGGTTGAGCTTGGCGGCTTCCACCTTGAACACTTCGACGAACTCGCGGCCGATGATCTTGCGCTTGGCTTCCGGGTCGGACACGCCGGCAAGCTGCGTGAGGAACCGGTCGCTTGCATCGACCCGCAACACGTTCGCATGCAGCTTGCCTGCGAACATGTCCATCACCAGATCGCCTTCGCGCAGGCGCAGCAGGCCGTGGTCGACGAACACGCAGGTGAGCTGATCGCCGATCGCGCAGTGGATCAACGCTGCCGCGACGGACGAGTCGACGCCTCCGGACAGTCCCAGAATGACCTCCTCGCCACCGACCTGCGCACGAATGGCGGCCACCGCTTCTTCCACATGCGCACGCATGATCCAGTCCGCCCGCGCGCCGCAGATTCCGAGCACGAACCGCTCGAGCAGTGCGCGGCCCTGGCGCGTATGCGTGACTTCCGGGTGGAACTGCACGCCGTAGTAGCTGCGTGCCTCGTCGGCCATGCCCGCGATTGGACAACTCGGCGTGGACGCCATCAGCTTGAAGCCGGGCGGCAGTTCGGTGATCTTGTCGCCGTGGCTCATCCAGACGTCGAGCAGGCCGTGGCCTTCCTCGTTCGTCAGGTCGGCGATGCCGCCCAGCAGCGCCGTATGGCCGCGCGCGCGCACCTGGGCGTAGCCGAACTCACGCTGCGTGCTGGCCTCCACCTGGCCGCCCAACTGCACCGCCATCGTGAACATGCCGTAGCAGATGCCGAGCACCGGCACCTCCAGCATCCACACGGCCGCCGGCGCGCGCAACTGATGCGACTCGTAGGTCGAGGCATGGCTGCCCGACAGGATCACGCCCTTCAGCGTGCCGTCCGCGGCCTGCGCGCGCAACCACTCATCGCTCACGTCGCAGGGATGCACCTCGCAGTAAACATGGGCTTCCCGCACCCGGCGCGCGATCAGCTGCGTGACTTGGGAGCCGAAGTCGAGGATCAGAATCTTGTCGTGCTGCATGCTGGGCGAGGGGTTCTTGCTGGCGCTCGGCGCAGGGCCAATGAAAAAGGCCAGGTTGCCCTGGCCTGCCGGATTTGCACCTTGCTTTGCGCTTCGACGAAGCGGGTTGCGGTCAGGCCTGCGGCGGGATGCGCAGGTTCTGGCCCGGATAGATCTTGTCCGGATGGCTCAGCATCGGGCGGTTCGCTTCGAAAATCTGCTGGTACGCGTTCGCGTTGCCATAGAACTCTTTCGCGATCTTCGACAGCGTGTCGCCCTTGACCACGGTGTAGTACCGGCTCTGATCGGCCGGCTCGGACGTCTGCAGCTGGCCGTCATCGACCCCTGCCACGCCGTCCACGTTGCCGCAGCACAGCACGATCTTTTCCTTCGTTGCCTGAGTGTCCACGGTGCCGGCCACGTGCACGATCTGCTTGGCACCATCGAACGTGATGTCGAGGCCGTCGGTCGGCAGGCTCTGGCTGGTCAGATAGGTCTTGATCGCTTCGGACGCGGCCGTGTTGGCGGAAGCCACCTTGTCGGCGTTCGTCGGCTCGGCGGTCGCGGCAGCCACTTCGGGCTTTTTGCCGAACAGCTTTTCACCGGCTTCCTTGAAAAAAGATACGAGGCCCATGGTTCGATTCCTTGACTTGTAGTGGTTCGATAGAAACGCTGCAGTCCTGCAACCCAGGCGTTTTAACCGATTCCGCCGGGTCACTCCGTTTCCGGCTGGGACCGCCGAGCCGACTGGGCCAAGTGGCTGGCGCCGTCGCTGACCGATGGGAGCCGAGCGCCGACCGCAGGCAGCGATGCGCGAGGGCGTGCCTCAGTCGGCGCGGTAGTTCGGCGCTTCCTTCGTGATCTGCACGTCATGCACGTGGCTCTCGCGCATGCCGGCGTTGCTGATTTGCATGAATTCGGCGCGCTCGCGCATCTGATCGATCGTGGCGCAGCCGCAATAGCCCATGCTCGCACGCACGCCGCCGGCCATCTGGTAGACGATCGACAGCATCGAGCCCTTGTAAGGCACGCGGCCTTCGATGCCCTCGGGCACCAGCTTGTCGGCATTCGGGTTGCCGGTGCTCGACTCCTGGAAATAGCGGTCCGCGCTGCCCTGCTGCATCGCGCCGATGCTGCCCATGCCGCGGTAGCTTTTGTAGCTGCGGCCCTGGAACAGGATCACTTCGCCGGGCGCCTCTTCGGTGCCCGCGAACATGCCGCCCATCATCACGGTGCTGGCGCCGGCTGCAATCGCTTTCGCGATGTCCCCGCTGTAGCGCACGCCGCCATCGGCGATCAGCGGCACGCCGGACCCGCTGAGTGCCGTGGCGACGTTGTCGATCGCGGTGATCTGCGGCACGCCGACGCCGGCGACGATGCGCGTGGTGCAGATCGAGCCCGGGCCGATGCCGACCTTGACCGCGTCGGCACCGGCTTCGGCCAGCGCGAGCGCCGCGGCGCCGGTCGCGATGTTGCCGCCCACCACGTCCACAGCGGGATAGTTTCGCTTGACCCAGCGCACCCTTTCGATGACGCCCTTGCTGTGGCCATGCGCGGTGTCCACCACGATCGCATCGACGCCCGCGGCGACCAATGCTTCGACCCGCACTTCGGTGCCCTCGCCCACACCCACGGCAGCGCCCACGCGCAACTTGCCCTGCGCATCGCGCGCCGCATTCGGAAAGCTGGTCTGCTTGGTGATGTCCTTGACGGTGATCAGGCCCTTCAACTCGAAGGCGTCGTTCACCACCAGCAACCGTTCGAGCTTATGCCGGTTCAACAGCGCCTTGGCCTCTGCCAGCGTGGTGCCGTCCGGCACGGTCACGAGCCGTTCGCGCGGGGTCATGATGTCGCGCACCTTGACGTCGTAGCGCGTTTCGAAGCGCAAGTCCCGGCCGGTCACGATGCCGACCACCCTGCCACCGTCGCAGACCGGAAAACCCGACACGCCGAGTTGTTCGGACAACTGCATCACCTGCAGCACCGTGTGCTCCGGCGTGATGACGACGGGATCGCGCAACACGCCGCTTTCATAGCGCTTGACTTTGGCGACCTGCGCAGCCTGGTCTTTCGGCGTCAGGTTCTTGTGCACGATGCCGATGCCGCCTTCCTGCGCGATCGCGATCGCCAGGCGCGCTTCGGTCACGGTGTCCATCGCGGCCGAGACCAGCGGCAGGTTCAGCTCGATTCGGCGCGAGAACCGTGCGGCAAGCGACACGTCTTTCGGCAACACCTGGGAGAACGCCGGCACCAGCAGGATGTCGTCAAAGGTCAGTGCGTGTCCGAGCAGCCGCATGGGCGAGTTCCCAAAAACAGCGCATTGTAGCGATCGCCTTTTTCGTGATTTATTGTCTGGCCGGGCCGATCGATGACGGGTCCGCCATGCCGTGGGCGGACCTAGACTCGGCACCCATCATGAAATCCATTGCATCGATCGCCGCCATCACCGTCGCCTGCGGCTGCGCCACTGCTGCCTGGGGCCAGTACAGCTGGATCGGCAAGGACGGACGCAAGGTCTACAGCGACCAGCCGCCACCGGCAGGCATCAGCGACAAGAACGTGTTGCAGCGCCCGAGCGCGGCCGCCGTGGCACGCCAGGCCGCCGCAGCGGCGCCCGCTGCGAGTTCGGCCGGCCCGACACCGCGCGCAGCCAAAGCGGACGACGCAAAGGAACTCGCTGCCAAGATGAAGCAGGCAGACGACGCCGAAGCCACGCGCCAACAAGTGGAGCAGGACCGGATCGCGCGCGTGAAGAGCGACAACTGCATGCGCGCGCAGCAAGCCCAGGCAACCTACACATCCGGCGCGCCGCTGTCGCATATCAACGCGCAGGGCGAACGCGTGCTGCTCGACGACTCGGCGCGCATGGCCGAGACCCAGCGGCTGGGCGGCATCATCGCCTCCGACTGCCACTAGCAAAGCCAGGGCAATCGGGCGATCAGCCGATCAGCCGACGGCGTCTTTCACGCATTTGGTCGAAAACGACTTCTTCGCAGCACCTGCGAGCTTCTTCTCGGCTGCGGTGGCGTCGCAGGTTGCAGCAGCATCCGCCTCGCATTTCTTCAGAAACGACGTCTTGGCAGCGCCGGCCAGTTTCTTGTCGGTCGCAGTCGCCATGCAACTTGCGTTCTGGGCGAATGCGGGTGCTGTCAGCGCCAGAACAAGCGCGATCGTCAAACACTTTTTCATGATGAAACCTCAAGGCGGTGAAGGTTGAAGAGTCGATACGCGCGCGCAGTGTACGACGAGCGCGGACGACCGTGAAGCAACGCTTGCGGACACGTGCGACTGCTGCCTCGCCGACCGTGATCGGCACCGCTGCCCAGCAGGCTAGTGGCTGCGCCTGCCGCTGAACAGCCCGGCACGACGCGCGCCTTGCTGGGCAAAGCGTTCGCGCCGTGCCGACTTCGGTTCGACCAGCAGCGGGCGGCACAACTCGACCCTGTCGTCCGACTTCAGCACATGCGTCAAAGGCGCACGCCGGCCCCAGACTGCGACGCTGAAGGTGACACGATCGGCCAGCGGGCATATGGCAGCCAGTTCCGGTGCAGCGAGCGCATCGTGCACCGTGGCCGGCGACGGGAGCCTGAGTTCGACCAGCTGCACGTCCCTGGCGCTGCAGGCATAGGCGACCGTCACCCGAACCTCGGCACCCACCCGATCGACGTCGACCGCGTCACGCATACACCACGTCAGCGCGTTTCACGAACGCATCGACCAAGCTGCTGGCGATCTTGTCGAACACCGGGCCGACCAGCATCGACAGCGCGCTGCTCTTGAAGCCGTACTCAAGCGCGAGCGCGACCTTGCAGGCGTTCGGCTCGTCTCCGACCTGGCTGAACGTCCAGGCGCCGTCCAGCTTCGAAAACGGACCTTTCACGAGCCGCACATCGACCTTGCTGCCCGGCACATGCGCGTTGCGCGTGACGAAGCGTTGATGAATGCCGCTGAACGCGAGGCCGATCTCCGCGGTGACGCCGTCATCGTGCCGCTCCAGCACCGCGGCGTGGTCGCACCACGGCAAAAATTCAGGGTATTGCGCGACGTCGGCGACCAGATCGAACATCTGCTGCGACGCATGCCAGATCAGGACCGACTTGTGAACAGTTTTCATAGAATCAAAGAGCGCTTTGGTGCTCGAATCATTGTAGATAGCGCCATCGCTGCGCTTCTTGCCAGGCGCCGGCGGGCGTTTCCCTTCACTTCCTCTCATTCCTACACCCTCGATTTTTATGGCCGGCAATCCGGATCACACGACATCGGCGCGCATCGCCGACAACAAGAAAGCGCGCTACGACTATTTCGTCGAAGAGCGCTTCGAAGCCGGCATGGTGCTCGAAGGCTGGGAAGTCAAGGCCGCGCGCGCGGGCAAGGTGCAGCTGACCGATGGCTATGTGGTGATCCGCAACGGCGAGCTGTTTCTGATCGGCTGCCAGATCAATCCGCTCAACACCGCATCGACGCATGTAAACCCGGATCACGTGCGCACCAAGAAGCTGCTGCTGCACAAGCTGGAGATCGAACGCTTGATCGGCAAGGTCGAGCAGCGCGGCTTCACGCTGGTGCCGCTCAACTTGCACTGGAAGACCGGCCGCATCAAATGCGATATCGCGCTGGCCAAAGGCAAGGCCGAGCACGACAAGCGCGACACGATCAAGGAGCGCGAGGGCAAGCGCGAAGTCGAGCGGGCGATGAAAGACCGCAGCCGTTGAGCATGCGTCGGCGTGCTGCTCGCTCGGGCGGACATGCCGACCCTACGAGCAGTCAAGCGCAAGACATCAGCCGAAATGCGCCGGGGCAGGCCACACCGGTCTTTGTTGCTACTTGTTCAATAGCGACCCGGATCGATGATCTCGATACGCGGGCACCGCTGCCGCCACGCGCCGGCTGCGCCAGCCCAGCCATTCGTTGACCACCAGCGCGCCGATCACGAGGCTGCCGCCGAGCAGCACCTGAGGCAACGGCGTCTCGTTCGCGCCGATCCAGGCCAGTGCGATGCCGAAGATCACTTCCAGCAGCGCAAGCAGCGATACCTCGGCAGCGGCCAGCACGCTTGCGCAGATGACGGACAGCACGCACGGGACCGCCAGCTGAAACGCACCCAACGCGGCGACCAGCCCGATGTCGTGCGCCGAAGCCTGCGACGGCCACGCAAACGGCAACGCCGTGAGCGCCGACAGGCCAGCGCCCAGAAACACCGCGGGCACCAAGTCGCTGCCGCGCCGCAAGGTGCGGTCGCGCTGCACCATGGTCCAATGAATCGCGCCCGCGATCGGCACGCACAGCGCAACCAGGGTGCCGAGCCACTCGCCCTGGCCCAGCTTGCTCGCATACATCCAGCCGATGCCGATGCCGCCAACCACGATCGCACCCCAGGTCCGCGCCGGCAGTCGGTGGCCGATGAAGACCCGCGCGATCAATGCCGTGAACAGCGGACCGGCTGCCAGCGTGATCAGCACGTTGGCGGTTGAGGTGAGCGTGAGCGCGACCATGAACGCGGTAAACATCACGGCCCAGCAGACCGCGCAGATCCACAGCGACGCGCCACCCGTGCGCAAGCTGCGCCAGAACGCGCGGCCGCGCCACAGCGGCAGCAGCACCAGCAGTGTGGTCCAGGCGAACGCGCTCCGCCAGAACGTGACCTCGAAGCTCTGCGCGGACTCAAGCTGACGCGTGACCACGCCGGCGGTCGACCACAGCAGCGCGCACAGCACCATGACGAACACCGCCTGCGTGTGGCCAAGCTTCGCCATGCGTTGACTTGAGATGCTGAGCAATGCTGGGAAAAGCGCCCTCAGGCCGCTTCGCGCAGCGCCTTCTTGCGCTCGTGCTCCTTCAGATGGCGCTTGCGGAGCCGCACGCTCTTGGGCGTGATCTCGACGAGTTCGTCATCTTCGATGAACTCGACGCCGTACTCCAGGGTCAACTCGATCGGCGGCGTGATCTTGATTGCGTCTTCCTTGCCGCTGACGCGGAAGTTGGTGAGCTGCTTGGTGCGCGTCGCGTTCACCACCAGGTCGTTGTCGCGGCTGTGGATGCCGACGATCATGCCTTCATAGACCGGGTCGTTCGCGCGCACGAACATGCGGCCGCGATCGTCGAGCTTGCCTAGTGCGTAGGTGAAGATCTCGCCGTCGTCCATCGAAATCAACACGCCGTTCTTGCGGCTGCCAATCTCGCCCTTGTGCGCTTCGTAGCTGTCGAAGATGTTGCTGATCAGGCCCGAGCCGCGCGTGAGGTTCAGGAACTCGTTGGTGAAGCCGATCAGCCCGCGTGCCGGAATCCGATACTCGAGCCGGACACGGCCGCGGCCGTCCGGCTCCATGTTGACGAGCTCGCCCTTGCGCTCACCCAATGCCTGCATCACGCCACCCTGGTGCTGGTCTTCCACATCCACCGTGACGAGCTCGATCGGCTCGTGCTTCTCGCCGTTCACGCTCTTCAGCACCACACGCGGCTTGGAGACGGCCAGTTCGTAGCCCTCGCGCCGCATGTTCTCGAGCAGGATCGTCAGGTGCAGCTCGCCGCGGCCCATCACTTCGAAGATGCCTTCTTCGTCGGTTTCGCTCACGCGCAGCGCAACATTCGATTGCAATTCCTTTTGCAGCCGGTCCCACAGCTGGCGGCTCGTCACGAACTTGCCTTCGCGGCCCGCGAGCGGGCTCGTGTTGACGCAAAAGTTCATCGTCAAGGTCGGCTCGTCGACTTTGAGCATCGGCAGCGGCGCGGGCTGCAGCGGATCGGTCACGGTGACGCCGATGCCGATGTCGGGGATGCCGTTGATCAGCACGATCTCGCCCGGACCGGCTTCGGTCGCCTGCACGCGGTCCAGGCCCTGGAACGTCAGCACCTGGTTCACGCGACCCTTGATTGTCTTGCCGTCGGGCCCTTCCATCACGACCACGTCCATCATCGGCCGAATGGTGCCCGCGCTGATGCGACCGACACCGATGCGGCCGACGAAGGTGGAGAAGTCGAGCGCAGAGACCTGCAGCTGCAGCGGTGCTTTCGGATCCCCCTTTTGCGCCGGCACGTACTCCAGAATCGTGTCGAACAGCGCCGACATGTCGGGCCCCCACTGCTCGCCCTGCCCGCCTTCTTCGAGCGACGACCAGCCGTTGATGCCGGATGCATAGACCACCGGAAAATCGAGCTGTTCGTCGGTTGCGCCGAGCTTGTCCATCAAATCGAACGCGGCGTTCACGACGTGGCTCGGGCGCGAGCCGGGCTTGTCCACCTTGTTGACGACCAGGATCGGCTTCAGGCCGAGTGCGAGCGCCTTCTTGGTCACGAAGCGCGTCTGCGGCATCGGGCCTTCTTGCGCATCGATCAGCAGCACCACGCCGTCGACCATCGATAGCGCGCGCTCGACTTCGCCGCCGAAGTCCGCGTGGCCCGGTGTGTCGACGATGTTGATGTGCGTGCCCTTCCAGGTCACCGCGCAGTTCTTCGCGAGGATCGTGATGCCGCGCTCTTTCTCGATCGCGTTGTTGTCCATCACGGTATCGACGATCTTTTCGTGCTCGGCGAATGTGCCGCTCTGGCGCAGCAGCTGGTCCACGAGCGTGGTCTTGCCGTGGTCGACGTGGGCGATGATTGCGATGTTGCGGATTTGCTTATGTGCAGTCATGAGATGGGTTCGCACACAGGTGCGTTCGGAAGTACGTTCGAGGAATGGATTTGCTGGATTTCGATCGGGTTCAGCAGGCGCCCCGGAATCAGTTCGCCGGCCTTGACGTGAGCCGTACCAAGGAAGTTCTGACCAAGATCGAACACGGCGACCTGGGGCGCATCGGCCCAGTCGCCGCGCCGGCGCAGCCCGGACAGAAAACGCCCGGCGTCCTCGGCTGTCAACGTGACACGCAGATGGCCGGCCACAAGCGATTCGATCGGCAGCAACGAAGCGCTGCGGACGTCTTCATCGAGCGACTCCAGCCGGGCCAGGGTCATGCACCTTGCCACGCCGAAGCCGCCGACCCCGATGCGCCGGAGTGCCGTCAAATGCCCGCCGCAACCAAGTGCCTCGCCAATGTCCTCGGCCAAGGTTCGGATGTAGGTGCCTTTGCTGCACCGTACTTCAATTTTTATAGCATGGCGTGCACTGTCCATCAGCGCCTCAACCACTTTTAATTCAAAAATCTCGATATCCCGCGGCGCACGCTCGACATCGATGCCTTCGCGTGCGTACTCGTACAGCGCGCGGCCATCCTTCTTCAGCGCGCTGTGCATCGGCGGGGTCTGGCGGATACGGCCGGTGAAGCTCTTGACTGCTGTGCACACTTGCTCAACTGTGATGTCGACCGGCCAGGTGTCGATCACGGCACCTTCCGCGTCGCCGGTGCTGGTCCTGATCCCAAGCTGCAACGTCGCGGCATAGGCCTTGTCCGCATCGAGGTGCAGTTGGCTGAACTTGGTCGCCGCGCCGAAGCACAGCGGCAGCACGCCGGTCGCAAGCGGGTCGAGCGTGCCGGTGTGGCCGGCCTTCTCGGCGCGCAACAGCCATTTGGCTTTCTGCAGCGCTTGATTGCTTGACAGTCCCAGCGGCTTGTCGAGCAACAGCACCCCATGCACCGGGCGCCGCTGCACCCGGGTGCGTGGCAGGGAACTGACGCCCCCACGCTCGCCCACTGCGTGTGGCTCCCTGCCCCCCAAGGGGGCTTTCGCTCCTTGGGGCGGCCCGGCGGAGCTCAAAGTCAATCGTCTTTCGCGCGCGAGGCAACCGCCTGTGCGATCAGCGCGTTCATATCGGCCGCGCGTTCGACAGTGCGATCGAACTGGAAATGCAGCGTGGGCACGGTGTGAATCTGCAGCCGCTTGAACAGGCCGTTGCGCAGGAAACCGGCGGCCTGGTTCAAGGCCGCTTCGCATTCTTCCGGGTCACCGACCAGCACGCTGAAGAACACCTTCGCATGCGCGTAGTCGGGCGTGACCTCGACGGCCTGGATCGTGACCATGCCGACTCTCGGATCCTTCAACTCGCGCGCGATCAACCCGGTCAGGTCGCGCTGGATCTGATCGGCGACCTTGAACGCGCGGTTCGGCGTGCTGGACTTTCTTTTCGGCATCTACAGCGTCCGCGCGATTTCCTTGATCTCGAAGAATTCGAGCTGGTCGCCTTCCTTGATGTCGTTGTAATTCTTCAGCTTGACGCCGCACTCGAAGTTCTCGCGCACCTCGCGCACATCGTCCTTCATGCGCTTCAACGACTCGAGTTCGCCGGTGTAGATCACGACGTTCTCGCGCAGCAGGCGGAAGTGCGCGTCGCGCCGCACCACGCCGGAGGTGACCATGCAGCCGGCCACGGTGCCGATCTTGGACGCGACGAACACGGTGCGGATCTCGGCCGAGCCGATGACCTCTTCGCGCTTTTCCGGTGCCAGCATGCCCGACATCGCGACCTTCAGCTCATCGACCGCGTCGTAGATGATGCTGTAGTAGCGAATCTCGACGCCGTTGTTCTCGGCCAGCTTCCTCGCGCCCGCATCGGCGCGCGTGTTGAAGCCGATGATGAGCGCCTTGGACGCGATCGCGAGGTTCACGTCGGATTCGCTGATGCCGCCAACGCCGGTATAGACCAGCTGCACCTTGACCTCGTCGGTCGAGAGTTTCAGCAGCGACTGGCCCAGTGCCTCCTGCGAACCCTGCACGTCGGCCTTGATGATGATCGGCAACATCTGCACTTCGCCGGCGCCGATGTCGGAAAACATGTTCTCCAGCTTGGCCGCCTGCTGGCGCGCGAGCTTGGTATTGCGGAACTTGCCGGCGCGGTAAGTCGCGATCTCGCGGGCTCTTCGCTCGTCCGTCAGCACCATGAACTCGTCGCCGGCCTGCGGCACTTCGGTCAGGCCCTGAATTTCGACCGGAATCGACGGGCCCGCCGACTTGATCGTGTGGCCGTCTTCATCGAGCATCGCGCGCACGCGGCCATAGGTCTGGCCCGCCAGCACCACGTCGCCGGTCCTCAGCGTGCCGGACTGGACCAGCACGGTGGCGACCGGACCGCGGCCCTTGTCGAGCTCGGCTTCGATCACGAGGCCCTTGGCCATCGCATCGACCGGCGCCTTCAGCTCCAGCACTTCGGCCTGCAGCAGCACCTGCTCGAGCAGGTTGTCGATGCCTTCGCCGGTCTTGGCCGACACCGGCACGAACGGCACATCGCCGCCGAACTCTTCGGGCACCACTTCTTCGGCGACCAGTTCCTGGCGCACGCGCTCCTGATTCGCGCCCTGCTTGTCGATCTTGTTGATCGCGACCACCAGCGGCACGTTCGCGGCTTTCGCGTGCTTGATCGCTTCCTTCGTCTGCGGCATCACGCCGTCGTCCGCGGCGACCACCAGAATCACGATGTCGGTCGCCTGCGCGCCGCGCGCGCGCATCGCGGTGAACGCCTCGTGGCCTGGCGTGTCGAGGAACGACACCATGCCGCGTTCGGTCTTCACGTGGTAGGCGCCGATGTGCTGCGTGATCCCGCCGGCTTCGCCCGCCGCCACCTTGGTGGTGCGGATGTAGTCGAGCAGCGAAGTCTTGCCGTGGTCGACGTGGCCCATCACGGTCACGACCGGCGCGCGCGACAGCTCCGGCGCGTCCTGCTGCGACACTTCCTCGTCGGTGAACGCTTCCGGATCATCGAGCGCCGCCACGACCGCCGTGTGGCCCATTTCCTCGACCACGATCATCGCGGTTTCCTGATCGAGCGGCTGGTTGATGGTGACCATCTGGCCGAGCTTCATCAGGTGCTTGATGACCTCGGACGCCTTCACGGCCATCTTGTGCGCGAGTTCCGCCACCGTGATGGTTTCCGGCACGTGCACTTCGAGCACGCGCTGCTCGACCGGCGCCTGCTGCGTGTGCGGGCCACGGTCGCTGCGTGCGTCGGCCGCACCGCGCCGCCCGCGCGGGCCGCCGCGCCAGTTGCCGCGACCAACGCCACCACTCGAGTCGCCGCGGGTCGGAATCGCCTTCTTCTTGGCCGGGTCTCCTGCCCAGCTCGACGACAGCTTGGCAGACTTGACCTCCTTGCCGGCACCAGCGGGTGCGCCGGCTGCCGGACGCGCGCCCGGCGCACCCGCGGCCGGCTTGTGCAGCGTGCCTTTGGCGACCGGCTTGCCGTCGGGGCCGACGGCCACAGCCGGTTTCGGCGGCTCTTCAGGCTTCTTCGCCAGCATCACGGTTTTCGGCGCGGCCAGCATCGATCGGATCGCCGCTGCCTCGGCCTCGGCCTTGCGCCTGCGGTCACCCAAGTCGGCTGCGCGCGCCGCTTCCTCGTCCGCGCGCACCTTCGATTCGGCTTCGGCCTTCTCGCGCGCTTCCGCCTGCGCCTTGGCCCGCGCGGCCGCAAATTCACGCTGCTCCTGCGTGGCTTCGGCCTTGACCGCGCTGGCCTGCGCGCGTTTTTGCTCTTCCTGCACCGCGTACTGCGCAGCGCGTTCGGCCGCTTCACGCTCGCGCAGTTCGGCCGCTTCGCGCTCGCTGCGCTTCAAGGCCAGTTCCTGCTCCTGGCGCCGGATCAGTTCGGCCTGCTGGCTTGCGGCTTCCTGCCGGCGCGTCAACTCTGCGTCGTCGCGCTCGGGCGCCGGTTGCGGCGTGCTGGCCGCGGCGGTTGCAGCGGCTGGGGCCTCCGTCGGCGCTTCCGAGCCGTCATCGCGCCGCACGAACGTGCGCTTCTTGCGCACTTCAACCTGGATCGTGCGTGCACGCCCGGTGGCGTCGGCCTGCTTGATCTCGCTGGTGGATTTTTTCACCAGCGTGATCTTTTTGCGCTCCGTCGTTGCGGCCGTGCCGTGGCTGGCCTGCAGATAACTCAGCAGGCGCTGCTTGTCGGCTTCGGTCAGTCGGTCCGACGTCGCGTGCTTGACCACGCCGGCGCTGCGCAACTGTTCGAGCAGCGTCTCGGACGACTTGCGCAGTTCGGTTGCAAATTCGGCGACGGTATTACTGGACATGTGTGGTGCAGCCTTCCTAAGGGGCAGTCTGGGCTCGTCTTGATTTGTGTTCAGGCCTGCTCGGGGGCCTCGGCGTCGGCGACGAACCAGTGTTCCCGCGCGCGCATGATCAAACCGGTGGCATCTTCCTGCGACTGGCCGGTGATCTCGGTCAGTTCGTCCGTGGCCAGGTCGGCGAGATCGTCAAGCGTATGCACGCCGCCGGCGGCCAGCGCGTCGATCAATTCCTGGGTCATGCCTTCGAGATCGCGCAGATCCTGCGAGGCACCCGCAGCGCTTTCTTCGCGCGCGATCTCCATCGTGAGCAGCGCGTCTTTGGCACGCGTGCGCAGCTCCGTCACCGTTTCTTCGTCAAAGCTCTCGATCTCGAGCATCTCGGAGAGCGGCACGTAGGCGACTTCCTCGAGGCTCGTGAAGCCTTCGCTGATCAGGATGTCGGCGATCTCCTGGTCCACGTCGAGCTTGTCCATGAAAAGCGCTCGGCTGCCCTCGGTCTCGGTGGCCGATTTCTGCGCGGATTCGGCCGCGTCCATGATGTTGATCTTCCAGCCTGTCAGGTCGGAAGCGAGTCGCACGTTCTGGCCGCCGCGGCCGATCGCGATCGCGAGGTTCTCTTCATCGACCACGACGTCCATCGCATGGCGCTCCTCATCGACCACGATCGAGCTCACGTTCGCGGGCGCGAGCGCGCCGATCACGAACTGCGCGGGGTCCTCGCTCCAGAGCACGATGTCGACGCGCTCGCCCGCGAGCTCGTTGGTCACGCCGTTCACGCGCGTGCCGCGCACGCCGACGCAGGTGCCGATCGGATCGACCCGGCGGTCATGCGAGAGCACCGCGATCTTCGCGCGGCTGCCGGGGTCGCGCGCGCAGGATTTGATCTCGAGCAGGCCCTGCTCGATCTCGGGCACCTCCTGCCGAAACAACTCAATCATGAATTCGGGCGCGCTGCGCGACAGGATGATCGGTGCCCCACGCAGAGTCAGGTCGACCTCCATGATCATCGCGCGCACGCGGTCGCCAGTGCGCAGGTTTTCCTTCGGGATCATCTCGGAGCGGCGCAGGCGCCCTTCGACCCTGCCCGACTCGACGATCAGATCGCCCTTGTCCATGCGTTTCACGCTGCCGACGAAGATTTTCTCACCGCGCGACATGAAGTCGTTCAACAGCATCTCGCGCTCGGCGTCGCGAATCTTCTGCAGGATCACCTGCTTGGCGGCCATTGCACCGATGCGGCCGATCGGCAGCGATTCGATCGCTTCTTCGATGGTTTCGCCGACTTCGATATCGGGATAGTCTTCTTTCGCTTCGAACAGCAGCATTTCCTGCTCGGGCAGCTGCAAGCCCGCTTCATCGGGCACCACATGCCAGACCCGGAAACTCTCGTAGGCGCCAGTATCCCGATCCATCGCCACGCGGATGTCGACGCCTTCCGGATACAGTTTTTTGGTGGCCTGGGCAAGCGCCGACTCGACCGCCTCGAACACGATGTCGCGCTCCACGCTTTTTTCGCGCGAGATGGCCTCGACCAACATCAACATTTCGCGATTCATCTGAAACGACTCTCCTGTTATGCGTTGTTGGGCGTCGCCGTATCGGGCGCGACCAGCGTGTCCGGCCCCGGCGCGCCCGATTCTGCGGCGCCGCGTCGGCCCTTGAAGTCGACGATCGGTGCGAGCCGCGCTTCGCGTACGTCGTCCCAGACGAAATCAAGCGCCTGCAGCGGGGCCGGCTCTCGCTTCTTGCTGACCCGCTGGCCGGGCTTGACTGCCGGCTCATCGCGCCAAACCAACCGCCAGCCAGCGTCGGCCTGCTCCAGCGTGCCCCGAAACTTCTTGCGGTTGGCATTCACCTGGCCGGCTGCCGCAGCACCGATAGGCTGCTTCAGATTCACATCCACCACCGTGCCGATAAAGCGTTCGAGGTCAGCCGGACCGCGCAGCAACCGGTCGATGCCCGGCGACGACACTTCAAGCCGCCGATACTCGACCTGCTCGACTTCGAGCGCAAACTGCAACTGCCGCGTGACGCCTTCGCAGTCTTCCACGGTCACCAGGCGTTGTTGCGCGCCGGCTGCGTACGGACAATCGATCGTGATGCGCAGCAAACCGCCTCCCAAGCGCTCGATCTCGACCAGATCGAGCCCGAGCCCGATCACGGTCTGCTGCACGATGTCCTGCAATGCCACGGTCGCTGTCTGGTCCTCGATGAATGAAAATCGGCTTGGGGGAAAAGCAAAATTTGACCAGCCAAAAGAAAACGGGCGGTTGAAACACCCGCCCGTCAATGAATTTTGTTGGTCAGCCTTCGATTATATCGCAAGCGCTGACAAAAAGCGTGCCCGAATCGGTGCGTGCACATCTCGCTGCCGGACCGAACCGGTGGTCGCTCGGCCGGACCCAGGCAGCGACTGCAAACGGACGTCGGCTTTGCGCGGATCCGTCCAGCAGCGGCACGCTGACTACTCCGACGCCGCAGCCACCAGCTCCCGCGTGTAACGGTCGCGCGGCGCGTCGAGCACTTGCGCCAACGAGCCATGCTCGACCACCCTGCCGTCCTTCATCACCATCACGCGATGCGCCATCGCGCGGATCACGGCCACGTCGTGCGTGATCAGCAGATAACTCAGACCGCGTTCGCGCTGCAGGCGCTGCAGCAGCCGCAGCACCTGCTGCTGAATGGTCACGTCAAGCGCGCTGGTCGGCTCGTCGAGCACCAGCAGGGCCGGCTCGACGATCAGCGCACGCGCAATCGCGATGCGCTGGCGCTGGCCGCCCGAGAATTCATGCGGATAGCGCTCCAGCAGGCGTGGAAAGCTGCGTTCGCGCAGGCCGACGTCGTCCAGCGCCTGCACCACGCGTTCGTGCCGGTCGGCTTCGCTCAGCGTGGGTGCATGCACGCGCAGGCCTTCGCCGACGATCTCCCCCACCGTAAAGCGTGGCGACAACGAGGAAAACGGGTCCTGGAACACCACCTGCACGATGCGCCGCAGCGCCCGGTTCGCCCGGCTGCCCCGGCCCCAGTGGCGCCCGGCGACCGTCAGTTCCCCGCGGTGCGGCAGCAAGCCGAGCGCAGCCTGGGCAAGCGTCGACTTGCCCGAGCCCGACTCGCCGATCACGCCGAACGTCTCGCCGGGCCGGATCGTGAAGTCGGCCGACTGCACCGCGATGAATTCGCCACGCCGAAACCAGCCGCGCAGGCCGGGCAGCGCCACGGAATAGCCGACCGTCAGGTTGGTCGCCTGCAGCACGGGCGCCTCCGCAGCGCTGCGCTGCGGCAGCTCCTGCACGTCGCGCTCCGGCGTGCTGGCAAGCAGCTTTTTCGTGTAGGCATGGCGCGGCCCGCTGAATACGTCCTCGACCGGACCGGTCTCGACGATCACGCCCTGCTCCATCACCGCGATCCGATCGGCGAAGCGCCGCACCAGGTTCAGGTCGTGTGTGATCAGCAGCACCGCCATGCCGGTCTTTTGCTGCAGTTCGGCCAGCAGCTGCAGAATCTGGCCGCGCAGCGTGACGTCCAGCGCCGTGGTCGGCTCGTCGGCGAGCAGCAGCTTGGGCCGGCAGGCCAGCGCCATCGCGATCATCGCGCGCTGGCGCTGACCACCGGACAGCTGATGCGGATAGGCGCCCGCGCGGCGTGCCGGCTCGGGAATGCCGGTGCTGGCGAGCAGTTCGACCACGGCCGCTGCCAGCTCGGCCGCGCCAGCCGCGGTTTTGAGCCGCAACACTTCCGCGATCTGCTCGCCGATCGTCATCAACGGATTCAGCGCGGTCATCGGCTCCTGAAAGATCATCGCGATGTCGCCGCCGCGGATGCCGCGCAGTTCGCGCTCGGACAGCTTCAGCAGGTCGTGCGCGCCGTCGAACAGCACCCGCCCCTGCAACCGCGCTTCACCAGCCAGCCGCAGCAGCGCCAGCGCGGACACCGTCTTGCCGGAGCCCGATTCACCGACCAGCGCGAGTTTTTCACCGCGCGCGATCTGAAAGTCGATGCCGTGCACGACACGCTTGCCGCCGAACGACACGGCCAAGCCTTGCACGTCGAGCAACGCGCCGGCTTCGCGCGCCGCCACCCGATCAGCGGCGCCGTGCATCGATCAGCACCGGTTCGATGCCCGTGGCGACCTGGATCGGCAACGGCTCATCCACCTCGTCCGCAGCCGGCGCCATCTGATCTGCCTTGCGCGGATCGAGCGCGTCGCGCAGCGCATCGCCCATGAAGGTCAGCAGCAACAGGGTGATCACCAGCACCGCGAACGTCGACAGCGAAATCCACCAGGCGTCGATGTTCGCCTTGCCTTGACTCAGCAATTCGCCGAGCGACGGCGTGCCCGGCGGCACGCCGAGGCCAAGGAAATCGAGCGACGTCAGCGCGAGGATCGCCGCGCTCATGCGAAACGGCAGGAACGTGACGACCGGCGTCAGGCTGTTGGGCAGGATGTGGCGGCGGATGATGTCCCAGTTGCCGACGCCGAGCGCACGTGCGCTCTTCACGTAGTCGAGCTGCCGGTTGCGCAGGAACTCGGCGCGCACGTAGTCGGACAGGCCCATCCAGCCGAACAGCGACAGCAGCACCAGCAGCAGCGCGACGCTCGGCGCGAGCACCGCACTGAAGATGATCAGCAGGTACAGCTCGGGCATCGAACCCCAGATCTCGATGAAGCGCTGGAACGCGAGATCGGTCTTGCCGCCGAAATACCCCTGGATCGCACCGGTCACGATCCCGAGCAGCACCCCGGTCACCGTGAGCGCCAATGCGAACAGCACCGACAGCCGGAAGCCGTAGATCAGCTGCGCAAGCAGATCGCGCCCGCGGTCGTCCGTGCCGAGCCAGTTGTCGCGCGACGGCGCCGATGGATTGGGCGACTTCGCAAAATAGTTGATCGTGCGCGCGCCGTATGGATTGGGCGGATAGACCGCCCAGTTGCTGCTGTTCGTGATCTTCTCGCGAATGTAAGGGTCGAGGTAGTCGGTCGGCGTCGGGAAGTCGCCGCCGAAGGTTTTTTCGGAATAGTCCTTTGCGAGCGGAAAGTAGAAGCCGCCGTCGTAGCGCACGACGAGCGGCTTGTCGTTCGACAGCACCTCGGCGCACAGGCTCAGGATCACCAGCGTGCAGAACAGCACGAGGCTCCAGAAACCGATGCGGTTGCGCCTGAAGCGCAGCCAGGCGCGGCGGGTGGGGGACAGGCTTGGCGGTGGCGAATTCGGCATGAGCGTCAATCGAACTGCACCCTGGGATCGACCCACACATAGCTCAAATCGGAAATCAACTTCGTCACGAGCCCGATCAACGTGAACAGATAGAGCGTCCCCAGTACCACCGGATAGTCGCGCCGGATCACGCTCTCGTAGCTGAGCAAACCGAGCCCGTCGAGCGAGAACAGCGTCTCGATCAGCAGCGACCCGGTGAAAAACGCGCCGATGAATGCGGCCGGGAAACCCGTGATGATCGGGATCAGCGCGTTGCGGAACACATGCTTCCAGAGCACCTGACGCTCCGACAAGCCTTTGGCCCGGGCCGTCAGCACATACTGCTTCCTGATTTCTTCAAGGAACGAGTTTTTCGTGAGCATCGCCGTGACCGCAAAGCTGCCGAGCACCATTGCCGTGACCGGCAACGCGATGTGCCAAAGGTAGTCCACGATGCGCGCGGGCCAGGAAAGCGTCTCCCAGTTCGCCGACGTCAACCCGCGCAGCGGAAACCACTGCAGCTGCCCGCCGAAGATCACGAGCAGCGCGACGCCCAGCACGAAGCCGGGGATCGCGTAGCCGACCAGCACGATCAGTGTGGTCACGAAGTCGAACCGGGACCCTGCGCGCACCGCTTTCGCCACGCCGAGCGGCACCGAGATCGCGTAGCTCAGAAAGAACGTCCACAAGCCGAGGCTGATCGACACCGGCAGCTTCTCTTTCACAAGCTGCCAGACATCCTTGTGCTGATAAAAGCTCGTGCCCAGGTCGAACCGCGCGAAGCGTCCGAGCATCTGCACGAAGCGCTCGGCGGGCGGCTTGTCGAAGCCGTACAGAACCTTGATCTCCTCGATGCGCTTCGGGTCCAGCCCCTGCCGGCCGCGGTACCCGGCACCGGCCGTCGCCGCGCGCTCCCCGCCCGAGTCGCGCCCCTGCAGTTGCGCAACCATCTGCTCGACCGGCCCGCCCGGCACGAACTGAATCACCGCGAACGTCAGCAGCAGCACCCCGAACAAGGTTGGGATCATCAACAGCAGGCGTTTGAGGATGTAGGCGGACATCGAGATTCTTCAACGACGTGGTGTCTCATCAGTCGACGTCATGGTTCACCGGTTCGCCGAGAGCGACAGCGGGAAATTGACGAGGACGGCTCCCAGTTCCTGACGCATCAACTCAAGCAATTTCTCGACCTCATCACCAACTTCGTCAGCGTGGGTCTTCGCATGATTCGAGTCCACCTTATCGTACGGAAGGCCCGGTACCGACCGCCTGAAAGCAACGTGAGCAATATAGTTTCGATCCTCAGGAAGTCGGCGCAGTCTCGAGATTAGGTCGTCATTTCGGTTGAGCTTCTCGAACATTCTGACCAGCGTACCAAGTGATGCACCATTAATGCGCTTTTCGTCGACTCGATATGCGACGCCGTAAGGCCTTGCAGCGCAAATTAGCGCTTCTGCGGTGCCAACATACAGTCGAAGCACGTGCTCAAGCATCTGCAAGAGCGCTAGCGTCCGCCACAGTGGGCCAATCAGCTCGTTGGGTTTTAGTTGATCCATATCCCTTTCGCTGTATTTGCGGACGTGAACTCAGCAACAGCAAAGTGACTGTCTGCGATCCGTCATCGGCCTGTTGAACAGGATTGGGCGTCGCAGCCTCATTGATGCTCGTGAGTGCTGGTGCTAGTCCCGACAGATCAATCCCGATTGCCTCGCGCCCCGCACCAGGTCGCCACGGCCCATGCGTCCGGCTGGTAGTACGGCGGAATCACGTCCGGCAGCTCGAACCGGCGCGGCCGGTAGCCGATGAAAAACGCATCGCCGTACCACTGCGGGATCGAATAGTGGCCGTTCGTCAGCACGCGGTCCAGCGCGCGCATCGCAGCGCCCAGGTCGTCACGGGTGGTCGCACGGACCACATGCTGCAGCAGCGCATCGACCGCTGGATCGGCAATGCCCCAATAGTTCGGCGAGCCTGGCGTCTTTGCGGCCTCCGAGCCGAAGATGCTGAGCAATTCGGCACCCGGCGCGGTGCTGCCGGGCAAACGCAGCGAGGTCATCTCGAATTCGAAGTTCTCCATGCGCTGCTGGTTCAACGAAGCATCGACGTTGCGATAGGTCAGCTCGATGCCGAGCTTGGCCAGAGCTTGCTTGAGCGGCCCGACCACACGCACGTAGGACGGCTGGTCATTCAGGAATTCGATCGTGAACGGCTCGCCCATCGCATCGCGCAGCGCGCCGTCGCGGTAACTCCAGCCAGCGTCCGCGAGCAGCTTCTGCGCGCGACGCAGGTTCTCTCGCAAGCTGTGCGGCGGCGTGGTGGTCGGCGGCTGCGGTACGGGACCGAACACGGCCGGATCGAGCTTGGTCCTAAGCGGCTCGAGCAGCGCGAGCTCGTCCGGCTTCGGCAGCCCCTCGGCGTGAAATTCGCTGTTCGGGAAATACCCATGCACGCGCTTGTAAAGCCCATAGAACAACTGCCGGTTCAGCCACTCGAAATCCATCGCGAGGCCGATCGCTTCGCGCACCCTCGGGTCCTTGAACTTGTCCCGCCGAAGGTTGAACACGTAGCCCTGGAAGTCACCCGGGTTCTGGTTTGGAAACGCCTGCTTTTTCAGCTCCCCCGAGTCGAACTGCTTGCCCACGTACTGACGCGCCCAGTTGCGCGAGATGAATTCGCGCTTGAAGTCGAACTCGCCGGCTTTCAGGCCTTCGAACTGCGAAGTTTCGTCGAGGTAGATCCGGTAGGTCACGCGGTTGAAGTTGTACTGGCCGCGGCGCACCGGCAGGTCGCGCCCCCAGTAGTCCGGGTCGCGCACATAGGTGATGTCGCGCCCCATCGAATGGTCGGGCAGCCGGTACGGGCCGGAGCCGATCGGCACGTCGGAGACGATCTGGTCGAACGGCTTGCCGGCGCCCCAGTGCCGGCTGAACACTGGCAGGCCGCCGACCAGCAGCGGCAGCTCGCGGTTCGGCCGCGCGAAGGCGAATCGCACCAGCCGCTCGCCGAGCACCTCGACGCCTTTGACTTCCGCATAAATGCTGCGGAACTGTGGCGCGGCCAGCGGCCCGGTCAGCGTCTTGAACGAGTACGCGACGTCTTCCGCCAGCACCGGCGACCCATCGTGAAAACGCGCCAACGGGTTCAGCCGGAACGTCGCCGACAAGCGATCCGCCGCCACCTCGACGTCGTCTGCCAGCAAGCCATAAGCGGTGGTCGGTTCTTCCGAGTTGCCGATCAGCAAACTCTCCACCATCAAGCCGCCGATGTTGTACGGCGCGGTGCCTTTCAATGTGTACGGATTGAACTTGTCGAAATTGGTCGGCCGCGTCGGCGGCACCAGCCGGATCTCGCCACCCTTGGGCGCCTCCGGGTTCACATAGTCGAAATGCTTGAAGCCGGCCCGGTACTTGATGTCGCCGAACTGCGCGTACGCATGCGCAGCCCAGGCCGGCGCAAGCACGGCGGCCAGGCTCGACGCGAGCAACACACGGGCAAAAAGTCGCATGCGACAATTCTGCGGCACTTCCCAACCGAGACGACTTATGGGCTTCTTAAACGGCAAAAAGCTGCTGATCACCGGCGTGCTCAGCAACCGATCGATCGCCTACGGCATCGCCAAGGCGTGCCGCCGCGAAGGGGCCGAACTGGCCTTCAGCTACGTCGGCGAACGGTTCAAGGGCCGCATCACCGAGTTCGCGGCCGACTTCGATTCGAAGCTGATATTCGACTGCGACGTGGGCGACGATGCGCAGATCGAGCAGCTGTTCGCCGACCTGTCCAAGACGTGGTCCAAATTCGACGGCTTCGTGCACGCGATCGGCTTCGCGCCGCGCGAGGCGATCGGCGGCGATTTTCTCGAAGGCCTGTCGCGTGAAGGCTTCAAGATCGCGCACGACATCAGCGCCTACAGCTTCCCCGCGCTGGCCAAGGCTGCGCTGCCCTATCTGAACGAACGCGGCGCGCTGCTCACGCTGACCTACCTGGGCGCTGAGCGCGTGGTGCCGAACTACAACACGATGGGGCTCGCCAAGGCATCGCTCGAAGCATCCGTGCGCTACCTGGCCGATTCGCTTGCAGCCAGGGGCGTGCGCGTGAATGGCATCAGCGCCGGGCCGATCAAGACGCTGGCTGCGAGCGGCATCAAGGGCTTCGGCAACATCCTGTCCGTAGTCGCCGCGACCGCGCCGATCCGGCGCAACGTGACGAGCGACGACGTGGGCAATGTGGCGGCGTTTTTACTGAGCGACCTCGCGGCGGGCGTGAATGCGGAGATCACGTACGTCGACGGGGGCTTCAGCAAGATGATGGGCGGGATGATGCCGGCCGACGCGGGTTGATGCGGCGTCGGCCGGCTCGGTGCGGCCGTGCGTTGGTGCCGGGCCGCAACCGGCGGGTGATGTCGGCCCAGCCGCTGATTTCTAAGCAAAAAGTGGCTGAGGCGCAGGTAGTACCTTCACCTTATGCTATCTAATTCGCAGCATATGACGATCGGTGCTCCGTCGCGCCATGGCGCTCTCGTGGAACCGTCCCGGCGCTCGGCGATGCGGCTGCTGACGCTGCCCTGCGTCGTCGCCCTCGCGTCCGCCTTGACGATTCCTGCAACACGAGCCGCCGGCCCGGCACCGCCGGCCGTGCTGCTCGCCAACGTGTACCGATCCGACATCGACCTGGCCGGCTACTGGGTCAGCGAGAAGTACGACGGCGTGCGCGGCTGGTGGGACGGCACCCAGTTGCGCACGCGCGGCGGCGAACGCATCCATGCACCCGCCTGGTTCACCGCCGGCTGGCCGAACGCGTCGATGGACGGCGAACTCTGGGCAGGCCGTGGTCGTTTCGAGCAGGCCTCGGCCACCGTGCGCCGGCAGGTGCCCGACGATGACCAGTGGCGCCGCATGCGCTACATGGTGTTCGACCTGCCCGCGCACGGCGGCACGTTCACGCAGCGCATCGGCGCGTTGCAGGCGCTGGTGGCCAGCCTTGCGCAGGACCGGGTGCAGGCCGTCGTTCAGCGCAAGGTCGCGAGCCCTGCCGAGTTGCGCGCGCTGCTCCGGCAGACCGTGGCGGCCGGCGGCGAAGGGCTGATGCTGCATCGTGGCGCTTCGATGTATCAGGCCGGACGCAACGACGACTTGCTCAAGCTCAAAGATCACCTGGACGCCGAAGCGCGCGTACTTGCCGTGCTGCCCGGCCGCGGCAAATATGCGGGCCTGATGGGCGCGCTGCTGGTTGAAGCGGTTGCGCCCGACGGCGCTGCCGGCCCGCGCTTCCGGCTCGGAACCGGCTTTTCCGACGCCGAGCGGCGCGACCCGCCGGCGGTCGGCACGCTCCTCACGTACCGTTACCGGGACCTGAACCCGAGCGGGATTCCGCGCTTTGCGAGCTTCCTGCGCGTGCGCACCGACCTGACGCCGGCCGCCACCGCGCGCTGATACCGTGGCAGGCCGCGACGGACCATCGAGGTCGATCCTTGCGGTCAACGCGGGCTCCTCCTCGCTCAAGTTCGCGCTGTATCCGCGCGCGCAGACAACTGCGGACGCTACGCCCGCCGACGCGCTCGCCGACCCCGTCCTGACCGGCCACGCGCAAGGCCTCGGGCCCGGCGGCACGCCGCGCTTCCAATGCCGGTACGGCGGCGAGGCGCTTGCCGTGGGACTCGACGGCGAAGATGACGCCAACCCGTTCGACCGTGCGCTCGCCACGCTGCGCCGGGTGCTTGAGGAGCCGTTTTCACAGATCGCGCTCGAAGCGGTCGCGCACCGCGTCGTGCACGGCGGCGCGCGGTACCGCAGCAGCGTCGTGATCGATGACACCGTGCTGGCCGAGCTCGACCGGCTCGTGCCGCTCGCGCCGCTGCACCAGCCCGCCGCGTTGCACGGCATCCGCCTGTTCCACGCCACGTTCCCCGGCGTGCCGCAGGTTGCCTGCTTCGACACCGCGTTCCATGCGACGCTGCCCGAAGTCGAGTTCACCTACCCCCTTCCGCGCGAGCTGACCGCGGGCGGCATCCGGCGCTACGGTTTTCATGGGCTGTCGTACCAGTTCCTGGTCGCGCAGCTGCGCCGGCTCGCGCCCGAGCGCGCGGCGGGCCGCATGGTGCTCGCGCACCTGGGCAGCGGCGCAAGCCTGTGCGCGACGCTGCACGGCGAGAGCCGCGCGACCACGATGGGCCTCACACCGCTCGACGGCCTGATGATGGGCACGCGCTGCGGCACGCTGGACCCGGGCATCGTGCTGTACCTGCTGCGCGAGGGCTGGAGCGCGGAGCGGATCGAGGACCTGCTGTACCGCAAGAGCGGTCTGCTCGGCGTGTCGGGCCAGTCGGCCGATCTGCGTGAACTCGATCCCGCCGGCGATGCGGCGGCGCGGCTCGCAATCGACCTGTTCTGCCGCCGCGTCGCGCGCGAGACGGCCGCGCTTGCGGTCAGCATCGGCGGGCTAGACCTGCTCGCGTTCACCGGCGGCATCGGCGAGCACAGCGCCGAGATTCGCGAACAGGTGTGCGCGCAGCTTGCGTTGCTCGGCGTGGCGATCGACCCAGCCCGCAACCGCACGGCGTCGGGCGCACCGGCGTCGCCGATCCATGCCGACCACAGCACGCCCGAAGTCTGGGTGGTGCCGACCGACGAGGGACGGGTGGCTGCGAGCGAGGCGGCGCGGTTGCTCGAAACCAGCGGTTGAGCGCGGCGAAGCCCGGTTTACGAAATGACGCTGCGCGATGACTACCATCGCCGCATGACCTCCACCGCTTTTCCCGACGACGCCCCCGAAGTCCCCGACGCGATCCGCACCGCCCTTCTATGGCACGACAACGGCTGGCGCGCGCGCGTCATCAAGAACGAGGAAGACGACGGCTGGGCCGTCGAGATGCACCGCGACGGCGACCCCGAGCCCGCGCTGGTCGGCCCCTGGACGATGGGCCGCGACAAGAAAAATCCGAAGCCGCTCGACGTGTCGGCGTTCAACACGCTTGTAAAGACTGCGGCGGAAGTGATTCGGCGGCATGAGCAGCAATTGCATGCGGTGCTGCACAAGCAGGTCGATGTGACGACGGCCGACGGCACACGATGGACGGTGGCGCTGGATATCGTGCCGGATGAGGATGATCCGCATGCGTGGCTGTCGGCGACGGATGCGTTTGGGGAGGTGAGTGGACGGGTGCGGGTGGGAGCGGCGTTCCAGTTGACGGCGGCTCGAGCAGCTGCTTGGGTCGAAAGCGGGTTTCAAAAATCGGTTTGAACTGGCAGGGTCGGCTTAGGTGCATTCGCTTATTGAGAAGGTCGAGATCTCACCTTAAGTACAGCTCGGCATCGGAAACCGAAATATCTGCGGCAGCGTCAGCCATCCGCAAGATTTTTGATTTAGCTAAATGGAGATGGTGACGTGTTGATAGGAAAATTTGACCAAAGCCGCAAGATGAACTGACTATTGTTTTTAAGATACGAGTCTTCTAATTAGAATTAGAATTAGAATTAGAATTAGAATTAGAATTAGAATTAGAATTAGAATTTTTCTTGAAACTACGCAAGTGCCTACCACCATGAATATTTCCGCGCTTTTTGAAGCATATTCTAGTGAAGTGGCGTCGGTCCATGCTTACATTTCAACGATCCGCCGCGAAGCCGAGACAGAGTTTCACAGACTGGTTGAGCAAAAGATTCATCTACAGGCACTCAATCTGCCTAAGCACCAAATCGTCGGCATGGGAAATCATGTTTTCCGCACTGCAAGCAACGGTGAATATTTCTTCTACGACTTTCGTGACTACACCATCGATAGCTTAATGGAGTCACTTGTGAATCGCACAAATCGGCAGTATCAGTGGCTGCTTGCTGAAGTGTACGAACTATTCGAAGATTTTCTCGAAAAGGCTTATGCAGCCGCAGCTATAATTAATAAAGATCTATGGCCATTGCGTGATTATGGGTCGATTACTTTTGACGCTATTGACACAGTAAACTTCGATTTTCTACTAAAGCAGGCGCGAGCAAAAAAAGGCAAGCCGCAGTCTTTACTCAATCCACTTCGGATGCGCTTGCCGATGCTCAAGCGTTTTGAAACTGTAAACTCGCTAGATACTGATCTTTGGTTCGCTATTAACTTTGTTGAAAAGTTGAGGCATCATATTGTGCATACAAAGGGTTTGATTTCATCAAAGGCTGATTTTGTGGAGCAACTTCTTAAGAAATGTGGAGCTTATAACAATGGCAGACCCGATCAGCGCTACCTAGAACTAATCGATAACTATGTTCGTCCAATGGCAGCTGCACATTATGTGCGGCTACTCGAATTTCCATTAGAAAACAAGGATTACTATCGATGCTATGTTGACATGTTCAAGGAACTTTCCAATAGGCTTTTAGCCTATGCTCATTTGCTTGCATCAAGTTTCGAACGAGTTGAAAGTAAAAAGCCACCTACTCCAAGGGCAGCAGGCGCATAATTTGTCATTGCAGCCGACCGGCTTAGCTGGTGGCTGAATCCGTTCGTTGGAAGCGTCAAGGAGGGACTCATGGAACCTGAGAAAGGGTCAGGTCTTGATTTTTGCCATCCACACCATCACGGTGCGCATTAAGGTTTAGGATTTGCTTGTTGCCCTAAACCAATCGTTTTTCCCTTTCTTGGCTCTCACTCTGGTCCGCAGTCGCGGTTGGCTGTCGTACACAGAAGGTATCGTACGATCCAAGCACCGGAGTCGTGAAGCCCATCTTCGTGCCACTTAGCTTGCTTCCCAATTAGATGTTTGTGCAAAAAGCGGCATTGTCAACGATGAGCTGCCGCTCGCTGAACGCCATTAATTGCGGGCGCTGCAGCGTCGCCAATCACGATTAAATGGCCTGCCGCGTGGCCTTGGCCACAAACCCCGAGTGGCTCAGGTGGTTCGCCTCGGCATAGGCATTGATTTCCCGCACCAGATTTGCCGGCGGGCTGACATTGATCCGCACCGGCCGGGCATCGAGGCGGCCCAGATCGATGTCCGCCAGCATCCACCACACACCACCCTGATAGTCCGACCGCGCTACCAGCTCCTTCAGGGCCGTTGGCAGCGGCACCGCTTCCAGCTCCTCCTCATGAAAATGCGCATGCGCTGCCTCCTGGATCGCACGCGGCAGATCGTTTGTCTGCAGCCGAAAAGCAGCCCGGAAAGTCGGGGAACACGATGCCATGCGCATGCTGCGCATCGCCCACATGCACCTAGACGGGATACAGCATGGCTGTTGAGCTCCTGTATTGAAGTCGGCACCACCCTCACAGGCCAGCCTGTTCGTCGATGCTGCGCACGGTGGCGATCAGCGGGTCTTTGCACGGATGCGGCACCGTCACCTTGCCTGGTTTGTCCGGGTGCCTGAACTGGTGAAGCGAGCCGACCACGTGCACCAAATGCCAACCGGCTGCCTTCAGATGCTTGATCAGTTCGGCGCGTTTCATACGTTCAGGTAAATACAAAACTACACAAAGCAAACGCCAGTCACCAAGTCGGCAGCCCGATGCGTCACGCTGAAGGGCCCATCACGCCGGAGGGCTCACTCTCGATCCAGACCGCACTCTAAACTCCGGCCATGCGCCCTTCCGAAGCCCTCGCCCTGCACCGCACGCGCATCCGCGGAATCGCGTTGAGCCACCGCGTCAGCGAAGTGCGCGTGTTTGGCTCGGCATTGCGCGAGCAGGATGCTCCAGGCAGCGATCTTGACCTGCTGGTGGATCCGCTGCCCGGTGCGACACTGTTCGACCTGGGGGGCTTGCAGGACGAGTTGGAGGAACTACTGGGCGTGGCAGTCGACCTAGTGACACCGGAGGACTTGCCAGCCCGCTTTCGCGACAGCGTTGCTGTTGCAAGCCCAGCCGCTATGACTGACCGCCGGCTTGCGGACTATCTCGATCACATGCGACAGGCTGTGGCGGACGCGCGCGGTTTCGTAGAAGGTATGGACAAGTCCACGTTTCTTCAGGACAAGCGCACGCAGCAGGCCGTAGTCATGAGCCTGATCGTGTTGGGCGAAGTCGCAACCAAAGTGATGGAGCGATTTCCGGCCTTTGCCGAAACGCATCACACCATCCCCTGGCGCAGTATGCGCGGAATGCGCAACCGGATTGCGCATGGCTACTTCGATATCAACCTGGAGGTGGTGTGGAACACCACTCAGACGGCTTTGCCTGTTCTCCTCGATCGACTCAGCAGCATCGATCACTGATTGCGGCGTCCGGCTTCTGCTACATGTCCTGCGGCCTGACCCCCCGCCTGATCCGCCTCCACAAACCCTGGGGCGTGCTCAGCCAGTTCACCCCCGCAGGCCGCTGGCGCGGGTTGGCGGATTTCATCGACGTGCCTGACGTGTATGTGGCCGGCCGGCTCGATGCGGACAGCGAAGGGCTGCTGCTGCTGACCAGCGACGGCCGGCTGCAAGCGCGCATCGCCGATCCGCGCTTCAAGATGGAGAAATCGTACTGGGTGCAGGTGGAAGGCGTGCCGGATGAGCGCGCATTGGCGGCACTGCGCAGCGGCGTCGCGCTCAAGGACGGCATGACGCTGCCGGCCCGTGCGCGGCTGCTCGATCCGGCGCCGGACGTCTGGCCACGGGAGACGCCGATCCGGGTGCGCCGGGCGATCCCGACCGCCTGGCTGGAACTCGTGATCCGTGAAGGCCGCAATCGTCAGGTGCGGCGCATGACGGCGGCCATCGGGCTGCCGACGCTGCGGCTCATTCGGGTGGCGATCGGCCCCTATGTGCTCGCCGGGCTCGCTCCCGGGTGTTGGGAGGCGTGGGTCGCACCGTAGCGGTTTTGCTAGGCCGCATGCGCCCGCAGTGCCTCCAGACTGGTGACTTCAAGCGCTTTGGCCAGCGTACTTTCCAGCACCACCGGCGGCGCCACGCCGGCTTCGTAGGCCTCCTGCCAGCGCAACGCGCAGAGGCACCAGCGGTCGCCGGGTTGCAGGCCGGCGAAGCGGTACTCGGGGCGCGGCGTCGACAGGTCGTTGCCCCGTGCCTTGGAGAATTCCAAGAACGCTTTCGTGACCCTTGCGCAGACCACGTGGGTGCCGTGGTCGCTCGCGTCGGTGTGGCAGCAGCCGTCGCGGAAGTAGCCGGTGACCGGGTCGAACGAGCAGGCCAAAAGAGGCGTTCCGAGCACATTGAGGGTATTGGTGGGCATGGCGAGCAGGATGGAGCGGGACAGGAAGAAAAGATGACGGCGATTGCGGGCAGCCCGATCAAGACTTGTTGCGGTCGAATGCCCAGGCAGACCGGTCGGCTTCAGGCCCGATGCACGTCCAGACGTTCGCTTGCAGGATCGCTGCTGCGAATGCGCTGCTCCAGCGCTTGCACCGGCTCGGGACGACCGAACAAATAGCCCTGAAACGCGCGGCAGTGGTGGCTGACCAGAAACTGGTATTGCTCGATCGTCTCCACGCCCTCGGCGATCACGCCCAGGCCCAGTTTGTCAGCCAGCGTGATGATCGCATGCGCAATGGCAGCGTCGCTCGGATGGGACAGCGCGTCTCGCACAAAACCCTGATCGATTTTGATTTGATCAAGCGGCAGGCGCTTGAGGTAGCTCAGCGAAGAATAGCCGGTGCCGAAATCGTCCAGTGAAAATCCCAGGCCATGCGCCTTCAGCGTGCGCATGGTGTCGATCACGTTCTCCACGTCCTGCAGCAGCAGACTCTCGGTCAGTTCCAACGTGATGCACTGCGCATCGGCTCCGCTGTCGGCCAGCAGTTGCAGCACCTGGGCCACGAAGTGCTCCTGCCGGAACTGGCGTGCGCTGACGTTGATGGCCAGACGCAGATGGGCCAGCGCGGGGTCGCGGCGCCACAGCGCCTGCTGACGCATGGCGTCTTGCATCGCCCACCGACCAAGTTCCAGAATCAGGCCGCTTTCTTCCGCCAGCTTGATGAACAGCGCCGGGCTTGTCAGTCCCAGGGTCGGGTGATGCCAGCGCACCAGCGCCTCGGCGCCGGTCACGTGCCCCCAGCTGTTCACCTGGGCCTGATAGAACAGCACGAACTGCGAGTCTCGCAATCCGTCGTGCATCTGCGTCTCCAGCAGCGCGCGCTGGTTGACGATTTCCTGCATGTCGGGGTCGAAAAAGCGCAAGGTGTTGCGGCCGGCATCCTTGGCGCGATACATCGCCATGTCGGCTTGTTTGAGCACTTCGTCGATGCTGGCCTGCCGGTCGTGCAGCAAGGTGGCACCCATGCTGACGGTCATGTGCTGCTGATGCCCGCTGAGGTTGTAGGGCTGGCGCAACGCTGCCACGATCTGCTCGCCAACTGCGCGCACCTGTGAGGCGGCCTCGCTTTCGTTGCTGCTGAGGTTGTGCAGCACCACGACGAATTCATCACCCCCGAGACGCGCCACGGTGTCATGCTCACGCACGCCCGCCTGCAACCGGTGGGCGACCTCCACCAGCAGCAGGTCGCCCACCGCGTGGCCGCGGCTGTCGTTCAGGATCTTGAAGTTGTCCAGGTCCAGAAACAGCACTGCCGCCTGCAGACCAGAGCGTTCGCTGCTGGCCATCACCTGCTGCAGCCGGTCGGTCAGCAGGCGCCGGTTGGGCAGCCGGGTAAGCGCGTCGTACAACGCCAGGTAGCGGGCCTCTTCTTCAGCCGACTTGCGCCGCGAGATGTCGATATCGATGCAGAACATCTCTGGCGCCTGGCCCGCAATCGCCACATAGGCATGGCTGGAATACACATCGACCAGCGTGCCGTCCTTGCGCTGCAGCCTGACCTCTGCAGCCGGAATCGAGATGCCGCTGGCAAACATCGCCTGCATTTCCCCACGCACCGCGTCGTGCATGGAAGCAGGAATGATCAGATCGAGCAGGTTGCGGCCGATGGCCTCTTGTCGGGTGTAGCCATAAAGCTGTTCGGCTGCCTGGTTCCAGTAGGTGGTGGTGCCATCGGCCAGATAGCCTTGCACGGAAATCGAGGGCAGGTCGCGCAGCAGCGAGCGAAAGCGCGGTTCCGACTCGCGTGCGGCGCTGTCATCTGGACGTTGCCCGGTGATGTCGCGCGCAAGAAAAAGCAGGGCGGCCCGCCCCGGTGCAGAGGTGTTCAGCGACTGCAGCCGGCCCTCCCAATGGCGCGTTCCCGAAGCGGTCTCCAATCGATAGTCCAGGCTTTGCGGCTGGCCGCTGGCAAGTGCTTGTTCAATGAGCTCCGTCATGCGTTGAGCCGCCTCTGCCGTCAGCAGGTCCTGCATGCGCTGGCCCAACCCGGGCCCGGCCGGCGGCAGACCCTGAGACGGCGAGCGGGCTGACAGCGTTTCCACACAGACGCCGCGCGCATCCAGCAACACCAGCACGCCGGGCATGCTGCTGGCAATGGCCTGCAGGCGCGCCGAGCTGTCGGTCAGTGCCTGTTCGGTCACCGCCCGGCTTTCCACAGCGCGCAGCAGCAGTCCGAGCAACACCGTACCTGTCAAGAAGACCAGCAGATCGGCCACGCCACCGTTGGTGAAGTGATCGTGCCGTGCGTCCTGTGAAAGCAGGAAGACATGACTGGCAAGCACCGTCAGGTGCAACAAGACCCCCAACACCAGCAGCATTGGAAAGCCGATCTGCAAGCGCCTACGCAACCGCACTTGGCGAAGGAGCAGCCCCAGGGCAACGGAGACCGCCATCAACGCAACGCTCGGCAAGGCGCCCGGCCCCTCGGTTCTCCAATGCCAGACTGCGGCCATGACCAGGGCGATGCTGCCCGCCAACGGGCCGCCAAACAGCGCAGCCATGCTCAGCACCACAACGCGGCCGTCGAATAACAATCCCGGCCGGGGCGTCGCCGGGCCAAGCATGTCCAGCACGCAAAAAGCACCGAACAACAGGCCTGCGGCTACCTGCCTGGTCAGTCCCTGACAAGGCAGCGCCCGAATCGTGGCGCCGTACATGAAGCAAAGCGCCAACGCCAAAACCAGCCCTTCGACAACTTCAGTGAGCATGGATTTCTTGGGGTAAACCGCCAACTCGGCAAGGACGCGCTGTGGTCCGCGTCGAATGCAGCAAACCTGGATGGCATCTCTTGCTGCGGGCCGTCAAGCGGGGAATTCCGCTGCCCCCGCCCGCTGCAAGCTGCCGGCCTGGCAACCTCCGAGGCGCGTCAGTTTAGGCGTGCAACCGCACCCATGCCATCGGCAATCGGCCCCAACACCTGCATATTTAACGAAACCGCCCCTGCGTCCGAGCCACCCGGAAAACCGGCGCCATCTGCACCCCACCCTTGTCCATCTGGTCACCCGGCGCCTGCCGGCTCTGCACCGCCGTCCACTTGGCGATTGCCATCGTTCGCGCGGTGTCCATTTGGTAGTGCTACTCCCCGTACGTTCGGCTGGTTCTCGATCGACGCCAACGAAACGACGTATGCAAGACATAACCTCAGTCCTTCCACCGGCGCCATTTGCACATGCATGAAGAACGCGTGGCTGGAAACACCAAGTGACGCGGCATGCCGGCCCCTGCCAAGCAGAATGCTACTCAGGTGCGGTGGATCTGTCAGGGGATTGACACCAACGAGAGCGGCTGACGTTGCATCGATTCATTGGCCCGGGCGCCGACACTCGGGTATCCGCCACCAACGCGCCGCCATCCGGTCAAGCCCGCACGCAGTCCGCGAAGTAACGCTTCCTGCCATCGTCGTCCGAAAGCTCCACCAATCCGTGAATGTCGGTCTCGAACCCTGGCGCCTTCTCGGACAGCTCCCGCGCAAACTTGAGGTAATCCACGATCTGGCGGTTGAACACCTCGCCGGGCACCAGCAGCGGGATGCCGGGCGGGTACGGCGTGACCAGGCTCGTCGTGACGCGGCCTTCCAGATGATCGATCTCGACGCGCTCGGTGCTGCGGTGCGCGATGTGGGCGAACGCGTCGCTCGGCTTCATGGCAGGCGTCAGGTCGCTCAAGTACATCTCGGTGGTCAGCCGCGCGATGTCGTACTTGGCGTAGAGCTGATGCACATGCTGGCACAGGTCGGCCAGACCCATGCGCTCGTAGCGCTTGTGGGTCTGGCAGAACTCGGGAAGGATGCGCCACATCGGCTGATTTCGCGCATAGTCGTCCTTGAACTGCTGCAGCGCGGTCAGCAAGGTGTTCCAGCGGCCTTTCGTGATGCCGATCGTGAACAGGATGAAGAAGCTGTAGAGGCCGGTCTTCTCGACGATCACGCCGTGCTCGGCGAGGAACTTGGTGACGATGGATGCCGGGATGCCGGTTTTTGCGAACTTGCCGTTCAGATCGAGCCCCGGCGTCACGATGGTCGCCTTGATCGGGTCCAGCATGTTGAAACCGTCGGCCAGGTCGCCGAAGCCGTGCCAATTGCGCGCGCGGTTCTCGCCGTTTTTCGCGTTGCGCGATTCGCCCTTGAGCATCCAGGCGTCCGACCGGCCGATCCCCTCTTCGACCAGCTTTTCCGGTCCCCAGACCTTGAACCACCACTCGTCACGGCCGTACTCGTCCTGGACTTTCCGCATCGCACGGCGGAAGTCGATCGCCTCGGCGATGCTTTCCTCGACCAGCGCGGTGCCGCCGGGCGGCTCCATCATCGCAGCCGACACGTCGCAGCTCGCGATGATCGAATACTGCGGACTCGTGCTGGTGTGCATCAGGTACGCCTCGTTGAACAGGTGCGGATCGAGCTTGCGCTGTTGCGCGTCCTGCACGAGCACCTGGCTGGCCTGACTGATGCCCGCGAGCAGCTTGTGGCTCGACTGGGTCGCATAGACCAGCGCATGTTTCGGCCGTGCGCGCTTCTTGCCCATCGCGTGATAGGCGCCGTAGAACGGATGGAACGCCGCGTGCGGCAGCCAGGCTTCGTCGAAATGCAGCGCCTCGACCCAGCCGTCGAGCATGCCTTTGATGGTTTCGGTGTTGTAGAGCACGCCGTCGTAGGTGGACTGCGTGAGCGTCATCAGGCGCGGTTTCACGATGTCCGCATCGAGGTGCTTCAGAAGCGGGTTCGCACGGATCTTGGCGCGGATCGACGCCGGCTCGAACTCGGACTTCGGGATCGGGCCGATGATGCCGAAGTGGTTGCGCGTCGGCTTCATGAACACCGGAATCGCGCCCGTGATGATGATGCTGTGCAGGATCGACTTGTGGCAGTTGCGGTCCACCACCACCACGTCGCCGGCGGCCACCGTGTGGTGCCAGACCATCTTGTTGCTGGTGCTGGTGCCGTTCGTCACGAAGTAACAATAGTCGGCGTTGAAGATGCGCGCGGCGTTGCGTTCACTCTCGCCGATCGCGCCGTCGTGATCGAGCAACTGACCCAACTCCTCCACCGCGTTGCAGACGTCGGCGCGCAGCATGTTCTCGCCGAAGAACTGGTGGAACATCTGGCCGATCGGACTTTTGAGAAACGCGACGCCGCCCGAATGCCCCGGGCAGTGCCACGAATACGAGCCGTCTTCCGCATAGTCGAGCAGCGCACGGAAGAACGGCGGCTGAATGCCTTCCAGGTAGCTTTTGGCCTCGCGGATGATGTGGCGCGCGACGAACTCCGGCGTGTCCTCAAACATGTGAATGAAGCCGTGCAGCTCGCGCAGCACGTCGTTCGGGATATGGCGCGAGGTCTTGGTCTCGCCATAGACATAGATCGGCACGTCGGCGTTCTTGCGGCGCACTTCCTGGATGAAGTTGCGCAGGTTCAGCACCACCGGATCTAGGTCCGGGCCAGCCGAGAACTCCTCGTCGTCGACCGACAGGATGAACGCGGCCGCGCGGCTTTGCTGTTGCGCGAACTGGGAGAGGTCGCCGTAGCTGGTCGCACCCAGCACTTCCCAGCCCTCCGCCTCGATCGCGGTGGCGAGCGCGCGGATGCCCAGGCCGGATGTGTTCTCTGAGCGAAAGTCTTCGTCGATGATGACGATCGGAAAGCGGAATTTCATGGCGAGCCTCCCAGGGCCGGCGTTGGCGGTGCAGACGAAGGCGCGAAGTGTACGGACTTCCCGGCCATCGGTGCAGCCGAAGCCGCCGGTGACCAGACTGCAGCCGGCATCGGCTGCCGACGCCCAGGCAATGTGTTCGCGGACTGACTTATCTCGCCCGCTGCGTCTCGGTGGACCGACGAGTCATGCTTCAATGCCAGGCATCCGCCCCGGATTGGACGGCGGCCTTGCTGCCGCACCCCAACTGAAGCTGTAACTTCACGCTTGCATGAATCGAACAACAGACAGCGACAGCCTGCGAAGGCTGCGGGAGACGGAAGCCGCGCTGCACGCCTTGTTCGTGCGCGGCCAGGCCGGCGACGCGCTGGCCTACCGGCAGTTCCTGCAGCGACTGAGCACCCATCTGCGCGCGTTTGTGCGCCGGCGCTTGTTCGGCTGGCCGGACGATGTGGAAGATGTGGTCCAGGACTGTCTGCTTGCCATGCACAACCAACGCCATACCTACCAGACTGACCAGCCGCTGACGGCCTGGGTGCATGCGATCGCACGCTACAAGGTGATCGATTTGTTGCGTGCGAAATCCGGCCGCGAAGCGCTGCAGGAGCCCCTCGATGACGAGCTGGCCGTGTTCGCGCACGTGGCAACGGATGCGAGCGACGCCAGACGCGACCTGCAAGGGCTTCTCGCCACGCTGCCGGACCGTCATCGGCTGCCGATCCAGCACGTCAAGATCGAGGGCCTGTCCGTGGCCGAAGCGGCACGCGCCACCGGCATGTCCGAATCGGCCATCAAGGTCGGTGTGCACCGCGGCCTCAAGGCGCTGGCCGCGCGCGTCCAGCAGCGCAGCGTCCGATGAAAACCGATGCACTGATCAGCGCGCTGGCGAATCAGGTGGCGCCGGTGCCGCCGCACGCGGCATTGCACCGGCTCGCGCTCGGTTTGGCGGTCGGTCTGGTCATTTCGTTTGCGATCATGCTGGCGATGCTCGGCATTCGCCACGACTGGGATGCCGTGCTTCCCGACCCCATGTTCTGGCTCAAGGTGCTGTTTCCGGCGGTGCTCGCAGCGGCCGGACTTGCAGTGGCCGAGCGGCTGGGTCGTCCCGGCGTGCGGGTGCGTGGCCGCTGGCTTGGTGTGCTGCTGCCGGTGCTGCTGGTCTGGGCAGTCGGCGCCTGGCAGTGGGGCAGCGCGCTTGAGCCGGTCCGGGCCGCGCTGTTGTTCGGCCATACCTGGCGGACCTGTCCGCTGCTGATCGTCATGTTTGCGCTACCGATCTGGATCGGCGGCATCTGGGCGCTGCAAGGACTGGCGCCGCTGCGTCCGGCAGTGGCCGGTGCGACAGCCGGAATCATGGCAGGCGGCGCCGGCGCTGCGGTCTACGCGCTCCATTGCCCGGAGAACTCGGCACCGTTCCTTGCGGTTTGGTATGTCCTCGGCATCGGGTTGAGTGCGCTGCTCGGCGCGCTGGCGGGCCCGCGTCTGCTGCGCTGGTAAGCCACCGCTGGCAAAACGATAGTGTGCCGAGCGTGTGGCCCGGCGCGCCATACCCCGCTGATAGAATCGCGCGCGGCGCTTCGGAGGGGTGGATGAGCGGTTTAAGTCGCACGCCTGGAAAGCGTGTGTGGGCTAATCCCCACCGCGGGTTCGAATCCCGCCCCCTCCGCCAGCACCTGAGCGCTGCCGCGCACATTCAGCCGCCGCCCAGCTCCACCGTGACTTTGCCGGTGCCGCTGCAATCCCTGCATTCGCTGCCGTCCGGCATCTTGCCCGACCCGCCGCAGCAACGGCAGACGTCCTCTGCGCTGCCAATCGTTCCGGGCAATGCTTCGTCGCCTGGCGACAAGGTGGATTTGTCGTCCGGCGATTCGCTGGGCCGGACGCCCCCTTGCGGGCCGTTGCCAATTGAAGTTGATCCGCTCATGGTCGTTTTTTCTCCTTGGACAATTGAAGCTCAGCCGCCGAAGCGGCTCCATTGATCGATAGTGGGCAATCCCGGCGCCCGCAGTTGTCTGGCCCCTGATGTGCGTCTTCAGTTCAGCTGCACGCTGCCTTGTACCGTCACCGTCACTGTGCTGTTGCCGGCTTCCACCGGAACGGGCGCGTCCGCGGACATTGCCGCCGGGGCTGCGATGCTGCGCATACGCAGGATCGGCGGTGGGTACTGGTCGTTGGCTTGAACGCTGACTTCGCGAACCGACGCGCTGGTCATGCCGAAGCCCTTAGCGATTTCAATGCTCTTGTCGCGAAAACTTCGGATGGCCTGCTGCTGCGCGTCGCGCTCGGCGCTGGCGCGCTGCTCCCGGCTCAGGCCGAACATGCTCTGGCTCACCGTCATGGTCTGAATGTGGCCGGCCACCGCGCTGATGCGTGCGAAGTCGCGTCCTTCGAGCACCAGTTCGGCTCGGCCCTGCCAGCTCGCGATGCGGCCATCCTTGTTCTGCTTCGGATAGAGGCTGAAGTTGCCGGTGCGCACGTCAAGCTGGCCCGGTGCTTCCTGCAGCTTCGCCGCGTTCAAAGCAGCGTCCAGCGTGGTTTTCAGCTCGGCCTGCACAGCCCCCGGCTCCAGTCCCTCGCGCGTGGTCGCCAGCACCATGGTCAGCAGGTCCTGTCGCACGTCGACCGATGCCGTCGCCGACAGCTGCACAACATTTCGCGGCGCCGGCGGCTCATTGGGCTGGGCGATCGCGGCACCCACGCTGGCGGTACACACGGCAGCGGTGAGGACGTAGCGGATGAAGGGCATGACAAAGTTTCCCGCTTGTTTTTTGATGATGATTGCCGGCATTGCTGATTGAAATGGCGGGGACTTGGCGCAGTGCTGCGACGCTCGTGCGGGCGCTGCAGCGAACCCGCATTGTGAAGCGCGGCGCGGAGCTCGCTGGTCGGGCCGGTTTGTAAGGTGTTGTCAGGACGGGCTGGCAAATCCCCCAAAACCGCGATGCAGCCGTCAGAATCGCGGCTGTTACATATTTCAGGCGCTGCTTTGGTGCGCGCCGCGTCCAACCGCCATGACCCAAGCCGCTTCACGCAACGACAAGATTCTGGTTGTCGACGATGACTCGCGCATCCGGGATTTGCTGCGCCGCTACCTGATGCAGGAAGGCTTCGACGTGGTGCTGGCCGAAGACGGCAAAGCGCTGTCGCGCATCATCCTGCGCGAAACGGTGGACCTGATCGTGCTGGACCTGATGATGCCCGGTGAAGACGGCTTGTCGATCTGCCGCCGACTGCGTGCGGCGAACGACGGCACGCCGATCATCATGCTGACGGCCAAGGGCGAGGACATCGACCGCATCGTCGGGCTCGAAGTCGGTGCCGACGACTACCTGGGGAAGCCGTTCAATCCGCGCGAACTGCTGGCGCGCATCCACGCGGTGCTGCGGCGCCGGCCGCCACAGGAAGCGCCGGGGGCGCCGTCGTCCGAGAACGAAGTGGTCACGTTCGGGCCCTACACGTTCGACCTGGGCGCGCGCACCCTGCAGAAAAGCGGCGAGGACCTGCCGCTGACCACCGGCGAATTCGCGATGCTCAAAGCACTGGTGCGGCACCCGCGCCAGCCGCTGTCGCGTGAAAAACTGGCGCTGCTCGCGCGCGGTCGCGAGTTCGAGCCGTTCGACCGCAGCCTGGACGTGCAAATCTCGCGGCTGCGCAAGATGGTCGAAATCGATGCCGCATCGCCGCGCTACATCCAGACCGTCTGGGGCGTCGGCTACGTGTTCGTTCCGGACGGCACCAACTGATGGATCACCGAGACGCCTGAGCGCGAACGCACCATGCAGCCAGCCACCACCAGCACCCTGAAATCCCTGGTCGGTCCGGGTCCGGCCGCCGACGGCACCAGCCCGGTGCCGCTGGAGCTGCTGCAAGGCACTGCCGGCACTACCGATGCCGCTCGGCTGAACCTGAACCTGTTCTGGCGCACGTTCGTGCTGCTCGCGCTGCTGCTGGTCGGCAGCAGCCTGGTCTGGTTGCAGACCTTGCGCGTGGTGGAATCGCAGCCGCGCGCGGTGCAGACGGCCGAGCAGATCGCCTCGCTCGTGAATCTGAGCCGTGCCGCACTCGTGCATGCGGACCCGATCGCGCGCGTGCTGCTGCTGAAAACCATGGCCGAGCAGGAAGACGTGCTGCTGCAGCCGCGCGAACCCGCCGACCGCTACGAGCCGTTCGACACCAGCCCGATCGCGCAGCGAATTGCGGATGAATTGCAACAGCGGCTCGGGCCGGACACGGTGGTCGCGCGCAGCGTGAACGGCAAGGAAGGCCTGTGGATCGGCTTTGCGATCAACGGCGACCCGAACTGGCTGCGGCTGGATGGCGACCGCTATGCACCGACGGCCGGCAAAACCTGGCTGCTGTGGTTCAGCATCGCAATCGTGCTGTCGCTGACCGGTGCGGCGTTGATCGCGCGGCGCATCAACCAGCCACTCAAAGCCTTGTCGATCGCGGCTAGCCGCGTGCGCGATGGCGACTACGCGACCGGCTACCTCGACGAACAGGCTGCCACCAGCGAGATTCGCGAAGTCAACATCGGCTTCAACCAGATGGCGCGGCGCCTCGCCAAACTCGACAACGACCGCGCGGTGATGCTCGCGGGCATCTCGCACGACCTGCGCACGCCGCTGGCACGCTTGCGGCTGGAAACCGAAATGAGCGTGGCCGATGCGGAAGCGCGCAAGTACATGGTCGCCGACATCGTGCAGCTCGACGCGATCATCGACAAGTTCCTCGACTACACGCGGCCCAACCACATCCAGCTGGCTCCGGTGCTGCTCAACCAGGTGGTCAGCGAACGGGTCAACGCACTCAAGCACGACCCGCAGCTCAAGGTGACCTTGCTGCTGGAGCCGGACCTGTGGGTGCTCGGCGACGACGTCGAACTCGCGCGCGTGGTGCAGAACCTGCTGGAGAACGCGCGCCGTTATGCGCGTTCGCCCGAAACCGACTGCGCCCGGGTCGAAGTGACCGGCCGGCGCCAGCAGGATGCGGTGCTGATGAAGGTGCGGGATCACGGCCCCGGTGTCGATCCGGTTCATCTGGCGCAGCTCACGCAGCCGTTTTTTCGTGGTGATGCGGCGCGCACGGCGGCGACCGGCGCGGGGTTGGGCTTGTCGATCGTCGATCGCGCGATCAAACGCATGGGCGGGCGTTTCACGCTGGCCAACACGCCGTCCGGCGGGCTTGCAGCGCACATCCGGCTGCAGCCGCCTGGCGTGCATCACACGGCGGATTGAGCGAGGCTTGTCGCCGGCCGTTGCTCCCGCTGGTCGGCTTTTGCCGACCCTCTGTCCAGGGCAGCGTCTGCGGCCCGCCAAAGCCGACTTCCGCAGTCGCTGCTGGAATGGCGCGCCCGCTGTTTAAAGAGCGCGCGTACCGCAACGCCGGCCGGCAGTGGATTTGCCGCCCCACGCCAACGGCGCCGGGCGCTGTCTGGGAAAATACCGGGCTCTCATGAAACTGCCCACCCTCACCCCCGGCAAACGTTTTTCCATTCCTCGTCCGATCGGCTCGGCCGACGCGGCGCTGCTGGCAGCATTGGCGGCGCGTGACCGAGCGGAGCACCGGCTGGTCGCGGTCGTCACGGCCGACAGCGGCGATGCGCAGCGGCTCGCAGACGAGATCGCTTTTTTTGCACCCGAACTTCGGTCGGTGATCTTTCCCGACTGGGAAACCCTGCCGTACGACACGTTCTCACCGCACCAGGACCTGATCAGCGAGCGTCTGGCCACGCTGTGGCGCATCTCGCAGAACGATGCCGATGTGGTGTTGATCCCCGCCACCACCGCGCTGTACCGGCTCGCGCCGCCGTCGTTTCTGGCGGGCTACACGTTCGCGTTCAAGACCGGCCAGCAGCTCGACGAAGCCAAGCTGAAAGCGCAGCTCACGCTGGCTGGCTACAACCACGTCACGCAGGTCGCGAGCCCAGGCGAGTACGCGGTGCGCGGCGGCCTGATCGACCTGTTCCCGATGGGCTCGCCGATGCCCTACCGGGTCGACCTGTTCGATGCCGAGATCGATTCGATCCGCACGTTCGATCCCGACACGCAGCGTTCGCTCTACCCCGTCAACGACGTCCGCCTGCTGCCGGGCCGCGAATTTCCGATGGACGAGGACGCACGTGCCGCATTTCGCCGCCGCTGGCGCGACATGCTGGAAGGCGACCCAACCAAAAGCCGTATCTACAAGGACATGGGGCTCGGCCTGGCAACCGCCGGCATCGAGTATTACCTGCCGCTATTCTTCGATCAGACCGCCACGGTGTTCGACTACCTCGAGCTCGGTGCAGCCACGCCACCGACGCTGGTGCTGCACGGCGACCTCGATGCGGTGATGCAGCGCTTCTGGCAGGACACGCGGGAACGCCATTTGTTGATGCTGGGCGATCCGGAGCGGCCCGTGCTGCCGCCGTCCGCGTTGTTCCTGAGCGTCGAGCAGTTCTATGCGCAGGCCAAATCGTTCGCGCAACTTGCACTGCGGCCGAACGACGCAGCAGCGCCCAGCACTGCGCATGCCGACCTGCCGTTTGCCGCCCTGCCCCCGATGACCGTGCAGCGGGGGGGCGACGAACCGCTGGCGCCGTTCCAGGCCTATCTGGACAGCACCGATCGGCGCGTGCTGCTGCTGGCCGAGAGCGACGGCCGACGCGAGAGCCTGCACGACTTTGTGCGTGCCGGCGGGGTCGCACTGCCCGCGTTCGATTCGCTCGCCGCGTTCGAAGCCGGCGACGAACCGGCCGGCATCGCCACTGCGGCGTTGGCAACCGGGTTTGCCTGGCTCGACCGCGGCATCGACCTCGTCACCGAAACCGAACTGTTCGCGCAGCAGCCGGCTGCGCGCCGGCGCAAGAAGCAGGAACAGGTCAGCGACGTGGAAGCGCTGATCAAGGACTTGTCCGAACTGAACGTCGGCGATCCGGTCGTGCATGCGACGCACGGCATCGGCCGGTATCATGGGCTGATCGAACTCGACATGGGCGAGAAGACTCCGGACGGCTCGCCGGCGCTGCAGGAGTTCCTGCACCTCGAATACGCGGACTCCGCGACGCTCTACGTGCCGGTCAGCCAGCTGCATCTGATCAGCCGTTACACCGGCGTCAGCGCCGACGAGGCGCCGCTGCACCGGCTCGGCAGCGGCCAGTGGGACAAGGCCAAGCGCAAGGCCGCCGAGCAGGTGCGCGATTCGGCCGCAGAACTGCTCGCGATCTACGCGCGCCGGGCCTCGCGCGAAGGCCATGCGTTCCGGCTCGCGATGCAGGACTACGAGACGTTCGCGAACGACTTCGGTTTCGAGGAAACCGCCGACCAGCGCGCCGCGATTCACGCGGTGATTCAGGACATGATCTCGCCGCAGCCGATGGACCGGCTCGTCTGCGGCGACGTCGGCTTCGGCAAGACCGAAGTCGCGCTGCGCGCGGCGTTCGTCGCCGTCACCGGCGGCCGGCAAGTCGCGCTGCTCGCGCCGACCACGCTGCTGGCCGAGCAGCACTACCAGACGCTGGTCGATCGTTTCAGCAAGTGGCCGGTCAAGGTCGCCGAGGTGTCACGTTTTCGCTCGGCCAAGGAAGTGGCCACATCGCTCAAAGGCATCGCGGACGGCAGTGTGGACATCGTGGTCGGCACCCACAAGCTGCTATCCGAGACGACCAAGTTCAAGGCGCTCGGCCTTTTGATCGTCGATGAGGAACACCGCTTCGGCGTGCGCCACAAGGAAGCGATGAAGGCGATGCGCGCCGAAGTCGACGTGCTGACGCTGACCGCGACGCCGATCCCGCGCACGATGGGCATGGCGCTCGAAGGCCTGCGCGATCTTTCGGTGATCGCGACCGCGCCGCAGCGGCGGCTCGCGATCAAGACGTTCGTGCGCAGCGAGGGTACCGGCGTGATCCGCGAAGCCGTGCTGCGCGAACTCAAGCGCGGCGGCCAGGTCTACTTCCTGCACAACGAGGTCGAGACGATCCAGAACCGCCGCGAGCGGCTCGAGCAGTTGCTGCCCGAAGCACGCATCGCGGTCGCGCACGGCCAGATGCCGGAGCGTGAGCTGGAACGCGTAATGCGGGACTTCGTCGCGCAGCGCAGCAACCTGCTGCTGTGCTCGACCATCATCGAGACCGGCATCGACGTGCCGACGGCCAACACGATCGTGATCAGCCGCGCCGACAAGTTCGGCCTTGCGCAACTGCACCAGTTGCGCGGTCGGGTCGGCCGCAGCCACCACCAGGCCTATGCGTATCTGATGGTGCCCGACACGGAAAGCCTGACGCGCCATGCGCAACAGCGACTCGATGCGATCCAGCAGATGGAGGAGCTCGGCAGCGGCTTCTATCTGGCCATGCATGACCTCGAAATCCGCGGCGCGGGCGAAGTGCTCGGTGACAAGCAAAGCGGCAGCATGATGGAGATCGGCTTCCAGCTCTACAACGAGATGCTCGCCGAAGCCGTGCGCGCGTTGAAAAGCGGTCAGGAGCCGGACCTGCTGTCGCCGCTGTCCGTCACGACCGAGATCAACCTGCACGCGCCCGCGCTGCTGCCGAGCGACTACTGCGGCGACGTGCATCTGCGGCTGTCGTTCTACAAGAAGCTTGCGACCGCGAAGACGACCGACCAGATCGACACGCTGCTCGAAGAGATCGTGGACCGCTTCGGCAAGCCGCCGCTGCAGGCCGAAGCGCTGATCGACGTGCACCGGCTGCGCGTGATCGCAAAACCCTACGGCGTTGTCAAGGTCGATGCGGCGCCCGGCGTGATCCACATCACGTTCAAGAAGGATGCGCCGGTCGAGCCGCTGCGTTTCATCGAGCTGCTACAAAAAAACAAGCACATCCGCGCGGTCGGCAACGAGAAGCTGCGCGTCGAACGGGCCCTGGCCAACCCGCGCGACCGCGCGCAGATGGTGCGCGACGTACTGCGCCATCTGGGGCAGCCGCGGGTCGAGGCCGCGCAGCTGGCGCTGGCTGGCTGACCTGGCTGAAGCAATCGATGACCATGACGACACCTACCAGGCGCAACCCAGCACAAGAGCCGCCGTTTGCAGCCGGCCTGATGGTAAGGGGCTTCACGGCGCCGCTGCGGCTGGCCGACTTCAAGCTCGTCGCGTTCGACATGGATTCCACGCTGATCAACATCGAGTGCGTCGATGAGATCGCCGATGCGGCGGGTCGCAAAAGCGAAGTTGCCGCGATCACCGAAGCGGCGATGCGAGGCGAGATCAGCGATTACAAGGAAAGCCTGCGCCGGCGGGTCGCACTGCTCGAAGGCGTGCGCGAGGCGCATCTCGAGCAGGTCTGGCAGCAGCGGCTGCGGCTGAACCCGGGCGCCGAAACGCTGGTCGCGGCCTGCCGGCGCGCGGGCCTGAAAACGCTGCTGGTCAGCGGCGGCTTCACCTACTTCACGGATCGAGTCCGGGACCGCCTGGGCCTCGATTTCACACGCTCGAACGTGCTGGAGATCGACGCCGGCGTGCTCACCGGCCGCCTGGTGGACCAGCCCTGGGGCGACATCTGCGACGGCGCGCAAAAGCGCACCATGGTGCTCGAAACCTGCACAAGGTTGGGCATCCGTCCGAGCCAGGTGATCGCAGTCGGCGACGGTGCGAACGATCTGCCGATGATGGCCGTGGCGGGGCTGTCGGTCGCCTATCACGCCAAGCCCGCGGTGCGCGCGCAAGCGATGGTCGCGATCGATAACGGCGGGCTGGATCGGCTGCTCGAAGTGCTGATCGCACCATAGCGCCGACTACCTGCAGCGCTGAAGCCGGATGCTGACTCAGGGCTCAGGGTTCAGCGCGCCTGCGGCCGACCCATGTTGGCGTCGGCGGTCGGTGCAGCCACCGCGTCCAGTCCCTGCTCGGCGACCTCTTTTTGCAGTTCGGTCGCCGCGACCGCCTGCCGGCCGACTTTCGAGCCACGGTCGTTCGCATAGATCTTGGTGAACTCGGCGCCGAGCAGGAAGATCTGCGCCGCGTAGTAGACCCAGATCAGCAGCACCACCAGCGAGCCGGCCGCCGCAAACGCTTCGGTGGTGCCGCTCTTGCCGATATACAGGCCGATCAGGTATTTGCCGACTTCGAACAGCAGCGCGGTCACCAAAGCGCCGACCCAGACATCGCGCCACTCGATCTTCACCGACGGCATGAACTTGAAGATCATCGCGAACAGCACCGTGCTCAGGCCCACCGACACGGCGATGTTGATCGCCTGCAGCACCCACTCGCTGCCGGGCAGGTAGCCGCTGGCCAGCTTGCCGAACGCCGACAGCACGGAACTCAGCGCAAGCGTGACCATCAGCAAAAACGCGAGCGTCAGGATCAGGCCGAACGACAGCACCCTTGCGCGCAGGATTGCCCAGAGGCCTTTGGGTTTGAGCTTTTCCGGCACCTTCCAGATGCGGTCCAGCGAACTCTGCAGTTCCGCGAACACCGTGGTCGCACCGACCAGCAGCAACACGGATCCGACCACCGTGGCGACGATGCCGCCGGTCGGCTCGTGCGCCGCTTTCAGCATGGTCTGCACGGCCATCGCACCTTCACGTCCCATGAAGCCCTGCAGCTGACCGACCAGCTGTCCTTGCACCGCTTCCTCACCAAAGAGCAGGCCGGCCACTGCGATTACGATCACCAGCAGCGGCGACAGCGAGAACACCGTGTAGTAGGAGATGGCTGCGCCCATGCTCGGCGCGAAGTCGTCGCTCCACGCTGTGACGGTTTGCTTGGTGATCGTGAAAAGTCTGCTGGGTGTCATCGATGCAACTCGATCGAGCGGTCGGCGCTCGACGCATGTCGAGACATTCTCACCAGCGCCCGCACGGTGGCGTTGGAGCTGCCGAGTGTAAGCGCCAACATCCTCGGCCTCAGCCGAACGCCCCTGCGTCTGAATCAGCTGCCCAATTGCGTTTGCACCCAGCGCTGGATTGCCACCGCGGAGCCCAGTGCGCCGGCTTGCCGTGCGACCTCCCGGCCCTGCCGGAACAGCGCCAGCGTCGGGATGCTGCGGATGCCCAGTCGCGTGCTCAGCTGCGGCGCCTGTTCGGTGTCGACCTTGACGACGCGCAGGCGTGGCTCCAACGCCTGAGCTGCCTGCTCGTAGGCGGGCGCCATCTGCCGGCACGGGCCGCACCAGGGCGCCCAGAAATCGACCAGCACCGGGATGTCGTTGCGGCTCACATGGCGCTCGAACCCCGCGGCATCAAGTGCAATCGGCTGGCCGGTGAACAGTGCCGACCTGCAGCGGCCGCAGGTCGGCGCTTGCGTCAGGTCGGCCTCACGCAAGCGGTTCACACTCCCGCAGTGCGGACAGACGACGTGCAGCGGATCGGCCGGCGCGCTCAATGCGGCGCGCCTGGCATCGACCGCGCACTGCGCTGTGCCGAAGCGATCGCACGGCGCGCGGCGGCTTCCGCAGCCAGCGCCGGATCGAGCGACGAGCGGCACAGGCCGGCGTGCGCATAGTGCAGGTTTTCATACAGCTCGGCCGCAGACGGAAAATGCGCGAGCAGCGCCTGCACCGAATCATGGTCGGCCTGCTCGAGCGCCTGTGCGAGCCGTTGCACGACTTCGCGGTATTGCGCGCCGTCCACGGCCTGCGGGCTCTGGTCCAGGCGCTGCAACAGTTGCGCAAGGAGTGCGAGATTCGGATTGAGGGCTTGAGCGGTTTTCATGAAAGCCAGCTGATGCCGCCCCGCCGATTTTTCAATAGCCATTTCACGCACGCATCGAAGGCATCGTGAATCCGCTTTCCAGCTGCCCGCACGGGCCATGCCGATGATGCGTTTCCGTTTCAGACCGGCAAGCCCTATGCTGGCGCTCTTGCTCATTCTTCACGCGATCGCGGATCGTTGCCTCACCATGACCGACATTCCATTTTTCAAGCAAGCCAGCAAAAGCGGCATCTGGACACGTCTGCTGTTCATGCTGGCAATGGCGCTTGCGTTTTATCTCGCGGCAAGCCTGCTTGCGATCCTCGTGGTCGCACAGTTGATCCTGACCATTTCGGGGGACACGCCGAACCTGCGGCTGAGCCGGTTCGGCCGCATGCTCGGCAGCTACCTGCGCCAGATCGCCGAATACGAAACGTTTGCGAGCGACAAGCCGCCGTTCCCGTTCAGCGATTGGCCGGACGCGAAATAGCGGTCACCGCCGCGGGTCGCTCCCGCAACTCGTTGCCGCGTTGCGTCACTCCACCCGTGACATCGGATGAACCGGTGACGTCGGATGAAATTGACCGGGAACACGCAATGTGCTGGGCAGCGCAGCACCCGTGCATCGGGGTCATGGCGCGGCGCTCATGAGACCTGCGTGCTCAGCAGGTCGGGCGCATCACCAAGCGGCTGTACGGTCCATCCGGTTGCATCGCCACCCATCCGACTGAACCGCAACGGCCGCGCGTTGGCCAGCAGGCTGTCGTCGGTCGGCACGCGCAGCAGCGCAGCCAGGACATGCAGGGTGCCGCCATGTGCGACCACCAGCACCGGAGCGGCATCAGCCAGCGCGGCGACCAGTGCACGGCGCGTGCGGTCGATGAACTGTTCCAGCGTTTCGCCCTTGTCGGGCGCGCAGTCCCAGTCCAGCGCGCGCGACGAGTTGCCGATCAACACGCCGAAGTTGCGTTCGCGCAGGCTGGCCTGCTCGCGCAGTTTCGGCACCGGCGTGTCGGTGCGCGCCTGCAGCACGATGCGCGCAGTCATGATCGCGCGCGGCATGTCGCTGCACACCACGCTGGCCACGGCCTGCTCGGCGAGCAGCGCGGCCGCCACCTGCGCCTGCCCGATGCCATGCGCGGACAGCGGCTCCTCCGGTCCCTGAAAGATGCGCTGCAGATTGCGCGTGGTCTGGCCGTGCCGCAGGAACAAAAACGAATCGCACGGCAGTTCCAGCGTGAACGCGGCCGCCAACTCGCGCAGCCGCGCGAGCCCCGACGCGGGCACCGACGCGATGCCGCCCGGCGCAGGCACGGTCGTATCGCTCACAGCGCGGCACCCAGACGCGCCACGCCTTCCTCGATCTTCGCCTCGTCGGCGGTTGCGAACGACAACCGCAACGTGGCGCGGTCCGGATCTGCGGCAAAAAACGGCGCGCCGGGCACGAACGCGACCTTCTGCTCGATCGCGCGTTTGGCGAATGCATCGCTGTCAGTGCCCCTGCCTCCGGCACCGGTCAGCCGAGCCCAGAAGAACAGGCCACCGTCCGGTTGCGTGAACGCGAGCGCATCGCCGAACTCGCGCCGCAGCGCCTCACCCATCGCCCTGGCGCGCCGCCCGTAGGCCGCGCGAACGCCTGCCAGCGTCGTCTCCATGCGGCCGGCCTGCAGGTACTGTGCGGCCGTGGACTGCGCAAACGTGCTGGTGTGCGCATCGCTGAACTGCTTGCACATGGTCGCGCGCGCCAGCAGCTCGGCCGGCCCGATCAGCCAGCCGACGCGCAGGCCCGGCGACAGCACCTTGCTGAGCGAGCCGCAATGGACCAGCCAGTCGCGACTGCCCGGCACCTCCGCGCTCAACGCGAGCAGCGACGGCGGTGGCGGCTCGTTGAAGTAGAGATCGCCGTACGGATCGTCCTCCACCACGGGCACCTGATATTGCAGCGCCAGCTCGAGCACCCGCCTGCGGCGCTCCAGGCTCAGCAGCGCGCCGCTGGGATTGCCGAAGGTCGGAATCAAATAGATCAGCTTCGGACGATGCAGCGCAATCAGCTGTTCCAGCTCGTCGGTGCGCACGCCGTCCGCGTCGATCGGCGCGCTGACCACGTCGGCGCCGTACAGCCGGAAGCACTGGATCGTTGCCAGGAAAGTCGGCCCTTCCATGACGACCTTGTCGCCCGGCGAGATCATCGTCTTGGCGATCAGATCGAGCGCCTGCTGGCTGCCGGTGGTGACGATCAGGCCGTCGGGCGCCACCCGCGCGCCTTTGGTCGTCATGAACGCGGCCAGCTGCTCGCGCAGCGGCCCGTAGCCTTCCGTGGCGCCGTACTGCAGCGCGCCGCCGGGTTCCTGCGCCAGCGCGCGATCCACCGCTTGCTGGATGCCTTGCACATCGAACATCGCCGAATCGGGAAAGCCGCCTGCAAAGCTGATGATGCCGGGCGTGCCGAGCAGCTTGAACAACTCGCGGATCGCGGACGTTTCGACATTGGCTAGGCGGGATGCGAACTGCATCGGCATGGATGAAAAACCTCCGAAACAAGGGGCTGGCAGCGACAGACGGGCATTGTCGCCAGATTCGCGGCCGCCGATATGTCGGCCGGGCAACGCTGGCCCGATCGCCGGACTCGGCAGACAATGCGCCGCATATCAATTGACCTTGAGGAGACCGACTTGAACAAACTTCCAATGGCTGCCGACCGCGCGCGCAGCATGCCGCTTCACGGACGCCGCACAGCCTTGATGGCCACGCTGGCCACGATCGGGCTTGCCGCCACCGGCTGCGCCGTCTTCTCAGGCGACCAGGGTGCGCCGGGCACCGCGAGATGGCAGTCGTTTCGCGCCAGCGACGGCACCACCATCTATTACCGCCAGTGGCTGCCCGACAGCAGGCCGCGCGCAATGGTGCAGGTGGTGCATGGCGCAGCCGAGCACAGCGGCCGCTACGACCGCTTCGCGAAAGAACTTGTGAAGGCGGGCTACGCGGTCTACGCAACCGACCATCGCGGCCACGGGCGCACGCGGCTGCGCTCGGGCAAGACCGGCGACGGCGGGCCGGATGCGTGGAACCGCATGGTGGAAGACGAGATCCGCTTCAGCAACCTGTTGCGCGCCTCCAATCCACGCCGACCGTTGGTGTTGTTCGGCCACAGCCTGGGCTCGTTCATCGCGCAGGACTACATCACGCGCCAGCCCAAGCTGATCGATGCGCTGGTGTTGAGCGGCACCTCCTACGGTCCGCCGCCGCCGAAGGAATTTCTCGATGCCGCGCAGCAGGCCGCGGTGGCCGACCCGCTCGGTGATTCGGCCATCTGGGCCAGCTTGTTCAAGGACTACAACCAGCCGTTCACCGGCAAGCCCGGCTTTCAGTGGCTGAGCCGCGACGAAGCCGAAGTCGTCAAGTATGAAGCCGACCCGCTGTCCGGTTTCGCGTTCAGCAACGAGCTGGTGCGCGACATCTTCTTCGGCATCGCGGCGATGCGCGATCCGGCACGCGAAGCGCGCATCGCACCGTCGCTGCCGGTGCTCGTGATCCAGGGCGAACTCGATCCGGTCGGCGAAAACCTGAAAGGCACGCAAGCGCTGCTGGACCGTTACGCCGCGCTCGGCCTGACGCGCGTGCAGCACCATTTCTACACCGGCGCCAGACATGAGGTGCTGAACGAAACGAATCGTGATGAAGTCACGCGCGACGTGATCGCATGGCTGGGCGACACGGTGAAATGATGCCGCAGCGCGCTGCTGGCCATTCCCACTCGGCCAGCGGCTCGCTGAGTTGATCGTTGCCGCCAGTGGTTACCGTTTCAGGCGCTGACCGAAGCGCCTACATGGCGCGCGTCAACCGCGTGCTCGACCACATTGGCGCCCACCTGGCCGATCCGCTGGATCTGCAGACCTTGTCCGGCGTCGCGCACTATTCGCCCATTCATTTCCACTGCGTATTCCAAGCCATGACGGGCGAGACGCTGGCCGACTGCGTGCGCCGGTTGCGGCTGGAAGCTGCCGCGCAGCGACTCGTGAATCGCCCGCGCGAGCCGGCGGTGCAGATCGCGCTGGACACCGGCTTCGCTTCGGCCGAAGTGTTCTCGCGTGCATTCAAGGTCCACTTCGGCATGCCACCCAACAGCTGGCGGCGCGGCGGCTGGCGGGCGTGGGCATCGCGCCAACGCGAAGACTTGCGCAAGATTCATCAAGCGTTGCGCAATCCGGATCAAGTTGATGCTTCGGTGATCCCGGACGATGCAGTTGGCCGACCCGCCGGGCCGGCACAGCTCGAAAGCCCCCGCTCCATGCAAGTCCGCCTCAAAACCCTGCCCGCCAGCCAACTCGCCTACCTGCGCCACACCGGTCCATACGGCGACCCGGCCATCGGCCGCGCCTGGGAACGCTTCGGCATCTGGTGCGCGCAGCGCGATCTGCTGCCATCGTGGCGAGCGATGATCGGCGTCAGCCAGGACAATCCGGAGATCACGCCCGCCGACAAGCTGCGTTACGACTGCTGCATCGCGGTCGATGCCGGCTTCAAACCAGGAGGCGAGATCGGTGTGCAGCATTTCCCCGGCGGCAAGTACGCATGCGCGCCCTTCAAGGGTACTGGCGCGGATATCCACGCGGCCTGGATGGAGCTGTACGGCCAGTGGCTGCCGCAAAGCGACTGGCAGGCCGACGACAAGCCCGGCATCAAGTGGTATGGCGCCGACTTTGCAATGGACCCGGCCACCGGCGTGTTCGACTGCCTGCTGTGTGTGCCGGTGCGCCCGCTGATGGCTTGAACGAGCAGGCATGATGGCGCCGATGAAGCGCGCCAGCATCGAACCGTTTTTTGCCACGCTTGCCGCCGCCAATCCGGCACCTGCAACCGAACTGGTGTATTCGAGTCCGTTCGAGCTGCTCGCCTCGGTGCTGCTGAGCGCGCAGGCGACCGACGTGAGCGTGAACAAGGCGACAGCCAGGTTGTTCGCGGTGGCCAACACGCCCGAGCAGATCGTCGCGCTCGACACCGCCGGGCTGGAGCCGTACCTGCGCACCATAGGCCTGTACCGTGCCAAGACGAAATATCTGCTGGCGGCCTGCCGGATGCTGATCGAGCGGCACGGCGGTGAAGTCCCGCGCACGCGTGCCGAGCTCGAAGCGCTGCCCGGCGTCGGCCGCAAGACCGCGAACGTCGTGCTCAACGTCGCGTTCAGCGAGCCGACGCTGGCCGTCGACACGCACGTGTTCCGGGTGGCCAACCGCACCGGACTCGCGCCCGGGGCGACGCCGCTCGAAGTGGAGTTGAAGCTGCTCAAGCGCGTGCCGCAACCGTATCTGACGCACGCACACCACTGGCTGATCCTGCACGGCCGCTACATCTGCGTCGCGCGCAAGCCGCTGTGCTGGCGCTGCCCGGTCGCCGCCTGGTGCGACTACCAGCCGAAGACGGCGCCGCCCTGAGCGGCAGCACGTCTCAGCCGCCCCGTCCGCTGACTTCCGAGCCGGCCTGCGCCGGCAGCGTCGCAAAGCGCAGCACCGACAGCAGCCCGATCAGCGCGACCACGAAGAACGCGATGCGAAAGTCCAGCGCCTGCAGCACCGGCCGGCCCGCGACCGCCTTGCTTGCAGCCAGCGCCAACGTGGCCACCACGATGCCCAGCGACTGGCCGAGCAGCGACGACACCGACGACAAGGTCGCCGCGGCGGGCCGATCGATCGGTTCCACATCCGCAAAGCACAACGTATTCAGTGCGGTCAGCAGCATGGAACGCGCCGCACCGGCAGCGAACAGCAGCGCCACCAGCCAGCCCCACGGCGTCTGCGCGCCGAGCAGGCCCAAAGCGCCGATCAGCCCCATTGCCAGCGTGCCGTCGATGAGCAGCACTGTTCGAAAGCCGAACCGGCGCAACAGCGGCGTGGTGGCCGACTTCATCAACAGGTTGCCCAGAAAGTACGGCAGCAGCATGGTGCCGGCCTGCGCCGCGCTGGCGCCGAAGCCGAGCTGAAAGAGCAGCGGCAGCAGATACGGCGTGGCCTGCAGGCACATCGCGCTGTAAGTCCCTGCGGTAAAGGTCGAGATCGCGAATGTCGGCACCTTGAGCGGCAGCAGACTCAGCACCGGCTGCGCAGCCGCACGCAGATGGCGCATGGCCAGCAGCAAGGTGACGACGCCCAGCGCGACCAGCAGCAGTGCCAGCGGCCAGTCGCGCGAATCGTTCGGTGCCTGCGCGGTCAACTCGAGCCCCCCGAAAAACGCCGCAAGTCCGCCGACCGTGAGCAGCGCGCCGCGCCAATCAAGCCCGATGCGCGGCGCTGGCAAATCGTGCGGCACGAAGCGCGCCACCGCTGCAAGCCCCAGCAAGCCGAGCGGCACGTTCAGCAAAAAATTCCAGCGCCACGATGCATAGGTCGTGATCCAGCCGCCCAGCGGCGGCCCGAGCACGGGCGCGAGCAACGCGGGCCACACCAGCAGCGACGTGATCGACATCAGCTGCGACTTCGGCGCATCCCGCAGCGCCAACGTGCGCCCCACCGTCAGCATGGTGCCGCCGGCCGCACCCTGCAGCACCCGCGCCGCGATCAGCTGCCACAGCTCGCCGGACAGCCCACACGCGGCGGACGACAACGTGAACAACGCGATCGATGAGAAATAGACACGCCGAGCGCCGAACCGCCCGCCGAGCCAGCCCGACAGCGGCATCGTCGCGACCGACGCGAGCAGGTACGCGGTGATGGTCGCGCTCAACGCCAGCGGCGCTACGCCCATGGTCTGCGCGACGCGCGGCAATGACGTGTTGAGGATCGTGCTGTCCAACAGCAGCAAAAAGAATGCGCCGGCCACGGTCAGCACGACGGCGCGGTTGCCGATGCCGGGCGTCCGCATGCTGGTGTCGCTGCTCATCGCCTCGGATGATGCATCAACCTCCCGCTTGCGCTGGCCTGCACCTGCGGCGCTGATGCATACTGCCTTTCGGAAGGCGGCCAACAGTGCCGTCCACGACAACGACAACCGGAGACAACCCGCATCATGAACCAGCTTTTTCGCTTGGGCCTTGCCGCAGCACTCGCCTCGACCGCGGCCATCGGCACAGCGCCGGCCGCAGCCGCCGATAAGCTGCCCGACTCGATGACCTGGTCGGCCTACGACGTCGGCTCGGCTGGCTACGCCGAAGCGTCCGCGATCGCCGATGCGTTCGGCAAGAAATTCGGCACGCGCGTGCGCATCCAGCCTTCCGGGTCGTCGATCGGCCGCTTGCAGCCGGTGCTGACCAAGCGCGCCGACCTCGGCTTTTTGGCCACCGAGGTGTTCTTCGCGACCGAAGGCACGGAGGACTTCGCGGCGCGCCGCTGGGGCCCGCAGAACCTGCGCGTGATCGCTGGCCGGCCGGGCTCGTTCGGCGTGTTCACCGCGGCCGATGCGAACATCAAGAGCCTGAAGGATCTGAAAGGCAAGCGCGTGGCGTTCGTTGCCGGCAACCCGTCGGTGAACGTCAAGTGCGAAGCGTTCCTCGCGTTCGCCGGCATGACGAAAGCCGATGTGCAGGCGATCACGTTTCCAACCTATGGCGCTGCGATGAGCTCGGTCGCGCAGGGTCAGTCGGATGCGTCGTGCACCACCACCACGCCGAGCCAGCTGTACGAGCTCGAGCAGTCGCCGCGCGGCCTCCGCTGGATCGACATGCCGGCTCAGGACAAGGAGGGCTGGGACCGGCTGAAGGCAATCGCGCCGTTTTTCCAGTCGAACAAGGAAACCGTGGGCGCCGGCATCAGCGAACAGAACCCCGTCAACATCCTGGCCTACCGCTATCCGATCATGACGGTGCGCGCGGACATGTCGGCCGCTGAGGTCTACGCGATCACCAAAGCGCTCGACGAAACCTACGACATCTACAAGGATGCGACCAAGGTGATGCCGCGCTGGAAGCTCGATGTCTCGGGCGTGCCCGCAATCGATGCGCCGTTCCATGACGGTGCGATTCGCTATCTGAAGGAAAAAGGCATCTGGACCGCCGAGCACCAGCAGTGGAACGACATGCGGCTCGCACGCCTGAACGCGCTGCGCGCCGAATGGCCGAAGGCGGTTGCCGAAGGCGAAGGCAAGAGCGACGAAGCGTTCGAGAAGATCTGGGAGCAGCACCGCACGACGGCGCTCGCATCGCTGAAGCGCTGACAGTGAAAGCCGCGTCGGGTTCGGTGGCCTGAAGGCTTCTCCAATGCCTCAAGCAGCAGTTTCCGATCCGGCTGGGTCGGCACGGGCGATGAACGCCGGGTCGGAGCCCGCGCCGCCAGCACGCATGACACGCACCGCGCGCGGCATCTGGCTTGCACTCGGTGCGATCGGCCTGCTGCTGGCGATCAACCAGACGTTCAACCTGTCGCTGCTCGGCTTTCTGCCGCTCGGCAATTCCTATCTTTACTACCTGATCGGCATCTTCCTCGCCGCCGCGTTCATCAGCCTGCCCGCATGGTCCGGCGCTGTGGGCCGGGTGCCGGGGTACGACTGGCTGCTGGCCCTCGCAGCGCTGGGCGCATCGGTCTATCTGGGCCTCAACGGCCTGACGATCATCCAGCAAGGCTGGGACTACTCGGCCCCGCTCCAGGCGACGATTGCAGCCGGCGTGCTGCTGGCGCTGGTGCTCGAAGGCGTGCGCCGCGCGGGCGGGCCGCTGCTGCTCGGCGTTGCGCTGCTGTTCGGTGCCTATCCGCTGTTTGCCGACCACATGCCAGGGTTTTTGTGGGGCACGCAATACAGCTTCGGCGAGACGATCCGCGCGCACGTGATGGGGGTGGAAAGCATCATCGGCATTCCGATGCAGGTGGTGGCCCAGCTCGTGATCGGCTTCGTCGTGTTCGGTGCGGCGCTCACGGCGACCGGCGGCGGTGACTTCTTCATGCGCTTCGCGGCCGCGCTGATGGGCCGAAGCCGCGGCGGGCCGGCCAAGGTCGCGGTACTGGCCAGCGCGATCCTCGGGAGCCTGTCGGGCAGCGTGATCACCAACATCCTGACCAGCGGGCCGATCACGATTCCGACCATGAAGCGCACCGGCTACCCCGCGCACTACGCGGCCGCCGTGGAAGCCTGCGCATCGACCGGCGGCACCCTGATGCCGCCTGTGATGGGCGCGGTCGCGTTCATCATGGCGTCGTTCCTCGGCGTGCCGTATTCGGAGATCATCGTCGCGGCGTTCCTGCCGGCGCTGCTGTTCTATCTGGCGCTGCTGTTTCAGGTGGACATCTACGCGGCGCGGCGTGGTCTGACCGGGCTGCCTGCGTCCGAGATTCCGAACGTCCGGGACACGTTGAAGGACGGCTGGCCGTACCTGCTCACGCTCGCGATGCTGGTCTGGATGCTGCTGTTCATGCGGCTCGAAGCGTTTGCGCCGTACTACTCGGCGCTGGTGCTGCTCGCGGTGTCGATGTTCAACCCGCGCCATCGGCTGAACCTGCAGCGGCTGGTCGCATTCCTGACCGATCTGACCAGCAGCCTGGCCAACCTGGTCGCGATCCTTGCGGGCATCGGCCTGGTGGTCGGCGGCCTGTCCTATACCGGCGTGGCCGGCGCGTTCTCGCGCGAGTTGCTGCTGTACGCGGGCGGCAGCGTGCCGCTGATGCTGGCCGCTGGCGCCGCGACCAGCTTCGTGCTCGGCATGGGCATGACGGTGTCGGCCTGCTACATCTTCCTGTCGATTCTGCTGGCACCCGCGCTGATCGCGGCCGGGCTGAACCCGATGGCAAGCCACCTGTTCATCCTGTACTGGGGAATGATGTCGTACCTGACGCCGCCCGTGGCGCTGGCGGCGATCACGGCGGCCGGCATCGCCGACTCGCCACCCGTGAAGACCGGCTTCTATGCAATGCGTCTGGGCGCGGTGCTGTTCGTGCTGCCGTTCCTGTTCGTGATCAACCCGGCGCTGATCCTGCAGGGGCCGTGGACCGGCATCCTGAGCGCATCCTCAACTGCGATCATCGCGATCTGGGTGCTGTCGTCGGCGATGGAAGGCTACCTGTACGGCATCGGCGCGCTCGGCTGGCCGCTGCGCGTGCTGGTGCTGGCAGCAGGCCTTGCGTTGATCTACCCCGAGCATTACAGCGATCTGGTCGGCATCGCGCTGGTGCTGCTGGTGTATCTGGGCCGTCGCGTGTTCGGCCGACCCGCGCGCGGGTCTGCGCGTGGGGTGGATCCGCACGCGCGTTGAGCGGACCGGCACGGATGCCGTCCGTACGCGGCTGCAGCAATTGAAGGTGCGCGCGCTCTGTGCATGGCTCGCGCTGCTGGCCGGCACCCTGTCGCTCCCGCCTTTTTCGGATGCGATCGCCGCACTGCTGGTGCTCGCTTCGGTCGCGCTCGGCTGGCCGCAACTGCGCTCGGTGCCGCGCGTGCTGCTGGTGCTGGCGGTGGCTGGCGGCGCGGCGGCAGCGCTGTGGGCGCCGCAGGCGCTGACCCAGGCGGTGGCGGGCACCGCGCGGCTCGGGGCGCTCGTGATTGCGGTCCTGCTGCTGTCCGGCACGCTGGGTGCGTCGAGCGATGTGCGGGTGCTGTCGGCGAGCGTCGCGGGTGGCCGGCCGCTGGCGCGATATCTGGGCGTCGCCTTTGCAACCGGGGTGCTCGCGGTGCCGCTGAACTTCGGCGCGGTCGCGGTCATGAGCGCGCTGGTGGCGCGCATCGGGCAGCAGCGCGGCGACGGCGCGTTGGCGCGCAACACGGCGCGCGCGGTGCTGCGCGGCTTTGCGCTGGCGTCCGTCTGTTCGCCGCTGTCGATCGCGGTGGTGCTGACCTTGACCTTGCTGCCCGGGCTGCGGCTGCTCGAACTGATCAGCGCAAGCGCGCCGTTCGCGCTGGTGTTCCTGCTGCTCGGTGCTGCGTTTCGTGAACCCGAGCCGCAGCGGCCGACGACGCTGGACCATGACGACCTGCGTGGCAACGCCGCCGGGCCGCGCGCGACACGGCTGCCCGAGGCGTCCGCGCCTGGTTCGCTGACCGATTCCCCAGGGACGCTGCTGCCGACGCGGCCCGCACTCGCGTGGCTGCGCTTTGTCGGCACCATCGCCGCGGTCTGCGCCGGCGCCTACGTTGCGAGCCATGCCGGCAGCATTGCCTATGCGCGCGCCGTCGCGCTGACCTGTCTCGCAGCCGCGGCAGTCAGTCTGCTCGCGGGTTTGCGGCATGCGCGCGAGCCGGTCCGCCTGCCGGACCTGGCCGACATCGGCAACGAGCTGGCCGTGATCGCCGGCTCCGCGTTTTTGGGCGTGCTGGCGGGTCACGCCGGCACGGCGCTGCTCGGTCCCGGGTTTTCGCTTTCGCCCAGCGCTTTTCCATGGCTGGCTTTCTGCGTGCCGTGGCTGCTGTTCGCAGGCGGCATGGCTGGGCTCAATCCGATCGTGACCGGGACCCTCGCCGGCGCCTTGCTGGGTCCGATCTGGCCGCATGAGGCGCTGCTCGGGCTGGGCGTGGGCACCGTTTGCGGCTGGGGCTTGACGGTGGCCGGCACGCCGTGGTCGGCCAATTCGCTGCTGCTCAGCCGCCTGACGGGCTACGACGCACACACCGCCGCCTGGCATTGGAACTTGCTACTGTCTTTGCTGGCGCTGCTGCTCGCCGGTCTGCTCGCGAGCGGACTGACCTGGATACCGCTTGCTATCTGAATGAGAGCTGGTTGCGCAGGCAAGACGCGAGCTCTGGGCACTTTTGATTTAAAATTCGTGCCGATGCCAACCAGCACTGGCTGCCAACGCAAGGCAGCTATCCGATCGGCAGCCCCACCAGCCGCTCCAGCTCCGCCTGCGTCAGCCCGTCCACCTTGTCGATCAAGGTGAGCCCTTCGGGCGTGCAGGCCAAGGTCGCCAGGTCCGAGTAGATGCGCTTCACGCAGCCGATGCCGGTCAGCGGATAGCTGCAACGCGCGACGACCTTGCTGTCGCCCTGCCTGGTCAGCAAATCCATCATGACCCAGGTCTGCTTGGCGCCGACGGCCAGGTCCATCGCGCCGCCGACGGCCGGGATCGCGCCCGGCTCGCCGGTGCTCCAGTTCGCCAGGTCGCCGGTGGCGGACACCTGGAACGCGCCGAGCACGCAGATGTCCAGGTGGCCGCCGCGCATGATCGCGAAGCTGTCCGCGTGGTGGCAGTACGCGCCGCCGGCCAGCAACGTGACGGGTTGCTTGCCCGCGTTGATCAGGTCGTAGTCCTCGGCGCCTTCTGCCGGCGCCGGCCCCATGCCGATGATGCCGTTCTCGCTGTGCAGAATGATCTCGCGGCCCGGCGGCAGGTGGTTCGCCACCAGGGTCGGCTGGCCGATGCCGAGGTTCACGACCGCGCCGTCGAAGATATCCTGCGCGACCCGGGCCGCAAGCTGCGCCTTGCTGCGGCGTTGGTAGGTGGTGCTGTTCATGGTGGAGCCGCCTGCTTCGTGAACCCGCCGCCCTGCGTGGCCACGCGGTCGATGCAGACGATCTTGCTGACGAAGATGCCGGGGGTCACGATGGCTTCCGGGTCCAGCGCGCCGAGCGCGACGATCTCGTGCACGCTGGCTACCGTGTGCTTGGCCGCCATCGCCATCACCGGTCCGAAGTTGCGCGCGGCCTTGCGATAGACAAGGTTGCCCCAGCGATCGCCGCGCTCGGCGCGGATCAGCGCGACGTCGCCGTGGATCGGGTATTCGAGCACGTAGCGGCGGCCGTCGATTTCGCGCGTTTCGCGGTCGCCCGCCAACTGGGTGCCATAGCCCGTCGGGCAGAAGAAAGCGCCGATGCCGGCCCCGGCCGCGCGCATGCGCTCGGCCAGATTGCCCTGCGGCACCAGTTCGAGCTCGACGTTGTCCGCACGATACAACGCATCAAATACATGGCTGTCGGCCTGGCGCGGGAAGCTGCAGATGATCTTGCGCACACGGCCGGCTTTCAGCAGCGCGGCCAGGCCGCTGTCGCCATTGCCCGCGTTGTTGTTGACGATCGTGAGGTTCGACGCGCCCTGCTCGATCAGCCCGTCGATCAGCTCGTTCGGGATGCCGGCCGTGCCGAAGCCGCCGATCAGCACGGTCGCGCCGTCGTGCATGCCTTCCAGCGCAGCGGCGATGGAGGGGGCGATCTTGTCGATCATGGCGCGCTCCGCATTCCGTTCGCAAGCACGCCTGCAGGCCGCCGAATCGAATCGATCGACACTGCGATTTTCATAGCACACAATGCAGGCAACACCATCGCTACGGGCCTATCTTTGTTGAAACCAGCCACCGGAACGGGCGCCAGCACCGGCACGCTGCTCAACGCGCCACCACCAGCAAGCTGCCGACCTTCGGCCACTGGGCCACGTTCCACAGCGCATCGATCGCGCGCTGCATTTCGGCCGGCGTGGCGCCGCCGCTCCAGGCCGCCAAGCGCTGCGCCTTCGCGGTGATCTCGTCGCGGCTCAAGGTGTTGCCTGGGTCGCCTTTCGGCTCATCGACCCGCGCCTGGCACGTACGCCCGTCGGTGGTCAGCACCGTGACCCTGCCGATCCAGCGCTGCGGATAGGCGGCATCGACCTCCTCGTCGAGTTCCATCGTGATGCGGTCGCGCAAGCGCCGGGTTGCCTCGCTTGCATAGTGTTCGTCGAACTCGGTCAAACCCGCATGACCGAACTGCGCGGCGATCGCGAGCACGGTGCCCATCGAAAACTTGGATTGATGCACGGTCTTCGGATCAGTGACCGGGCCGAGCACGTCGATCGCGCCCTGATGCACATGCGCGATGACCCTGTCGATCTGCGCGGGCGTCAGGTCGTTTGCGCGCATGACCGCCAGCAGCGCATCGGCGGCCGGGTGCGTGTGGCGGCACGACGCGTGAAACTTGAACGATGTTTCCACCGTGGCCCAGCGCTGCCCGAGCCGGTCGGTCAGCCGCGCGGGATCGGCATCGCTCGACATGCCGGCCGCCATGCCCTGCGGCCCCTCCAGGATTTGCGCGGCACCGGTGAAGCCTTCCTGGGCAAGACAGGCGGCCATCAAGCCGTTTGCGGCCGCATGTGCGGTGTGCAACTGCTTCGAGTCGGCGGCGGTGCGCAGAAACTCCCACAAGCCGGCCGCCGTGGTGCCGGCCGAGCCGAACGCATGCAGCATCGTGGCCGCATCGAGCCCGAGCAGCCGCCCGGCCGTGGCCGCGGCGGCCACCGTACCCGCGGTGCCGGTCGTATGGAATACCTTGTAGTGGGAGCGGCCCAGGAATTCGCCGACGCGGATGCCGACCTCGTAGCCCACCACGGCGGCCGTCAGCAGCTCGGCCCCGCTTAACTCGCGCTGCTGCGCGATCGCGAGCGCGACCGGGAACACCACGGTGGCCGGATGAAACACCGAGCCGTTGTGCACGTCGTCCTGCTCGGCCACATGGGAGGCCGCGGCGTTCGCCATCGCGGCGAAGTACGGGCTGTTGCGGCTCCGGTCGATCAGCACTTCGCAGGGGCCGTTGCGCTGGCCCTGCGCCGCTGCAAAACGCGTGATCGTCTCCACCGTGCGGGCGCCCCTGCCGGCCACGCAGGAGCCGAACCAGTCGACCATCAAATCCTCGGTCTTGCGCAACACGGCATCCGGGATCGACTCGAACTGCAGCTCGGCCGCGAACATGGCGAGCCGGGCAGATGGAAAGGTTGCAGTCTTTGCAGTCATGGCGGTGTGATTGCTTGGGTGACAAGCCCCAGAGCGGGCGCCTGGGCTGGCGCTTGAACTCGGATGTTGTTGTCAAAGCATAAAACAGGTGCGGGTCATCAGAAGCGTGCACGCTCGGCACGCGTGCTCACCGTGTGCCCCGCATGCTGCGGCGAGACGCCGACGTACGGTTCTCAGACGATCTTCACGCTCAGGTTCGGCAGCCGGTCGATGTGGCAGTCGATCACGTCGCCCCTGACCACCGGCCCGACGTTCTCCGGCGTGCCGGAATAGATGATGTCGCCGGGAAACAGCTCGTTGGCCGCGGACAGCTGGCTGATCTGTTCGGCCACGCTCCAGATCATCTGGTTCAGATTGGCGTTCTGCTTCAGGTCGCCGTTGACCTTGAGCCAGATGCTTCCGTCCTGGAAATGGCCGACATCGGCCACCCGGTGCAGCGGGCCGATCGGCGCCGAATGATCGAAGCTCTTGCCGATCTCCCAGGGCTTTTTCTGTTCGCCCATGGCGCGCTGCAGATCACGCCGCGTCATGTCCAGGCCCAGCGCATAGCCGTAGACGTGGTCGAGCGCCCGTTCGATTCCGATGTCGCGCCCGCCCTTGTGCAGCGCGGCCACGAGTTCGACTTCGTAGTGATAGTTCTTCGTCAGCGTCGGATAGGGATGATCGGCCACGGTGTCCGGTGCCACGTTCTGCACCGCGTCGGTCGGTTTCTGGAAGAAAAACGGCGGCTCGCGCGTCGGGTCCGAGCCCATCTCGCGCGCATGCGCGGCATAGTTGCGGCCGATGCAGTAGATGCGCCGCACCGGAAAGCGCATTTCGCTGCCCGCAATTGCGAGCGTGGTGGGCTCGACTTCGAACGGAGACTTGGTGCTGTTGGTGCTGTTGGTGCTGTTGGTGCTGTTGGTGCTGTTAGTGCTGGCCGCTGCGCGCGCGGGCAGCGCATGGACGGCAAGTGCGCCCAGGCCCAACGTGGCAGTGGACCGGACCAGGGAACGACGTTGCATGGCATGACTCCTTTGATGATTGGGGGGAAAAACAGTCGCGGGTCAGTCGGAGGTCAGGCGGCAGGTTCACCGACAGCTGCGGGCCGGCGGCGGGCGCAAAGGCGGAGGCAAAACCTCACACCGGCTCCCAACTGAACACATCGCTCGACCGATCGAGCGCGTGATATTGGCTCTTCAGCGCCGGCAGCGCATGCTCGGCCACGCTCTGCGGGCTCCAGCCTTCGCCGCGATGCACCGAGCGCAGCGGGCGCGGCTGGCTGATCAGGAAGATCTCATTGTGGCGCACCGCGAACACCTGCGCATTCGTGTCGGCGGCCGCATCGCTGAGCAGGCAGACCGCCAGCGGCGCTATTTTTGCCGGCGTCATCTGCTTCATGCGCTCCACGCGCGCCGCTTCGGCCGGTGTTGCGGTCGGGATCGAGCTCGTCATGCGGCTCCAGGCGAATGGCGCGATGCAGTTGCTGCGCACGTTGAATTTCTGCATGTCGAGTGCGATCGATTTGGACAGCGCGACGATGCCGAGCTTGGCCGCCGAATAGTTCGCCTGGCCGAAATTGCCGATCAGCCCGGACGTGGACGTCATGTGCACGAAGCTGCCGGAGCCTTGGGCTTTGAAGTGCGTGGCGGCCGCGCGACTCACGTGAAAGGCGCCGTACAGATGCACCTTGAGCACCGCATCCCATTCGTCCACGCTCATCTTGTGGAAGAACCGGTCGCGCAGGATGCCCGCGTTGTTCACGACGCCGTCGATGCGGCCGAGCGCATCGAGCGCAGCCTGCACGATGCGTGCGGCACCGGCCGCATCGGCCACGCTGTCGGTGCTGGCGAAGGCCTGCCCGCCGGCCCGGCCGATCTCGTCGACGACTGCCTGCGCAGGCCCAGCTTGGTCGCTGCGCTCATCCACATCACCCGACAACGATGCGCCAACGTCATTGACCAGGACGCTGGCGCCTTCTGCTGCGAGCGCCAGCGCAATGTCTCGGCCGATGCCGCCGCCCGCGCCCGTGACGACGATCACCTTGTCCTGCATCATGCCGTGCTTCATCGGTCGTGCGCTCCTGCCGTGCTGCTGCTGCCTGAATGAATCGATGCACGCTAACGGCAACCAGGCCGCGTGCCTATCGGTGAAGTCCCGCAGGTCGCAGGCAAGCGGCCGCTGATCCGGTGCGCGCGGGGTTTCAAGCCGGCTGCGGCTGGCGGACGGCTTGCCACGCAAGCGCGGACACCGCGCCTTGTGCCGGTGGTCGCTCCAGACCTGGCGCCAGCGGCGCGCACCGGCCAGCCCGTTGCGCAACCCCAGCATGTGGCGCGCAATCGCCGGCCACGGCGTGCCGTGCTCGGCTGCTTCACGCAGCATGTACGAAACCATCTGCTGCTCGACCGCCTCGCGCGTCAGCGACGAGGCAGCAGCGCCAAAGAATTCAGCGTCCCAATCGCGCAGCAGCCACGGCTCGTGATACGCGGCGCGGCCGAGCATCACGCCGTCGAGCTGCCGCAGCTGCTCGGTCATCTGCGCAGTGGTGTCGATGCCGCCGTTGATGGCGATCGTCAGGTGCGGAAAGTCGCGCTTGAGCCGGTGCACCTGCTCATGGCGCAGCGGCGGCACATCGCGGTTCTGCTTCGGTGACAAGCCATCGAGCCAGGCGTTGCGCGCATGCACGATGAACACGCGGCAGCCCGCGTCGGCCACGGTGCCGACGAAATCGCGCATGAAGCCGTAGTCCTCCTGGCGGTCGATGCCGATACGGTGCTTGACGGTGACGGGAATGCTGACCGCATCGCGCATCGCCTTCACGCAATCGGCCACGCGTGCGGGCTCGGCCATCAGGCAGGCACCGAACGCGCCGCGCTGCACCCTTGGCGACGGGCAGCCGCAATTCAGGTTGATCTCGTCGTAGCCCCACTGCGCGCCGAGCCGCGCGGCACGCGCGAGGTCGTCGGGCTCGCTGCCGCCGAGTTGCAGCGCGACCGGGTGCTCCAGCGCATCAAACCGCAGATGCCGCGCCACGTCGCCATGCAGCAGCGCGCCGGTCGTCACCATCTCGGTATAAAGCCGCGCATGCCGGCTCAGCAGCCGGTGCAGCTGGCGGCAGTGCCGGTCGGACCAGTCCATCATCGGCGCGACGCAGGCGCGCCAGGCAGCAGACGATTCGGTGGACGTGGACATGGCAGCGATGATGAGCGTGGCAGGCAACCAGACAAGCGGTAAGGCTGGCAGTGGGAAGTACGTGTGACGTGCGTGGGGATCGCCGCAATTGTCCCTGCTTCGCCGCCGCGGCCTGCGTGTGATGCCGAAACTGCCTCGGCAGCCTTGGCCGCCGGGTAACATTTCCACTGGCCGGGCTCACCGCGCGGCCCGCGGGCGCCCGTTCCCGCGCGTGCCCGACCATCCATTCAACCAGTCAGGATTCCGTCTCATGGCTTCCCAAAAGCGCAAGTCATCCGCCCACGGCAAGGCGGCGCCGTTCCGTCGGCTGCGCAGGTGCGCCGGTGCTGCGCTGCTGCTGTGGTGGCTCGGCGGCTGTTCGACGGTCGCGCTGCCGCGCTGGAGCAGCCCGATCCGGGCGCTGCCGACCGCCAGCGCGAGCGAGGAAAACCGCGCCGCGGCCGATGCTGCAGCCAATGCTCCCACGCCCTACGGCCCGGCCGTCGCCGCGCGCTTTCCCGACCCCGCGGTGGTCTACAGCACGCCCGGGCTGGCTGCGGGCCGCGAAACCTTCAGCTCGAACGCCGAGGTGCAGAACTGGCTGCGCTCGCTGGCCAACCCGGCAGCCGTGGCGGCCGGCGTGCGCACTGGTCTGCTGGCGCTGGGCAATTCGCAGCGCGGCAACGCGCTCGAAGGGCTGGTGCTGACGCGCGCCGCCGCAACCGATCCGGCGACGCTTGCCGACAGCGGCCTGCCAACCGTGCTGCTGATCGGTCAGCAGCACGGCAACGAGCCGGCGTCGGCCGAGGCGCTGATGGTGCTGGCGCGCGAGCTTGCGCAAGGGCTGCTCGCGCCACTGCTGCAGAAGGTCAACGTGATCGTGGTGCCGCGCGCAAATCCGGACGGCGCGGCTGACAACCAGCGCGTGACCGCAAACAGCATCGACATGAACCGCGACCACCTGCTGCTGAAGACGCCCGAGGCGCGCGCGCTGGCACGGCTGGTGCGCGACTACCGCCCGATCGTGGTGGTGGATGCGCACGAATACACGGTAGGCGGCCGCTATCTGGAAAAGTTTGGCGCGGTGCAGCGCTACGACGCGCTGCTGCAGTACGCGACCAGTGCGAACATGCCCGAGTTCGTGACCAAGGCGGCCGACGAATGGGTGCGGCTGCCGCTGGTCGCCGCGCTGGAAGCCGAACGCTTGAGCAGCCACTGGTACTACACCACGTCAACCGATCCGAACGATCGCCGGCTGTCGATGGGGGGGGTCGAACCGGACACCAGCCGCAATGTGAACGGGCTGAAGAACGCGGTCAGCCTGCTGCTCGAAACACGGGGCGTCGGCATCGGGCGGCTGCACATCCAGCGCCGCGTGCACACGCAGGTGGTGGCGCTCAGCAGCGTGCTGCGCAGCACCGCGAATCGCGCCGATCAGCTGCTGAAGGTACGCGAATTCGTTGCGCGCGAGGTGACCAGCCAGGCTTGCGCAAAAGACGCGGTGCTGCAGGCCACGTTGACGCCGGAGCGGGCTTCCGTGCTGATGATCGATCCGGCAACCGGGGCGGATCGGGCGATCGATGTCGACTGGTTGTCGGCACTCAAGCTGCAGTCGGCGAAGACGCGGTTGCGTCCCTGCGGTTACTGGCTGTCTGCCGATGCGAGCGAGGCGGTCGAGCGGCTGCGCCTGCTGGGGTTGCAGGTGTTCAGGATCGCGGCCGATGCGAACGTGGTGGCCGACGGCTATCGTGAAGTTGCAAGCCTCGTCACCGGCCGGCAGGACGTGCGCGGTGTGATCGTCGGCGAAGCGCCGGTGCGCCAGGCGCAGGTCGAGGTGGTACGCGCACCGCTGGTGGCCGCTGCCGGCAGCTACTACGTGCCGGTGAATCAGCCGCTGGGCAGCCTGGCGGTGGCGGCGCTCGAACCCGATTCGCAGAGCAGCTATTTTGCGAATCATGTGATCGATGGGCTGGACAGCGTGCGGCGCATCATGAGCAACCCGACGCTCACGTTCGAGGATGAGCGCTAGCAGCGTCGGACGCGCGGCAACCGCGCAGTCGATGCGACGCGTCGATGCATGAAGGCGAATGCTCAGCAAGCTGAAAGCCCGCGTCGTACTCGGCCTGGTCAGACATCTGACAATGCGCTGCGCGATAGTCCTACATCGATACGCGTTTGCGGCACTGGCCCGGCATGAACGAGCGCCACTATCGTCCGGTGCGGGCCAAGCGGATCGGCAGCGTCAGCCGATTCGAACCGGGTCATTCCGGCGCCTGACCGACTTGCCTTTTTTTCCAACGTTTGAGGAGAACCCCGATCATGACCACCATCCGCTTCAAAACCCTAGTCGCCACCAGCATGACCGTCGGCGCGTTGCTGCTGTCGGGTTGCAGCATGTTCCAGAAGAACGACAGCTACTCGGCCGGCGAGTATGTGGATGACGCGACGATCACCAGCAAGATCAAGGCCGACTACGTCGGCAGCGACCGCGTGTCGGCGTCTGACGTGAAGGTGGAGACGATGGAGGGCACGGTGCTGCTGTCGGGCTTCGTCAAGACCGGTGCGGAAAAAGACCGCGCGGAAAGCATTGCAAAGTCGGTCAAGGGCGTGAAGTCGGTGAAAAACGCGATCGTGGTGCGCAACTAGACTCAGTTGCAGCGCTTGCTCACCCGAGAAAAAGCGGCCCGAGAGCCGCTTTTTTTTGTGCACGAACGCGGTTCCTTCCACTGCAATGATTGTTTCTTCGTGCCTGGGCGACAGAGCAGCGAATCGATATCCGGCGCAGTGCCTCAGCCTCTCGGCAGCTACAAATGTGGTAGCGCCTGCGAATTTGCGCTATAGTGCAATCGCTATTGATTGTGTAGCGCATGCGAGGCCTTCGCCCCCACGGTTCAAGCCCGGGCAACCGCCGCGTACGACGAGGAACCGACCCATGAGTTCGAAGGAAAACGCCGCCGTCTACCAACTGCTCGGTCTGCTCGAAGCGCGTTATGCGATCCGCGTGCTGTGGGCGCTGCGCGATGGGCATCCGCAGACGTTCCGGCTGCTGCAGGACAGCGTCGGCGGCATCACGCCGAACACATTGAACACCCGCATCAAGGAACTGCGCGAAGCCGGCCTGATGACGCACGGCAGCGACGGCTATACCGTCACCCCGCCCGGTGCCGATCTGCTCAAGCGGCTGAACGATCTGCAGGCGTTCGCCGCCAAGTGGGTGGTGAATCAGCGCAAGCCGAATCAGCCAGCCTGAAGCGTCGCGGGCCTGCTCGATCATGCCGATACAACTGACTGATGGCGACATCGCCCGCCTGCTGCCGCAGGACGCTGCACAGGCCGTGCTGGTCGGCCGCATCCGCGATCCGGAACGCGGGGCGATGCTGGTGCACCTGCATGAGGGCGCTGTGCACGACGCCTCGCATCTGGTGCCGACCTGCGCCGACCTGCTTGAACTCGACGACCCGGCCGCGCAGCTGCGTACCGATCCCGGCCCACGGTTGCTGGACCTGCGCGTGCTGCTCGAAAATTCGCTGCACGACCGCCAGGACCCTGCCAAGCCCTGCCTGCTCGCGCCCTGCGACCTGCAGGCGCTGAAAGCGGCCGGCGTCACGTTCGTGAGCTCGATGCTCGAGCGCGTGATCGAAGAGCAGGCGCGTGGCGACGCAAGCCGCGCCGAGGCCGTGCGCCGCGCCGTCACCGCGGCGATCGGCGACGATCTGGCGCGCGTTGTGCCTGGCTCCGACGATGCGGCGCGACTCAAGGCGGCGTTGGTCGCCCAGGGCGCCTGGTCGCAGTACCTGGAAGTCGCGATCGGCCCGGACGCCGAGGTGTTCACCAAGGCGCAGCCGATGAGCGCGGTCGGCTGGGGCGCGCAGGTCGGGCTGCATCCGGGCAGCGCCTGGAACAACCCGGAGCCCGAAGTGGTGCTTGCCGTCGATTCGGCCGGCCGGGTCAAGGGTGCCACACTGGGCAACGACGTGAACCTGCGGGATTTCGAGGGCCGCAGCGCGCTGCTGCTGTCGAAGGCGAAGGACAACAACGCAAGCTGCGCGATCGGGCCGTTCATCCGGCTGTTCGATGCGGGCTTCGGCATCGACGATGTGCGGGGTTGTGATGTGGCATTGGCCGTGACGGGGTCGGACGGTTTCGTCATGCAGGGCCACAGTTCGCTGCAGCAGATCAGCCGCGACCCGCTCGATCTGGTCGCGCAGACGATCGGGGCGAATCACCAGTATCCGGATGGCTTCTTGCTGTTTCTGGGCACGATGTTCGCGCCGACGCAGGACCGGCACGGACCGGGCGAGGGGTTCACGCACGAAGTTGGCGATCGCGTGGACATCGGCACCGCATTGCTGGGCACGCTCAGCAACTGGGTCACGACGTCGGACCGGGCCCCACGCTGGAACTACGGCGTGCGGCAGCTGATGCGCGATCTGGCGCGGCGTCAACTACTGGATTAGCATCATGCAAAAATTTTCTGTCGTTTTGGCTGCAGGCGCGCTTGCAGTATGCAGCTGCAGCTATCAATCGCATAGCGAAAAAGTTTCCAAACCCCATTCCAACGGAGCGAACATGACGATGACCACCACGCCGAGCGGCTTGCAGTACGAAGACACCAGAGTCGGCAGCGGCGACACCGCCAAATCCGGCCAGCAGGTCAAGGTGCACTACACCGGCTGGCTGTACCAGGATGGCCAGCAGGGCAAGAAATTCGATTCGAGCCGTGACCGGGGCGACCCGTTCGCGTTTTCACTCGGCGGCGGCATGGTGATCAAGGGTTGGGACGAAGGCGTGCAAGGCATGCAGGTCGGCGGCCAGCGCATCTTGATCATCCCGCCTGAACTCGGCTACGGCGCACGCGGCGCAGGTGGCGTGATTCCGCCCAATGCAACGCTGAAGTTCGACGTCGAATTGCTGAGCGTGGGACGCTGATCAGCGCGCCGAAACGGGTCGCGCTGGCTGCTCAGACGCCCGCTTGGCAGGCCTGATCACCGGGTTGTCGATGAGTCGGGGATCGGCCAGCAAAGCAGTCGCAGGCCACTGCATCGACCCGATTGTTTTGTTCTTTTTTCGGTTCCGGAAGGATTTGGCGATCATGTTCCATCAAACGCGCGTTTTCGGCGCCAGGACGCTGCTGGCGTTGGCGGCTGGCCTGTCGATGTCGGTCCTGGGATTTGCTGCAGATCCGGCCTCGCCAGGGGCTGGCAACGCGCAGAGCAGCCGACCGAACTGTGACGATGGCCGACAGGACCGTGCTGCCTGCCTGCGCGAAGCAGGCGCCGCAAAGCAGGAACAGCGCAGGGATGGACTGACCGACCCTTCCGCCAAGCAGGAGCAGCAGAATGCGCAGGCCCGCTGTGACGGGCAGGCGCCGGCTGCCAGCGCCGATTGTGAATCCCGCATGAAAGGCGCCGCGAACAGCAAGGCCGAAGGCAGCGTTGCGGGCGGCGGCATCGTTCGTGAAACGATCACACCGGCATCGGCCTCGCGCTGAGGTGCCGGGCCGCAGGTAGCTTGACTCCGCGGCTGCGATCGGCCAGTCCTGCGCTGGGCGATTCGACCTGTCGCAAAAAGTTGGCAGGTGGCGCGTCGACCGCCTGGATAACCAGCACCGTATAGGCACTCGCCAAGTTCCTTATTCGGTCACGTGACGTGCAATGTGTCATGGATACCCGTCGACATTGACGTCCAGACACGGAAATCTCGCCTGTGCGGTACGCAGCGCCGTTAGACAAAGCACCTCGACCGGTGCACTTTCTGCCAAGTTCTTAGCCAGCAGCCCGTTCGGGCCCCTGGCCCGAGCGGGTGCAAGATCAGCGCTTGCTGCGTGCCGACGCCGAGCGGACCGTGCTGATGGCCTGATCGGACATCGCATTCATGTTCTGCTCGGTGGTCGCGACGGCCTGACGAGCAGCATTCTGCGCGGAACTGATCGCATCCTGGCTGGCGGCGAACGCGTTTCGGAACAGCGCGGCAGCCGCTTCCGTGCCGGCCGGTGCATTTTTCATCGCACTGTCTGCCATCGCCGTCAGATTCTGTTGCACTTCCTTCATCTGCGCTTCAGCCAGCTTGCCGATCTCGGCATTGGTGCCGCTCATGATCTCGTACAGCTGGCGCAGATAGCTGGCCGACTTCTCTGCCATCGGCTGCATCATGCCGGCCTGCATCGTCAGAAACTGCTGCGGATCGCACACGTCGAGCATCGATTGCACCCGCTCAAGCGACTCGCCGACAACGGCTTTGGACACCGCGAGGTTGAGCTGGCCGATCTGTTCCAGGCCGCCCATCATGTGTTGTGCGACGACCTGGACGTTATCCAGATTCGATTTGGCGACGTTGGCGAAGTTTTGATAGATCTCGTTCATATAAGTCCTCTGCTGTGAGAGCGTTGGAAGGTGGTTGGAAAAAGCAGCGCCAAGTGGCACTAACTGCCCGTCGGATGTCTTCAAATTCACCACTCAAATGAACGAGCGAAGAATTTTGTTGCACCGCAACATGAACGTATTGTATGAGGTTTGAGCCGCCTGTGCGGTCGAAATGTTGCATCGCAACAAATTAGACAGCGCTCTCCAGATCATTTAATTGATCAGCCACACTTGGCTCAGCGAAGGTGATCAACCTGGATCGCCGACTTGTTCACGGATCGGCTTGGCGTGGCCGCGGTCGAATCCACCGAATGCGCCGCGGCACTGCTGACAATCGGAGCTGAACATCATTTCCGCCAATCACCCGCTTGCTGCACCGCCGATGCCAATCTCATTCGCCACCGCCCCGCGTCGTCAGCGCCAGCTGATCCGGATTGCAGTCGCAGCCTTGAGCGCCGCCCTCACACTGGCTGCCAGTGCACAAGCTGACGGCGCCTTGGCAGCGGTTGGCGCACTGGCCGTTTCGCCTCATCCATCGACCGGGCCGGCCCGCATCGCTGCCGCCAACGCGCCCGGTGGCGCATTAATGAACAACCTGCACGAGCGGATGCAGCAGATTCAGGCAACCCAGGAACCATCGCTGCGCCAACGGCGGATGGATGAGTTCCTGAAAGCCTTGCAGACCGGGATGTCAACCATTGCAAAACCGGGCGCCGCGCCTAGCAAATGACGGCGTGCTTCGGTACCAACCTCCCGCAACGCCGTTGATGTCGGGAGGCGTCGCACTAATCAACTCGTGCGGTTGACAACATACTGGTGCCCGAGGCCGGAATCGAACCGGCACGGCCGTATCAGGGCCGGGGGATTTTCGTACCACTTCGGCTTTCGCCGCCGCTGGTCACACCTGCCCGCCGATTCGCCGGAAGGTCAGACAAGCGTTCGTGGTCTGGAGCACGCCTTCGCCATCGCCGGCGCAAACCAGCATTAGGCGCCCGCCGTCTGCTCTCTACACCTTCCCGATGTCGGCCGCCTATCAGGCAACCGAATCGGGCTTGGCTCGGCGTCAGCGCGGGTCTGCAACGGCACGGCTGCGCATGATGCGGTCCGGGTCGAAGCCGCCCAGGGCCTTCACCGAGTTTGACGGGCTTCACCCCGGGGGTTTCCCACCCGGGGGCTCAAGTTGGATCATTGTCCTTGCTCTCAAGTCCCCTGTGTCTACCGATTTCACCACTCGGGCTGCATTAGCTGCATGCGGGGTCTGACAAATCGGAAAGTCAGCAGCCGCCGCATGCTTTGAAATGGAGGCGCGGCCCGGAGTCGAACCGGGCTGATCGGATTTGCAATCCGGTGCATAACCGCTTTGCTACCGCGCCGTACTTCGTGCCTCCGGATCTTGCGCCTTCCTCAGCGTGAGAGAAGGCACCGCACGGACGAAAAAGGGAAGCCTTCAAGCTTCCCTTTTTGATCAAGCAATCTGGAGCGGGAAAAGAGTCTCGAACTCTCGACCTCAACCTTGGCAAGGTTGCGCTCTACCAACTGAGCTATTCCCGCAATGTGAACAAATTATAGCGCACCTCCAAGTCGACTCCGACGCCCGATCAACGCCTGCAATGACCCGTAGTCCGTCAATGTTTGATCGATGGCGCACGGCTGCCCGGACGCTTGCCAACGTTCTTGGCCGGGACCGCCAGCGGCACCGCCGGCTCGTCGTCCGGCAGCGCAGACGGACTGCGCTCCAACGCGAGTTCGAGCACCTTGTCGATCCACTTGACCGGCACGATCTCCAGCCCGTCACGCACATTGACGGGAATTTCGGCCAAGTCTTTCGCGTTTTCTTCGGGAATCAGCACAGTCTTGATGCCTCCGCGCAAAGCGGCCAGCAGCTTTTCCTTCAAGCCGCCGATCTGCGTGATCTCGCCGCGCAATGTAATCTCGCCCGTCATCGCCACGTCGGCGCGCACCGGGATGCCCGTCAGTGCCGACACGATCGCGGTCGTCATCGCAGCCCCCGCGCTCGGGCCATCCTTCGGCGTGGCACCGTCCGGCACGTGAATGTGCATGTCCTTCTTCTCGAACACCTCGTCGGTGATGCCGAGCGTGCGGGAACGCGAGCGCACCACCGTGCGTGCCGCTTCGACCGATTCCTTCATCACGTCGCCGAGCGAGCCCGTGCGCAGGATGTTGCCCTTGCCGGGCATCAACGCCGCTTCGATCGTGAGCAGGTCGCCACCGACTTCGGTCCACGCCAGGCCAACCACCTGCCCGACCTGGTTCTGCGCCTCGGCCCGGCCATAGGTGAACTTGCGCACACCGAGAAATTCATCGAGGTTCTCGGCCGTGACGTTGACCGGTGCCGTCATCTTCTTGAGCTGCAGGCCCTTGACGACCTTGCGGCAGATCTTCGACAGATCGCGCTCGAGCGAACGCACACCGGCTTCACGCGTGTGATAGCGCACGATGTCGCGCACCGCGTCTTCCGTGATCACAAGTTCATTTTCCGCCACGCCGTTGTTCTTCAGCTGCTTAGGCAGCAGGTAGCGGATCGCGATGTTGACCTTCTCGTCCTCGGTATAGCCGGCCAGCCGGATCACCTCCATCCGGTCCAGCAAGGCCGGCGGGATGTTCATGGTGTTCGACGTGGCGACAAACATCACGTCGGACAAGTCGAAGTCGACCTCGACGTAATGATCGTTGAACGTGTGGTTCTGCTCCGGGTCGAGCACCTCGAGCAGCGCGCTCGATGGATCGCCGCGAAAGTCCATGCCGAGCTTGTCGATCTCGTCGAGCAGGAACAATGGATTCTTCGTGCCCACGCGGCTCAGGTTCTGCAGCACCTTGCCCGGCAACGCGCCGATGTAGGTGCGGCGATGGCCTCGGATCTCGGCTTCGTCGCGCATGCCGCCCAATGCCATGCGCACGTACTTGCGCCCGGTTGCCTTCGCCACCGACTGGCCCAGCGACGTCTTGCCGACGCCCGGCGGCCCGACCAGACACAGGATCGGCGCTTTGACCTTGTCCACGCGCTGCTGCACCGCAAGGTACTCGAGGATGCGGTCCTTGACTTTCTCCAGACCGTAATGGTCTGCGTTCAGCACGTCTTCCGCATAGCTCAGGTCGTGCTTGATCTTGGTCTTCTTGCTCCAGGGCAATCCGGCCAGCACCTCGATGTAATTGCGCACCACCGTGGCTTCAGCCGACATCGGCGACATCAGCTTGAGCTTCTTGAACTCGGCTTCGGCTTTCTTCAGCGCTTCCTTGGGCATGCGCGCCGACTTGATCTTCTTCTCGATCTCTTCGACGTCGGCTCCGTCTTCGCCATCGCCCAGCTCTTTCTGGATCGCCTTGACCTGCTCATTCAGATAGAAGTCGCGCTGATTCTTCTCCATCTGGCGCTTGACGCGCCCGCGGATTTTTTTGTCCACGTTCAGGATGTCGACTTCGCGCTCGATCTGGCCGAACAGGTTTTCCAGCCGCGCCTTCACATCGTCGAGATCCAGCACGGCCTGCTTGGCTTCGAGCCGCAGCGGCAAGTGTGCGGCGATCGTATCGGCCAGTCGGCCTGGATCGTCGATGCTCGAGATCGAAGTCAGGATCTCGGGCGGAATCTTCTTGTTGAGCTTGACGTACTGGTCGAACTGCTGCATCACCGCGCGCCGCAACGCTTCCACGTCGCTGGGCAGCTCGGCTTTCTCTGCCACTTCGATCGGCGTCACGTCGGCGGTGAAGTGCTCGGCACCATCGTCGATCCGGTTCACCTTGGCGCGCTGCTGCCCTTCCACGAGCACCTTGACGGTGCCGTCCGGCAATTTCAGCATCTGCAGGATGGTCGACACGCAGCCAACGTCGAACATGTCCCCCGGGGACGGCTCGTCTTTGGCTGCGGTCTTTTGCGCAACCAGCATGATGCGCCGCTCCGCGCCCATCGCGGTTTCAAGCGCCTTGATGCTTTTCGGGCGCCCGACGAACAGCGGGATCACCATGTGCGGAAACACCACCACGTCGCGCAGCGGCAACAACGGCAGTTCGATGGCGGTGGGAGGCAACGGGTTTTGACCAGACATGAATTACCTTTTATCAAGACCTGTTGAAAGTAGTGGCTGCGCTGCTGGATTTCAACTCGCGCTGGCCGTCTGAGCCAAGGCAGGCCATCGAGCGCCCGGCCTCAGGCCGACTTCGCAGCCTCGCGATACACGAGCAGCGGCGGCTTGTTCTCCTCGATGGTCGATTCGTCCACCACCACCTTCACGACGTTGTGCGTGGTCGGCAGATCGAACATGGTGTCGATCAGCGCGAGTTCAAGGATCGAGCGCAGCCCGCGCGCGCCGGTCTTGCGCGCCAGCGCCTTCTTCGCAATCGCCCTCAGCGCGTTCGGGCGCAGTTCCAGCTCGACACCTTCCATCTGCAACAGCTTGCCGTACTGCTTGGCAAGCGCGTTCTTCGGCTCGGTCAGGATCTTGACCAGCGCGTCTTCGGTCAACTCATTCAACGTCGCGACCACCGGCATGCGTCCGACCAGTTCCGGGATCAGCCCGAACTTGATCAGGTCTTCCGGCTCGACCTCACGAAACATGTCGGACAGGCTGCGTTGCTGCTTGCTTTTCACCACTGCACCAAAGCCGATGCCGGACGCTTCCGTGCGGTTTTCGATCACTTTCTCAAGCCCCGCGAATGCGCCTCCACAGATGAACAGGATGTTGGTCGTGTCGATCTGCAGGAAATCCTGGTTCGGATGCTTGCGCCCGCCCTGCGGCGGCACGCTTGCCATGGTGCCCTCGATCAGCTTGAGCAGCGCCTGCTGCACGCCTTCGCCCGACACGTCGCGCGTGATCGACGGGTTGTCCGACTTGCGGCTGATCTTGTCGATCTCGTCGATGTAGACGATCCCGCGCTGGGCCCGCTCGACTTCGTAGTTGCAGCTTTGCAGCAGTTTGGACACGATGTTTTCCACGTCCTCGCCGACATAGCCGGCTTCGGTCAGCGTGGTTGCGTCGGCCATCACGAACGGTACGTCGAGCATGCGCGCCAGCGTCTGTGCCAGCAGCGTCTTGCCCGAGCCGGTCGGGCCGATCAGCAGGATGTTGCTCTTGGTCAGCTCGACATCCTCGCGCTTGGAATTCTCGGTATGCTTCAAGCGCTTGTAGTGGTTGTAGACGGCCACTGCCAACGTGCGTTTGGCCGGCTCCTGCCCGATCACGTAGTTGTCGAGGTTACCCTTGATGTCGGCCGGCGTCGGCAGTTCGCCCTTGCCGTCGCGGCCGGCGACAGCCTCCGGCACTTCATCGCGAATGATGTCGTTGCACAGGTCGATGCACTCATCGCAGATGAACACGGACGGCCCGGCGATGAGCTTGCGCACCTCGTGCTGGCTCTTGCCGCAGAACGAGCAATAAAGCGACTTCTCGATGGAGGAGCCCTTCTTTTCGGCCATGTGCGGTGATCTCCTTAGGCGTCCGGCAAGTCTGGGAAAAATGGGTTTGGCACATGATACCCATTCGATTCAGGCGCCAAGCCGGGCCGTGCTCAAAGCCCGATGCGAGCGTTGTAAAAGCGTGGCAGCGTCACCGCTGCAACCGCATCGGGCATCATCGCGCTCGATGGCCTTTCTCACTCGAACGCTGCTGTGCGCGGCAGCCGCCCTGCTCGGATCCAGCGGGTTTGCCGCCGCACCTTTTCACGACAACATCGCGCAGCGTGTGCTTGCCTGCTCCGCCTGTCATGGCGAGCAGGGCCGTGCAGCACCCGACGGCTACTACCCGCGCATCGCTGGCAAGCCGGCCGGCTACCTCTACCACCAGCTGCTCAACTTCCGTGACGGCCGGCGGCACTACGGGCTGATGCAGCGCATGGTCGATCCGTTGAACGATGCCTATCTGCAGGAGATCGCCAATTACTTCAGCGCACTTGAACTGCCCTATCCACCGCCCGTGGCCAGCGCGGCTGCGCCCGACCAGCAGCGACGCGGTGAAGCGCTGGTGCGACGTGGCGCGCCGGAGCGCAACCTGCCCGCCTGCATCCAGTGCCACGGCGAGCGCATGACCGGCGTACGCCCTGCGGTGCCCGGCCTGCTCGGCCTGCCGCTCGACTACCTGAACGCGCAGCTCGGCGCCTGGCGCACCGGCGAGCGCCAGGCGCATGCGCCTGACTGCATGCAGACGATCGCGCAGCGCCTGCAGCCCGACGAGGTCAGCGCAGTCGCCAGCTGGCTCGCGGCCCAGCCGTTGCCGCCAGACCCGCATCCCGCCGCCGCGTTGCCGGACGCCATGCCGCTGAAATGCGGCAGCGCGTCGCCAGCGGCTGCGGGTGCCACGCGATGAGGCGGCTCCTGATCGCAGCCGTTGCCGTACTGACCGGCGCGCTGTTGTTCGGCGCTGCGGTATGGGCGTTGAACGTGCGCGGTGAAGCGCCGATGGTGCCCAGATCGGCTGACCCGCCAGCCACTGCCGCCCAGATCGAACGGGGTGCCTATCTCGCGCGCGCCGGCAACTGCATGGCGTGCCACACCACGCGCGGCGGTGCCCCCTATGCGGGCGGGCGGCCGATCCCGACACCGTTCGGCACCATTCATTCGACCAACCTGACGCCCGCGCCGGACACTGGCCTCGGCCGCTGGAGCCGCGCGGACTTCTGGCGCGCGCTGCACAACGGCCGATCCAGAGGCGGGCGACTTTTGTATCCAGCGTTTCCGTATCCGAGCCTGACGCTCGTGACCCGCGAAGATTCCGATGCGCTGTTCGCATGGCTGCAGACTCTGACACCGGTCGAACGCGCCAATACGCCGCACGAGCTGCGCTGGCCGTACCGCACGCAGGCGGCGCTCGCCATCTGGCGCGCGATCTACTTCGCACCGGCTGCGTTCGATCCCGACGCAAGGCGTTCGGCCGAGTGGAACCGCGGTGCCTATCTGGTGCGCGGCCTCGGCCATTGCGCGGCTTGCCACGCAGCGCGTGGTGCGCTCGGAGGCACACTTGACGCTACGGCGCTGGCCGGCGGCAAGCTTCCCGCGCAACCCTGGTATGCGCCGTCGCTTGCCGCACCTGAGGAAGCAGGCCTCAGTCCTTCGTCGGTGGATGCATTCTCGCAACTGATGCGCACGGGCTTTGCGCCCGGCGCAGTCGCGCTCGGCCCGATGGCGGAAGTGGTGCAGCACAGCACGCAGTACCTGAGCGACCATGACGTCGCGGCGATGGCTAGCTACCTGCTGTCACTGGCCAGACCGCCCGATGTGCGCCTCGGCAGCAAGCCCGACTTGCCCGCGCCGGCCACGTCGAGGCTGGCTCTTGGTGAAAAGATCTACGGCGGCCACTGCGCGCAATGCCACGGCGAGCAGGGCGAAGGCGTCGCAGGCGCCTATCCGCCGCTGGCCGGCAACCGCGCGGTCAATCTGGCGCACGCCACGAACCTGGTGCAGAGTGTGCTGTACGGCGGCTTTGCGCCGGTCACGGCCGGCAACCCGCGGCCGTTCGGCATGCCGCCTTATGTGCTGACCCTGGGAGATGGCGAGATTGCCGCCGTGCTCACGCATATCCGTAGTGCCTGGGGCAACCGGGCCGCGCCGGTCACGGAACTCGACGTGAATCGAGCCCGTTCGGACCAAGCGCGATAGCGTCGCGCTCTAGCGGGCCGACGCGCATCTGGTGAACATAACGCCTGATTCGGTGATGAACCGACCTGAATGAGGTGACGCCCTCGGTCGCTACCGCAACGGCATCACCATCTCGATGTGGGCGATGCCCACCTCGTCGAACGGCTCGCCGCGCACCGCGAAGCCTGCGCGGCGATAGAACCCTTCGGCACTGCGCTGCGCGTGCAACACCACTTCGGCGTCCCCGCGCCGGCGTGCCGCATCGACCAGCAGCTGCAGCACCTGCGATCCCAGCCGCGCGCCGCGCAGCACGCGCAGCACCGACATGCGGCCGATGCGCGAGCCGCCCGGCCGGTCGGGCAGCAGGCGGCCGGTCGCAACCGGCTGGCCGAGGCCGTTGAACGTCACCACATGCAGCGCGACCGGATCGCCCTCGTCCCATTCCTCATCGCGCGGGATGCGCTGCTCTTCGACGAACACTTCGGTGCGCACCTTGCCGGCTTCGCGCCCAAGTTCGTCCCAGGAGCCCAAGCGTGTCTGCGTGATCGCACTGCCCGCTTCGAAATCATCCAGCAGCCGGCGCAGCGCGGCAGGCACCGGCCGGGAGGTCTGGCTGGCCGGATCGGCAAACACGTAGATCAGCTCAGCCGTGATCAACAACTGGCCGCCCCGGAAGATTGCGCCTTCGAACCGGATCGACGAGGTGCCGACACGGGTGCAGCGCAAGCCCACTTCGAGCAGGTCGTCCAGCCGGGCGGAAGCCCGGAACTCGATCGTCGCCTTCTTCACGTACAGGTCGCCGCCAAGCTGCTGCATCGACGCCTCGTACGGCAACGCCAGCGCGCGCCAGTAGTCGGCAATGGCCGTGTCGAAGTACATCAGGTAATGCGGATTGAAGACGATCTTCTGCATGTCCACCTCGGCCCAGCGCACGCGCAGGCGATGCAGGAAACGAAAATCGTGCCGGTTCATTTGGGTAACGTTGCCTTCAGGTGTTCAGTTCGGCAAAGCGCTGCGCCAGCGCCTGTGCCGCAGCGCGGTGCGCTTCGGTCGCCTGCGGCAACGCACGGCCCATCTTGATGAACTCATGCGTCACGCCGCGGTAGATTTCAAGCTCGACACCGACGCCCGCCGCGCGCAGCTTGTCAGCGTACTGCACGCCTTCGTCGACCAGCGGATCGAACTCGGCCAGTCCGATCCAGGCCGGCACCACGCCTTCAAGATCGGGGGCTTCGAGCGGCGCGAAGCGCCAGTCATCCCGGTCGGCCGGCGTGCGCAGATAGAGCCCGAAGAACCAGTCGATCGTCGAAGCTTCCAGCACCAGCCCGCGCGCATAGCGACGGTGCGACGCCGTGTCCTGGCGGGCCGCGCAGCCCGGGTAGAACAGCAGCTGCAGCGCGAGCGGCAAGCCCGCATCGCGCGCCAGGATCGCGCAGACGGCGGCCAGCGTGCCGCCTGCGCTGTCGCCTCCGACCGCGATGCGCCGCGGGTCCGCGCCGACGGCTGCGGCGTTCGCGTGCAGCCAGTGCAGCGCATCGTCCGCGTCCTGCACGGCGGTCGGAAACTGGTGCTCGGGCGCAAGCCGGTAGTCCAGCGATGCGACGCAGGCACCGCTCAACGCGCACAGCTGCCGGCACAGTGAATCATGCGTCGCGATGCTGCCGATCGTGAAGCCGCCGCCGTGAAAGTACAGCAGTACCGGCGGCAGCGCACCGTGCGTCGGCAACTCCCGGTGGTACACGCGCATCGGCAGCAGCGCACCATCGCGTGCCGGCAGCCGCAGATCCCGCACCTGCGCCAGCGGTGCCTTGGGCAGTTCGAGCACGGTGGCGCCGATCTCGTACGCAGCCTTCGCGCGGCCTGGCGTCAGGGTCTCAAAACGCGGGTGGCCGGCGCGTGCCATGCGGTCGAGCAGGGAACGCATCGGCGCCGCAAGCGCAAGCCGATCCAGCGCAGCAGGCAGCAGCGGCGAACTCAAACGCGCGTCCTCCTGCCGGTTGGCACGGCCACGTCGGGTTTCGCCGAGCCGCAGCAGTTGGTACAGTGAGCGCGCACGGCCACATGGCAACTTTTGGCGGCTCCGGCGTCGCATCGCCGGGAACGGCAGGGTCGGATCATCACTGGGCTTGGCACGGTGGCGCGATCTTAAACACGCGCGTATTGCGCTAGGGTCGCCGAACGAAGACGACAAGGACGAAAGGCACGGGACCCATCATGGCTTTGATCTACTACGTGACGCAGGTGCAGATCGATTTCGGCGCGCTGCAGTTGTTGAAGTCCGAATGCGAGCGCTGTGCGATCAAGCGCCCGCTGATCGTGACCGACGCCGGCGTGAAGGCCGCCGGGCTGCTGCAGCGCGCGGTCGATGCGCTCGCTGACCTGCCGACGGCAGTGTTTGACCAAACGCCATCGAACCCGACCGAAGCAGCCGTGCGTGCCGCTGCCCAGGTCTACCGCGAGAACCACTGCGACGGCCTGATCGCAGTCGGCGGCGGCTCGGCGATCGATTGCGCCAAGGGCGTCGCTATTCTTGCCACGCACGAAGGCCCGCTGACCCGATATGCGACGATCGAAGGCGGCTCCCCGCGCATCACCGACCAGGTGGCGCCACTGATCGCGGTGCCGACCACCTCGGGCACCGGCAGCGAAGTCGCGCGCGGTGCGATTCTGATCGTGGACGACGGGCGCAAGCTCGGCTTCCACTCCTGGCATCTGGTGCCGAAGGCTGCGATCTGCGATCCCGAACTCACGCTCGGACTGCCGCCGAAGCTGACGGCGGCGACCGGCATGGATGCGATCGCGCACTGCATGGAGACCTTCATGGCGCCCGCGTTCAATCCACCGGCCGACGGCATTGCGCTGGAAGGCTTGCGCCGGGGCTGGCGGTTCATCGAACGTGCGACGAACGACGGCGCGGATCGCGAAGCGCGGCTGAACATGATGAGCGCGTCGATGCAGGGCGCGATGGCATTTCAGAAAGGGCTGGGCTGCGTGCATTCGCTGAGCCACAGTCTCGGCGGCGTCGATCCACGGCTGCACCACGGCAGCCTGAACGCGATGTTCCTGCCAGCCGTGGTGCGCTTCAACGCCATGGCCGATTCGATCCAGCGCGAACGGCGGCTCGATCGGATGGCGCATGCGATGGGGCTTGCGTCCGGCGACGAGGTGGCGAGCGCGATCACGGCGATGAACGCACGGCTCGCGCTGGCTTCCGGCCTGGCCGAACTGGGCGTGCAGCGAGATTGCTTCGACGCGGTGATCGACGGTGCGCTGGCCGATCATTGCCATAAAACCAATCCGCGCATCGCGAGCCGCGACGAATATCGCGACATGCTCGAGTCGTCAATGTGATGCGGCGGCACGCGTTGGTCCGGATTTACTATGTTTTTCATAGCTGCATCCGCTTGTGCTGCCGGCGCCTGAATGGTATTTTTTTATGAGAACCGTAGTGCCGACGAGCCGCCGGCCGGCGCCGGCGCTCTGGAAGCCGCTGCTGCAGCGCGTGGGCGAACAGACGTTGAGCCTGCAGGCGCAGGTCCGCGAGATGCTGGTTGCCGCGATCATGGACGGCCAGCTGCCCGGCGGCGCGCTGGTGCCGTCCAGCCGCGAGATGGCGCTGGCGCTGGGGGTGGCGCGCAACACCGTGGTGCTGGCCTACCAGCAGCTCGCCGACGAAGGTTTTCTGCTGTCGCGGGAACGCAGCGGGCACTTCGTGAATCCCGCGATGGTGGCCGGCCGCGAGCCGGCACCCGGCGACGCTGCGGCCGGCTCGAGCCGGCGCGACTGCGGCGCTCGCGGCCCGGACTGGTCGCAGCGCCTGTGCCTGCAGCCGACTGCGCAGCGCAGCATCGTGAAACCGGCCGACTGGCAGAAGGACCCGTATCCGTTCTTGTACGGCCAGTTCGATCCGACCTTGTTTCCGACCGCCGAGTGGCGCGAGTGCTGCATGAAGACGCTGTCGGTGCTGGACACGCGCGAGTGGGCGCCCGATCAGATCGCGCGCGACGACGACGCGCTGGTGCAGCAGATTCGCACGCGCGTGCTGCCGCGCCGCGGCGTCTGGGCGGCGGCCGACGAGCTGATCGTGACGGTCGGCGCGCAGCACGCGCTCTACATGGTGGCCGACCTGCTGATGCGCAGCGGCACCCGCGTTGCATTCGAAGACCCCGGCTATCCGGATGCGCGCAACATCTTTGCGAGCCGCACCTCGCATCTGGTGCCGATCGCCGTCGATGCGGACGGCCTGCCGGTCAGCGACGCGCTGCGCGGCTTCGAGTACGTCTATGTCACGCCGAGCCATCAGTGCCCGACCGGCGCCACCATGCCGCTGGCGCGTCGCGAGGCGCTGCTGGAGCTCGCACAGAGCGCCGACTTGGTCGTCATCGAGGATGATTACGAAAGCGAGAACCGGGCAGTCGGCGCATCCATTCCCGCGCTCAAAAGCCTGGACCGAAGCGACCGCGTGATCTACATCGGCAGCCTGTCGAAGACGCTTGCGCCCGGGCTGCGGGTCGGCTACATCGTGGCCGCACCCGCGCTGATTGCGGAACTGCGCGCGCTCAGGCGGCTGATGCTGCGCCATCCATCGACCTTCATCCAGCGCGCGTTCGCGCTGTATCTGTCGCTCGGCCATCACGACGCACAGCTGCGCCGGTTGGCGCTCGCGCACAGCGAGCGGTATCCGGTGCTGGTAGCAGCCCTGGCACGGCACCTGCCACAGTGTCGGGTCGCCGCGGCAGACGGCGGCGGCTGCTGCTGGGTGCGCCTGCCGGACGGCATCGGCGCGCGCGAACTCGCCGAGCGCGCTGCTGCACGCGGCGTGCTGGTCGAGCCCGGCGACGTGTTCTTCATGGCCGAGCAGCCGCCGGCAGGCTACCTGCGGCTCGGCTATCAGTCGATCGATGCGGGTGCGATCGAACCGGGCATTCAGGCACTTGCAGACGTGGTCGAAGCGCTGCTTTCAGACCGGCAACCGGCGGCCCGGCAGCGCGCCACGCTCGCCATCTGAAGCCAGCGTCGCACTGCGATTGCGCCTTGCCAGCTGACGCGATCGCCCGCATCGGGACCGCAGCGCATCAGTATTTGAAAAGTCCAGGTAGCCAGAGCGACAGTTTCGGCACGTAGGCGATGACGAACACCGCGAGCGTGGACACCAGCACGAACGGCATCACACGCACGACGATGCGCTCCACCGTCTCGCCGCTGACCCCGGACGCCACGAACAGGTTCTCGCCGAGCGGTGGTGTCTGAAAGCCGATCGACAGCACGCAGATCACGACGATGCCCACGTGCGTGGGATCGGCGCCGACGCTGTACATGACGGGCAGCAGCACCGGCACCAGGATCAGGATCGCGGCCAGCGTTTCCATAAACATGCCGACGAAGATCAAAAACGCAATCACGAGCGCCCAGATCAGGTAGATGTTGCTGGTCAGGCCGAGCAGCGATTCGGCGATGTCGGCCGGGATGCGCTGCTCGACCAGCAAGCGCCCGAACGCGGTCGCTGTGAATAGGATCAGCAGCACGCGGCCCGTGATCCAGGTGGTGGTGCGCAGCGCGGCCAGCGTTTTTTCCAGTGTCAGCTCACGGTGCAGCGCGATGCCGACGAACAGCGTGTAGAAGATTGCGACGATGGCCGATTCGGTCGGCGTGAACAGGCCCGTGTAGATGCCGCCCAGGATGATGAACGGCGCGATCATCGCCCAGATGCCTTTCCTCATCGCCATGCCGATGTCGCGGCCCGACCATTTCTCGGTCAGCCCTTTATAGCCCGCGCGTTTGGAGATGAAGTAGTTCAGGATCAGCAGGCTGGTGGCCATCACCAGGCCCGGGATCACGCCGGCGATGAACAGCTTCGGGATCGACAGCGATGCGAACGTCCCGTATTTGGCCACCGCTTCGGGCGGCGGCTGCATGCCAAGTGCCGCGATCCCGAAGATCACCATCGGGATCGACGGCGGGATGATGATGCCCAGGCCGCCCGATGCCGCCGTGACGGCTGCCGCATACGGCTTCGCATAGCCGCGCTTGGCCATCGCGGGAATCATCAACATGCCGACCGCGGCCGTGGTTGCCGGGCCGGAGCCGGAGATCGCGCCAAAGAACAGACAGGCCAGCACGGTGGCCGCGCCAAGGCCACCGGTGATGGGGCCGGCCATCGTTTCGGCGATGTCCACCAGCCGCTTCGAGATGCCCGCCGCTTCCATCAGCGCGCCGGCGAGCACGAACGCCGGCAGCGCCATCAGCGGGAAGTTGCCGACCGACGTGAAGGCGATCTGCACCAGCGCGATGGGATCCTTGCCGAGCACGATATAGGCCGCCATGCCGGCGCCGCCGAGCGCGACGGTGATCGGCGCGCCGAGCACGAGCAGCAACAGGAAGCCGCCGAACAGGATTTCAACGAGATAGTTTTCCACGCGACGGCTTTCGGGTCAGCGGCTGATGGACGGCACGACGTTCAGCGCAGTTGAATGTCCGGCGGCGGCGCCCCGCCTGGCGTGTTCAACTCCTGCGCCGCTTCGAGCCGCAGCTTCTCGATCTCGGCGGCTTCCGGGTCCAGCACGTCGATGCCCCTGAACACGCTCAAGTAGAGGTTGTAGAGGATGCGAAACGTCATCAAGGTGAATGCGATCGGCAGGATCATGTAGAAATACTTCATCGGCAGCCCGAGCGTCTGCGACTTCCAGAACAGGTTCATGCGGTTGAACACGAAGTCGTAGCTGAGCCAGACGAAGTAGATGTTGAATCCGACCCACAGCAGGTCCGCGATCGTGCGCAACGCCTTGGACAGCCACGTCGGCATGTACTGGAAGTGAAACGTGACCCGGTTGTGCGCCGACATCTTGGCTGCCACCACTGCGCCTAGATACGCGAACCAGACGAACATGTAGGTGGACAGCTCTTCTGACCACGCAATTGAAAACCCGAACACCTGCCGCGCCACGATCTGCGCGAACAGCAGCAGCACGAACAGCGACAACAAAATCTCGCAGACCGTCGTCTCGAAATTATTCAGCCGCGACAGGATCGAACGTGGTGCTGACATAGGAATCTCGCTATGGCCTCAGTTCCAGCAGGGGCCGCGGAGCCGGTTCCGCCGGGCCGCAGGCGCCGCCCCCGGTAGGGGGTTGGCGAAGTGACACGAAGTGCACGCTGCCTGGGGGCGAACCCTACCTGCCGAGCACCTTCAACACATGGTCGAGCTTGTCCTTGCCGCCGATGCTCTTGTAGAACTTGGGCCAGACCTGCGTCGTGGCTTTGTCGATCCACGCCTTCTCATCGTTGGCCGGCTGGTCGATCTCCATGCCTTTGGCGACCAGATCCTTCTTGATCTTGTCCTCGCTCTCAAGCAGGAACGTGTAGCTGTGTTCGGTCGCTTCATTGCCGGCCTCAAGAATCGCCTGCTTCACATCAGCCGGCTGCTTCTGATAGATCTGCTCGCTCACGATCAGCGGCTCGAGCGAGAACACGTAGCGGATCGGCGTGATGTACTTCTGCACCTCGTTGAACTTCATCGCATAGACGGTGAAGTACGGGTTGTCCTGCCCGTCCACCACGCCCTGCTGCAGCGCGGTGAACGTCTCCGACCAAGCCATCGGCGTCGGGTTGATGCCCCAGGCCTGATAGCTTGCGATCATGATCTCGTTCTTCGGCACGCGAATCTTGAGGCCCTTCAAGTCTTCGAGGGTCTTGACCGGCCGCTTCGAATTCGTCAGCACGCGAAAGCCTGTGAACGTCCAGCCGACGATGCGGATGCCGGCGTCGCGCACGGTGTTCTCGGTGAGTTCCGTGCCGACGTCGCCGGTCACGAGCTTCTTGGCTTCTTCCGCGCTCTGGATCACATACGGCAACGTCAGCACGCCGACGGTCGGCGAGAATGGCGTCACGTTGTTGATCGCGAGCAACGAGAAATCGAGCAGGCCCATCTGCGCGTTGCTAACCGTGTTCTCTTCACTGCCGAGCTGGCCGTTCGGAAACAGGTCGATCTTGTGCTTGCCGCCGGTTTTTTCTTCGAACTTCTTTTTGAAGAACGTGCCGAGCTCCCACTGCGTGCTGCCCTGCGCGTCACCGACCGCGACCTTGAACGTGGTGGCCGACACGCCAGGCGCAACAAACAACGCGGCGGTGGCGAGTGCGGGTACGGCGGCGAAATACTTGAACTTCATCACGGGTTGGCTCCTGGGTTTTGAAATGGTTTGGTAAAGGAAGAGGATCACCTGGCTGGCTGCGCCGGTCGATCCTTGCGATACGCGTTCTTCACGGCGATCTTGCCGTCCTTGAACGTGAACACGTCGACCATGCGGGCCTCGATGCGCGAGCCATCGGCCTTGGTGCCTTTGAAGGTGGATTCGGAGACGCCGCGGTCGCCGCAGGCGAAATGGTCGCCGTCGAGCCAGGCTGCATCGGGGAACGTGGTCCAGGCCAGTGCGAAGCCTTCGCGCACCTGCTCGCGGCCGATGAAGCTGCGGCCCAGCATATCCGGGCCGGCCACTGCGTGAAACGCGCAGTCGTCGGCCATGAAACCCATCAGGCCGTCGATGTCGTGGCGGTTCCAGGCGTCCGCGAAGTCGCGCAGCATCTGCACGTCCACAGTCTTGTTCGATTGCTTTTCCATCGGATTTTTCTAAAAAGCGTGCAATAAGCGGGCCAGTCGTTGCCTGCCCCGTGCGTCGGTTCAACGAGGCCCGAGCCTATCGGCGGCAGGCGGCACGCCGTAGCACCAGTTGGCCACAAACGGTGGGTCCAGAATTGATCGCGTGCAGTGTCTGCTGGACTCATCGAATGGTCGTCGCTGGCGCTATTCGCCGTGACAGGGAAAACGCTATGGTGCAGCTGAGTCGATGCCAGCAGCTCCGCCCTGCCTGACCGTCGCTGCCGAACGCCTTGCAATGAAGGACGAAGACCATGGACCTGTCATTACCCAGCACCGCGCACCTGAACGCCTACGACCCGCGCTACGACCCGCTCGTGCATCGCACGCCGGGCCACGGCACCGATTACGCGCCGACCTACTGGGTGGCCACTGCGGGAGACCCGCCCACCGACGACGGGCCGGTCAAGGGCGACATCGACTGCGACGTCGTGATCGTCGGCTCCGGCTTCACGGGACTCGCGACTGCGCTGTTCCTCGCGCGCGAGCACGGCATCGAGGCCACCGTGCTCGAAGCGAACCGTTCGGTCTGGGGCTGCACCAGCCGCAACGGCGGCCAGGGCCAGAATGCGAGCGGGCGGCTTTATCGATCGCAGTGGATCGAGCGCTGGGGCAAGGAAACCGCATTGAAGCTCGACGCCGAGATCCGCGAAGGCTTCGAAACGTTCAAACGCTTGGTGGAAGAATTTCCCGAATGCGAGCCGCAGCCCGGCGGGCATCTCTACATCGCGCATCGCGACAAGAAGATGCCGTTCCTGCGCAACGAAGCGGAGGTGATGCGCGACGTGTTCGGCTACGACACCAAGATGCTGACAGCCGATGAAGTCGCCGAACAATATGTGCTTGATGCCGACAGCGTCGGCGCGATGCATGAGCCCGACGGCATCGGCGTGCATCCGCTCAAACTTGCATTCGCGTATTTGAAGAAGGCGCGCGAACTCGGCGTCAAGGTTCATCCGGCCTCCCCCGTCACGGCGTTTGTGACGAAGAACGGGGTGCACCACCTCACTACCCCGGGCGGCATGGTGCGCGCGCGCTCGGTCGGTTTTGCGACTGGCGGCTACACCAGCAACGGCCTGCACACGAGCCTGCATTCGAAGATCATGCCGATCCTGTCGAATTCGCTGGTCACGCGGCCGCTGACCGCCGATGAACTCGAAGCGACCCGCTTCAAGACGCACGAGCCGATCACCGACACGCGCACCCTGCGCAACTACTACCGCCTGCTGCCCGACAACCGCGTGCAGATCGGCAGCCGCAGTGCGATCACCGGCGCCGATGCACCGAACCCGAAGCACATGCAGCTCTTGGTCGGCGCGCTGCACCGCAAGTTTCCGGCGCTGAAAAACATCGAGATCGACTATTCGTGGTGGGGCTGGGTCGATGTGAGCCACGACATGATGCCGCGCGTGATGCAGCCCGATCCGAAGCAATCGGTGTTCTATGCGCTTGGCTACGGCGGCAACGGCGTGTCGTTTTCCGCGCATGCGGGCCGGCGCATGGCCGAGCGCATCGCGGGCAAGACGCATCAGGGGTCGATCAAGTTGCCGATCTACGACTCCCATCTCGAGTACCCGAATGCGTTCAACCTGGTGCGCTCGCGCGCGCTGGCGCCGTTTCGGCGGCTCGGCCAGCAGTTCCTGTACCGCTGGTACTACCTGCGCGACGAGAAGATCTGAGTTTCGAGCCAACGCGAAATCCACCGCTGCAAAGGAGAACGCTTCATGGCCCTGCCCGCAGACCTTGCCTTTCGCCCGGCCCATGAGCTCGCGCGCCTGCTGCGCCAGCGCGACATCAGCGCAGTCGAGCTGCTGCAGCTTTATCTCGACCGCGTGCGGCGCTTCAACCCGGCACTGAACGCCGTCGTCGTCATTGATGATGAAAATGCGCTGCAGCGCGCGCAGGACATGGACCGTATGCTTTCAAAAGGAGAGCGTTGCGGTCCGCTGCATGGCGTGCCAATCACGGTGAAGGAAGCGTTCGACGTCGCTGGCTTGCCGACCACCTGGGGGCACGAGGCGATGCGCAGCAATGTGGCGCACACGTCGGCCATCGCGGTGCAGCGGCTGGAAAACGCAGGTGCCGTCGTGTTCGGCAAGACCAACGTGCCGCAGCAACTCGCCGACTGGCAGACGTTCAATCCGGTCTATGGCACGACCAACAATCCCTGGGATGTGACGCGTGTGCCGGGTGGCTCATCGGGCGGGTCGGCCGCGGCGCTGGCAGCGGGCCTCACGGCGCTCGAACTCGGCAGCGACATCGGCGCATCGATCCGCAACCCCGCGCATTTCTGCGGTGTCTGGGGACATAAGCCGACCTGGGGCGTGGTGCCGATGCAAGGCCATGAGCTGCCCGGCACCGCATGTGCGGACGCGCTCGACATCGCGGTGGTTGGCCCGATGGCGCGCAGTGCGTTCGATCTGTCGCTGGCGATGGACGTGCTGGCATCGCCGCTCGACGTGTTCGGGCCGGCCGGCCGCACGCCGACGCATTGGCGCGACCGCGGCACGCCGCCGGCCCGCATGCGCATCGCGGTGGTGCGCAACGATGCGTACGCCGAAGTCGATGCGAGCGTGCAACGCGCGATCGGCAAGCTGGTCGTGTTTCTGCGCGAGCGCGGCGTCGAAGTGGACGAGAACGCGCGCCCGGTGGACAGCCGTGAAGCGTACGAGAGCTACATCTGGATGCTGCGCGCGGCCACCGGGGCGCGCTTCGACGCAGCCACTTACGACGCCGCGCAGCTGCTTGCACGCAGAGACGTCGCCAACGATGCGGACTACGGCGTCTGGATTGCGCGTGCGGGCACGTCGTCGCACCAGGAATGGATCCGGCATGACCAGGTGCGGCACAAGCTGGTCCGCCAGTGGGCCGAGTTCTTTGAAAGGTTCGACCTGCTGATCTGTCCGACGGCGACCGTGCCTGCGTTCGAGCACAACCAGCAGGGCCCGCGCTGGGAACGCATGCTGGATGTGAACGGCGGTAAGCAGCCCAGCACGGAAGGCTTGTTCTGGGCCGGTTATTCGGGCCTGCCGGGCTTGCCGGCGACCGCGGTGCCGCTTGGCTTGAGCAGTGCCGGGCTGCCGATCGGCGCGCAGGTGGTCGGCCCGGCATTCGGCGATCCAGTCTGCCTGCGGTTTGCGCAGTGGCTTGAAATGGCATACCGTGCCTTTTCAAGGCCGCCTGGGTTTGGCTGATGCGCAGCGGCGCCCGCTCGATGCGTTGGCATGATGGTTGCGACCGCACCTTTTAGTTCTGTCACCCAAGCACCATCGTGGCGCCAGCGCCAGCGCCAGCGCCGACACAATGCGCAGTGCTCCCGCTGCGCCGCTGCTTCCCTGATTTCTCACAGCAAATAGGACAAACGACGATGAACGACACCAAATGGACCCGACGCCAGCTTGCCGCAATCGCGCTTGCAGCCACCACCGCAGCGACGACCTTCGGCCTGCCGGAACCCGCCGAAGCGCAAGAGCCGAAGAAGGGTGGCACGCTCGTGATCGGCAGCACCCAGAATCCGCGCCATCTGAACGGCGCCGTGCAGTCGGGCGTCGCGACCGCGATGCCGTCCACGCAACTGTTTGCGAGCCCACTGCGCTTCGATGACCAGTGGAAGCCGCAACCTTATCTGGCCGAAACATGGAAGCTCGCCGAAGACGGCAAGTCATTGACGTTGAATCTGCGCAAGGACGCAGTCTTTCATGATGGCAAGCCGGTGACGAGCGCCGACGTGGCGTTTTCGATCATGGCGATCAAGGCAAACCACCCGTTCCAGACCATGATGGGTCCGGTGGAAAAGGTGGAGACGCCGGACCCGCACACCGCGATCATCCGCATGAGCGAACCGCACCCGGCCATCATCCTGGCCATGTCGCCTGCTCTGTGCCCGATCCTGCCCAAGCACATCTACGACGACGGCAAGGATCTGAAGTCGCACCCGCGCAATTCGCAGGACGTGGTCGGTTCGGGCCCGTTCAAGTTTGCCGAATTCAAGCCGGGCCAGCGCGTGGTGCTCGAACGCTTCGACAAATTCTTTTTGCCGAACAAGCCGCTGCTCGACCGCCTGATCTACAACATCGTGCCGGACACCTCGACCATCATGCTGGGCCTCGAACGCGGCGAGGTGCATATGTTCCCGTTCTCGACCGTGCCGACCGACCTGCGACGCATGAAGGACAACAAGGCGATCGACCTGACCGACACCGGCTACGAAGGCATCGGCCCGATCAATTGGCTCGCGTTCAACCTGACGAAAAAAGAGCTGTCGGACGTCAAGGTACGCCAGGCGATCGCGCATTCGATCGACAAGAAGTTCATCACGAAAGCGTTGATGGGCGGCTTTGCGACGATCGACAACGGCCCGATCGTGCCGACCAGTCCGTTCGCGGCCAAGGATCTCGAGACCTATCCGCTCGACCTGAAAAAAGCCGCCGCACTGCTCGACGAAGCGGGCTACAAGCCGAACGGCGACGGCGAGCGCTTCAAGCTCACGATCGACTACCTGCCTGGTGTCGACGATCAACAGAAGACCGTCGCGGAATACGTACGCGGTCAGCTCAAGAAGGTCGGCATCATGGTTGAGGTGCGCACGTCGGCGGACTTTCCGGCCTGGGCGCAGAAGCTGGCCAACCACGACTTCGACCTGTCGATGGACCTGGTGTTCAATTGGGGTGACCCGGTCATCGGCGTCGCGCGCACCTATCTGTCGTCCAACATCCGTCCGATCATCTGGACCAACACGCAGTCGTATAAAAACCCGAAGGTCGACGAACTGCTGCATCAGGCTGGCGGCGAATTGAACGAAGCCAAGCGCAAGGAGGACTACGTCAAGTTCCAGAAGATCGTGGACGAGGATGTGCCGATCTACTTCATCAACGTGGTGCCCTATCACACCGGCACCGTGAAAGCGGTGGCCGGCATGCCGAAGTCGATCTGGGGCGTGATGTCGCCGCTCGACGAGTTGTACCTGAAATAACCGGCCTGTGCGATGACCGCCCGTTTCATCACGTCCCGCCTGCTGCAAGCCATCGGCCTGGTGCTGGCGGTGGTGGTGCTGAACTTTCTGCTCGTGCATGCGGCACCCGGCGATCCGGTGGAAACGATCGCGGGCGCGAGCGGCGGCATGTCGCCGGAGTTGAAGGCCGATCTGCGCGCCAAGTTCGGCCTCGACAAGTCGCTGCCCGTGCAGTTGAGCGTCTATCTGGGCAAGGTCGCGACGGGCGATCTCGGTTACTCGTACTTTTTCAATGCACCCGTCTCGAAGCTGATCCTGGAGCGCGTGCCGGCCACCCTGCTGCTCGTGGTGGCCGCCACCCTGCTCGCATTCACGCTGGGCACCGGGCTGGGCGTGCTGTCGGCGCGCAAGCCCAACGGCCTGCTGTCCCAGTCGATCACCGTCGTCTCGCTGATCGGCTTTGCTGCGCCGGTGTTCTGGACCGGCATCATGCTGGTGATTCTGTTCGCCTCCGTCGTGCAGTGGTTTCCGGTGGCCGGCATGCGTGCGATCGACTCGTACGGCGCTGGCGCATTCGAGGATGCGCTCGACGTGCTGCACCACTTGGTGCTGCCGACAGTCACGCTGGCCCTTGTTTACCTCGCACAGTACAGCCGGCTCGCGCGTGCCAGCATGCTCGACGTGCTCGGCGCCGACTACATCCGCACCGCGCGCGCCAAGGGCCTGGCCGAGCGCACCGTGCTCTACAAGCATGCGCTGAGAAATGCGGTGCTGCCCGTCATCACGATCCTGGGCCTGCAGTTCGGCAACGTATTGGCCGGTGCGATTCTGGTGGAGACCGTTTTCAACTGGCCGGGCCTCGGACGCCTCGCGTTCGAATCGGTGCTGCGGCGCGATTACCCGACCTTGCTCGGGGTGCTGCTGTTTTCCTCGATCGTGGTCGTCGTGATGAACCAGCTGACCGACGTGGCTTATCGGCTTGTCGATCCGCGGATCAAAGCGGGGTGACAAGCTCATGAGCACTCCCCTCCCCGTGCTGCCCGCCGCTGCAGCACCGCTTGCCAAAGTCGAGCATCCGAGCGTCGAAGCTGCACGGATGTTCCTGCGCAATCCGTCGGCGATCGCCGGCATGCTGATCTTGGGGCTGATCCTGCTCGTCTCGATCTTCGGCCCCATCCTCTACCCGGCCGATCCGTTCGAAATCCGCTGGGCGCCGCTGACCGCACCGTTCACCGAAGATGCCTGGCTCGGCACCGATTATCTCGGCCGCGATGTGCTGACCACGCTGATCTATGGTGGCCGCGCGACGCTGGTGGTGGGTGCCGTCGCCGCGCTGCTGTCGGTCGTGATCGGCATCACCGTGGGCGCATTTGCCGGCTACTACGGCGGCAAGGTCGATGCGGTGCTGATGCGCATCACCGAGTTCTTTCAGGTGCTGCCTGCGCTGCTGTTTGCGATGGTGATCGTCACGCTGTTCTCGCCGACCCTGCTGACCGTGACGATTGCGATCGGCATCGTGATCTGGCCGAGCACCGCGCGGCTCACGCGCGCCGAATTCTTGAAGGTCAAAGGCCTGGACTTCGTACGCGCCGAACGCTCGATCGGCGCGGGCGACGCGCGCATCATGTGGCAGGTGATCCTGCCCAATGCGTTGCCGCCGTTGATCGTCTCGGCCACCCTGGCCGTGGGCGGTGCGATCCTGTTTCAGGCCGGCCTGTCGTTCCTCGGCCTGGGCGATCCGAATCAGATGAGCTGGGGCCTGATGATCGGCTCAAGCCGCCAGTACGTGCTGACGAGCTGGTGGGCGGTCGCGTTTCCCGGTGCGGCGATCTTCGTCACGGTGCTGGCCGTGAGCCTGATCGGCGACGGGCTCAACGACGCGCTGAATCCAAAGTTGCGAGAGCGATGATGAAGCAACCGTTGCTTGCAGTCGAAGACCTGCGGGTTGAATTCAAGACACGCCGCGGCGCCGCGCTGGTGCTCAACGGCGTGGACTTTCAGCTGCACGGCGGCGAGACGCTCTGCGTGGTCGGCGAGTCCGGCTGCGGCAAGAGCATGACGGCGCTCGCGCTGCTGCGGCTGATCCCATCGCCACCTGGGCGCATCAGCAGCGGCCGCGTGTTCTTCCAGGGCGAGAACCTGCTCGATGCGACCGAAGCACGCATGCGTGACGTGCGCGGCAATCGCATCTCGATGATCTTTCAGGAGCCGATGACGTCGCTGAATCCGGTGTTCCCGGTCGGCGACCAGATCGGCGAATCGCTCAGGCTGCATGCGGGGCTGGACGCTGCGCAGGCACGGGACCGCGCGATCGAAATGCTGCGCCACGTCGGCATTCCCGCACCGGAACGCCGGGTCGACGAGTACCCGCACCAGCTCTCCGGTGGCATGCGCCAGCGCGTGATGATCGCAATAGCGCTCGCCTGCCGGCCTGACATCCTGATCGCCGATGAGCCGACCACCGCGCTTGACGTGACGGTGCAGGCGCAGATCTTCGACCTGCTGCGCGACTTGCAGCGCGAGAACGGCACCGCCGTGATGCTGATCACGCACGACATGGGGGCGGTGGCCGAGATGGCCGACCGCGTCATGGTGATGTATGCGGGCCGCGTGATCGAACAGGGCACGTGCGAGGAGGTGCTGTCGAGTCCGCAGCACCCGTATACGCAGGGCCTGATCGACTGCCTGCCTGCGCTCGGCAGCAGCCAGCAGGCCGAGCGCGCCGAGCTGGTCGAGATCAGCGGCGTGGTGCCATCGATCTGGGAACTCGGTAGCGGCTGTGCATTTCGCGAGCGCTGCCCGCATGCGATGCCGCGCTGTGCGACCGAGGTGCCGCCGCTGATCCAGGCGGGGGGCGGCCACGGCGCGGCGTGCTGGCTGCTCGACATGCGTGCCGAGGTGGCCGCCGCATGAGCGCGCTGTTGGAGTCTCCTCACCGATCGGCCGACGAGGCGTCGGCCAGGCCACTGCTGTCCGTGCGCGACCTCAAAGTGCATTTCCCGATCAAGCGATCCGGCGACGTGGTCAAGGCCGTGGATGGGGTTTCATTCAGCGTGCGTCGCGGCAGCACACTCGCGGTGGTCGGCGAATCGGGTTCCGGCAAGACCACGACGGCACTGGCCGTGATGCGGCTCGCGCCGCTGACCTCGGGCGAGATGCAGCTGGGCGACGTGCGGCTCGATCGGCTCGAAGGCGAAGCACTGCGCCAGATGCGTCGGCGCATGCAGTTCATTTTTCAGGACCCGTTTTCCTCGCTCAATCCGCGCGAGCGTGCCGGTGCAACCGTGCGCGCGCCGCTGGACCTGATGTCCATCGGCACCGATGCCGAGCGCAACGACCGCGTCACGGAACTCTTCACGCAGGTGGGCCTGCGGCCCGAGCAGCAGCAGCTGTTTCCGCACCAGTTCTCGGGCGGCCAGCGCCAGCGCATCAACATCGCGCGCGCGCTGGCCACCAAGCCCGATCTGGTGGTCTGCGACGAGCCGGTTTCCGCGCTCGACGTCGCGGTGCGCGCGCAGGTGCTGAACCTGCTGGTCCGGCTGCAGCGCGAGCTCGGGCTGACCTACCTGTTCATCTCGCACGACATGGCGGTGGTCGAGCACATCTGCGACGACATTGCGGTGCTGTACCTGGGCCAGATCGTCGAGCAGGCGCCGCGCCGCGCGTTCTTCGCGAATCCGCTGCACCCATACAGCGTCGCGCTGATGTCGGCGGTGCCGACGGTTCATGGCGGTCGCGCGCGGGCGGCGGGCCGCATCAAGCTTACGGGTGACCCGCCGAGTCCGATCAATCCACCGCCAGGCTGCCGCTTCGCGGGCCGCTGTCCTGCCGTGGAGCCGGCTTGCCGGGAACGGTTGCCGGACTTGCGCGAGGTGTCGCCTGGCCATTGGGTGCGGTGCCGCCGGATCGAAGTCGTGGGCGGGACGCCTTGGCCGATCTTGCAGATGCCGGAGCGCTGAGCCACCGTTGTTGTCCTTATCGGCAACATGAAAGCCACGTTGCTGCTGCGTCGGCGCAGCCTTGGTTCGGAGCGTGCGGCTGCCGAACTTGTGCTGTGGCAGTTGCCGACGTCGGCGTTGGGCTCTGCGCATTCCTATAAATATCGGCTTGCGCTTACAGCCAGCGGCCAGTGCGGAGTTCAGTATGACAACGAAGCTGGCAAGGGCGACCACATGCATGTCGCGGGGGTCGAATCGGCCTACCCGGTTGCGTCTGTGGAGCAACTGATCGATGGATTTTGAGCGGCAGATGGAGAGGTGGAATGATGAACACGATCACGCTTGAAGTCCAGAAGCCCGCAGCCGTCATGGCCGACTTCGTGCGCACGTGGAAGTCGGCTGCCCCGCAGCCCGATGCGCGCATTGCTTTTGCATCGCCGGAGTTGCTGTGGCAAGTGCTTGTTGCAAAGCGTTGGGAATTGCTCAAGATGCTGTGTGGCACTGGGCCAATTTCGATCCGTGAAGCATCGAGACGGGTCGAACGAGACCTGAAGGCTGTGCATTCGAATCTGATGGCCCTGCTGTCGGCAGGCATCGTGACGAGAACGCCGGCCGGCCGCATCGAGTTCCCGTTCGAGGCGGTCAGGTTGCCGTTTCTGCTTGAAGCCGCCTGACGCCAGACGCACTTCTGTCCCGTTTTCATCCGATCATCCATCCAACATATCCAGCTCATGCAGCAACGATCCGCCACCCATGTTTTTGTAGCCCGCAAGATCATCACCATGAACCCGCGCCAGCCCGAAGCCACCCACGTCGCGGTGCGTGACGGCAAGGTGCTTGCCGTCGGCTCGTTGGACAGCATGCAGGCCTGGGGTGACTTCACGCTCGACGACCGCTTCGCCGACCAGGTGCTGATGCCGGGTCTGGTCGAAGGCCATTCGCACCTCATGGCCGGCGGCCTCTGGCAGTTCCCGTTCACGGGCTTTCATGCGCGTACGGCGCCGGACGGCACGGTCTGGTCTGGCTGCAGGAACTTCGATGAGGTCATTGACCGACTGAAAGGGCTCGAAGCGAAGATGAGCGATCCGGCGACGCCGCTGCTGGCCTGGGGGTTCGATCCGATCTTCTTCGGCACTGAGCGCATGACGGTGCAGCACCTGGACCGGGTATCGACAACCCGCCCGGTCGTGATCCTGCATGCGAGCCAGCATTTGATGAACGTGAACTCGGCCGCGCTGCAGGCCGCCGGCATCGACCGCGATACGGAAGTCGAAGGCATTGCCAAGTTCGAAGACGGCCCGAGCAAGGGCGAGCCGACTGGCGAGCTGCAGGAGTTCGCCGCAATGTTCCCGATCACGCGGCTGACCGGCAACATCTTTCGCGTGACCGGCGCGAGCGAGACCGGCTTGCGCATGTTCGGCCAGATCGCGCAACTCGCCGGCGTGACGACGGCGACCGATCTGGTGAACGACCTGTCGGATGAGAACGTCGGCGTGCTGGAAAAGCTCACCGCTGAGCTGGATTTTCCGGTGCGCATCGTGCCTGCCTTCATCAGCATGGATGGCAGCATGAACCGCGAGGCCGGCATCGCCAGGGTCAAGGAGCGGATCAAGCGCAATACGCCGAAGCTGCATTTCGGCGCCGTCAAGATCGTGGCCGATGGATCCATCCAGGGCTTCACTGCGCGGGTGCGCTGGCCCGGCTACTTCAACGGGCGTGAGAACGGCATCTGGATCCTGCCACCAGCCGAGCTGAAACAAGCGATCCTCGACTTTCACGCAGCAGGCCTGCAACTGCACATCCACACGAACGGCGACGAGGCGACCGAGCTTGCGATCGATGCACTCGAAGCTGCGCTCGCGCAGCACCCACGCGGTGACCATCGCCACACGCTGCAGCACTGCCAGATGGCCGATGCGGCACAGTTTCGCCGCATGGCCGCGCTCGGCATCGGTGTCAATCTGTTCGCCAACCACATCTACTACTGGGGCGACGCGCACCGAACGCTCACGATGGGCCCGGACCGCGCCGATCGCATGGACGGCTGTGCCACCGCACTTGCGCACGGCGTGCCGCTCGCGATCCATTCGGACGCGCCGATCACGCCGCTCGGGCCGCTGTTCACGGCCTGGTGCGCCGTCAATCGCATCACGTCGTCGGGCCGGGTGCTCGGCGCGGCCGAACGCATCAGCGTTGCCGATGCACTGCAGGCGATCACCCTCGGTGCGGCGCAGTCGCTGCACCTGGATGACCGCATCGGCTCCATCGAAACGGCCAAGTTCGCCGATTTCTGCGTGCTGGACGACGACCCGACGAGCGTCGCACCGGACCAGTTGAAAGACATCCGCATTGCGGGCACCGTGATCGGCGGCCGGGCCGTCCCGCTGCCTGGCAGCCAGCCTTGACGATAAGGAAAGAGCGCTTGCCGCTCACGGTGATCGGCGGCTTTCTGGGCGCCGGCAAGACGACGCTGCTCAACCACTGGCTGCGGGACGCGCGCGGCCGGCGCCTCGCCGTGCTGGTGAATGATTTCGGCGCGCTCAACATCGACGCTGCACTGGTCGCGCAAAGCGGTGCGGACACGATCGCGCTGTCCAACGGCTGCGTCTGCTGCTCGATCGGCGACGATCTGTCCGCCGCGCTGATCCGTGTGATCGAGACCGCGCCGCCGTTCGATGCGGTGGTGATCGAAGCCAGCGGCGTATCAGACCCGTGGAAGATCGCGCAGGTCGGCCGTGCCGACCCGGCGCTGAGTCTGAACGCCGTGATCGTGCTGGTCGATGCGGCTGCCGTGCGTGAGCAGGCCACCGACCTGGCGCTGGCCGATTCGCTCGCGCGCCAGGTTCGCGCGGCCGATCTGCTGGTGCTCAACAAGACCGATCTGGTGGGCACGCCCGAGCTACAGCGGGTGCATGCCTGGCTCGATCAGGTCGCGCCCGATACGCCGCGGCATGAGACCGTGAATGCGCGGGTGCCGGCCATCTTGCGTGACGGTCCGAGGCTTGCAACGGATCAGACCTTGCAGGATTCGATCCACCACGCCGCGCATCACGATGACCATGGCACCCAGTTCGAGACCTGGATCGCACGGCCCGGAAACCCGCTCTGCGCCGATATGCTGCGTACCGCATTGCGTGCGATGCCGCGCGGCGTGCTGCGCATGAAAGGCTGGCTGCGGGTCGATGAAGCGCCCTGGGCGGAAGTGCAGTTCGCGGGCCGGCATGGGTCGCTGCGCCGGCTCAGCGAGGTGCCGGTCGCGCTGCCGGTGCTGGTCGCGATCGGCCTGGCTGGCCAGCTGCCGAAAGCCGCACTCGACGCGCTGATGGCCGAGGCGGAGCATGCGGCTCGTTAAAATTTGCTGATGCTCCGGGCCTGCTGCCGGGGCCACGCTGGGGGTGCTGCACACCGTGATCAATCCTGAAGATCCCGATGCGCGGCTGAGAAAGTCCCTTCGAACCTGATTGGGGTAATCCTCGCGCAGGGAAGCGGGTCGCCAATGCGCTGTCCCCGCAGTCTCACGCGCGCCGCTGTCCTGTTGCTGCATGTCAAAGGACCGACATCATGACCAAACCTGCATCGATCCTTGACCGCTTCGCATCGGCCATACCGATCCCGCTGAACGAGCGGGTGTTCGGATTTTCCGACCACGCCGCGCTCTGGTTCAGCCTCGGCGTCGGCCTGCTCGTGATGCAGGTCGGCACGTACCTGGTGCCCGCGCTGAGCCTGCCCGGTGTGTTGCTCGTCGTGGTGGCCGGCTCGATCCTCGGCGCGGGGCTGCTGGCCTGGGTCGCGGCGATCGGCTGTCGCGAGGGATTGTCGAGTTCGGCGCTGGTCGGCCGTGCGCTCGGCCGGCGCTTCGCGCTGCTGCCGGTCGGCCTGAACGTGCTGCAACTGCTCGGCTGGGCGGCGTTCGAGATCGCCGTCATGCGCGACGGCACCAGCGCCATCGCACGCCAGTTGTTCGGCGTCGATGCACCGTGGCTGCCGATCGCCGCAACCCTATCCTGGGGCTTGCTGCTGGTGCTGCTGACCAGCGGCTCGATGCTGACGCTGGTGCGCCGCTTTGTCAGCCGCATCGGGCTGCCGCTGGTCGTGTTGTCCCTGCTATGGCTGAGCTGGCAGTTCGGGTCGCGGGCCTGGGCGCAAGGCTTCCAGGCGCTCTGGGACCGGCCCGGCGACGGCTCGATGAGCTGGCTCGCGGCGCTCGATCTGGTGATCGCGATGCCGGTGTCCTGGCTGCCGCTCGTGGCCGACTACGCGCGCTTCGGTCGCAGCACCGGCGGCACGTTGCGCGGCACCTGGCTCGGGTATGCGATTGCCAACATCTGGTGTTATGCGCTGGGCGTGCTGGTGGTCAGCACCGCGCAGCCGGGGATCGAACTGGTCGCCACCTTGCTGCTCGCGCAAGGCGGCCTGATCGCGCTTGGCCTGATCCTGATCGACGAGGTGGACAACGCTTATGGCGATCTGCATTCGGGTGCGGTGTCGCTGAACTTTCTGCGCGCCGGGTTGCCCGTGCGCGGCGCGGGCATCGGGCTTGGCGTGCTCGCGACCGCAGCGGCGCTGTTCTTGCCGATGCACAGCCTGGAGCCGTTCCTGTTGCTGCTCAGCTCGATCTTCGTGCCGCTGTTCGGCGTCGTGATCTCGCAACTGGCGCCGGGCCTGCCGCCGCAGCGGTCGATGCGCTGGGCGCCGGCGATCGTCTGGTTGCTCGGTATCGCCGTCTTCCACGCGGGTGCCCGGTGGTGGCCGGCCTGGGGCTCGGCGTTGCCGAGCCTGGCGCTGACGCTGCTGCTCGGCAGCCTGCTGCGCAGCGTCGGGCAACGCGTGCCGGAGCTAGAGCGGCAACCGGCGCGTTGACTGCGGCGCAAAGCCGTGGTTCAGCGGGCCATGGCCGTGGCCGACGCGCAGGTCGGCGCCGGCCAGCAGCGCCTGCCGCATGTAAGCGCGTGCGCAATCGACCGCGTCGGTCAGCGGTCGGCCGAGCGCCAGTCCGCAAGCGATCGCGGTGGACAATGTGCAACCGGTGCCGTGCGTATTGCGGCTGGCGATGCGCTGATCGTGCCAGTGCCGCGGCGCATCGAACGCAGCGGACTGCAGCAGCACATCCACCACCTGCGGTCCGGGCAGATGGCCGCCCTTGAGCAACACAGCTGAAGCGCCGAGCGCGAGCAGGTCGCGTGCGGCCTGATCGAGTTGCGCAGCATCGGTGAGCGGTCGGTCCAGCAGCCAGGCGGCTTCATCGAGGTTCGGCGTGACCAGCGTGGCGAGCGGAAACAGCTCGCGCACCAGCACCGCGGCAGTGTCCGGCGCAATGAGCCGGTCGCCGCTGGTGGCCACCATCACCGGGTCCAGCACGACGCTCGGCAATCGATGCCGCCGGATCGCGGCTGCCACCACGCGCACCACCGCCGCGTCGTGCAGCATGCCGATCTTGACCGCATCGACACCGATGTCCTCCACCACCGCATCGATCTGCTGCGCAAGCAGCTCGGGCGGCAACGGCTGGATTGCGCGCACGCCCTGCGTGTTCTGCGCGGTGATCGCGGTGATCGCGGTCATGCCGTAGCAGCCTAAAGCGGCAGCGGTTTTCAGATCGGCCTGGATGCCGGCGCCGCCGCCGCTGTCGGAGCCGGCGATGCTGAGCACCCTGGCGCAGCGCGCTGCGGGTGCGATGAAGCCGTCGTTCGTGGTCATGTCGATCCTTGCAAGTTCAGGCTGCCGCTAAAGCTGCTCGCCGATCCGCCTGGCCGCCGCATGCAGCGCCGGGACACGCTGGGCTGCCTGCTCGACCGACATGCGCGCGATCGGCGCATGCACGGCGATCGCGGCGCGCACCTCGCCTGCGGCGTCGCGCACCGGCACTGCAGCCGCCACCAGGCCGTCGATGAATTCCTGCTGGTCGAACGCATGGCCCTGCTGCGCGATGCGTGCGCACTCGGCCTGCAGCGCGCCGGCGCTGTTCAGCGTGTTGGCGGTCAGCCGCGGCAGCTTGAGGCGCTTGATCAGCAGGTCACGACGCGCTTTTGGCATCAGCGCGAGAAACAGCTTGCCGCTGGCGGTGCAGTGCAGCGGCACGTGGACGCCGACGTCGAGCGTCAGGCGCCAGGGCCAGGGTGCCTCGACCCGATCCAGGTAGAGCACCTGGGCGCCGTCGAGCGTCGTGAAGTTGCAGGTCTCGCCCACTTCGGCGACCAGCTCGGCCAGGATCTGGTGGCGCAGGCCCTGCACCGTGCCATGGTTCAGCGTGTCCAGCGCGAGCCGGCGCAGCGCCGGGCCGACCACGAACTCGCGCTCTTCGACGCCGCGCGCGATGAAGCCGAGTTCGAGCAGTTGGGCACACAGCCGGTGTGCGGTCGCTTTCGGCAACTCGAGCGTTTGCGCCAGTTCCGCCAGCGACAACGGCCGCCCTTCGCCAGCCACCTGCATGAGCAGCCGCAAGCTGCGCTCGGCAGACGACCCGGTCGCGGCTATCTTGGCGGCATTCATCAGGGTAAATGCTGATATTGGAACGTTGCGTTCCGAATTTGAACTGTCTAACATCGTTAGGTTCGGAACGGGATGTTCCACATTGATGATGGCAGTGTCAGACCGATCGGGCGATGCTGCCGCTGGAGACGTTTTTCTACGATGGCCGACGAGTACGACTACATTGTGATTGGTGCCGGGTCCGCCGGTGCGGTGATGGCTGGCCGCCTGAGCGAAGACCCGACCTGCCGCGTGCTGTTGCTCGAAGCCGGCCCGCCGGACGATTCGTTCTGGATTCACCTGCCGATCGGCTACGGCAAGACGATGTGGAGCAAAAAGGTCAACTGGTGCTTCTACACCGACCCGGACCCGAACATGAACGGCCGCCGCATCTACTGGCCGCGCGGCAAGACGCTCGGCGGCTCGAGCTCGATCAACGGCCTGATCTACATCCGCGGCCAGCGCGAAGACTACGACCACTGGGCCGCGCTGGGCAACCGTGGCTGGAGCTTCGACGACTGCCTGCCCTACTTCATCAAGTCGGAGCGCAACCAGCGCGGTGCGAGCGACTACCACGGCGGCGACGGGCCGTTGTCGGTGTCCGACATCGGCGCAAAGGACCCGCTGATCGAAGCCTTCATCGACGGCGCCGGCGAGATCGGCGTGCCGCGCACGAACGATTTCAACGGCGCAAAGCAGGAAGGCGCCGGCTACTACCAGCTCACCACGTGGAAAGGCTGGCGCTGGAGCACGGCCACGGGCTATCTGAAACCCGCAAGGCGTCGCACCAACCTGCGCATCGAAACGAACGCGCAAGCCACGGCCATCGAACTCGAGGGCAAACGCGCGGTCGGCGTGCGCTACGCTCAGGGAGGCCAGCACAAGAGCATGAAGGCCAAGGCCGAAGTGCTGCTGTGCGCAGGTGCGATCCAGTCACCGCAACTGCTGCAGCTCTCCGGCATCGGACCGGCGGCGCTGTTGCAAAAGCACGGCATCGCGGTCGCGCACGATCTGCCCGGCGTCGGCGAGAACCTGCAGGACCATCTGCAGGTCCGGATGATCTTCGAGTCGACCGAGAAGACCACCAACGACGAGCTGAATTCGCTGCTCGGCCAGGCCAGGCTCGGCGTCGAATGGCTGCTGCACCGCACCGGCCCGCTCGCAGTCGGCATCAACCAGGGCGGCTGCTTCATGCGCGCATTGCCGGGTGAAGCGAAGACGCCCGACATCCAGTACCACGTGGCCACCTTGTCGGCCGACATGGCGGGCGGCAAGGTGCACGATTTCTCCGGCATGACCTTGTCGGTCTGTCAGTTGCGGCCCGAGTCGCGCGGCCATATCCGCATCAAGGGCACCGATCCGTTCGAGCCGCCCGAGATGCAGCCGAACTACCTGTCCACCGAGCTGGACCGGCGCACCAACATCGCGGCGTTGCGCTCGGTGCGCGCGATCACCGGCTCGAACGCGATGGCCCGGTTCATCAAGCGCGAGGTCAAGCCCGGCCGGGACACCGAGACCGACGACGCGCTGCTCGAGTTCTGCCGCAACAACGGCGCCACCATTTTTCATCCGAGCGGCACCTGCACGATGGGGCCCGATGGCGATCCGATGGCCGTGCTCGACGAGCGCCTGCGCGTGCGCGGCATCGCGGGCCTGCGCGTGATCGACTGCTCGGCGATGCCCACGCTGGTGTCGGGCAACACGAACGCGCCCGCCGTGATGATGGCCGAAAAGGCTGTCGACATGATCCGTGAGGATGCGCGGGCGCACTGAGCGGACCGGCTTTTTTTACAAACGGGGCCAGCATGCGCCCCACCCCTTGAGGAGACGACAAATGGCAGCGAAAACCCCATTGGACCGCCGCGGCTTCATGCGCATCGCAGGCACCTACGGCCTGAGCTCGACCGCATTCGCAGTCGCCGGCATGGTCGGCCCCCTCACGATCGAAGGTGTCGGCCGTGCGGCGGCCCAGACCGCGAACGAGCGCAGCAAGAACACGCCGGTCAAGACGTTGAAGTTCGGCGCGTCCGGCTTCAATGAGGAGAATCTGCAGATCCAGAAATCCGGCCAGTTGTGGTTCGCACACGAACTCGAAAAGCGCAGCGACGGCGCTTTGAAGATCGAATTCATGGGCAGCAACCAGATCTGCAACCAGCTCGACTGCGTGAAGAAGACGCAGCAGGGCATCGTCGACATGTTCACCGCCAGCACGCAGAACTCGGCCGGCTCGGCGCCCTACTACAACGTGCTCGACTTCGCGTACATGTTCCCATCGCGGGCGTCGCAGTTCCATTTCTTTTACGACCCGCGCAGCGAAAAGATTTTGCGCGAGCCGATGCGGAAGCTGCACAACATCGAGTTCCTCTATACGCACTGCGAATTGCGCGGCCTGATGCTGGGCAAGAAGTTCGCGGACAAGCCGCTCATCACGAGCGTGGAGCAGCTCGCGGGCACCAAGAACCGCGTGACCGGCACGCAGCTTGGCCGCATCGCGATGCAGCTGATGAGCCTGGGCCCGGTGCCGATCGCATGGGAAGAAACGCTGGACGGCCTGAAGCAGGGCCTGATCGACGGGGCTGAGACCTGGATGGGCGCAGCTGCCTACGCGAACATGCTGCCGGTACTCTCGCAAGCCGTGGATCTGCGGTTTTTCTGCGGCACCGAGCACACCGCGATGAACCATGCGACGTTCAAGAAACTGCCGGCGAATCTGCAGGACGTGTTCCGCGAGACTTCCTATGCGGCGCAGCAGTACACGCAGATCGAAAACGAGAAGGCATTGGTCAACATCACCGGCGCGGTGCCCGACCCGAAGCCCGACACGTTGTTTGCGAAAAACACGGTCCGCTTCGCGCCGATCTCGGACGCCGAGGCCAGCAAGGCCGAACACATGTGCTCGCCGGAGTTCCAGCCCAAGCCCTGGGAAGAATGGCGCGAACGGCTGAACAAGATGTCCGGCGGGCAGGACGTATACAAGGAGATCTACGGCATCGCGCGCGAGATTCCAAAGGACATGAAGGCGACCGATGTGAAGCCGCGCAAGTGGTGGACAGCCTGATCCAGCCCCTGCGTTGATCCCTCAAGGTGCCAGAGCCGGCCAGCGGGTATGCGCACCTCTCCATCATGTTCATAGCGAGCATCCCATGAATCTGATCCTCGCTCCCCTGCGCTGGCTCGACCGCAACATCGAACGCATGCTGATCCTCGTTGCTTATGCGGCGATGGCGCTGATCATCGTGCTCGCGGTGTTTGAGCGCTTCATCTTGAAGGAGATGGTGCCCTGGAGCACATCGATCCCGATCTATCTGTTCCTGTGGGTCACCTGGATCGGCTGTTCGCACAACGTCAGAAAGCGCACGCACCTGGTGTTCAACGACATCCGTTTGCGCATGAGTTACAGCCTGCAGTTCGCGATGATGTGGCTCGATGCGGTCCTCTGGATCGTGTTCGGCGCGATCGTCCTCTACTACACGATCGAGCAGACCCGGCTGGTGGAAATGAATTTCGCGATCGTGCAGGGTACCGACAACGTGATGCAGTGGTGGTTCTACTTGGCCACCCCGTTCGCCTGGAGCCTGCTGATCGTGCGCGTGCTGCAGAACCTCTGGGACGATATCGGTCGCTGGCGCCGCAGGGAGCCGTTCATCGTGGACATCCAGACGATCGGCGGGGAAACCCCATGAGCGACGGCACATCGATCGGGCTGGTATCTGCCGCGGTCATCGGCCTCTTTCTGATCGGCGTGCCGATCTTTCTGGTGATCGGTTTCTGGGTGGTCGGGGTGTCGATCATCATCGACTTCACGCTCGCCAATGTCGGCGTGACGCTGTTCGAGGGTTTGAACTTCTTCGGCCTGCTGTCGCTGCCGCTGTTCATCCTGACCGGCGACCTGATCGCGGCGGCCGGCATTGCAAGACGGCTGGCCGATTTCGCACATGCGTGCATGAGCTGGCTGCGCGGCGGGCTCGGGCTGGCCACGATCGGCTCGTGCGGGCTGTTCGCGGCGATCTCGGGCTCGAACTCGGCCACCACCGCGACGATCGGCGGCATCATGCATCCGCTGCTGGTCAAGGACGGCTACGACACGCGATTCGCGGCCACCACGGCTGCGGCAGGCGGCTGCGTCGGCATCATCATCCCGCCGTCGATCATCTTCATCGTCTACGGGTTCCTGATGAACCTGTCGATCTCCGACCTGTTCGTGGCCGGCATCATGCCGGGCATCCTGATGGTGATCGCGATGATGGGGGTGTGCTGGTGGGTGTCACGCCGCCGGGGCTGGGGCTCGGTCGAACCGCTCGAATGGCCGCGCATCTGGCTCACCGCACGGCGCGCTTACCTGGGCTTCTTCGCGATCTTCATCGTGATCTACGGCATCTATTCCGGCGTGTTCTCGCCGACCGAAGCGGCTGCGATCACGGTGGGTTTCTGCCTGCTGGCCGGTTTGCTGCTCACGCGCGAGATCAGGTGGCGTGAGTTGCCCGACATCCTGTTGCGCTCCGGCCAGCTCACGGGCATGCTCGCACCGATGATCGCGATCTCGGTCGTGATGCAGCAGGTGTTCGGCCTGCTCGGCGCCGCCGACGCGGTCGCATCGTTCGTCGCCTGGTTCGGCGACAGCAAGACCATCGTGCTGCTGGTCTGCATGGCGATCGTGATGGCAGCCGGCTGCATTCTGGAGAGCCTGCCGGTGACCGTGATCTTCGCGCCGATCCTGGCGCCGATCGCGGTCGCGCACGGCGTCGATCCGGTGCACTTCAGCGTGATCTTCCTGGTCGGTGCTGCGATCGGGTTCATCACGCCACCGTTCGGGCTGAACCTCTTCGTCGCCAGCGGCGTGACCGGCATCCCCTATTCGAAGCTGGTGCGGTTCGCGATGATGTACCTCGGCGGCCTGCTGATCGCCTGGCTGCTGACTGCGTTCGTGCCGTGGTTCTCGCTCGCGTTGATCCCCAAGGTCGGCGGCTGAGTCCATCAATGGGTTGTCAGCGGTGCGGGCCGCGCGACGTCACCATGCGTAGGTGGCTTCGAAGCGTTGCTTCAAATAGTCCTCCGCCCGGATCGGCTCGTAGTTCGGCGTAGCGCCTGCGGCGACGCACGACGGAATCGCACTCACCAGCGCGTCCGGGTTCGGGTCCAGGAACAGCGCAATCGAATACCGTTCGGCCACTGGATTCAGCACCCGGTGCGGCGTTGATTCGTAAACGTCGTTGGTCCAGCGCATCAGGCAGTCGCCGATGTTGCAGAGGAACGCGTTCGGCAACGGCGGTGGCACAAGCCAGCGGCCATCGCGTGCACGGATCTCGAGCCCGGCCACGCCGTCAGTGGCGAGCAAGGTGACATTGCCGTAGTCGGTATGGGTGCCGGCACCGATGCGGCCAGGCGGGTCGCTCTGCACGTCGGCGGCCGGGTAACGCAGCAGGCGCAGCGTCGCCATCGGCGCATCGATCTGGTCGTCAAAGAACGCTTCGGGCAGCGACAGGTCGAGTGCGAATGCGCGGTGCAGCACCCGGCCCACCGACAGCAGCGCGTCGAAGTACGCCTGCATGACCGGCTCGAACTCCGGCAACTCAGGCCAGGCGTTGCGCGGGCGCGTCTTGCCATCGGTCCAGATCAGGTTGAACGCTTCCTTGTGGTCGGCCGCCGTTTTCTCATCGAGCCGCTCGACGCCGAGCCCGACATAGCCGCGGTTGCTGCCGAGCCGGCCGATCGCGAGCGCCTGCTTGGCGCCGAGCGGCTGCGCAAAGAACCGGGCGCTTGCTTCGAACGTCTGCTCGACGAGGCGCTCAGGCACACCGTGCCCGGTGATCGCGAAGAAGCCGAGCCCACGGCACGCCGCCCCGATCTGCGCGGCAATGCGGCGGCGTGCGTGCGCGTCACCGTCGATCGGCTCCGCAATGTCGATGGTCGGGATCGAGTTCATGGCTTGGCGCGCCTCACTGACCACCAACCGCCGACTCATGCCAGTTGCGCAGCAGCGCGCGGCCGATCGCGCTCACGATGATGAAAAACAGGAAACCCAGCAGCGTCGCCGCGATCACTTCCGCGAACAGCAAAGCCGTGTACATGCGGCCCTGCGCGAACACGATCTGCACGCCCAGGCCGCCCTGCGAGTTGCCTGAGCCGATGATGAATTCGCCGACGATCGCGCCGATCACCGACAGGCCGGCCGAGATGCGCAGCCCCGCAAAGATCTGCGGCAGCGCGCCCGGCAAGTGCAGTTTCCAGAACGCAGTCAATCGGCTCGTGTTGTGCAGCGAAAACAGCTCGGTCAGATTGCGCGACGTCGAGTTCAGGCCCAGCAGCGTGTTGTTCAGAATCGGGAACAGCGACATGATCAGGCTGATGATGATCACCGACAGTTCGTTGTAGCCGAACCACAGCACGATCAGCGGTGCGATCGCGACCACCGGTACGGTCTGCAGCAGCACCGCGTATGGGTAGATGCTGCGCTCCAATAGCCGCGACTGGCTCAGCAGCGCCGCCAACAGGATGCCGCCGACGATCGCGAGCAGGTAGCCGATGGTGGCCTCCTTCAGGGTCGTCAACGTCGCTGCGATCAGCACGCCGGCGTTCTCGCCGACCGCCTTTGCCACTTCGAGCGGCGACGGCACCAGATAGCCTTTGCCCTGATAGACGGTGGCGGTCAGCAAATACCAGCACGCGATGCCGAGCACGGCGACCATCACGACCGGCCAGCCGTTGCGCAGTGCGTCCAGCACACGTGTGGATGGGCCCGGCGGCGCGGGCGGGGCTGGCACGGCCAGCGGGGATGAGGACATGTGCAATCCTTCGGTCGGTGATTCAAGCGTTTCAGGCGTAGTGAGGGCGCCGCAGCGCTGCCGTGACCTCGCCCGCAAGCCGCGCGAACTCAGGCGTCGCACGCAGCTCCGGCGCGCGCGGAAAAGGAAATGGCACGTCGATCACGTCCAGAATGCGCCCGGGCCGCGGGGACATCACGAGCACGCGGTCCGACAGATAGACGGCCTCCTGCACGTTGTGCGTGACGAGTGCCGCCGTGAAGCCGGCCTGTTTCCACAGCGCGGACAACTCTTCCTGCAGCACGTCGCGCGTCAGTTCATCGACGGCGGCCAGCGGCTCGTCGAGCAGCAGCAGACCCGGCCGCAACGCCAATGCACGCGCCAGCGACAACCGCATGCGCATGCCGCCCGAGAGCTGATGCGGGAATGCTGTTTCAAAGCCTGCGAGTCCGACCAGCGCCAGCGCTTCGGCGGCCCGCGGTCGGTAGTCCTCGGGCCGACGGCCTTCCAGTTCCATCAAAAGCTGCGCGTTGCGCTCCACCGTGCGCCAGGGCAGCAGCGCCGCCTCCTGGAACACGAATGCGCTCTCCAGCCCGGCCGGCCGCACGCAGGCGCCGGTGCTCGGTTCGACCAGCTTGGCGATGATGCGCAGCAAAGTGGACTTGCCGCAGCCGGACGGCCCGACGATCGAGACGAACTCACCGGCGCGCAGTTCGAAGTCGATCGTGCCGAGCGCCTGCACGCCGCTGTCGAAGCGCTTGGTAACCCCATCGAGCCCGATCGCGGCCCCGCGGCCGTCGTTCATGAGCCGCAGCCCGGCACCAGGGTACGGTCGTATGCCTTGGTTTCGTCGAAGTCGGCCGGCAGGAACGCCACGCTCTTCAACTGATCGGCGATCTCCTTCCAGCGCGCATCGGTCATGCAGCCGATCGCCTTCGGGTCTTTGGCGATCAGCGTCTCGATCATCTCCTGATTAGCCGCGTTGTACACCGCGGGCGACATCTGCTTGTTCATGTCGAGGATCATCGGTTTCAGACCGGCCGCATTGCGCACGTAGTCGGCCCAGCCCTGCTGCGCCGCGGCAATCGTCGCTTTCACGACCTCGGGGTGCTTCTCGATCATCTCGTCGGTCGTGAACAGCACGTTGTAGGGACGGTAGCCGAGCGACGCGAGCTTGATCTGCTGCACATCGATGCCGGCGCCCTTCATGCGCTCGGGCAGGAACAGCGAATAGCCCTGTTGCACCATCTTCGCATCGTTGCGGAACAGGCTGAGGTCGCCGGACACCGGGATCTCTCGCGTGTTCTTCAACTGGAACTGCTTCTTGGTCCACTCCCAGTAGGCGTTGCCCAGACTGACCGCGAATGTGCGCCCGTCCAGATCCTTGATGCCTTTCACGGCCGGGTCCGCGTGGTAGACCAGCGTGTACGGCACATGATCGAGCGGCGCGAACACCGCGCGCACCGGCGCGCCGCGCATGCGCGCGAGCAGCACGTCGTCTGCGTTGCCGATGCCGAAATCGGCCTGGCCCGAAGCGACCTGTGGCACCGTCTGGATGCGCGGGCCGCCCTGCTGCACTGCGATATGGATGCCGGCTTGCGCACCGAGCTTGTCCTGTTGCGCCTGCCAGTAGCCGGCTTGGTCAGGCTGGATGAACCAGTTGGCGAGGATGCGCACGGGTCTGGTTGCGGGCTGTGCGGCAACAGGCCAGGCAGCGGTCAAGGTGATCAGTGCCACTGCGATCGCCAACGTACGGCGGCGGAAAGTCGATGGGGTCATGGTCTTCCTCGAACTGCGGGTGGGGCCGATAACTGAAAACAGGGACGTTGCAAGATTCATGCGGCAAGCCATGGCAGTTGCTCGGCCGTGTAGCGGTAGGTTTGAAACACGCTGTTCACCCGGCCCGGCCCGGTGCTGCGCGCGGCTTCGTCCGGGTATTCGGCGAACCACGGGATCACGTACTCCCAGACCACCTCGCCGGCCGGCGTGACCTCGAACAATCGGCCGGTCGCCGATTCGGTGATGTGCGTGTTGCCGTTCGCAAGCCGCTGGGCGTTGCCCATGAACGCGGTGTAGAACATGTTGACCATCTCGTCGGCGTACGACCAGACGATGCGGTTGGCGTCCGCCGGGTCGATCTCGAGCACGCGTGAGAACGCGACGTGGCTGCCGCTGCGGAAGTTGCCGTTGTCGAACGCCAGGACATGGCCGTTCGGCAATGCGACCGGCGCGTGCTGATGCGACACCACGCTCGGCGGGATGTGCAGCTTGACCTGGCCCGAAGCCTTGTCCACGCCGATGATCCCCGCCGTGGTGCGCAGACTCATCAGCACGATGCCGTCATTGCGCTGATCGAGGCCGTTGACAAGCGGCCAGTGATAGCGCCCAAAGCCCGGATGAATGGGGAAATCCGCGGGATCCAGATGCTCCCAGGCTTTCCATTCCCAGACCAGCCGGCCAGCCCGGTCCACTTCGCGGATCACGTCGCCGTACATCACTTCAGCGGGACCATGCGCGGTGCCGCCCGGCACCCGCTCGGCAAAGCCTTCCGGCACCGGCGTGCAGGCCGCATAGAGCAAATGGCCATTGGCAAGCCAGCGCGCGTCGTGGTGATGCGCGGGGTCCTCGTAATGCCAGACTACCTCACCGCCCGGCGTGACTTCGGAGAAATCACCGCCATGCCACATCGACCAGGCCGGGTAGCGGTGCTCCGAGCCGGCATGGTTGCCGTTGTAGCCGAGGTTGCCGTTGCCCAGGATCACCGCATGGCGGCCCGGGCGCAACGGCATCTTCCATCGGTGCGCGACTTGGCCTTCGATGTCCACTAGAAAGACGTTGCCATCCGCGGTCTGCGGCGCGATCAGCGTATAGCCGCCGGCTGAAAGCGCCGCGTCATGCGCGATCAGTCCGACGCCGCGTCGGCGCTGCGTGACCTGGTCCACGGTACTGCTCAATTCGGGTCCTCCCAAGGTGCAATGTCGCTGAATCTAGGTTGCCTGTCCGTATAAGAAAATCGGAATGATTTGAACGGCCCGTCAGAAATTTTTGTACACGGTGGCCCATGCCTGCGATCTCGCAATCCTTTCGCTGCTTCGACGAAGTCGCCCGCTGCGGCTCGATCCGCAAGGCGGCCGAATCCGTGCACCTGACGGCGGCTGCTGTGCACCAGCAAATCCTCAACTTGGAGCAGTCGGTCGGCACGCCGCTGTTCGACCGGCTGCCGCGCGGCATGCAGCTCACCACGGCCGGCGAGGTCGTGCTTGCGGCGGTGCGCCGCGGTCAGCGCGACTTCGACAACGCGCTGGCGCAGGTGCAGGACCTGCGTGCGTTGCGCCGCGGGCATCTGAACCTCGCGGTGTCTTACTCTTCGGCCGAACAGCTCGTGCCGCAGGTCATCGAAGCGGCGCTCGCCAGCCACCCCGGCGTGACCTACAGCGTTCGCACCGGCAGCGGCGAACAGATCCTCAAGTGGGTCGCGAACGGCGATGCGGAGATCGGCTACTGCCTGCGCCGCACGGCGCCTGCCGGCGTGGCGGAAGTGCGCAGCTTCGCGCAGCAGCTCGGTGTGGTGACGCTGCCCGGCCATCCGCTGTCCGAATCGGCCAACCCGCTGCGACTGCGCGACTGTCTGGATCAGCCGCTGATCCTGCTGACGCCCGAGACCGAGCTGCGTGCGCTGGTGGATCGCATCGACCGGCGCGAGCGGCGCGGCACGCGGCCGGTGGTCGAGACTGGCTCGGTCGCGATGGTGCGGCAACTCATCCTGAACGGCGCAGGCATCGGCTTTTTGATCCCGGAGAACGTCGCCGAACATATCGCCGACCGGCGGCTGGTCTGGACGGCTTTAAGCGATCCCGGCGCGAAGTCGCAGACCTGCATCTACCAGCGCGACGGGCAGCCGACCGCGGTCGCGATGGGCATGTTCCTGCAGTTGCTGGAAGCGCGACTGGCCGAAATTCAGAGTCGGTTCAATGGCGGCAGCACGGGCGGGTAGTACTGAGGCGCCTCCGTGCGGTCATGCATGCCGTGGTCACGCATGACCTCGAACACTCGGAAATACTCGGTCGGCGAATCGTGGAAGAGCTGCTGGCCGCGCGCAATGCCATCCTCTGGCGATGGCACGCCATCAGGTGCGCAAAGATGCCCGGGCGATAGACGCTTTTGAATGCGACGCGGGTCGATGTCCTCTGCACCGGCAGCTGTGCGCTGCGCGATTCGCCGGCCACATCGAACACCTGAGGTTGCTCAAGGTTCCCGCTTTTGCCTTTTTCCGCGCTGCCGAAAAAGCAACCGTTCCGTCATGCTCAAAACGCCTTGAACACAAGTGGAACGTCGGTGATTCACCTAGCACCGACGTTTGCGAAGAACGTGACAACGAACGCAAAGCTGACGTCGATCGCTTGTTTCTCGATCACGCTCGGATTCTTGAGCCATGCGCGTTCAGCGCCGCCATCGCAGCCGTCGGGATCAGGCCGGAGGTATTGCCGACGCGGCGCTGATCTTGTTCGGACCACTCGAGCATTTCTAAGTCACGAAATGAATTGATCTTTTCCTATTCGCCGGATAGCTGCGTTGACCGCGCGAATCCGGTCATGCCTGGCGTCGTCGCCTGAACTGCGGGACAACCACTCCGGCTCAGGACGGCGATTCCAGCAGTTTGAGCCGCTGCACCTTCCCCGAGGGCCCGCGCGGCAGTTCGCGCACGATTCGCAACACCTTCGGCGTCTTGTAGCGCCCCAGGTACCGCTCGCAGAACGCGCGCAGCTCGGCTTCGTCGAACGGCACGCCGTCGCGCAGCACGATGCAGGCCATGATCTCCTGGCCGTAATGCCGGTCCGGAATGCCGACTGCGGCGGCTTCGAGCACGGCCGGGTGCTGCAGCAGCGCTTCGTCGATCTCGCGCGGCGCAATATTCTCGCCGCCCTTGATGATCAGCTCCTTGATGCGGCCGGTGACGAAGAAGAAACCGTCGGCATCGCGGTGCCCCAGATCGCCGGTGCGCAGCCAGCCATCGGGCGTGAAGCTCGTGCGCGTCGCTTCGTCGTTCTTGTAATAGCCGCGCATCACGTTCGGGCCGCGGATCGCGATCTCGCCGGTGCTGCCGTCGGGCACCGCCTGCAGCTCGGCGTCAATCACCCGCGCCTCGCAGCCTGAGGCCATTCCGACTGCACCGAGCTTGCGCCGGCTCGGCTCCATCGGGTTGCTGAACGCGGGCGCGGCGGTTTCCGTCAGACCCATGGTCTCGACGATGCCGATGCCAAAGCGCTGCTGGAAAGCGCTCAGGTGCTCGGGCGGCAGCGCGGCCGAGGCCGAGCGGCAAAAGCGGATCGATGCTGCAGCCGCCGCCGGCGCGTCCGCGCCTTCGAGCAGGTAGGACACCATCGTCGGCACCACGTTGAGCCAGGTGCAGCGGTGCTCGAGCGCTTGGTGCCAGAGCTTTGCGGCCGAGAATTTCGGTGGCATGGCCAGGCTGCCGCCATGCGCGAGCGGGCCGAGCATCGTCACCGCGAACGCGTTGATGTGATAGAGCGGCAGTACCGCGAGCACGCGGTCGCCGGCCGTCAATGCATGCTCGCGGCCGATTGCCTGCGCGTTCGCCGCAAGGTTGGCCTGCGTGAGCATCACGCCCTTCGGTCGGCCGGTGGTGCCGGACGTGTACATCAGCAAAGCCAGCGCATCGGCGGTCGGCGGCGCCTCGACTTCAGCATCGATGGCCGCCGCAGCAGAGGCCGGAACAGCAGCCGCGTCCGGCTCGGTCACCAGCACGGCAACGTCGCGATCGATGCCCGCCAGCAGTTCACGCACCAGGGCCTCTCGATCGACACTCACCACCACCACCCGACAGTCCGAATGCTCCAGCACATACCGCATCTGCTCGGCCTGCGACAGCAGGTTGACCGGATTCACGCACCAGCCGCCGTGCATTGCGCCGAGCAGCACGCGCAGCGTCTGCAGCCCGTTCGGCATGACGACGCTGACCACGTCGCTGGGCTTCGAGCCTTGCGCACGCAGCCACGCGGCGACCTTGCGGCAATCCTGCGCCAACGCACCGAACGTCAACGTCTGCGGCGAATCGACGGCGACCGCATAAGTGGCTTGCGGACGGGCCGCGGCCTGCGCTTCGATCAGCGCGTGCACCGTCTCGATCGGTGGTGCGTTCATGCGCGGCCGTGCCGCTCGAAATAACCGCCGAAGATGTCGGCCTCGCTCGGCACAACTTCAGGAATCGGCCGCGACACGCGCGTCACGTTCATGTAGTGCCGCCAGTTCATGTTGTCGGAAAAGTTGTTCTTGCCCCAGGTGCCGCAACCCATCGACAACGAGAACGGCAGGCCGTTGTCAAAGCTGCCGCCGGTGGCAATGCAGTGCGCCTGATCGACGATCACGCGAGCGACCGGCAGATGCAGGCCGAGCTCCAATGCACGCCCCGGCACCGCGCTGTGCAGGCCGACCGAGTGGCCCGCGCCCTCATAGGCATAGATGCGCGCGACCGTCTGCGCAGCCGCCTCGAAGTCACGCGCCGCATAGACCGCGAGCACCGGACTGAGTTTCTCGCCCGAGAACGGATGCTCATGGCCGACTTCGCTTTCCTCCAGCATCAGGATGCGCGGCTGCCGCTCGGCGATCGCCTGCCAGTCGCCCTCGCCGCTCGTATCCTGCGACGCGGCCAGGCGCGCGATGTCCTGCGCCGACTTGCCGATGACGGCCGCGGACAGCTTGCCTTCGGGCCACATGAGCTGTTGCAGCGTCGCCTTCTGCGCCGCATTGAGCAACACCGCGCCGCGCGTTTCCAGTGCCGCAATCATCGGTGCGCGAATCGCATCGACCAACACGAGGCTGTTCTCCGACGAGCAGCTGGTCGCGTTGTCGAACGTCTTGGAGCGCACGATGCGGTCGGCGGCCAGCTCAAGATCGGCGCTCTCGTCCACGATGCCCGCGACGTTGCCGGCGCCGACGCCGAACGCGGGCGTGCCGCTTGCGTACGCCGCGCGCACGTTGGCCTGCGAGCCGGTCGCGACCACCAGATCGCAGCGCTGCATGAGTTCGGCGGTCGCCTGCTTGTTGATCGGCGCGGGCAGCAGCTGCACCAGATCGCGCGGCGCGCCGATGCGGTCGAACTGCGCGTGGATCATCTCGAGCAGCCGTGCTGCGGTGCTCCAGCCTTTCGGGCTTGGCGCGACGATCACCGCGTTGCGGCACTTGAGCGCGTTGATGATCTTGTTGGCCGGCGTCGCGCCGGGATTGGTGGACGGCGTGACTGCGCAGACCACACCGACCGGCCGCGCGATCTCGATGATGCCGGCTTCCGGGTATTCGGCGATCACACCCACCGACTTCGCGCCCTGCAGATCGCGCAGCAGGCCGAACGTCTTGCGGTGGTTCTTGCGCACCTTGTCTTCCACGTTGCCGACGCCGGTGTCGCGCACGGCGAGTTCGGCAAGCTCGCGGTTGCGTGCGGGCTCGATGATGGCCCAGCCGGCCGCGGCGACCACGTCGTCGACGCGCTGCTGATCCCAGCCGTCGGCAATCTGCTGCGCAGCGCGCGCGCGCGCGACCAGGTCGGCCACGGCGCTCGGCACTTCGAGCACGGACAGGGTTTGGCGGTCATTCATGGCAACAGGCCTCCATCGAGTTCGTTCGCAGTCGGTTCATGCTCACCAATTGATAGCTGTTTGCGCAGGCTGGACCTGCGTCTCACGGCAGTTTCAGATAAAAATGGCGTTCTTTGGGCCGCTGTAGCCGCCGTGGACTGCAGCGACCAACAACCGGGTCTCACTCGACCTTGATGCTCGCATCCTTTGCGAGCTTGCTCCACTTGGTCATCTCCGCAGTCACCACTTTGCCGAGCTCGGCCGGGCTGCCGCCGACGGCTTCCGCGCCCTGCGCGAGCAGCTTGGCCTTGATGTCGGGTTCCTTCAGCACCGTGTTGAGCGCCTTGTTGAGCTTGTCGATCACGGGCTTCGGCGTCTTGGCCGGCACGAACATCGCATACCAGGAGTCCACCTCGAACTCGCGCACGCCGGACTCCTGCACCGTCGGCACATCCGGGAACGCGGCGCTGCGTTTCACGGTCGAGACCGCAAGCGCCTTCACCTTGCCGGCCTTCACGAACTGCGCAGCCGCGGGGATCGACACCCAGAGCATCGACACCTGCCCGCCCAGCACGTCGTTCATGGCCGGGCCGCCGCCTCGATACGGCACGTGCGTGATCTTGGTGCCGGTACGCAGGTTGAACAGCTCGCCGGCCAGATGACTCGGCGAGCCGTTGCCGACCGACGCGAACTGCAATTCCCCCGGCTTCGACTTGGCGAGCTTGATCAGCTCCGGCACGGTGCTGGCGGGAAAGCTCGGCAACGCCACCAAGATCTGCGGCAGCGATGCGACCATGCCGACCGGCGCGAAATCCCTCGCGGTGTCGAACGGCAATTTGGGAAAGATCGCCGGGTTGATCGTGTGCGAACTGAGCGTGAACAGCACCGCATAGCCGTCCGGCGTGGACTTGGCGACGATGTCGGTGCCGACCGAGCCGCCTGCGCCGCCGCGGTTGTCGATCAGCACCGACGTGCCGAGCGCCTTTTGCAGGCTGACCTGCATGATGCGCGCGATCACGTCGGTGCCGCCGCCCGGCGGGTACGGCACCACCATGCGGATCGGCTTGTCGGGATAGCCGTCGGACTGCGCGACGGCAGGTGCGATCGATGCTGCGAACGCGGCGAGGACGATGGTGCGGCGGAGCATGCGTGGGGAAATGATCACTTCGGTAGTCACCTGGTTACGTTGAGGGAAGCGGAAAGTGGTGAAGCGGGCATTGGTGCAGCCCGAATGGCTGGACGCGACGTATGAGCGGGTCGGCGTGCCGGTTTGCCGGCGCTCGCTGATCCGCCAAGCGCGACGGTGACCGCCTGCGCCGCAGCTGCGACGAGCGCGCCGAGCGCCTTCTCGCGCACGGCCGGCAATCGGCCCGCGGGCGCCGACAGGCCCACGGCCGCGACCGCACGCGCCTGATGATCGAAGATCGCAGCGCCCAGCCCGCGCACGCCGATGCGCCACTCCTCATGATTGACCGCGTAGCCGGCAGCACGGATGCGCGTGAACTGCGCCTGCAGCGCGGCACGATCCGGCACCGAATGGATCGTCGGGCGCGGCAGCGGCGACGGCAACTGCTCAAGCGCCGGGGCCGGCGCGCAGGCAAGCAGCGCCTTGCCGGTGGCCACGCAGTGCGCAGGCGCGCGGCCGCCGATCTCCGAGTACGCGCGCACCGGCTGCGCGCTGTCGATCTTGTCGAGATACACGACGTCGGCACCGACCAGTTGCGACAAGTGAATGGTCTCCTGCGTGCGTTCGGCCAGCGCAACCAGATGCGGCCGTGCCAGCCGGCGCAGATCGAGCTGATCGGCCACCCGGCAGCCCCATTCGAACAGCCGCAGCGTGCAGCGATAGGCGCCGCTGTCCGCGTCCTGCACGATGAAGCCAAGCTGCGACCAAGTCTGCAAGGTGCGGTGCACGTTGCTCGGCTGCCAGCCGCTCGCGCGCGCAAGCTCGGCCACGCCGCATGGGCCGTCCGCCTGCACCAGCAGCTCCAGCAACTGCACGCCCTTGATCAATGTCTTGTCCATTCCAGTATTTAGAAGTCTATTCCAGACAGAGGAACGGCGGTGGGCTTTTTTGGCGGCTGGGCAGACTGTCGTCGCTCAGCGCTGCGACAGATCGAACAGCGCGCGCCCGACACCGAGCGTTGCCATCGCGATCAGCAGGTTCAGCACGAAGCGCCGGTAACGCGCGGGATCGGTCCCCGCAAAACTGCGTTTGCCGATCCAGATGCCCAGCATCATCACCGGCGCGAACAGCGCTGCGTCGAGCAGCGTGCGCGTGGTCAGCAGCGCCGTGGCGCCGGCCGAGGCGCGCGTGACGAACGCGGCGCAGATCAGCGTATACGGTCCGGCGAACAGCAGGTAGGCGATCATCGTCGCGCGCAGCGACGTCGGCGGCAACCGCGCCGCGGTCATGAGCAGCGCCGCCGTGACGCCGCCGCTTGCGGCAGCGCCCTGGATCAGGCCGGATGCCGCACCGGTGGCCGCACGCATCGCGGGACCGGGCGCGATCGTATGCCCTTCGAACACGCGCAGCAGCATCGCTGTGAGCAGCAAGGTGGCACCCACCGCGAGCCGCAACTGCGTTTCTGGTAGCCATGCGAGCAGCAGCAGGCCCAGCGGAATGCACAGCAGGTTGAACGCGATCAGCCAGCCGAGCCAGCGCCGGTCCGCGTCGCCGGTCGCGCTGCGGATCAGGCTGATGCTGGCGAGCACCTCGAGCACGATTGCGATCGGCACGATCTGCGCCGGTGACGTGAACACCGAAAACCCGGCCACCGTCAATGCGGAAAAACCGAAGCCGGAGAACCCGCGCACGATGCCCGCGCCGAGCACCACGGCCAGGCCCGCAAGCGTGGTCCATCCAGGCAGCGCCCACGCCTCCATCATCAACGCCGGTGCCGGCCGCCGATCAGCGCGACCACGTCGCGCAGCAGCGCGTTGTCCAGCCCCCGGCTCGGATCGACTGCCAGGCAGCGGCTGTAATAGGGACTCAGATCGAGCCCGACGCCGATGCCGACGATCTCGACCGAGCGTTGCTGCTCCAACTGCGCGACCACCTGCTGCAGGTGGTGGTCGAGGTAGAAGCCGTCGTTGGCCAGCTCGGTTGCGCTGTCCATCGGCGAGCCGTCGGAGATCACGATCAGCAGGCGCCGCGCCTCATCGCGCGCAAGCAGCCGCCCTGCTGCCCACTGCACCGCCTCGCCGTCGACGCCTTCGCGAAACAGATCCGCCTTGAACAGCGCCGCGATGTGGGGCCGTGCGCGACGCCAGTACGTGTCGGCGTTCTTGAACACGATGTGGCTGGTCTCGTTCAGGCGGCCCGGATGCTTCGGGCGCCCGGCGCGTTTCCAGTCGCGCGCGGCACGCCCGCCATTCCACGCCGCGGTCGTATGGCCGAGGATTTCGTTCGGCACGCCGGCCTGCTCCAGCGCGCGCGACAGGATGTCCACCAGCATCGCAACGACTTCGATGTGCTGTTTCATCGAGCCCGAGCAGTCGATCAGCACGCCGACCACGCAGTCGACCACCGGCTCCGGCCGCTCGCTGCGAAACACGCGCGTCTCGGCCGGCGAGCTGATCAGCTGCGCAAGCCGCGCGCCGTCGATCCACCCAGCTTCCTGCGCGCTGTCCCAACCCTGCAACACCGGCTGCGCCAGCAGGTTCTTGAGTTCACGCGCAAGCCGGGTGCGGTTGATGCCCTGCGCGGCCACGAGCCGGTCGAGCCGCTCGCGGTATTCGCGCAGAAGCTCGGCGCGCACGAGGGACGCGGCCGGCTGTTCGCAGTCGTAGGCGGTCGTGAAGATGCGGTAGCCACCGTCGGTGCTCTCCAGCGCGCGGCTGGTGCCGCTCTGCGGGGTCGCGATGGGGTCATCGACCTCCGCGTCGAACTCCATCAGCAGCGAAAACGCCAGGCCGTCGTCGTCACGGCCATCGTCGGCGTCCGCATCGGCGCCGCGTTCGTCGTCGCGGCTTGCGATCAGCGCGGCCACCGCCTGCACGACCGCGAGCGCGTGAACCGCAAACACGCGCTGATCGGCCAGGTTGCTGCGCATGCCGGCCAGGTCGAGCGAAATGCGGCGTGTGAGCATGCCGCGCGTGGTCTCGATCAGATCGCGCGCCTCCTCGAGCACCGGGTCGCCGGTCAGGCGCGCGCGGCCCATCTGCGCGAGCGTGAACAGCAGCATGCCGCGTGCACTTTCAGTCAGGCCGGATGCGAGGAATTCGAGCGACCACTGATCGAACCGGTGCCGGAGGTTGCGCCGCAGCCCTTCCATATCGTCCGGCGCAAGCGCTTCGACGCGGAACTGCTCGAGCAATTCGAACAATGTGCGCCCGATGGGGTCGGCCGGGCAAAGCTGCCGGTGCAACGCCGGATCCGCATGCGCGATGCGCAGCGCCACGCCATCCGCAGCACCGCGAAACGAACGGAAATCGTCCTGTTCGAGCGATGGATGCAGATGCGGGGCCGGCAGCGGCAACGCAAGCTGGCCGCGGTGCAGGCGCCGGCTGCGAAAGTGCAGCCTCGCATCGCCGGTCACGGCGCGGATCGCAGCCGCGCACAGCTCCTCGACCTGCTGCTGATGCCGGGCGGCCTGCTGGGCCGTCGCTGCCGGGCGCACCGGTTCAGACCCGCCCAGCCGCGTTCGGATCGACGTGGCGGTAGGACTCGTCGAGCTCGCTGTCGAAGCAGCGCTGGTAATACTCGGCGACGATCGGGCGCTCGGCCTCGTCGCACTTGTTCAAAAACGACAGGCGGAATGCGGTGGCCGGGTCCCGGAAGATCTCGCAGTTCTCGGCCCAGGTGATCACGGTGCGCGGCGACATCAAAGTGGACAGGTCACCGGCCGCGAAGCCTTTGCGGGTCAGGTCGGCGACTGCGACCATCTGCTCGATATGCGCACGGCCGCGTTCGGTGTTCTTGCCCGGCACCCGCGCGAGCACGATCGCAACTTCCTGTTCGCGCGGCAGATAGTTCAGCGACGCGACGATGTTCCAGCGGTCGATCTGCGCATGGTTCAGGCGCTGCACACCGTGATACAGCCCGTTCAGATTGCCCAGGCCGACCGTGTTGGCGGTCGCGAACAGGCGGAAGAACGGATGCGGCGCGATCACGCGGCTCTGGTCCATCAACGTGAACTTGCCGCCCTGCTCGAGGATGCGCTGGATCACGAACATCACGTCGGGCCGGCCGGCGTCGTATTCGTCGAAGACCAGCGCGACCGGCCGCTGCAGCGCCCAGGGCACGATCCCCTCTTGGAATTCGGTGACCTGCTTGCCGTCCCGCAGCACGACCGCATCCTTGCCGACCAGGTCCATGCGGTTGATGTGTCCGTCCAGATTGACGCGCACGCAGGGCCAGTTCAGGCGTGCGGCGACCTGCTCGATGTGGGTGGACTTGCCGGTGCCGTGCAGGCCCTGCACCAGCACGCGCCGGTTGCGCACGAAGCCTGCGAGGATTGCCAAGGTCACGTCGGGATTAAAGCGGTAGACCGGGTCGATGTCCGGCACATGCTCGTCGCGTTCGGTGAACGCGGGCACCTGCATGTTCGAGTCGATGCCGAACAGGTCGCGCACCGACCCGCTTCGGTCCGGCTGCCACTGGCCGATGTCGGTCGCCATTCAGTCTGCACCGTCAGGTTTGCCGTCACGCGGCATGTCGGCATCGATCGCGGCCAATGCTGCAGCCGCGCGGCGCAGTGCCGGCAGGCATTGCAGCGCGTGCTCGGGCGACAGGCGCATGGTCGGTGCCTGCACGGCAACCGCCAGATTGGATAGGCCGCGCGGGTTCGGCACCAGCACTGCGATGCAGATCAGCCCGGGTAAGAATTCTTCGCGGTCGAATGCATGGCCGTCAGAGCGCACGCGCTCGACGTCCGCTTCGAGCTGGCCGAAGTCGGTCAGCGTGGCGGGTGTGTAAGCCTCCAGCGGCACGGGCGACAGCAGCCGCTTGCGTTGCGCCGCGGTCATCTGCGACAAAAACAGCTTGCCACTGGCGGAGCAATGGACCGGCACGCGCGAGCCGGTCGTCAGATAAAAGCGCAGCGGCGCAGTCGTCTCCACGCGATCCAGATAGATCACCTCGCTGCCGGACAACGCGGTGAGGTTGCAGCTCTCGCCGAGTTCGTCCACCAGGTGCCGCAGCACCGCGTGCTGCGCGCCGTGGAACGTGTTGTTCAGCAGCAGGTTTTCCGCGAGCCGCCGCAGCCGGCCGCCGATGCTGTAGCGGCGGCCGTCATCCTCCCGCTGCAACAGTCCTGCGCTGTCCATTTGCTGCAGCATGCGGTGCAAGGTGGGCTTGGGCAGGCCGGTTTCCTCGGCCAGCCCCTGCAACGAAAAAAGCTGGTCGCGCGACGCCATCACTTCGAGCAAGGAGAACAGCCGCATGGTCGGCGTGTCGCCATTGATCTCCGACTCGAACGGTTGCCCTTGGCGTACGACCTTCAGCGCAGTTTTCATAAAACGTGACTCTACCGGAATTTCAAAAAGTTGTACATGTTGTTCCGGATATTGAAAAAACCTGTTGACGGCTGGGTGAACCAACTCTATAGTGATGGCAGTTTCGATAAATCGGAACCGATCATTCAGGTTTTTCGCATTTCCAATTTTTGCCATCTGTCAAGGAGACGCCCTCATGACTTCCGCCGCCGTCCAGCAGCAAGACCACGCGCCGCAAGGCAACAAGCCCGTCGACAACCGCAAGGTGGTAACCGGCATGACCAGGATGACGCCTTCGGAAGCCTTCGTCGAAACACTGGTCGCGCAGGGCGTGGATACGATGTTCGGCATCATGGGCTCGGCGTTCATGGATGCGATGGACATCTTCGCGCCGGCTGGCATCAAGCTGATCCCGGTCGTGCATGAGCAGGGCGCCGCACACATGGCCGACGGCTTTGCGCGCGCCACCGGACGCCACGGCGTGACGATCGGCCAGAACGGCCCCGGCATCAGCAACTGCGTGACCGCGATTGCGGCCGCCTACTGGGCGCATTCGCCGGTCGTGATCATCACGCCGGAGACCGGCACTACCGGCATCGGCCTGGGCGGCTTTCAGGAGGCGAACCAGTTGCCGATGTTCCAGGAGTTCACGCGCTACCAGGGCCATGTGACGCATCCGCAGCGCATGGCCGAATACACCGCGCGCTGCTTCGATAGGGCGTTGTCCGACAACGGCCCGACGCAGCTGAACATTCCGCGTGACTACTTCTACGGCGAGATCAAGTGCGAGATTCCGAAGCCGCTGCGCATCGAACGCGGCGCGGGCGGCGAGCATGCGCTGGACGCCGCGGCCGAGCTGCTCGCGAACGCGAAGTTCCCGGTGATCCTGTCCGGCGGCGGCGTCGTGATGGGCGATGCGGTCGAGGCATGCAAAGCACTGGCCGAACGCCTCGGCGCCCCGGTCGTGAACGGCTATTTGCGCAACGATTCGTTCCCCGCGAGCCATCCGCTGTGGGCCGGCCCCTTGGGCTATCAGGGGTCGAAAGCCGCGATGAAGCTGATCAGCAAAGCCGATGTGGTGATCGCGCTCGGCTCGCGCATGGGCCCGTTCGGCACCCTGCCCCAGCACGGCATGGACTATTGGCCCAAGGAAGCCAAGATCATCCAGGTCGAGGCCGACCATACGAACCTGGGCCTGGTCAAGAAGATCAACATCGGCATCTGCGGTGATGCGAAGGCGTCGGCCAAGGCGCTGACGAAGCGCCTTGAAGGCCGCAAGCTCGCCTGCGATGCGACCAAGGAAGAGCGTGCGCGCCAGATCAAGACCGAAAAAGACGCGTGGGAGAAAGAGCTCGACGAATGGACCCATGAAAAGGATCCGTATAGCCTCGACATGATCGAGGAAAACAAGAAAGAGCAAACCTTCAACGGCGGCGAGTACCTGCACCCGCGGCAGGTGCTGCGCGAGCTCGAGAAAGCGATGCCGCCGCGCGTGATGGTCTCCACCGACATCGGCAACATCAACTCGGTCGCCAACAGCTACCTCAGATTCGAAGAGCCGCGCAGCTTCTTCGCGCCGATGAGTTTTGGCAACTGCGGCTATGCGCTGCCGACCATCATCGGCGCCAAGTGTGCGGCACCCGAACGGCCGGCCGTGGCTTATGCGGGCGACGGTGCCTGGGCGATGAGCATGGTCGAGATCATGACCGCGGTGCGGCACGACATCCCGGTCACGGCGATCGTGTTCCACAACCGCCAGTGGGGCGCAGAGAAAAAGAACCAGGTCGATTTCTACAACCGGCGTTTCGTCGCGGGCGAGCTTGAGAATGAAAGCTTCTCCGAGTTGGCCAAGGCGATGGGTGCGGAAGGCATGGTGGTCGACAAGCTCGAAGACGTCGGCCCGGCTTTGAAGAAGGCAATCGACATGCAGATGAACGAAGGCAAGACCTGCGTGATCGAGATCATGTGCACGCGCGAACTCGGCGACCCGTTCCGCCGCGATGCACTGGCCAAGCCGATCCGGCTGCTTGACAAGTACAAGGATTACGTCTGAGGCAAGCCGTCGTGGAGGAATACCGGCATCCACGCCTGCAGGCGCTGGTGCACCGAGCGCAGGCGCGCTCGAAGTCGGCTGCGCCGCGGATTTGCATTGTGTATGCCTGTGATGCGCTGGCGCTTGATGCAGCTTGGGGGATTGCTTCTGAAAAGATAGCGACGCCGGTGTTGATCGGCCCGCGCGCGAAGATCGAGCGTGCGGCAGCTGAGGCACGGGTGGACAGTCAGGCATTCGAGATGGTCGATACCGGCGATGCCCCAGCCGAAGCCGCCACCTGCGCCACCGCGCTGGCGCGCGATGGCGCCGTATCGGCGCTGATGAAAGGCTCGCTGCACACCGACGAGCTGATGTCGGCGATCGTCCACAAGACGACCGGCCTGCGCACCGATCGGCGCATCAGCCACGCATTCGTGTTCGACCTGCCGCGCTATCACAAGTTGCTGGCGCTGGCCGATTGCGTGGTCAACATTGCGCCGGATCTGAAGACGAAGCGGCACATCCTGACGAATGCGATCGAGTTGCTGCAGCGGCTGGACATCGCGCAGCCGCAGGTCGCGATCGTCGCGGCGGTCGAGACAGTGAATCCGGCGATCCCTGCGACGGTCGATGCGCAAGCGCTGGTCCGAATGGCACACGACGGTGCCTGGCCGGGGGCGCTGGTGGATGGCCCGTTCGGCTTCGACAACGCATTCTCGAAGCAGGCCGCCCGCACCAAGACGATCGAAAGTGAAGTCGCCGGCAACGCTGACCTGATGCTGGTGCCGGACCTGAACGCCGGCAACATGCTCTATAAAAGTTTCAACTACGTCGGTGGTGGCGACTGCGCGGGGCTGGTGCTTGGTGCGCGGGTACCGATCGTGCTCACGTCGCGCGCGGATTCCCTTGCCGCACGCATTGCATCGGTCGCGCTGGCGGTGCTGGCTGCGCCCGAATCAGGACACAATTTCGCATGAGCATCCCCATTCACGATTCGACCGCCGTTGCCCCGGCCCGCACGCGCGAAGTCAAGAACACCACCTGCTACATGTGCGCATGCCGCTGCGGCATCCGCGTGCATCTGCAGGAAGGCAAGCTGCGCTACATCGACGGCAACCCGGACCATCCTTTGAACAAAGGGGTGATCTGCGCCAAGGGGTCGTCGGGGATCATGAAGCAGTATTCACCGGCACGGCTCACCAAGCCGCTCAAGCGCAAGGCGGGTGCCGAGCGTGGCGCGGCCGAGTTCGAGGCGATCGAATGGGATGAAGCGTTCTCGATTTTGGAAGAGCGCCTGGCCCACATCCGCAGCACGGATCCGCGCAAGTTCGCGCTGTTCACGGGCCGCGACCAGATGCAGGCGCTGACCGGCATGTTCGCGCGCCAGTTCGGCACGCCGAACTTCGCGGCGCACGGCGGTTTCTGTTCGGTCAACATGGCCGCCGGCATGATCTACACGATCGGCGGCTCGTTCTGGGAGTTTGGCGGGCCGGATCTCGATCGCGCGAAGCTGTTCGTGATGATCGGCACGGCGGAAGACCACCACAGCAATCCGATGAAGATTGCGATCAGCAAGTTCAAGCGCGACGGTGGCCGCTTCGTCTCGATCAACCCGGTGCGCACCGGTTACTCGGCGATCGCCGACGAGTGGGTGCCGATCCGCCCGGGCACCGATGGCGCGCTGATGCTTGCGTTCATCCACGAACTGATTCGCACGGGTTTGTACGACCGCGACTTCCTGGTGCGCTATTCGAACGCGGGGCAGTTGATCCATGCGGATGAAGACAGCGACACCTTCGGCCTGCACGTACGCGACGATGCCGCCCCTGAAGTCAACGCGATGTACCCGCAGAACAAGCTCTGGTGGGACCGGCTCACGGGGAAGGCGGTCGCAACGCACGCCGAAGGTGCCGATCCGTTGCTGCTCGGCAGCTTCGTGCTGGACAACGGCCTGAAGGTCAAGCCTGCGTTTGAGCTGCTGGCTGAGCGCGTGCGCCAGTACACGCCGGATTGGGCCGAAGGCATCACCGGCATCCCGGCCGCGACAATCCGGCGGCTCGCGCATGAGATGGGCATCACCGCGCGCGATCAGAAGATCGAGCTGCCGATTGCGTGGACCGATTCCTGGGGCAAGGAGCACCAGACCGTGACCGGCAATCCGGTCGCGTTTCATGCGATGCGGGGCTTGGCCGCGCACAGCAACGGCTTCCAGACGATCCGCGCATTGGCCATCCTGATGTCGATCCTCGGCACCATCGACCGACCGGGGGGTTTCCGCCACAAGTCACCGTTCCCGCGCGCGATCCCGCCGAGCGCGAAGCCGCCGAACACTCCGGCTGCGGTGCAGCCGAACAAGCCGCTCGGCGGCCTGCCGATGGGCTGGCCTGCATCGCCGGACGATCTGTTCATCGACGACGCCGGCAATCCTGTGCGGCTTGACAAGGGCTTCTCCTGGGAGCACCCGTTGTCCGTGCACGGCCTGATGCACAACGTGATCACGAACGCGTGGCGCGGCGATCCCTACCGCATCGATACGTTGATGATCTTCATGGCCAACATGGCCTGGAACTCGACGATGAACACGTCGGAGGTTCGCAAGATGTTGAACGACAAGGGCGACGACGGCGAATACAGGATCCCGTTCCTGGTCGTCTGCGATGCGTTCCAGTCGGAGATGACCGCGTTCGCGGACCTGGTGCTGCCGGACACGACCTATCTGGAACGGCACGACGTGATGTCGATGCTGGACCGTCCGATTTCCGAATACGACGGCCCGGTCGATTCGGTGCGGGTGCCGGTGCTGCCCGTGACGGGCGACTGCAAGCCGTTTCAGGAAGTGCTGATCGAACTCGCGTCGCGGCTGAAGTTTCCGGCGTTTGTGAAACCCGACGGCAAGCGCAAGTACCGCGACTATCCCGACTTCATCACCAATTACGAGACCGAGCCTGGCTCGGGCATCGGCTTCCTGGCCGGCTGGCGCGGCGCGGACGGCACCCAGTTCATGAAGGGCGCGCCGAACCCGCGGCAGTGGGAGATGTATGCAAAGAACAACTGCGTGTTCCATTACGAGCTGCCCAAGAGCTACCAGTACATGCGCAACTGGAACAAGGGCTACATGGAGTGGGCGATCCGCACGCGGCTGCGCCGCTTCGGCGAGCCGATCCTGATCCAGCTCTGGAGCGAGGAGCTGCAGTCGTTCCGGTTGGCTGCGCAGGGCAAACGCGCGGGCCGGCAACCACCCGAACACCTGCGCGAACGCATCGAGCGCCACTTCGACCCGCTGCCGTTCTTCAGCCTTCCGTTGGAAACCCAGGCGACCGACCTGCACAAATACCCGCTGAATGCGATCACGCAAAGGCCGATGGCGATGTACCACTCGTGGGATTCGCAGAATGCCTGGCTGCGCCAGATTCACGCGCACAACTACCTGTTCGTGAACCCGAGGACCGCGCGCGGCAGCGGCATCGAGGACGGCGGCTGGATGTGGGTCGAATCGCAGTGGGGCAAGGTGCGCTGCATGTGCCGCTACTCGGAAGCGGTGGAACCCGGCACCGTCTGGACCTGGAATGCGGTCGGCAAGGCGCAAGGCGCGTGGCAGTTGGCCGACGACGCGAACGAGTCGCGCCAGGGCTTCCTGCTGAACCACCTGATCTCCGATGAACTGCCGCACGGGCGCGGCACGGTATCGAACTCGGACCCGGTCACGGGCCAGGCCGGCTGGTACGACGTGCGTGTGCGCATCTATCCGGCCGCCGCCGACGAGCCGAAGGAAAGCTGGCCGCAGTTCGCGCCGATGAAGAGCGTGCCCGGTGTCGCTGCCGCTGGCGCCGCGAAACGGCGCTGGCAAGCGTTCCTGACCGGCCTCGTTAAGACTGACTGAAAGCCCACATTCATGACTCAATTAGCCCTGGTCATCGACCTCAACGTCTGCGTCGGCTGCCACGCCTGCGTGACGAGCTGCAAGGAATGGAACACGTCGGGCGCGGCCGGCACGCTCGCCGATTTCGAGCCGTACGGCAAGGACCCGACCGGCACGTTCTTCAACCGCGTGCAGACGTTCGAGGTCGGCGAATTTCCGAACACGCAGACCGTGCATTTCCCGAAGAGCTGCCTGCACTGCGAAGACCCGCCCTGCGTGCCGGTGTGTCCCACGGGCGCCAGCTACAAGCGCGAGAGCGACGGCATCGTGCTGGTCGATTACGACAAATGCATCGGCTGCAAATACTGTTCGTGGGCGTGTCCGTACGGCGTGCGTGAGCTCGACGAGCAGCAGAAGGTGATGACCAAATGCACGCTGTGCGTCGACCGCATCAACGACCAGAATCTCGAGCCGCGCGACCGCAAGCCGGCCTGCGTACTGGCATGCCCGACCAGCGCGCGGCTGTTCGGCGACGTGCATGACGCCGAGTCCGAAGTGTCGATTGCTATTTCAGAGCGCGGCGGCTATCAACTGATGCCCGAGTGGGGCACGCAGCCGGCCAATCACTACCTGCCGCGCCGCCGCACCGAAATCACGACGCACCCGGATCAGCTGCAACGCGCCGACAACCCGCTCAAGAAAGACGGCATGTTGCCCAAGCCCGCGCAGAGCGATCCGGCGCTGGACGACGTGACGTCCTGGTGATGGGCTCGCCCCCCCGCTTCGCTCCCTCCGGTCGGCTCTCGCGCACCCCCGACCAGGGGCGGTGCCTACGGCCGGGCGAAGCCCGTCCGCCGCCTCTGCTGGAACTTGGTCCGACTGACTGCGCCGAGCCCGCCTTCCACGTGGCCCAGCAAGGAACGCAATGAACCCAGCCTTCTCCGTCATCTTCCTGACCGTGCTGACCGGTACCGCGCAAGGGCTGTTTCTCGGGCTCTATGGCGCCGAATCGGCGAGCCGGCTCGGCTGGTTCGCTGTCGTGCCGGCGCTGCCATTCTTCTCCTGGGGCGTGTCGATTTCACTGGTGCTGGCCGTGCTCGGGCTGTTGTCGTCGTTCCTGCACCTAGGCCGGCCAGAACGTGCGTGGCGCACCGCGACCATGTGGCGCACGTCGTGGCTGTCGCGCGAAGTGATCGTGCTGCCCGCGTTCATCGCGCTGCTCGCCGCTTATGGTGCGGCACACGTCTGGGCACCCGCTTACAGCTTTTTGGTCGGCACGTTGACGGCGATGGTCTGCTTCGCGCTGTTCGTCTGCACCGGCATGATCTATGCCTGCATTCGCTTCCTGCGCGAATGGGCGAGTGCGCTGACGCCGATCAATTTCGCGCTGCTGGGCTGCGCGTCCGGCTTCACACTGGCCAGTGCGCTGGCCATCTACACGGCGCCGGAAGTTGCGGGCTTCTTTGCCGTCGGCGCGATTGTTTTCACGGGCGCGGCGATGGTCGGGCGCATCGCAAGCCTGATGCGCAACAGCCGGCTGAAGCCGAAGTCCACCTTGCAGACCGCGATCGGCGTCAAGCACCCGCGCATTGTGCAGAAGTCGCAAGGCTTCATGGGCGGCTCTTTCAACACGCGCGAGTTCTTCCACGGCCGCAGCATCGGCTTCGTGCGCTCGATCAAGTGGATCTTTCTGCTGCTCGCGTTCGTGGCACCGCTGGCTTTGTTGGTGGCCGGTTTGGTGTCACCGCAGACGGCTGCCACCTTGTTCGCCGCCGCGGTGGTCGTGCAGTTCATCGGGCTGGTGGCAGAGCGCTGGTTCTTCTTCGCGCAAGCAAACCACCCGCAAAACCTCTACTACCAGACGATCTCCTGAGCGTGCCTCCGGGCGTGCTGGATTGCATCAGGCCGCAACGGCCTGCCTTTTGCTGGCCATACGCACCGCCAGATCGAATGCGGCCTGCAGCCCTTCGACGTTTGCCACGCCCTTGCCCGCGATGTCGAACGCGCTGCCGCTCGCCGACGTGACGACCGGCACGGGCAGCCCGCCGTGGAGCGTGACGCCATGGTCGAACCCCATCAGCTTCATCGCGATCTGACCCTGGTCGTGGAACATCGACACCACCGCGTCGAAGTCGCCGCGGCGTGCGGCAATGAACACGGTGTCGGGCGAGTACGGCCCCCTCGCATCGAAGCCTTGGCGCTGCGCGCGCCTGACGGCCGGCTCGATCACCTCGATCTCCTCCTGCCCGATCGAGCCGCCGTCGCCCGCATGCGGATTCAGGCCCGACACCGCGATGCGAGGCCGCTCGATGCCGGACTGCACCAGTGCGCGATGCACGATTTCGACCGCGTCGCAGACCGCTTCCTGCGTGATCAGCGCAGCGACGTCCCGGATCGGCACGTGCGACGTCACGCGTGACGTCCACAGGTTGTTCGTCATGTTGAACTCGCAGACGAAGCCTTCCACGCCGAAGCATTTTTGCAGATGCCGTAGCTCGTCTTCCTCGCTCAATCCACCGAGGCGCAGCGAATGCTTGTTCAACGGTGCGAACACGATTGCCTGCGCGATGTCGCGCTGCACGGCCTCGACCGCCAGATTGAGCGACCTGAACGCGGCCGACCCCGCTTCCACCGTGCATGTGCCCAGCGGCGGCGCGACACCGCCCAGCCAATCCTGTGCGAGCAGCGTGATGCGTGCCAACTCGAAGCGCACCGCATCGAGCGAATCGACCCGCAGCACGTCGAGTTCGACGCCGGCGACCTTCTGCGCATCGGCAAGCATCTTCGGGTCGGTGATCAACAACAGATCGGCGCGTGCTTTGTTGGCTTCGCGCGCGAGCAGCTTGACCGCCATCTCGGGCCCGACGCCGGCCGGGTCTCCCAGCAGCACTGCAATGCAGGGACGCTCGGGCGATTCCAGAGTGAAAGCAGTTGATTTCATGGTTTGCATTGGATTCGAGAATGACAAGTTGGCGCTGCAGCCGATAAGGGGCGTGCCGTTATTCGGCCTTGATGCCGGCTGCTTTCACGATCTTGCCGTAGCGCTCGAACTCCTGCTGGTTGAACCGCGTGAACGCGGCCACATCCATCGCCTCGCTTTCGCCGCCCATGCCCTTGATGCGTGTTTGCACATCGGGCTGCGCAAGTGCTTTGGCCAATGCGTCCTGCAGGGTGGCGAGCGCCGCGGCCGGCGTACCGCCGGTGGCATACAGGCCGTACCAGGTATTCACGTCGGCGCCTTTCACGCCGGCTTCCGCCAGCGTCGGCACATCCGGCATCGACGCGGCACGCCTGGAAGCGGCAACCGCCAACGGGCGCAGCTTGCCGGCCTTGATCTGATTCGACGCGGACGAGGTCGAATCGAACATCACGTCGACCTGGCCCGAGATCAGATCGATGTGCGCCTGCGAGCTGCCCTTGTACGGCACATGGATGGTCTGCGTGCCCATCGCGAGGTTGAACGCTTCCGCGCCGACGTGCTGCGTGCTGCCGACGCCGGACGATGCGTACTTGATGTTGCCGGGCTGCGCCTTCATCGCCGCCACCAGCTCCTTCACGTTCTTGATCGGTGAATCGGCCGGCACCACCAGCACATTCGGCATCACGGCAACCAGGCCGACCGGCGCCAGATCCTTCAGTGGGTCGTACTTGAGCTTGAGCACGTGGGGCGCGATCGCCTGGCCCGTGTTGGTGGCCAGCAGCAACGTGTAGCCATCGCCGTCCGCATGCGCAGCGAGGTCGGCGGCGATCGTGTTGGATGCACCCGGGCGGTTTTCCACCACCACCGGTTGGCCCAGGATGGCGGTGAATTTTTCGGCGAGCATGCGCGCCAGGATGTCGGTGCCGCCGCCAGCGGAAGCACCGACCATGATGCGGATCGGCTTGGTCGGGTACGCCTGCGCGCCAGCAGGCAACGGCCCGGCCATGCACATGCATGTCAGCAGACCAAGCAATGCACGTTGGCCAAACGTGGCGACGTGGTTGTGTAGTCGAAGGCTCATGAACGATCTCCTGAAAATGGGGCGACTGCTGCGCGCGATAGTCATACTCAACGCAGTCGCCGCGCAGCCACCGTGCAAAGCTTACGACCGGCGGACCAGCCACGGCAAGCGGGGTTTGCCCAGCCCTTGCGGTGCTTGCAGCCGCGCCGCCTGCTGCCCGTCGTACGATCCACCTGTTCCCCTACTCAGCAATGCCTTTGCGGCCAGCCATGAATCCGACCATCCGCCGCCTGTTCCCGTTTCTGGCCTGGCCGCGGCCATCGATACAGGCGCTGCGCAAGGACGCGTTGGCGGGCCTGAGCGTCGGCCTTGTGCTGGTGCCGCAGGCGCTGGCTTATGCCACGCTGGCTGGCATGCCGCCGCAGACCGGCCTCTATGCGGCGCTGATCCCGTCGATCATCGGCGTGCTCTGGGGTTCGTCGCCACTGCTTGCAGTCGGGCCGGTGGCGCTGACCAGCCTGCTCACCTTTGCATCGCTGCAGCCGCTGGCCACGCCGGGCAGTGCCGAGTGGGTGCAGCTGGCAATCTGGCTGGCCATCTACTCAGGGCTGATCCAGTTCGCGCTGGGCGCGCTGCGGCTGGGCGCGGTCGCCAACTTCGTGTCGTTTCCGGTGATCTCGGGCTTCATCAACGCTGCGTCCCTGATCATCATTTTTTCGCAACTGCCGGCACTGCTCGGACTGCCGTCTCACCTCGATCTGGCCTGGTTCGGCCGGGCCGCACAATCGGTGCGCGACGCACCGCTGCGATTTGGCTTGTCGGCCGCGTTCGGCGTGGGCGCATTCGTGCTGCTGTTCGTGCAGAAAAAAGTGGCGCCGCGCCTGCCCGGCGTGCTGATCGTCTGCCTGCTGGGCATTGGCTTGAGCACCTGGATCGGCTATGCGCAAGCCGGTGCAGCGGTGGTCGGCGAGGTGCCGGGCGGCCTGCCCGGCATCGGTTGGCCGCCGTCGATCAGCTTCGCCCAGCACCGCGCGTTGATCCCGGCGGCGATCATCATCGCGTTGATCAGCTTCACGGAAGCGATGTCGAGCTGCCGCACGCTGGCACGCGGGCGCAACGAACGCTGGGACGAGAATCAGGAGCTGATCGGCCAGGGCCTGGCGAAGATCGCCAGCGGTGCCAGTGGCGCGTTTCCGGTCAGTGGTTCGTTCTCGCGTTCGGCGCTGAATGCGTATGTCGGCGCAACCAGTGCCTGGTCCACCCTGTTTTCTGCCGCCTGCGTCACGGTGGTGCTGGCCTGGCTGACCGGCTATCTCTACCATCTGCCGCGTGCGGTATTGGCCGCGATCATCATCGTGCCGGTACTCAGCTTGGTGGACGTAGCGGTCTTCAAGAAGCTCTGGCGCGCTTCACGCGAAGACGGGCTGATCGCGATCATCACGTTCGTGGTCACGCTGGCTTCGGTTCCCTATCTGCACTGGGGCGTGTTCGTCGGCTTCTTCATCTCGCTGCTGTTTTTTTTGTACCGGCGCGCGCGTCCCCGCATTGTTGAGCTCGGTGCGCACGACGATGGATCCTTGCGTGCGCGCGACGTGTTTGGACTGCCGCCATTGGCGCCCGACATCTTCGCGGTGCGCATGGACGCGGCCATCTCCTACATCAGTGCACCGGTGCTGGAGCGCTTCATCCTCGACCATGTGACCGCCGTGCGTGGCTTGCGTACGGTGCTGCTGTCGTGCGCACCGGTCAACGACATCGACGCGACCGGGCTTGAGATGCTGCAGCAGCTGCGCCGCAACCTGGGCGGCCTGGGCATCACGCTGCAGCTCGCGGGCCTGCGCAAGCAGGTGCGCGATGCGCTGGAGCGCACCGGTATCGCGGCCGAGTTCGGCAAGACCGCGTTCTATCCGACCGAACAGGCTGCGATCCGCGCGTTGAACAAGCCGCTGCCCACGCCTTCCAAGACTGCGCAGTACGATGAACCTGCCGACGCTGCCGCGAACGGCGACCCTGCAGGCCAGCGCAGCGGGCCCGATGCCACAGCCGCGGCCGCAGGTTGACCGATGTCGGACCCGTTCGACCTGAATCGTTTCGTGGCCGCACAGGCACCGGTCCATGCGCAGGTCTGCGAGGAGCTTGCCACCGGCCGCAAGACCAGCCACTGGATGTGGTTCGTCTTTCCGCAACTCGAAGCGTTGGGCCGCAGCGCTACTGCAAAGCATTACGGCATCGCGTCACAGGATGAAGCGCGGGGCTACTGGCAGCATGCGCTGCTCGGGCCGCGGCTGGTGCACTGCACATCGCTCGTGTGTCAGGTCAGCGGCCGCAGCGCGCATGACATCTTCGGCTCGCCCGACGACCTCAAGTTTCGATCGTGCCTGACCCTGTTCCATGCGGTTGCGCCGCACGAGCCGATTTTTGCACAGGCGCTGCATCAGTACTTCGATGGTGCGGGCGATCAGGCAACGTTGCGATGGCTTGCCGAACATTGATCGGCGAACGCGGGAACGCTCAGCCCCGTCGCCCCGATCGCCAGGTGCACCACCAGATCAGCCAGAGCAGTGCCAGCTGAATCGGCAGCCGCGCGATCAATGCCCAGTAGGGAATCGACGGGAACAGATCCGGCCGCTGCAGCATGTAGAAATGTGCTGGCGTGACCGCGATGGTAAGCAGCAACAACCCGAGCCCGGCCCAATGCCGCGTCGCCGACCACAGCAGCCCGAGGGCCCCGAGCAGCTCGAACACACCGCTGACCAGCACGGCCGCACGTGGCCATGGCACCCATGGCGGCACGATGCGCATTTCCACCTCGGTGATTGCAAAGTGCGCGAGGCCGCCGATGAAGAACCAGAGAAACACGAACCCCAAGCCAGCTATGCGCCATCGGCTGCGGTGCGATGCCGACGGTGGCTGATCCAGCAACGTCGTCATACCGATGGCGCTGGCTCGGGAAACGCAGTTAAAACTCGAACCCGCCTTCGCGCCGCACCTGCTGCGAAGCGGCGCCAGTCAGCAACTCAGCGAGCAATCGAGCATGCTCCTGGTTGCCCGCAGCGGTGCAGATTCCAAGCGTGTAGTCGGTGGCCAGCTCGAACTGCACTGGCAAGGCGTCAACCCGCTCGACGCCTTCGGTGTAGTTGATCTCGGTCAGCTGGGTACAGCCGATCGCCACGCCTTCGCTACGGGCAAGTTCGGCCATCGCAGTCGCGCCGTTCGGATAGCGCTGCATTGAGGGCGCAAGCTGCTCGTCCAGCCCGAGGCTTTTCAACACCTTCATGAAATGGATGCCGGCAGTGGCTTGGTCCGGATCCGGAAAATAGATCGCCTGCGCAGCGCGCAACGCCGCGGCCAAATGCTCCGGCGTGTCCACACGCGGATGCGGGCTACCAGCGCGCACTGCGATGCCGGTCCGGACCCGGCCCAGCGAGCGCGCGCTGCCGTTGACGACATGGCCCGACGCCGTCAATTGTGCGATCAACGGTGCGGTCAGAATCGCCAGATCGCACGGTGTCCCGGCCAGCAACCGGTCGCGCATCGCGCCGACTGCGTTGAAGATGCCGTCGATCCGATCGCCGGTTGCGCGCTCGAACTCGGTGGCCACTGCCTTGACCACGGCTGCCGCGGCGCCGCCGCTGAGTACATGCATCGTCATTGCCATCCGTCCTGAAATAAAAGTCCTGGTCGCTATTCGCTATTCGCTATTCGCTATTCGCTTTGCGCCTGCGCGCACTGCATCAACCGCTCCGGCGTGAACGGCATCGAGCGCATGCGCAACCCGGTTGCTGAATGGACGGCGTTTGCGATCGCAGCGGCAACCGGCCCGGCTGTGCACTCGCCCGCGCCCAGCGATGGGCAGTGCGGGCGATCGAGCAACTGCACCTGCACGCTCGGCACGTCCTGAAATCGAAAGATTGGGTATGTAGCCCAGTCGTGCGACTGGACGCCGCCTCGGTCGAGCGTGGCCGATTCGGTGAGCGTCCAACTGGCCGCTTGCGCCGCACCTCCTTCGAGCTGATTGCACACGCCGTCCGGATGCACCACGGCGCCGACGTCGGCAGCGATCCAGATCCGACGCAGCGCGACGGCACGGTGCACCTCCAGTTCGATCACCACCGCGCACCAAGCGCCGCTGCCCTTGTAGCGGGCGAACGCGATGCCGCGGCCGACTCCTTCTGCGAGGCCGCTTGCGCGCGCTACGGCCCAACCGCTGATGCGCGCAACCTCTTCGAGCACCGCCACCGCGCGTTCATCTGCGGCCCCTCGCAGCTGCGCGAGCCTGAATGAAAGCGGATCGACTTCGAGCGCTGCTGCGATCTCGTCGACCATCGATTCGGCTGCAAACACGTTCACATGCGCGCCGAGCGAACGCATCGCCGACACGCGCAGCGGCATGCGCAGCACGCGGTGGCTGAGCACGCGCACTTCATCGACTCGGTACGGCGGCACCGCGTTTCGTTCGGCGCCGCCACCGGCCGACGTGACTGCATTCACAGCAAGCGGGATCGGCGCTGGCGCAGCCGTCTGCCATGCACCCAACAGCGCCGGCGTCGTGCCGCGCCCGGGCCGGGTACCATGCCCTTGGCTCCAGACCTGCTGCGTCCAGGTCACGAGCAGCCCATGCGGGTCGACCGCCGCTTGGACTGCCACCGCCATGGCGGGCGCCAATGGCGCATGCGCGAGTTCGGCCTGGCGCGACCACTGCACGCGCACCGCCCGCCCCGGCACCATGCGCGCGAGCCAGGCTGCGTCGAACGCGACATCGTCGGCGCCGTTATGACCGTAGCAACCGGCAGCCTCTACATGAGCGACCGATACGCATGCGGTCTCGAGCCCGAACGCCAACGCCAGATCGCGCCGCAGGTTGAAGATGCCCTGACTATGGCTGCGAACTTCGAGCGCAGCACCATCGGCCGACCACTGCGCGATCGCGCACGACAAGCCGATCGACGCGTGCTGCAGCCACGGGCGGCTGTATTCGGCCTGGAACCGCCGCAGCGGCGGCGATGCGTCGATGCCGGGCTGTTTAAGACGATGCTCGTGCACGACAGTCGTCTCGATCGGCTGGGACTTCAGCCAGGCCACCTGCTGGTCGGGTGCAGGCACGTCCGCGCTGCCGGTCCAGATGCCGCCGTCGGCTGCCTGACGCTCGACCCGATCGGCTGCGCGTGCCAACGCGCGTTCACCTGTGGCGAGCACGCCGATCAACAACCCGTCGCGCAGCGTGCCGACAACGTCTTCGAGCCGATCCAGTTCGCCCAGCAGCCGCGCAGCACCGGCCTCGTCGATCGCGGCGGTCAACGTGTTCGGTCGGAACACCTGGCCGAACAGCATGCCGGGCAGCACCAGGTCGTGGATATAGCGAAATTCGCCAAACACCTTGGCCGCGATGTCGGGCCGCGGGCTCGGCTGAACGGTGGTTGCGCTGCTGCTGCTCACCGATGACGTGGCCTGCGACGACCTGGAGTCGATCGGCGCGTCGAGCAGCGCCGCGTCGACCAGCTCGTGGTAGCGCGTGCGCACCACACCGTCGTTGACCACGAACTCACCGCGCTCCAAGGCGACCCGCTCGACCGAGACGCCGCAGCGCTGCGCGAACACCGCGCGGCAACGCTCGCGCAGCTGCGCCGCGGCCCAGCGCAGTGCGGCACCTGACTGCTGCACCGATAAGCTGCCGGACGTCACGCCTTCGTCGGGGCTGTGCCGCGTGTCGGCCGGCACCATCACGACGCGGCTGGGCTCGACGCGGAGCTCTTCGGCCACGATCAACCGCAACGCATGCGAGATCCCCTGGCCCAGATCGACCTTGCCCGAGAACGCCCGCACCGTGCCGTCATCGCCCAGACCCAGCCATTGCGCAAGCCGCGGATGGGCCTTGATCGCGCTCGGCAGCGCCAGCTCGCTCAGCTCGCTCAGCTCGCTCAGCTCGCCGCTTTGCATACCGCGCGAACAATCCGGTCGTGCACCCCGCAGCGGCAGAGGTTGCCGTCCAGCGCGATGCGTATCTGGTCCGGGCTCGGATGCGGATTACGCGCCAGCAGGGCAGCCGCCGTCATGATCATGCCGCTGGTACAAAAGCCGCACTGAAGTGCCTGCTCGTCAATGAATGAGGTCTGCAGCCGGTGCGGACGGCTCCGGCTGCCAAGCCCCTCAAGCGTGGTCACGCACTGACCCACAACGGCCGTCAGTAACGTGTCACAGGCCGCAACTGCCTGATCACCGACCAGCACCGTGCAGGCGCCGCACTGGCCGAGCCCGCAGCCCATGCGAGTTGCCATGAGGTTCATCGTGCCGCGCAGGAAATCGAGCAGCGTCTGGCCCGACATGGCCGTCGTAATGACCTGTGCGCCGTTCAGCTCGAAACGGGTCGTCTCGGCCACGGAAATCAGTCTGCCTTCAAGTCAGCCGATTTCACGATCGCGGCCCATTTGGCGATGTCGGCGGCGAGATACTTCTCAAACTCGGGCGCCGACATCGACATCGGCTGTGCGCCCTGCTTCGCCCAGAGCGCGCGCACGTCGGGTTGCGCGACGATGTCGCGCACCGCGACGTTGAGCTTGGCAACCACGTCAGCCGGCGTGCCCTTCGGCGCCATCAGGCCGAGCCAGATCGTCGCTTCGTAGCCCGGCACGGTGTCGGCAACGGTCGGCAGCTCCGGCAGGTTGGCGGACCGAGCAGCGCCGGTGGTCGCGAGGCCGCGCACCCGGCCGGCGCGCGCGAATTCGGCCATCGTGGTCTCGGCGTCGAACATCATCTGCACCTGCCCTGCCAATACGTCGTTGCGCGCGCCGGAGCTGCCCTTGTAAGGCACGTGCACGATGTCGACGCCGGCCAGATGCTTGAACAGCTCGCCCGCCATGTGATATGGCGTGCCGTTGCCCGACGATGCGTAGTTGAGCTTTCCGGGCTGCGACTTCGCGAGCTCGATCAGTTCGGCAACCGACTTTGCTGGCACTGACGGGTGCACCACCAGCAGCAGGTCGGATGAATTGACTGGCGCAATTGCCACGAAGTCGTCCATCAGCTTGAACGGCTTGTTCGGCATCAGCGATTCGTTCACGGTGTGCGTGTTCGACATCATCAGCAGCGTATAGCCGTCGGGCGCCGCCTTGGCGACCAGATCGGTGCCGATGATCGAACCGGCGCCGGGCTTGTTGTCGACGATGAAGCTTTGCTTGAAGCGATCCTGCAGCCGCTGGGCAATGAAGCGCGCGTAATTGTCGGCGGGGCCGCCGGTCGCGAACGGCACCACGATGCGCACGGTGCGGTCGGGGTAGTCCTGCGCGATGCCCGCGCCGGCCGCGAACGAGAGCGCGAGCAGAGCAGCAAGCCGCCTGAATAGCGAACCGGCAAAGAAGCTCGTCATATGGGTCTCCATGGGGTTTGTCGTTGTCCGATCGCTCGCGATAGCAGCCGCCGGGTCGCTTCAGTCGACCTTGCCGATGCGCTGCACCACGCCCGTCATCGCCTGCGCGTCCTGCTGCACGAACCGGTCGAATGCCACCATGTCCTGAAACTGGAACGATGTGCCGGCTGCGTTGAGCGCAGCGACCGCACGCTCGTCCTTTGCGGCGAATGCCGCTGCCTTCTGCAACGCTTCGACGACGGGCGCCGGCGTTTCGGCCGGCACGAACAGCCCCGACCACTGCGAATAGCGCACCGGCACGCCGAGCTCGGTCAGGCTCGGCACCTCGGGCAACGCCGCGAGCCGGCCTTCGCCCCAGTGCGCGAGCGCACGCAGCTTGCCGCCCTGGATCTGAGGGAGCACGCTCGCCGGCCCGGTCGACAGCGCATCGATCTGGCCCGCCAGCAGCGCGAGGATCGCCGGACCCGCGCCGGTGTAGGGCACGTGCAGCATGCGCGCCGACGTCGCGCCCTTCAGCTGCTCCATCGGCACATGCATGGTGCCGTAGTTGCCGGACGAGCCGAACGTCAGCTGCGACTGCGGCGATTTCGCGTCGGCGATGAAGTCCGCGTACGTCGTCCATTTGCTGTCGGCGCGTACCACCAGCACGGTCGGATCGGCCGTGAAGCGCGCGATGGGTTTGAGCTGGTCGACCCGGAACATCTGCGCGCGGTTCAGCACTTTGTCAGCCTCGGGGATCACCACCAGCGACGACAGCGCTAGCAGCACCGTGTAGCCGTCCGCCTTGGCTTTGGCGACCTGCGCCATGCCGATGCCGCCACCGGCGCCGGGTTTGTTCTCGACCACGATCGACTGGCCCAGTGCGCGCGACATCGCCTCTGCCACGGGCCGCCCTACGGTGTCAGCGACGCCGCCGGGCGGAAACGGCACGACCATCGTGATCGGCCGACTTGGATAGGCATCCTGGGCAGCGGCCGCGGCCGCAAGCATCCCAAACGCGATGCCGAGGGTTGCGGTTTTGATGAACGCGCGTCTCATCGAATACATGGTTGTCTCCATCACGATTTTTGTACGGTGCCCTGCGTCGGCTCCTGCCGGGCGGATCGCTAAGAACTTTGGGCGCTTGTATTCAATGGTCATCTGCGACGAACCGGTTTTCGATCGATCCGATGCCGTCGGCCTCGATGCGCACCACATCGCCCGCTTTCAGATAGCGCGGCGGCGTGAATCCCATGCCGACGCCGGCCGGCGTACCGGTCGCGATCAGGTCGCCCGGAAATAGCGTGATGCCGCGCGAGATCGTCTCGATCAGCGTCGGGATGTCGAAGATCATGTTCTCGATCGGGCCGTCCTGACGCTGTTCGCCGTTCACCCAGCAGCGCACGCGCGAGCGTTCGATGTCGACCGCGTCGGCGGTCACGATCCAGGGACCCATCGGGCAGAACGTGTCGAACGACTTGCCCATGTCCCATTGCTGATGCCGCATCTGCACATCGCGTGCGGTCACGTCGTTGACCAGCGTATAGCCGAACACGTGGCGCATCGCGTCTGCACGCGCGATGTTTTTGCCGCCGATTCCGATCACCACCGTGATTTCGGCTTCGTAGTCAATCTGGCTCGAGACGGCAGCATCGGGCAGCTGCACGTCAGCATGCGGGCCGATCACGCATTCGGGCACCTTGGTGAACACGATCGGCCAGGACTGCGCATCCGCCGTGTTGTTCTTGAAAACGGATGCCGACAGCTCCTTTGCATGCGCGTGATAGTTGCGTCCGACGCACCAGAGGTTGCGGCGCGGCAGCGGCAGCGGCGCTTCGAGCCGGATGTCCGACAGCATGAGCGCTTTTGGAGCGAGCCCAGGCAGCGCGCGGCCTTCGACCGTCGCTTCGATCAGTGCCTGCACGCCACGCTGGGCGATTTCAGTCGGCACATCGAATGGGGTGACCGAGCGTCCGTCATCGGCGACCTGGCCGATCCGGCGCATGCCGTCGTGACTGAAAGTGGCGATCCGCAAAGCGCGTCTCCTGTTGACCTGAATTCACCGATTCGGCTGCCCATGCGCCGACGGCACCGTTGCCATCATGCCACGTGATCACAGCGTCGCAAGGCGCAAAGGCGGCTGGCGAGGCGGCACCATCGGGACAGGTTGGTGCGCCAATGGTCTTCGCATCCGTCGGCGGCCGTGTACGACGGCACAGCGTGATCATGGCAGCCGCATCGCCCGCGTTCGATCGGGCACACTTCAGGCGACGCATGGGGCATCGACTCATGCTTCAGCAGCCCGTGATGGCAACGCCTCGACCAGAAGACGCGCCGACCCGGTCGTCATCGCAATAGCAAAGGAAGCCGATCAGATGGCACGCATCGCCTACGTTGATCAAAATGCGCCCGAGATCGCGCCGCTGGCCGCGCGCATCACCGCCGAGCGCGGCAAGGTCCTGAATCTCTACGGCCTGCTGCTGCACAGCCCGCCCGTCGCCGAAGGCTGGCTCAAGCTCTTCACCGCGATCCGCCAGCAATGCACGCTGAACGGCCGCGTCCGGGAACTCGTGATCCTGCGCATCGCGGTCATCAATGGCGCCGAATACGAGTTTGCCCAGCATGTGCCGTATGCGTTGAAGGAAGGCATGCCGCAAACCCAGATCGACGCGCTGCGCGGCGGTGATGACGATGCATTCGACGACCAGGCGGACCGAGCCGCACTGGCCTACGCCGACTCGATGACGCGCGACGTGCATGTGCCGGACGCTGTCTTCAACGCGTTGAAGCCGCATTTCAACGACCGCGAGCTGGTCGAGCTGACCGCGACGATCGCAGGCTACAACCTGGTGTCGCGTTTTCTGGAAGCGCTGCAGATCGATCAGGAATGACGTGCAGCCAAGGGGCGGGGCATTACTCCACCGTCACGCTCTTCGCAAGATTCCTCGGCTTGTCCACATCGGTCCCGCGCGCGCAGGCCGTGTGATAGGCGAGCAGCTGCAGCGGCACCACGTGCAGCATCGGCGACAGCGGGCCGTAGTGCTCGGGCATGCGGATCACGTGGATGCCCTCTTCGCTTTCGATGCGCGAGTCGGCATCGGCCAGCACATAGAGCACGCCGCCGCGCGCGCGCACTTCCTGCATGTTGCTTTTGAGTTTTTCGAGCAGGTCGTCCTTGGGTGCGACGGTGACGACCGGCATAGCGCTCGTGACCAGCGCCAGCGGGCCGTGCTTGAGTTCGCCAGCCGGATATGCCTCGGCATGGATGTAGCTGATCTCCTTCAGCTTGAGCGCGCCTTCGAGCGCGATCGGATAGTGCAGGCCCCGGCCCAGGAACAACGCGTTTTCCTGCCGGGCGAAATCTTCCGCCCAGGCGATCACCTGCGGCTCCAGCGCCAGCACCGACTGCAGCGCGACCGGCAAATGCCGCATCGCTTTGAGGTGATGGTCTTCCTGCTCGGCGCTCAAGGTGCCGCGCACCTTTGCCAGCGCCAGCGTCAGCAAGAACAGGCCCGCGAGCTGGGCCGTGAACGCCTTGGTCGATGCCACACCGATCTCGACACCGGCGCGGGTCAGATAGGCAAGCTTGCATTCGCGCACCATTGCCGACGTCGCGACGTTGCAAACCGTCAGCGTCTGCGTCATGCCGAGCTTTTGCGCATGGCGCAGCGCGGCCAGCGTGTCGGCGGTCTCACCCGACTGCGAGATCGTGACGACCAAGGTGCGCGGGTTCGGCACCGACTGCCGATAGCGGTATTCGCTTGCGACTTCGACCTGCGTCGGAATTTTTGCAAACGCTTCGAGCCAGTATTTGGCGGTCATGCCGCTGTAGGAGCTGGTGCCGCAGGCGAGGATCAGCACCTGGTCGATCTGCTCGAACACCGCGCGCGCGCCGTCGCCGAACAGCTCGGGCTGAACAGCCTGCACGCCTTCCAGCGTGTCGGCGATCGCACGCGGCTGCTCGAAAATCTCCTTTTGCATGTAATGGCGGTACGGCCCGAGTTCGGCCGCGCCGCTGTGTGCGACCACAGTGCGGGCTGCGCGTTGCACTGCGTGTCCGTGCGCATCCTCGATGCAGTATTCGCCGAGCCGCAGGTCGACCACGTCGCCTTCTTCCAGATACACGATCTGATCCGTCACGCCGGCCAGCGCCATCGCATCGCTGGCCAGGAAATGCTCGCTGCCGCCCTCGCCCACACCCAGGATCAAAGGCGAACCGGAGCGCGCACCGACCACGCGGTGCGGCTCGTCCTTGCAGAACACCGCGACCGCATAAGCGCCGTGCAGGCGCGGCAGCGCCGCCTTGACAGCTTCGAACAGATTGCCGCGGTACAGCGAATCGACCAGGTGCGCGATCACTTCGGTGTCGGTCTGGCTGCCGAACACGTATCCGCCCCTTTTCAGCTCGGCACGCAGCTCGTCGTGGTTTTCGATGATGCCGTTATGCACCAGCGCGACTTTGCCCGAGCGCTGCACCACGCCATCCCAGACGCCCGGGCCTTCGCTGAAATGCGGATGCGCGTTGTGCACCGCAGGCGCGCCGTGCGTGGCCCATCGCGTGTGTGCGATGCCGGTGCCGCCTTCGATGTGCTCGGTGGCGATCTGATCCATCAGCTCGGCCACGCGCGCGGTGCTGCGCGCGCGGCGCAGCCCGGCTGTCGTCTGGCCGTCGGCCTGCTGCGCGGTCGCATGCACGGCAACGCCGCACGAGTCGTAACCGCGGTATTCGAGCCGCTGCAAGCCCTGCACCAGGATCGGGACGATGTTGCGTTGCGAGACTGCGCCGACGATGCCGCACATGTTCAATTCCCTTGAAAACCAAGGGCTCACTGGATGGGGGACTGATGGAAAACCCCGAATGATACGGATGCGGTGCCTGCATCGGACCGCGCTCGGCAGCCGTATTGTTCAGGAACAGGCAAGTTCTTTGCTATTTCCTACAGGGCTGAAGCGACCTTGCCGCCGAATCCGAATGGACCCATGCCGACCTTGCCCACCATGAAAACCGTTCAGCTGCCGTCCGGCACCGCCCTGCCTGCGCTTGGCCAAGGCACCTGGCACCTGGGCGATGACCCGGCTGCGCGCAGCGAACAGATCGCGACGCTGCGCCTCGGGCTCGACCTGGGCCTGAGCCTGATCGATACCGCCGAGATGTATGGTGACGGGCGCGCCGAACGGTTGGTGGGCGAGGCGATCGCGGGCCGGCGCGACGAGGCGTTCCTGGTCAGCAAGGTACTGCCCCACAACGCCAGCCGCGCCGGCACCGTCGCCGCCTGCGAGCGCAGCCTGCGCCGGCTGCAGACCGACCGCATCGACCTCTATTTGCTGCACTGGCGCGGCGGCGTGCCGCTGGCGGAAACGGTGGCGGCGTTCGAGTCACTGGTGCAAAGCGGCAAGATCGGGCAGTGGGGCGTGAGCAATTTCGACCTGGGCGACATGCGCGATCTCTGGCAGATCGCGCCGGGCCGGCAGGTCGCGACCAACCAGCTGCTCTACAACCTCACGCGGCGCGGCATCGAGTTCGACCTGCAGCCGTGGCTGCGCCAGCAGTCGGTGCCGGTGATGGCGTATTCCCCGGTCGAGCAGGGCCGGCTGCTGCAGCACCAGGCGCTGATGACCTTGGCTCGCGAAAAGGATCGGACCGCCGCGCAACTGGCGCTGGCCTGGCTGCTCGATCAGGACGGCGTCATCGCGATTCCGAAATGCGGCCGGCGTGAACATCTGCAGGCGAACGTGCAGGCGCTTGCGCAACCGCTTCGGCCCGAGGAACGCGCCGCGCTCGAGAAAATCTTTCCGGCGCCAATCAGGGCGACGCCGCTGGCCGTGATCTGATTCGGCCGACGCTGCTGCCGCCTCGCATGGATGCAGCGTCTAGCCCGCTTTCTTCTGCTTGACCGGCCGCCGCCAGCCGTCGATCGCACGCTGCCGCCCACGCGCGACGGCGAGCTGGCCGGCTGGCACGTCGGCCGTGATGGTCGAGCCGCCGCCGATCGTGCAGCCATCGCCGAGCGCCACCGGCGCCACCAGCACGCAGTTGCTGCCGACATGCACGTCGGCTCCGATCGTGGTGCGGTGCTTGTTCGCGCCGTCGTAGTTCGCGGTGATGCTGCCGGCGCCGTAGTTGACCCTTTCGCCGACGGCGGCGTCACCCAGATACGCCAGGTGGTTCGCCTTGGCGCCCGCCGCCAACGTCGAGTTTTTGACTTCGACGAAGTTGCCGATGTGGACGTCCGCACCCAGCTGCGTGCCCGGCCGCAACCGCGCGAACGGGCCGACCAGCGCGCCTGCGCCGATGTGCACGCCGCCCGGCTGCTCGCCGTCGATGTGCGTGAACGCGCGGATCTGCGCACCGGCATCGATCTGCGCGTTCGCGATCACGCAATTGGGGCCGATGCGCACGCCCTGGCCCAGCGCCACCTCGCCTTCGAACACGCAGTTCACGTCGATCTCGACGTCCTGCGCGCAGGCCAGCCGGCCGCGCACGTCGATGCGCGCGGGGTCCGCGAGCCGCACGCCCTGCTCCATCAACGTATGCGCACCGCGCAGCTGGAACTCGCGCTCCAGTTCGGCGAGCTGCACCGGGCTGTTCACGCCGGCCACCTGCGGCGCGTCGTCGATGCGGTGCGCGACCACCGGCACGCCGTCGGCGACCGCCAAGCGCACGATGTCGGTCAGGTAGTACTCCGCCTGCGCGTTGCGGTTGTCGAGCCGCGCGAGCCAGCCGCGCAGCAGGCGGGCGGGCACGGCCATGATGCCGCTGTAGATTTCGCGCACGCGCAGCTGCTCGGGCATTGCATCCTTTTGCTCGACGATCGCGAGCACCTTGCCGTCCGGGCCATCGCGCAGCACGCGGCCGTAGCCGCTCGGGTCGGCGAATTCGATCGTGAGCAGCGCAAGCCGCTCGCCGCCGCATGCATCGATCAGCGCCTGCAGCGTGTCTGGTTGCGTGAGCGGCACATCGCCCGACAGCACCAGCACGATGCCGTCATCGGCCAGCACCGGCATCGCCTGCTGCACCGCGTGGCCCGTGCCCAGTTGCGGCATCTGGCGCACGAAGTTCAAGTCAAACGCGGCCTGGGCGCTACTGCTTCCTGCAAAGTATGCTTCGACTTCCATAGCACCATGACCGGTGATCACGACCACGGAACGCGCCTGCAACCGCGCCGCCGTGTCGACCACGTGGCGCAGGAGCGGCCGTCCGCCGAGCCTGTGCAACACTTTTGGCGTCCCGCTTTTCATGCGGGTGCCTTTTCCCGCCGCCATGACCACCACATCGACTGCCGCCATTGCCACCCCTCGTTCGTCCATCGCCGCAAAAGCGCGGATTATCGGGGTGCTGCTGCTGAGCGCGATGCTGGGCGCGTGCGGTTTCCTGCAGTTGAGCTACAACAACGCGCCGGACCTGATTTATTACTGGCTGGACGGCTACATCGGCTTCGACGACGCGCAAAAGCCGCGCGTGCTGGCCGACGTCGCGCAACTGCAGCGCTGGCACCGCGCCGAGGAATTGCCGCGCTATGCGGCGCTGCTGGAAGGGCTGGCGAAACAGGCACCGCAAGACCTGAACGCCGATGCCGTCTGCGCGGTGCAGCGTGAGGTGCAGACGCGCCTGGACGTACTGCTCACGCATGCGCAAGCGCCGATCGGCGCGCTCGCGCTGGAGGTGCCGCCGGCGCAGCTGCGGCACATCGACGCCAAGTTCGCCAAGCAGAACGCCGCGTTCCGCAAGAAGTGGATCGATGCACGGCCAGCCGCGCAACTCAAGGCCAGAATGGAACGCGCGGTCGAGCAGGCCGAGCGCTTTTACGGTCGGCTCAACGAGCCGCAACTCGTGGTGTTGCGCGCCAACCTGGAGCGATCGGCGTTCGACCCGCAAGCCGCGCTGGCCGAGATGCAGCGCCGCCAGCGCGCCACAATGGCAGCGCTGCGCAAGTTGTCCGGCCAGGCCGTCACGCCACTGGAGCAGCAGGCGACCGTACAGGGCTGGCTCGAGCAGATGCAGCGCTCGCCCGACCCGGCGCAGCGCGCGCGGCAGGACGCGATACGCCAGCGAAGCTGCAGCGACATCGCCGCGCTGCACAACAGCACGACTGCCGAGCAGCGTGCGCACGCGGCCGCTCGGCTCGGTGACTACGCGCGCGACTTTCGCGAACTCGGTGATGCGCGTTGACGCGCGCGGCCGGACGCCTGTGCGCCATTAGGCCGCGGCTGCCCGGGTCGGTGCGCCGGGCGGCATCACCCGGCTTGCGCGATCGAGCACGCTGAACAGTGCGTCGATCGCATAGCCGCTCAGGAACGCGAGCGCGAACGGCACCGACAGCGCAGAGGTCGATTCCACCGTCGGCAGCGCTGCGGTCGAGAACCAGCCGATCACGATGCCGGCCACCCCGCCCAGCGAGATCCGCATGAGCATCGGCAACAGCCGCATCGTCGGCGTGCGGATGCTGGCAATGTTGCGCATCACGAAGATGATCGAGCCCAGCACGCCGAAGAAAAACGGCAAGTACCAGTCCGACCGCATCGCAACCCGCTTCTCGATGTCGGGCAGCAGCCCGACCCGTCCCAGGTTCTGACTCGTCAGATTCATCGAACCCATGCCCGTGATCGGTTGCAGCACCTCGTACTGAAAGCAGAAATCGTTGATCGAATCGGCATTCAGGTTTCTGACCCAGTCCGGATGCCGGGCGGACGCGGCCGGCAATCTGAAAGCGCCGTTCGCATCGCGGACGCAAAAGTCGACGCTGGCACTGCCCTGCAGTGGCGCCGCTGCGGCCTGGTCTGGTGCGGCTTGCGCCATCGCAGTCAAAGGCCCGGCCGATGGCGACACGGAATCGCCGCTCGGCGGCTGCCCGGCTTTGGCGGTCGCAACCGACATGCCGACCATGCGCCTGACGCGCGCGATCGCATCCACCAGCCATTCGTCCGACAGATCGGACCAAGGCCAGTCAGCCGTCATGCGGGCCGCGTCCACCCGGGTGTCCAGCAATACGCGCGTCTGATACAGCGCGACCCACTCGGCCAGTTTTTCGCGGTACAGGTCGGAAGACAGGTTCGGTTTGGCCAGCGGATCGTCAAACTGCGCGATCTTGCGCAGCTCGGTCGCCTTCCTGGTCGGCTGCATCGCCTGCGTCTGGAACTGCTCGAGCGCTTTCAAGCCGGTCTTCTCGATGCGCAGCGACTGCATGGAGCTGCCGATGATCAACATGGTGACCAGTGCCAGCGCGGCGAGTCCGAGCTGCAGCACGCGCGCGCGACGCTGGTTGTCCGGCTCGAGCGGATCGCGGCCCGAGCGCAGGTCCGCCAACGTCATCGGCAGGATCGCCTGCGCGACCTTGTTGAGCGCCAGCGTGAGTGCATGCACCTCCGGTGCGTGGGCCGAGCGTCGGCCTTTCTCCAACGTCGACAGGCTTTCGAGCACTTGCGGATCGCTGAGCACGCCAACGCGTGCTGCATACGTGGTCATCATGCGCAGATCGGTCTCGAGCGCAGCGATGTCGAAAAACGGGGGCGGGTTCACGGCTGGGTTCCTCGCGCCGTGGTCACTGGAGCTGGCCAGCCAATGGCCCGAACTGCGTCAGGCAAGTGCAAGGCGCACCCTGTTTGCCAGGCGGCTTTTGCCAGCACCAAAGCTTCGGCGTGACACAAATCTCGCCGGGCCGATGCGGCGGCACCTGGGCCAGCCCAGCCTGCATGTGCAGCACCATCAGACCAGCCAGCAAAGCGCCAGGTGAACGCGACAACGAGAACCGATGCGACTTCATGACAGCCTCCAGTGGACAACGCGGCGTCCGTCCGTCTGCCGCCGAGGTGGTCGTCGGGTGCGAGATGCACGCGGCCACAGGCGGACCGAGCCAGTGCCGAAGGTAGGCGCTTATCCGGCGCTCGTACATCCCGCAAATCCGGGATGCCGGTGGCCCCTGGCGGCGCACGCCGGGATGACTGGCGTCAGGCGTTTGCAGCGCCCCGATGGTCGGCTTGAGCCGCTGCGTCGCGGCCATTGCCAGCAACGCCCGCACCGTGCGCGCCAGGTTGCCGACCGCTTGCACGCTGTGCCTCGACCTGCTTCCAGCGCGGCTCGGTCGGCCCGACCGTGGCCGCCGGCCAGCCTTCGCGCTGCTTCGACCGATCGCCTTCATCCGCCTCGGTCTGGTCATGGAACAGCGCGACCGTGGTCTCGAACGGCATGTCGATGCCGGCTCGGTCGAGCGCGTTCTTGACCGCTTCGATCACCGCGGCACGCACGTGCACCACGTCGGCACGCCGGCTGTGCGTCCACCAGCGCGCCCGGATCGACACCCAGCTGGCGGCCAGGTCCCACGGCAACGCTTCCGGCGCCGGGTCGGCCTCGACGTCGGGCACGCCGGCGATCGCGCGCCGGATCACGTCGCAGGCGTTGCCGATGTCGTCGCCGTAACCGATGCCGATGTCGTACTGGCTGCGGCGCTTTTCATGCGCGGTGCGCACCACGATCGCATTCGTGTAGATGTCGCTGTTCGGGATCACGACGCGCTGGCCGTCGTAGGTTTCGATGATGGTCGCGCGGGTTTCGATGCGGCGCACGGTGCCCTCGAAGCCTTTGACTTCGATCTGGTCGTTCACCTCGAACGGCTGGCGCAGCAGGATCAGCAGGCCCGCGAGCCAGTTCTGCAAAATGTCCTTGAACGCGAAACCGATCGCGACCGAGCTGACACCGAGGCCCGCGATCAGGTCGCCGGGCTTGAGCGACGGGATGATGATGGTGGCCGCGAGCAGAAAGCCCAGCAACAGGATCGCCCACTTGACGAAGCCGCCGAGCACGTCACCGAGGTTGTCGCGGTTACGCTGCATCGAGGAGCGGTTGATCAGCTTCCTGGCCAGCAGCGCCAGTCCCCAGAAGATCAAAAACACGACGACCGCAACCGCGATGTTCGGCAGCAGCCGGATCGCGCCGTCGATCCAGTTGTTCAGGCGCGCGATGGCCGGGCCGAAATCGGAATCGGCGGCGCCGGGCAGGACGTTGAGCGAAGCGGATGCTTTGGTTGCGGCGGCAACGGCGGCGGAACTGGCGGAATCGGCCATGAAGTCGGGGTCTCCTCTAGCTAAACCCACGATCTTGCCACGCAGCGGCGCCGACGCCCGGTGCCCGATGTCCAGTGCTTATCTACCCCTGCAGCGCGGCCCACATCTCCTTGTCGCGCTCGGCGGTCCAGATGCGCGGGTTCTTGATGCCGGACGCTTCGTCGTATGCGCGGCTCACATCGAACGGCAGGCAGTGCTCGTAGATGAACACGTGGCCGAACACCGGGTCCATCGACTGGCGCGTATGCGCCATCGCGGCTTTCAGGTCCATCTTCTTGGCTGCGGCTTCCTTGCCGGCGGCGAACAGCGTTTCGACCCAGCGCTTGGTGTAGTCGAGCGCCTTGTTCACGTCGGCGCTGCCTTTCATCGCCTCGCCGCGGCCGGGCACGATCGCTTCGGCGTTCAGCGCGCGCAGCGCTTCGAGCGCGGCCGGCCATTCCTCGAGCTGCGCGTCACCGGTGTAGACGCCCGCTTCGTACTCGACCAGGTCGCCCGAGAACAGCACTTTCTCTTCCTCGACCCAGGCGATCGTGTCGCCGCGCGTGTGGCCATGGCCGGGCGACCAGATCTGGACTTTCACGCCACCCAGATCGACCGTGAGCTTGCCCGGCGCCTCGCCCCTGGTCGGGTCGCCGCCGCCGATCACGAGTGTCGGCCAGGTCAGCCCCGGCACCTGGTCGCCGCCGCGGAACAGCCGTGGGAAGCGCTCCATCTCGGACTTCATGTCCTGCGCGCCGCGCTCCTCGATCAGGCTTAAGGTGCCGGCCGATGCGATCACCTCGGTCGCGCCTTCGGCGACGTAGGCGCTCGCGCCGAGCACGCGCACCGCGTGGTAGTGCGTGAGCAGCACGTACTTGATCGGCTTGTCGCTGATCTTGCGGATCTCGCGGATCAGGTCGCGCGCCATGTCGGGCGTCGCGGTGGTGTCGCTGACCATTACGTACTTGTCGCCGATGATCACGCCCGAGTTCGGGTCGCCTTCGGCCGTGTAGGCCCAGCAGTGGGGGCTGAGCTGCTCGAACGTGATCTTCTTTTCGGCGAGGTCGGCCTGGCTGGCAAAGGCTTTGGTGGACATGGTGCTGGGTCTCCGGTTTGAATTGAGTCGACAACCGCGCGCGCCGGTCTGGCGCAGCGGCAAATTTCAGGTACGAGAGCAGCCTGCGACTTTAACCATGACACGTGCGCCACATGGATTGCGTCGTCTCGGCATCGGGACGACTGCGGCGCGGCAGCACGGTCCTGCGGTCAACCAGTGGAATATTCGCGCAGCCAGCCGGCTGCCTGCGCGGCGAGTTCGGCGACCGGCAGCGTGCCGTCGACCACGAGCACGCTGGGCTCGCCGGCCGGGTCTTCCAGCGCCTCGAACTGGCTGGCGACCAGACTCGCCGGATAAAAGTGATCGCTGCGCGAGCCGACCCGACGCGCCGACTCGGGCTGGGTGATCGCGAGATGAATGAAGGCAAGCCGGGGCACCGCTGAGCGCAGCACCTCGCGGTAGCTGCGCTTGAGTGCCGAGCACGCGAGCACGGCACCGTGCGGGTGCGCGCGCAGTTGCCCGCCCAGCAGCTGCAGCCAGCCGGCCCGGTCCGCGTCGGTCAGCGCCTCGCCGCGCGCCATCTTGTCGCGATTCGCTGGCGGATGAAACGCATCACCTTCGATCAGCGGCAGGCCGAGCAGCTGCGCGATGCGCGCGCCGACCACCGACTTGCCGCAGCCGGAGACGCCCATCACGACTGTGTGGACCGGACGCCGCAGTTGGTCGGTCACGAACGCGGCGCCCGGCATGACACGGAGACACGTTGATGGCACTTGGATTCGGGCCATTGACACATGCGGGCATGGTAGCGCGACGCTGTCTCTGGCTGCCGGTATTTGCATCAAAATGGCTGCTGGCGCTTACCGAACAAGCGCTTTCAGCTATCTTTTCATGAGCGTGTCGTGCGCCGCGAAAGGTCAGGCAGCAGCAGCCGTCGCAGCGCGTCGGCTGCGAGCACGGCGGCGGTGCGCAGGTCGGTCAGCGCCTGTTGCGCGCTGCCCGGTGCTTCCGCCGTCGGCAGCCATGCAAAGCCGGCTGGCTGGCGCGCGTCGTGCGATTCGAGCACGACACCGTCGTGTGCAGCCAGCCCGACGAACTCACCAGCAGCGACGAAATAGTCGCTACCGCGGTCACCGGTTCGCGCGTCGCGCGCCCGCCGGTCAAACGTGATCCAGAGCCGCCCTTCGGTCACATGCAGCTCGCCGGCCTGCCGCATCGCAAGCCGCAACGCACAGCCCGGCTCGAGCCGATACGTTCGTTTGCCGAGGTTTACCCGGTCCGGCAATTGTGTCGCTGGACGCATCGGTCGAGCTTGGTCGTGGAGCGCTCTAGTCACTGGTGCGGCGTGCATATGATCCTCCTGCTGCGCCGAGTACGGGTTCGGACCGGCGAAGCTGGATCGTCATGCCACTTGCTACCGCCCGTCCAATGAATGCGGCAGCGTCGATTCATACCCACGGCGCATCAATGCGTGACTTGATAATCGGCACAGCATGCCCGACTCCATACCGCCCCAATCGTCCTCCCCCGCGCGCCGGTTCGATCACAGCCGCCTGCGCACGCGGCCGGTCGGCGTCGGGCAGTGGCGTACATTCGCGGCCGTCGCGCGGCACCTGAACTTTCGCGCGGCGGCCGACGAACTCGCGTTGACCCAGTCGGCCGTGAGCCGGCAGATCCAGGCGCTCGAAGGCGAGGTCGGCGCGCTGCTGTTTCGGCGCCACACGCGCGCAGTCGAGCTGACCGGCGCCGGCACGCAACTGCTGCGCGCGCTGCTGCCGTCGCTCGAGCGCATCGACACCGCGGTGCGCCAGGTCCGGCACAGTGCGGGAAGAAAAAGCGTCGCGGTCACGACCTGGGCGTCGTTCGCGTCGCAATGGCTGATTCCGCGCCTCGAAGCGTTCCAGCGCGCGCACCCCGACATCGACATCCGCATCGACGCGAGCGATGCGCCGATCGACCTCGAGACCGCCGACCTCGACCTTGCGCTGCGCTACAGCGTGCCGGGCCGCATCCCGGCCGGCACGCCGCGCCTGTTCGGCGAGCAGCTCGCGCCGGTAGCCTCGCCCTGGCTGCTCAGGAGCGGCCCGCCGCTGGAACGGCCCGCCGATCTGGCCGCCCACACGCTGATCGAAGCCAGCGACGTGTTCTCGACCCAGCACCTCGACTGGCTGACCTGGCAGCGCTGGCTGCGAGAGCAGCACCCGAGCCGACCACTTGCACCGCGCCGCTGGCTGTATTTCAACTACGCGAACCAGATCGTGCAGGCCGCGCTCACCGGCCAAGGCGTCGCGCTCGCGCGCATGCCGCTGGTCGCCGACAGCCTTGCGAGCGGGGACCTCGTGGAAGTGTTGCCTGGCACGCGCATCGACACGCCGCTCGCGTATTGGCTGCTGGTGGCGCAGCATGCGAAGGATCGGCCGGAGGTGGTCGCGTTTTGCGACTGGCTACAGGTGCAGGCAAGGCTTACGCGGGAGACGATTGGGGAGGTGATCAGCGCGGTGGTGGTGGACAGGGTGGACTGAGCAGCCTCGCGCGACGACTGGTTGAGCGGTGCCGCGGCACCGGGATCGAGTAAGCTAATTCAGAAAATGTCCAAATCGATCCGCGAAATTTTAGGTTTGCCTAAATGTATATGAGATCTGATTTCGCTATGGTTTGCCGAAAACACTCGGTTTTATCAGACCGAAAGCGGTGAATTTGCTGTCGTCTAATTCTAGCTAGCATTAGCCTATCATCATCCTATAGGTGAACTTTGAAGAAGCGTCAACTCGCAAGCATAGCAATTGGATTAGTCGCTGGAGTTTTGATGGGCGCGCTTGTTTTCCTTGTTATTCGAGCGCTTCGTAACACTGACACGCAGGTCGTTGTTGCAGTAATTGCCGCAACGACTGCGCTAATCACAACAGGCGTTGGTGCCCTGATTAATCAAGGGCTGAATCAGAGAAGGGAAGCATTAGTTCAACGCGAAACCGGTCGGCGTATGGCTGAGGAGTCGCATAGAGGCAAGAAAGTAGAAATTTACGATGACTTTATTCGCCTCGTATCAGATTTTTTGCAGGGAGCAAATGAAAATAATAAGAAGAAAAGGCCACAAGGCCAACAGCTTATGGATCGCATGGAAAGAATTCAAAATGGCATTTTACTTTGGGGTAGTCCAAGAGTTTTAAGGCATGCCATTACACACAACGCCTCTATCCTCTTCGCCATATTGAATCGATGAAGGTGTGATTGAGATGGGATGGGCACAGCACGAGTGGGCGACGGCGGACTTGGGCGATCGCAGGCTGAACCGGCGGCTGGTGAAGGTGGCGCAGCAGTTGGCCGACAAGCCGACGGCCAGTATTCCAGGCGCATGCGGCGGCTGGGCCGACACGGCCGGTGCCTACCGCATGCTCAGCAACGAGCGCTTTGATTGGCGCGACGTGCTGGAGCCGCACGCACGCTGCACGATGCAGCGCATGGCCAGCCAATCGCTGGTACTGTGCTTACAGGACACGACCGAGTTGGACTTCAATGGCCAGACCATCGACGGGCTGGGGCCGCTGAGCTTCGAAGCGCAGCGCGGCATGTACTTGCACCCGACCTACGCGGTGAGCGCGCAGCGCGAGCCGCTGGGGCTGCTCGATGCGTGGATGTGGGCGCGCGAGGCACGCGATGCGCAGGGCCAGCGCGCGGGCGTCCCCGAGAGCCTGCGATGGATCGAGGGCTATGAGCGGTTGGCCGAGCTGGCTGGCGAGCTGCCCGCCACGCGGCTGCTGCAGGTGGGCGACCGGGAAAGCGACATGGCTGCGCTGATGCAGCGCGCCCAAGCGCTGGGCTGGCCGGTGGACCTGCTGGTGCGCAGCCAACACAACCGGGTGCTGCCGGGTGGTCAGCGGCTATGGGACGAAGTACAGGCCAGCGACAGCCTGGGCGACATTGAATTCACGATGCCTGCGCGCGCGGGCCGCGCAGCCCGCAGGGTCAGGCAGGAGCTGCGCCTCAAGCGCATGCGGCTAGCCGGCAGTGAGCACGCGGGGCTGGAGATGACGTGCGTGATCGCCAGCGAAATTGCCCCACCCAAAGACACCAAGCCGGTGTGCTGGCGGCTGCTGACCAACCGACCGATCAGCGACTTGGCCGAGGCCGTGCAACTCATCGAGTGGTATCGCGCGCGCTGGGAGGTGGAGATGTTCTTTCACGTCCTCAAGACCGGCTGCCGCGTCGAGGCGTTGCAGTTGAGCAGCATGCCGCGCATCGAACGTGCGCTGGCGCTGTTCATGGTGGTGAGCTGGCGCATCGCCCATCTGATGCGCACGGGCCGCACGTGTCCTGATTTGCACGCCGTCCTGATGTTCGATGACGATGAGATCAAGGCGGCGTATGTGCTGAACAAGAAGACACCGCCGACGACGCAGCCCAGCCTCAACGAGGTGCTGCGCCATGTGGCGATGCTCGGCGGCTTTCTCGCTCGCAAAGGCGACGGCGAGCCGGGCGTGAAGACCCTCTGGCTGGGCCTGCAGCGCGTCATGGACTTCGCAGCTGGCATCCGCTTCATGCGCAATTCAGATGCGAAGGGGACTTGTGTGTAATGGCATGGTTTTAAGGGCATACCTTGCATTCCGAAGTCTATCCGGAAGTGAACCAACGAATCAACAGCTATTTTCTTGCGTTGAAGAATTATACCTTGCAATGAGAGAAGATCTTGGCCTTTCAAATGAAGGGCTTACTGATAAAGAAATGGTCAGGTTGTACCTCAAAAATCCTAATGAACTTGACAGTTTGAGATGAGGTTTATCAAATTGCTTTTGCTGGCTCGGCGTAATTTTAGCCTACGTCTAACCAAGCTACAGGGACTTCCCAATTAGTCAAGCGGTGGTCGAATAATCTCTTCTTTCTTTTTCCCTGTCTTCTTTTTGATGGCGGTATTTCTTTTGCGCGGCAGTGAGTCGAAGCGACAAACAAACGAGGAACAGACTGCACATCTACAGACGGTCTTGTTGCACGGCTTGATCGGTGAGATCAGCGTGCGGACCCAGATACGAACCGCTCGGCGGGGCTCCATTCATTGCTCGTGGTCGTCTGCCGTTGCCGGCTGCCACAAAGGGTTAGTCGAGTTTGCCCACCGCCGGTCTGACCTGTTGGCTGCATCTTTGAGCTTCACGTCTGCGCGAAGGAAATCAGTCAATCAACAACAACAATAAAAAGCCGTTCTCGGCGGCTACGCGACCGCGACCATTGGCTGCGGCTTCACGCTCACATGGTGGGCATCAAACGCCTTGCCGCGCACGCACACCGCCCACAGGATGCGCGCGTTCTTGTTGGCCAGCGCCACCACCGCCTTTTGCCAACCCAGCTTCTCGCGCAGCTGATGCGCCCACTGGGAGATCGGGTCGTCGCGTCGGTGCGCGGTCAGCACGGCCGACTTGGCACCCTGGATCAGCAGCGTGCGCAAGTACGTGTCGCCGCGCTTGGTGATGCGCCCCAGGTTGGTCTTGCCGCCACTGGAGTTTTGCCTGGGCACCAACCCCAGCCAAGCGCCGAACTGCGCGCCGTTCTTGAACTGGCCGAAGTCGCCTACGGTGGCCACCACTGCCGAAGCCGTCACCGGCCCCACGCCGATCAACTGCCGGGCCTGGCGCGCCTGAGCGTCGTCCTTGAGGTGCGCGGCGATGCGTTCGTCGCACCACGCAAGGTGCGCGTCGAGCTCCTGCCACTGGCTCCAGGCACGCTCGAGCGCCAGCCGGGCCAGGCCGCCGAGCTCGTTGCTCGCGTCCTCAATGGCATCAGGCAAGGCCTCGCGCAGCACGGCCGGCTTTTGCGCAAACACCAGGCCGAACTCGGCGAGCAACCCACGGATGCGGTTGATGCACGCGGTGCGCTCGGCCTTCAAGCCCTCGCGCAGCCGGTGGATGCACAGCAGGCTTTGCTGCTCCACAGTCTTGACGGGCACGAAGTGCATGGTCGGACGCGAGGCGGCTTCGCAGACGGCGGCCGCGTCGTTGGCGTCGTTCTTGCCGCCCTTGCCCTGCAACCGATAGGGCGCCACCAAATGGCCGGCCATGATGCGTGCGTCCAGGCCCATCGAAACGAGGCGCCGCGCCCAGTGGTGCGCGCCGGAGCATGCTTCCATCGCCACCAGGCAGCCTGGGGGCAGCTGCGCGCACCAAGCCAGAAACTTGGCGCGCGGCAGCGCTCGGGACATCACGCGCTGGCCGGCAGCGTTCACCGCATGCACTTGGAGGATTTGCTTGGCCAAGTCGACGCCGACTCGGGTAATCTCGCTCATGGGACTTCTCCTTTGTATAAGGGCTGCAGATTGACTTCTCGACAATTTCAATCTTGGCACTCGTTGCCGTCACCAGCTCAGCGGGAAGTCCCTTCGTATTCACTGCAGCCAACCGCTTTCAGCGGCGGCTGAATTCACTGCAGCCAACCGCTTTCAGCGGCGGCTGAATTCGTTCGTTAGTCGTGGCACTACCGCAGCTATACCGGTCGCCGATAAACTCGATCATGGAGTCCACTATGAACGCCTCTCTCGTTTGGCGCGATCCCGAGATCATGAGCGGAGCGCTTTGCTTTGCAGGCACGCGAGTGCCGGTGAAGAATCTCTTCGACTACCTTGAAGGCTCTTCGTCGCTGGAAGAGTTCCTCGAAGACTTTCCTTCCGTGTCACGTGAGCATGCGGTAGCAGTGCTTGAGACTGCGCGCGAGCGGCTAGCGGTTGATGCGCCTGCTGCTTGACGAGTGCGTACCGGCCCGTCTGGCCAAGGCTTTGCCGTCGCATCAGGTATCCACGGTCGTCTTGCAGGGTTGGTCAGGCATCAAGAACGGAAGGCTGCTTGCACTGGCTGCAAAGAGCTTTGATGCCTTCATCACCGTGGACAAGAATCTGCCGCATCAGCAGAACACGACGGCACTTCCGATTTCGGTGCTCGTGCTGGACGCAGTGTCCAACGAGTTGCCCTATCTTCTGCCGCTTGTGCCACTGCTCGAAACCGAGCTCGGCGCCTTGGTCAAAGGCAGCTATGTGCGGGTTGCAGCCCCTGTCTAGGTAGCTGGCGAGGCACGTGCTGGCAGCCGTACCGCGTACGGATGGAAGTACATGGCCAGTGGTACGCTGACCGGCCCAAACGGTCGATCGGGCAAGTTCATGACCGTGTGGTCGATTGCGACGGAAGATTCGCCGCCGAAATTCCTCACTGCATATCCGGAGTAAAGCATGTTCAAGCTCCTCGACACCGTCGCCCTGACCCACGACATTCCATCTGCCGGGCTGCGCCGCGGCGACCTGGTTCCATCGTTGAAATGCATGAGGCCGCATCTATGGAAGTTGAATTCGTGGCGGCATCGGGGCGTACACAGGCATTGCTCACACTCGAAGCACAGGATGTTCGACAACTTGGAGACCAAGACCTTATTGCGGTCAGGTCGCTTGCCGAGACGAATGCCTAACTCTGCATGGAAGCCGACCGCTTTCAGCGGCGGCCGAATTTGTCCGTTAGATCTCAGGAGGAGCGTCCATGTCTCACGATCAGCCTCACCCGGTACCGCTGCCTCCCGAATCGCGCATCGGATTCATCTATAAACGAACGAATCTCGCGGACGCCTATTCCATCGAGCTTTCCCAAGGCGCTACCAGCGATCCCGAAGTACTCGCCAGGTTCATCTTCTCGAGTCAGCCCGGATGGGTGGCAACTCTCATGAACGTACGAGACACGGTCGTTTCGGTTTTCGGCCTCAAGACAGGCCGGGGACTTCGGTCATCGGGTGAACCGCACCACAGGATCGGCATCTTCAAGCTCTACGAGAAGAACTCCACCGAGGTTCTCATGGGCGAGGACGACAAGCACCTGAACTTCAGGGCGTCGGTTCTCTACCGCAAACCGCAGGGTGCAGCGTCCGAGGCAACTGTGGTTCTTTCAACGGTCGTTCATTGTCACAACCTGCTCGGCCGCACCTACCTTGCGGTCATCGCCCCCTTCCACCGCCGTATCGTCCAGGCCTTTTTACGAAGAGCAGCGAGGATCGGCTGGCCGCGCGAGGGGCCGCCTCCGCCGCCAGAAGCGTCCGGCGTTGGGGTCTGATCTTTCCATCGAGGCGACGTTACCAAGGCCGCTTTGCGCCCTATGCGCCGCGACTCCATGTCTCGCGTCAGTCAACTTGGCCACGCCTGGAGGTTCTTTTGAAGCTGCATAAACATTCCGCGTTGCTCTTGTTGGCGCTCGTCGTCACCGGGGCCTTTGCCGCGTCGCCGTATGCCGGGCAACAGTCCCGCGAAATCAAGGCACTTTCCAGCGAAGAAGTGGCTTTCCTGCTTGCGGGCAAGGGCATGGGCTTCGCAAAAGCCGCAGAACTGAACGGGTTTGCCGGTCCGTCTCACGTGCTCGAGCTTGCGCAGGAACTCCAACTCACCGCGCAGCAGCGCGTTCGCACTGAGGCGCTTTTTGCCTCCATGGCCGCCAACGCCATGGCTGCCGGTCGAATGCTCGTCATCAGCGAGCAGGAGCTCGACCGGCTCTTCGCCACCAATACGGTCTCACCGAGTCAACTCTCCGTCATGTTGCGCGAGATCGGCGCCCTTCAAGCCCAAGTGCGCGAAGCGCATCTCCAGGCGCATCTGGCCCAAGTCGAAATCCTTACGCCGCAACAGAATGCGCGTTACGGCATTCTTCGAGGCTATGGCCCAGCGGCGGAACAACCGAGGCACGAGCATCGGCATTGAAGTCGTCTAACCCGGCGTTCCAGCCGACCGCCTATGACGGTGGCCGAATCGGGTCGATAGGCCCCAAAAAAACAGGTCGAGTCGTTCATGCCAGCACATCCAGTCTTCCTAGCCGGCATCGGCGATTCCGGTCCAGACCATTGGCAAACGCTTTGGAAGGAAGGAAATCCTTCGGCATCCAAACTCCAGCATTCGGAATGGGAAGCCCCGGATCGGGTCGTATGGGTCCGAGAGTTGAATGACATGCTGGGTCGTACGTCAGGCCCAGTCGTTTTGGTCGCACACAGCTTGGCTTGTCTGCTGGTTGCGCACTGGGCCGCCGCATCGCGGGGCAACGTTGCCGGCGCATTGCTCGTCTCCGTACCGAACCCCGCCGGCGCCGCCTTTCCTGCCGAGGCTAAGAACTTCGCGCCCGTTCCTTTGCAACGTCTGCCTTTCCCAAGCATCGTCGTGGCCAGCGAAAACGACCCTTACGGTAGTTCTGCATTCATGCACCGTTGCGCAACCGCATGGGGCAGCCGGTTCCACAGCGTCGGCTCGCTGGGTCACATCAACGCAAGCAGCGGCATCGGCGGTTGGAGCGAAGGCAAGGCTTGGCTACATGAGCTTGGAGCCTGACCGTTCCATCGAGGCAACGTCCCAACCGCTGCTTCGCGCCCTTTGCGCCGCGCCCTTTACACCGCGCCTCTTGTCAAACTTCGAACCATCGGGAAACTGCTTGTCTGCCGTGGTGCTACGGGCAAGTCCGAGACTGACTCGGGCCGGCGGCAGGATCCATCGGAAATCGGTGCGCCATCCAGTGATCCATCTGGAAGCAGATGTCGAGCACATCGTGCGCGGCATCGTTCGCGAAGGCTTGGCGCCTGCCCGTTCGAGGGCGCTTGTTTCGCTGCGTGTCGACGAAGATGCTCTCGCTTGATTCAAGGCGCAAAGCGCCGGGTACCAAACGAAAGTCAATGCGGTACTTCGCGCCTTCCGCGATGCCCCAGCTTGGTGGGGCAAGGCAGCCGACCGCCTGCTTCGGGCGGCGGCTGAACGGGTCCGTTGGTCATCATTCAAAAACTTGACGAATCTGGGCTAGAGCGGCGATCCTGCCTGCGCAAGCAGCTACTTTTTTGGTAGCGCAACAGTCACGCTTTCCGCGCAAAGGCTGATCCGGGTCGCCTTGGTCATTGCGGACTCACCACCTTCGCATCTGACTCGCCATCGCAGCCCGCCGTCAAACCGGCCAGACCACCCCGTTGTCATTCAGGATCGCATCCAGCGGCAGGTCATGGGTTTCCGGTTCCAGCTCGTCGATGAAGCCTTCCTTGAAACCCAGACCCACGGTGAACGGGCGCGGCTGCAGGGTGGCCAAGGTGCGGTCGTAGAAGCCGCCGCCGTAGCCGAGCCGGAAACCGCCCGGGCCGTAGCCGACGCATGGCACGAACAGCAGGGTCGGCACGATCAGCTCGGTGTCCTTCGGCTTCGGGATGCTGTAGGCGTCGTCTTCCATCGGGCAGCCGGGCCACCAGGCGCAGAACGTCAAGGTCTTGTGCACCTTGTCGACCACCGGCAGGCCGATGCGGCGCGGCTCGCTGGCTTCGACCAGTTCGCCGTCCTCCTTCCAGCGGTGCAGTGCGGGCAGCGGGTCGAATTCGCCGTTGATCGGCCAGTAGGCGCCGATCACGGTGTCGGGCCGGTCGAATAGCCAGATGCGCAGCACGCGCTGCAGCAGATCGGAGCGTTGTTCGCGGTCGGGCATTGCCAGGCGTTGTTCGAGCAGGCGCTTGCGCAGCGCTTTCTTGACGTCGGACTTGTCCATAATCTCCCGCATGTTGTTACGAACCATTCTGACATCGATCCTGCTGGCGATCGCGCTGCCCGCGTCCGCGCAATTCGCGGCTGGCGACGACGCGCTGCTCGACATGCGCGCAGCGTTTCGCAAAGGCGACAAGGATGCGCTCGCACTGCTGCTGCCGGCCACCCGCGGCCATCCACTCGAGGCGTGGGCCGCGTATTGGGAGTTGAAAGCGCGGCTCGATGACGCGCAGCCTGAAGAAGTCGATGCATTCCTCGCGCGCTGGGCCGGCAGCTACCAGGAAGACCGGCTGCGCAACGACTGGCTGCTGGTGCTCGGCAAGCGGCGTGATTGGGAGCGCTTCAGCGTCTATTACCCGCAGTACCGGATGCGCGACGACCGCGAAGTGCGCTGCTATGCGCTGCTGATCGAGCACGTCACGCGCGGTGCGGACGAGCCGCGCCGGTTGGCCGACGATGTGCGCGACAACTGGTTCGAACTACGCGATGCCGACGACGGCTGCACCGAAGCCGCGCGCCGCCTGGTCGGCACCGGCGCGCGCGGCATCAGCGACGACGATGTCTGGCGCAAGGCGCGGCTCGCGATGGAGGCGAACCGCTTCAAGGCCGCACGCAACGCGGTCGAGCTGGTCTCGCCCGAGTCGCTGGCCGAGATGGCGCAGGTCAACGCGAGCGCGACGAAATTTTTGCTTGCGCGTGCGACCGCGTTTGGCGGTACCCGCAAGGAGCTGGTGACGCTGGCGCTGATCAAGCTCGCGGTCAGCGACCCGGACCAGACCATCGCGCTGCTGGAAAACAAGTGGTCGCCGCACCTCTCACGCGAGGAGCAGAACTGGGTCTGGGGCGTGATCGTGAAGCAGCTCGCGACCAAGCTGCGGCCGGATGCGATGTTCTATGCGGCGCGCATCACGAAGGATGCCGACCTGAACGACGACCTGCTCGGCTGGAAAGTGCGCGCCGCGCTGCGCGCCGAAGGCGAGCCGGACTGGAAGACCGTGCTCGCCGCGACCGCCGCGATGAGAGAGGAAGGACGCAAGGACCCGACCTGGGTCTACTGGCGCGCGCGCGCGCTGCGCCATCAGGCAGGCCGCTTGCGCATCGAGACCACCGCTTCCGAAGCTCAGAAGCGCGAGGCGGCGACGCTGTTCGGCTCGATCGCCTCGGTGCGCGGCTTCTACGAACAGCTCGCGCTGGAGGAACTGGGCCAGTCGGTCACGATTCCGATCCGCCCGGCGCCGCTGACCGCAGCCGAACTGGCAGGCGCGCGCAACAACCCGTTCCTGCAGCGCGCGCTGTACGCGATCGGCATCGGCCTGCGCAGCGAGGGTGTGCGCGAATGGAACTACGCGACCAATTTCATCGATGCACGCGGCACCTTGGGCGGCATGGGCGACCGCGAACTGCTGGCGGCTGCGCAATTCGCCTGCGAGCGCGAGGTGTACGACCGCTGCATCAACACCAGCGAGCGCACGCGCGAGGTGTTCGATTACACGCAGCGTTTTCCGATGCCGTTCAAGGATACGGTGGTGCAGTCGAGCCGCAACATCGGGCTCGATCCGGCCTACGTGTACGGCCTGATCCGGCAGGAAAGCCGCTTCATCATGGATGCGAGAAGCGGCGTCGGCGCGTCCGGGCTGATGCAGGTGATGCCGGCGACCGCGCGCTGGACGGCCAAGAAGATCGGCCTCGCCGGCTTCACGCAGGACCAGATCAACGACCGCGAGACCAATATCCTGATCGGCACCAGCTACCTGAAGCTTGCGCTGGACGACCTGGACGGCTCGATGCCGCTGGCCGCCGCCGCCTACAACGCCGGCCCCGGGCGTCCCAGAGTCTGGCGCAACGGGCCGGTGCTGGAAGCCGCGATCTGGGCCGAGAACGTGCCGTTCCACGAGACCCGCAACTACGTGAAGCAGGTGCTCGCGAACACCACCGCCTATGCCGCGATCCTGACAGGCAAGCCGCAGTCACTGAAAAAGCGGTTGGGGGAAGTCGGACCGCGTCCGGCATCGGAGCCGGAACCATACAAGGACCTGCCATGACAGCGGAGGCGTCAGGCGGTCGGTCAAGGGACGGCCCGGCTGATTGCCGCGCCAGATGCGTTGAGTCAGGCTTCGGACTTGAACAGCGCCGGCACCTTGCGCCGCGACTTGATGTTGGCTGAGATGCCGCGGCTTGCAATCGGCATGCTGCGGGCCGATGCCTCCCAGGCCGGCGCTGCATCGACGGTTTCCGGCGGCTGATAGGGCCGCTCGAAAAACGGATCGACTGGCGCGGGTGCCGGGCGCGCCGGCCTGCCGACTTGTGCACGCGACGGCGAACGGTCGGCGCGCTGGTCGCGTGCATCGGGTTGGTCGAGCACATCGCGCGGGTCGTCGCCGCCCCAGGCGCGACGGCCGTCGTTGATGCGCGCGCGTGGCCGGTCCTCGTCGTATTCGATCGGTTCCAGATCGATCTTGCTGCCGAGCAGTTTTTCGATGTCGGCAACCAGCCGGACGTCGTTCTTGCCGCCTGCAAAGCTCACGGCAAGGCCGGACGCGCCCGCGCGCCCGGTGCGGCCGATGCGGTGGATGTAATCCTCGGCGTTGAACGGGATGTCGAAATTGAACACCGCCGGCACGTCCTTGATGTCCAGCCCGCGCGCGGCGACATCGGTGCAGACCAGCAGGTCGACGTCACCGCTCTTGAACGCTTCAAGCGCCTTCAGGCGTTCGTCCTGGCTTTTGTCGCCATGCAGCGCGGTAGTCTTGAGCCCCTCGCGCTCCAGGGACCGCGCCAGCCGCGCGCAGCCGAGCTTGCTGTTGACGAACACGAATGCCTGCTTGAGACCGCGTGCGCGCAGCACCTGATGCAGCGCGCGGCGCTTGTCGTCGTCGTTCACGCTGTAGAAATGCTGTTCGACCGTGGACGCCGCAGCGTTCGATCGCGCGACCTCGATCGTGACCGGATCACGCAAGTAGCTGTTCGCCAACCGCTTGATCTCTGGCGAGAACGTGGCGGAAAACAGCAATGTGGTGCGCTGCTTCGGCAAGAAGCTCAGGATGCGCTGCAGGTCCGGCAGAAAGCCGATGTCGAGCATCCGGTCGGCTTCGTCGAGCACCACGTACTCGACCTGATTGAGCACGGCATTCTTGGCTTCGATGTGGTCGAGCAGGCGCCCGGGCGTTGCCACCAGCACTTCCACGCCGCGCTTGAGCTCGAGCGTCTGCGGCTTCATGTCCATGCCGCCGAACACGACGGTGCTGCGCAGCGATGTGTACTTGGCATACAGCTCGACCTGTTGCGCGACCTGCACAGCAAGCTCGCGCGTCGGCAGCAGCACGAGTGCGCGCACCGGGTGGCGGGCCGGAGAAGCCGAAGAGTTTTCGTGCTTGAGCAGGCGCTGCAGCAGCGGCAGCGAAAACGCGGCCGTCTTGCCGGTCCCGGTCTGCGCGGCGCCCATCACGTCCCGGCCTTCGAGTACGACCGGGATCGCTTCGGCCTGGATCGGGGTCATCGATTCGTAGCCCATTTCGGCTACGGCGCGGGCCAGGGGCTCAGCCAGCGAGAGTTCGGAGAAGGAATTTGTCATTAACCTTTGATTGTCGCATTTGAGTGGGGGTGGGTGCTTGGCCTTGCGCGGCCGGTTGAGGGGGGAGCCGGGTCTCGCCCCGGCAGGCGAGGTACTTGTTCTTTGCTTCGCCAAAGAAAAGTACCCAAAAGAAAGGCGACCCTATGGCTGCCACCCTTCGCTGCGCTACGGGCAACCTGAGCGGCGAGGCTTCGGGCGGGGTCCTCATAAACTCGCTTCGCTCAGACATATTCGGACCTCTCTCCGCCCGAAGCCCCGCCGCTCAGGCGCAGCCATCAAGGGGTTGAGGTCTGAGCAGCCAACAGCCGGAACGGCGAAGCACGGTTAACGAACTTGCTGCCGACGGCTTGGTGAGTTTGACGTTGAGCTGCGGCTGTCCGGCTGTCCGGCTGTCCGGCTGTCCGGCTGTCCGGCTGTCCGGCTGTCCGGCTGTCCGGCTGTCCGGCTGTCCGGATTCTCCCCATCCCTTCTGTATGCGCCTGCGGTGCGCAGCTTCAGTCGGATCAAGGGCCGCCGTTGTCTGAGCCGAAGGCGAGTTGTCGGCGGACCCCGACTGAAGCTGCGCACCGCAGGTTGCCCGAAGGGCCGCAGACAGTAGGGTCGCCTTTCTTTGCCTTCTTTCTTTGGCGAAGCAAAGAAAGAAGGTCGCCCGCCGGGGCGAAATCCCGGCTCCCCCGATAAACAGCCGCGCGATCAACTACCCAGCCAACCCCTTCCACGTCTCAATCACACTGTCCGGATTCAGCGAAATCGAGCCAATCCCCTCATCCACCAGCCACTTCGCGAAGTCCGGATGGTCACTCGGCCCCTGCCCACAAATCCCCACGTATTTGTTCTGGCTGCGGCACTCCCCGATGACCCGCTTGAGCAGAGCCTTGACCGCAGGATCGCGCTCATCGAAGTCAGCGGCAAGCAGTTCAAGTCCCGAATCGCGATCGAGACCGAGCGTGAGCTGCGTCAGGTCGTTTGAGCCGATCGAGAATCCATCGAAATACTCGAGGAACTCTTTTGCCAGCACTGCGTTGCTCGGCACCTCGCACATCATCACGATCTTCAGGTCGTCCTTGCCGCGCTCCAGGCCCTGCTCGGCCAACAGCCTGAGCACGCGGTCGGCCTGGCCCAGGGTGCGCACGAACGGCACCATCACCTCGACATTGGTAAGCCCCATCTCGCCACGCACCCGCACCAATGCTTCACATTCCATCGCAAACGCTTCGCGAAACTCGTCGCTGACATAGCGCGCGGTGCCGCGAAAGCCCAGCATCGGGTTTTCTTCCTCGGGTTCGTAGCGGCTGCCGCCGATCAGCTTGCGGTACTCGTTGCTTTTGAAATCCGACAGCCGCACGATCACCGGCTTGGGCCAGAACGCGGCGGCAATCGTCGCCACGCCTTCGGCCACCTTGTCGACGTAGAACGCACGCGGCGACGCATGGCCGCGCGAGACCGATTCGACCGCCTTCTTCAAGTCGGCGTCGATATCGGGATAGTCAAGGATCGCCTTCGGATGCACGCCGATGTTGTTGTTGATGATGAACTCGAGCCGCGCCAGGCCGACACCGTGGTTCGGCAGCTGGCAGAAGTCGAACGCGAGTTGCGGGTTGCCGATGTTCATCGTGATCTTGGTCGCGATCTCGGGCATGGTGCCGCGTTCGACCTCCGTCACTTCGGTCTCGAGCTTGCCCTCGTAGATGTAGCCGGTGTCGCCTTCCGCGCAGCTCACGGTGACCTGCGTGCCATCCTTCAACAGGTCGGTCGCGTCGCCGCAGCCAACCACGGCGGGGATGCCGAGCTCCCGCGCGATGATCGCCGCATGGCAGGTGCGGCCGCCGCGGTTCGTGACGATGGCAGCCGCGCGCTTCATGACCGGCTCCCAGTTCGGATCGGTCATGTCGGTGACCAGCACGTCGCCGGGCTGCACCTTGTCCATCTCGGACACGTTGGCGACCAGCCGCACCGGACCGCTGCCGATTCTTTGCCCGATCGCACGGCCTTCGGCCAGCACCGGGCCCTTGCCCTTGAGCTTGAAGCGCTGCTCGGCGGTGTCGCGGCTCTGGCTTTTCACCGTTTCGGGGCGCGCCTGCAGGATATAGAGCTGGCCGTCGTTGCCGTCCTTGCCCCATTCGATATCCATCGGGCGGCCGTAGTGGCGCTCGATCACCAGCGCGTAGCGCGCCAACTGCTCGACGTCATCGTCCGTCAGGGAATAGCGATGGCGCTGCTCGGCCGGCACATCGATCGTTTTCACGAGCTTGCCGGTCTTCTGCTTTTCCTGCGCATCGGCAAACACCATCTGAATCTGCTTGGAGCCGAGGTTGCGCCGGACCACCGCGTGCTTGCCTGCGTCCAGCATCGGCTTGTGCACGTAGAACTCGTCCGGGTTTACCGCGCCCTGCACCACGGTTTCGCCCAGGCCGTAGCTCGACGTGATGAACACCACCTGATCGAAGCCCGACTCGGTGTCGAGCGTGAACATCACGCCGGCTGCGCCCAGGTCCGAGCGCACCATGCGCTGCACGCCGGCCGACAGCGCCACGTCCGCATGCGCGAAGCCCTGGTGCACGCGGTAACTGATCGCGCGGTCGTTGTAGAGCGACGCAAACACTTCACGCATCTTGTGCAGCACATCGTCGATGCCGACCACGTTGAGAAACGTTTCCTGCTGACCGGCGAACGATGCGTCGGGCAGGTCCTCCGCGGTGGCGGACGACCGCACGGCAAAGCTGGCATGAGCGTTGTCTGCGTTCAATGTGGCGAATGCCTTTTCGACTTCGCTTTGCAGTGCGGCCGGAAACGGCTGCGCCTCGACCATCGCGCGAATTTCGGCGCCGGCCTTGGCCAGTGCGCGCACGTCTTCCGTGTCAAGCGCCTGCAGCTTCGCATTGATGCGCTCGGCCAGACCGTCATGCTGCAGGAACTGGCGAAACGCATGGGCCGTGGTCGCGAAGCCGGTCGGCACCCGCACGCCTTCGGGCAATTGGGAGATCATTTCTCCCAAGCTTGCGTTTTTGCCGCCGACCGCGTCCACATCGGTCATGCGCAGCTGCTCGAATGGCACGACCAGGGCGGTGTTGCTGAACAGATCGGACATGGATAAAAGCTCCAGGGAGGGAAGAAGCGTACTGGCGGGACTGCGGGAAGACTGCGACGGCACAGGAGGCGGGGCAAGCGCCGGATTTTAGGCTGGCCGTCGCAGCGGCATGGCGGCATACACTGCGCCGACTGCCTGCCCGCCACACCCACAAACGGACCCAACGCCGATGCCAAGCCTCACCGTGTTCTTCATCTCCGACGGCACCGGCATCACGGCCGAGACGTTTGGCAACGCGATCCTCGCGCAGTTCGATCTGACGCCGAACCACGTGCGTCTGCCTTTCATCGACACGGTGGACAAGGCGCATCAGGTGGTGCGGCAGATCAACCACCGGGCCGAACACGAAGGCAAGAAGCCGATCGTGTTCACCACGCTGGTCGACGTGCAGGTGCTGCAGGTGATCGAAGCGGGTGCGAATGCGATGGTGCTCGACATGTTCGGCACCTTCGTGCGCCCGATTGAGCTGGAGATCGGCATCAAGTCGCACCACCGGGTCGGGCGCTTTGCCGACGTGAGCAAGAGCAAGGCCTATCACGACCGCATCGAGGCAATCAACTACAGCCTGGAACATGACGACGGCCAGTCGCACCGCGATCTCGAAAAATCCGACGTGATCCTGGTCGGCGTGAGCCGCAGCGGCAAGACGCCGACGTCGCTGTATCTCGCGATGCAGCATGGCCTCAAAGCATCCAATTACCCGTTGATCCCGGACGACTTCGACCGCCGCCAGCTACCGCCCGCGCTGCTGCCGCACCGCAAGAAACTGTTCGGCCTGACGATCCAGCCGGAACGCCTGAGCGAAATCCGCAACGAGCGCCGGCCCGGCTCGAAATACGCGAGCCTGGAAAACTGTCAGCACGAAGTCAGCGAAGCCGAGGCGATGATGCGGCGTGCCGGCATCCGCTGGCTGTCCACCACGACCAAGTCGATCGAGGAGATCGCGACGACGATCCTGCAGGAGATCCGGCCGGAGCGGCTCGACTACTGAGCGACCCGCACGCCGGCGTTCCGATCGGCTGGCGGCTACTCGACCTTGGCGCCGGTGTCTTCCACCACCTTGGCCCACTTGACTTGGTCCGACGCCATGAGCCTGCCGAACTCCGCGCTGCCGAGCACGCTCGGATCGACGCCGGCCGCGGCCAGCGCCTCGCGTACCTGAGGCGCGCTGACGACCTTGGCCGTCTCCGCCTGCAGCCGCTCGATGATCGCGGGCGGGGTGCCGGCCGGCGCGACCAGACCGACCCAGACGCTGGCGTCGTAGCCAGGAACGCCTGACTCCGCCAGCGTAGGCACGTTCGGCAACTGGTCGGAGCGCTTGCTGCTGGTCACCGCAAGCGGCCGCAGGCGGCCTGCCCTCGCCTGCTGGATGGCGATGGGCGTCCCCATGAATCCGTACTGGATCACGCCGCCGACCAGATCCGTGGCCGCCTGTCCGCTGCCGCGATACGGCACGTGGTTGGCTTGAATGCCGGCCGCCGAATTGAACAGCGCCGCCATCATGTGCTGCGAACTGCCGTTGCCCGAAGACGCGAAGTCAAGCTTGCCGGGCTCGCTTTTGGCCAGCGCGATCAATTCACCCACGCTCGTGACGGGCAGCTGCGCGTTCACCGCGAGCACGTAAGGCGCCTCGACCATCTTGAGGATCGGCTCGAACGACTTGATGGGGTCGTAGGGGAGGTTCTTGTACAGCGATCCGGAGATCACGTTGGTGGTCGTGATCATCAGCAACCGGTAGCCGTCGGGGGGTGCCTTGGCGACCTGGTCGGCGCCGAGCGTGCCACCGGCGCCCGGACGATTTTCGACGACCACCGGCTGTCCGAGCGCCTTGCCGAGGCCCTGGCTGACGATCCGCGCGACCACGTCGGTGAAGCCGCCGGCTGAAAACGGCACCACCAGGGTGACGCTGTGCGACGGATACGCATCCTGCGCCAAGAGTGTCGCCGAACCTGCGATCAGGCCGACGCCGAGCAGCAACGCACGTGTCCAGCGGGCTTTCATGAGGCGGCCTGCGGATACACGATCGCGGGCTCGGTGAAGAACGCGTGCAGCAAGTGGTAGACAAGCCGGTAGTTCTTCTGCTGGAAGCTGGCGTGCGAGATGCCGCGCATGAACGCGAACTGCTTGTCCATGTTCGGCAGTCGGGCGAAGAACGCAAGCAGGTCGGCTTCGGAAGCGATGCCGTCGTACTCGCCGCGCATCACGATCACCGGCATGTCGAGCTTGGCCGGATCCACCAGCGGAAGCCGGCTCGTCATGTCGACATAGGTGCCGGTCGGCATGGAGTCGTCCAGCGTCAGGATTGCGTCGGCGAACGCGTCGATCGTCGCGTCGTCCGCAGTGCCGGGATGATCGCGGTTGAAGATGCTGAAGACGAACGCGCGGTCGATCGGCCGGCGCAGCATCTTCCTGAACTCGGGCAGTCGCTTGGCGCGTTCGATCAGGGTCGGGCTGCCTTCTCCGGTCCAGACGAACGCGTCGAGCGCCAGCCGCGCCACGCGTTCGGGATGGTTTTGCGCGAACAACGCGGCTTTGAGCGCGCCCGACGAGATGCCGTAAACCAGCAGCTTTGGGTCCCGGCTTCGGCTCAGAATGTATTCGGAGCCAGCGGCGAGATCCGCGGCTCCGTTGTCGATGTCGCAGTTGATCGGACGATGCTTGCTGGAACGTCCGTAGCCTTCGTTGTCCATCGTCCAGACGTCGAAGCCGCGTGTCGCAAACCAGTCCATCGCCGACGAGTCGGGCCGGCCCGGCACCGACAGGTCGAACGTCGGTTGCGAAGCCATCGAGGAACCATGTACGAACAGGATGGTGCCGGCGTGAGCCGCGTCACCACGGCGTTCCTTCTGCCAGCAAAACAGGCGAACGCCGCCTTCCTTTTCGATCCAGTGCTCGCGGCCTCCAGTCCAATTCACGGCTTTAGTCGTCGACGGCGTCTGCATGCGGCTGGTATCCTTTGGTTGAAGCGGCCGATCATTTTGCCCGTCCACAGTCCGTTAGCTTACGTGCTCTAGCCGCGCCGTCAACAGAGGAACCCCGCGCTCAGGCCGGCACCGACGACCTGATCAGGTGATCGAATGCCCCCAGCGCCGCCTTGGCGCCATCGCCGGCCGCGATGATGATCTGCTTGAACGGCACGGTGGTCGCATCCCCTGCGGCGAACACACCCGGCAGCGAAGTCGCGCCCTTGGCGTCCACGATGATCTCGCCGTGCCGCGACAGCTCGATGGTGCCTTTGAGCCAGTCGGTGTTGGGCACCAAACCGATCTGGATGAACACACCTTCGAGTGCCACCTGGCGGACCTCATCGCTCGCACGATCCTGGTAGCTCAGACCGGTCACCTTCTGATCGCCGGTGATCTCGGTGGTCTGCGCATTCGTCAGCACCGTCACGTTCTTCAGGCTGTGCAGCTTCTTCTGCAGCACAGCATCAGCGCGCAACTGCTTGTCGAACTCGATCAAGGTCACATGGCCGACGATGCCGGCCAGATCGATCGCCGCTTCGACGCCGGAGTTGCCGCCGCCGATCACGCCGATGCGCTTGCCTTTGAACAATGGGCCATCGCAGTGGGGGCAATAGGCCACGCCCTTGTTCTTGAACTCGTGCTCACCCGGCACGTTGATGTTGCGCCAGCGCGCGCCGGTGGAGATCACGACCGATCGGCTTTTCAGGGATGCGCCGCTTTCCAGCTGGATCTCGATCATGTCGTCATGCGGCACCAGCGCTTTGGCGCGCTGCAGGTTCATGATGTCCACTTCATAGTTGCGCACGTGCTCTTCGAGCGCGAGCGCGAACTTCGGGCCTTCGGTTTCCTTGATCGAGATGAAGTTTTCGATGCCCAACGTGTCAAGCACCTGGCCGCCGAACCGCTCCGACGCAATGCCGGTGCGGATGCCCTTGCGCGCGGCATACACAGCCGCTGCCGCGCCGGCCGGGCCGCCGCCGACGATCAGCACATCGAACGGGTCTTTGGCGGCGATCTTCTTTGCTTCGCGTTCGACCCCGCTGGTGTCTATTTTTGCGAGGATTTCCTCCAGGCTCATGCGGCCTTGGCCGAATTCGGTGCCGTTCAGATAAACCGTCGGAACCGCCATCACCTGACGCTCCTTGATCTCGTCCTGGAACAGTGCGCCGTCGATCATGGTGGCCTTGATGCGCGGGTTCTGCACCGCCATCAGGTTCAGTGCCTGCACCACATCCGGGCAGTTGTGGCAGGTCAGCGAGATGTAGATCTCGAAGTCGAAGTCGCCGTCCAGACTCCGAATCTGCTGCAGCACCGCGTCATCGACCTTGGGCGGGTAGCCGCCGATCTGCAGCAGCGCGAGCACCAGCGACGTGAATTCGTGGCCCATCGGTAGGCCGGCAAAGCGCGGGCCGTGGTTCTCGCCCGGCCGGTTGATCGAGAACGACGGTTTGCGCTGGATGTCGTCCAGGCTTTCGGTCACGGTGATCAGCCTGGACGCCGCAGCCACGTCGGCCAGCAGCGCACGCAGGTCGGCCGAGCCCTTGCTGTCGTCGAGCGAAGCAACGATTTCGAGCGGCTGACTGATGCGGTCGAGGTAGCTTCTCAACTGCGATTGGGTGGCGGCGTCGAGCATGACGGCATTCCTTTTGGATCGATGAAGGACGGAAAAAAAAGAAAAGCCCGGGCGCGCGCAGCGCGCGCCGGGGCTTCGAGCGCGCCAACTAAAGCGTCAGATCTTGCCGACCAGGTCGAACGACGGCTTGAGCGTCTCGCCGCCTTCGGTCCACTTGGCCGGGCAGACCTCGCCCGGGTGTGCCGCCACGTACTGCGCGGCCTTCACGCGGCGCAGCAATTCGCCCGCATCGCGGCCGATGCCGTTGTCGTGAATTTCGATCGTCTTGATCCGGCCTTCCGGGTCGATTACGAATGTGCCGCGGTAGCAAAGACCGGCATCTTCGCCCTCTTCGATCAGCACCTGGAACGCGCGCGCCAGCTGGTGGCTTGGGTCCCCGATCAGCGGATAGTCGACCTTGGCGATCGTGTCCGACGTGTCGTGCCAGGCCTTGTGCGTGAAATGCGTATCGCCGGACACCCCATACACTTCGACGCCGAGTTTTTGAAATTCCGCGTAGCGGTCCGCGACGTCACCGAGCTCGGTCGGGCAGACGAATGTGAAGTCGGCCGGGTAGAACACCAGCACGGACCACTTGCCTTGGAGGTTTTCGTCGCTGACCGGCACGAACTTGCCGTTGTGATAAGCGGTTGCCTGGAACGGCAAGACTTTGGAGTTGATCAATGACATGGAGGAGACCCTTTCAAGGTGCAATGGAAGAAACTGCGAGAACCGTGACCACGGACAACGAGCGTGTCGGCGACGTAAGCCTGTTCGTCGACCAAGTCGTTGTAGCAGGATCCATTGTAGTGATAGCGAACCATAAAAGCTATCAACATAAGATGATTAATAGCTATTAACTAAATCACCTTCCTCTATGCTCGAGTCAAGATGGCCCAGGTTTGCTGCCCAAGCCCTACCGTCGCGCTCACCAAGAACGCTGCGGACGCTTCGGACTTTTGTTCACATGCTCGGAAGATCAGCCATCGACTGCGGTACCCGTTTCGGCCAGCAGGCCAGCCTCAGAGGATTCAGACATGAAAGGTGACCCACAGGTCGTCGCGCAGTTGCAGGCGCAGTTAAAGAACGAGCTGACCGCCATCAACCAGTATTTCCTGCATTACCGCATGCTCAAGCACTGGGGTCTGACGAAGCTGGCGAAGAAGGAATACGACGAATCCATCGGCGAGATGAAGCATGCCGACTGGCTGATGGACCGCATCCTGATGCTTGACGGCCTGCCAAACCTGCAGGATCTGGGCAAGCTGATGATCGGCGAGGACGTGCCGGAATTGCTCGAATGCGACCTGCGCATGGAGCAAGGCGCGCAAGCCACCATCAAGGACGGCATTGCCGTGTCTGAATCCGCGAGCGACTATGTCTCACGCGACCTGCTGCGCCGCATCCTCGATGACACCGAGGAGCACATCGACTTCCTGGAAACCCAGATCGACCTGGTGAGCAAGGTGGGCCTGCAGAACTACCTGCAAAGCCAGATGGACGAACTGGGCTGACTCACAACCAACCGCTGGCCTCCCCGCCGGCACGCATGGGGCAGCCGGCCGCCTGGAAGTTAACTACCGCGGCTTGGCGGCCGGGGCCACGATCACTTCGCGCGGCAGCAACAGCTGGCTCGCCGCGGTCAACGTGATCAGCGCGGCGCCGGCCAGATCGCTGAGCCAGCCCGGCTTGATCAACGCCAGCGCGGCGGCGACCAGCATCACGCTTTCCCAGCTGCGGGTCGGGCCGAAGAAGAAGTATCGATGCAACCCACCTGCGAGACAAATCACGCCGACGGTCGCCGTGACGACGGCCAGCGTCACGGTCGGCCAGTCGCCGATCAGCAGCAGCGACGGTGCAGACACGAACATGAACGGGATGATGTAGCCGGTCAGCCCCAGTTTGACAGCGGCCCAGCTGGTTTCCATCAGCCCGGCCTTCGAGATGCCGTTGGCCGCATACACCGCCATCGCAACCGGCGGCGTGATCGCAGACAGCACCGCGAAATACAGCACGAACAGGTGCGCGGCTTCCACCGCCACGCCGAGCTTGACCAGCGCCGGCACCAGCAGCGCCACCTGCACGATGTAGGCAGGCGTTGTCGGCAGCCCCATGCCGAGCAGGATGCCTGCCAGCATCGTGAGCAGCAGCGCCGCGATCAGCGAATGGCCGGAGAATGCCAGCACCACGCCGGTGAAGTCGAGCCCGAGGCCGGTCAGCGTGATGGTGCCGATCACGATGCCGGCCGATGCACACGCCAGCGCCACCACCAGCGTGTTGCGCGCGCCGTTGGCCAGCGCGTCGATGATGACCTCCAGCGTGAACGTGTGCCGTGTGCTGGCGCGCAGCCAAGTGGTCGGAATGACCGAGCCGATGCCGCACAGCGCGGAAAACGCGGCGCTGTAGCCGGCCAGCAGCACGGCGACGATCACGAATAGCGGCAGAAACAGGTGGCCACGCTCGATCAGCACGTTTTTCAGGCGCGGCAGATCGGCCTTTGGCAATCCCACCAGGCCGATGCGATGCGCTTCGAAGTGCACCGCCATGAAGACCGCCACGTAGTACAGCAGTGCCGGCAACAGCGCAAATGCCGCGACCGTGAGATAGGACACACCCAGGAATTCGGCCATCACGAACGCGGCTGCGCCCATGATCGGCGGCATCAACTGGCCACCGGTGGACGCCACCGCCTCCACCGCGCCGCAAAAGCCTGGCCGGTAGCCGGTGCGGATCATCAGCGGGATCGTGAAGGTGCCGGTCGTCATCACATTGGCCACCGCGCTGCCGGACACGGTACCGAACAGGCTGCTCGTGATGACCGCGACCTTGGCGGGTCCGCCCGACGTGTGGCCGGCCAGCGCCAGCGCGAAGTCCATGAACAGCTGGCCGGCGCCGCTTTTCTCCACGAACGCGCCGAACAGGATGAACAGCATCACGTAGGTTGCCGATACGTAAAGCGGGATGCCGAAGATGCCTTCGGTCGTCAGGTACAGCTGATCGAGCATCATGCCGACCGGCTGGTTGCCGATGGTCAGGCCGTACAGCAGGAACGCCCCGGCCGTGATCGGCAGGGCCCAGCCGGTCGCGCGCCGGGTCGCTTCGAGCACCAGCACGATCAGGCCGATGCCGAACACGTAGTCGAGCGGCCGGGGGTCATCGACGTAGTACATCCGGTTCTGGATGTAGCTGAGCACGGCACTCGGATAGAGCGCGCAGGCGGCTGCAGCCAGCACCAGCAGCAGATCGAACCAGGCAACCCGCCCCGTTGCGCCGCTGCGGCTGGGCATCAGCAAATACGCAAGCACCAGCGCGAACGCCAGGTGCAGTCCGCGAAAGACGTAGGCATCCGGCGGGCCGACGAACGCCACGTACAGATGGAATACCGCCATCGCCACCGCAACGACGGTGATCACGCGGCCGGTGGCCACGGCGGGCAGGGACAACTTCATGGACGGCTACCTGGATAGCTGAGGGCGGACTGCTGCCACGCTGCTGCGGCGATCGCCCTCCCGACCAGCCTGGCCGGGAATCAAAGAACGCCGGCTTCCTTGTAGAACCGCGCGGCGCCCTTGTGCAGCGGCACGCCGATGTCCTCGGCCATCATCTTGGGCGTGATGCCGGTCATCGACTTGGCGATGGCAGACAGGTCGGCCTTGTTGTCCACCATCTGCTTGAGCATCTGATGGACCACCTTCTCGTCGAGGTCGCAGCGCGCGATCATGTGCGTCGCATATCCGATCGTCTGCACGTCCTGCGTCTGCTTCGGATAGCTGCCGGCCGGAATTACGAGCTTGGTGTAGCCCGGGTTGAGCTTTTTCATCGCCTGAAACTTGTCGTCCGGTATCGGCACGATCTTGATGTCCCGCGCAGAGGCCAGATCCATGATCGAGGAGGCCGGCACGGTCGTGCCCAAGGTGAACGCCTGCGCGTTGTTGTCCTTCATCAACGACACCGCATCGGTATACGACACGAAGCTGACCCGGCCGAGCTCCGGATACTTCAGGCCGTACACCTCGAGCGCCTGCTGGGTGATGAACTCGGCCGTGTTGCCCTTGGGCTGGACCGCGACCGGCTTGTCCTTGAAGTCGCCAATCGAATTGATGCCGGCGTCGGCATTGGCCACGACCTGGAAGTACTGCGGGTAGAGCGTGGCCACGTTGCAGACGTTGTCCGCCTTGGCATCGAACGGCGCCCGGCCGGCAACGCCGTCCACGGTCGAGATCGAATTGGCAAAGCCCATGTCGGCCTTGCCGCCCTGCACCGCCTTCACGTTCGCGATGCCGGCACCTGGCAGCACCTGCACCTTCATGCCGGCCTTGTCCGCCATGTTCGCGATCGCGCCGCCGAGCGGATACCAGGAGCCGCCCTGCGGGCCGGTCATCAGCTTGACCTGCTGGGCCTGGACTGCCGCAGCGGCGCAGCACAACAGCGCGCCGAGCGTGAGGGAAGAAAAATATTTGTGGGAGGTATGCATGCGTGGTGTCTCCTGCGGGTTCGGCTTTCGAGGGAAGTGGGGAAAAACATTCGCTCGGCAAACGATGATCGCGGTACCGGCGCGCAGGGTCAATCAGGGGTTTGCCTAGGCACAGGCTGCCTGCGCGGCGCCAGCCGATTTGCGGGTTTTCATGTCGATCCGTCGCGCTGCACTGGCCCGGTCGCCTGCTACGCAGCGCGCCGACGCCCGGTTTTCCCGAAAATTGCAAATGCGACCGATTCGCATTTATACTCATGCTTGCGTGCCAGCCCATCTCGCGGCTGTCGACATACGCCCAACCACGAGCTGTTTTTCGCCATGATCGTCTGTATCTGCAACCGGATTTCGGATCGCGAGATCGTGCGTCATGCCCGTGCCGGCATGAGCTTCGATGACATCCAGCTCGAACTGGGCGTGGCGACCGTCTGCGGCAGTTGCGAGCGTTGCGCGCGTGATGTGGTCAACCAATGTTCGGCCACGCATCCAGCGTGCGCTTTGGAACGTATGGACATCAGGCAGCACAGCGACGCTGGCGCCCCCTTCGCTTGACCGATGATCCGGCGTGCACTCGACGCGCGCGCCTGAGCGCAGCGGCAGCAGCTGCAGCAGCGGCGGACGCGCATCACGCTTGCTGTCGGTTCGGCATGATCGGGGCGATCGGTTGTCGGTTCAATTGCTACTAATAAAATAGCTGCATTCCTAAGCTACGCCTGCGGCAGGGCATGTTTTTGTTGCGACCATATCGTCTAGACTCGCGGACAGGCACGCCAACGGATCGGGGGTCGATGACAATCGCTCCATCAGTTGGTCTGTATTACGCGGCGCCGTCTCCAAGCTGTGTTTATCGCCGTCCCGATGGCTGCTACTTAACCCGGACGAGTTGTCATTTCTCGCTCCGGCGGGCCCGTGCGGTTATGCCGTTGCCGCCTGCCGATTGCTGATGGCTCCAGTCGTTGCCGTATCCCGCTCCACGCGTTCCACGAGCCGCCTTTGATCGCGCCTGCCGTGTCTGCTAGTGAACAATTCACAGCTTCCAAACCCCGCACGATCGCAGTCGTCGGCGGCGTTGCGCTGCTGCATGCCGCCGTGCTCTGGGGTCTGCAGCAAGGGCTGGTTCAGAAGCTGCCGGAGATCGAGGAGCCGGTTCTGGTCCAAGCCGAACTGCTGAGCCCCCCATCACCCGCGACTCCGGCCGCCGTGCCAAAGGAATCGGTCGTGGCACAAGCCGCTCCAGCAGCAGCAGCGGACCCGCCACCACCGCCGCCACCGCCGCCGATACCTACTCCGGCACCCCTGCCCCCACCGCCGCCTCCGCCACCGCCTCCGGAGCCAATACCACCACCACCACCACCACCACCACCACCACCACCACCACCACCACCACCACCACCACCACCACCACCACCACCACCACCACCACCACCACCACCACCACCGCCGCCGCCGCCGCCGCCGCCGGTCAGGAGACCGCCTCCAAAGCCGCGTCAAGTGCGGCCACCTGCGCCCAGGCCGGCAGAGCGCACGCCGGCCGCCGAGGTGGCGCAGCCGCCTGTGGCTGCCCCCGCACCACCGGCGCCAGTGATGGCGCCACCTGCACCTGCGCCGGCTGCACCACCGGCGCCGCCCGCCCCGGTTGCGGCGCCGGCGGTCGAATTGCCGTCAAGCAACGCGTCGTATCTTCGCAATCCGCCGCCGGCCTACCCGGCGATGAGCCGGCGCCTGGGCGAGCAGGGGAAGGTGATCGTGCGTGTGCTGATCGGCACCGACGGCCGCGCGGCGAATGCCGAGATCGGCCGCTCCAGTGGCTACGAGCGGCTCGACCGCACCGCGCTGGACACCGCGCTGCGCTGGCGCTATGTGCCCGGCAAACGCGGCGGCGTGGCGGAGGCAATGTGGTTCAACGTACCGATCAATTTCGTTCTCGAATGACCGGTTTTCTCCTTTGCACTTTCTGTTTTTTCTCTTCTTCAAAACAAGGCGTCTTTTTCCATGGATTCGCAATTCGGCCTGGTCCACGTCTGGACTCAAGGCGACATCGTCACCAAGGTCACCGCGGTGCTGCTGTTGATCATGTCGCTCGTGTCGTGGTGCGTGATCGTGCTCAAGACGCTCGACCTCTTCAAATACCGCCGGCTCGCGCGCCGCAGCGGCCAGTTCTGGCACAGCCTGGATTACGCAGCCGGGGTGGCCAGCCTCGGCGGCAATCCCGCCAATCCGTTTCGCCTGCTTGCGCTGGAAGGCCAGGAAGCGGCCATGCATCACCGCAACGCGCAGGCGCAGTTGCACGACAGCCTGGATGCAAGCGATTGGGTCACGCGCTCGTTGCGCAATGCAATCGATGAATTCACCGCGCGGCTGCAGTCCGGCCTTGCAATCCTGGCCTCGGTCGGGTCGACCGCACCGTTCATCGGCCTGTTCGGCACCGTCTGGGGCATCTACCATGCGCTGCTTGCAATCGGCGTGGCCGGCGCTGCGACGATCGACAAGGTGGCCGGCCCGATCGGCGAGGCGCTCATCATGACCGCGCTCGGACTGGTGGTCGCGATCCCCGCCGTGCTTGGCTACAACGCGCTGGTGCGCGGCAACAAGTCGGTGCTGGGCCGGCTTAACAGCTTCGCGTTCGACCTGCACGCGTTGCTGGTGACCGGCGCGCGCATCACGGCCGGCGGCGCCGCTTCCGGCCAGGCAACTGCGGCGGCCGTGCAGTCGCCGCGCAAAGGCTGACCCTCATGGCATTCGGCACCCAGGAAGACACCGACGAAGTGATGAACGAGATCAACATGACGCCGATGGTCGACGTCATGTTGGTGCTGCTGATCATCTTCATTATCACCGTGCCGGTGCTCAAGCACGCGGTCAACATCGAACTGCCGGCCGCGAGCAATGTGCGCGAGATCGACAAGCCGCAGACTGTGCAACTCACGATCGATGCGCAGGGCGGCTACTTCTGGAACGGCGATCCGGTGACCGACGCCGCCCTTGGCGCACGACTGGAACAACTGGCTCAGCAGCAGCCGCAGCCCGCGGTGCACCTGCGCGGCGACAAGGATGTGCGCTACGAACGGGTCGCGCAGGCGATGGCGCTGGCGCAGCACGCCGGGGTGCGACGACTCGGCTTCGTGACGGAGCCGGCGCGCCCCTGACCCGGCCACTGCGGCCGCAGCTGGGGTCCGCTTACGCGTTCAGGCGTCAGGCTGTGCCAGCGCCGCCACCCCGGCGCTGGCGACTTGCGCATCTTCTGGCGCCTTCACCCCGCTGACGCCCACGGCGCCCAGGCACTGACCGTCGCGCAGGATCGGCACGCCGCCTTCGAGCATGCCGAACAGTCCGGGCGCGCTCAAAAATGCGTTGCGGCCGCCATTGATCATCTGTTCGTATTCGGCCGACGCACGCCGCCCGAGCGCTGCCGTGCTGGCCTTGGCCATCGCGATCTGCGCGGCAATCGGTGCCGCGCCATCGAGCCGTTGCAACCACAGCAGATGACCACCATCGTCGACCACCGCGATTGCGACCGCCCATTGATTCTTCGCCGCGCAGGCTTCCGCCGCTGCCGCAATGGCTTTTACGTCAGCCGATTCCAGAAATGATTTGGTTTTCATGGGTACTGCCCGTTGTGCTGATGCCGCGCCCGCGCGGCGAGACGATTCAAAAAAAGCAGAAGACCATCAGCATAGCGAAGCTGGCCAGCCCGTCTCGCCCCAATGGAGCAGGCGGGTTTCATTTCCGGATGAAACCGATCAACCTAGAATGAAACGCGCGACGAGCGTGTCGAGAGCGTATTGATTAAGCGCTCAAGTGGACCGATCTGCTCATCTGACTTTCACCTGTGTTTGACTGAAGGAGCCAACCATTCCATGAACGAAAACGTGCAAACGATCGATCGCAGCGCCGCCTATGGCAGCAACGCGCTGCTGGCAGAACGGCATCGCGTGATGCGCAACACCTACTGGTTGCTGGCGCTGAGCCTGCTGCCGACCGTGCTGGGCGCCTGGGTCGGCGTGGCGTCCGGCATCACGCAGACCCTGACCGGGGGACTGGGCCTGGTGGTGTTCATGGGCGGTGCGTTCGGCTTCATGTTCGCCATCGAGAAAACGAAGAACTCCGCTGCCGGGGTGCCGGTGCTGCTTGCGTTCACGTTCTTCATGGGCCTGATGCTGTCGCGGCTGATCTCGATGGTGCTGGGGCTTTCCAACGGCACGCAATTGATCATGACGGCGTTCGGCGGCACCGCCGGCGTGTTTTTCGTGATGGCCAGCCTCGCCAGCGTGATCAAGGGCGATTTGTCTGGCATGGGCAAGTGGCTGACGGTGGGCGCGCTGGTGCTGATCGTCGGCGCGGTCATCAACGTGTTCGTCGGCTCCACCGCCGGGATGCTCGCGATCTCGGTCGCTGCGATCGGCATCTTCAGCGCGTTCATGCTGTATGACCTGAAGCAGATTCTCGATGGTGGCGAGACCAACTACATCAGCGCCACCTTGCGGCTGTACCTCGATCTGTTCAACGTGTTCCAGAGCCTGCTGATGCTGCTCGGCATCACGAGCGGCGACGGCGACTGAACCCGAGGCTGCAATGCTTGCCGCAGGCGGCGCGTTGGCGCTTGCCTGCCACTCCGGTGCCCCGCTTCGTGCGGGGCTTTTTTTGGTGGCTGCAGTGCTGAAGCCAGCTTGAAAAAGCGTTTCTGCAACCCATCTTCATGATTCGACCGCCCGGGTGTCGGGGGTCCACAACCCATTCAGGAGAGTCCCTGCCCATGTGGAACTTTGCCCAACTGTGGTTTCGCTTCAAGAAGGAAGTCGCGCTTGCGTACGCGCTGGTGCGGGACCCGCGCGTACCGCTTTCGTCGAAGCTGCTGATCGCAGCCGCCGTGCTGTACGTGGTGATGCCGTTTGATCTGGTGCCGGACATTCCGCTGCTCGGGTGGCTCGACGACGGGCTGATCGCCTATCTGTTGTTGCAGTTCTCGACCAAGCTGCTGCCGCCCGATTTGCTGGCCGCGCTGCGTGCCCGCGTTGACGGCAAGCGCGATGCGGCGCGTGGCTGACGGGGATACCCGTCTGCCGACTTGGCGACGTAGCCTGCCCTCTCTCTCGCCCATTGATGTTTTGACATGAATTTCTACAAAAAAGACATGACCGATCCCGCATCGACCGATTCCGGTCGACCCTCTCAGGCCCCTCAGCAGCATTCCCAGCCGTCTCAGCAGCCGGCTTCAGCGGCCGGCGCCGCTGCATCGGCGCCGCCTCCTGCTTCGCAAGGCGCCGGGACCGCTGCGAAACACGCGGGCAACTCAGGCGAGCCGCAAGGCGAAGGCGCCGCTGTGCACCCTGCCGGCAGCGATGCATCGACTGCTCAGTTGCAAGCCGAACTCGCCACGCTGAAAGCTAAGAGCGGCGAGCTGGCCGACCAGTACCTGCGTGCCAAGGCAGAAGCTGAAAACGCACGGCGTCGCGCTGATGACGAAGTGGCCAAGGCGCGCAAGTTCGCCGTCGAGTCATTTGCCGAAAGCATGTTGCCGGTGCTCGACAGCCTGGAGGCCGGACTGGCGATCCACGAAGCGACCGTGCAGCAGATCCGCGATGGCTCGCAGGGCACGCTGCAGCAGCTGAAAGCCGCGCTGGAGCGCAACAAGGTGCTGCCGATCGACCCGAAGCCGGGAGAGAAATTCGACCCGAACCAGCATCACGCGATCAGCGTGGCTCCGTTCGCACCCGGTCAGCCTGCGATGGCGCCGAACAGCGTGGTCGCGGTGCTGCAAAAAGGCTACACGATCGCCGAACGCGTGCTGCGGCCGGCGTTGGTGACGGTTTCGGCGCCAAGCTGAGCAATTTGCACGGCGGCGGTTGCCGCTGTGTGCGTCGCGCTTTTCTGCTCTTGAAATAGCAGCGCGAAGCACGCATTTCGATCACAACCATTCAGGCATTTCGCCAGACACATACGACAGTCAAATCCATCGGAGCTTCATCAAAATGGCAAGAATCATCGGCATCGACCTCGGCACCACGAACAGCTGCGTTTCCATCATGGAAGGCAACACGACGCGCGTGATCGAAAACAGCGAAGGCGCGCGCACCACGCCGTCCATCGTGGCCTATCAGGAAAACGGCGAGATCATCGTCGGCGCGTCGGCCAAGCGGCAGGCCGTCACGAACCCGAAGAACACGATCTACGCGGTCAAACGCCTGATCGGCCGCAAGTTCGACGAGAAGGAAGTGCAAAAGGACATCGACCTGATGCCCTACAAGATCGTGAAAGCAGACAACGGCGACGCCTGGGTCGATGCGCGCGGCCAGAAGCTTGCGCCACAGCAAGTCTCGGCCGAGATTCTGCGCAAGATGAAAAAAACAGCCGAAGATTTCCTCGGCGAGCCGGTCACCGAAGCCGTCATCACGGTGCCCGCCTACTTCAACGACAGCCAGCGCCAGGCCACCAAGGACGCGGGCCGCATCGCGGGCCTCGACGTGAAGCGCATCATCAACGAGCCGACTGCCGCTGCCCTCGCGTTCGGCCTCGACAAGCAGGACAAGCGCGATCGCAAGATCGCGGTCTATGACCTGGGCGGCGGTACGTTCGACATCTCGATCATCGAGATCGCCGACGTCGATGGCGAGAAGCAGTTCGAGGTGCTGTCCACCAACGGCGATACGTTCCTGGGCGGCGAAGACTTCGACCAGCGCATCATCGATTTCATCATTGCCGAGTTCAAGAAGGATCAGGGCGTCGATCTCGGCAAGGATGTGCTCGCGCTGCAGCGGCTCAAGGAAGCGGCCGAGAAAGCCAAGATCGAACTCTCGAACAGCTCGCAGACCGACATCAACCTGCCCTACATCACGGCAGATGCAAGCGGGCCGAAGCACCTGAACATCAAGCTGACGCGCGCCAAGCTCGAGTCCCTGGTCGATGAGCTGATCGAGCGCACGATCGCCCCGTGCCGCACCGCGATCAAGGATGCGGGCATCGATGTGAGCGCGATCAACGACGTGATCCTGGTCGGCGGCATGACGCGCATGCCGAAGGTGCAGGACAAGGTCAAGGCGTTCTTCGGCAAGGAGCCGAGGAAGGACGTGAACCCGGATGAGGCAGTGGCCGTCGGCGCTGCGATTCAAGGCCAGGTGCTGTCGGGCGACCGGAAAGACGTGCTGCTGCTCGACGTGACCCCGCTGTCGCTCGGCATCGAGACGCTCGGCGGCGTGATGACCAAGATGATCACGAAGAATACGACGATCCCGACCAAGTTTGCGCAGACGTTCTCGACTGCCGACGACAACCAGCCGGCCGTGACGATCAAGGTATATCAGGGCGAGCGCGAGATCGCCACTGCAAACAAGCTGCTCGGCGAGTTCAACCTCGAAGGCATCCCGCCATCGCCGCGCGGCATGCCCCAGATCGAGGTGAGCTTCGACATCGACGCGAACGGGATCCTGCACGTCGGCGCAAAAGACAAGGGGACCGGCAAGGAAAACAAGATCACGATCAAGGCGAATACGGGCCTGTCCGAAGCCGAGATTCAGCAGATGGTGAAGGACGCCGAACTGAATGCGGCCGACGACAAGAAAAAACTCGAAATCGTGCAGGCGCGCAATCAGGGCGAGGCGGCCGTGCACAGTGTGCGCAAGTCGCTCGCCGAGCATGGCGACAAGCTGGAAGCGGACGAAAAACAGAAGATCGAAACCTCGCTCACCGAGCTCGAAACCGCGCTCAAGGGCGAAGACAAGTCCGCAATAGAGGACAAGACCAACGCGGTGATGACGGCCAGCCAGAAGCTCGGCGAGAAGATGTACGCGGACATGGCGGCCGAGCAAGGGGCGGCCGGTGCAGGCGCAGCCGGCATGGGCGCTGGCCCGCAAGGTGGCCCCGCTGGCGCGGCACCCGGATCCCGTGGCGCGCAGACGGCCGCCGATGACGATGTGGTCGATGCCGAAGTGCGGGAAGTCAAGAAGTAAGCAAGCGGCGCATCCGCCTTCATCGATGAGGGCGGCTGACCCGCTCAGTGGCATCGGCTGGCCGCCGGCCAAGCCTCGCCGGCCGCTCGAATCAGTTCGAACGGCCGGCGCTCGCGTTTGTGCCGGCTACCCTACGCGTGGCATTCGTGGCACTGTCCGTTCTCATCGGCGCAGGGGGCTGGCCTGACCCCGCGCGGGCTGATCGACAAACACCCAAGTTCATTTTTAGCGAATCCCTTTTTGTTGAATTCCTTATGGCCACCACCACCAAGCGCGACTACTACGAAACGCTCGGCGTTCCCAAGAACGCGAGCGAAGACGAACTCAGGAAGGCTTATCGCAAGCTTGCGATGAAGCACCATCCGGACCGCAACCAGGGCGATGGCAAGGTCTCGGAAGAAAAGTTCAAAGAGGCCAAGGAAGCCTACGAAATGTTGTCCGATCCGCAAAAGCGTGCGGCGTACGACCAGTTCGGCCATGCGGGCGTCGACCCGAACATGCGCGGTGGGCCCGGCACGGAAGGCTTTGGCGGCTTTGCCGAAGCGTTCGGCGACATCTTCGGCGACATGTTCGGCCAGCAGCAGGGACGCGGTGGCCGGCCGGGTGGCCGCCAGGTGTTCCGCGGCGCCGATCTGAGCTACGCAATGGAAGTCACGCTGGAAGAAGCCGCCGCCGGCAAGGAGGCGCAGATTCGCATCCCGAGCTGGGAAGCCTGCGACACCTGCCACGGCAGCGGCGCCAAGCCGGGCACGTCTGCCAAGACCTGTGGCACCTGCCAGGGCGCCGGAGCCGTGCAGATGCGCCAGGGTTTTTTCAGCGTTCAGCAGACCTGCCCGACCTGCCGCGGCAGCGGCAAGATCATCCCCGAGCCGTGCGCGACCTGCCGCGGCCATGGCAAGGTGAAAAAGCAGAAGACGCTGGAAGTCAACATCCCGGCCGGCATCGACGAAGGCATGCGCATTCGCAGCGTGGGCAACGGCGAACCGGGCGCGAACGGCGGGCCGCCGGGCGATCTCTACATCGAGATCCGCATGAAGAAGCACGACGTGTTCGAGCGCGACGGCGACGACCTGCACTGCGTGGTGCCGGTCGGCTTTGCGACCGCTGCGCTCGGCGGCGAGATCGAAGTGCCGACCTTGAGCGGCAAGGCCGCGATCGACATTCCGGAAGGCACGCAGACGGCCAAGCAATTCCGGCTGCGCGGCAAAGGGATTAAGGGCGTGCGCTCCAGCATGCCGGGTGACCTGTACTGCCACGTCTCGCTGGAGACACCGGTCAAGCTGACCGAGCATCAGCGCAAGCTGCTCAAGGAATTCGATGAGTCACTGTCCAAGGGCGGCGCCAAGCATTCGCCGACCGGTGACAGCTGGAAGGAAAAGCTCAGGAGAAGCTTTTTCGGGGACTGAGACCATCGCCGGGGTAACCTGGCGCAGGCTTTGATCAACGAGATCCGGCTGCGCCTGGAAGCGGCGCCATCAGCTCGATCCTGCGCCGTGCCATGGTGGCGAGCGGTGCGTCGCCAGCGGCCTCGGCGCGGTGCTGCTGAAAGGTCAGCCATGCCAGCAGCGCACGACGCCAACCTTGCTGCGTGGCGGTCTTGACCGCGCTTGCCACCACTGCATCCGTTGCACGCCCGGTGCGCAACAGAACGGCTGCGGCGACCAGGCGCGACAGCGGATCATCGATGGCAGCGAGTGCGGCGGCGCCGCGCGCGTGCACGCCGGGCACAAGCGCCGCAATCGCGCGCTGCGGCTGCGGCAGCAGGGCAATGCGATCGGCAGCATCCGACGGCAGCCGGCCCGCCAAGTAGTCGGCGTATACCGTCTCCGGGCCTGCTACGAGCCCAGCTTCAAGCACCTCGAATCCGGCGCACGGCTCGATTACCAGCGCCGCCAGTTTCGCAGCGCAGCGCAGTAGCTCGATGCGCGCCACCAGGTCCAGTCGGCCAGTACGAGCCACCCGCTCCCGCGCGCGCTCGAACTCGACCTGCTCGACCCGGCGCTCGCCGACCAGCCATGCTTCCACGAAGCGCTCGGACGCATTGGCGGCCTCGACTCTCCAGCGTGGCGGTTCGGTTCCCGCACATGCTGTGAGCAGCATCAGCAACGGGACGCATATGGCCAGCGGGATCGACCACCAGCGCGCGCTGGCCGTCCGGCGCAGTGGCCCGTTCACGGCAACCGCACCTTCGGCTCCGAGCCGAACGGCAAGCGCTGGTTCACTTCATTGACGAGCCGGTCGATGTTGCGCAGGCTGCTTTCCACCTCGGCGCGCAGCAGGTTCAGGTCTTCCGTGGCGCTGCGCGTGTTCGCAGCGATCCCGTGCGCTTCCTTCAGCACCGCATCGACGCGCGCCAGGCTCCTTTGCGTGGACTGCAGGGTGCGATTGAGCTGCGACACGGTGGCCTGCGCTTCGCGCGTGACGCCGTTCTTGCCGAACACCTGTGCACCGGCTTGCTCCAGCACGCGATCGGCGCGTGCGAGCAGCGCGTCGGTGCGTTGCAGCACGGTGCCCAGTTGCGCGGCCGGCGCCTCGTCGCCCAGCAGCGCGCCGACCACGCCGCCGGGTTTGGCAAATCCATCGCTCAACGTGCGCACATTGCCCAGCGTAGCGGTCAGCGCGGAGTCGCTCGCAGTCGCGCTCTTGAGGTTGTCAATCAACTCGCGCAGGCTCAGCACCAGCCGCGGGATCTCGGCCTGCACGTCGCCGCGCAGCAGTTCGCGCGTGGCGCCATCAGGCAGCGGCGGGTCGCTCAAGATGCCACTGAAGCCTTTGATGCGGGTCGCGCCGACGATGCCACGCTCGAGCGTGAATACGCTTGATATGCGCAGCCAGTGCATGTTCGCGCGCTCCACATCGACCACGATGCGCACCGTAGCGTCCGGCGCCAGTTCAATCCGGCGTACGCGTCCGATCGGAAACCCCGAGAACGTCATGTCCATACCCGGTTCGACGCCCTCCGAATTGTCGGTGGTCAGCACCAGCGTACCGGTTTCGGTGAACACGCCACGCGCGAACATCAGGTAGAGCACCGACGCCACGAGCAACAGGCCAGCGGCACCGAGCAGCAGCGCAGCCCTGAATTCAAGCCGGTTGCCAGCGCGCCGGCGCGGGGTTTCCGCCATCATCGCGTGCTGCGCCAGATGGTCGATCACGCGTAGCCGGCGAGCAGCGACAGCAGCTCGATCAACAGCAGCAACGCGCCAACGCGGATCAGCGTCGTCAACGTGAAGTCGGCCGCGTCGCCATGCCGTTCGGCCGGCAGCGCCAGCGCCAGCGCCGCCGCAATCGGCAGCAGCGCCGCAACGGCACTGAACGCGATCAGCTTGAACACGAGCAAGCCCGCTGCGACTGGCTCGAACACGTTGCCGAGCACGCGGGAAAAGCCGGCCAGCGCCCAGGGCGTGGCGCCATACAACTCCAGATAGCCGAGCACCAGCGCGATCCAGCTGGCCAGCACGCTCAGTATCGATGGCGCGATGAAAGCGGCCAGCGCATGCGGCAATGCGACCCGGCGCAGTCTGTCGGTCGCCACTTTCGATTGCCTGCCTGCCTGCCTGCCTGCATGTCGCAGCGACAGCGCGGCTGCGGCCGGCAAGCTGATTTCGACCAGCACGAACAACGCCGCCAGCAGCGGAATCAGCTCCAGCAGCAGCACGCGCACGATGCCATCGAGCGCAAACCGCAGCAAGCCGTAGTCCTGCGCAGCCACCACCACCACGCGCACCAGCACGCCGCTCATGCAGGACGACAGCAGGACGAACGACAGCATTGTCGACGTGACCGACAGACAGCCCCGGACCGCAAATGCGCGCCGCGCAGGTGCGTCCGCATAACTCGACGGCGACAGCAGCAGCGCGGCGAGCATGGCAGCGAGCCACGCCACGTCGCAGCCGCTTTGGACAAGCTCGCGAATGCCCCGGTTGTCGCGGCCCGGATGCACCGACGCAGCCCGCGCTGCCGAATCGAACGGGCGCTTGATGGACGGGCTGCGACTCATATCGGCGCATGATAGGCGAGCGCTTGGTGTCGGCGTTCGACCGAACCGCAATCGATGCCGGCGCGCTGCGAGCAGCCTGCCCAGCGATATAGTGAACGCTCGTATTCAGCCGCCGATTGCCTTCCCCGATGCCCGTCGAACTGTTGTATGCCGCAGCTGCCACCGGTCGGGACCCTGGCCGAGCCGCTGCAGTCCGGGCTGCGCGTTCGTACAAGCGGCTGCGCACCGCATGAGCGAGATATCGCTCGGTCCGCAGCATCGGGTTCGTGCCGGCGTGCTCGACCTGGCGTTCCATGAAAGCGGCGATCCAGCCGGCACGGCCGTCGTGCTGCTGCATGGCTTTCCCTACGACGTGCAGGTGTATGGAGCCGTTGCGCCGTTGCTCGCTGCGCGTGGCCGCCGCGTGATCGTGCCGTTTCTGCGTGGCTTCGGACCGACCGCGTTCGTTGACGCATCGACCGTCCGCTCGGGCCAGCAAGGCGCGCTGGGGGCCGATCTGCTGGCGCTGCTCGATGCGCTGCAGATCGAGCGCGCGGTGCTGGCCGGCCACGACTGGGGTGGGCGTGCGGCATGCGTGGTGGCTGCCCTGTGGCCGGATCGCTGCATCGGGCTGGTGTCCGTAGGCAGCTACAACATCCAGCAACTCTCGCGCGCGGCCGAGCCGCTCGCACCGGCAGACGAACAGCGGCTTTGGTATCAGTATTATTTCCTGACCGAGCGCGGCCGCGCCGGGCTGGTGCAGGATCGGCGCGCGCTGGGCCGCCTGCTGTGGCAACTGTGGTCGCCTGGCTGGGCGTTCGATGACGCCACGTTCGAACGCAGCGCCGTGGCGTTCGACAACCCGGATTTTGTCGATGTGGTGATCCACTCGTACCGGCATCGGCACGGACAGGCTGCCGGCGACCCGGCCTACGATGGGATCGAAAGCCGGCTTGCGGCGCAGCCGCCGATCGGCGTGCCATCGATCACGTTTGACGGCGCCACCGATGGCGTGGCCCCGATCGCCGGCACGGCGCAGCACGCGCACCACTTCATCGGCCCGCGCACGCATCGAACCATTGCAGGCGCCGGCCATAATTTGCCGCAGGAGCGGCCTGCCGCATTCGCCGATGCGGTGCTGGAACTGCTGGCGGCACAGATGGATCACAAGCCAACATGAAAACCTTGAGTGAAACGCTTTGCTTCGGCGGCGTGCAGCGGGTGGTCGAACACGACTCGCAAGTCATCCGCCTGCCGATGCGCTGCGCGGTGTTCCTGCCGCCGCAGGCGCGCCAGCACGCAGTGCCTGCGCTGCTATATCTGGCAGGGCTGACCTGCACCGAGGACACGTTCATGGCCAAGGCGGGCGCCCAGCGCGTCGCGGCCGAACTGGGCCTGGCGTTGATTGCGCCGGACACCAGCCCGCGCGGCCCGGCCGTGGAAGGCATCGAAGGCGCGACTGAGAGCTGGGATTTCGGCATTGGCGCCGGCTTCTATCTGGATGCAACGCAGGCGCCCTATGCCCAACACTGGCGCATGGAAAGCTGGATCATGGACGAACTGCTCGGGCTGCTCACCGGCCAGTGCCCGATCGACGCAGAGCGCATCGGCATCTTCGGCCATTCGATGGGCGGGCATGGTGCGCTGACACTGGCGCTGCGGCATCCGGGCCGGTTCAGATCGCTCTCCGCATTCGCGCCGATCTGCGCGCCGTCCCGGTGCCCCTGGGGTGAGAAAGCATTCAGCGGTTATCTGGGCGCGGAGCGCGCGAGCTGGCTCGAACACGACGCCAGCGCGCTGATGCAGGCCCAGCGCACGGCGCCGTATCCGGAAGGCATTCTGGTGGACCAGGGCCTGGCCGACAAATTTCTGGCCGACGGGCAACTGCTGCCGCAACACCTTGAAGCTGCCTGCGATGCGGTGGCGCAACCGCTCACGTTGCGTCAGCAGGACGGCTACGACCACGGTTATCACTTCATCGCAACGTTCATGGAAGACCACCTTCGGCACCACGCGCGCGTGCTGGGCGTTGCATGAGCGGCTACCGCTGCCGCTTTGCCGCAATCGACCGCAGACGCTTTTGAACAACGCAGCGCGCACGCCGCCGGCACCTTCCTCGTCACGCGGCAGCAGCCCGGCCGCGCTGGTGTTGTTGGCCGGCGGCTGGATCGCCAGCATCGGCAATCTCGCGCTCTGGCGCCATCTGGCGGCGCTGCCCGAGATGCACAATCCGCGCGGTGCAGTCTTCGCACTCGCCATGTTTGCGCTGATCGCAGGCGGCAGCTGCGCGGTGCTGGCGCTGCTCAACTGGCGCTGGCTGCTCAAGCCCGCGGTCTGCTTTTTCGTGCTGGCTGCGGCAATCGGCGCCTACTTCATGCTCGCGTTCGGCGTCGTGCTGGACCCGACCATGATGACCAACGTGGTGCAGACCAGCACGGCGGAAGCCGGCGATCTGCTGGGCTGGCGCTTCTTCGCGCTGGTGCTGGGGTTGGGGGTATTGCCGGCGCTTTGCGTCTGGCGCCTGCCGCTGCGTGCCGTGCCGTTCGGCCGCCGCGCGCTGCGCAACGCGGGCCTGCTGCTCGGGGCGTTGGCGGTGATGGCGGTGGCGGTGCTGGCGATGTTCCAGGACTTTTCTTCATTGATGCGCAACCACCCGCAATTGCGCTATGAGATCAATCCGTTCAACTCGATCTTCTCGCTGGTCGTCGTCAAGCTGGAACCCTACACCGCACGCAACGAGACGCTGGTGCCGATCGGGCACGATGCGCGTCTAGGCAGCAGCTACGCGGCACAAGCACGCCCGCCCTTGTTGGTGCTGGTACTCGGCGAGACCGCGCGCGCGGCCAACTTCGAAGTGGATGGCTACGCACGGGCCACCACGCCGCGCCTCGCCGAATTGAATGCTGGCGCGCGTATCGCGAGCCAGCGCGACGCCTGGTCGTGCGGCACCAACACGGCCGCGTCGCTGCCCTGCATGTTCTCGCACCAGGGGCGCAGCGCACATGACGCGCGCAGCGCAAGCTACGAGAATCTGCTCGACGTGCTGCAGCACGCCGGGCTTGCCGTGCTGTGGATCGACAACCAGTCGGGTTGCAAGGGCGTCTGCGATCGGGTGCCGAATGTGTCCACTGAAACGCTGACCGACCCGGCTTACTGCGCTGATGGCGAATGCTTTGACGAGATCATGCTCCAGCAGCTCGACGCGCAGATCGCCAAGCTGCCGCCTGCGCGCACCGCGCGCGGCGTGGTGGTGGTGCTGCATCAGATGGGCAGCCACGGGCCCGCCTACTTTCGCCGGTCACCGCCTGCGTTCAAGAAATTTCTGCCCGAATGCGAACAAGCCGCGCTGCAATCGTGCACGCACGAGCAGCTCGTCAATGCGTACGACAACTCGATCGTCTACACCGACCATTTCCTCTTCTCCGCGATCGACTGGATCGAGCGCGCGAGCGACCGCTTCGACGGCGCGCTGCTCTATCTGTCCGACCACGGCGAATCGCTTGGCGAAAACCGCATGTACCTGCACGGCCTGCCGTACCGGGTCGCGCCAGACGTGCAGAAGCACATTCCGTGGATCACCTGGCTATCGAAGGCGTTTCAAGCGCGCCTGTCGATGCCGATGGCGTGCCTGCGTAGCCGCACCGAGTTGCCGATCTCACATGACAACTACTTTCATTCGGCGCTTGGCTTGATGGACGTACAGACGGACGTGTACGAGCCAAAACTGGATTTTTATCGACCTTGCCGGTTGGCTGCGCGGCCTTGATCTCATGAGCAACAAGGCCTGCCAAGCAGCAGCCCGCACCTGCGTCTGGTGACGGACCGACGAGCGGCCTGCAAATCCGGTTTCAGGCTGCCGCAGCTGCCACACCCAGCCGTTGCCGCGCGGCCTCGTATTCGCGCTTGAGCCGATCGATCAGCTCACCGGCCGGCGCGACGTGCTTGATCGCACCGATGCCCTGGCCGCTGCCCCAGATATCCTTCCAGGCTTTTTTCTTGGAGCCCTCGCCGCCGCCGAAGCTCATCGCACTCGGGTCGCTCTGCGGCAAATTGTCCGGATCCATTCCCGCTGCAATGATCGACGGGCGCAGATAGTTGCCGTGCACGCCGGTGAACAGGTTGCTGTAGACGATGTCGTCCGAATTGCCGGCGACGATCGCATCCTTGTAGCCCTGCGGCGCGCGTGCTTCTTCGGTCGCGATGAATGCGGTGCCGATGTAGCCGAAGTCCGCGCCCATCGCCTGGGCGGCCAGCACGGCGCCGCCGGTGGAGATCGAGCCGGACAGCGCGATTGGGCCATCGAACCATTCGCGGATTTCCTGAATCAGCGCAAATGGGTTTTTCACACCGGCATGGCCGCCCGCACCGGCGGCGACCGCGATCAGGCCGTCTGCGCCCTTCTCGATCGCCTTGTGCGCAAATTTGTTGTTGATGATGTCGTGCAGCACCACGCCGCCCCAGCCGTGCACGGCCTGGTTCACGTCCTCGCGCGCGCCCAGGCTCGTGATCACGACCGGCACCTTGTACTTCGCGCACATGTCCATGTCGTGCTGCAGGCGGTCGTTGCTCTTGTGCACGATCTGGTTGATGCCGAACGGCGCGGCGGGCATATCCGGATGCGCTCGGTCCCAGGCAGCCAGACCTTCCGTGATTTCGGCCAGCCATTCGTCGAGCTGTCCGGCCGGCCGCGCATTCAGTGCAGGCATCGTGCCCAGCACACCGTGGATGCACTGCGCGATCACGAGCTTCGGATTGCTGATGATGAACAGCGGTGAACCGATCACGGGAAACTGCAGGCGATCGAGCGGAGCGGGTAGCTTGGACATGGGAGGCGCTGATCCGTTTGGACCGCCATAATTTTAATTAAAACAGGCTGGGGCGCTTGTCCTGCCTGCGGATATCGCTATCAAAAAGCGAGTAAATCAGAATTGCTCGGCCGACAGCGCCATGACACTTTGCGCGCCCTCCACGATCGCATCGCGCTGGCCCGGCAACGTGGCCAGCACATGCTCGGCATAAAAGCGCGCGATGGCGATCTTGGCTTGCGCAAACCCTGTGTCCTCGCCACGCTCGATCATTTGCTCGGCCGCAAGCAGCGATCGTGCAAGCGTCCAGCCGGACAGCAGCTTGCCGGCCAGCATCAGATAGGGCACCGAGCCTGCGTAAGCAGCATTAGGCTGCGACTTGCCGTATTCGCACATGAAATCGACCACCTCCAGAAACGCGTGCCGCGCCGCTGCCAGACGCAGGGTCATGACCTGGGCGGCCTCGCTGCCGGATTCGGCAAGTTCCGACTCGGTCTTCTCGACGGCTTCGGCGATCGCACGCGCGGTGCGCCCGCCATCGCGCACCGTCTTGCGGCCGACCAGATCGTTCGCCTGAATGCCGGTGGTGCCTTCATAGATCGGCAGGATGCGCGCATCGCGGTAATACTGCGCAGCGCCGGTCTCCTCGATGAAGCCCATGCCGCCGTGTACCTGGATGCCGAGCGATGTGGCCTCCAGACTCATCTCGGTGCAATAGCCCTTGACGACCGGCACCATGAACTCGTAGAGGGCCTGATGCTGTTCGCGCACTTCGGCGTCCGGGTGATGATGCGCGGTGTCATAGGCCGATGCGGCGCTGGAAGCCATGGCGCGGCAGCCCTCGGTGTGGGCGCGCATCGTCATCAGCATGCGCTGCACGTCGGGGTGGTGCACGATCGTCGCAGCGCCCTTGGTGCTACCGTCCACCGGCCGGCTTTGCACGCGGTCGTTCGCATAAGCGACCGCCTGCTGATAAGCCCGCTCCGCGATCGCGATGCCCTGCACGCCGACCGCATAGCGCGCCGCGTTCATCATGATGAACATGTATTCGAGGCCGCGGTTTTCCTCGCCGACCAGATAGCCGGTGGCGCCACCCGCATCGCCGAACTGCAGCACGGCCGTGGGCGACGCCTTGATGCCGAGCTTGTGTTCGATGCTCACGCACTGCACGTCGTTGCGTGCGCCGACCGAACCATCGTCATTCACGCGAAACTTCGGCACGACGAAGAGGCTGATGCCTTTCACGCCCTCGGGCGCATCGGTCACGCGCGCCAGCGTGAGGTGCACGATGTTCTCGGCCATGTCGTGCTCGCCGAACGTGATGTAGATCTTGGTGCCGAACACCTTGTAGCTGCCGTCGCCCTGCGGCTCGGCGCGCGTGCGCACCGCGGCCAGATCGGAGCCGGCCTGCGGCTCGGTCAGGTTCATGGTGCCGGTCCACTGGCCGCTGACCATCTTCTGCAGGTAGATCGCCTTCAACGCGTCTGAGCCGGCGGTGAGCAGCGCTTCGATCGCGCCGTCGGTCAGCAGCGGGCACAGCGCAAAGCTCATGTTGGCGGAATTCAGCATCTCGCCGCAGACCGAACCGATCGCCTTCGGCAAACCCTGGCCGCCGACATCGACCGGATGCTGCAAGCCCTGCCAGCCGCCTTCCGCATATTGCCGATAAGCCTGCTTGAAGCCCGGCGTGGTCGTGACGACGCCGTCCTTCCAGCTTGATGGATGCTTGTCGCCTTCCACATTCAGCGGGCTGAGCACGCCTTCGTTGAACTTCGCGCACTCTTCGAGTACTGCCTGCGCAGTCTCGTAACCGGCTTCCTCGAACCCCGGCAACCGTGCGATCTCATCGATGCGCGCGATGTGCCGCAGATTGAACAGCATGTCTTTCACCGGGGCGCGATAGCTCATGAATCAGTCTCCGTCATCATCCGTTCGATCACAGCAGGCCCCGGTGGCGCCCGCGCTTAACCTAAAGCGCCGTGACCATCTCCGGCACCGCGTTGAACAGATCCGCTTCCAGCGAATAGTCGGCCACCGAGAAGATCGGTGCCTCCGGATCCTTGTTGATCGCCACGATCACCTTGCTGTCCTTCATGCCGGCCAAGTGCTGGATCGCGCCGCTGATGCCACAGGCGATGTAGAGCTGCGGCGCGACGATCTTGCCGGTCTGGCCGACCTGCCAGTCGTTCGGCGCGTAGCCCGCATCGACCGCCGCGCGGCTCGCACCCAGCGCGGCACCGAGCTTGTCGGCCAGCGGCGTCAGCACCTCGTCGAACTTTTCGGAGCTGCCTAAAGCGCGGCCACCGCTCACGATGATCTTGGCAGCGGTCAGCTCGGGCCGGTCGTTCTTCGCGATCTCGGCACCGACGAAGCTCGACTTGCCGCTGTCGGCCACCGCATCGACCTTCTCGATCGACGCACTGCCGCCTTCCGCAGCCGCTGCATCGAAGCCGGTGGCACGCGCGGTGATCACCTTCACCTTGTCCGCGCTTTGTTGAATCGCGATCGCATTGCCGGCATAGATCGGCCGCTCGAACGTGTCGGGACTGTCCACCTTCGTGATGTCGCTGAGCTGGCCGACGTCAAGCTTGGCAGCCACCCGCGGCGCGACGTTGCGGCCGGCCGCGGTAGCGGGAAACAGGATGTGGCTGTAATCGCCCGCCATGCCGAGCACCTGCGCCGCAATATTCTCCGCCAAGCCATGCGCGAGCGATTCGCCATCCGCATGAATCACCTTGCTGACGCCTGCGATCTTCGATGCCGCTTCAGCTGCCGGGCCCGCGTTGCTGCCGGCCACCAACACATGCACGTCGCCGCCGCACTGCATTGCTGCCGTCACGGTGTTGAACGTTGCGCTCTTGAGCGATTGGTTGTCGTGTTCGGCCACCACCAGTGCTGTCATCTCAGATCACCTTTGCTTCGTTCTTGAGTTTCTCGACCAGTGTGGCCACGTCGGGCACCTTGATGCCGGCGCTGCGCTTCGGGGGTTCCGAGACTTTCAACGTTTTCAGACGCGGTGCGACGTCGACGCCGAGGTCCGCGGGCTTCATATTTTCGAGCGGCTTCTTCTTGGCCTTCATGATGTTGGGCAACGTCACGTAGCGCGGCTCGTTCAGGCGCAGATCGGTCGTGATGATTGCAGGCAACGACATCGAGACCGTTTCCAGGCCGCCATCGACCTCGCGCGTGACCTTGGCCTTATCACCGTCGACCTCCACCTTGGAAGCGAACGTGGCCTGCGGCAGATCCAGCAACGCCGCCAGCATCTGGCCGGTCTGGTTGCAGTCATCGTCGATCGCCTGCTTGCCGAGGATCACGAGCTGCGGCTGCTCCTTGTCGACGAGCGCCTTCAAAATCTTGGCCACGGCCAGCGGCTGCAGTTCTTCCGTCGTCTCGACCAGGATGCCGCGATCGGCGCCGATCGCCATCGCGGTGCGCAGGGTTTCCTGACATTTCGGATCACCACAGGACACGGCGATGACTTCGGTCGCAACACCCTTTTCCTTCAACCGCACGGCCTCTTCGACCGCGATCTCATCGAACGGGTTCATGCTCATCTTGACGTTGGCGATGTCCACGCCGGAACCGTCCGACTTGACTCTCACCTTGACGTTGTAGTCCACCACGCGTTTCACGGGAACCAGAATCTTCATGTAGCGATCTCCTGTTGCAGTTCGGCTGCTTCGCAGCGCTGGATCGGCTCGCTCGATGGCTGCGGCTGATGTTTCATTTTAGGCAGCCATGCCGCCCAGGCGCTGTCCTCACTGGGACTTGACGGCCCGGGCAGTCGGGGCAATCGCAGCGCTCGGTTCACCGGACCAGAACGGTTTGCGCTTGTCGATGAAGGCCTGCACGCCTTCCTGCGCCGACGGATCGATCATGTTGACGGCCATGGTCTGGCCGGCCAGTTGATAGGCAGCCTCGGTGCCAAGTTCGCGCTGCCGGTAAAACAGCTCCTTGCCCAGCGCGATCGCCACGCGCGGCTTGGCGATGATCGAGGCCACGAACGCTTCCACTTCCGCATCCAGTTCGTCGGGCGCCGCGACCCGGTTCACCAATGCGCGTTCGAGCGCCTGCGGCGCCGAGATGAAGTCGCCGGTCAGCAGCATCTCCATCGCATGCTTGGCCGCCATGTTGCGCACCAGCGGCACGCTCGGCGTCGCACAAAACAAGCCGAGCTTGACGCCGCTGACACCGAAGCGCGCCTCGGTCGAGGCCACCGCCAAATCGCACTGCGCGACGAGCTGACAACCGGCCGCGGTGGCAAGTCCCTGCACCTTCGCGATCACCGGCACCGGCAGCCGCTGGATCGTGCTCATCACGCGGCTGCACTGTGCGAACAGCCGTTGGTAGTACCCGATCGACGGCTCGGCCATCATCTGCTTAAGGTCATGCCCCGCGCAGAACGCGGCACCGGCTGCAGCCAGCACGACGACGCGCACCGCTTCATCGGCAGCAAGTTCATCCAGAGCCATCTGCAACGCGTCAAGCATCGATTCGCTCAACGCATTGAAGTCGGCCGGACGGTTCAGGGACAGCGTCACCAGGCCGCGCGCATCGCGGCGGATGATGACGGGTGGTTGCTGGCTCATGCGGTTTCCTTCAACATCAACGCAAAGCCGACGGCTCGACACCGCCCGCGTTCGCACAATCGGCGCGCAGCTCAGACGCCGGCGAGCACGCGCAAATGTGCCTCCACACTGCGGCCGAGTGCACTCAGCGAATAGCCGCCTTCCAGGCACGAGACGATGCGCCCGTCCGCGTGCCGGTCGGCCACCTCTTTGAGTCGCTGCGTGATCCACGCGTAGTCCTGCTCAATTAAGCCTAGCGATGCGAGCTGGTCTTCCCGGTGCGCATCGAAGCCGGCGCTGATGAAGATCATCTGCGGTGCAAACGCTTCCAGCCGCGGCAGCCACTGCTGCTCGATCATGGCGCGCACTGCATCGCCCCTGGTGTAGGCCGGCAATGGCACGTTCAGCATGTTGTCGGCTGGATGCTGGGTGCCCGAATGCGGATAGAACGGGTGCTGGAAAAAACTCACCATCAGGATGCGCTCGTCGCCCGCGCAGATGTCCTCGGTGCCGTTGCCATGATGCACGTCGAAGTCGACGATCGCCACGCGCTCCAGGCCGTGCCGCTCCAGCGCATGGCGTGCTGCGATGGCCACCGTGTTGAAGATGCAAAAACCCATTGCGCGGTCGTGGCACGCGTGGTGGCCCGGTGGGCGCACCGCGCAGAACGCGTTCTGCGCGTCGCCCGCGATCACCGCGTCGGTGGCGGCCAGCGCCGCACCGACCGAGCCCAACGCAGCGTCGAGGCTGTACGGATTCAGTGCAGTGTCCGGGTCGAGATATTCGTAGTCGCCGGTGCCGGTTTCGATCTCTTCCAGCAATTTGTTGTGGATGCCGTGCAGCCGTGCCACATAGCCGGGGTCATGCGCGAGCGCCAAGTCGGCGGGCGTGGCCAGCAAGGACTCGCGGCGGTCGAGCGCAATGTCAACGCCGCTGCTGCGCAGCCGGTCCTCGATCGCACCCAGGCGTTCAGGGCACTCCGGATGGCCCGCGCCCATCTCGTGCTTCAGACATGCGGGGGGACTGAAATACGCGGTATTGCTCATTGATGCACAGCCCGACGTCTCGAATTCGGGTAACGTGAATATTGGGTTTGCATGGCCGCTCAAGGCCGGCGCCTGAAGCTTGCCGAAAGGCGGACCGAAGGCTCGAACCCTGCGGAGCGCCGTCCGAAATTTTTTCTTCTTCTTGATGAACGTTGCGCAAAAACTCAAGCGGCTGCTAGATCAGCTTAACACGGTGATCGTCGGCAAGCCGACCCAGGTGCGCGAGTGCGTGGCGTGCCTTTTGGCCGGCGGCCACCTGTTGATCGAAGACGTGCCCGGCGTCGGCAAGACCACGCTGGCGCACGCGCTGGCCGGCGCTTTAGGCCTGCAGTTCTCACGCGTGCAGTTCACGGCCGACCTGATGCCCAGCGACCTGCTGGGCGTCTCGGTTTACGAGCGCGGCAAGGAAGCGTTCGTGTTCCATCCAGGCCCGGTCTTCGCACAGGTGCTGCTGGCCGACGAGATCAACCGCGCGAGCCCGAAGACGCAAAGCGCGCTGCTGGAAGCGATGGAAGAAAAGCAGGTCACCGTGGAAGGCGAGACGCGGCCGCTGCCGGCGCCGTTTTTCGTAATCGCGACGCAGAACCCGAACGATCAGCTCGGCACCTACGCGCTGCCGGAATCGCAGCTGGACCGCTTTCTGATGCGCATTTCGCTGGGCTATCCGGACCGCGCGGCGGAACGCGAGCTGCTTGCCGGCGATGACCGGCGCGCACTCGTGCAGGCGCTGCCCGCCGTGCTGGCGCCCGACGAACTGGTCGAACTGCAGGCGCTGGTGCAGCGCATCCACACGGCCGAACCGCTGCTCGACTACGTGCAGGAACTGCTGGCCGCGACCCGCTCGGGCCGCTGGTTCGCGCAGGGCTTGAGTCCGCGCGCCGGCATCGCGTTGCTGCGCGCGGCCAAGGCGCAGGCGCTCTTGGCAGGGCGCGATTACGTGGCGCCGGACGACGTGCGCGACATCCTGCCGCAGACGGTCGCGCACCGCCTGGTGCCAGTCGGCAGCGCCGGGCGTGGCGCACGCGAGCAGGTGCGGGCGATGATCGACGCGACGCCGTTGAAATAATGCTCGCCCCCAGCCTTCGCTCCCTGCGGTCGGCTCTCGGCAACTCCCGACCGGGGGCGGCGCCTGCGGCCTGGCGGAGCCAGCTTCGCGACCCCTGCTGGTGTTCATGGCGCCGGCTTTGTGTGGTGCGAAGTGCAGATATGGCGTTTGCAACCGAGACGACCGTGTCAGCGTCCGTCGGCAGTCCACTCGCGGGTGCCGGCTCGCTGCACGGTGCACGGAGTCAGGCTTGAGCGTACCTTCCACAGCGCTTGGGAGTGCCGACGATCCTGCGCGCGTACGCCGGCGCTGGCCCAACCCGATCGCGGCGCTGCGCCGGCGGGTCCACGCATGGGCGATGGCGCGGCTGCCGATTTCGGACACGTTGACGCTGACGCAGAACAACATCTACATCCTGCCATCGCGCGCAGGCCTGATGCTGGCGGCGACGCTGCTGGTGCTGCTGGTCGCATCGATCAACTACCAGCTCAACCTCGGCTATCTGCTGACGTTCCTGCTGGCCGGCAGCGTGGTGATCGGCATGCACGTGTCGCACAGCACATTGCGTGCGCTGCAGCTGAGCGTGGCGGCGCCGCCCGCGCAGTTTCTGGGCGCTGGCGCGACGTTCGACGTGACGCTGGTGAACCTGCGCCGTTCGGTGCGCTACGGCATCGGGCTGGCCGTGCTGGACGAGGCGCTGCTCGGCCACTGGGCCTGGACCGACGTGCCCGCGCAGGGCATGTGCACGGTGCGCATCGCGTTCCAGCCCGCCCGTCGCGGACGCCAGCGGCTGCCGGCGGTGAACGCCGAGACGCGCTATCCGCTCGGCACCTTCCGTGTCTGGAGCGTCTGGCGTCTCGCCGCACAGGTGCTGATCTATCCGGCGGTCGAGCCGAACGCGCCGCCGCTGCCGGGCGGTCAGTCGCTGCATGCGGGCGCGGCCGCCTCGGCGCGGCGGTCCACCGATGAATTCGACGGCGTGCGTGCCTATCAGCGCGGCGATCCGTTCAAGCGTGTGGTCTGGAAGAAGGCCGCACGGACCGGCGCGCTCGTCAGCCGGGATGAAAGCTGGCTGCAGCGCGAACAGCTCTGGCTCGACTTTCAGGCGACCGGCACCACCGGCACCGAAGCGCGGCTGTCGCGGTTGTGCGCCTGGGTGCTGCAGGCGCAGGCGCAGGGGCTCAGCTACGGCCTGCGGCTGCCCGGTTTGACGATTGCCCCAGCCAACGGCGACGCGCATCGGCAGCGCTGTCTGGAGGCGCTGGCGTTGTTCTAGGCGGACGGGCGAGCTCAGGGGCCAGCAGGGCCCTGCAATCCGTTCAGTCCCTTGATTTTCAAGTCTTTCAGGCCTGAGGCCCAGGTGCACGCTGCGTTGTATGCTATCTTTTTAGAAACTTCCAGCTGCTTTGCACGACCACGTCCTGCGCACCTGCATGGCGGCTGAAAGGGTGATGAGCAGCGTTGGCACGTCTGCGCTGCCTTCATGCCAACAGACGATTTGTGCAAGGGGTGTTGCAGCTTTCGACGCCGCCTGTCGAATCGAAGAATGGTTCGGTCGGGCCGTCAGGAAAGAGACTCAGCCTGCAGTGATACGCAGCCTAAATGCGTGGTGCGACCAGACAAGCCTTGCCGCAAGCTGCTGTCAGACCAGCACTTCGACGCAGGCCGGATGGCCGAGAAACTCGGCCGGGCTCGCACTGCGACCGTAAGCGCCGGACTGGAACACGACGACGAGGTCACCTTCCCGCGCAGCCGGCAGTTCCATCCGGTCTGCCAGCAGATCGAGCGGCGTGCACAGCGGGCCGACAACCGAGGCGACTTCGCGCGCGTCGGAGTTGGGCGCGCTGCCGATCGCAACCGGGTAGTTCTTGCGGATCACCTGCCCGAAATTGCCGGACGCGGACAGGTGGTGATTGAGCCCGCCATCGGTCACGAGAAACACCTGTCCGCGCGACACCTTGCGGTCCACCACGCGGGTCACGTAGATGCCAGCCTCGCCGACCAGATAGCGGCCGAGTTCGATCACGAGCGTGGCTTGCGGCAGTTCGCGCGTTGCGCGCTGCGCCAACGTCTCCAGGTTGGCGCCGATCGGTGCCAGATCGAGCCGCTGCTCACCCGGAAAGTATGGAATCCCGAAGCCGCCGCCCAGGTTCAGGAACCGCACCGGCGCCGGCGCCAGTTCGGCCAGCCGCAGCGCAAGCTCGAACGATTTCTGCTGCGCTTCGCAGATCGATTCGGCCTTCAGGTTCTGCGAACCCGCAAACAGATGAAATCCTTCGAATGCCAGCAAAGGATCGCGGCCGACCGCAGCCAGCAGTTCGGGCATCTGTTCGACGTCGATGCCGAACTGTTTGGGCCCGCCGCCCATGCGCATGCCGGAGCCTTTGAGTTCGAAGTCCGGATTCACGCGCACCGCTATCCGCGCCGGCACGTCCAACTCGGCGGCGATGCTGCCCAGCAACGTGATCTCGCGCCGCGACTCGACGTTCACCAGCACGCGCGCAGCCACCGCCTGGCGCAGTTCGGCTTCGCGCTTGCCCGGTCCTGCGAAGCTGACTTCAGCCGGATCGGCGCCGGCGTCGAGCGCGACTTTGAGTTCGCCCGCGGATGCAACGTCGATGCCATCCACCAAGTTGGCCATGAACTGCACCAGCGCCGGCATCGGATTGGCCTTCATCGCATAGTGCAGCTTGATCGACCCCGGCAGCGCGGCGCGCAGTTCGGCCACGCGCTCGCGCAGCAGCGTGCGGTCATACGCGTAGAACGGCGTGCTGCCCACGCGCGCGGCAAGCAGGCCGAGGCGTTCGCCGCCGACGTTGAGTTCACCGTCCGGCGCAGCCGGAAACTGCTCACGCAGCGCGTGAACCGGAGCAATGCGATCGGGTGGCGACATGGGTGCGGAAAAAGTCGAGGTAGATGGAGCCGAGGACGGTCGCGCGGCAGTTTGCGTCAAGTTCATCGGCTGACCCTGGGCTGGTGCCCGTCCGATGACGCCTTGAGCGGCGGGGCTGCTGTGACATTGCCGGCCTTCGCGTCAGACGCGGGCGCAACCGGCGCCAGTCGCAGCTCGACCCGCCGCGCCGGATTCCAGTGCACCGCGAACCAGGGTGACACGCTGGCCAGCATGACCTCAAGCCGCCAGAGTTGCAAAAAGCTCGCCACACCAGCGCGCACCGCGCCCAGATGCGCGTGCGAGCGGCGCGACGCAAGGTTGAAGCGGGTCACGCGGCTGAAGGTGTGCGTGATGCCGCGCGCGCTCAACCATCCGTTCGCTCCGTGCCAGACCGCCATGAATGCAGTGCCCATGCGGTATTCGGGAAACACGTACATGTCGAAGTCGAACACCGACGTCTGCGGCTCGGTCAGCCGGTAGGTGCAGCGCACTTCGTCCTCTTCATACGCAGGGGTGCAGAACCAGACGAAGCCGATCAGCGCATCGTGGCGGTATGCGCCCAGGCATTCGGCGCCCTGTGCGAATCGCAGCGCCTTGATGTCGGTGCGTGCGGGCATGCGTGCGATGTCGGGGTGGCCTTCTGGAATCGGCGCGAACCGCACGTTGCGCAACCGGTTGGGTGCCAACAGCGGCGTGCTGGAGACGGGCTGCACCATCAGGTCGTAGATGTGCAGGTTCGTGTGGTCGGACAAGCCGCGCAACAGCCGGGCTGCGCTGTAGAGGGCGCCATCGGCCCAGCCGAACTCCTGAAACGGGCCGGCCAGCCGGCGCCAGACGCGGCGAGCGAAAGCGGCCACTTGGCGGTCAGCTCCGCACTCAGCGCTCGCTCGGCGCGACCCACTGGCCGGTCAGCAGCTTGCGGTCGATCTTGCCGTTCGGATTGCGCGGCAGCGGCCCGGCGACCACGTCGACGCCGGACGGCACCATGTAGGCCGGCATGCGGGCGCGGCATTCGGCCAGCAACGCGGCGACGTCGACTGCATCCCGGCCTTCGGGCGTGGTTGCGATCACCTGGATCGCCTGGCCGAGCGCGGCGTGTTCGATGCCGAACGCCGCACACTCGCCGACGAGCCTGGTCGCATAGAGGATTTCTTCGACCTCGGTCGGGCTCACGCGGTAGCCGGATGTCTTGATCATCTCGTCGCGCCGGCCTATGAAGTAGAGAAACCCTTCCTTATCGCGCCGCACCGTGTCGCCTGAGAACACTGCATATTCCGGCAGCTGCAGGCCCGCCTGCCGGCCGGGCGTGCCGGCGGGCAGCAGCCGATAGCGTTCGGCCGTCTTGTCGGCGTCGTTCCAGTAGCCCTGTCCGACCAACGCGCCGCGGTGCACAAGCTCGCCGGGTTCGTCGGCCGCGCATTCGCTGCCGTCTTCGCGCAGCACCAGGATTTCCGCGTTCGGGATCGCGCGGCCGATCGAATCGGGCCGGCGGTCCACTTCGGCGGGCGGCAGGTAGGTCGAGCGGAACGCTTCCGTCAGGCCGTACATCAGGAACGGCTTGGCGCTCGGCACGCGCTGGCGCAGCAGGCTCAGCGTTTCGCGCGGCATGCGGCCGCCGGTGTTCGCGAAGTAGCGCAGGTGCTGGTCGATCTCGGCCGGCCAGTCGAGTTGCGTGAGCTGGATGTAGAGCGGCGGCACCGCAGTGAGCCCCGTCACCCGTTCGCGCTGCAGGCACTTGAGCACGTCGCGCGGCAGCAGGTAGTTCAGGAGCACCACGCGGGCGCCGCTGTGAAATGCGGTGGTGAGCTGGCTGAAGCCGGCATCAAACGACAGTGGCAACGCGGCCAGCAACGTGTCGTCCGCGCGATTTTCCAGATAGGACGCCACGCTTTTGCCGCCCGCCACCATGTTGCGGTGCGACAGCACGACACCCTTGGGTTTTCCGGTGCTGCCCGACGTGTAGAGGATCGCCGCCATGTCGGTGTCGATCACGCGGTGGCCGGCTTGTAAGGGCCCGTCCTGCAACGCCTGCCACGGGTGCAGCGCCTGGCGGCAAGCAAACGGCGTCCCCACGGCAGCGGCGCCTTCGGTGATGATCAGATGGGCCAGATCCGGGCATTCGTCCAACGTCTGCTGCAGCGCACTCAGGCGCTCCGGCGACGTCACCAGCGCGCGCACGTTGCAGTCGCGCAGGATGAAGCCGACCTGCTCGGCTTTCAAGAGCGGATTGAGCGGCACGAACACGAGCCCGGCCGCTGGCGCGCCGAAGCTGGCGATCACGGTCTCGAATCGCTTGTCGAGATAGATCGCCACGCGGTCGCCACGCGCAAGACCAAGCGCCATCAGTCCGGCGGCGAACGCGTGTACGGACGCGTGCAGCTGCCGGTAGGCCAGACTCGCGGAACCACTGGTCAGCGCGCGCGCATCGGGTGATCGAGCGGCCGCAACGTCGACCAGTTCGTGCAGCAGAGTGGATTCGGGCATGACGTCGCTCAGGTGGGGCCAGCAACCGAGAGGAAAGCCGGTCGCGCGGGAAGCGGTTTTTTCGCTTCAAAGTATCGCATAGCGCCCTGCACGGGACTGCCGGTCCAGCTGCGGTCGCGCTCGTAAAATCGCGCGTTTCGGGACATTTTTTGTCGAACTGCATGCGATCCACGTCTTCCGGCTGCGGCACGCCCGCGCCGGGCGCATTCCGGCTCCAATCGGTGACTGCCTGATGCCCGATCGACCGGACACGTCGCAGATGCAGGCCTACTTCCTTGCGGTCGAGCCGGGCCGACGCTTCTGCCTGTTTCACCCAGCACACGGTCGCCCGCCGCTCGGCCGCGTGCTCTACGTGCACCCGTTTGCCGAGGAGATGAACAAGTCACGCCGAATGGCCGCACTGCACGCACGTGCGCTTGCAAAAGCCGGTTTCTCGGTGCTGCAAATCGATCTGCTGGGCTGCGGTGACAGCAGCGGCACGGCCGCCGACGCGCGCTGGCAGGACTGGGTGCGCGATCTGGTGGCCGCGCATCGTTGGCTCGGCGAGCGGGCCGCCGGGCCGAGCTGGCTCTGGGGCCTGCGCGCCGGCGCGCTGCTCGCGGCGCAGGCGGCGGCGCAGATCGACGAGACTTGCAATTTCCTGTTTTGGCAGCCGGCCAACAGCGGCAAGCTATTGGTGCAGCAGTTTCTGCGGCTGAAGGCAGCCAATGAGTTGATCGGTGGCGCGGCCAAGGGCGTGGTGGCCCAGCTGCGGCAACAGCTTGAGCGAGGCGAGCCGGTCAATGTGGCCGGCTACCAGCTCGGGCCGCAGTTGCTGCACGGCTTTGAGGCCGCCACGCTTGCGCCGCCCGCCTCGACGCATCCGCCGGGACGGCTCGAATGGATCGAGCTGTCGAACCAGGCCGATCCCGCGCTGCTGCCGGCGTCGGTCACTGCGCTGGAGCGCTGGCGCAGCGCCGGGTTCACAGTGAACAGCCAGCTGGCGGCGGGGCCGGCCTTCTGGCAGACCACGGAGATCGAGGAAGCACCGGCACTGCTCGCGGCCAGCCTGCGTGCGCTCCGCGCTGATCGACGCATCGACTCGAAGGACGACGATGCAGGTTGAAATGTCCGGTAACAGCGCCGGCACGCCGGACGAACGCTACCAGGAAGACGGTCTGCTGTTCGACTGCGCCGGCGCCACGCTGGTGGGTGTGCTCGCGCGGCCGAAGCCGCCGCGCGAGCCGCAGGCGCTCGGCGTGCTGATCGTGGTGGGCGGCCCGCAATATCGGGTCGGCAGCCATCGACAGTTCGTCGCGCTGGCCCGCTCGCTTGCAGTGCGAGGCCATGCGGTGCTGCGCTTCGACTACCGCGGCATGGGCGACAGCGGCGGCGAGGCACGCGACTTTCTCTCGGTCGACGCAGACATTGGCGCCGCCGTCGGCGCGCTGCTTGCGGCTGCGCCCAGTGTGCGTGGCGTCGCCCTCTGGGGTCTGTGCGACGGCGCGTCGGCTGCACTGCTTTATTGCAACCACACGCGGGACAGGCGGGTTGAGCGGCTGGTGCTGTTGAACCCGTGGGTACGCTCGCCGCAGAATCTTGCGCGCATGCAAGTCAGGCACTATTACCGCGAACGGCTGCGGGAGCGGGCCTTCTGGGCCAAGCTGCTGAGCGGCCGGGTTGCCTGGGGTGCGCTGTCGGACTTGGCGCGTACAGTCGGCACGTTGATGCGAGCACGCCGCCCGCCTGCCGGCCAAGAGACGTTGGAGAAGCCGTTTCCAGCACGCATGGCGCACGCATGGAACGCGTTCGAAGGAGGGATTTTGCTGCTGCTGAGCGAGAATGACTACACGGCGAAGGAATTTCTCGAGCTGACGGCTAGTGAAGACGTGTGGCAACAGGCACTGGCCCACCCCGTGCTGACACGGCGCGACATCGATGGTGCGGACCACACCTTTTCCGAGCCACATCACGCGCGCGCGTTGGAGCGATGCGTTGCCGACTGGCTGGCGGACGGCGGTTCTGAGATCACAATGCCGGCGGGTCCAGTCACCGCGCCGAGCGTCGATGGCTGACAGCTTTATTCCTTTGAGGAGATCGATGGCGATGAAATCTGCTACTGATTTGGCGGGTGCTGTCCGAGCCGCGCCACCACACCGCTTGCCATCCACGTCTCGGGAAACGTCGATAGGAATTCGGTTTCGTGCACGACGCCGACTTTGGCCAGCTCTTTTAATTGCAGCAGCACCCGCAGTCTGGGCGCAGGGTGCCGGCTGCGGATCGCTGCAAAACCCCTACGGGCCGTTCGATTACCGGGTCGAACGTGGCGATACGTTGCACGTGGTGGAGCGCTTCCACTTCACACCGCAGGTCGAGGCTCTACTCAGCGGCGCGACCGGCAAGGTCGGCGGCGATCTTGATTACACGCTGCGTGCGTTTCCGAACCATCACCGCGCACTACTCTCGGTGATGAAGCTTGCCGAAAAGACGAAAAGCCCGCGCGACCCGGCCATGAACTATCCGTTCGAGTGCTACTTCGAACGGGCGATCCGGTTCCAGCGCGACGATCCGATCCCGCGCATGCTCTACGCAACTTATCTCGGCAAGCAGGGCCGGCTCGCTGACGCCAAGCGCCAGCTTGCAGACGCCGACAGGATGGCCGAGGACAACCCGTTCACCTACTACAACATCGGCATGGTGTATGCCGACCTCAAGCTATTCGACGAAGCGCTGGTGGAGGCGCACAAAGCCTACAAGATGGGTTTTCCGCGACCGGGCTTGCGCGACCGTCTGAAAGCGGCCGGCAAATGGCAGGAGCCGACCAAGGCGAACTGACACTAATCGCGCGTCGCCCTCGTTGCGCAACGAGGCAAAGGGCACCTTGCGATATGGCGGTTCGCCCGTAGGATCAGGTTGGAATGCGCACCACGACGCGACCGCGCAAGCGCCCGCTCATCAGTTCGCCGGCCTTTTCGATTGCGGCGGCCAGCTCGACTTCACTGGTGATCGACTCCAGCAGTTGCGCGTCCAGATCGCTTGCGAGCCGCTGCCAAGCCGTTCGGCGCCGAGCCAGCGGCGCCATCACCGAATCGATGCCGCACAACGTCACGCCGCGCAGGATGAACGGCGCCACGCTCGTGGGCAGGTCCATGCCCTGCGCAAGCCCGCAAGCGGCCACCGTGCCGCCATATCGCATCTGCGCCAGCACGTTGGCCAGCGTATGCGAGCCGACCGCATCGACCGCCGCAGCCCAGCGTTCCTTTTGCAGCGGCTTGCCTGCGGCCGCGAGTTCGGCGCGGTCGATGATGCGCGCAGCGCCGAGCGACTTCAGATAGCCTTCTTCGCTCGCCTTGCCGGTCGCTGCGACCACCGTGTGGCCGAGCTTGTGCAGCAGCGCGATCGCCACGCTGCCGACCCCGCCGGTCGCGCCGGTCACGAGCACCTCCCCGTCGCCCGGCGCCACGCCGTGCTGTTCGAGCGCCAGCACGCAGAGCATCGCGGTGTAGCCGGCAGTGCCGATCGCCATCGCCTGCCGGGTGTCGAACGCGGATGGCAGCTCGACCAGCCAGTCCCCCTGCAGCCGGGCCCGTTGCGCGAGACAGCCCCAATGCGATTCGCCGACGCCCCAGCCGTTGTGGATGAACCGGTCACCGGGCTTCCAGGATGGATGGGAGGACTGCAGCACCGTGCCCGCACCGTCGATGCCAGCGACCATGGGCCACTGACGCACCACCGGTCCGCGCTGGGTGATGGCGAGTCCATCCTTGTAGTTGAGCGTGGAGTAGTCTGGACGCACCAACACGTCGCCGGCCGGCAGCTGCGACTCATCGAGCTCGGCGATCCGCGCGCTGAACGCGCCGTCTTCCTTTTCAAGCAACAAGGCGCTGAACATCGGGGCAATCTCCTTCTGTACCAAATGGGTGATCGATGGCATTTCATGATGCCTGAAATGCGTTGCGCTGCTGCGCAATCCAGCATCCAGCTCTATTGAGCGCCTTGCTCACAACAACCATACCTTAATATTTAATAAAGAAATCAACAGTTTGCATCACATTCCCAAGTAGATTATCATCAGCAGGACCAACCTTCCGCTGACCAATCGAGCGCCATCTCCATGCACAAAAACACCCTGGTCTGCTCATTGTTGCTGGCGGGTTGCACGCTGGCACAGGCGGCGCCGGACGATCCGCTGGACCAGCTGATCGTGCAGCGCGGGTGGGACCAGACGCTGGCCGAGCGGCTGCAGCAGGTGCGCCAAACATTCGTGGAAACCGCATCCGTCGTGACCGAGAAAGCATCCGAGCTGGTGGTCAATGCGCTCGGCTTTCTCGGCGTGCCGTATCGCTATGGCGGCAATACGGTGGCGACCGGCTTCGATTGCAGCGGCTTCGTGCGAGCGATCTACGAACAGACCGCCGGGCTCGTGTTGCCGCGCCGCTCGGACGAGCAGGCGGCGGCGACGCAGACCATCGCCCGCAGCGAGCTCGAGCCCGGCGATCTGGTGTTTTTCAATACCACGCGGCGCGCCTTTAGCCATGTTGGCATCTACATGGGCGACGGCAAGTTCATCCATGCGCCGCGCACCGGTGCGGTGGTGCGCGTCGAGGACATGACCGGTGCTTACTGGCAGTCGCGCTTCGACGGCGCCCGGCGCGTGCTGGTGGCCGGGCTCGACCAGCACGCCGACTGAGCGGCGCCGCCGTGCTGGCAACGCCACCGACGCCCGCCGACCCATTGCTCACGGCCACGTTCTATCGTTTCGTGGCGCTGCCGGATGCACGGCCGCTCAGCGAGCGGCTGCGCGAACGCTGCGAAGCGCTCGACATAAGGGGCACCATCGTGTTGGCCGAAGAAGGCATCAACGCAACCGTTGCCGGCACCACGCAGTCGCTGCGGTCGCTGCTGCAGTGGCTGCGTGCGGATGTGCGGTTGGCCGATCTGGCTTGCACCGCCCTGCCTTGCCGGAAGCTGCCGTTTCAGCGGCTCAAGATCAAGGTCAAGCGCGAGATCGTGACGTTCGGCGTTGGAGCCCTGCCGACCGGTTCGCTGGCCGGACGGCCCGTCGCACCGACCGATTGGAACGCCTTGCTCGATCAGGCGCCCGGCCTGGTGCTCATCGACACGCGCAACGCGTTCGAAGTGGCAGCCGGCAGTTTTCCCGGTGCGGTCGATCCCGGCATCGCGGCGTTCTCCGAACTGCCGCAGTGGATCGAGCAGCAGCAGGTACCCGGCGGACTGCTGGCGGGTCGGCCGCCGGTCGCAATGTTCTGCACCGGCGGTATCCGCTGCGAAAAATCGACGACGCTCCTGCGCGCCCGGGGGTTTGCCGAGGTGTATCAGCTGCGTGGCGGCATCCTGCGCTATCTGGCGGAAATCGCCTCGGCAGACAATCGCTGGCGCGGCGACTGTTTTGTTTTCGATGAACGCGTGGTGGTGCAGGCGGGGATGCAGGCGACATCGATCGGGTGATCATCGGGCGCACACCGGCATCGCTGCCTTGAGCTGCATGGATGTGCGCTGTCAGGCAGCAGGCAGCGCGTTGCCAGCAGCACGCAGCAGCGGCTCGCCGCGAACGTCATGAGACGCGGACGTCAGACTTCCATAGCAACCGTTACAAGCGGCAACCGATGAGCAGCCACAGGCTGCAAGGCCCGGCGCATGGGGTATCGTTCGCTACGGGCCTGACCTGAGCGCCGCTGCGAGCGCCATTTCAACCCGTCATTTCCAGACCATTCCCGCAAGGAGCAACCCACCATGCAAATCAAAACCTCGGCTTCTGCCATCCATCTCTTTGCCGCTGTCGCCGCAGCGCTGCTGCTGACCGCTGCCGGTCCGGCCGCAGGCCAGCCGATGAAGCACAAGGCCAAGCAAAGCCACAGCCATTCGATGAAAAAGCCGGCCAGCCGCATGTCCGGCAGTTGCGACGGCGGCGGCACCTGGCAGGACACCCAGACCTGCAGGAAAGAAGCCGCCGCCGCCAAGGCCGCGGCGCAGCGCGGCAATCTCGCGACGGGCCAGGATGCGAACTTCGAGCGCAACCGCACGTTGCGCTGCCAGGGCCTGCCGGCCGGCGACCGCGACGCCTGCATCGCGCGCATGGCGCAGCCAACCAACGTCAGCGGCAGCGTGACCGAAGGCGGCATCCTGTATGAAGGCACGCAGATGGTGCCCGCCGGCGCCTCTGGCAGCTCGACCATGCAGCAACCACGCGCGATGCCGCAGCGTTCCATGCAGCAGCGTCGCGCGATGCCCAAGCAGCCGCCGTTGAAGCCGTAACAGCGCCAGGTGGCGCCATCAGCTTGGCCGTGCCACGCGATCAGCGGCGTGGCCGGCCGGGCGCCGACAGGAAAGCCCGGGCGACGTCCAAGTCGTCCCGGGCTTTTTTCTATATATGTCTTGGCTGCGCTACCTGCGACTCGGCGGCAGATCGGTGCAGCTGCCATGCGCGACTTCGGCCGCCATGCCGATGCTCTCGCCGAGCGTCGGGTGCGGATGGATCGTCTTGCCGACGTCCACCGCGTCGGCGCCCATCTCGATGGCGAGCGCGACTTCGCCGATCATGTCGCCCGCATGCGTACCAACGATGCCGCCGCCCAGGATACGGCCGTGGCCGTGTGCATCGGGGCCGTCGTCGTACAGCAGCTTGGTGAAGCCCTCGTCGCGGCCGTTCGCAATCGCGCGGCCGGACGCGCTCCACGGGAACAGTCCTTTTTTGACCTTGATGCCCTGCGCCTTCGCCTGGTCCTCGGTCAGGCCGACCCAGGCGACTTCCGGGTCGGTATAGGCGACGCTCGGGATCACGCGCGCATTAAAAGCTGCCGCTGCCAGTTGCCGGTTGCCCTGCAGCTCGCCCGCGATCACTTCGGCCGCCACATGCGCCTCATGCACGGCCTTGTGCGCCAGCATCGGCTGGCCGATCACATCGCCGATCGCGAAGATATGCGGCACGTTGGTGCGCAGCTGAATGTCGACCGGGATGAAGCCGCGATCGGTCACTTTCACACCCGCCTTGTCGGCGCCGATCTTGCCGCCGTTCGGGCTGCGGCCGACTGCCTGCAGCACGAGGTCGTAGGTCTGTGGCGGCGGGGTGCCCTCGCCTTCGAACGAGACTTCAATGCCGGCCGGCGTGGCTTTCGCACCGACCGTTTTCGTCTTCAGCATGATGTTGTCGAAGCGCGCCGCGTTCATCTTCTGCCAGACCTTGACCAGATCCCGGTCCGCACCCTGCATCAGGCCGTCGAGCATCTCCACCACGTCGAGCCGCGCGCCGAGCGTGCTGTAGACCGTGCCCATTTCGAGCCCGATGATGCCGCCGCCCAGGATCAGCATGCGCTTCGGGATTTCCTTCAGCCCGAGCGCGCCGGTGCTGTCCACCACGCGCGGATCGTCGTTCGGCATGAACGGCAGCTGCACGGCTTGCGAGCCGGCCGCGATGATGCAGTGCTTGAACGCGATGACCTGCTTGTTGCCGGTCAACTCCCAGCTTGATCCCGAACTTTCCTCGACCTCGACGTGATGTCCGCCGATGAACTTGCCGTAGCCGCGCACGGTTGTGACCTTGCGCATCTTGGCCATCGCCGCCAGCCCGCCGGTCAGCTTGCCGACCACTTTTTCCTTGTGCGCGCGCAGGCGGTCGACGTTCACCGCCGGCTCGGCAAACGTGACGCCGAGGCTTTCGAAATGTTTGACCTCGTCCATCACAGAGGCGACGTGCAACAGCGCCTTCGACGGAATGCAGCCGACGTTGAGACACACGCCGCCCAGGGTTGCGTAACGCTCGACCAGCACGACTTTGAGACCCAGATCGGCCGCGCGGAATGCAGCCGAATAGCCGCCCGGGCCGGCGCCCAGCACGAGCACGTCGCAGTCCATGTCCGCCTGGCCGCTGAAGCTCGCAGCCGTCGGTGCGGGCGCGCTTGCGACGGGTGCGGGTGCGGGGGCTTGCGATTCGCCTTTGGTCGCGGCCGGGCCGGCCGATGCTGCAGGCGCTGCAGGGGTTGCAGCAGTGGTTGCAGCCGCCGCGGGTGCCGGAACTGCCGCGGCACCAGCCGCCTCGATCGTGCAGACCAGCGTGCCTTGCGCGACCTTGTCGCCGAGCTTGACTTTGAGTTCCTTGACCACGCCGCCGCTGCTGGCCGGAATCTCCATCGACGCCTTGTCCGATTCGACCGTGATCAGGCTTTGCTCGGCCGCGATCGTGTCGCCTGGATTGACAAGCAGTTCGATCACCGTCACTTCGTCGAAGTCCCCGATGTCGGGAACCTTGAGCTCGATCAGTGCCATGTTGTGTTCGTCTCCAGTTCGTCCAGGTCGATTGGGCCGCGCATCACAGCAGCACGCGGCGGAAGTCGCCGAGCAGCTGCGCGAAGTAGGTCGCAAAGCGCGCGCCGGAAGCGCCGTCGATCACGCGGTGGTCGTAGGACAGCGACAGCGGCAGCATGACCCGCGGCACGAACTGCTTGCCATCCCACCGCGGCTCGGTGGTCGAGGTGCCGACGCCCATGATCGCGACTTCGGGCGCGTTGATGATCGGCGAGAAATACTTCGCGCCGATGCCGCCGAGCGACGAGATCGAGAAGCACGCGCCGGTCATGTCGGCGGGCCCGAGCTTGCCGTCGCGTGCCTTCTTCGCGAGTTCGCCCATTTCCTTCGAGACCTGCATCACGCCCTTCTTGTCGCAGTCGCGGATCACCGGCACCACGAGGCCATTCGGCGTATCGGCCGCGAAGCCGATGTGGAAGTACTGTTTCAGCACGAGCTGATCGCCTTCGAGCGAGCTGTTGAAGTCCGGGTATTTTTTCAGCGCCGCCACGGCTGCCCTGATCATGAACGCGAGCATCGTGACCTTGATGCCGGCCTTCTCGTTTTCCTTATTCATCGCGACGCGGAACGCCTCGAGCTCAGTGATATCGCTGTCGTCATGGTGCGTGACGTGCGGGATCATGACCCAGTTGCGGTGCAGGTTCGCACCGCTGATCTTCTTGATGCGGCTCAGATCCTTGCGCTCGACCGGGCCGAACTTTGCGAAGTCGACTTTCGGCCACGGCAGCAGATCCAGGCCGGCGCCGGTGCCGGCGCCGCTGCCGCTCGCCGCCGGTGCTTTCGCGGCTGCCGCCTGGGTCTGGGTGCCCCCTGCCATCACGGACCGCGTGAAGCCCTGCACGTCCTCCTGGGTGATGCGGCCTTTCGGGCCCGACCCTTTGACTTCGTCGAGCGGCACGCCGAGTTCGCGCGCAAACTTGCGCACCGACGGCGATGCGTGCGGCAGCCCGGTTGTCAAAGCCGCTGACGGGTCGTGCACAGGCACTCCGTTTTTTGTAGCGGCAGACGCAGGTGCTGACTGCAGGGGAGCCGCTTTTGATGCTGAATCCTGAGGTGCAGGTGCTGCCGCTGGGCCTGTGGTCGCCGCGGGCGCTGGTGCCGGTGCCGCCGCGCCGCCCGCGCCTTCCAGAATGGCCAGCAGGTCGCCCTTGTTGATCTTGTCGCCGACCTTGACCTTGAGCGCCTTGAGCACGCCGGCCTGACTCGACGGGATCTCCATCGACGCCTTGTCTGACTCCACCGTGACGAGCGACTGCTCGGCCGCGATCGTGTCGCCTGGGCTGACCAGCACTTCGATCACCGCGACGTCGGTGAAGTCGCCGATGTCCGGCACCACGACCTCGATCGTGCCCGACGCACCTTGCGCAGCCGCCGCTGCCGGCGCTGCAGCGGTTGCGGACGCCGGTGCGGGTGCCGCCGCCGGTGGCGCGGATGGGGGCTTGGCGGCATCGGGCGCCCGCGCATCGACCGCACCGTCGGCTTCCAGCGTCAGCACGATCGAGCCTTCCTTGACCTTGTCGCCGAGGCGGACCTTCAGCTCCTTCACCACGCCCGCGTGGCTCGACGGGATCTCCATCGATGCCTTGTCGGATTCGACCGTGATCAACGACTGTTCGGGCGCGACCGCCTCGCCTGCCTTGACCAGCAGTTCGATCACCGCCACCTCATCGAAGTCGCCGATGTCCGGGACCTTCACTTCTACCAATGCCATGATGGTTCGTCCTTTGCGTGACGCCTCAGGCGTACAACGGGTTGGTCTTGTCGGCGTCGATGCCGTACCTGGCAATCGCGTCGGCGACCTTCTGCGCGGGCAAGGCGCCGTCGTCCGCGAGCGCCTTCAACGCAGCGACCACGATGTAGTGGCGATCGACTTCGAAATGCCGGCGCAGCTCGGTGCGGAAGTCGCTGCGGCCGAAACCGTCCGTGCCCAGCACCTGGTAGCTGCGGCCTTTCGGGATGAACAGGCGAATCTGCTCGGCGTAGGCCTTCATGTAATCGGTCGAGGCGATCACCGGGCCGCTGCTGGCTTGCAGCTGGCTCGCGACGAACGACTGGCGCGGCGTCTCGGTCGGGTGCAGCAGGTTCCAGCGCTCGCAGTCCTGGCCGTCGCGCGCGAGTTCGTTGAAGCTAAGGCAGCTCCAGATGCCGGCGGACACGCCCCAGTCCTGCTCCAGCAGTTCCTGCGCCGCGAAGCTCTCGCGCAGGATGGTGCCACTGCCGAGCAACTGCACCGACGGGGCTTCCTTGCCTTTTTCCGCTTTGACGACCGGTGCCTGCTTGCACAGGTACATGCCTTTCAGGATCTGCTCTTCGGTGCCCGGCTGCAGGCCCGGCATCGGGTAGTTTTCATTCAGCAAGGTCACGTAATAGAAGACGTTTTCCTGGCGCTCGACCATGCGCTTCAAGCCCGCGTGCAGCACGACTGCGATCTCGTGCGCAAAGGTCGGGTCGTAGCTGATGCAGTTCGGAATGGTGCCGGCCAGGATATGGCTGTGACCGTCCTCGTGCTGCAGGCCTTCGCCGTTCAACGTGGTGCGCCCCGACGTGCCGCCGAGCAGGAAACCGCGCGCCTGCATGTCGCCGGCGGCCCAGGCCAGATCGCCGACCCGCTGGAAGCCGAACATCGAGTAGTACACGTAGAACGGCATCATGATGCGGTTGTTCGTGCTGTAACTCGTGGCTGCGGCGATCCAGCTCGACATGCCGCCGGCTTCGTTGATGCCTTCCTGCAGGATCTGGCCGGCCTTGTCTTCCTTGTAATACATGACCTGCTCGCGGTCCACCGGCGTGTAGAGCTGGCCTTTCGGGTTGTAGATGCCGACCTGACGGAACAGCCCTTCCATGCCGAAGGTGCGCGCTTCGTCCACCAGGATCGGCACCACTCTCGGGCCGAATGCCTTGTCCCGCAGCAGCTGGGTCAGAAAGCGCACGAACGCCTGCGTGGTCGAGATCTCGCGGCCTTCCGCGGTCGGGTCGGTGACCGCCTTGAAGGTTTCGAGCGACGGGATCGTGAAGCTCTCGTCGGCCTTCGGGCGGCGCGCAGGCAGGTAGCCGCCGAGCGCCTTGCGGCGCTCCTGCAGGTACTGCATCTCGGGCGTGTCGTCGGCCGGCTTGTAGAACGGCAGGTCGGCTAACTGGCTGTCGGGAATCGGGATGTTGAAGCGGTCCCGGAACACCTTGATCACGTCGTCATCGAGCTTCTTGGTTTGGTGTACGGTGTTCTTGCCCTCGCCGATCGCGCCCATGCCGAAGCCTTTTACGGTCTTGATCAGCAGCAAGGTCGGCTGGCCTTCGTGCTTGACGGCGGCGTCGAACGCCGCATAAACCTTCTGCGCATCGTGGCCACCGCGGCGCAGGTTCCAGATCTGGTCGTCCGTCATGTGCGCGACCATCTCCAGGGTGCGCGGGTCGCGGCCGAAGAAGTTCTTACGTACGAACGCGCCGTCGTGCGCCTTGAACGACTGGTAGTCGCCATCGAGCGTGTCCATCATGAGCTTGCGTAAAGCCCCGTCCTTGTCGCGCGCCAGCAGCGAATCCCACTCGCTGCCCCAGAGCAGCTTGATCACGTTCCAGCCGGAACCCCGGAATTCGCCTTCGAGCTCCTGCACGATCTTGCCGTTGCCGCGCACCGGGCCGTCCAGGCGCTGCAGGTTGCAGTTGATCACGAAGATCAGGTTGTCGAGGTTCTCGCGCGCGGCCAGGCTGATCGCGCCGAGCGACTCGGGTTCGTCCATCTCGCCGTCGCCGCAGAATACCCAGACCTTGCGGCCTTCGGTGTCGGCGATGCCGCGCGCGTGCAGATACTTGAGGAAGCGCGCCTGATAGATCGCCATCAGTGGGCCTAAGCCCATCGAGACGGTCGGGAACTGCCAGAACTCGGGCATCAGCTTCGGGTGCGGGTAGCTCGACAGCCCCTTGCCCGCAACCTCCTGGCGGAAGTTCAGCAGCTGTTCCTCGGTGAGCCGACCTTCCAGATAGGCCCGTGCATAGACGCCGGGCGACGAGTGCCCCTGGATGTAGAGCAGATCGCCGCCGTGCTGCTCATTCGCGCCATGCCAGAAATGATTGAAGCCGGCGCCGAACATCTGTGCGAGCGACGCGAACGAGCCGATGTGGCCGCCCAGATCGCCGCCGTCGGCCGGATGCAGCCGGTTTGCCTTCACCACCATCGCCATTGCGTTCCAGCGCATGTAGGAGCGCAGCCGCTCTTCGATCTCGATGTTGCCCGGCGAACGCGCCTCCTGGCTCGGCTCGATCGTGTTCACATAGCCGGTGTTGGCCGAAAACGGCTTGTCGATGCTTTGCTGGCGCGCGGCTTCGAGCAACTGGTCGAGCAGAAAATGCGCGCGCTCCGGACCACCGCTTGCGATCACGGCCGACAGCGCATCGGTCCATTCGCGGGTTTCCTGCGGATCGGCATCCTGGGCCGGGGCATCGGCCAACCGTGCGGGATTCGAGGACATGCTGGAAGTCTCCTGTAGCTGAAGCTCAGTCGGTGTGGTCAAAAGAAAATGCGTCGATATAGAGAAAATCCACGCATCGGTGAATGTACCCGGCCCCGCGAACGCCGACTGTGCGTACGGAGGGGATGGCCCCGCGGTCCGGCGCAACCGGACGGGTGTCCGACCGGGTGTCACCTGCGCGACAACACTTATCTTAGACTGGCATCTTGATGGCTCATTCCGTGTTCCACCCAGAGGTCGACGAACCGGCTGCGTCGGGTTTCCTGAACGGGTGTCGTCGCTGGTGGCAGCGCCAGTCGCCGGGCCTGCAGGACCATCTCGCGCTGCTGGCGCCGCTCGCGTCGGTGGTGGTGTTTCTGGTCGCCGTGGCGGCTGCGCTCTGGTTCTTGCGCGCCGAGGAAATCGACCGCGAGCAGGAGTCGGTGCGGCGTGACGTCGAGTATGCGCATCAGCAGGTGCGGCTGCGGCTGCTGGAGCGCCAGGAGCAGCTGATGCTGCTGGCACGCGATATCGTGGCCGAGCAGGTCGCGCCGGCGCAGTTCAACGCGCGGTCGGTGCAGCAGTTGCTCGAACACCCGGAACTGGTCGCGCTGAGCTGGATCGATGCGCACGGCACCGTGGTCGCCGTGCAGGCTGGCCCCAGCCTGCTGTCCTGGCAGCGCCGGCAGGCCGGCCAGCCGTTGGGCAACGTGCAGACCGAAAGCAACTTCGCGCTCGCACGCGACCTGAAGCAGCCGATCTACGCGCAGCCGCCGGGCAGCACGCCGGTGGCTGCGCCGCTGCAACTGCACATCCCGCTCTACCACGGGATCCGCTTTGCGGGCGACCTGCTCGCGGAGTTCTCGCTGGACGGGCTCATGCGCCAGTCGGTGCCGGCGGAGATTTCGGGCCAGTACGCGCTTTCGTTCCTGGACCGCAGCGGCACCGTGCTGGCGGGCGCCGCGCTGCCGCCGAAGGAGCCGCCTCGCTGGTATGGCGCGGTCGCGGCGCCGGTCCGCTACGACGTGCCGGTCTCACCGGTCGGCAACGCGCTGCGCCTGAGTGCGCAGCCGTATCGGACTTCGCTGGGGGCCGTCGGCAACGGCCTGATCTGGCTGGTCGGCGCGTTGAGCGTGCTGACGGCCTGGATGCTGGTCGCCACCTCGCGTCACACGCGCCGCCGGCTGCAGGCGCAGAACGCACTGGTGGCCGAGACCAACTTCCGCCGCGCGATGGAGAACTCGATCCTGACCGGAATGCGCGCGCTCGACATGCAGGGCCGCATCACTTACGTGAACGCCGCGTTCTGCCAGATGACCGGCTGGAGCGAAGCCGAACTGGTCAATTGCACCGCGCCGTTTCCCTACTGGCCGGAAGCGGATCGGGAAGCCCTGACGGCACGGCTCGACGACGAGATCAACGGCCGCACCGGCCCCGGCGGCATGCAGGTGCGCGTGCAGCGGCGCGACGGCTCGCTGTTCGACGCGCGGCTGTACGTGTCGCCGCTGATCGACGCGCGCGGCGTGCAGGCCGGCTGGATGACGTCGATGACCGACATCACCGAGCCGAACCGGATTCGCGAGCAGCTGTCGGCGTCCTACGAGCGCTTCACGATCGTGCTGGAGTCGCTCGACGCGTCCGTATCGGTCGCGCCGCTGGGCAGTGCGGAACTGGTGTTTGCGAACAAGCTGTACCGCCAGTGGTTCGGCGCGCAGGCGCAGGGCCATCTGGCGCTGATCCTGGAAGCCGGTGCGCCGCCGAAGACGACCGACGTGGATCAGGCGCAGGACGACGTCGATTCGATGGCCGGCCTGCCGTCGTCCACACTGACCAGCGCCGACTCGGGCAGCGCCGAAATCTACGTGCCCGAACTGGCCAAATGGCTCGAAGTGCGTTCGCGCTATCTGAACTGGGTCGATGGCCGGCTCGCGCAGATGGTGATCGCGACCGACATCACGCCGCGGCGGCTGGCCGAGGAGCTGTCGGCCGCGCAGGCCGAGCGCGCGCAGTCGGCGAGCCGTCTGATCACGATGGGCGAGATGGTCTCCAGCGTCGCGCACGAGCTGAACCAGCCGCTGACCGCGATCAACAATTACTGCAACGGCATGGTCACGCGCATCCATTCGCATCAGATCGACGAGGCCGCATTGCTCGCCGCGCTGAAGAAAACCTCGCATCAGGCGCAGCGCGCCGGCCAGATCATTCAGCGCATCCGTTCGTTCGTGAAGCGCAGCGAGCCGAACCGCACGCCGTCCGAGGTGCCTGCGATCGTGCAGGAAGCGGTCGAGCTGGTCGAGATCGAATTGCGGCGCCGCCACGTGCGGCTCACGCACCGCGTGGAAGCCGGGCTGCCGCCGCTGTGGGTCGACCCGATCCTGATCGAGCAGGTGCTGGTGAACCTGCTGAAGAACGCGGTGGAAGCGATCGACCATGCACAGCGGCCGAACGCGCGGCGCAACGTCGGCCTGCGCGTGGCTGCGGTGCTGGTCGCGGGCCAGCCGATGGTCGAGTTCAGCGTGTCCGACACCGGCACCGGATTGAGCCCGGAAGTGCTTGACCGGCTCTACGAAGCGTTCTTCTCGACCAAGGCCGAAGGCATGGGCATCGGCCTCAACTTATGCCGCAGCATCGTCGAGTCGCACCAGGGCCGCATGACGGCAGACAACCTCTACAATGGCGCCGAAATTTCTGGCTGCCGGTTCTCCTTCTGGCTGCCGGCTGCGGTCCCGCTGCAGGCCGCCCCGCCTGCCCCTTCCCCCCCGCGCGACGCCCCGCCGCCGGGCACCACCGAGGCCACCACCGCATGAGTCTGACCGCACGCAAAGGCACCATCTATGTGGTGGACGACGATGAGGCCGTGCGTGATTCGCTGCAGTGGCTGCTCGAAGGCAAGGACTACTACGTGCGCTGCTTCGATTCGGCCGAATCGTTTCTGAACCGCTACGACCCGCGCGAAGTCGCCTGCGTGCTGATCGACATCCGCATGGCCGGCATGAGCGGGCTGGAGCTGCAGGACCGCTTGATCGAGCGCAGGTCGCCGCTGCCGATCGTGTTCGTGACCGGTCACGGCGACGTGCCGATGGCGGTCGACACGATGAAAAAAGGCGCGATGGATTTCATCCAGAAGCCGTTCGACGAGGAGCAGTTGCTGCAACTGGTCGAACGCATGCTGACGCATGCGCACGGCGCCTTCGTGGACCAGCAGCAGGCTGCCAGCCGCGAAGCGCTGATGGCGCGGCTGACCACGCGGGAAGCCCAGGTGCTCGAGCGCATCGTAGCCGGCCGGCTCAACAAGCAGATCGCCGACGACCTCGGCATCAGCATCAAGACGGTGGAAGCGCACCGCGCCAACATCATGGAAAAGCTGAACGCCAACACGGTGGCCGATCTGCTCAAGACCGCGCTGGGCCAGCCGGCCGCAGCCAAGGTCTGAAGGCGGTCCGTGCTCACCCACTGCTATTTTTTAGATAGCTCGACAGGCATACACGACGGCTGCCCCAAGCCCTTTCCTTTCAAAAACCGGATGCTTTGAATTGACCGCGACGTTGATCGATGGCGCCGCCGTGGCGCGCGCCGTGCGGCTGGAAGTCGCGCAGCGCTGCGCGGTCTATCTGGACCGCCACGGCCACCCGCCTGGCCTGGCGGTGCTGCTGGTCGGTGACGACCCGGCCAGTGCCGTCTACGTGCGCCACAAGGTCAAGGACAGCGAGGAAGCCGGCCTGCGCTCGGTCCTGGAGCGCCACCCCGCCACGCTGAGCGAGGCCGACCTGCTCGCGCGCGTGCATGCGCTGAATGCCGATGCCCGCGTGCACGGCATCCTCGTGCAGCTGCCGCTGCCCGCGCAGATCGACCCGCAGCGCGTGATCGAGGCGATCGATCCGGCCAAGGACGTGGACGGCTTTCACGTCGCCAACGCGGGCGCGCTGCTGGTCGGGCGACCCGGCTTTCTGCCCTGCACGCCATACGGCTGCATGAAACTCATCGACAGCCTGACGCCCGGCGGCAGCGGCAGCCTGCGCGGCAGGCACGCGGTCGTGATCGGGCGCAGCAACACGGTGGGCAAGCCGATGGCGCTGCTGCTGCTGCAACGCAGCGCCACCGTCACCATCTGTCACAGCGGCACCGCCGACCTGGCCGCGCAGACCCGCCAAGCCGACCTGCTGGTCGCTGCGGTGGGACGCCGCAATCTGGTCACGGCCGACATGGTCAAGCCCGGCGCGGTCGTGCTGGACGTCGGCATGAACCGCGACGACGAAGGCCGGCTGTGCGGCGACGTCGACTTCGACGGCGTGCGCGCCATCGCCGGCTTCATCACACCGGTGCCCGGCGGCGTCGGTCCGATGACGCGCGCGATGCTGCTGTCCAACACGCTGGATGCCGCAGAGCGGCTGGCCGGCCACAACCAGCCGCAGGGCTAAAATCTCCGTCCTTCAACCTGAGGGAAGCGTGGCAGAGCGGTTGAATGCACCGGTCTTGAAAACCGGCGATGTTTTGCGACATCCGTGAGTTCGAATCTCACCGCTTCCGCCATCAGCACGGCCGTCAGTCAATCTCTGGCCTGACGCGCATCTGCCCGCCAACCCCCGCATTTCGTTCTGTCCCAGCGCTGGCTGTTGCTCGGCAGGCGTTTGCGAGCAGTATTCGACGTGTCGGGCACGCAAATTGCGCAGACTGCGCCCGAATGGTTGCCAGCGGTATGAGACTTGGGCATTTCTTTCTTACTCCGCATCCTTTGGAATGTCCGGTATCATGAATTTCTCTCGACGCGATTTCTCGATGACCCTGCTGGCCGGCCTGAGCGGCTTGGCTGCCGCAGCCGAACCAACGCCCGGCGTGACCGAGCGCGAAATCGTGCTCGGCCAAGTCGCCGCACTGACCGGCCCGGCTGCCGAACTCGGGCTGCGCCTGAAGGCCGGCATGCAGGCGTATTTTTCGGCGGTCAACGCCCAAGGCGGCGTCGCAGGCCGGCGCCTGAAACTGGTGTCGCGCGACGACGGCTACGAGCCCGAGCGCACCGTCACCGCCGCCCGGGCGCTGATCGGCACCGACCGCGTCTTTGCGCTGGTCGGCGCGGTCGGCACGCCGACCGGCCTTGCGCTGCTGCCGATCGTGGACCAGGCGAAAGTCCCGCTGGTCGGCATGTTCACCGGCGCGCAGGCACTGCGCGAGCCGCTGCACCGCCAGGTGTTTCATGTGCGCGCGACGTACTTCGATGAGACCGAGCTGATCGTGAGCCATCTGCACGACACGATGGGCTTGCGGAAGATTGCAGTGTTCTACCAGGACGATGCCTACGGCAAGGCTGGCCTCGCCGGCGTCGAGCGGGCGTTGGCCAAGCGCCAGCTCAAACCGGTCGCGCTCGGCACGGTGGAGCGCAACACGGTCGCGGTGACCAAGGCGATTCAGTCGATCCTGCCGGCCGCGCCGGATGCGATCGTGCAGATCAGCGCATACAAATCCTGCGCCGCGCTGATCAAGGCCGCGCGCGAAAAGCGCTACCCCGGCCAGTTCGCGAACGTGAGCTTTGTCGGCTCGAAAGCGCTGGCCGACGAACTCGGCGCAACGGGCCGCGGCGTGGTGGTGTCGCAGGTGGTGCCATCACCATTTCATGCACGCTCGGTGGTCGTGGCCGAGTACCAGCAGCACATGATGCAGGCTGGCGACAAGGCGTTCGATTTCACGAGCCTGGAGGGCTACATCACCGCGCGTGTGCTGGTCGAAGGCCTGCGCCGGGCCGGCCAGTCGCTCACGCGCGAGGGCCTGGTGGCGGCGCTGGAAACCATGCAGAACTACAACATGGGCGGCTTCACGGTCAACTATTCGCCGACCGATCACCAGGGCGGGAACTTGACGAACCTGACGATCATCGGCGGCGATGGCCGATTCTTGTTCTGAGCTCCTCCCCAGCCTTCGCTCCCTTCGATCGGTCATCGGCTACCCCCCCACCGGGGGTGGCGCCTACGGTCCGGCAAAGGCGGCTGCGTAGCCCCTGCTGGAATGGGACCAGCTCACCTGTCCGGGTGTAGACGCAAAGCGGCATAGACGAGCGCAGCCCGCCTCAACGATCCAACGCAAGCAGCAGCGCCGGATCGACCATCGCGTGGTTCAGGCTGACCGACCAGTGCAGGTGCGGCCCGGTCACGCGGCCGGTCGCACCGACAGCGCCGATGCGCTCACCGGCGCGCACCTGATCGCCCGTCCTGACCGCAATCTCGCTCAGATGGCAAACCATCGTGAGCAGGCCGCGGCCGTGGTCGATCCAGACCGTGTTGCCGTTGAAGAAATAGTCGCCGGTGTCGATCACCTTGCCCGGCAGCGGCGCCACCACCGGCGTGCCGGTCGGCGCTGCGATGTCCATGCCGCTGTGCGGATTGCGCGCCTGCCCGTTGAACACGCGGCGCAGGCCGAACGAGCTGGAGCGACGCCCGGGCGTGGGTTGCAGCATCCGCAAGGTGGCCGGCGCCGTGTCGCTGAATATGTCGGCGACCTGCGCCAGATGCTTTTTTTCGCGCTCGTAGCGCGCCAGATCGGCCGGTGCGAGATCGACCTTGCCGGGCGCCACGCTCAAGCGCTGCTCGGCATACCGAAACGGCTTCACGTCGAATGCCACGGTCTCGGCCGCCGCGCCGACGCGCACGCTGGCGCGCCCTGATCTGGCCGACAACGGAATGCCGACCACCGCGGTCCAGCTGATCGGATCCCCCACCACGAGCACCGGCATACCGCCAAAGCGCACGCTCGGCCGAGCGGCCGCCGGGCCGACATCGACCAGCGCGATGCCGCCGGGCACCGCATGTGCGCGCGGCAGTTCAAAAGCACAGGCAGGCCCCGCGCCGATTGCCAGCCACAAGGCCAGTGCATGGAACAGACGGCGAGGCGGGATCGAGTGATGCATGCTGGGTGGGACAGGCGCCGATGCGCTGCGGCCGGATGTCCGGATCGAAGTGAAAGTGTGAAGACTGGCAAACCGGCAGGGCGCGACCGATGCCGCAGGCCGCAAGCATAGCGAAGCACCCTGCCTGGATTTGCTACTCGGCCAGCGTTCGCTACATTGCCCGCATGAACCCAACCATCTGCTTCGCGTTCGACATCCAGCGCCACGTCGCCCACCTCAGGCTGTCGCGCCCCGATGCATTGAACACCATGAGCCCCGCGTTCTGGCGCGAGCTCGACGCCATCCTGACCAGCCTTCAGCACGGCAGCGAAGCCCGCGCGCTGGTCATCTCCAGCACCGGCAAGCATTTCTCCGCCGGCATGGCGCTGGACACGTTCGGCGGCGACATCGCGATGGACGACCAGACCCCGGAAGGGCGTGCGTCGATGTTTGAACTGCTGGGCGATATGCAGGCCACCTTCAACAAGATCGAGCAGCTGCGCATGCCCGTGATCGCCGCGATCCAGGGCGGCTGCATCGGCGGCGCGGTGGACCTGGTGACCGCCTGCTGCATCCGCTACGCAGCGGCCGATGCGTTCTTCTGCATCCAGGAGATCAACATCGGCATGATGGCGGATCTGGGCACCCTGCAACGGCTGCCGAAGCTGATGCCGCTGGGCATCGTTAAAGAGCTGGCCTACACCGGGCGCCGGTTGCCCGCGCAGAAAGCGCTCGCGCTGGGACTCGTCAATGAGATGTTCGACGATGCCGATGCCTGCGTAGCCGCTGCGCTGCAATGCGCGGCGGAGATTGCGCAGAAGCCGCCGGTGGCGATCTGGGGCAGCAAGCAGTCGATCAACTACGCGCGCGACCATTCGGTGGACGACGCGCTCAAGCAACTCGGCTGGCTGCAAGGCGCAATCTGGAGCAATCGGCACGTCGAGGAGGCGGTCAAGGCGCGCACTGAAAAGCGCATGCCGAGCTTTCCACCGCTTGCACCGCTAAAGACCTTTCGCGAACAGTCTTAGAGCCCGTTTGGAAATAGTGTCACACGCACAACTGGCGCAGCATGAGGCTACCCAAGGCGATGTGGATCATGGCCTCTGAGACGTCTAGCCGCTGCTCGTAGTCACGCACCAAGCGACGATGGCGGATCATCCAACCAAATGTGCGCTCCACCACCCAGCGCCTGGGCAGCACTTGGAAGCCAACTTGGCCCTCATGGCGCCGCACGACCTGCACCACGAAGTCCAGCATCCGCGCTTTGTCCATCAGCGCCGTTCGGTCGTAGGCGCCGTCAGCAAAGAAGTGCTTGATGCCCGGCCAGCGCTTCTTGAGCGCATCCAGCACAGGGAGCGCACCGGTGCTGTCGGCAATGTCGGCAATGTCGGCTGCTGTGAGGTTGACCATCAGCAGCCGCCCTCCCGTGTCCACTGCAATGTGGCGCTTGCGTCCCGTCGTCTTCTTCGCTGCGTCGTATCCTCGGTCCTTGGCCTGCGGCGCTTTGGTGCTCTGGCTGTCGAGGACGCCTCCGCTCGGGCAGGGGCTGCGGCCCTCATGCTCGCGGTCGAGCATGAGCGCCAGATCGTGCAGCGTGGCAAAGAGCATGCGGCGCATCAGACGCCGAAACCACCAGTAGACGGTCTGCCAAGGCCCGAAGTGCACCGGCAGCATGCGCCAGCCGCAGCCCGCGCGCACCAGATACCGCAATGCATTGATGACCTCGCGCATATCGCACCGCCGGCGCCGGCCGCGTCGCGCTGGCGCCGGCAGCAACGGCTGGATCGCCCGCCCACTCCACATCCGTCACGTCACTTGGATAGCGCTTGGCCTTGCGCTCGATCTTCTGCTGCCGCGCCCGCTGTTCTTTGGTCCACATCCTGCCCTTACACCACAGGATGCGGGAATTTCCAAACGGGCTCTTAGAGCCGCTACTGCCGCGCGGTGCGGATGTTGCGCGGCAGGGTCTGCGGGTGGCTGGTGCGAAACGGGTTGATGTCGATGCCGCCGCGCCGCGTGTAGCGCGCCAGCACGGTGAGCTTGAGCGGCTCGCAGCGCGCGCGGATGTCCAGGAAGATGCGCTCCACGCAGCGCTCGTGAAAATCCTCGTGGTTGCGAAAGCTCACCAGGTACTGCAGCAGGCCGCCCTGCTCGATCGGCGGGCCGCTGTAGGCGATCTGCACGCTGCCCCAGTCGGGCTGGCCAGTAACCGGGCAGTTCGTGCGCAGCAGGTTGCTGGTCAGCACTTCGGACACCGGCGTTTCGTCGAGCGCGGCCGTGAGCAATTCCGGCGCGGGCGTATAGCGGTCGCATTCGACCTCGAGCCGGTCCAGGCTCAGGCCCGACAGTTCCTGCACCATCTCGCGGTCGAACAGCTCGGGCGCAAGCAGCGTGCAGCCGATCTGCGCGCGCACCGGCTGGCCGCGCCAGATGGCTTCGCTCAGGTCGACGCGAATGCGCTCGCGCACGCTCTGCGCATCGGGAAAACGGCTGCCCGCAAAACCGTTCAGATAGAGCTTGAGCGATTTGCTCTCGACGATGTGCGTGCTCTCGCACGGCACCGTGATGTGCGCGATCGCGAGCACCGGCTTGCCGCGCGGGTTCAGCCAGCACAGCTCGAACGCGGTCCAGAGATCGGCGCCGAAAAACGGCAGGGTGGCGTCGCCTGCCAGGCCGAGCGCCGCGCGCTGCTGGGCCCGCGAGATCGGAAACAGCAGCGTCGGGTCGTACCGGTCGGACGGCCTGCTGGCACGGCCGAGCGGCGAGCCGGCGGCTGCTTCGTTCGCGCCATCGGCCACGGTTTTGGCCTCGCGCGCTGTGGCGTCGGCAGGGGCTGGAGGCCGGGTCGGATCGCTCATGCGGCCTCGCTGCCGGCAGTTTCGCAATCGACGCCCGCCTGCGCCGCCGCGAGGTGCGCGAGGATCGGCTCGAGCAGCCGCGGCAGCAGCCCCGGTGCCAGGTCGTGCCCCATGCCGTCGATCGTCTGCAGCGTCGCGCCCGGAATGCGGCGCGCGGTGTCGGCGCCGCAGGCAAGCGGCACCAGCACGTCGGCGCGGCCATGCAGCACCAGCGTGGGCGCCGTGATGCCGCGCAACTCGGCCGCGCGCGACACATCGGCGCCGATCGCGAGCAACTGGCGCGCCACACCCGCGCGGTTCACGCCGCGCGCCGCGGCAGCTAGCACGCCGCGGCGCAGCTCTTCGTCCGAGGTGGCGAACGCGGGGCTTGCGATCAGCCGGAACAGCGCCATCGAATGTTCGAGCTGCGCCGCCGGCGTGTCGTTTTTCGGGCGGCTCATCAGCGCGCGCAGCACCGCAGGCTGCGGGTTCGGCAGCCCGCGTGCGCCGCTCGAACTCATGATGCTGACGAGGCTGGTGGTGCGCGCCGGCGCCGCCAGTGCGATCCGCTGCGCGATCATGCCGCCCATGCTGACGCCGAGCACGTGCGCGCGCTCGATCCCCAGCGCATCGAGCACGCCGATCGAATCGAGCGCCATGTCGCGCAGCCCATACGGCGCGCGCGGCGTGAAGCCGAAGCGTGCCTGCGTCATCGCCCACAGCAGGTTCGGCACGCCGAGCTCGTCGAACTGCCGGCTCAGGCCCACGTCGCGGTTGTCATGCCGGACCACGCGGTAGCCGGCCTGCACGAACGCCTGCACGAACGCCTGTGGCCATGCGACGAGCTGCATGCCCAGGCCCATCACCAGCAGCACGGCGGGCCCGTCGCCGCCCGAGTCCTCGACTTCGATCGGAATACCGTTTGCTTCTATTTGCATAGCATGAAATGATTGCTGTACTAGCGCCCAAGCGGGTTTTGACGTAAAAACTAATCGAAGCGGCGTTCCCGCAGCCATTTGGTTGCGATCCACTTCTCGCCCTGCAACACCGGTGCGCCGCCGTGCAGGGATTTGGTGGCCGGGTGCGGCCGGTCGTAGCTGAAGAAAACCGCATTGCCGCGTTTCGGCGCGACCTCGAAATACGCATCCGGAAACACGGTCGCGCCGCCCTGCCCGGGCTCGTTCAAGTACATGATCAACGTGCCGACGCGCTGGCCGCCGCGCTGAAGCACCACCGGCGTGCCGGGCTCGTGCGGATCGAAGTAATCGTAGTGCGGCTTGTATTCGGTCTGCACGCCGTAGCGCAGGATCTGCAGGCCTTCGCCGTTTTCGATCGGCCAGTCGAGCAGCGCCGCAATGCGTGCTTCGATCGTGCCGATCAGCTCGCTGGCGCCGCGCTCGAAGAACATGCCGTCGCTGGTGCGGTCCGCGTTCAGTTCTTCGCCGCCGGTCTTCACGGCAATCGTGCGCGAGCGCGCCAGCCGCGGGCGCGCCGCGTCGATCAGCGCTTCGCACTCGGCGTCCGACAGCAGGCCGCCGAACACCACGACCCGCGGCTGGTGCAGTTGCGCGAGCACGGTGATGCAACGGCCGGCCGCGTCGAGGTACAGCGGCTGCTGCGCGAGCGCGGGTTCGGGTACCCGCACCGCCGGCGGCAGCGCGGCGTCGGCACCCCTGGCCGGCGCGTTGCGCAACGCGCCGGACAGATGGTCGGCCAGCGTGGTTTCCATCGCATGCAGCGCGACGTCTTCGGCCCAACCGGCCTGCTCCAGCGCGGCCAGTACCGCGTCCGGCGCCATGCCGGCCTTGGCCCGGTCGATGATCCACTGGCGCAGCTCGGCGCTGATCGGCTGGCGCTGCAGCGCGGCGGCTGACGGCTGCTGCTGCGCGGGTTGCGCGGTCGTCGCTGCCGTGCTGTTTTCTGACACGCTCATGGTCGATTCCTCAAAGGTTCCTCAACGCTTCACCGGATGGCACGGCCGTGCGTGCGCCGAGGCTCGGTGACGACGGATCCGCGCGATCACCACTGCGTTCAGGCGGAGTCAGCCGCACGGCGGAACACCAGCCGGTTTTCACGCGAGGCCTCTGCTGCGAACCGGTAGCCGTCCAGATTGAACGCACGCAACGCGTCCGCTTCGCTCGCACGCCGCTGCACCACCCAGCGCGCCATCAGGCCACGGGCCCGTTTGGCCAGGGTGCCGATCACCGGATGCCGGTCGCTGCGGCTTTGCTGAAACACGCATTCGAGCACCGGCGTGCGCAAGGCGGCCCGGTCGATCGCCTTGAAGTATTCGGCCGATGCAAGGTTGACGATCAGCGGGCTCGCGTGGCCGCGGCAGCGCCGATCCAGCCACTGCGCGATTCGGGTACCCCAGAATTGATACAGCGTGTCGCCACGGTCACTGATCAGGCGCGTGCCCATTTCCAGCCGGTGCGGCTGCACGCGGTCGAGTGGTCGCAGCGCGCCATAGAGCCCGCTCAGGATCGTGATGTGCTGCTGCGCGAAGTCGCGCGCTTCGGCATCGAGCGAACGCGCATCGAACGCGCGATAGACCGGCCCGTCGAATGCGAACGCAGCGGCGCGCGCATCGGCCGCCGTCTGGCGCGCCGACCAGCGTGCGTGGCGCGCCGCGTTGAGCACCGCAAGCGGCTCGCTCAGGCCCATCAGCGTCGCCAGCTGTGCCGGGGACTGCACACGCAGCTGCGCCATCAACGCGGCCGCATCGGCCTGAAACGGCGGCCGGCTGTGCGGCAGGCCCGGCGGCAATGCGGTCTCGAACTGCATCGTCTTGGCAGGCGACAGCAACAGCATCAACATGCGTGCGATGGTACAAGGCTGGTTACCAAGGCGGGCAGCGGCCCATGCGCGCCCGGGTACATTGGGACGCCCGGCGGGCAGCCGAATCGGTGAAGATGCGCGAGGCGTCGAGTGCCGCGCCGGACGGTGCCGATCGGCCAGCCGGCGGCGACCATCTCGGCATGCCGAGCCATCCCTTCCATTTCGTGCAGGAGCGCCATTGTCCATGCTCAACACCGAACCGGTTGCCGCCGTCGCCGCTGGCTATGAATTCGCCCAGGCCGGCGGCTATGTGCTGCCCGAATACGCGTTCGTGGAACCGCGCGAACTCAGCGCTGCAGAGGTGCCACGGCACCCGATCGTGATCGTCGGCGGCGGCATCACGGGGCTGACGCTCGCATGTGCGCTGGCCTGGCATGGCGTGCCTTGCGTGCTGCTCGACGAGGACAACACGGTGGGCGTGAAAGGCGCATCGTCGCGCGGCATCTGCTACACGCAGAAGTCGCTCGAAATCTTTCACAAGCTCGGCATCTATGAGCGCATTGCGGCCAAGGGCATCCAGTGGAGCGTCGGGCGCACATTCGCGGGCGACGACGAGGTCTATGCATTTGACCTGCGGCATGCCAGCGACTACAACCTGTCGCAGCAGCCGCCGTTCATCAACATCCAGCAGTTCTACATCGAAGGCTTTCTGGTCGAGCGCATCGTGGAGCTCGGCAGGACCGATCTGCGCTGGTGCTCGAAAGTGACCGCGTTCGAGCAGATGCCCGACCATGCGCGGCTCAAGGTCGAGACGCCGGCCGGCAGCTACTGGCTCGAAGCCGCGCACGTGATCGACGCGACCGGCAGCACCACCCCGTTCCACGGCTGGTGCGGCGCCGCGGTGCGGTCCAGACGCGGCGATGACCGCTGGTGCATCGCCGACGTGCGGTTCATCGATCAGCCGCCGACCGAACGCCACACCTGGATCGAAGCGCCATTCAACGAAGGCCGCGCGGTCTGGCAGCACCTGATGGCCGACAAGGTCTGGCGCATCGATTACCAGATGGCGCCGAACGCGGACTCGGCCTACGTGAGCCGCGAGGACGTGGTGCGCGAGCGGCTCGCGCGCCAGTTCGGCTCGGATGTGAAAGTGGAAATCGTCTGGGTCGGCCCGTACGGCTACCGCAGCCAGTGCGTCGAGCAGATGCGCGTGGGCAGCGTGTATTTCATCGGCGACACCGCGAAGGTGGTGAGCCCGTTCGGCGCGCGCGGCGGCAACACCGGCGTGGCAGACGCGGACAACCTGGCCTGGAAGCTCGCCGCGCAGATCAAGCGGCTCGCGCCAGCCGCGCTGCTGGGCGCCTATCAGCCCGAGCGGCACGAAGCGGCGATCGAGAACGTGCAGGTCACGAACCGCACCGCGCGTTACCTGCGCGCGCCGGAAGGCATCGAGCGCGTCTTCCGCAACGCGTCGATCAGCCTGGCCAAGCAATATCCGTTCGCACGGCAGTTCGTCAACACGGGGCGCATGGCGGTCGCGAATCGCTATTCGAGATCGCCGGTCTGCCCGCTTGAGGGCGGCGGCGGGCGCTCCGTTCAGAACGTCGGCTTTCAGTGGCTGGACGGCAGCGCGGGCTGCCTGAACGATCTGCTGACCTGGTGCGACAGCCGCCTGTTGCTGCTGTGGTTCGGCGCGCTGCCGGGCCGCGCGCAGGCGGCGCGGCTGGTTCAATTGACCCTCAGTGCGCCGCTGCGTTGCGTGCAGGTGCTGGATGGCCGGGCGCTAGGCGGCCTGCGTGCGCGCGAGGCGGTGCAGGACAGCGCCGGCGACCTGCGCGCGGCCTGCCAGTTGGCCGACCGGGCCCAGCGCAGCGCGGCCTGGGCACTGCTTCGGCCGGACGGCTACCTCGCAGCGACCGGCGCCGGCATCGACCCTCGGCTGATCGCGCGCATCGCCATCGCGTTGGGCCTGCAAGCAGCGGCAGACTCGAAGGCGGCAGCATGACGACGATGAACACCGATCTCCACCTGCAGGATGCCGACACGTTCTACGAGCAATTGCTCGATGCGCACCAGGGCTTGAGCGCCGACGACTCGGCGCTGCTGAACGCGCGGCTGATCCTGCTGTTGGCAAACCAGATCGGCGATGCGGGCCAGCTCGCTGAATGCGTTGCCGCGGCGCGCGCATGGCCGAGCGCGCCTGGTGCGGACGCTGCCGTACGGGGCTGATCCGCACAGTGTGCAATGACTATTTTTTTAGTAGCGCACCGTGCAGACGGGATCTGCGCTTCGGGGCTATTTGGCTAAAATTTTTCGTTTGTTAGGCTGGCTTGCCGCGACGGCCAGGTGCGTGAAGGCGCGCCAGTAAAATCGCCTGCCTGACGATCTGGCAACGTCGGCTGGTGCGCAGATGCCGATTCGGTCGCCGAGCTTGCTGGCCGTCGGGGCCGCGCGAACCTGCCGTTACCTGGACTGCCCCCCTCTTTTCTCCATCGATCGATCGCTCGACCCCATGTCTGCCGAATCCCAAGCACCCGCCGTCCCCGCCAGCCAGCCGGACCAGCCCGGCCTGCAGTCGCTGTCCAGGTCGTTCGAGCCGGCCGCATTGGAGGCGCACTGGGGGCCGTGGTGGGAGCAGCACGGCATCGGGCGGGCCGGCTATCGCGGCACCGGTGAGCCGAACGCCGACGCGCCGTCGTTCTCGATCCAGCTGCCGCCGCCGAATGTGACCGGCACGCTGCATATGGGCCATGCGTTCAACCAGACGATCATGGACAGCCTCACGCGTTATCACCGCATGAAGGGCTGCAACACGGCGTGGGTGCCGGGCACCGATCACGCGGGTATCGCGACGCAGATCGTGGTGGAACGGCAGTTGCAGGCGCAGGGCACCAGTCGGCATGAACTCGGTCGCGAAACGTTCGCTGCCAAAGTCTGGGAATGGAAGGAGTCGTCCGGCCAGACGATTACGACGCAGATGCGCCGCATGGGTGACAGCGTGGACTGGAGCCGCGAATACTTCACGATGGACGACAAGCTGTCGAAGGTCGTCACCGAGACCTTTGTGCGGCTGTATGAACAGGGCCTGATCTACCGCGGCAAGCGGCTCGTGAACTGGGACCCCGTGCTGAAGACCGCGGTCAGCGATCTCGAAGTGGAAAGCATCGAATCCGACGGCAGGATGCACTACATCCTGTATCCGTTCTCCGACGGGCCGCAGCCGATCGATGGAGGGCTGCAGCGCGGCATGACGATCGCGACCACGCGGCCGGAGACGATGCTGGCCGACGGCGCGCTGGCGGTGCATCCGGAGGATCCGCGTTATGCGCACCTGGTCGGCCAGTACGTCGATCTGCCGCTGTGCGACCGCCGCATTCCGATCATCGCGGATGATTTCGTCGATCCCGATTTCGGCTCCGGCTGCGTCAAGATCACGGGCGCGCACGACTTCAACGACTATGCGTGTGCGAAGCGGCACAACCTGCCGATGATCGTGATCTTCACGCTGGATGCGAAGGTGAACGAGAACGGGCCGACGGCGTATCAGGGGCTGGATCGGTTCGATGCGCGCAAGGCGGTCGTGGCTGATCTGGAGCGCGACGGCCTGCTGGTCGAAGTCAAGCCGCACAAGCTGATGCTGCCGATCTGCGCGCGCACCGGCCAGGTGGTCGAGCCGATGCTGACCGATCAGTGGTTCGTCGCGATGACGAAGCCCGATGAGGCGGGCCAATCGATCGCGCAGAAGGCGATCGATGCAGTGGCCGACAACCGCGTGCGCTTCGTACCGGAGAACTGGATCAACACGTTCGACCAGTGGATGGGCAACATTCAGGACTGGTGCATCAGCCGGCAGCTCTGGTGGGGGCACCGGATTCCAGCCTGGTACACCGACGACGGCGAGGTGATCGTCGCGCGCGACGAGGCTGCCGCGCAGGCGAAGGCGCCGGGCCGAAACTTGAAGCGCGACGACGACGTGCTCGACACCTGGTACTCGTCGGCGCTGGTGCCGTTTTCCACGATGGGCTGGCCCGATCCCGACGAGCAGTCGCCCACGTCCGACTACAACCTGTATCTGCCCTCCTCGGTGCTCGTGACCGGCTACGACATCATCTTCTTCTGGGTCGCCCGGATGATCATGATGACGACGCACTTCACGGGTCGGGTGCCGTTCCGGGACGTCTACATCCACGGCCTAGTGCGCGATTCGCACGGGCAGAAGATGAGCAAGTCCGAAGGCAACGTGCTCGACCCGGTCGATCTGATCGACGGCGTCGAACTGGCGCCGCTGCTGGCCAAGCGCTCGACGGGTTTGCGCCGGCCGGAGACCGCAGCGACGGTCCGCAGAAACACGGAAAAAGAGTTTCCGGACGGCATCCCCGCGTTCGGCGCCGACGCGCTGCGCTTCACGTTCGCATCGCTCGCGACCCTGGGCCGCAACATCAATTTCGACCCGAAGCGCTGCGAGGGCTATCGCAACTTCTGCAACAAGCTCTGGAACGCGACGCGCTTCGTGCTGATGAACTGCGAAGGGCACGACTGTGGCCTCGACCAGCACACGAAGGCCGAATGCGCGCCGGGCCAGCCGTTTCACAACTACCTGTCGTTCAGCCAGCCGGACCGCTGGATCGCGTCACGGCTGCAGCAGGTGGAGGCGCAAGTCGAGCAAGGCTTCGCCGACTACCGGCTCGACAACGTCGCGAATGCGATCTACGAGTTCGTCTGGAACGAATTCTGCGACTGGTATCTGGAAATCGCGAAGGTGCAGATCCAGACCGGGCAGGCGAACCAGCAGCGCGCCACGCGCCGCACCCTGATCCGCACGCTCGAAGCGATCCTGCGGCTCGCGCACCCGCTGATTCCGTTCATCACCGAAGCGCTCTGGCAGAAGGTGGCGCCGGTCGCGGGCATCGGCGGCGCATCGGTGGCGCTTGCGCCCTATCCGGCGGCGCAGCCAGACAAGATCGATGAGCAGTCGATCGCTTATGTGGCGAAGCTGAAGGCACTGGTCGATGCGTGCCGCAATCTGCGCGGCGAGATGAACGTGTCGCCGGCCACGCGGCTTCCTCTACTGGTGCATGGCGATGAAGCCTTCATCGATGAGTCTGCTGTGCTGATCAAGGCTTTAGCAAAACTCACGCTGATTGATGTGTTCGACGATGAAGCGGCTTGGGCTTTAGCGGCAACAGGCGCGCCAGTTGCAGTCGCAGGTGCGGCGCATATTTGCTTGCGTATGGAGATTGATGTAGCTGTCGAACAACAGCGGCTAGGCCGTGAAATTGAAAGGCTGCTGGGCGAAATTGCAAAGTCCCAAACCAAGCTGGGCAACGCCGCGTTTGTGGCCAAAGCGCCGCCTAAAGTGATTGATCAGGAGCGTCACCGTGCAGCGGCATTTGCCGATACGCTACAGAAAATGCAGCAGCAACTTGATCTGCTGGCTATGACACAGCGCTGAACCAACATATTTTGCAAATAAAAGGGCCTCTCGCTATGAATGCTTCGACCCGTCTCGACAAGGCCGTTTTTCCGGTCGCCGGCCTCGGCACCCGCTTCCTGCCCGCGACCAAGGCCAGCCCGAAAGAGATGCTGCCGATCGTCGACAAGCCGTTGATCCAGTACGCAGTCGAAGAGGCGTACGCGGCCGGCATCCGGCACATGATCTTCATCACGGGCCGCGGCAAGCGCTCGATCGAGGATCATTTCGATACCGCGTATGAACTGGAGGCGGAGTTGCAAGCAGCCGAGAAGACCGAACTGCTCGAGATCGCGCAGTCAGTGCAACCCCAGGACATGGTGTGCTCGTTCGTGCGGCAGTCGCGCGCGCTCGGTCTCGGCCATGCGGTGCTGTGCGCAGAACATCTGGTTGGCGACGATGCGTTCGCAGTGGTCCTGGCCGATGACCTGATGATCGGGCCGCCGGGCGGCAAGGGCGTGCTGCAGCAGATGGCCGAGGTGTTCGCGCACGAAGGTGGCTCCGTGCTCGCGGTGCAGGAAGTGCCAAAGGAGCACGTCAGGCGCTACGGCATCGTGGCGGGCACATCGGCGGGCGAGCGGCTCATGAAAGTCAGCGGCATGGTCGAAAAACCCGCGCCTGACAAAGCGCCGTCGCGCATGGCGGTGGCGGGTCGCTACGTGCTGACCCCGGCCGTGTTCGACTGCATCCGCCGACAGCCGCGCGGCGTCGGCGGCGAAATCCAGCTCACCGACGGCATTGCAGGACTGATGCAGACCGAATCGGTCTATGCCTATCAATACGCCGGCAAGCGCTACGATTGCGGCAGCAAGGAAGGTTTTTTGGAAGCGACTGTCGAACTCGCGCTGCAGCACCCGCAGGTCGGCGCGCATTTCCGCGACTATCTGCGGCAATTGAAGTTCTAAAAAGACAATCCGCATGGATTACCCCGGCAACCTGTTCGTGGTCGCCGCTCCGAGCGGCGCGGGCAAGTCAAGCCTGGTCAAGGCGCTGCTGGAGCTGGACACGCGCGTGTTTCCGTCGGTCTCGCACACGACGCGCGCGCCGCGCGGGCAGGAGCGGCACGGGCGCGAATACTACTTCATCGAGCCGCCCGAGTTCGAGACCATGGTGCGGGGGGACCACTTCGTCGAATGGGCGCAGGTGCACGGGCACCGCTACGGCACCTCGAAAGCCGTGATCGAAGAGCGCATCGTGCAGGGCGCCGACGTGATCCTCGAGATCGACTTTCAGGGCGCGCTGCAGATCAAGCGCGCGTTCGCGAACGCGGTGCTGGTGTTCATCCTGCCGCCGAGCTGGGAAGAGTTGCGCGCCCGGCTAGAGCGCCGCGGCGAAGACAGCGATGCCGTGATCGCGCTGCGTCTGAAGAACGCCGCCAGCGAAATGGTGCAGGCCCACAAGTTCGATTTTGTTATCATCAATGAGCTTTTCGAGCTTGCATTATTCGATCTGAAAACGATCGTGCATGCGCAACGGCTCAAGTTCAGTGCGCAAAAACGGGTTCGCGCTGAAACGTTCCAGTCGCTGAACATCCCTTGACCATTTCTTTTGAAGCTGGCGGTTCTGCCAGCTTTTTTGTTTGGCCGTATCGGCAATTACCGGAGTTCATTCATGGCACGCATCACCGTCGAAGATTGTCTGGAGCACATTCCCAACCGGTTCCAGTTGGTGCTGGCAGCCACCTATCGGGCCCGCATGCTGAGCCAGGGCCACACGCCGAAGATCGAGACCCGCAACAAGCCGGCCGTGACGGCGCTTCGCGAGATTGCCGCCGGCAAGGTCGGCATCGAGATGCTCAAGAAAGTACCCGGCTGAACGCAGCGGCTGGTTCTTGAAGGAGCAGCGGCGCTGATCGACGCTCTTTCATATGTGCTCCTTCTTCACCCCGTTTCACTTTCACTCACGTTCGTCTTTTCCACCTGCACATGTCCGTCCGGTGCAACGCCGGATGTTTGACTCGCGCGATTGAACAGGTGCGTTTGGCCGGCTTGGCTGGCACTTCGTGCACCATGCCCATTCGTTACGCTTGTGACCGTGCTGCACGCACCGCGTTACAGTAAGCGGCATGAACGAGGTGCTCAAGTCGGTTGTTTCTGTCGGTGGCGTTGCAGACAGCGCCGTCTCGGATGCAGCCTATGAGCACGCTGTGCCGATCACGGCTGATGCGCTGCATGCGCCGCTGTCGAATGCAGCCGCCGCGAATGCCGCAGCGGCCAGCTTTGCCGCACTGACGCAAAGCCTCGACTATCTGGATGCCGCCGGCATCGAACAGGTGCGCCGTGCATACCGGTTTGCCGACGCCGCGCACCTGGGCCAGTTGCGCCACAGCGGCCAGCCCTACATCACGCACCCGATCGCCGTCGCCGCCCAATGCGCGGTCTGGAAGCTGGATGTACAGGCGCTGACCGCTGCCTTGTTGCACGACGTGCTCGAGGACTGCGGCATCACCAAGTCCGAACTGATCGACAAGTTCGGCGCGCAAGTCGCCGATCTGGTGGACGGCCTGACCAAACTCGACCGGTTGCAGTTCACCACCCGGGAGGAGAACCAGGCCGAATCGTTTCGCAAGATGCTGCTCGCGATGGCGCGCGACGTGCGCGTAATTTTGGTCAAGCTCGCGGACCGGACCCACAACATGCGCACGCTTGACGATGCGCCGCGCGGCAAGTGGGGGCGCATCGCGTCGGAGACGCTCGACATCTACTGCCCGATCGCGCATCGACTGGGTCTGAACCAGACGTACCGCGAGTTGCAGGAACTGTCGTTCCGGCATTTGTATCCCTGGCGCCATCAGGTGTTGGCGAAAGCGGTGGCGAAAGCGCGCAGCCGCCGGCGGGACCTGGTGCATAAGGTCGCGCAGGACGTGGAGTCGGTGTTCCGCCAGGCCGACGTGCAGATTCGCATCGACGGCCGCGAGAAGACGCTCTATTCGATCTGGCGCAAGATGCGCGACAAGCACCTGAGCTTCGCGCAGGTGAACGACATCTATGGCTTTCGCGTGGTGCTGCCGTCGGTGATCGACTGCTACACGGGCCTTGGGCTGCTGCACCAGCTCTACAAGCCGGTGCCGGGACGTTTCAAGGACCACATCGCGATCCCGAAGTTGAACGGCTACCAGTCGCTGCACACCACGCTGGTCGGGCCGTCCGGCGTGAACGTCGAGTTCCAGCTGCGCACACAGTCGATGCACATCGTGGCTGAGTCCGGCGTGGCCGCGCATTGGCTCTACAAGAGCCACGAGGCAGATGGCACGAGCGCCGACCGGCTCGGCACCAAGTGGCTGCAGTCGCTGCTCGACATCCAGCAGGAGACGCGCGACGCAGCCGAGTTCTGGGACTACGTGCGGGTCGACCTGTTTCCCGATGCGGTCTACGTGTTCACGCCCAAGAGCCAGATCCTCGCGCTGCCGCGCGGTGCGACGGTGGTGGATTTTTCCTACGCGATCCACAGCGACGTAGGCGATCAGACGATTGCCGCGCGCATCAACGGCGAGCCGGCCGCGCTGCGCACCGAACTGAAAAACGGCGACGTGGTCGAAGTCGTGACCGCGCCGGAATCCCAGCCGAATCCGGCCTGGCTCGGCTTCGTGCGGACCGGTCGCGCGCGCTCGAAAATCCGCCAGCACATGAAGTCGCTGAAACAGGCGGAAAGCGAGAACCTCGGTGAGAAGATGCTGACCCAGGCACTGCGCGCCGAAGGGCTGGAGAGCCTGCCGCCGGTCGTCGATGGCCAGCTGCACCAGCCGATCTGGGACAAGCTGCTGCGTTTCACCGGCAGCAAAAGCCGCAGCGAGCTGCTCACCGACATCGGCCTGGGCAAGCGCATCGCCGGCATCGTGGCGAAGCGGCTGGTGCTGCTGTTGGGCGAAGCGGGCGCGAAGCCCAACCCGCTGCTGCTCAGCCGCGAACGCTACACCGCGCATGAAAGCGTGAGTCAGGGCGCCGTGCTGCTCGACGGCAGCGAAGGCGCCTCGGTGAGCTTCTGCGCCTGTTGCCGACCGGTGCCCGGCGACCTGGTGGTCGGATATCTCGGTCGGGGCGAAGGGCTGGTCGTGCACCTGTCCGATTGCGCCGTGGCCAAGCGGCTGCAACACAAGGACAGCGAGCGTTTCATCACGGTGGACTGGTCGGACGAGCCGGTGCGCACGTTCGAGGCCGGAGTGGTCGCCACCGTCAACAACGGCAAGGGTGTGCTCGCACAGGTCGCCGCCGCACTGGCCAAGGCGGAAGCCAACATCAACCATGTGGTGATGGACGACAGCCAGGCGCAGGACACGACCGACCTGCGCTTCGTGCTGGCGGTGCGCGACCGCGAACACTTGCGCGCCGTGCTGCGGCAGCTTAGGCGGACCTCGTCCGTCACGCGCGTGCAGCGCACGACCGGCGGTGCGGGCGCAGCGGCACAGCCGCGCGGTACCTATTCCTCGAGCGACTTCGGCGGCTTGTAGGCGCTGGCTGCATTGGCCGAGCCACCCGGCCGGCCGGCCGTAGCAGCGTTTCAGGCTGCGGTGTCGGCGACCAATGTCGGCGCGGTGATGGCCAGTGTCCAGTCGCGCGGGTTGCGCAGGTTGGCCAGTGCACGCGCGGCCCGGCCGTTGCGCCGGCACGCGGCTGTCGCTGCATCCGGACAGCGTTCGGCCCAGTCAAGCACGAGTTCGGCTGCCGTCGCGGGCAGCGCCTGTGGCAGCAGCCGGCGCAGCGTCAGGTGCTCGCGCATGGCCAGATTTTCCAGGGTGCCCTGCGCCTGGCGATCGAGCCGCTTGAACGACGCGCGCCAGTCGGCCGGGTGCCACCAACGCGTGGCTCGCATGTCCCAGCTCGCCGCCGGCTCTACCAGCACCGCGCGTTTTGCATCCCATTGGTGTTGCGTCGGGTCCAGGCGATAAGCCAGCACGGCGCCGATCATGGAGTCGCCGCGATAGAGGCCGAGCGGCAGCCGAAAACCGATCTCCCGCATCTGCCGCAACGTCTTGCCGGCGATGCAAAAGCAGTTGCCCTGAATGCCGCCTTCGGCCAGCATGACCCGTCTGGCGGCTGCAGCCGAGCGGCCGACCGTCGGCACGCCGGTGGCTGCGATCGCATCGGCGGACGATTGCAACCGCTGCGACAGCCGCTCGATCGTGCTCGGCCAGAGCCGCACATAACCGTCGACGAAAAAGGCGATGTCGGACCCGGGCCAGATCGTCTCGACGTACTGGTTCCAAGCATGGGCCTTGTCGGCCAGCGCCAGGTGCCAGATGCGCAACCGTGGCGCCACTGGATCGGCTTGCTGCGCACGTGCGCGTCCGAGCTGTGCAGCTGCATCGGCCAGCGCGGTATTGCCGTTCACGAGCACGTCGATCACCGCATCGGCCGTGTTGCCGGCCTGTTGCGCTGCCTGCGTGGCGGCCAGGATCGTCGCGGCAAGCACGGCCGGCGTCTCGCGCGACGCGAAGATCGCCACCGAATGATGGACACCGGTGGCTGTCGCCGCAGGCGCGGTCATCGGCGGCTGCATGAATGGCGCTGCGACGGTCATCGATCGGAGGATTGGATCAAGTAAAGCTGCAAGGCCGCCGAGCATGGGCTCGACGCCAGCCTCACCGACGGCGCAGCACGTGCACGAACTCGCCGCCTGCGCCCGCCTGCTGCTCGACCAGCTCGTTGCCGGTCTGCTTCGCAAACGCCTGGAAGTCGCGCATCGAGCCGGCATCGGTGGCGAGCACGCGCAACAGGTCACCGCTTTGCAGCTCACCCAGCGCCTTCTTGGCTTTCAAGATCGGCAGCGGGCAGTTCAGCCCACGTGCATCGACTTCCCTAGCAACATCCAGCATGACGCTCCATCGATAAATAAAAAATTAGTAGCAGCAAACGCAATGCCGACCAGCGCTTGAAGCTCATTTGCGTTCGAATTCGATGAATTCGGGCTGATGCCCGCGCGCGCGCAGCCAGTCGGCCAGCGCATAGCCGGTGCCGGCGCGCCAGCACTTGACGTCCTGCGGCGCATAGAGACGGTAATCGACCAGCTCGGGCGACAGCCGCACCTCGCCATCGGCCACGGCGGCGTACGCAATGATCACCTGGTTCATGCGCTGGAAGTCGTACACGCCGATGAGTTCGAGCGACGTCACGTCCAGGTTGGTCTCTTCCTTGACTTCACGCGCGATCCCGCCTTCGGGTGTCTCGCCCGCTTCCATGAAGCCGGTGATCAGCGCATACATCTTGCCGGCCCATGCCGCGTTGCGCGCGAGCAGCACCTGACCGCGGTAGTCGATCACAGCCGCCAGCACCGGCGTCGGATTGTTCCAGTGCGTGAAGCCGCAGGCCGGGCAGCGCAGGCGCTGCATTTCGCCTCCGTCTTCCAGCTGCACCATCCATTCGAGTGGGGTCGCGCACTGCGGACAGAACTTGTAGTCGGATGGCATCGGCTGATCCGGATGAACGATGTCAAGGTGCGCGCGCGGCGCCGTTCAGGCTGGGAACACGCCGGTCGACAGATAGCGGTCGCCGCGATCGCAGACGACGAACACGATGGTGGCGTCCTGCGCCCGCGCGGCGACCTGCTGCGCGACCCAGCAGGCGCCGGCTGCGGAAATGCCTGCGAAGATGCCCTCCTCGCGCGCCAGGCGCCGGCACATCTCTTCTGCATCATCCTGGCTCACGTAGACCAGTTCGTCCACATGGCTCGGGTCGTAGATCTTCGGCAGGTATTCCTGCGGCCATTTGCGGATGCCGGGGATGCGCGAGCCTTCCTGTGGCTGTGCGCCGATGATCTGGATCGCGGGGTTTTTTTCCTTCAGGTAGCGTGACACGCCGGTGATGGTGCCGGTGGTGCCCATCGCGCTCACGAAATGGGTCACGCGGCCCTGCGTTGCGTCCCAGATTTCGGGGCCGGTGGTCTCATAGTGAACGCGCGGATTGTCAGCGTTGGAAAACTGGTCGAGCACGCGGCCCTGAGCGTCACGCTGCATCTGCTCGGCTAGGTCACGCGCGTATTCCATGCCGCCACTTTTCGGCGTCAGCACCAATTCCGCGCCGAACGCTTTCATGGTCTGTGCGCGCTCGATCGACAGGTCCTCGGGCATCACGAGCAGCATGCGGTAGCCGCGAATCGCAGCCGCCATCGCCAGCGCGATGCCGGTGTTGCCGGAAGTCGCTTCGATCAAGGTGTCGCCCGGCTTGATCTCGCCACGTTCTTCGGCATGTCGAATCATCGCCAGTGCCGCACGGTCTTTTACCGACCCCGCCGGGTTGTTGCCTTCGAGCTTGCCGAGCACCACGTTGCCACGCGCGTCATTCGTTTCAGCGCCGATGCGCTGCAACGCAACCAGCGGCGTCGCGCCGATCGTGTCCTCAATGGTGGGATAGTCCATCAACGGCACTGTGCCATAATTTCAAGGCTTCGCGCCGGGCGCCGCGAAGCCCTTGCCGGAGTGGTGAAATTGGTAGACGCAGGGGACTCAAAATCCCCCGCCGCAAGGCGTGCCGGTTCGATTCCGGCCTCCGGCACCATAAGTGGATTCGCAAGCAGGTGGCACGCTTCGCGTCTGCGGCTTGCCCGTACGTAGTGCCGCCCGCTGTCACGGCCTTCGTCCGCTTGCCCACTGCCTGCTCGACCAGCCCAGCCTCGTTGAGCGCCAGCACCATGCTGTCTGCCCAGCCGTGCCTGACAGTCGATGCAATGAACTCGGCTGCGCATGTATGCTTCGGTATCTTCAGTTCTTTCCGCCTATGAGGTGTTGGTGGCGAGCACTGGCGCTTGGATGACGGCATGCAGCGGTCAGCTCAAGCGCATTCATGGCGCTTGAGCTGACCGAACCAAAGCGGACCGCCGAGCGGGCCGGCAACGCCGACGGCTGTGTTGGCTCAGTCAGTCCGCGCGCAGCTGGTCGCGCAGCTTCTGTCCGATGTCCGGCCGTGCGAGGAACGGGTCGGCCGGGTTCTCGCCTTTCACGATCGACTCCATCCGGCTTTGCACGTTGCCCAGCGCATTCGGATGGCTGTAGATGTAGAACTGGTCGGCGGCCACAGCATCGAACACCTGCTGCGCAACGCTGGCCGCTGAGACCTTGCCGGAACCGGTCGCTTTCTCCGACATCGCCTGGCCGATCTGCTGGCTTTTTGTCAACTGGCCGCCTGCCAGCGCCGATGGGCGATTGCGGTGGCTCGCGCTGATGCCGGTTGCCACGAAGTACGGGCACAGCACGCTGGCACTGACCTGATCCGTCACGAGCTTCAGATCTTGATAAAGCGTCTCGGTCAGGCTCACGACCGCGTGCTTGCTGACGTTGTAGACGCCCATGTTCGGCGGCGTCAGCAGACCGGCCATGCTCGCGGTGTTCACGATGTGGCCGCGCCAGCCAGCATCGGCCTTGGCCGCGGCCAGCATCATCGGCGTGAACAGGCGCACGCCGTGGATCACGCCCCAGACGTTCACGCCGAGCACCCATTCCCAGTCGGCGACCGAGTTCTCCCAGACGAGGCCGCCGGAGCCGACACCCGCGTTGTTGAACACGAAGTGCGGCGCACCGAAGCGCTCCTGCACCGCCTTGGCCAGCGACTCCATCTGCGCCGCGCTTGCCACGTCCACCTTGCGCGCGAGCACGCCGGCAGCACCCGCGCTCTCCGCTTCGGCTTTGGCTTTGTCAAGCGCGTCCTGTTGCACGTCGACCAGCACGAGATTCATACCGTGCCTGGCACCGATGCGCGCGCATTCGAGGCCGAAGCCTGACGCGGCACCGGTGAGCACTGCGGTCTTTCCCTTGAAGTCTTCGATCATGGCGTTGCCTCTTCCTTCTTCAGCTTCAGAACGAACCCGATGCGCGGGAAGTGCACGTGCACGGTACCGGCACGCTCATCGGTGCGGCACAACGTGTAGTGCATGCGCGTGGCGGCCAGCAACGTGCCTTCGCTGGGCTCCAGGCCGAAGCTCTCGGCCGTGATCGTGACCTGGCTGCCGAGCGCAATGCCATGCTCGTCCTGGAAAAATTCATCGTCCGCGATCGACATGGGTGTCGAGGCTTGCGCAAGCTCGATCGCGGCAGTGGCGTCGAACTGCTTGTCCATCGCGCCATGACCGATCGCGGCGATCCGGTCCATCCAGGCCAGCACCTGCGGCACCGGCTCGAAGATGTCGGCCACCGCCGGATTGCGCACGCGGCTGAACCACAACGGATGGTAGGCCGCAAAGTCGGCGATGCAAGGCGCGTCGCCGAGCAGGAACGGGCTGTGGTCCAGCGTCTCGGCGATGCGGCGCAGGTAGCTGCGGTAAGCGGCCGTGGCATCGGGCACGGGCAGCCGCACCATGCCGGTCCGCATCGCACCGCGATCCTTGGCAAACGCCTCGGCGGCGCCGGGCGGTGCATCCTTGAACATGGCAGCGGCGCCGCGCGGGCTCAAGTTGTATCCCATCGCAGCCCAGAACAACGTGCTGTCGGCCCACTGCGCGAGCACGCGAGACACACCCTTGTGCTGCGGCGGATACAGCGGAGGCTGCGGCGCGCGATGTTCCAGCACATCGCAGATCAATGCGGTGTCGCAGTAGATGTCCGCGCCGATCTGCAGCACCGGCGTACGCCGATAGCCGCCGGTCAGTGCAACCAGATCGGGCTTCGGCATCACGTTCGGGATCACAACCGATTTCCAGGCCAGCTCCTTCAAGCCCAGGATCAGCCGGATTTTTTCCGAGAACGGCGAGTTCGGGTAGTGGTGCAGGACAAGGTCGGACACGGGGCAGCCCTCAGATCAGCTTCACGATCTGCTTGCCGAAGTTCTTGCCCTTGAGCAGCCCCAGGAACGCTTCCGGCGCGGCTTCCAGCCCTTGCGCCACCGACTCACGCGGACGAAGCTTGCCGCTTGCGACCAAACCGCCGAGCTCCTTGAGCGCTTGCGGCCACACATCCATGTGCTCGCTCACGATGAAGCCCTGCACTTTCAGGCGGCTGCGCAGGATCAGCTCCGGGTGCGCGAGCGGCAGCGGCTGGCCGTCGTAGCCGGCGATCATGCCGCAGACGGCAATTTTTCCGAAGTCGTTCATCAGCGGCAGCACCGCATCCAGCACCATGCCGCCGACGTTCTCGTGATAGCCGTCGATGCCGTTCGGGCATTCGGCCTTGATCGCTTGCGACAGCGACTTCGAATCCTGGTGTTGCTTGTAGTCGATGCAGGCATCGAAGCCGAGTTCTTCGACTGCGTACTTGCATTTTTCCGGCCCGCCCGCGATGCCGACCGCGCGGCAGCCGCGTGCTTTTGCCAACGCGCCGAACGCGCTGCCGACCGCACCGGTGGCGGCGCTGATCGCGACCGTCTGGCCTTCCTTCGCTTCGCAAATGCCGACCAGGCCGTACCAGGCTGTCACGCCGGGCATGCCGACGGCGCCGAGATAATGCGACAGCGGCACATCCTGGGTGTCGATCTTGCGCAGGGCGCCCACCTGATTGGCATCGACCACGCTGTACTGCTGCCAGCCACCCATGCCCACCACCTTGTCGCCCACCGCGAACTTCGGGCTTTTGCTCTCGACCACCTCACCGACGGTGCCGCCGATCATCGGCTGGCCCAGCGGTTGCGGCTGCGCGTAGTTCTTGGCTTCGTTCATGCGGCCGCGCATGTATGGGTCGAGGCTCAGGAAGTGATGCTTGACCAGCACCTGGCCATCCTGCAACGCAGGCGTCTCGCTGCTGGTGAGCTTGAAGTTGCTGGCGGTGGCCTCGCCTTTGGGCCGGTTGTCGAGCACGACCTGTTGATTGGTTGGCATCCTGTTTACTCCTGAAAAGATAGCTGATAATGCTGATGGGGCGAGCGCCTGGACCCATTTTTACTTGAAACAGACGGCCGGCGGCGAAACCCGTGCCGGGGCTCAGTCCGTTGCAATGCGCGCTGACTCGGCCTCTTTGGCTGCCGCCGGTGCGCGCTGCACGTACTTGAACGTGCCGGTTGCATGCGCGCAGAGTTCACCGGCGGCGTCGTAGACCATGCCTTCGGTGAACGCCATTTTGGTGGTGCTGTGGATCAGCCGGCCCTTGCCCAGCACGACCCCCTTGGCAGGCCGCATGAAGCTCGTCTTCATCTCGATCGTGACGATGCCCGAGTCCTTGCGCATGCTGCGCGATGCGACCGCCATGCTGACGTCCAGCAACGTCATGACCGCGCCGCCGTGCAGCACCGAAAACGAATTCAGATGCTCGGGCGCCGGCGCATAGCGAATCTCCGAATGACCGCCATCGAACAACACCAGCTCGAAGCCGAGCAGGTTCACGAACGGAATGTCCACACCACCGCCGAAGTCCATCGCGTCAGCCTCCCGTCACGACGCTGACGCCGCCGTCCACGGCGAGCCACTGCCCGGTGATGTGCTTGCCTGCATCCGATGCGTAGAGCACCGCTAGGCCTTTCAAGTCCTCGTCGTCACCCAGGCGTTTCAGCGGCGCGTGCGCAGCGAGCTTGTCTTCGCCGAGCGTCGCGAGCGTTCCCTGCGTCATGCGGCTTGGGAAAAAGCCCGGGCAGATCGCATTCACCGTGATCTGATGCCGGCCCCATTCGCAGGCCAGCGCGCGCGTGAAGTTGATCACCGCACCTTTCGACGTGTTGTAGGCGATCGTCTGCATCTCGGGCGGATTGCCGCCCAGGCCGGCGATCGATGCGATGTTGATGATGCGGCCACGCCCGGCCGGGATCATGCTGCGTTTCGCAATCTCCTGCGACAGCACGAAGTACCCACGCACGTTCAGGTTCATCACCTTGTCCCAGGCTTCGAGCGGGTGGTCCTCGGCGGGCGCGCCCCAGGCGGCGCCCGCATTGTTCACCAGGATGTCGATGCTGCCCGCGCGTTGCAGCGTTTCATTGGCAAGCCGGCGGATGTCGGCTTCCTTCGCGCAGTCGGCTGCAATCCAGCGCGCGTCGATGCCGGCGGCCTGCAGCTCGGCAGTCGCCAGCTCCAGATCGGCCGCTTTTCGGGAACTGAGCACGATTTTCGCGCCCGCTTCGCCCAACGCTTGCGCGAGCTGCAGGCCAAGCCCACGCGAGCCGCCGGTGACGAGCGCGGTCTTGCCCGAGAGGTCGAAGAGTTGTTGTACGGTGCGGGTCATGGGATGCGGGCTTCGTTCGCTTGCGGTGATCAGGTTACTTGGTAGTCCATGCATTGGCGCACCAGCCGTGCGGCGGCGATCTGCGTCCGGACCACGACGTGCTTGAACAAGCGGCGGCTTGTTCTACCTGAACATGCGCGAGCGCACCCAGATGAGCACGAAGCCGATCGCCGCCATCACACCGCCTGCTGCGACCAGCACCCAGCCGAGCAGGCCGTCGAACGGGCGCGCAGCCAGCCCGAACACCAATAGCAGCAAGCCACCGTAGATCAGGCCCCAGATCCAGGCGTGCATGCGCGCAACATTGCGTGCCGGGGACTGTTCGACCGCATCCTTGAAGAAACCCATATGAGCCTAAAACGCCTCTTCGGCCAGTTCGGCGCAGGTGGGGTCGCGGGTTTCCACCACGTTCAACCAAGCTTCGATCTTCGGCAGTTCGTAGTGAAAGAAATAGCGCGTGGCGGCGAGACGGCCGACGGTTGCAGGCTGTGCCTGATTCGCATCGTGCGCGAGCGCGGCGATCGACACGTTGAGCCAAGTCCAGGCCAGCACCACATGCCCGACTGCCTGCATGTACGGCACCGCGTTGGCGAGCGCGGCCGATGCATCGCCCGTGGACCAAGCTGCCTGGGTCGCCTGTTCGATGCGCTGCCAGGCCCGGTCCAACGCGGCGCTGAACACTGCCAACTCAGCCTGCGCGGCTGCCTGCGCCACCGTGGCGCGGATGCGCGCGCCCAGCAATCCCAAGCCGCGGCCCTGCTCCATCACCACCTTGCGGCCGAGCAGATCGGCTGCCTGGATGCCGTGCGTGCCTTCATGGATCATGTTCAGGCGGTTGTCGCGCCAGTACTGCTCGACAGGGAAGTCGCGCGTGTAGCCGTAGCCGCCATGCACCTGGATCGCCAGCGAGTTCGCCTCCAGGCACCACTCGCTCGGCCAGCTCTTGGCAATCGGCGTCAGCACTTCGAGCAGCAGGCGCGCTTCGTCGGCTTGCGTCGCATCCGCGGTGCGCTGGTCATCCACCAGCTTTGCGCAGTAAAGACCCAGCGCCAGTGCGCCTTCGCCATACGACTTCTGCGCGAGCAGCATGCGTTTGACGTCCGCGTGTTCGATGATGCGCACCGGTTTCTGATCGGCATCCTTCGCCGCGCCTTTCGCGCCGGCCTTCTGCACCGGGCGGCCCTGCGGGCGGTTCTTCGCATAGTCGAGCGACGCGTAATAGCCGGCCAAGCCGAGCGCGGTCGCGGCCAGCCCGATCGCAATGCGTGCCTCGTTCATCATGTGGAACATGCAGTGCAGGCCCTTGTGCGGCTCGCCGACCAGATAGCCGACCGCACCGCCTTGCCCGAGCGGCCGATGCTTGCCCTCGCCGAAGTTCAGCAGCGTGTTGGTGGTGCCGCGCCAGCCGAGCTTGTGGTTCAGGCCGGCCAGCACGACGTCATTGCGTTCGCCGGTCAACGCACCTTGGTCGTTCACCATCCACTTGGGCACGATGAACAGCGAGATGCCACGCGTGCCGGCGATCAGCTTGCCGTCCGGCCCGGGGATCTTGGCGAGCACCAGGTGCACGATGTTCTCGGTCAGCTCATGGTCGCCGGCCGAGATCCACATCTTGTTGCCGCGCAGCCGATAGCGGGGGCCGAGCGGGTCGCTTTCGAAATCGTCACCATCCGGCGTGGCGCGTGTGGCCACGTCGGACAGGCTGCTGCCCGCCTGCGGTTCGGACAACGCCATCGTGCCGGCCCAGCGGCCGTTGAATTCGTTGTTCGCAAACACATCGTTCTGCATCGGCGAGCCATGCACGCGCAGCAGGTTCGCATTGCCCACCGTGAGCATGCTCGATCCGATGCTCGCCGAAGCCGTCGCAAAAAACGTGTTGGCTGCTGCGATCACGCTGTAGGGCAGCTGCATGCCGTCGTGCTCGTAGTCCTGCGCGGCGGACAGCATGCCGGACTCGGCATAAGCCTGGCGCGCCTCGAACGTGGCTTTCGGCAGGATCACTTTTTCGCCGTCGAAGCGCGGCTCCTCGGTGTCCACCAGCCGATTGAACGGCGCAAAGCGTTCGCGCGCGATGCGCTCGCAGGTGTCGAGCACCGCATCGAAGGTTTCGCGCGAATGTTCGGAAAAACGCTCGCGTTCGGAGAGCCGGTCGACAGCGAGCCAGTCGTGCAACAGGAAGTCGATGGTGTCGCGCAGCATCTTGATTTCAGGCGTTTTCGCCAAGTGAAAGGTTGAAGCGGTGCAGCGCGGCTCGCGCCACCGGCGCGCCCCACTCCTGCACGAAATGGCCCGCCTCGGCAACTTCGAGCGGCGCTGGGCAGTTGCGGATCAGCCGATGCAGGGAGCGCATCGCATCCGGCCCGAGCACCGGATCGGTCATGCCGATCGCCATGAAGCTGTCGCCGTCCCACCGGTGCTGCCAGAACTCGGCAGCTTCGCGGCTGATCGCGGCGCCAGGTGCGTCCGGCGCATCCGGCACCAGGTTCGGAAAAGCACGCACGCCCGCTTTGTAGTCTTGCGCGGGAAACGGCGCATCGTAAGCCGCCGCTTCGCCCTCGCTCAACACCGGCGTGCCGCGCCTGATCAGCTTGCCGCAAGCCAGATCCGGTTGCGTGGCCGCATAGGCGCGCCACTGCTTGAAGCCTTCGGTCACGGTGCCCAGGCCGAGGCCGGTGTTCATCACGAGCAGCCGGGTGTAGCGCTCAGGCTGCGCCAGCGGCAATGTCAGGCCGAGCAGGCCGCCCCAGTCCTGCACCACCAGCATCACGTTGCGCAGATCGAGCTGCTCAACGAAGGCAAGCATCGAATCACGATGCCGATCGAACGTGTACCAGCCGTCGCCTTCCGGCTTGTCGGAGCGGCCGAAGCCGAACCAGTCGGGTGCGACGACTCGCAGGCCGGCCGCCGCAAACACCGGAATCATCTTGCGATAGAGATAGCTCCAGGTCGGCTCGCCATGCAGGCACAGCGCCGTGACCTGCGCATCGTGCGGACCTTCGTCCACGTAGTGCAGGCGCATGCCGTCGATCTGGGCGTAGCGCGGCTCGAACGGAAAGCCGTGCAGATCGGCAAACCGCCCGTCGGGCGTGCGAAGGATGTTCATTGATGCATTCCTAAACCATCATCCCGTTCATCAAGACTCAGCCTAAGCAACGACCGATGCCAGCAGGCGCCGCCCTCGAACGGTGGAAGCTCGACCAAGCCGAACGCAGCAAGCGAAGGCCTAGGGCGAGCTCACAACACTTCGAAAACGCCCGCCGCGCCCATGCCGCCGCCGATGCACATCGTGACCACGACTTTCTTGGCGCCGCGGCGCTTGCCTTCGAGCAACGCGGCGCCGGTCAGGCGCTGACCGGTCACGCCGTACGGATGGCCGACCGCGATCGCACCGCCGTTCACGTTCAGCTTGTCGCCTGGGAGGCCGAGCTTGTCGCGGCAGTAGATGACCTGCACCGCGAACGCTTCATTCAGTTCCCAAAGGTCAATGTCCGAGACGTTCAGGCCGAGGCGCTTGAGCACTTTCGGGATCGCGAACACCGGGCCGATGCCCATCTCGTCAGGCTCACAGCCCGCCACCGCGAATCCGAGAAATCGGCCAAGCGGCTTCAGGTTCTTCTTCTGCGCGTACTGATCGCTGACCAGCACACAAGCGCCGCCGCCGTCGGAAAACTGGCTTGCATTGCCGGCCGCGATCACACCGCCGGGGATCGCGGGCTTGATGCCGCTGATGCCGTCTGCGGTGGTGCCGGGGCGGATACCTTCATCGTTTTCGACCGTGACTTCCTTGCTGCGCAGGCCCATCACCGGGTCCGCCACGCCGGCCGTCACGGTGATCGGTGCGATCTCGTCCTTGAACTTGCCGGCTTCCAGCGCTGCCGTGGCCTTTTGCTGGCTCATCGCGCCGTACTCGTCCATCGCCTCGCGGCTGATCTGGTAGCGCTTGGCGACCTGCTCGGCGGTCTGCAGCATGTTCCAGTAGATCTCGGGCTTGTTTTTGAGCAGCCACGGATCGCTCAGCATGTGCTTGTTCATCTCGCCCTGCACGCATGAGATGCTCTCGACGCCGCCGGCTACGAACACGTCGTCCTCGTTCGCGATGATGCGTTGCGCCGCCATCGCGATCGCCTGCAGTCCGGATGAGCAGAACCGGTTCACGGTTTGACCCGAGACCGTGATCGGGCAGCCCGCGCGCAACGCGATCTGGCGGGCGATGTTCGCGCCGGTCGCGCCCTCTGGCGTCGCGCATCCCATGATGACATCGTTGACCTCGCCGGCTTCGATGCCCGCACGCTCGATCGCGTGCTTGACCGCATGGCCGCCGAGCGTGGCCCCGTGGGTCATGTTGAACGAGCCCTTGAAGCTTTTGGCGAGCGGCGTGCGGGCTGTGGAGACGATGACGGCGTCGGTCATGACAGATCCTTTTCTTTCGGTTGAACTGAGGTTGAGAAATACCAAAACGATGGCAGTGCGTCAGGCGGGCAAGGCTTGCGCGTTGCGAAGCAGCTGCACGTAGAAGCTGACCAACTCGGCGAGGTTCGCCACCGAGATGCGCTCGTTGGTGCCATGGAAACGTTTCAGATCGGAAGGCTTGGCACGCACCGGCGAAAACCGGTAGATGTGGTCGCTGATCGGCGCGAAATGGCGTGAATCGGTGCCGCCGATCATCAGGCCGGGCGCGACCACGACGTCCGGAAACAGCGAGCGCACGGTGCGGTTGAGCAACTGGTAGGAAGCCGATGCGGTGGCAGACACCGGCGACGGTTCGGCGCTGCCGGCCAAGGTCGTGACCGCGAAGCGATCGCTCGGCAAGACAGCTTTCACATGATTCAGCACCGCATCGCGCGTGTCGCCCGGCAACAGCCGGAAGTTGACGGTCGCATCGGCCTCGCCCGGCAGCACGTTGTCCTTGTTGCCCGCATGCACGACCGTCAGCGCGGTGGTGGTGCGCAACATCGCATTCGTGCTCGGCGCCTTCTCCAGCATCTTCTGCACCACCGGCCCGAATAGCCACAGGTTGCTGAGCGCGACCCGGTTGAAGCCGCTCAATTCAGGCGCGAGCGTTTCGAACATCTCGCGCGCGACACCGCCGATGGATGCGGGCAATTGATGGCTCTCCAGTCCCTGCAGCGCCGCGCTCATCATCGCGATGGCACCCGTGCCAGGTGCATCCGGCATGGACGCGTGGCCGGCCGCTGCCTGTGCCTTGAGTTGAACGGACAGGTACCCTTTCTCGGCGATGCCGATCAGTGCCGCGGGCTTGTTCAGGCCCGGCATGATGCCTTCCGTAATCAGCAGGCCTTCGTCCAGCACGAAGTCGAGCCGCACACCCCGCGACTGGAGCAACCTGGCGATCTGCAACGCGCCGCGCAAGCCGGAGACTTCCTCGTCGGCGCCGCTTGCCAGATAGATGGTCTGACGCGGCTTGAAGCCGGCGTCGATCAGCGTTTCCACCGCTTCGAACTGCGCAATCAGGTTGCCCTTGTCATCCCAGGCGCCGCGGCCCCAGACGTAGCCGTCCCGCACAATGCCCGCGAAAGGATCGACCTGCCAGTCAGCCTGCGTGCCGGGCGCGATCGGCACCACGTCCTGATGCGCGAGCAGCAGGATCGGCGGCGCTGCCGGATCGCTGCCGGGCCAACGGTAGAGCAGGCTCAAGTCACCCACCACTTCGCGCTTGAGCGTGGCGTGCAGCTTCGGAAAACGCTGCTGCAGATAGCGGTGCAGCGCGTGGAACTGGTCGGCGTTCTGCGCCGGATCATCCAGACTGGAGACGGTCTGCAGGCGCACCGCGCCCGCAAGTCGCTCGGCCACGCCCTGCTCGTCCAGCGCGATCTTCTGCGCCGGCGTGACGTCAAGCTGACGCGAACCGTGGCGCACGGTGTTGATCGCGACTGCCGCGCAAAGCAGCAGCAACGCCATCAACAGGACCCAGCATGTGCGCTTGACCATCGACGAAAGACCGACTCAGCAACCGGCTGACGGTTCAGTTGAACGTCTTGCCATCCGCTGCCAGCCTGGCCAACAACGGGGCCAGTTTCCAGAAGTCTGCGTCGTCATGCGGATTGCGCGCAAATCTGCGCATCGCCTGCACCACGTTGAACAGGCCGAACTGGTCTGCATAGAGCATGGGCCCGCCGCGATACATCGGAAAACCGTAGCCCGTGATGTAGACCATGTCGATGTCGCTGGCCTTGCTTGCGATGCCGTCTTCCAGGATATGCGCGCCTTCGTTGACCAATGCGAACACCAGCCGCTGCACGATCTCGTCGTCACCGATCTTGCGCGGCTCGATGCCGGAATCCTTGCGGTGCTTCTCGACCATGTCCACCACCGTCTGGCTCGGAATCGCATCGCGCTTGCCGGCCTGGTAGTCGTACCAGCCGGCGCCGGTCTTCTGGCCGAAGCGGCCCATCTCGCACAGCAGGTCCGCGGTCTTGCTGTACTTCATGTTGGCGCGCTCCTTGGCGCGGCGCTTCCGGATGGCCCAGCCGATGTCGTTGCCGGCCAGGTCGCCCATGCGGAACGGACCCATGGCAAAGCCGAACTTCTCGACGGCCTTGTCGACCTGCTGCGGCGTGCAGCCTTCTTCCAGCAGAAAGCCGGCCTGGCGCGAGTACTGCTCGATCATGCGATTGCCGATGAAGCCATCGCAGACGCCGGAGACCACGGCCGTTTTCTTGATCTTCTTGGCCAGCTCCATCACCGTGGCCAACACGTCTTTCGCGGTCTTGTCGCCACGCACGACTTCCAGCAGCTTCATCACGTTGGCCGGGCTGAAGAAGTGCAGGCCGACCACGTCCTGCGGGCGTTTGGTGAAGGACGCTATCCTGTTCACGTCGAGGGTCGACGTGTTGGAGGCCAGGATGGCGCCTTGCTTCATCACCTCGTCAAGCTTCTTGAACACGGTTTCCTTGACGCCCATTTCCTCGAACACGGCTTCGATCACGAGATCCGCATCCTTGATGTCGGCGTAGTCCAGCGTGGTGGACAGGAGGCCCACGCGCTGTTCGTATTTGTCCTGCTTCAGCTTGCCGCGCTTGACCTGGGACTCGTAGTTCTTCTTGATCGTGGCGATGCCGCGGTCCAGCGCCTCCTGCTTGGTCTCCAGGATCTTGACGGGCACGCCCGCGTTTAGAAAATTCATCGCGATGCCGCCGCCCATCGTGCCGGCGCCGATCACGGCGACCGACCTGATGGTGCGCGTCGGCGTATCGGCTGGCACATCCGGGATCTTGGACGCCGCGCGCTGGCCGAAGAACAGGTGCCGCAGCGCTGCACTTTCAGGCGAGGCGACCAACCCCATGAACAGCTCGCGCTCGTGTGCCAGGCCGTCGTCGAACTTCATCGTGGTGGCAGCACGCACGGCGTCCAGGCATTTGAGCGGCGCCGGGAAGTTCTTCGACATGCCACGCACCATGTTCGCAGCAAAGCCGAAGTACGCATCACCGAGCGGGTGCTTGCATGGCAGATTGCGCACCAGCGGCAACGGGCGCGTGTCGGCAACCGACCTGGCGAATGCGATGGCCTCCTCCTGCAACGACTCTGCTGAGCCGACCATCTTGTCGAACAGCTTCTGACCGGGCGCAGCGCCCAGAATTTCGCTTTTCACCGACTCGCCGCTCACGATCATGTTGAGCGCCGTCTCGACGCCGAGCACACGCGGCAACCGCTGGGTGCCCCCGGCGCCAGGCAGGATGCCCAACTTGACTTCCGGCAACGCGATGCTCGCGCCGGGTGAGGCGATCCGATAATGGCAACCCATTGCAAGTTCCAGCCCGCCGCCCATCGCAACCGAATGGATCGCGGCGACCACCGGCTTGGCCGAATTTTCGACCGCGCGGATCACGCTGTTCAGATTCGGCTCCATCACGGCCTTCGGCGTGCCGAATTCCTTGATGTCGGCGCCGCCTGAAAACGCCTTGCCGCCACCCGTCAGCACGATCGCCATGATGACTTGATCGTCATTTGCCTTGGCGATGCCATCGGCGATGGCGCTGCGCGTGGCATGCCCGAGGCCGTTCACCGGCGGGTTGCTCAACGTGATGACGGCGATGTCGCCTTCGACCTTGTATTCAGCGCTCATGTTGTTTCTTCCTCATGCAAACAAAAATCTTGGGTTGTTTCGTATGACCTTGCAACGTGCAAGCGCTGGGTGCAACCAGCAGTGCTCCTGCTGGACCGCGTTCAGACTTCGAGCCATTCCTTGCGCGTGGTGGCGTCCGCACGCAGCGTGGCAGGCGTGCCGTCGAACACGATGCTGCCGTGGCCCATCACGAGCGCACGGTCCGAGATCGTCATCGCAATGGTCAGCTTCTGCTCGATCAGCAGCACCGAAATGCCGCGGCTCTTCAACGTCTGCAGATACTCACCGACCAAGGTGACGATCTTCGGTGCCAGCCCTTCGGTCGGCTCGTCGATGATGATCAGGTCCGGGTCGCCCATCAGCGTGCGGCACAAGGTCAGCATCTGCTGCTCGCCGCCCGACATCACGCCGGCTTCGGTGTGCTGGCGTTCCTTCAGGCGCGGGAACATCGTGTACATGTCGTCGAACGACCAGCGGCTACCCTTGCCGCTGCCCTTCTGGCCGAGCAGCAGATTTTGCTGCACGGTGAGCTTCGGAAAGATGTCGCGGCTTTCGGGCACGTAGCCTATCCCCAAGTGCGCGACTTCGAACGGATGGCGGCCCACGATCTGCCGGCCTTTCCAGTCGATCGATCCCTGGCATTCGACCAGGCCCATGATCGCTTTCGCGGTGGTCGAGCGGCCGGAACCGTTGCGGCCGAGCAGCGCGACGATCTCGCCGGCTTTCACGTCGAAGTCCACCCCATGCAGCACATGGCTCTTGCCATAAAAAGCATTCAGCTTGGACACCTTCAGCATGCTGCCATCCTGGGTGGCAGCATGCGGACCACTGGGTGGAAGGCGCAGGTGTTCATGACTGCGCCTCCACCTGCGCGCTGGCCTCGGTCTCCTCGTCATCATGACCAGCGCCCAGATACGCCTCCTGCACGGCCGGGTTCGCGCGCACCGCATCCGGCGTGTCGAACGCGATCACTTCGCCATACACCACCACCGCGATCTTGTCGGCAAGTCCGAACACGACGCCCATGTCGTGCTCAACGGTCAGCAACGTCTTGCCGACGGTGACCTGCTTGATCAGTTCGATGAAGCGCGCGGTCTCGGTCTTGCTCATGCCGGCAGTCGGCTCATCGAGCAGGATCACGCTGGCGCCGCCCGCGATCGTGATGCCGATCTCGAGCGCACGCTGTTCGGCATAGGTGAGGTTCATCGCCAGCACGTCACGCTTGCGATTCAGATGAATCATCTGCATCAGCGCATCGGCGCGCTCGTTCGCATCATCCAGATCAGCCAGGAACTTGAGGAAGCTGTATTTGTAGCCCAGGCTCCAAAGCACGCCGCAGCGCAGATTCTCGAACACGCTGAGCTTGCCGAAGATGTTCGTGATCTGAAAGCTGCGCGAGAGGCCCTGCCGATTGATCTCATATGGGCGCAGGCCGTTGATGCACTTGCCGTGCAGCAGCACCTCGCCGCTGGTCGGCTCGAAACGGCCGCTGATCAGGTTGAACAAGGTCGATTTACCGGCACCGTTCGGGCCGATGATCGCAATGCGTTCGCCGGCTGAAACTGACAGATCGACGCCGCGGATGATCTCGGTCTTGCCGAAGCTCTTGCGCAGGTTGCGCAGCTCCAGTGCGGCGGTCATGGTGCCGACTCCTTCAGGCGAATCTGGTGCTCGATGTATTCCTGCGTCGCGCCCCAGGCTCGCGCAAAACGGCGCCGCGCCCACTCGAACACGGCGATGCCGATGGTTGCCACCAGCGCAGCGATGCACCACGTCAATGCGCTGCCGGCGTTCAGGTGCAGCCCGATAAACTCCACCATCGGACCCATCGCCGCATTCAACTGCCAGTGGTAGATCATCTCGATCATCGCACCGACGCCGGCCAGTGCGAGCAGACCGGAGCCCAGCAAGATCAGGTAGTGCGGCAATAGCGGCTTGAGCCGGTGATAGGTGGCCACGCGCACATTCATCATGATCAGGCTCGCAAACCCACCGGGTGCAAACATCACCATGAACAGGAAGATCAAGCCCAGGTAGAGCAGCCAGGCTTTGGTCAACTCACTGAGCAGCACGAACGCCAGAATCATCAGCACGCCGCCGATGATCGGGCCGAAGAAGAATGTCGCGCCGCCCAGAAACGTGAACAGCAGATAAGAGCCCGATCGCGCGGCACTGACGATCTCCGACGTGACGATCTCGAAGTTCAATGTGCCCAGCCCGCCGGCGATGCCCGCGAAGAAGCCCGCGATGATGAACGAGATGTAGCGCACCATCTGCGTGTCGTAGCCGACGAACTCGACGCGCTCCGGGTTGTCGCGCACGGCGTTGAGCATGCGGCCCAGCGGCGTGCGCGTGAATGCGAACATCAGCGCGGTGCAGACGAATGTATAGACGGCCACCAAGTAGTAGACCTGGATCTGCGGGCCAAAGCTAATGCCCAAGGGCCGCGGGCCAGTCACGCGGTTGCCGGAAATGCCGCTCTCGCCGCCGAAGAATTCCGGAAACATCAGCGACATCGCCCAGACCAGCTCGCCCATGCCCAGCGTGATCATCGCAAACGTGGTGCCTGACTTCTTCGTCGTGACCCAGCCGAGCAGGGCCGCGAAGAACAGGCCGGCAAGCCCACCCGCGATCGGAACCAGGCTGACCGGCAGCGCGAAGTGACCCGCGCCGACATAATTCAGCGTGTGCATCGCCAGAAAGCCACCCAGGCCCGTGTAGACCGCATGCCCGAAACTCAGCATGCCGCCTTGCCCCAGCAGCATGTTGTAGGACAGGCAGGCGATGATCGCGATGCCCATCTGCGTGAGCATGGTGCGGCTCAGGCCGCTGTCCCAGATCATGGGCGCTATCAGCAGCACCAGCGCGAAAACGCCCCAGGTCACCACGCGCCCGAGGTTCAGCGGCGCGAAGCCGTAATGGGTAGCAGCAGCTGCCATGACGATTCAGTGGTTCCTAACCTTCACGGGTGCCGAGCAGCCCCTTCGGCCGGAAGATCAGGATCAGCACGAGGAACAGGTAAGGCAGGATCGGCGCGACTTGGCTGACCTTGAGTTTGAGCAGTGCGTAGCCGAATGTGTCCGGACCGACACTGGCGCCGAGCGAATTGAATGCGCCCATCAGCGAGGCATCGATCGCCACCGCAAACGTCTGCACGACGCCGATCAGGATCGAGGCAAGGAACGCGCCTTCAAGCGAGCCCATGCCGCCGACCACCACCACCACGAAGATGATCGAGCCGATCGTGGCCGCCATGCCCGGCTCCGTTACGAACGCGTTGCCACCGATCACGCCGGCTAGACCCGCCAGCGCAGCGCCGCCCCCGAACACCAGCATGAACACGCGTGGCACGTTGTGGCCGAGCGCCTCGACCGTCTCTGGATGCGTCAGCGCCGCCTGGATCACAAGGCCGATCCGCGTGCGCGTGAGCAGCAACCAGACAGCGATCAGCATCAGCACCGCGACCAGCATCATGAAGCCACGATAGATCGGAAATTGGGTGCCGAACAACGTGAACAACGGACCGTCGAGCAACTCGGGCACGCGGTAGTCGACCGCCATGCGGCCCCAGGCGAGCTGCACCAGTTCCACGATGATGTAGCTCAATCCGAATGTGATCAGCAATTCGGGCACGTGGCCGAACTTGTGCACGCGGCGCAAGCAGAACACCTCGAACGCGGCGCCGAGCAGCCCAACCAGCAGCGGTGCAACGATCAGCGCCGGCCAGTAGCCGATGAACAGCGTGGTCGTGTAGGCCAGATAGGCGCCCAGCATGTAGAAGCTCGCATGGGCGAAGTTCAACACGCCCATCATGCTGAAGATCAGCGTGAGGCCCGAGCTCAGCATGAACAGCAGCAGACCGTAGCTCAGCCCGTTCAGCATCGAGATGGTGAATAGCTCCATGGCGGAATCGGCAGCGCAGAAGGATGGTCGCAGCGGAAGTCAACAGAGCGTCTTCATGAATGTCGGCAACGCGCCTGCGGCCGCTCCCGATCAGATGCTCCGCGCCCGCCGCAAATTCAATTCGACCAGCCGCTTTTGCACGGCCGGTCTTCAGGACCAGTAAATTCCTGGTTATGAAGGACGCTTCATTTCGCAGCTGGTCGGCGTGCTTGAGAACGACATCTCCACATACTTCACCGGCGCGAACGTATAGCCGGTTTTCTCAACGCTGTAATCGTTCTTTGCATCGACTTTTTGCCACTTCGAAATCCACAGACCCTGCTGGTACTGGTGATCGGCCTTGCGCATCTGGCTGTCGCCGTTGTGGCCTTCAAAACGCAGCCCTTCCAGCGCCGGTGCCACTTTCACCGGATCGGTGGACTTGGCCTGCACGAATCCGTGGCTCAGCATCACGAGCGCGTCATAGATCGCAAAGGTGTAGAGGTCGTCGCCGAACTTCTTCTGGAACGCCTTCGCCAGCTCGCCGATACGGCCCTGATAATTGGAATGCCCATACGAGATCTGGTAGACCTGCAGGTTCTCCGCGCCAGCCAGCGCGGTCGGCGTACCGGACACCGCTGCGTAGTACGCATACAGCGGGGTCGTCATGCCCGCATCGTTCATTGCCTTCACGAGCAAGGTCATGTCCTGACCCCAGTTGCCGGTCACGATCGTGTCAGCGCCCGACTGCTTGATCTTGGCCACGTAAGGCGCGAAGTCCTTCACTTGCCCCAGCGGCACGAAGTCTTCGCCAACGATCTTCACATCGGGCCGTTTGCGCTCCATGCCTTCCTTGAAGTACTTGGCGACCTGCTGGCCATGCGAGTAATTCTGGTTGATCAGGTACACCTTCTTGACTTCCGGCCGATCCTTCATGAAAGTGGTCAGCGCCTCCATCTTCATGGTGGTATCGGCATCCAGGCGGAAATGGCCGTAGGTGCATTTCTCGTTCGTCAGCGCTGGGTCGACCGCCGCGTAGTTGAGAAAGATGACTTCCTTGCCGGGATTGCGGTTGTTGTACTTGTCTACCGCATCAGCCAGAGCGCCGGCCACGTTGGAGCCGTTGCCCTGCGTGATGTAGCGGTAGCCTTGATCCGTGACCGATTTGAGCAAGGTCAACGCTTCCTGCGGTGAACTCTTGCTGTCAAAGCCGTTGATCTCGAACGTGACACCGGCCGGGTTCTCCTTGGCATTGAGCTGGCTCGCCACGAACTGCCAGCTCTTCAACTGGTTCTGACCGACGTTCGCAAACGGACCCGAAAGCCCCTCGATCATTGCGATCTTGACGGTCTTGCCCTTCATCGGGCCAGCCTGTTGTGCGAGCGCCGGGACGCCTGCTGCAATCAATGCCGCACCTGCCACGGCGCCAAGCGCCATCCTTCTTGCGAATTTCATCTGTTTGTCTCCAACAATCGATTAGGAAAATTAGCCGCTGTGACCATCGGCGCGACGAAGCGCCGGCCTCGCGAGCCGCACCGCGCCCCGAGGTAACCCATGAGACTAACCGAGCGCGCCACAGCCTGACCGTCGCCGTTGCGACTCAAGTCGATCCGGGTTTTCCCGCAACCGGTCTTGCAACACTTGCCGATGGACATCGACCCACAGAGGGTAGCGGTTCCCGCTTGCGCCAACGCTAGGGGATTGCCCGTAACGCGCACCGCCAAGCTGATGGCGCAGCGCCGCAGCAGCAGGCAGTGCTGCCGCTCAAACACTGGGCAGCTTGTAATCCCGCAGTTGCTCGCGTAGTTTCGTTTTCAGTATCTTGCCGGTGGCCCCGAGCGGGATCGATTCGACGAACACCACATCATCGGGGATCTGCCATTTCGCGGTCTTGCCTTGATAAAATGCAAGCAGCTCTTCGCGGCCCAGTTGCGCATCCGGCTTCGTCACCACCGCGACGATCGGCCGCTCGTCCCACTTCGGGTGCGCCACGCCGATGCAGGCGGCCATGGCCACCGCCGGATGCGCGATCGCGATGTTCTCGATTTCGATCGAGCTGATCCATTCGCCGCCGGATTTGATCACGTCCTTGCTGCGATCGGTGATCTGCAGATAGCCGTCGGCGTCGATGGTAGCCACGTCGCCGGTCGGAAACCAGCCGTCGACGAGCGGATCGCCGCCCTCGCCCTTGAAGTATTCGCGCACCACCCACGGCCCTTTCACATGCAGGTCGCCGTAAGCGACGCCGTTCCACGGCAGCGGTTTGCCTGCGTCGTCGACGATCTTCATGTCGACACCGAAGATCGCGCGGCCCTGCTTCAAGCGGATCTTCAGGCGCTCGTTCGGCGTCAGATCGAGGTGCTTGTTCTTCAACGTGCAGAGCGTGCCCAGCGGGCTCATCTCAGTCATGCCCCAGGCGTGCAGCACCTGCACGCCGTAGTCGTTCTGGAATGCCTCGATCATCGCCGGCGGGCAGGCCGAGCCGCCGATCACGGTGCGGTTCAAGGTCGAGAAGCGCAGGTTGCCTGACTTCATGTGGCTGAGCAGCATCTGCCAGACCGTCGGCACGCCCGCTGCGTACGTGACCTTCTCGGCTTCGAGCAGGTCGTAGATCGACTTGCCGTCCATCGCCGGGCCCGGGAACACCAGCTTGCAACCGCTGAGCGCAGCCGAGTAGGGGATGCCCCAGGCATTCACATGGAACATCGGCACCACCGGCAGCACCGAATCGCGGGCCGACAGGCACATCACGTCCGGCAACGCCGCTGCGTATGCATGCAGGATGGTCGAGCGGTGGCTGTAGAGCGCGGCTTTCGGGTTGCCGGTGGTGCCGCTCGTGTAGCACATGCTGGAGGCGCTGTTCTCATCGAAGCTCGGCCAAGCATACGCATCGTCCTGCGCGCCGATCCAGGCTTCGTAGCTGATCAGGCCCGGGATGCCACTGTCGGCCGGCAGCCTGTCGGCATCGCACAGCGCCACGAACAGCTTGATGCTCGGGCACTTCGCGCAGATCGCCTGCACGATCGGCAGGAACGTCGTGTCGAAGCACAGCACCTGATCTTCCGCATGATTGGCGATCCAGCCGATCTGCTCGGGCAGGAGCCGCGGATTGATCGTGTGCAGCACGCGCCCCGACCCGCTCACGCCGAAGTAAAGCTCCAGGTGGCGGTAGCCGTTCCACGCCAGTGTCGCCACGCGATCGCTTTGTGCCAGGCCAGCGCCGTCCAGCGCATTCGCCACCCGGCGCGCCCGGCTGGCCACGTCGCGCCAGTGGTAGCGGTGCACGTCGCCCTCGACACGGCGCGACACGATCTCGCCGTCGCCATGATGGCGTTCCGCGAAATCGATCAGGTTCGAAATCAGCAGTGGCTGCTGCTGCATCAGTCCTAGCATGTGAGGGGTCTCCTGTTATCCACGGATCGGCTCGCTGCGCGCATCGATCAAAATTGCCGGCTGCGCGGTCGCGCTTATTGTGCGGGCAGATGCAGCATCGGCAAAGCAGTTGCTGCAAAGGCCGCGACCGGTAGCCGAACCAACCAGCGGCGATTTCGCAAGCCATTCCACAGAGATCGATTCCATGAGCGAGACCACCCGCAAAGTCCACAAGACGGACGCCGAATGGAAGGCCGTGCTGGCCGAAAAAGGCGCTGAGCCCGGCGCCTTTCAAATCACGCGCCGAGCCGCCACCGAACGACCATTCACCGGCCGCTACGAGCACCACCATGACCGCGGCAGCTACGCATGCATCTGCTGTGGCGCGAAGCTGTTCGATGCGGCGGCGAAATTTGAATCGGGCAGCGGCTGGCCCAGTTTTTCAACCGCAGCCGATGGCGGCGCGATCGAAGAGCGGATCGACGACAGCTTGGGGCTACTGCGTACCGAGACCGTCTGTGCGAGCTGCGGCGCCCATCTGGGCCATGTGTTTGAGGATGGGCCGGCGCCGACCGGCCTGCGCTACTGCATGAACTCGGCAGCCCTCGACTTCGCACCGGAAAAATAGCGGCTTGCCCAATCAGGCGAAAATAGACCGCAGATGAAAACCCTGCTCGACTTTTTGCCGATCCTGCTGTTTTTCGGCGCGTTCAAGCTCTACGACATCTATGTGGCCACGGCCGTGCTGATGGCGGCGACAACGGTGCAGATGGGCATCCTGTATGCCATCAACCGCCGGCTGGAACCGCTGCACAAGATCACCCTGGCGATGATTCTGGGGTTCGGCGCGTTGACGCTGGCGTTGCACGACGAGCGCTTCATCAAGTGGAAGCCGACCGTGCTGTATGCGGCGATGGCATTCGGCCTCGCGATCGCGTTGTGGGGATTCCGGCGCAATTTTCTGAAGATGCTGCTGGGCAGCCAGCTCGTGCTGCCAGAGAACGTCTGGCAGCGGCTGAACGTCGCCTGGATCATCTACTGCGCGTTCATGGCGGTGTTGAACGGCTATGTCGCGTTGAATTTCAGCACCGAGGCCTGGGTGAACTTCAAGCTCTGGGGATACGTGTTCCCGCTTGCGTTCCTGCTGGGCCAGGCGTTCTACATCATGCCGCACATGCGGTCCGAACCGCAGGAATGAGCGTTCCCGCAATCACGCCGCAAAGGATGGACGACGATGCCCCACACCGCCCTTGAAATCGAACGCCGCCTGCGTGAACGGCTGAAGCCCAGCCAACTGGACGTGATCGACGAAAGCGCCGATCACGCAGGCCACAGCGGCGCGAATGCCGCCGGCTACGGCACCCATTTCCGTGTGCGCATTGCCGCGCCTGAATTTGCGGCCCTGACCCGTGTGGAGCGGCATCGGCGTGTCTATGATGCGCTGGCCGACTACATCGAGCCGAACGGCGTGCATGCGATCGCAATCGAGGAACTCTGATTGCCGCTTCGGATTCACGTGTTCTTTTCTCTGGCTGGTTTTTATCCCAAAACTCTCTATTTTCGTTGATCGAACTCGCATGAGCAACTTCAAACTCTCTTCCCTGGCCGGTGCGGCATTTGCGGCGTTGATGGCCGCTGCACCCGTGGCGCCGGTGTTTGCGCAGAACGCCGCCATCGTGAATGGCCAACCGGTTCCGAAGGCACGGGTCGATGCACTGGCTCAGCAGATTGAGCGCAGTGGCCGCCCGGTCACACCCGAGATGCAAAACCAGATTCGCGACGAGGTGATCGCGCGCGAGATCTTCATGCAGGAGGCGAAGCAGCGGGGTCTCGACAAGACCGACAACTTCCGCGACCAGATGGAGCTTGCGCGCCAGACCATCCTGATCCGCGACCTGTTCGCGGACCAGCAGAAAAAGGCGGCAGTCACCGACGCCGACATGAAGGCCGAATACGACAAGTTCGTCGCCGCCAACGCCGGCAAGCAGTACAAGGTCAGCCACATCCTGTTCGAAAACGAAGACCAGGCCAAGGCCGCGATCGCGGCGATCAAGGGCGGCGCCAAGTTTGAGGACATCGCGAAGAAGGATTCCAAGGACCCTGGCTCCGGCGCAGAAGGCGGCGCGATGGATTGGGCCGCTCCGGGCAGCTATGTCAAGGAGTTCTCCGACGGCATGACCAAGCTGAAGAAAGGCGAGATGACCGATGAGCCGGTGAAGACCCAGTTCGGCTATCACGTGATCCGGCTCGACGACGTGCGCGATGCCGAGCTGCCCACGTTCGAGGAAGTGAAGCCGGAACTCGCCAAGCAGATGCAGCAGCAGAAGCTGGCCGAATTCCAGCAGCAGTTGCGCAGCAAGGCGAAGGTCGAATAACGACGGTCCTGCCGGCCCGCAACAAAAGAAAAAGCCGCCTGATCGCCCCAGGCGGCTTTTGTTCGAATGGGCGCGCGGAGTTCGATCAGTTCAACGGCACCTTCTTGCCATCCTTGTAGGTGGACAGCGTGATCGACGGGTTCTTCAACTCGCCGTTCGGCTCGAACTGGATCGTGCTGGTCACGCCCTTGTAATCGGTCTTCGGCAGAAACTTGACGTACTTCTTCGGATCGACCGAATCGGCGCGCTTCATCGCATCGACCAGTACGAACGTCGCGTCGTAGGTGTAGGGGCTGTAGATCTGGAAATCGCCCGGATATTTTTCGTCGTAGCGTTTTTTCCAGGCGGTGCCGCCCGGCATCTTGGCAATCGATGAGCCGCCTTCGGCGCAGATCACGTTGCCGAGGCTTTTCGCGCCGGACGCGATCTTGATGAGCTCAAGCGTGCAGATGCCGTCGCCGCCGAAGAACTTCACATCGGTCATGCCGAGCTGGTCCATCTGGCGCAGCATGGTGCCGGCCTGCGCATCCATGCCGCCGTAGAAAACCGCATCCGGGTTCTTCGACTTGATCGAGGTCAGGATCGCCATGAAGTCGGTTGCCTTGTCGGTCGTGAACTGCTGGTCCACCACCTGCATGCCCTTTTCCTGCGCGACTTTCTTGAACACATCGGCGACGCCCTGGCCGTAGGCGGTGCGGTCATCGATCACCGCCACCGTCTTGAGCTTCAGCGTATCGGCAGCGTACAGCGCGAGGCCGGCGCCGAGCGCAAGGTCGTTGGCGATGATGCGATAGGTGGTGTCGTAGCCGGGCTTGGTCAGGCCGGGGTTGGTCGCCGCACCGGTGATGTGCGGGATGCCGCAGTCGTTGTAAATCTTGGAAGCCGGAATCGTGGTGCCCGAATTCAGGTGGCCAACCACGCCCGCAACCCGTGCATCGCAGAGTTTCTGCGCCACCGCGGTGCCCTGCTTCGGATCGGCCGCGTCGTCTTCGGCTTCCATCTCGAATTTGATTTTCTTGCCGCCGATCGTGATGTTCTGCTTGTTCAAGTCCTCGATCGCCATGCGCGTGCCGTTCGCGTTGTCCTTGCCGTAGTGCGCCTGGCTGCCGGACATCGGCGCCACGTGGCCGATCACGACCGTCTGCTCGGCCTGTGCCAGCGCCCCGCCCGACAACGCGAGTGCCTGCGCCACGGCCAACGCGGAAAACGCGAACTTCAAAGGCTTGCTGTTCATTGGTGTTGCTCCATTCGATTGAGATTTGAAGAAAGATTCCATTGACCAACCTGCATCTTGCAGGCGGTCAGGCAGATTCGCTGCGGCTTGCGGCCTCTTTATTTCAGGCCGGCGCAACGACGGAAACGACCATAACGCAATTTCCGGGCCGCACCCGGACATTCGCAGTACCGTGCTGCGCTTCACGGGTTAATCCCTATGCCGCCACTCAGGCGTTTGCACCGGCCAGATCGTGCCGCACCAGCGCGTAGCCGTGGTCTGCATAGTGGCGCCAGCGCTGCCGCGCCGCGGTTCGGTCCTCGTCGTCCGTGGTCACCACTTCGATCAGACGCGCGTAACGCGCGAACGCGTCAGGTGCCGTCGACCCAAGGTTCACCAGCACATCATGCCGCGGCGAAGCAGCCGGTGCGCCGAGCAGCACCGCAGACGCGGCGATCAATGCCGGCGCCGAGCCAGCCAGCAGGCAATGCGGCACGAACGCCTGCGGCGCGAACGTCCAGATCGCCAGATCCAGCTCGTGCAGCACCTCGTCGGCACCGGTCACCACCACATGTGCTCCACCGGCGACCGCCTTGCGCAACAGCCGGCATGCATAGCCGATCTTGTCGGGCGCGTTGAAATGAAACGCGATCTCGGTCATGCGCAGATGGACGAGCGGCTGAGCGGGGTGCGCCCGGTCATGCTGCAGTGCCTTAGCGAGCGCGCTGCGTACCTGCCGCTGCCTTGCTTTTTTTCTGCGACGGCTTGCCGCTTCGTGCAGCATCGGCCGACGTCTTGCCAGCGGCCGCCGCACGCCGCTGATCCGACACCATGTCCGTGCCGTCCAGGCCTGCCGTCAAGGCCAGCAGGTACTCGGTCAGCAGCCCGACCGGTCGGCCGGTCGCCCCTTTCGCGGTGCCGCCCTTCCAGGCCGTGCCGGCGATATCCAGATGCGCCCATGCGAACTTGTCGGCGAAGCGTTGCAGGAATTTGGCTGCGGTGACCGCACCGGCGGCGCGGCCGGCAATGTTCGGCACATCCGCAAAATTGCTTTTCAGCCCTTCCGCGTACTCGTCGTCCAGCGGCATGCGCCAGCACGGGTCCAGTGCGGCCTCACCCGCAGCCAGCAACGCGCCGGCGAGTTCGTCGACCGGTGTGAACAACCCGCTGCGCACGCCGCCCAGCGCGATCACGCAGGCGCCCGTCAACGTGGCGATGTCGATCACCGCGCGCGGCTTGAAGCGCTCTGCATAGCACAGCGCATCGCACAGCACCAGGCGCCCTTCGGCATCGGTGTTGAGCACTTCGATGGTCTGGCCGTTCATGCTCGTGACCACGTCGCCGGGCTTGATCGCCGCGCCGTCGGGCATGTTCTCGCAGGCCGGGATCAAGCCGACCACGTTGCAGGCCGGGCGCAACTCGGCCAACGCGCGGAACACACCGAGCACGCTGGCTGCGCCGGACATGTCGAACTTCATCTCGTCCATCTCGGCGGCCGGCTTGATCGAAATGCCGCCGGTGTCGAACGTGATGCCTTTGCCGATCAGCACCACCGGCGCCTGCTCCTTGCGCGCGCCGCGGTACTGCAGTTCGATGAAGCGCGGCGGCTCGCGCGAGCCTTTCGCGACCGCGAGCAGCGCGCCCATGCCGAGCTTGCCGATCTCCTTGGCGCCGAGCACGCGGCACTGGAATTTCGCCTGCGTGCCCAGTTGCTGCGCGGCGTCGGCCAGATGCGTGGGCGTGGCGTGGTTGGCAGGCCGGTTGGCCCATTCGCGCGCCAGCTCGACGCCTGCGACGATGCCGACCGCGCGCTGGAAACCGGCTGCCAGCGGCGCGGCGTCCGCCACGCCGAACCGTGCCTGTTCAAGCGCGCGCGGCTGCGGCTTCGACAACGTCGTGGTGTAGACGTAGGTCGCATCCGCGCAGGCCTGCACCGCGGCGGCCAGTGCCGGCGCTTCGACCGGTTGCGCGAAGCAAACCAGCAGTTGCCGGACCGCGCCGCTCTTGAGTAAGCCGGCCGCCGCCGCCACGCCCTGGCGCACCTCGCGCGGCGAGCCGTCGCCGATGCCGGCCAGCAGGACCCGGCGCGCAGCCACGCCGGCCACTTGCCAGCAGCCGAGCTGCTTGCCGGGCTTCGACTCGAAGTCCCCGGCCGTGCGCGCCTGGCTGATCAGCGCAGACAGCGCATCCGCACCGGGCTGGAAAGCATGGCCGACCAGCAGCAGCAGCGCATCGCCGCGTTGCACGGCAGCGGCCGGCAAATCCATCGTTTCAAGCGCGAAGTCCATAATCAAACGTTGTTTTTCATGAGCGGATTTGTTCGCGCAGATGTTATTCCATTCATCTATCCGACGAGAGCTGGCGCGCAGCTTCGGGGCCACTGTCGTGGTGCTGGGCACCATCGTGATGACGATGATGCTGGTGCGGGCGCTGCGGCTCGCCGCACGCGGCAGCTTCAATCCGCAGGACGTGTTGATGGTGCTGGGCTACAGCATGCTCGGGCACCTGTCGACCCTGCTCACGGCCAGCCTGTTCATCGCCACGGTCAGCGTGCTCTCGCGCATGCACCACGACAACGAGATGGTGGTCTGGTTTTCCGCCGGCCGCGGCCTCAGCCAGGCGCTGCAGCCGGCGTTGCGCTTTGCCTGGCCGGTCTTTCTCGGCATTGCGGCGCTGGTGCTGCTGGTCTGGCCGTGGACCAACAGCCAGCTGCAGGACATGCGCGAGCGTTTCGAGCAGCGCGGCGACATCGAACGCGTCGCGCCCGGCCAGTTCCAGGAATCGGCCAGCGGCGACCGGGTCTTCTTCATCGACAAGGCGTCGCCCGACAGCGCGCAGGCGAACAACGTTTTCATCGCCTCCAGCATCCGCGGCAAGGATTCGATCACCACCGCGCGCAGCGGCCGGCTTGAAACGATCGACGGCGTGCGCTTCCTGCTGCTGCAGGACGGCCAGCGCGTCGAGAGCGAGCCGGGCCAGACGAACCTGAAGATCAGCGAATTCAGCGAGTACGGCACCAAGGTCGGCGAGCAGAGCGTGGCGGGCCCGCAGGTACCGCCGGCCGCGCGGTCCACCGCGGATCTGCTGCGCGAGCCGACGCCGCGGCATCAGGCCGAACTGGCCTGGCGCATCGGCATCGCGCTGGCAGCGATCAACCTGGTGGTGATCGGCGTGGCCGCATCCAGCGTGAACCCGCGCGCCGGGCGCAGCTTGAATCTGATCTTCGCGCTGCTCGCGTTCGCGATCTACTACAACCTGCTGAATCTGAGCCAGAGTTGGATCGCCGCGGGCAAGGTGCCGTTCGGCGTGCTGCTGCTCGCGCTGCACGGCGGCGTGCTCGCGCTGGCGTTGAGCTGGCTCGCACTGCGGCACCACAATCTGTCGTTGGGCACGTTGCTATTTAGGCGGCGTCAGCGCATATCGGCACCGCAGGCGGTCGCATGAAGACGATCCGGCGCATGCTGTATCTGGAGCTGCTGCGCGCGATCGGCTTCATCGGCATCGGCTTTCTCGCGCTGTTCGCGTTCTTCGATCTGGTCGACGAGCTGCACGCGGTCGGCCGCGGCATCGGCGGCAGCTACCAGTTGCCCGACGCGCTGCTGTACGTGGCGTTGCAGATCCCGACGCACCTGTACGAGCTGCTGCCGATCGCGGTGCTGATCGGCACCATCTACGTGATGGCGCGGCTCGCGAAAAGCTCCGAGTACACGATCCTGCGCACCAGCGGGCTCGGGCCCTGGCGCGCGCTGGACAGCCTGCTGTCGTTCGGGCTGGCATTCGCGCTGCTTACGTTTGCGGTCGGCGACTACATTAGTCCGGCAACCGAGCGCACCGCGCAGCTGCTGAAAGCGCGTTTTGAAGGCGACATCACGGTCGGGCTGACCGGCGCCTGGCTGAAGGAAAACCAGGGCGAGCACAGTTGGGCGGCGAATGTCAAGCAGCTCGGCGCGAACGGCCAGATGCGCGGCGTGCGTCTGTTCGAGTTCGACGAGCGCGGCTTTCTGGTGACCCGCATCACGGCCGAGAGCGGCCGCTTCGGGCCCGGCAACGGCTGGAGCCTGGCCAACGCGCAGCGCGACCGCTTTCACACACGCGACGCCGCCGCCGCGCGCGTGGAGCACACGAGCGAGCCGGCCTTGCGCTGGGACACCGGCTTGAGCGCCGAGATGGTCGCCGCCACCTTGCTGCGCCCGGAACGCATGAGCACGTTCGCACTGTTCGAGTACATCGGCCACCTGGAAGCGAACAACCAGACCGCGCAGCGCTACCAGATCGAGTTCTGGCGCCGCGTGTTCTACCCGCTGTCCTGCCTCGTGATGGTGGTGCTGGCGCTGCCGTTCGCGTATCTGCACTTTCGCACCAGCGGCATCACCGGATATGTGTTCGGCGGCGTGCTGGCCGGCGTGAGCTTCTTCATCCTGAACAACGTGTTCGGCTACATCGGCAACCTGCGGCAATGGCTGCCCTGGGTCGCGGCCGGCGCGCCCGGCGCGCTCTACATGCTGCTGTCGCTGGCAGCGTTCGGCTGGCTGGTGCTGCGGCGCTGACGGGTGTGCGGCGGCTGCCGGTGCGAGACGCGCTTTTTCGCTAGCATCCGGCGCGGCGCCCGGGCTCTTTCGGCCGCGCCCCGCTTCAAGCTTCCAGCCGGCCGCGGCTCACTGGCCGGCGCAGATTGCCCCCATGCATGCGTTCGGTTCCCCCGGCATCGCGCCCACCTGGTCCAGCAGCGACAAGGACCTGGTCGGCTGCGCGATCGGCTCGGCCCGGCTCTGGTTCACCACTGGCCGCGGCATCATCAACGAAGTATTTCACCCGCGCGTCGATCTGCCGCAAATACGCGACCTGGGGTTCATCATCGCGGACGGCGCGGGTTTCTGGGTCGAACTCAAGCGGCTCGATCGATACCGCTTCAAGACGCCCGCATCCGGCATACCGGCGGTCGAATACGTCCACTCGCACGAACGCTTCACCTTCACGCTGCGCATCGCGCCGGATCCCGAGCGCGACGTGCTGCTGATCGAAATCAACCTCGAAGGCGATGCACGGTTGCGCCCTTATGTGCTGCTCGCGCCGCATCTGGGCGGCAGCGGCAACGGAAATCTGGCCGGCATCTCCGATGACCGCGGGCGGCGCGTGCTGTGGGCTTCGCAAGGGCCATATGGCCTCGCATTCTGCGCGGCCAATGCGGACCAGACAGACGCCGTTGCCGCTGCCAGCGCCGGCTACGTGGGCGCCAGCGACGCCTGGGCGGACTTCCAGCAGCACGGCCGCATGAGCTGGCAGTTCGACTCGGCCGGGCCCGGCAACGTCGCGCTGGCCGGTGCGCTGCCACGCACGGCGACCCTGGCGCTCGCGTTCGCGTCCAGCCACGAATCGGCCGCCACGCTTGCGGTCGCCTCCCTGTGCCAGCCGTTCGAGGATGTCTGGGGGCGCCACGTCGCGGCCTGGAAACACTGGCAGAAGCCGCTTGCGCTGAAAGCCGAGGCGTCAAAACCGGTCCGCGAGCAGATGGCGCTGTCCGCGATGGTGCTGCGCGTGCATCAGGACAAGATCTATCCCGGCGCCATGGTCGCCTCGCTGAGCGTGCCCTGGGGCAACACGCACGACGACGTCGGCGGCTACCACCTGGTCTGGCCGCGCGACCTGGTGGAAAGCGCGGGTGGGCTGCTCGCGCTCAAGGCGCTGCCGGAAGTGCGCAACATCCTGCGTTACCTGATCGCAACGCAGCTTGCCGGTGGCAACTGGTCGCAGAACCAGTGGCTGGGCGGCCAGCCCTACTGGCGGGGCGACCAGCTCGACGAAACCGCGTTTCCGGTGCTGCTGGCCGCCGCGCTGGCCGAACGCGACGCGCTGGCCGGCATCGAAATCGGCGCAATGGTGCTGGCCGCGCTGTCGCACCTGGTGCGCGTCGGCCCGGTCAGCCAGCAGGACCGCTGGGAAGAGGATGCCGGCATCAGCGCGTTCACGCTGGCCACCTGCATCGCGGCGCTGGTCTGCGGCGCCGAGTGGCTCGCGGAGCCCGCGCGCAGCTGGGCGCTGCGCATCGCGGACGACTGGAATGCGCGCATCGAAGAATGGACGATGGCGCGCGGCACGGCACTGGCCGAGCGGCATGGGGTCGATGGCTACTACGTGCGGGTAGCACCGCCGCCCGGTCCGGACGGCGCGAGCCAGCTCGACAGCATCCTCGCGATCAAGAACCGCCAGTGCGACCCGAACATGCCGGCCAGCGAACAGGTCGCGACCGACTTCCTGCAACTGGTGCGGCTGGGCCTGCGCGATGCGCACGATCCGCTTATCACGCAGACCATCCAGGTGATCGACGCCGAGCTCAAGACCGATACGCCGAACGGCCCGGTCTGGCACCGCTACAACGGCGACGGCTACGGCGAGCACCAGGACGGCAGCGCATTCGACGGCACCGGCTTCGGTCGCGGCTGGCCGCTCTTGGCCGGCGAGCGCGGCCACTACGAACTGGTGGCCGGCCGCGATCCGCTGCCGCTGCTGCTGGCGATGACGAAGATGACCGGCCGCGGCGGCATGCTGCCCGAACAGGTCTGGGACAGCGCACCGATTCCCGCCAAGGGACTCGCACCCGGCGAACCGTCCGGCTCCGCGATGCCGCTGGTCTGGGCGCATGCGGAGTTCGTCAAGCTGGTCGCCAGCCGCGCGCTGGGCCGTCCGTTCGACCGGCCCGAGTGCGTCTGGCAGCGCTACCGCGGCCAGCGGCCGACGCCGAGCGACGCGCTGTGGACGCCGCGCTTTCCAACTCGGCGGATCGATCGTGGACAGACACTCTGGCTGCTGCTGGAGCGGCCGGCCATCGTGCATTTCGGCATCGACGGCTGGCAGCACATCACCGACGCACCGACCGAGGACACCGGCCTGTCGCTGCACGCACTGGCGCTGCCGAGCGCCAAGTTGGACAAAGGCACGGTGATCGAGTTCACCTGGCGCCGGGCCGATGATGGCGTCTGGGTCGGGCGTGACTGGCGCGTGACGATCGGTTGAATCCTGCGCAGCCAGCGTGCGCGGCCTGCCGTCCGGCCGATCGCGAATCGAACCGCAAGCGCCGGGGTGCGACGCATGCGCAGCACGCGCAAAATTGCCTTGACGGTGCCGGCGCTGTTACGGAAGCCAGCCGCGGCGACAGGTCGCACATGATCATCGCGGCAAACTCCGTGCTACAGATTGCATAGCGCACTGTGCATATCACACCTGCGCCTAACGCCATTTTCTTATGAAAAACCGCATTGCGGTGCAGCAACTGCGCCTGCCGACACCACTCGGCGAAATGCTGCTGGCCGCATCCGCGCGCGGGCTGGCCGGTGCCTGGTTCACGCACAACCAGCAGCATGGCCCGGATGCGAGCTGCTGGCCGGAAGCGCCCGCGCATCCGCTGCTGCAGCGCGCCGCGCAGCAGCTGGATGAATACTTCGCAGGCCGACGCAGCGCGTTCGATCTGCCGCTGGATCTGTCCGGTGGCACCGCGTTCCAGCAGGCGGTCTGGTCGGCGTTGCTGGAAATTGGCTTTAGCAGCGCCTGCAGCTATGGATCGGTCGCCACGGCGATCGGGCGGCCGAACGCGGTACGCGCCGTCGGCGCGGCGGTCGGCCGCAATCCGGTCGCGCTGATCGTGCCGTGCCACCGAGTGGTCGGCAGCAACGGCAGCCTGACGGGTTACGGCGGCGGACTGGAGCGCAAGGTTGCGTTGCTGGTGCTGGAGCGACGTGACCTCGCCTCCTCGATCGCTGCGCCCGGAGCCGCTGCGTGAATGATCCAGGCAAAGCCGCAAGCAACGGCAGCAAGCCCGGCGGCACGCCCGAATACCTGCTGCTAGCTGCGATCTGGGGCGCATCGTTCCTGTTCATGAAGGTCGGCGCGGCCGAATTCGGCGCGTTGCCGACCGCCGCGCTGCGCGTCGGCATCGCCGCGCTGTTTCTGCTGCCGATCCTGCACTGGCGCGGCCAGACCGCGCTGCTGCTGTGCCACTGGAAGGCGCTGCTCGTGATCGGCGTGCTCAATTCGGGGCTGCCGTTCGCGCTGTACTCGTTCGCGATGCTGTCGATCACGACGTCGCTGGGCGCGGTCATCAATGCAACCGTGCCGATGTTCGGCGCGCTGGTGGCCTGGCTCTGGCTGTCCGATCGACTGAACCGCTCGCAGGCGCTCGGGCTGCTGCTCGGCTTCGTCGGCGTGGCGCTGCTTGCGCTGTCGCGCGGGGGCGTCGACGGGCCGGCCGGTGGCGGCTCGGGCCTGCTCGCGGTGCTGGCCTGCGTCGGCGCGTGCGTGAGTTACGGCCTTGGCGCAAACGCGACGCGCCGCTACCTGAGCGATGCGCCCGCGCTGGTCGCAGCGACCGGCAGCCAACTCGGCGCCAGCATCGCGCTTGCGTTGCCGGCGCTGCTGAGCTGGCCCGCGCAGACCCCGAGCCTGCGTGCCTGGGGTGCGCTGGTGGCGGTCGGCGTGCTGTGCACGGGCGTTGCCTACATCCTGTTTTTTCGGCTGATCGCACGTGCGGGTGCGACCCGCGCATTGACGGTGACCTACCTGATTCCGCTGTTCGCCGTTGCCTACGGCGTGCTGCTGCTGGGTGAGCAGGTGACGTGGTGGATGGTCGGTTGCGGGCTCGTGATCGTGCTGGGGACGGCGCTGGCGACCGGGCGGCTGAAACTCGGCAGACGCGCTGCTGCTTCGCTGCACACGGGACAGCAGGCGGATCACATCAGGTGAGTGGTCCGGAGGCGCTCTTTTGCCTAATCGTCGCGCGGGCAACCGGTCAAGCCCGTCAACGCACAGCCACGACACCTTCGAACGGCCGCAGCTGCAACGCGCCATCGGCAGTCGGTACCGGTCCCTGCGCGGTCGTCAGCAGCACTTGCGCGCCTTGCGGCAGCACGGCTGGCGGCACTGAACGAGGGTCGGCACCGAAGTTCAGCAGCACGAACAAGCGGCGCTCACCGGCCGTGCGGCGGTACGCGAGCAACTGGCCCGGCCCGGCATCGATCGCTTCGAAATCGCCCGCATGCAGCGCGGCTTCCGACCGGCGCAGCGCGATCAGCCGGCGGTAGAGCGCGAGCATCGATTGCGAATCGCGCGCCTGCTGCTCGACATTGCGCTCGCGCCAGTCCTTGGACAGCCGCAGCCACGGCGTGCCTTCGCTGAAGCCGGCGTGCGGCGCATCTCCGCTCCACGGCATCGGCGTGCGTTCGGGGTCGCGGCCCAGCCCCTTGCCGGGTTCGTTCTTCTCGAACGGGTCCTGCACCTCCGCCGGCGGGATCGGCACGTCGGTCATGCCGATCTCATCGCCGTAGTAGAGCGTCGGCGTGCCGCGCAAGGTCAGCAGCAGCATCGCCGCCAGCCGTGCGCTGGGCAGGCCGACGCGACTTGCGATGCGGGATTTGTCATGGTTGCCGAGCACCCAGTTCGGCGCCGCGCCGGGTGGCAGCGCGGCTTCGTACCGGCGCACCAGCGCGCCAATCGCCTGCGCCTGCCAGTGTGCGCCGATCAGATGGAAGTTGAACGGCAGCTGCACGCCGCGCAGCACGCCGTCATCGCCGCGGCCGTAATAGGCCATCAGCCGGTCGATCGGCAGGTACAGCTCGCCGATCAGCACGCGGCTGGACGCGGCCGTGCTGAATTCGTCGACCACCTGCCGCATCTCATGCACGATGCCCATCATCTCCGGCTGATCCGTGGTGCGCGTGCGCAGCAGCTGGTGCGCACTTTCCTCGCCGGGCCGATAGTCGGGGTTCGGCGGGTTGTCGCGGAACGCCTCGTCTTTGATCAGGTGATAGAGCACATCGACGCGGAAGCCATCGACGCCGCGCCTGAGCCAGAAGCGCAGCACGTCGTACATCGCGGCGCGCACCGCCGGGTTGCGCCAGTTCAGGTCCGGCTGCTCGGGCAAAAACGAATGGCAGTAGTACTGGCCAGTGGCTTCATCGAGCGTCCAGGCCGGGCCGCCGAAGTTGGACAGCCAGTTGTTCGGCGGGCCGCCGTCTGCGGCCGGGTCCCGCCACAGGTACCAGTCGCGCTTGGGATCGCCCTTCGCACTGCGGCTCGCGACGAACCACGGGTGCTGGTTCGACGTATGGTTCGGCACGTAGTCGAGGATCAGCTTCAGGCCGCGCGCATGGGCGTCCGCGACCAGCGCATCGAAGTCACCGAGCGTGCCGAACATCGGATCGACGCCGCAGTAGTCCGCGATGTCGTAGCCGAAATCGGCCATCGGCGATGGCTGGATCGGCGAGATCCAGATTGCATCGACGCCGAGCGCCTGTAGATAATCCAGCCGGCGCGCGATGCCGCGCAAGTCCCCGATGCCGTCTGCGTTGCTGTCCTGCAGCGAACGCGGATAGATTTGATAGACGATTCCGTTTTTCCACCAAGCGTCCGGCGACATGAATGTTTCTCTACTTTCAACAAAAACCGCGCAGGATAGCGCCGCCCACCGATGATCAATGACCTCTGGTACAAGAACGCAGTCATCTACTGCCTGTCGGTCGGCACCTACATGGACGCCAACGGCGACGGCATCGGCGACTTCGAAGGCCTCACGCGGCGGCTCGACTACATCAACGGCCTCGGAGTCACCACCATCTGGCTGATGCCGTTCCAGACCTCGCCGCAACGCGACAACGGCTACGACGTGAGCGACTATTACAACGTCGATCCACGCTACGGGACGTTGGGCGATTTCGTCGAGTTCACGCATGCAGCCAAGCAGCGCGGCATGCGGGTGCTGATCGACCTGGTGGTGAACCACACGTCGGACCAGCATCCGTGGTTTCAGGATGCACGCAGCAGCCCGGATTCGAAGTACCGCGACTGGTACGTCTGGGCCGACGAGAAGCCGGCCGATGCGGACAAGGGCATCGTGTTCCCCGGCGTGCAGGACTCCACCTGGGGCTATGACAAGGCGGCCAAGCAGTGGTACTTCCACCGCTTCTACGAATTCCAGCCGGACCTGAACACCTCGAACCCGCTGGTGCAGGCGGAGATTTTGAAGATCATGGGCTTCTGGACGCAGCTCGGCGTCTCGGGCTTCCGCATGGACGCGGTGCCGTTCGTGATCGCAAAAAAAGGCGCCGACGTGAAGCGCCCCGAAACCCAGTTCGACATGCTGCGCACCTTTCGCGAGCTGCTGCAGTGGCGCAAAGGCGATGCGGTCATCCTGGGCGAAGCGAACGTGCTGCCCAAGACCAACATGCAGTACTTCGGCGACGAAGGCGAGCGCCTGCACATGATGTTCAACTTTCAGGTGAACCAGCACCTGTTCTATGCGCTGGCCAGCGGCGATGGCAAGCCGCTCGCGAAATCGCTGCAGGCCACGCGCGAGCGGCCCGCCACGTCGCAATGGGGCCAGTTCCTGCGCAACCACGACGAGCTCGATCTGGGCAGGCTGTCGGACAAGCAGCGCCAGCGCGTGTTCGACGCGTTCGCGCCCGAGACGAACATGCAGCTCTACGGCCGCGGCATCCGCCGGCGCCTGGCCCCGATGCTGGGCAGCGACCGGCGCCGGCTGGAGCTCGCCTACAGCCTGATGCTGACCTTGCCCGGCACGCCGGTGCTGCGTTATGGTGACGAGATCGGCATGGGCGACGACCTGGACCTGCCCGAGCGTGAATGCGCGCGCACGCCGATGCAGTGGTCCACCGAGCCGCACGGCGGCTTCACGAAAGCCGACAAGCCGATCAAGCCGGTGATTGAAAAAGGCGTGTACGGCTTCGAGCATGTGAACGTGGCCGCGCAGCGGCGCGATCCCGATTCATTGCTGAACTGGATGGAGCGCGTGATCCGCATGCGAAAAGAGCTGCCCGAGGTCGGCTGGGGCGACTTCGAAATCCTGCCGCAGGACGATGCGGCCATCTTCGTGATCCGCTACGAGTGGCGCAACAACTCGGTCGTGTTCATCCACAATCTGAAAGCCGATCCGCACGAGCTCGAAGTGCGCGCCAGATCGCTCGGCAGGGATTGCGAGCTGCTGATCAACCTGCTGTCCGAAGCGCACAGCGAGGCCGATCCGAAAGGCCGGCATTCGATCCTGCTGGAACCCTACGGCTACCGCTGGTTCCGCGCGGGCGGGCTCGACTATCTGCTCAAACGAACCGAGGTGTAGCGCGTGAATATGACGAACAGCACACCCGCCGAAGGCCGCATCGTCTGCGACGTCCGCGGCCATATTCTGCTGATCGGGATCGACCGGCCAGCCAAGCGCAACGGCTTCACACCTGCGATGTTCGCGCAACTGGGCGCCGCCTACAGCCGGCTCGACGACGAAGCCGACCTGCGCGTCGGCGTGCTGCATGCGTTCGGCGACCATTTCACGGCCGGGCTCGATCTGCCGACGATCGCGCCGCTGATGCAGCGTGGCGAGAAAGCCGTGCGGTACGGCGAAGTCGAGCCGACCGACCTCGGCACCCCCGGCTATCGGCGCCGCAGCAAGCCGATGGTGGCGGCGGTCAAGGGCATCACCTACACGCTGGGCATAGAGTTGATGCTGGCCGCCGACATCGTGGTCGCCGCCGACGACTGCCGCTTCTCGCAGCTCGAAGTCAGGCGCGGCATCATGGCCACCGGCGGCGCGACGCTGCGCATGGCCGAACGCGCGGGCCTCGGCAACGCGCTGCTGCATCTGCTGACCGGCGACGAGTTCGGCAGCGCGGAAGCGTTGCGGCTCAACTTCGTGCAGAAGGTGGTGCCGGCCGGGCAGGAGCTTGACGAGGCGCTGCGCATCGCCGAGCTGATCGCGCAGCAGGCACCGCTCGCGGTGGTCGCGACGCGGCGCAATGCGCTGAAAGCGGTCGAGCACGGGCCGGTCGTCGCGATGCACGAATTCATCGACACGCAGGCGCGGCTTTCGAACAGCGAGGATGCAGCCGAAGGCGTGCGCTCATTCGTCGAGAAGCGCGCGGCGCGGTTCGAGGGACGTTGACGGCCAGCGCCTTTCTCACGTCCGACATCTTCAAATCCAGCACCGCTCCATGAAAAGACTCGAGCACAAGATCGCGATCATCACGGGCGCCGCGCAAGGCATCGGGCTGGCCACTGCGCTCAAGTTCACACAGGAAGGAGCAACCGTGGTCGTCTGCGACCGCAACCCGGCCGGCGTCGATGCGGCGGTGGCGCAGTGCAAGGACGGCGTCGAAAGCGGGACTGGGCAGCCGGCGCTCGGCTTCACGCTCGACGTCACGCAGCGCGATCAAGTCGATGCGATGGTCGCTGCCGTGCATACACGCTTCGGCCGCATCGACATCCTCGTGAACAACGCCGGCATCACCCAGGACGCGCGGCTGCAACGCATGACGATCGAACAGTTCGACCGGGTCATCGACGTGAACCTGCGCGGCGTGTTTCACTGCGCGCAGGCGGTCGCCGACATCATGGTCGCGCAGCGCAGCGGCGTGATCCTGAATGCGAGTTCGGTGGTCGGCATCTATGGCAATTTCGGCCAGACCAACTACGCAGCGTCCAAGTTCGGCGTGATCGGCTTCACCAAGACCTGGAGCCGCGAACTTGGGGCCAAAGGCGTGCGCGTGAATGCGGTCGCGCCGGGCTTCATCGAGACGCCGATCCTCGCATCCATGCCTGCGAAGGTACTGGACGAGATGAAGGCCAAGGTGCCCCTGGGCCGGCTCGGCCTGCCCGAGGAGATCGCGAACGTGTATGCATTCCTGGCGAGCGACGAGGCCAGCTATGTGAATGGTGCGGTGCTCGAAGTGTCGGGCGGCATGTCGGTCTAGCGGCGGCAACTGCCGATGGATCAATCTGTCGTTTTTTGAGGGTTTTGGCCTCCGGCGCAGGCGCTGCCTTCGCTTTCAGCTACTATTTTCATAGCTATCGGTCGATACTGACTCACGGCATCGGACGTGCGCGCCAAGCCGATAATCGCCGCCATGCCGCCTCCGACCGAATCGCCCGTCCCCGACTCGGTCGTCCGCACATCGCAGCACCCCGCAGCCGCCGCGCCGACTTCGCTGGCCGACCTGTTCTGGTCGTTCACGGTGCTTGCGCTGCAGGGCTTCGGCGGCGTGCTCGCGATCGTGCAGCGCGAGCTGGTCGAGAAGAAGCGCTGGCTCACGCGGGACGAATTCCTGGATGACTGGGCGGTTGCGCAGATCCTGCCCGGACCGAACGTCGGCAACCTCGCGCTGATGATCGGCGCGCGCAGCTTCGGCTGGCGCGGCTCGGTCGCGGCGCTGGCCGGCATGCTGACGTTTCCGATGCTCGTCGTGCTGCTGCTGGCCGCGCTCTATGCGGGGATTGCCGATTTGGCCGCAGCGCGCGGCGCGCTGCGCGGCATGGGCGGGGTCGCGGCAGGTCTGATCACCGCGACCGGCCTGAAACTGATCGTCGCGCTGGAAAACAATCCGATGGGCAGGTTCGTCTGCGCCGGTTTCGCGATCGGCACGTTCGTCGCGATCGGCCTGCTGCACCTGCCGCTGATCTGGGTGCTGCTCGCGATCGGCTCGGTCGCGACCGGCTGGGCCTGGCGCTGCCTGCAACGACTGCCGCCAGGCGGACCCTCTGCGCCGAGCCGATGAGCCATTTTTCAGCGGCCGACTGGCTTGCCCTCTTCGCGCATTTCCTGTCGCTGTCGCTGCTCGCGATCGGTGGCGCGATCACGACCGCGCCGGACATGCACCGCTTCCTGGTCGATCAGCGCCACTGGCTGACCGATCCGCAGTTCACCGCGTCCATCGCACTCGCGCAGGCCGCGCCGGGCCCGAACGTGCTGTTCATCGCGCTGATGGGCTGGAACGTCGGCCTCAACAGCGCGGGCGGCGTCGCCGCCGGGCCGTCGGCCTGGTGGCCGGCGCTCGGCGGCGCGCTGCTCGCGATGCTCGGCACCATGATCCCATCCGCCACGCTGACCTACTTCGCCGCGCAATGGGGCCACCGCAATCGGCACCGGATCCCGGTGCGTGCGTTCAAGGCCGGCATGGCGCCGATCGTGATCGCGCTGTTGATCGCGACCGGCTGGCTGATCGCGTCAGCGCATGATGTACCGGCGCGCGACTGGCGGCTATGGCTGCTCACGGCCGCTTCGGTGCTCGTGGTGCTGCGCACGCGCATCCACCTGTTGTGGCTGATCGGCGCGGGCGCGGTGCTCGGCGCGTTCGGCTGGGTCTGACCGCGCATCGAAGAATGAATGGAAAAGCGTTCATGAAGCCTTCCGAAGTCCCCGGCTCCGCTGCCGTGGCTGCGCCCGCGGTCCCGCCGCGCACCAGGCCGTCGAACTACCCGGAGTCGTTCGCAAGCCGCATGGCGGGCCGGGAAAAGCGCGCGCTCGGCGACGTCTTCGGACTCCGCGACTTCGGCGTGAACCTGACCCGGCTGCGCCTTGGCGCCGATTCGGCGCTGCTGCATCGACACAGCCGGCAGGACGAGTTCCTCTATGTGCTGGAAGGGCAGCCGACGCGCGTGACCGAGCACGGCGAGGTCGAACTCGCGCCGGACATGTGCGCCGGGCACCGGGCCGGCGGCGCTGGGCGTTCGCGCACAAGGATGGCCTTCCCTGTTGAAACTGCCCCTTCATTCAAATGAAAGAACGATTCATGCAACGTCGCCCGCTCGGCCGCTCCGGCTTCGAGGTCTCCCCACTGTGCCTGGGCACCAACGTGTTCGGCTGGACCATCGATGAAGCCACCTCTCATGCGCTGCTCGACGCCTGGGTCGATGCCGGCATGAACTTCATCGACACGGCCGACATGTACTCGCGCTGGGTGCCGGGGCACACCGGCGGCGAGTCGGAAACCGTGATCGGCAACTGGCTGAAAAAGTCGGGCAAGCGCGACCGCATCGTGCTCGCTACCAAGGTCGGCAAGGATATGGGCGAGGGCAAGGCGGGCCTGAAGCCCGCCTACCTCCAGCAGGCGGTGGAAGCCTCGCTCAAGCGCCTGCAGACCGACGTGATCGACCTGTATCAGTCGCATGACGACGATGCGCAGACGCCGATGGAAGACACACTGGCCGCGTACGCCAAGCTGATCGACGCGGGCAAGGTGCGCGCGATCGGCGCGTCGAATTTCAGCGCGGCGCGTCTCGAGCAGGCACTCGACGTGGCCGAGCGCCACCAACTGCCGCGCTACGAATCGCTGCAGCCGCTCTACAACCTGTACGACCGTGCGCCGTTCGAGGATGAGCTGGAAGCGCTCTGCACCCGCCGCGGGCTGGGCGTACTCAACTTCTACGGGCTGGCAGCGGGGTTTCTGACCGGCAAGTACCGCAGCGAGGCCGATGCCGACAAGAGCGCGCGCGGCAGCGGTGCGGTGAGCAAGTACCTGAATGATCGCGGGCGGCGCATTCTGGCCGCGCTCGATGAAGTGGCGGCCGAGGTCAACGCCAAGCCAGGTCAGGTCGCGCTCGCGTGGCAGATCGCAAGGCCGTCGATCACTGCGCCGATCGCGAGCGCCACCTCGCACCATCAGCTTGACGAGCTGGTCGCTGCGGCAACGCTCAAGCTGGGCGATGCGGCGATCGCCAAGCTGGATCAGGCGAGCGCCTGAACTGCTGCTGCAGCACCCCCAGGGCGCCGCTATCCGCTGCGCTGGCGCCGCGCTTCGTACAGGCACACGCCGCTGGCGACCGACACGTTCAGGCTCTCCACCGCGCCCTGCATCGGAATGCGCACCAGTTCATCGCACGACTTGCGTGTGAGCTGGCGCAGCCCTGTGCCTTCCGCACCCAGCACCAGCGCCAGCGGGCCGGAAAGCCCGGTTTGATACAGCGAATTCGGTGCATCGTCGCTGGTGCCGACGCACCAGATGTCGCGCTCCTTGAGTTCGCTCAACGTGCGCGCGAGGTTCGTCACCATGAAGTACGGCACTGTCTCGGCCGCACCGCTCGCAACCTTGGACACCGTCGCGTTGATGCCGGCCGCGTGGTCCTTCGGCGCGATCACCGCATGCGCGCCGGCGCCATCGGCCACACGCAGGCAAGCGCCCAGGTTGTGCGGATCGGTCACGCCATCGAGCACCAGCACGAGCGGCGGACCCTCAACGGCATCAAGCAGATCATCGAGCGAATTTGCGGCCGGCAGTGGTTGCACTTTGGCGGCCACGCCCTGGTGACCCGCGCTGCCTGCAATGCTTGCGAGCCGCGCCGCATCGGCTTCAATCAGCCGTGCCCCGACGCCGTGTGCGCGTTCGAGCAACTGCCGCATGCGTGCGTCGCGCCGCGCGGGATCGACGTAGATTTCAAGCACCGACGCCGGCGCGGTCTTGAGCCGCACGCTTACCGCGTGAAAACCATAGAGCACTTTTGTGGATGAGGACATGGGTCGGTGGAGCGGCAGCGATGCGATGGTTGCGGATCAGGCCGCCAGCCGGACAGACGGTGTGAAACGTGCTTGAACGGCGGGCCTCGATGCATGCGCTGATTATCCGCACCATGCAAGCGCTGCGGCGCGACCACCTGCTGCAGGCGCTGTTGCTGCTTGCTGTGGTGCTCGAACTCTGGAAGTGCGCACCGCCGTTGGCACTACTGAATTCAGTCAACTGGCCGACCATCGCGACCCTGTACGGCCTGCTGGCGCTGACCAAGGGCATCGAGACCAGCGGCGCGCTCGCGCAGGCGGGCCGGCAGCTGATCGACCGGATGCACGGGCTGCGCGGGCTCGCGTTGTTGCTGGTGGCCGCTGCGGCTGCGTTGTCGATGCTGCTGACCAACGACGTCGCGCTGTTCATCGCGGTGCCGCTGACGCTCGGGCTGCGCCGCCACGCGCGGCTGCCGATCGGCCGGCTCGTGATCTTCGAGGCGCTCGCGGTCAACGCCGGCTCGCTCATGTCGCCGATCGGCAATCCGCAGAACATCCTGCTGTGGCACAGCACCGGCCTGTCGGCTGCCGCGTTTATTTCCCAGATGGCGCCGCTGGGCGGGGTTCTGCTCATCTTGCTGCTGGGTATGACCGCGGCGGCTTTCCCGAACATCGAGATCGAACGCCGCGAGCCAGCCGAAACGGTCGGGCCGGACCTGCGGTTGTTCGCGAGCTGCGGGGTTGCCTATCTGGCCTACCTTGGCGCGCTCGCATTCGGGCAGCCGGTCTGGGCGGCGGCCGGTGTGTCGCTGTTCATGCTGACGAGGGCGCGCGCGGTGCTGCGGCAGATCGACTGGGGCCTGCTGCTGGTGTTCGTGCTGATGTTCATCGACGTGCATCTGGTCACCGGCCTCGCGGCGCTGCAGCCGCTGCTGACGTGGGGCGCCGATGCCCCCGTGCACCGCTTCGTCGCCGGGCTTGCGTGGTCGCAGGCGATCAGCAACGTGCCGGCGACGATCCTGCTGTTGCAGCAGCATGCAGGCGCAGACCGGCTGCTCGCCTATGCGGTCAACGTCGGCGGCTTCGGCTCGGCGATTGGGTCGCTCGCGAATCTGATTGCATTGCGACTGGCGGCCGAGCCGGGGCTGGGCTGGCGCTTTCATGCGTGGTCGGTTCCGGTGTTGCTGGTCGCCGCACCGGTCGCGTGGTGGCTGCTGCAAGTGTTTTGATACGAGTGCCCGAATCGCCGGCATTAACATTGCAGCAGGCGTCGCCAGCCGCAACGCACGCCGCGTTTGTCTCGCCCGCCGGCATCGGCGCTGCATGTCGAGGCCGACTGCAACCGCAACTTTTTTCGAACTCCGTTTGTCATGATCTCGCTCAAAAACGTCACGCTCCGCCGCGGCACCAAGAAGCTGCTCGAGCAGGCGTCCGTCGCCATCAACCCGGGTGAAAAGGTTGGCCTGGTGGGTCGCAACGGCGCCGGCAAATCGACCGTGTTTGCGCTGTTGGGCGGGCAGCTGCACGAGGACAGCGGCAATTATTCGATGCCTGCGCAGTGGCGCCTGGCGCAGGTCGCACAGGAGATGCCGGAGACCACGCAAGGCGCGACCGATTTCGTGGTGGCAGGCGACACCGCGCTGGCTGCGGCGCAGCGCGAAGTCGAAAAAGCTGAGGCCAGTGGGGACGGCTTCGCGCTGGCCGAAGCCTATATGGCCCTGCACGATGCGGGCGCGCATGACGCGCCGGCGCGCGCGCAGGCGCTGATCCTCGGCCTGGGCTTCAAGACGACCGAGCTCGACCACCCGGTGAACAGCTTCTCCGGCGGCTGGCGCATGCGGCTGCAACTCGCGCGTGCGCTGATGAGCCCGTCCGATCTGCTGCTGCTCGACGAGCCGACCAACCACCTGGATCTCGACGCGCTGGTCTGGCTCGAAGCGTGGCTCAAGCGCTATGCAGGCACCATGATCGTGATCAGCCACGACCGCGAATTCCTCGATGCGGTGACGAGTGTCACGGTGCATATCGAAAGTGCCAAGCTGGTGCGCTACGGCGGCAACTACAGCCGGTTCGAGGACATGCGCGCCGAGCAGATCAGCCAGCAGGCGGCGTCGTTCGCGCGCCAGCAGGATCGTATCGCGCATCTGCAGAAGTTCATCGATCGCTTCAAGGCGAAAGCGACCAAAGCCAAACAGGCGCAAAGCCGCGTGAAGGCACTTGAGCGCATGGAACGCATCGCGCCGGTGCTGGCCGAAGCGGATTTCAACTTCGAGTTCAAGGAACCGCAGAACCTGCCGAATCCGATGCTGGCTTTTTCGGATGCGAGCTTCGGTTACCCGGCGCCGGACGACGCGCGCGAGGACGCTGCGCCGACGACGATCGTGCGCAACGTGAACCGGTCCGTGCTGGCTGCGCAGCGCATCGGCATCCTCGGCGCGAACGGCCAGGGCAAATCGACCTTGGTCAAGACCGTGGCGCGCGAACTCAAACCCGTGGCCGGCCGCATCACCGAAGGCAAGGGGCTGTCGATCGGCTACTTCGCGCAACAGGAGCTCGACGTGCTGCGCCCGCAGGATTCGCCGCTGGAGCACATGATCCGGCTCGCGCGCGAACTCGGCCCCGATGCGAAGCAGCCGTCGCGCGAGCAGGATCTGCGTTCGTTTCTGGGCGGCTTCAACTTCTCCGGCGACATGGTGCGCCAGACCGTCGGCACCATGAGCGGCGGCGAGAAAGCGCGGCTCGTGCTGTGCATGATCGTCTGGCAGCGGCCGAACCTGCTGCTGCTCGACGAACCGACGAATCACCTCGATCTCGCCACACGCGAGGCGCTCGCCGTCGCGCTCAATGAGTTCGAAGGCACCGTCATGCTCGTGAGCCACGACCGCGCGCTGCTGCGCTCGGTGTGCGACGAGTTCTGGCTGGTGTCGCGCGGCGGCGTCGCGCCGTTCGATGGCGATCTGGACGACTACCAGCGCTTTTTGCTCGACGAAGCCAAGCGGGTACGCGAATCGCTGCGCCAGGAGACCCGCGGCACCGCGGCCGAGCTGCCCGCAGCGGTCGCTGCGGCTACTACCAATTCAGTAGCAATAAATGCAGACAGCACCAGCACTCCGACACCAATCGACGTAAAAAACGCAATTGGTGGCGCGCAGCAGCGCAAGCTCGACGCGCAACAGCGCCAGCAGCGCGCGCAGGCGTTGAAGCCGCTGCGGCGCGAACTGGAACAGGCCGAAGTACGCATGGCCAGGCTGACCGATGAACGCGATGCGCTGGGGCTGCACCTTGCCACACCATCGGCCGACACCGATCTGGCCGGAACCGGCCGGCGCCTCAAGTCCGTCAACGATCAGCTCGCCAGCCTGGAAGAACGCTGGCTGGAGCTGTCGCAGCAATTGGAGAGCGCCACGGCGGCTGCGGTGTAGAGTCCACCGGTTTTGGTCGTTGCAGCAACGCGTTGAGCTGGCAGCGCGGCGGCAACTTTTGTTGGTTTCATTTTTTTAAAGAAAGCGACTGCACTCCCATGGGCATCATCGTCACCATCGTCGTGGGTTTCATCGTCGGCCTGATCGCACGCGCCATCAAGCCCGGCGATGACAACCTGGGCATCATCATGACCACGCTGCTGGGCATTGCCGGCTCCCTGATCGCCGGCTACGGCGGCTCTGCGCTCGGCTGGTATCGCCCGGGCGAGCCGGTCGGCTGGATCGCGTCGGTGATCGGCGCGATCATCCTGCTGTTCATCGTCGGCCTGATCAAGAAGAAGAACTAATCCGCACCACCCACGTCCATGTCGATTGAACCGCATTCGCCCAGCCTGCGCGAGCGCCTGCCGCAATTCCCGCGCCTGCCCGGGCTGCTGCGGCGCCGCAAGCCGGGTGCACTCGAACTGGCCGAAGGCGATCCAGCTTTGGTCGCAGCCGTGCTGCGCTGCCGCAAGCTGCTGCACCGGCGTGCGCTTGCAGCCGCCGCGGCCAGCGCGGTGCCGATCCCCGGGCTCGATTGGGCGGTCGATGCGGCGCTGCTGTCGCGGCTGGTGCCGCAGATCAACGCCGAGTTCGGCCTTTCGCCGCAGCAGATCAATCAGCTGTCGCCGAGCTCCCGCGAAGACGTGCAGAAAGCCGTCGGCGTGGTCGGCTCGATGCTGGTCGGCAAGTTCGTCACGAAAGACCTGCTGTGGAAAGCCGCGCAGGCCGTCGGCCTGCGGCTGACCACCCAGCAGGCCAGCAAGTACGTGCCGTTTGCGGGTCAGGCGGTGTCGGCTGCGCTCGGCTATTCGGCGATCCGGCTGCTCGGCGAGCAGCACATGCTGGACTGCGTGCGGGTGGCCAAGCTTGCGAAGGTGGCACCACCGCTGCTGTCGCCGGCGACGGTGCCGCTGCTGCCGCGCTGAAGCGTCTCAGGCGGCTTCACGTTCTTCAAAGGCCAGCAGCGTTTTCGGCGCGCACGGATAACCGCCACAACGTCGTCAACTCCTGCGCGCGTGCCGCGTGCAGCGGGTCGGTCGGATCGATGGCTTTTCCATGACGCGGCCGGACGCTGCGCTGGCCCAACACCACCAGTCCCGCAGCGTCGATCCACGCGAGCAGCTGCGGGCGGGTTCTGAGCTGCAGGTGCTCGGCAAGGTCGGACAGGATCAACCAGCCGATGCCCCCCTCTGCCAGATGCAGGGACAGCCCATTCAAAAAACCGCGCATCATGCGGCTGCCTTCATCGTAGATCGCCGCTTCGATCGGTGTGGCCGCACGGGCTGGCAGCCAAGGCGGATTGCACACGACAAGATTTGCACGGCCGTCCGGGAACAGGTCGCACTGCGCGGTCTCGACCTGACCGTCCAACCCGAGCCGTTCGATGTTGTCGCGGGTGCACGCGATGGCGCGGGCATCGTTGTCGGTCGCGACGACCCGCGCCACGCCGCGGCGCGCGAGCAGCGCCGCGATCACGCCGGTGCCGCTGCCGATGTCGAACGCGACGCTTGCGCCGGCCGGCAACGGTTCGGCTGCGATCAGGTCCAGGTATTCGCCCCGCACTGGCGAATAAACGCCGTAATGCGGATGGATGCGGTTGCCCGGCGGCGCGCCGAGCGCGGGAATCTCGATGCCGTTCTTGCGCCACTCGTACGCACCCACGATGCCGAGCAGTTCGCGCAGCGGCACGATGCGCGCAGACTTTTGCTCGGCATCGCACTCACCCCAGGCCGCCTGAAGTGCCATGCGCCAGTCCGGCGCGCGGCGCAATGCGATGCTGCGATCCGCCTCCACGCGCACCAGCAGCATCGCGAGCGTATGGGCGCGCTGCGCCTGCGCTTGCCGATATTGATGGAACCGCTGGGCACCGGCTGGGTCCGCTTCCGGCGTGGTTTCTTTGCGCTTCGGTCTGCGCGGCCGGTCCACCCGGCGTGCCAGCGCCTGCAGCAGCTGGCGCGCGTTCTGGAAATCGCCCTGCCACAACAACCCGGTGCCCGCGCAGGCCAGCCGATACGCGCTGTCGGCCGCCAACGCATCATCGGCAAGCTGCACGCGCTTTGGAGCAGCCATGCCGCTTTCCGGCCGCCACTGCGCGGTGTGCGCGGTGCCGGCGGCATCGGTCCAGCCGATCGCCTGCGCCGACCCGTCTGAGGCTTCAGGCGATCGCACGCTTCAACCGGATCTCTTCGAGTTTGATGCCGCCGACCTGCGCCGTGCGCGCCGTGTTCAACTCGCGTTTGAAGCCGGCCAACTCATGAAAGCGCAGCGCCCGTTCATTCGCAAGCGGCAGCCAGATTGTCACGTGGGTGCAGCCTTCTTCCTCCAGCCCGTCGCGCGCGGCGTCCCAGAGCGCCACGCCGGCGCCCTGGCCCCAGTGCTGCTCGCGCACGTAGATCGCCCAGATCTCGCCGGTGGTGGCCTTTGATTTCGGGTCGCGCGAGCGGTCGTAACCGACGAAGCCGATCGTGAGGCCTTCCTGCACCGCCACCTGCACCTGCGGGTCGCCGAACTCGATCGCATCGCGCCACTGCCGGATGCGCTTGTCCATCGGCATGCCTTCGGGTTGCGCATCCGGCACGAGCGCGCGCCAGGCTGCCTGCACGACACTGGCGTGGATGTCGGCAATGGTCCTGGCATCGTGGATGGTGGCCGGGCGGACTTCGATTTCTGGCATGGCTTTCTTCGTCAAAAAAATGGCGCGCCGGACCCCCTGCGAACGGGAACAGCGGCCGGCAAACGAGGTGACAATTGTCGCCCTTCCCCTGTCCCCACCACCGAAAGCACGTCCATGGCCCACGAACAACGCCGCGAGAAGATGGTCAAGAAACCGAAGAAGGACACGTCGCCGCCGAAGGCAGCCGGCAGTGCCGACAACGCCCGCCCGACACCCGGCGTGACCGCGGTGATCCCGCGCGGCAAGGAAAAGAAGAAGTGATGTTTCGGGAGCTGACGCTGCACGCTGCACGCTGCCGGCAGTCGTTCGCTGCAAGCGATGCGTGTTGCCTCAAGCCGAGCTGCAGGTCTGCAGGTCTGCAGCCATTCACAGAACACCGGGATGACGCCGTCATGCGGTGATGGCGCTGCACGACGCGGGGCAATCGGCCCGGTCCCGGCCCGAATCACATCCCGACTGCATCCCTTGACGAGCGGGTTGCGCGCGTGTTGGTGCTGGTCCTGAACACAAGGCGCAATGCACGGCGCGTATCCGCTTCTGTTTCAGCAGCGTGCGGTCCGATCCGTGCCGTGCAGCCGTTCCGACGGCGAGGCTACTGCTGATAGCCGCTGCGCTTGACTACCGGCTCCCATTGCGCCTTGTACGCGGCCAGCATCGCGGCGGTGTCAGCTTGCGAACTCGATACCGGCTCCATGCCGCTGTCCGTGAAACGTTTTCTGACGGCCGGATCGTCCATCACGGCCGCAATTGCCTGCGCGAGTGCCGTGACCCTGGCCGCCGGCATCGTCTTGGCGGCATACAGCGTGTTCCAGCCGGTCGCAACCAGATCGATGCCCGCTTCACGCAGGGTCGGCACGTCCGGCGCGAACGCCGAGCGTTCCTTGCCCGACACCGCGATCAGGCGCAGCTTGCCGCCCTGATTCAGCGGCGCCAGCGGTTCGATCGAGTCGATCGCAACCGGAATCTGCGCACCCATGATCGCATTCATGAGCGGCGCCGACCCTTTGTAGCCGACCACTTCGGCTTTCACCGCAGCGCGATCGCCGAACATCAACGCGAAGAAATGCGGCAGGCTGCCGGTCGCGGCCACGCCGAAGAACGACTGCTGCGGATTGCCCTTCAACCAGCTCACCAGTTCCGGCGCGTTTTTGACCGGAATGTCGTTCGCAACGGCGATGCCGAAATCGTAGCTGGTGACCTGCGACACCGGCACGAAGTCGGTGTCCGGGTCGTAGCTGGTCTCCTTGAACACGAGCGGCCCCACCACCATGATCGCGGGGTTTGCGAACAGCAGCGTGTTGTCCTTGGCGCCCGTACCCGTGAGCTGTTGCGCGGCCATGCGGCCGCCGGCGCCGGGCTTGTTCTCGACGATCACGTTGATGCCGTACTTGTCCTGCAGCGCCTGGCCCAACAGGCGCGCCGCGCGGTCGGTGCCGCCGCCGGGTGCGTATCCGACCACGATGCTGAGCGGGCTCTCGAGCTTGGGCACCTGCGCGAAGGCCGGTGCGGTCAGCAGCGGCAGCACGGCTGCGGCGCCGATGGCTAACTTCATAAGCAGAGTCATCCTGTCTCCTGATGTGATGGTCGGGCAACGTCGTAGCTTGAGCAAGCTATTGTCAACGCACGCCAGTCTTGCTGAGCCTGGATGCGCCAAGGGCATCCGCGCGACTTTCTAAAGCGCAGCGGCCGGCGCTGCCGCGGCGCCCGTGAAGACCGGCCCCTGCAGGGCTTCGATCGGGTAACCGCGATTCACATCCAGCCCGACGATGTGCCAATCGTGCGCCGGCAGCGCGATCGGATGCACGATGCGCTCGTACGATCGCATCGGCCAGAGCAGGCCGAAGCGGCGCTCATGCTCGAACGTGTCGACTTCCGCGACCGCGCCCTGTGTGCTCGGAAAGCCTTCCAAGGTGAAGCGAACGCGGCGCATCAGCTGGTCGCGGCGATCCAGATGGAGCGACACCCGATCGAGTGCGCTGCGCCCAAGGCCCGGCGCCAGCCAGGCATCGACCACATCGCAGGTGCGGCCATCGACCGTGGCCGGCTCGGCCAGCTGCAGCAGCAACCGGCGCTCGACCAGCCACAACGGCCCCAGCAGAAACAATCCATAGGCTTCCGCGACCAAGGTTGCCGCGCGCTGCCGGGCAGCGTCGTGGTTGCGCACACCATCGATCCAGACGCTGATCTCACCTTGCGCATCGGTTGCGTCACGGGCACGGCGCCAGAGCACCTGCTTGTCACCTTCCGGTCCTTGATAAGCCTGTGCGGCGATACCGGCTTGCGGCAGCAGGCGCTCCTGCGAGCTGCCGCGAAAACCCGCGTCGACGATTTCGGGCTGGATGCCGTTCACGAACGGGCGCCACCGCCCCTGGTAGGCGACGTTGATATCGGTGAGCCGGCGATATGTGGCCAAGCCGTGTGCCTGCGCGCTGGCCTGTAGGAGTGCAACAGCGGCCGGGTCGGTCGATCGCGGCGCCGCTGCGCTCAACGGCAGCGGCGTGCTGCAGCCGGCGGCCAGCCACGGCACTGCAAGCGCTGCCAGCGCGGACCGGCGGGTCAAGTGTGCGTGCTGCACCGGGCTTGTCTCAAGTCTCGGCGCGTGGCGTCGCAGCAGCATCTGGGACCCGACAGCCATTGCTTGCAAGATCGCGGCGGTGAAGAGGTTCAAGCACGGTAGGGCCGGCCAGTGCAGCGGCTGATCGCACTATCGCGCCGGCAGATAGCGCGCCGGATCGACCGATTTGCCTTGCCGCCGAATCTCGAAATGCAGCTTGACCCGGTCGGCGTCGGTATCGCCCATCTCGGCGATCTTCTGGCCTTTTTGCACCGACTGGTCTTCCTTCACCAGCAGCGCGCGGTTGTGCGCATAGGCGGTCAGGAACGTGTTGTTGTGCTTCAGGATGATCAGGTTGCCGTAGCCGCGCAGGCCGGCACCGGAATAGACCACCCGGCCGTCCGCTGCAGCGAGCACCGCATCGCCCGGACGGCCGCCGATGTCGAGCCCCTTGTTGCGCTGCTCGTCGAAACCAGCCAGCAGCGAACCGCCGGTGGGCCAGATGAAGCGCGGTTCGTCGTCCGAGCCGCTGTCCTGAGCGGCGGCGGCCACCGGCGTGGGCGGTGGGGTCGCAGGCGCCACCAGCGGCGGCGGCTGCGCAGGTGGCTGTGCAACGACGGCAGCGCTTGCTGGCGGCAGCGGACGCGCGACGACGCCACGCTCCGGCGGCGTGACGGCAGCCGCCACGGAGGTGGCACCGACCGGCGGGGCAATCCGGATCACCTGGCCGACTTCGATCGCGTTCGGGTTCTCCAGGTTGTTCCAACGGGCCACGTCGCGCCAGTTCTGGCCGCTTTCCAGTCCGATGCGGATCAGCGTGTCGCCCTTGCGCACCGTGTAGTAGCCGGGCTTGCCTTCGTTTTCGGCGCCCGGCAACGGCCGTGCGGGCGCATCCGTCGGCGCGCCTGCGCCGATCATGCCGGCGCGGTCTTCCACCGGCGCGCGCGTGGTCGGCGAGGTGCAGCCGGCCAGCAGCGCCAAAGCCGCCGCCAACATGGCCGTGATCATTCGGTGGCAACGGGTGCCTTGCTCCGTCATGTAGGGGTCCCTTCAAGCAATACCGGATTTTAGGGGGACGAAATGCACGCCTTCGAGCACCTGGCGACGCAATCCGGACGCCGTCTTGTCCACCAGCACCAGCGCCTGTTCGCCGCCGGCAGTCACGGTCGGCGCGATCAACCGGCCGCCTGGCGCGAGCTGGTCGGTCCAGGCCGCGGGCAGCGATGCACCACCGGCTGCGGAGATGATGGCCGCATAAGGCGCACCGCGTGGAAATCCGAGCATTCCATCGCCGAACAGCAGGTGGAGGTTTGCCACGCGAAACGGCCGCAGCCGGTTGCGCGCGAGCTCGTGCAGGCCGCGCACGCGTTCGATGCTGTAGACCTCGGTTGCCAACTGCGCGAGCAGCGCCGCCTGATATCCGCAGCCCGAACCGATCTCCAGCACGCGGCCGAGCGGCAGGCGGCCGCCGTCGGTGATCGGCGCTTCGCTCAACAGGGTCGCCATGCGCGCGACGACACTCGGCTTCGAGATGGTCTGGCCGAAGCCGATCGGCAGGCTGGTATCTTCGTAAGCCTGGGCACCGAGCGCGCTGTCGATGAAGCAGTGGCGCTCGATCTGTTGCAGCGCTGCGAGCACCGCCGGCGCGCCGATGCCGGCCGCACGCAGTCGCTGCACCATGCGCGCGCGCGCGGTCACCTGTTCGCCGGTCGGCAAGACAGCCCGCGGATGCAGCGGCTTATGAAGATGATTTATGCCTGTAGCGCCCGTCGGGTCTACCTTCACTGCTCCCATTACAGCAGCAGAGGACCGTTTTCCGCCGTCGCCGTCTGGCCGCAGCCGTGTCGGAAAACTCGGCCGTTGCGGCATCAGGACAGGCTGCTGCCGACTGCCGCGGCGCCGCGCTCGACCGGCACCGACATATCTGCCGAGTGGTCCGCGCCGCTATGCTCGCCGAACAAGCGCTGCGCGACTTCGGCCCAGTAGTGCAGGTTGTCCCGATCGGTCAGATCGACCGCCAGCGGCGTGAGCGATACGTCGCCGGTCGCGGTCGCATGGAAGTCGGTGCCGGGGGCGCCGTCCTTGGCTGCGCCCGCGTTGCCGATCCAGTACATCGTGTCGCCGCGCGGGCTCGACTGCGTGATGACTTTTTCCGCCACGTGGCGGCGGCCGAGCCGACAGACCTGGACCCGCTGCAGTTGCTCGAACGGCCGATTCGGGATGTTCACGTTGAGCAGCCAGGTCGGCCCACCGAGCAGTTCCGCGCGCTGCAGCTGCTCCACCATGCGGGCGGCGAAGCGGGCTGCGGATTCCACCTCGCGCCAGCCCTTTTCGACCTGCGAAAACGCGATCGACGGCACGCCGAACAGGAATCCTTCCATGGCCGCGCCGACGGTGCCCGAGTAGATGGTGTCGTCTCCCATGTTGGCGCCGTCGTTGATGCCGGAGACCACGAGGTCTGGCCGGTAGTCGAGCAGCCCGGTCAGTGCGATGTGCACGCAGTCGGCCGGCGTGCCGTTCACGTAGCGGATGCCGGCCGCGCCCTGGCGCACATAGAGCGGCGTATGCAAGGTCAGCGCATTCGACTTCGCGCTGTTGTTCTGTTCCGGCGCGACCACCTCGACGTCCGCAATCCGGCGCAACGCCTCGGCCAGCGCAACCAGGCCGGGCGCAAGATAACCGTCGTCATTGCTGACCAGAATCTTCATGGGTGGGAGGGCGCGGCTGGCAGCGGTCAGAGCGAATAAGGATGTCGATCAGGTAGCCGCTTGGCTGGTGATTCTATGGTGTCGCCGATGCGGCCCGGTCAGAACCCGCCGGCCGTCTATCATGGGTTCAGACAACCCCATACAGACAATCGAAGGAGCATTTCAATGCATGCATGGCTGTGCGAGAACCCGATCGGCGTCGATGCGCTGGTCTGGAAAGAGTTGCCGACACCGGTGCCGAAAGCCGGCGAAGTGCTGATCGAGATCAAGGCCGCGAGCCTGAACTTTCCCGACCTGCTGATCGTGCAGAACAAGTATCAGATGAAGCCCGAATTGCCGTTCGTGCCGGGCTCCGAGTATGCGGGTGTCGTCACTGCGGTCGGTCCCGACGTGCGCGAGTTGCAGGTCGGGCAGAACGTCGCCTGCCTGTCCGGCACCGGCGGCTTCGGCAGTCACGTGATCGCACCGGCTGCGCTGTGTATGCCGCTTGCCGACGACTTCCCGCATGTCGATGCGGCAGCCTTCATCATGATCTATGCGACGTCGCACCATGCGCTGCTCGATCGCGCGCAGTTGCAAGCCGGCGAGACGGTGCTCGTGCTCGGCGCAGCTGGCGGCGTCGGCACCGCGGCGATTCAGATTGCGAAAGCCGCCGGCGCCCGCGTGATCGCGGCGGCCTCCACGGCTGAGAAATGCGCACTGTGCCGCTCGATCGGCGCTGATCAGACGATCAACTACGCGACCGAAGACCTGCGCGAACGCATCAAGGCGCTGACCGATGGCGCCGGCCCGAACGTGATTTACGACCCGGTCGGCGGCGATTACGTGATCCCCGCGTTTCGCTCGATCGCCTGGCGTGGCCGCTATCTGGTGGTGGGGTTCGCCGCCGGTCCGATACCCGCGTTGCCGCTGAATCTGCCGTTGCTCAAGGGCGCCTCGGTGGTCGGCGTGTTCTGGGGCGGCTTTGCGCGCGCCGAGCCGAAAGCCAACGCGAAGATGATGGCCGAACTCGGCCGCTGGTACCAGCAGGGCCGCATCAAACCGGTGATCGATCGAACCATGCCCATGGCGGACTTGAAGGCGGCATACGCACGCATGGGCTCGCGCGGCGTGATGGGAAAGCTCGTGATGGTGAACGATTGATTGACTGCACTGATGCGAATCTGGATTGCCCGGCTGGGCTGAACGCAGCCACCAGCGTCAATTGCCCGATCTGCGGACCGCGCCGTTGGCCCGTTTTTGCAGGTATGCGCACAGCGCCTCTGGGCGCAGTGGCGGTGAATACAGATAGCCCTGCGCATATGTGCAGTTCATGCCGCGCAACCGCTGCGCCACGGCTTCGGTCTCCACGCCCTCGGCGACCACAGCCAGGCTGAGATTCTTGCCCAGCGAGATCATGCCGCGCACGATGGCCGCGTCCTCCGGGTCTTCGATCAGATCCCGAATGAACGACTGATCGATCTTGATTTTGTCGAACTTGAAGCGCCGCAAGTAGGCAAAGCTGGAATAGCCGGTGCCGAAGTCGTCGATTGCAAGGCTTACGCCCAGTGCCTTCAGATGCCGCAGCGTGTCAAGCACCGCGGTACCGGCGTTCAGCAGCACGGTTTCGGTCAGCTCGAGCTCCAGGCAATCCGGCTGCAGGCCTGAGCGGCGCAGCGCCTCCTCGACCTGCTGCAGCACGACGCCGCGCTGAAACTGCCGCGCCGACAAGTTGACGGCCATCACGAGGTCGTCGTAGCCGATCTGTTGCCAGGCGCGCAACTGCTGGGTCGCGGCATTGAGCACCCACTCGCCGAGCCGCTCGATCATGCCGTTTTCTTCAGCCAGTGCGATGAAGATTGCGGGTGGGATCGCGCCGCGCTGCGGATCGTCCCATCGGCACAGTGCCTCACAGCCGATCACGCGGCCCGTCTCGACTTCGATCAGCGGCTGGTACTCCAGGCGCAGCGCATCCTGCTCGATCGCACGCCGCAGCGCGGATTCGATCTGCAGCCGCTCGAGCGCCTGCTGATTCATGTTCACGCTGGAGAACTGGTAGGCGGCCCGACCACTGCGCTTGGCTTCGTAGAGCGCAGCGTCGGCACGCCCGAACAACATGTCGAAGTTGTCGCCATCGGCCGGGTAGGTCGCGATTCCGATCGACACCGTGACGTTGAACGGCAGGTCGTTGAGCACCATCGGCTCCCCCACCGCGGCCATCAGGCTGCGCGCGGTCTGCGCGACGTCGTTGGTGCCGGAGGTATCCGGCAGCAGCACCAGGAACTCGTCGCCTGAAAGCCGACCAACCGCGGCGCGCTCCCCGGCACCCCGTACGAGGCGCTCGCCGATCTCACGCAGCAGCTGGTCGCCGCCGGCATAGCTCAGCGATTCGTTCAACGTCTTGAAATTGTCGACGTCGATCATCATCACGGCCAGCTCTTCGCCGCCGGCCTTTGCCTGACTCAGCGCAAGCGCGCCCGATAACGCGATCTGGGAGCGATTCGGCAGCCCGGTTATCGGGTCCTTGGTCGATAGAAAAGCGATCTGCTGCTCGGCTGCCTTGCGTGAACTCAAGTCCGCAAACGACGCCACGTAGTGGGTGATCTCTCCGCTGACGCGGTGGTGCAGCACCGACAGATTCATCCACAGCGGATAGACCTCGCCGTTTTTGCGCCGGTTCCAGACCTCGCCCGACCAGCGACCGAAGCGGTTGATCTCGTCCCACATTGCCGAAAAGAAGGACGGATCGTGCAGGCCCGACGCAAACATCGCCGGCGTCTGGCCCAGCGCTTCCGACGATGCATACCCGGTGATGTGCGTGAACGCCGCGTTCACCATTGTGATCAGGTTGCTCGAATTGGTGATGATGATGCCGTCGCTGCTTTGGTCGAGCACGCGGCCAGCCAGTTCCAGCTTGGTGGCAGCCACCCGCTGCTCACTGGTTTCGCGGCGGATCACCAGCATGCTGACGCGCTGCCCGAGCCGGCCGAAGGTCGGCACCCGCGTGACATCATAAGAGCGCAGCACGTCGTTGCCGAAGTCCACTACCTCTTCCATCTGGGAAGCGCGGCCGGCTTGCCAGGTCGCTTCCTCGTTCGCCGCGATGTGCTGCAGCGCATCGTGCGACAACGGGCCGCGCTCCGCGAGATCGAGCGTGGTCAGACCGAGCATCTCATTTTCCGACAGCCCGAGCGAACTCGCCGCTGCCGGACTGACAAGCAACGTGCGGCCTTCGCCGTCTTTCAGCGAAACGAGGTCCGGCAAATGGCGGAACACCGAAACCAGCAGCCGTTGACGCGCACGCGATTGCCGGGTCGCCTCTGCCAGCATCGACACGTCGCGGCCGACCAGCCAGTAGACATCAGCCGCCTCGGGCGACACATCGAATCCTGCAAACAATGACCACGCGACCCGAACGCGCTGGTGGCTGCGGGTAGCAAGCGTCAATTCGAACTCGCCGACGGCAGTACCGAGCCGCTGCCATTCCGCCATCTTGCGCATCCGGTAGGCAGCGTCCGGATACAGTCGTGCAACCGCCTCGGCGCGGCCAACGATGTCTCTAGCCGGAAAGCCGGTCAGTTGCTCGCAGGCATCGTTCCAGAACAGGATGCGCGTGACGTCGTGCGCGTCGACCGCCATCAGGGGAACCGGCATTCGACCGAAGAGACGCAAAGTCTCGGCCGCGCGACCCTTCGCGCCATTGGCTTCGAGGGCAGCTGCAAGCATCAGTGGAATCGACGTCGATGCGTTCATATCGGCAACGAACCGGATCCGATGCGCATCAAGCCGACCGGTACAAGCTGGCGGCGATTCACGTCTAACTGCCCAGATGGAAATGGTGATGACAGGCCGGGTATCTCATAAGCGGAAATTGGTTCGACAGCCTATCGATGAATCGAGCCTGAAAGCATTCACAACAACCCGAATGTTGTAAATATGCAACTTGACTGTTGCAAATTCAAGACTCAGAAATCGGACGTTGCAAGAAGCAAACGTTGAAACCCAGTGTAGTAGCGCCACCGGCGCAGCGCAGCAACAAATTGCACAATTACAGTGCAGAAGAAGCCCGCGACTCGGTCAAACTACGCGCAAGACCGATGCCATCTAAGCAATCGGCCTACATTCAGTCTCCAAGTAATCAAACCCAAGAGAATAGGAACCGGCACGCAAACGGGCTACACATCGCATGGTGCGTACCCGCATACTATTCAAGAGTCATCACAGATGCATGACTGAATGCATCGCGAGTTGGAAAGCTGGGGTGGCTGATGGGGCTCGAACCCACGACAACAGGAATCACAATCCTGGACTCTACCAACTGAGCTACAGCCACCGTTTGTGACGTGAATTATAGGCCTGCCGGTCAACGCGTCGCTCCAACGCCCGGCTTGATACGCACTTCAGCCTGTGCTTTCAGCACGTCGTAATAAGCGAGCGCCTGTGCCGCCGCCAGGCTTTGCAACACCTGGCGTTGCTGGGCCCCGGCGTCAACGGGAAGTTCGCGCGGGATCCGCTTCGTGACGTTCAGGATCGCGTAGCCTTGCACGCCGAGATCAACGCCGAGCAATATGGGCAGTTTGGCCGGATCGGCCGTCAGCGCGGCATTCACCACCGCCGGCGCGAGTTGCTGGGCGTCGTTTCGGGACACGATCACTGGCGCACCCAGTTGCTGCTGATTGGCGTCGGCCTTCCAGGCAGCCAATTTCTGCTGCCCCTGACTGGTCGCGAACTGGGCACCACGCTCGTCGATCAGTTGCTCACGCACGCGATCCCTCACATCGGCCAGTGGCAACGTGCGTGCCGGCTGGTGGCTGAGCACCCGACCGGCTGCCAATTGACTATTGCCCAAATCGATCGCCTGCGTATTGCGCTTGTCCTGCAGTGCGTCAGAGGCGAATAGCGCGCCAAGGAACTTGGGATTTGCCAAAACGCCGTTCGTGCTCGCCGTTGGCTGCCGAGTCAGGTTGTCAGCGCTGCGGATTTCGAGCTTGAGGCGTTCGGCAACAGGTTTGAGGCTGTCCGACTGCTCATACACCAGGTTGGAAAACGTCTCGGCCATTTCGGCGAAACGGCCCGCCGCGCGCTGCGCCTTTAATTGCTGCTCTATCTCCGGACGAACCTGTTCGAACGACTGCACCACTGCCGGCTTCGCATCGGTCACCTTGATGATGTGATAGCCGAAATCGGACTCGACCACGTCACTGATCGAACCGGGCTGCAGCGCGAAGGCCGCCTCCTCGAACGGTTTGACCATGTCGCCCGGGCCGAAAAATCCAAGGTCACCGCCCTCCGCTGCCGAGCCCGGATCCTGTGAATTCTGCTTGGCCAGCGCGGCGAAGTCGGCGCCCGGTTTTCGCGCTTCGGCCAGCAGACGTTCGGCGTCGGCACGGGCCTTCTCGCGCTCGGCCGCCGGCGCACTCTTGGGCGCCGTGACCAGAATGTGGCTGGCTCGCCGCTGCGGCTTCGTTGAATAACGCGCCGCGTTTTGCTCGTAATAAGCTTTCAGATCCGCGTCGCTTACATCGAGCTGTTTTTGCACGGCGGCAAGGTCCAGCACGACGTACTCGACGTTTGCGCTTTCAGGCGCCTGAAACTCGGCCAGATGGCCGTCGTAGTAGCTTTGCATTTCGGCGTCGGTCGGAGCCGTCACCGACGCCTTGAAATCGGCTGGCAAAAATTTTGCAACCTGCACCTCGCGCCGCTCGAACAGCGCATCCAGCGTCAGGTCGGCCACCGACGGCGGCACGAATGCGCTGCCGACCGCGCCTTCCAGCACCTGGCGTGTGGACAGGTCGGCACGTACGCGCGCCTCGAAGCCCGCCGGCGACAGACCCTGGGTCGCAAGCATCTGGCGATAGCCCTGCATGTCCAGCGTGCCGTCCGGACGTCGCAACGATGCGATCGTCGGATCGTCATGCAGGGCACGCGCAAGCTGCGTGTCGGTGATCACGAGCTGGTCGTGCTCGGCCACGTTGCGCAGCACATGCTCCCGCACGAGCCGGTCAAGCGTCGCCTGGCGGGCCGCCGGACTGTCCAGCAGCTTGGCGTCAAGCGCTGGGTTGGACGCGCGGATCCGTTCGATTTCACGCTGATGTGCGACGTCCCACTCGCCTTGGTGGATGTCGGTGCCAGCCACCGTGGCAACCACCGGACCGCGCGCCGCAGAAGCCGAGGTGTAGCTGTTCACGCCAACCAGTACGAATGCGGGAATGACGAGCAGGAACAGCCCGGCCATCATGATCTTGGTGTGTCTGCGAACGAAATCGAACATGTCGTTTAATTACCTCGAAGAGGTCAATGGATTGCGCGATGAAACGAAAAAGGCGAGCGCAATGCTGGCTCGCCTTCGTTCCATTTCTGGTGGGTGCTGACGGGCTCGAACCGCCGACCTACGCCGTGTAAAGGCGCCGCTCTACCAACTGAGCTAAGCACCCACTATTGTGCGTACGACCTGCAACGACTGCATCAGTTCAATGCGTCCTTGAGCGACTTGCCCGGCCGAAACTTCGGAATCTTGGCTGCCTTGATCTTGATCGCCGCACCTGTGCGTGGATTGCGGCCGGTACGCGCTGCCCGCTTGCCCACTGCGAACGTGCCAAAACCAACCAGCGAGACCGTGCCGCCCTTTTTCAACGTGGTCTTCACGGCGCCGATGGTCGATTCGAGCGCACGGGTCGCGGCGGCCTTGGAGATGTCTGCATTCTTGGCGATGTGCTCGATCAGTTCAGTCTTGTTCACGGGCTGGTTCCTCGATTCGTAATCCAATATGTTCTTGTAGTGGCTGCCGAGATCGGCCCGATGCAGCGTGCGCCACGGCATTCGCGATCACCAGATGCAGGCGATGCAGGACCCGAGAATGCCATCGAGCAACGGTGCCGGAAAGCGGCAACTTGGCCGGCACCAGATCGTACGCACCGACCGCTCAGACTACCCGCGCAAACGGCCCATCAATAACGTCCGATTGGCAGTGATGCAGCATCCAGAGCCGGTGCCCATGCGCTTGAATTCTAGATGCATTCCCGCCACGCAAGCACGTGCTGGTGGACGCCAAACAACAGTCGCCGCAGCGCTGCGGCGCTGCGCAACTCAGAGCGCCTGCGCAATGGCACGACCAAGGTCAGCGGTGCTGGCGCGCCCGCCGATGTCGGGCGTGCGTGGTGCGTCCTTGCCGCTGGCAAGCACCCGTTCGATGGAGCCGAGCACGGCGTCGTGTGCATCCTTGTGGCCGAGAAACTCGAGCATCATGGCGCCGCACCAGATCTGCCCGATCGGATTCGCGATCGCCCGCCCCGCGATGTCCGGCGCCGACCCATGCACTGGCTCGAACAATGAGGGACTGGTGCGGTCCGGGTTCAGATTTGCGCTCGGCGCGATGCCGATGGTGCCGGTACACGCCGGGCCAAGATCGGACAGGATGTCGCCGAACAGGTTGCTCGCCACCACTACATCGAAGAAGTCGGGCCGCGCCACGAAGTGCGCGGTCAGGATGTCGATGTGAAACTTGTCCAGGGTCACGCCGGGATAGTGCTTCGCCATCTCCGCGACCCGTTCATCCCAGTACGGCATGGTGATCGCGATGCCGTTCGACTTGGTCGCCGACGTCAGGTGCTGCTTCGGCCGCGCCTGTGCGAGCTCGAACGCGAACTTGAGCACGCGGTCGACACCGAAACGCGACATCACGGTCTCCTGCATCACGATCTCGCGCGGCGTGCCGGGAAACATGCGCCCGCCGATGCTTGAATACTCGCCTTCGGTGTTCTCGCGCACGATGTACATGTCGATCTCGCCGGGCGCGCGCGCAGTCCCGTCGCGCCGCACCACCGGCGCGATGATGCCGGGCATGAGCCGAGCCGGACGCAGGTTCACGTACTGGTCGAACTCGCGTCGAAACAGCAGAAGCGAGCCCCAGAGCGACACGTGATCGGCGATCTTCTCGGGCCAGCCGACCGCGCCGAAATAGATCGCGTCGTGCCCGCCGATCTGATCCTTCCAGTCATCGGGCATCATCTGGCCGTGCTTTTCGTAGTAGTTCCAACTGGAAAAGTCGAAATGGTCGAACTGCAGGTCGAAGCCGAACTTGCGCGCTGCGGCGTCCATCACGCGAATGCCCTCGGGCATGGTTTCAATGCCGATGCCATCACCCGGAATGACTGCGATGCGATGCTTGCTCATGGGGCTGCCCTGTTGAAGATGTTTGCTTGAGCCGGGTCCGCGTGCCCGGCTGCCTATGGTGTGATTCTGTCAGCCCCACTGCGGCTCGCGCACCACCAGGGTCACACCGATTGCGGTCAGCACGATGCCGCCCACGGTCAACGCGGTGATCGGCTCGCGAAACAGCAGCCACGCCATGACGGCCGTGCTCGGCGGCACTAGGTAGAGCAGGCTGGCCACCGCGGTCGCACTGCCGCGCTGGATCAGCAGGTACAGCAGCGAGCTGCCGCCGACCGACAGCGCCAGCACCGACCAGACCATGGCGCCGACCGAACGCGCGTTCCATTCGAGCGGACCCGCTTCCAATGCGATCAGCGGCAACGTCACGGCCAGCGCCGCTGCCTGCTGAATCAGGTTGGCGCTGCGCACATCGCACGGTGCCACGAAGCGCTTCTGGTACAGCGTGCCGGCCGTGATTGACAGCAGCGCAGCGCCCGCAAAGCTCATCGTCGTCGGGTTCACTTCGCCGCCATTGTCCAATTTGCGCCAGACCACCAGCAGCAGGCCTGCGAACCCGAGCAGCAGACCGAGCCATTGGCGCTGACTCACCGCGCCGCCGCGCCCGACAAGCCACAGCGCGGTCAGCACCGGCTGCAATCCGACCAGCAAGGCAACCAACCCCGCACCCATGCCGGCGCGCACGGCCGACCAGACGCCGCCGAGATAACCAGCCTGCATCAACACGCCGGTCACGACCAAGTGCCCGCACTGCATGCGATTGGCTGGCCAGGCCACGCGCGCGAGCCAGACCCAAAGCGCGAAGCACAGCAACGTCAGTGCATAGCGGATCGACAGGAAATGCAGCGGCGGCACATACGGCATGCCAAAGCGCGCCACGATGAAGCCGGTGCTCCAGATCAGCACGAACACCCACGGCATGGCGCGCACCGAGGCGGACGCTGCATGGCCGGCCACAACGCTGCTCATCGCGCCTTGGCGCGGATTTCCGGTACCGCCTTCTGCAGGTAATAGACCATTGACCAGACCGTCAGCACGGCGGCGATCCAAATCAGCACGGTGCCCCAGAACAACGTGTCAACGAGCCCGAACAACGAACCGTCATACAACAGGAACGGAATCGCCACCATCTGCGCGACGGTCTTGAGCTTCCCGATCATGTGCACGGCCACGCTCTTGCTAGCGCCGATCTGCGCCATCCATTCACGCAACGCCGAGATCGCGATCTCGCGCCCGATGATGATCAACGCGACGAAGACGTCGGCCCGGTTCAGCGACACCAGCACCAGCAACGCTGCGCAGACCAGGATCTTGTCAGCTACCGGGTCGAGGAATGCGCCGAACGCCGACGTCTGATTCAGCCGCCGAGCCAGATAACCGTCCAGCCAGTCGGTGGCCGCAAACATCACGAACATGGCGGTCGCGATCAGGTTGCGGCTGGCCAGCTCCAGCGGCAGGTAGTAGACGCCGACGATCAACGGAATCGCGACGATGCGCAGCCACGTCAAGATCGTCGGGATTGTCCAGAACATCGGCGGGATTGTCCCATGCGCGAATCTGCAGTCGCCCCTTCTCGGCCCTTCAGCGCAGGGCGCGGTAGATCTGCTCGGCCAGTTCGTGCGAGACGCCATCGACGGTGGCCAGATCGGCCACGCTGGCGGCCGCCACGCCGCGCACGCCGCCGAAGCGCTGCAACAGCCGCGCGCGGCGCTTCGGCCCGATACCGGCAATCTCCTCGAGCTGGCCGCCGCCGGTGCGCACCTTGGCACGGCGCGCACGCATGCCGGTGATCGCGAAGCGATGCGCTTCGTCACGGATTTGCGCCACCAGCATCAGTGCGGCCGAGTCCTTGCCGAGCCAGACTTTCTCGCGGCCGTCGGCGAACACCAGTTCCTCGAGCCCGACCTTGCGGCCCTCGCCTTTTTCCACGCCGACGATCAGGCCAAGATCGAGCCCGAGTTCGCTGAACACGTCGCGCGCAACGCTGACCTGCCCTTTGCCGCCATCGACCAGCACCAGATCGGGCAGGCGCACCCGGCTGCGCCTCTTCGCAGCGGTGGACGCCGGCGGCGCTGACGCCTCTCGAGCCTCGGCAACGGCCTCAGCCATTTCGGCTCCCGCGTCGTCCCCGTCCACATCAACATCCGCCGTTGGTTCACTATCGAGTGATGTTTGCTGTGCGTTCACGGCCTCCAGCAGCTTTGAATAGCGCCGCTTCAGCACTTGGCGCATCGCCGCATAGTCGTCCCCACCGGTGATGCCTTCGATGTTGTAGCGCCGGTAGTCGGCCGACTGCATCTGGTGTTCGCGAAACACCACGCAGCTTGCCTGCGTCGCCTCGCCGGCCGTGTGCGAGATGTCGAAGCACTCGACCTGAAACGCGTCCAACTGCTCCACCTCCAACCCGAGCGCATCGACCAGCGCGCGCGTGCGTGCGCGCTGCGAGCCCTCTTCCGCGAGCAGCCGCGCGAGCTGAATCTGCGCGTTCTGCTCGGCCATCTCGAGCCAGACCCGGCGCTGCTCACGCGGGTTGTGCACCGCGCTGATGCGGCCGCCACGCTGCTCGGACAGCGCTTCCAGCAGTTCGGGCGCAACCGGCTCGCTGGTGATCAGCGATGCCGGTGCCGGCATGTCCAGGTAATGCTGGCCGATGAACGCTTCCAGCACGGCTGCCGCATCCGCCTCGTCCACGTGCGCGGGAAAAAACGCGCGGTCGCCCAGGTGCCGGCCGCCGCGCACCATCGCCAGGTTCACGCAGGCCCGGCCGCCTTGTACCTTCACCGCAAGGATGTCTACGTCCTTGTCGGAGCTCGACTCGATCGCCTGTGTCTGCAGCACGCGCGAGAGCGAGCCGAGCTGGTCGCGCAGCGCGCCGGCCTGCTCGAACTCCAACTTCCCCGCATGCGCGGCCATGCGCGCTTCCAGCATCTGCATCAGCTCGGCGGTGTCGCCGTCCAGAAATTTCTCCGCATTCGCCACGTCGGCGGCGTAGTCCTGCGGCGCCACCAGCCCCACGCACGGCCCGCTGCAGCGCTTGATCTGGTAGAGCAGGCACGGCCGCGTGCGGTTCGCATACACCGTGTCCTCGCAGGTGCGCAGCCGGAACATCTTCTGCAGCAGCTGGATCGACTCCTTCACAGCCCAGGCATTCGGGTACGGGCCCCAGTAGCGGCTCTTCTTTTCCACCGCCCCGCGGTAATACGCCATGCGCGGAAACGCGTGCGCGCTGATCTTCAGATAGGGATAACTCTTGTCGTCCCGAAAGACAATGTTGTACTTCGGCGCGAGCGCCTTGATCAGGTTGTTTTCGAGCAGCAGCGCTTCGACTTCGGTGCGCACCACGGTCGTCTCGAGCTTGGCGATGCGGCCGATCATGTGGCCGATGCGGGTGGCGCCGTGGTTCTTCTGAAAATAGCTGGCCACGCGTTTTTTGAGGTTGCGCGCCTTGCCGACGTACAACACCGTGCCGGCAGCATCGAAATAGCGATACACCCCCGGCAATGCGGGTAGCGCAGCGACCTGGCGCAGCAGCGCCTCGGAGTGGATGGGAGCGGACTCTGGCATAGGCGCAATTGTGAAACAGCAACCGAACCGGTACGCGGCCCAGGCCCAACCAGCAGCGTCGGCCGACCCGAAATCAGATGGCCGGGAGGAGCCGCTGCATTGGGACGTGGCCTGCCGCGTGATCGACAACTTCGGCGACATCGGCTTTTGCTGGCGCCTTTGCTGCGCGCTCGCCGCGCGCGGCCGGCGGGTCCGTCTGTGGACCGACGACGCATCGGCACTGGTCTGGATGGCGCCGGCGGGGCATGCGGGTGTGGAGGTGCATGGATGGCCGGCCGATTCGGACCCGCTGCGCGGCTTGGTGCCGCCCGACGTGCTGGTCGAGACGTTCGGCTGCGAGCCGCCGGCTGCGCTCATTGCTAGCATTCTTGCAGCTAACAATGCATTGCAGACCGGCGGCTCAGCCACAATTCGTTCCATAATCAACCTCGAACATCTGACCGCCGAGCGGTTTGCGGAGCGCTCGCACCGCCTGCCTTCACCGATCCACAGCGGTCCCGGCCGGGGATTGATCCGGCACTTCTTCTACCCCGGCTTCACCCCCGGCACGGGCGGCCTGTTGCGCGAGGACGATCTGTGCAAGCGGCAAGCCGGCTTCCAGCGCGACGCGTGGTTGCAGTCGCTTGGCATCGCACCGTCCGATGAACCCGTGGTTTCGCTGTTCAGCTATGAACCGGCCGCGCTGGCGGCCCTGCTGGACCGGTTCGTGCACGCGCAGGCACCGACCCGGCTGCTTGTGACCCACGGCCGCAGCGCCGCTGCGGTGCGCGCGCTGCTCGACGGTGCGACCGAGCGCGGTGCGCTGCGCGTGACATTGCTACCGCGGCTGACCCAACCCGACTTCGACCACCTGCTGTGGGCCTGCGACCTGAACTTCGTGCGCGGAGAAGATTCGCTGGTGCGCGCGCTCTGGGCTGCGCGACCGTTCGTCTGGCAGGCCTATCCGCAGCACGATGGCGCGCATGCGCTCAAGGTCGAGGCGCTGCTGCAGTGGCTGCAGGCACCTCGGTCACTGGTCGCCTGGCATCGCGTCTGGAATGACTTGCAAGCGCTGGCTACGCTGCCCGACCTCGACGCGGCCGGCTGGCGCGCAACGGCCCAAGCGGCGCGCGACCGGCTGCTGCTTCAGACCGATCTGGTGACGCAACTGGTGCGCTTCGCAGCCGGAAAAAGTTAAACTCGCGGGCTTTGCAGAAATCGGCGCCAACGCCGATTTCGACTGGCGCCGGGCTTGTTCGCACGCGATCGCCATCTGCTTTCTCAGAAGAAAACGGGAACACTGCTTTTATGAAAATCGCTCAAGAAATCCGCGCGGGCAACGTCATCATGCATGGCAAGGATCCGATGGTCGTGTTGAAAACCGAATACAGCCGCGGCGGCCGCAACTCGGCCACTGTGCGCATGAAGTTGAAAAGCCTGTTGAACAACTTCGGCACCGAAGTCGTGTTCAAGGCCGATGACAAGATGGACCAGATCGTGCTGGACAAGAAGGAATGCAGCTACTCCTACTTCGCCGACCCGATGTACGTCTGCATGGACGCCGAATACAACCAGTACGAAGTCGAGTCCGAGAACATGGGCGATACGCTGAACTACCTCGAAGACGGCATGCCGCTCGAAGTGGTGTTCTACGACGGCAAGGCGATCTCGGTCGAGCTGCCGACCAGCGTCGAGCGCGAGATCACCTGGACCGAGCCGGCCGTCAAGGGCGATACTTCGGGTAAGGTGCTCAAGCCCGCAAAGATCGCGACCGGCTTCGAAGTCGGCGTGCCGCTGTTCGTCTCGCAGGGCGACAAGATCGAGATCGATACGCGCACGGGCGAGTACCGCAAAAGGGTCTGAGGCCTGGTGCGCAAGCGCAGCCGAACAAGGCTCCCATGCGGAGCCTTTTTCTTTGCCTGAACGCTGATGGAACTGCTCCAACGCGTCGCGCAGGTCATCACGCCGGTGTTTCTGATCATCGGCATCGGCTGGGTCTATGGCCGCCGGCATCGATCGCTCGATCTGTCGGTGCTCAACCGGATCGTGCTGGACGTGATGACGCCGCTGCTGGTCTATGCGGCGCTGGCATCGCGCGATTTCCATCTGGCCGAGCACGGCACGCTGCTGGCCGGTGGCGCGTTGCTGATCGCGGCATCGGGCCTGGGTGGCTGGCTGCTGGCGGTGTCAACCCACACGTCGCCGCGCACGCTGGTGCCGGTCGTGATGTTCAACAACTGCGGCAACATGGGCCTGCCGCTTGCGCTGTTCGCATTCGGGCCGGCCAACTTCGGCGCTGCGGTGGCATTGTTCGCGATGAACAACCTGCTGCATTTCTCGCTCGGCGCGCGCATCACGAGCCGATATGCACGCACGCGCGACGTGCTGTTCAGCCCGATCATGCTCGGCACCGTGCTGGGCTTTGTCAGCGCGCTGACCGATGTGCGCCCGCCAGCACTGCTGTTGTCAGGCATGAAACTGCTCGGGGAAGCGATGCTGCCGCTGCTGCTGTTCACGCTCGGCGTGCGGCTGGTCGCGCTGCGCCGCGCCGACGTGCCGCTGGGTCTGCTCGGCGCGTTCGCACGGCCGCTGATCGGCCTGCTGTTCGCGTGGCCGCTGGTCCGGGCGCTTGGGCTGGAAGGCGCGGCCCGCGGCCAGCTGATCCTGTTTGCCGCGTTGCCGCCGGCCGTCGTGCAGTACCTGCTGGCCGAGCGCTACCGCCAGGAGCCCGAGCGCGTCGCCGCCATGATCCTGCTGGGCAATGCGCTGGCGCTGCTGTTCATCCCGCTGGCACTGGCAGTCGGCTTGTAGCTCCCGCTCCACCCCGACGCTCGATGCGAGTCGAAAATGGTCCCCGGCAGCACGGGCGAGTTTCAGCCAACGCTGCAACGCAGGCCTTCAAGATCGACACCGTTCCGTCGCAAAGCCAAGCCCGGCACCTACCTGCCCGAATCCACCGGCGAGCGGTCCAGCCCCCAGCGGTTCGAGCGATTGCCGCCTACCTCTTCAACAGCGTCTTCAGCGCGTTCTGCAGCCGGCGCGCATGGCCGGCGTCGAATGGGCTGGCCAGCACGGTGGCCACATCGGCACCCCAGGTTTCCGCCGGACCCGCATCGTTGCGGCGCGTGAGCAGTTGCAGCTGCAGCAGACGGCGCGCGGCGATCTGATCGGCCGGCGTCGGCACCTCGGCCGCCATCTCCAGGCGCAGCAGCGCGGTCGGCAGATCGCTGCCCGGCTTGGTTGGAGCGGTCGTCCCGCCCTTGATGGCAGCCGACCATTGACTGCGCGTGGCGGGCGCGACCCGCGGGCCGAGATCCTGCGCGTTTGGAATCCTGTCCGGATCGCGCTGCTCCCAGGCGTCCATCAATTCCGTCAGCGCTTCGCCATGGGCTTGCGCGGCCAGCTTCCTCAGCGTGCTCTGAGCCTGTTCCAGCGCATCGCGCTGGGCGCGGAATGCGACGTCGCCCAGGCGTGGGCCGCGATCGGCAACGTCCGGCCGC
>CBDCLU010000001.1:0-427928 GCA_965218765.1 Burkholderiaceae bacterium | reverse complement strand
GTTCGTCGGCGCTGAATGCCGCGTCCAACTGCGGCTGGATCGGCAGATTGAACCAGCTTGCGCTATAGGTGAGCAACTCATGGCGCGCGCGCAGCATGCGTGCGGCGATGTCGGTCGCGCTGACCTGGCCGCCATGCGAATTCAAGAACAGCAGCTTCTTCACGCCGCTTTTCGCCACGCATTCGCCGAGTTCGCACCACAGCGCAAGCAGGGTCTGTGGCGACAAGGTCAGGGTGCCTGCAAAACGTTCGTGTTCGGGGCTGAGGCCGATCGCCTGCGTGGGCAGCACCAGCACCGGCAGGTCGGCTGCGAGCAACGGCAGGGTGGCGTCGATGATGCCGTCGACCAGCAGCGTGTCCACGGCCAGCGGCAGGTGCGGTCCGTGCTGCTCGATCGCCGCCACCGGCAGCACGGCGACCGTCGCGTGCGGGTCCATCGCCGCAAAGTCGCGCGTCGTGAGATCGGCCCAGTAACGGGACTTCAAGGCCACCGGCGCTTCGGCTTCGTGCCTGGACTACTGCTGATCGCGCCGCGTGATCAGCTGCGTCAGGGTGCGCCGCTCGGGCTCCGGTACCGGAGCCGGCGTGATCACCGCGAGGTTGCCGATGCGCTCGTTCGTCAGGCGAAACTCGGTCGCGATCATCGTGTAGAGATTCTCGATGCGCGACGCTTCGGATTTATCGGCCATCGACTGCACGCGCTGGATTTCCTTGAGCAGCTTGCGCGTCTCCAGCAGCGACGCGATCTGGCTGCGCAGATACACCACGAAGAACAGCGCAAGCAGCACCGCCGCGATGCCCAGCATGACCAGCCCGAACGGCGCCACCAGTTGCCCGACGCCGAAATTCAGCACGGCCGGTTGCAGCATCGTGCCCCAGTTCATCGCCACGAACAGCGCCACCACGGCCACGGCGACCCAGGCCAGCACGGTACTCAATCGATTCATCGGCAGGTTCTCCAGTCGTTGGAAGTTTTACAAGAAAGAGGAGGCACGCACCGGGCAGCAAAACGAACGCAACGGCTCGCCGACGGGTCTTCGCCGCTGCGTCAGGCATCGCAATGTGCGCGGGCTGCACAGCACCGGCCGGCGGAGCGCGCATGCCTGCGCAGTGTCAGGCAGCAGGCGGGCGTTCATTCTATCGGCCAGGGTGGCGGCCCATGTGCCTGCGCGTAGACTGCGGCTGATCCGCTGCAACCGGGCCCTTTCATGACCAGCGAGCGTGTGCTTTTCGCCTTCGTCATCGTGCTGGCGCTGACCTTGAATGTCGGCTTTGCGATCGGCGACATCTCCGACATCCGCCACCACAACGTCTACGAGCTGTTCGCATCGCTGGTGGTCAGCCTGCTGGCCACCGTGATGAAGTTCGGCGACCGCTCGCCGCTGGGCTCGACCCTGCTGGCAACCAGCCTGGTGGCCGATCTGCAGCTCGCCGCCGCCGCTGCTGCCTGGGGCTACTACGCGCAGCAGAGCACCTCGCCGCTGACCGCGCACGAAAGCGCGACGGTCGTGTCGCTCGCAGTTGGCGCCACCGTCGCGAATGTGGTCTCGGTGGTGCTGCTGATCGTCGAGATGGCCAACGTGCGGCGGTGAACAAGCCGACGAAAACAGCGCGCATCCTCGCCGTGCCGAGCCCTGCATGAGAACTGCGGGCAGCAGCACCGGCTGGGGCATCTTCATCCTGCTGCGGCGCCTGCGCGTGCCGCTGTCGGTGCTGATCGGCGTCTATGCGGTCGCGGTGCTCGGCTTCACTCTGGTGACGGGCGTCGATCCCGAAGGCCGGCGCTGGACCATGAGCTTTCTGGATGCGTTTTACTTCGTGAGCTTTCTGGGCACCACGATCGGCCTGGGCGAAATTCCGCATCCGTTTTCCGGCGCCCAGCGGCTTTGGGTGACGCTGTCGATCTATGCCACCGTGATCGCCTGGCTGTATGCGATCGGCGCATTGTTCGGCGTGTTGCAGGACCCGGCGTTTCGCCGCATCCGGCGCGAAAGCGCAATGGAGCGCGCGGTCGGCGGGCTGCGGGTGCCGTTTTATCTGATCTGCGGCTACGACGATGCCGGCACCCGCGTTGCGCATGAGCTGGTCGAAGACGGCGCCGCGTTCGTGGTGGTCGACGTGGAGCGCGCACGCGTGGACATGGTCGAAGTCGACGACCTGTATTCCAACGTGCCGGCGCTCACGGCCGATGCGAGCGATCCGAAAAGCCTGGTGCTCGCGGGCCTCAAAAGTCCACACTGCGCGGGCGTGCTGGCGTTGACCGGTGAAGACTTCGTGAACGTCGAGATCGCGCTGACCGCGCACCTGCTCGCGCCCAAGGTGCCGGTGATCTGCGCTGCACGCGATCACGCGACGCACGCGCGCATGGCGGCCGTGGGCGCCGACCACATCATCAATCCGTTCGACAGTTTTGCCGCGCGCATCGCGCTGTCTGTGCGCACGCCGAGCCTGCACGTGATCTACGAGAGCCTGACCACCCAGCGCGGCACTGCAATGGGTGAAGTGCCCGACTTGCCGCGCGGCAAGTGGCTGCTGTGCGGCACCGGTCTTTTCACCACCACGTTGCGGCGCCAGTTGAGCCGGCTCGAGATCGAGGTGGTGATCATCGACCCGGACTGCGACCCGCAAGCCGCCGATGCGGATCCGGACCTGTTCAAGGGCGTGCCGACCGATCCCGCAGTGCTGACCAAGGCCGGCATCGGCGAAGCCGGCGCGCTGGTGGCCGGCACCACGAACGACGTGGACAACCTGACCATCGCACTGCTTGCGCGCAACTTGAACAAGCACCTGTTTCTGGTGGCCAAGCAGACGCAGCGCCGGCACGCACATGTGTTCCGTGCCGCGCCGGTGGATCTGGTGGTGCAGAGCGGCTATCTGATCGCCGCCGAAGTGCTGCGCGTGATCCGCGCGCCGCAGCTCGCGACCTTTTTGAAACAGGCGCGCAGCCAGGACGAGGCCTGGGCCGCGGCGTTGCTGCAACGCATGCGCGACGTGATCGGCGACGAGATCGTCGAATCCTGGTCGGTCGAACTCACGCTGGAGCACGCGCCGGCGTTGTGTGCGGCGCTCAAGCGCGGCGAAGCGTTCACCTTGCAGCGCGTGCTCAAGTGCGCGGAACAATCCGACGCGTTGATCCGCGCGCTGCCGCTCTTGCTGCAACGCGGACAGAAGCGCGAACTGCAACCCCCGCTCGATGCCGAACTGCAGCTGAACGATCGGGTGCTGTTCTGCGGTCCGGCCCGGGCCCGCTCGCTGATGCGCTATGCGCTCACGGCGCGCGTGAGCTGAAAACGCGCTCAGGCGTTCGACCGGCCTGCTGCTGCTGGCTGAGCCGGCTTGGACGCCGGAGCAGGCACTGGTTGCGCCGGTGCAGCAGCCGTGCTGTCGAGGCTGCCCTTGCCTTCGGCCTCATCGTCGTCGTCCAGGTTCGGCGCCATCCCGGCTTCGCCCGCAAAGCGCAGCGCGAACGCGGTCAGCGGCGGGCCGATCGTCTCGAACACCGCTACCGCGCCGAGTACGACTGTTGCCAGCTGGGCCGCTACCTGCGGCACCATGTCCGTCGTGGTCTGCACGAGACCGATCGCCAGGCCCGCCATCGGCACCAGCACCAGCCCGACTGCAAGCGACTGCGGCTGCGTGTAGCCGAACAGGCGCCCGCAGCCGTAGATCGACGCCACCTTGGCCAGCCCGCGCACGGCGACGAATGCGAGCGCAATACCGGCCGAGCCCACCAGATCGTGCAGGTGCAGATTGGCTCCCGCGAACGCGAACAGGATGATGAAGAAAACGTCTCCGCCTTCGCCGAACTCGATGCGCGCCAGGCGCGACTTGCCCTGCATCCAGCGGCACGCGACGCCCAGCGTGAGCGCGGTGAACAAAGTCGATACGTTCAAAGTCAGTGCCAGCCCGAGCGCAAGCACCACCGCGCCGACCACCAGCGAGAAGCGGAAATGTTGCTCGTGCACGCGCGTAAGCCGTGCAATCCGGGTCATGACCCAGGCCACCACCAGCGCCACCAGCACCGCGCCGACCATCTGGTAGAGCGGCAACAGCAGCGCCGACATCGCGTCGAACTCGCCGGTCCGGTTCAGCGCCAGCGGCAGCGAAAACGAGAACAGCACGAACGCGAGCAGGTTGTTCATCGCGACCAGTGCCTGGCCCGCTTCCACGCTGGGGCCTTGCGCGCGCAACTCGTCGGCGACGTGGATCAGTACCGCCGGCGAGGACGACACCGCAATCGCTGCTGCCAGCACCGCGACCACCGGAGGCGCACCGGTCCAGGCCAAGAGCGCATAGATCGCGCCGAACGTCGCGGCGCTCTCCACCATCGCGCTCACCACCAGCGCACGGTTGCGCAGCACTGTCCATGGATGCAGCGTGCTGCCGAGCTTGAACAGGATCAGCCCGAGTGCGATCTGCACCAGTGGACGCGCGTTTTCGAGCGTTTGCGCCGACAGCAGCCCGATACCGCTCGGCCCCACCAGCAGTCCGAGCGCCATGAAGCCGGTGATGGTCGGCAGCCACGACACCCGCGCCGCCAGCATGCCGCCGAGCGTGCCGAACGCGAGCAGCACGCCGAACGCGACCAGCAGATTCAACTCCGGAAGTTCTTTGGGCAGGAATGAAAACAGACTGGCGGCGGCTTCGTTCAGCATGAAGGGTGGGCGCTGCACGGACAAGGCAGCGCTCGGTATGCAAAAAAAGGGCAACCCGCGATCAAACCACAGTTGCAGCCGCCGTGAAGGCGGCCAACCGGCGCTTGAATCAGGCGCAGTTGGTTGATGCGTCGTGATACATCCAGCGCCGCGACCACGGCGCCTCGCTGGCTGGCCGCCCGGCGGGCCGCGCCAGCACCTGAAACAGCGCAATCTCGTCGCGTTCGAACGCAACCGCGCAGCCGGCCAGATAGACGCGCCAGATGCGCCAGGTCTTCTCGCCGACCATCGCGCGCAACTCGTCGCCGGCCGCCTCGAATGCGTCGCTCCACAGCTGCGTGGTGCGCGCGTAGTGCCGGCGCAGGTTTTCCGCGTCGATCGGCTCCAGCCCGCCGGTCTGCATGGCCCTGAGCACGGTGCCGATATGCGGCAGCTCGCCTTGCGGGAACACATAGCGGTCGATGAAGCTGCCGACCGCGTGGCTGCCGCCCGCATCGTCTGCGCGCGTGCTGGTGATGCCGTGGTTCAGTGCCCAGCCGTCCGGCGCGAGCAACTCGTGCATGTGCGCAAAGTAGTCCGGCAACTGCGCGATGCCGACGTGCTCGAACATGCCGACGCTCGTGATCCGGTCGAACCGGCCGTGCAGGTCGCGGTAGTCCTGCAGCCGAATCTCGATGCGGTCCTGCAGGCCGGCTGCGCGCACCCGTTCGCGCGCGAGTTGGTACTGGTTCTGCGACAGCGTGATACCCACGCACTGCGCGCCGTACCGGCTGGCCGCGCGCAGCACCAACGCGCCCCAGCCGCAGCCCACGTCGAGCAGCCGCTGCCCGGGCTGCAGGCGCAGCTTGCGCAGGATGTGGTCGATCTTGGCCGTCTGCGCCTGCGCCAGCGTTTCGTCCCCGCGCTCGAAATAGGCGCATGAATAGACCATCGCCGGATCCAGCCAGCGCGTATAGAACTCGTTGGAGACGTCGTAGTGGTATTGCACGGCCTGCCGGTCGCCGCTCCTGCTGTGCCGGCCGCGCCCCGGCGGCTGGCCGCGGCTCGACAACCGGCGCCCGAGCCAACCGCCGAACGAGCCGCCGCGCGCACGCCTGCCCAGATCGCTGGCGCCGGCTTCGGCCAGCCGCCACCCGACCGCCAGCAGGTTCTGCGCGGAGCCGATCAGGTCGATGCGCCCTTCCACATAGGCCTGGCCCAGGCTGCCCAGCGTAGGTTTCAGCAGCAGCGGCAATGCAGCCATGTCGCGAATCCGGATTTCAACCGCCGGCTCGACGAAGTCGCCAAGCTTCCAGCTCGGCGCGCTGGCGAAGTCGCTCTGCCCATCAGCACCCAGGCACCAGCGCAGCAGCACCGGCAGGTTCGCGGTGCGGCGCAGCCGTTCCGCCCACGGGCTCAAGGTGTGTAGCAACACCGAATCGACCGACGACATCGACATGGTTTCCAGCCCCCTTTGCAACCCCGCAGCCACGCAGCTGGCGACGCGGCTCCGGCATCGACGGCGGCCAGACGCACCGAACTGCCGCCGCGGCGCGCAACCTTTCTGCCTGGCTGAACGAAACAATAACAAGTTTGCGCGCTGCCGTGCAGGCCGCCGGTGCCGCCACCAGCGTGACCACAGCGCGATCCATCCAGACGGCCGAGGCGCACACTCGAGGCAGCTTTCACATTCGGGCGTCTTTTTTTCCTCCCCTGCAACCAGCGAGCCCGCAGATGAATCTGCCCACCTGTCTTTTTTCGTCTGGCACGGCGCGGCGAGCGCTTCGCAATGCGCTCGGTAACGTGCTCGGCACGCTCGCGCTGGCGCTGCTGCCCGGCTTGCTGCCGGCGCTGGCACAAACGCCTGCGGCCACGCCATCGGCGGTGGTGCAGACCGAGCGGGTGCGCGCCGAGCTGCTCGCGCATGCACCGGACGGCGTGGCCGCCGGCCGCACCGTCTGGGTCGGCCTGCGGCTGCAGCACCAGCCGCACTGGCACACTTACTGGAAGAACCCGGGTGACTCCGGCCTGCCCACGCAGCTGCAGTGGACCCTGCCGCCCGGCGTGCTGGCCGGCGACATCGACTGGCCGGTGCCGAAAAAACTCCCGATCGGTGACCTCGTCAACTACGGCTATGAAGGCGATCTGCTGCTGCCGGTGCCGCTGACGATCACGCCCGAATACAAGCCGCCACTGTTCGGCGGCGCGCTCGCAGTCAAACTGCAGGCAGGCTGGCTGGTCTGCAAGACCGAATGCATCCCCGAAGACGGCACCTTCACGCTCGACGTGCCGCTGCAAAGCAGCACCGCGCTCAACGGCGCCGCGTTCGACGCCGCATTCGCCGCGGCACCGACGCCGCTGGCCAGCGTGTCCACAGCGCGGGTCGAACAGGGGCGTCTGTTGCTGACCGTCACCGGGCTGCCGGTTGCGCTGCAGGGCCGCACGCTCGGGGTCTTTCCCGAAACGCCGGAGCTCACGCAACCCGCACCGGCGCCGATCCAGCAGTGGCAGGGCGACGTCTGGACCGGCTCGCTGCCGCTGTCGCCGGTGCGCAGCGAAAGCCCGGAGCGGCTGGCGGTCGTGCTGACTGCCGACGGGCCACCGGCTGCGGCCGGCAGCGCGGCGACCGGGCCACCGCCGCGCGGCTTGGCCGGCTGGCGCACGCAGCTGGCGGTCGCTGGCGGCTGGCCGCCCGCACCGGTCAAGCCGGTCGGCCTGTCGCCAGGCTTGACGCAAGCGCTCGCAGCCAACGCCGCGCAGGCGCAGTCGATCGCCGCGGCGTCCGGCATGGACAAGACGCTGGCTGCCGCGCTGCTCGGCGCGTTGCTGGGCGGCCTGATCCTGAACCTGATGCCCTGCGTGTTCCCGGTGCTGGCGATCAAGGTGGTCGGCTTCGCGCGCCATGCGGACGACCGGCGTGGACACCGGCTTTCAGGCCTTGCCTACACGGCCGGCGTGATCGTGAGCTTCATTGCGTTGGGCCTGCTGCTGCTGGCCCTGCGTGCGGCCGGCGAACAGCTCGGCTGGGGTTTTCAGCTGCAGTCGCCCGCGGTGGTTGCAGCGCTTGCGCTGCTGTTCACCGTGATCGGGTTGAACCTGGCCGGCCTGTTCGAGTTCGGCGCGATGCTGCCGCGCGCGCTGGTGTCGTGGGAAGCGAAGAATCCGGTCGCCAACTCATTCCTGTCCGGCGTGCTCGCAGTCGCCATCGCATCGCCCTGCACGGCGCCGTTCATGGGTGCGTCGCTCGGCTTCGCGGTCGGCCTGCCGGCCGGCCAGGCGCTCGCGGTGTTCGCCGTGATCGGCATCGGCATGGCGTTGCCGTATCTGCTCGCCAGCCTGCTGCCAGGCTTTGCGCGCCTGCTGCCTCGGCCCGGCGGCTGGATGCAGACGCTGCGCCGCGTGATGGCGTTCCCGATGTTCGCAACCGTCGCCTGGCTCGTCTGGGTGCTCGGCCAGCAAAGCGGCATCGACGGCGCGGGTGCGCTGCTCGCGCTGCTGGTGCTGGTTGCGTTCGTGCTGTGGTCGGTGGCGCAGACCGGCCGCACGCGCTGGCTGTTCGCTGCCGCCTCGGTTGCGCTGCTGGCATTCGGGCTTTCCACGCTGGGGCCCAACGTGCTGCGTCAGCTGGACACAGCGCCGCAGCAGGTCAGCGCAACGGCGCGTTGGCAGCCCTGGCAACCGGGCCGTGTCGATCAGCTGGTCGATGCCGGCCGCCCCGTGTTCGTCGATTTCACTGCGGCCTGGTGCGTGACCTGCCAGTACAACAAGAAGACCACCTTGGCCAATGCCGACGTGCTGGCCGCACTCGATGCCAAGAACGTCGCCCTGCTGCGCGCCGACTGGACCCGGCGCGACCCGGCCATCACGGCCGCGCTGACCGAACTGGGCAGGAGCGGCGTGCCGGTCTATGTGTTCTACGCAGCCGGCCGCAAGCCCGTGGTGCTGTCGGAAGTGCTGAATGCAGACGATGTGAAGCGGGTGGCGGCGACGTTTTGAGTGCGATGCCTGAGGTTTTGAATAAAAAGTGACTCTGCCGCTCGTCCTGTCTGCGCTTTTAGCTATTAAAACGGTTGCAGTGCCGATTCTTTGAACTGATCGCTACGGTCAGCGCCATCCAATCAAAGATTGCAGTCGAATTTGCGTTGCAACCGCACATATCCCCGAATGTCACCGCCTTAACGGCGGCTTACGCAACTTATTCAGATCAGGCCAGGGGTTTCTCATGACATGAACGAACACTCATTCAGCGTGGACGGTTTCGTTTAATTCATATATTGCTTTTGCTTCGAATATCGTGACGATCATGAGTGGCGTCTCAAAGCTCGGAGGGGAATTGGTCGCTGATCCGCACAATTCGGAGCGTGGCATGACCCAACAAATTCTGCAGCCTTCGACGAGAGTCGAGGCAGAGATGGCTGCGGCCGCAACGACCTGCATCATGGCCGTGCTCGATCACCCGCGCGCTGACAACATTCGCGTCAAGCTTGAATTCGAAGATGGATGGGGCCAGCCGCCATCCATCGAACTGCCGCCATCCGTGCTGCGCTTCCTGGCCGATGTGCTCAAGCAGATGGCACGGCAGGAACCGATGGTGCTGGTGCCACACAAGACGGGGCTGACAACGCAGCAGGCCGCCGCTTTTCTCGACGTGTCCCGGCCGTTCGTCATCAAGGAAATCGATGCCGGCCGCCTGGCCTGTCGGATGGTCAACCTGCACCGCCGCATCATGTTCGAGGACCTGGTGCGATACCAGGATCAGCAAAAGCGCCGATCGGCAGATGCGCTGAAGGCCGCATCGCAAGCGTCTGACGAGATCGGGCAGGAACTCTGAGGTGGCCGGATCGGCGATTTACACGGTGGTCGTCGATGCGAGAACGTGCTGTTCACCCGCATTCAGTGCGATGTGTTGCTCAGCCTGGCACATGCCAATCTGTACAGCACCAAATGGTCGGCCAGCATCATGAATGAGTGGATGACTGCAGTTGCCCGTAAATACCCTGGAAAAGAGACTGCGATTCAGAAGAAAGCCGACGACATGAATGCCGCAATCCCGGACTGACTTGTCGAAGGATCTGAGCCGCTGATCGATGGCTTGAAGCTGCCCGATCCGGATGACCGGCACGTACTTGCAACAGCCATAGCAGGTCATGCTGATGCCATCGTGACCTGGAATGGCAAAGATTTCCCTGCAGAAACCTTGGCGCCGTACGGCATCGAGATTCAGACACCGGACGAATTTGCCACCAATCAGATCATGCTGAGCAAACTGCGGTCAGTCGCTGCGCTCCGGGCCATGCGCGAACGCTGGCAGCGGCCGGCAATCGACGGAATGGGGTTGATCGCGCTCCTGAATCAGCGGGCCATGCCGCTCACCGCCGCCCATCTGCAGGATGCCATCGAGCTGCTGTAGCGGTGCGCCTTGCGAGGCATTTCTCTGAACTGCCGCATGGCGTGCCTCCGCCTGTGCCAGAAGGTTCGGGGGCAGGCAGGCAGGCCGGTCTGTCTGCCAGCGGATCGCTCACACAAGCTGTCGCCGGCCACACCACCGCTGCGCAAGAGCCCCCAGCGTCGACAGCTTGTGGCCGACCGCGGCAGTCGGCCTCAACCGCAGCCGTGCGGCAGGTTGCGGAAGGTGCGCCAATTGCCTTGGCAAATACCTCATAACCCGCAGGAAGCACGTGATGGCAGACAAGCTGAAACCCGGTGACAAGGTCGAGTGGAAAACGTCGCAAGGCAAGACCGAGGGCGTGGTGCGCAAAAAGCTCACCTCGCCGATCGACATCAAGGGCCACCACGTCGAGGCGTCCAAGGACAACCCCGAGTACTTGGTCGAGAGCGCGACGAGTGGCAAGCCGGCGGCGCACAAGGCGGGCGCGTTGAACAAGAAAACCGGGAAAAGCTGAAGTTTTTTAGTCCAATGCGGCCTGGGCGCTTGCGCTGCCTGAACTATTTGCTACTGAAATAATAGTTTTGGCAGATCCGCATGCCGGACGAAGGCAGCGCTTGCCCGTCCCTTCGCCCAGCGTTTTCTGCACACAGCGCGACTGCCCTCAGAACGGCTCGTCGCAACTGCGCAATTCGATCTCCCAGCTCCAGGCGCCGCGTGGTTGCGCGAGCACCGCCATGTAGCTTTGCGCGATCGCTTCCGGCGTCAGTTTGCCGTTGCCCGCGCCGCTGGGCTGCACCCCGCCGTCGATCACGAAGTGCGCGATGTGAATGCCGGCCGGCGACAGTTCACGCGCGAGGCTTTGCGCCAGGCCGCGCAACGCGAACTTGCCCATTGCGAATGCGGATGACTTCGCGAAGCCCTTGATGCCGGCGGTGGCGCCGGTGAAAAAAATCGCGCCCTGGCCCTTCGGCAGCATGCGTTTCGCAGCTTCCTGCGCGACCACGAACGCGCCGATTGCGGTCGTGTTGACTGCGTCGGCGACCGCTTGGGGGTCCAGCGACAGCAGATCGCCGCGCACGCGCGCGCTTGGGTTGTACAGCACGACTTGCGGCGCGCCCAGGCGGCCTTCGACATCGGTGAACAGCTGCTGCAGGCTGGCCGCTTGCGCCGCGTCGGCTGTGAACGCCTGCGCGCCGATGCGGCCGGCCAGCGGTTGCAGCTTTTGCAGGTTGCGCGCAGCCAGCGCCACTTGGTAGCCCGCATCATGCAGCGCCTGCGCGAACGCGCCGCTGATGCCGGGGCCGGCGCCGACGATCAATGCAGTGGGTTTTTGATCCATGTCGTTTCCTTCCGGTGTTGATGCAGCAGGTGCGGATGCTCAACGGCCGGCTGCGTGCCGGTCCCGCAATTCGCGTTTGAGCACCTTGCCGATCGCGCTGCGCGGCAGCTCGTCGATGAAGTGCAGCGCCGCGAGCCGCTGCGTCTTGCCCAGGCGCTCGTTGGCCCAGTCGCGCAGGCCGGCTTCGTCGATGCGTTGCGGGCCGGGTCTGCTAACCACGAATGCCACCGGCGTCTCGCCCCACTGCTCGGACGGCACGCCGATCACCGACGCATCGGCCACCGTCGGGTGCTCGCGCAGCACGGCTTCCAAGTCACTCGGATAGACGTTGAAGCCGCCCGAGATGACCATGTCCTTCTTGCGGTCGAACAGCGTCAGAAAGCCGTCCTCGTCGAAGCGGCCCACGTCGCCGGTGCGGATGAAGCGCTTGCCTTCGGGGCTGAACCATTCGGCTTCGCGCGTCTTGCCCGGGTGCTTGTGGTAGCCGGTCATCATGCCCGGCGAATGGCCGACCACTTCGCCGGCTTCGCCTTTGGCCACTTCATTGCCGTCGTCGTCGATCAGCCGGATGTCACTGGTCGCCGCCGGCGGGCCGACCGTGTGCAGCTTGGTCGGATGCCGGTGCGCTTCCAGGATGCAGCTGCCGCCGCCTTCGGTCATGCCGTAGAACTCGACCAAGCCACCGGGCCAGCGCTTCAGCACGTCAGCCTTCACGGCGGCCGAGAACGGCGCGCTGGTGGAGAACTTGAATTTGAAGCTGCTCAGGTCGTACGAGTCGAAATCCGGCCGCGCCATGATGCGCTGGTACTGCACGGGCACCAGCATCGTGTGGGTGGCGCGCACCTCCTGCGCAAGCGCCAGATAACCGCCGGCATCGAACCTGTTCATCAGCACGAGGCAGCCGCCGAAGCTGAGCGTCGGAAAAAACACGACCAGCGTGGTGTTCGAATACAGCGGCGTGGACAGCAAGGTCACGGTGCGCGGGCCGTACTCGTACGTTGCGCCGCGCACCACATGCGCCCAGCGCATCGCATGCGACTGCACGATGCCCTTCGGCTCGCCCGTGGTGCCGGACGAATAGATGATGTTGAACGCGAGCGTCGGATGGATCTCCACCGGGGCCGGTCGAGCGCCGGGCGGTGCCAGCCAGTCGCCGAACGCGCGGCCTGCGGATGCATCATCAAGCGCGATGCGGGGTATGCCGCCTGCTGCCGCCGGGCCGACCGCCGCTTCGGTGCTTGCATCGACGAACAGCAGCTTCGCATCGGCGTCCTGCTGCATGCGCAGCAGGCTGTCGGCGGTCGCGCTCGGTGCCAGCGGCGCGACCACGACGCCGGCCCGCAGCGCCCCGAGGAACGTCGCGACATATTCGATCGAACTCGCTGCGCAGATGGCGATGCAGTCGCCTGCCGCGAAGCCGTCACGCTGCAAGGCGGCGGCCACGCGGTCCATCAAATCATCGAGCCCGCCGTAGTCGAGCAGGCGTTCGCCCGCGCGCACGGCCGGGCGCTGCGGCTCTTCGCGCGCATGCGCGCGAATCAGGTCGCAGATCGCGCCGAAGGGTTGGCTAGTCCAGTCGTTCATCGCGGTCGATCGGGTTGGTGCATGCGCATGGGTCGTGTGCAGCGTTGGTGAAAAGTCGGTTCATTCATCATAGGTTTTCCATGACGCGTACCGTCGGAAAATCGACAGGTACGTCATGCTGACCATCGGCTTGCGAGCCGCCGCTGAAAGATCGCCGATCGAGCCGTCGCGCTGTCGACCGGCATATGAGCGAAGGCTGCAGGCGGCATGCGCTGCATGAAACGCATGTCCTCACGGCGCAGCGGCCGGCTGCGGCCAGCGTTTGCTCAGCAGCCAGAGCGCCAGCGCGAGCGGCACCACCAGCGCCGCATACGCCATGCCGATCGACCCGAGCGCGTGGCTGGCCCAGCCGAACAGCGGCGAGCCGATCACCGCGCCGAAGAACGTGAAGAACAGGCAGCCGGCCGTCGCGCGCGCTGCTTCCCCGCGCGGCGCCACGCGCGCGACGGTGGCCAGATAGACGCCGTTCCAGCCGACCGCCGTCGCACCATAGCCAGCCAGCAGCACCAGCACCAGCGCAGTCGGCGTGGCGGGCGACAACGCCGCCATCGCCAGGCCGGCGAGCGCCATCGCGATGCTGAGCGCCAGCAGCATGCGGCGGGAACCATCGCTCAGGCGGTCCGCGAGCGCACCCCAGAGCACGCGCCCGATCACCGCCGCGCCTTGCGCCACGGCCGATGCGGCGCCGGCCTGTACCAGGGTCCAGTGCAGGTCGGTCGTCAAAAAGCTCACCAGATACGACGTCACGGCTGCCTGCACGATCGAGAACACGAACGTGGACATCGCCACGCGGCGCAGGATCGGGTGCCTGAGCACCGCCTGCAACGGGCGCGTGATGTCGGCTGCGACCGGCAGCCGGGCCTGCGGATCGCGCGCCGCATCGATCTCGCGCCGCAGCAGTTGCGCGAGCAGCGCGCCGCTCGCGCACAGCAGCGCCACCACGCCGAGCGCCGCGCCGATGCCGCTGGCCACCAGCACGCCGGGCACCACCAGGCCCGCGATGGTGCCGCCCAGCGGCACGCCGGTCTGCTTGATTGAGAACACCAGCGCCATGCGCTCGGGCGGCGTGGTGCGCGCCAGCATTTCCGAGCTGCTCGGCGTGATCGGCCCGTAGCCGATGCCGATCAACACCGCGCCGATCACGCCCAGCACCGGCTGCGCGAGCGCGACCAGCAGCAGTCCCGCCGCGCTGCACGCGAGCGCGCACTGGCTGGTGCGGATCGGCCCGAGCCGCCGCGCGAGCGCCGCGCCCCAAAGCCCGGAGAACATCGCGGCCACATAGACCAGCGCGATGTAGATGCCGACCGCCACCGCGCCCAGGTCGAGCGCAACCAGCAGCCGCGGCGCAGCGACTGCCGGCGCGATCAACGCAGCCGATGAAGCGGCCTGCACGAGCAGGGTGATCGGCAGCGTCGCGCGCTGCGTGAAGGAGGTGGCGTTCATGGATGCCTTGCCGAGCAGGCGCCGCCCTGGCTCAAGCGCTGGCCAGTGTGACTGGCCCGTTCGGCGTGTCCAGCGAGGCAGTCAGGCACGCGGGCCCGGCCGTGACCGACACGCCGGGCAGCCTGATCAGGCGGTACGCGGACGCCAATGTCGTTTCCTGCGGGTGCTGCACCGCAAGCCTGCGCAGCGCCACGCCACGCCTGGGCAACGACCTAGTCGGATGCAGGCCTTCGCCCCATTCGATCAAGGTCGGCAACGCGCCGTCGAACAGCCGCTGGCCGTCGCTCCGCACGCTGATGCGCCAGCGCAGCAGGCCGGCCGGCGTGGGGCGCGACGCATCGATGACCGCGCCGCGATCGATCTGCAACGGCTGCAGCGACGCGACCGCCGCATCGATGTCCGGCACCCGCGCCACGAAGTGAATCAGCTGCGGGCCGTGCGCCGCGACTTGCGCCTGCAACACCGCAGAATCCATATCGAACCAGCGGCAAGCGCTGGTGCTGCCTGCATGGTTTGCTTCTCTGTCGATAGCAATCAACTCCAGATAGGCAGCGGGAAACTCGGCGCTGGCGATGTTCAGCAAGCGGTTGTGCGTGCCCATCAACGGATGCTTGCCGCCGGGGTCGGGCATCACGCCAAGCGTGGCCTCGCACCAGGCCGTGCCTTGGGTTAGGGTCGCGGCCAGCAGCACCAGGTGGTCGATAGCCGTGGTGCCGCTGGGCGGCAGGTGGTTCGTGCCTGCTGCGGCTGTCTGCTGATTGGTGCTCATGCGCACCAATTGTCACCAGCAGCGGGCCAGGGTGGCCGCGCGCTGCACGCCGGGGCTGCTGGCGACTTAGCCGAGCGCGCGACGACCGCCCTTGCAGGTCGTCGCGCTGCGCTCAGGCGCCGAGCCGGACCGCGCCTTCGGCCGCCAGCGCTTCGATCTCGGCATCGTTGAAGCCATGCTCCAGCAGCACCTGCCGCGTGTGCTGCCCGAACGTCGGCGCGGGCCCGCGCACGTTGCCCGGCGTGGCGCTGAACTTGACCGGCAGGCCGAGCGCACGCGTGCGGCCGGCCACCGGATGCGTGAGCTCGACCACCATCTCACGCGCCAGCGTCTGCGGGTCTGCGGCCATCTCGCCGATGCTTTGAATCGGCCCGGCGGGAATGTCGGCGGCGTCCAGTGCCTGCAGCCATTCGCACGTCGGCCGCTGCCGCAGCCGCTCGCTCAACAGCCGCACCAGCTCGTCACGGTGCGCCATGCGCGCGGTGTTGTCGATGAAGCGCGCGTCCGCGATCAGCTCCGGCGCACCGACCAGCCGTGCGATGCGTTCCCAGTTCGACTGGTTCGCGCCGCCGATGTTGATCCAGCCGTCCGCCGTCGGGAATGCCTGATAGGGCGCTGCCAGCACGTGCGCGGAGCCGCCCGGGCCGGGCGAGCGGCCGGTCGCAAAGAAGATCGCGGCCTGCCACGCGGTCTGATGAATCCCGGCTTCCATCAACGACGTATCGACGAACTGGCCTTCGCCCGTCTTGAGCCGATGCACGTAGGCCGAGACGATGCCCAGGGCGGCCAGCAGGCCCGCGTTCAGGTCCGTCACCGGGCTGCCGACTTTCACCGGTGCGCCGCCGGGCTCGCCGGTGATGCTCATCAGGCCGCTGACGCCTTGCGCGACCAAGTCGAACCCGCCTTTGTCGGCGGCCGGGCCGGTGCGGCCATAGCCGGAGATCGAGCAGTAGATCAGCGCCGGGTTCAACGCGTGCAGTGTGTCGTAGCCAAGGCCCAGGCGCTCGAGCGCGCCGCGCCGGTAGTTCTCGGTCAGCACGTCGGCGCGTTCGACCAGGCGCTTGAGCACGCGCTTGCCGCCCGGTGTTTTCAGATCGACCGCGATGCCGCGCTTGTTGCGGTTCATCATCATGAACGCGGCCGATTCGCCATTCACGCTCGGCTCGGCATAGCGGCGCGTATCGTCGCCGCCCGGCAGTTTCTCGACCTTGATCACGTCGGCGCCGAGGTCTGCGAGCAACGCGCCGCAGCTCGGGCCCGCCATGATCTGCGCGAGTTCGAGCACTTTCAGGCCGGCGAGCGGGCCGGTGGGCGTTCCTGCTGTCACGCTCGTCATCGGCCGACGAACTCGGGCGCCTGCTTGTCGAGAAAGGCGCGGTACCCGATCTGGAAATCCTCGGTGTCGTAGCAGCGAAAGCCTTCGTCGCGTTGCACCCGGGTCAGCGGCTGGCCCGCTTCGATCTCCCGCAGGAACTGCTTGTGCCAGCGCGCGACCAGTGGCGCACCGGCGGCGATGCGTCGCGCCGTGGCGTAGGCCTCCGATTCGACCTGCGCGTCCGGCACGACCCGGTTCACGAGCCGCTTGGTCAATGCCTCCGCAGCGCCGAACACGCGGCCTTCGAGCAGCATTTCCAACGCCACCGCACGGCCTGCCAACTGCACCAGCGCGGCCAGTTCCGCATGCGCCATCACCAGCCCGAGCTTGTTGATCGGCACGCCGAAGCGGCTGCTTTCGCCGCAGATGCGCAGGTCGCACAGCGCCGCGATCTCGAGCCCGCCGCCGACGCAGATGCCTTCGATCAGCGCGACGGTCGGATGGCGGCAGTCGGCGATCGCGCCGAGCGCATCGTGCAGCACCGCGCCGTACGCCTTGCCCTGTGCGAAGTCGCTGCGCTCGGTCTCGAATTCGCCGATGTCGTTGCCCGGCGCGAACGCCTTGCCGCCCGCGCCGCGCAGCACGATGCAGCGCAAGGAGTCGTCGGCGGACAGTTCGCGCATCAGCGCTCCGAGCCGCTGCCACATCGGCTTGGTGAGGGCGTTGAGCTTGTCCGGGCGGTTCAGGGTGACGGTGGCAATCGCACCGTCGCGTGTGAGCAGGATCAACTCGTCCATCGCTTGCCCTATCGGTAGAAAAGATGCACCAGCGCCATCGGCACTGCCGGCACGTAGGTCACGATCAGCAGGGTGGCAATCAGCACGCCGATGAACGGCAGGTTCACGCGCGTGACGGCCCACATGTCGGCCTTGGCGATCGAGCACGACGCCATCAGCACGCTCGCGACCGGCGGCGTCTGCTGGCCGATGCCGAGGTTCAAGGTGACGACCAGACCGAAATGCACAGGGTCGATGCCGACCGCATTCACCAGCGGCATCACGATCGGCACGACGAGGATGATCGCGGCGGCCGAGTGCAGGAACAGGCCGATCAGCAGAAAGAACACGTTCAAAATGCCCAGCACCGCATAGCGATTGGTCGTGATGCCGGACAACCACTGCGCGAGCTGCTGCGGCATCTGCTGCTCGGTCAGGTAGACGCCGAGCAGCGCGGACGCGGCCACCAGCAGCATCACGATCGCGGTCTGGATCGCGCCTTCGACCATCGCGTCGTACAGGTGCCGCCAGTTCAGTTCGCGGTAGATCACGCCGCCGATGAAAAGCGCAGCCAGCACCGCGAGCGCCGCGCCTTCGGTGGCCGTCACGATGCCGCCGAAGATGCCGCCCAGGATGATCACGGGTAGCAGAAAAGCCCAGGCTGCGTCCTTGAACGTGGACTTCACGCGGCTCCACTGGAACACCTCCTCGACCGGGTAGTCGTAGCGCCGTGCGTACCAGTACGACAGCGCCATCATGCCGACGCCGGCCAGCACGCCGGGCACGATGCCGGCAACGAAGATCTGCACGACCGACGTGTCGGCCATCACCGCGTACAGGATCATCGGGATCGATGGCGGGATGATCACGGCCAGCGTCGCGGACGACGACATGATGGCTGCTGCAAACTCCTTCGGATAGCCTTTGTTTTTCATCGCCGGAATCAGGATCGAGCCCATCGCGGCGACGTCGGCGACAGCCGAACCCGAGATCTCGGCGAAGAACATCGAGGTGCCGATCGTGATCATCGCGAGGCCGCCACGGATGAAGCCCAGCAGCGCACCCGCGAATGCGATCAACCGCCGCGACAGGCTCGAGGTGTTCATGATTGCGCCGGCCAGGATGAACAGCGGAATCGCGAGCAGCGGAAAACTCGTGGCGCCCGTGAACATCACGATCGCCGAATTCAGCAGCGAATCGATGCCGCCCGAAAAAACCATCGCGGCCATCGCAACCAGCCCGAGCGATATCGCGATCGGCACGTTCAGCAGGATCAGCCCGACCAGGCCGAGGAACATCAGGCCCACGGTCACGAGCGCGCTCCCTGCTGCATGGGCGCGTCCACCGCCCGTTGTTCATGATCCGCAATGCGCCCGCTTCTGGCCTGACGCAGCACCTCGGGCAGGCTGAGCAGTTGCGCAATGATGAACAACGCGCCACCGACCGGGATCACGGATTGCGTGAAGCGCGTCGGCACCCAGGGCAGGCTGACCAATGAGTCGCCGCTCAGGATCAGCAGCACCTGCAGGCCGAACCAGCTGAGCAGCGCAAAGAAGCCGATCACGCAGGCTTCAGCGAACCAGACCGCCGCAATCCGCCAGCGCGGCGGCAGCGAATTGACCAGCCCTGGAAACCCGATGTGCGCGCGGTGCAGCGCAGCGAGTGCGGCGCCGTAATAGGTCAGCCACGCGAGCATGATGGACGCGACCTCGTCATACCAGACCAGCGAATAGCCGAGCTTGCGGCATGCGACCGCATACAGGATGACGACGGCCAAGCCTGCGAGCAACAGCAGCACGAATGCGGTGAGGGCACGTTCGAACACGCGCCTGAGAGAGGTGATCAAGCGAAGAGCCTCGGACGGAGAAGAAGGAGAAGAAGTAGGAGAAAACGGAGGCAGCCGCCCTTTCGTTGCAGGGCCGGCCGGATCTCGCAAATGCTAGCGCGCGCGAAACGCGGCGGTCGTTGCAGCGCACCGCGGGCTCACCTCATCCCCTTGCCGAGCGCAATCGCCTGCTCGACCAGCTTGCCGCCAGCGGGCACTTCCTTCGCAAACTCTTCATACACCGGCTTGCTCGCGGCGATGAATGCATCCTTGTCGGCCTCGTTGACCTTGACGCCAGCCGACTTGATCTTGGTCAGCAGATCGTCGTCGAGCTTGGCAGCCTGTTCGTAGACATAAGCCTGGGTGTCCTTCGCGGCCTGCGACAGGATGTCCTGCACGTCTTTCGGCAGCGAATTGAACTTGCGGCCCGTAGCCAGATAAGCCGGCGTGTAGACGTGGCCAGTCAGCGACAGGTACTTCTGCACCTCCTGAAACTTGGACGAGTAAATCTGTGTGAGCGGATTTTCCTGCCCGTCCATCACGCCGGTCTGCAGCGCCACGAACACTTCGGACAACGCCATCGGCGACGGGTTTGCGCCGTAGGCCTGGAACATCTTGATGCGCCAGGTGCTTTGCGGCACGCGCAGCTTCAGGCCGTTCAAGTCTTCGGGCTTGTTGATCGGCCGCGCATTGTTCGTGATGTCGCGAAAGCCGTTTTCCCAGACGGCCAGCAGCTTGTAGCCCTTGGCTTCGGCCAGCGGCGCCAGCGTCGGCCAGACGATCTCGGCCTCGATCTTTTTCATGTGCTCGCGGTTCTTCACGAGATACGGCATCTCGAACATGCCGAACGCATCGACCTCGGAGGACATCACGCTGGACGGAATGGCGAACTCTACGGTGCCCAGGCGCAGCTTCTGCAGCAGTTCGCGGTCGCCACCGAGCTGGCTCGAGCCGAACACGACGACTTTCGCCTTGCTGCCGAGCTTGTCGTTGGCGCGCCGCGCGAACTCGTTGGCCGACAGCTCGAACAGCGAACCGGGTCCGCCGACGTGGCCGAGCTTGAGTTCGGTCTGGGCGGCGGCCGGCAGCGTGGTGCCGAACGCCAGCGCGGCGGTGAGGAACAAGGCGGGGGCGAAGCGGCGGCGTGTGGTCATGAATCGGGTTTCCTGCAAGTCGGGGATGTGGGTGGCTGCAAGCGGTCTTTCGCAGCGCGCGGAAATAAGCCTGTCAGTCTGACCCGCATCAAGGGTTTGGTAAATGCGGAGAAACGCTCAGGCGCGGCGGCTGACCCAGCACGTTGCCGCACGGGCCGGCCATCAAAAGCAGATTGAGCAACGAGCGCGCGCCAAGTACGATGGACCGGTCCGTCCGGTGTCTGACGGACCAGAGGCTGCAAGCGCCCCGGCTTTCCATCCTCATCGCCAATCGGAACCACCCAACCTGAAAGCAACGATCATGTGGAGCAAGACCTTGCGTGCCCTGGCGCTGGCTGCGGCCGGCCTGCTGTGCGGCGCCGCGTTCGCGGGCCCGGACGACCCGTCGACGTTCGACCCGACGCCGTACGCCGCCCAGAAGGCGATGTACGACTTCAACTTTGCGAAGCCGAACGACGTGATCCCCGCGTTCGGCTATGTGCTGAATCATCTGGAGGCGATTCAGCGGTTCGGCGATGCGAAAAACTCGCACCTCGTGATCGTGGCGCACGGCAACGAGCTGCATGCGATGTCGCGCCTGAACCGCGCTGCGTTTCCCGACATGTACGGCCGCTTGAAAGCGCTGAAGGACGCCGGCGTGACGATCCACATCTGTTCGAACGCCGCGCGCGCGCGTGGCTACAAGCCGGAAGATTTCTACGATGTGACGACCGTCGTGCCGGCTGCCGTGATCGACATTGCGAAGTGGCAGAACCAGGGTTACAGCTACATGTTCGCGGGCTGGTATCCACGGCTCACGCGCGAGGAAGTCGTGCGCCAGCATCCCGAGCTTCAGTGACGGGCGGGGCGCTGGCCGTTGGGGTGCAGCAGGCCTGGCTGCGCATGGCCCGACGCGACGGCGGTCAATACGGCTTCTGCCCCACGTAGTTGCCCGGTGGCGAATACTGGCAGACCCAGACCTGCGACCGGTCCGAGCAGACCGCGCGGCCGCAGCCGACCTGCTTCGTAGCACGCCAGACCACCTGCGTGTAGTGCCCGCAGACGCCGCTGCAGCTGTTGCTGGCGGCATCGTAGCTGCGCTTCTCACGGCCCCAGTCGTTCGTCACGCGGCTGGCGTTGATCGGTTGCTCGCGCGTGCTGCCGTCGGACGAGCGGATGGGCGAGTAATACGCGAGGTTTTCGCCGATGTCCGCACGCTGGCTGTGCGCGGACGCGTCGATGCGGCAGCTGCGCGTTTCGCGAATGTGTTCGGCCCAGTCCTGCGCCGACGCGGCGAGCGGGTCCGACCAGGCAAGCGGCTCGACGCCGACTTCGCTGCGCCACCGGTTGTGCGCGGCGATCAGCTCCTTGCGCTCGGCCGCATCGAGCGGGCCGGACGCAGGCTTTGTCTGCGCTTCGGGAGCGCGAGGCAGCGCGGCAGCGGCGTTCGGGCCAGCAGGCCCGGCCGGCGGCCGTCCCTGGGTCGATGCCAGATCGTTTGCCATGTCGAGCTGCCGGCTGCGGGCCTGCGCAACCGTGAACAGCTTGTCGTTGCGTTTGCCCTTGGGGCCAGTCAACGGCATGTAGCCCTGGCCGTAGCGGTCGCCTGCCTGCCAGCTGAAGCCGACCATCTCGACGCCGTGCTCGCGATAGCGCCGATCGATCACCGCGTAGTAATAGCGGCTGTCGCTGGCCTGGATCACGATCGCATCGCCAGGGTGGAAGCCCTGCGGCTCGGCGGCGAGCGCGCTGCCGAGCCAGGCGAACGAGCCGGCTTCGGTGCCGGTCGATGCGCCGTTGAGCGAGGCAGCGATCAGCAGCGACAGCAGTACCGATGCAGGTTGAAGCCGCCGGATGCGCCAGCGGCGGGGTTCGTGTGTTGAGCGAGGTTTCATCGTCGGGTTGGCTCCTGAACGAGTGGGCGGGTTATGCGGCTGCCGACGCGCAGCGATCCGCAGGCTGGGAAAACTCGGGACGTGCGACCGGTGCATCCGGCCGATGCCCGATGCCGCGTGCGCCTTTTGCCGCATGCGTAGCATGGCAGCATCGAAAACCCTTGGCGTGCCGCGATCGAACGCCGACCGTGGCCGCATTCAACATGCTTTCTGCTCCCACCCGCAAATCCACCGCCGCAGCGACCACGTCGTGGCGATTGCCACGGCGCGCTGCCTGCCTGCTGCTCGCGCTCGCCACCGCGTTCCCTGCACTGGCGCTGGAGCCGGGCTACACCACCGGCCGCGCCAGCGCCGACGGCATCGGCAAACGCTATCTGGGCCGCGAAATCGCACATGTGATGGGCTGGCAGGGTGCGAGCTGGCTCGAACGCGAAGAACGCCAGCGCGAAGAACGCACCGACCTGCTGCTGAAGGCGCTGCAGCTCGAACCGGGCATGGTGGTGGCCGACATCGGCGCGGGCACCGGCTACCTGTCGCGCAAGGTCGCGCGGGCGGTGGCGCCGACGGGCAAGGTGTTGGCGGTGGACGTGCAGCCCGAGATGGTCGCGCTGCTGCGCCGTGCGGCCGAACAGCAGGGCTTGGGCAACATCGAACCGTCGCTGGGCACCGAGACCGACGTCGGCCTGGCGCCCGATTCGGTCGATCTGGCCGTGATGGTCGACGTTTATCACGAGCTCGCCTATCCGTACGAAGTGCTGGCCAGCATCGTGCGCGCGCTGAAACCCGGTGGCCGGCTCGCATTCGTCGAATACCGAGCCGAAGATGCGAGCGTGCCGATCAAGCCGCTGCACAAGATGAGCGAGGCGCAGGTGCGGCGCGAAGCGGGCGTGCAGCCGCTCGAGTGGGTGCGCACCGTGGAAGCGCTGCCCTGGCAGCATGTGATCGTATTTCGCAAGCTGCCGCCGCAGACCTTGAAATAGCACACGGCCGCGCCGGACAACCCTCCGGCGCGGCCGTTGCCAGGCACACGACGCTCAGGCCAGATCGAAGCGGTCGAGGTTCATCACCTTGTTCCAGGCGGCGATGAAGTCGCGCACGAACATCGCTTTCGCATCGCTGGCGGCATATACCTCGGACAGCGCGCGCAACTGCGAATTCGAACCGAACACAAGGTCGATTCGCGAGCCGGTCCAGGCCGCCGTACCGCCTTCACCGCTGCGCGCTTCAAACGTGCCTTGCTGCGTCGCCGACGGACTCCACCTGACGTTCATGTCCAGCAGGTTCACGAAGAAGTCGTTGTTGAGGCGGTCGGTCTGCTGCGTGAAGATGCCGAGCCTGGACTGCCCCACATTCGCACCGAGCGCGCGCAGGCCGCCGATCAGCACCGTCATCTCGGGCGCGGTCAACGTCATCAGCTGGGCCCGCACCAGCAGCAATTCCTCTGCGCTTTTGTCGCCATGCTGGTCCGCCAGGTAGTTGCGAAAGCCGTCGGCCTTCGGCTCCAGCACGGAGAACGACTCGACGTCGGTCTGGTCCTGCGATGCATCGGTGCGGCCGGGCAAAAACGGCACCTCCATCGCATGGCCCGCATTTTTCGCTGCCTGCTCGACCGCTGCGCAGCCGCCGAGCACGATCAGATCGGCCAGCGAGACTTTCTTGCCGCCGCCTGACTGCGTGTCGTTGAAGTCCTGCCGGACCTGCTCAAGCGCCGCCAGTACCACCGCCAGCTCGGCCGGCTCATTGACCGCCCAATCCTTTTGCGGCGCCAGCCGGATGCGCGCGCCGTTGGCACCGCCGCGCTTGTCGGTGCCGCGGAACGTGGCCGCCGAAGCCCAGGCGGTCTTGACCAGTTGCGCGATCGACAGGCCCGCGCCGAGCAGCTTCGTCTTCAGCGCCGCGATGTCCTGCGCGTCGATCAATTCGTGATCGACCGGCGGCACCGGGTCCTGCCAGATTTCGGGCTGCTTGGGCACCAGCGGGCCGAGGTAGCGCGACAGCGGACCCATGTCGCGGTGCGTGAGCTTGTACCAGGCTTTCGCGAACGCTTCGGCGAACTGCTCCGGGTGCTCATGAAAGCGCCTGGAGATCGGCCCGTATGCAGGGTCCATGCGCAGCGCGAGGTCGGACGTCAGCATCATCGGCGCGTGCTTCTTCGACGCATCGTGCGCATCCGGCACCGTGCCGGCCGCAGCGCCGTTTTTCGGGCGCCATTGCTGCGCACCGGCCGGACTTTTCGTGAGCTCCCATTCGTGGCCGAACAGGTTGTCGAAGTAGCCGTTGTCCCAGCTGATCGGCGTGGCTTTCCAGGCGCCTTCAAGGCCACTCGAGATGGTGTCCGCACCGCGGCCGGTGCCGAACGTGTTGCGCCAGCCCAGACCTTGCTGTTCGATGCCGGCGGCTTCCGGTTCCGGGCCGACGTGATCACCGGGATCGGCTGCGCCGTGGGTCTTGCCGAACGTGTGGCCGCCGGCGATCAACGCGACGGTTTCCTCGTCGTTTATCGCCATGCGGGCGAACGTCTCCCGGATGTCGCGCGCCGATGCGAGCGGATCGGGGTTGCCGTTCGGACCTTCCGGGTTCACGTAGATCAGGCCCATCTGCACGTTGGCCAGCGGCGTCTGCAACTCGCGGTCGCCGCTGTAGCGCTTGTCGCCGAGCCAGGTGTCCTCGGGGCCCCAGTACACGTCCTGCGGCTCCCATTCGTCGACGCGGCCACCGGCGAAGCCATGCGTCTTGAAGCCCATCGTCTCCAGCGCGCGGTTGCCGGTCAGCACCAGCAGGTCGGCCCAGGACAGCTTGCGTCCGTACTTCTGCTTGATCGGCCACAACAGGCGCCGCGCCTTATCCAGGTTCACGTTGTCGGGCCAGCTGTTGAGCGGCGCAAACCGCTGCATGCCCGCGCTGGCGCCGCCGCGCCCGTCGCCGACGCGGTACGTGCCCGCGCTGTGCCAGGCCATGCGGATGAAGAACGGCCCGTAGTGGCCGTAGTCGGCCGGCCACCAGGCCTGCGAATCGGTCATCAGCGCGTCGAGGTCTTGTTGCACCGCATCCAGGTCGAGCGTATTGAACTCCTCTGCATAGTTGAACTGCGGCCCCATCGGATCGGCCTGCGGCGGGCGCTGCTGCAGCACCTTCAGGTTCAGCCGGTCCGGCCACCAATGCTGGTTCGACATCGCCGAGGTCGCCATCGGCGCATGGCGACCAGCCATGACCGGGCACTGGCGGACCGTGTCGTTGACGTCTTCAAATGAATCCGACATGTATGGCTCCTTGGCTGTGGTCGGGACTGAAAATTCAATGGGCAAGCCGGCTCACGCTGCGGCATCGGCTGCTGCCGATCGCGTTGCGGTCAGGCTGAAAACGCGGTGCGTCGTCGTGCCGTCCAATCGATATATTGGAATGCAGATTTCGGCCTTGATCCATTGTTTGTATTGATGCGGACAATTGGATGCGCCTATGCGGCAAGCGGCTTTGGAAGTGTCAGACCGTGCAGTGCGATGACGCCTGAACGCGTCCCCAATACCGACGCGAACCCACACATCACGCAGACATGCCGGACTGGCATGGGCCCGAAATTTCGGCACGCTGCTTGCATGTACCTGCAGGTCCCTGCGTACCGCCGATGGTGGCAGGGACAATTTTCAAGCGTGCGCCCAGCAATGCCGTGGTCAACCATCCCGATCCAGTCTGTTTCCTCAAGGAGATCCAAAGCCATGTCCCGCAAAGTCATTCGCCGCGGCCGCATCGTGACGGCGATCGACGACTACGTGGCCGACATCCTGATCGAGGGCGGCCAGATCGCAGCAATCGGACGCGACCTGCAGGTGGGCGAGGACACCGAAGTCATCGACGCCGGCGGCCTCATGGTGCTGCCCGGCGGGGTCGACTGCCACACGCACATGGACAACACGTTCGGCGACTCCACCACCTGCGACAGCTTCGAGTCCGGTACGCGCGCGGCGGCGTTCGGCGGCACCACTACGATCGTCGATTTTGCGTTTCAGCGGCGCGACGTGAGCGTGCTGGAAGCGCTCGCGCGCGCGCAGGCCAAGGGTCGCGATGGCGCCTGCATCGACTACGGCTTTCACGTGATCGTGACCGGCATGAACGATCAGACGCTGGCCGACATGCAGCATGCGATCCGGCATGAAGGCGTATCGAGCTTCAAGATGTTCATGGCCTACCCGGGCTCGGTGATGGTGGACGACGCGACCATCTTCCAGGCGATGCGCCTGGTCGGCCAGCACGGCGGCATGGTCGCGCTGCATGCCGAGAACGGCACGATCATCGAACTGCTGATTCAAGAGGCGCTCGCGCAGGGCCACACGGCGCCCAGGTACCACGCGCTGACCCGGCCCGCGATCATGGAAGGCGAGGCCACGCACCGCGGCATCAAGCTGGCCGAACTGGCCGAGGCACCGGTGTATTTCGTGCATCTGTCCGCGCAGGAAGCGCTCAAGCACGTGGTCGAAGCGCGCGACCTGGGCGTGCCGGTGTTCGCCGAAACCTGCCCGCACTACCTGTTCTTCGACGAGAGCGTCTACGAGAGCGAGGACTTCGATGTGGCCCGCTACGTGATGACGCCGCCGCTGCGCTCCAAGGCCGCGCAGAACGCGCTGTGGACCGCGCTGCGCACCGACGACCTGCAATTGATCTCCACCGATCATTGCCCGTTCTGCATGAAGGAAGGGCACTTGGGTCGGATCAACCAGAAGCCGCATGGACGCCACGATTTCTCCAAGATTCCCAACGGTATTCCGGGTGTGGAGACACGCCTGACCACGATCTACGACGGCGGGGTGCGCAGCGGCCGCATCTCGCTGAACCGTCTGGTCGAACTCACTGCCACGGCGCCGGCCAAGCTGTTCGGCCTGTTTCCGCGCAAGGGCACGATCGCGGTGGGCAGCGATGCAGACTTGGTCCTTTTCGATGCGGGCCGGCCGCACGTGATCAGCGCCGCCACCCAGCACGGCAACTGCGACTTCACGCTGTTCGAAGGCCGCGAGGTGACCGGCACGGTGCACAGGGTGTTGCTGCGCGGCGAGGTCATCGTGGACGGCGAGGCGTGGCTGGGCCGCACTGGCGCCGGGCAGTACGTTGCGCGTGGGGAGTCGGGCGGCTGGTGACGACAAGCGGTGCCGCGTCCTGGCGACGCTGGCAGGCAGCAGCACCCGGCAGAACGCTGTCGATGGTTTCGTCAACGTACCGCACCTTTGCTGCAAGCAGCTTGCGTCCGTAGAATGAATCTTCTTCTGAATCAAGCAGCCAGTCTTGCATGAGCGCATGCGGAAGCAGCCCCATTGATCGCTTGATCACCTCGGTCCACATGCTGTCCCAGGCGGGCAAACACCAAGGTTCAATTGTTTATGCAGTCCACTCGCCACCTGCTCGCAGCGCTGATCCTGTTGATGGCCACGGCAGTCAACCCGGTCACCGCGCAAGCCCAATCCGTCGTCAACATCGGCGCGTTCGGCGCCGATGCGGGCAAGCTCGATCCGCATCTGTCCGGCGGCGGGCAGGACACCGCTTTGTTTGCCTATATCTTCAACGGTCTGTCGCGCTTCAAACCGGGCAGCATGGAGCCGAAGAACATCGAGCTGGATCTGGCAAACAGGATCGAGCCGGCGGACGCGTTGGGCAAGGTCTGGACGGTCTCGCTGCGCAAGGGCGTGCAGTTTCATGGCGGGTATGGGGAGTTGAAAGCGGCCGACGTGGTCTGGTCATTGAACCGCGTACGCGATCCAAAGACGTCCGGTTTTGCCTCGACGTTCGGTGTGATCGACGCGGTCGAAGCGGTGGATGACTACACCGTCAAGGTCACGTTGAAGGATCGGGTGCCGACCTTCATCGGCCTGCTCGCCGATCCGCAGGGCGGCTACATCCTTTCGAAGAAGGCGCACGATGAACTGGGCACCGATGTGCGCGCGGCGCTGGTCGGCACCGGGCCATTTCAGTTCATTGACTACACGCCGAAATCCCAGGTCACGCTGAAAGCCAACGAACAATATTTCCGCGGCAAGCCGCAACTCGAGCAGATCGTCTATCGCTACATTCCGTCGGACAACGCACGCGAACTCGCGTTCGCATCCGGCCAGATCGACCTGTTCTACGGCCAGCGCGAGCAGGACTGGGTGGACCGCATGACCAAGCAGTACAGCGACAAGATAGTCATCGACATCTTCGCGCCGAGCCAGTCGCGCATGCTGCATCTGAACGAGAGCGTGAAGCCGCTCGACGACCTGCGCGTGCGCCAGGCGATTGCGCATGCGATCGACCGCAGCGAGTTCCAGACGCTGGTCGGCAAGTCGATCACCAAGGCGTTGACCAAGCCGGTTCCGAGCGGCTTCCTGGGTCAGGCCGACGAAGTGCCGACCTATGACTTCGATGTGCAGAAGTCGAAGGCGCTGCTCAGGGAGGCCGGCTATTCAGACGGCTTTACGCTCAAGGTGCCAAGCACGCAGATTGCGAGTCTCAAGCTGCCGTTTGAGCTCATCATGGAGCAGTTGCGGCGCGTGGGCATTAAGCTGCGGGTGGACTTCGTCGATCACCGCGCCTGGCACGCACTGATCCGGCGCGACGAGAGTCCGCTCGTGATCTACGGCGCGGCGCCGTTTCCGACGGCCGATGCGTTTTTGACGCCGTTCTTTCACAGCCAATCGATCGTCGGCACCGTCACCGCGCAGACCAATTTTTCGCACTGCAAGGTCGCGGATGCCGAGATCGACGCAGCACGCGGGGAAAGCGATCCGGCCAAGCAAGCGAAGGACTGGCGGCTCGCGCAGCAAAAGATCATGCAGGACGTCTGCGTGGTGCCGATCTTCGAATTGCAGCAGGTCTGGGGGCGGCGCAAGACGCTTGACCTCGGCTACGACCTGGAAGGTTCGCTGACGCTGGGCCCGCCGATCACCGAAAAAACGCATTTCGTCCAGCAGTAACCGGATCGCCGCCGATGCCGGGCTGGACGTTGCGCTTTCCCGTCGTCATCCACGTCGCACGCCGGCTGCTGCTGGCCATCCCGACGCTGCTGGCCGTCGTCACGCTGATCTTCATCGCGATCCGCACCTTGCCGGGCGATCCGGCGCTGGCGATCCTGGGCGACACGGCAACGGCCGAAGCGATCGCCGCGCTACGCGAACGCCTGGGCCTGAACCAGCCGCTGTGGCATCAGTACCTTCGCTTCCTGGGCAGCCTGTCGCACGGCGACCTCGGCAGCTCGCTGGTCTACAACAAGCCGGTGCTCGGCGAGTTGCTGCGCGTGCTGCCGCGGACGCTCGAACTGACAGTCGCATCGATCGTGCTTGGCAGCCTGGTCGGCATCCCGCTCGGGATCGTCTCGGCGCTGCATCGCAACCGCTTCATCGACTACGCGACACGCGTGTTCTCGCTGCTCGGGTTCTCGTTCCCGGTGTTCTACGCAGCGATTTTGCTGATCCTGGTGTTTGCGGTCTGGCTGCCGTGGTTTCCGGTGATCAGCTCATCGCCCGCCGATGGCGGCACGTTCGGCTCGCGCGTGCATGACCTGGTGCTGCCGGCGGCCACCGGCGCACTGGGACTGATCGCGCTCATCACGCGCGCGACGCGCTCGGCGCTGCTCGAAGTGCTCGGCGAAGACTACATCCGCACCGCGCGCGCCAAGGGCCTCAACCGCCGCATCGTGATCCTGCGCCACGCGCTGCGCAACGCGCTGATTCCGGTGGTCACGGTGATCGGTCTGTACTTCGCGCTGATCATCGGCAACTCGGTGCTGATCGAGACCGTGTTCACGCGGCCCGGGCTAGGTTCGATGATCGTCGGCTCGCTCGACAACCGCGATTATCCGATGGTGCAGGGGCTGCTGGTGGTCTATGCGTTCATCGTGGTCGTGGTGAACATCGCGGTTGACCTGTCCTACGCCGTGTTGGACCCACGAGTCAAGGCATAGCCATGCAGCGTGAAGCCGGTCAACCCCAGGACGTGTCCATGACGGCTCCCACTGCGCCGTCGGGAAACAGCATCCTGCTCGCCTTCCGGCGCAACAAGCTGTCCTGGATCGGCGTCGTGCTGTTTGCGCTGCTGGTGCTGGCGGCTGTCTTCGCGCCGCTGCTCGCGCCGTTCGATCCGATCGACCAGAGCATCGTGCGGCGCATGAAGCCACCGTCATTCGAGCACTGGTTCGGCACGGATCGGTTCGGGCGCGATCTGTTGTCCAGAGCGTTGTACGGCGCGCGCGTCTCGCTGTTCATCGGAGTCGCTTCGGTGGCTGTCGGCCTCGTGATCGGCGGCACGCTCGGCGTCGTCGCGGGCTACTACAGTCGCTGGCTCGATGCGGTCATCATGCGGTCAATGGATGTGCTGCTGTCGTTGCCCACGCTCATCATGGGCATCCTGATCGTTGCGCTGCTGGGCCCGAGCCTGCCCAATGTGCTGATCGCAATATCGGCCACGCTGGTGCCGAAGTTCGCGCGCATCGCCCGCGCCCCGACGCTGGCCGTGAAGGAGCGTGCGTATGTCGAAGCGGGCCGCGCACTGGGTTTCTCCAATGCGCGGATCATCGCGTTTCACATCGTGCCGAACATCGTCGCCGAAGTGCTGGTGCTGGCCTCCTTGTGGACCGCGAACGCGATCCTGATCGAAGCCGGTTTCAGCTTCCTAGGCCTCGGCGTCCGGCCGCCGACGCCGACCTGGGGCGGCATGGTGCGCGAAGGCTTCGAAGCGCTGTTCCAGGCGCCCTGGCTGTCGATCTTTCCGGGCCTGTGCATCCTGCTCGCGGTGTTGTCGCTGAACCTGATCGGCGATGGGCTGCGCGATGCACTCGATCCACGCCTGAAGCGGATGGCCGATGGTGGATGAACGAGTCCCGCTGCTCGACGTGCAACACCTGACCACCAGCTTTCGTCTGGGCAGCGGCTGGCACCCGGCGGTGCGCGACGTCTCGTTCACGCTGGCCGCGAACGAGACGCTGGCGCTGGTCGGCGAGTCGGGCTGTGGCAAGAGCGTGACCGCGATGACCATGATGCGGCTGCTGCCCGAGCACGGCAGCCGCATCGATGCGGGCCGCGTGCTGCTCGGCGGCGTGGACGTGCTGCAACTCGATGCGGCGGGCGTCGATGCAGTACGCGGCAACCGCATTGCGATGATCTTTCAGGAGCCGATGACCGCGCTGAATCCGGTGCTGCCCGTCGGCTTCCAGGTGGCGGAGCCGCTGCTCGCGCACCGGGCCATCTCGCGCAAGGCGGCGCTCGATGCAGCCGTGGCGCTGCTGGACCGGGTCGGCATCCCGGCCGCGGCCAGGCGTGCTGCGAGCTTCCCGCACGAGTTCTCCGGCGGCATGCGCCAGCGCGCGATGATCGCGATGGCGCTGGCCTGCGAGCCCGACGTGCTGCTGGCCGACGAGCCGACCACCGCGCTCGACGTGACGATCCAGGCGCAGGTGCTGGACCTGCTGGCCGAGCTCAAAGCCGAGCGCGCGATGGGCATGGTGCTGATCACGCACAGCCTCGGCGTGGTCGCGGCCGTGGCCGATCGGGTCGCGGTGATGTATGCGGGCGAGATCGTCGAGACCGCTGATGTGGCCACGTTGTTCGAGGCGCCGACGCACCCCTACACCGAAGGCCTGTTGCGCGCGATCCCGCGGGCCGATCGCAGCGGCGGCGTCCTGCATGCGATTGCCGGAGCAGTGCCTGTGATCGACCGCATGCCGGCCGGCTGCCGCTTTGCGCCGCGCTGTGCGCTGGTGCGCGAGGTCTGCCGCGCGCAGGTGCCGCCACTGGTTCCATTGACAGGCGATCCTCGGCATCTGGTGCGTTGCTGGGTGCGCACCGACGCGGTGCCTGAACGCGGCAGCGCAGAAGTTGCCGGCCCGGGTGTCGCGGATCCCGCAGTGCTCACAGAACGCGCGAGGACAGCGCCATGACCGAGCCAAGCGCGACCAGGCCGGCGCAGCGCACGGACGCCCCGTCAACGACTGCGCCGATCCTGCAGGCGGACGGGCTGGTCAAGCACTTTGCGGCACGCCGCGGCCTGTTCGACATCAGCAGCGCGGCCGCGCCGGTGCGCGCGGTCGATGGCGTGTCGTTTGCAGTTGCGCGTGGCGAGGCGTTCGGTCTGGTCGGCGAGTCCGGCTGCGGCAAATCGACTGTCGGCCGTGCGGTGTTGCGGCTGGTCGAGCCCGATGCCGGTCGCGTGCGCTTCGATGGCCATGACATCACCGCGTTGCCGCTGAACAGTTTGCGCCCGCTGCGCCCGCGCATGCAGATCGTGTTCCAGGACCCGTATGCGTCGCTTAACCCGAAGCAGAAGGTCGGCACGTTGCTGGCCGAGCCTTTGCGTGCGCACCGCCAGGCTGCCGTGAATCGGCAAGCCAAGGCATCGATTGCAGAGCGGGTCGCGGCGCTGGTCCGTGAAGTCGGCCTGCCAGCGGAAACGCTGGAGCGCTACCCGCACGAGTTCTCCGGCGGCCAGCGCCAGCGCATCGCCATCGCACGGGCATTGGCACTGCAGCCGGAGTTCATCGTCGCCGATGAGCCGGTCAGCGCGCTCGACGTGTCGATCCAGGCCCAGATTCTGGAGTTGCTCGGCCGCTTGGTGGAGCAGCGTGGCCTCTCGTTTCTGTTCATCTCGCACGACCTTGGCGTGGTGCGGCATTTCTGCCGGCGCATCGGCGTGATGTACCTGGGCCGCATCGTGGAAAGCGGCCCGGTCGATGCAGTGTTCGATGCGCCGCTGCACCCCTATACGCGGGCCCTGCGCGCGGCGTCGCCGGTGCCGGACCCACGACAGCGCGGCGGCCTGGCGCGGCTGCAAGGCGAGATCCCGTCAGCTGCCAATCCGCCTGCCGGCTGCCACTTCCACCCGCGCTGCCCGCGCGCGGCCGAACCGTGCCGCATCGAGTACCCGGCTTGGCGCATCGTTGAACCCGGCCGCGGCGTGGCGTGCCATCTGCACGATCCGGCCAAGGCGCAGGCCATGGCGATCCCGCTGCGACCCGTACCCGCCGAATACATCGCCGAAAGACCCGCCTCATGACCAAACGCACCATCGTCTATTTCCATTCGCTGTCCTCGCCCTGGGCCTACCTGGGCGGTCCGCGGTTTCAGGCACTGGTCAAGAGGCACGACCTGAACGTCGTGCTGCGCCCGACCACCATCGTGTCCGAGAACGGCGGCATCCCGCTGCGCTCGCGGCCCGATGCGCGGCAGACCTATCACGAGCTTGAGCTCGATCGCTGGCGACAGCACCTGCACATGCCGCTGGTGCTGCGCCCTAAGCACTATCCGTCCGACCCGCAGTTCTCCGCGCGCATGGTGATCGCAGCTGATGTGCTGGGCTGGGATGCGCTGCGCCTGAGCCATGCGCTGCTGCATGCGCTCTGGAGCGAGGAGCAGGATGTGCGTGAGGCGGCCGTGCGAACGCGTGTGGCCGAATCGCTGGGCCTTGACGGCGCGCGGCTGCTGGCCCTGCAGGACTCGCCCGAGATCATGGCGCGCTGGCTGCAAAGCCATGAAGAGGCGATCGGCGCCGGCGTGTTCGGAACGCCGACCTACGTGCTGGAAGGCGAGCGTTTCTGGGGGCAGGACCGGCTGGAGTTTCTGGATCGGCGCCTGGGCGAGACGGCCGCGGCCATTACGCCGTGATGACACCGCCGCCGAGGCACACATCTCCGTCATACAGCACCGCAGACTGCCCCGGCGTGACGGCCCACTGCGATTCGGCAAAGCGCAATGTGAATCGATCCGAGCCGCCTGACTCGAACAGGCAACCTGCATCGGCCTGCCGATAACGTGTCTTGGCGCCGAGGCGCTGCAACAGCGATGAAGCGGGCAGCGCACCTGCGACCCAGCTTGCGTCGGCAGCTGGCACGTCGCGCGACAACAGCCACGGATGGTCATGCCCCTGCACCACCCAGAGCGTGTTGTCCGCCATGTCCTTGCGGGCGACGAACCAGGGGGCGTGCTCGCCCGCGCCGCGCAGGCCCTGTGCGCGCACCGCCGCCAGCGCCGCGCCGTGCGCCCGCACGCCGCCGATGCCCAGCCCTTGCCGCTGGCCCAGCGTATAGAAGCTCAGGCCCTGGTGTTCGCCGAGCACGCGGCCGTCGTCGGCCTTGATCGGCCCCGGCGCTTTCGCGATGTAGCGGTTCAGAAAATCCCGAAACGGCCGCTCGCCGATGAAGCAGATGCCGGTCGAATCCTTCTTGGCTGCGTTCGGCAAGCCGATCTCGGATGCGATGCGGCGCACTTCGGTCTTGCGCAGTTCGCCGAGCGGAAACAGCACGTTTGCGATTTGCACCTGGTTGAGCCGGTGCAAAAAGTAACTCTGGTCTTTGGCGGGATCGCGTCCCTTGAGCAATTCGACCTTGCCATGCTGGTTGTGCCGCACGCGCGCATAGTGGCCGGTGGCAATCTTTTCCGCGCCGAGTTCGACCGCGTGATCGAGAAACGCCTTGAACTTGATCTCCGCGTTGCACAGCACATCCGGGTTCGGCGTGCGGCCGGCGCTGTATTCGCGCAGGAATTCAGCGAACACGCGATCCTTGTAATCGGCCGCAAAGTTCACATGTTCGAGTTCGATGCCGAGCACGTCGGCCACCGCTGCCGCGTCGATGAAGTCCTGGCGCGACGAACAGTATTCGTCGTCATCGTCGCCTTCCCAGTTCTTCATGAAGATGCCGACGACTTCATGGCCTGCGCGCTTGAGCAGCCAGGCACTGACGGCCGAATCGACGCCGCCGGACAGGCCGACCACGACGCGGTGCCTAGCGCCTTCACTGCTGCTGATGCGGTTGCTGCTTGTCACGGCAACGGATTATCCCGGCGCCAGCCCTAGCGTTCAGCCGTAGTGCCTTGTGCCAAAGATCGCGCTGCCCACGCGCACCATCGTGCTGCCTGCGCGCACCGCGGCTTCCAGGTCCGCGCTCATACCGAGCGACAAGGTGTCGAAACGATCCGCGCCGGGCAGTTTTGCCGCAGAAATTTGGTCAAAAATCCCTCGGGCGCTAGTGAATGCTGCACTTTGTGCTATTGAATCAGTAGCGTCCGGGTCCGGGACCGCCATCAGCCCACGCAACTGTAGCCGCGGCAGCTGCGCGACCGCCCGGCACAGCGCGAGCGCATCGCCCGGTGCCACGCCGGATTTGGTCGGCGCTGCGTCGATGTTGACCTGCACACAGACCTGCAGCGGCGGCAACTGCGGCGGGCGCTGGGCCGACAGGCGTTCGGCAATCTTCAGCCGATCCACGCTTTGCACCCAATCGAAATGCTCGGCCACGTCGCGTGTCTTGTTGCTCTGCAGCGGGCCGATGCAGTGCCATTGCAGGTCCAAACCCAGGTCGCGCAACGCAACGATTTTCGCGACGCCTTCCTGCACGTAGTTCTCGCCGAACGCGCGCTGGCCGGCGGCCGCCGCCGCCCGCACTGCATCGGCATCGAAGGTCTTGGACACCGCGAGCAACGCGACCGAATCCGGCGCGCGCCCCGCATCCGCACAAGCCGTGCGAATCCGCACGCGGACCGCTTCGAGGTTGCTGGCTGGGTCGTTCATCGATCGGCTTTGCTGGTTAAAAACGGCTGCTTTGATCGGGCGGCGCAGCGAACACTCGCCGGCGCACGCTGCTGCTGGCTCTTCCTCAACTACTCATTCAGCCGAGATTACCTTGGACATCACCCAACTGCTCGCGTTCGGCGTCAAGAACAAGGCGTCCGACCTGCACCTGTCGGCCGGCTTGCCGCCGATGATCCGCGTGCACGGCGACGTGCGCCGCATCAACGTCGAAGCGCTCGATCACAAGACGATCCACGCGATGGTCTACGACATCATGAACGACAGCCAGAGGAAGGCCTACGAGGAGTTTCTCGAAGTCGATTTTTCGTTCGAGATCGAAGGCTTGGCGCGTTTTCGCGTCAACGCGTTCAATCAAAACCGCGGCGCGGGTGCGGTGCTGCGCACGATTCCGTCCAAGATTCTTACGCTCGAACAACTGAACGCGCCGAAGATTTTTGCCGAACTTGCACTGAAGCCGCGTGGCCTCGTGCTCGTGACCGGCCCGACCGGCTCCGGCAAATCGACCACCTTGGCCGCGATGGTCAACTACCTGAACGAAAACGAATACGGCCATGTGCTGACCGTGGAAGACCCGATCGAGTTCGTGCACGAATCGAAGAAATGCTTGGTGAATCAGCGCGAAGTCGGACCGCACACCCTAAGCTTTGCCGCCGCGCTGCGCTCCGCGCTGCGGGAAGACCCGGATGCAATTCTGGTCGGCGAGATGCGGGATCTCGAAACGATCCGCCTGGCCATGACGGCAGCTGAAACCGGCCACCTCGTGTTCGGCACGCTGCACACATCAAGCGCAGCAAAAACCATCGACCGGATCATCGACGTGTTTCCGGCCGACGAAAAAGAGATGGTGCGCGCGATGCTGTCGGAATCGCTGCAGGCGGTGATTTCACAGACGCTTTGCAAAACCAAGGATGGCCAGGGCCGCGTGGCTGCCCACGAAATCATGATTGCGAGCAGTGCGATTCGCAATCTGATTCGGGAAGCGAAGGTGGCGCAGATGTATTCGGCGATTCAGACCGGCTACAGCGCGGGAATGCAGACGCTGGATCAGAATTTAACGGATTTGGTAAAGCGCAATGTGATCAGCCCGGCGGAGGCTAGGGGGAAGGCGAAGATTCCGGATAATTTCCCAGGTTAGAGATGGTATTCATAAATTGATTTCTGGTTTTTTGAATCAATGAAATCGACTCCTCACGGGCGCTATACTCAATCAAGCGGGATCATACAGTGGTTTCCTGGTATCGACGAGTGACATAAGCTGTCTTGAATTTATAAAATATTAACCGCTAAATTTTTGGCAAAATGCTGAATACGATTAAAACAACCGCGAAAAAATTTGCCGGTGCGGTGACTGGAATTGGCATTTATCAGGGTCATTGGTCGACGCCTCACCCCAACTTAATGTCTGGCTTGGCTCCTGTCGCATTCTCACTGCGCACCACAAAGTCGGCCTTGCCCCCGGTTCGACTTGTTATTCGACTAAATGATTACGAACAACCTGTTCCGCTGAAAATTGCAAAAGATCGCGCTGATGCGCAAATTGCCGTCCATACGCATCTGCTTCCAAACGGACCAGTGCAATTGTCCGCGAGATTCGAATCAATAGAAACTAACAAAGTGCTTTGGTCCCAGCAGGAGGTTCTGAACGTTGTAAACGACAGTGAGCTCGCGTCACGCGTGCGGACCAGTCTTCAAAAATCCAAGACACCCCTCGTCGTCGAAAACGTAATTGACAGCGGCGATTACGACTTCGGTGACGCCTCGCTACACCCTTGGTTTGATCGACCGGACGCACCGGAGCACATAGAAAAGCTTCTTTCGACGGGGTGTATTACGAGTCGAGAGGCAGTGGCACTTCGGCAATTTGTAGATGAAGGTTATTTGGTACTAGAAAACCTGATCGATGATCAGATGCTTGCCGCAGTCAACGCGGAAATCGACCAAGCAATTGCCCAAAAGCATCAGGGATACGAGTACGGGACCAGCCAGCGAATTGAGAAGCTGCATCACCTTTACCCGAACGTTCGCAAGCTCTGGCTTGACTCGCGATACCTCCGGATCCTGGATTTGATCTTCGATGCAACGGCGCGTCCTTGCCAAACACTCACGTTCGTGTTTGGAAGCCAACAGACAGCTCACCAAGATACTGCTTTCCTCACTCCGTTTCCGGCAGGCTACATGTGCGGCACTTGGATCGCGCTCGAAGACATACAGGAAAACTCCGGTGAACTGGAAATCTATCCGGGCTCGCACCGCATGCCAAGGCCGCGTATGGCTGAGCTCGAATACTCGCGCGATGACAAAAGGCAGTACCGGAACACGATGACGCCGGAAGGTTTAGCTGCGCTCGAACGCTTCTGGGGAAAACATATGCCGACATATTTGCCGCAAAAAATTGTTTATCGCCCCAAGCGTGGAACGGTGCTTATCTGGCATGAAAATCTGATGCACAGCGGCGGTGTCCGCAAGGACACCGCCCTCTCGAGACGATCGATTGTCGTGCATTCTTTTGCAGACGGTGCGATTTCGTTTTTTGATCACAGCGGCTACGTTGGTTACACGGTACCCAAGGAATTCAGGACTTCTGCCGACGGGTTGAAAGTGACGGCGAACGCCCCGTCTTATTGACCGGACTGACGCCGGTCAACATACCGGTATAAATCTATTTGTCGGGTCCCGGATGATTCCTAACCTGTTTGACAAACAGATGAGGGTGTGAGGTTTGCCAACTTCTGAGCGCTTGAACGGGCGTCTGGTGACCCAGCGCTTTTTGGGGCAGGTGCTGGTTGTAGAGCCAGACGAAGCGGTGCAACGTCTTCTCCAGATCGTCGGCGCTGTGGAAGCGGTGCGAGCGTAGCACCTGCGAGAGCCGGCCGTTAAAGCGCTCGACCATGCCGTTGGTCTGCGGAGACTTCCGTGTTGTCAGCCGGTGCTCGATGCCCAGCGCCTGGCACAGCGCATCGAACTCATGCAGACCCGACTCCTCCTTTGCTCGCCTGCCAAACAGACGATCAGTGAACTCTTTGCCGTTGTCGATCAACAAGGTCTTGACCTTCATCGGCGCGGCTTTGGCCACCGCATTGAGAAACGAGCGCGCCGCTGCCGCTGTCTTATGGCTTTTGATGGCTATCAACACCCAACGCGTGGCCCGGTCTGTTGTCCTCGAACACGTAGCGCCGAGCTGTCTCATCCTGCATCTGCGGCAGATACTTCAAATCGATGTGCAGGTAGCCCGGCTCATAGGCCTTGAACGGCTTGAAGGTGCTGGGCATCTTGTCGGCCACCGGCCACCGGCCACCGGCCACCGGCCACCGGCAGCCGGGAGTGGCCGCGTCGGCGCAGCAGCCGGTCCAGTGCCGAGCGACTCATCGCCGGCTCGATGAACTCACGCACCACCGCCAGCAGGTCATCCAAGGGCAGCAGCAGCTCTATGCGCAGGTAAATCACCAGCTCCTCCTGCGGCGCGCTCAGCGTCGTCTGCAGGCGGTGGGCGGTGTGGCTGCGGTCGGCCACCGAATCACGTTGACGCCACTTGCGCACCGTGTTGCGACTGACGTGAAACTGCTCGGCAAGCTCGTAGTCGCTGCCCACAGCGCCCTGGATGGCAGCGCGGGTTGCCGGCGTGGTCGTCGCGTTCTTGTGCAAAGCAATCAGCATGACATCTCCCGACGATTCCATCCTGCCACGATGGCAGCAAGCACCTCGCGGTTCATCAGCAGGGAACGATTGCTCTTTAGCAGGTAATCATCCGGGACCCGACACCTAGCATTCGAGGTAACGGTCAGGACCGAAGGTCAGGTCAGGACTAAAGGTCAAGTCTTTGGTGCTTGCGCTTGAGTTCTTCAATATCGGATTTAGGATTGCCCAGCAATTACAACAACACCGGTGCATCCGGCAATTCATTGCTATCAGCCTGCCCCTCCCCAAGTGCAAACTCCCGCACCAACACCGCCGAAACCTGCTCCAGCGCCGTCGTCAGCCCCTCCTCATACTTCCCCGCCTTCAGCGCACCCGACAAATGCGCCACCATCCCGGCCCATTCGTCGGGATTAACCTTCCGCGCAATTCCCCGGTCCGCCACCAGCTCGATCCGCTGCTCGGCCAGCAGCAGATAGATCAGCACGCCGTTGTTCTGCTCGGTATCCCAGACGCGCAGCTTGGAAAACAGCATCACGGCGCGGTCGCGCGCGTCCAGGTTCTGCCAGATATAACTGGCGGGCAAGCCGGCTTCGACGCAAATGCGGATTTCGCCACTGTGGCGTTGTTCGCTGGCGACCACGCGGCGGGTCAGGCGTTCCAGCACGTCGGGCGGCAGCGCGCGCTGGTTGTCGGATTCATCGAGCCAGCGGTGCTTGAGCAGGCGCAGCCAGCGAGGTTGGGCGGGCTTGGGTGTGGCGGCGGTCGTCGTCGAGGTGCTGTTCATCGTCTTGCTCATCGGTTGCTACCAGCTGCCCGACGCGCCGCCGCCGCCGAAGTCCCCGCCGCCGCCGGAGCTGAAGCCGCCTCCACCGCCGCCGAAGCCCCCACTGCCAAAACCACCGCCGCCCCGTCCGAAGCCGCCGCTGCCCAAGCCACCGCCCAACCCGCCAAGCCCGCCTAATCCGCCGCCGCCGAACGGGCCACCCCGCCTGCCCCGACCACCGCCGCTGCCTGCCCCGGCGGATGCGAAGCCGGAAGCCAGCGCGAACACGCCGGCCGCCAACGCCGCCAGCACGCCGATCACGAGGCTTGCCGTGAACAACCACGCCAGCACACCGACGCCGCCGCCCGTCACGATTGAGCCGAGCTTGCGGCCGAAGATGCGGCGGGCGATGGCGCCGCCGATCGGCACCGCGAAGAACAGGAACACCGCGATGTCGAACCACTGGAATCCTCCCGGGCTCGGCGCGCGCGCGTCGCGGCGGGTGGGTTCGGGCAGCGGCTCGCCGTTGACCAGGCCGATAATGCGGTCCACGCCGGCCTCGATTCCGCCAGCGAAGTCGCCCTGCTTGAAGCGCGGCGTGATGGCCTGCTCGATGATGATGCTGGTGGCCAGGTCCGGTACTGCGCCTTCGAGCGTCTTGGCGACCGCGATACGCACCCGGCGGTCGTTTTTGGCGACGACCATCACGACGCCGTCGCCCACGGTTTTTCGGCCGATCTTCCAGCTGTTGGCCACGCGATTCGTATAGCTGAAGATGTCTTCCGGCGCAGTGGTCGGCACCATCAGTACGACGATCTGCGTGCCCTTGGCCTGCTCGAACGCGGCGAGTTTGGCGGTCAGGCGCTGCCGCGCGGCGGCGTCCAGCGTGCCGGTCTGGTCGATCAGGCGCTCCGTCAGCGCGGGAACCGGCTGCACGTCTTGCGCGAAGGCGCCGGCCAGCAGCGCCCCCCACAGCAGCAGCGCGGCCGGCAGTCGGTGCATCACTACAAAAATAGTAGCTGATGGCGCTTGCTGCACCTGCGCTTCAGGCACTTTTTGCTTAAAAAACATGGGCCAACATCCTTCTCGAGCCGCCCGCAGCCGTCGCCGAAAAGCGCGTGGCTATTTCACAGGAGCGGTGTTGTTGAAGTCCACCGTCGGTGGGCGCGAGATCTGGCCTTCGTTCTCCACGGTGAAGCCGGCCTTCGGCTTGTAGCCGAAGATCATCCCGGTCAGGTTCGTCGGGAAGCTGCGCGCGAGCACGTTGTACTGCTGCACGTCCTTGATGAAGCGGTTGCGCGCCACCGTGATGCGGTTTTCCGTGCCTTCAAGCTGCACACGCAGGTCGCGGAACGCCTGGTTCGCCTTCAGGTCCGGATAGCGTTCGCTGACCGCCATCAGCCGGCTCAATGCACCGCCGAGCTCGCCTTGCGCGGCCTGGAATTTCTGCACCGCGGCCGGGTCGTTCAGCATCTCCGGCGTGACCTGGATCGAAGTGGCCTTGGCGCGCGCCTCGATCACGTTGGTCAGCGTGTCCTGCTCGAACTTGGCCTCGCCCTTCACGGTGGCGACGATGTTGGGCACCAGGTCCGCGCGGCGCTGGTACTGGTTCAACACCTCGGCCCAGGCCGACTTGGTCTGCTCGTCGAGCTGCTGGAATTCGTTGTAGCCGCAGCCGCTCAAGGCACCGAGCGACAGCGCCATCATCAATATCGTGAGCCAGCGTTTCATGATTTCCCTCAAATCGTTGTTGCAGACGGCGTGTGCGGCCGGGCCGGCAAAGGTAGCACAGACGTTGCGGCGCCGAAGCGGCACGGAGAGCTGGTTGGGCGCAGCGCTTGTTTACTACGGAATGGATAGCAGCATGCGCTTGCCGCATCTGCGGCAGCAGTCGATTTTTCTTTAACATCCGGGGTGGCGGGTGCCGCTCGCCCGCGTCTCGTATGCCCCAGCTTCTTTCATCATCCGTCACCCCTGCGCCGGCAGCGCGCCGCAACGGGCTGCGCTGGTCGGTGTTCGTGGCGATCCTGATCGTGCTGGCCGCGCTGGCCTGGTCCTGGCAGCGCCCGTTCGACAGGGCGACCTGGTGGATGGAAGTCGCGCCGGTGCTGGTCGTGCTGCCGGTGCTGATACTCGGGCGCAACCAGTGGCCGCTGACCACGCTGGTCTGCTGGTGCCTGTGCGTGCATGCGCTGATCCTGATCGTGGGCGGCGCCTACAGCTATGCGCGGGTACCGCTGGGCTTCTGGATCGAGCACGCGCTGCATCTGTCGCGCAACCCGTACGACAAGATCGGCCATCTCGCGCAGGGCTTCGTGCCGGCGCTGCTGGCGCGCGAGATCCTGATTCGAGGCGGCTACGTGCGCGGCCGCAAGATGCTCGCATTCATCGTGCTCAGCATCGCGCTGGCGGTCAGCGCGGTCTACGAACTGATCGAATGGGGTGCGGCGCTCGCAATGGGCCAGGGCGCGGACGAATTCCTGGGCACGCAGGGCGATCCGTTCGACACGCAGTCGGACATGTTCTTTGCGCTGATCGGCGCGGCGATTGCGTTGCTGCTGTTTTCACGGCTGCATGACCGGCAGATCGAACGCGCGGTGCAGCGCGAGCGGCTGCGCGGATCCCGCTGACGTTTTGCCAAGGCTCGGGCGATGGACTACCGCGCACCGCGCTGGCTTGCCGGCGGCAATCTGCAGACGATCTGGCCGGCAGCCTATCTGCGGCGTCGGCCATTGGGCACCGAATTTGCGTTGCAGCGGCAGCGATGGGACACGCCGGACGGCGACTTCATCGACGTCGACTGGCTCACGCAGCGCGGGTCGGCGACGCCGGATGCGAACGCGGACACGAATGACCGCCAGGATGACGACCGGGACGACGACCGGCCGCTGCTGGTGCTGTTCCATGGGCTGGAAGGCTCCTCGTCGAGCCATTACGCGCGCGCGTTCGCGCAGGATGCGGCCCGGCGCGGCTGGGGCTTTGCGGTGCCGCATTTCCGCGGCTGCAGCGGTGAATTGAACCGCCTGCCGCGCGCCTACCATTCGGGCGACCATGCCGAGATCGACTGGGTGCTGCGGCGCTTTCGTGCGTCGCATCGCGGCCCGCTGCTGGCAGTCGGCATTTCACTCGGTGGCAACGCGCTGATGCTCTGGGCGGGGCTGCAGGGTGTGGCGGCGGCAGGCGTCGTGGATGCAGTCGCGTCGATCTGCGCGCCGCTGGATCTGGCTGCGGCCGGCCATGCGATCGGCCGCGGTTTCGGCCGGCACAGCTACACGCCGATGTTTCTGAAAACGATGAAAGCCAATGCGCTTGCGAAGCTGGCGCAGTTCCCCGGCCTGTTCGACCGGCGCGCGCTCATCGCCGCTCGCACGCTTCACCAGTTCGACAACGTGTTCACCGCGCCGCTGCACGGGTTCGAGAACACCGAGGATTATTGGCGGCGCGCTTCGGCCAAACCCGAATTGCCCGGCATCCGCGTGCCGGCATTGCTGCTCAATACGTTGAACGATCCGTTCGTGCCGGCCGCTTCGCTGCCGCAGCCGGCCGACGTGAGCAGCAGCGTGACGCTCTGGCAGCCCGAGCACGGCGGTCACGTCGGCTTCGCGCAAGGGGCGTTCGCGCTGGATCTGCGGGCGCTGCCGCAGGCGGTGGGCGACTGGCTGTTGCAGCAGTGCCCACGAGCGTCAGCGGCACACCGCAACGATCGCGGCGCCGGGTCGGTGCTGATGCGTCGTGACCAGGCAGCCGGCCTCTGACCGAGCCGCTATCGATCTTCGGTCACGCTGACCCGCTTGCCCGACTCCGCAAACACCCAGCTGACAGCCACGCCGCCGGCCCACGAATGGCGCTGCTGCACGAGCGGGCTGTCCACGAACGCGGCACCGTGCAGGTTGTCGTAGCGCACGAACGCGCCGACCCAGTAGTGGTCGAAGCGTTTGGACAACGCGGCGACCGCATGCGCGCCGCTATAGCCGCCGCTGGCGCGGTATTCGGGCCGTCCCGCGTTCGCATCCTGCCGGGCCACGTCGTAGAAGTAGGCGTGCTGGCGCTGGTTCGCGAATAGCGGGCCGGCCAGCAGGCCGAGGTTCCAGCCGCGCGCGCCGAACGGATCGAGCACGTCGAGGTTCAGGTTCGGCGAGGCGATCAGGCCGACATAGCGCGGCGAACGCTCGACCGTGAACGCGGCGCGCACCGGCAGCCGCAGGTCGAGCCGGGTGCGTTCGTTCTGCGAGCGCCAGAGCGAGAACTCGAGCGATGGGCCGAGTTCGAGCGTGGGTTTCAGATCGGGCAAGCCGCGCCGCGCACCGCTTTCGTCGCTCTTGATCGGCAGCGATGCGGCAAGGCTCAGGTTCAGCCGCACCCGGTCGGTGTCGAACAGGATGCCGCGCACGCCGTTGCGGTCCGCCTTGAATAGCTCACCGCGATAGACCAAGTACGGCGCCGGCAACACGTAGGTGCCCTGGTTCTTCGAGCCGCGATAGTCGGGGAAGCTGACCGCGCCGACGCCCAGGCCGACCTCCCACAGCGGCCGGGTGATGCCACCGGCGCTGTCGCGCTCAGCCTTCGGTGCGCTGCTGCTGCCTTCGTCCGCCGCGCCGCAGACCAACGGGATTGCACACAGCGCAGCCGCAGCGAACCGTGAAAACGTCAGAGGCCGGCTCCACGGTCGAGCAGCGATGGAGATGGATGAACGGTGCTGCTGGATCGTGGGCGTCATGAAGAGGATTGTTCAGTATCGGGAGGCTGGGTTCGCAGGCCGCGCCGGGCAACAGCCAGCTGCGTCGATAATCATTCCACGATGGACGACATTGTCAGACAAGCGATCGCCAAATGGCCGAACGTGCCGTTCGCCTACGGCTGGCTCGGGCTGGACGCGCGCGGCGATTGGTACTTGCGCAACTCGGGCACGCAGGCGCTTGGCGGTTTCGCGAGCGGCGTGCCTGATGCCAAAGGCTCGCTGATCGAGAACACCAGGCTGATCGATTTCATCGGGCGCAACTATCAGGCTGATGAACACGGCCAGTGGTTTTTTCAGAACGGCCCGCAGCGGGCGTATGTCGAACTGGCGCCGGCGCCGCACGTGTTCCGCTTCAGTGCGGATACGGGCGGCGACTCGGATGCGCAGTCGCTGCGATCGCATACCGGCGCCGCAGCCACTGCGCGCGCTTGTCTGGTGGACGAGCGGGGCTGGCTGTACTTCGACAGCGACATCGGCCTGGGCCTGCTGCATTCACTCGAAGTCGCACGCCTTGCTGACTGGATCGAGCATGGCCGCTGGCAGCCGGAATTGGTCGAGGCTGCAAGCCTGGCCGCGCGCTTCGGCTTCGTGCCGAGCCCGGCTGAACGGCAGGCGGCTGCGTCAAACAAGCACTAGTTGGTGCGGCGTCCGCCAGACCGGACAGCGGATCGGAGCCAGCTCAGCCAACCAGCAGCGATTTGGCTGGTCCAGATGGGAAAAAAGCCGGCGACGACCGACCGGCTTTTTTATATGAACCCCTTGCACTCCTGCCATCAAAGGGTGGCGCGCGGAGTTGCCGAGTCGATTGCGACGCTGGCTATTGCGCTGCGTGAATCATGTATTCGACCGCTGCGGTGATGTCGGCATCCGAAGCGGTCGTGCCGCCACGCGGCGGCATCGCGCCCTTGCCGCTTTTCACCACCGCCACCAGCGCCGGGACGCCCAGCGCGATGCGTGGTGCCCACGCCGCCTTGTCGCCGAACTTCGGTGCACCGGCCACGCCGGCTGCGTGGCAGGCAAAGCAGGCCGATTTATAGAGCGCCTCACCGGCCGCAGCGTTGGCAGGCACGGCTGCAGGCACCGGCGCGACAGCAGCGATCGCCATGGCAGCCGCCGGCGCGGCCCCCGCACCCGGCGCTGCCGGCGCCGTAGCGGCCTTGGGCGTGGTCGCCGCCAACGTGGTTGCTGAAGTGTCGCTGGCTGCCGCTGCCGGCGCGGATGAAGCCGCTGCCGGCACGTTGGACGCCAGCGCCGTGGCCGTGGAAGCCGCCTGGGCCGTCAACGCGGCTGGTGTCGAACCCACAGGCGCCGGTGCCGGCGCCGCCGCAGCCGTTGCTGCGGAAGCCGCGAGCACCGCAGACACCGGTGCCGCAGGTGCTGCGGCTGCCTGCATGTTGGGGGCGCCGCCGGCTGGTGCAGCAGCCGCCGCGCCTGCCTTCTCGGGCACCGGGAAAGTCGCGCCGGCCGCATCGGCCATGTAGACCACCGCGCGGCCGATCTCGACGTCCTCGAAGTCGCCACCGCCTTGCGGGCCCATCGCGCCCTTGCCTTTCAGTGCGGAGGTCAACAGCGCTTCGTAGCCGTGTGGAATGCGCGGGGCCCAGGCCGCCTTGTCGCCGAACTTCGGCGCGCCGGCCACGCCGGCTGCATGGCAGGCCGAGCATTGGGCCTTGAACACGTCCTCACCGGTCTTGAGCGGGCGGTTCGCATCGCGAATCTCGACCATGCCGACTTTGGTGAGGCGGGCGGCCATCGCCTGCTCGGCCGACTGCTCGCTGACGCCGCCGAGCGACATGCTCGAAGCATGGTTGGTGCCGGACGGCTTGTACGCGTAGGTCACGAACAGCACCAGCCCGATGATGATGAAGATCGGCAGCACGAACGCCGCCAGCACCGTATAAATGAACTGCTTCGGGTTCTTGATCGGCCCGGCGTGGGCAGCGTCTTCGGCGTGGCTGATGCTGTTGCTCATGAGGCGGTGGGCTGTGTGCTGGGGCGCATGGGAAAAAAAGGACTTCGGCCGGCCCGATCAGCGGCGAATTATAGTCGTCGCCTTCTTGCGGGAGCGGCTACCGGACGGGCCCGGCGCCACTGCCGGCGCGGGTTTCGCAGCCGCTGCCGGCAGCGCGGTGGGGACGGGCTGAAAGGCCGGCTCGGACGCTGCGGGCGCGCCGTTCGGCAACGGTTTGCCGTCTGGGCCGACGTTGCCGGGCGCAACGGCCGCCTCGCTCCAGCCGCCGCCCAGCGCCTTGTACAGCAGCACCCGGCTTTGCAGCTGCGCGAGTCGCGTCTGCACCACGGCCTGCTGCGTGCCGAACAGCGCGCGCTGCGCATCGAGCAGTTCGAGGTAGCTCGAAATGCCGTTCTGGTAGCGCATGTCGGCCAGCTTGAAACGCACGCTCTCGGCGCGCGCCTGCGCGCGCGTGGCGCGCAGCTGCTCGCCGAGCGTGGCGCGGCCGGCCAGCGCGTCGGCCACGTCGCGAAACGCCGACTGAATCGCCTTTTGATATTGCGCGACCGCAATGCGCCGGCCGACGCGCGCGAACTCCAGGTTCGACTCGTTGCGGCCGAAGTCGAAGATCGGCAGCAGCGCCTGCGAGCTCGCCGTCACGCCGAACGCACCGCCCTGGAACAGCCCGGACAACTGGTTGCTGACCAGCCCGAGGCCCGCCGTCAACGTGATGCGCGGAAAGAACGCGGCGCGCGCGGCACCGATGTTCGCGTTGGCCGCAAGCAATTGCTGCTCGGCCTGCAGGATGTCCGGGCGGCGCTGCAGCAAATCGGATGGCAGGCCGGCGGGCACGTCGGCCACCCCGATCGCGTTCGGTGTGACTTCGCCGAACAGCGTGTGGTCGGTCAGCCGCATGTCGATCGGCTGGCCGACCAGCAGGGTCAATGCGTCCTCGTCGAGCGCACGCTGGCGTTGCAGCGCGGCCAGCGAGGCGTTCGCCGATTCGGTCAGCGACTCGGCCTGGCGCAGGTCGAGCTCGGACGTGACGCCGTTGTTGAAGCGCAGTTGCGCAAGCCTTTGCGACTGCTGGCGGGTTTCCAGCGTCTGGCGCGTGATCTCCAGCAGCTGCTGATCGGCCAGCAGCGAAAACCAGGTGTTCGCGACCGCCGAGACCAGGCTGATCTGCGCCGCGCGTGCGCCCTGCTCGCTGGCCAGATACTGCGCAAGCGCAGCCTCCTTCAGGCTTTCGATGCGGCCGAAGAAGTCGATCTCCCACGCGTTCACCTGCAGGCCGACGTTGTAGGTCGTGATGTTGGTCTTGCGGCCGGCGACGACGGCCGGCGAGCGCGACACGATGCCGCCTGCGCCGATGGTCGGGAACAGGTCCGCGCGCCGCACGCCGTACAAGGCGCGCGCCTGCTCGACCGCCAGGCTCGCCACCCGCAGGTCGCGGTTGTGGAACAGCGCGATCTCGATCAACGCGGACAGCCGCGGATCGGTGAAGAACTGCTGCCACGGCAGCTCGGCCACCGGCGCGACACCGGTCGGCTCGTTGATGCCGCTCGGCCAGGTCGCGGCGATCGGCGCTTCCGGGCGCTGATAGGCCGGAATGAACGAGCAGCCGGCGGCCAGCAGGACGGCAGCAATGGCGGGCACGCGCAGCAGCAGACGACCGAGCCGGCGCGCCGGCAGACCGCTGCGCTCGTGCCCCGAAGCGGATGAATGCATAAGCTTGTTCATAGAGAAGTCTCAGGAGCTGCGGGTTGCGTGCTGATGCTGCTGCCACCGCCGCCACTACCGGCGCTGCTGCCGACACCGGCGGCCTCGGCATGCCGGCGATCGGCTTCGCGCTGGCGCGCGCTGCCCTTGAACAGGCTGCGCACGACCACGAAGAACACCGGCACGAAGATCACCGCGAGCACGGTGCCGGTCAGCATGCCGCCGATCACCGCAGTGCCGATCGCGCGCTGGCTGGCTGAGCCGGCGCCCGATGCGATCACCAGCGGCACCACGCCGAGGCCGAATGCGAGCGACGTCATGATGATCGGCCGAAAGCGCAGGTGCGCGGCTTCGATCGCGGCTTCGATCACGCCCTTGCCGGATGCCTGCAGGTCTTTCGCAAATTCGATGATCAGAATCGCGTTCTTGGCCGCGATGCCGATGATCGTGATAAGGCCGACCTGGAAGTACACATCGTTCGCATAGCCGCGCAGCAAGGTGCCGAGCAGCACGCCGAGCACGCCCAGCGGCACCACCATGATCACCGCCAGCGGAATCGTCCAGCTCTCGTACAGCGCGGCCAGACACAGGAACACCGCGAGGATGGCGAAGCCGTAGAGGATCAGCGCCTGCGAGCCGGCCAGTTTCTCTTCGCGGGACTGGCCGGTCCATTCGTAGCTGAAGCCGGGCGGCAGGCGGCTGCTGAGTTTTTCCATCTCCTCGATCGCGACGCCGGAGCTGTAGCCCGGCGCGGCGCTGCCGCTGATGCGCATCGCCGGATAGCCGTTGTAGCGCACCGTCTGCATGGCGCCTTTCACCCAGCGCGTGCTCGCAAAGGTCGCGAACGGCACCGGCTGGCCCTGGCTGTTGTTGGCGGTCAGCTGCAGCAGATCGTCGGGCTGCATGCGCGCGGGCGCATCGGCCTGCACGATCACGCGCTGCAGGCGGCCCGCGTTCGGATAGTCGTTCACGAACGATGAACCCAACGCGGTGGACAACGCGGCGTTGACCGCATCGAACGAGACGCCGAGCGCGGCCGCCTTGTCGCGGTCGATGTCGAGGAACAACTGCGGCGCGTCCTCGAGCCCGTCCGGCCGCACACCGGCGAGCAGCTTGCTTTGCGACGCCATGCCGAGCATCTGGTTGCGCGCGTTGACGAGCGCGTCATGCCCCAGGCCCGCGCGGTCCTGGAGGCGGAAAGTAAAGCCCGTCGCGTTGCCCAATTCGGCAATCGGCGGCGGGCTGACCACGAAGATGAACGCATCGCGGATGCGCGACAGCGCGCCGAACGCACGGCCGGAGACCGCCTTGGCCGAATTGTTCGCGTCGCCGCGCTCGTCCCACGGCTTCAGCGTGATGAACGCCAGACCCGCGTTCTGGCCCTGGCCCGAGAAGCTGAAGCCCATCACGCTGACCATGCTCTGCACCTCGGGCTGCTTCAGGATGAAGCCTTCCACGTCCTGCATCACGCCCAGCGTGCGTTCCTGCGTCGCGCCTGGCGGCAATTGCACGTTGGCAATCAGGTAACCCTGGTCTTCCTCGGGCAGAAACGAGGTCGGCAGCCTCTGATAAAGGAGCGCCACGCAGCCGATGATCACCGCATACAGGATCAGGTACCAGGCGGCGCGCTTGAGCATGCGCGTGACCAGGCTTTCATACCCTTTCGCGGTGCGCCGGAAACCGCGGTTGAACCAGCCGAAGAATCCATTTTTCTCGACGTGATGGCCGGCTTCCACCGGTTTGAGCAACGTCGCGCACAGCGACGGCGTGAGCGACAGCGCGAGGAAGGCCGAGAACGCGATCGACGACACCATCACGGCCGAGAACTGCCGGTAGATGTTGCCGGTGGCACCCGCAAAGAACGCAAGCGGCACGAACACCGAGATCAGCACCAGCGTGATGCCGATGATGGCGCCCGAGATCTGCCCCATCGCCTTCCTCGTGGCCTCCACCGGTGACAGGCCTTCCTCGCTCATGATGCGCTCGACGTTCTCGACCACCACGATCGCATCGTCCACCACGATGCCGATCACGAGCACCATGCCGAACATGGTCAGCACGTTGATCGAAAACCCCAAGGTCAGCAGCACGCCGAACGTGCCCAGCAGCGCGACCGGCACCACGATGGTCGGGATGATCGTGTAGCGCCAGTTCTGCAGAAACAGGAACATCACGAGGAACACCAGCCCGACCGCCTCGAACAAGGTCTCGGCCACCTGCGTGATCGAGATGCGCACGAAGCGCGAGGCGTCGTACGGAATGGTCCAGCTCACGCCTTCGGGAAACAGCTTTTGCAGCTCGGTCAGCTTGTCGCGGATCGCGGTGGCCGCGCCCAGCGCATTGCCGCTGGGCGACAGCTGAACGCCCATGCCGACTGCCGGTACGCCGTTCAGGCGCGCCGACGTCGCATATGCCTGGCCGCCGACTTCCACCCGCGCCACGTCCGACAGGCGCACGGTGGAGCCGTCCGGATTCGCGCGCAGCACGATCTTCTTGAATTCCTCGACGTTGTCGAGCTGGCCGTTCACGACCACCGTGGCTTCGATCGCCTGCCGCGACACGTTCGGCAAGGCGCCGATCGAGCCGGCCGCGACCTGCGCGTTCTGCCCGCGCACCGCCGCCGTCACGTCGGCCGCAGACAGCTTGAAGCCCTGCAGCTTGTCCGGGTCGATCCAGATGCGCATCGCGCGTTCGGTGCCGAACAGCTGCACCTGGCCGATGCCGGCGAGCCGCTGCAGCTCGGGCACCACGTTGCGCGCCGCGTAGTCGCCCAGCGCGATCGGGTCGTACGCTGGATTCGTCGACGACAGCATCGCGAAAAGCAGGAAGTTCGAGCGGGCCTTGTCCACGCGCACGCCCTGCTGATTGACGGACGACGGCAGCCGCGGCGTGGCGCGCGCCAGCCGGTTTTGCACATCGACCTGCGCCAGATCGGGATTGGTGCCGGTCTCGAAGGAAAGCGTGATGGTGCCGGTGCCATTTGCCTGCGCGACCGATTCGTAGTAGATCAGGCCGGGCGTGCCGTTCATCTCACGCTCGACCACGGCCAGCACGCTTTCTTCTAGCGTCTGCGCCGAGGCACCCGGGTACACCACGCTGATCACGATCGACGGCGGCGCCACCGGCGGGTATTGCGCGATCGGCAACTGCGTGATCGCGATGCCGCCGGCTACCAGGATGAACAACGCGATCACCCACGCGAAGATCGGACGATCGATGAAGAACTTGGCCATGAAGTGACGAAGAGGAGAAGAACGCGCGTCGCGTCAGGGCTTGGCCGGGCCGGCCGCGGCGGCGCCTGTCGGCTTGCCGGAAGCGTTCGCGAGCGACGCGGGCGGTATGGACGCGGCGTTGGCCGGCGCCGCACCCAGCGGCTGCCAGGGCACCGCCTTCACGGGCGTGCCCGGCGGTAGCATCTGCAGCTTCTGAAAGCCGTCGACCATCACCTGTTCGCCGGCTTTCAGGCCGTCCAGCACGACCCACTGGTTGTCGCGTGCGGCGCCGATCTTCACGTCGCGCTTGGACAGCTTGCCGTCTTCGCTCACCACCGTCACGGTGTCGCCCTGCTGCGTGCGCGTGACGGCCTGCTGCGGCAAGGTGATCGCGTTGTCGATCTGGGCCTGCTCGATGCGCACGCGCACGTACATGCCCGGCAGCAGGAACCCTTTCGGATTCGGCACTTCGGCGCGCAACGTGATCTGGCCGGTGGTCTGGTCCACCGTGAGGTCGGAGAACAGCAGCTTGCCCGGCTGCGGATAGACGCTGCCGTCTTCCAGCACCACCTGCACCTGCGCGGCGTTGCCGTCGCTCGCGCGCTGCATCTTGCCGTCGGCGAACGCGCGGCGCAGCCGCAGTGCCTCGTTGGAGGACTGCGTGAAGTTGACGAACAGCGGATCGATCTGCTGCACCAGCGCAAGCGGTGTGGCCTCGCCCTGGCCGACCAGCGCGCCTTCGGTCACCAGCGCGCGGCCGATGCGCCCCGAGATCGGCGACGTAACCGACCCGTAGCCGACGTTGATCTGCGCGGTCTGCACCGCGGCACGCGCGACGGCCACATCGGCTTCGGTGGTCTTCTGCGACGCCACCGCATTCGCATATTCCTGCTTGCTGATCGCGTTGGCCTGCACCAGCGGGCGATAGCGCTTGGCCAGCGAAGCGGCCTGCGCGGCGTTCGCCTCGGCGCGCGTGAGCGCGGCTTTGGCGCTGAGCAGCGCCGCCTGGTAAGGCGCCGCGTCGATCGTGAACAGTGCCTGGCCGGCCTTCACCGTGCTGCCTTCCTTGAACAGACGCTTTTGCACGATGCCGGCTGCACGCGCCCGTACCTGGGCGATGCGCGATGCTTCCAGCCGGCCTGGCAGCTCGGTCACCAGGCCGACTTCACCGAGCTTGACCGTGACCACGCCGACTTCGGGTGGCGGCATGCCGCCACCCGGACCGCCCTGTCCACCGCCCGGTTTGCCCGGCCCGCCAGCCGTTGCAGGGCCACTTGCGCCCTTGCCAGCCGCCGGAGCTGCGCCGGCCTTGCTGCTGCTGTCGCCTTTGTCGTTGCCGCAGCCAGCAAGCGCTGCTATCAGCAATGCGGACGCCAGCAGTGCCGACATGCTCCGGGCCAGCGTTCCCGTACAGCTGCAGAGCGCGGCGGGCAACGCGCCGGTCGGTCGGCGGAATGAACAGGAGTCGGTCATGGAAACGGTTTTGTTAAAAAGACATCCGCTGGCTGAGCACGCTTGCAGGGCGCAGGCGGCTGATCGGCAAGACCGTCGTCATCGATCGAACGGCGTTTGCGTCAAGCAACAATTGGGCACAACGTGGCCCGGCGGAAATGATGCACTCTAATCGGCACTGTCCGGCACTGTCCGGCATTGCAGTGGCACGGTTGTTGTTTGTTGGCCATTCGCGCCGAGTGCGTCGGCGCTCCGACTGCCTGGCTGCTGCCTGATTTTTTTGAGAAAAACCCGTGCGGACGCTGGTCGATAATACAGACTCAGCTACATTTAACGTAGCGAGCGAATGCGATGCGCAAACGTGCTTCAGCCCAGAGCCCAGCGGCTGTGGAAGCCCACACCGTGATCGGCGATAATGATCGGTTCAGCCACGCCAGTGGCTGCGCGGCTGTAGCTCAGTGGATAGAGTATTGGCCTCCGAAGCCAAGGGTCGTGGGTTCGATCCCCGCCAGCCGCACCATCTCAGGGCCTGCAATGGGCCTTTTGTTGCCTCAGCCGATCAGGTGCCGCTGCGGCAGCTCTCAAGGCCAACTGGAAGCACTTGGCTGCTGCTAATCAATCTGCCGCTTCGGCCGGAGGCTCATATCGCCCATGTATTCGCTTGCGATGTAAGGCTAGCAGGTGCCCGTGCATTAGCCGGTGCCGATCGTGTTTCGTTGACCGTCGCACAAGGGCTTGGTCCAGCGTCCGGCTGCTGTTGACGTCGGCATGCCGGACAAGGGCTCGTACAGCGCCGCCCACCGCGCGTGCTGAGGCTGCCGGACGAGTACGTTTCCAATGGCGCTCCTACTCGATCGGCACGGTAAAGCCCGCGCAGGCGGGGGCAAAGTCAGCGACTGGCTCGGCTGGCAACGTGTTGGCGCTGTGCCGTGGACAGCCGTTGACCAAATAAATGCGCTCGGGAGGGGTTGTGTCGTGGTCGACGTGGCGCACGGCCGATTTGGTGTCAAGCGCGCAGCCGGGTAGTCGGTCGGCGACGCGCTGATCTTCGTCGTGGCGGCATCGGCTTTCGTCGAGCCAGCGGCTGCGATCGGCGCACCGCCATCAAACCCGCTGCAACCGACCTGCACTACCGCAGCAACCAACAGTGCGCCTGACAAGACGAATTTGTATATTTCCAATCGAAGTTGGTTGACGGTAATTCACTGCTTCTTCTTTAAGGCTCCAAAGAGACAGTCGGTCGCCCTCCGACTCAACCCATGACAGTCGAGAGAGACAACGCAGATTTGCTTGAAAGTGCCAGCTAACGACTCTCTTGCAACTGCTTTAACTCAAGCGCTTTTTGATACAGATCATTGCGTTTGCCGCCCGTGAGTTCGACTGCCAACTTGACAGTGAGCGCCACTGGCAGCTCGGCCAGCAGGACGCGCAGCACGCGCTCGTCGCCATCCGCCGGCGCAGCGGCAGGCGACGGATGCAGCACCAGCACGAATTCGCCGCGCAGCCGTTGCAGGTCGGCATGGAGCCAACTGGGCAACGCGTTGGCAGCCAGCGTGTCGATCTGTTCGAAGCGTTTGGTCAGTTCGCGTGCGACGGTCAACTGCCGTGCGCCGAGCGCCTGCAACGCATCGGCCAGCGCTGCAATTCGGTGCGGCGCTTCAAACAGCACGACTGCGCGCGGCTCGTCGCTGAGTGCCTGCACGGCAGCGGCGCGTTCGCTGGTGCGCGTCGGCAAAAAGCCCTGGAACACGAAACCGCCGCCGCCCTCATGGATGCCGGCCACGCTGAGCGCCGCCGTCACGCTGCTCGCGCCAGGCACCGGTAACACCGCAAAGCCGCCCGCGCGCACCGCTGCCACCAGCCGCGCGCCCGGGTCGCTGATTGCGGGCGTGCCGGCGTCGCTGACGTAGGCCACGCGCTGGCCGGACGCAAGCCGCTCCAGCACGGCGTGCGCCGCTGCCGCTTCGTTGTGCTGATGCACGGCCAGCCAGGGCGAGGTCGATGCGCGCGCGCGCTCCAGCCCCCAACCCTGCAGCAGCGCCCCCGTATGCCGTGTGTCTTCACAAGCGATCGTGTCCACCAATGACAGCACGTGCAGCGCACGCAGGCTGATGTCTGCGAGATTGCCGATCGGCGTGGCGACCAGATAGAGCGCAGCCTGCGGATAATGCTGGTCGCCTGCTGCTTCTCGTGCGGCCTGCAAGGCGGCAGCGAAGTTCGAACTCAATGAAACTCCTCGATCGCTTCAAGCGGGTGGCCGCCACGGCAGCGGCGACGCCCGCAGGCCACACCAAGCACATCGGCGACGTCGGCGAAGACCGCGCGCTTGCGCATCTGCAGACTGCCGGCCTGCGGCTGCTGCAGCGCAACTTCAAGACGCCCGGGCGCGGCGGCGGCGAGATCGATCTGATCATGCGCACGCCGGACGGCACACTGGTGTTTGTCGAAGTGCGGCAGCGAAAAAGCACCGCTCATGGCGGCGCGGCAGCCAGCATCAGCACGCAGAAGCAGCGCCGCATCGTGTTCGCAGCGCGGCACTTCCTGCTGCGCTATGCAACGCCGCCGGCCTGCCGCTTCGATGTGGTGCTGATCGAAGGCGACCGGCTCGAGTGGCTGCGCGCAGCGTTCGACGCGCACGCGTAGCGGCTTGCAGCGCCGCTGCCACGCGACCATCAGCGCAGTGGAATCGGCATCGCGCGGTCGACCGCGACCACCGTGACGCTGTTCTTCGGCGAGCCTTCGATCACGCGGTCCGAGTACGTCAGATACACCAGCGCGTTGCGCGCCTTGTCCACCATGCGCACGATGCGCAGCTTCTTGAACACCAGCGAGATGCGTTCGGAGAACACTTCTTCCTGCTGCTCGAGCGGCTTGTCGATGCGGATCGGGCCGACCTGGCGGCAGGCAATCGATGCTTCCGCCTTGTCTTCGGCCAGGCCGAACGCGCCCTTGATGCCGCCAGTCTTGGCGCGCGACACGTAGCAGGAGACGCCGGCGACCTTCGGATCGTCGTAGGCGTCCACCACGATCTTGTGGTCCGGGCCGATCAGCTTGAACACGGTGTCGACTTCGCCGATGCGTTCGCCGTCCGCCGCAACCGCAGGGCCGGCGCAGGCCAGCGCGAACAGCACGGCGCCAAAGGTTCGATGGCCGGACAGGCGGAAAATGCGCAATTGATTCATCGCGCGATTGTCCGCCAACCGCCCGGCCCGAGCTCGCACGCCGCAGGCAATGTGCAAAGCTGTGCGACCAAGCGGCCAGTTATCATCGTCGCCTCATGCTCGAACAGCGCATCCAGCAGCACTTCATCGACAGTGCGGACCTCAAATACCAGGCCGCGCAGCTGTTGTCCGGGCCGATCGTGAATGCGGTGCAGGCGCTGTTCGCGTGCGTGACGAGCGGCGGCAAGGTGCTGGCTTGCGGCAATGGCGGTTCAGCAGCCGATGCGCAGCATTTCGCAGCTGAACTGGTCGGCCGCTTCGAGCGCGAACGGCCCGAGATCGGTGCGATCGCGCTGACTACCGACAGTTCGATCCTGACCGCGGTCGCCAACGACTACCAGTTCAACGAAGTGTTCGCGCGCCAGGTGCGCGCTTTAGGCCAGCCGGGCGACGTGCTGCTGGCGATGACCACCAGCGGCAGCTCGGCCAACGTGCTGGCCGCGATCGAAGCCGCGCACCAGCGCGAGATGATCGTGCTGGCGCTGACCGGCCGCGGCGGCGGCAAAGCGGCTGCCATGCTGCGCGATACCGACGTGCACATCTGCGTGCCCCACGACCGCACCGCGCGCATCCAGGAAGTGCACCTGCTGGTGCTGCACTGCCTGTGCGACGGGGTCGATACCCAACTGCTCGGTGAACAAGAAGGAATCTCGTCATGAATGCTGTTCGATCCTTGCACCTGTCCCGCATTGGCGCAGGAGGTGTGCTGGCGGCACTGCTTGCGACATCGCTCGTTTCCGGCTGCGTGCCGCTGGTGGTCGGCGGCGCCGCCGTCGGCACCGCGATGATGGTGTCGGACCGGCGCACCTCGGGTGCCCAGCTCGATGACGAAGGGATCGAGTTTCGCGCGAACAACCGCATCCAGGAAGCGATCGGCGACAGCGGCCACGTGAGCGTGACCAGCTACAACCGCATCGTGCTGCTGACCGGCGAGGTGCCGAACGCGCAGGCGCGCGAGCGGATCGGCGACGTGGTCGCGCGGGTCGACAATGTGAAGACCGTCGCGAACGAGACCGTGGTGGATTTCCCGTCGTCGATCGGCCAACGCTCGTCCGACACCGTCACCACCGGCCGCGTGAAGGCCGCACTGGTGGACACGCGCAATCTGCAGTCGCGCGTGATCAAGGTCGTGACCGAACGCGGCGTGACGTACCTGATGGGCCTGGTCACGCAGCGCGAAGCCGACATCGCCACCGAAGTCACGCGCAACGTACCCGGCGTGAACAAGGTGGTGCGCGTGTTTCAGGTCGTGAGCGAAGCGGAAATGGCGCGTGCGCAGGAAGTGGGTGCTGCCGGCGGACCGCGCGCGGCGCCGCCCGCGCCAGTGCTCAATCCGGCGCAGCCGCAGACGACGATGCCGGTGGTTCAGCCCCCGCCCGTGCCGATGCCGGCGCCGGTGCAGACGATGCCGGTGCGCTGACGGCCCTGGCTGCGTCGGGCGGGCGATTCAGACGATCGCGAAGTTTTCGGTGCCGGCTGCCAAATCGGTCGTTTTGGCGCGCTGGCTGTTGAGCTTGATCGTCAGGCGCAGGTCGTTTACGGAATCGGCGTTGCGCAGCGCGTCTTCATAGCTGATCGCGTTTGCTTCGAACAGATCGAACAACGACTGGTCGAACGTCTGCATGCCGAGATTGCGGCTGCGCTTCATGATCTCCTTGATCTCGCTGACCTCGCCCTTGAAGATCAGGTCGGCGATCAGCGGCGTGTTTAGCATGATCTCCACCGCAGCCGAGCGGCCCTTGCCGTCCTGCTTCGGGATCAGCCGCTGCGAGATCAGCGCACGCAGATTGAGCGACAGGTCCATCAGCAGCTGTGCTCTTCGCTCTTCGGGAAAGAAGTTGATGATCCGGTCGAGCGCCTGATTCGAGCTGTTCGCGTGCAGGGTGGCCAAGCACAGGTGCCCGGTCTCGGCGAAGGCGACCGCATGCTCCATCGTCTCGCGATCCCGGATCTCCCCCATCAGGATCACGTCCGGCGCCTGCCGCAAGGTATTCTTCAGCGCGGCTTCCCAGCTGTCGGTGTCGACGCCGACTTCACGCTGCGAGATCACGCAGTTCTTGTGCGGATGCACGAATTCGACCGGGTCTTCCACCGTGATGATGTGACCGAAAGAATGGTCGTTGCGCCAGTCCACCATGGCTGCCAAGGTGGTCGATTTGCCCGAGCCGGTAGCGCCCACTAGGATGCACAAGCCGCGCTTGTTCATCGTCACGTCCTTCAGCACTTTCGGCATGCCGAGCCCGTCGATGGTCGGCAGTGTCAGCGGGATCACGCGCAGCACCAGTCCGACCTTGCCCTGCTGCAAAAACGCATTCACCCGAAAGCGCCCGACTCCGGATGGCGAAATCGCGAAGTTGCATTCCTTGGTGCGCTCGAAGTCGGCCGCCTGCTTGTCGTTCATGATCGCGCGCGCCAGTGCCAGCGTGTGGTTGGCCGTGAGCGGCTGCGGCGAGACCTTCTGCACCTTGCCGTCGACCTTGACGGCGGGCGGAAAGTCGGCGGTCAAGAACAGGTCGCTGCCGTTGCGGCTTTGCATGAGTCGCAGCAGATCGGTCACGAATTTACTGGCTTGATCGCGTTCCATATTGGGGCAAGTGGGCGTGATGGAAGAATAGGAAACGCGAGCCTAATCACAACGCTGCCGAGTCATGCTTCGGCTTGGCCAGCGGGCTTGCTGTAAACCGCAAATAGTTGTGCGAAACGGCGTTTTCCTGGATGCCATTGACGACACGGCAGTCCCTGCGTCGACAGTGGATCGATCCTCGTTGGCTGCGCAGCGCGCGGGACGGGTGCTGCAGCGATCGCCCAATATGCCCCCTTTGGGGGGAGGGGGGATGTGGCCTTGATTGGCCGCAACGTCTACAAAGAATTGCTGCGCTCAGGCTGTTTCAAAGCCACAAAGTTCTCCGGGGACGATGAGTTTCACCATTTGCCAGACCCAAACAACCTGCCCAAATCTATTTCAACCGATTCCGTGCTTCAAGCTGGTTGAGCCGTCAGCGTTTGACCATGGGGGCACAGTGACAAGACCGCGCACCGGCCGCACTGTGGATGTCGATAGTAACAACAACGTTGGCCGTGCAGCATGAGCACTTCATGGTTGTCATATACCTGCTGGGCCGACCAATCTACGGGAAGCTGAGCTTCGAGCAACTTATGCGACGGTCCCACGGAAACTCCTGCAGGAATGAGGCCGGTTCTGACAGCTACCCGATGATGATGGCTGTCTACCGGCAGCGCCCTTCGTCTGAGCGTGCTGAATGAAAGAACGGCCGCGCTTGTTTTGGGTCCGACGCCCGGTAACGCTTCCAACCAGGCTCTGGCTTCCGTAATCGAAACATCTGCGAGGAAATTTAACGAAAGTTCGCCCCTTTCCTGAGTAATTTTCTTCAGAATTTGCTGGATGCGAGGCGCTTTCTGTTCCGGCCAAGTGCATGGCGCAATCGCGTTTCGTACCGCTTCAACCTCAGCATCGCGCACTGCTTCCCATGCAGGAAACTCTGCGCGCAACTGTTTGAAGGCCTGGCCGGACTCCTTATTCCTGGTGCGGTGAGATAACAGTGAAGAAACCAGTTCACTGAGCGGATCGAGGTTTTGAAAATAGGCAATGGGACAGCCGTATTCTTGGCAAAGGATACCGTGAATGGCGATCACCTTTGCCTTCAAGTCTTCAGAATTCTTGGTGTCTGGAGGTGACTGCTGCACGGTGTTGTCTCAGGAATACTTGTCAGGTCCCGGATGATTCCGCACCTGTCTGACACAGAAAGCGGGGTGCGAATCGCGCCAGCGCCTGAGCGCATCAATCGGCGCCGTGTGCTCCAGCGCCTTCTGCGGCAGGTGCGCGTTGTACAGCCCGGCGTAGCGGCGCAGCGTGGTCTGCCGGTCCTCGCCGGAGTGGAAGCGGTGCGTGCGCAGCCACCTGGCTGAGCCGGCCGTTGAAGCGCTCGACCATGCCGCTGGTCTGCGGCGTCCTGGGCTTGGTCAGCCGGTGCTCGATGGCCAGCGCCTGGCACAGCCGGTCGAACGCGTGCTGGCCGCTGGGCTGCCTGGCCCGAGCGCCGAACAGCCGGTCGGTGAACTCGCTGCCATTGTCGGTCAGGTTCCGTGCGGATCTTGAACGCTGCCGGCCTTGGCCCGGTGCGTTGAGGAAGCTGCGCGCAGAGCCGCCGCTGTCCGGTGGGGCTTGATGGCGATGAACACCCAGCGCGTGGCGCAGTCGACGGCGACATAGACGCAAGCGCCGCTCGGTCTCACCCTGCATCTGCGGCAGGTACTTCACATCGACATGCACGCAGCCCGGCTCATCAGCCTTGAACGGCTTGCTCAGGCGCTGCGGTGCGGCTTCCAGCTCGGGCAACTTGGAGACCTCGCGCCGGCGCAGGTAGACCACCGACTCCTGCTGACCCGCGTTGAGCGTGGTCTGCAGCCGGTGCGGCGTGTGGCTGGCGTCGTGCACGCCCTAGAGCTTGCGCCATTTGCGGATGGTGTCGCAGCTCAAGCCGAACTCTGCGGTCAGCGCGTAGTCGCTGCCCGTGGCGGCCTGGATAGCCGCGCGCGTGGCCGGCGTGGTGGTGGCGTTCTTGTGCAAGGCGATCAACATGTCGTGGGCCGTCCGGTGCACTCTGCCACAAGCGCCCGCAACACCTCGCAACTCATCAGCAGCGGGCGGCGATTTGTGCAGCAGGTCATCAACGGGTGCCTGACAGTTAGGTCTCGCCATCCACAAACGGATTCATCGTCTCCACGCCCAGCGCTTTGAAATCAGAGACGTTGCGGGTTACAACCGTCAGTCGATGCACTTTTGCGGTCGCAGCGATCATGGCGTCTTCGTATAGCGTGGTGGACTTCCGATGCATCAGTCGGGCCCAGGCTCGGAACATCGGGGCATCCGTCGGCAGCGTATCAGATGACTCAATCACGCGGTCCAGCCAGGCTTCGGTATCGTCAGCCTTCGTTGGGTCCTGATGACGCGTCATCTCAATTCCCGCCTGGATTTCCCCTACCGTCATTGCCGAAATATGCAGATCGACTTCATCGACAGCTTCGAGCCATGCCAGCACCGCTCCATCCGGCCGCTGCTTGCGCAATTCCGAGATGACGCTCGTGTCGAGCAGGAACATTGATCAGCCTTCTTTCCACACTGCGACGGGGCGCCGACGTGCATCACCCCGCGCGGGCAAAGCCAGGTCCCCCGCGGGCCTTTTCTGATAGCAGCAATTGCTTGAGCGAGGGTCTCGCTGCGGCTTACATTCGGCGCCATTCATGCACGGGGACCAGCACGGCCGCCTCTCCGCCGCGTTTGGTGACCAGCTGAGGGCCGTCAGTGGTGCGCGCGTCCAGAAGTTCGCTCAAGCGTGCTTTTACGTCTTGTACCTACCAAGTCTGCATGTCGATTCCTTAGCGACTGGTTATATGACTAGTCTAATGCTTGACTGATGACGTTGTGGCGTCTAAGCAAGGCAATCCCAGCTTTGCCACCGCCTTCAAAGTCATGCACGCAGTGGGGTTGCAATTCAATGTAGGTGCTCGGTCGGTGCAACAGTGAGCAGCCGTCAAGAAGTTGGGTCGGATAGGCCTTTGGTGCATGCCCATCGATCACTGACAGCTATCAAATTTGAACCGATCGTGTTCCGTCTTCAGTCCGTGCCTTCCGCTTCCAGAACGCTGACGGCCGCAGCCCGTAGCGCGCCTAGTCAGTATCCCTTCCTGCGATCGGCGCAGTTCATCCACGATGAGCGACTGCACGGCAACGCGGTTTAGTTCGGGCACGCGCGCGGTCATGGCTTGCGTGATGACGTGTAGGGCTTCGTCATCCAAGTGCGACACCACCGCGCGGACGGTCTGCTTGATGACGTCTCGCCAGGCCAGGCTGATCGGATCGGGCTCGGCCAGGTCCTGCTTGATGACCAGATATTCCTGCGTGGACCGTTCATAGGCCCCTACAAACACGTCGCGCAACAGCTCCATCCGGATCGATTCATACACACCTAGGATGTGGCGCGGCTGTAGGCCGCCTCGAGCACATCCACAAAAGTCAGCGGGCGCAGATTGGACCTAAACAGCGGCACGTTGGCAGCCAGGCGTGACGTGCGCTTGTTGATGTCTGCAAAGGGCTGCGGATAAGGCAACTGCACCAGCATGAAAAACGCCTGCTCGAACGCGTCCGACGGATAGATGCACATAATCCTGAGTTCAGGCGACGCGGCAGCGGCGGCGGCGATCCGGGCCGGCCGGGGCGAACGCTATGCACTGGCCGGCAGCAAGGGCCTGCCGGCCACCCACCTGTTCATCTACCCGCCGCGCGACGGGGTGGGGCTCAACGTGGTGCGCTCGCTGCTGGAAGCTGCCGTCGACCACATGTCGTCGCCATCCGGCCGCGCCTGAGCCGAAGCGCGCGCCGAGCGCTTCAGCCCTGCGACAGCAACTGCGACGCGATCTCGGTGTGCTTGTCGTCGGCCTGCTTCGCCTCATCGACGCATGACGTCATGTCGCGCGCCACGTCGTCCATGCCAAGCTGCTTGGTGTAGCTGGCCATCGTGCCGAACGCGGCGATCCAGTAGTGCAGCGCGAGCTGGCCACCGGCCACGATGCCCAGATCGCGCGAGGTGGCAGCAGGCGCCTGCTGGCGAATCCGGCGGCTCACCTCGTAATGCGCCTGCATGATCGGGTTGTCCTGTTGCGCGCGGCTGCCGGCCTGCTCCACCGCGCGATCGATCCGCTCGGCCCACTGCTTCGAGGTGCGGTTGCCTTGCTCCAGCGCCTGTTTCAGCGCCGGGTGCGAAGCGTCGTTGCTGATCTCATCGGTGGCCCGGGCGGCAACTTCGCTGCCGGCTTTCATGGCTGACAAGCCCTGCATCACCAGCTGCTTCAAACTGTCGTTGCTCATCACATCGTCCTTGTTGGTTGCTCATGCGCTTGCCCACTACACGCGCCATGCCGGTTTTTTGTCGGGCGAACCGGCAATCAGTTCCGGGTTGTTCCCGAGACCAGCGCGCTGAAGGCAGCCTGTTCGGTCGTCACTCAATGAGCGGCGCCGCGCGCACAAGGGCAACCGGTGTGCCGGCTACACGATCCGCGCGGCCGAAACGGAGCGAGGAAGACGGCGCTGTCGTGCCCCGCGCTGCCGCATCCAAAGCGTCGTTCTGTTCAGTCTCGACCAGGCAGCAGCCAAGCTGCCGTCACCGATCCGCGCGCTGCATCAACGTGCTCTTGCCGAACAGGCTCTCCACCAGCTCGACCGCGATCTCCGCCGTGCGGTTCCTCACGTCCAACGCCGGATTCAGTTCCATGATGTCGAGCGAGCTCAAGGCACCGCTGTCGGCGATCATCTCCATGCAGAGTTGCGCCTCCCGATACGTCGGCCCACCGCGCACGGTGGTGCCGACGCCGGGTGCAATGTCGGCATCCAGAAAATCCACGTCGAAGCTCACGTGCAGGTGCGTGTCGGCGTCAATGCCGGCGAGCGCCTGCACCATCGTCAGCCGCATGCCGATCTCGTCGATGAAGCGCATGTCGTAGACGTCGATGCCGGTCGCATGCACGAGTTCCTTCTCGCCCGCATCCACGCTGCGGATGCCGAGCTGGCGGATGTCGCGCGGATCGAGTGCGGGCTGCTGTGCGCTATGGCCGCCGATGTTGACGAGCTCGGGCGGGCCGTGGCCGCACAGGCACGCGAGCGGCATGCCGTGCGTGTTGCCGCTGGGTGTCAGCGCGGCGGTGTTGAAGTCGGCATGCGCGTCGAGCCAGAGTACGCGCAAGGATCGACCGCACTCGCGGCAGTGGCGCGCGACCGCGCTGATCGAGCCGATCGCGAGGCTGTGGTCGCCGCCCAGCAGCACCGGCCGCGCGCCTTGCCGGAGCTGCTCGGCGGTCGCGCCGTGGACCAACCGGCACCAGGCCGCCACCTCATTCAGATGCCGAAAACCTTCTTGCGCGGGCTGCCACGGGTTGGCCGGGCCGTGCAGGTTGCCGGTGTCGCGCACGTCAAGGCCGAGCGCAGCCAGGCGCTCGGCGATGCCGGCCACGCGCAGCGCTTCGGGCCCCATGCTCGCGCCGCGGCTGCCGGCGCCGATGTCGGTCGGCGCGCCGATCAGGCTGATGCCGGCAGGCGTCGGTGGGGCGGCGGTCTTGCTCATGCAAATTGATGATGCCATGCAGGCTCGGCGGGCCTGAGCCGGCGCGCGGCCGCCGGTTTCGCAGCACCGGGAGCCACTGGAGTGCGGGGTAAACTGCCCGCACGATTTCTGTGCGTCTTGCGGCGCCTGCCACACGCTGCCGATGACTGGCCGATCGGCCGGGCCAGGGTTCCCGCATCAGCGGCGGCATCGACGACCACCACTACTACTCCAGCAAAGCACGTGGTCCTGTTGATCTTTGTCGGCTTCGTGCTGTCGTTCGGGATGTCGTTGATGCTGCTGCGCTTCGCGCGCCGGCATGCCCGGCACTATCCGCAGGAGGCGCCGCAGCGTTTTCACATCGGGCATGTGCCGCGGCTGGGCGGTGTCGCGATGCTGCTCGGGCTGGTCGTGAGTCTGGCGATTTCGCTGCTGTCGCGCGTGGCCGGGGTAGATGCGAACGTCGAACTCGGCGTGCGCATCTTCGGCGCTTTTCTGCTGATGCTGCTGCCGACCGTGCTCGGCGGCTTCTACGAAGACCTGACGCAGCGGCTCAGGGTCAAGTGGCGGTTGCTGCTGACGCTGGTGTCGGGGCTGGCCGCGTGGTGGCTGTTCGACCTGGAAATCTCGCGGCTCGGCTTTGCGCAACTCGATGCGCTCTGGGTCTCGGTGCCGCTGCTGCCGCCGTTCCTGGCCGTGCTCGCGCTCACCGGCCTGCCGCACGCATTCAACATCATCGACGGCTACAACGGCTTGGCCGCGACGGTGGCGATGATCGTCTGCCTGGCGCTTGCGCACGTGGCGCTGCAGGTGGGGGACCGGCAACTGGCGGCGCTGGTGCTGTGCTTGGCGGGCGCGACCGGCGGCTTTCTGGTCTGGAACTACCCGCGCGGCCTGATCTTCGCGGGCGACGGCGGTGCCTATCTATGGGGCGTGACGATCGCGCTGGCCAGCATCGTGCTGGTGCAGCGGCACGTCGAGGTGTCGCCGTGGTTCCCGGTGCTGCTGCTGATCTATCCGGTCTGGGAGACTTTTTTTTCGATCTACCGCAAGGTCGCGCGCGGCGTCTCGCCGGGGGTGGCGGACGCGTTGCACTTCCATCAGCTGATCTTCCGGCGCATCGTGCGCGGCGTGCTGGACGATGACGAGGCGCGCATGCTGTTGATCCGCAATAACCGCACCTCACCGTACCTCTGGGGCTTCACCTTGCTCACGGTGGCGCCGGCCGTGCTGTTCTGGCGCAGCTCCGAAGTGCTGATGGCGTTTTGCACGCTGTTCGTCGCGACCTACATCTGGATCTATGTCGCGATCGTGCGCTTTCGGGTGCCGCGCTGGTTGTCGCGCCGCAAGCGCGCGGCAGGACGGGCGGATGACTCTGCGCCGCAGTAGCGGCAATCATCGCGGCAGCGGCGAAAATCTCCGCACGATTTGTGCTGCCGCCTGAGGCAGGGCACGACTTTCAACCCACTTCTTCCCTTCCTCAAAACCATGAGCGAACCTCCCCAGATCGCCCCGCGCGACCGCGCTGAAATCCTGGCTCAGGCGCTGCCCTACATCCGGCGCTTTCATGGCAAGACCATCGTCATCAAATACGGCGGCAACGCGATGACCGACCCGGCGCTGCAGGCCGACTTCGCCGAAGACGTGGTGCTGCTCAAACTGGTCGGCATGAACCCGGTGGTGGTGCATGGCGGCGGCCCGCAGATCGAGGCGGCCTTGAAGCGGCTGGGTAAGCAGGGCGAATTCATCCAGGGCATGCGCGTGACGGACGCGGAAACCATGGAAGTCGTCGAATGGGTGCTGGCCGGCGAAGTGCAGCAGGACATCGTCGGGCTGATCAACCAGGCGGGCGGCAAAGCGGTCGGCCTCACGGGCCGCGACGGCGGCCTGATGCGCGCGAAGAAGCTGCGCATGGTCGATGCCGCAGACCCGACCAAGCAGCACGACGTCGGCATGGTCGGCGACATCGAGCAGATCGACCCCAGCGTGGTGAAGGCGCTGCAGGAGGATGCGTTCATCCCCGTCATCAGCCCGATCGGCTACGGTGAGGAAAACGAGAGCTACAACATCAACGCCGACGTGGTCGCCGGCAAGCTCGCCACCGTGCTGCGTGCGGAAAAGCTCGTGCTGCTGACGAACACCCCCGGCGTGCTCGACAAAAGCGGCCAGTTGCTGACCGACCTGTCCGCGCGCCGCATCGACGAGTTGTTCGCCGACGGCACCTTGTCCGGCGGCATGCTGCCGAAGATCGCAGGCGCGCTCGATGCGGCCAGGAGCGGCGTCAACTCAGTTCACATCATCGATGGCCGCGTGCCGCATGCGCTGCTGCTGGAGATCCTGAGCGATCAGGCGTTCGGCACGATGATCCGGTCGCGTTAGAACCGACGCTTCCCGCAAGCCCAGCTGTGGACTCGTGCGGGGTGCCGATGACCCGAGCCAGTCGCCGATCGGCATCAGCTCGCGGTGACTGGATTCGACAAAATCCGGCACGTGCAGCGATTTCAGGCGGTTCCTGCCGGTTTCGGTCCGCTCCAGCGTCACGAAGTGCCGGGTCTGTTCGGCACGCTGCTCGGCGGGCACCCTGCGGCTGGCCAGCAGCTGCTTGATCGGCACCGGCTTGCTGGTGAACAGCACGCGGCCGCCCTGGTCCTGCCATTTCTTCACGATCGCCTTCGATGCGGAGACGCCGGCGGCCGCTAGGTTGTTCTCGATCATGAACGGCACGGCGTTCTGGTAGCGCACATCGATCGACTTCGGCAGGTCGTTGCCGCGCGCGTCGCGCAAGCTGGCTCGCATCATCACCGACGTGATCGAATCCTCTGCCGGTCCGGCCACCTTGTGGCGGCGCAGATCGGCCAGCGTCTGCAGCGGTGAATCGCCCTTGATCATGAAAGACGTGCGGTAGTCGGTGAAGGCCCTTGGTCAGCGCGACCAGCGAATAGCCGTCTTGCGTGATCGCATGGATCGCGTGGTAGGCCGGGTGCACGTGGGCCAGGTCATACGCATCCTGCCGCAGGCCTTCGACCAATTACGGGTACTGCCGGATCAACTTCATCTGAACCGGGCGCTTCAACAACTTTTCCAGATCGGCGCTGAGGTCGGCGATGCGGTCGCCCGCGGTGCCGCTCGGATCGCGATACGTGACGCCTTCGTCTAGTGCAATCACAAACGGCGTTTGCGGGTCGGCGGTCGTGGCGGGCGAGGCGGCAGCCGACTCCGCGCCGGCGGCCATCGGGGTGGTAATACTCGGCGCCGGGGCTACGGCCGAATGCTGTGCGGTCGCCGGCGTGCCACGACGCTGTGCCCAGACGGATTGGCTCGCGCCTGCACAGTCGGAAGGATGCCGACGGCTGCAGCGCCGGCATCCGAGTGGCGTGACGAGAACTAAGCTGCGCCGGGGAACTTGAAGCCGACCCGCGCGCCAGCCTGCACGATCTCGTTCCAGGTTGCATCGTCAACGTCGATGCCGGTGCTGCGGCGCTCGGCACGCGCCTCGCGCTCGGGTTCGCCGGCGATGCGCACGCGATCGGTGCCGGCGCCAGCCGGTGCTTCGCGCAGCCAGTCGATGAACGCCGCCGATTCCTGCTCGAACGCCTGCTGCGTGCCGAGTCTGGCCGGGTCGATCAGCACCGTGAGCAAGCCGTTGAACACCGCACGTCTGGCATCCGCCGGACGGTGCCAGGTACCGCCGCCGGACAGCGCGCCGCCGAGCAGTTCGCAGGCGACGGCCATGCCATACCCCTTGTGTTCGCCGAACGTCATCAGCGCGCCGAAGAGGCCGTTGCCCTGCGGCACCACCACCACGCCGGGGTCGGTCGTCGGTGCGCCGCGCTCGTCGATCAACAAGCCCGGCGCGACCTGCACGCCCTTGTTGTGCGCCACCCGCATCTTGCCCTGTGCGACGCGGCTGGTCGCAAAGTCCAGCACGAACGGATCGCGGCCCGCCATCGGGATGCCGATGCAGCACGGGTTGGTGCCGAAACGCCCGTCGCCGCCGCCCCAGGGCGCCACCACCGGGCGCGACAGCACGTTCACGAAGTGCATCGACACGAGCCCCTGCGCCACCGCCATTTCGGCGAAGTGCCCGATGCGTCCGAGGTGATGCGCATGTCCGAGCGTCATGATGCAGCTGCCGTGCTGCCTGGCGCGCTCGATCGCAAGCTCCATCGCCTGCACGCCGACCACCTGCCCGAAGCCGCCGGCCCCGTCGAGCGCGAGCAGGGTGCCGATGTCGAGCCTGACCTGCACCGATGCGTTCGGCTGCAGCGCGCCTTCGCCGATCGCATCGATGTAGCGCGGCAGCATCCCGACACCATGCGAATCGTGTCCGCTCAGGTTCGCCATCACGAGGTTGGATGCGACCTGAGCTGCGTTCGCAGGCGATGCGCCGGCGGCCTGCAGGATCGCATCGACATGGGCTTGCAGTTCGGCAGCGGGAATCAGTCTGGGCATCGGTTCAATCTTTCAGTGCGTGGGGCCGATAGCAGGTCATTCACATCACCGCGCCCAGCTGCCAGGGCACGAACTCGTTCTGCCCATAGCCATGCCGCTCGCTCTTGCTCAACTCCCCCGATGCCGTTGCCAGCACCAGCTCGAAAATGCGCTGGCCCATCTGCTGGATCGATGCATCGCCGTCGACGATCTCGCCGCAGTTGATGTCCATGTCCTCTTCCTGCCGCTTCCAAAGCGCGGTGTTGGTCGCGAGCTTCAGCGACGGCGCGGGCGCGCAGCCGTAGGCCGAGCCGCGGCCGGTCGTGAAGCAGATGATGTTGGCGCCGCCTGCGACCTGGCCGGTTGCACTGACCGGGTCGTAGCCGGGCGTGTCCATGAAGACGAAGCCGTGCGCGGTGACGGGCTCCGCATATTCGTAGACCGCCTGCAGGTTCGTGGTGCCGCCTTTGGCGACGGCGCCAAGCGATTTTTCGAGGATGGTGGTCAGGCCACCGGCCTTGTTGCCGGGCGACGGGTTGTTGTTCATCTCGCCGTGGTTGATGCGCGTGTAGTCTTCCCACCATTTGATGCGGTCGATCAGCTTCTGGCCGATCTCGGGCTTGACAGCACGGCGTGTCAGCAGGTGTTCGGCCCCATAGACCTCGGGCGTTTCCGACAGTATCGCGCTGCCGCCATGCGCGACCAGCAGGTCCACCGCAGCGCCCAGCGCCGGGTTCGCGCTGATGCCGGAGTAACCGTCAGAGCCGCCGCATTGCAGGCCGATCGTGATGTGCGCGGCGCTGCACGGTATGCGCTCGGCGCGGTTCGCGGCCGGCAGCATTTCATTGATCAACGCGATGCCCTTGTCCACCGTTTTTCTGGTGCCGCCGGTGTCCTGGATGCTGAACGCTTTCAGCGATTCGCCTTCGCGCAAGCTGCTGTGCGCAAGCCACGCGTTCAGCTGGTTCGCTTCGCAACCCAGGCCGATCACGAGCACGCCCGCGAAGTTCGGATGCGTGGCATAGCCCGCGAGCACGCGCTGCAGCACCTGCATGCCGAGCCCTTCGGTGTCCATGCCACAGCCGGTGCCGTGCGTGAGCGCGACCACGCCGTCCACGTTCGGAAACGCTTCGAGCGCGGCCGGGTTGGTCTGGCGCGAGAAGTGGTCGGCGATCGCGCGCGCGGCGGTGGCCGAGCAGTTCACGCTGGACAGGATGCCGAGGTAGTTGCGCGTCGCCACGCGGCCGTCTTCGCGCTGGTAGCCCATGAACGTCGCTTCACGACGCGGTGCTTCGGGCTTCACATCGGCGCCGATCGCGTAGTCGCGCGCAAAGTCGCCTTTGTCGGGCCCCATGTCGAGGTTGTGCGTGTGCACGTGCTCGCCGGCTGCGATAGGCTTGCGCGCGAAGCCGATGATCTGGTTGTAGCGGCGCACCGGCGCGCCGGCCTCAATCGGATGCGCAGCCACCTTGTGGCCAGCCGGGATCAGGCCGCGCACATCGAAATCTTCGATTGCCGTGCCGCCGACGAGCTGGCTGCGCGCGATCACGACGTCGTCGGCCGCGTGCAGGCGGATAAAAGGAGTGATGGTTTCGGTCAGCATGGAGAGTCGCTCTGTAAGTGCTTCGTCAGTGCATCAGTAGTTTCGGCAGCCACAGCACCAGCGCCGGCACATAAGTGATCACGGCCAGCGCGAGCAACAGCGGCGCCAGCCACGGCAGGATCGCCATTGTCGTGCGCTCGAAACTCAGGTTCGCGATGCGCGCGAGCACGAACAGCACCATGCCCATCGGTGGATGCAACAAGCCGATCATCAGGTTCAGCACCATCACGAGCCCGAAGTGCACCGGGTCTATCCCCAAATGCACCGCGATCGGCAGCAGGATCGGCACCAGGATCGTGATCGCGGCCGTGGGCTCCAGAAAGCAGCCGACGAACAGCATCAGCAGATTCGCGAGCAGCAAGAATACCCAGGCCTGATCGGTAAAGCCGAGCACCCAGGCGGCGATCTCGGTGGTCACGCCGGTCGCAGTCAGCATCCAGCCGAAGATCGAAGCGGCGGCCACGATGAACAGCACCGTGCTGGTGGTCTCCACCGTGTCCAGGCACACCTTGACGAACATCTTCCAAGTCAGTGTGCGGTACCAGGCGAGGCCCAGGATCATCGCCCAGACACAGGCTGCGATCGCGCCTTCGGTGGGCGTGAACAGGCCCGTCGTCATCCCGCCGATCAGCAGCACCGGCGTCATGATCGGCAGCAGCGCCTGGAAGCGAAAGATGCGGTCGACCAGAAACAATGCCGCGAAGCCGCCGAACACCGTCCAGCGCGGCGGACTGCCGAGCTTGACCACCAGCAGCCACAACAGCAGCGGCCAGGCAATCACCACTGCGAGCTCGACCATCGCCTTGAAAAACTTGGTGCTCGAGAACTTGACGTCGCCGCCCCATTGATTCTTGTAAGCGTAGTAGCTCACGGTGAGCATCATCAGAACCGTCAGCAGCACACCGGGCAGGATGCCGGCCAGAAACAGCGCGCCCACGGACGCGTTCGCCATCATTCCGTAGATCACGAACGGCAGGCTTGGCGGAATGATCGGGCCCAGGGTGGCGGATGCGGCCGTCACGCCGACCGCGAACTCGACCGGGTAGCCGTGCTCCTTCATCGCCTTGATCTCGATCGTGCCCAGACCTGCTGCGTCCGCAATTGCGGTGCCGCTCATGCCCGCGAAGATCACCGAGGCCAGCACGTTCACGTGCCCGAGCCCGCCACGCAGCCAGCCGACCAGCGCCATCGCGAAGTTGAAGATGCGCGTGGTGATGCCCGCGTTGTTCATCAGGTTGCCGGCCAGGATGAAGAACGGCACCGCCAGGAGCGGAAAGCTGTCGATGCCGCTGACCATGCGGTGGATCACGACGAACGGCGGCAGATCGCCTGACCACAGGATGTAGGCGAGCGACGCGCCGGCCATCGCGATCGCGACCGGAACACCACCGGCCATGAACACCAGAAAAAAGATTTTGAGCATGAACGCGCGGGTTTCTGACGGTTCAGTCGATCGCAAGCGTCGTCTCGGGCCGCTCCAGCACGCTGTAGCCGCGTGCCCAGTGCCGCCGCAACACCTGAACAGAGCGCCAGGTCATGCAGATAAAACCGAACAGGCACATGCCGTAGACGATATTCATCGGTGCATCCACGATCGTCATGCGCGTGTTGCCGCCGATCTTGAGCATCATCTGTACCGTCATCACGACCGCGGCTGCGAAGAACGCGGTGCGCAGCACGTCGACCACGCGGGACAGCCAGCGGCCCACCGCAGCCGGCATGTGGCGGTAGAAGAAATCGACTTGGATCTGGTTGTTCTTGGCCACGCCGACCGACACGCCGATGAACACCACGCCGATCAGCATGTAGCGCGCCACTTCCTCGGTCCAGGCCGCCGAATCGTTGAGCACGTAACGCGTGATGAACTGGTAGAACACGGTGACGCCCAGCAACCAGAAGATCGCCAGCGAAATCCACCCTTCGACGATCACGCCCGAGAGGTCGACCACCTCGTCTTCCATCAACAGGTTGCCGTGCTCGTCGAGCACGTTGGATTCGGTCGCCGTGTCCGCTCTGTGGTCGATCATGGGCATGGTGTGGGCTTGCTGGCTCGAACGGTCAACGGAGATTCACGATCCGGTCGTAGTCGGCTTTGCGATAGCCCTGCGCTTCTGGCGTGGTGTTCTTCAGCACCGCTTCGGCAAACGCTTTTTTGTCGACTGTGATCACGTTGTTGCCTTTTTTCTTGAACTCTTCGACCAGCCGTTCTTCGGACGCGATGATCTCGCGGCCGGTTTTCTCGGCCGCTTCCTGCATCACGTCCTCGAACACCTTTTTGTCTTCGGCCGAGAGCTTCTTCCAGACCGTGGGCGAGATGATCGTGAGCAGCGAGTCGACGATGTGGCCGGTCAGCGAGATGTTCTTCTGCACCTCGTAGAACTTCTTCGCCTCGATGGTCGGCAGCGGGTTTTCCTGCGCGTCCACGGTGCCGTTTTGCAGCGCGAGATACACCTCGGCGAACGCGATCGGTGTCGGGTTCGCGCCGAGCGCTTTCGGGAACGCGAGGTAGGCGGGCGCATCGGGTACGCGGATTTTCAGGTCCTTCATGTCGGCGGGCGTGCGCACCGGTTTCTTCTCGGTCGATGTGACATCACGGGCGCCGTAGTACGTCAAGGCGGTGATGTGGTTGCCGGTCTTGTCGTCATAGCCTTTGGACAGTTCCTTGAATACGTCGCTCTTCGCATACTTGAGCAGGTGCTCCGAGTCGCGGAAGATGAACGGGAAGTACGTGACCGACAGCGGCGGGTAGCTGCGGCCGGCAAAGCTCGCACCGGTATAGATGATGTCCACCGTGCCCAGGGTCAGGCCCTGATTGATGTCCGATTCCTTGCCCAGGCTGGAGGCCGGGAACACCTGGATGTCGTAGCGCCCATCGGTGCGCTTCTTGATTTCCTCGGCCGCCCAGACCGCGTTCTTCTGAAACGGCTCGGATGTTTCGTACACATGCGCCCACTTCAGCTTCGTTTGCGCGTTTGCAATACAAAATGTGCCAGAGGCGCCTATCAGCACTGCATATATTGCTATGGTTTTGATGGCAATTCGTTTGGTTGTCATGGTGTCTCCTTGGGTGAAATGGACGGTTTGAGAAGCGGCGTCGAAGCGCAAGCAAGGTGGCCCCGAGCGAACGCGTGTGTTGAAGGGTTGATGGCGTTTTCGATGGGATGGTGCGTCACTGCATCTGCTGCGCCGGGCTTGCGATCCCACGATCAACATCGCTGCGGTCCAGCGGTCTGGTTGAACACAACAGTCTTTAAGGGTTGTCCTTGATTGGCCCGGTGGTCAAGCCAATCAAGAATAGGGGCGATCGGATGCCGCAGCCACCGTGCTAACCCCAATCGGCGCGCCGTCCCATCACCGACACTTTCGTTCTTTTTTGTTCGGACAACGCATGAGACTCAAAGGCAAAACCGTGCTGGTCACCGCCGCCGGGCAAGGCATCGGCCACGCCAGCGTGATGGCCATGGCCGCGGAAGGCGCGCAGGTCTGGGCGACCGACGTCAACGCACAACTGCTGGAGCGCTACGCGGGTGCAGCGAACGTCAAGACCGCCAGGCTCGACGTGCTCGACAAAGGCGCGATCACCGCGTTTTTTGCGGATGCGCCCGCGCTTGACGTGCTATTCAACTGTGCCGGCGTCGTGCACAACGGCTCCGCGCTTGACGCAAGCGATGACGACCTCGACTTTGCGTTCCACCTGAACGTGCGTGCGCAGCTCTGGACCATTCAGGCCGTGCTGCCCGGCATGCTGGCGGCGGGGGTGGGCAGCATCATCAACATGGCCAGCGTCTGCTCCAGCATGAAAGGGCTGCCCAACCGCTGCGTCTACGGCACCACCAAGGCAGCCGTGCTCGGTCTGACCAAGAGCGTGGCCGCCGACTACATCACGCAGGGCATTCGCTGCAACGCGGTGTGTCCCGGCACGGTCGATACCCCATCGCTTGGCGAACGCATCAACGCGAACGCCGACCCTGTAGCCGCGCGCAAGGCGTTCATCGCGCGCCAGCCGATGGGGCGGCTCGCGCAGGCCGACGAGATCGCGCCCGTGGTGGTGTTTCTGGCCAGCGACGAATCGCAGTTCGCCACCGGGCAGGCATTTGCGGTCGACGGCGGCATGACGATTTGAACCGGCTTTAGACGGCGACGGTCGGCAACCGCACCGTCCGACCGTGAGGCACGAGAAATGAGCAAGATCGATCGCGTCGAGATCAGCCAGATCGACATCCCGCCCAAGGTGGTGCGGCGCGACGCGATCCAGTCCTTCGTGACGCAGGAAACCGTGCTGGTCACCGTGCGCTGCGATGACGGCTCCGAGGGCATCGGCTACACCTACACGATCGGCACCGGCGGCTCGTCGATCGTTGCGCTGCTGCGCGACCACCTGGCGCCACGGCTCATCGGGCGCGATCCGCAGCGGGTCGAGGCGATCTGGCGCGAACTGTTCTTCGCCACGCACGCCACCACCGTGGGTGCGATCACGAGTCTGGCACTGGCCGCGATCGACACCGCGCTGTGGGATCGCAACGGCAAGGCCCAGGGCCTGCCGCTGTGGCGCATGGCAGGCGGCGCCCAGCCGCGCGTTCCTGTCTATACCACCGAGGGAGGCTGGCTCAACCTGGAGCTCCCGCAACTGGTGGAAGAGACGCTGCAGGCCCGCGCCAACGGTTTTCTGGGAGCCAAGCTCAAGGTCGGCAAGCCGCATGTGGCCGACGACATCGCGCGGCTGTCGGCCGTGCGCAGCGCGGTCGGGCCGGATTTCGAGTTGATGGTCGATGCGAACCAATGCTTCACGCTGGCCGAGGCGAGCCGGCGCGCACGCCAGTACGCCGAGCTGGACCTGGCCTGGTTCGAGGAGCCGATGCCGGCTGAACACATCGCCGCGCATGCGCAATTGCTGCAAAGCACCAGCGTGCCGATCGCGGTCGGCGAGTCGATCTACCACCTGGCCCAGTTCGGTGAGTATTTGCGCCAGGGCGCCTGCTCGATCGTGCAGGCCGATGTCGCACGCATCGGCGGCATCACGCCCTGGCTCAAGGTCGCGCACCTGGCCGAAGCGCACAACATGGCGATCTGTCCGCACTTCCTGATGGAACTGCACGTGAGCCTGTGCGCCGCGGTGCCGAACGCGCGCTGGGTCGAATACATCCCGCAGCTCGACGACCTGACCACCAGCCGCTTGACGGTCGTGGATGGTCAAGCGGTGGCGCCTGAATCGCCGGGCATCGGGATCGACTGGGATGCGGTGCAGTTGAAGGCGCGGCGCAGCTTTGATCCGATCGTGATTCAGGCCGACCGCTAATCGCGCAGGGCTGCCGGCTTGCCGAGCCCGTCAAAAGTCTGCAAAATAGCACGATCGTTCGTTCTATTTGCAACCGTGACACTGCTTACCCCGGACAACCCGACCAAGTCCGACCGCGCGCCGCAGAAGGGCCGGCAGACCAAAGCCGTGATCCTCGATGCCGCACTGCGCCTGGCTGCGCAGACAGGGCTTGAAGGTTTGTCGATCGGCGCGCTGGCAGAAGCTGCGGGCATGAGCAAGTCGGGCGTGTTTGCGCACTTCGGCTCGCGTGAGGAGCTGCAGATCGCCGTGTTGCGCGGCTATTTCGACCGCTTCGAGCGCGCCGTGTTCGCGCCGGCGTTGCGGCAGCCACGCGGGTTGCCGCGGCTGCAGCGATTGTTCGAGTTGTGGACCTCCCAGGTCGGCAGCGCCAGCGGCGCCGGCTGCATCTTCATCAGCGGCGCGGCCGAATTCGATGACCGGCCCGGCCCGGTGCGCGATGCGCTGGCGCAGGCGCTCGATGTCTGGCTGGCCGCGTTGCGCCGCACCGTGCAGCAGGCGAAGCAGGAGCGCCATCTTCGCGCGGATGCCGAGGCTGAGCAAGTCGCTTTCGAGATCCACGCGTTGGTGCTGGCGCTGCATTTCGAAGCTCGGCTCATGCGCTGGGCGGCAGCGCCGCATCGCGCACGCGCCGGCTTCACCAATCTGCTTGAGCGCTACGGCACGACGACTGCCACCACCATCGACTGAATGATCCGCGACGCATTGCCGCCGACGGGAGGTGCCGCCGGTTGCGGGTCTGCACACCTCTTTTCCCCAACCCATCTCGCACAACCGTTTCCCACTCTTTTCAAGGAGCACCGTCCCATGCCCAGCTATACCCCGCCCCTGCGCGACATGAATTTTCTGCTGCACGAAGTCTTTCATGTCATTGATGACTACCGTGCGATGCCCGCGCACGAGGCGCTGGACGCCGGCACGATTGATGCAGTGCTCGAGGAAGCCGGCAAGTTCACGAGCGAAGTGATCTTTCCGCTCAACGCAGTCGGCGACGAACAGGGCTGCACGCTCGACAAATCCACGCATGAAGTGAAGACGCCGGACGGCTTCAAGGACGCCTATCGCCAGTTCATCGATGGTGGCTGGCCAAGCCTGGCGTGCGATGAAGCGTATGGCGGACAAGGCTTGCCGATCGTGCTGAACCAGTGCGTCTACGAGATGATCAACAGCGCAAACCAGGCCTGGGGCATGTATCCGGGCCTGTCGCACGGCGCCTATGAAGCGCTGCATGCGCACGGCAGCGAGCAGCAGCAAAAAATCTATCTGCCGAAGCTCACCAGCGGCGAATGGACCGGCTCGATGTGCCTGACCGAGCCGCAGTGCGGCACCGACCTGGGTCTGCTGCGTGCCAAGGCCGAGCCGCATGCCGATGGCAGCTATTCGATCACCGGCAACAAGATTTTCATCAGCTCGGGCGAGCATGACCTGGCCGAGAACATCGTGCATCTGGTGCTGGCGCGGCTGCCGGATGCACCCAAGGGCAGCAAGGGCATCAGCCTGTTCGCGGTGCCGAAGTTTCTGGTGGATGCAGACGGCCACATCGGCGAACGCAATGCAGTCTTTTGCAGCGGGCTCGAACACAAGATGGGCATCCACGGCAACGCGACTGCGCAGATCACGCTGGACGGCGCGGTCGGCACGCTGGTCGGCGAGCCGAACAAGGGCCTTGCTGCGATGTTCGTGATGATGAACGCAGCGCGGCTGGGCGTCGGCAACCAGTCGCTGGGGCTGACCGAAGTCGCTTATCAAAACGCGTTGGCTTATGCCAAAGACCGCTTGCAGATGCGGGCGTTGTCGGGGCCGGCCGAGCCCTCCCAGCCGGCCGATCCGATCATCGTGCACCCCGGCGTGCGCCGCAGCCTGCTCACGGCAAAAGCGTATGCGGAAGGCGGCCGTGCGATGTCGATCTACTGCGCGCTGCTGATCGACCGCGAACGCCAGCATCCGGATGAAAAGGTCCGCACGGAAAGTGCTGCGCTGGTTGCGCTCCTGACGCCGATCGTGAAAGCATTCCTGACCGACAACGGCTTTGCCGCGATCTCCGGCTGCCTGCAGGTGTTCGGCGGCCACGGCTACATCGCGGAGACCGGCATGGAGCGCTTCGTGCGCGATGCGCGCATCAACATGATCTACGAAGGCACCAATGAGATCCAGGCGCTCGATCTGCTCGGCCGCAAGGTGCTCGGTGACCAGGGTGCGGCGTTGAAGAAGTTCGGCAAGCTGATCGCGGCGCTGGTGGTGGAGGAAAGCGGCAATGCGCAGATGGCCGAGTTCCTGCAGCCGCTGGGCGCATTGGGCGGCGAGCTGACCCGGCTGACCACCGAGATCGGCATGCAGGCGCTGCAGCAGCCGGAAGCCGTCGGGGCTGCCGCCAGCGACTACCTGCGCATCGCAGGGCACCTCGCGTTCGGCTACTTCTGGACGCGCATGGCACAAGTCGCGCTGCGCGAGGTCGCAGGCGGCAGCAGCGATCCGTTCTATGCGGCCAAGCTGCAGACCGCGCGGTTTTATTTCGCGCGGCTGCTGCCGGAGACGGCGACCTTGCTGCGCACCGCACGCGCCAACGTCGGCAACCTGATGGACACGGCAGACGCGCTCGCATGAAGGCAGCCATCACCTGCGCGCTGATCACACTCGCAACATTGCCGGCGCTTGCGCAGATGACGCCGCTGGGCAGTTGGCAAAGCATCGACGACGACACGGGCAAGCCCGCAGCCCTGCTGCGCATCACGCAGCGGCCGGATGGCACGTTGAGTGGGCGTATCGAGAAGCTGCTGGCACCGCCGCCCGTGCCCGATCCGCTCTGCATCGCCTGCAGCGACGACCGCAAGGACCAGCCGATCGTCGGCCTGGAAATCATCCGTGGCGGCAAGGAGCTGCAAGGCCGCGCGGTCTGGGAAGGCGGCCGCATCCTCGATCCGGAAAACGGCACCACGTATGCGCTGCGCCTGACCCCGATCGACAATGGCGAAAAGCTGAACGTGCGCGGCTCGTTCGGGCCGTTCAGCCGGACCCAGACCTGGGTGCGCGTAGGGCCCTGAATACCGCGCCCGTCACATCAGCCACATCTGAGGAGCGGCCTGCCTTGAATACGACCACCGCCATCGGCACCGAATCCATCCACCCATTCGACCACGCGCTGCAGTTGACGGCCGGCCAGGACGAGGACCACTGGCACGGCCGCACCAGCCCGGCCTACGCGAACATGGTCGGGCCGTTCGGCGGTGTCACGGCGGCGCAGGCGCTTGGCAGTGTGCTGCGGCATCCGAAGCGGCGCGGGGAGCCGGTGGCGCTGACCGTGAATTTCGCAGCGGCGCTGGCCGATGGCCCGTTTTGAGCTGATTGCGCGGCCGGTGCGCACGAATCGGTCCACGCAGCACTGGACGATCGAGCTGCGCCAGGGCGATATGGTGGCGCTCACCGGCACCGCGTTCACCGCGCTGCGCCGCGACACCTGGGGCAGCGATGAAATCGCGATGCCGAACGCGACAGCGGCCGACGCCACGCCGAAAGCGCAGCGGCGCGACCGGCAACCGGTCTGGCTGGATCGCTACGACCTGCGCTTCGTCGAAGGCGAGCTGCCGCAGCGGTTTGACGGGCAGGAGGCGGGCACCCGCTCATTGCTGTGGCTGCGCGACGAGCCGCCGCGTGCACTGGATTTTGCGTCGCTGGCAGCGCTGGCCGATGCGTTTTTTCCACGGCTCATGCTGCGGCGCGGCCGGCTGGCTGCGTTCGGCAGCGTCTCGATCACGACCTACTTTCACGCCGATGCCGCGCAGCTTGCCGCAGTCGGCGCCTCGCACATCCTCGGCGTTGCCACCGCAGCGGCGTTTCGCAGCGGATACTTCGACCAGGCCGCGCGGCTGTGGAGCCCGGCCGGCCTGCTGCTCGCAAGCTCGCACCAGATCGTCTACTACAAGGAGTAAAACCGATCGTGGAAGCTACTCAAACCGACATCCTGAGGCACGCCGATGCAGGTGTGCTCACGCTCACCATCAACCGGCTCGCGCGCAAGAATTCGCTGACCAGTGCGATGTACGCAAAACTGGCGGACGCCATCGAGCAGGCTGCCGGTGATGCAGCGGTCCGCGCGGTGGTGCTGCAGGGGCACGAAACGATCTTCAGCGCGGGCAATGACATCGGCGACTTCTTGAACGCGCCGCCGTCCGGCGCGGACTCGCCCGTGTACCGTTTTCTGCGCGGCATCGCCACGTTCGACAAACCGCTGGTGGCTGCGGTCTGCGGCCCGGCCGTCGGCATCGGCACCACCATGCTGCTGCATTGCGATCTGGTCTATGCAGGCGACAACGCAGCGTTTTCGATGCCGTTCGTGAACCTCGGGCTGTGCCCGGAAGCCGCGTCCAGCCTGCTGGCGCCGCTGATGTTCGGCTACCACCGCGCGGCGGAGGCGCTGCTGCTGGGCGAGCCAATGATGGCCGAGACGGCGCTCGAGCTGGGCCTGGTGAACCGCATCGTGCCGCCTGGAGAAGCCAATGCCCTGGCGCAGGCCCAGGCGGCCAGGCTCGCTGCCAAACCGCTTGCTTCGCTGATCGCGACCAAGCAACTCATGAAGCTCGGCCAGCGTGACGCCGTGCTGCGTCAGATGGACACGGAAGGCGAACACTTCGGCCGCATGCTGCGCGAGCCAGCGGCGCGCGAGGCGTTCGGCGCGTTCATGGACAAGCGCAAACCGGATTTCTCCAATATCTAGTCGATCTTATGGAGATGCGTCAATCAGCAACGTTGTGGCTGGCTTTGCAAGGCAGGCTGCCGCGTGTCGCACGCTGGCTGGCATGGTTGCAACGGGAAATTCTTGTCGGCATCATCCTGGCACCGCCCGAACTGATGCTGCACGCATCGCGATGGCGAATGGGTTGGATCGGTGGGTTGATCATTTGTGGCAATCCATTGTTTGGATGGATCTGGACCTACAAGTTGCCACAACCGTGGGAAAGTCCGGAACTTCGACTGGCAGCAGCGCTGTCGGGCTTGCTGCTGCTGTTGATGGCCCTTCGGGCTGATGCGCGGGCGCAGAGGGTGCAGTGGACGTTCAACGCGGTCGCATTCCTGGACTTGCCACTGCTTTTTGGCTGGATGTATCTCTGCAACGGCGGTACCAAGGCGTGGCTTGCCAGCGCAGTAGCGATGGTCTTGATCTACTACCAGTTGGTGGACTGGCGTATTGCCACTGCTGGCGTGATCCTCGGCAGCGCCATCTCATATGCGCTATTTCTTGTGGTCGGCCCGACTGTGCCGCCACTGGTTGGAACAGAAGCCGAGATCAACGCAGCCGTGTTGGGGTTCGCATGGGCGGTCGCGACCGTGCTTGGATTTTCCACTGCCAACCAAAGAAGACTTCGCTTGCGGCGCACACTGACGACGATCGGCATCGTGGCTCATGAATTGCGTACTCCACTTGCTACCGCAGGGCTGATTGCGCAGGCGCTGCACACGGTTGTTGCGGATAGCAGTCCCAAGGAGGCGCATGCAGTCGAGGCGCTCGCCGAGCGGCTCAGTGGATTGGTTCGCAGCATGAATCACCAGATCGACATGCAGGTGATGAATGCACGTCAGCTCCATTTGACTAGGTCAGGGGAGCGGATCGACGCCGCCAAGTTGGTGACGAAAGCACTTTCGAATTTCCCGTTTCGCAGCGCCCAAGAGCATGAACTGGTGTTGGTTCGAGTCGAGCAGGACTTCCACTTCATTTCCTCACCCACTTTATTCGTTCAGGTGCTTGCCAATCTGTTGACAAATGCGCTGCGCGCTTTGGCAGCGAAGGACACGCCTTTGGACCCCGGCAGCATCGTCGTCGAGATAGACGTCAAGGGGCGGTATGGACGGCTGGCGGTGAGTGATTGCGGAACCGGCATTGCGCCCGAGATGAAGGAAAGAATTTTTGAGCCGTTCTTCACGAGTGATGCCCACACCGGAAATGGATTGGGTCTTGCTTTTTGCAAGCGTGTGGTCAAAAGCGCCAACGGTTCGATTCGAGTGCATTCCGAGTTGGGCCGCGGCACGACTTTCGTCATCGAATTGCCGTTGGCGCCGGCGTAGCGGCGTCTGTGCGGCTGCGGATACATGACCTGCTAATAGGCGGCGCAGTTCGCGCGAGCCTTTTCCCAATAGGACCTGATGAAACTATCCTTAGCTAAAGCGCCAGGAACCATCTTATTGCTGGATGATGACTCAGCGTTTCTGGAGATGATGGCGCTCGTATTGCCAACCAATTGGCCTGTGCGCCTGATGCTGCGACCGACTGAATGCATCGCACAGCTGATCCAGCAGGATACGCTGCGCGACTCTGAGCACTGGCGGCAGCAGGAAATCATCGATCGCTGGCGGAAAATACGGATGTCGCTGCTGCAGCAAATACTCGATTACTGGAGCGCCAGCAACACTCGCTTCTCTTTGGTCAAAGCACTGGTGCTCGACTACTCGATGCCGGCTATGAACGGGGTGAAAGTGTTGCAGGCACTGGACGGTTGGACTGGGGCGCGGATCCTGCTGACGGGCCGTGCTGACGAGCAGCTTGCCGTCGATGCGTTCAACTGCGGTCTGATCAACCAGTTCATTCCCAAACAAGCCACCGATATGGTGCAACAGGTGCTTGCCAATTTGCAGCACATGCAAGCCGCCGCCGAGCCGCGAATCGCGCAGATTTGGCGCCCCACGCTTTCACCACGTCAATACGCATTACTTAACTTGCCATCTGTGAGCCAAGATTTGGCGCGTTTTAGCGCCCGCGAGTGGATTGAGCATATCGTGGTTGGCGCTCCGTTCGGCATGCTGGGTCGCGACGCGGCGGGTAACAGCAGCTGGCTACAACTTGAGGCTGCCAACGACTTGGATGAACTGGCTGAATTGGTGGATGGGCTGTCCTTGAGCAACAGTGAACTCGATGAGATTCGGAAGGGGCGACAGTTGCCGGATTTCGAGTTGCGACAGGCGCTGGGGTTGACCAAACCGCTCCAACTGAGACCCGCATTTCCAATAGGACATGAGGAGCCGTTGTTGGGTGCAGTATTCCCGATCGATGCGTCTGAGAAAACTTCCCACAACAGCTTTCAACGCTTCATGGCGCAGCAGCCAAGGAGGCAAGTGGAGAACTAATTCATTTCCATCTCAGGTGAACAGCTACGCCAGCTTTCCCCCAGTGTGGGCTAGCTGTCGGGTGCCGGATGATTCCGTACTTGTTTGACGAACAGAGTGGGGTGCAAATCGCGCCAGCGCTTGAGCGCGTCGATCGGCGCAGCGTGCTCCAGCGCCTTCTGCGGCAGGTGCTCGTTGTACAGCCAGACGTAGCGGTGCAATGTGGTGTGCAGGTCCTCGGCCGAGTGGAAGCGGTGCGTGCGCAGCACCTGACTGAGCCGGCCGTTGAAGCGCTCGACCATACCGTTGGTCTGCGGCGTCCTGGGCTTGGTCAGGCGATGCTTGATGTCCAGCGCCTGGCACAGTCGGTCGAACGCGTGCTGGCCGCTGGGCTGCTTGGCCCGAGCACCGAACAGCCGGTCGGTGAACTCGGTGCCGTTGTCGGTCAGGATGGTGCGGATCTTGAACGCGGCAGCCTTGGCCAGTGCGTTGAGGAAGCTGCGCGCCGCAGCGGCTGTGCGATGCGGCTTGATGGCGATGAAAACCCAACGCGTGGCCCGGTCGATGGCCACAAAGACGTAGCGCCGCTCGGTCTCGTCCTGCATCTGCGGCAGGTACTTCACGTCAATGTGCACGTAGCCCGGCTCGTACGCTTTGAACGGCTTGCTCAGGCGCTGCGGCACTGCTTCCAGTTCAGGCAGCTTGGAGACCTCGCGCCGGCGCAGCAGCCGCGCCAATGCCGAGCGGCTCATCGAGGGCTCCACAAACTCGTGGATCACCGCCAGCAGATCGTCCAGCGGCAGGCGCAGGTGCTGGCGCAGGTAGACCACCAACTCTTCCTGACCCGCGTTGAGCGTGGTCTGGAGCCGATGCGGGGTGTGGCTGGCGTCGTGCACACCTTGGCGATTGCGCCACTTGCGGATCGTGTCGCGGCTGAGACCGAACGCCGCGGTCAGCGCATAGTCGCTGCCCGCAGCAGCTTGAATGGCTGCGCGCGTGGCCGGCGTGGTGGTGGCGTTCTTGTGCAAAGCAATCAACATGTCGTGGGCCGTCCAATGGACTCTGCCAGAACCGCTCGCAACACCTCGCGACTCACCAGCAGTGGACGGCGATTGTGCAGCAGGTAATCATCCGGCACCCGACACAATCAGCCGGCTTTGAGATTGCAAATCAATCGGAGTTGCGAGCGCCGCGTCTTGCAATCGGCCAGTTCCAAGGCTGAACGATCGGCGCCACGGCGGCCGCAGTTTCTTCGATGTGCGCGACTTCTGAATCCGTCAAGGCGGAATTTAAGGTAAGCCTCAACATGGACCGGTTACGACTCGTAGCCGGTGTAAAAAACACAGCTCCGAATACGTTCCGTTCTTCAAACGCGTCCCGCACTCGCATCGTTTCCGGTTCAGGTCCGGCTTCTAGTGCAACGATCTGCTCAGTGCCTTGATGAATCGGATAACCAAGGGCGGCAAACGTCGCGCGCAGTCTCTGCGTAATCATCTTCAGTCGTTCGCGCTGTGCATCTGCCTGCTGCACGATGTCGAGCGTTGCGGACAAGCCGGCGATCTCATGTGGCAAAAGACACGAGCTGAAGATATATGGAAAGCTGTTGGTTAGGATGTAGAAGCGCATGGCTGCCGGCATCGTAAAAAATCCAGCGCGCCCGGCGAACGCCTTCGCAAGGCTGGCGGTGATGAAATGCACTCGGTCCGTGAGACCCAGTTCCGCGCAAAGCCCTTTTCCATTCGGCCCATGCGTGCCGAGAGAGTGCGACTCGTCGACGAGAATCATGCTGCCGTGGCGTTCGGCAACTTCGATCATCGCCTGTAGCGGACAGACCGCGCCGGTTGTGCTGTAGACCGAATCAACGACTACCAGACCAGCCCCATGGCGTGCCATCAGGCGCTCTAGATGGGCCGGTTCGTTATGGCGGAAGGCATGTCCAGTTGCGCGCGCTGCATGAATGCCTTCCCAAAGCGAAGCGTGTGCTAGTGAATCGATATAGACCGGCGTCTGCGCATCGGCAACTGCTTGCAGCAGGCCTGTGTTGGCGGCGTACCCCGACTGGCAGATGAACCCGTCTTCTTTGCCAATCCAGTTGGCCAACCGGGTTTCGAGCGCATGAGTCGGATGTTCGAGCCCCAGAAACACACTGGACTGGATGACCGTTTCGTCACTGCTTCGCAATGCCGCAATCTGGCTCGCGACGATGTCGGGGTGGCCCGAGATGCCCAGATAGTCGTTGCCGTCCAGATGTACGGCACCGGCTCCGGCAGTCTTGCCTTGAAGAATGAAGGTGCCGCCCCAGACTTCTTCCAGCTTTTTTGTATAGGTCGAGGCAATCCGCTGCTTCAAATGCGCTGTGATCGCCGGATCGCCGACGGGCGCTGCTGCTGGTGCGTTCGGACGAATGAGCGTTTCCATGAGACCGAGTTCCTCGAAAAAGATTTGGCGTGAATGAAAGATGACGAGCCTGGACGAAGAGCCGATGTCGAGCCTGCTTCAAGCCCCCTGAAAAACTGCAAGTGAAAAAAACCTGATGCACGCAATCAACTTGTACCCTGCAGGCAAGAATTTGTCTATCGGCTTTGTCAAATCGATTGCCCGATGCGTGCAGTACTTGCCGCATCTGATCTATTGACGCTCACATCATGAAAACCAAAACCCATCGAGAAAAACATTGTTTGCATTCAGTAACTTGATAACTTTATTTTGTTTCTTTTTGTTAAATAAATTCCCAGTTCTTCTAAATGGCCGATAGGTTGCTTGAACAATCAAAAATGATAGCAACTCAGCATTGCTGAACCTGAGCGCAACCCCGATTTCGACTGATTCAGTTCTGGCTCCACGGTAGCCCGCGGTGTCGCCACCCGCCCATCTGACCGCGCTGTCCGGTCGAGTCTCGATCGCCTTCGAATCCTTCCGAGATGTTGTAAGCCTGCAGTCCGCAGGCGGTCGCCCGGCGTGCTGCTGCGATGGAGCGCACGCCGCTGCGGCACAGCATTAGCACGCGCGTTTTGTTGTCAAACTGCTGCAGTTCTCCGTCGAATGTCGGATTCGCCAGCATTTGTGGCCACTGTTTCCACGCCAGTGCAACAGCGCCCGGTACAAAGCCGACCCATTCGCGTTCGGCATCGGTGCGCACGTCAACAATCACGGCGAGGCCATCGCGAGCCCACTCCCAGGCCAATTGCGGCGAAATGTCACCTGCGTAACCGTCAGCTGGGTGAACCACATGATCGCCATTCGTTGGGGTCGATCTGGAATCGTCAGGTGCTGGCGAGAAGCTAGAGCCCGCGGAAGAGCCCGAATCAGAATCCGCAGCTGATGACATGTGAATGCTCCGTCGCTTGAAAATTCAAGCTTAACCAGCGACAGAGGTTGGCCGCAGCAGCCGGCGTTCCACCATGCCATGCGGAGGGCTGCGACGGTCGGTGCGTTCCTCAACCTTTACTTCAGCGCATGCCACCGCTACCGTCTGGCTGCGCCCTGATCGTCATCCCGTCTTGAAAAGCGAGTTCGTCCCCGATGCCACCACGTTCCGAAAAAAGCAAGGAAGCAAGCCCGTCCGCCTGGCAGCCGCCGCTGCTCGGCACCAGCCGCGCCTGCGACATGGCCGAGTTCGACCCGGATGCCAAGCCCTACTCAAGTGGCGACAAAAGCGATGACAAGGATCTGGTGGAAGCGCTTGCGATTGAGATCGACGAACTGCAGAACTTGTTTTATGCCGACAAGCGCTACAAGATGCTGGTGGTGCTGCAAGGCACCGACACGTCCGGCAAGGACGGCACCCTGCGCGGTGTGTTTTCACGCACGACGCCGCTCGGGGTGCATACGGTGGGCTGGAAAGCGCCGACCGAGCATGAACTCGCGCACGACTATCTCTGGCGCATCCACGCGCAGGTACCGGAGGCCGGCCACATCATGTGCTTCAACCGCAGCCACTATGAGGACGTGCTGGTGCCGGTCGTGAATGGCTGGATCGACGCCGATCAGACCCAGCAGCGCTTTCGCCAGATCAACGATTTCGAGCGCATGCTGACCGAGACCGGCACCGTGATCCTCAAATTCCTGCTGCACATCGGCTACGACGAGCAGCGCGAGCGGCTGCAGGCGCGGCTAGACGACCCGGCCAAGCACTGGAAATTCGCTTTTGGAGACATCGACGCACGCAAGCAGTGGAAGGACTATCAGCAAGCCTATGGCACGCTGCTCGGCGCCACCAGCACCGAATGGGCGCCCTGGACCGTGGTGCCGGCGAATTCCAAGACGCACCGCAACCTGATGATCGCAACGATCGTGCGTGATACCTTGCAGGGCCTGAAGCTCAAGTACCCGACCGGTGACCCGAAGCTCAATAGCCTGAAGATCGATTGACCAGCGCCGCCTGCCGCGCGTTGCAGCCGTCCCCTACAAAATCCCCGACATGACCGATCTGTCCGCCGAATTCCAGGCCCTGGCTAACTACCGCCCCAAGCATAAGGTGCGCTTCGTCACCGCCGCGTCGCTGTTCGACGGGCACGATGCGGCCATCAACATCATGCGCCGCATCCTGCAGAGCATGGGCTGCGAGGTGATCCACCTGGGACACGACCGGTCGGTCGATGAAGTCGTCACGGCTGCGCTGCAGGAGGACGTGCAGGGCATCGCGATCAGCAGCTATCAGGGCGGCCACATCGAGTATTTCAAATACATGGTCGATCTGCTGAAAGCCCGTGGTGGCGCGCACATCCAGGTGTTCGGCGGGGGCGGCGGCGTGATCGTGGAGAGCGAAATCCGCGAGCTGGAGAGCTACGGTGTTGCCCGCATCTTCAGCCCTGCAGACGGCCAGAAGATGGGTCTGCAAGGAATGATCGGCGAGATGGTGATGCGCTGCGACCAGGACTTGTCGCCGCATGCACCGACCGATCTGCAGGCGCTCGCAGGGCACAGCCAAGCCGCTTGGCGCGCATTGGCGCAACTGATCACGGCCCTACAAAATAATAGCGCGGACAGCAAGCTGGTAGAGCGCCTGCGTGCGATTTCATTAAAAAAACCGATTCCCGTGCTCGGCATCACCGGCACCGGCGGCGCGGGCAAGTCGTCACTGACCGACGAGCTGATCCGCCGCCTGCGGCTGGACCAGCAGGACGGCCTGCGCATCGCGGTGATCTCGATCGACCCCTCGCGCCGCAAGAGCGGCGGCGCGCTGCTCGGTGACCGCATCCGCATGAATGCGATCCAGCCGTGGCGTACGGCGGCGGGCGCAGACGCAGAAGCCGACACCGGCCAGCGCGTCTTCATGCGCAGCCTGGCCACGCGCGACTTCGGCAGCGAAATCAGCACCGCGCTGCCCGACGTGATCGCCGCTGCCAAGTGTGCAGGCTTCGACCTGATCGTCGTGGAGACCTCCGGCATCGGCCAAGGCGATGCGGCGATCGTCCCGCTCGTCGATGTGCCGCTCTACGTGATGACGCCCGAGTTCGGCGCCGCGAGTCAGCTCGAAAAGATCGACATGCTCGACTTCGCCGAGTTCGTTGCGATCAACAAGTTCGACCGCAAGGGCGCCGCCGATGCGCTGCGCGACGTGGCCAAGCAGTTCCAGCGGAACCAGGAAGCCTGGAGCACGCCGCCCGAGCAGATGCCGGTGTTCGGCACCATGGCTGCGCGCTTCAACGACGACGGTGTGACCACGCTGTATCAGGCGATGAAGCCGCGGCTGGCTGCGCTGGGCCTGAAGCTCAACGACGAGGGCCTGCTGCCGGTCGCCAACGTGCGCCACAGCACGAATCAGACGCCGATCGTGCCGGCCGCGCGCACGCGCTATCTGGCCGAGATCAGCGACACCGTGCGTGGCTACAAGCAACAAGCGGTTCAGCAGGCCCGGCTCGCACGCGAAATCCAGCAACTGCGCGCCGCCGCCGTGATGCTGCGCGAAGCCAAGCCGGACAAGGCCCGCGCGTCCGAAGCCGCCGACGACCTGGCCGCGCAACGCGAAGCGAACCTCACGCCGCATGCGACCAAGCTGCTCGCGCAATGGCCCGTGATGCAGGCGGCCTATGCCGGCAACGAATACGTCGTGAAGATTCGCGACAAGGAATTGCGCACCTCGCTCATCACCACCAGCCTGTCCGGCACGCCGATCCGCAAAGTCAGCCTGCCCCAGTACGAGGACCACGGCGAAATCCTCAAATGGCTGATGCTCGACAACGTCCCCGGCAGCTACCCGTATGCGGCCGGCACCTTCGCGTTCAAGCGCGAGAACGAAGACCCGACCCGCATGTTCGCAGGCGAAGGCGATGCGTTCCGCACCAATCGCCGCTTCAAGCTGCTGTCCGAAGGCATGCCCGCCAAGCGCCTGTCCACCGCGTTCGACAGCGTCACACTCTACGGCAACGACCCCGCGCTGCGCCCCGACATCTACGGCAAGGTCGGCAATTCGGGCGTGTCGATCGCAACCCTCGACGACATGAAGGTGCTGTACTCAGGCTTCGACCTGTGCAGCCCGAGCACGTCCGTCAGCATGACGATCAACGGCCCGGCGCCGACGATCCTCGCGATGTTCATGAACACCGCGATCGACCAGAACCTCGACAAATTCGTCGCCGACAACAACCGCGAGCCGACCGACGACGAGGCCGACAAGATCAAATCCTGGGTGCTCGCCAACGTGCGCGGCACCGTGCAGGCCGACATCCTCAAGGAAGACCAGGGCCAGAACACCTGCATCTTCTCGACCGAGTTCAGCCTCAAGGTGATGGGCGACATCGCGCAGTATTTCGTGCAGCACGACGTGCGCAATTTCTATTCGGTCAGCATCTCCGGCTACCACATCGCCGAAGCCGGCGCAAACCCGATCAGCCAGCTCGCGTTCACGCTGTCCAACGGCTTCACCCTGGTCGAGGCATATCTGGCGCGCGGCATGCACATCGACGAGTTCGCACCCAACCTGAGCTTCTTCTTCAGCAACGGCATGGACCCCGAATATTGCGTGATGGGCCGGGTGGCGCGCCGCATCTGGGCGGTGGCGATGAAGGAAAAATACGGCGCCAACGAACGCAGCCAGAAGTTGAAGTACCACATCCAGACCAGCGGCCGAAGCCTGCACGCGCAGGAGATTCAGTTCAACGACATCCGCACCACCTTGCAGGCGCTGATCGCGATCTACGACAACTGCAACAGCCTGCACACGAATGCGTTCGATGAGGCGATCACCACACCGACGGAAGATTCGGTACGCCGCGCGATGGCGATCCAGCTCATCATCAACCGCGAGTGGGGCCTGGCCAAAAACGAGAACCCGAACCAGGGCGCGTTCATCATCGACGAGCTGACCGAACTGGTCGAAGAAGCCGTGCTGCAGGAGTTCGAGCGCATCACCGAGCGCGGCGGCGTGCTCGGCGCGATGGAGACCGGCTACCAGCGCGGCAAGATTCAGGACGAGTCGATGCACTACGAGATGCTGAAGCACACCGGCGAACTGCCGATCGTCGGCGTCAACACGTTCCTGAAGCCCGGCGGTGACAAGCTGCCGGATGTGCTTGAACTCGCGCGTTCGACCGAGGATGAAAAGCAGGGGCAGTTGCAGCGGCTGGCCGACTTCCATGCGCGCCATGCCGAAGCGGCGCCGATGCAGCTGAAGCGCCTGCAGCAAGCCGTGATCGACAACGCCAACGTGTTCGATGTGCTGATGGATGCGGTGCGCTGCTGCTCGCTTGGGGCAATCACGAACGCGCTGTTCGAGGTGGGTGGGCAGTATCGGCGCAGCATGTAATTGCCTCGAATCCTATGCTGCAGCGGTTCATGCACCGTGCAGCATGCGGTGCCCTGGCAACGGCAACGCCGTCTTGTAACGCACCTGCTTCAGCGCGAAGCTCGATCGGATTTTCTCGATGCCCGCGATCGGCGTGAGCTGCTCGAGGATGAATTTCTCCAGCGCGCCGATGTCGGCCACCACCACCCGCACCAGATAGTCGCTGTCGCCGGTCATCAAATAGCACTCCATCACCTCGTCGTGTTCGGCGATCCGTTGTTCGAACTCGGCGAGCGACGCCTTGTTTTGCGCCTTCAGGCTGATCGAGATGAACACGTTGAGGCCCAGGCCCAGCGTGCCTGCATCGAGCAGCGCCACATAGCGCGCGATCACGCCGGATGCCTGCAACGCCTTCACGCGCGCCAGGCAGGGCGAGGGCGACAGGTGCACGCGGCGGGCGAGTTCGACGTTCGACAACGCACCGTCGCACTGCAGCTCGGCGAGGATGCGCAAATCCGTGTTATCGAAGTCCATCGCAGCAGTTTATGCCGCGCTCCTCGCGAAGTGCGCGATGCATTCAGCAGCAAATTCGGCCCGACACGGCGTAAAGTTCTGCACGATGAACGCCCGAGATTCCCATTGCTTCAACCAGTCGTCACTCGCCGATCTCGACCCGTCGGAGACCGCCGAATGGCGTGACGCGTTCAGCGCCGTCGTCGCAGCGCAAGGCCCGGACCGCGCGCGCTTCCTGCTCGACGAGCTGGCTCGGCTCGCGCGCCAGCAGCGCATCGGCTGGCAGCCTGAGCTTGCCACGCCGTACTTCAACACGATCGCCGTGGAAGACCAGCCCGCGTTCCCCGGCGACCTCGCGATCGAGGAGCGACTCGCTTCGCTGGTGCGCTGGAACGCACTTGCGATGGTGGTGCGCGCGAACCAGGCGGAGAGCGGCGGCTCGAGCGAGCTCGGCGGCCATATCGCGAGCTATGCAAGCGCGGCCGATTTGTTCGAAGCCGGCTTCAACCATTTCTTCCAGGCAAAGAGCGAATCGCACGGCGGCGACCTCGTGTTCTTCCAGCCGCACAGCGCACCGGGCGTCTATGCGCGCGCGTTTCTCGAAGGCCGGCTGACCGCAGCCGACCTGAAGCACTATCGCCAGGAGCTCACCGCACCGGCTCGCGGCGCTCGCGGCCTCTCCAGCTACCCGCACCCGTGGCTGATGCCCGACTTCTGGCAGTTTCCGACCGGCTCGATGGGGATCGGTCCGATCAGCTCGATCTATCACGCGCGCTTCATGCGCTATCTGACGCACCGCAACCTGCTCGACTGCTCGGGGCGAAAAGTCTGGGGCGTGTTCGGCGATGGCGAGATGGACGAGCCAGAGTCGATGAGCGCATTGACGCTGGCCGCGCGCGAAAAGCTCGACAACCTGGTCTGGGTCGTCAACTGCAACCTGCAGCGCCTCGACGGCCCGGTGCGCGGCAACGGCCGCATCATCGACGAGCTCGAAAAGCTGTTCGCCGGCGCCGGCTGGCACGTGATCAAGCTGATCTGGGGCAGCGACTGGGACGGGCTCTTTGCACGCGACACGCAGGGCGCGCTGCTGCGCGCGTTCGCCGATACGGTGGACGGCCAGATGCAGACCTTTGCGGCAAAAGACGGCCGCTTCAACCGCGACACGTTCTTCGGCCAGAACGCCGAACTCGCCGCGCTCGCGCAGGGCATGACGGACGACCAGATCGACCACCTGAAGCGCGGCGGGCACGACTTGGTGAAAATCCATGCGGCTTATGCGGCCGCCGCCACGCACCGCGGCCAGCCCACGGTGATCCTCGCGCACACCAAAAAAGGCTACGGCATGGGCGCCGCCGGCCAGGGCCGCATGACCACGCATTCGCAGAAAAAACTCGACGCAACCGACCTGATCGAATTCCGCAACCGCTTCAATCTGCCGCTCTCGGACGAGCAGGCGAAGTCGCTCGCGTTCTTCAAGCCGGCCGACGATGCGCCGGAGATGCGCTACCTGCGCGAACACCGCGAAAAACTGGGTGGTGCGATGCCGCGGCGCGAGACCGACTGCGACGTCGTGGCCAAGCCGGACGTGGCGAACTACGCGCAGTTCGCATTGAACGCCGCGGACAAGGAGATGAGCACGACGATGGCGTTCGTGCGCTGCTTGAGCAACCTGATGAAGGACAAGACCCTGGGCCCGCGCATCGTGCCGATCGTCGCCGACGAGGCGCGCACCTTCGGCATGGCGAACCTGTTCAAGCAGGTCGGCATCTACTCCAGCGTCGGCCAGCGCTATGCGCCTGAGGACATCGGCTCGATCATGAGCTATCGCGAAGCCACCGACGGCCAGATCCTCGAAGAAGGCATCAGCGAGGCCGGCGCGATCGCAAGCTGGACCGCGGCCGCCACCAGCTACAGCGTGCACGGCTTGGCGATGCTGCCGTTCTACATCTACTACTCGATGTTCGGCTTTCAGCGCGTCGGCGATCAGATCTGGGCCGCGGCGGACCAGCGCCCGCGCGGCTTCCTGCTCGGCGCCACCGCGGGCCGCACCACCCTGAGCGGCGAAGGCCTGCAGCATCAGGACGGCTCCAGCCACCTGATCGCCGCCACCATCCCGAACTGCAAGGCTTACGACCCGGCCTTCGCGGGTGAGATGGCCGTGATCATCGATGCCGGCATCCGCGAGATGATGGTCGAGCAGCGCGACGTTTTCTACTACGTCACGTTGATGAACGAGAACTACGCGCAGCCCGACCTGCCGGCCGAGGTGCATGCCGACGTGCTGCGCGGTTGCTATCGTTTTGATGGCTGGAGGCGCAGGCAGGACGTGCGTCGAAGCCAGATTTCATCAAAAAATCAGGCGGTCACGCTGCTCGGCTCCGGCGCGATCCTGACCGAAGTCGCCAAAGCCGCGCAACTGCTGTGGGCTGAAGGAATCGACGTGACCGTATTCAGCGTCACCAGCTGGAGCGAACTCGCGCGCGACGGGACGCGCTGGCAGTCCGCACTGCTCGCGGGAGACAAGGAAAAGGCGTCGCGCCCGTTCATCGCCAGACAATTGCAAGGCACCTCCGGCCCCGTGATCGCCGCCACCGACTATGTGCGTGCCGTGCCCGAGAGCATCCGCGCGTTCCTGCCCGACCACCGCCGCTACCTCACGCTCGGCACCGACGGGTTCGGGCGCAGCGACACGCGCGCCGCGCTGCGCGCGTTCTTCGGCGTCGATGCCGGCGCGATTGCAAATGCAGCCAGACGCGCACTTGGTGGCATGCCACCGACCTAAGCCGTCTGCCCCCGGTCGTTCACGTTGTTGCTCGCATTCACGTTGTTGCCGGCAGGTCCGTTCTGCTTGGGCTGCTGCTGCGCGTCGACGCGCTCCACGCTCACCTTCATCTCGCCCATCTCGAGCGGCCCGTAGTTCGAGATGAATGCGACGTCGGCTGCATCGCGCCCGTACGCCAGCACGATGCGCCCGCCGCGCGGCTGGTCCTGCGTGGCGTCGAACGTGAACCAGAAGCCGTCGATGAACGCCTCGAACCAGGCGTGCATGTCCATCGGCTCCAGCCCGTGCAGATAGCCGACCACGAGCCGCGCGGGGATGCGCAGCGCGCGGGTCAGTGCCACGCCGACATGCGCAAAATCCCGGCAGACACCGGCGCCGGCGGCCAGCGTGTCGAGCGCATCGGTGGTCGGGTCGCTCACACCGTATTTGTACTGCAGCGTATTGTGGATGTGCGCGCGGATCGCCTCGACCTGGTCATAGCCGGGCGCCGCATTGCCGACGATCCCAAGCGCCTGCGCGCTCATCTTGTCGGACGGGCAGTAGCGGCTTTGCAGCAGGTACAGCAGCGAGTGATCGGGCAAGGTGTCGATCAGGGACAGCGGCGCGCCGGGCGAGACGCGGATGTTGTCTTCGGTCTCCATCACGACTTCGACTTCGATGTGCATCTGCCCCTGCGGGAACGTGAGCCGCTGGCACAGGTTGCCGAAGCCGTCCACGAACTCGATCGGCCGCACCCACGGGGTCATCTCATAACGCTCGCTGACCATCCACTGCGCGAGTCCGCTTCTGGGGCGCAGCATCGCGACCACCGGGCAGTCGCCCGCGGTGGCGTTCATGGTCAGGGCGGTGGTGGCTTTGAGTTTCATGACAGATGGCTCCAGGGCTGCGCCCGCGCCGGCAGCAGCAGATCAGAAAAAGCGAGTTTCAAGCAAGCCCCGTGCCGCAGCCGCTACCGGCTTATTTGAAGATCACCGTCTTGTGCCCGTTCAGCAGCACGCGATGCTCGCCATGCCATTTCACGGCACGCGCGAGCACCTGGCTTTCGGTGTCGCGGCCGAGCGCCGTGAGGTCCTCCACCGTGCTGCTGTGGTCGACTCGCGCCACGTCCTGCTCGATGATCGGGCCTTCGTCGAGCTCGGCCGTCACGTAGTGCGCGGTCGCGCCGATCAGCTTCACGCCGCGCTCATGCGCCTGGTAGTAGGGCTTGGCGCCCTTGAAGCTCGGCAGAAAACTGTGGTGGATGTTGATCGCGCGGCCGGCCAGCTTGGCGCACAGGTCGTTCGACAGGATCTGCATGTAGCGCGCGAGCACAACCAGTTCCGCGCCTTCCGCCTCGATGATCTCGAGCTGCCGCTCTTCTGCCTGCGCGCGGTTCATGCTGCTGGCCGCGATGTGGTGGAACGGCACGTTGTAGCTGGCTGCGAGCTGATAAAAATCCCGGTGGTTGCTGATGATCGCGCGGATGTCGAGCGGCAGCAGGCCCGACTTGAAGCGAAACAGCAGATCGTTCAGGCAATGCCCGTCGCGGCTCACCATGATCACGGTGCGCATCGGCGCATCGGTCGCGAACAGCTTGCACTCCATGCCGAACGGCTCGGCGAAGCGCGCGAGCCGCTCGCGCAGCTCGTCGGCGCCGTGCCGCTCGCACGCGAACTGCACACGCATGAAAAACAGGCCGGTCGCGCGGTCGTTGTATTGCGCGGCTTCCTCGATGTTGCCGCCGTGCTCGAGCAGGAAGCCCGATACCGCGTGCACGATGCCGGGGCGATCCGGGCAGGACAGGTTCAGCACGTATCCATGTTTCATAGGGCGCGGATTGTCGCAGCATGCGCGCGGGCGGCGCCGGTTGAGCGGATGACGGCGCCCTGCATCGGTGCCAGAATTGTGGGTTCGACCATTCAAGTTTTTGGCTTTTCAAACAAGCCGGGGAGATGCGCAAATGGGCTTCAACGACTTCCGCATGGACAACCACTGGTTGCCGTTCACCGCGAACCGCAACTTCCTCAAAGATCCGCGCGTGTTCGTGAAGGCGGACGGCATGATGTTCACGACGCACGACGGCCGCGAAGTGCTCGACGGCGTCTCCAGCCTCTGGTGCGTCGGCCTCGGGCACAACCGGACGCCGATCAACGAGGCGATCAAGCGCCAGCTCGACACGCTCGACTACGCGACCGCGTTCCAGGTCGGCAACGACCAGGCGTTCATGGCGGCGGAAGTGATCGCCGAGATGGCGCCGGGCGACTTGAACAAGGTGCTGTTCTGCAACTCGGGCTCGGAAGCGGCCGACACGTCATTGAAGGTCGCGCTGGCCTATCACCGCAGCCGCGGCGAAGGGCACCGCAACGTGTTCATCGGGCGCGAGAAGGGCTATCACGGCGTCGGCTTCGGCGGCATGAGCGTGGGCGGCATTCCGGCCAATCGCAAGGCGTATGGTGCCGCGCTGCTGCCGCGCGTCGATCACATGCGCTTCATCCATGACCAGGCGAACCATGCGTTCGTCCACAACGAGGAGCCGGTCTGGGCGGAAGACCCGCTGCTGGAACTCGAGCAGCGCATCCTGCCGCTGCACGATCCGAGCAACGTCGCGGCGATCATCGTCGAGCCGGTGGCCGGCAGCGCGGGCTGGTACGTGCCGCCGAAGGGCTATCTGAAGCGCCTGCGTGAGATCTGCGACAAGCACGGCATCCTGCTGATCTTCGACGAGGTGATCACGGGTTTCGGCCGCATGGGCACCAACTTCGCGGCCGACCATTTCGGCGTGGTGCCGGACATGCTGAACTTCGCCAAGTGCGTGACGAACGGCGTGATCCCGCTGGGCGGCGTGATCTGCCGCGACAAGCTCTACAGCGCGATGATGGACACGCCGGCGCCCGAGCATGCGGTCGAATTCTTCCACGGCTACACCTATTCGGGCCATCCGGTCGCGTGCGCCGCGGCGATCGCAACATTGAAGCTGGTCAAACAGGAACAGCTCTATGCGCGCGCCGGTGAAATGGGCAGGCTGCTCGGCGATGCGGTGCACCGGGAAGCCAAAGGCCTGCCGAACGTGACGAGCATCCGCAGCCTGGGGCTGGCGGCTGCGATTGACCTGAAGCCGATCGATGGCGCACCGGGCAAGCGCGCGTTCGACATCTTCACCGACTGCTACAAAAAAGGCGTGCTGATCCGCCCGGCCGCCGACACGGTGGTGCTGGCGCCGCCGTTCATCGTCGAGCGCGAGCAGATCGAGACGCTGGTCAGCGTGCTCTCAGACTCGATCCGCGCGCACGCCTGAACTTGGTCGGGCCGACGCTGCAACGTCAGAACCAGCGGCGCGGCGACGGCAACAACCGCGGTCGGCGCTTCGCTGCCGTCGCCAGGCCGGCACCCAGCAGCACCAGGCCCACGGCGGCGGCGCCCGCCAGCAGGTCGCGGTGCATGGTGGCCCACAATTGTGTGCTGCTGTCGACCGCGTCAACATCGAAGCGGCCATGCGCGCCGTGGTCACCAGCCACCGGCTCGTACAGGTTGTCGCGCCGGCCGGCCGCCACCGGTTGATCGGTCTGCTGCCCGTCCACCGCGGTGCGCCCCAGATACCAGTCGAGCAAGCCGGGGATAAGGCGTGTGCCGATGATTGATTTCACAGCCGGCAGGCCGACCCAGACTTCGCGCCGGCGGTGCGTCGCGGCGAAGTAGATGCCACGCGCGGCGACTTCCGGCTGGAAGATCTTGCCCATCGGGCGCGGCCGGTTCGGCAGATGGCTGCGGCCCCAGTCGAACTGTGGCGTGTTGAATGCGGACAGCGCGACGAACGTGACGTGCACGTCGCTGCGCTCGGCCACCAACTCGCAGCGCACCGAATCGGTGAAGCCGCGAATCGCCGCCTTCGCGCCGCAGTACGGCGCCTGCAGCGGAATCGATCGATAGGCGAGCGCCGAGCCGACCTGCACGATGGTGCCGCGGTTGCGCGGCTTCATGCGCTTCAGTGCGGCCAGCGTGCCCCAGACCGTGCCCAGATACGTCACTTCGGTCGCGCGCTTGAAGTCGGCCGCGGAAATGTCGTCCACCCAGGAAAAGATGGTCGCCATCGCATCGTTCACCCAGACGTCGATCGGGCCCCATTCGGCTTCCACGCGCTCGGCAGCGGCTTCGACTGCGTCGGCATCCGCGACGTCGGTCGCAAGCGCCAGCGCGGTGCCGCCGAGGCGTTCCACATCAGCCTTCGCGCCGGCCAATCCATCCTCACCGCGCGCGAGCAGTGCGACATGCCAGCCGTGTCGTGCGAACTCGCAAGCGACGGCGCGGCCGACGCCGGCCGAAGCGCCGGTGACGACTGCGATGCGGCGGTTGCTCGGTCTGAGGCCGATGGAATCAGCGGTCATGGTGATCGACTTTCGACAGGAGACACGAACACAAACGACGAGGGGTGAGTGATCGGCGATCGGCGGTCGCAGCGAAGAGGTGCCAGGCGCCATTCGATGAACAGCCGCGCGGGCAATCCACGTTCCCCGGACCGCCAGGACCGCCTACCGCATCGATTTGCGCAGCGCTGCGCAATGGTCGATCGGCGGCAGCGCCGGCGTGTGCAGCAGCAGATCGACACCGGCTGTCTCGGCAACCATCGAACCAGCTATATCTTTTGAAGCGGCATCCGCAGAGTCCGCCTGCGCCAGCACCACTTTTGACATCAAGGAAGCCGCAAGATGGCGTGGCACACCCAGATCGCGCCGCACGTGTCCGCCGCCTGCGATCAGCAGCACCGTGCGGCCGGCAATGACCCGGCTTTCGACGGTGCGCGCCATCGCGTCGTCGCGCGCAAGCTGGATGCGCGTCATCGGGGCGATCTGGCTGTCCGGCAGCAGCCCGCAGTGGCCGTCCCGGATCGCATCGCGCTGCTCGGCGAGCGCCGCCGGAGCCAGCACCGCGTCCAGCCGCTCGCTGCCCATCGCGGCCCGCATCTGCGCACGTGGCAAGTTGGCGCCGACCACCGGCACGCCCGCGCGCACCGCGGCCATCACAGCCGGCCGGTAAGGCGGCCACGGCCAGCCGGCTTCGTCCCAGCCCAGCGCCGCGCGCACCGCGTCTTCCGATGCATCGCGCGGCAAACCGTCCGTGCTGCGCCCCTGTTCCGCCATTTCGAGCGCCACTGCAGCCAATCGCCCGCGTCCAGCCAGTTGTGCGACCGCGAGCCGCTCGATCTCGTGATGTTCCGGCGCGTCATGCTGCTCGCCCAGCAACAACACGTCGGCCGGCAGCAGCGCCAGCAGCTGGCGGGTGATTGACCTGTCGGCACTCGCTTCCACGGATTGCGATTCAACAGGGGTCGCGCAGCCCGGCAACAGCGCCGCTGCCAACAGACATGCGAAGAGGAGGGATGAGACGCGGCTGCAAATCATGATGAATAAAAAACCGCCGACGTACAGAAATAAGCAGTGCTGCCCATTCCAGCAGGGGCCGCGGAGCTGGCTTCGCCAGGCCGCAGGCGCCGCCCCCTGCAAGGGGGTAGCCGAGAGCCGACCAACGGGAGCGAAGGCGGGGGGTGGGATCTAATGCACGAGCACCGGGTTCTGCGCAAGCTCCGCATACCCTTCCAGTGTGTCCTCGACTTCCTGCTGGGTCGGGGTGTTCTCCTGCCAGGCGTGGATCTGGCGCTGGAACAGCTCGGCCCAGGAGCCGTCCAGATAGACCTCCTTGCCGGAGCGCTTGTCGACGATCTCGAAACCGTGCCGTGCGAACACCGACGCCGGCCAGGGCACCGGGCTGGTGCTCGCACCGGCCGCGCCGGTTTGCGCCAGCTCCGCGTCGTCCGGCTGCATGTGGACCACCACGAAGGATTCCGAGTCGTAGAGCATTTGCATGTAAGAAGCCTGGGCTGGGGAAAAGGGGGAAACAAAAACAAGAATGGACGAGCGCAACCGGGTGGGACGACAAAAAAACCAAAAAACGGCCGCCTTTGACTCCACCCTACATGACAACGGATCGCCCCGATTCAAGGTGGACCCGCGACTGCGCGACAGGTTCACACAAGCACGCGGTTCGTTCGAAGGAAAAACTCGCCATCGGGCAAAGGCGCCGTTGCCTCGATGGAGACGGGATGCAAAAAGCGTGCGGGCAAAAACGCGTCCTGAGCCTTATCCTGGCGGGTCCACCGCTGTCAGGTGCTGCTCGATCGAATCGCCGTCCTGCTGCGTGATCCTGAGCTGCACCGGCAGATAACCCAGGCTCGGCGCGAACCAGACTTCGACCTGCTGGTCCTTCGGGTCCCGCAGATCGCGCATGAGTTTGATGGTCGGCAGTGGTTCGCCCTGATAGCGCAGCTTCTGCGCGGGCGCCACGGTGAAGTGCCAGGTCTGCGCGTCGGTCGGGCCGACCGTCTGAATGGCCAGTTTTCGACCCGGCTGGAATGTGGCGGGGTCGCCCGCGACCAGCGCGGCGAGCTGGAAGATGATGCTCAAGCGGTCCTGCGCGCCTGCTTCCAGCGCCATGTCCGGCGCACCGTCGGCGCTGAACGCGACCTGCCCGCGCTGGCGGTCGAACGTCGCGCGGCGCTCCTTCGATCGCACCCGGTCGATGAACGTCTGCGGCCGCAAGCCCTCTTGGCCGACCGCGCCGCTGCTGGTCTGGCTGCGCAGCAGCACCGACAGCAGCCTGAATTCGAAGCGCAACTGGTAGTGCTGCCGGTCGTGCTGCCAGAACAGGTCGGCGCCCGCGTGGTACTGCAGGCCCTTCATCTGCGCGGTCACGTCGTAGCGCAGGCGGGCCGGGTCGGGCAGGCGGGTCGACGATTCGATGGGGTCGGGATACGCCGCTGTGGCCGCCGGCACAGGCACGCCCGATAGGGCGGCTTCGGCTGCCGGCCCCGGCAAAGGCAGCCACAATGTCAGCAGCAGCGTGGCCAGTTGCCACGCGGCGATGCGCCGTCGGCCGGCGGCCGGATTGCAGCCCGCCGCCATTCAGGTCAACCCTGCAAACAGCGACGGATCGGCCTGCAGCAGGTCGAGCGGATACGAGCGGCCGGCTGCGTGGTCCTGCACGCAGCGCAGCAGCAGCGGGCTGCGGTGGCGCGCGCGGCTGGCCCGGATCTCGTCCGGCGTGAGCCAGAGCGTGCGCACGATGCCGGCGTCCAGCGCGCGTCCGGGCACGGGATCGCCCAACGTGCCGCTGAATGCGAAGCGCAGGTAGGTCAGGTCGGGATCGTGCTCGGTGGCAGCAGCGGCCTGCGGACTTGCCGCCGGCCGCGCGAGGTAAATCCCCACCAGCGCGGTCGGCGTGAACGCGCAGGCGGTTTCCTCCAGCGTTTCACGCACGCATGCATCGAGCAGCGATTCGCCGGGCTCGAGATGGCCGGCCGGGTTGTTCAGCAGCAGCGGCGCAGCGGCTGCGTCCGCCTGTTCCTCGACCAGCAGGTACCTGCCGTCTCGTTCGACGATCGCCGCCACCGTGACGTTCGGTTTCCAACGCGTTTTCATGACCTGGATTATCGAGCCGCAGGCTGTATGCACTGAATAATCGGCATGGCTACCCCGTCGGCGGCCTGGAAAAAATCAGTGACAATGATTTTTGCCTTGCCATTCATGCACCGACCACGGATGAGCCGGCCGTTCGATCGCCCAAGTGGCGCGTGTCCCGGCTACGGAAAAAAAACCAAGGAGAGCGATTCATGCAGATAGGCGTACCCGCCGAGACCGCGCCCGGAGAGACGCGCGTGGCGGCCACCCCGGAGACCGCAAAGAAGCTGATCGGCCTGGGCCACACGGTGCGGGTCGCATCCGGCGCCGGTCTGAAAGCCAGCGCAACCGATGAGGCTTACAAGTCCGCCGGCTGCGAGATCACCGACCAAGACGGCGCGCTCGGCTGCGAGCTGGTGCTCAAAGTGCGCAGCCCGCAGGACGATGAGCTGAAGAAGCTCAAGGGCAGCGCCACCTTGGTCGGCATGCTCAATCCGTTCGATGCGGACGGCCTCCGAAAACTCGCCGACGCCAAGCTCACCGCGTTCGCACTCGAAGCCGCGCCGCGCACCACGCGCGCGCAGAGCATGGACGTGCTGTCGAGCCAAGCGAACATCGCGGGCTACAAGGCCGTGATGATGGCGGCTGACAAATACCAGCGCTTCTTCCCAATGCTGATGACCGCGGCCGGTACCGTGAAGGCCGCGCGCGTCGTGATCCTCGGCGTCGGCGTGGCCGGCCTGCAGGCGATCGCGACCGCGAAGCGTCTGGGCGCGGTGATCGAAGCCTCCGATGTGCGGCCGAGCGTGAAGGAGCAGGTCGAGTCGCTCGGCGGCAAGTTCATCGACGTGTCCTACGACACGGCAGAAGAAAAAGAGGCGGCCGAAGGCGTCGGCGGCTATGCGAAGCCGATGCCCAAAAGCTGGCTCGACCGGCAGAAGACCGAAGTCGCAAAAAGAGTGGCGGCGGCCGACATCGTGATCTCGACCGCGCTGATCCCGGGCCGGGCCGCGCCGGTGCTGATCACGGAGGACATGGTCAAGTCGATGAAGGCCGGCTCGGTGATCGTCGATATTGCCGCCGGCCGCGGCGAGAAGAACGCGGACGGCACGGTGGGCGGCAACTGCCCGCTTTCCGAGCCCGATAAGACCGTGGTCAAGCACAACGTGACGATCATCGGCGAGACGAACCTCGCGTCGATGGTCGGCGCCGATGCGAGCGCGCTCTACGCGCGCAACGTGTTCGACTTTCTGAAATTGATCGTGACCAAGGAAGGCGCACTGAAGGTCGATACGGAAGACGACATCGTGGCCGCGTGCCTGATGACCCAGAACGGCGAAGTCAAGAGGAAATAAAAAAATGGAAGTCTCACACACCCTCACCAACCTGATCATCTTCGTGCTGGCGATCTACGTCGGCTACCACGTGGTCTGGACCGTCACGCCTGCACTGCACACGCCGCTGATGGCGGTGACGAACGCGATCTCGGCGATCGTGATCGTTGGCGCAATGCTGGCCGCGGCACTCACGCTGACATTCTTCGGCAAGCTGATGGGCGTGCTGGCAGTGGCGCTGGCCGCGGTCAATGTGTTCGGCGGCTTTCTCGTCACGCGGCGCATGCTCGAGATGTTCAAGAAGAAGGAGAAGAAGCTGCCGACCATCGCCGATGCCGCGGCCAAAGCCGACAAGGGAGCGTCTGCATGAGCGGCAATACCGTCACGCTGCTCTACCTGGTGGCCAGCGTCTGCTTCATTCAGGCGCTGAAGGGGCTGTCGCACCCGACGACGTCGATCCGCGGCAACGTGTTCGGCATGGTCGGCATGGGCATCGCGATCCTGACCACCGCCGCACTCGTGCTGCAGCTCGGCGGCGGCGGCAAGGGCATGGCCTGGATCCTGCTGGGGCTGGTGGTCGGCGGCGGCTACGGTGCCTATCGCGCGCGCACCGTCGAGATGACCGCGATGCCCGAACTCGTCGCGTTCTTCCACAGCATGATCGGTCTCGCGGCCGTCTTCATCGCGATCGCTGCGGTTGCCGAGCCCTGGGCGTTCGGCATCACGCCGCTGCCGGTGGCGGTGCTGGCCGGCGGCTTTCCGCCGGAAGGCGCGGTGGTGGTGCAGGGCTTTGCGCGCTTTCCGATTCCCGCCGGCAACCGGCTCGAGCTGTTCCTCGGTGCGGCGATCGGCGCGATCACGTTCAGCGGCTCGGTGATCGCGTTCGGCAAGCTTTCGGGCAAGTACAAATTCCGGCTGTTCCAGGGGGCACCGGTCGCGTTCAAGGGCCAGCACAAGCTGAATCTCGTGCTCGGCATCGTCATGATCCTGCTGGGCCTGTGGTTCACCGCAAACGGCAGCAAGTTCGCGTTCACCTCGATGCTGATCCTGGCGTTCATCATGGGCGTGCTGATCATCATCCCGATCGGCGGCGCCGACATGCCGGTGGTGGTGTCGATGCTGAACAGCTATTCGGGCTGGGCCGCGGCCGGCATCGGCTTCAGTTTGAACAATTCGATGCTGATCATCGCGGGCTCGCTGGTGGGCTCGTCGGGCGCGATCCTGTCCTACATCATGTGCAAGGCGATGAACCGGTCGTTCTTCAACGTGATCCTGGGCGGCTTCGGCGGCGACGCCGCGGACCCGGCTGCGGGTGGTGCGAAGGAGCAGCGGCCGGTCAAGAGCGGCAGCGCCGACGACGCTGCGTTCGTGCTCGGCAACGCCGAGACCGTCGTGATCGTGCCGGGCTACGGCCTCGCGGTGGCCCGCGCCCAGCACGCGGTCAAGGAACTCGCGCTCAAGCTGACCGAAAAAGGCGTGAACGTGAAGTACGCGATTCACCCGGTGGCCGGCCGCATGCCGGGGCACATGAACGTGCTGCTGGCCGAAGCCGAAGTGCCCTACGATCAGGTGTATGAGATGGAGGACATCAACGGCGAGTTCGGCCAGGCCGACGTGGCGATTATCCTGGGTGCCAACGACGTGGTGAACCCGGCTGCGCACACCAAAGGCAGCGCGATCTACGGCATGCCGATCCTCGAAGCCTACAAGGCCAAGACCGTGATCGTGAACAAGAGATCGATGGCGGCCGGCTATGCGGGCCTGGACAACGACCTGTTCTACATGGACAAGACGATGATGGTGTTCGGCGACGCGAAGAAGGTCGTGGAGGACATGGCCAAGGCAATCGAATGACGCTGCCTTCGCTGACAGACATTTGAAGGCCTGCACTACGCGACCCCCGGGTCGCGTAGTGCTTTTGCAGGAGAGCCGCCGATGCATTCCATGAGCACTGCCGAACGCCCCTGGCTCAGCGCCTATCCGGCTGGCGTGCCCGCCGATCTGCCTGCCTCGCCCCATGCGTCGCTGGTCGAGCTGATGGCGGAAAGCTTCGAGACCCACGCCGCCCGCGCGGCTTACAGCTTCATGGGCTGCGACTTCAGCTTCGCGCAGGTCGATTCGGCCAGCCGCGCAATCGGCGCGTACCTGCAGCAGCTTGGCCTGGTCAAGGGAGACAGGGTCGCGGTGATGATGCCGAACGTGCCGCAGTACCCGATTGCCGTGGCTGCCATCCTGCGCGCCGGGCTGGTGCTGGTCAATGTGAATCCGCTCTACACCGCGCGCGAGCTCGAGCATCAGATGCGCGACTCTGGTGCAAAAGCCATCTTTCTCGTCGAAAACTTCGCAGCCGTGTTGCAGCAGTGCATGGCGCAGACCAGGATCGAGCACGTGGTGCTGTGTTCGTTCGGCGATCGACTCGGCCTGGTGAAGGGAACGCTGGTCAATCTGGTGCTGCGGCATGTGAAGAAGCTGGTGCCCGCGTATCGGTTGCCGCGCGCCGTGAAATTCAACGATGCGCTGGCCAAAGGCGAGCAGGCCAAGCTGCATGTGCAGCCCATGCAGCCCGACGACCTCGCGGTGCTGCAGTACACCGGCGGCACCACCGGCGTCGCGAAAGGCGCGATGCTGCTGCACCGCAATCTGGTGGCCAACGTGCTGCAGTCCGAAGCTTGGAATGCACCGGTGATGCAGCAGCTTCCCGCAGACGTTCAGCCGGTCGGCATCTGCGCGCTGCCGCTCTATCACATTTTCGCGTTCACGGTCAGCATGATGCTTTCGTTGCGCACGGGCGCCAAAACCGTGTTGATCCCGAACCCACGCGACCTGGGGGCGGTGCTGGACGAATTGTCCCGGCACAAGTTCCACAGCTTTCCTGCCGTCAACACCCTGTTCAACGGGCTTGCGCACCATGCCGATTTCAACAAGGTGGACTGGAGTCATCTGAAGATCGCGGTCGGCGGCGGCACGGCGGTGCAGGCGGCCGTCGCCAGGCTCTGGAAAGAGAAGACCGGCTGCCCGATCTGCGAAGGCTACGGCTTGTCTGAAACCAGTCCGTCGGCGAGCTGCAACCCGACCGATGCCGCCGACTACACCGGCACCATCGGCGTGCCGCTGCCAGGCACCTGGTTTAAGCTGCTCGACGACGACGGCCACGAAGTACCGAACGGCGAGCCCGGTGAGATCGCGATCAAAGGCCCGCAGGTGATGGCCGGCTACTGGCAGCGGCCCGACGAGACTGCGAAGAGCATGACGCCCGACGGCTACTTCAAGAGCGGCGACATCGGCATCATGGACGCACGCGGCTTCACGAAGATCGTGGACCGCAAGAAGGACATGATCCTGGTCAGCGGCTTCAACGTCTATCCGAACGAGATCGAAGACGTGGTGGGTCAGCTCGACGGCGTGCTCGAAGCCGCCTGTGTCGGCACGCCCGATGAAAAGACCGGCGAAGCGGTCAAGCTCGTCATCGTCAAGAAGAATCCGTCGTTGAGCGAAGCCGACGTGCGTGCCTGGTGCAGGAAGAACCTGACCGGCTACAAGCAGCCCAAGCTGATCGAGTTCCGCATCGACCTGCCGAAAACCCCGGTCGGCAAGGTGCTGCGGCGCGAGCTGAGATGATATGGCCACCGCGATCCTGAGCGCGCTGGCCGATGAGCAATCCGGCCTGATCGAACAGCTCGAAGAAGCCGAATGCATCCGCCATGCGGGCCGTGATTTCTGGTGCGGACGGCTGCATGGACAGCGCGTGGTGCTCGCGCTGTCGCGCATCGGCAAGGTGTCGGCGGCGACTACGGCGGCTGCGTTGATCGAGCGTTTGAAGGTCGAGCGCATGCTGTTCACCGGCGTCGCAGGCGGTCTTGCGCCGTCGGTGCAGGTCGGCGACATCGTGGTCGCCAGCGGGTTCGTGCAGCACGACCTGGACGTCTCACCACTGTATCCGCGCTATCAGGTGCCGTTCTACGACCGGGATCGATTTGACTGCGATGAAACGCTGACCACTATGCTTTTAAGAGCTAGCAACGCTTTGTGGACCGGCGGATTCTCGGGTTTTGATACAGAAAAAGGGCTCTTGCAGCCGAAGATGCACACCGGGCTGCTGGCCAGTGGCGACCAGTTCGTCGGCGCCGCAGCCAAATCCGCAGCGATCCTCAATGATCTGCGCGCCGCAGGGCACGAGCCGCTCGCGGTCGAGATGGAGGGCGCGGCCGTCGCGCAGGTGTGCTTCGATTACGGCGTGCCGCTCGCCGCCGTGCGAACGATCTCGGATCGTGCCGACGATACGGCGCATCTGGATTTCGAGCGTTTCCTCAAAGACGTTGCAAGCCGCGTTGCCCATGAAGTCGTCGGTGCGTTCCTCAAGGCGCTGCCCGCGTAACCGACTGCCGGTGCGGCTATCGCGGTGGTGGGACTCAGCAACCAGTCAAGCGCGCAGGAAGTCGCTGGCCGAGGCCGGTTTCAGTGCGGGCGCGTTTCACCGATGAAGCTTTCGAGCAGTCGCTTGAGCTGGTCCGTCTTGCGTGCGCCGAATGCTCCTTCGACGCTCTCATGATGCGCATCCACGCGTTGCTTCAGCCGGGCCAGCGTCTCCAAGCCCAGATCGCTGATGAATACCAGCACACGGCGGCTGTCGGCCGCGTCGGCGGCGCGCTGCACGACGCCCCGGCTGACCAGCTTGTCGATGTTCTTGGTCAGCGCCGGTCCGTTCAGCAGCACCAGCTCCGCGAGCTCGCCCATCGAGCGGCCCTGCTCGTCCGACAGAACTTGCAGGATGCGCCAGTGCTCTTCGGTGAACGCGTCGTCACCGATCGATTGCCCGAGGCCGATGCGCATGTGCCGGTGCGCCGATGCGAGCAGATAGGCCAGGTACTGCGAAAGGTCTTGCTCGGCCATTATTTTTGCGTTGGAAAATAGGTCTGGCTTGATCTTATGCTTTGAACCCGGAGCGGCAAAGCGGTTCCGATGTTCGTGCCGCCACGAATGCCACACTTGAGGGGTTGCGATGATGCCTTCCACCAACGACTCATCCACCCGGGTTCGGCCGAAGGTGAGCGAACGCTCCGTGTTGCTCATCGTGGACGTTCAAAACAGCTTCGTCACCGGCGGCAATCTCGCAGTGCCCGACGGCGAAGCGGTGGTGCCGGTGATCAATCGCCTGGCGCCGTCGTTCATCAATGTCGTGCTGACGCAGGACTGGCATCCGGCCGGGCACGCATCGTTCGCCAGCAGCCATTCCGGCAAACAGCCTTACGACGTGATCGAGCTGCCGTATGGGCAACAGGTGCTGTGGCCCGATCACTGTGTGCAGGGCAGCTTCGACGCGGCACTGCATGCGGGGCTGGATGTGCCGCACGCACAACTCGTGGTGCGCAAAGGCTTTCATCCGCAGATCGACAGCTATTCGGGGTTCCAGGAAGCGGACCATCAGACGATGACCGGGCTGGACGGTTACTTGCGGCAGCGCGGCATCGACGAAGTGTTCGTGTGCGGGCTGGCGACCGATTTCTGTGTGGCATGGACCGCGCTGGATGCGCGAAGACTGGGCTACCGCACCTGGGTCATCGAAGACGCGACGCGCGCGATCGATCTGGACGGCTCGCTCATCGCTGCCTGGCAACGATTGAGTGCACAGGACGTGGGCCGCTTGCAGTCCACTGATCTCCTGCCTTCGTCGTCGGACCGTTGAGCGGCATTGGACTGCAGAGCGCAATTGGCACGGGAGATGCAACGCAAGCGCTCGATGTCGGGGTACGCGTCGCTTCTGTCGGGTCGATGCGTTCAAGCCCTTACTTGGTGCAGTTCTACGGAGTGGCCATGACTTATTCGGCGCAAGGCCTTCGGTTCGAGCCGATCGGACTCGATAGCGCCCATCGCTCGTTGCCCGCAGGCGGCCAGATAGCGGTCGGCTCGACCACGTCCGTGCGCAGCGCCCGGTCGGAGGTCCAGATCGCGTTGTGCGTGCCGCTTGGCGGGCTGACCGGGATCTGGGGACCGTCGGCGCTGGCGTCGGCCAAACTGGCTGCGGCTGAATTGAACGGCGGGCGTGGTATCGGCGGCCGGCCCTTGCGGCTCGTCACCGTGGATGCCGATGACGATGCGCAAAATCTCGAACAGGAATTGCAAGCGCTGGTGCGGGCCGGTGAAGTCGAAGCCTTGGTCGGCATGCATACCAGTCACGTGCGGCAACGCATCCTGAACGCGGTCGGCGGCGAGATTCCCTATATCTACACGCCGCTCTACGAAGGCGGCGAATGCACGCCCGGCGTTTTTACGATCGGTGAAACACCGGCCCGCCAACTGCAGCCGGCGATTGCCTGGTTGGCACGCCACGAGGCGCCGCGGCGCTGGGCCTTGCTGGGAAACGACTATGTGTGGCCGCACGTATCGAACCGGCTGGCGCGCAAGTACATTGCGCAATGCGGTGCGCGTGTTGTCGCCGAAGAGTACGTGCCGCTGCACACGGCCGACTTCAGCGCGCAGATCGACACCTTGCTGCGCACCGGCGCGGACGCGGTTTTGCTCTCCCTGGTCGGAGAAGATGCGATCGCATTCAACCGTGCGTTCGGCCTCCAGGGTCTCGCGCGGTCGGCGTTGCGGCTGTCCTGTGCAATCGAGGAAAACGAACTGCTGGCGATCGGCGCGGGAAACACCGAGCGCCTGTTCGTCGCATCGAGCTATTTCGCCGCCCTGACCACCGACGCCAATCTGGCCTTCAAAGAACGCTATCACGCCCATTTCGGCAGCCGCGCGCCCACGCTGAATTCGCTCGGCCAGTCCACCTACGAAGGCGTGCATTTCCTTGCCGCCTTGTTCGAGCAAGGGTTGACTGAACGCGCGAGCTGGCCGCGGGTCGGCGCGGCGCCGATTGCGTACCGGAGCGCACGCGAAGCGGTCTATGCGGGCAACGGCGCCACCGCATCGCCGGTCTATCTGGCGATTGCCGACGGACATATGTTCCGGATCATCGATCGACTTTGAGGTTTGCGCTGTAACGTTGCATGGCGGGCAAGCAAGCCAACCTGCCGCCTTGGAAAATATTTTCCAAAGCAAACAAAATGCTTGACTTGGAAAATAACGAAGTCAACAATGAAGCTGCCAAACGTGATGCACTGATCGCGGGCCCATTCATGCGAGGCGTCCGATCGCAACGCGCGCGGCGTTGATCTCTTTTTGTTGACGGGAGTGCACCATGGCAATCAAACGGCCTTCTTCCAGCGAGCTTCAGGCGGTCGCCCTGAGCCTTGGCATCCATCTGGACGATGCCAAGGCCGAAGACTATCGACAGTTGCTGCAGCCGAATTTCGATGCGTACGACGTGGTCGACGGGATGGACGATTTCGTGCCCCAGGTCAAGTACCCGCGCGGCGACCACCACACGCCGAAAGGGGAAGAGAACCGTCTCGGTGCTTGGTATGTGAAGGCCACCATCAAGGGTGCGGCCAGCGGCAAGCTGGCCGGCAAATCGGTCGCGATCAAGGACAACGTCTGTGTCGCCGGCGTGCCGATGATGAACGGCTCGCCGACGATGGAAGGGTTCATGCCCACCATCGACGCGACTATCGTGACGCGCCTGCTCGACGCCGGCGCCACGATCGTCGGCAAGGCGGTCTGCGAAATGTTTTGCTTCTCGGGTGGTTCCCACACCAGCGCACCGGGCCCGGTGCAAAACCCTTGGCGCGAGGGGTATTCGGCCGGCGGCTCTTCGTCCGGCAGCGCCGCGCTGGTGGCTTGCGGCGAAGTCGATCTGGCGATCGGCGGCGATCAGGGCGGCTCGATCCGCATGCCCGCGTCGTACTGCGGCATCTACGGCATGAAGCCGACGCATGGGTTGGTGCCCTACACCGGCGTGATGCCGATCGAACTCACGATCGACCACACCGGGCCGATGAGCGCGAACGTGACCGATAACGCCGTGATGCTGGAAGTGCTGGCCGGCCCCGACGGCCTGGATCCGCGCCAGCACGCCGATCAGCCGGCCAAGGCCTACAGCCAACTCATGCAGGGCGGCATCAAAGGCATGAAGATTGGCATCGTGAAAGAGGGCTTCGGCTGGCCGCAATCGATGCCCGAAGTCGATGCGAAAGTGCGCGAAGCAGCCAAGCGCCTGGGCGATCTGGGTGCGACCGTGAGCGAGGTGTCGATACCGATGCACACGGCCGGCCCGGCGATCTGGCTGCCGATCGCGGCCGAAGGCGCGACCCAGCAGATGATGAAGGACAACGGCTACGGCTTTAACTACAAAGGCCTGTTCGATACCGCGCTGATCGATCATCACGCGCACTGGCGCGAGCGCGCCGACGAACTGTCTGAAACGCTGAAGCTCACGATGGTGCTCGGCGAGTACTTCATCCAGCAGAACCACGGGCATTACTACGGCAAAGCGCAAAACCTGGCGCGCCAGCTGAAGCAGGCTTATGAAGACGAACTAGCCAAGTTCGATCTGCTGCTGATGCCGACGCTGCCGCTGACCGCGACTCCGCTGCCCAAGCCCGATGCACCTTTGTCGGAGGTGATCCAGCGCGCGTTCGAGATGCTGCCCAACACCTGCCCGATGGACATCACGGGCCATCCGGCCATGTCGATTCCGTGCGGCTTGGTCGACGGTCTGCCGGTCGGGCTGATGCTGATCGGCAAGGACTACGACGAGGGAACGATCTACCGGGCCGCGCTGGCGTTCGAGCAGTCGGGCGACTGGAAGCAGTTCTAAGCGTTTGCTTCCTTATTTCTGCAGCAACAACTTTTCAGCATCGGAGCTACCCACATGGATCGTCGCCGTTTTCTTCAAAGTTCCACGTTGGCCGCAACGGCTGGCAGCTACGGCGTCCTGTTGCCGACCGCCGCACTTGCGGCGGATGAGATCGCGATCGGCAGCATCCACGATCTGTCCGGCGGTCTGGACATCTACGGCAAGCCGATGGTTGATGCGCTGACGCTGGCGATCGAGGAATTGAACGCGGACGGTGGCCTGCTCGGCAAGCAGCTCAAGCTGGTCAGCTACGACCCGCAGTCGAACATGCAACTCTACGCACAGTTCGCGCAGCAAGCTGCGCTGAAAGACAAGGTCGCCGTCGTGATGGGCGGCATCACGTCCGCTTCGCGCGAGGTGATCCGGCCTGTGCTCGATCGCTACAAGTCGCTCTACTTCTACAACACGCAGTACGAAGGCGGGGTTTGCGACCGCAACATCTTCTGCACCGGCGTGACCCCCGCGCAGACGGTGGGCAAGCTGGTGCCGTATGCGATGAAGAAATGGGGCAAGAAGATCTACGTGATCGCAGCCGACTACAACTATGGTCAGATCACGTCTCAGTGGGTCAAGAAGTTCGCGCAGGACAACGGCGGCTCCACGACGGCGATCGAGTTCTTTCCGCTCGACGTCACCAACTTCGGCCCGACCATCTCGAAGATTGAAGCGGCGCAGCCGGACATGGTTTGGTCGGCGCTGGTCGGTGGCTCGCACATCTCGTTCTACCGCCAGTGGGCAGCGGCAGGGCTGAACAAGAAGATTCCGCTGGCGTCCACCACGTTCGGCGGCGGCAACGAGCAGATCGTGCTGTCGGCCGACGAAGCGAATGGCTTTCTGCTCGCGTATAACTACTTCCAGAGCGTCGACACGCCAGCCAACAAGGCCTTCATCGAGCGCTTTCACAAACGCTTCGGCGCCGACTATCCGAACGTCACGGAGCTCGCGATGGGCACCTACCAAGGCATGAAACTGTGGGCCGAAGGCGTCAAGAAAGCGGGTTCGCTCGATCGCCTGGAAATGATCAAGGCGCTCGAGTCCGGCATCTCGATCGATGCGCCCAGCGGCAAGGTTTCGATCGATCCGCCGACGCACCACTGTGTGCTGAACGTGAACATTGCCGAGGTCAAGGACAAGCATTTCAAGATTCTTGAAACCTTCGCGCAGCAGCCGCCGCTGGATACCAGCGCGGTCTGCGACTTGAAGAAGAACCCGAAGGACAATCAGCAATACGTGATCAAGGCCTGACCGACCCGCAACGGAGTTCCCGCCTTGTCTGCCGACCTGGCCGCCGTCATCATCATCCAGGTGCTGTACGGCATCGCCAATCTGGTGATCGTCTCGGCCGGGCTGGCGGTGATCTTCGGCATGATGAAGGTCATCAACCTTGCGCATGGCGAGTTTCTGATGCTCGGCGGCTACGCGACGCTCGGCGCGATCAAGCTCGGCGTCAATCTGTGGATCGCAATGCTGGTCGTCGCTCCGGTGGCGGTCGGTCTGGTCGGCATCGTGCTCGAGCGGCTCGTGATCCGCCATCTGTACGGCCGCATGGTCGACACGATGCTCGCGACCTGGGGGCTGTCGCTGCTGCTCGTCGGCATCATGACGACGCTGGTGGGCAACACGACCGCCGGCATCTCGACGCCGCTCGGCAACTTCTCGATCGGTAATTACTCGGTCAGCGTCTACACGCTCGTGATCATTGGGATGGCGGTGCTGCTCGCGTTCGGCCTTGGCTGGGTGTTGACCCGAACGCAGCTTGGCCTGATCGCACGCGGCACGATGCAGAACCCTGCCATGGCCGATGCGCTCGGCATCAGCCCGAGCCGCGTCTATTCGGTGACGTTTGCGGTGGGTGCCGCGTTGTCCGGTTTGGCCGGTGGCCTGCTCGCGCCGCTGACCGGCGTGGTGCCGACCATGGGTGCGGCCTTCATCGCGAAGTCATTCATCACGGTGATCGGTGGGGGCCCGGCGATTCTGGTCGGCCTGCTCAGCGCTTCGGGCCTGTTCGGTGCGATCAACCAGATCGCGGCGTTTCTGAGTACACCGGTGTTCGGTGAAGTCGCCCTGCTGCTGGCTGCGATTCTGATGTTGCGGCTGCTGCCGCAAGGCATCACCGGACGCTTCTTCAAAGGGTCGCTGTGAAGCCCGATGCCCCGCGAACGATCGCCACTTTCTCGAAGTCCTGGCAGAGCGCGGCGTTGTGCGCTGCAATCGGCATCGTGCTGCTGATCGTATTGCCCGGTTTCATCGACGACTACACATTGATTCAAATCACGATCTACCTCGTGATGTCGATGCTGGCGGTCAGCTTGGGCTTCATCTGGGGCTTCTCGGGCATCCTGTGCTTCGGGCAGGCAGCGTTCTTCGGGCTCGGTGCGTACAGCTATGCGATCGCCGCGCTTAATTTCGATGACACCACAGTGCCTTTTCTGTTGTCCATCGTAGTGCCGGCGTTGTTCGCACTGCTGCTCGGCTACGTGATCTTCTTCGGGCGCCTGTCCGACGTCTATATGGGCGTGATCACACTGACCGTCACGCTGATCCTGTTCAATCTGGTCAATTCGACGTCCGGGCCGGAATGGAAAATCGGCAGCGCACCGCTCGGCGGCTTCAACGGCATTCCTTCGATTCCGCCGTTGAACTGGCCTGGCGACTCGGAGGCGATCATCACGCCGCGCGGCATGTTCAACCTGTCGCTCGGGCTGTTGATCGCGGTGTATGTCGGCCTGCGCGTGCTGATCGCGTCGCGCATCGGGCGGGTCATCGTCGCGATCAAGGAAAACGAGCAGCGTGCGCTGCTGCTCGGCTACGACGCACGCCTGTACAAGCTGTTCGCGTTCACGCTTGGCGGCGCGATTGCGGGCTTGGCGGGCTGTCTGTTCGCGAACTGGGGCGCCTTCACCAGCCCAACCATCTTCGGTCTTGCGCAGTCGGCGCAGATCATCATCTGGGTCATCGTCGGCGGCGTCGGCACGCTGTTCGGGCCGGTGGTGGGTTGCGTGCTGATCCAGTGGCTGACGACGCAGATCGGCACCCAGCAGACGTTCAATTCGAATCTGGTGTTGGGCGGCATCCTGGTGATCTTCGTGCTGCTGATTCCGCGTGGGCTGGTGCCGAGCCTTGGCGATGCGCTTCAGTGGTTGCTGAATCGCGGTCGACGGCTGCCGGATGACCGGCATGATGCCGAGTCGTCCAATGCAGCGCCGCCCTCGACACGGCCTGTCGAAAATGTGTCTGCTGCAAGAGTTGCTGCCACCAGCGCTCGAGGTCCGTCATGAACGGTGCCGGTGGCAGCGGCGCACCGCCCTTGCTGCAAACCCACGATCTGAACGTGCGCTTCGGCGGCGTGCACGCGACGCGGGACGTCAATTTCACGCTCGCCGAAAACGAGCTGCGCTGCGTGATCGGCCCGAACGGTGCTGGCAAAAGCACGTTCTTCAAATTGCTGACGGGCCAGGTCAAACCGACTTCCGGCCTGATCGTGTTTCGCGGCAAAGACATCTCACGCACGCAGCCGCATGAGCCGGGGCGGCTCGGGATCGGCATCAAGACGCAGGTGCCGAGCTTGTTCAACGGACTGTCGGTCTGGGAAAACGTCTGGATCGCAGCGCAGCGCAAGTACCAGAAGCGGGCGGCCGACGACGTGACCCGCCGGACGTTGGAGCGGGTGGGGATGCTGGGTGACCGGCAGGCCATCACCGGGACGCTGGCGCACGGACAGCGCCAGTGGGTCGAACTCGCCGTCGTGCTGGCGGCCGATCCGCCGCTGATCCTGCTGGACGAACCGGCGGCCGGCATGAGCGACGCCGAAGTCGCGCGCACTGCGGAGCTGATCCTGGAAATCAACCGGCAGCACGCGCTGGTCGTGGTCGAGCACGACATGGGCTTCATCCGCATGATTGCCAAGAAAGTCACCGTGCTGCACCAGGGCCAGGTGATCCGGGAAGACACGCCCGACCGCATCATGAGCGACCCGCTGGTGCAGCAGATCTATCTGGGCAAGAAGCCGCACTGAACGCACCATGCTTGCGGTCTCGCAACTCGACGCCGGCTACGGCCGCATCCCGGTGTTGCGCCGGATCACGATGACGATCGGCTCGGGCGAGTCGGTCGGCATCCTCGGCCACAACGGCATGGGCAAGACGACCTTGCTGCGCTGCCTGATCGGTGCTCTGAAGCCCACGGCCGGCCAGGTGCGGCTCGAGCAGCAGGAGATCACCGGCCTGGCGCCCCATGCGCGTGCACGACTCGGCATGGCTTACGTTCCTCAGGGCCGCGAGATTTTTGCGAACCTCTCGACGCGCGACAACTTGCGGATGGGCATGGTGAAGGTCGACAGGACGCAGGGCGCTGACGCGCTCGACGCGCTGCTGGTCGATTTTCCGCGGCTGCTGCCGCTGCTCGACCGGGCCGGCGGCTCATTGTCCGGCGGCGAACAGCAGTTGCTTGCACTGGCGCGCGCGCTGGCCGGAGAGCCAAAGATTTTGCTGCTTGACGAGCCGACTGAAGGCATCCAGCCTTCCATCATCGAGGAGATCGCGCAGACCCTGTGCTCGCTGCGCGACCGGCTGGGCCTGACGATCGTGCTGGTCGAGCAGAATCTGGAATTCATCGCCAACGTCTCGCAGCGAGTGCTTGTGATCAAACGCGGACAACTCGGCGAGGAGATTCCGCGCGAACACCTGAGCGACCTTGCGGTCATGAGCGAATATACCGGCGTGCATGGCTGACGACATCCCGCCGAGCCCCGGCTGCACGCCTGCCGATCCTTGTAGGAAACGAAAGAACATGAACGGGCTGACCACATCGATCAAGCACACAGCCGGCTTCGTGACCGGAACGAATAGGGTCGTCCGCGAGGCCTTGACTCATGAGGTGCAGCTATGAACGCCGCGGCCGTACGGGCGCTTGCGCAGGCCGCCGGGCTGTCGTTGGCGCCCGGGCGCTGCGAAGCGGCTGCCGAGCTGCTGGCGGTCTGGCTGCCCGCTGCGAACGAACTGAGCCGCAAGATGAGTGCTGCCGAGCACCAGCGGTTGCTGCCTGCTACGGTGTTCGTGCACGCAGCCGTCGATGACGAGGGCTGATCGATCATGAGCGCCCGCGGCTACTCCGAGTTGCTCGACCTCGGCCTGGTGCAGCTCGCACGAGCGATCAAGCGTCGGGAGGTATCGCCGGTCGACGTGGTCGAAGCGACGCTCGCGCGCATCGATGCGGTGAACCCGAAGCTCGGTGCCTACATTTCGGTGTTCGCCGAGCAGGCACGTCAGGTGGCGAAAGCTTCCGAAACGATGATCGCCGCCGGCCATGATCTTGGGCCGCTGCACGGCGTGCCGATCGCGCTGAAGGACAACGTCGCAGTGGCCGGCCACCGCACCACCGCCGGCAGCAAAATTCTCACCGACTGGGTGCCGGACGAGGACGCGACGATCGCAAGCCGGCTGCGCCGCTCGGGTGCGATATTCATGGGCAAGCTCAACATGCACGAGTTCGCCTGGGGCGGCACGTCCGACAACCCGCACTACGGCGCGGTACGCAATCCGTGGAACACCGACCGCTTTCCGGCCGGCTCCAGCGGGGGCTCGGGCGCGGCCGTGGCGGCGCGCGCGTGTTTCGGTGCGATCGGCACCGACACCGGCGGCTCGATCCGGCTGCCGTCGGCGATCAACGGCATCGTCGGGCTGCGGCCCACTTACGGAAGGGTCAGCAACCACGGAATCATTCCGCTGGCCTGGAGCATGGACACCGCCGGGCCGATGACGCGCACCGTGCAGGACTGCGCCTGGATGTTCGGCACGATCGCGGGTCACGACGCCGCAGATCCCGCCTGCGCACGCGCGCCGGTCGCCGACTATCTCGCGCATCTGGACGACGGCGTCAAGGGTGTGCGCATCGGCATCGTGTCGGGCTATTTCTTCCATCATCTGCAGCCGCCCGTGCATGCCGCAGTGACTTCAGCACTGAAAACGCTGGAAGCCGCCGGCGCCGAAGTGATCGAGGCGGACATCCAGAACATCCACGGCAACATCTCAGCGCAACTGACGATCGAGTCGGCCGAGCCCAGCACGTATCACCAGCGGTGGCTGCGCGAACGCCCCGACGAATACGGCGCCGACGTGCGCACCCTGCTCGAGGTCGGCGAAATGCTGCTGGCCACGCACTACCTGCAGGCGCAGCGCTACCGCAGCCTGCTGCGCAACGAGTTCATCGATGCGTTCTCGAAGGTCGATCTGTTCCTGTGCCCGACCTTGCCGTTCACGGCGACGCCGGTCGGTGCGATGTCGGTCGTGATCGAGGACGGTGTCGAGGAAGACATGCTGTCGGCCATCATGCAATACACCGGCGTGCCGAGCCTGACCGGGCTGCCGGCCCTCTCGGTGCCTTGCGGGTTCGATTCCGAAGGCCTGCCCGTGGGCATGCAGCTGATCGGCAAACCGTTCGATGAAGCGACGTTGTTTCGTGTGGGCGCGGCCTATCAGGCGTTGAGCGACTTTCACACCAAGGCACCACCGATCTGAAGCTGCGCTGAACAGGCTGCAGGACCGGGCAGCCAAGTGTTGATCGGGTGTCGTCTCGACCGGGCAGTGCGGCTCAAAGCGGCACGGCGACCGTGCTGTCTGCCTGCAGGAGGCTGTTTTCGTAGACTCGCTCGCTGATGTCCATGAAAAGCTGCCTGTCAAGCGTCGGATCGGCAGCGCGATGCGCCATTTGCCGCTGTGCTGCAGCCGCTGTGCTCTGCCTGGGCAGCGTGCAAATCGCATGGGCCGCGTCCGGCGCCGACGATGACTCGCCCGAGCGACCATTCAAACTCACCACCGGCGCCTATCAACTCTCTGGCGGCGACCAGCCGGCTGGCCCCGCACTGGATCTGAACCTGCGCTACGGCTACGGCGACGGCAACGTCTGGATCGGCTGGTATCGCTCGGTGCCCGACGATTTCCAGCAGACCCGCGCCGGGTGGGACCACACATTCGACCTGGACTGGGTGCGACTGCTGCCATCGCTTCAGATCGCGTCGGGCGGATTTGTCGGCGGCAGCTTCGCGGTGGAGACCGGCAAGCGCTGGTTTGCCGGCGCAGGCCTGGGGCGTACCAACCTGCGCGAATACGCGAATCTCAACTTCGACCCGAACGATTCGTATACGGTCTATGGCGGCTACCGCTGGCCCGACAAGAGCGCCGTGTCGGCTGCGCTGATTCGTGACAACCGGCAGTATCCGGATCAGCAGCACGTGCATCTGGTCTGGCGCCGACCGGTTGCCGAGGGTCAGCGGCTGACGCTGGACCTGCTGGTCAAGCAAGGCACCATCGAAGGCGATTACATCCGCCGTGTGGGGCTGACCGCGACCTACGAGTGGCCGCGCTATTTCGTTCGAATGGCCTGGGACCCGAAAGTCAACTTCACGCCGCAGGACATGGCCCGATTGTCGTTCGGGGTCCGGTTCTAAAGGCGCGCTACTTCAGCCAACCGCGCTTGCGGAAATAGAAGATCGGCACCAGCGCGCTCGCTGCCATCAGCGCCAGCGCATACGGATAGCCCCAGCGCTGCGACAACTCGGGCATGTATTGAAAGTTCATGCCATAGACGCTCGCGATCAACGTCGGCGGCAGCAGCGCGACGCTCGCGACCGAGAAGATCTTGATGACCTTGTTCTGGTTGATGTTGATGAAACCGACCGTCGCGTCCATCAAAAAGTTGATCTTGTCGAACAGGAACGCGGTGTGGCTGTCGAGTGATTCGATGTCGCGCAGCAGCTGGCGCGCATCCTCGAACTGCTCGGCGTTCAGCATCTTGCTGCGCATCAGGAAACTCACCGCGCGGCGCGTGTCCATCATGTTGCGGCGAATGCGGCCGTTCATGTCCTCGTGCCGCGCGATCGCGCCGAGCACCTCGCCAGCCGCGTTGTCGGTCACGTCGCCGGCCAGCACCTGCCGGCTGACTTTCTCCAGGCCGTCGTAGATCTCTTCGAGCGTATCGGCCGAATACTCGGCGTCCGAATCGAACAGTTTGAGCAGCACTTCCTTCGCGTCCTCGATGAAGCCCGGCGCGCGCCGCGCGCGCATGCGCAGCAGGCGAAACACCGGCACATCCTCATCATGGATCGAGAACAGCACGCCGTGGCTGCGCAGGTCGGCGTTGCTGTCGTTCACGATGAACGCGACGCGCACCGTGCGCGGGTCGTCCGCGTCGGGCACCAGAAAGTCGCTCCTGATGTGCAGCTCGCCGTTGTCCTCGGCGTAAAAGCGCGCGGACTCCTCGATATCCTCGTCGGTCGCGTCCTGCGGAATGATGACGCCGTAATACTCCTGAATCCAACGCCTTTCTTCGAGATTGGGTGACTCCAGATCGACCCAGATCGGCTTGAAGCGCGACAGTTCGTCGAGCGACTCGATTTCTTCCTGCACGAGCCGGCCGCTAACCAGGGAAAAGATGTTGAGCATGGAAGGAGGCGCGTGAAGAAAGAGCGTGCGTTCTGGGGGGAGCCAGAGCCGAACTGCAGTCCCAGCGCAGGCGGCAAGGCCACTACCGGGGGGTGGAACGCATGGTGCTCGGCGGCGCTGCCAGGAGGCCGCAGGTCACCGCCGTGGTCGTGCGCACCGCCGGGACCGTCATCGAACAGTCTGTCGCCTTCGGCCGCAACGGCTGGCCACCGGCCGCGACAAAAGATTATCCCACTGCACTTGCGGTCTTCGACGCTGCTGCGGCGGGCGCGTTCGCATTCGGCCGGGACGGCTGAAGGAACGCGAGCAGTTCGTCGCGCCGCTGAAACGCGTCGTGCTCGCCGAGCGCCATCAGCGCCTGCACGAAGCCGGGTTCGAACAGCAGGTAGCTTGCCACCGCAGCGCCGCTGCCTTCGTGCGCACCGATCGAGCGCAGGGTGTGCTGCACCGCGCGCGGCAGCTCGTGCATGTGCGCCTGCGCGAGCGCATCGAGCGACTGGCTTGGCTGGATCGCTTCGACTTCCACCTGCCGATACGGCAGCGCCTGCGCCAGCGCGGGCGGCAACTGGCGCAACGTGCGCGTGACGCGTTGGACCTGCTCGACGTCGGCCTGCACGGTGTCATGAAACACGCTGGCCAGCGCGTGGCCGGCAATGCCGCCAAGCGTGGGCCGGTCGGTGGATTCGCCAGCGACCCCGCCAGCCAGGCCGGAGCGCTGCGGCTGGCTCGCGCCGACCACCAGGATCTTCTTTGCGCCCAGGTGCATCGCAGACGACAGCGGCGAGATCTGGCGCATCGAGCCGTCGCCGAAATGCTCACGCTCGCCATCGACTTCCAATGCGCTGGCCGGGAAGATGAACGGCAGCGCACTGGATGCCATCAGGTGCTCGATCGACAGCCGCTGGAACGCAGCGCGCCGGCCGGGCCGCTGCCAGGGCTTGGCCAGCGCATCGAACGCGCTGTGGCAGAACGTCCAGTGCACACCGCTGCTGTAGCTGGATGCGGTGACCGCCAGCGTGCCCAGCGTGCCGCCCGCCAGCGCCGCGTCGATGCCCGCGAGCGACACGCCGCGTGCCAGCGTGCGCGCCAGCGGGGCGTTGTCCAGCAGCGCGCCGCGGCGCTGTGCGGCGCGCGTAATGGCCAGCGCCGGCAGCACCTTGGACAGCCGCCCCAGATAGCGCAGCCAGCCCGGCACGTTGAGTCGGTAGATGTCGTCGCAATGCAGCTGTGTCCAGAAATGCGCGAGCCGGTCGAATGCGGCCAGCCCTTCGGTCGCATAACCAGCCAGGCAGGCCGCGTTGATCGCACCAGCCGAGGTGCCGATCAGGATCTGAAACGGAAAGTCCTGCGGCGCGTGCCCTGCCTGCCTCAGCATCACGCCGAGCGCCTGCAGCACGCCGACCTGATAGGCGGTGCGCGCGCCGCCACCCATCAGCACCAGCGCCGCCTGCGCGCGCGGCCGGCGCGCGTTCACCTCCATGCCGCCGAGGCTGCTGCTCAACACGGTGTCGATGCTCATGCTGACACCGCTGCGGGGTCGGAAATGCAATCCATGAAATGAAGCTGCAGGAAAAGCAGTCGATGCTAGTGGCCGCAGCTCTGGGACGGCGTGGCGTATGCCCGCTTCGGGTGCGCCTCGATCCGGCCTGCGTTGCACTTGCCTGCTGCAAGCGTGGACTTTGTGGCGCTGCTGCGCATCTACGATCAGCATGCGGCCGCCTGCATTGCAGTGCTGCCCTTGGTGCAAACCCGTGCGGTGTAAATTAGGGCTGCAACCGGTCTGCGCGTGCTGCTGGCACCCGGGCCGGCGCCGCGGCGGGGCCGAATCGGGCATCGAACCGGTCTTGGTCAGCCAGGCAGTCGGTTTTTTCCACAACGGAGGTTTCTCTCATGAATCTGACGATCAGCGGCCATCACGTCGAAGTCACGCCGGCATTGCGCAATTACGTCACGGGCAAGCTCGAACGGATCACGCGCCATTTCGATCAGGTAGTCGACGTCAAGGTCACGCTGACGGTGGAAAAACTGAAGGACAAGGACGAGCGCCAGCGTGCCGAATGCAATATCCACGTGAAAGGCAACGATCTGTTCGCTGAGAGCGCCAGCGCCGACCTCTACGCGGCCGTGGACGACCTGGTGGACAAGCTGGATCGACAGGTGGTGAAGCACAAGGATCGCATCACCGATCACCACCATGAAGCGCAAAAACGTGCGATGTGATGCAGGCGGCATGGCCTGCTGACGGCCCAAGAATCCGCATGCGCATAATCGGCTACCGCCCTTGCCCATGAACCGTCTCGCGTCCATCCTGCCTCCGGAACAAGTCCTGGTCTGCGTCGAGGCTTCCAGCAAGAAGCGCGCTTTCGAGGAAGCCGGCCTGCTATTCGAAAATCTCTACCAGTTAAGCCGTGCGCTGATCACCGACAGCCTGTTCGCGCGCGAGCGGCTCGGCTCGACCGGGCTGGGCCATGGTGTGGCGATTCCGCATGGCCGCATCAAGGGTCTGAAAGCGCCGATGGCCGCGGTGTTCCAGCTGCAGCAGCCGATCGGCTTCGATGCGCCGGACGAGCAGCCGGTCGGCCTGCTGATCTTTCTGCTGGTGCCCGAAGCCGCGACCCAGAAGCACCTCGAGATCTTGTCCGAGATCGCCGAGATGCTCAGCGATTCGCCGCTGCGTGAGCGCATCAAGGTGACGACCGATGCAGCCGATCTGCACCGGCTGATCACGACCTGGCAGTCGGCGCAGCCAGCCTAAATGTGTTGCTCACCCCCAGGCTTCGCTCCCTTCGGTCGGCTCTCGCCTGCCCCCCACCGGGGGCGACGCCGGTGAACCGGCAAAGCCGGTCCACGGCGTCTGCTGGGATGGGGCTGTGCCATTCGGTGGAAATGCTGAGGTCGATAGTCTGATATCAGTATGGTCCTACCCCAATGAAACCGGTGGGCGTCAGCGCCGACTTGCTGTTTGAAGAGCAGCGTGCGCGGCTGCGCTGGGAATGGATCGCGGGTCTGGGCGCATCGGAGCGGCGTTTCGATGAGCGCGCGATCAGCAACGCACGCTCCGGCGCCGATCTGGTCGGTTATCTGAACTACATCCACCCGTGGCGCGTGCAGATTCTGGGCGAGCGCGAGGTCGCCTATCTGACCGAGATCAACGGCGACAACAGCGAAGCGGACTGCGCGCGCCGCATCTCGCGCATCGTCACGCTGGAGCCGCCGGCACTGATCGTGGCGGACGGCCAGAGCGCGCCACAAGCGCTGATCGCGATGTGCGAACGTGCGCAGATACCGATGTTCGCGACGCACGAATCGGCCGCGTTCGTGATCGACGTGCTGCGGGCATTCCTGTCACGCCATTTCGCGGACCGCACCACGATGCACGGCGTGTTCATGGACATCCTCGGCGTCGGCGTGCTGATCACCGGCGAGTCGGGGCTGGGCAAGAGCGAGCTCGGCCTCGAGCTGATCTCGCGCGGCAACGGACTCGTGGCCGACGATGCGGTCGATCTCTACCGCATCAACCAGACCACGATCGAAGGCCGTTGTCCGGAGCTGCTGCGCAACCTGCTCGAAGTGCGCGGCATCGGCCTGCTCGACATCCAGGCGATCTTCGGCGAGACCGCCGTGCGCAGGCGGATGCGGCTGAATCTGATCGTGCACCTGGTGCGGCGCGAAACGCTCGAGCGCGACTACGAGCGGCTGCCGGATGCGCCGCTGATGCAGGAGGTGCTGTCGGTGCCGGTGCGCAAGGTGGTCGTGCAGGTGGTGGCCGGCCGCAACATCGCGGTGCTGGTGGAAGCGGCGGTGCGCAACACCATCTTGCAGCTGCGCGGCATCGATACCTATCAGGAGTTCGTCGAGCGGCAGCGCCGCGCGATGGAATAGCGGGCGTTCGCAGGCTCCCGGCAACGTACGCGCTAATCGCGCCCGCGCGGTGGCGGCCGGTTCGGGCACGGGTTCTTGCTGCAGTTCGCATACAGGCTCAATGCGTGATCGGTGATCACGAACCCCTTGGCCTTGGCGATCGCATGTTGGCGCTCCTCGATCGCAGGGTCGTAGAACTCCTCGACGCGGCCGCAGTCCAGGCAGACCAGGTGGTCGTGGTGCTGGCCTTCGTTGAGCTCGTAGACCGCCTTGCCGCTCTCGAAGTGGCGGCGCAGCAGGATGCCGGCCTGCTCGAACTGCGTGAGCACGCGGTACACGGTGGCCAGCCCGATGTCGGTGTGGTCCTGCAGCAGCACGCGGAACACGTCTTCCGCCGTCATGTGGCGCTGGCCGCCGGCCTGGAACACCTCGAGGATCTTCAGGCGCGGCAGGGTCGCTTTCAGTCCGGTGCTCTTGAGCTCGTCGATGCTTGTCATCGGATTCCCTCTCGCTTTCGATCGCGCGGACCGCGGCAGCGCTTTCATTTGCGCAGCCAGCCCGAGCCCGTCGGTACAATGAACCGATCATATGATCAGCGCATGAAAATCTTGAGCCCCGAGCCGTCCCACCGCCTGCAGCTCCGGGCTGTTGCGACGGCGCGCGCAGCAGCGCTGGTGCTGGTTGCGTTGATGCTGTCGGCCTGCGGCACGTTCAACCGCGCGTCGCGCAGCGTCGTGTCGGTGATTTCGCCCTACAAGATCGACATCGTGCAGGGCAATTTCGTGTCGAGCGAACAGGTGGCGGCGCTCAAAGCCGGCATGCCGCGCACGCAGGTGCGCGACGTCCTGGGCACGCCGCTGCTGACCGATGTGTTCCATTCGAACCGCTGGGACTACGTGTTCACCATGAAGCGCGGCGGCGCTGAACCCGTGGAGCGGCGGCTCACCGTCTTCTTCAACGGCGATGCGCTGGATCGTTTCGAAGGCGACCAGATGCCGGCCGAAGCCGAATTCGTCGGCACGCTCGACTCCGGCCGGCGCAACGCGAAGGTGCCGCTGCTCGAAGCCAGCGCGGAGAAGCTCGACAAGTTCGAACAGCCGACCGGCAGACGCTTGAAGCCAGCCGTCGATCCGAGCCGTGTCGACGAGAACGCGGTGTTGCCGACGAGCTACCCGCCGCTCGAGTCGCCGTCTTACACGTCACCCGGGCTGCGTTGATCCGAACCGGCGACAGACAAGTGCGTGCTTTCGCGCCTGACATGACGACCGACCCGCTGCGCATCGCCATCGCCGGTGCCGGTGGCCGCATGGGCCGCATGCTGATCGAAGCGGTGCAGCAGGCTGAAGACTGCGTACTGGCGGGCGCGTTCGACCAGCCCGGTGCGCCGCTGATCGGCAGCGATGCATCGATCGGCTTGAGCCAACCCTGTGGTGTGATCGTCCGCGACGACCCGCACACCAGCTTGGACGGCGCCGACGTGCTGATCGACTTCACGCGCCCCACTGGCACCCTCGCCCAGCTCGCGGTCTGCCGCGAATGCAAGGTGGCGGCCGTGATCGGCACCACCGGCTTCAGCGATGCGCAGAAAGCCGAGATCGCGCAGATCGCGCAGGACATCCCCATCGTGCTGGCGCCGAACATGAGCGTCGGCGTGAACGTCACGTTGAAACTGCTCGAGATGGCGGCGAAGGCGCTTGCCACCGGCTACGACATCGAGATCATCGAAGCGCATCACCGCCACAAGGTCGATGCGCCGTCCGGCACCGCGCTGAAGATGGGCGAGGTGATCGCTGGCGCATTGGGCCGTGACTTGAAGGACTGCGCGGTCTACGCACGCGAAGGGGTGACCGGTGAGCGCGATCCATCATCGATCGGCTTTGCCACCATTCGCGGCGGCGACATCGTCGGTGACCACACGGTGCTGTTTGCCGGCATCGGCGAACGCATCGAGATCACGCACAAGTCGGCCAGCCGCGTGACCTACGCGCAGGGCAGCCTGCGCGCGGCACGCTTTCTGCGCGGCCGGCAGTCGGGCCTGTTCGACATGTTCGACGTGCTCGGCCTGCGCTGACGGCTGTTGGAATTCGAGCGAACGGCCGAGTCGCCAGATGCGACCCGGCGCGTTGAGCATATCGCCGCGGCTTCGTCTGGCCCGCACCTAAAATTGCGGCCACCACCGCGCCGCCGAACTCCCATGCAAGAAAAATATCTTCCCCAAGCCGTCGAACAGGCGGCACAGGCCGACTGGCACGCGCGCGATGCGTACCGAGTCGTGGAAGACACCAGCAAGAAGAAGTTCTACGCCTGTTCGATGCTGCCGTATCCGAGCGGCAAGTTGCACATGGGCCATGTGCGCAACTACACCATCAACGACATGCTCGCGCGCTTTTTGCGCATGAACGGCTTCAACGTGCTGATGCCGATGGGCTGGGACGCTTTCGGCCTGCCGGCGGAAAACGCGGCGATGAAAAACGGTGTGCCGCCAGCCAGGTGGACGCACGAGAACATCGCGCACATGAAAGGCCAGTTGCAGGCAATGGGCCTGGCGATCGACTGGAGCCGCGAAGTCACGACCTGTGATCCGAGCTACTACAAATGGAACCAGTGGCTGTTCCTCAAGATGCTCGAAAAGGGCATCGCGTACCGCAAGACGCAAGTGGTGAACTGGGACCCGGTCGATCAGACCGTGCTGGCCAACGAACAGGTGATCGACGGCCGTGGCTGGCGCACCGGGGCCACGGTCGAGCGGCGCGAGATCCCCGGCTACTACCTGAAGATCACCGACTACGCCGAAGAACTGCTCGACTACACGCAGCACCGGCTTCCCGGCTGGCCCGAGCGGGTCAAGGTGATGCAGGAAAACTGGATCGGCAAAAGCGAAGGCGTGCGCTTCGCGTTCCGGCACGACATCCGCGATGACAACGGCGCGTTGATCGGCGATGGCCGCATGTACGTGTTCACCACGCGCGCCGACACCATCATGGGTGTCACGTTCTGCGCGGTGGCGCCCGAGCACCCGCTGGCCACGCAGGCAGCCCGGCACAACCCCGACCTCGCTGCGTTCATCGAACGCTGCAAGGCCGGCGGCACCACGGAAGCGGAACTTGCGGTGCGCGAGAAGGAAGGCGAGGCGACCGGCCTGGCGGTGACGCACCCGCTGACCGGCCGGCCGATCGACTTGTGGGTCGGCAACTACGTGCTGATGGGTTATGGCGATGGTGCCGTGATGGGCGTGCCCGCGCATGACGAGCGCGATTTCGCATTCGCGCTCAAGTACGGCCTGGACATCGTGCAGGTGGTGCACCTGGACAAGCACCACTACGACTACCACCGCTGGCACGACTGGTACGCCGACAAGGCGCGCGGCGTCACGATCAACTCGGACATCTTCAGCGGCCTCAAATTCGACGACGCCGTCGATGCGGTGGCACGCGCGCTGCACAAGGAAGGCCTGGGCGACAAGCTCACCACCTGGCGCCTGCGCGACTGGGGTGTGAGCCGACAACGCTATTGGGGCACGCCGATTCCGATCATCCACTGCGACGAGCACGGTGCGGTGCCGGTGCCGGAGGGTGACCTGCCGGTGTTGCTGCCGACCGACTGCGTGCCCGACGGCAGCGGCAATCCGCTGAACAAACACGCGGGCTTTCACGCCGGCGTGGTCTGCCCGGTCTGCGGCAAACCCGCACGCAGGGAGACCGACACGATGGACACGTTCGTCGATTCGGCCTGGTACGTCATGCGCTATTGCGACCCGCACAAGTCGGACGCGATGGTCGGCGCCGGTGCCGACTACTGGATGCCGATGGACCAGTACATCGGCGGCATTGAGCATGCGATCCTGCACCTCCTGTATGCGCGTTTCTGGACCAAGGTGATGCGGGACTTCGGCCTGGTCAAGATCGACGAGCCGTTCACGCGGCTGCTCACGCAGGGCATGGTGCTGAACCAGATCTGGTTTCATCGTGATGAGCTTGGCGGCAAGCACTACCACCCGCCGGCAGAGGTCACGCCGGTGCTCGACGGCCACGGCCGCATCGAAGGCGGCCAGTTGGCCGACGGCCGCGTGGTCGAGTTCGGCGGCATCGGCAAGATGGGCAAGAGCGAGCGCAACGGCGTCGATCCGCAGGACCTGATCGACAAGTACGGCGCCGACACCGCGCGCCTGTACACGATGTTCACCGCGCCGCCCGAAGCGACGCTGGAGTGGAACGATGCGGCGGTGGAAGGCAGCTATCGCTTCTTGCGCCGAGTCTGGGCGTTCGGCCACAAGCTGCTTGCTATTGATAATGAAGCATACAGCGCAGCATCCACCAGCGCTAACGGCCAAAAAGGCTTGAAAATTGCAGCACTCCGGCGCGAACTGCATACGGTGCTCAAGCAGGTCGACTATGACTATCAGCGCATGCAATACAACACCGTGGTGTCCGGTGCGATGAAGCTGCTGAACGCGCTCGAAGGCTTCGACAACGAGGCGTCCAGACAGCCCGATGCAGCCGCTGCCAAAGCTGCCGCACGGCCCACGCTGCGCGAAGGTTTCGGCATCCTGCTGCGCGTGCTGCAGCCTGCCACGCCGCATATCACGCATGCGCTGTGGGGCGCGCTCGGCTACGTGGCTGAACACGGCGAGTTGCTCGATGCGCGCTGGCCGGTGGTCGACGAAGCCGCGCTCAGGCAGGACGAGATCGAACTCATGCTGCAGGTCAACGGCCGGCTGCGCGGCTCGATCCTGGTTGCAGCCGACGCCAAGCCGGCTGCGATCGAAAAGATCGCGCTGGCCAGCGACGCCTACCTGAAACACGCGGGCACCGCCAAGCCGAAGAAAGTGATTGTTGTGCCGGGCCGGCTCGTCAACGTGGTGCTGCCGCAGTGAAGCCGCTGATGCCGACGGCGCGCCGTGACTGGCTGGGCGTGACTGCGGCGCTGACTGCCACTGCATGGCTCGCCGGCTGCGGCTTCCGGCTGCGCGGCGCGCAGACCTTTGCGTTCGATTCGATCTACGTCGCGATGCCGGAATCCTCCGGCCTCGGCAACGAACTGCGCCGGCAACTCGCCAGCAACGGCAACATGCGCGTGATCCGCGAAGCCGCCGAAGCGCCGAAAGCGCAGGTCGTGCTGGAAAGCCTGCAGGACCAGCGCGAACGCTCCGTGGTCGGCTTGACCGCGTCCGGCCAGGTGCGCGAATTTCAGCTGCGCGTGCGCTTTCGCTTCAAGCTGCGCACGCCTGCCGGCAAGGAATTGATCGACGACACCGAAATCCTGCAGCAGCGCGACGTGTCATTCAGCGAAACCACTGCGCTTGCGAGCGAGCAAAAGGATCAGCTGCTGTATCGCGACATGCAGTCGGACGTGGTGCAGCAGGTGCTCCGGCGGTTGGGAGCGGTGCGGTTGTGAGTCGGGCGCCGCTTTCGGTCAACTGGCCCGGGGCGCCACTCGGTTGACGGGTAGTCAAGAGCTCAAGGCCGCCCGCAGGTGAAGTTCGCTGCGTCATCGACGCTGCCCGAGCCCTTGTATTTCGCGATCTGCGGGTAGGGGCAAAGCGGACGCGTGCGAGCGGTCAGGCCGGCCGCGGCATTCGCGGGCCGCGAAGCAATCGTCGTATTGCCCGTGATGGTCGCATCCGGCGCGACGCCGTTCTCAACCCAGTCCGACAACGCGCTCAGCAATTCGAAGCTTGAAGTCCCGGTGCCGCCGCCGCAATGGTCCATGCCGGGGATCATGAACAGCCGCGCGAACGCATCGACACGCGCAGGCCCCATCTGGTTGTTCATCCGCTCCCAGGTCTTGAGCGTCAGTTGCGGCGTGATCAGCGAATCGGCCCAGCCGTGATACATCAGGAATTTGCCGCCGCGATTTGCAAACGCCGAGAAGTCGCCCGTTGTCACATCATAGGTGCCGCCTTCCTTGTTGCGCGCATAGTCGACGTCGGTGTTCCAGTTGAACGTTGTGAAGTCATATGCCGGGTTTTCGAATACCGCGTAGCGCCAGTGATTCGACCAGCTGCCCTGTGGCCGGGACGGCGACGTTGCCTCAGAAGGAAAATAAATCCCGCTGATTGCGTCCGGCGTATAGGGCTGCGCCACAAGCTGGCCATTGCTATTGAAGCGGCCATTCAGCGCCGTACGCAGGGCCTGCACCTGGGGCGGCGTGAGGCACGCTGCCGGATCGGCGCCGGCTGCGCCGCACTGCATCACGGCGGGATCGAAGTTGCAGCGGCGCGGATCGTCGAGCACCCCATCCGCCACCTGATCGATGCCAGGCCTGCCGTCGCACATCTCGATAACTTTTTTGCCAACGGCGGCCAGCAATGCCTTCGGCACGCCAGCGCCTGGACTGGCCCACTGTGCAAGTGCTGCGTTGGCTTCGGCCGCAAGCGTTCCGGTCCAGTCGCTCGCCGGCGCGCCCGCGATGATGCCGTCGTAGTCGCCTGGAAAGCGCCACATTTCCATGATGCCGTGGTGACCGCTCTGCGAGCAGCCGTTGTAGTAGGCGTAGCGAGGTGCCTTACCGTAGTAATCCTGCGTGATCTCCTTGCCGACCTGGGTGACAACGTGTTGCGCGCGCCAAGCGAAGTCGATCTTGCGCTCCGCGTTGAGTGCAAAGGCCTCATCGGCGGCGCGGTGTCCATTGTCATGACCGATGCTTGCGTAGCGCATGCCGAGATGCTGGTTCACGGTGCCGTATGAGATGTAACCGTTGGACCCGCCGGATGCGGTGCCTGCGAACTTCTGGTTCCAGTTGGCTTCAGCCGGCATCCAAAGCTCGAACCGGATGTCGGAATCTTTGCTGGGCTGGACCGATCCCGCCACCCGGCAGAACGACTCGGTCACCGTGGCTGAGCCGCCGCCGCCATTCGGGCTGGTCCATGGCGCATCCTTGCTGGCGGCGATCCACTCAGCCACATCGAGCTTGGTGGTGACGGATGCGATTTGCTGATCCACCAACCCCACACACTTTGCGCGCGCGTCGGCAATACTGGAGTTGCCGTCGTTGCAGGCGGTGAGCACGACTGGAACGACGATTGCAGCCAGCAAGGTGGGGCCGAACCGATGGGCAATGCAGGCTTTCTTCATTGTGGTCTCCTCCGAATTTGAATCCAATATAAAGCCTGACGTGCAAACTGTCGATCGGTGGCTTGTGCGCGCGTCAGCCGGTCTGCCAGTACACGCAGCACCCATCGTGTTGCCTGATCCTCAGCGGGGGATGCTGAAAACACGCCGGTGGCTGTATGACTCAAGCCGCCATCAGGTTCGCCTCCGGCACGTCCTCGATCGTGGTGCGGCGCAGTTCGCGCCGTTGTGCCAGGTCATAGCGCCGGCCGCGGTGCAGCGTGCAGCGGTTGTCCCACATCACGGTGTCGCCGACCTGCCACTGGTGGCTGTGCACGAACTCGCGCTGGGTCGCATGTTCGAGCAGGTCGGACAGGAAGATGCGGCCTTCCGCAGTCGGCCAGCCGATCACTTCGCGTGCATGCACGCCGACGAACAGCACCTTGCGGCCCGAGCCCGGGTGTGTATGCACGAGCGGCCAGACCGCGGGCGGGATCAGCTTTTTCTGTTCGTCGGTATAGGCCTCGTCGCCGAGCAGGATGCGCGTGTGCAGCGCGTAGTGCTCGGCGCTCAGGTGTTCGACTTCCTGCTGCAGCGGCTGCGGCAGCGCATCGAACGCGGCGCGCAGGTCGGCGAATTCGGTCGTGCCGCCCCAGCTCGGCAGCACCAGCGCATGCAGCATCGAATACGCCGCGCGCGGGCGCTGGAACGAGCTGTCGCTGTGCCAGAGCTGGTTCGCGAAGTTCGACAGGTTCTTCGGCGAATCGCGCCCGCTCACGTTGCCCTGCGCATCGACGTTCGAGATGTCGAGCAGCCGTTCGTCCTCGAGCCGCTCGGCCCGCTTGAACACCTTCTTCAGGCCCAGGTCGAGCGGTCCGAAGCCCTGCGCGAACGCAAGCTGCTGCTGGCCGGACAGCGGCTGGCCGCGCCAGATCAGTACCGCGTATTCGTTCATCGCAGCGTTGATCTGCCGGACGTCCGCGTCGGACAGCGGATTGCTGATGTCGATCCCGCTTGCTTCGGCGACGAACGACGGGTGCAGGGATTTCAGTTGCAGGCTCATGGCAATTGATGGTGGGTGAGGAGAAAAGGAAGCGGCCGGCCGCGTCAATCGACCGTGATGCCGGCTTCCGCGATGATCTTGGCCCAGCGCTGCATGTCGGTGCGAATCAACGCGTCGAATTGCGCGGGGGTCGAGGTGACCACCGTCATGCCCTGGTCCTCGATGCGTTTTTTCAAGTCCGGATCGCGCAGCACGGCGGCGGTGTCCTGCTGGATCTTCTGCAGCAGGGCTGGCGGCGTGCCGTGCGGCGCGACGAAGCCAAGCAGTGCGCCGACCTTGAAGCCGGCGATGGTCTGCGCCACTGTCGGATAGTCAAAGCCTGGCACGGGCTGGTCGCCCATCGTCGCGATCATCTTCATGCGGCCGGCCTTCACGAACGGCAGCACCGACAAAAACGGGTCCACCACCAAGTCGATTCGCCCGCCGATCAGCTCGGTGTGCGCGGGCGCGCTGCCCTTGTAGGGCACGTGCAACATGGTGAAGCCTGCTTCGCGCTGCAGCAGTTCAGCGCCCAGATGCGTGGTGCCGCCGGCGCCGGGCGTGCCGTAACTCAGCATGCCCGGATGCGCCTTCCCGTAGGCGATCAGCTCGGACAGCGTATTGAACGGCGCGTCGGGCCGCGCGACGATCGCCAGCTCCAGGTTCGCGATCTGCGTGATGCCGGACAGGTCCTTCAACGTGTCGTACGGCAGGTTCTTGCGCAGCGACGCGTTCACCGCGAACGACGAGTTGACGATGCCGATGGTCTGGCCGTCTGCTTGCGCCTTGGCGACGAAATCTGCGCCGATCGCCGTGCCGGCGCCGGGCTTGTAGTCGATGATGACAGGCTGCTGCCAGACGTCCTGCAGCTTCTGCGCGATCAAGCGGCCCACCGTATCGGTCGGCCCGCCCGGCGGAAACGGAATGACGATCTTGACCGGGCCGGACGGGAAAGCATCGGCTGCTGTGCCGATGGCTGGCACGAGGCCGGCCGCGATGAGGCCGGCTGCCATCAGGAAGCGTCGGCGAAAGGCCGGAAGAATTTGTCTCATCATGAAAGTTGATTTTTAATGGAACACTGTTTCGAAATATCGTTCATTTAATGGTGCCCGTCAACCCTCTGCAACCATCAATGGCGCTTGTGGGCACTCGCGCTCCCGCCCCTGCCGAGCCACCGCTCAGCTCCGAAGTCAGCGCGCTGGCGCGCGGACTTGCGCTGTTGCAAGCGGTTGGCGCTGCTGCCAGTCCGTTGGGCAATCGTGAACTGGCCACCGCGACCGGCATTCCAAAAGCCACGGTGTCGCGTCTGACCGCCACGCTGGTTTCATGCGGCTACCTGCGCCAGCCCGCTGGCAGCGAGCGATTCAGCCTGGGGCCGGCGCTGCTCGACTTGGGCAACCGTTATCTGCAGCATTTCGACCTGCGCAGCGTCGCGCGTCCGCACTTGGCCGCGCTGGCCGATGCCGTCGGTGCGAGCGTGCACCTGGGCGTGCGCGACGGACTGGACGTGCTCGTGATCGAGACGCTGCGCCCGCACACCGCACTGATCACCTCGCGCATCGACGTCGGCGCGCGCATGTCGATCGCGACGTCGGCGGCCGGGCGTGCGTATCTGGCGATCCTGCCGGCCGATGAACAGCGTGAGCTGCTCGAGCAGTTGCAACTGGCCAGCGGCGAGAACTGGGCCGCGCTCGAGCCGCGCATCAGGGCCGCGCTCGACGAACATGCACGGCTGGGCTTCTGCACGTCGTTCGGCGAATGGCATCCGCACATCCACGCGCTCGGCTTCGCGCTGCTCGGCCCGCGCGGCGAACGCTACGCGGTCAGCTGCGGCGGACCGGCTTATCTGCTGCCGCGCGAGGTGATGATGGAGAAAGTGGCGCCGCAACTGCTGCGCGCGATGCAGCTGGTGGCCGGCGAACTCGGAGCACCGCAGCCAGTTCGATCGGTTCGAGCGGGCTGAAGGAAAAATAGCGTGTGACCCTGAATCGCAGGACCGAAGCCGTACCCTGCAGATGCCGAGAAGACCTGGATCTCCCATGCAAATCTCCCTCGCCCAACTCGACAAGCACCTTGCCGACCAGCCGCTGCGCGCGCTCTACACACTGCACGGCGACGAGCCATTGCTGCTGCAGGAGGCGGCGGCCGCGGTGCGCGCTGCGGCACGGGCCAAGGGCCACGGCGAACGTCGCGTGTTTCCGGTCGCCGGCGCGCGCTACAACTGGAGCGCGGTGCTCGGCGCGTTGAGTTCGCAGAGCCTGTTCGCCGAGCGGCAGTTGATCGAGCTCCAGATACCGTCGGGCAAGCCCGGCGTCGATGGCGCGAAGGCGCTGCAGGAGATCGCCGAGCAGCTTGGCAGCGATCGATCCGGCGCGACGATCGGCCTGGTGCTGTTGCCGCGACTCGACCGCGCAACGCGCGCGACCGGCTGGTTCGGCGCACTGGAACAGGCTGGCGTCGGCGTGCCGATCGAAGCCGTGGAGCGCGCCGCGCTGCCGGCCTGGATCGCGCAGCGGCTTGCGCGCCAGCAGCAGCGCGTGGCCGGCGGCGAGGCGGGCCAGCGCACCTTGCAATTCTTTGCCGACCGGGTCGAAGGCAATTTGCTGGCCGCGCATCAGGAGGTGCAGAAGCTCGCGCTGCTGCATCCAGCGGGCGAGTTGTCGTTCGAGCAGATCGAGCAGGCCGTGCTCGACGTGGCGCGCTTTCAGGTGTTCAAGCTGCCCGAAGTCGTGCTGGCCGGACAGGCGCAGCGCGCGACGCGGATGCTCGATGGCCTGGCGGCCGAAGGCGTCGCGGCGGTGCCCGTGCATTACGCGCTGGCTGAGGAAATCCGTTCGCTCAAGCGCGTGCATGACGCCTTGCAGACCGGCCGGCCGCTGCCGGTCGCACTGCGCGAGAGCCGCATCTGGGGTGCGCGCGAGCAACTGTTCGAGCGCGTGCTGCCGCGGCTGTCGGCGGCCGGCCTTGCACAGTTGCTGCTGGCTGCGCATCGGGTCGATGGCATCGTGAAAGGGCTGCCCGTGCCCGGCTGGCCGCATGAGCCCTGGGCCGCGCTGCACCGACTCGCGATGCTGATCTGCCAGGCCTGCAGCGCAGCGCCGGCGACTCGGCGCGCGCGGCCACCCGCGGCGGTCGGCGCAGGCAGAATGACGGCATGAACGCCTTCCATGCCGCCGAGCACGTCGATGCGCTTGGATTCGACGCAAAAGCGGCCAGCGCGCTAGTCGCACGTGCCGATGCTGCTACAAAAAACAAAGCACTGCGCGCACTGGCCCGGCGCCTGCGCAACAACGTGTCGATGCTGCAGGCCGCCAATGCCGTAGACCTGGAGCGCGCGGCAGCGGCGGACCTGGCCGCGCCGATGCTGGATCGCCTCGAGCTGAGCGCAAAAGCGATCGAAACCTGCGCCCAGGGCTGCGGACAGCTCGCCACGATGCCGGACCTCATCGGCGAGATCATCGGCGTGCGTCAGCAGCCCAGCGGCATCCGGGTCGGGCAGATGCGCGTGCCGATCGGCGTGTTCGGCATGATCTACGAGAGCCGCCCGAACGTGACGATCGAGGCCGCGAGCCTTGCGATCAAGAGCGGCAACGCGTGCATCCTGCGCGGCGGCTCGGAGGCGATTGAATCGAACCGCGCGCTGGCGTCCTTGGTGGCCGATGCGCTGGCCGAGGCTGGTCTGCCACCCGAAGCCGTGCAATTGGTGCAGACCACCGACCGCGCCGCCGTGGGCCGCCTGATTGCGATGCCGGAGTTCGTTGACCTGATCATCCCGCGCGGCGGCAAGGGCCTGATCGAACGCATTTCGCGCGACGCCAAGGTGCCCGTGATCAAGCATCTGGACGGCAACTGCCATGTCTACGTGGACGACCCGTGCGACATCGAGATGGCGCTCGTCGTGGCCGACAACGCGAAGACGCAAAAGTACAGCCCGTGCAATGCTGCCGAAAGCCTGCTGGTGGCGCGCGCAGTCGCTGCCGACTTCCTGCCGCGCATCGGTGCGATCTTTGCAGCCAAAGGCGTCGAGATGCGAGGATGTGCCGAATCGCTGGCGCTGCTCAACGGCGTGGCCGGGGCCATGTTGCAGCCGGCGACCGAAGCCGACTGGTCCGAGGAATACCTCGCGCCCATCATCAGCATCAAAATCGTCGACGGGGTGGATGCGGCCATCGCCCACATCAACCGCCATTCGAGCCAGCACACCGATGCGATCCTCACGCGCGACCACATGCATGCGCAGCGTTTTTTGCGCGAAGTCGATTCGGCCAGCGTGATGGTGAATGCGAGCACGCGCTTCGCGGACGGCTTCGAATACGGGCTGGGCGCCGAGATCGGCATCAGCACCGACAAGTTCCATGCGCGCGGGCCGGTCGGCGTGGAAGGGCTGACGTCGCTCAAGTGGGTCGTGCTGGGCAACGGCGAGATTAGGGGCTGACACTCACCTCCAGCCTTCGCTCCCAAAGATCGGCCTCCGGCTACACCTTCGCCGGAGACGGCGCCTGCGGCCGGGCTTCAGCCAGCTCCGCGGCCCCTGGTGAAATGGCAGCGTTGGGTGACCGTGCTGGAGTGGGTTGCGTTGGTCCGCTGAGCGCTCGGGGTTGCGATTCTGATCGGCACGGCGATTGCCGATGCGGCGGTTGCGCGGCTCGACGCTGGTCCGGACCGCGCATCATTTCATCCGTGGCGCCCCCCTAGAATGAGCGCAACAACCCGTCAGCGAAAGGGCGCATGGTTCCGCATCTCATCACGGCGCTTACCGGCCCGATCAATGAACTCGAGCAGCGCGTGCTCGACTCGATGCCGGCGATCGAGCGCTGGTTTCGCCTTGAATGGATGGAGCATACGCCGCCGTTCTACAGCGCGGTCGACATCCGCAACGCCGGCTTCAAGCTGGCCCCGGTCGACACGAATCTGTATCCGCGCGGCTGGCACAACCTGACGTTGGAAATGCTGCCGCTGGCGGTGCAGGCCGCGATGGCCGCGATCGAAAAAATCTGCCCGGAAGCGCGCAACCTGCTGCTGATTCCGGAAAGCCACACGAACAGCACGTTCTACTTGAGCAACGTCGCGCAGCTGAAGCGCATCTTCTACATGGCGGGGCTGAATGTGCGGGTCGGCTCGATCGATCCGGACCTGAAGGAACCGACGCCGATGAGCGTGCCGGGCGAGGAGCCGATCCTGTTCGAGCCCGTGGTGCGCAGCAAGCGCCGGCTCGGCCTCAAGCACTTTGACCCGTGCGCGATCCTGCTCAACAACGATCTGTCGGCCGGCCCGCCCGGCATCCTGGAAGACCTGCACGAGCAGTACCTGCTGCCGCCGCTGCAGGCCGGCTGGACGGTGCGGCGCAAGAGCAAGCATTTCGAGATGTACGAAGAGCTGGCCAAGCGCTTCGGCAAGCTGCTGGGCATCGATCCGTGGCTGATCAACCCGATGTTCGACCAGTGCACCGGGGTGGACACACAGACCGACGCCGGCCTCGACGCACTGCGCGGCCCGATCGATGCGCTGTTGACCAAGGTGCGGCGCAAGTACAAGGAATACGGCATCAACGAGAAGCCGTTCGTGGTCGTGAAAGCCGACAACGGCGGCCACGGCCTGGGCATCGCGACGGTGCGGGATGCAAAAGACCTGGAATCGCTACGCCGCGGCTTTGCGCGCGGCGCGCAGCAGGGCAGCGCACCGCGCGTGAGCAACGTGATCATCCAGGAAGGCGTGCAAACCAACGAGCGCATCCACGATGCAGTCGCCGAGCCGGTGGTCTACATGATGGACCGCTATGTGGTCGGCGGCTTCTACCGTATCCACGCCGAGCGCGGCATTGACGAAAACCTGAGCGCGCCCGGCACGCGTTACGTGCCGCTCGGCTTTCCGGAGAGCACGCGGCTGCCGCAGCCGGGCGCAAAACCCGGCGCGAGCGCACCGAACCGGTTTTACATGTACGGCGTGGTCGGGCGGCTCGCGATGGTCGCGGCCAGCTACGAACTCGAGGCGACCGACCCGGAAGCCGAGATTTACGACTGAATCCGGCCCATCAGTCGCAGCCGGGACTCGCGCTGTGGCTTTTTGTCATCGCTGCGCGGCCCGCGTTGCCGTCTAATCCTTGCGTGTCCCGCTTCCCGACGCTTAAGCCGTGCAAAAGACCAAATCCTCGATCGGCGCGCTGACGCTGGGCGCGATCGGCGTTGTCTACGGCGACATCGGCACCAGCGTGCTGTATGCGATCAAGGAAGTGTTCGGCTCGGGCCACGTGCCGTTCACGATCGACAACGTCTACGGCATCTTGTCGATCGTGTTCTGGACGCTCACGGTGATCGTCTCGATCAAGTACGTGGTGCTGGTGCTGCGCGCCGACAACCACGGCGAAGGCGGGCTGGTCGCGATGCTCGCGCTCGCGTCCCAGTCGGTCAAGGGCAGCCCGCGCCTGCGCAGTGTGCTGCTGGTGGTCGGCATCTTCGGCACCTGCCTGTTCTACGGCGACGGCGTGATCACGCCGGCCATTTCGGTGCTGTCGGCGGTCGAAGGGCTCGAAGTGGTGTCCCCGGCGTTTGCCGAGTACGTGATCCCGCTCACGGTGCTGATTTTGTTCGGCCTGTTCGCGGTGCAGAAGAACGGCACCGCGGGCATCGGCAGGTTCTTCGGCCCGTTGACCCTGCTGTGGTTCGCCATGATCGCTGCGATGGGCGTCTGGCACATCGCCGGCCACCCCGAGATCCTCTGGGCGTTGAGCCCGCATCATGCGCTGCGCTTCATCTGGCTGCAGCCGGGCATCACGTTCATCATCCTGGGCGCGGTGGTGCTGTGCGTGACGGGTGCCGAGGCGCTTTATGCGGACATGGGCCACTTCGGCAAGAAGCCGATCCGGCTCGCCTGGTTCTCCGTCGTGATGCCGGCGCTGACGTTGAATTACTTCGGCCAGGGCGCACTGCTGCTGGCACGCCCCGACGCGGTGAAAAATCCGTTTTTCATGATGGCGCCGCAATGGGCGGTGCTGCCGCTGGTCGCGATGGCCACGATCGCCACCGTGATCGCGTCGCAGGCGCTGATTTCCGGCGCGTTTTCCGTGACCAAGCAGGTGATCCAGCTCGGCTATCTGCCGCGGCTGCGCATCGAGCACACCAGCGTGAAGGACACCGGCCAGGTCTATCTGCCGCTCGTGAACTGGGCGCTGTTCGTCGCGATCGTGCTCGCGGTCGTGATGTTCAAGTCGTCTTCGAATCTGGCAGCCGCCTACGGCGTGGCGGTGACCACCGACATGCTGATCACCACCATCCTGACGTTCTTCGTGATCCGCTACGGCTGGCAGTATCCGCTGTGGTTGTGCATCGCCGCGACCTCGCTGTTCTTCGTGGTGGACTTCGCATTCTTCGCGTCCAATCTGCTGAAACTGTTCGGCGGCGGCTGGTTCCCGCTGATGATCGGCGGCGCGGTGTTCATGCTGATGCTGACCTGGAAGGATGGCTGCCAGCTGGTCCAGCAGACGCTGCGCGAGGATTCGATCGAGCTGCGCCCGTTTCTGAACGGCGTGTTCACCGGCCCGCCCGCGCGCGTGGCCGGCGCGGCTGTCTTCATGACGACCGAGCCCGGCATGGTGCCCAACGCGATGCTGCACAACCTGAAGCACAACAAAGTGCTGCACGAGAAGAATTTCTTCGTCACCGTGAAAAGCCATGAAGTGCCCTGGGTCGGCATGGACAAGCGCGTCGAGATCGAATCGCTCGAACACGACTGCTGGCAGATCGTGCTGCACTACGGCTTCAAGAACATGATCGACATTCCGAAGGCGCTGTCGCTGATCAGCAACCGCGGCTTCAAGCTCGATCCGATGACGACGAGCTATTTCCTGTCTCGCGACATCGTGGTGCCCACCGTCGGCACCGGCATGGCGCCCTGGCGCGAGAAGCTGTTTGCGCAGATGCACCACAACGCGGGCGGGGCCGCAGAGTTCCTGCAGTTGCCGAGCAACGCGGTGGTGGAACTCGGCTCGAAAGTCGAGATTTAAGCTCGCCCCCAGCCTTCGCTTCCTTCGGTCGGCTTACCGAGTTACCCCCTACCGGGGGCGGCGCCTTCGGCCTGGCGGAGCCAGCTCCGCGGCCCCTGCTGGTGCAGTCCAGTGCCCGGTCGTGGGTCGTTGATCGCTGGTCCGTCTCTGCTCATCACCTGCTGCTGAGAGTTGCGTCTGGCGTATGCCGTCGTTGTGGCGCCAGCCGAGCAGCCATCGGGCCAGCTTCGCGAGTCGCGTAAGGATTGGGACGAGCGCTCCCGCAAATGCGATCAGCGGCATCATCAGCAGTGACAACGTGAACGCCACGGCCCACCAGCCGACCGCGGCCGCTGCCCAGGCGGGCAGGCCGAGCCAGGAGCCGGCTTCGACGAACAGGCTGGTCAGCAAGCCCAGGTGGCGCACCACGAGGTAGACCGTGCCGGCGGTGGCGCCCAGTTTGAGCAGGGTGGTGCCGATGCGGCCGCTGCCGGCCAGCACGCGGCGACTCAGCGCGGCACGGTATTCGGCCACGGCAGCCCAGCGGGTCGCCTTCGCAGTCGCACCGGACGCACGCAGCAGCTTGATCGCCTTCACGATGCCGAACATCGTCAGCAGATCGACACCCGCATCGGCCACGTCGAGCACGCCGATCGGCGCCGCGGTGTCGTATTTGGACTCCAGGTTGCGGATGCCGCCGAACAAAAAGTCCTCGACCGATTTCAGCACGCGATCGGTCTGGTTCCAGTGCGCGACGCCGGTGGGATCGAGCGCGAACTGCGCGAGGAACTGATGGCCGCTGCCCGCGATCTGCTCGATCGCGTAGCGGCCGCGCGTGAGCGGGCCGTATTCGATCGGGGCAGCGGGTGCAGCGGTCGGGTCGGTCGCCCCGTCCTTTTTGCGATCGGCAAACAGCGCGCCGGCCTGCGCCTTCAGCGCCAGACCGATCCGGCTGACCTGGTAGCCGGCCTGCAGCGTTGCGACGTCGTTGTCCATGAAGTAGGCGATCACCGGCACCACGCTTTCGCCGTAGCGGCGCAGCAGCTCGTGCAGCGGTGCATCGGCGCCGAACGCTTCGAGCACCTGACGCGCGGCGACGCCGTACTTGCGCAGCGCGAGTTGCATCTTCACGCCGAGCTCCGGGTCCGCCGCTGCGTCCAGCAGCACGGCCTGCAGCGCAGCCGAAGCGCCGCTCGAATCCCGATACAGCTCGGCACTCAACGCCTGGCGTGCCTGCAGGTCCAGCAGCCGGTCGTCGTAGCCGGCGGCCAGGTCCGACACGGCAGCGACAGATGTGCCGAGCACGGCGCAGATCGCCAGCACCGCGAGCCAGCCACGCAGGCGGTGCGGCGCTGCCCTCGCCGGCGCAACGCTGCTGTGGGTGGTGGCATGGGTCGTCGTCATGTGGCCGATGTTATGAGGCAGCAATGGCGAGCGGTGGCGACCGGTGCGAGCCGATTTCGCGCCGCCGCATGGACAACTGCAACGCCAGCGGCTGAAAATACGCAAACGCTGCAGCACCTTGCCGCCGACAGCTGCTTCATTTCCTCGGATTCACCATTGCCGTTTTTTTGCGATGCACTTCCTCTTCATTGCCGACCCGCTCGAATCGTTCAAGATTTACAAGGACACCACGTTCGCCATGATGCGCGAGTTGCAAAAGCGCGGCCATACGCTGTCGGCTTGCGAGCCGCAGGACCTGTCCTGGCAGAGCGGCTTCCGCGTGATGGCGCACGTGCGCGACATCCTGCTGACGGGTGAGCAAAGCGAGAGCTGGTTTCGCACCGCGCAGCAGCAGTTCAACGAACGCCCGCAGGCCAGCGACGGCACGCGCGCGCAGAACGTCTGCGAATTCGACGCGGTGCTAATGCGCAAGGACCCGCCGTTCGATGCGCAATACATCTATGCGACGCACCTGCTGGAGCAGGCCGAGCGCGAAGGTGCGCGCGTCTACAACAAGCCGGCCGCGGTGCGCAACCATCCCGAAAAGCTCTCCATCCTCGAATTTCCCGAGCTGATCGGCCCGACGCTCGTCACGCGCGACGCAAGCGATGCGCGGCGCTTTTTCGTCGAGCACCAGGACATCATCCTGAAACCCCTCGACGGCATGGGCGGCCAGGGCATCTTCCGGGTGAAGGCGGACGGCCTGAACCTCGGCAGCATCGTCGAGACGCTGAACCGGAACGGCGCCGAGACGCTGATGGTGCAGAAATTCCTGCCCGAGATCGCGCAAGGCGACAAGCGCATCCTGCTGATCGCGGGCCAGCCGGTGCCGTACTGCCTCGCGCGCATTCCGCAAAAAGGCGAAGTGCGCGGCAACCTGGCAGCGGGCGGCAAAGGCGTCGCGCAGGAGCTGTCGGCGCGGGACCGGCAGATCGCCGAACAGCTCGGCCCGATCCTGTACGAGCGCGGCCTGCTGCTGGTCGGCCTGGACGTGATCGGCGACTGCCTGACCGAGATCAATGTGACGAGCCCGACCTGCTTTCAGGAAATCTTCGATCAAAGCGGTTGCGACGTGGCAGCGCTGTTCGTGGATGCGCTGAAAGCCGATATTTTGAAGAAAACATGCTAAGGCGCAGGTGTAGCAATCGACTTCAGCTATAAAAACAGAAGCGTGCCATTGGTTCGAAGCGGCGGCTCGGTCGGTGCCGACCCGCGTTGCGACCGTCCACTGCCGCGCTGGCTTGCCCAGTTTGATTTTTTTGGAGGCTCGATGTCCATGCCCTGCCAACGTCGTCGGTTTCTTGCACGCCTTGCGGCGTTGATCGTGGCTGGCGGCACCGTGGTTGCCGCACCGGCGCAGTCGGGCCGTGACCAGGCTGCCGACTGGCCGACCAAACCCGTCAAGTACGTGGTGCCGTTCTCGCCGGGCGGCGTGTCCGACGGTGTCGCGCGCCTGATTGCGCAACACCTGACCGACCGGCTGGGCACGCCGGTCGTGATCGAGAACAAGCCCGGCGTCTCCGGCATCGTCGGCACGCAGCTCGTGGCGCGCGCGCCGGCCGATGGCTACACGATCATGGGCGGCACCATCACCACGCATGCGGTGAACCCGTTTTTCTCGAAGACACTCGGCTACGACCCGGTAGCCGACTTCGTGCCGCTGGATCTGATCGGCACGGTGAGCAACGTGCTGGTGGTGCCCGCGGGCAGCCGTTTCGATTCGGCGCAGCAGATCATCGACGCACTGAAAGCCGAACCCGACAGCCTGACCTATGGCACCGCGGGCGCGGGCACGTCGCAGCACCTGTCCGGTCAGCTGTTCCAGAGCATCAGCGGCACGAAGATGCGCCAGATCATCTACAAGGGCGGCTCGCAGGCGATGGTCGATCTGATCGGCGGCCAGATCGACATGGTGTTTGAAACCGTGGCGGCCGCGCGCCCGATGATTGAGGCGAAGCGCGTGAAAGTGCTCGGCGTCACGTCGAAGCAGCCGATTGCGAATATGCCCGAGGTAAAGCCGCTGGCCGAGGTCGGCGTGCCGGGCTTCGAGATGCAATCGTGGCAGGGCGTGTTCGCGCCGGCCGACACGCCGGCGCCGATCGTCGAGCGGCTTGGCTCCGAGATCGCCGCGATCGTCGCGATGCCCGACGTGCAGCAGAAATTGCGTGCGATGGGCGTCGAGCCCGATGGCCGCGGCAGCCGGGCGTTCACCGAATTCCAGCGCGCGGAAATCGCGAAGTGGGGCAAGGTCATCAAGGACGCCGGCATTCAGGCCGAGTGAGTCGAAGCTAAGAGCGGCTAACAAAACGGCTTCAGTGCACGAACACAGATGATGCTGCACGCCAGGGACAGCAAAGCCACATGAGTATCGATCCGGCGCTCGAATCGTGTTCGCAGCTTGCCAAAGGCGGCCAGCCAAGCATGTGTGCGCTCGACCACCCAGCGGTGGCGCCCGAGCCGGTCGTTGCGCTCAACGCCGCGGCGAGCAACGCGGTCCCTGATGCCGCGCAGCCTGAGATGCGCGCGGCAGCGTGCAAAGTCGTAGCCCTTGTCAGCGTGCAGCTTGGTGGGCCACTTGCGTGGCCGCCCCGGCTTGCCGCCAACGGCCGGCAGCGCGTCAACCAACGACTCAAAGACGACCGAGTCGTGGCGGTTGGCGCCCGTCACGCAAAACATCAGCGGTGTGCCCTGGGCGTCGACGATCAGGTGGCGTTTGCTGCCGAGCTTGCCCCGGTCCGTCGGGTTGGCCCCGGTGTGCATGCCCCCCGGGGGCTGGCCACACTGGCCCCGTCGATGCTGGCGCGTTGGAAGTCCAGCTTGTCTGCACCCCGCAGCTCAGCCAGCAGCAACATGTGCAGCCGGTGCCAGACGCCAGCGGCCTGCCAGTCGCGCAGTCGCCGCCAGCACGTCATGCCGCTGCCAAAACCCAGCGCCTGGGGCAACTCCTCCCAGGGAACGCCAGTGCGCAATACAAACAAAATGCCGTTGAGCGCGGCCTCATCAGCCAATCGTGGCCGCCCGCCCTTGGGCGAAGACACCGCAACAGGCAACAGCGGCTCGATACGCTTCCAAAGCGCTGCGCTGATCTCTTTGTCCTTGTGTCGCTTCACACATCCTCCAACGCCTGCGGCCGATGCGGGGATGATAAAGTTTTGTTAGCCGCTCTAAGAGGGCAGGGCCATGTTCAAGCCAATGAATTTCAGCGCGGTTCGCCGACATGCATTTGCAAACGCCGTGCTCGCCGCAAGCGCACTGCTGGCAACGGCCGCGTTCGCCCAAGCACCTGCTGCGGGTGCCGGCCCCGGCGGCTATCCGGCCCATGGCCGCGTCGTGATCGTGGTGCCGTTCTCCCCCGGCGGCGCGACCGACATCATCGGCCGCCTCGTCGCCGAAGAGCTCGGCAAGCGCTGGGGCACGCCGGTCGTGGTGGACAACAAGGCCGGCGCGGGCGGCGGCATCGGCACCGACTACGTCGCGCGTGCCGCGCCGGACGGCTACACCTTGCTGCTCGGCACGCAGACCGCACTCGCGGTGAACCCGACGCTTTTGAAAGACCGCATCAGCTATGACGTCGCAAAGGACTTCGCGCCGATCACGCTGCTCGCGCAGACGCCGCTGGTGCTGCTGGCCGGCAACAAGTCGGATGCGACCGATGTGAAAGGCCTGATGGAGAAAATCCTGGCCAAGCCCGATGCGATCAGCTACGGCACCTCCGGCAATGGCACCTCGCAGCACCTGACGACCTTGATGTTTCTGAACCAGATCGACGGCAAAGCGCTGCACATTCCGTACAAAGGCAGCAGCCAGTCGCTGGTGGACCTGGCCAGCAACCAGATCGACATGCAGTTCGACAACATGGCCACGGCCCTCGCGTTCGCCAGGAACGGCCAGGCCAGGGCACTGGCCGTGACGAGTGCCGAACGCTCACCGCTGGCGCCCGACTTGCCGACGCTGGCCGAGTCTGGCGTGCCGAATTTCGAAGCCGTCACCTGGCTTGGCCTGCTCGCACCCGGCGGCACGCCGCAGCCCGTGGTCGAGTACCTGAACCGCGAAGTCACGAGCATCCTGCACGACCCGGAAGTGGCCAGGCGCTTGGCCGCGCAAGGCTTCGTGCCCAAGCCGATGAGCGCGTCCGCGTTCAAGCGGTTCATTCAGAGCGAGACGACCAAGTTTGCGGAGCTGATCAAGAGCAACAATTTGGTGATCGAATAAAGAAAGACCTATGACAGACATCCGCCACCCCTTAGACAACCGCCTGCCCGCGATGCTGAAAAGCGGCAAACCCATCAGCGGCGTCTTCAATGGCATCCCGAGCCCCGCGATCGTCGAGATGTGCGCCTATGCGGGCTTCGACTTCATCATCATCGACAACGAGCACGGCTCATCGGACTTCGAGACCACCGAGCACATGCTGCGCGCCGCGCGCGCGTCCGGCATCGTGCCGCTGGTGCGCTGCTTCACGGAAGACGTCGCGCGCGTGCTCGACATGGGCGCAAGCGGCGTGCAGATTCCGATGGTGAACACGGCGGATCAGGCGCGCGATCTGGTGCGGCGCGTGCGCTATCCGGGCATCGGCCAGCGCGGCAGCGCGTTCAGTTCGCGCGCGGCCGGCTTCGGTGCGTTCGGCGGTGCGGGCCATACCAAACGCAGCAACGAAGGCATCGCGCTGGTCGCGATGATCGAGACGCCGGAAGCGGTCGACAACGCGGCCGACATCGCAGCCGTCGACGGCATCGACGCGGTGTTCGTCGGCCCGAACGACCTGTCGCACAGCATGGGCTTCGGCGCGGACTGGGCGCGCGCCGAAGTGCAAGTGCAGATGGAGCGTGCAATCCGTTCGGTGGCCAAAGCGGGCAAGTGCGCAGGCACATTGGCGCTGACGCCGGAGGATGCGAAGAAGGTCGCCGGCTGGGGCGCGAACTATCTGGTCAGCGTGACGACCAGCATCATGACCAAGGCGTTCCGGGAGGCCGCGGGCGCGGACCGCCATGCGTTGGTGAAGATCGAATACTGATCTTTCTGCGAGACGCATGCGATGCAGCAACTTCCCCCCGCCGAAGTCGGCCGGACACTGACCGATCCTGAACAGGTCGCACCGTTCCTGACCGACTGGAACAAGCGCTTTGCTGGCAACGCCCGCTGCGTCGTCCAGCCCGAATCGACCGCGCAGGTGGCGATACTGCTGCGCTGGTGCAACGAGCATCGGGTGCCGGTCGTGCCGCAAGGCGGCAACACCAACATGACCGGCGCAGCGACGCCCGATGCAGGCGGCGCAGCAGTGGTGCTGTCGATGGCGCGCATGAATCGGGTGCGCGCTGTCGATCCGATCGGCAACACGCTGGTCGCCGAAGCCGGCGTCGTGCTGCAGACCCTGCAGCAAACCGCGGCTGACGCGGGCCGGTTGTTCCCGCTCGCACTCGGCGCGCAGGGCAGTTGCATGATCGGCGGCAACCTGTCTACCAACGCGGGCGGCACCGGCGTGCTGCGCTACGGCAACACGCGCGAGCTGTGTCTGGGCCTGGAAGTGGTCACACCGGCCGGCGACGTGCTGGATGACCTGCGCGGCCTGCGCAAGGACAACACGGGTTATGACTTGCGGGACCTTTATATCGGCGCGGAGGGCACGCTCGGCGTCATCACGGCGGCGACGGTGAAGCTGTATCCGCAACCGGTCGCGCGCGTGACGGCGCTGGCCGCGCTTGGCAGCCCGCAGCAGGCGTTGCAACTGCTCGAACGTGCACAGCAGATGCTCGGCGCATCGCTTACGGCATTCGAGCTGATGTCGGACTACTGCCTGCAGCTGGTCGCCGCCAAGTTCAGCGAGACGCCCAAGGTGTTCGCGCATGCGCACCCGTGGTTCGTGCTGCTCGAATCGTCGGACCTGGAAAGCGAGGCGCATGCGATCGAGCGCTTCGAGGCCCTGATGGCGGCAGCGCTGGAACACGGTATCGTGCAGGATGCGGCGATTGCGCAATCGATCGCACAGACCAGACAGTTCTGGCTGATACGCGAACGCATCGCGCTGTCGCAGCCGAAGAACATCAAGCACGATATCTCGCTACCGATCGCGCGAATCGGCGACTTTGTGGAGGCCGCCGGCCGGCGCATCACCGCGCGCTTCGCCGGCACGCGCATGACGGTGCTCGGACATCTGGGCGACGGCAATCTGCACTACAACGTCGAGCCGCCGGCGGGCTTGTCGGACGCCGAGTTCCTGCAGCTCGAGAAAGACGTGCACCACTTCGTCTACGACGCAGTGGACGCGGCGCGCGGCTCAATGTCGGCCGAGCATGGCATCGGCCAGGCCAAGGTGGGCGACCTGCAGCGCTATAAGCCGGACGTCGCGCTCGGCCTGATGCGCACGATCAAGCAGGCGCTCGATCCGCACGGGATCATGAATCCGGGCAAGGTGCTGGCAGCAACACCCGCGCGGGGTTGATGCGCGTCGTTATGAGAAGTGATCGAACGACGCGAACCGATGCCGAACCGGCTGCCCATCGGCATCGATCAAGCGCAGGCCACGTTCGGCTTCGATGCGGCCGATGCGCGTGACCTGGGTCGCGCTCGCATGCGCGGCAGCAGCGACCGAGGCGCGTGCGTCCACCGGCGCGGTGAAGGCGAGTTCGTAGTCGTCACCGCCCGAAAGCACCCATTCCCCTGCCTCTTTTAAATTAAATCGGGTCGAGGCGCCTGTCGAGACTGCCTTTACAGCTAGCAAATCAGTAGCAACTGTCGGATCGAGCACCGCGCCGACCCCGGATCGTTCGAGAATGTGCCCCAGGTCCCCGCACAGCCCGTCGCTCAGGTCGATTGCGCTGCTCGCAATGCCGCGCAGCGCCTGGCCCAAAGCGACCCGCGGCGTTGGCCGGTCCAGCCGATTGCGCGCCAGCTCGAACACATCGGCCGGTGCATCCCTGACCGTGCCGCGAAAGATTTCCAGCGCAAGCCGCGCATCGCCCAAGGTGCCGCTCACATAAATGTCGTCACCCGCGTGCGCCCCGGAACGCAGCAGCGCCTGGCCCGCCGGCACTTCGCCGAATACCGTGATGCAGATCGCGAGCGGCCCGCGCGTGGTGTCGCCGCCGACCAGCGCACACCCGTGCTCGTCGGCCAGCGCGAACAGGCCTCGGGAAAAACCGGCCAGCCACGCTTCATCGACCTGCGGCAGCGCAAGTGCCAACGTGAACGCAACCGGCTTCGCACCGCATGCGGCCAAGTCGCTCAGGTTCACGGCCAGCGACTTGTGGCCCAGGCTTTCCGCACTGGCGGTGGACAGGAAATGCCGGCCTTCGATCAACAGATCGCTCGATACCGCGAGCTGCATGCCGGGCTTGGGCGCCAGCAACGCACAGTCGTCGCCTGGGCCGAGCACGACCGCGCCGCCGGGCTGCGTGGGCCGTACGAAGAAACGCCGGATCAGGTCGAATTCACACATGCTCATGCTGGCATTTGACGATGTTCAAGCCAGCCCGGTTCGCCCATGCTTCGTCACCCCAGTCCCAGCACCTTGTCCAGCGTGATCGGCAGCGCCCGCACCCGCTGACCCGTCGCATGAAAGATCGCATTCGCGATCGCCGCCGCGGTGCCGACGATGCCGACCTCGCCCAGGCCCTTGGCGCCGATCGGGCTCGCCTTGTCGTCATGCTCCTCCACGAACAGCACCTGCATGTCCTCCACGTCGGCGTTCACCGGCACATGGTATTCGGCCAGGTTGTGGTTCATGAAGCGGCCTAAAGCGTGATCCATCATGCTTTCCTCATGCAGCGCGGAGCCGATGCCCATCACCATGCCGCCGACGATCTGGCTGCGCGCGGTCAGCGGGTTCAGGATCTTGCCGGCGGCCACCGCGTTGACCAGGCGTGTGACGCGCACGCTGCCGAGTTCCTCATCGACACGCACTTCGCAGAAGATCGCCGAATGCGTGTATTTGGCAAAGCGCAGCATGCCGAGCACGTCGAAGTTCGCGGTCGCGCTGGCCGAGAGCTCGCGCTGGCGGGAAGCGGCCATTGCCTGCCGCAGGCTCACGCTGATGGCAGGATCATCCCGTCGCCGCATCCGGCCACCGACGAACTCGACTTCGTCCGCCAGCACCTTGCCCAGCGGCCGGCCCTCGATCTTCCAGGCCGCCAGCACCAACGCTTTTTTGAGCTTGTCGCACGCGAGCTGCACCGCGGAGCCGGTCGATGCCGCACCCCAGGAGCCGCCTTCGACCGGCGCCTTCGGCAAGCTCGAATCGCCGAGCAGCGCCGTCACGCGGTCCAGCGGCAGGCCGAGCGCATCGGCACCGATCTGCGCCATCACGGTATAGCTGCCGGTGCCGATGTCCGAGGTGGCCGAAGCAACCGTGAGTTGTCCGTCGGCCGATATGGTGGCGCGCGCGCTGGTCCGATAGACCATCGTCTCCCAGACGCCGGACGCCATGCCCCAGCCGATCAGTTCGTGCTTGCCTTCACCACGCATGGAACGCGGCTCGGGACTGCGCCGCTGCCAGCCGAACGCCTCGGCGCCGCGTTGGTAGCAGGTGCGCAGCGACTTGCTCGTGAACGGCTTGTCCACGTTCTCATCGCGCTGCGTGTGGTTGGCCAGCCGCAACGCGATCGGGTCCATGCGCAGCCGGTGCGCGAGCTCGTCCATCGCCGACTCGATCGCGAACATGCCGATCACCGCGCCCGGTGCGCGCATGTCGCTCGGCGTGTTGGTGTGCAGCGCGGCCAGCCGGTGGCTCTGCAGCGTGTGCGGCGCGTGATACAGCAGCGTGGACCAGTTGACGACCTGCTCCTGATGGTCTTCGAACGTCGAGGTGCCGGCCACCGCATGGTGCGCGATCGCGTTCAGCCGGCCCGACGCATCGGCGCCGAGCAGCACGGTCTGGCGCGTGACCGGCCGGTACGACAGGCCGAACATCTGATCCCGCGTCGACGTCACGCGCACGGATCGCTCGAACACCAGCGCGGCCATCACCGCGAAGAACACGGTCTGCTGCGGCCGCAGGCCCGAGCCGAACGCGCCGCCGACAAACGTGTTGCGCACACGCACTTTTGCATCGCGCAGGCCGAACACCGAGCCGATGTAATCCCTCACGCTTTGCGAGCCCTGCGTCTTGTCGTGGATCAGCAGGTCACCGTCCGGTTGCCAGATGCAGGTCGTGGCGAACGGCTCCATCGGGTTGTGATGCTCGGCCGGGGTCGAATAGTCGGCCACGACCTGCACGGGCGACGCGTCGAACGCCGCTTCAAAATCTCCGCGCGGCTTCGGCGGGTCGGCAATGCCCAGCCGTTTCTTCGGTGGGCGATAGGCGTTCACAGCCTCGTCGTCCAGATCGGTCGCATGCGGTCGGTTCGCATACCGAACGCGCAGCAGCGCCGCCGCATCGCGCGCCGCTTCGAAATGATCGGCGACCACGAGCGCGACCGGCTGGCCGGAAAACCGGATGCGGTCGTCCTGCAACGGCCGAAACGGCTGGCCCGGCGGGCCGACCGAATCCATGTAGTCGATCGGCTCGTCCGAAATGCGCGCGGGCCGGTTCAGGTGCGTGAACACCTCGATCACGCCGGGCAGCGCCAACGCGGCCGATACATCGATCGACACGATGCGACCATGCGCTATTTGCGCCGGCACGATGCAGCCGTGCAGCAGGCCGGGCGCGTCGTATTCGGCCGCGTAACGCGCGCTGCCGGTGACTTTTTGCGGCCCGTCCACACGCGGCGTGGGACGGCCGATTGATGTGCTGCTGTCGTGCTGGTCCATCGGCGATCCTTGGGGCGTTCGGTCAAGCGGTTGACAGGCCCGGCGCCGAACCGGCGCGCAGGCTTTTGCGCCATCAGTTGATGCGCTTGTCGGTCTGCGATTGCGGCGTGCCGGCTGCGGCCTGGCGCAGTGCGCGCCGGATCGCGCGGCGTGCGAGTTCGATCTTGAAGTCGTTGTCGCCGTGGCCGCGCGCACCCTCGAGCAGTGCATCGGCTGCGCGTGCGAACGCCGCTTCGCTGTCGTCGCCGCCGATCGCCGCGCCTTCGAGCAACCGCTCGGCCGCCGGCACCCGCCACGGCTTCGGCGCGACGCCGCCAAGCGCGATGCGGGCCCGCCGGATCGTGCCGCCGTCGACCTCCAGCGCCGCTGCGACCGACACCAGCGCGAACGCATAGGACTGCCGATCGCGCAGCTTCAGGTACGTGTGGCGCTGGCCGAACTTGGCCGAAGTGGCGGGCAGCTCGATCGCCACGATCAGCTCGCCGGCCTCCAGCGTATGGTCGCGTTCCGGCGCATCGCCAGGCAGCCGGTGCAGCTCGGCGAACGGGATGCGGCGCTCGCCCTGCGCGCTGCCGCGCACGATCACCACCGCTTCGAGCGCCGCCAGCGCCACGCACATGTCGGACGGATGCGTCGCGATGCACAGGTCGCTGGTGCCCAGGATCGCGTGGATGCGATTCACACCGCCGATCGCGCCGCAGCCGGAGCCCGGCGCGCGCTTGTTGCACGGCGTCTGCACGTCATAAAAATAGTAGCAGCGCGTGCGCTGCAGCAGGTTGCCGCCGGTGCTCGCCGCATTGCGCAACTGCGCAGTCGCGCCGGCCAGAATCGCCGATGCGAGCAGTGGGTAGCGCGCATCGATGCGCTCGTCGTACGCCAACGCCCTGTTGCTGACCAGCGCCCCGATGCGCAAGCCCTGGCCGGCTTGCCCGTCATCGAATTCCTCGATCGACGCCAGCGGCAACCGCGTGATGTCGATCAGCGCAGCCGGCTGCTCGACCTCGTACTTCATCAGGTCGACCAGATTCGTACCGCCCGCGATCACGCGTGCACCCGTCTCTGCCCCAAGCAACTGCACCGCATGCTCGATGCTGTCCGCCCGGTGATACGCGAAGCGGTTCATCACGCGCTGCCTTGCGGTTGCTGCTTCAGCACATCTTGAATCGCATCGACGATGTGCACGTAAGCGCCGCAGCGGCACAGGTTGCCGCTCATCAGTTCCCGAATCTCCGCACGCGACTGCGCATGGCCTTCCGCCAGCAGCCCGGCAGCCGAACAAAGCTGGCCTGGCGTGCAGTAGCCGCACTGGAACGCATCGCGCGCCATGAACGCCTGCTGCAGCGGATGCAGCGCACCGTCCGCGCCCGCGAGCCCCTCCACCGTCGTGATCTCCGCGCCGTCCTTCATCACCACGAGCTGCAGGCAACTGTTCACGCGTTGCCCGTCGACCAGCACGGTGCAGGCGCCGCACTGGCCGTGGTCGCAGCCTTTCTTCGAGCCGGTCAGGCCGAGTCGCTCGCGCAGCAGGTCGAGCAGGGTGGTCCAGGGGGTGACGGACAGCGCGTGGTGCCGGCCGTTGATGGTGAGCCGGATCGGCCATTCGGCATCGGTCGTCTGTGCGTGGGACGGTTGGCGTTGCATATCGCGTTTGCCTTCTCGAGAAAACGATGCATTCGGCAGTTCAAAAAACGAACAGGGCGGTTTTGGCAAACGATGTGCCGGCATGCAGGCATGGAACAAAACCGAAGCGCAACGCAGCGCCACCGTTCAAGCCTGCGCGCAGACCCGCAGCACCGCGTCGCCATACTTCTCGCGCTTGGCTTCGCCGACACCCGTGATGCCATGCAGATCGGCTTCGCGTCTCGGATGGCGGTCGGCGATCGCGGCGAGCGTGCTGTCGTGAAAGATCACGTAGGGCGGCACCGCGTCGGCCTTGGCCTGTTCGCTGCGCCAGCTGCGCAGCGCGGCGAACCGCGCCTGGCCCGCTGTGTCGAGTTCCGCGGCGGCGGGCGGCAGGCTGTTCGCATCCTTAGACGTGGACCGGCTGCGCAACCGGTCGCGCGTGCCGCGGCTGCGCGCCGCTGGCCGTTCGGCGGCGGTGCTGACTTCGCGCATCCGCACCGGTGCCTCGCCCTTGAGCACCGCGCGCGCGTCCTCGGTCAGCTGCAGCGTGTTGTACGCATCCGTGTCCACGCGCAGCGCGCCGGTCGAGATCAGGTGCCGCAGCACCGCGCGCAGCTGCTGCTCGCTGTAGTCGGCACCGATGCCGAACGTGCTGAGCTGCTCATGCCCGAACTGCGCGACCTTGTCCGTCGCCTTGCCGCGCAGCACGTCGATGATGTGCAGCATGCCGAAGCTCAGATTGCTCTTTTGCTGCACGCGAAAGATGGTGGACAGCAGCTTCCTCGCCGCATCGCTCGCGTCCCAGGTCGGGGGCGGGCTCAGGCAGTTGTCGCAATTGCCACATGGGCTGCTCTTCTCGCCGAAGTAGCGCAGCAGCCGCACGCGCCGGCAGTCGGTGGCTTCGGCCAGCGCGAGCAGCGCATCGAGCTTGCCGCGCATCACGCGCTTGAAGTCGTCGCCGGCCGGGCTCTCGTCGATCATGCGCGCCTGGCTCACCACGTCGGCCAAGCCATAGGTCATCCAGGCATCCGCGCTTGCGCCGTCGCGGCCCGCGCGACCGGTCTCCTGGTAGTAGCCTTCGATGTTCTTCGGCATGTCCAGATGCGCGACGAAGCGCACGTCGGGCTTGTCGATGCCCATGCCGAACGCGATCGTCGCGACCATCACGAGACCGCCGTCCGCATCCGACCGCAGGAAGCGGTCCTGATGCTTGCGGCGCACGTCGGCATCCAGCCCCGCGTGATAGGGCAGCGCGTCGATGCCTTCGCGCAGCAGCAGGTCGGCGACTTCCTCCACGCGCTTGCGGGACTGGCAGTAGACGATGCCCGCATCGCCCTCGTGCTGCTCTCGGATGAAGCGCAGCAGCTGGCGCGTCGGCTCCTTCTTTTCGACGATCGTGTACTGGATGTTCGGGCGGTCGAAGCTGCTGATGAACTGCCGTGCGTCCTGCAGCTGCAGCCGCTCGAGGATATCGGCGCGCGTGATGTCGTCGGCGGTCGCCGTGAGCGCGATGCGCGGCACATCGGCGAAGCGTTCGTGCAGCACGGTCAGCGCGCGGTACTCGGGCCGGAAGTCGTGTCCCCACTGGCTCACGCAGTGCGCTTCGTCGATCGCGAACAGACTCAAGTTGCCGCGCCGCGCGAGCGCATCGAGCTGGCTCAGAAAGCGCGGCGTGGTGACGCGTTCCGGTGCCGCATAGAGCAACGTGATGTCGTTGTTCAGCATGCGCCGCTCCACGTCTGCGGCTTCGCGGGCGTCGAGCGTCGAATTCAGAAAAGCCGCTTCGATGCCGGCCTGGTGCAGCGCGCCGACCTGGTCGTGCATCAGCGCGATCAGCGGCGACACCACGATCGTCACGCCGCAACCCGCGAACTGCCGCGCGATCGCCGGGATCTGGTAGCACAGCGACTTGCCGCCGCCCGTGGGCATCAGCACCAGCGCATCGCCGCCATCGGTCACGTGGCGCACGATGTCGCCCTGCGCGCCGCGAAAGTGCGCGTAGCCGAACACCTGTTCGAGGATCTGCTGGGGCGAGTCGTCGGGCACGTCTGAACACTATTTATTTGATAGCAGAAAGCGCTTGCTGAATCTGCGCCCGGGCATAAAACACCAGAAAATCCCGCGATCGAACGGTTGGTGTGGACGCGGTGGCGGCACGCAGGCGCAGCAGTGTTCGACATTTTCACCGCGCGGCGTTCGAGCCCGCAAAAGCCCGTGCTTATCGTCCCGGGGTTTCCTTCTATGGACAGCACTGCTGCGCTGCGCAACATTTGCCGGGCATCATTCGCGGTCTGCGCGGTCCGATTCTTGCGACCGTGAAAGCGCCTCACGCATTTTTTTCCAACCCGAAGGAGAACCCCCATGCCCAACATCGTCCCCAAGTTCGCCGCGCTGCTCGCCGCCGGCGCCTGCCTCGCCATGGCTGCCACCGGCGCGCAGGCCGAGGACACCAAGATCGTGCTCGGCATGTCCGGCTGGACCGGCTTCGCACCGCTGACCCTGGCCGACAAGGCCGGCATCTTCAAGAAGAACGGGCTCGACGTGGAGATCAAGATGATCCCGCAGAAGGACCGGCACTTGGCGCTTGCATCCGGCGCGATCCAGTGCGCGGCGACCACGGTGGAGACGCACGTCGCCTGGAACGCGAACGGCGTGCCGATCACGCAGATCTTCCAGCTCGACAAGTCGTATGGCGCCGATGGTCTGGCCGTGCGCAACGACGTGAAGACGTTCGCCGACCTGAAAGGCAAGGCGATCGGCGTCAGCGCGCCGGGCACCGCGCCGTATTTCGGGCTGGCCTGGATGCTGTCGAAGAACGGCATGAGCCTGAAGGATGTGAAGCTGGTCTCGCTGGAGCCGCAGCCGGCCGCGCAAGCCTTCGTTGCGGGCCAGAACGATGCAGCCATGACGTATGAGCCATACCTGTCGACCGTGCGCGCCAATCCCCAGGCTGGCAAGATCCTCGCCACCACGCTCGACTATCCGATGGTGATGGATACCGTGGGTTGCGCGCCGAGTTGGCTCAAGGCCAACGCGAAGGCCACGCAGGCCCTGGCCGACTCATATTTTCAGGCGCTCGACATGATCAAGGCCGAGCCGGAGAAAGCCAACGAGATGATGGGCGCGGCCGTCAAGCAAAGCGGCGAGCAGTTCGCCAAGTCGTCGGCCTATCTGCGCTGGCAGGACAAGGCCGCGAACCAGCAGTTCTTCGCCGGTCCGTTGATGGATTTCATGACGGACTCAGTGCCGATCCTGCTCGAAGCCGGCGTGATCCGCAAGGCACCCGAAGACTTGAGCGCGACGTTCGACGCGAGCTACATCAAGTGACCGCAGGCCGATGGAAATAAGCTCGCCGACCGGCGCGGTTGCGCCCGCTCGCGCCCGGGTGGCGCAAGCCGCCGTGCCGCGCCGGCGTCTTCACGGGCCGCTGGAACCGGTCGGCCCGCGTGCGAAATGGGCGTTGGGCTTTTCGTTCTTCGTTCTGTTCATCGCGGTCTGGGCCGCGTTCACACTCGGCGGCTATGTATCGCCGACGTTCCTCGCCAGCCCGCCGACGATGCTGCGCGAAGCGTGGCTGCTGTTCACGCAATACGATTTTGCGCACGACATCGGCATGACGGTGTGGCGCGTGTTCGGCGGCTTTGCATTGGCGGCCATCGTCGCGGTGCCGCTCGGCATTGCGATGGGCGCTTGGAAGCCGGTCGAAGCGTTCTTCGAGCCGTTCGTCTCGTTCTGCCGCTACCTGCCCGCGTCGGCGTTCATCCCGCTGCTGATCCTCTGGGCCGGCATCGGCGAAGCGCAGAAGCTGCTCGTGATCTTCATCGGCTCGGTGTTCCAGATCGTGCTGATGGTGGCCGGCATCGTCGGCGGCGCGCGGCGCGACTTGGTCGAAGCGGCCTACACGCTGGGCGCGAACGGCCGCGGCATCGTGCGCCGCGTGCTGATCCCGGGCGCGGCGCCGGGCATCGCGGAAGTCCTGCGGCTCGTGCTCGGCTGGGCCTGGACCTACGTGATCGTGGCCGAGCTGATCGGCTCGTCGTCGGGCATCGGCCACATGATCACGGACAGCCAGGCGCTCTTGAACACCGGGCAGATCATCTTCGGCATCATCGTGATCGGCATCATCGGACTGGTGTCGGATTTGGCGTTCAAGGCGCTGAACCGGCGCCTGTTTGCGTGGAGTTCGCTGTGAACGCGCAGCTGTCGGTCCGCGGCGTGACGCGCACGTTCACCGGCCCGAAGGGCCAGCAGACGCAGGCGCTGCTGCCGATCGACCTGCAGGTCGAGGAAAACGACTTCGTCACGATCCTCGGACCGTCGGGCTGCGGCAAGTCGACCTTGCTGCGCATCGTGGCCGGCCTGGATTTCCCGACCAATGGCGAGGTGCTGCTGGACGGCTTGTCCGTCGACGGCCCCGGTGCCGATCGCGGCATGGTGTTCCAGAGCTACACGCTGTTTCCGTGGCTGACGGTCGCGCAGAACATCCGCTTCGGGCTGCGCGAGCGCGGCATGCCCGAGGCCGACCAGCAGGAGCGCAGCGATTTCTTCATCGCCAAGGTCGGCCTGCGCGGCTTCGAAAGCCATTTTCCGAAGCAGCTGTCTGGCGGCATGCAGCAGCGCTGCGCGATCGCCCGCGCACTCGCCAATGACCCGAAGATGCTGCTGCTCGACGAGCCGTTCGGCGCGCTCGACAATCAGACCCGCGTGCTGATGCAGGAGCTGCTGCTCGGCATCTGGGAGTCGGCGCAAAAGACCGTGCTGTTCGTCACGCACGACATCGACGAGGCGATCTTCATGGCAAACCGCGTCGCGGTGTTCTCCGCGCGCCCGGGCCGCATCAAGACCGAGATCGCAGTCGACTTCGCGCACCCGCGCCATTACCGGATCAAGACCTCGCCCGAGTTCATGCAGATCAAGGCACGGCTGACCGAGGAGATTCGCGCGGAGGCGATGGCGGCGGACGCGCATTGACTCGGCCAAGCGGGCGGCCGATTCACTTTTTCCCACCCAACAAATTTTTCAGAACGTTGCTTCTATGAACGCACCCGACAAATTCCCTCACCCGGCCGCAGTCAACCCGCGGCATGACCCCGGCCGCGTAATCCGCGCGCCACGCGGCGCCGAGCTGAGCTGCAAGAGCTGGCTGACCGAAGCGGCGTACCGTATGTTGCAAAACAACCTCGACCCGGAAGTCGCCGAGCGCCCGCAAGACCTGGTCGTCTACGGCGGCATCGGCCGCGCGGCACGCGATTGGGCGTGTTTCGACCAAATCCTCGCGTCGTTGAAAGAACTCAACGACGACGAATCGTTGTTGATCCAGTCGGGCAAGCCGGTCGGCGTCTTCAAGACGCACGAGAACGCACCGCGCGTGCTGATCGCGAACTCCAACTTGGTGCCGAAATGGGCGACCTGGGAGCATTTCAGCGAGCTCGACCGCAAGGGCCTGATGATGTACGGCCAGATGACCGCCGGCAGCTGGATCTACATCGGCGCGCAGGGCATTGTGCAAGGCACGTTCGAGACATTCGTTGAAGCCGGGCGGCAGCATTACGGCGATGACCTGAGCGGGCGCTGGATTCTCACCGCGGGCCTTGGCGGCATGGGCGGCGCGCAGCCGCTGGCCGGCGTGCTGGCCGGTGCCTGTGTGCTGGCGATCGAATGCCAGCAGTCAAGCATCGACTTCCGGCTGCGCACGCGCTATGTCGACAAACAGGCCCGGGACATCGACGACGCATTGGCATTGATTCGGCAACACACCTCGGCAAAGGAAGCGGTGTCGATCGCGCTGCTGGGCAATGCGGCCGAGCTGATGCCCGAGTTGGTCAGGCGCGCCAAGGCTGGTGGCGGCAAGCCCGACCTGGTGACCGACCAGACATCCGCGCACGACCTGGCCAGTGGCTATCTGCCTGCCGGATGGACACTGCAGCAGTGGGAAGATGCGAAGGCCGACGCGACGCAGCACCCGACCCTGCGCAAAGCCGCGGCGCGTTCCTGCGTGGCGCATGTGCAAGCCATGCTCGACTTCCAGGCGATGGGCATCCCCACGGTCGACTACGGCAACAACATCCGCCAGGTCGCCTTCGATGAGGGGCTGAGCAACGCATTCGACTTTCCCGGCTTCGTGCCGGCCTACATCCGCCCGCTGTTCTGCCAGGGCAAGGGACCCTTTCGGTGGGTTGCGCTCTCAGGCGACCCGGAGGACATCTACAAGACGGATGCGAAGATCAAGGAGCTGTTTCCACAGAACAAGCACGTGCACCGCTGGCTCGACATGGCGCGGGAGCGCATCGCGTTCCAGGGGCTGCCCGCGCGCATCTGCTGGCTCGGTCTCGGCGAGCGCCACAGGGCGGGGCTGGCGTTCAACGAGATGGTGCGCACCGGCGAGCTCAAGGCGCCGGTCGTGGTCGGTCGCGACCATCTGGACACCGGTTCGGTGGCGAGTCCGAACCGCGAGACCGAAGCCATGAAGGATGGCAGCGACGCGGTATCGGACTGGCCGCTGCTCAACGCCTTGCTCAATACCGCGGGCGGCGCGACCTGGGTCAGCCTGCACCATGGTGGCGGTGTCGGCATGGGCTATTCGCAACATGCCGGGGTCGTGATCGTCTGCGACGGCACCGCAGCCGCCGACCAGCGCATCGCGCGGGTACTGTGGAACGATCCGGCCAGCGGCGTCATGCGTCACGCGGATGCAGGTTATGACGTGGCGATTGCAACGGCGAACGAGCAGGGCCTGAGCCTGCCGATGATCAGGAAGTAGCGCCCAACCGCGCCCCGCACCCGACCACCTCGCACCCTCGAATCAAGACGGAACCATCAAGATGTCCGATATCCACCTTCACTACCTGAACCATCCCGACGTGCAGGCGCTGGCGATGACCGATGCCGAAATCGTGAGCGCGGTCGAGGCCGGCCTGCTTGCGCAAGGCCGCGGCGAGACCACGATCGAGCCGCGCATGCATCTGGTGCCTGAAAAGGATTACCCCGGCCACTTCAACGTATTGCGCGGTTATGTGCGGCCGCTCGGCGTGGCCGGCGTCAAGGTGGTCGGCGACTTCTACAAGAACTATGAGATCGGTCTGCCGTCGGAACTCGCAATCTTGAACCTGTTCGATCCGAAGACCGGCGTGCCGGTCGCGATCATCGACGCTTCTGACATCACCGATATGCGCACCGGCGCGATCACCGCAATCGGTGCCCGGCATCTTGCGCGCAAGGACTCGAAGGTGTTGGGCCACATCGGCGCGCGCGGCACGGCGTACTGGAACGTCCGGCTGCTGCATTCGATCTTCGGCTTCGACGAAATTCGCGTGCATTCGCGCCGGCCCGAGAGCCGCAACGCGTTCGCCGAACGGCTCGAGCGCGACCTCGGCATGAAGATCACGGTCACCGAGGACTGGGAGTCGTGCGTGCGCGACGCCGACATCGTGGTCGAAGCGTCGCGCCTCGAGCAACCCGCACCGATGCTCAAGACCGAATGGATCAAGAAGGGGGCTTGCGTGATCCCGTATGGCACCATGAGCGCGGTCGAGTTGTCGCTGACCGACATCATGGACAAGATGGTGATGGACGACTGGGGCCAGGCCAAATCCGGGCCATTCGGCGCGTTGCGTGCGCATGTCGATAGCGGCCGTCTGTCCGAGCGGACGCTGCATGCCGAACTCGGCCAGATCGTCGCTGGCCTCAAGCCGGGGCGCGAAAGCGACGCGGAAACCAACCTGTTCTGGCACCGCGGCTTGTCGCTGTCGGACATTGCGTTGGGTGCTGCGATGCTTGCGAAGGCACGCGCGACGGGCCTTGGGCAGCGACTGCGTTTTCGTTAGCCGCGAGCCGGGCCATGCCGATCGCCAATGCGCGCATGTACTCGGCGACACCAGCGGTGAAAGAGGCCTGGCGGCAGTTGCTGCATTGGGTGCTCGGGCAGGCCGGTCTCGACTGGGAGGTGCTCGACTACGACGCGCCGGCGCCATTGTCGGCCTTGTGGGCGCGCGACGATCTCGGTCTGGCGCTGATGTGCGGCCTGCCTTTTTTGCAACGGGTGCCGCGTCCGTTGCTGCTCGCTGCCGCGGTACCGGCCGCGCCGCGTTATCGAGATCGGCCCGTCTATTTCACCGACATCGTGGTGCGCGCTGCATCGAGCCACCAATGCCTTGAGGACACCTTCGGGGGCGTGCTCGGCTACACGCTGGCCGATTCGATGTCCGGCGGCGTGGCGCTGCGCAACCATCTCGCGCCCTACCGCGTTTCGCATGCCGGACCGTTGTATCGCGAAGCGGTCGGGAACTTGATCAACGCCCGCGGCGTGATCGAAGCGCTGGCGGCCGGCCGCATCGACGTCGGGCCGCTCGACAGCTATTACCACGACTTGCTGCGCCGCGATGCGCCAGCGTTCGCGCGGCAGGTGCGCAGCATCACAAGCACCGACGCGATGCCGATGCCGCCGTTCGTCACGACCAGCGCGCTTGACGACGAATGGGTGCGGCGGCTGCGCGCGGCGCTGCTTGCAGTGGCCGGCGCACGCGAGTTGGGCGCGGCGCGAGAACGATTGTTGCTTAAGGGTTTCACAGTCTGTGATGCGTCTGACTACGACGTCCTGGCCGCCATTGCCGATTCCCCGCTACCCACCTTCAAGGATCTTCTGATATGAAGCGCTTTCTGTTCTCATGGCTGCTCGCAACCGCCATCCCCTTGGTCGCGGTGGCACAGGACTATCCGGCCAAGACGGTTCACATCGTCGTTCCGTACCCGGCCGGTGGCCCGACCGACGTGCTGGGCCGCATCCTGGCGCAGGAATTCGGCGACAGGTTCAGCCAGCCGTTCGTGGTCGACAACAAGGCGGGCGCCGCGGGCAACATCGGCGTAGGTGCCGTCGCCAAGGCGGCGCCCGACGGCTATACGCTGGGTATCGTGCCGGCCGGCAACATCTCGGTCAATCCGACCCTGTTTGCAAACCTGCCGTATCAGGCGGCCGAGTTGCAGCCGATCACGCTGCTGGCGACGGTGGAGAACGTGCTGGTCGTCAACGCCGCCTCAACCCCTGCTACCACCTTGAAGGAATTGCTCGCTCTGGCCGCAGCCGAGCCCGGCGCGTTGAGCTTCGCCTCGCCGGGCGCTGGCAGCCAGGCACACCTGGCCGGCGAACTGATGGCGCTCAACGGCAACGTGAGACTGCTGCACGTGGCCTACAAGGGCACGGGTCCCGCAATCAATGATTTGCTCGGCGGCCAGATCACGATGATGTTCGCGCAGCTGTCGTCGGTGCTGCCGCACATCCGGTCGGGCAAGCTGCGCGCGATCGGCGTGGCCAGCCTCGAGCGCACGGCCATGCTGCCCGACGTGCCGACCGTGGCCGAGCAAGGCATGCCCGGCTTCGAGGCGGTGTCGTGGTATGCGCTGATGGCACCAGCCAGCACCCCGCCCAAGGTCGTCGCATTGCTGAACCAGGAGACCGCAGCGCTGCTTGCCAAACCCGCAACCAGGGAAAAGTTCGCCGGTCTCGGCATGGCGCCTGGCGGCGGCACGCCACAGCAGCTGGCCGCCACCATCGATTCGGAAACCGTGCGCTGGGCGCAGGTGATCAGGAAAAGAGACATCAGGGTCGAATAAGGTGAGCCCTCCCGGATCCGTCCGGTCCATCTGCCAACCTGAAGAAGCCCCCATGACCACACGTCGTATCCCTGTGCTTGCTGCCTGTGCGCTGGTCGTCGCAGCTGCCGGATTCGCAGCCGAAGCCCAGGCCCAGAACAACAGCTTGCGCGTCGGCACCGACGCGACCTTCCCGCCGATGGAGTTCGTCGAGGACGGCAAGCGCACCGGCTTCGACGTCGAACTCGTCGAAGCGGTCGGCAAGGCCATCGGCCGCAACGTCGAATGGGTGGACATCGACTTCAAGGGTCTGATCCCGGGCCTCATGTCGCGCCGTTTCGATATGGCGGTGTCGGCGATCTACATCACCGACGAGCGCAAGAAGGTCGTCGATTTCACGAACCCGTATTACGCGGGCGGACTGGTCGCGATGGTCAAGGCCGACAACGCGGCGATCACCAAGCCGGCCGACCTGAATGGCAGGAAAGTCACGGTGCAGGTCGGCACCAAATCGGTCAGCTACGTGAAGGACACGTTTCCGCAGGTGCAGCTGGTCGAAGTCGAGAAAAACCAGGAGATGTTCAATCTGGTCGATATCGGCCGTGCTGATGCCGCCGTGACCGGCAAGCCGGCCGCGTACCAGTACGTGCGCACGCGCGGCGGCCTGAAAGTGATCGATGAGCAGCTGACGACCGAGGAGTACGGCATGGCGATCCGCAAGGACACGCCGGAACTCACGAAAGCCGTGAACGAGGCGCTCGCCAAGATGAAGGCCGACGGCAGCTACCAGCAGATCGTCAGGAAGTGGTTCAGCAACAAGTGATTGTTGCTGTGCCATGCCTGATAGGCGCTGCCGATGGACTTTGATTTCACGCCCGTCTGGCAAGGCTGGCGCGCCTTGCTGGACGGCGCGCTGGTCACGGTGGAGATCACCGCGTGCGCGCTGCTGCTGGGCTGCGTGCTGGGATTGCTGGTGGGCATCGGCCGGCTGGATCCGACGCGGCGCTGGCTCTACGTCCCTTGCACGATCTATGTCGCGGTGATCCGCGGCACGCCACTGCTGGTGCAGCTGTTCATCCTGTTTTTCGGGCTGCCGCATTTCGGCCTGCTGCTGCCGGCGTTCGTCTGCGGCGTGCTGGGCATGGGGGTTTATTCAGGCGCGTACGTGTCGGAAATCGTGCGTGGATCGATCCAGTCGATCGACCGCGGGCAGACCCTGGCGGCGCAATCGCTGGGCATGACGCCGGCCAGGGCGATGGCCCACGTCATCCTGCCGCAGGCGGTGGTGCGCATGATCCCGCCACTGGGCAACGAATTCATCGCGCTGATCAAGAATTCGGCGCTGGTGTCGTTGCTCACCATCCACGACGTGATGCACGAGGGGCAGAAGATCATCAGCACGTCGTACCGCTCGCTTGAGGTGTATCTGGCAATCGCGTTGGTGTATTTCCTGCTGACCGGCACCGTGACGTTGATCCTGCGGCACTTTGAAACCCGGCTGCGACGCAGCGGACTGGTTTGATCCCTGTGCATCGTTTCTCCCGCAATGCGCTACCGGCCACCGCCTGGAAAAACGGCGGTGGCAGCACCTGTGAAATCGTCAGTTGGCCACCGGGCACGGACATCGATCGGTTTGATTGGCGCGTGAGCATCGCAACGATCGCAGCCAGCGGACCGTTCTCGCGCTTCGACGGCGTGGACCGCACGATCATGCTGCTGGAAGGCGACGGGGTCCGGCTGCATTCCGCCGATGGCCGGATCAGTCATCTGCTTGTTGAACCCGATGCGCCGTTCGCGTTCGACGGTGGCGAGTCCATCGACTGCACGCTGATCGGCAGCAGATCGACCGACTTCAACGTCATGTCCCGCCGCGCACGCGGAACCGCCGACGTGCGTGTGGTCGGTTCGGCCGACACCTGGGCCGGTGCCGGCAGTGGCTACGGCTTGCTGATGGTCTTGGCCGGGCGCTGGCACGCCGGTGACATCGCACTTGCCGAAGGTGACGGGCTGTGGTGGGCACCGTTGCCGCCGCACACGCCACCAGCCTGGAGCCTGGTGCCAGCCAGCAGCGATGCACGGCTGGTGGCGGTAAGCTGGAGGCCGATCGACAAGGCAGGCACGACATGACCGCACGTGAATCGCGACCCGGCGCCGATGGGCTGTGGACCGGCATCCGCCTCGACGCCGAGCCGGACGCCGCAATCGTCGTGGAGCAGGGCCTCATTCGCTGGGTCGGCGCACGCACCGCACTGCCTGAGGGCTTTGATCGTCTGCCGCAGCACAGTGGCGGTGGCGCGCTCGTCACGCCCGGCCTGATCGACTGCCACACGCATCTGGTCTACGGCGGCCAGCGTGCGAACGAGTTCGCCATGCGGCTGGCCGGAGCCAGCTACGAAGAGGTGGCCAAAGCCGGCGGCGGCATCGTGTCCTCGGTCCAGGCGACCCGCCGGGCAAGCGAGGACGCGCTGTTCGTCAGCGCTTCGGCACGGCTTCAGAACCTGCTGGCTGAGGGCGTCTGTGCGATCGAGATCAAGTCGGGCTATGGGCTGTCGCTGGAACATGAGGCCAAACAGCTGCGCGTGGGCCGGCGACTGGGGGAGGCGCATGGTGTGACGGTGCGCAACACCTTTCTTGGCGCCCACGCATTGCCGCCCGAATACGCGGGCCGCAGCAGCGAATACGTGGACTTGCTATGCAATGAGATGCTGCCTGGGCTGGTCAGCGAAGGCTTGGTCGACGCTGTCGACGTGTTCTGCGAACGCATCGCCTTCACGCTGGAGGAAACCGAGCGCGTATTCAAGGCCGCGCAGGCACTCGGGCTGCCTGTCAAGCTGCACGCCGAACAACTGTCGGACATGGGCGGCTCGGCCTTGGCTGCCCGCTACGGCGCGCTGTCCTGCGACCACATCGAGCACTTGTCGGCCGACGGTATCGCGGCGATGCGCGAAGCCGGCACGGTCGCCGTGCTGCTGCCGGGTGCCTACTACACGTTGCGCGACACGCACCTGCCGCCAATCGATGCGTTGCGCGAAGCCGGTGTGCCGATGGCGGTCGCGACCGATCACAACCCGGGCACGTCGCCCGCATTGAGCCTGCTGCTCATGCTGAACATGGCCTGCACGCTGTTTCGCCTGACGGTGCCGGAAGCGCTCGCCGGCGTGACGGTACACGCGGCCGCGGCGCTCGGGCTGCAGGCCACGCACGGCAGCATTGCGGTTGGCAGGCCCGCCAATTTCGTGCTGTGGGATGTGGCTGATGTGGCGGAACTGGCCTACTGGTTCGGCCAGCGGCCCGTGCGGGCGATCGTGCGGCAGGGGTGCATCGCCAAGGTGCCGGCTTGACCATGAACGCGCTGTTCGCAGCCGATGCACTGCTGCCCACCGGCTGGGCGCGTGACGTGCTGCTGCGCTGGGATGATGCCGGTGCACTCACGCAGGTTGAGCCGAATGCACCGGTGTTGCGAGGGACGCCGCAAGCTCGGGGACCGGTCATCCCCGGCATGCCCAACCTGCATTCCCATGCGTTCCAGCGCGCTTTTGCCGGGCTGACCGAATTCCGCGGCGCCGACGCGCATGACAGCTTCTGGAGCTGGCGCACGCTGATGTACCGCTTTGCCGCGCAGCTCGGGCCCGAGCAGATCGAAGCAATAGCCACTTGGGCCTACGTCGAGATGCTGGAAGCGGGCTATACCAGCGTCTGCGAATTCCATTACGTGCACCACCAGCCGGACGGCCAGCCGTATGCCGATGATGCGGCGTTGGCGCACGCGTTGCTGCGGGCTGCACGAACGGCAGGCGTCGGCATCACGCTGCTGCCGGTGCTCTACCAGACCAGCGGGTTCGGTGCGCAAGCGCCCGGCGCTGGCCAGCGCCGTTTCATCCGTTCCACCGAATCGATGGGGCGGCTGCTGCAGACGTTGAAGCCGATCTGCGAAGCGCAGGGCGCACGGCTCGGGCTGGCGCCGCATTCGCTGCGCGCGGTGCCGCCCGGTGCGCTGCGCGACGCACTCGCTGGCCTGGTCGCGCTGGATGCGACCGCGCCTGTCCACATACACATCGCCGAGCAGACCAAGGAAGCCGACGATTGCATTGCCTGGTGCGGCCAGCGGCCCGTTGCCTGGCTGCTCGACCATGCGCCGGTCGATTCGCGCTGGTGTTTGGTACATGCGACGCACATGGATGCCGATGAGGTGCGGCGCGCGGCAGCGACTGGTGCGGTGGCGGGCCTGTGTCCAAGCACGGAAGCGAATCTGGGCGATGGCCTGTTTGATTTCGTCGGCTGGCGCACGGCGGGCGGCGCCTGGGGTATTGGCTCCGACAGCCATGCCTGCGTCAATGCGGCAGAGGAGCTGATGCTGCTCGAATACGGCCAACGCCTGATCACACGGCAGCGCAACGTGGGTGCCAGTCCAGCCCATCGTGAAACCGCCACCGCGCTCACGCTGGCCGCGCTGGAAGGCGGTGCCCAGGCGGCCGGCCGATCGATCAGCGGACTGGCAGCGGGCCAGCAGGCCGACTTCATCGTGCTCGATGCGCAGCACATTGCGCTGCGCGAACTGCCCGCTGCGGCGATGCTGTCGGCCCACGTATTCGCCAGCCATCGCACATCCGCCCTCGACTCGGTCTGGGTCGGCGGGCTGCCCAGGGTGAAGGGCGGCAGACATGCGTTGCATGACGAGGCCGCCAGCGCCTTTGCTTCGGCCCGCGCGCAACTGCTCAACGAGAATTGAACCGTGACTTCTTTCGAAACCGACCAGCCCCCGTTTCGCTTCCGCGCCGGCACCCGGCCGCTGCTGATCTCGATCCCGCACGGCGGCACGTATGTCCCGGCGGCGCTGGCCCGGCGTCTGACCGCCGAAGCCCGCCAGGTGCCCGACACCGACTGGCACCTGGAGCGCCTGTACGATTTTGCGGATGAGCTGGGCGCCTCCGTGCTGCTGGCGACCCATTCGCGCTATGTGATCGATCTGAACCGTCCGCCCGACGGAGCCAGCCTCTACCCCGGCCAGAGCGTGACCGGATTGTGTCCAGTCGACACATTCGATGACACGCCCATCTACGCGGCCGGCGATGTGCCTGACGAGCACGAGGTCGCCGGGCGGCGTGAGGCGATCTGGCAGCCCTACCACGGCCAGCTGGCCGACGAACTGGCGCGTCTGAAAAGCGCGCACGGCAGCGTTGCGCTGTGGGATGCGCACTCGATCCGCTCCGTGCTGCCACGCTTCTTCGACGGCAAGCTGCCGGACCTGAACCTGGGCACGGCCAACGGCGCCAGCTGCGATCCGGCGCTTGCGCAGTCGCTGCTTGGCGTCGCCGCACGGGACGCGGCCCATAGCTCGGTGCTCAATGGCCGCTTCAAGGGCGGCTACATCACGCGCCAGTATGGCAACCCGGCGCAGGGCGTGCAGGCAGTGCAGCTCGAGATGACGCAGTGCAGCTACATGCAGGAAGCGCTGCCGTTCAAGTATCTGCCCGACGTGGCCGCGCGCGTGCAGCCGACGTTGCGGCGCATGGTCGAAGCCGCGCTGGCGTTCGTTGAACGCCGATGATCCAGCTGCGCCCAAGACCAGCGATACAAGCTATAAAACATGTAGCAAACAAAGCAGATGGGCTCTTCGTCTTTCATTGAATGAGTGCCCAGACGGAGACAATCGCAGCCGGTCAGGCCAAGGCCGCGGCTGCATATCAGGCGAGCAGGGCTTTCCTACAATCGGCGTCGATGAAACCCGATCGCACCTATACCCGAGCTGCCGAGCTGCCTGCGTTGCTCGGCAAACGCATCCTGATCCTTGACGGCGCAATGGGCACGATGATCCAGCGCTTTCGGCTCAGCGAGGCGCAGTACCGCGGGCTCGGTTTCACCGGGCCCGATGGCGTCGGCGACCGTTTCAGCGAGACCCCGAAGGATTTGAAGGGCAACAACGAATTGCTGTCCATCACGCGTCCCGACGTGATCGCCGACATCCACGACGCCTATCTGGGCGCCGGCGCCGATCTGATCGAGACCAACACCTTCGGCGCCACGACGATTGCACAAGCCGACTACGACATGGCCGACCTTGCGCGCGAGATGAACCTTGCTTCCGCCCGCCTGGCCCGCGCGGCCTGCGACAGGCATTCGACCCCGGACAGGCCGCGCTTCGTCGCCGGCGCGCTCGGCCCGACGCCGAAGACCGCGAGCATCAGCCCGGACGTGAACGACGCCGGTGCGCGCAACGTCACGTTCGAGCAACTGCGCGCGGCATATTACGAGCAGGCGCAAGCGCTCGTCGAAGGCGGCGCCGACGTGCTGCTGGTCGAAACGATCTTCGACACCTTGAATGCGAAAGCCGCACTGTTCGCGATTGACGAGTTCTTTGAAGCCAGCGGCGAACGGCTGCCGATCCTCATCAGCGGCACCGTCACGGACGCGTCCGGCCGCATCCTGTCGGGCCAGACCGTGACCGCGTTCTGGCACAGTGTGCGGCACGCAGAGCCGCTCGCGATCGGCCTGAACTGCGCATTGGGCGCCGCGCTGATGCGCCCCTACATCCAGGAGCTCAATCGCGCCGCGCCGGACACGTTCATCAGCTGCTATCCGAACGCCGGCCTGCCGAACCCCATGAACGACACCGGCTTCGACGAGACGCCGGAAGTCACCTCGCGCCTGCTGCGCGAGTTCGCGGCCGAAGGTCTGGTCAACATCGTCGGCGGCTGCTGCGGCACCACGCCCGAGCACATCGGCGCGATTCACCGCGAAGTCGCGCCACTGGCCGCCCGCGCCGTGCGCAGCGGGCCGTTCTACCGCGAGCAGCCGGACGCTGCTGTGCTGGCTGCTGCGGCCTGACGGTTCGCGCTCAAGCCACCGAGTCTTCTTCCGTGCAGGGGATCAAGCGCAGGGTCGTCTACGTGACGCTCTACGAAGGCATCGCGATCGTCGTCGCGAGCTTCGGCTTCGCCACGCTGAGCGGCGCCGACCTGGGCCAGTCGACGGCGTTGTCGGTGATGGCCTCTGCCATCGCGATCACCTGGAACCTGATCTTCAACTGGCTGTTCGAGCAGTGGGAAGCGCGCCAACTCGAGCGCGGGCGCAGCCTGAAGCGCCGCATCGCGCACGCGATCGGCTTCGAGGGCGGACTCGTCGCGATCCTCGTGCCCCTGGTCGCGTGGTGGCTGAAGGTGACGCTCTGGCAGGCGTTGCTGTTCGACCTCGCGCTGGTCGTGTTCTTTCTGATTTATACGTTCGTGTTCACCTGGGTGTTCGATCGCGTGTTCGGGCTGCCGGACTCGACCCGGATGCGTGCCGACGCAGCCTGATCTTCTGCACGCGAACGGTACCGGCTTCAGGTGGCGTTGCAGGCGGATGCATTCGCCCGAAGGCCGCGGCAGACCGAGCAAATCACAAGGCGCCGAAACGGGCAGCCAGATACTCGAGCAGGCCACGCACGCGCGCTGGGAGGTAGCGTGCGCTGGGCATCACGGCACGGATCGGCGCCGACTCGCCTGCATGGTCCGGCAGCAACCGGACCAGTCGTCCTTCCCGGATATCGGTGGCGACATCGACCAGCGCCTTGTAGGCGATGCCGCGACCGGCCAGCGCCCATTGACGAACGACCAGACCGTCGGCGCACAACGCGGGCTTGACGATGACGGTTTCTGCTGCGCCGGAAGGGGACTGAAAAGTCCACTGCACGTTGGGTTGGTCGCGGCTCAACCATGCCAGGCAGACGTGGTTGGCCAGATCGGCTGGTGCAGCCACCGGAGCCGATCGTTCGACATAGGCAGGTGCAGCAACCAGCACGCGTTGGCTCTTGATCAGGTTTCGCATCACCAGCGAGGAGTCCGCGAGTTCACCGTAGCGAATCGCGATGTCCACCGCCTCGCGCGGCAGGTCATGCATGCGGTCGCCGACGTGCAGGGTGATGGTCAGGCGCGGGTGCAACGCCGCGTAGTCGGCCAGCCACGGGCCGAGGAACTGCGTGCTGGTGTCGGACGGCGCAGCGATGTCGATCCGGCCTGTCAGACCGCGCGCGCCCTGGCGCAGCAGGCTCTGGCCCTGCGTCCAGGCGGTCGTCATGATGTCGCACGTCTGCAAGAAGCGCTCGCCTTCCGGGGTCAGGCGAAGCGTCCGCGTGGTGCGCTCGATCAGGCGGACGTCCAGTTCCTGCTCCATGCGCTTGAGCCGCGCACTGACCGCTGCGGGCGTCTGGCCCAACTGGCGCGCCGCTTCGCTGAGTGAATGCGCCTGCGCCAGCCGTGCGAACAGGTGCAGGTCATCGAGTTGCATGCGCGATTGTCAAGATTTCGTTGAAGATGATTCTCGCGCCGGGCCGTTGTGGCCTGCACCGGATGCATGAACACTGCGAAGCCTCGATCTCACTTGCAAGGAACGCCATGAAAGCCGTCGGCTACCGTCAATCCCTGCCCATCGACCAGGCCGGCGCGCTGCTCGATGTGGTGCTGCCCGACCCGAAGCCGAAAGCGCGCGATCTGCTGGTGTCGGTCCGCGCCGTGTCGGTGAATCCGGTCGATGTGAAGATGCGCATGCGCGCCACCCCGGCGCCCGGCGAGACCAACGTGCTCGGCTGGGACGCGGCCGGTGTGGTGGAGGCCGTCGGCCCGGACGTCATGCTGTTCAAGCCGGGCGACGAAGTCTGGTACGCGGGTGCGATCGGGCGAGCAGGCACGAACAGTGAGCTGCACGTCGTGGACGAGCGAATCGTCGGCCTGAAGCCGACCCGCCTCAGTTTTGCCCAGGCCGCTGCACTGCCGCTCACATCGATCACCGCCTGGGAGCTGCTGTTCGATCGACTCCAAGTCACCGGCGACGGCGGCGTGTCGGAACCATCCATCCTCGTGATCGGCGCGGGCGGCGGTGTGGGCTCCATACTGGTTCAACTGGCCCGCCGCCTGACTGCGCTCAAAGTGATCGCCACCGCCGGCCGGCCGTCCACGCACGATTGGCTGAAGTCGCTTGGCGCCCACGAGGTGATCGATCACGGCCAGCCGCTCGCGGCTGAGTTGCAACGCATCGGCCACCCGCAGGTCTCCCATGTGGCCAGCCTGAACCAGAGCCAGGCGCATTTCGCCGCAGCGGTGGAATGCCTGGCGCCGCAAGGCAAGTTCGGCCTGATCGACGACCCGACCGGCATCGACATCGCACTGCTCAAACGCAAGAGCCTCTCGCTGCATTGGGAGCTGATGTTCACGCGCTCCATCTTCGAGACCGCCGACATGCAGCAGCAACACCGCCTGTTGACGGAGGTGGCGTCGCTGGTGGACGCAGGGACGATCCGCACGACGTTGGCAGCGCACTTCGGCACGATCAACGCAGCCAACCTGATCCGGGCCCATGCGCTGCTGGAGAGCGGACAAAGCCGGGGCAAGATCGTTCTCGAAGGCTTTTGACGCACCAACCTGCAGCGATTCTTTCCAAAGTGCCGTGCGTTGCAGGCGTTGCAGCCTGCGGCTCCGGCAAGCCGGCGTAACCAGCCGCTGAAGCGCTCGCTGCTCAGCGACGAATCCGCAGCCGGCGCCACCCATGCACAACGCACAGCGCGGGCCAGGCCAGCCCGGAGATCCAGTGCGCAGCCGACATCGACTCACGCCAGTCGGCCAATCCGTACAACAACGCCAGCCCGGTCAGCGCCGCCACGCCGCCGCTGCCGGCCACGCCGAGCCCGAGCAGCCAGACCCAGCGCCGCCGTGCGGCCCAAACCAGCGCGATGTGCGGCCAGATCCAGCGCCCGAGCAGGATGCAGAAGCCCCAAGCGAAGACGCCGTGCGACACGCTTGCCGCACGCTGCCAGTGGCGCGCGGTCTCGCTCCAGTCCACGGCTTGCGGGTCGGACGGGTTCAGCCGATGCAGCAGCACGCCGCTGGCCAGCAGCACGATGACAACGACGATCAGCCATCCGGTGCCTGCGCGGTTCCAGCCGGCACGCGGGCGGGATCGCGGGGCGCTCGAGGTGGAAGCGAGCGGTGTCATGTGCTCTGCCACAAGACCGCGCGGTTGGCGCGCAGCACGCGCTTCAGCCGGACCGACGCGGCGCGCGAATCGGCTTGCAGCGCCCATTTGGTCAGTGCATCGGCACGAATGCAATCGGGTGCCTGGACCGTGCACCAACGCGAAGTGTCGTCGTACCTGGCATGGCCTCGCTGCGCTCGCCATCGACTGCCCAGCCGTGCCGTGGCGATCAGTTCGCTGCCGGACCAGCCGGCTTCCGAAGTGGCAAGCGCCGCATGGCAAAGCGTCTGCGGGCCATCGATCGGGGCCCGGGCCGCGCCGCGACTCGTCACCGCGATCGGCCAGCGCCGCGGACCGAACGCGCGCATGTCGCCGCCCGCATTCACGAGGCCCGACGCCACGCCAAGCCGCTGCAATGTCTCGACCGCAAGGTCCACCGCGTAGCCCTTCGCGATGCCGCCGAGATCAAGCGCGAGCGGGCCATCGGCCAGCACTTGGTCGACGCCTGCAAAGCGCAATTGCGCAAGCCGACCGCAAGCATCGGCGGCAACGCTCGTGAGCGCGGGCCGCAGCCCGGCGGCGGCCAGGGGCCGCGCGGCTGCCTGCGGATCGAATGCGCCCGTGCTCAAGCGCTGCCAGTGCTGCGCCGCGCGCAACACCCGGACGGTATGAGGGTCGAGCGGGATCAGCGCGCTGCAGCCCGCTTCGATCCGAGCCAACCGCGCCAGATCGGACCGCATGCAATGCGCGCTCATGACCCGGCCGACGTGCGCGACGGCGGCAAATGCCGCTGCGGCGGCGGTCTGCAGGTGCGCCCTGTCGTCGGCCACGTCGGCCACCGGCTCCAGCACCAGCGTTACCAGCGTGCCGAGCAGCGGTTGCGCGCGGCGCACGCAGCGTACAAGCCAATGGGGAACATCGCTGCGGCGCATGGAGCGTGGAAAAGCGGCGGACAGGAGGCAAGAGGCGGTGGACAGTGACTGTTGTCGCAGCCATTGCCCCTCCCGCAGCGCATCAACCCTGCGCCAGCCCCTGCACCAGCGCGCTCAGACGCTGCACGCCTTCGGTCAGGTGCTGACACGACAGCGTCGCGCCGGAGATGTTGCGCACGTCGTCGTTGAAGCGCAGTTGCGCGGGCCCCCTGGCGCCGGCGAATTGTTGTCGCCAGGCCGTGTTGCGGATTTCGGCGCCATGGGATTCGCGGTAGACCAGCACCTCGACGCCGGTGGCGGCGCCCTGCGCGTCGAAGCCGGCTGCGTAGTCGATGAACTCGTACTTGCCGAGCACATGGTCGGTCAGCACCCAGCCGCTGCGCCGGCCGCCCGCATCGAACCCGGCCCAGCCGCGCGGCGCGAAGGTGCGCGGCACGCGCGTGTTCGATGCGGCGGCGATGCGGTCGAACTGCGCGGCGGCAAGCGGCAACGCGAGCGCGTCGAACCGCACCGCGCCGGGCAGCAGCAGCTTGCGTGCATCGTCGGCTTCCATGAACACGGTGGCAGATGCGCGCCTGGACCACAGCGCAGCAGTGGCGGCAACGCCGGTGCCGGCAGCCAGTCGGCGCAACGATTCACGACGCGAGATCATGGGTGTCAGAAGTGAAAGCCCAGCCCGACGTTGAAGCGGTCGAACTGGTGGTTGTTGAAGAACGTCTGGTAGTCGGCCTTCAGCACGACCTGCGGATGCAGGTAGAAGCTGGCGCCTATTGTTGCCACGCGCATGTCGGGCTCGAGCGCGGGCGCCAGTCCCGGCGGCAGGCCCGGATAGCCAAGCGCCGTGTTGAAGCGCTCATAGCGCACGAACGGATTGAGCGCGTAGTCGCCGCTTTGCCAGAGTCGATACGCGGCCTGGCCGTACCAGCCGCCGAAGCGGCTGGGCACCGGCGTCGGCTGGCCCGCGAATGTCGCATTCAGCGCCGCAATGTCGGAAAAACCGCCGCGTGCGATCAGCGCCGACAGATCCCATTTGCCGGGCTGCCAGCGCGTATGCAGTTCGCCCAGCGTGACGCGCGCATCCGCGCCCGCAAAATTCGGCTGCTTCTGGCCCACGCCGCCCGTGAACACGCTGCCGCCGACATTGAAGCCCGGAATGCCGTTGTAGTTGAGCGCGCCATAGAACGCGACGTTGCGCGCTTTTGCGAGCTGGCCTTCCTGGTGGATCGAGGCGAGCGGGGATTCACGGCCTTCCGTGCTGCTCGCATCCCACTTGGTCAGGTCGAAACTGGTGACCGCGCCTGCGTCCCAGCGCAGGCCCGCTTGTGTGGTGCCGCGGAACCCCAGGCCCAATTCGCGCCAGGTGGTCGGGATGATCGCGGTCTCGACGAAGTTGCGCGTGACGCCGTAGTAGCGCGTCGGCTCGTGCACTTCGTTCAGATAGCCGATCGGCAGGATGAACAGGCCCGCACGCGCGGCGATGCGCTCGGTCAGGTCACGCTCCAGATAGAACTGCTCAAGCGCGATTTCACCGCGGTCGTCGGCCGACACCACCGCGTTCTCGACTTCGAGCTCGGCCGCGAAGCGCGTGCGGTCATCGAAGCTGTAGGCCCAGCCGAGCACGCCGCGCGTCACGGTGGCGACCGCATCGGCGGCGTTGCGGCGCGGGCGGCTGTAGCTGAATTCGCCGTAGCCGAACAGATTGGCGCGCGGGGCGGTGTCTTGCGAATTGGCCGCGCTCATCTGGGTCTGGCCGGTGGCGGCTTGCGTCGCGTTGGCTTCGGCGGCGTTGGCCGGGGCGGGCGGCGGGGTCGCGTTGGAGGCGGCGGTTTTGCTGCCCACGCTGCCGGGGTTCGAACGGGGCTCGACGGCGGCAGTGGCGGCAGTCGGTGCGGCTGCAGCGCTGGCTGCTGCGGCCGCCGTTGCCGCTGCGCGTTCCCGCGCTTTCACGGCCTCGAGCTCGCGCTTCAACTGCTGCATCTCGGCGCGCATTTCACGCAGTTCAGCGGCGAGCTGCTTCTGTGTCTGCGCCGACGCGGGCGTGGCGATGAACGCTGTCGCTAGTGCGAGTGCGAGTGCGATGGGCGCAGCGGGAAAAAAGCGTGGCTTCACGAGATCGTTCTTCTTTTTGTTGGCGGGGTGCGCGGTGCAGTGCAGCAGCTTCACGGCTGCCATCCATCGTTCAAAGTACGCAGGAACGCAACCAGATCCTGAACTTCGGATTCGTTCAGGCGCGGCGCTTCACCGCGCTTGCGGTCATACGGCACTTCGGTGGTGTTCACGTTGCCGCGCAGAGACATGGGCAGGTCGTTGAACTTGTCCACATTGCCGGCCGCGTCGACCGGGTACCAAAGCTCAGGGTTGGTGTCGCGCTGCACGTAGAAGCGCACCACCTGCTCGAGCGAATCGAACGCGCCGTTGTGGAAGAAGCGCTTGCGCAAGGCCACGTTGCGCAGGGTCGGCACCTTGAATGCACCGCACAGCTCCAGCTTGTCCTTGAGGTCGATGCGGCTCGGCCCGCACAGGCCCAGGTCGAAGTAAACGGGATCGCGGTTCGCAGCGATCTCCGGGTTGCGCGGCACGCCGAGGTTGTCGAACGTGAAATCGGTGAACAGCGCGCCGGGCGCGTTCGCGGGCTTGGTGCTGACGTGGCAAGCCGCGCAGTTGCCCTTGTCGACGCGGTTGAACCAGGCCAGGCCGCGCTGTTCCTGCGGCGTGAACGCGGCCTTGCCCGCGGTCATGTAATCGAACTTGGAGGTGAACGGCGCAAAGTCCGGGTTGTCGATCTGGTAGCTCTGCAGCGCGAAGGCAATCCGCTCGAACGTCAGCTCCGGGTCCGCGTAGATGTCGGGGCCGAACACTTGTTTGAAGTCATCGGCATACGGTGAGCGCACCAGCTTGGCGACCACGTCGGCGTGGTTCGCGTTGCCCATTTCGTTTTCGGACAGCAGCGGGCGTTCGGCCTGCGCGGCAAAGGTTTTGGCGCGGCCGTCCCAGTCGAAGCCGCCGACCGGCGTGCCTTCGGCGTCGAAATGAAACGCGCTGTTGTAGCGCAGGTAGCGCAGGGTCGGCGCGAGCCGGGTGCCAGGCTTGTCGAGGCCGAGGCCGCCCAGCGCTGTCGGGGTGGAAAACGGCGATGCATGGCCCTGGCTTGCCGCATGGCAACTCGCGCAGGCAAGCTTGCCGGAGGCCGATAGCGACGGATCGTTGAACAGCTTTTTGCCGAGCGCGAACACGGTCGGTGCGGCATTGCCGGACTCGGGATTCGCCGGTGCGCCCGCGACCGGCGCACTGCCGTCCGAGCCGCCGCCACCGCCGCACGCGGTGAGCCACGTCGCCAACAGCAAGGCAGGCCAAGACAGATGACGGGCAGACGGCTTGCGGCACCGCGGTGCCGCTGGTGTGGCCAAGCGTTGGCACTCCAGCGGCGGCAGTCCGGGCAAGTGAGCAGGCGGCGATGAAAGTCGGGGCATCGGGTGATCTGGCGCCGGGGCAGCGCGAGCGCGGAATCGGACCGTTAATGATAATCGATCGCATTCGCATCAATCTTGGCATGATGTCATGTCTTTCCGATACCGGTGTGCCGCACGAAAAAAAAGGCGCTTCATCAGGCGCCTTCGAAGGACGTTGCCCGATGGCCCGGATCAATCGTCCTTCCTGTCCCGGGTGATCTCGCCGGTCTGCGGGTCGACGTGAACTTCGCGTTTTTCGCCATTGCGGTAGGCATCGACCTCCCAGTGGCCGTCATCGAATTCGATTTCCGCGATCGGATCGAAGCCCGCCTTCTCCAGCATCAGCACGATCTCCGAGAGTTTCTTGATATCCGCCGGCGGCTTGTCGGCCAGCGCGGCACCGCCGCAGACTGCCAATGCAGCGCCAAGGGAAAGGGCGATGGGTGTGAGTTGCATGAAAGATGCTCCTTGCTGTGCAAAGAATGAAAAATCTGGCCGCCTATTTATCAGGGCCGGGACGCGGCAGCACGCCGGACTTGCGCCCAGCAAGCGCCGCGCTCCATTGCCACTCCTGCGCGGCCGGGTGGTCCGCGCACGCCGGCCCTGCAGTGTTGGCCGATACTGTTCCTGCTGCCTGTGCCCATCGATTTCGGCCGGGGTCTGGTGCCATGCGGGCGCCGCCCCGGCGCCTTGCCCGTTCGTCCCATTTTCCAGCTCCAACGATGCCAGCTCTGCCTGATTCGACCGACCTGGTCCAACCGCTTGCGCAGCCCGTGCAGCGCGGCGATGCGGGCCCGACCTTTGGCCAAGCCGGCACCGAACGGGGCCTCGTCAAACTGGCCCGGCTGCGGCGCGCCAAGCGGCTGGCGACGGCGCTGCTTGCTGCGATGGTCGCACTGCTGCTGCTGGCGGCCTGGGCTGCGCCGCGCCATCCATGGCTGCACTGGGTGCGTGCGTTCGCTGAAGCAGCGGCCATCGGCGCTTTAGCCGACTGGTATGCGGTGGTCGCGCTGTTCGGCCGGCCGCTGGGCTTGCGGCTGCCGCACAGCGCGATCATCGCGGCGCGCAAGGACGACATCGGCCGCGGGCTGGGCGACTTCGTCGAGACGAATTTCCTGACGCCGGACAACGTGGTGGCGCGGCTGTCGCAGCACAACGCGGCGCTGGGGCTCGCGCGCTGGCTGGCCGTGCCGGCGAACAGCGCGGGCGTCGCGCGGCGCTCGGTCGAGTTCGTGCCGTCGCTGCTGAACGCGACGCAGGATCAGGACCTGGGTGCGTTCGTCGAACGCGTGTTCACGCCGCAGTTGCAGCGGCTCGATGTGGCGCGGCTGTCGGCCAGCGTGCTCGAACTGTTGACCGCCGGCGGCCGGCATCAGGCGCTGCTGGACCGATCGATATCGGCGCTCGACCACTGGCTCACGCGCAACGAGGCGCTGATCCGCAGCAAGTTCAGCGATGCATCGCCGTACACGCCAAGGCTGGTCGACAAGTACGTGGTGAACCGGCTTGTGAAAGCCGCGGTGCAGCTGATCCACGACGTCGCGCAGTCGCCCGACCACGAGCTGCGCGCGCAGTTCGATGAATCGGTGCAGCGCTTCATCGAGGAGCTGAAAGATTCGCCCGAATACCGCGAACTCGGCCGCGCGATGCTGGGCGATCTGATCCAGCACCTGCGCGCGGAACGCTACTACCGCGTGGTCTGGGCGGATCTGCGCTCGCGCATCGAAGCCGATCTGGCCAAGGGGGACGAATCGGCGCTGCAAAGCGCGCTCGCCGATGCGCTGGTGTTCATGGGTCGCGAGCTGGAAGGCGATGCGGCCGTGCAGCAAAAGATCAACGACGCCTGGATCGCGCTGGCGCGCGAAGTCGTGTTGCGCTGGCGCCATCAGTTGTCCGAGCTGATCGTGGACGTGGTGCAGCGCTGGGATGCCGACGACCTGTCGCGCCGGGTCGAGCTCGAGATCGGCAAGGATCTGCAGTTCATCCGCATCAACGGCACCATCGTGGGTGGCCTGGCGGGGCTCGGGCTGCATGCGTTGGGGCTGCTGGCGGCTCGTTGAGTCATGTCAACGCTCGTTGCCAATGTTGCGAACTTGCAGATGCTCGACGTGATCCTTTATGGTGCTGTGTCGGCGCTGGAAGCTGAAGCCTGAAGGGTGAGTCTTCCCGCATTGCAAGAGACGCTCATCGTCGTATATCGTCGTATTTCCCGGGTTCATCGCTATCGCAGCCAGTGCAGAGGCACTGCAATGGCGTCGACCCTATTTAGGGATAACACCATGACGCTTGATTACATAGAAACCCTAACATGCCCGCGAACGATACTGCGGCGAACGCTTGCCCGTTGATTCTCAGCCGCTGCCTGTTCGAATGCGTTCTTCAGGACAAGATAAGAGACTTTCATGAATCATCTTTTCGGCGCAATCGCCGCCGCCGCATTGCTCAGTGCTTGTAGCGGCGGAGGCGACAGCAACAACGCTATCTCGAAGGCGGCCGGCATCGTCGACCAGCTCGAGGTGGTTTCGAGCACAGATGCCTACGGCGGCGCGACGCCAGCCGGTGCGGCAGGCCCGTATACCGTGATCACCGGCGTCGTGCACGGCAGGCTCAACCCGAATCATCCTGACAACGCCGGCATCGTCGATCTTGGCAAGGCGCCGCTCGACGCCGATGGCTATGTCGACTACACGACCGATGTCGTCATCCTGCGGCCGAAGAGCGCGGCGAACGCGCGCCGCGTGCTCTTCTATGACGTCGTCAACCGCGGCAACAAGCTCGGGCAGGGCAGTTTCGTCGGTGGCGGCGCGCTGACCAGCGGCGCGGCACCCGGTGCCGACTTCCCGTCCCTGCTGCGGCGCGGCTACACGGTAGTGTGGAGCGGCTGGCAAGGCGGCATCAATCAGACTGGCAATGGCTCCGCGGCATCCGTCGGTACCAGCTTTCCGATCGCGACCAACAGCGACGGCTCGCCGATCACCGGCCTCAGCCGCGAGGAATACATCCCCGACTATGGCGGCGGCAACGGCACGTCGTTTCAGCTGAGCTATCCGCCCGCCTCGCTGACGGATAGATCGGAAGTCACGTTCACGGCGCGCCAGACTTGGCTCGACGCCGCCGGCAAGGAAAATTACAACGCGCCATCGAGCCCCGTGACGACGTGGGACTATGTGGCCAACGCGGACGGCTCGGTCTCGGTGTCGTTCAAGCCGCCAGCAACGGTACCGGCACCGAACGGCGCCGGCACCGTCACGGCCGACGCCGGCACGATCTACAGCTTCGTCTACCGCGCGAAGAATTCGGTCGTGATGGGTATCGGCTTCGCCTCAGTGCGCGACCTGGTCTCGTTCCTCAGATATTCGAACACCGACGGCAACGGCACCGCGAACCCGCTCAACGACCTGAAGAGTGCCCCCTGTGCTGCCGGGACCAACTGTGCGACCAACCCGACGACGAATTTCGACGTCGCGCTCGGCGAAGGCATCTCGCAATCCGGTCGCTTCATGCGCGACTTCCTGTACCAGGGATTCAACAAGGATACCGCGGGCCGCAAAGTGTTCGATGGGATGATGCCGATCATCTCGGCCGGCCGCCGTACCTGGGTCAACACGCGATTCGCGCAGGGCGGACGATGGTCGAAGCAGCACGAGGACCACTGGATGCCGGGCGACCAGTTCCCGTTCGCGTACAACGTGATAGCCGATCCAGTCAGCGGCACGACCGACGGTCTGTTGAAACGGTGCCAGGCGTCTGACACGTGCCCGAAAATCATGCAGATCGACGGTGCATTCGAATGGTGGGGCGGACGCGCTTCGCTCGTCGTCACCGATGGCCAGGCGCATGATCTGGTCTTGCCGGCCAACGTGCGCTACTACCTCGTCTCGGGCACCCAGCACGGTGGCGGCGCCGGCGTCAGCACCGGCATCGTGACACAGCCGGCGACTGGCAGCATCTGCCAGTTCGCCGGAAGTCCGGTATCGGAGACGCCAGTCGAGCGCGCGCTGATCCCAGCGCTTGAGAACTGGGTCGTCGCCGGTGCGACGCCGCCACCGTCGCGGTATCCGACCGTCGCGTCGGGCAACCTGGTGCCGGCGACGCAAGCCGCGCTCGGCTTTCCGGACCTGTCGAATGTGCGGGTGCCAAATGGCGCGAGCGCGACACCGACCGCGCTGAGCCTGTCGGGTGTCGGCCGGTTGAACCAGCTCTTCGTCACCGACTACTCAGTCGCCGTGCCGGTTGCCAACCTGAGCCAGCAGTACACGGTGCTGGTCCCGAAGGTCGACGCCAACGGCAACGAGACGTCCGGCATCCTGATGCCCGAACTTGCGGTTCCACTCGGCACCTACACCGGATGGAACCTGCGCGCTGCCGGCCACGCGATCAGCGAAGGCTGCAGCTCAACCGGCAGCGCGATTCCATTTGCGGTAAGCCAGGCGACCAAGGCTCCCGCTGATCCCCGCTCGACGCTGGCCGATCTGTACGCCGGACGCGCCGACTACCAGACCAAGTTTTCCGCTGCAACCGATGCGCTGGTGGCGCAAGGCTACCTGACCAGCCTCGACGCCACCAACCTCTACAAGGCCGGCGCGGCAAATGTTTCGACCGCGCTGATCCCGAATCCATGACGTTCCAGCGGCGGGCATTCCGGTGGCTCGCCACACCGATCGCGATCACCGCAGCCGGTCTGGCCGGCTGCGGCGGTGGCGGCGGGGGTGGCACCACACAGCCGCCGGGCGCGATCGCGGACACGACCGAATATCGGCACAGCGTCGTCATCGGACGCACAGGCGATCAGACGCTGCTCTACAGGTCGGGAGCCGGAACCGGCACTGCGACGGTTACGGCGACGAACGGATCGGCGCTGCTGCCGGCCGGCGCCACGCCACTCGTAGCCGAACACACCGAGCCGGCGCTCCCGGGCCTTCGAATTGTCTGCGTCTCGGGGCCAGGCGAAACCACCAATGTGATCACCGGGATCAACCCGGGCGTCATTGCCGAGAGCGCCGCAGTCCTGTTCGACGATCGCTGGAAGGAAGTCGATGCGAGTGCCGCCTGGGCCGCAGCCATTTCGAGCGACAAGGTCTTCGAAGGGTGGGAGAACTGCGGTGTCAAGCCCGAAGGCCTGCCGTCGCCGTCGTCGCGGCTCATGACGACGGGCAATGGAGGTTATGCAGAGGACATCTACGACGGCAATCCGGGAACAACCTTCAACGTGGTCAGACGCAACGTCAGCGCCGCTGATGTGGCGGCGCTGCTGTCGTCACAGGGACAAGCGACGACGGAGGATCCGCTGCGCCCGCTCACGCTGATGCTGCGCGCTTGGCGCAACGAGACTGGGCAGGTCGTATTCGTCGAAACCGGCATTCCGACGCAGCAGGCACCGATCGCGGCCCGAGGCTTTATCGCGCTATACGTGCCGACTTCCTGAGCGCAGCTGAAGGGGCGCTGCAGGCGTCGCCTCCGAAAACGAAGGCGATGTGGAGGCGGATCGTGCATAAAGAAGTCCGGACATCGGTGGCGCAGCCCGGCATTGCGAATTTGGATGCGCGCGTTGTCAGCCGGTCTGCAGGGACGGCTGAAACTGGGTTCAACTCCAGGCTCGCAGGCCCACCTGGGTCCTATCACAGAGATGGACTTGTCACCGTTGCAGGTTTCGATCGCTACTCCAAGGTCGCAATGTGATATGGATTCAGTAGCAAAAGACTGAGATTGGGCCTGCGTCGGAGGCCGATATGGCTTCACCAACAGGAAAGATGCGGCGGCTGAGGCTGTGCCGGTAAAATCGTCCGCTTCCCAAGGAGCGTTGCAGCGGACTGCATGCCGGAGCCTCCGGCGCCGGTCCAGTCAGGCTTGGGACGGCCCGCGCCCGTTGCGGCGCTGCTTTACTCCCCTTCGCAACGACGCTCGCCTGATTTGTCTTCCACGAACGTTCAGGTGCGTCGCATGTCCGCTGCCGCTTTTTCCTTGCCGCCCCCTTTGAAGCTGTCTGGCCTGGAGCCGGTCTCGATCGGCGCCGGTAGCCTGTTCGTCAACATTGGCGAACGCACCAACGTGACGGGCTCGAAAGCATTCGCGCGCATGGTGCTCGCCGGCGACTACGAGCAGGCGCTGTCGGTCGCGCGCCAGCAGGTCGAGAACGGCGCACAGGTGATCGACGTCAACATGGACGAAGCCATGCTCGACAGCCAGGCCGCGATGGTGCGCTTCCTGAACCTGATCGCGGGCGAGCCGGACATCGCCAAGGTGCCGATCATGGTGGACTCGTCGAAGTGGTCGGTGATCGAAGCCGGCCTGCGCTGCATCCAGGGCAAGGGGATCGTCAACTCGATTTCGATGAAGGAAGGCGAGGACGAATTCCGACGCCAGGCAACGCTCGTGAAGCGCTACGGCGCCGCGGCCGTTGTGATGGCGTTCGACGAGCAGGGCCAGGCCGACAGCTACCGGCGCAAGATCGAAATCTGCGAGCGCGCGTATCGGCTGCTGGTCGATGAAGTGGGCTTCCCCGCGGAAGACATCATCTTCGACCCGAACATCTTCGCGATCGCGACCGGCATCGAGGAGCACAACAACTACGCCGTCGAATTCATCGACGCCACCCGCTGGATCAAGGCGAATCTGCCGGGCGCAAAAGTGTCGGGTGGTGTCAGCAACGTGAGCTTTTCATTTCGCGGCAACGACCCGGTGCGCGAAGCGATCCACACTGTGTTTCTTTATCACGCGATCCAGGCCGGCATGGACATGGGCATCGTGAACGCAGGCATGGTCGGCGTCTACGACGAGCTCGATCCCGAGTTGCGCGAGCGGGTCGAGGACGTGGTGCTGAACCGCCGGCCGGATGCGGGCGAGCGGCTGGTCGAGATTGCGGAAAACGCGAAAGGCGCTGCGAAGGACGAGTCGCAGAAGAACGCCTGGCGCGGCACGGTGGAGGCACCCGTCGATGTCGCGCAGCGCCTCTCCCACGCGCTGGTCGCGGGCATTACCGACTTCATCACGCAAGACACCGAAGAAGCGTACCAAGGCATCGTCAAGAACGGCGGCCGGCCGCTGCACGTGATCGAAGGGCCGCTGATGGACGGCATGAACGTCGTCGGCGACCTGTTCGGCCAGGGCAAGATGTTTTTGCCGCAGGTCGTCAAGTCCGCGCGCGTGATGAAGCAGGCCGTCGCGCATCTGGTGCCTTACATCGAAGCCGAAAAACGCGCGCAGGCCGCCGCCGGCATGGATGTGAAAACCAAAGGCAAGATCGTGATCGCCACGGTGAAGGGCGACGTGCACGACATCGGCAAGAACATCGTCACCGTGGTCCTGCAGTGCAACAACTTCGACGTCGTCAACATGGGCGTGATGGTGCCTTGCCATCAGATCCTGGCGAAGGCGAAGGAAGAAAACGCCGACATCGTCGGCCTGTCCGGGCTGATCACGCCGAGCCTGGAGGAGATGCAGTACGTGGCCGGTGAGATGCAGAAGGATGACTGGTTTCGTGGCAAAAACATCCCGCTGCTGATCGGCGGCGCCACCACGTCGCGCGTGCACACGGCTGTCAAGATCGCGCCGCATTACGACGGCCCGGTGCTGTACGTGCCCGATGCCTCGCGCAGCGTCAGCGCCGCGTCCGGCCTGCTGTCCGAACAGGCCGCCAAATACATCGCCGAAGTGAATGCCGACTATGAAAAGGTGCGGCTGCAGCACGCGAACAAGAAGCAGGTGCCGCTGTGGCCGCTGGCGAAGGCGCGCGCCAACAAGACGCCGATCGACTGGTCCGCCTACCAGCCGCCAAAGCCCCGCTTCACGGGGCGGCGCTTGTTCAGGAACTTCGACCTGACCGAACTCGCGCGCTACATCGACTGGGGTCCGTTCTTCCAGACCTGGGATCTGGCCGGGCCGTATCCAAAAATCCTCGATGACGAGATCGTCGGCAGCGAGGCGCGCAAGGTGTTGGCGGACGGCCAGCGCATGCTGAAAAAAATCATCGATGGCCGCTGGCTGACGGCGAACGGCGTGGTCGGCCTGTATCCGGCGAACACGGTGCAGGACGACGACATCGCGCTCTACACCGACGAGCGCCGCACCGACATCGCACTGACCTGGTACGGCCTGCGCCAGCAGACCGAGAAGCACATGATCGACGGTGTCATGCGGCCGAGCCGCTGCTTGGCCGACTTCGTCGCACCGAAAGGCGTGGCCGACGACCACATCGGCGCGTTCGCGGTCACCACCGGCATCGGCGCGGAAAAACGCGAAGCGGTGTTCGCGGCCGCCCACGACGACTATGGATCGATCATGTTCAAGGCGATCGCCGACCGGCTTGCGGAAGCGTTTGCCGAATGCCTGCACCAGCGCGTGCGCTGCGATCTGTGGGGCTATGCGACTTCTGAATCACTCGATGTTGATCAGATGATCGCCGAGCAATACCAAGGCATCCGCCCCGCACCCGGCTATCCAGCCTGCCCGGACCACAGCGTGAAAGCGCCGCTGTTCGACCTGCTCGGCTGCGAGGAGATCGGCATGACGTTGACGACAAGCCTGGCCATGCTGCCGGCTGCGAGCGTGAGCGGCTTCTATTTCAGCCATCCCGACAGCGCCTACTTCAGCGTCGGCAAGATCGGTGAAGACCAGCTGCAGGATCTGGCGCAGCGCAGTGGGGTAAAGGAGCGCGAGTTGCTGCGGCTGCTAGCGCCGAATCTGTAGCTTGATGAGGCCGAAGCGCTGTCCAACCAACCACCTAACATCACTTTATGAAAAACCCCTGGACCAAAAAGAACCCGCTGATGAGCATGTGGCTGTCGGGCGCCAACAGCATCATGAATCGTGCACGTGGTCAGGCCACGGCGGCTGGTCGACAGGAAGCGAACGCGATTGCGGCGCGCGGCGCATCGGACGTGTTCGGGTTCTGGAGCAAGGTATTGGGCGGCGGCAGAAAGACCACGGCTGCCGCTGCAGCGACAGCGCCGGCGGCAGCGCCGATCAAGAAGGTTGCATCGACTGCGACCGCAAAGCGCCCGCCGGCGCGCAAGAGTACGAAGGGCACGAAGGGCACGAAGACAGCAAAGACAGGGCGGTCGAAGAAGAAGCGCTGACTCGCAGGCCAGCAGCGCGCCGGGACAGCTCGGTCGCCCCGGCTACACACCGGCTGCAACAGCAATCCTTCGCGGCCTCTGCCACCTGTTGACGGCTCAGCGCACGGTCTCCTTCGGATGCATCACCAGCCCCGGTGTGGGCTGCACCACGCCGGCTGGCGCGATCGCGTCATCGGGCCGCGCGGTCAGGGGCCTGTCGCCTTCCAGCGTGGTGGCGCTGGGTACGGTCGCGGGCAGGCCTCGCTCGGCTGCGGCTCTGGCTGCGCCGGCATCGATCGGCGTCGGGCGCGCGAGCTGGTCTGCGCGTGGCGCGACCGGCGCTGCGCCGAGTCTTCCGTTCGCGCTGCTGCTGGTGATAGGCGGCGCACCGGTCGGCGCTTCGAACGGCGTGGGCGCCGGCGGCACCACGGTCTGGGCAAATGCGGTTGTAGCCGATACAACGCACAAGGCGGCGGTGCACGCGGTTGCCAAGGCGGTGCTGCGCGCTCGGGCATTGCGGCGCAGCGCTGTCTCTGAAATCTTGCACATGTTCAGGTGGGCTTTCCATGGGTTGTCGTGAATCGGATGCGCTGGCGCGCACGGCGGCTGCATCGTAGTCCGCCATCGCGATCCACGACGCGGCTTGGCGCGGCCGGCCCTTCGCGGCAGGCCGGTATGTATATTCAACCAACCTGGCCGAATTGCAACGGCCATTCAACCGGCCATCAAGGCACCATCATGCGCATCTGGAAGCAGGACATCTCGATCGAGAAACTGACGAACAGCCATGTCGGCACCGCCGTCGACCGGCTCGGCATGGAGTTTCTCGAAGTCGGCGACGACTTCATCCGCGCACGCGTACCGGTCGATGAGCGCACGCGCCAGCCATACGGCCTGCTGCACGGCGGCGTGTCGGTCGTGCTGGCCGAGACGCTGGGCTCGTGCGGCGCGGCCTATGCGGCGGAAGCCGGCACGCGCGTGGTCGGGCTCGACATCAACGCGAACCATTTGCGCGGCGCGACGTCCGGCTGGGTCACCGGCATCACGCGGCCGGTGCATGTGGGGCGCAGCACGCAGGTCTGGGCCATCGAGATGACCAACGATGCAGGCGAGCTGACCTGCGTGTCGCGCATCACGATGGCGGTGCTGCAGCGCAAGCCCGGCTGAGCGCGGTCCGGACCGCCAGCGCTGCGGCGATGGAACGGGTCGGGAAACCGATCGGCAAGGCTGCGGCGCCCGGGGCGGGTCGTGCCTCAAGCCGACCGCGTATTGGACGCCTGCGCCGCGTCAGGCGGTGCGCTGTTTTCGTCTCCGCGTCCGTGCGTGCGGCCACCTTCGCCGCCCTGGTACAGGGTGCCTGCGCGGCTGCCGTGCGGCGGTTCGTCGCGCTGCTGGCGGCCGAGCTGCTTTTTCGCCATCACGTCGAACAGCGACGGCAGCACCTTGGCCAGCGTCGTGTTGAGCTTCGACATCGCGCCGACCTTGACGTCGCGCACCGGGTCGGTCGCGGCATCGAGGATCGCGGAGGCGACTTTCTCGGGTTCGATCATCGGCGTGGGCAGCATCGGCTGCTGGCTCAGGTAGTTGCCCGCGTGCTCGGGGTATGGCGTATCGACCGCGGTCGGCTGGATCAGCGTGACCGACACCGGCGCCTCGTCCGCGTCGAGCTCGACGCGCAGCGCGTCGGTGAACCCTTTTACCGCGTGCTTCGATGCCGAATACATACCCTGCAGCGGAATCGAGGCGTCCGACACTTCGCTGCCGAGATTGATCAGCGCGCCGCCGCCTTCGTTGGCCTTCAAGTGCGGCAGCGCGACCAGCGAGCCGTTCACGACGCCCCAGTAGTTCGTGTCGAACAGGCGCCGGCTGTCGGCGTCCTCGACCTCGTCCAGCCGGCCGTAGATCGAGACGCCCGCATCGTTGACCCAGGTGTCGATGCGGCCGAACGTGTCGATCGCGCTGCGCGCGGCGTTCTCGAGCGCCGCGCGGTCCGCCACGTCGGCGGCCACGGCGATCGCCTGGCCGCCGCCTTCGCGGATGTGCGCCGCGATTTCCTTGAGCGTCGCTTCGCTGCGCGCGACCAGCACCACGCGTGCGCCTTCACTCGCCGCCGCCAGCGCCGTGGCAAGGCCGATGCCGCTCGACGCACCGGTGATCACGATCACTTGGTCCTGCAAGGCTTTCAGTTTGGGTTTCATAGGTGAAGATGGATGAGTCGCAGGGCCAGGGAAGCGCTGCCGGCTGCGGTGAACGGGCCTATTGCCGCGCGCGGGCCGAGCAAGCGACATGCCTTGGCGCCACGATCCATCCGATTGCGCCGAAACAGTCTGCGCCACAGCCGCTCGGTCACTTGGATGCAGCTCGCGCAAGCCGCTCGCTGCGCCAATACACGTCGTCGCCAGTTGATCCGTCGTCGCGCTGGCGGTTCAGCACGCGGGCCAGCACGAACAGCAGGTCGGACAGGCGGTTCAGGTAGTGGCGCGGCGCATCGTTGAGCGTTTCGGCGGCGCCCAGCGCCACCACGGCGCGTTCGGCGCGGCGCGCGACGCAGCGGCAGACATGCGCGAGCGACGCGGCACGCGTGCCGGCGGGCAGGATGAACTCCTGCAGCCTCGGCAAGGTCGCGTTGTGCGTCTCCAGCGCCTGATCCAGCGCGAGCACCGCATCGGTTTTCAACAGTTCGTAGCCGGGGATCGACAGTTCGCCACCCAGGTTGAACAGTTGGTGCTGCACGTCGATCAACAGGTCTCGCACATCCTGCGGCAGCGGTTCGCACAGCAGCACGCCGATGTTCGAGTTGAGTTCGTCGACGTCCCCCATCGCGCTTACGCGCAGGCTATCTTTCGGTACCCGCGTGTTGTCACCCAGGCCGGTGCTGCCGTCGTCGCCGGTGCGCGTCGCGATTTGTGTGAGTCGGTTGCCCATGCGGTGGCTGCCTTGCTGATTGAACAGAAATGGATGTAGGTCGATTGTCGGGGCGCGGCAGTCTCAAGGCAGCTCGGTGGTTTCCATCCAGCGTGTGATCAGCCGTGCGCGGCGCGCCAGATAGGTTGAATTGGGCAACCGCTCGAAGTAACGCGGGCGTGGGAGCATCACCGCGAGCCGTGCGGCTTCCAGCCCGGTCAAGTCAGCCGCGCTTTTTTTGAAGTAGTGGCGCGCGGCGGCTTCCGCGCCGAACACGCCGCGGCCCCACTCGACGTTGTTCAGATAGATTTCGAGGATGCGCGGCTTGCTCAGCAGCGCCTCCAGCAACAGGCTCAGCAGCAGTTCCTGCCCCTTGCGCAGGTAGCTGCGTTCGGGCGACAGCAGCAGGTTCTTGGCGAGCTGCTGGGTGATGGTGGAGCCGCCGTAGATTTTTTTGTTCGGCGCGCGCGCGCCTGCTTCATCGTCGGCGCCGGCCGCGGCCATTTCGGCGGCGGCCGCGCGCTGCTCGGCTTCGGTGTTGCGTTGCCAGGCTTTGCGAATCGCGTCCCATTCGATGCCCGAATGGCGCGCGAACCGCGCATCTTCGGAGGCGATGACTGCACGCTTCAGGTGGTCGGAAATCTGCGCATAAGGCCGCCATTGCCGGCGCCAGGCCAGCGGCTGTTGCGCATCGGTGGCCAGCCGGAACAGCTCGGACCGCTGAAACGTGGTGGATTGCGGATCGACGTATGCCAGCAGTGCGATGCGGGCGGCGAAGAACAGTTGCAACGCGACCGTCGCCGCCAGCAGCCAGCCGAGCCAGCGCCACAGAAAGCGCAAGCGGCTGCGCGGCTGCAACGGCACTTGCGTGGGGCGGTCGTACAGGTAGGCGACCGCCTCCAGGTCGTCTCTGCGGCCGATCCGGTCAAGCGGCGTCGCCAAGCGATTTGCGCAGTTCCGCCAGCACGGGTTGCGACGGTGGCCGCACGCCGCGCCAGATGGCGAACGCTTCGGCTGCCTGCTCGACCAGCATGCCCAGGCCGTCGCGCGCCGCCGCGCCGTGTGCGCGCCCCCATTGCAAAAACGGTTGCGCGGGCGGGCCGTACATCAGGTCGCAGGCGAGGGCGCCCCGCTTTTGCAGCACGCCAGCCGGCACGGGCGGCAGCGCGCCGGCCAGGCTGCTGGCGGTGGCGTTGATGACGAAGTCAAACGATTCGTGCAGTGCCTCGGCTGCTTCCACGCGCAGGTCGACCACGCAGCGTGTCGCCAGCGGCGCATGGCTCGCCGCCAGGGCCTCGGCGCGTGCCCGGGTGCGATTCACCAGCACGATGCGGCGCGGGAGTGCTTTCAGCAATGGGCCCAGCACGCCCGCTGCGGCGCCGCCTGCGCCGAGCAGCAGCACGTCGCGCCTGGTCAGCGCCAGCCCCGCGTTCGATTGGATGTCCGCGATCAGCCCGAGCCCGTCCGTGTTGTCGAGCCGGATCGTGCCGTCCGCGCGAAAGCTGATCGTGTTGCCCGCCGCGCAAAGCCGCACCGCATCGCTTGCATCGTCGGCCAGCGCTGCCGCCGCGAACTTGAACGGCACCGTCACGTTGCAGCCGCGCGCACCGGCGGCCTGCAGCGCGCGCACCGCGGCCGCGAAGCCGTCCAGCGGCACCGGCTGCCGGCCATAGGCGATGCGCTGGCCGGTCAGTTGCGCGAAGCGCGCATGGATCCAGGGCGATTTGCTGTGTTCGACCGGCTGGCCGAGCACGCAATAGCGGTCGGGCGGCGCCGTCATCGCGTCTTCGCCTCCAGCGTCTGGTCGCGTGTGAAGCGAAAGCGCGACTCGACCAGCAGCTGTTCGGCCTTGCCGCGCATCGCATCGTCGAACGCATCGAACGGGCCGGCCGCGCGCACGATCGCCTCGGCCCGGCGGTCCAGCGCCGGGTTGCCCGAGCTTTGCACCACGTCGGTCGCGAGCACCTTGCCACGGCTGTCCACCGTGATCAGCATCGCCAATTCGCCATACAGCTTCCTGCCGCCGGCCTGCGGAAAGTTCAGCGTGCCTTTTTCTTCGATGCGGCGACGCAGGGCGTCGTAGTAGAGCGCGTAGGCCGCCTCACGCGTGGCCGGGCTGACGAAGCGGCGTTTCGGGCCGGCGCTGTCCTCGCTCAAGGTGCGTTCGATCTCGGCCATCAAGGTGATCAGGCGCCGGCGCTGTTCCTCGGGTGTGTCGGGCTGCGGCTCGTCGTTGCTCGCGACGTGCTCGGGCTGCGGTTCGGCCGATTGCAGCTGCGCGATGCGCTGCTCGATCTGCGCGAGCAGCAGCCGGCGCTCGTCGGGCAGCGGCACGTCGTTGCGCGGGGTCACGTCGATCGCCGCTTCGCCGCTGTTGGCCGTCGGCGCGGGCGGCAACGGGGAGGTCGGGCGGCTCTGGCTGGCCCGGTCGTCGTCGCGGCTGCCGCCGCCGACCAGCGTGGCTTGCGCAATCGCGCGCGGCTTGTCCGGCACGTCGGCAGTGGACTTCGTGTTGACCAGGATCACCTCGAGCGGCGACTCGTTGAACATGCGATCGAACGTGGCCGGTGCGGCGAACCGCAAGGTGAGCAAGGCGGCGTGCACCCCGATCGAGACGAACAGTGCGATCTGCAGCGGGCTCGGGCGGAACCCGCGCTCGGCCTTCGCCGGTTTCGGTCGGCTCCCGGCCAGGTCCACAAACGGAGCGGTGCCTGCGGCCGGGTTGATCGCATCCGTGGTCCCCGCCGGATTTGGCTGTGCCGGCTTCATGGGCCAGGGCTCGCGAGCGGCGCGATGTTGCAGGCGGCGGGCCGCAGCGCATGCATCGTCAAGACTCGACCGGTGCCTGCGCCTTCGGCGCATCGGGCGCAGGCGGGTCGGCTTCCTCGCCCACATCGACCGCAATCGCAAGCGGGCCGGCGGTGGTGGTGTCGTCGCCGTCGTCGTCGGGCTGCGACTCGCCATCCCTGACGCCGGCATCGGCATCGAGCCGTTCCAGCACGGTGCCTCCCAGGTCCAGCGTGATGAAGTCCGGCGTGCCCAATTGCACGTGCACTTTTGCGCCGCGCGGCAGGTCGCCGCCGCCCAGCAGTTGCAGCACCATCGGCAGCTCGTCAGCACGCGCGAGGCCATGGTTCATCACGGTCGCATCGAGCCGATGTCGATCATGCTGCTGCAGGTATTTCAAGGTCCAGAACCGTTCCATCTGGGACTGAAAGCCGTTGTAGGCCGCATACGCTTCGTCGAACGCCGAGATCACCGCAAACAGCGCGGCGTCCTTCGGCTTGAACGGCGCGGCCAGCGCGGCCGTGTTGCCGTGCTGCGCGCACGCGATGATCTGCCACTGGTTCACCAGATCGACGTAACGGCGCAGCGGCGACGTGCTCCATGCGTAGCTCGGCACGCCGATGCCCGCATGCGGCAGCGCCTTGGTGCCCATGCGCACCTTGACGCCGGGCGCGAGGCTCGCCTGGCTGCGGTAGATGCCGGGCACGCCGTGCTCGGCAAGCCAGCCGCCCCAGGTGCTGTTGGCGACGATCATCGCTTCGGCGACGATCAGATCGAGCGGCGCGCCGCGCTGGCGCGTGCTGATCACCACCGTCTCGCTGCCGTCGGGTTCGTCGCCGGCCACGCCTTGCAGCCTGAAGTTGTAGTCGGGCCGGTTGAAGTTCTCCGGCTTGCCGCGCACCTGCTCGCGGCCGGCTTTCAGGTGCTTGGCAAGGCGATACAAAAAAGATAGCTGTCCGTGATTGACTGGCGACAGCCTGCTCGTGATTTCATGATCAAGATCGGGTGGTGCGGCCTCAGACAGCCAAGCTTCGGTCACGAGCGCATCGAGCTGGTCGTGCCGCAGGTTGGCTGCGATCGGCACGCGCTCGAGTTGCGTGCGATGGCTGCTGAATGCGAGCGTCGCTTCATCGATCTCCACGTACAGCGACACCGCCGCGCAATCCCGTCCGGCCTGCAGCGTGCAGGCCTGCACCAGCTCATCCGGCAGCATCGTGATCTTGTGGCCCGGCATGTAGACGGTGGACAGCCGCTGGCGCGCGGTCTGGTCGAACGGGCTGTCCGGTGCGAACGCGATGCCGGGCGCCGCGATGTGAATGCCGAGCGTGACGGTGCCGCTGCCCAGGCCGGTGACCGACAGCGCGTCATCGATCTCGGTGGTCTGCGAATCGTCGATCGAGAACGCAGCGACCGATGCGAGCGGCAAGTCCGTCGGCAACGTGGGTGCGGGCAACGCCGCAAAGCCGGTGCCTTTGGGAAAACATTCGAACAAAAAGCGCTGCCAGTGGAACTGGTAGGCCGAGGAGATCGCACCGGCCTGTTGCAGCAAGGCCAGCGGCGCGTGTTGCGTGGCGCGCGCGGCGCTCACGACCGCCTTGTATTCGGGCGCGTTCTTGTCGGGTTTGAACAGAATTTTGTAAAGCTGCTCGCGGATCGGCTCAGGGCAGCGGCCGGCGGCAAGGTCGTCCGCCCAGCCGTCGATCTGGCGCTGGACTTCCGCCTTCTTCTCGATCGCGGCGAGTGCCTGCTGCACCACGTCGGCGGACGCCTTGCGAAAACGCCCTTTGCCCGCGCGCCGGAAGTAGTGCGGCGCTTCGAACAGGCGCAACAGCGCGGCGGTCTGCTGCGCAAGCGTCGCACGCTCATTGAAGTAATCGCGCGCCAGATCGGCAAAACCGAACTCGTCTTGCGGCGCGAACTCCCAGGCCAGCTCCAGCTCGATCGTGTCGGCGATCGAACGGGCTTCCACCATCAGTTCAGCCGGAGTCGGCTTCTCGAACGTCAGCAGCACGTTCGCCGCCTTGACCTTGACCCGCTTGCCGCTGTCCAGCTCCACCTGCGCAGACGCATCGGCCTGAGACAGCACCCGGCCGGTCAAGAATTTGCCGGCTTCCTCGAACAATGCATACATGGGCGGAATTGTCCCATTTCGATATGGATGGGACGGCGCTCAGCGCGCCAGGTCCAGGAACGCCAGCAACTCATCGATGTGGTCGTCGAAATCTTCGATTGCGTGATCGCTGCCTTCGAGCAGCCTGCCGTGCGCGGCCGGGTAGCGCGCGGTCATCTCCCGCCAGTCGAGCACTTCGTCGCCCTTGGCGATCAGCGTGTAGTAACGCTCGGGCTGCGTGAACGCAACCGGCTGCAGTTCGCGCAGCTCGTCCAGGTATTCGGCGTGAAATTCAAACGTCTCCCGCGGGTCGTGCCAGCTGGCGATGGTGCCGACGTAGGCGCCCAGATCACGGGCTGGATCGACGGCCGGGTTCAGCAGCGCGGCCTTGCAGCCATGCGTCTGCGCGACCGCCGCCGCGTAGCACCCGCCGAGCGACGAGCCGACAACGGCCATCGACGCGCGCGGCCAGCCGTCGATCGATCGTTCGATCAACCGCATCGCCTCCGCCGGCGAAGCAGGCAGCTGCGGACAGCACCACGTCACGGCCGGAAACGCTGCGACGCGCTGCTGCATCTTGCGCGCCTTGGTCGATGCGGGCGAGGAGCGGAAGCCGTGCAGGTAGAGCAGGTGCGTGGTGGGCATGCGGATGGCCTTCGATCGAGCTGGGACGATGGCCAATTTAACAAAGCGGTTGCGTGTCGCACGACGATAATTTCCGTCCATGCCAAGCGTGACCAGCCCGATCCCCCTTGACGGGCCGACGCTGTGGCAGCGCATCGCGCCGCATCTGCGCGGCTTCGATCCGTGGCTGGCCGCCGCGGTGCTGCTGCTGGCCGCCACGGGGCTGGTCACGATGTATTCGTCCGGCTACGACCACGGCACGCGCTTCGCAGACCACGGCCGCAACATGCTGATCGCCGTTGCGATCCTGTTCGCGCTCGCGCAACTGCCGCCGCAGCGGTTGATGGCGTTCGCGCTGCCGCTCTACACGGCGGGCCTGCTGCTGCTGGTCGCGGTCGCGATCTTCGGGCTGACCAAGAAGGGCGCGCGGCGCTGGCTGGACATCGGCATCGTGATCCAGCCCAGCGAGATCTTGAAGATTGCGATGCCGTTGATGCTGGCTTGGTGGTTCCAGAAGCGTGAAGGACAGTTGCGGCCACTGGACTTTCTGGTGGCCGGCGTGCTGTTGGCCGGGCCGATCGGCTTGATCGTCCGCCAGCCCGATCTGGGCACCGCGATGCTGGTGCTGGCCGCTGGCCTGTCGGTGATTTTCTTCGCGGGCTTAAGCTGGAAACTGGTGCTGCCGCCGCTGCTGCTGGCTGCGATCGGCATCGCACTGGTCGTGCTGTACGAGCCGCGCCTGTGCGCCGACGGCGTGCGTTGGGTCGTGCTGCACGACTATCAGCAGCAGCGCATCTGCACGCTGCTCGATCCGACGCGCGATCCGCTCGGCCGCGGTTTTCACATCATCCAGGGCATGATCGCGATCGGCTCGGGCGGGCTGTTCGGCAAGGGCTTCATGCAGGGCACGCAGACGCATCTGGAATTCATCCCGGAGCGGACCACCGACTTCATCTTCGCTGCGTATTCGGAAGAGTTCGGGCTGGTCGGCAACCTGCTGCTGATCGCCGGCTTCGCCTTCCTGGTGCTGCGCGGCCTGCTGATCGCGCGCGACGCGCCGACCTTGTTCACGCGGTTGCTGGCCGGCGCCATGACGATGATTCTTTTTTCCTACGCATTCGTCAACATGGGCATGGTCAGCGGCATCCTGCCCGTGGTCGGCGTGCCGCTGCCGTTCATCAGCTATGGCGGCACCGCGATGGTGACGCTCGGCATGGCGCTGGGCATTCTGATGTCGATCTCGCGCGCGCAGCGATTGGGCGCGGCGGCCCACGACCATTTGCAGGTGGCGCGCTACAGCACGTTGCACCGTGCAACGGGGGGTCGATAAGTGCTGGACGTCCGCTGGCGAAGCCGCCGCTGACCGACGCCAACGCAATCCCGGCACAACAGTAGGCCGTCCGTTTCACAAGGCTGCAAACGCCTTGGCCCGAGGTTAGGATGGGCGGCTCGAATCGCATCCAACTCTCTGGAAAAAGGGAATGAACATGGCAAAAAGCGAAGCTTCACCCAACGCCGCCCAACTGGCAGAAAAGCCGCTGGCCACGCCGACCGATCTGGACGCCAAGGACACCAAGGACATCACTGGCAGCCTGAACGTGCTGCTGGCCGACGTGTTCGCGCTCTACATGAAAACCAAGAATTTTCATTGGCACATGAGCGGGCCGCACTTTCGCGACTACCACCTGCTGCTCGACGAGCAATCCCAGCAGATCTATGCGATGACCGATCCGCTGGCCGAGCGCATTCGCAAGCTGGGCGGCATGACGCTGCGTTCGATCGGCCACGTCTCCAGCCTGCAGCGCGTGAAGGACAACAACGCCGACTACGTGGAGCCGCTCGCCATGCTGTCCGAACTGCGAGCCGACAACAGCGCCATGGCCGCGAGCCTGCGCGACGCGCACGAAGTCTGCGACGATGGCCGCGACATCGCGACCGCCAGCCTGATCGAGAACTGGATCGACGAGACCGAGGAACGCACCTGGTTCCTGTTCGAGTCGTGCCGCCGGGCGGATTCGGGCGGGCACTAGATCCCACCCCCAGCCTTCGCTTCGCTCTCGGCTACCCCCTTGCAGAGGGCGGCGCCTGCGGCCTGGCGGAGCCAGCTCCGCGGCCCCTGTTGCGGCTGGACTGCGCTGGCTTGAGGTTCGTGGAGATGCGGGACGTTGTTCTCGGCTGAAACTGCTTCGGGCCTGCAGCCTCCTGCCTCGCGATGTGAGGAGACCGCGACTGTCTACACCCTGGCCATAACGGAACCCACGAACGCCGCTGCCCGATCCAGCGATGCCGTTGCGACCGGCCACCACGGCGCCCAGAGCTGGCCCATGTGCAGGCCGTCCGGCTCGACGTGCAGCGTGATGTCGATGCCGGCGCTGCGCGCGCGTTCGGCCAGCAGCAGGCTGTCGCCGAGCAGCACTTCTTCAGCGCCGACTTCCAGGTAGGTCGGCGGCAGCAACGTCAGGTCGTCCAGCACGGGCGATGCATGCGGGTGCTCGGACGGCAGGTCGCGGAAAGCTTGTTTTGCGAGGTCATGATCGCCCGCATCGTCGACCATCGGATCGAGCCGGTCGTTGGTTTGCCGGGTCGTGGACAGGCCGCTGCGGTCAGTGTTCGGCGAGAACAGCACGAGCCCGGCCACTCGTGTGCCGTGCCGCGCGAGTTCCAGTGCGACGACGAGTGCCAGATGGCCACCGGCGGAATCGCCGGCCAGCACGATCGGTCCCCGAATGGTCCGTACGGCTTCCAGCACGGTATCGAGCTGGGCGGGCCAGGGATGTTCGGGCGCGAGCGGATAGGCCGGCAGCAGCACCTTCAAGCCCGTGCGCTCGGCAAGTCCATGCGCGATGCGCTCGTGCGTGCGTGGCGAGCCGAACGCATAGCCGCCGCCATGCAGATAGACGATCGTGCCGTTCGCTTCGCCGTGCAGCCGGATCGATTCGACCATCGCATCTGGCGGTGTTTCGGCAGTTGCCGACCCGAGCACCAGCTGCTCGAACGCCTGGCGCTGCGCTGCTGCGTTATGGCCAAGCGGGTGAGCCTCGATGCGGGCTGCGATGTCGTCGAGGCCGATCGGACCCTGAAACGGACCATCCACCTCAGATGTTCAACGACTGCACCGCGCCGCCGTCGATCCGGTAGTTCGCGCCGTTTACGAACGAGGCCCGTTCGGACAGCAGGCAGGCGGTGATGAACGCGACTTCCTCCGGCCGGCCGCGCCGCTTGAGCACCAGGTGGGGGCGCTCTTCCTTCAGGAAGCTCTGCACCGCTTCTTCCACGTCGGTGCCGCGCTGCTTGGCCCGTTTTTCCATCATGCCGTCGGTCATGTCGGTCTTGATGAAGGCCGGCGCAATGCAGTTGATCAGCACGCCCTGCTGTGCATAGACCTGGCTCATCGACTTGGTGAAGCTCAACGTAGCGGCCTTCGCCGCGTTGTAGACCGCTTCATCCGGGTACGGCTGCGCGACGTTCTCCGACACCACGAACACCGCGCGTCCCCAGCCGGCCTTGCGCATCGGCGGGATGAACACCTGGGCCATGCGCACGCCGGTCATGAAGTCGTTGTTCCAGGCATGCGTCCAGTCGTCTTCCGTGATGTCGTCGAGCGGGTCGCCTTTCGCGCCGGTGACCCCTGCGGCGTGGAACATGAGGTTCGGCTGCCAGTTGGCGTCGCCCTGCGTGCCGTCTTTTTGCACGTTGTCAGCGCCCGCGCGGGTGGACAGATCGGCCACGACCGAACGCACGTCGTCACCGCCGCCGAGCTGCTTGACCGAGGTGGCCAGTTCGTCCGGGTCCAGATCGGTCAGGATCAGGCGGCAGCCCTCGGCCAGCAGGATTTTTGCGGTTTCATGCGCAATCGCGCCGGCGGCGCCCGAGATGACGGCGGTGCGTCCGGAGATACCAAGATCCATGAAATGCGTCCTTTTTGTTTGCCGCGACGGCGGCGAATGGTAGTGAAGCGATGCGCGTCAACGCATGCAGGCGGTGTGCTCGGCAACCGACCGGGATGCCGGGTGGCGGCATCTTGCCGAAAATTTTCGAACTGGGTTCGATGGGGTTGCTGCTTCCATGCGGGTCATGGACATTCAAGGTGTCCGCTGCGACCGGCCCGATCCTAGAATCCCTGCATGATCTCCCGCGAACCCACCATCGAACGCCTGGCCGAAGCCCGGCGCCTGCTGCTTGAACCGTTCGGGCTGGATGAAACGCATCTGACCCGTGCGTTGAATGAAATCCGCGCACACAAGGTCGATGACGCCGACCTGTACTTTCAGTACACGCGCAGCGAAGGCTGGAGCCTGGAAGAAGGCATCGTCAAGACCGGCAGCTTCAGCATCGACCAGGGCGTCGGCGTGCGCGCGGTCAGCGGGGAGAAGACCGCGTTCGCGTACTCCGACGACATCTCCGAGGCGTCGCTGCTCGATGCAGCGCGAACTGTGCGATCAATTTCGGGCGAAGCGCGCGTCAAATCTTCAAGGTCTGCTTCAGAAAAGATAGCGAAGAGCCGATCGCTATATGGCGGCCTGGACCCGATCGCGACGCTCGACAGTGCTGCCAAGGTCAAGCTGCTGGAGCGCGCCGAGCAAGCGGCCAGAGCCCGCGATCCGCGCGTGGCGCAGGTGATGGCCAGCGTGGCGAGCGAATACGACGTCGTGATGGTCGCGCGTGCCGACGGCACGCTTGCCGCCGACGTGCGGCCGCTGGTGCGCATGAGCATCACCGTGATCGCCGAGAGCAACGGCCGTCGCGAGATGGGCTCGGCCGGCGGCGGCGGGCGCTTCGGACTCGCGTACTTCGATGAAGCGCAGGTGGCGAAGTATGTGCAGGAGGCCGTCGATGCGGCACTCACGAACCTCGATGCGCGGCCCGCACCGGCCGGCGAGATGACGGTGGTGCTCGGCCCCGGCTGGCCCGGCATCCTGCTGCACGAGGCGATCGGCCACGGGCTGGAGGGCGACTTCAACCGCAAGGGCTCGAGCGCATTTTCGGGCCGCATCGGCAAGCGCGTGGCGGCCAAGGGCGTGACGGTGCTCGATGACGGCACCATTGCGGATCGGCGCGGCTCGCTCAACGTCGATGACGAGGGGCATGCCACGCAACGCAACGTGCTGATCGAAGACGGCATTCTGAAAGGCTATATCCAGGATGCGCTGAACGCGCGGCTGATGAAGGTCAAGCCGACCGGCAACGGCCGCCGCGAGAGCTACGCGCACGTGCCGATGCCGCGCATGACCAACACCTACATGACCGGTGGCGACACGGATCCGAAGGAGATCGTGGCCAGCATCAAGAAGGGCTTGTATGCGACCAACTTCGGCGGCGGCCAGGTCGACATCACGTCGGGCAAGTTCGTGTTCTCGGCCAGCGAGGCGTATTGGGTCGAAAACGGCAAGATCCTCTATCCCGTGAAAGGCGCAACCCTGGTCGGCAGCGGCCCCGATGCATTGAAGCGCGTGAGCATGATCGGCAACGACATGCGGCTCGACAGCGGCGTCGGCACCTGCGGCAAGGAAGGTCAGAGCGTACCGGTCGGCGTCGGCCAGCCAACGTTGCGCATCGATGGGCTGACGGTGGGCGGTACCGCGTAACAAGCGGCCGCCTGACGCACAGGCCTGCTCGGGTTGGAGACCGATTCGAAGACGGCTGTACAGCCACCGCGCAGGTGATTGGCCATCGCCTCCTCGTCATCGCCGAGGCATGAAGCATTTGCACAGTGGCCTCAACCATCCATTGGAGCCCGCTGAAATCGGGCACGTGTTTTTGACTCGGCGTATCGACTCCGCAAACATCGGTTAGCTTGTGTTACATTGATCGTTCATGAGCCCGCGCGCTACCTGCTATTTTTCGTTCTTCTGGTTTCGATCGACCGGCCGACGATGGGTGGGTGCGTGAAGTAGACAGAAAACAGACCTTACGCAACTCTCTCCAACCGCCGGTCCCTCTAAAAGGGCCGGCGGTTTTTTTTTGCCTCGCTGCAGCGCAGCCATCCGCACCATGAGCACACCAATCACCACCGCGACCGCCCCCGCAACGCACAGCACGGCCCGCTGGCCTGCGCCCGTCCTCGACCGCACCAGCAATACCGACGACGAACGCATCAAGGACATCACCGTGCTGCCGCCTCCCGAACACCTGATCCGCTTCTTCCCGATCCGCGGCAGCGCGGTCGAAGTGCTGATCGCCGCCACGCGCCAGCGCATTCACCGGATCATGGCAGGCGAGGACGACCGGCTGCTGGTCGTGATCGGGCCATGCTCGATCCACGATCCGACTGCCGCGCTCGACTACGCGCGCAAGCTCAAAGGCGTGCGCGACCGGCATGCCGATACGCTGGAGATCGTGATGCGCGTCTACTTCGAGAAGCCACGCACCACGGTGGGCTGGAAAGGGCTGATCAACGATCCATACCTCGATGACAGTTACTGCATCGACGAAGGCCTGCGCATCGCGCGCCAGCTGCTGATCGACATCAACCGGCTGGGCCTGCCGGCCGGCAGCGAGTTCCTTGACGTGATCTCGCCGCAATACATCGGCGACCTGATCTCATGGGGCGCAATCGGCGCGCGCACCACGGAAAGCCAGGTGCACCGCGAACTGGCCTCAGGCCTGTCCGCGCCGATCGGCTTCAAGAACGGCACCGACGGCAACATCCGCATTGCCACCGATGCGATTCAGGCGGCCGCGCGCGGGCATCACTTCCTGTCCGTACACAAGAACGGCCAGGTCGCGATCGTGCGCACCGACGGCAACCCCGACTGCCACCTGATCCTGCGCGGCGGCAAGGCGCCGAACTACGACGCTGCAAGCGTGCAGGCGGCTTGCGACGAACTGGCCGCGGCCGGCATGAATGCGCGCCTGATGGTCGATTGCAGCCACGCCAACAGCAGCAAGCAGCATCAACGCCAGATCGAAGTGGCGCGTGACATCGGCGCGCAGATCGCGGGCGGTGCGCGCCGGGTGTTCGGCCTGATGGTGGAGAGCCATCTGCAGGCGGGCAACCAGAAGTTCACGCCCGGCAAGGACGAGCCGCAGTTGCTCGAATACGGCAAGAGCATCACCGATGCGTGCCTGGGATGGGATGATTCACAAGCGCTGCTGGATGATCTGGCCAAGGCCGTGCAGCAGCGCCGGCGCGGCTGAGTGCCATCATCGAGCATTCAACCCCGACATCACAAGTTCATCGATCAAGGAGCCGCCGCATGCGCTACCGAACCCTGGGCAGGAGCCCACTGCAAGTCTCCGAACTGTGCCTGGGCACCATGATGTTCGGCGACCAGACCGAATTGGCGGACGCACGCAGCATCGTAGCGTTCGGCGCGGAGCACGGCGTCAACTTCATCGACACGGCCGACGTCTACACCACCGGCGCCTCCGAGACCATGGTCGGCCAGCTGCTGCAGGGGCGGCGGCACGACTGGGTGCTGGCCAGCAAGGTCGGCAACAAGATGTCCGAGCGGCCCAATGACGGACGTTATTCGCGCAGCTGGATGCTGCGCGAATGCGAAGCGAGCCTGCAGCGCCTGGCGACCGATCACATCGACATCTACTACCTGCACCGCGACTTTCTAGGGCTGGATCTGGAAGAGCCGTTGCGCGCACTCGAAGCGCTGCTGGCCGCCGGCAAGATTCGCTATTGGGGTCTGTCGAATTTTCGCGGCTGGCGCATTGGTGAAGCGGTGCATCTGGCACGCGCGCTTGGCATGCCGGCGCCGGTGGTCTGCCAGCCTTACTACAACCTGCTGAATCGGCTGCCCGAGGTGGAAGTGCTGGAAGCCTGCGCGCACCACCGCATCGGCGTGGTGCCCTACAGCCCGATCGCACGCGGCGTGCTGTCGGGCAAGTACGCACCCGGCGACACGCCCGATGCCGATACGCGTGCCGGCCGCGGCGACGCCCGCATGATGCAGACCGAGTTCCGCGAAGAGTCGCTGCAGATCGCGCAGCGGCTCAAGCAGCATTGCGAGCAAAAAGGCGTCGCGCTCAGCCACTTCGCAACCGCCTGGGTGCTGGCGAACAAGGCGGTCAGCGCGGTCATCGCGGGTCCGCGCACGCTGGTGCAATGGCAAGACTATTTCGGTGCGCTCGACTGCGTGATCGATGCAGCGGATGAGGCGTTGGTCGATTCGCTGGTGCCGCCCGGCCACCCGTCCACGCCGGGCTACACCGATCCGGCTTACCCGCTGATGGGGCGCTGAAGTGGTTTTCAGGCGGGCGGCCGTTCCGTCAGCGATTTGATGGCGCTGCTGACGCGCGTTCCAGCCCTTTTCCTACCTCGGCCGGGTATCTGGCTTGCTGATAATTATTCGATCGCCGCTTCAACGGCATCGTTTTCACCGAATTCAATCAGCAACGGAGCAGCCCACATGGCAAAGATCACCAAACTTGAAGAGCTTTACGTCGACGAATTGAAGGACCTCTGGTCAGCCAACGACCAAATGGTGCGCGCACTCAAGAAAATTGCGCCGCAAGCCACCAATCCAAAGTTGAAGTCGATGCTGGATTCCTCGCCCGAAGGCATCACCAAGCACACCGAACTGCTCAAGAAGCTGATCGAAGCGCAAGGCGAAAAGCCTGCCAAAGAGCATTGCAAGGGCATGGAAGGCTTGGCTTCCGAAGCGATCAAGCACACGGTCGAAGAAGCACCGGAAAAGGGCGCAGTGCTGGACGCTGCCATCATTGCGCAGTACCAGCGCATGACCCACTACGGCATCACCGGCTTCGGCACGGTGGCGGCGTTTTCCAAGGCGTTGAAGCTTGACGACGACAACAGGCAACTGGAAGCGGCCGTCAAGGACATGTACAACAGCGACGACCTGATGACCGAGCTGGCCGAGTCGGCAGTGAATCGCAAAGCAGTCTGACGGTGCCCGAAAGGCCGCCTGCTTTTGAAGAAAGGCTAGGGGGCTTTTGACAACCCAGCGCGCGCATGGAATTGATTGTCTGAAGGACCTGCCAACCCGGCGAGGTCGTCGAGAATCGGACAGTTCGGACGCTCATCGCCCGCGCAGCATTGCACCAAGATTGCCAATGTACGCTGCATCGACTGCAATGCACCAATGCGTTGCGCCAGTTCATGCATGTGCCGCTCGGCAATCCGTTTGACCTTCGCGCTGGCCCGTTTGCGGTCATGCCAAAGGCCGACCAACTCGGCGATTTCCTTCATCGAGAAGCCCAGTTCGCGTGCGCGCTTGATAAAGCGCAGGTTATGTACATCGGCAGCGCTGTATTGCCGATAGCCGCCGTCGCTGCGCGCAACCGTACCCAACAGCCCAAGCGATTCATAGTGCCGGATCATCTTGGCCGACACGCCGGACGCGCCGGCTACCGCGCCGATGTTGATCGGTGCCACGCTCGGGTGTTTCATGCGACGGCGCAAATCTTATCGCTGGTCAAGTTCGGCAACACGTCGTGCGACTGACCCGATTGAACATCGACCCAGGCATCCGAAGAATCGACTTTGCCTTCGACTTGCGGGCCAACCACCCGGGGCGCATGCGGCATCGCGTGATTCCAATGGCCACGGCTCATGTCCTGCAAGCTGGATGTTCGGTGCATGCGAAAAATCCTCTCATTTCTAAGCAGTAAAAGGAAGTAGAGGTGTCTGAACACATCGGCGCGCTGACCGGCTCCAGCGGACGTAACCTTTACAGGATGGCATGTACCGACGCGAAGCTTTCACATCCGCGCTCGGCGTGCCGAGCCCGACCGCCAAAGGCGGTGCGATGGCGCTCGGTTCGCTGTACATGATGATGGATGCGGTGCTGTCGTGGCACTGGCGTTCCGTCGATGCCCTGCCCAGGCCTGCGGTGCCGGCTCGCTTCTTGCTGCTGACTGATCGGCAGGCCGCATTTCCTGCAGTCGTGCATCGGCGGTCTGCTGTCCCTGCGGCGCGGCCACGATGTCGGTTGCCGCACCGGTGAAATTGACGGTATTGCCTGACAAACCCGCAGAAAAGCTGCGGGTAAGCTTACGGGGCGGTCACCGTCGCGGGAACGGTGTCTGCTGACTTAACATGAACGCTTTTGTCAAGCGGAGAAATTGACGGTTTCGAGAGTCCAACAAGGAGCAGCTGATGGCAACTGAAAGTTATTCGGGCACGGGAGGATACGATCCTTCCAAAGGGACCACGCGCAGTGGATCGGGCAGCTTGGAAGACAGCGCCAACATGGTCAAGGACCGCGCTGGCGCGATCTTCGAGGACGCAAAGGACGCTGCGCGTTCCAAGCTCAACGAACAAAAGGACGTCGCGGCCGACAGCATCGACGGCGTTGCGCAGTCCCTGCGCGATGCGGCCGGGCGCAAAGGCCAGGGCAACGATGCAATTGCCGAAATGACCGGATCGGCTGCCGACGGGCTGGAGCGCCTGTCCAACACGCTGCGCAGCAAGGACATCAGCGGGATGTTGCGCGACATGGAATCGTTCGCGCGCAATCAGCCGGTGGCGTTCTTCGGCCTGTCACTCGCAGCCGGCTTTCTTGCGGTGCGCTTTTTGAAAGCGACCGATGAACCGCGTTACGGCGACTCCGGCACTGCCGGCTCATCGACCCATGGCGGCAGCTATCCGTCATCGAATAACCGCTCGAGCTCGACTTCCGCCTCGTCGTCTGCAATTTCGAGCCGCAAGAGCTATCAGGAGGATCCATGGACAGCACGCTGAACACCCGTACCACCACGACCACCACCGCGATCGACCGTGAGCGCGATCTCGACGGTGTGCCGACGTTCGATCCGTCCATGCCGCGCGAACCGCGTGCGACCACCACGCTGACTGGCCTGTTCGGCGACCTCTGGCGCCAGACCACCACGCTGGTGCATCAGGAAGCGGCACTTGCGAAAGCCGAGTTGTCCGAGAAGATCAGCCACATGGCGCTTGGCGTCGGTGGCATCGCGGCCGGCGGCGCCGTGATCTTCGCGGGCTTCATCATCCTGCTGAGCTCCGCCGTGAACGCGCTGGCGCCGTACCTGCCGCCCAACATGGCTGCCTGGCTGTCGCCGTTGATCGTCGGGCTGGTCATCATCATCATCGGCTACATCATCTATGCCAGCGGCAAGAGTGCGCTGGATGCAAACAACCTGAAGCCGTCGCGCACGGTCGAGTCGCTGAAGCAGGACGGTCAACTGGTCAAGGAGCACGTGCAATGAGCTACGACGACGACAACAACAACAGGAACTACGAGGACAAGAGTCCCGAGGAAATCGAAGCCGATATCGAGCTGACGCGCAGCCGGCTCGACGAGACGCTGCTTGCGATCGAGCAGCGGCTCGAGCCGCGCCAGCTACTCGACCGCGGTGTCGAGTACGCGCGCAATCACGGTGCCAAGGAATACTTCGTGAACCTCGGGCAGTCGGCCAAGACCGAGCCACTTCCACTTGCGCTGGTCGGTATCGGGGTGGCTTGGCTGATGTGGTCGAACCGTCGCCAGCAGCGCGTGCCGGCTGCCTACCGACTCGGCATGGACCCGTCGCTGAAGACGCGCACGGGTTCCGCGCTCGACGATGCCGGACACCGGCTCGGTCGTACCGCGGACGACCTGCGTTACAAGGCCGGCGAAACGCGCGACCGCATCGCCGGCGCTGCCGATGACGTTCGCCATAAAGTGTCCGACGTGGCGGGCAAGGTGTCCGATACCGCTTCCGACCTGCGCTATAAGGCCTCGACCGCGGCCGACGATCTGCGTAGCAAGGCGTCCGACACGGCCGACGAGCTTCGCCACAAGGCGTCTGATACCGCTGACGACGTGCGCAACCGCGTTGCAGGCGTCGCTGCCGATGTGCGCGACACCGCGGTCGACGTGCGCAATCGCGTATCGGACACCGTCTCCGATGTCAGCGACAAGGTGTCCCAGACCGCGCGCCAGACTGCACAGGCGCTGTCCGATACCGCCCAATCTGCACGCGAACGCGCGGATCAGCTGGCCGACGCTGCCCGCCAGGGCGCCGACCGGGCACGCATGACGTATGACGCCGTGGTGCGCGAGCATCCGCTTGCACTGGGTGCGATCGGTCTGGCCGTGGGCGCCGTGCTTGCCGCTTCCGCTCCGCGCACGCGGCGCGAGAACGAACTGATGGGCAGCGCCAGCGACCGGATCAAGGACGAAGCGCGCGAAGTCGGCGAACAACAGCTCGAGCGCGCCAAAGCCGTTGCCCGCGACGCACAGGATGCAGCCGCCGAGAAAGTCAAGGCAGTCGCCGAAGAGGCTGAGTCCAAGGTCCGCAGCGGCATCGCTGCCGTCGGTGGGACGTCCAGTGGTTCCGGATCCACGGGCACGGGTTCATCGGGCACGGCCAGCTCCGGTTCCAAGCCTGCGGCTCCCGCGCCTGCCGGTTCGTCCGCCAGCATGGCCAGCGGCCCCGCGTCCGGTGGGCAAGCATCGGCCACGTCGTTGTCGGGCAAATCGGAATCCGATTCGGTGGCAGGTGTGCGTCCGTCCAGCGGGCCATTGAGCAGCAGTTCGGGTACATCAGCCAAGCCGGCGATGTCTTCACCTGCGGCTGCGCCATCGCATAGCGGTGGTTCATCGTCGTCATCGACATCGACCGGTGCAACCTCGGCGCCCGGCGGTCCGGGTTCCGATGGCTCCAAGCATGCGCTTGGCATCGATGGCACGCAAAGTTCCGGCCTGAAGCCGACCGCTGCGAGCGGCGCTGCGTCCAGCGGTGTGGAATCCAGCGGCAGCAGCAGCGGAAACAGCAGCGGCAGCGGCAGCGTACCTGCGGGTATGAAGCCGAATCCGACGCCGATGCCCGGCTCCGCTGCACCAGCAGCCGCGGCCTCCGGCGCGGGCGGGTCTTCGTCGATGAACCCGTCGGGTACATCCTCGAGCGGCACGTCCACTGCGGCCAGGCCTGCCGGCACCAGCCCGGCACCCTCTACGGGCAGCGCAACGGGTGGTAGCTCAGCGAGCGGTGGCAGTGGTGGCACTGCTTCGGGAGCCTCACCGAGTCGTTTGATGGGTGTAGGCGGTATGCCTGCAAGTTCGCCGGCGAGTTCATCCGCGACTGGCAGCGACAAGGGCCCGGCGTCCACTTTCCCTTCGACCGGCACGCCGGGTTCCAGTGCGAACGCGAACGTGAATCCGCTCGGCAATCCGGCGGCGCAGTCGAAGGACAAGCCTGGCTCCACACCCGGCGCGCCAGGTTCGAGCTCGGCAACGCCTTCCAGCAACAACAAGCCGCCGGCTCGCTGAACGTCCAACGAGTACCAGACCGGGCAATCAGCAGGATTGCAACGCAGCCGGAGCATAGCGCCGGTTGCGCTGCATGAACTCCTGCTCTTCGCGCCACTTTCCATCGACCGAACCATGTGGTTTGCCGATGGAAGTGGCGCGAAACTTTTGTCTGGGCTCAAGCTGAGTCGCTTCCACTCGCCATCGACGGGGTTGCTGTTCGATTCCGGCCGGTCTACCGCCTCGCTCGGCTACCGCCTCATCGACATCCCACACGATTACCACGCATGAAAATCGAGAAAGACACGGTACCCACGGTGGCCTATCGGATCACCGATGAAAAAGCCAAACCGATCGACGCAGGCCACGACCCCATGGTCTATCTGCATGGTGGCTACGGCGGCACCTTGCCGAAGCTGGAGGCGGCGCTGGCTGGCCACCAGGCAGGAGACAAGCTCACCGTCGAGTTCGAAACGGGCGAAGCATTCGGCATGCGTGATGAAGCGCTGGTGCGCAGCATCGACAAGGCGGATTTTCCGGCGGGCGTCAAGGTCGGCGGCCAGCTCGAAGGGCGCGATGACGCCGGCAATGCGCATGTGTTCACCGTGCTGAAGATCAAGGGCAGCCAGGTCATGCTCGATGGCAACCATCCGCTCGCAGGCCGCGCGCTGCGCTTTGCATTGCAGGTGCTGGATGTGCGCGCTGCCAGTGCGGAAGAGATCGCGCATGGCCATGTGCACGGCGCGCATGGTCATCACTGAGGCCGTGACTTGCCGCCCGTGCTGCGTGCGCCCGTCGCACGGCGCCGCTGCTCCCGATCGAGTTGACCGCATCGCGGTATCGGTTGCAACCGTGCTGAGTTGCATGAGCAGGCGCTTCGGTGAAGCTAACCGGCCATAAGCTTTACCGGACTTCGGCGAACCGTCGCGACACATTGAAACGTTACCGCCATGACACCCCCACGATCTGCCCCGTCGCCCGACTGGCTCAACGCCGCGCGTGAGCACTGGCAATGGCGTGGTGTGACCCGCCCCGCGCTCGCGGCCAGCCCAGGCGCGGGCCAGGTGTCGGTCTGGGACTTCCCGCGTCCGCCGCGCATCGAGCCGGACCCGCGCGAGGTGGTGGTGCGCTGGGGCGGCGTGGAAGTCGCACGCACCCGGCGCGCGCTGCGCGTGCTGGAGACCGCGCACCCGCCGAGCTTCTACCTGCCGTGGGATGACGTCGACCGGCAGCTGTTCGAGGCTGCCGGCGGCGGCTCTTTCTGTGAATGGAAAGGGCCCGCGCGCTACTGGAGCCTGGTGCGGGGCGAGCATGCGCTGCGCCAAGTCGGCTGGAGCTATCCGCACCCGCTGGCCGGCGCCGAGCCCCTAGCCGACTGCGTGGCACTGTACCCGGCCGAGCTCGATTGCACGGTCGCAGGAGCCGGCGTGACGGCGCAGCCCGGCGGCTTCTACGGCGGTTGGATCACGTCCGAGCTGGCCGGCCCGTTCAAGGGCGAGCCGGGCAGCGAAGCCTGGTAGCCGGCCGCAGCCGGCGCGGTCCGTTTCCTGCATGTTTTGAACAAAAATGCCTGGATGTGCAGTTGCAATATACACCTTGTGCTATCAACTATATAGCAGTTGAGTGCTGCAGTTTATTTGAAATGCGGCCGGACAATGTCATTGCACGAGTACGAAGTCGGCGAACCGGTAGGCTGGAACTGGCGAGGCGGCCGCAGCACCGGCCGGATCGTCAAGGTCCACGTCGAAGACTTCGAGTTCATGGGTCGCATGCGCCGCTGCAGCAGGAACAAGCCGCAATACGAAGTCGCCAGCGATCAGACCGGCAACCACGCGGTGCACTACGGCTCTGCGCTGACGCGCAGCGGCGAATGAGACCAGCCGCTGTGGCGCACACCCGAGCACCCCAGCAGAAAGACCGCGCACCATGTCGAACCTGATGCTTGAAGGCAAGCGAATTCTCGTGACCCAGACCGATGCGTTCATGGGCCCGGCGCTGTGCGACGTGCTGGCGCGGCACGGTGCGGTGCTGGCGCGCAGCACCGGCGCGCTGACCGATCCAACCGCGTCGCAGCAGGCCGTTGCCGACGCGGGCGAGATCGATGTGCTGGTCGCAAACCTCGCCGTGCCCGCGCCCGTCAGCGCGGTGGCCGACGTCGGCGAAGACGAATGGCGCGACACGTTCGCCGCAATGGTCGATCCGCTACCGCGCCTGCTGCGCGCGCTGTTGCCGCAGATGCTGGCGCGCGGCGCGGGTCGCATCGTCGTGATGGGCAGTTCATCTGCGCTGCGCGGCCAGAAGCGCACCTCGACCTACAGCGCGGCGCGCGGCGCGCAGCTCGCGTGGGTGCAGGCCGTTGGCGTGGAGCTTGCGCCGCGCGGCATTCAGGTCAACGCGGTGGCGCAGAACTTCGTCGAGAACCCGACCTACTTCCCGCCCGAAGTGCAGGCGGACCCGCGCTTTCAGGAACGCTTGAAACGCGAAGTCCCGCTAGGCCGGCTGGTCAGCGCGCAGGAGGACGCCGAGTTCGTGGCCTACCTGTGCAGCGACGCGGCCGCCTGCTTCGTCGGCCAGGTGTTTCCGATCTGCGGCGGCTGGGTCAACCGCTGACCGCGTTGGCGCGAAGCCGCCTGCGGGCACAACCGTCAGGAACGCCAGCTGCCTGCGCGACCCGTACCGGCCCCGGCAGTCGCGTCGCATCCGGTCACCCAGGACGAAGGAGCAACACCATGAATATGAACCGAGTGATCGTGCTGGCCGGCGCCTCCAGCGGCATCGGGCATGCGACCGCACTGGCCTGTGCGCGTGCGGGCGCGCAGCTCGTGCTGGCGGCACGCGGCCGCGCAGGGCTGGCGGCCGTCGCGCAAGCGTGCGAGCGGCTCGGCGCCGACGTGCTGGTCGTACCCACTGACGTGGCAAATCCTGAAGACGTGCAGCGACTTGCACATGCGGCGATCGACCGGTTCGGCCGCTTCGACGTCTGGATCAACATGGTCGGCGTCGGTGCCGTGGGCCTGTTCGACCAGACGCCGATCGAGGCGCACCGCAGGGTGATCGAAACGAACCTGATCGGCCAGATGCACGGCGCGCATGTGGCGCTCGGCCACTTCCGCAGGCGCCGCCGCGGCACGCTCATCAACATGATCTCGATCGGCGGCTGGGCGCCTTCTCCGTTTGTCGCCGCCTACAGCGCGAGCAAGTTCGGTCTGCGCGGCCTGAGCGAGGCCCTGCGCGCCGAAGTCTCCGGGCTGCCCGAGGTGCACGTCTGCGCGGTCTATCCGACGTTCGTCGACACGCCCGGCATCTCGCACGGCGCCAACTACACCGGCCGCAGCCTGAAGCCGCCGCCGCCCGTGCTCGATCCGCGCACGGTGGCCGATGCGATCGTCTCGTTGGTCCGGTCGCCGCGCCCGTACGTGTCGGTCGGCAGCGTGGCCTGGCCTGCGCGGATCGCACACGCGGTCGCACCGAATCTCGTGGGTGCCTGGACGATGCGGCTGATCGACGCCGCACTGCGCCGTGCCGATCCGGTGGCGAGCGGCGACGGCAACCTGTTCGAGCCGTCGGTGAACACCGAGATCGACGGCGGGCACCGGCTGGGCACGGGCTCGGTGCTCGCGGTTTCGGCGGCCGTTGCCGCAGGCGCGTTGCTCGGCTGGTGGATGCTGCGGCGCGACCGGCCGCAGCCACGTTCCGGTGCCCGGCAAACCCGCTATCGCCTGCGCTGAGGGTTGGCCCCCGCCGCGGCCCGTCGGCAGCGAGCAGCACGGCCCCGGCCTCGGCCCCGAAGCGTCCGGCGACTGGCGCTCAGCGCTGGACCGTGACCACCTGATCGATGGCGCCGAACCACGACCGGCCCGTCGTGGCATCGATCATCTCGATGCGCACGCGGTCGCCATCGCGCAGATACGGATGCAGCCGGTCTTCTGCCACGCCGTCCAGCAGCTGCCGCACCCGCGCTTCCGTGATGCAGGCGCTGCCACGGCTCGCATCCGCGTTGCTGATCGTGCCCGCACCGACGATGCTGCCCGCGCAGAGGCCGCGCGTGCGCGCAAGGTGCTCGATGATCCGGTCGAAGCCGAACACGGTCTCTTCGCCCGCATCGGGCGCGCCGAACCAAGCGCCGTTGATCGACACCTGCACCGGCAGGTGCAGCATCGCATCGCGCCAGGCAGGCCCGAACGCGGCGGGCGTGAGCGCGACCGGCGCGAACGACGTGGCCGGCTTGCTCTGATAGAAGCCGAAGCCGCGGGCCAGCTCCGGCGCGATCAGATGGCGCAGCGACACGTCGTTGAGCAGCACGACGAGTGCGATGCAGTCCAGCGCGTCCGCAGCGCGGGTGCCCATCGGCACGTCGGTCGTGATCACCGCGATCTCGGCTTCCAGGTCGATGCCGTGCGCCTCATCGGCCGCGACGATGGGCTGCGTCGGCCCGAGCAGCACGTCGGAGCCGCCTTGATAGACCAGCGGCTCGTCTTCGTAGCGCGGCGGAATCGGTTCCTGTCGCCAGCGGTACATGAGCCGCGCGTGGTTGCGGTAGACCGACGCATCGGCCCATTGGTAAGCGCGCGGCAGCGGTGCCAGGCAGCGGCCGGGGTCGAACGGTTGCGCGCCCTGCCAGCCAGACGCATCGAGCCGTTCGCGTTGCGCGCTCAGGCGCGGCAGCACAGCCGGCCAGTCATCCAGCGCCGCCTGCAGCGTGCGTGCGATGTCCGGCACCGGCATGCACGCTGTCTGCGCCGCATCGACCAGCACGAGCTGCCCGTCGCGGCTGCCGTCGGCCATCGTGGCCAGGCGCAGCTCGGTCCCGTTCATCGCGCCGCCTTCTCATCGGCCCAGGCGTCCAGCGCCGCATGCGCAGTGTCCGCATGACTGCGCAGCATGGCCGCATCGGCGACTTCGATCGTCAGCTCGAGCCGCAGCCCGTTCGGGTCGAAGAAATAGATCGATTCGATGAAACCGTCGTGGTCGACCACGCCGATCACGTCGACGCCGTGTCGTTCGAGCCGCGCTTTCATCAGATGCAGCGCGGCCCTGCTTTCCACCCGCAGCGCGATGTGGTTGACCCAGCCGGGCGTGTTCGGGCTCGGCGCGGCCGCGGTGTCGTCGCCGAGGTCGAAGAACGCGATGTTCGAGCCATCCCGCATCCGGAAAAAGATGTGCACGTACGGGCAGTGTTCGCCCGTGCTCGGCACCGTATCCTTTTTGATCACATGCACCAGCGGCAGGCCGAGGATGTCCTCGTAGAATTGCCGCGTGGCTTCCGCATCCCGGCAGCGCCACGCAAAGTGGTGCAGACCGAGCACCGGTTGTGCATCGGTCAGCGTGGCGGCCTTCGTCGTCGTCATCGCGAGGTTCCGAGGCGGTGGCTGGTGCTCCCGGGACGTGGAATCTGCGCGGTCGATTCCAGCGGGGGCTGCGCAATGGCTGAAGCCAGGCCGCAGGCGCCGCCCCCTGCAAGGGGGTTCGCTCGACAAGCCGACCGAAGGCAGCGTTGGCTGCGGGTGGGCTTCATCTCAATCGAGCGAAATCTTGTTGGCCTTGATCACCGGCCCCCAGCGCTTCGACTCGGCCCGGGCCAAGTCGACGAACTGGCCGGGCGTGCCCGCTTCGACCTCCAGGCCGAAGTCGGTGAAGCGTTTCGTCACGGCCGGGTCGCCGAGCGCCTTGTTCAACGCCTGGTTCAGCCTGGCGACGACCGGCTGCGGCAGGCCAGCCGGCCCGACCACGCCCTGGAACGCGAACACTTCCGCCTCCGCCACGCCGAGCTCCTTCAACGTCGGCACGTCCGGCAGCAGCGGCGAGCGCTGATCGGTGCCGATCGCGAGCGGCCGCACCTTGCCCGTCTGCACGATCGACAGGCCTGAGGCCAGGTCCAGGAACATCACGCCGACCTGGCCGCCCATCACGTCCTGCATGGCCGGTGCCGCGCCCTTGTACGGGATATGCGTGAGCATGGTGCCGGTGCGGTTCTTGAACAATTCCATCGCCAAATGATGCGGCGAGCCATTGCCCGGCGATGCGTAATTGACCTTGTCCGGATGCGCTTTCACGTATTCGAGAAAGCTTTTGAAGTCCTGCGCGGGAAAGCTCGGGTTCACCACCAGCACCAGCGGAAACCGGCCGATCGCGCCGATGAACGTGAAGTCTTTCGTCGGATCGAACGGCAGCTTGCTGAACAGGTACTGGTTGAACGCGAGCAGCGCGTTGTCGGCCGACATGATGGTGTAGCCGTCCGGCCTGGCGCGCGCGACGTAGTCGGCGCCGATGTTGGTGGATGCACCGGGCTTGTTGTCGATCAGGATCGGCTGGCCCAGGTCGGCGGCCATCGCCTGGCCCAGCGTGCGCGCGAGCGTGTCGGTGCCGCCGCCGGCCGGGTAGGGCACCACCCATTTGACCGGCTGGTCCGGATAGCCGGCTGCGGCACCGGCAGCGCCCGATGCAGGTTGCTGTGCATGCACCCAAGGGCTGGCGAGCAGCGCGCCGGCAGCGATGCAGGCGGCATGAAAGATGCGGCGGTTCGTCATGGTTGGAGGTCTCCTTCGGGTGGTTTGACAGGTTGCTCGGCCGGTAGCGCCGACAGCGACGGCTGGGGCAATTGTTGCAGCGCATCGGCGATCGCGCGTCGGCATGCGGCTTCATCGCCGACCTGCTCGAACAGCAGCAGCGCAAGCCGCGCGAGGAACAGCGACTCGCGTGCGGGCCCGGCCTGCGTGATGGCCTGCGCGCAGGTCGAATAGACCCGGTCGCGTGCGTCGTCCGGCAGGGCCGCGACATGCTCGGTCATGCGTGCGTCTCCAATGCCGGCGTCGGGTCCAGCGCACAAGCACGTTGCAGCGCGCGGCGCACCGTATCGGCCTGCGGGCGGTGCCAGCGCGCGGCGACGTGGCCGTCCGGGCGTACCAGATAGACCGACCCGGCACGCGCGCCGTAGCGCTCGGCAACGGGGCTGTTCGCATCGCCTTCGAGATCGGCCTGCGTGCCGGCGGCGCCGATGCGCTGCAGCTGCCAGGGCAGCGCCGCCACTGCATCCGATTGCTGCAACGCCTGCTCGAGCGCAGCGGCAAATGCGGCGCCATCATCGAACACGAGCAGCGTGAAGCCCGGCACTTCCAGCGCATCGCTGAGGTAGCCCTTGCCCATTTGCTGATCCGCCAGCACGGCGCCTGCAGCCGGCCCGCACGCAAACGCATCGCCATCGCTCGACAACGGCGAATCGGTGTAGCTGATCGCATGTGTCTGCCGCGGGTTCACGAGCCTGGCCAGATTCGGATGCGCGCGCGCAAGCGACAGCGCGGCTTCGCGCAGCAGGTCGAAACCGCGCGATGGCGGCGACATGAACTCGGTGCTGCGCATCGCGTTGTCCGCATTGATGTGAAACGCTTCGAGCCGCTCGCTGCTGTAGCTGTCCAGCAATGCTTCGGTGGCATGCCCCCGAATCACGAACGCGAGCTTCCAGGCCAGGTTGTCCGCATCGTCGAAGCCGGAGTTGAGCCCGCGCACGCCGAAGATCGGCAGCGCGTGCGCGGCGTTGCCGGCAAACAGGATGCGGCCGTGCCGGTACGACTGCAACGTCATCGCACCCGCGCGATAGACGGACGTCCAGACCGGCTTCCAGTGCAGATGGCCTTCGCCTATCGCATCCAGATGCCGCTGCACGAATGCCTGCACGCGTTCTGGTGTCAGCGCACGGTCGGTGTCCTCGCCCGCTTTCAACTGATAGTCGATGCGCCAGATGTCGTCCGGCTGCCGGTGCATCAGCACCGTAGAGCCGCGGCACCAGGGCGGGTCGAACCAGGCGCGGCGCTCGGTCGGCGAATCGCTTGCCAGCTCGATGTCGATGATCACGTAGCGGCCTTCATATGCGGTGCCGACCAGCTCCAGCCCGAGCGACTTGCGCACCACGCTCTGGCCGCCGTCGCAGGCGACGACCCAGGCTGCGTGCGTGCGATAGCTGCCCGGCGCACTGTCGATCGTCAGCAGCACGCCGTCGGGCCGCTGTTCGAGCGCGGTCACGCTCGATGCCCAGCGCAGCTCGACCAGCCCCGGCTGCGCCGCATTCACCTGCGCGATGCGATCCTGCAAAAACTGCTCGACGTAGTACTGCTCGAGGTTCACCATCGGCGCAAAGCGCTGCAGCGGGTCGTGCGGCATCGAGAAATGCAGCACCTCGTGGTCGCGGTAGAAGCTGTGCCCGTCGGTCCACGGCAGGCCTTTCGTGAGGATCGCATCGGCCACGCCGAGCCGCTGCAATATCTCCAAACTGCGCCGCGACGTGCAGGCTGCGCGGCTGCCTTCGCAGACCGAGTCGTCGGCTTCGATCAGCAGCGATCGCACCTCAAAACGCGCAAGTCCGAGCGCTACCGCAAGGCCGACCGGGCCGGCGCCGACGATCAGCACGCGGTCGCTCGATAGTCGCTCAACGCCGTCATGCAACGCCGGTAACGGCGGTGCTGCGAAACGCTGCCAGCGAAATGGGCCGATCTGTTCGAGCCGTTGCATCATGAACCCGTTGCCCCCTGGGAACCCATTCTATGGATGTGACGTGCCGGCTCGCACACGCATCATCGGCCAAGCGCCAAACCGACGGCGCCGCATCAAGCCTGCCCCAGCATTCTCTGCACCAGCGGATGCATCACCTTGCGTTCCGTGCTGATCGCGTAATAGTGCTCCTGTACGCCGTCGCAAGCGCCGATCAGTTTGACCTGGCTGCGTTTCTGTAATTCGACCTGCGCGGCCAGCGCGGCGGGAAAGACGCCCAGATCGGTGCTGCCGAACGTCTCCAGCAGCGCGCTGTCCTCGATCTCGCCGACGATGCGCGGGCGCAGGCCCTTGTGGCTCAGCCAGCGGTCGATGTGGCTGCGCACGACCGAATGGGTGGTGGGCAGCAGCACCGGCACATCCTGCAGCGACGCCGGAAATCCTGCATGCGCCAATCCCCACCAGTGCGGCGAGCCGTACCAGCCGAGGTCCGAGGTGCCGAGCGAATGGCTGTGCACCTTGAGGTCCGAGCTGGACGGCGCCGGATGGTCGGTCAGCACGACGTCGAGCTTGTGCAGCACCAGGTCGGCCAGCAGGTCCGGCATCTCACCGTCGTCGCAGACCAGCCGCAGATTCGGCACGCCGAGCACCGGCTGCAGCAGGCGTTGCACTTCGAGCTTCGGCAACCCGTCGGCGATGCCCACGGCCAGCCGCACCGACGGCGCCTGCGCGGTGGCCAGCACCTGTTCGGGCAAGCACCTGGGACAGCTGAAAAATCTGCTCGGCCTGCTGCAGCGCGACGGTGCCGGCTTCGGTCAGCGCGAGCCCGCGGCCCGCGGGTTTGAGCAACTGGCAGCCCAGGTCGCGCTCCAGTTCGCGCACCTGCGCGCTCACGGTCTGCACCGCCATGTCCAGCCGCGCAGCCGCGCGCGACATGCTGCCCTCCTTGGCGACGACCCAGAAATAGTAGAGGTGGCGATGATTGAACGGCAGGCTCATGATCAGGATTAACGGGAATCAGAATTCGTGATTTTCTGCTTTTTTAGAGAAGGCGGTTGGCGTTATCTTGGGTCCACGAACGAAAAGACCCGTTCGGTTCATTCCTTCCTCCAGGACTTTTCAGGACACCTTCCATGCGTACTTCCACTTCTGTTCGTTCCACTGCGGCTGCCGTGATTGCGCTGACCATCGCATCGCTGACCGTGCCGACCTTCGCGCGCACGCCAAGCGCTTTGGCGGGTCGCGCTCGGCGCCGGCCAGTGCGAACCGGGCGCCGGCTGCCGCACCTGCAGCCGCGCCGAAGCCGACTGCGACCCCCGGCAGCGCCTGCTACCGCCACGGCAACGCCTGCAGCGCCCCGCCGGTGCCACCGCCACACCGGCTGGCACCGCAGCGCCGGTGGCCCGCCCGGGCCTGGCCGGAACGCTGGGCGCGGCCGTCGTCGGCGGCGCGGTCGGCTCGATGGCCGGCAATGCGATCGCGGGCGGCATGGCCGGCGACAAGGATGCTGCCAAAGCGAAGGAAGCCGAAGCGCTGGCCGCGGAAAAAAACGCACACGACTTGCAACGCCAGGCCGACGAAGCGAAGGCCAAAGCCGACGCCGCGCGCGCCGCGGCGAAGTGATGCACAGCCTCGGCACACCCGAACTGATCCTCTCTCACCAAAAGGAAATCTTATGAACGAAAACGTCCTCGACTACGGCGCGACCCCCGCCCACGCCGGCACCGTTGCCGAGCGCAACCAGGTCCTGCGCAACACCTACTGGCTGCTCGCGCTGTCGATGGTGCCGACCGTGCTGGGTGCCTGGGCCGGCATCGCGACCGGCTTTGCGGCGGCCATCACGCCCGGCATCGGCCTGATGCTGTTCTTAGGCGGCGCGTTCGGCTTCATGTTCGCGATCGAGAAGACGAAAAACTCGGCTGCCGGCGTGCCGGTGCTGCTCGCGTTCACGTTCTTCATGGGCCTGATGCTCTCGAGGCTGGTCGGCAGCGTGCTGGGCCTGGCCAATGGCGCGAGCCTCGTGATGACCGCGTTCGCGGGCACCGGGCTGATCTTCTTCGGCATGGCGAGCCTGTCGCAGGTCATCAAGCGCGACCTGTCCGCGATGGGCAAGTGGCTGTTCGTCGGTGCGATCCTGCTGCTGGTCGCCGGCGTGGCGAACTTCTTCATCCAGTCCGGCGCGCTGATGATCACGATCTCGGTGCTGGCGATCGGCATCTTCACTGCGTTCATCCTGCATGACCTGAAGCGCGTGAAGGACGGCCTCGAGACCAACTACATCACCGCGACGCTGGGCGTTTATCTGAGCCTCTACAACGTGTTCCAGTCGCTGTTGCTGCTGCTGGGCATCGGTGGTGGCAGCGACGACTGAAGCGCACTCGATCGGGTGCCTGGTGCTACAAAATAGCCTGCGCAGGCAGAATGAGCGCTGCAGACCGGTTCGGCATTGAAATCGGCGGCAGCATCGGCTTCTCATGGCACCCGCTCGCCGGCCGCCGCCCGCATCTGTGTCACCGTAGCTCCAAGCTCGCGCCAGGCCGGCTGTTGCGGCGCGAAGCGGGCGCGCATATAGCGAGCGAGCTGTTCGATCTGCGCATCGTCCAGCGCATCCCGGAACCCCGCCATGAAGCCGACCTCCAAGCCCGGCGGCTGCTGCACCCCGTCGAGGATCGTGTGGATCAAGTTGTCCGGCCGGTCGCTGTGCAGCTTGCTGCTGAGCGCGAGCGGCGTGTTCACGCCGAGCAGCTTCGGCCCGTCGCCATCGTGATGGCAGGCCGCGCATGCGTTGTCGAACAGGCGCTGGCCGGGTCCCGGCTGCGCGGCGGCCGAGGTGGTCGCAGCGGCTTGAACCACTTGCGCGGCGGCACCTGCGCCGGCTGACGCAGCCTGCGGTTGCTCGTTGAACGACGCCAGATAAATCGCCATCGCGCGGATGTCCGCGTCCGGCACGCGGCGCAGTTCGCGCACCACCGGCGCCATCGGACCCAGCGCAGCGCCGTGCTCGCGCGAATGGCCGTGGCGCAGGTAGTCGTAGAACGCATCCGCGCTCCAGGCAATCGGTGCGTTCGATGCGACGCTGGTCAATGCGGGCGCCTGCCAGCCGTCGACCATCGCGCCAGCCAGGAAGCTCCCTGCATCGGCCCGCTCGGCGCCCAGCGCGTTGCGCGGTGTGTGGCATGCCCCGCAATGCCCGAGCCCGTTCACCAGATAGGCGCCGCGGTTCCATTCGGCAGTCTGTGCGGGCTCCGGTCGCGACGGTGTCGGGTCATGGAACCAGCCGTTCCAGGCCGCCAGCAAGGGACGCTGATTGAACGGGAAGCGCAGGTCGTTGCGAGGCGCAACGCTTGTCACGGCCGGCTGGCTCATCAGGTACGCATACAGCGCCTGCAGATCGTCGTCGCTGGTCTTGGCATACGCGGTGTACGGGAACGCCGGGTACAGATGCCGGCCGTCGCGCGCAATGCCGTCGCGCATCGCACGCTGAAATGCGCTGAACGACCAGGCGCCGATGCCGGTCGCCATATCCGGTGTGAGATTGGTGCTGTAGATGGTGCCGAACGGCGTCGCCAGTGGCCGGCCGCCGGCGTTCATGGGGCCGCCTGCGCGCGTGTGGCAGACCGCGCAGTCGCCGATCGCCGCGAGGATGCGGCCGCGTTCGATTGTCTGGGCCGTGTAGATCGATGCGGTGCCGGCTGCAACCGGCGCGATGGCGGGCCGCCAGCCGAGCAGGGCAGCCGTGGCGCCAACCAAGCCGGTCAGCACCGCAGCGCTGCGCAGCCAGAACGCGCGGCGACGCGGCGCGTGCGCGGCTGATGGCCGATGCTGCCTGGCATCTGACGGCTTCTTGCGCGGGATCGGCGCGACGTCGTGCGGACACACCGGGTCGGCATCGGCATCGGCACTGCTCAGCCCTTCGCGCAACAGCGCCGCGCGCACCACCTCCGGCGTGAACGGCGGCGCGCGCAGCCGCACGCCGGTCGCATCGAAGATCGCATTCGCGATCGCCGCCGTGCCAGGCACCGACGCGCTTTCGCCGACCCCGAACGACGTGTCGTCATCGATGCGGCGCGGCAGGGCGACGACGTCGATCACCGGCAGCTGGGTGAAATTCAGGATCGGATACGCGCCCCATTCGCGCGCAGCCGGCGTCCGGTCATGTGCCTTGAGCGGCAGCTGCTCGAACAGCGCGCGGCTGGTGGTCTGCAGCACGTTGCCGTGCACCTGGTGTTCGACGCCTTGCGGGTTGATCACCAGCCCCGCGTCATGCCCGACCACCACGCGCCGCACGCGCACTTCGCCGCTGTCGCGGTGCACGTCCACGTCCGCGACCCAGGCCGACCACGCAGCGCCGTAGCCGGGCCACTTGCTGTGCACATAGCGCGCATAGGCGATGCCCTGGCCGCGCAGCCAGCGGCCGTCCGGCGGCTGCTGCATCGGCGCGCGGTGCGCGCGCCAGCCGGCCTTATCCGCAGTCGCGCGCAGCAGCTCGGCCGCGCGCGCATCGTTGAGGCAACGCAGCCGGTACGCGAACGGATCGACCTTGGCAGCGCTGGCCAGTTCATCGACATAGCTCTCATGCGCGAATGAATTGGGCAGCGCGGAGACGCCGCGCAGCCAGGACGCGCGCAGGATCGGCGCCATGTCGTGCACGGTGACGCGCAGGTTCGGGTAAGCGTACGGCGGGCGTGCGGTGCGGTCGCCCATCTCGAACGCGTGCGGGCCGGGATCGATCGTGCGGGTGAGCAGCAGCGCGAGCGTCGGCGCCGCGTTCGACGGGTAGCGGGTATCGAAGTCGTAGGCCGCTGGTGTGCCGTCCACGTTCAGTCCGCCGCGCACCGTCATCAGTTGCGCGGCGCCTTTCGGCTCCCAGACATGCTCCTGCTCGCGCGTGAGCTGCACCCTGACCGGCGCATTCACGGCGCGCGACAGCAGCGCCGCATCGGCCGTCACGTCGTCGGCGCTGTTGCGGCCGTAGCAGCCGGCCGCTTCCATGCGGATCACATCGACCGCGACGTCGGGCACCCGCAGCAGCCGGCTTAAATCGGCGCGCAACACGTGTGGGTTCTGCGTGCCGCTCCAGACCGCGAGCTGGTTGCAGTCGGCATGCCAGTCAGCGACCGCACAGGACGGGCCGATCGACGCGTGCAGCTGGTACGGCCACAAATATTCGCGTGCGAGCTTTGTGTCCGCACCGGCAATCGCCGCATCGACGTCACCTTCATCGACCAGCCGGCGCGCAGTCGAGGGGTTGGTGCGCAGCGCATCTGCCAGATCGTCCAGCGCCGGCATGCCGGGCCACGACTTCCAGCGCACCGCCAGTTCGTGCATCGCCTGCTCGGCCTGTTCCTCGCGCTCGGCGACGATGCCGACGAAGTCGCGCAGCACGACGACCGCGCGGATGCCGGGGATGTGCGCGATCGAAGCCTGATCGACCGATTCGAGCGTGTTGCCGATGAACTCGCCGTGATCCGCACCCGCATACGGCGGCCGCACGACGCGGCCGTGCAGCATGCCGGGCAGCCGCATGTCGTGCACGAAGGTCAGCTCGCCACGCGTCTTGGGGCCGATGTCGATGCGCGGCAGCGAGGTGCCGACGATGCGGTGCGCAGCGGCGGGTTTGGGCGGCGTGCCGGGCGCCAGCTCGATCTCGACATGCTGGCCGCGCACCAGATCGACATAGCGGATCGAGGCGGGCGCTTCATCGCCATCGTTGTCCACGCACACCGCGCCATCGTCCACCGCCAGGCGATCCAGCGACAGATGCAGGCGCGCGGCCGCCTGCTGCACGAGCCACGCGCGCGCCTGCGCCGCCGCCGCACGCAACGGCGCCGCATGCACCTGGATCGATGAACTCGCAATCGTCGCGCCCTGGTTCGGCGCGCTCGCGGTGCTGCCGAGCACCATGCGGATCGAGGCCGGCGCCACGTCCAGTTCTTCCGCCACGATCTGCACAAGCGCGGTCGCGATGCCGGTGCCCAGATCGACGTGGCCATGCAGCGCGGTGACGCTGCCGTCGTCCCAGACCGCGAGCAGAATCTCCGGGCCTTCCTGGGGGTTGCCGGCAACGTAGGTCGGCTGGCCCGGTGCTGGCGGCGGTGCATCAGGCGGGTCGCGCAGCACCAGCAGCACGCCGGCTGCAGCGCGGTAGTCGGCGCGCGTGTGCGGCTGGTCTGCGCGGCTCAAGTGCCGATGCTCCCGCGCGCGGACATCAGCAGCGCCGCGCGTTGCACCGCCCGCACGATCTCGACGTGCGTGCCGCAGCGGCACAGGTTGGCCGACAGTTCGCGCCGGATGGCAGCCTCGTCAGGTGAAGGATCGCGTTCGAGCAGGGCCACCGTCTGCAGGATCATCCCGTTCAGGCAGTAGCCACACTGCGCGGCCTGCTCGTCGATGAACGCCTGCTGCACCGGATGCACGTCCGACCCAGCGCCGGCACGCGCGGGCAGCCCCTCGAGCGTGGTGATCTCGCGCCCCGCAACGCCGATCGCCGGGATCACGCAGGCTCTGGCTGCGATGCCATCGACCAGCACCGTGCAGGCGCCGCACTCGCCGAGGCCGCAGCCGTACTTCGGGCCGTTCAGTTCGAGGTCGTTGCGCAGCAGGTGCAGCAAGGTGGTGCGGGCGGTGACGGCGGCGCGCACGCTGCGGCCGTTCACACACCATCCGCTTGACGTGGAAGCAACGGCTGCGCCAGATTCGGTCATTGCTACTGAAAAAAGAGCCGACTATGAAGCACCGGCCAGCGCATCAGGCCTGTTTGGTCAAGAAAATACCTACAAGACACGCGCCGTGGCGCCCGGGCTGCCTAGCCGACTGCAAGGTCCCCCGCGCGAATGCGCTGGACTCCCTTGGCCGTCATCTGCTTCCAGGCCGCGTCGAGCGAGCCGTTCAGATCGATCGCGCGCGTCGCGTCGTCGATCACGTAGGTGTCGAGGCCGCGCTCGACCGCATCGAGCGCGGTCCAGGCCACGCAGAAATCGGTCGCCAGGCCGCTCACGAACGCGCGCTCGATGCCGCGCTCCTGAAGGTAGCCGCCCAGCCCGATCGGCGTGCGGCGGTCCGCTTCCTCCAACGCGGAATAGCTGTCCACGCCCTGGTGGTAGCCCTTCCTAATGATCAGCGCGGCCTGCGGCAGTTGCAGGCCATCCACCAGCGCCGCGTCTTTCGTGCCCTGCACGCAGTGGTCCGGCCACAGCACCTGCTGGCCATACGGCATCTCGGTCATCGAAAACGGCTTCATGCCCGCATGGCTGCTCGCAAACGACGCATGGCCCGGCGTGTGCCAGTCCTGCGTGACGACCACGTTGTCGAACGCCTTGGCGATGCGGTTGATGATCGGCACGACTTCTGCGCCGCCTTTCACGGGCAGCGTGCCGCCATCGACGAAGCAGTTCTGCACATCGACCACGATCAGCACGTCGCGGTCGCCGGGCTTGATCGACTGGGCCGCCAGCAGCGGCCCCTGGTGCCACCCAAGGCCTCCGAAGATGCCGATGGCGGCGCCGGCTTTAAGCAAGGTTCTGCGCTGCATGGCGATCAACTCCTTCTTGAAGGTGGTTCACAGACTCAGGTAGGCGCGGCGCACCTGCTCGTCGGCCGCCAGTTCGTCCATCGTGCCCGCAAAGCGGATCTGCCCTTTCTCGAGCACGTAGGCGCGGTCGGACACGAGTTCGGCGAAGTGCATGTTCTGCTCGGACAGCAGGATGCTGACGCCGGCGGCTTTCAGCTCCACGATCATCTGCGCCATCTGCTCGACGATCAAGGGGGCGACGCCTTCGGACGGTTCGTCGAGCAGCACCAGCAGCGGGTTGCCCATCAGTGTGCGCGCGACGGTCAGCATCTGTTGCTCGCCACCGCTCATGCGGCCGCCCAGGCGATGGCGCATCTCGCCGAGGTTCGGGAACAGCGCGAACAGCCGCTCGGGCGTCCACTGCGGCGCACCGTGGCCGCTTGCGTCGTGGCGCGTGGGCTGGCGGCCGACTTCGAGGTTTTCCAGCACCGTGAGGTCGGTGAAGATGCGGCGGTCCTCCGGCACGTAACCCAGGCCGAGACGCGCGGCCTGGTGCGGCTCGGCATTCGAGATGTCGTGGCCGCAGAACGTGAGGCGGCCGCGGCGCCGCTCCATCAGGCCCATGATGCTTTTGAGCGTGGTGGACTTGCCCGCGCCGTTCCTGCCCATCAGCGCGACCACTTCGCCGCTGGCGACCTGCAGATCGACGCCGAACAGGATCTGCGCGGCGCCGTACCAGGCGGTGAGTTCACGCACGTCGAGCAGCGCGTCTGGACCAGTCATGGTGCCGCGTCCTGCACTTCGACTGCTGGCTGCTGCGATGCGGCTTTGTTCTTCTTCTCGAACGTGCTGCCGCTGCCGAAATACACCTGCTGTACAAGCGGATCGTTGCGGATCGCAGCCGGCGTGCCTTCGGCGATCAACTGCCCGCGCGCGAGCACGATGACGCGGTCTGCATAAGCGAACACGACGTCCATGCTGTGCTCGGTGAACAGCACCGCGAGATTGCGCTCCAGCACGAGTTTTTTGGTCAGCGCCATCAGCTCGTTGCGCTCCTGCGGCGCCATGCCGGCGGTCGGCTCGTCCATCAGCAAGAGCTTCGGATCGTTCGCCAGCGCGATCGCAAGCTCGACCCGTTTCACGTCGCCGTAAGCGAGTTCGCTGCAGGGCCGATCGGCCTGGGCACGCATGCCGACCTGCTGCAGCAGCGCGAGCGCTTCGCTGCGTTTGTGCTGCGCAGCGCGCCGCCACGGGTTGAACAGCAGCCGGTCGAGCGACAGCAGCGCCATCTGCACGTTCTCCACCACCGACAGCGACGCGAATGTGGCCGCGATCTGGAAGGTGCGCCCCACGCCGAGCTTCCAGATCGCGCGCGGTGGCAACCGGTTGAGTTCCGTGCCGCCAAGCCGGATGCTGCCCCGGTCGGCGCGCAGCTGCCCGTTCACCATGTTGAACGTGGTCGATTTGCCCGCACCGTTCGGCCCGATCAGCGCGAGCAGTTCACCCGCTGCGATCTGAAACGACACGCCATCGACGGCCTGCACGCCGCCGAAGGATTTGCTCAAGCTGCTGACGTCGAGCAGTGGACTCACGACGTGTCCCTAGGCAACGCTGCTGCCGGCGTGACGGCCGCGCCTTCAGCGTCGTAGGCAAGACCCTGCTGCGCATCCGCACGGCGCCCGCCCAGGCGCGCCGCGACCTGCTGCACAAACCCCGCGATCCCTTGCGGAAACAGCAGCACCAGCAGCAGGATGATGCCGCCGAGCAGCGCGCGCCAGTAGTCGGTGTTGCGCGCGACCGCATCGTGCAGCCAGGTGAACGTGACCGCGCCGACCACCGGCCCGGCCAGCGTCTGCAGGCCGCCGAGCAGCACCATCACGAGGCCGTCGACCGAGCGGCCCACCGATAACGCTTCCGGCGAGATGCCGCCTTTGGAAAACGCGAACAGCGAACCCGCGACCCCCGCGAACGTGCCGGCTGCGACGAACGCGGCCCACTGCACGCGGCGCACGTCGATGCCGATCGCATCCGCGCGCAGCACCGAATCGCGTGCTGCACGCATCGCATAACCGAACGGCGAAAACAGCATGCGGCGCAGCAGCAGCAGCCCCGTGCAGACCAGCGCGAGCACGAGCCAGTAGTAGCCGTCACCGCCGCTGAGCCATGCAGCCGGCCAGACGCCGTTGATGCCGTTGCTGCCGCCGGTCAGGTTGTCCCATTGATAGCAGATGGCCCAGGTGATCTGCGCGAACGCAAGCGTGAGCATGGTCAGATAGACGCCGGACAGCCGCACGCAGAACCAGCCGAACAACAATGCGCCGGCGGTGCCCAAAAGCGGCCCGAGGATCAGCGCGAGTTCCATCGGCAGATGCATCGAGCCGACCAGCAGTGCAGCGCCATAGGCACCCAGGCCGAAGTACGCGGCATGCCCGAACGAATGCAGCCCGCCCGGCCCCATGATGAAGTGCAGGCTGGCCGCGAACAGTGCCGCCATCAGCAGGTCGATTGCGAGCACCGTGACGTACGGTGAATGCGCAGCCAGCCACGGCAGCGCGATCATCAGCGCAAGCACCGCGAGCAGCGCCCAGCGGTACATATTGCCTGCGGGCCGCAACGGCAACTCCGCCGCACCGCCATGCCGGCTCAGCGCCAATGGCCGTCCAAGCAAGCCCCAGGGCCGCGCGACCAGCACGACGGCCATCACGACGAATTCGACCACCAGGGTCAGCTTGGAAAACGAGATCGTGATGCCCGCGATGTCGACCAAGCCCAGCCAGATGCAGACCGCCTTCAGCTCGGCGATCAACAGTGCCGCCACGTAGGCGCCCGGGATCGAGCCCATGCCGCCGACCACGACCACCACGAACGCGGCGCCGATCGTGACCAGATCGATGTCCAGATTCGCGGGCTCGCGCGGCAGTTGCAGCGCGCCGCCGAGGCCTGCCAGCAGCGCACCCAACGCGAACACCGCGGTGAACAGCCACGCCTGGTTCACGCCCAGGGCGCTGACCATCGCGCGATCCTGGGTCGCCGCGCGCACCAGGATGCCGAAGCGCGTGCGGGTCAGCAGCAGCCACAAGAGGCCCAGCACAACGGGCCCGACCACGATCAGGAACAGGTCGTAGGTCGGATAGAGCCGCCCGAGGATTTCGACCGAGCCGCGCAGGCCGGCTGCGCGTGGGCCCAGCAGTTCTTCCGGCCCCCAGAACCAGAGCGCTGCATCCTTGATTACCAACACGAGTGCGAATGTCGCGAGCAACTGGAACAGTTCCGGCGCGCGGTAGATGCGACGCAGCAGCACCACTTCGACCAGCGCTCCCAGAGCGCCGACCACCAACGGCGCGAGCAGCAGCGCAGGCCAATACCCGATCGCACCACCGAGCCGATCGACCAGCGAATACGCGACGTAGATGCCGAGCATGAAGAACGACCCATGCGCGAAGTTCACGATGCGCGTGACGCCGAAGATCAGTGACAGGCCAACGGCGACCAGGAACAGCGACGACGCCGACGCGAGGCCGTTGAACAGTTGGACGATGAAGCTCGACATGCAGAGAACGCTCGCTGTCCAGTGGCGGTGAAAGCCGACTGTGCCGTCGTGCTTTTTCTAATCAAATGTGCCGAATGCGCAGGCACTGCGTGCGCAGGCAGCTACTAAAACAGTATCGACCAACAAGCAGATCGATCACTGCTGCAGCTGATGGAACTCACTCCGCGGTGCGCATCTGCTTGACCTCAGCGTCTTTCGGCTGGAAGTCCGCACCGTCCAGATAACGGTATTCCACCATCACGCCCTTGCCGCCTTCGTTCTTCGTCAGGCCGACGAACGCGCCCATGGTCGATTGATGGTCCTGCGTGCGATACGTGATCGGGCCGAATGGCGTTTCCACCTTGAGCCCGCTGAACGCGGCGATCAGCTTTTCGGTGTTGGTCGAGCCGGCTTTCTCGATGCCGGCAGCGAGCGACTTGATCGCGCTGTAGCCCACCACCGAGCCGAGCCGCGGGTAGTCGTCCCACTTCTTCCTGTATGCATCGAGGAATGCCTTGTGCGTGGGCGTGTCGATCGTGTTCCACGGATAGCCGGTCACTATCCAGCCGTTCGGCGCTTCGTCCTTCAGCGGATCGAGGTATTCGGGCTCGCCGGTCAGCAGGCTCACCACGGTGCGGTCCTTGAACAGGCCGCGCGTGTTGCCTTCACGCACGAACTTGGACAGGTCGGCACCGAACAGCACATTGAAGATCGCATCCGGCTTGGCATCGGCCAGCGCCTGGATGACGCTGCCCGCGTCGAGCTTGCCCAACGCGGGTGCCTGCTCGGCAACGAACTCGACATCGGGCTGTGCTTCTTTGAGCAGCTTCTTGAAGGTGGCGACTGCCGACTGGCCGTATTCGTAGTTCGGATACACCAGCGCCCAACGCTTTTTCTTCTGCTTGACCGCTTCCGGAACCAGCATCGCCACCTGCATGTAGGTCGATGGCCGCAGGCGGAACGTGTAGTGGTTGCCGTTTTCCCAGACGATCTTGTCGGTGAGCGGTTCGGCCGCAAGGAAGAAGAACTTCTTCTGCTTGGCGAAGTCCGTGAGCGCCAAGCCGATGTGCGACAGGAACGAGCCGGTCAGCACATGCACCTGTTCGCGTGAGACGAGTTCTTCGGCCGCACGCACCGCATCACCAGGATTCGCGTTGTCGTCGCGCGTGATCAGCTCGAGCTTCTGGTTGTTCACGCCGCCGGCCGCGTTGATCTGCTCGACGGCGAGTTCCATGCCTTTCTTGTAGGGCTCGAGGAACGCGGGCTGGGCCTTGTAGCTGTTGATCTCGCCGATGCGGATGGCGCCGCTGCCCTGCGCCTGCGCGGTGGAACCGAAGGTCAGTGCACCGGCCGACAAGGCAGCGAGCAGCGTAAAGCGGCGGGTCGAGAATTCAGTCTTCATCAGGTTTTCCTTATCTAGGATGAACATCCGGCGGAGGCAGCGAAGGCGTCGCGCATGGCACTGCTCGATGGTGCAAGAACCACGCCACCGTATCGGCTGCGACGCGTGGGAATACAGCGGGTTTTCCTTGCATGCGTTCAGCGCAGCCCGTCCTTGCCTTCGGCCTGCTCGTGTGTCAAGCCGCCGATGCGCGGCGCGGGCCGGCCGCTGTCCGTGACGGCCACGGCCACCACGATCTCACCGGCGCGCGGCGCATCCGACACGCGCGCTTCGATCGCATCGAAATGGCTGCGCACATAAGCTGCGTCCTTGTGGCCGAGCGGCACGTCGATGGCCGTGCCAAGGCCGCCCATCTTCTTGGCCGATGGCACCAGCGCGGCGCCCTTCTGCACCGCGCTGCGCAATGGTGCGCCGAGCTTGGGGTGCAGGATCGCAGCCGCATGCTCGAGCTCGCCGCCTTCGCCGACGATGGCGGCCTTGCCATAGCTTTGCGCATCCCCGGACGCGATGCCGAGCGCCTGCACGCACCTGTCGCCAAGCAGTCCGCCAAGCTCTTCGCCGATCGCGATCAGTTCATCGAGTTGTTCGGCGTAGCGGCCCGCATAAGGGTTTGCAATCACCGCAATTGCGACCGCGCGGCGCGTCGGCGGCTCCACCGCGCGGCCCATCTCGATGCGGGTTTCGTCGAGTTGCACGATCAGTTTTCGGATGTGGGCGGGCATGTGAATGTTCTTCTGTCGATGCAAGGCAAGGTCAGCGCAAGCCGTCCCAGCGTGCGATGTTTTCTGCAGCCAGGCCGCCGATGCGCGCATGCACGCGCGCGCCGGTGCTCATCGCGAGGACGAACACGACTTCGTCGGCCATCGGCGCACCCGGCACGCGCATCTCCAGCGCGTCGTAGTGGCTGCGCACGTAGCTCGCGTTGATGTGCGTGAGCGGCACGTCCAGCGTGCAGCCGGGCGCACCGACCTTCTTGGTCGACGGCACGATCGCGAGGCCGTTGCCCGGCTGGCCCTTGGTTTCATCGACCGCCTGGCCCTGCTTGTAAGCAGCGGCGTCGCCCTTCCAGCCGAGCAGCTCGCGCATCGCATAACCGCCCGGCACATGCCAGAGCGCGCCATGTTCGAGTTCGCCGCCACTGCCGACGATCGCACCCTTGCCATAGCTCTGGATGCGTTCGACCGGCACATCCATCGCGGCGTGCAGGCGTCGCGCCATGTCCAGGCCGACGGGGTCGAGCTCGGCCATCCACGGCAGCAGATCGGCTTCGTAGCGGCCTGCGAACGGGTTTTTCAGCACAGCCGCGATCGCACCGCGCAACTGCGGCTCGGGCGGCGGCGGGCCGAACTCGTGATGGATGGTTTCGACCTGGGTCAGGATGCGGCGGAGTTCGATCATGGGTCAGCGCAGGTCAGGCGGCGGGGCGTTGATGAGCGTAGCGGGCAGCCGGGTTGCAGGCCGTGCTTCAGTGCATGGCCGGCAAGGAACCACAGGACACCGGGATCAGCGGACCTTCGACGCAGCCGGGGTCGAAGCCGGCCGTTGCGGCAAAACGCTGCTGGCAGACCAGCACGGCGGAATCGATCAGGCGGGCGGCCTGCAACTCGGCCGCCTTTGCAAGGCCGGCCTTCAGCGCGTTGCGCACCTGGCCCGGCGCCAATGGCGGCACGTCGATCGTGACCGCGCGTGCGCCCAGGTCGCTGTCGTCCTTCAGTTCATTGGCCGGCCGGCGCACGATGCGCGCGTCTTCGACGTTCACGCAGTTCGCGATGATGGTGGCGGCTGCATCGGCTGCCGCCGCACTCAAAGCCAGCACGGTTACGCTGTCGGCGATGCCGAACGAGAAGCTGCGTCCGCGCCAGCCGCTGGTGGCCACGCCGCGCACCGGTGCCGCCGCCGGCAGTTCGAACCGGCCGTCGATCGGCAGCGGCGCCGCGCGGGCTTCATCGGCTGCGTCGAGTCGTCCCAGATCGGACATCAGGCCGACTCTCACCGCGCTGCCCGGTGACAGATGCAGCGCGATGTCGCCGCCGTTGTTGACCCAGGCGCGTGCGATGCCCGCGCGCTGATAGCTCAAGGCGATCTCATGCGCGACTGCGCCAGCCACGGCCGCCATCGGCGTGATGAAGCCGCCACTGGCTGCGAGCAGCGGCGCGCAGGCATCCCACATGCGGCACGCAACCGGGCCGTGCAGTTCGTTGGCCGCATTGCAGCCAATCGCGCGGCGCAGGGTTGGCAGTTCCTGCACGAGTTCAGCCAGCACGGTCTGAAAGCGGTCCCACGCGTGCTCGTGCGCGGCCCGCAGTGCAGCGGGATCGCCATCGGCGCCGATGGTCAGATCAATCGGGCCGTGCAGCAGGCGCAGGCGGCCGTTGGGAAGAAGAATTCTTTGGGCGGACATCAGTCGGGTACGGGGCAGGCTCGTGCGTGGATTCGCGCCGAAGCGACGGGTGCGGTGTCGTGGGGGCTGGACGACGCTCATGTGCGCAGTTTCAGCCGAGCAGCGGCAGCGCGCCGAGCGGCCACGGGTTGCCCACCGCATTCGGCGCCCAGACCCGCGCAGTCGGCGCGCCATCACCCGGACCAATCCCATGTGCGAGCACGTCGCGGATCGATCGCAACTGCGCCATGTGACCGCCCAACGCGCGGTAGTCGTCCTGCCGCATGCTGAACTCGATCGGCGCGACGATCGCGGGCGTCGGCACCGTGCCGAAGCTGTGGTCGGGCATGCGCGCTACATCGACCATCAACGTGATGCCGCCGCCGGGCCACAGGTAAGCGGGCGCGCCGCCGCAGGTCACGTTCACCAGCGCACGCTTGATCGCGCGCGTGAGCTGCACCGGGTTGTCCGTGACGCCCGCGCGCAGGGAGCCGCCCGCGCCACCAAGAAACAGCACGCTGCACAGCGACGGCTCGCAGTTTTCGCCGATGCGCTGCACCACCCGGCGCACCGCATCGGGCAACTCGTGCTCGATCGGCTGCAGCGCGTCGTCCAGCACGTACCAGGCGGCATGCTCGCCTGTGGTGGACGTCATCAGCACGCGCAACCCCGGCCGCGCCACACCTGGCTCCCAGCCTTCGACGATCGACAGCGGATCGGTCAGGTCGGTGCCGCCCCAGCCGGTGCCGGGATTGGCCACCTGGAAGTAGCGCCCCGGCGTGGATTTGCGCCCGCGCAGCTCGACGCCGGACGCGGCCATGCCCAGACATTTGCCGGCCTGGTGTTCGCTCAGCACGCCGGTGATGTGGTCGTCCACCACGATCACTTCGTCGGCCAGGCCGTGGAACTGTTTGGCGAAGATGCCGATCGTGGCCGACCCGCAACCCACCCGCATGCGTTGTTCTTCCACCCCGTTCACGATCGGCGCGCGGCCGGCCTGCACGATGAGCTGCGCGCCGCCGTCGATCGCCAGTTCGACCGGCTGCTTGTTGCCCAACGCCGCCATCATCTGTACCGTGATGCGGCCTTCCTTCTTGCTGCCGCCGGTCAGGTGCTGCACGCCGCCGAGCGACAGCATCTGCGAGCCGTACTCGATCGTCGTGACGTGGCCGACCACTTCGCCGCCGCAGCGCACGTTGGCCTGCTCATGCCCCAGGTGCCGGTCCGTATCGATCTTGATCTTGAAGCTGCAGTAGCTGAATATGCCTTCCGTGACCACCGTGACCATGTCGACGCCGTCGGCGTCAGATGCGACGATGAACGGCGCGGGCTTGTAGTCCGGGTAGGTGGTGGAGGAGCCGATGCCGGTCACGAACACCTGGTCGGCCAACAGCAGATCGCCGGTCCAGTCGCGCGCATTGCCGTCCACCACGTCGCTGCCATCTGCAGCCACCGGCAGGAACGGCACCAGGGCATCGGCGTTCGGTGCGGCGCCATCCTGCATGCGCCGCAGCAAGACGACTGGATCCAGCCGCACCAGCACGCCGTCGTGATTCGCATAGCGGTCGCAGGCGCCGCTCTTGCCCGGCGAGATGCGGCACAGCACCGGGCACGCGTTGCATTCGATCTTGCCGACCTGATCCGCCCGCTCACCACGTGCCGGACGGGCAGCCTCCGAGGCTGGCAGCGTCGGTGCGTCCATGCCGGGCAGGCCATCGGTTTTGGTGTGTTCGGTCATCGATGCTGGAAGTGGCTTCAGGCGGTCTGGAAAATGTTGCGTTCACTACATTCCGGTTGGCTAAAATATAACCGCTGGAAACCACTGCCGCAACCCGGGGCGGCCACGACTTCATTTCTTCCCCGCATTCGATCGACCCTCCATGAGCAACCTGAACGAAGAGCGCGTGCTGAGCGTGCACCACTGGACCGACCGTCTCTTCACATTCACCACCACGCGCAGCCAGTCGCTGCGGTTTCTGAACGGCCACTTCACGATGATCGGCCTGCGCGTGAACGATAAGCCCGTGCTGCGCGCCTACAGCATCGTGAGCCCGAACTACGAGGAGCACCTCGAATTTCTGAGCATCAAGGTGGCCGACGGCCCATTGACGTCGAAGCTGCAGCACATCCAGGTGGGCGACACCGTGCTGGTCGGCCGCAAACCCACCGGCACCCTGGTGATCGACTATCTGCTGCCCGGCAAACGGCTCTATCTGATGGGCACCGGCACCGGGTTGGCGCCGTTCATGAGCATCATCCGCGACCCGGCCACGTACGAGAAGTTCGAGAAAGTCATCGTCGTGCACGGCGTGCGGATGGTCGATGAGCTGGCCTATCACGACCTGATCGGCGAGGAGCTGGCCGAGCATGAATTCCTCGGCGACATGGTGAAGAACCAGCTCATGTACTACCCGACCGTCACGCGCGAGTCGTACCGCAACATGGGCCGCATGACCGACCTGATCGAGTCCGGCAAGATGTTCAGCGACCTGGGTCAGCCGCAGCTGAACCGCGCGGAAGACCGCGTGATGATCTGCGGCAGCCCGGCCATGCTGCGCGACCTGAAGACCATGCTCGAAGGCCGCGGTTTTCATGAAGGCAGCACGACCGAGCCGGGCGACTACGTGATCGAGCGCGCGTTCGTCGAGCAGTGACGCAGAAGGCTGCGGCGAATAGAACAGGCGGCACCGCGTTGCATTCGGCCGTGGCCAGCATCGGTTCGCGACGCAGTGCCGCACCTGCACTGCAACAACGCGCGGCCCGCAAGCGCTCAGAAGCAAAAGCAGCCGTGGCCGATTCAGCAGGCGCCGACGTCAAGCCCGTCGCGACAAAGCCCACGGCTGCCAAAGCCGCTGCAGCAAAGCCCGCTGTCGCCAAGGCCGCGCTGAAGAAAAGCGCCACCCGCGACAGCATCCTGCGCGCCGCCGCGCATGTCTTTGCGCGCCACGGCTACGACGGCGGCAGTGTCGAGAAAATCTCGCGCCGCGCGAAGTCCGTGGACCGCATGATCTACTACTACTTCGGCAGCAAGGAAGGCTTGTTCGTCGCGGTGCTGGAGCAAGCCTACGAGCGCATGAACGCCGCCGAAGCCACGCTGTCACTGGACCTGAATGCCCCGGCCGAATCTCTGACCGCCGTGATCCGCTTCATGCACGGCCACTACCGCCGGAACCCCGAATTCATCGCGCTGCTCAACACCGAGAACCTGCACCAGGGCAAGCACATTGCCAAGTCGCCGCATGTGCAGGAGTATTCATCCCCGGCCGTGTCGGTCATTGCGCAACTGCTGAAAAGCGGCGCGCAGCTCGACATCTTCCGAAGCGATCTGGCCGCGCGCGACGTGTACCTGTTGATCGTCTCGACCGGGTATTTCTATGTGTCGAACCGGCACACAATGTCGGCGTTTCTGGGCGCCGATCTGCTGGAGCCGCACACCGTCGAGCATTGGGAGCGCTTCGTGATCGACAGCGTCTTGCGCACCGTGAAAAAGGCTTGAGTCGAAGCCCCCGGACGACAACCAACTCATTATCCAGGAGCACAGCAAATGGCAGCAGCGGCAGCAGTCGAAGCATCGGGCAAGGTGGTGGTCCGCAACATCGGGTTGCTGCTCTCAGGCGATCTCGACCAGCCCATCCTGGACGCCGACACCGTCGTGATCGACGACGGCCTGATCACCCAGGTCGGCAAGCTCAAAGACTGCAATGTCGAAGGTGCGAAGACCACCATCGACGCGCGCGGCACCTGCGTGGCGCCCGGCCTGATCGACAGCCACATGCACCCCGTCTTCGGCGACTGGACGCCGCGCCAGGGCCAGCTCGGCTGGATCGATTCGACGATGAACGGCGGCGTCACCACGATGATCTCGGCCGGTGAAGTGCACCTGCCCGGCCGCCCCAAAGACATCGTCGGCCTGAAGGCCTTGGCCATCACCGCGCAGCGCGCGTACGACAACTTCCGCCCCGGCGGCGTCAAGGTGCTGGCCGGCGCGCCCGTGATCGAAAAAGGCATGGTCGAGAGCGACTTCAAGGAACTCGCCGAAGCCGGGGTCGGCCTGCTCGGCGAAGTCGGCTTGGGCTCTGTGAAGGCCGGCTACGAAGCCAAGGAAATGGTCGCCTGGGCGCGAAAGTACGGCATCCAGAGCACGATCCACACCGGTGGACCGTCGATCCCAGGATCGGGCCTGATCGACAAGGACACCGTGCTCGAAGCCGACGCCGACATCATCGGCCACATCAACGGCGGCCACACCTCCTTGCCGGAGCGCGACGTCTGCGACCTGTGCGCGCAAAGCAGCCGCGCAATCGAACTGGTGCACAACGGCAACGAAAGAGTCGCGATTGCCGCAGCCAAAGCCGCGATCGAACTCAAATGCCCGCACCGCGTGATCCTCGGCACCGACGGCCCGGCCGGCTCGGGGGTGCAGCCGCTCGGCATCCTGCGCATGATTGCGCTGCTGTCCGGCATCGCCGGCATCCCGGCCGAGCAGGTGTTCTGCTTTGCCACCGGCAACACCGCGCGCATCCGCAAGCTGAACTGCGGCCTGATCGAACCCGGCCGCGACGCCGATTTCGTCTTTCTCGACCGTGCGCAGCACACGGCCGGCAAGACGATGCTCGAGAGCATCTCACTCGGCGACCTGCCCGGCGTCGGCATGGTCATGATCGGCGGCATCGTGCGGTGCGGGCGGAGCCGGAATACGCCGCCGGCGCTGGAGGCGGCGGCGGTGGTGCCGTCCGACGCACGCTAAGTGTCGGGGCAAGTGCTGGTTGGGGCATCGTGGGAAGTGCGAGCGGCCTCACCACGTTCTTGCCTGAGTCCGGATTCCGAACGTGCGGCCCGCGGCGTGTCGCGAGCATCGAGCAACCGGCCGAAATAACGCAGAATTGCGCTCGGCAACTTTCGACAAAACAGGAGACACTTTTGACACACTTGAAGAACCGCGCCGGCATTCGGCGCTGGGGTTTCGGCGTTGGATTCGCGGCTCTGTGGCTCGGCGGCTCCGCGGTCGTTGCGCAGACGGCGTCAGCGCCTGCGCCGTCGTGGCAGCAGGGCCGTGCGGCAGACCAGGGGGCATCGACACTGCACCCGATCGCGCCGATCCTCACCGGTCGCCCGGCAAGCGAGTTGCCGCTCGACAAGCTGAAGCTGCCGGACGGATTCAAGATCGAGATCTATGCCGACGGCATCCCCGAGGCGCGTTCGCTTGCGCTCGGCGACGACGGCACGGTGTTCGTCAGCAACCGCAACCTGTCCAATGTCTACGCGATCGTCGACAAGGGCGGCAAGCGCGAAGTCAAGAAGGTGCTGAGCGGCCTGAAGTCGCCGAACGGCCTCGCGTTTCACGACGGCACGCTGTATGTGGCCGAACGCAACCGGATCACACGCTATGACGGCATCGAGAGCAGCCTCGACAAGCCGCCGCAGCCCAAGGTCGTGATCGACAACCTGGATCCGACGCAGCAGGCGGGACACTTCTGGAAGTTCCTCGCGTTCGGGCCGGACGGCAAGCTCTACTTCAACATCGGTGCGCCGGGCAACATCGTGATGCCGAGCTATCAGCAGGCTTCCATCAACCGGGTCGACCCGAAGACCGGCGTGATGGAGACCTATGCCACCGGCGTTCGAAACTCGGTCGGTTTCGACTGGGACCCGAAGACGAAGGAGCTGTGGTTCACGAACCATGGGCGTGACTGGATCAGCGACGACATGCCGAACGACACGCTGCACCACGCGGCGAAAGCCGGCATGAACTTCGGCTACCCGTTTTGCCACCAGGGCGACTTTCTCGACCCCGAGTTCGGCCAGGGCCGCTCGTGCAGCGAGTTCGCGCAGCCGGCCGCCAAACTGGGCGCGCACATCGCGCCGCTCGGGATGCGCTTCTACACCGGCAGCATGTTTCCAGCCGAGTACCGCAACAACATCTTCATCGCGATGCACGGTTCCTGGAACCGCTCCAACAAGCAGGGCTACAGCGTGATGCGGGCGGTGTCCGACGGCAACGGCAAGATCGAGCTCAAGAGCTTTCTCGAAGGCTTCCTGACCGATCCGAAGGCCGACCCCCCGATGTGGGGCCGCCCCGTGGACGTGCTCGTGATGCCCGACGGCGCGCTGCTGGTGTCCGACGACTACAACGGCGTCGTCTACCGCATCAGCACCAAGCAATGAGCGCCGCGCGCCTGCTGCACCTTGCGCTGGCGCCGGCCTTGTGCGCCGGGCTGATGGCCGCCTCCGTGCCGGCGCGAGCCGACGACAAGGAGGTCGCGCTGCGCGGCAAGGCCGAGGTGTGTTTTGCGTGTCACGGCCCGGCGGGCAACTCGAAGGATCCGGCGGTGCCGTCGCTCGCAGGCCAGCCAAAGCAGTTCATCACGACCCAGTTGGTGATGTTCCGTGAAGGCAACCGCGCGAACCCGGTCATGAACGCATTGGCCCAGCCGCTGACCAATGCCGACATCAACGACCTCGGCGGCTACTTTTCCGCGCAGGCGGCCGCATCGCCGGCCATTGAGACGAAGCCCGACGCAACGACGATCCAGGCGGGTCAGGAACTGACCGCCAGGCTCAACTGCGTGCAGTGCCATGGCGCCGACCTGAAGGGACAGCAGCACATTCCGCGCCTCGCCGGCCAGCAGGTCGATTACCTGAGGACGCAGCTCAAGGGCTTCAAGGCGGGCACACGCTTCGACATGGACGGCAACATGACTGCGGCGGCCCAGGCCCTGGCCCCGGGCGACATTGAGACGGTGTCGGTCTACCTCAGTTCACTGCATTGAAGCGCTGCCGCCGCCGCTGTGCGGCCAGCAGCGCAATGTCGGGCAGTGTTGGTCGGCAGCGAAAACAGTTGTTCCGGCGGCCGAGCGTCGATCCATGTGAGCACATGAGCACCGCTGGATGCAGCGCGCAGCCGCTTCGTCCCCGGCCGTTGCAAGCAAGTGCCCAGGCCGGCGGGTGAACATCGAGAAATTCCGCCGCACCCCGTTTCAGCAATCAGCCTCACTTCACCGGAATGCCGTTATGCAGCCTCACGATCCATCCCGCCGTGCCTTCATCGCCCACATCTGCGTCACTGCCGTTGCAGCGGCGACGATCGCAACGCCGGCCCTGGCCCAAAGCACCTGGCCCGACAAGCCGATCCGCATCATCGTGCCCTACACACCCGGCGGCTTCACCGACCAGATGGCGCGGCTCGTGCAGCAGGGGTTGCAACAGCGCCTGGGCCAGCCGGTCGTAATCGACAACAAGCCCGGCGCCAACAGCCTGATCGGCGTCGACGCGCTGGCCAAGGCACCGGCCGACGGCTACACGTTCGGCGTCGTGATCGCGGCCTACGCGGCCAACACCACGCTGTATCCGAAGCTGCCGTACGACCCGAAGAAGGACCTGACCGGCGTGTCGCTGATGGGTGTGTCGCCGTTGCTCGCCGCCGTCAACAACGACGCGCCGTTCAAGACCGCGCGCGAGTTGATCGACTATGCCAAGGCGCATCCGGGCAAGGTCGCGTTCGGCTCATCGGGCAACGGCTCGGCCGCGCACCTGACGAGCGAACTCTGGAAGTCGCTCACGGGCGCCGACATGATCCACGTGCCGTACAAGGGCGCCGTGCCGGCGCTGACGGACCTGATCGGTGGCCAGATCCAGTTGTTCTTCGATGCGCCGACCGGGCTGATCAATCAGGCGAAGGCCGGCAAGCTGCGCCTGATCGGTGTGGCGGGCGAGCGCCGGCTGCCCGTGCTCCCCGATGTGCCGACGTTCATCGAGCAAGGCTTTGCTGGCCTCGTCGGCAGCACCTGGGCCGGCATGCTGGCGCCCGCGGGCACGCCGCGGCCGATCGTCGACCGCGTATCTGCCGCACTGGCCGAGATCATCAAGACCGATGAGACGCGCGCCAAGCTCGACGCGATGGGCACGTTCGCGGTCGGCAGCACGCCGCAGGCGTTCGATGCGTTCATCGCCGAGGAGACGGCCAAGTGGGGCGGCGTGATCAAGTCGGCGGGGGTGAAGCTGGAGTAGTGACCGACGGCCGGGGTGCCTGCCGGTCCGGCGTTGCGTCGATTGAGATAGCCTGGCTGTCGGGGCACGCGCCTTCGGCCACGAGAGGTCGGTCAGACGATCAAAGCGAATCGGACATACACACCGGAGTTCCGGGCCGAAGCGGTCAAGCGGGTGCTCGAGCAGGGCTTGACACAACCCGAAGCCGCTGAGCGGTTGGGCATCCCCAAAGGATCCCTGTCGAACTGGGTGGTGGCGGCTCGGCGCGCGGGCATACCGCCCATGGCGAGGGCGCCCACGGTGGCCGAACTGCAAGCCGAGAACGCGGCTGCGCGAAGGAGCTCGCCCGCGCCAAGATGGAGCGCTAGATCGTAGAAAAGGCCGCCGCGTACTTCTGCCTTGCGAGTCGCTGCAAGGTACGCGTTCATCAAGCCACTCGAGACTCGAAGCAAGTACCCGGTGGCCATGAGGTGCAATGCTCTTGAAGTCTCGCGCAGCGGCGACGTTGCCTGGCGCGACAGGCCGCCTTCGCCACGGGCGCGCGAGGGCGAGCGCCTCGCTGTGGCGATCCGCGCGGCGCATGCGGCCAGCCGCCAGACCTGCGGCAGAAGGCGCGTGCAGGCCGAGCTGCGCGCCCAAGGGTTTGAGGCTGGGCGCGACCGCATCGCTTGCCTTCGCCGCCACATGGGATCGCGCTGTAAACAGAAGCGCCGCTTCAAGCTCACGACGGACTCCAGCCACGTGCTGCCGGTGGCCGAGAACCTCTTGCAGCAGCGGTTCGAAGCCGAAGCGCCGGACCGGGTGTGGTTCACCGATCTGACTTAGAAGTTATCCGTAAATAGTGCGCTCTCGTCCCGAGCCGCATTTCACGCGGTGGTCGGACGAAGGCGTGGCAACACACAAGCGAGTTGAGTCCTAGGCGGTGACCAATGGTTTCTGGCAGCGCGTCGAATCGCTGATCCCAGCACGTGAGCGCGTTGCCGGCAAAGCGTACGTGCGCAAGCCAGGGGCAGGACCGCCGGCCAAACCGGCCCGACGAGTGTTCGAAGCAGTCGTGTATACGCTGCGCACCGGCTGCCAGTGGAAGGCCCTTCCCAAGGAGCGCTTTGGCAGTGCCAGCGCAGTCCACAAGCGATTCCTTGAGTGGGAGAGCGCCTTGGCGTGTTCGAGGCCATGTGGAAGGCGGGGCTCGCCGAGTACGACCAGATGGAAGGAATCGCCTGGCGATGGCAGAGCGTCGACGGGGCCATGTTCAAAGCGCCGCTGGTGCAAGACTGCGTCGGCCCCAACCTGACGGATCGGGGAAAAAAAGGGGAGCCAAGCGTCATCTGCTGGTGGACGGGCGTGGCGTCCCATTGCCGCTCGTCGTGACCGGGGCGAATCGGCATGACGTTGCGCAACTCGGCGCAGTGCTGCAGGCCGTCATGGTCTAGCGCAAGACGCCGAGCATTCGTCGCAGCAAGCATCTGTGCGCCGACGCCGGCCATCGAGGCCGTCGCGCCTTGGAAATCATCGAGCCGCACAGCCACATCCCTCATGTGGTCAGTCGTGGCAAAGAAGCCGATGCCAAGCGGCGCAACCCGACGAAGAAGGCGCGCCGCTGGGTGGTTGAGGTTTGCCGTGGCTGGTGCAACCGCTGCCCCAAGCTGCTCGTCAGCGCAATTGCGGACCTAGCGAGCCGAGTCGCCACCCTGGGTGATCGGCGCGACCCACGCCGTGCCGAGCGCGTTGTACCGCTTCGCCGCCAACACCAGCGCCAGCCGCATCCGGCCTCTCAGCGCGCATGCGATCGTCGGATTCAGGCTGACCCTGTCACCTCGGTCAAAAAGTCCGGCGGCTACCCATCCTCCCGTCCGACCGGTGCTGCGGTCCCCCACTCAGCGGCAACCTCTTCCATCGGCTCAATAGCCTCTGGATCGCATTGCAAGTGCGCCACGCGTCGATGTCGGGCCAACCAAGCCCGCGCTATTTTTAAATTCAGAAAGCTTGGCTTTCATCGGCGTTCCGTACAGTCTTCACCGCGGGGGCAGGGGCGGCCTACTTCAACATATCTTCAAGAACACTGATCGCCGGGGAGAAGAAGTAAGCCCCGCCGCGGGTTTCCACGAAGTGCTGGAACTTGATCGGGCAGGCCGATTTGTCGGCGAGCTTGTGGAAGGGGCAGCCACGCATGGCGTCCTCGGCGGTGTCGTTATTGATGATCGGGTCCCGGCCAGCCTGCGCGTGCGAGCCCTCGACCGGCCGCGGGAAGTCCGGGTCATTGACCCACGCGCGCTGGACGAATTCAAACTGGTCCTCGATCCTTGTCTGATAAGCGAGAAAAAGCAGGCCACGCGGATCGTCGGTCCCTCCACCCTCACCGGCACTCAAGGACTTGCCGAAGGGGATGCCGCGGCGCAGCAGGCGATGCGTCTGAGTCCGGCTTTCGGCCAGCGGTTCGCGTTGTTCCTCCTTGGCCGGCTCCGGGAAGGGAGCCCCGTCTTCGAAGGCGGGAATCTGGTTGCGCGGGTAGGCTTTGCGGATGTGGGCGGCAAGCGGGACGATCTCTCCCGCCGGATCGTCGCCATACTCGAAGTCGTTGTTGAGCGCGTTGCTGTTGGCGAGTGCGGGATGGACAATACCGGGATCGATCAACGGCACCTCGTAGGTGGCCGTGCCGGACTGGAAGGCGAGCGCTTCGAGCGGCGCGCCGCTGCGGTAGCGGCCGACCAGCTTCGCCCCCATGAGGTCGGTGCTGAGGCCCAGCGTGGCGGCTTTTTGCACGACCATCTCCCGAAATCCTTTCACATCTTGCGCCAAGCGGCGAAAGACAAGGAACGAGCCGTCGTCCCAGTAGTTTTCCCCGGCAAAGGTGACGGCCGGGCCGGGATGGGGATTCGGCCCCTCGATGACGTTTCCGTCCGCATCGACCCCGAACCGATTGATTTGGGTGGGATAGCCGAAGACGAACTCTCCGGGATGCAACAGGTCCTGCCCTGGGTTGCCCTGATCCGGGTTGTGCAGGGGGTCATCGGAGCCATCAACGCCGCGGATGCCGGGCTGCGAAACACCGTCCTTGAAGCCGAAATGCTCGTGCCCCACGTCATCGACGCGTGTCTCGCCGCGGATGAGTCCGAGCATGGTAATGCCGGAGTCGGCGGCTTCCAGCTTCGCCAGTGTCCGGGCCAGGCGCGAACCGCTGTTCAAGCGATTCATCTGCTCGGGATCATCCGAAGCCAGGATGAGCATCCCGTCCACCTGATCCCAATTCACCATCACGTCCATGCCGTCGTTCCAGCGGGCAGGTGCATTTGCAACCAGCAACTCGCCATCTTCCCCGGCCACGTCGACGTCGCCGATCATCGTGGCGCGCTCCTTCATGCCGTGTTCGAAAGCTTCCGACAGGTCGGTGCGGTCCGGCTTCATCTTGCTCAAGCCGGACGCGGTGAAGACGAGATTGGTCCAGGTCGCTTTGATGGTTCCCTCATCCATCCCCGCGTGGCGGAGGGCGCGAAACTGCTCGTTGAAACGGATGACGGCCTTGCTGCTGCTGTGTTTCACATGGGAGAAGATGCTGCCGGTGGCGTTGAGATCGATCCCGGTGGTGGGGTTGCTGGGATCGTCCGCGGGCCCAAAGGCCTGCTTGGCTTGTAGGGCGTCATCGATGGCGAACAGGATGTTGACTTGATGGTCTTTCAGGAAGCCGCCGAAGCAGTTCCCCTGGATATTGTCGAATCTGATTTCGGATACTGGATCAGGGTAAGTAGCACCGGAGCCATCGGCATCGGCATCGGCATCGGCATCGGCATCGGCATCGGCATCGGCATCGGCTGCGGGTGTCGTGCCACCGCTCCCCTCAACGATAGTGGGAGCGGCACCGGGCTTGGCAGGATGATCGGCGGAGGAGGATTTTGAATTTTTCATGGCGTCGGCAGAAGTGCGTTGATTGGTTGAGATGTACGGCGTTTCCTTCGGTTATCTTCGACGTCTGCCTCGGCTTTTCACCGAATCGCTGAGGGCGGCAACGAACGCGACCCCGGACCCCCTTTCATCGCGCGAACCGATGGTGGGATCAAGGGTTTTCGCTCGATCGTCTTGTCAACCGGGGTCGAGCCTGCCGGGAATGGTCAAGTTCGTCGATAACGCCGTTGCGGGATTGACTTCGACATGGCGTTCTCACCGGAACCTCCTCACGCTCCATCGCCACCCCTCCCGCCACGCTCGCCGAGCTCATCAAGTCCGACGAAACGCGCGCCAAGCTGGACGCGATGGGCATGTTCGCCGTTGGCAGCACGCCGCAGGCGTTCGATGCGTTCATTTCCGAGGAGACAGCCAAATGGGGCGGCGTGATCGAGACGGCGGGCGTGAAGCTGGAACAGTGACCAACGGCCGGGGAGCCGGCCGGTTCGATGTGGAGTCGACGACGGGGCAGCAGGCGCGCAGCACCATGGTTTCGATTCGCCGATTCGCCGATTCGCCGATTCGCGGTTGGCACGGTTGCCGATGGGCATCCTCGCCGATGCCCGGGAGCCGCTCGATTGAGCGATCACATCGCACGGCGCCCGCACCGCGCTGTGCCTGCGCCTACCGCAACGCCGGCAGCACCGGGTCGATCGTCTCCGCTGCCCGCTTCGGCCCGTCCGGCGCCAGCCTTGCATAGATGCCCAGCGTGTCGGCCGGCAGCCGGCCGACCCAGCGGGACAGGTCGCTGAAACGGGCGCCCTGGCGCACCAGATGCGCGATGTAGCTGTGGCGCAGCATGGCGGCGTTTACCTCGCCGGGGTGTGCCAGCCCAGCATCGTGGGCAGCGAAGGCAACGGCCGCATCGATGTAGGCCGCGCTCTGGCGCTGGTGGTCGCCGGCCGTCTTGAACACCGGTGCTTCCGGTGAGTCGCTGCCGGCGCCGTCGGCGGCCCCGTCGGCCGACGGCAGCGCTTCGGCCAGCGGGCCGGCCAGCGGCACGCGGCGGTCGGGCAAGTGAATCCAGCGTGCTTCCAAATCGAGATCGGTCCGATTCAGCGCTGCAGCCTCGTCGGCTGTGAGGCCTGACAGCAGCGCCATCAACAGCGGGCGCGTGGCGGCGTCCGCAGCGTCGAGCAGCGCCGTGGTTTCGTGCGGCGCCAGCTCACGTGGCATCGGCACCGACGCAGCTGCCTCGAGCAGCGGCGCATCTTGCTGTGCTTGCGGCCGGTTCGGCAACTGGCGCGCCGACGTGTTTTCGAACGCCAGCGGCGGCGGCATGGCGCGCACCGGCAGACCGGGCGGACCCCAGCCGTGTTCCATCATCCGCCAGTCGGACGGCGCGGCACGCTCGGGCCGGTTGAACACTTCGGCCAGCGCCACCATCAGCAGCGCCAGCAGCAGCGAGCCGGCACCGGCGATCGCGGCGTCGCGCGTGTAGTCCGGCCGGATCGGTCGCGGCGGCAGGCTCGCGGGTTCCAGCACCCGAACCGACGGCGCGATGCGGCGGCTGCTCGTCTCGAGCGCGGTGGCGCGTGCCACGGCGGCCTGCCGCTGCTTGTCGAGCCGGTCGAGTTCCTCCTGCATCGATTGGTATTCGGCCAAGCGCGCGGTGAAGGTCTGCACGCTCTGGCGCGAGCTGTTCATCTGCTGGTTGATGCGCTCGGCGGCAGCCCGGGCGCCGGCCAATTCTTCCTCGGCCTCGGACAGTGCGGCCTGCCGCGACGCGCTGCGGGCTTGGCCGATCTGCTCCTCCAGATTGGTCAGCCGGCTGCGCAGGGCTCTGACGTTCGGGTCCAGTGCGAGGTAGTCGTCGGTGAACTGGCGCTGCAGCGCACGCAATTCTTCCTGCCCTTGCGACAGCCGCTGCTCCAGGCTGGCCACCGTGGGGTCGTCGCGCGCGCGCACCGTGCCCCTGCCGGCCGTGAGCGCCGCGCGCAGCGACTTGAGCCGTCCTTCCGCCGCGGCGATTTTTTCATTGGCCACGTTCAGCGAGGCGCCCAGGCCCTTGACCTGCGACAGCACCGGGCTTTCCTCGCGATCGAGCGAGACGATGTTGTGGCGCGCGCGGAATTCGTCGATGGCGCGGCGCTTCTGCGTCACGCGCGCCTGCAACGCCACCGCTTCCTCTTTGGCCTTGACCCAGGCGTCACCGGTGCGCGCGCGGTGGCGCTCGTCGAGCTGGCGCTGATAGAGCGTGAACAACGTGTTGATGGCCGGCGCGAGCGGCTCGGGCGTCAGGCCTTCGGCGGCGACTTCGACGATGCTGGTGCCTGCAATCGGCAGCACTTGCAGCGAACGGCGTAGCGCGTCGACGGCGTCTTCTCGAACCTCGGTCACAGGCAGCGGCAGTCGGCGCCGCTGCAGCTCGGCTTCGAGCTGTTCGAGCAGCGGGCGGCTGGTGATTACCTGCAGTTCGGTCAGGAACGCCGCGTCGGCCTCGGCCGGCCGCCGCTCGGGCGACGCCTGGTCCTCGCGTTCGGCAAAGACGAACTGCCAGCGCGCGCTGGTCTGGTATTCCGCAGGCCGCGAATACACCCAGTACAGGCTCGCGGCACAAGCCAGCAGCAGCGTCACCGCGAACACCCAACGCCGGCGCCGATTGGCGCGGGCCGCAGGCGTCGGCCCGAAGGGGCCGACATAAAGGGACGTGGTGTCGAAGATGGGCGTCATTTTTCCCCCTTCACGAGAAGCCGGGAGCCGGCATCGGGCGACTTCGCGTCGGGCGTTCGCGCCGCACCCGACAACGACGCCGCGAGCATCGCACAAACGGATGCTTTCAAGGGAAAATTGCCGCAAGCGCTTACGCCGTCATCATCTTCAGCTATGAAATTTGTAGTCCTGCGGTGTTTTTCTTTGACCACGGCCGACCTGCACGATGCACGCTTTGGCGCTTTCAAGAAGTCGCACCGCGTTGCGCGGCGGATTCGCACGGTCCAGCGAAGGTGGGCGAGTCGCCTGCGAAGAACGAACCGTCAACCGCCTGCCAACTCGCAAAAGCGCACGCGCTCGCCGAACGGATCGGTCGCTTCCAGCACGCGGCCCCTGCCCCTGGTTTCGATGATCGGTTTCGCAAACAGGTAGGTCTTTGCGTGCAGCTCGGCATGCCGCGAAGCCACGTCATCGACGCAGACGAATGCGCTCGATCCCGGTGTGGCGTCGCCGCGATGCGCGCTCAGGTTCAGCTTGAGGTCGCCACGGCCGATCTGTGCGTGGAGCGGAAAACCGGCGCCGAGGCGGTGCTCCCAATCGAACGTGGGGTCGAGGAAGTCGAGACAGAACTCGCGCGTCTGGTGTTCACAAAAGATTCGGAGGATGGGGATCGCGGGGTGCATCTGCATGCTGCGATTCTTGCCATCACATGCCCGTCGATGAGCAGGTTGGTTGTCGATCAATCAGTTGACGCAGATGTGCTGCCCGGCAAAGTGGAAACGACCGATGCGTTGGCGAGCATGCGACGAAGTGCATCGATTGACGCGATCGAGCACAGGCCTCATGCATGGGGCTCGAGCAATCGGACAAGCGTGGCACGGCCGTTGTAAAGGACGGGCTTGGGCGAGTACCCTGGCTCGAAACTTTTCAGGCATATCGCCGGGTGTCAGCAAGTCCACGCGAACATCGAGCGACTCTTGCAGTTCGAGCGGCAAGCCGCGCAGACACTCAAGTGCCGCAAAACGTGCGGTAGCCAGCCGAATCGGCTGCGGGCGCTGGCTCTGCATAAGGGCCCAGCCCCGTGCGTTCTTCGAACGGCTGCGCCAGCACGTCCAGCAGTTGTTCGAACGGCGCCAAGTCGTCGCGCTCCACCGCCGCAGCAAGCGCTTCTTCGACGCGGTGGTTGCGCGGGATGTAGATCGGATTGACGGCGCGCATGGCCGCAGCACGTGCGGATGCGCTTGTTTCGGGTTCTCGCCTCAGCCGCGCTCGCCACTGCGCCAGCCAGGAATCGGCTGCGGCCGGATCGGCATAGAGCGCGCGCAGCCCGCTGGCACCGATGCCGTTGCTGCCTTGGGCGCCAACGTCTGCGGCATGCTCGGCCTCATCCGCCAACCGACGAAACGCGAGCGTGAAGTCCACTTGCTGACCTTCCATCGACGCCAGAAATCCGGTCGCCAAAGCGAAGTCTTCCGCATCGGCAGCCGGCTTCGTCAGGCCCAGCTTGGACCGCATCCCGGCCAGCCAACGATGTTCATAGCGCTCTGGAAATTCGTTGATCACCTCGGTCGCCTTTGCAATCGACCGCTCTGCGTCTTCATCGATCAACGGCAGCAGCGTCTCGGCCAGCCGCTCGAGGTTCCAGCGCGCGATGGCCGGCTGGTTTGCATACGCATAGCGCCCGCTGGTGTCGATCGAGCTGAACGCGGTGGCCGGGTCGTGGTGGTCCATGAACGCGCAGGGGCCGTAATCGATCGTCTCGCCGGACAGCGTCATGTTGTCGGTGTTCATCACGCCGTGGATGAAGCCCAAGTTCATCCAGCGCGCGATCAGCCCGGCTTGGGCTTCGGATACGGCGCGCAGCAGTTGCAGATAGGGGTCGGGCTTGCCATTCAGTTCGGGGTAATGGCGCTGGATCACATAGTCGGCGAGCCGGCGCATGCCGTCGGGATCACGCCGGCCAGCCGCGAACTGAAACGTGCCGACGCGGATGTGGCTGGCGGCCACGCGGGTCAGCACCGCACCGGGCAGCGGTCCGGCTTCGCGCAGCACCGATTCGCCGGTGGCCACCGCCGCCAGTGCGCGCGTGGTCGGCACACCCAATGCGTGCATCGCTTCGCCGATCAGGTATTCGCGCAGCACGGGCCCGAGCGCGGCACGGCCGTCACCGCCGCGGGAGAACGGTGTGCGGCCGGAGCCTTTGAGCGCGATGTCGCGGCGCTGGCCGTTCGTGTCGATCACCTCGCCGAGCAGCAGCGCGCGGCCGTCGCCGAGCTGCGGCGAATAGCCGCCGAACTGGTGGCCGGCATAGGCTTGGGCAATCGGCGTGGCGCCCTGCGGCAGCTGGTTGCCGCCGAACAGTTCGGCGCTGGCGGCTGAATCGAGCGCGTTGGCATCAAGGCCGAGTTCTTTCGCCAACGCATGATTGAGCTTGAGCAGTCTGGGCCGTGGCGCCTTGGCCGGCTGCCAGGGCACGCAGATGCCTTCGAGCTGGTGTGCATAGGTGTTGTCGAAAGCAAAACCGGCGGCAGCGGCCGGCGGCGCGGTTTCAATGGGCGCGGTGGTGGTGGTCATGGGGATGTCTGGAAAAACATTTGCGAGCAGACCCATCTGCACATCGTGCCGGGTCAGCGGTGGTGGCAGCGTACACCGGCGGCGGCCCGACTCGCCGCAGGGTGTTGGCACCGCTGCAACGCGACAATGGTCTGATCAGGGTCGACCAACGCACGCCATCAGCACCATGCCCGCCACCATCATGTCCGCACCGATCGCCTTCATCCTGAACCGCCACGCGGGCAGCAGTGCCGATGGCGGCTGGCTCGAGACCAATCGCGCCGCGGTCGATGCGGTCGCCGCCGGCGGGCCGGTGCTGGAGGTGGAGGACAGCGACCAGATCCGTGCGGCGGTCAAGCAGGCGCTCGACGGCGGCTGCCGGACCATCGTGGCAGGCGGCGGTGATGGCACGCTGAGCGCGGTCGCGTCGCTGCTGATCGGGCAGCCGGTCACGTTCGGGGTGCTGCCGCTGGGCACGCTGAACCACTTCGCGAAGGACCTCGGCGTGCCGCTGGATCCGCTGCAGGCGTTGCAGGGGCTCGATGGTGCGCGCACGGTCGAAGTCGACGTGGCCGAAGTCAACGGGCACTATTTTTTGAACAACTCGAGCATCGGCCTGTACGTGGACATCGTGCGGGATCGAAAGCGGCAGCAGACGCGGCTGGGCCGCGGCAAATGGCCCGCGTTCACCTGGGCTTTCCTGGGGGCGATGCGGCGGTTTCCGTTTCTGGCGGTGACGCTGGAAGTCGACGGGCGCGCCGTCGCGCACCGCACGCCGCTGGTGTTCGTCGGCAACAACGTGTATCGCACCGACGGCCTGCACATCGGTGAGCGTGATCAGTTGCAGCGCGGCGTGCTGTGCGTCTACCTGACCGAGCGCACTGGGCGCTGGCGGTTATTCACGCTGGGATTGCGCGCACTGACCGGCCGGGTGCGCAGTGAACAGGATTTCTCCGCGCTGCTGACCCAGGCGGTCCGCATCGAAACACGGCACCGGCGCCTGCTGGTCGCGCTGGACGGCGAAGTCAAGCGGCTGGACGCCCCGCTTTGCTACCGCATCCACCCACGCGCATTGCGGGTGCTGGTACCTGCCGCTTCGGCGTGATGAGCCGGCCTGCTGCCAGCCGCGTGGCTGCCGATCAGTCGTCCAGCCGAATCTCGCCGTCGAACTTGGCAACGAGCTTCAGGCCGCCGACTTCGAGCGTCATGGTGGCAGGCAGGGATTCGGTGCCTTTGAGCTTGCCGTCGGCGATCGCATCGCGCACCGCCAGCTCGATCTCGCGCTGGGAGCTGACGCCGACCATCTTGAGGAATTTGCGGATGCTGATGTTGAATGTTTCGTCGTTCATGCCCGGGATTGTCCCATTGCGACCAGTGCCGTCGGTTTGCCCGCCGTTGCCGCAGGGCCGACCGTGAGCGCGCCCGATGCCGACAATGCGCCCGCATCGCCCCGCGATATGGCGCAACCGGCAGCCGCGCACCCGGCGCAGCCATCGCCATCGCCGCAGCGGGTCTGGATCGACACCGACATGGGCTTTGACGACCTGGCCGCGGTGCTGACCGTGGCGCAGGCGCCGGGCTGGACGATCGATGGACTGTCACTCGTGGCAGGCAATGCGCCGCTGCAGGTCGTGATCGACAACGCGTTGCGCGCCGCGGCTCTGTTCGGCTGGACGATGCCGATCCACGCCGGTTGTGATCGGCCGCTCGTGGGCAAGCCGATCACCGCGCAGGCGATCCTGGGAGAAGACGGCATGGCGTCGGCCGGGCGCTCGCTGCCCTCAGCGCGTGCCGCGCTCGCATCGACCGATGGCGCCGCGGCGCTGACGGCTTATCTAAGCCAGTCCGCTGCGCCCGCCACGCTGCTTGCACTGGGCCCGCTCACCAATGTGGCGCGGGTGCTGCACGCGCGGCACGCACTCGCAGCCCGTATCGGCCGGCTGGTCTGGATGGGCGGCAGCGCAGGGCCTGGCAACCATTCGGCCGCAGCCGAGTTCAACGCCGCAGCGGACCCCGAATCGATCAACGGCTGCCTCGATGCACTTGGGCGCGCGGGCGTGCCGCTGCACATGGTGGGACTGGACGCCTGCCGCCAGGTGCGCGTGCATGCCGGCGATGCGCAGGTGCTGCGCGAGATCACGGCGGGTGCCGGTGCGGGCCAACGATATGACGAAGGCAGCGCCTGCCATTGCACCGCAAGCCAGCGTGCCGAAGTGCTGGCTGACCTGCTGCTCGGCTACGTGCGCATCGCCGGTGCCGATGGTGCCAATCCGATGGCGCTCTACGACCCGACCGCGGCCGCGGCACTGGTCGCGCCGGAATCGATGCAGTGGCGCCCCGCGCATCTGGTGGCCGAGTGCCGTGGTGACCACACACGCGGCATGACGGTGGTCGAATGGCGCGTGCCGCGCCGCGCCGAAGCCAACGCCTGGATTGCCAGCGTCGCAGACGAGCCCGCGATTCGCGCCGTCGTGCTTGGGGCGCTCGCGCGTGCGGTACTGCAGGATGCATGCTGAGCGGCACAACCCGGCCCGCATCGAACCCCTGGCAACCGCCCGGACGGCTTGTGCTGCGCCGAATGCAGCCGAAGCCTGCTTGCCTGACGATCCCACTTCGAATGCAATGTCCGATGCGCCATGACTGAGCGGGCTGGCTGCGCCTGCTGCGGTCAGCCCATCGGTTCAAGCGTTGCGAAGTAGTCCACCAAAACTGCCTCGACTGCTTCGCGCCCCGGTTGCGCAAGCTGCGCTCCGGCCCGACGGCAAGCCAGACTGGCTGCGACCGCGGCACGCGCCAGCGCGTCGTGCAGCGGGCGGCCTTCGATCATGGCGGCAGCCAGCACACCCGAGAACGTATCCCCCGCGCCGGTGGTGTCGACCACTTCGACCGGCCAGCACGGCAGCCGCACCCGTTGCCCCTGCGCGCCGTACGCAAGCACGCCCCGGCTACCCAGCGTGAGCACACCGGTCAGGCCGAACCGGCAGGCCAGTTGCTGCAATGCGCGTTCGGGCTCGGTTTCATGGATGTGCACGCCATCGGCCGTGCGGTGCAGCTCGCCTTCATTGACCACCAGCAGATCGACTGCTGAAAGCGTCGCCGGCTGCAGGGCTTGCGCCGGCGCGTTGTTGAGCACCGTGAGGCAACGCAACCGGTGCGCGCGATGCAGCAGCTTCCGGGTCTGTCCGGCATCGCATTCCATCTGCACCAGCACCGCGCGCGCTTGTTGCAGCCACGCATCGGGCACATCGTGCGCGCTTAGCCGCGCATTGGCGCCCGGTGCCACGACGATCTGGTTCTCGCCCGCCGCATCGACCACGATCGCTGCGCAGCCGGTCGCGCCTGGCACGCGGCGAACACCGTCGAGATCGACGCCGGCCGTGCGCAGCCGCGCAAGCGCCGGCTCGGCGAATGCGTCGTCGCCCACCGCACCCACGAGCCGTGTGGCAACGCCATAGCGCTGCGCCGCATACGCCTGGTTTGCTCCCTTGCCGCCGGGCGAGACGAGACAACCGCTGCCCAGCACCGTCTCGCCGGCCAGCGGCAGGCGCTCGGCTGCGAACGAAAGATCCAGGTTGATCGAGCCGAAGACCAGCAGCGTGGGGTTCATGGGGCGGCGTCTGAACGGGCAGGGTGCAGGCCCGCCATGCCCGCATGCCAGTATAGAAAGGGATTTCGCCCGATGGATTGCCGTAGCGCGTCAAGGTATGCAGGGCCCATCGGTGACGCGGCGGCGTCGGCCGGCCTAGGATGCACAGCATGAAACCTCTCGCTGCTTCTCATCCTGGTGCTGCCTCCAGCTCTACTGCTGCAACCGCAGAGCCTCCAGCCGCGGTCACGCGCTTCTGCCACGACATTCCGAAGGTCGAACTGCATTGCCACCTGCTGGGCACCGTGCGGCATGCCACGTTCAAGGACCTCGCACACCGTGCCCGCGCGCCGCTGACGGATGCCGAGATCGACGCGTTCTACATCCGCGGCGACAAGCCCGTCGGCGTGCTGAAGGCGCTGCGGGCACTCGATGCGCACCTGATCCGTTCCGCCGACGATCTGCACCGCATCACGTTCGAATATCTGGAGGACGCTGCCACGCACAACGTGCGCTGGGCCGAGTTCTTCTGGAACCCGACCGGCACTGTGACGCGATCCGGCATCGCGTACGACCAGGCCCAGGGCGCGATCGTGCGCGCCATCGCCGATGCGCAGTCCCAGCACGGCATCACCGGCCGGCTGATCGCCGCGATCGACCGTGAAGCCGACCCGGCTGCGGCTGTGGAGATGGTGCAGTGGGTCGCCGACAACCGTTGCGATGAACTGGTCGGCATCGGCATCGACTACAGCGAGATCGACCACCCGCCCGAATGGTTTGCCGATGCGTACGCAGCCGCACGCCGCGCTGGTTTGAAGACCACCGCCCACGCCGGCGAATTCGGCATGCCCTGGACCAATGTGCGCACCGCCGTGGAGCTGCTGAAGGTCGACCGCATCGATCACGGCTACACCATCGTCGATGCACCCGACTACGCGCGCGAATGCGCCGAGCGCGGCGTCGTCTTCACCGTGGTGCCGACCAATTCGTACTACCTGCGCACCTTGGCGCCAGACCGCTGGGCGCAGGACCATCCGATCCGCCGCATGCCCGGCCTGGGCCTGCGCATTCACCCCAACACCGATGACCCGACGCTGCATCTGGTGACGCCGACGCAGGCGTGGCAGAAGATGGTGGCCGACTTCGGTTTCAGGGTCGCCGACCTGCGCGATTTCATGCACAACGGTATCGATGCGGCGTGGGTGGATGAGGGGACGAAGCGTGACTGGCGGCAGCGATTCAATTCAGAGTTCGATGCCGCCAGACACGCTCTGTCAGACAAGGACTGAGCGAATGTGAATGCGCTTCGCGCCGACAGCGAAGCAGGACCAGATCCGCGACCCGATCGAGCGCGTCTCCTCGCCGTTCGATGCCGGCTGCTGGCTGACATCCGCGGGCAGTTCGCCGAAGTGCCCGGATACGGCTGCCGCAGAAACTGCGCGCTGGTCAATCGGCAATGCGCCGGTTCTGCGGTGGGCCATGCGTGGACGCCAAGCGCGTGTACCGGGTGATGGCACGCAACGCCTTGCTGCTGCCCAAGGCGGTGCGACGCCTCCAGCCGGTTCGGGCGCACACCGGCACCGTCTCGGTCCAGCTCAGTGCTTTGCCGAATCCTGGCTTTGTCGTCGCTTCGACTTCGCGCGATTCGAAGCTGCCAGGAAATGGTTTTTGCGTTCGGTTCTGAAACGTCCGGAACCCGGCCGAGACGTCAATGAACACCTGCCATCAGTCGGCTTCGTGTCGTCGGCTGCGACGCAATCCCTGTAGCGTGTGAAGGGTAATCTTGCGTACTTCGATCTTGCTCTGCTCAATGTGCGCGTTCAGAAACAACAAAGCGTGTGTGCGCTTTTGCTGAAGTACCGCGCGCAGCAGCTTGCCGTGCTCGACGTAGGTCGCATCGATGCGGTCGGTGCGCGTGAAGTCGAGCCGCCGCACGATCCGGATCCGGTCCGTCACGTCCTGATGCACGCGCGCCATCTCGGCGTTGCCGGCGGCTGCGACCAGCGATGCATGGAACGCCTCGTCCAGCCGCCGCACCTGGTCCGCATCGGTGTGGCGTTCGCCGGCGGGCACCAGCCAGGTCCGTTTCAGCGCATCGAGCGCCGGTGCTTCGTCGAGCCGCTCGACCAGAAGCAGCCGCTCCACGCTGGCCGACTCCAGCACGATGCGCAGGTCGTAGAGCTGGTCCAGCCGGTCAAAGTCGATCGGCTTCACGTACCAACCGGATTTGGACTCGACTTCAAGAAAACCTTCGTTGCGCAGCCGGAACAACGCCTCGCGCACCGGCGTGCGGCTGACGCCCAGCCGGGAGCCGAGTTCGGTTTCAGAAAACCGGTCACCGGGTACCCAACGAAAGTCGTGCAGCTCGGCTTTCAACGTGGTGTAGACGTGCTCGGCCAGATTAACGCGTGCCGGCAGCGGCAACAGCAGGGTTGAATCGGCATGCATGCCGCGGATCATGCAGCAAAGTGGCATGCGACCAGCCGGCCGTCGCCCAGCCGGCGCAGCAGCGGCGCCTGCCGCCCACAGCGGTCCTCGCCGCGCGGACAACGGCCGTGGAAGCGGCAGGCATCGTGCGGCGGATTGATTGGACTCGCGATCTCGCCGTCGAGCCGCACGCGTGGGCCCTGGCCCGGAATCGCGGACACCAGCGCCTGCGTATAGGGGTGCTTCGGTGCCCGAAAGACCGCCTCCGATACGCCCAGCTCCATCAACTTGCCCAGAAACATCACCGCGACCCGATCCGTCAGCAGCCGGACCACGTTCAGGTCATGCGAGACGAACAATATCGTCAGCCCAAGCTCACGGCGGAGCCGGTCCAGCAACTGCAGCACGACAGCCTGCACCGATACGTCGAGCGCGGCGGTCGGCTCGTCCAGGATCAGCAGCCGCGGGCTGGTGCCGAGCGCGCGGGCAATGCCGACCCGCGCCTTCTGGCCGCCCGACAGTTGATGCGGGTAACGCGCCAGCAGTTCGTCGGGCAGGCCGACCTGGCGAGCGACCTCGTTGACGCGGGCCACGGCTGCTGCTCCGCGCAGATCGGTCAGCAACGCGAGCGGCTCGGCGATCGCGTCGCGCGCGGTGAAGCGTGGGTTCAGGCTGTCGGTCGGGTCCTGGAACACCATCTGGATCGCGCCGCGCAGTGGCGAACGCGCGAACGCCGCGGCCCTGGTGCCGGCGATGTCCTGGGCGTCAAACGCGATGCGGCCGTCGCTTACGTCGAGCAGCCGCGCCAGCAGCCGGGCCAGCGTGCTCTTGCCGCAACCCGATTCACCGACCAAGCCAAGGCTTTCCCCCGACGCCAACGTGAACGACACGTCATCGACCGCGTGCAGTTGCGCGCTGCGGCCGACTGCAAAGCGCTTGCTCAGCCGTTCGACCTGCAACAGCGGGGCAGCGTCAGACATGGGCAGCAGGCTCCAGCACCGGCAGCGGATGCCAGCAGGCCACGCCGTGCATGGCGCCTGATTCGAGCAGCGGGCGCTCACGGCGACAACGTTCGGTGGCGCGATCGCAGCGCTCGGCAAAGCGGCACGCGGGCAAGTCGGCGCGGCGCAGATCGGGCAGGTTGCCCGGCACCGGCAGCAGACTGGCCACCGTGCTGCGCGCATCGGGCGATGAAGTCATCAGCCGCGCGGTGTAGGGATGGCGCGGCGCAGCGAACAGCCGCGTGGTCGGTGCGGCTTCCACCGCATGGCCCGCATGCATCACGACGATGCGGTCGCAGTGCTCGGCCGCCAACGCGAGGTCGTGCGTGATGAACAACGTCGCCATCCGGCGTTCGCGTGCGAGGCTCGCGATCAGGTCCATCACGGCGGCTTGCGTGGTCACGTCCAGGCCCGTGGTCGGCTCGTCAGCGATCAGCAGGCTCGGCTCGCAAGCCAATGCCAGCGCAATCATCACGCGCTGGCACATGCCGCCGGACAGCTCGAACGGATACGCGTTGATGCGGCGTTCCGGGTCGGCAATCGCAACGCCGCGCAGCGCTTGCACAGCGCGCGCTTTCAAGCTGGTGCGCAGGTCCGGCCCACGCGCCTGCGCGTGACGCCGCAGCACGTCCTCGATCTGCAGCCCAACGGTCCGGATCGGGTTCAGCGCGGTGCGCGAACTCTGGAAGATCACGGAGATCTCGCGCCCGCGCAGGTCGCTCAACGTCGCCGCGTCCGCCTGTAGCAGATCGAGCCCGCCGAACAGCGCGCTGCCGCCGGTCACGCGCGCTGCGCGGTCGCTGATGCCGAGCAGCGCATAGCTCAGCACCGACTTGCCCGAGCCGCTCTCACCGACCAGCCCGACGATCTCGCCCTTGCGCAGTTGCAGGTCGATCCCTTCGAGCGCATGCACGGTGCCGCTGCGGGTGCGGAATTCGAGCCCGAAGCCGCGCACGTCGAGCAGCGGTGGTTGCATTGACTCCATTGCGCTCGTCATCATGTTCTCCGGCGCGGGTCGAAGATGTCGCGCAGCGCGTCACCCAGCAGGTTGAACGTGAACACCGCGAGCATCAGCGCGAGGCCGGGGAAGAAGCTGACCCACCATTCGCCCGACACGATGAACTGCGCCCCTTCGGCGACCAGAATGCCCCATTCGGGTTCCGGCGGCCGCACGCCGAGGCCGATGAAGCTCAAGCCCGCCGCGTTCAGGATCGCCCAGCCCATGTTGAGACTCACCTGCACCATCGCGGGCGGCAGCGTGTTCGGAAACAGATGGACCGCGAGCAGCCGCGCATCGCCGTTGCCCGCGAGCCGAGCGGCTTCGATGTAGCCCGCGCCGCGCCGCACGTTCGCTTCGGCGCGCGCGACCCGCACGTAGAACGGCAGGTTGATGATCGCAGTCGCGAGCACGATGTTGCCGACCGTGTTGCCCAGTGCCGCGACGATCCCCATTGCGAGCACGAACAGCGGAAACGCCATGATCGTGTCCGACAGCCGCGTCACGATCCGGTCCCACCAGCCGCCGAAGAAGCCGGCCGCAAGACCGAGCGGCATGCCGAGCACGAACGATGCCGCCACCGCCGCCAATGCAATGCCCAGATCGAGCCGCGTGGCCACCACCACGCGCGAGAAGATGTCGCGTCCGATCGCATCGGTGCCGAACCAGTGCGCGAAGGTGGGCGCCTGAAGCGCGGCGCCGGCGTCGCTGGCCAGCGGGTCGTAAGGCACCAGCAGCGGCCCGAACAATGCCGCGAGTACGAACAGCGCGAACAGGCCGGCCGCGAGCAGCGTGACCGGGTTTTCCGCGAGCACGTGGCGGATGTGCTTGGTCGTCTCGCTCATCGTTGCATCAGGCCTGCACCGCCACGCGCGGGTCGATCAACGCGTACAGCACGTCCACCGCGAGGTTCAGCAGCAAGAACAGGATGCCCATCGCGAGCACGAAGCCCTGCACCGGCGCGTAGTCGCTCGCGGTGAGCGCATCGATCGCATAGCTGCCGACACCGGGCCAGCCGAACACCTTTTCGACGATCACGCTCGAGCCCAGCATGAAGCCGAACACCATGCCCAGCGTGGTCACGACCGGCAGCAGCGCGTTGCGCAACGCATAGCGCAGCAGCACCGTGGTCGCAGACAGGCCGCTGGCCCGCGCGGTGCGCACGAAGTCGGCCGACAGCACGCCGATCATCGAAGCGCGCGTCATGCGCGCGATCGGCGCGAGCACGAAGATCGCCATCGTGACCACCGGCAGGATGAGTTGCCTGAAGCTGGCCCACCAGAGCCCCGCATCGCCTGCGATCAGCGCATCGATCAGATACAGCCCGGTGATCTGCGCGGGCGGCGAATACATCGGATCGAGCCGGCCCAGCGGCGACGGCGCCCAGCCGAGCAAAAAATAGAAGACGTAGGCCAACAGCAATCCGGTGAAGAACGTCGGCAGCGACACCCCGGCGGTCGTGATCACGCGGCACAGCTGGTCGATCCAGGAGCCCGGTCGCGTGGCCGCCAGCACCCCGAGCGGCAACGCGATCACGCAGGCCAGCACCAAACCGAGCAGCACCAGCTCCAGCGATGCCGGCAATCGCAACAGCAGTTCCTGCAGCACGGGCTGCCCGGTCGTCAGCGACAGGCCGAGGTCGCCGTGCGCGAGCGCCGACAGATAGCCGAAGAACTGCTCTGGCAGCGGCCGATCGAGCCCGAGCTGCGCACGCACCTGCGCCACCGCCTCCTGCGTCGCCGCCCCGCCCGCAAAGTACGCGGCCGGGTCGCCCGGCAGCGCGCGGGTCAGGATGAACGTGATGACGATCACGCCGAGCAGGTTGGGCAGTGCGGCCAGCAGCCGCGTCAGGATCAGGCGGGCCATCAACTGGGCACTCGCGGCAGCGCGGCCAGCACCGATGACAGCGGCGCGGCCCAGCCGACGATGCCGCCTTGCGCGACGATCATCTCGATCGTCTGCGCCTTGAACTCGGGGAAATAGCTCGCGGTCGCGTCCTCCACCAGCAGGCAGTCGTAGCCGCGGTCGTTCGCTTCGCGCATCGTGGTCTGCACGCAGACTTCCGTGGTGACCCCCGCGAACACCAGTTGCGTGACGCCGGTCCGCTCCAGCGTCACTTGCAGATCGGTCGCATGGAATGCGCCTTTGCCGGGTTTGTCGATCACGACTTCACCCGGCTGCGGCGCCAGCGCGGGCACGATCGCGCAGCCTGGCTCGCCGCGCACCAGCAGGCGGCCCATTGGCCCCGCGTCGCCGATGCGCATGGCCGGCTGTCCGCGGCCGCGTTTCGATGGCGGGCAGTCGGACAGATCGGGCAGATGTGATTCACGCGTGTGCAGCACCGGCCAGCCGCGCGTGCGCCAGATGTCCAGCAGCGTCCGCGTCGGTGCAATGGCCGCTTGCAGCAGCGCCACGTCATTGCCCAGCGTCGCGCCGAAGCCGCCCGCTTCGATGAAGTCGCGCTGCATGTCGATCACGATCAGCGCGGCCCTGCCAGGCACCAGATCGAATGTGAACGGCCGCGCCGCGATGTCGATCTTCATGCGTGGGCGCTCTCGGCGTGTCCGCCACCCATGTGGCGCCCGATCGCGGCACGGTCCGCGCCGGCAGCGGCACTGCGATGCACGATGCGGCCTTCGCTCAGCACCACGATGCGGTCGGCCACCTGCAGCAACTCGTCGAGGTCCTCGCTGACCATCAACACCGCCGCGCCGCCATCGCGCGCCTGAATGAGGCGCCGATGCACTTCGGCCACCGCGCTGAAGTCCAGCCCGAACGTGGGGTTGCTGACCAGCAGCAGCGCCGCATCGTCGGACAACTCACGCGCCAGCACCGCGCGCTGCACATTGCCGCCGGACAAGGTGGCGATGGCGGCGCGTTCGGATCGGGTCCTGACGTTGAACCGATCCACCAGCCCGCGCGCGCGTTCTCGCAGCCGGCCCGCGCGGCGCCAGCCGGCGCGCGCGTACGGGGATTGATCGAAGCTGCGCAGGCCCATGTTGTCGGCCACGCTCATGGCGCCGACGCAGGCATTCGCAAGCGGCTCCTCCGGCAGGCTGCGCACGCGCAGCGCCTGATTCTGCTTGCGGGTCGCTTGATAGGGCCGGCCGTCGACCTGCACGCTGCCGCCCACGCGCCGCCGCTGGCCGACCAGCGCTTCCATCAGCTCGCGTTGACCGTTGCCGGACACGCCGGCGACGCCGACGATCTCGCCTGCGTGCACGTCCAGATCGAGCCCCGCCACAGCCGCCTCGCCGCGATCGCCGTCGACGCGCAACTGCCGTATCTGCAAGCGCGGTTCGGCCGCGGGCATCGCGGACCGGACCAGCGCGCCGTCACCGCTGCCTGCCACCCCATCGTCGGCGCCGACCATCAGGGTCGCCAGCATCGCCGTGCTGCTGGCCGCCACGGCCAAGCTGCCGACTTGGCGTCCGCGCCGCAGCACGGTCACGTCGTCGGCATAAGCCATCACTTCGCGGAATTTGTGCGTGATCAGCAGCACGCTGCAGTTGCCCGCATGGGCGCTGGCACGCAGCGCGCCGAGCACTTCATCGGCCTCGCCCGGCGTCAGCACGGAAGTCGGTTCGTCCAGGATCAACAGGCGCGGGCGCAGGAACAGCTGCTTCAGGATCTCGAGCTTCTGCTTTTCACCGGCGGACAACTGCAGCGGCGTCGCGTCCAGATCGAGCTGGAACGGCGCCTGTGCCATGAAGGTCTGCAGTTCCGCACGCACCTTCGGCCACGGGATCACGGTCGGCAGCCGGCCTCTTGCAATCAGCAGATTTTCGGCCACGGTCATGCCCGGCACTACGGTGAAATGCTGGTACACCATGCCGATGCCGAGGCTGCGCGCAACCTGCGGTGTGGCAACGGCCTGCTCGCGCTGGTCGATCACGATCGAGCCACCGTCCGGGCGCTGGTAGCCGACGATGCACTTGACCAGCGTGCTCTTGCCCGCGCCGTTTTCGCCGAGCAGCGCATGCACGCTGCCGGGTGCGACTTTCAGCGACACTTGGTCGAGCGCGGTGAACGCGCCGAATTGCTTCGACAGCCCGATCGTCTCGAGCGCAAGGGCGGTCATGGCGTCAGTCCAGCCCCGCAATGAAGGCATCGGCGCGGCCGACGGTGCCGAACACGCCGCCTTGCATCAGCACCATGTCGATGGCAGCCTGATGGTTGCCCGCATCGGTCGCGCCGCAGCAGTCTTCCAGCAGCAGGCATTCGAAGCCGCGGTCGTTCGCTTCGCGCATCGTGGTGTGCACGCAGACGTCGGTCGTGATGCCGGCAAGCACCAGGTTGCGGATGCCGCGCGTGTGCAGGACCAGTTCAAGATCGGTCGCGCAGAACGCGCCCTTGCCGGGTTTGTCGAGCACGATCTCGCCCTCGATCGGCGCAAGTTCGGGGATGATCTCCCAGCCCGGCTCGCCGCGCACGAGGATGCGGCCGCACGGGCCCGGGTCGCCGATGCCGATACCGTTCGTGCCGCTGCGGCGCGAGCGCCAGCGCTTGTTGGCGGGCAGATCGGACAAGTCCGGCCGGTGCCCTTCGCGCGTATGGATCACGTGGCCGCCCCAGCCGCGCATCGCAGCCAGCACGCGGCCGATCGGCTCGATCGGCGCGCGCGTGAGCGACAGGTCGTAGCCCATCTTGTCGACATAGCCGCCCGAGCCGCAGAAGTCGATCTGCATGTCGATCACGACGAGCGCCGTGTTGACCGGCCGCAGTTCACCATCGAACGGCCACGGGTAGGGGCGGCTGGCGACGGTGCCCATCAGCGGCTGCCGTGGTCAACGTCGTTGCTGACGCTGCTGTTGCCGCCGCCATAGCCGCGCGTGGGTGCGTCGAATCCGCAGGAGGCACCGTCGCGCACCTGGATCGTCGCATCCCAGGGCAGCTTGTAGGTGCCGTTCACCATGTCGTGCATGAACGTGTACGGGCAGTCCTGCGCGCCTCCCTTGACCGCGACGTAGCCGCGGTGGAACAGCTGGTAAGGATTGTTTTCCACACCCCAGACCGCACGCGCTTCGCGCACCAGGTCCGGCCGAAGCTCGCAGGTGATGATCTCGTCGACCCGGCCGCCGCCCTCAGCCAGTATGGTGCCGTCCAGGTGGCAGAACATGCCTTCGCCCATCGAGTCGAAGCTGCCGTCGCTGCCGGAGAGACACACGCTCGCGGTCTGCGCCAGGTTCTGAAACGCGTTCGCCTGGTTCGTGATGCGCCATGCGTGGCGGATCGGCGCGGTGTAGCCGGCGGTGCGCAGGATGATCTCGGCGCCCTTGTAGGCGGCCTCGCGCGCCATCTCGGGGAACATGCCGTCGTGGCAGATGACGAGGCCGAGCTTGCAGCCGCGCGGGCCGTCGCAGACCGGCACGCCGAGGTCGCCGGGTTCCCAGGGCTCGACCGGTACCCAGGGGTGCAGCTTGCGGTAGTAGAGCCGCACCTCGCCGGTGTCGTCGATGATCAAGCCGCTGTTGTAAGGATTGCCGTTCGGGTTCGCTTCCATGATCGAGAAGCACCCCCAGACCTTGTGCTCGACGCACGCGGCCTGGAACGCGGCGACTTCCGCACCGTCGCGGCGCACCATCAGTTCCGGCGCGATGCTCATCGACAGTCCGTGCAGTGAATATTCGGGAAACACCACCAGATCCAGCGTCGCCATGTTGCGGCGCGCCTTGGCGACCATCTCGCAGATGCGCTGCGTCTGCGCGGCCAGCTGTGCCGGGGTCTCGACCACCGGCAATTGCAGTTGCACCAGGCCCACCACCACGCCGTGCGGCGATTTGTTGAGGCCTCCGAGTCCTGTCGTCATCTCATGCTCCTATGTGTCATCATCGATTCACGGTCAGTTCCATCGGCGCACCGGCAAGCGACCGGCGCGGCGAGCACGTCGCGATCAGGATCAACAGCGTCAGCGCATACGGCACCGCGTTGAACAGGTAGTAATAGCCGCTCACGCCGATCGATTGCAGCGCCGGCCCCAGCGCACCGGCGCCGCCGAACAGCAGTGCCGCGCCCAGGCAGCGCAGCGGATGCCAGCGCGCGAAGATCACGAGCGCGACCGCGATCAACCCCTGGCCGCTCGACAACCCTTCGTTCCAGCTGCCCGGGTAGTAGAGTGACAGCGACGCGCCGCCGAGCCCCGCGATGGCGCCGCCGGCCACGGTCGCGCCGATCCGCACACCGGCCACGGAAGTACCCAACGCGCGCGCCGCATCGGCCGAATCCCCGACCAGGCGAACCAGCAGTCCCCAGCGCGTATGCACGAAGCCCCAGCTCATCAGCAGCGCCAGCACGACGCCGAGCGGGAACAGCGCATTCATGCGCAACGCGGCTGCGACTGCGCCGTTATCGCTCCAGGCGCCGAGCGCGATCGACGGAATCTGCGCAGCCTGCGGCTGGATCAGTGCCTTGCCGAAATAGAACGCAAGACCAATGCCGAGCCCCATCACCGCGATACCAGCCGCGATGTCGTTCACGCCGCGCAGCGAGCAGATCAGCCCATGCACCAGCGCAATCAACGCACCGCTGGCCGCCGCCGCCAGCACGCCGACCCACCAGAGGCCGCTCAGGTATGAAGCACCGAAACCGGCCATCGCGGAGAACACCAGCACGCCTTCGAGCCCAAGATTGATGCGGCCCGATTTCTCGGTCAGGCACTCGCCCAGGCTCACGAACAGGAACGGCGTGCCGACCCGCACCGCGCCGCCCACGACTGCGAGCAGCAGGTCGCCGAACTGCAGGCTCGTCATACGGTTGCCACCTTCGGCCCGGCAATCGCGGGTGCGCGCCGGATCGGCAGCAGGTCCGCGAGTCGTCCGCGCAGCGCTTCGCAGCCCAGAATCAGTACGAACGAAAATCCCATCAGCACCTGGATCGACGCGTCGGGCAGGCCGACGCGGCGCTGCAGCAAGCTGCCGGCTGCCAAAAACCCGCCGAACAGGATCGCCACGATGGGGATCGCAAACGGCTGATGCCGCGCAACGAAGCTGACCAGAATGCCGGTGTAGCCGAGTCCCGCGATCAGCGAGGCGTTCGCCGTCGTGTGCACCGCCGCCACCTCGATGCCGCCCGCCAAGCCCGCAGCCGCACCGCCAAGGGCGCAGGCGCTGATGATGAGCCGATTCGCGGGCAGCCCGACGAGCCGTGCTGCGCGCCCGTTGCCACCGACCACGCGCGTGGCGAATCCGTTGGTGGAAAAGACCAGCCAGATGCCCGCCGCGATGCAGCAAAGCACGCCGAAGACCAGGCCCCAATGCACGTCGAAGCTGCCGATCGGCCCGATCCGGATGCCCTGCGGCAGCGGCAACGTGGACGGCTTGTTGAGGCTGTTCGGATCGCGCAACACGCCTTCGACCAGGTGCTTGAACACAGCGATCGCGATATAGCTCAGCAGCAGGCTCGAAATGGTTTCGTTGACACCGCGGTACTGGCGCAGCACGCCGGCCAGTGCGATCCAGGCCGCGCCGGCGGCACCGGCAGCCAGCAACACACAGGCACTGCCGGCCCAGCCGTTCGGCAGCGTCGCTGCATACGGCAAGGCCGCCGCCGCGAGCCCACCAAGCACCAATGCGCCTTCGCCGCCGATCATGACCAGCCCGGCCTGTGCGGGCAGTGCCACGCACAGTGCGGTCAGCATCAGCGGCGCCGCGCGCTGCAGCGTGTTCTGGATCGAGAACGCGTCGCCGAACGCACCGCGAAACAGCAGCGTCCAGACTTGCAACGGGTCATACCCGCCGACCCAGACGAATACGCCGAACAGTGCCAATCCACCCAGCAGCGCCAGCAGCGGCAGCAGCAGCGCTTCGATGCGGTGGGTCCAGCTTGACATCGTCGTCTCGAAGGCCGTTGCTTCAGGCTTTGCCGATCACGCCTTCGACCAGGTAGTCCATCGACTCGAGCTCGCGGTCGGTCTGCTTGAACGACTTGCCTTTGGGCACGACCACCTTGCCGGTGTTGTCCTTCAGTTCACCACTGAAGATGTCGAACTGGCCGGCCATCATCTTTGCGCGGACGTCGTCCGCGTTCTTGCGTGCAGCTTCGGTGACGGCTGGTCCATAGGGCGAGGACTTCACATAGCCTTCCTTCAAACCGCCGCGCAGGAAGTTCGGATGCGGCTTGCCCGTGCGCGCTGCATCAACCATTGCCGTGTACGCGATGATCCAGTTCCATTCGGCGCCGGTCAGATAAGCATCGGGCGCGAGCTTGGCCTGGCTCGTGTGATAGCCGCACACCATCTTGCCGCGCTTGGCAGCCGTCTCGACCACCACCTTCGGGCCGTCCACGTGCATCGTGAACACATCGGCGCCCTGGTCGGCCAGACTGTTGGTGGCTTCCGCTTCCTTGACCGGCATCGACCAGTCGCCGGTGAAGATCACGGTGGTCGTGATGCCCGGATCGACACTGCGCGCACCCAGCGTGTACGCGTTGATGTTGCGCAGCACCTGCGGGATCGGCTTGGCGGCGACGAAGCCGAGCTTCTTGCTCTTGCTCATGTGGCCCGCCACGACGCCGTTCAGGTACTGCGCTTCGTCGATGTAGCCGAAGTAGCTGCCGACGTTCTTCGGGTGCTTGGCGGCATCCCAGAGACCCCCGCAATGCGCAAAGCGCACGTCTGGATTCTTCGGCGCCACATTCAGGATGAACGGATCGAAGTAACCGAACGAGGTCGGGAACAGCAGCGTCGCGCCGTCCTGCGAGATCATGCCTTGCATCGACTTTTGCACCGCTTGCGTCTCGGGCACGTTCTCCTCGTCGATCAGCTTGATGCCCGGCAGCTGCTTGATCTGCGCGGCGGCTTCGGCCTGCGCCTGGTTGTAGCCGAAGTCGTCTTTCGGACCGACGTAGATCACGCCGATCGTGAGCGGCTTTTGCGCGAAGGCGCTGCGCATCGCGGCGGGCAGCAGCAGCGAGCCGCCAGCCAGCGTGGCACCAGCGAGCAGGCGGCGACGGTTGAAGGAGTCAGCAGCGCTGAGGCCTTGTTCGTTCATGGCAAAAATCCTTTTCAGTTGAGGAAAAAAATCGGCTTGGATCGGATGCTCAGGCCGCGTCGATCAAGCTCACGTGCGCAGCCACCACGCGCCAGCCCTGCGGCGTGCGCACCCAGGTCTGGCTCTGGCGGCCGACCTTCTGGCTGCCATCGCGCCGGAACAAGGTCATTGCCGTGGCGAAGTCGCGGCCGAAGGTGGTGATCTGCGTGCGTTGCAAACTGCGCATCAGTCCCTGGCTCGGACGTCCCTGGCGGAACGCGAGGATCTCGGCGGCGCCGTACAGGTTCTCTGCCGCGCCGTAGCGGATCGTGCGCGGATCGGTCCAGAACAGTTCGTCGAGCACGTCGACCTTGTTGTGGATCAGCGCATCTTCGTAGCGTGCGAAAGCGGCGCTGACTTCCGCCTTGATTTCTGGAATGTCGATATCCATCGGATGCAGTTCTCAGGAGTTGACGAAGCCGGGCGCTACCGATGCGTTGGTGACGCCGGCAGCTTCCAGCACGCGAGCGGTGCGCAGGCACAGGTCTTCGCGCCAGGGTGCTGCGATGATCTGCACGCCGATCGGCAATTGCGGTGCGGTCGCATCGCAGCCCGGCAACGGCACCGTTGCCACCGGCAGGCCGATGCACGAGATCGGCTGCGTCAGCAAACCCATGCTCGCGCGGCTCGCAATCCGCTTGCCGTCGATCTCGATCCATTCGGTGCCGAGCGCAGGCGCGGTGCAGGGCGTGGCGGGTGCCAGCAGCACATCGACATCGGAGAAGCTCGCTGCGACCTCGCATGCGAACCATCGGCGCACGCGCTGGGCCTGTGCGATCCAGGCCGCAGGCAGCAGCGCCCCTGCGAGCAACCGGTCGCGCGTGAGCGGCTCGAAGTCCTGCGCGCGTCGCTTCAGATCGGACAGATGCAACGCGGCGCCTTCCGCATTCGTGATCAGAAAGGCTGCAGCGCGGGCCCGGTCGACTTCAGGCCATTCGACGACGCGGCTGGTACCCAGCGCGGCCGCGACGCGCGCCACCGCGGTGCGCGCGGCAGCGGTTGCCTGCGACTGAAACCAGCCGCCGAGCACGCCGATGCGCAGGCCGTCGGTACCGCGGTCGAGCAGGGTGACCGTCGGCTCCACTGCCCGCTGCGCGCAGGCCGGGTCGTCAACGTCCGGCCCCTGCATCGCGTCGTATGCGGCCGCAAGCAGCGCCACGGACCGCGCGAACGGCCCGAGGTGATCGAGGCTTGCAACAAATGGATAGCTGCCGGTGCGCGGCAGCCGGCCGAACGTCGGCTTCAGGCCATACACGCCGCACAGCGACGCCGGCACGCGGATCGAGCCGTTCGTGTCCGAGCCGAGGCTCAACGGCACCATGCCAGCCGCAACGGCTGCGGCGGAACCGCCCGATGAACCGCCCGCGATGCGGCTCAGGTCATGTGGGTTGCGCGTCGGGCCGTAGTGCGTGTTCTCGGTCGTGAAGCCGTATGCGTATTCATCCATGTTGAGCGCGCCGACCAGCACCGCACCGGCGGCTTCGAGCCGGCGCACCAGGGCGGCATCACGCCTGGCCGCTGGCGCATCGCGTTCGATGAGCGAGCCGGCCAGAGTGGGGAGGCCTTCGATATCGAACAGGTTCTTGACCGCGAACGGCACCCCGGCCAGCGGCAGTGCGTCGGCGCCGCGTCGGTCGATCGCTTCGGCCTTTGCCAGCGCGCGCTCGGCCAGCACGGCGGTGAACGCGTTGACCCGTGCATCCGCAGCGTCGATGCGCTCGAGCGATGCGCGAACCTGCGCTGTGGCGCTGGCATCGGTCATGGCGCATCCCTACGGGTTGCATCGGTATCCGGCTCGACCGGTCGAAACACGTTGCCGCTCTCGTCGGTCGGTCCCAGCTCGAAGTCCAGCACGCGCGGCGCCAGTGCCGCCACCATCTGCAGGTTGCGCAGCACGCCCGGCCGATGCTCGGGCGCGATCGGCAGCCCCAGCATGGCAGCCGCTGCGTCGGCAAACGCGGCAATCTCGTCGTCGGTATGCATCGCTCAGGCGTCCGGTCGAGGGATCAATCAGCTCTTCGACAACTGCCGGAAGTCTGGCTGCAGATGGAACCAGTACATATAGCCTTCCACATTCTTCTGCATCGCCACGTCGATGGTCGGCTGAAAGATCGGCACCCGCGGTACGTCCTCGAACGCGATCTGGATCATTTGCTCGACGGATGCGTCGTACACCGGCTTGTTGTCGGCGAAGCGCGCATCGCTTACCAGCTTGTCGAGCGTCGGGTTCTGATAGCTCATCGTGTTGAACACCGCGTTCTGGCTGTGATAGGCCCAGAAGAAGAAGTACTCGGGATAGTCGAGCCAGCCGCCGAAGCGGTTCAGGATCATCGGCATGTCTTTTTTGAGCAATGCCGCGCGCCAGGTTGCGCCGGGGATCTTGTTGATCTGCGCCTTGATGCCGATGGTGGCCAGCGCTTCCTGCGTCAGCACGGCCATCGGTTCGCCGATGGTGGCGCCCCCTAAATCGAAGCTGAGCGTGGTCTCGAAGCCGTCGGCCGCTCCTGCTTCTTTCATGAGCGCCTTGGCCTTCTCGACGTCGGTCTGGTACCAGGTCGGCTGCGGCCAGGCCGGGGTCGTGATCTTGTTGCTGGCAGCGCCATACATCTTGGCTGCGCGGCCGTAGATGGCGTTCTGGAAAATCTTGTCGTATGGGACAACCCAGGCCACTGCCTGGCGCACCAGCTTGTTGTCGAACGGCGGCTTGGTCACGTTCATGCCCAGGTAGAACAGTGCGTTCTCATTCGGCGTGGCCGAGACCTTCACGTCGCCACCTTCTGCCGCCAACTCCGCAAAGTCCTTCGGCGGCAGGTCGTAAGTCATGTCGATGTCGCCCTTGAGCAGCAGCGCGCGGCGATTCCCTGCGTTCGGCACGTCGCGCTGGACCACGCGGCGGATCTTCGGCAGCGGGCCGCTTTTCCAGTCGTCGAAGCGCACGTAGACGATCTCCTGGCCCGGGCGCCAGCTCTCGACCTTGTAGGCGCCGCCGCCCGCCGTGTTGTTGCGGGTCCAGGCCAGACCCCACGGGTCCTGTTCGGTCACGTGCTTCTTGACCAGCTCGCTGTTGAACACGCAGGGCACCACGACCGCGAGATCCGGCATCAGGAGCTTGTCCCGGCGCACGAAGTCGATGCGGAACGTGTGGTCGTCGACCACCACGAACTGCTTCGGCTCTTCGAGCGAACCGGCCTTCATCTGGAACGTTGGAAAACCGCCCACCGTGACCGCGCGGTCGAAGCTCCACTTGACGTCCTTCGCGGTCACCGGCGTGCCGTCATGAAACTTCGCATCGCGCCGCAGCTTGAACGTGACCGACATGCCGTCTGGCGCGATGCTCCAGCTCTCGGCCAGTTCGGGCACGAGCTGGTCGCGGTCGTACATTGCGCGGCCATCGGGCAGCGTCTTCCTTGCATAGCTCATGAGCCGGTCGTAGGCGACCCAGCTCACGCCGTAGGATGGCCGGTTCGCGCCGACGGTGTGGATGTCGAGCGAGTTCGGTCCGAACTCGTTGGCGATCACGAGCACGTCCTTCGGTCTGCTCTGCGCGCGTGCAGCCAATGGTATGGCAAGCGCGATCGAGGAAAGGGCGCTGCTGGATGCAATAAATTTGCGTCGATCCATCGGGTTACTCCTGTAGCTTGACAACCGGGGTTCAAAGAGAGGCGAGATAGGCACGCCAACCGCCGAAACGGCTCACGTCCTGCGCTTCGGCCAGCGCAGCCGGTTCACAGATGAAGCCGTGCACCGTGCGACCGTCGTCCAGCAGCAGCGTGCCGAGACCCAGCGGCGCCGGGATGCCGGCCAGAAAGGCGCCGACGTGTCTGCTGGGCAATGCCCACAGTTCAAGCACGATCGACACGCCGCCTTCAGCCACGCGCAGCAGGCCCGGCTTGCGTGGCGTGGTGCCAGGCAGCGCATAGAGGCGGTACTCGGATGCGGTCTGGGCGGCCTCGATCAATGTTGCGCCGAGGTCGGTCAACTGGCGGTTCAGCGGCAGCCCGGACAGATGCGCGCCGACCACCGCGATGGGCAGCACGGGCTCACTGGCGGGTTGCGGCAGCGGCGCTTCCGCCGGTGGCTCCCAGGCCCGGCCGGTCGCGCCAAGCGGCTGCGCAGCCAGTGCCTGCCAATCGGCGCCAAGCGTGCCAAGCGCCGCATCGCAGGCGCCCGGTGCGATGAACGTGATGCCCAGCGGCAGCCCAGTCGGCGACACGGCGGCCGGCAGCGCCAGCGCGCACCAGCCCAGCAGGTTGACGAAGTTCGTGTAGAGGCCGAGACCGCCATTGGCACCGAGTGGGTCGGCTGCCACCTGCGCGAAGGTCGGGTGATATGGAGCTGTCGGCACCATCAGCACATCGCAGCTGCGCATCAGATCGTTGGCTTGTCGTGCCAGCGCCTGCAGCCGGTAGCGTGCCGCGAACGCGTCGTCGGCACTCATGCATGCTGCCGGCGACACGACATCGCGCACGACCGGGTCGACCGCCTGCGGATCGCGCTGCAGCAGCTCCCGCAGCACCAGATGGCGCTCAGCCAGCCACGGACCGGCGTAGAGCAGATCGGCCACCTCATGCAGCACTGAAAAATCCACGGGCACCATCCTGTGCCCCTGCGACTGCAATGCCGTCGCAGCTGCCTCATGGGCATGCACCACATCGGCATGCACGCTGGCGGCCCAAGGGGCTGCCGGTACGCCGATGCGCAGCGCGGCAGGAAAGCGCGCCGGCCCCGGCTCGAATCGGCTGAAATCATCAGCCGCGTCCGGGCCTTCGATCACCGCGAGCACGGTGCTCGCATCGCGCACCTGTAGTGCAAATACAGAAGGGCAGTCGAGCGTACGGCACGCCGGCAACACGCCCGCCATGCCGACCCGGCCCGGCGTCGGTTTGAGGCCGACCACATGGTTGAAACCGGCTGGAATGCGCCCCGACCCTGCGGTGTCGGTGCCGATCGAAAACGGCACGTCGCCGCAGGCCACTGCCACGGCGGAACCCGAACTCGACCCCCCGCTGACGTGATCGGCGGACCAGGCGCTGGCTGGTGCTCCATACGGCGACCGAGTGCCGACCAGCCCGGTCGCGAACTGGTCCAGATTGGTTTTGCCCAGGCAGATCGCACCGGCATCGAGCAGCCGCTGCACCAATGTGGCATCACGCTTGGCAGTGAATGCGAACGCGGGACAGCCGGCCGTGGTCGGCAGGCCGGCCACGTCGATGTTGTCCTTCACGACGAACGGCACGCCCCAGAGCGGTAGCTGGCGGTACTTCTCGGTCGGGTCGGCATACCGGGCAATGCGCGCATGCAGTGCCTCGATCTGCGCGTCGAGTTGCGTGCTGGAGACGACGTACAAGTAGATGGGCCGGCCATGCACTGCCAATCGTTCGCGCCGCGCCGCCAGCAACGCGTGCGGCGAAGCACCGGCACGATAAGCCGCCTGCCAGTCGTCCAGTGTCAGCAGATTCGGCATCACCCCAACTCAGTGCACAAACTCGTATACATGCAGGTGTTCTGCAGGATGCGTGCCAAGCTGTGCTGGCCAGTTCCAGTGCGTGCCGGTGTGGGCCAAGGCAACCCATGGGTTCAGCCCAGGGTTTCAGGGGCTGTGCGCATCGGCCGACGCGTAATCGGCTATCTCATCGGGCTGCTGCCGCATCGTGAAACCAAGCGCACGCTGCGCTGTGTTGACACGCCAGGAAACGCAGCCAAAAAAACTGCCATCGGTCGGGTAGCGAGAAGTTCAGACGCGCGAAAGCGAGGCATCCGCTTCAGCACCTGGTGCCACCGGCTGCGGCTGCGGCAGGATCGGAGCGGTCGGCTCGAACCGAACGCCCGCGCGCAGACAGAACGCGGGCATCAGAAGCCGCTCGGCAATCACTTCGGTGCCTTCGTTGTCGCGCAGCACCCATTGTCCGGTGTGGTCGTGCAGCACACTGACGTCCGCTGTGCAGCCGACCTTCAGAGTGCCCAGCTCGGCTTCCAGCCCGACCATGCGCGCCGCGTTGCGCGTGACCATTGCGACCACGTAGGGCAGCGGCAGGCCGAGCGCCAGCATGCTGGTCATGGCCGACACCAGGCTGAACTGGGTACGGCCGCGAAACAGGTGGTCTTCTTCGTCAGGATGGAAGTCCGGCGTACCGGGCGGCGCCGGCACCGTCGTGTTGTAGCCATGCATGTCGGCGCCAAGCGTGTCGGGCAGCACCCCTGCATCCAGCACGATGCGCGCGGTCTTGTAGCTGAAGTGCGAGCCGTGGCCGACGTCGATCTTGAGTCCGCGCGCGACCGCTTCCTTGACCAGCGGATGCAGCGAGCCGTCGAGCTCGACAAAACCGCCCGGATGCCGGCTGAACGGGTGCGCGAGCACGTCACCAGGCTTCAGCATCTCGACCACCCGATTGAAGATCGAGTCGGGATCGACCGGGCGTCCGCTGCCGTCCTCGGGTTTGGGCCAGAGCTGGCCGAAGTGGATGTAGAGCGGCAGGTTCGCCTGACGCCCCATCTCGGCGGCGATGCGCATCACATCGACACCCCACCGCGCGAACCCGCCGATCTCGGCATGGGCCTTGAAGCCCTTCACGAGGTCCGGATTGGTGCGAGCCGCTTTTACGGCGGCGCCAACGTCGAGGCATTCGGGGCGGTACAGCTCCGGGTAGTAATGCCCTTCCAGGCCGCCGACCAAGTAGCACGACATGAATGCGAGCACGCGGGTCTCGGCGGGTTCGACGACGAACTGGCGGAAGCCCGGCAGCGTGATGCAGCTTGGGCCGCCCTGATCCACCAAGGTGGTCACGCCGGAATACACCCCGCATAGGTCGGCGTTCAAGCCGAAGCGCCCGGTCACGCCCTGATAGACGTGACCGTGCGTGTCGATCAGCCCGGGCAGCACGAGCTTGCCGCGGCAGTCGATCGTCTCGGTGTCGCGGTCGACCGGCAGATCGGGCCCGATGCGCGCGATGGTCGCGCCGGTGACCAGCACGTCGAAGATGCCGTCACGGTCGGCGGTCGGGTCGATCACGCGACCCCCTTTGAGCAGATACGAATTCTTCATGGCGTCGTGGAGGAAGGCGGCGTTGGTGTGGATCGGTCCGGAACGTCTGACCCAAGTTTATACGTGGCATGCCGCATGTTTTATGCCAGTCGCAACCAGGGTGCGCGGCAGTCGCCGGAAAGCAGCCGGGAATCAGGCGCTGGCTACACTCTTGGCGCCCGCGCCGACATCTGTTTAGTTCCCCGACATGACCCGCATCACCAAGAAAACCAGCATCCAGGCTCAGTTGCAGACCGCGCAAGCGCGCTCCTTGCTGTTCGCGCGCCCCGGCTTTCTGATCCGGCGCCTGCACCAGATCCACAGCAGCCTGTTCGCCGAAGCGACCCGCGCGTTCGATGTGACGCCGGTGCAGTACAGCCTGCTGACCGCGCTGTCCGATCACGGCGAGATGGACCAGAATACGCTGGCGATGGAGATCGGACTGGAGCGCACCACGGTGGCCGAAGTGCTGCCACGGCTTGAAGCGCGGGAACTGATCGTGCGGCGTCAGTCGGCCGCGGATCGCCGGGTCAGGCTGGTCAAGCTGAGCCGCAAAGGCGCGTCGCAGGTTCGGCGCATGGCCGAAGCCGCGCAGCGCGCACACGATCGCACCATCGAGAGCCTGCCCGAGTCCGAGCGCGACCTGTTCCTGCTGCAGTTGATCCGGCTGGTCGAGGCGAACAACACGCTCGACATGGCGCCGCTGCGGCTGCGCTGAAGCCGATTTGTCGAGCACCAAGAGCAGCGGCCGGGTTGATTGGTCGCACGCACCATCGCCTTGCAAATAATGTGTGGCATGCCCCATAAAGATGCGCAGACGGTCGCCGATGGTGCTGTCCGGAGCAGCAGGCAGCCGAGGTTCCGGCAATTCACCGATAGGGGGTAGACCCCCTTATTCTGCGTTCGCGTCTTCAGGCATCGCTCCTTGCGAACGATGCCAGCTTAGTGGCATGGACGTTGCTTCCGGTCAACGCACGCGGCTGTCCATCCTGGATGGCGTGCGATCGAACCCAAGCCGAATTTTGCACAACACCGTTGCCATTGTCACTGGAGCTGCCTCAGGCATCGGATTCGCCGTAGCCGAGCGGCTGGCCGAACGCGGTGTGCGGGTGGTGATCGCCGACATCCATGGCGCGCAGACCAGCGCCGACAGATTGGCGGCACGAGGGTTGAGCGCGTTGGGAGTCGAGCTGGATGTAAGCGCGCCGGATCAGGTCACGCCTATCTTGCAGCAGATCGAGGAGCGGCTCGGATGCATCAACGTGCTGGTGAACAACGCGGGCATCTACTCGTCGCTGGAGCCCAAGCCGTTCGAACAGCTCACGCTGGAGGATTGGCGTCGCGTGTTCGACGTGAATGTGCTGGGGGTGTTTCTGATGTGTCAGGCGGTGCTGCCTGCCTTCAAGCGGGTCGGCGCAGGCCGCATCGTCAACATCTCATCCGGTGTCGCTTTCAAGGGGAACCCGTGGATGGCGCATTACGTCGCAAGCAAAGGTGCGGTCGTTTCATTTACACGGGCGCTTGCAACCGAACTGGGGCGGCATCAAATCCTTGTCAACAGCGTGGCCCCGGGCTTCACGTTGAGCGAAGGCGTACTCGGCAATCCGAAGCTGGTGGAAGGCGTCAAGGAGCCGTCGCTGCGCAATCGGGTGCTGGCACGCGACATGGTGCCAGCCGATGTGGTCGGCGCAGTCGAGTTCTTCGCCGGCCCGCACGCGGGCTTCATCACCGGCCAGACGCTGGTGGTCGACGGCGGTGCGTACTTTCATTGAACGGCGATTTCCTTGGAAGCACCGACCATTACCGCCATTCCTGTCATCGATCTGTCCGCCGCCCTGTCGGGCGATGCGGATGCTCGCGCTGCTGCGGCGCGTGCCATATCAGCCGCTTGCACCGAGATCGGGTTTTTTGCGGTGCGCGGACACGGCGTCGGGCGACATCTGATTAAAAACCTGCGGCAGCTTGCAAGCGGGTTCTTCAATCTCCCGCTGGCGACCAAGCAGTTGGCGCAGCCAGCCGATCCCGGCATTCCGCGCGGCTGGCGCGCGCTCGGCTTCGACGCATTGTCCCGCGGCAATGCAATGCATGCGCCGGGCGATCTCAAGGAGTATTACCACTTCGGGCGTGAGCAGTGGCCCGACACGCCGTATTTCAGTGGTGAAGAAGGTCGGCGTTACTTCATTGCAAACCGCTGGCCAGCTGAGCCGGCCGGAATGGCGCAGGCCGCTGAAGCCTATTACGCAGCGATGGAACGGCTGACCGGTCAGCTGATGTCGCTCGCGGCCCTCGCGCTGGGTCTGGACGAACATTTCTTCGACGACAAGATCGACCGCCATATCACGGCGATGCGGATCAATTTCTACCCGGCGCAGACCGAAGAGCCGCAACCAGCCCAGTTGCGCGCCGGACCTCATACCGATTACGGCCTGCTGACCATTCTGAACGGGGAAAACACGCCGGGCGGCCTGGAAGTGCGCACCCGCGGCGGCGACTGGATCGCTGTCGAGACCGACCCGGACACATTTGTCGTCAATATCGGCGACCTGCTGATGCGCTGGACGAACGACCGCTGGGTTTCCAATGTTCATCGGGTGGTGAATCCGCCAGCGGGCGCCGGCGCGTCTGCGCAGCGAATCTCGATCGCCTTTTTCCATCATCCGAACTACGACGCGAATGTCGAGTGCATCGCCGCACCGGGCGAGGCCGTGAAGTACCCCCCGGTGCGCTCGGGTGCCTACCGTGATCAGCAGTACCGAAGGACGCGCGTATGAAAAGCCCTCCCGCAGGGGTCGCGTTGCAGCTGCTGGACTGCATGCGTTGGAGCCAAGAGCCATGAATGCGCCGACGCCAATGGACCTGCTGGTCGACCCAGCCGACCGCGCACAAGGCATCGGCGCCAGCCCGCCGCGCAAGGAAGACCAACGCTTCCTGCTCGGCCGCGGCCAGTATGTCGGCGACATCCGGATGCCGGACCTGCTCGATGTGGCGTTCGTGCGTTCCCCGGTCGCGCATGCGCGGCTTGGCGGCATAGAGAAGCCCGAAGGCTTCGCTGCGATGGTCTACACGATGGCCGATTTGGCCAACGTCAAGCCGATCCTCGCGGCCTCGGCGCTGCCGGGGTTCAAACGATCGGTGCAATACCCGCTCGCACACGACAAGGTGCGCTTCGTCGGTGAGCTCGTCGCTGCCTGCGTGGCGCCGACCCGCGCGCAGGCCGAGGACATCGCAGCGCAGGTCTTGGTCGACTACGACGAGCTGCCGGTGCTCGCCGAAATGATGCGGGCTGCCGAGGCGCCGACTCGCGTGCACGACGACTGGAGCGACAACGTGTTCGCCGAGACGCACGTCGAGCAGACGTTGACGCCGCCGACCGGTCTGCCTACCCGCATCGTGCGCCGCACGCTGCGCACCGCACGCCAATGCATGATGCCGCTGGAAGGCCGCGCGGTGCTGTGCTGGTGGGACCACCGGCAGGGTCAGCTCATGATGTATTCGGCCGCGCAGATGCCGCACATCAACCGCACGGGGCTGGCCGAATGCCTGGGGCTGGACCAGGGCCAGATCCGTGTGATCTCGCCCGATGTGGGCGGCGGCTTCGGCTACAAGGGCATCCTGCTGCCGGAGGAAATCTGCTGCGCGTGGCTGGCGTGCCATCTGGGCCGGCCGGTACGCTGGCTGGAAGACCGGCGCGAGCAGTTGGGCGCGAACGCGAATTGCCGCGAGCACGGCTACGACATCGCGATCGAGGTCGAGGAGGCAACCGGCCGTCTCGTCGGCATCGACTGTGACGCGATGGTGGATTCGGGCGCGTATTCGTCCTATCCGTTCTCCGCCTGCCTGGAAGCCGCGCAGATCGGCTCGATCCTGCCGGGTCCGTACCGGATGGACCGCTATGCGTGCCGCACGCGCTCGGTCGCAACCAACAAGCCTCCCATCCTGCCGTATCGCGGCGTGGCGCGCACCGGTGTCTGCTTCGCGCTCGAGCTGCTGCTCGATGCCGCCGCGCGCGAACTCGGCATCGAGCCGTTCGAGCTGCGTGCGCAAAGTCTGGTGCCGGCCGCCGCCATGCCGTACACGAACATCACCGGCAAGCAGTTCGATTCGGGCGACTATGCGGCCTGCATGCACCAGGCGGTCGAGGCGTTGGGCTGGTCCGATTGGCGCGTCCGGCAGGCGCAGGCCGGTGCGGGCAAGCGCATCGGCCTCGGTCTCGCGGTGTTCTGCGAACAGGGCGCGCACGGCACCTCGGTCTATCACGGCTGGGGCATTCCGATGGTGCCTGGCTACGAACAGTGCGCGGCGCGTTTCACGCCGGACGGCGTGCTCGAGATCCGCCTGGGCGTGCATTCGCACGGGCAGGGCATGGAAACGTCGATGGCGCAGATCGCGCACAGCGTGCTCGGCATCGATATCGCGCGCGTGCGCATCCTGCACGGCGATACCGGCAACTCGCCGTACTCGACCGGCACCTGGGGCTCGCGCAGCGCGGTGATGGCCGGTGGGGCGGTGGGCACCGCGTGCCGGGCGCTCGCCAGCCGATTGCTCGGCATCGCCGCCCCACTGCTGGCGCAGCCGCAAGCCACGCTGCGCATCGCCGACGGCCAGGTACATGCGGATGCCGCCGGCACCCATATTGCGCTGGCTGAAATCGCACGCACCTGGTATCAGGCGCCGCAGAAGATCCCGGCCGGCGTTGATCCTGCTGGTCTGGAGATTGTGGTCGGCTACAAGACGCAGCCCGACACCGGCACCTTCAGTTACGCCTGTCATGCTTGCGCGGTTGAAGTCGACGTGGCGACCGGCCAGACCCGCCTGCTCGACTACGCGATCTGCGAAGACGGCGGCGTGCTGCTGAACCCGCAGATCGTGGAAGGCCAGTTGATCGGCGGCCTCGCGCAGGGCATCGGCACCGCGCTGTACGAGGAGTCGCCGTTCGACGAGGAAGGCCAGCCGCTGGCCTCGACCCTGGCCGACTATCTGATGCCCGGCGCGGCCGAAATCCCGCCGCTCAAGATCGTGCATATGGAAACGCCGAGCCCGCATTCGCTGTTCGGCCAGAAAGGCATCGGCGAAGGCGGTGCGATCGCGCCACCGGCGGCCATCATCAACGCGATCAACGATGCGCTGCACGCGCTCGGCGCTGAGATCACCGAATGCCCGGCCAGTCCGGCCCGCGTGCTCGCGGCCATCGCCAAGGCGCGCAAGGAAGTGGCAGCGTGAAGGCCGCCGCCTATCAGTTCCTGCCGGCCGACTCGATCGACGGCGTCGCGCAAGCAATGGCCGGAGGCGGCTTTGGGTGCAAGCCGGTAGCGGGGGGTCAGTCGCTCGGACCGATGCTGAACCTGCGGCTGGCGCAGCCCGATGCGCTGCTCGATCTGGAGCGGCTCGATGAACTGCGCGCGGTGCATGAAGCGGCCGATGCGATCACGTTCGGCGCGCTGACCACGCATGCGCAGATCGAGGACGGCTGCGTGCCGGACCCGAGCCGCGGACTGCTGCCGCAGGTGGCCAGCCGCATTGCCTATCGTGCGGTACGCAACCGCGGCACGCTCGGCGGCAGCCTATGTCACGCGGACCCGGCTGCGGACTGGGTCAGCACGATGCCCTTGCTGGGCGCGACGCTGATCGTCGCGAACGCGCAGGATGGACGCCGTGAAATCGCCGCCGCTGATTTCATGACCGGCGCGTTCGAAACCGATCTTGTCGACGGTGAGTTGCTGGTCGGCGTGCGTGTCCGCAGAGCCTCTGATGCCGCGCGCTGGTCGTATCGCAAGTTCTGCCGCAAGACCGGCGAATTCGCCAAGGCCATCGTGGCGGCCTGGCATGACCCGGCGACGGATGCGGAGCGCCTCGTGCTCGGCGCGCTTGACGGAGCGCCGCGCGTGTACGAAGAAGCGGGATTGCTGCGTGAACTGGCCGACGCAAACCGACGCCGCGATTGGTTGCACGATGCGCTGCCCGACCTCGACCCCGAGCGATCGGCGTTGCAGGCCGAAATGCTGCGACTGGTCGTGATCGACATGGAAGCCGCTTGATGAAGACGCCACGACTGGACTTCCCCGCAGTGCAGCAGAGCACCGTCACGTTGAATGTAAACGGCAGCAACCGGACGCTGACGGTGGAGCCACGCACGCATCTGGCCGATGCACTGCGCGAGCAGTGCGGGCTGACTGCCACCCATCTGGGCTGTGAACACGGCGTCTGCGGCGCCTGCACGATCGACGTCGATGGCGCGCCGCAGCGGGCCTGCCTTGAATCCGCGGTGCGCTTCGTCGGCAAGTGCGTGCGCACGCTGGAAGACTTCGACGACGACGCGCTGATGGCGCAGTTGCGCACTGCGTTCACGGCCGAGCATGCGCTGCAATGCGGCTACTGCACGCCAGGCATGCTGATGACCGCGCGCGACATCGTGCTGCGGCTGCCCACGGCCGGCGAAGCACGCATTCGCGAGGAACTGGCCGGTAACCTGTGCCGCTGCACCGGCTATGCGGGCATCGTCCGGGCGATCTCCCGTGTGCTGCGTGAGCGCGCCGTGACAGAGGCACCGCATGCAGATTGAACAGGCCTTTACGCTGCAGGCACCACGCGACCTGGTCTGGCAGGGATTTCACGACATCGACCTGCTGGTCGGCTGTTTGCCCGGTGCATCGATCGATCCGGCTGCACCTGCCACTGCCGACGGGAATGTGGCGCTGCTGTTCAAGGTCAAGCTCGGCCTCATTGCCGCGCAGTTCAAGGGCCGCGGCCAGGTCGTGCACGACGAGGCAGCCCACGCCGGCAGCTTTGCGGGCAGTGCGGTCGACGCCAAGACGAACAGCCGCATCAAAGGGGAGGCACGTTTCGTCGTGACCCCCGACCCAACCGAGGCGACCGAAGCCACGCACGTTGCGGTCACGATCGACTTCACGATTACCGGTTCGCTTGCGCAATTCAGCCGCGAAGGCATCGTGCGCGCGCTCGCTGACACGCTGAGCCGCCAGTTCGCGGACAACCTGCAGTGGCGCTTGCAGCAGGCGGCGCCCACAGACGCTGCGGCAGCGGCTGGTGCTGCTGGGCCGTTGGCCGCGATGCCGGATAGGCCAGCAGCGAACATCGAGTCGCCGTTACCCACCATCGGCTACGCCGCCCCGCTGCCTGACACGGCAGCGCATCTATACGCAGCCAATGGACCGAACGACTCGGCGCTCGATCTCTGGCAACTCATCAAAGCCTGGCTGCGCGGCTTGCTGCGCAGCCGGGAGTCGCCGAAATAGTTGTCCGCAAACCTACCCCGTCTCCGTTGACCAGCAGCTTCGATGGTGGCCGCAGCCACCAAGTCCGATCCTTTTGCCACGCCCACCAAGGAACATCACCCATGCAAAAACTCGTCATCACCTGGACCGCCGCAGCGGTGTTTACCCTGACCGTTGGCACACCCGTGTGGTCGCAGGACGCCATCAAGATCGGCATCACCGAGCCGCTGACCGGCGCGGTCGCTGCGTCTGGCAATTACGTTACCGAAGGCGCGCGCATCGCCGCCGACGTGATCAACAAAAAGGGCGGCGTGCTGGGCCGGCAAATCGAGTTGATCGTCGAAGACAACAAGTCGAGCCCGCGCGAGGCGGTCGCATCCGTGGAGAAGCTGATTCTCAAGGACAAGGTGCCGGTGTTGATGGGCGCCTGGAGTTCCACCTTCACGCTGGCGGTGATGCCCAAGCTGATCGAATACGGCGTGCCGATGGTGGTCGAGACCGCTTCTTCGAGCAAGGTGACGAACTCGGGCAATCCATGGATCTTCCGCATCAGCCCGACCTCGGCTATGGAGGCGGGCGCGTTCGGCAAGCAGCTCGGCTCGTTCAATCCACCGATCAAGAAAGTCGACTTTTTGGCCGTGAACAACGACTTCGGTCTCGGCGCTTCGAACGAGTTCAAGAAGATGTTCGAAACCAAGGGTATCCCGGTCGGTCGCACCGAGACGATGACGCCCGATGCGGTCGACCTGTCGGCGCAGCTCGCGGCCTTGAAGGACACCGGCGCCGATACGCTGATCGTGACCTCCGGCATCGAGCAGTTGACGCTGGCGATCCGCCAGGCTGCCGAGCAGCGCTTGCCGCAGCGCATCATCACGACCGGTGGCTCGTTTCCCGAGCCGCTATTGAAGAACCCGGGCCCGAAGGGCTACGCCAGCCAGCATCTGCTGTTCTTCCCGCCCTGGGCGGTTGAGCGGGCCAAGCATCCGGAAGTCGCGAAGGAATACGTGGCGGGCTGGAATGCCAAAGGCCTTGACTTCGCCGGGCAGACCGAAGGCTTCCGTGGCTATGACGCGATCCTGACGATCGCCGAAGCGATCAAGATCGCGGGCAAGGCCGAGCCGACCGCCATCCGCGATGCGTTGTGGAAAACCAAGGTCAATGGCGTGAACGGCGACATCGCGTTCGTCAAGGACGGCCCCGCCGGCAAGGAAAGCGGCCAGTCCGAGCCGAATATCTACGTGGTCGAATTGAAGGACGGCGCGGTCACGGTCAAGTAATCGTTGCTCGACGACGCCCGCATTCGAAGGCGCACCGCGCAGCCGCCGTGGACCCGTTCCTGCAACATCTGTTGAACGGCCTCGTGCTCGGCGCGACTTACGCGCTGCTGGGCATCGGCCTGACGCTCATCTTCGGCATCATGCGCGTCGTCAATTTCGCGCATGGCGAGCTGTATGCGTTGGGCGGCTACGTCGCATATGCGTTCGTCTCGGTGCTCGGGCTGAACTTCTTCGGTTCGCTCGCGCTGGCTGCGGTAGCCGGCTTCGCGTTGGGTGCGTTGATCGAATACGTGCTGCTGCGCCGGCGGGATCTCGCATCGATCGACGAGGTGATGCTGATCATGATCGGCACCATGCTGATCATGCAGAACACCGAACTGCTGATCTGGGGCGGAGTCGCCAAAGTGGTGCCGTCGCCGTTTTCACAGACACCGCTCGTGTTCGGCGCAGTGTCGGTGTCGCCGATCCGGCTGTTCGTGCTGTGCGCTGCGCTCATGCTGCTCGGCGCGTTCTATCTGTTGATCGAACGCTCGCGTTTCGGCCTCGCGATGCGTGCCACGTTCCAGGACAAGGACGCCGCGCGGATCGTCGGTGTGAATGTCTCGCGCATCTATACGTCCACATTCGCGCTCGGTTCCAGCTTGGCCGCGGTAGCCGGCGCGCTGCTGGCGCCGGTGTTCGTCGTCAGCCCGACCATGGGTGACCTCGCGAGTCTCAAGGCGTTCGCAATTGTGATCCTGGGTGGTCTCGGCAATCTCATGGGCGCGGCGCTCGGTGGTTTCGCACTCGCACTGGTCGAGGAATTTGGCGCCGGTTACGTGTCGACCGCCTATCGCGATGCAATCGGCTTTCTGGTGATTCTGCTGGTCATGCTGGTGCGTCCGCAGGGGTTGTTTGTTGCGAAGGAGCGGGTCGGCTGATGGCAAAGAACACCAGCGGGAAAGCCATGGCCTTCATCGGCTGTGTCGCTACGCTCGCACTGCTGCCGCTGGTCTGGTCCGACCCGTATCTGCTGTCGGTGCTGGCTGCGACCGGTATTTTCATCATCGCGGCGATCAGCCTGAATCTGTTGCTCGGCTTCACCGGCCAGCTGAGCCTCGGGCATGCTGCGTTCTTCGGCATCGGCGCCTATGCAAGCGCGTTGATGTCGCTGGGCTTCGACGTCGATCTGCTCGGGCTCAGTGCTCCTGTGGTGGTCGAGCCCAAGCCGGTTTGGCTTGCGTTCACCGGCGGCGTTGTGGTCGCGGGTCTGGCAGGCTGGCTGGTCAGCCGCATCGCGTTTCGCGTGCGCGGCGCCTACTTCGTGATCGTCACGATCAGCTTCGCGCAAGTGATGCGCATGGTGGCCCTCAACTGGGTCGACTTGACCGAAGGGCCGATGGCGCTGACCAGCATCCCGCCGCTGTCGGTCTGGCTGCCAGGCGAAGGCGTGGTCGGAATCACGTCGAAAGCAGGCAGCTACTGGCTGGTGCTGGTGTTTGCGGCAATGGCCTACCTGCTGGTCGCGGCACTGGTGAACAGCCGGATGGGCCGGGCGATGATCGCGCTGCGGGAAAACGAGACGCTGGCGCGCTCGATCGGCATCGATGTTGCGCAATACCTGCGCATCGCGGCGATCGCATCGGCCGGCATCGCGGGCGCGGCCGGTGCGCTCTACGCGCACACGGTGCGGTTGATCGACCCTGACGTGTTCATGTTCATGCTGACCGTCACGATGGTCATCATGGTGATCGTCGGCGGCAAAGGCACCTTGGCGGGACCGGTGATCGGTGGTCTTTTGTTCGGCTTGCTGCCGGAAGCGCTGCGCGGTGCGATGGCGCCTGAGGTGCAGTGGATCAGCTACGGTGCGCTGATGATCCTGGTGCTGGTGTTCCTGCCGAAAGGCATCGTCCCGGCGGCCGGGCTGCTGCTGCGGCGTGGCCGACAACGGGTGCCGAAGCAAGTCGCATCGACTTCCGCCGTCGCTGCCGCTGCCGAGCAAGGGCCGGCATGACGTCGCCCCCGGCGCAGACTGTGCTCGAGCTGATCGGTGTGACCGTGCGCATCGCTGGCCTGACGGCGGTCGACGCACTGAGCTTTTCTGTCCAGGCCGGCCAGATCGTCAGTTTGATCGGGCCGAACGGCGCGGGCAAGACGACCACCTTCAACGTGATCTCCGGCTACCTGCGCCCGACCGCCGGCCAGGTGCGACTGTTCGGCGATCCGGTCGTCGGTTTGTCGCCGGACCGGATCGCCGCGCGTGGGCTGGTGCGCAGTTTCCAGCGCACCAGCGTGTTCGCCGGTGTCACCGTGTTCGACAACATTCTGACTGCGCTGCACCTGCAGGGCGCCACCGGCCTGTGGAGGTCGCTGCTGCGGGCACCCGCATTTCGACGCGAAGAAGCGCAACTGCGCGAGCAAGCCCGCGAGCTGCTCGAGTTCCTTGGCTTGGCGGCGCGCGCCGAAGAAATGGCGTCGAGCCTGTCCTACGGCGAACAGCGCGTGCTCGGCGTCGGCATGGCGCTGGCAGCCAGACCCCGTGTGCTGCTGCTGGATGAACCGGCGGCGGGACTGAATCCGTCGGAAACCGAAGCCTTCAAGGCGATCGTCAAACGCATTCAGGCGCGCGGCATCACGATCGTGCTGGTCGAACACGACATGCACATGGTGATGTCGATCTCGGACGAGATCGTGGTGCTGAACTACGGCAAGTTGATCGCCACGGGCTTGCCCGCCGCGATCCAGCAGAACCCGGAAGTGATCCGCGCGTACCTGGGCTCGGGGCTGCGCCGTGCTGCAGCTTGACCAAATCTCCGTTCGTTACGGCGCCACCATCGGCGCCGACCGCCTCGATGTGCGTGTCGACGAAGGGGAGCTGGTCACCTTGATCGGCGCAAACGGTGCCGGCAAGTCGACCACGTTGCGCGCGATCAGCGGTCTGGAGCCGCTGGCCAACGGGCGCATCACGTTCGACGGCAGCGTCATCTCGGGCAGTCAGCCCTCGGACATCATCGAACGCGGCATCTCGCACTGCCCGGAAGGCCGACGCGTGTTTCCGCAGCTGACAGTGCGCGAAAACCTCGAGATGGGCGCCTATCGCCGCGCCGATCGGCAACGGGTGCAGTCCGACATGGAGCGCATGCTCAGCAAGTTCCCGCGCCTGCGCGAAAGGCTGAAACAGGCCGCTGGCACCTTGTCCGGTGGCGAGCAGCAGATGCTTGCGATCGCACGTGCGTTGATGGCGCGGCCTCGTTTGATCATGTTCGACGAACCGTCGCTCGGGCTGGCGCCGAACCTGGTCGAGATGATCTTCGAGCTGATCCTGGAGATCCGGCGCGACGAAGGCATCACGGTGCTGATGGTCGAGCAAAACGCCTATGCGGCCCTCGAGATGTGCGACCGTGCGTACCTGCTGGAAAACGGGCGCGTCGTGAAGCACGGGACGGCGGCCGAAATGCTTGCGGACTCGGCGGTGCGCAAGGCGTATCTGGGTGGTTGACCGATGGGTGCTCGATCACCGGCATTGCCGCTGATCATCGGCGAAATCGACTGGACGGCCGCTTGAAGTGATGAGTTTTCTCTTCTGCCGCACGCGCTCCAGCGCCAGTCTCATCATGCCTCCACCCTGACGGGGGCCACTTGATCATCCTGTCCACTGCTTGAGTTCTGAGAACCGGAAACCGGTTCGTGATTCGCAGAGATCCAAACATGTGCACCAGACTGAGGGCGTACGAACCGATGGCGTGCCGCGCGAGATGGGACGCATGCTTTCGCGCGTACCGGGGCCGGCCTCAGCCAGCGTCGCGTGCTCGGCAGGCTGTGGCTAGAGGAGCAGTAAGTGCAGCCGTTCAGGGCTGAGCAGAAGGCGCCGATCATCTCGCGTTCGCCGGGCGCAAGCCGGGACGGCTTGCGCATGATCATTCCTCGACTTGGCACCAAGGCAGAACGGTCGTGGGAGTGATCGGATAGACGTCCCTGACGAGCGCATCGGCGAGCAGGCTTAGAAACAGCGGCATGGCGAACTCCTGGTTGCGTTCGCAGATGTGATCGCAAGACATGTGCCATCGATTGGTATCGAGCGCGATGCGTACAACCTGGTGACGCGGCACGACAGCACTTCCCGACAGTTGCGGCAACCACGTTGAACTTGCAGGCCGTCTTCGGATCGTTGGCACGAAATGTGCGGCATGCCACCTAAATGGCCGATCAAACCCATCTTGGTGCAGATGTGCTGCAGGACGCGAGCCGTGCGGCCGTGCCGGTGTCGAACGCCCGCATGTACTCGGTGAGCGTTGCCACGTCGGCGGCGTGGCAGCGCTTGTTCGCCTGGGTGGCCGATCATGCGGGTATTGCATTGATGCCAGTGCGGTACGAGCCGCCGTTGCTGCTGTCGAACTTGTGGGAGCGCGCTGATCTGGGCGCTGTGATGATGTGCGGGCTGCCTTTCGCGCGCCGCATCGCGCCGCTGCGCATTCTGGCTCAGTGCGTGCCGAACCTTCCGCGCTACAGGAGGCAGGCCACGTATTGCACTGACATCGTGGTGGCTGCTGATTCGCCGTTCGCCATGCTGGCCGATACATTCGGCAGTCGCGCCGGCTACACGCTGAAGGACTCGCAGTCGGGTTACTACGCGTTCCGGCACCACCTGCTGACGCACCACACGGACGCATCCGCACCGTATCCGACCATCGTCGGCGGGCTCATGAATGCGCGCGGCATCATCGACGCGATCACCACCGGCCGCATCGACGTCGGCCCGCTCGACGGCTATGTGCACGACCTGTTGCGCCATACCGAGCCGGCCTATGCCGCTGCGGTGCGCACGATTGCGACGACCGAGCCGACGCCGATGCCCGCCATCGTCAGCACCGCGGCGCTAAGCGACGGTGCGGCGGCGCGATTGCGCGACGCGTTCCAGGCCGCCGCCACCACCGCCGAACTCGAAGACGAGCGCAGGGCGTTGCTGCTCGCCGAGTTTGCGCTGCCGGCAGCCGACGTGTTCACGCCGCTGGCCGACCGCGCCCGGCTGGTGGACGACTCGCCCGCCTGGCCCTGAGCCGCGCCTTTCGAGCGCCGGCCCGCCCATACCGCTTCGCCCCATCTCTTTGCCGAACCAGAAGGCAGCCACCCCGCATGAAAACCGCCATCCGCAACGGCTGGGTCGTCGGCCACGAAGCCGGCCGCCACACGCTGCACCAGAGCCATGAAGTCGTGTTCGAAGGCGATGCGATCGTCTACGCAGGGCCGCGCTTCGACGGCGAAGTCGACCGTGTGATCGATGCGAGCGAGAAGCTGGTCGCACCCGGCTTCATCGACACGCACGTGCATTCGGGCCACCGCGCCTCGCACCGGCTGATCAGCGACCACGGCCGTGGCGACTACTTCGGCCAGCCGTTTCTGGAAATCAGCGTGGCGCGCGAGGGCACGCGGGTCGAAGGCGATGTGCGCTACCTGCGCCCCGGCGAGACCGGGGCCGAGGGTGCGCGCGAGTTTCATGCGCAGTTCACAGTGGCCGAGCTCCTGCGCAACGGCATCACCTCGTTCGTCGAATACGGCAGCCAGCGACTGATTCAAGATGCGCTGAAGTCGCAATGCGTTGAGCTTGGGGTGCGGGGGTTCCTCGGACCCGGCTACGACTCGGGCCGCTGGGTCGGTGACGAAGCCGGACGCTTGAAGCGCGTGGTCGACGAAGAGAGCGGCCTGCGCGAATTCGAGGAAGCCGTGGCCTGGATCGAACGGCACGACGGCAGCGGCAACGGCCTGGTCAACGGGATTCTGGTGCCGCGCGAGGTCGAGACCACCAGCATAGACCTGCTACGCCGCACCGCACAGATGGCCGACCGCACCGGCTGGCCGGTCGCCACGCACGCGGCTTACAGCATCCTCGAGTTCTACGAGGTCGTGCGCGAGCACCGCAAGACGCCGGTCGAGCTGCTCTCGGAAGTCGGCCTGCTGCGCCCCACGCTGAACATCGGCCACGGCAACCTGCCGGCCGACAGCGTGCGGCTGAACTACCCGGGCGCGCGGGACCTCAAGCTGATGGGCGAAGCCGGCGTGTCGATCTCGCACTGCGCGATCAACATCGTGCGGCGCGCGCGCGTGCTGGACAACTGGCGGCGATATCAGGAACTCGGCATCAACATCGCATTGGGCACCGACACCTACCCGCGCGACATGATCCTGAACATGCGCACGGCGTCGTATCACGGCAAGACGATGAGCCACGACTACCAGTCCGCCACCGCTGCCGAGGTGTTCACCGCCGCCACGTTGAACGGCGCGAAATCGCTCGGCCGCGACGACCTCGGCAAGCTCGAAGCGGGCGCCAAGGCCGACATCATCCTGATCGACTTGTCCGGTGGCAACACCTTGCGCATGGGGCCGTTCCGAGACCCGATCCAGGCGGTCGTCGAATGCGGCGTCGGCGACGACGTCGACACCGTGATCGTGAACGGCGTGGTGCGGATGGAAAACCGCGCGATCCCCGGCGTGGACCTGAATGCGATCCGGCAGCGCGCGCAGAGTTCAGGCGAGCAGATCTGGGCCGGCTGGCAACGCTCCGACCCGCTCGGCCGCACGGCCGACGAAATGTGCCCGATCGCTTTCTGCCCAACCTGCTATCGCGATCCGGTCTGAGTGCCGCCGCGGGCGTTCGTTCTTTCACTTCCCTTCATTTTTCTAAAGAGCCTGAGCATGATCAGCCGTCGCACCGTTTTGTCAGCCGTTCTCGCCGTGCCGGCCCTGCGGGTACTGCCTGCGTGGTCCCAGCCCGACACAGCCGCCGCCTATCCGGACAAGCCGGTGCGCATCATCGTTCCGTTCAATCCCGGCGGTGCGGCCGATTCGCTGCCGCGCTTCATCGGCGAGAAACTGACCACGATCTGGGGCCAGCCCATCGTGGTCGAGAACAAGGCCGGCGCGGCCGGCAACATCGGCATGGCGATGGGCGCCCGCGCGCCGGCCGATGGCTACACACTGACGTCGGCCCCGGTCGGCAACCTCGCGATCAATCCGCACATGTATCCGAACCTCGGCTACGACGTGCGCAAGGATTTCAGCCTGATCACGCTGGTCGGCTCGGTCGAGAACGTGCTGGTCGCCAATGCCGGCACCGGCATTAAGTCGTTGCCCAATCTGATCGCCAAGGCCAAAGCTGACCCGGGCAAGATCACGTTCGCCTCCGGCGGCGTCGGCACCCAGGCGCACATGGGCGGCGAGCTCCTGAACGCGATGGCCGGCGTGCAGATGCTGCACGTCGCCTACAAGGGCGTCGGCGAAGCGGTGCGCGACGTGCTGGCCGGCGTGGTCGACGTCATGGTGGCGCAGATCCCGGCCGTGATGCCGCACATCCAAAGCGGCAAGCTGATCGCGCTCGGTGTGGCCAGCCCGAAGCGAAGCAGTCTGCTGCCCGACGTGCCGACGATCGACGCGGCCGCTAACTTGTCCGGCTACGAAGCCCTGTCCTGGTACGCGCTGGTCGGGCCGGCCGGCATGCCACAGTCGATCGTCGACAAGATCCAGCGCGACGTGGCGCAGGTGCTCAAAAGCCCTGATCTCCAGGCGCGGCTCGTCGCGCTGGGCATGAACCCGGTCGGCAGCACGCCGGCCGAACTGCGCATCGCGCTGGACGCGGACTACGAGCGTTACGGCTCGATCATTCGCAAGCTGGGGATCGTGGCGGGTTGAACGGGGTCGAGAAGCGCCTGGTCCCGCGAAGAGGATCGAAGCCGGCGCCCGGTCAGCCGTCTTCGTGGACGCGATCGGCTGAGCCGGTTGCTGAGGATTGATGGTGCGGCGATGGCAAGGTTGCGGTTGTGTTGCATCGCAGCCTGATCGGGCTTCGGCTCAAGGCGGTCGGCCTGAACCCATTGGCCGCGCGCCGAGCCGGCATCGGGATCCACGCATCGGTGATCGGTGCGATGTTCGCCGCCGGCGCTTTAGGCGGGCTGGCCGGTTCCATGATGTTGCAGGGGGAGCAGTACAGCCTGAAAGCCGGCTTTTCCTCGGGCTACGGTTTCGATGGACTGGTGGTCGGATTGCTTGCGCGCGGGTCCGTCGGCGGCGTGCTGGCTGGTGCCTTGCTGTTCGGCTTCATGCGCTCGGGCGGCATCAACATGGAGATGGTGGCGGCGGTGCCGAGCGCGCTGGTGCTGGTGCTGCAGGGCCTGATCATCGTGATGCTAGCCGGCGCGGCGTGCTGGATGGATGGCCCCGGAGGCGCGCGGTGACCGACCTTGCGGACGGCGCGCTGCTCGCCGTGTTCGCGGGCTCGAGCCTGCGGCTCGCGGTGCCGCTGCTGCTCGGCGCGATGGGCGAACTGGTGAGCGAGCGCGCCGGCGTGCTCAACATGAGCGTGGAAGGCATGATGCTGGCTGGCGCGTTCGGCGGTGTGGTCGGCGCGGTGGCCACCGGCAGCCCGATGCTCGGCCTGTTGCTCGGCGTGGCGGCCGTGCTGCCGGTGGCCCTGTTGCAGGCGATTCTCAGCGTCACGCTGCGTGCGAACCAGATCGTCACCGGCATCGGGATCAACATCGGGGTGCTCGGCGCGACCACGCTTGCCTATCGCGAGATCTTCGGTGGAAGGTCCCGCGCCGAAGTGCCCGGCTTCGACAAGTGGCGGCCGCCGTGGCTTTCAGACATTCCGGTGTTCGGCGACGCGGTGTTCGGCCAGGTCTGGCTGCTCTACCTCGCGCTCGCGCTGGTGCCGCTGGTGACGTTGGTGTTTCGACACACTGCGCTGGGCCTCGCGCTGCATGCGGCCGGCTCCGAGCCGAAGGCGCTCGACCAGTCGGGCCGTTCGGTGACGGCCGTGCGCTACGGCGCGGTGCTGTTCACCGGCGTGCTCAGCGTGCTGGGCGGCTGCTTCCTTTCGATCGGCGACATCCACACGTTCAGCGAAGGCATGACGAACGGCGCCGGTTACCTGTCGATCGCAGCGGTGATCTTCGGCAACTGGCGGGTCGGCCGCACCCTGCTGGCCTATCTGCTGTTCGGCGCAGCAACCGCGCTGCAATTCCAGCTGCCGGCGCTGGGCATCGACGTGCCGAACCCGCTGCTGATCATGCTGCCGTACGTGCTGGCGTTGCTGGCCGTAAGCGGCCTGATCGGACGGCAGACCGCGCCGGCTTATCTGACGCGGGCGTATCGGCGCTGATGCAAAAACGGCGTGCGGCCGTTGACCACACGCCCGGATGTTTGCGCCGACCACTGGGCAGGCCGAGCCTGCGGCCGTGCCGGACGAACCACACGGCGCGCGCGGCCGCAGCCACAGCCGGTTCAGCCAGCGGCGTCGGCACCCGCAGCCGCGGCGAGTTGCACGGCTAGCCTGATCAGCGCCAGATCGCTTCCCGCCGGCCCCAGCAGCGACACGCCCAGCGGCACGCCGTCGGCCGATGCGGCCGGCACGCTCACCTGCGGCAGCCCGGCGATCCCCGCAATGCAGGTGATCGCCATGGTGCGCAGCCGCACTGCGTCGACTTGCGCTGGATCGGCGTCGAGCCGGGGCGCCAAGCTGGCAGCAGAAGGCAGCACGGCGATGCCGTCGGCGCCCAGCAGTTGTCGCACCCGACTGCGAATGCGCGCCACCTGCTCGCGCGCCGCTGCTGCAGCAAGCGCATCGACCTGGCTTGCCGCCTGAAAGCGCGCATCGATCGCGGCGCCGAAGCGCGGTGCGTGGCTCGTGATCCAGCCACCATGCATCTGCCATGCTTCCCATGCGCCAGCAGTCGCGTAACGGTGACGCCAGTCGGTCAGTGCTTCGCCTTCGGCTGCATGGACCGCCTCCGGCTCAAGGTCGAGCTGCTGGCTCAAGCCATCCAGCGCGCGCTGCATCGGTTCGGCGAATATCGGATCGGCCAGCGCCCAGGCGTCTTTCAGCTTCAGCAGCCGCTTTGGCACGAAGTTGGAGGCCGGCAGCAGCGCTTGGCCGACCCGCTCGAATGTCGCTGCGTCGTGCGCGAGCCAGGTGACGGTGTCGAAGCTCGGATGCAGCAGCACCAGCCCGTCGGCCGCAATCAGTCCGTGGGTGGTGCGCAGGCCCCAGATGCCGCAGTAGCTTGCCGGCACACGGGTGGAGCCGCCGGTATCGGTGCCGAGCGCGAAGTCCAGCAGACCGGCAGCCACCGCTGCGGCCGAGCCGCTCGATGAACCTCCGGTCACGCGGCCCGGCGCGCGCAGGTTGACCGGTGCACCGTAGTGCACGTTGTCGCCGTGCAGGCTGTAGGCGAGCTCGTCGGTGATCAGCTTGCCCATCAGCGCGGCGCCCGCGTCGAGCAGTTGCGCGACCACGGTGCTGTGCGCTGTGGGCACTGGGTGGGTTGCAAGCCATTCGGGGTTGCCCGCGCCGGTGGGATGGCCCGCCACGTCGAAGAGGTCCTTCGCGCCGAAGCGCAGGCCCGACAGGGGACCACCGACCGCGCCCTCGAGTACGAAACGGCCGTGCGGCACCCAGGCGCCCACGCGGTCTTCGATCGGGAAATCGTTGTCCATCAGGCGAAGGCCTCCGGGTCATGCTCGGAGATGAGCGTATCCATGTGTCGGGTGATGGCACCCGGCGTGGTGAACCAGACGCCGCCGCGGTCGCGTTCGGCCGCGACGTGCTGCAACGCGCGGCGCAGATGGCGCAGCCGGTACGGCTGGCCGACCAGATAGGGATGCAGCGCGATGCCCATCACGAGCGGTTGACGGCGCGACTGATCGAGCATCTCGTCGAACTGGTCCATGATCATCTGCGCGAAATCCTTTGCGTCAAGCTGGCGCGCCACGATCATCGGAATGTCGTTGAGCTCCTGCGGATACGGGATAGACCACAGACCATTTCCATCCCGCGTGCGCATCCGCATCGGCTGGTCGTCGTGGCACCAGTTCAGCGTATAGCTGTAACCCGTTTCAGCGAGCAGGTCCGACGTGATCGTGCTTTCCGAAATCCAGGGCGAGAGCCAGCCGGCCGGCGTCTGGCCGCTGCGTTCACGCATGCGGTCACGGCACAATGCGAGCAGTTCACGCTCCGCCGCCTCATCCAGCGTGCCTTGCCGCTCGGCGTTGCTGTGGCCATGGCCGATCAACTCGTCGCCGCGCGCAACGAAGGCAGCAACCAGCTGCGGGCAATGGTCGTACAACGCGGTGTTGATCAACGCGCCGGCCGGCAGCCCCAGCTGGTCGAACAGTTCCAGGCAGCGCCAGGCGCCGACCCGGTTGCCGTATTCGCGCCAGCTGTGGTTCAGCACGTCGGGCTGCGGCGACGCCGGGCCGATGCCCGCGCCCAGGCCTTCGCCGAACGCGAAGTGTTCGATGTTGAAGCCCAGATATACGGCCAGGCCCGCACCGCCGGGCCAACGATGGTCGACGCGATCCGTGATCGGTCGATAGCGAAAGCGCCCGTGGTCGGGCAGGCTTCCCAGATATTGCGCGGGCATGTCGGGACGTTTCCTTCCAGCGATTCAGGCTTGCACAAGTCCGGTGCGCACCAGCAACCACTCGGCGCTGTCGTTCCAGACATCCATCTCCGTGATGAGTCCGTGGCGCACCACGTAACGATCGACGTAGCGGTTGCCTTCGAACGTGGTGCCGTCGGGCCAGGCGCCATACAGCGTGCCGAGGCTGTAGACGACAGTCGCTTCCGGCGTGCCGCCCGCGACGGTCTCTGTGCGATCAATACGTTTCCTGACCCACGCGTAACGGCCGGCGTTGAACGCCGTGCACTCGGCCGGATCGCGCATCGCGCGGCCTCCGGTAAAGCGGATCGCCAGATCGGATGCAGCGAAATGGCGCGCCGCTGCCGGGTTCGGGATCATCAGCAGGCGCAGGTATTCATCGACGATGCCGGCTGGGTTTGCTGGAGATGCGATGGGCTCGGAGATATTGGACATGGCATTTTTTTGTTTGATTCAACGGCACCGCATCGGTGCGGACCGCCTGCAACTCGTGCATCCGCACAGCCGCATGCAAAAGTCGTGCGGCGCGGGCGGCGCAGTGGCAGCTGCCAGGCCGGCTGAGCGGGATGAGCATTGGCACGTGCCTTGCGTGCTCGCCACCTCATCGAGCAGGTGGCATACCGCCGATTTTCCGACTGCTTGCGTTCTTTGCTTGCATTCCTGTTGCAACCATTATTCACTGGAGACCCATCATGAGCTGCTGCGATCCTTTACGCCCTGGTGCGTTCGGCCGCCGAATCCTGCTGGCCGGCGCGGCAGCGCTATGGCTGGCGACTGCACCGAGTCTGGTCTTTGCAGCCGACCCGATCAAGGTCGGCCTGATCACCGCGCTGTCGGGTCAATCGGCACAGGCCGGTGAAGCCATCTCACGCGGTCTGAGCCTTGCGGCTGATGAAATCAATGCAGCTGGCGGCGTGCTCGGCGGCCGCAAGTTCGAGCTGGTGCGGCGCGATGACGAAGCGAACCCGGCCAAGGGCGTGGTGGCTGCGCGCGAACTGATCTATCGCGAGAAGGTCGCGCTGCTGTTCGGCGGGCTCGACACACCGGTGTCGATGGCGATCGTGCCGCTGGTGAATCAGGAGAAAGTGCCGTTCGTCGGTCCCTGGGCCGCCGGCACCGCAATCACGAAGAACGGCGCACATCCGAACTTCGTGTTCCGCGTCTCCGCGGTCGACGAGATCGTCGACGTCGGCATGCTCAACTACGCGCAGAAGGCGTTCAAGGTCAGCAAGCCCGGCCTGATGCTGATTGACAATCCCTGGGGCGAAAGCAACGAGAAGGGCCTGAAGGCCGCACTCGCCGCCAAGAATCTGACGGCCGCTGGCGTCGAGAAGTTCGATGGCGGCGCGATCGACATGGTGCCGCAGCTGTCGCGGCTGAAAGACGCCGGCGCCGATTCAATCTTTCTGGTCGGCAACGTGGGCCCGTCGGCGCAGGTCGTCAAGTCGATGGACCGGATGGGCTGGAAGGTGCCGATCGTCTCGCACTGGGGCCCGGCGGGCGGCCGCTTTACCGAATTGGCCGGTCCGAATGCGAAGGACGTGCACTTCGTGCAGACCTACAGCTTCTTCGGCAAGCAGGGCCCGGTCGGTGAAAAGGTCCTGAAGGCGCTGATAGCCAAATACCCGGCGATCAAGGGCCCGGGCGACATCACTCCCGCGGTCGGTGTGGCGAACGCCTACGACGCGATGCACCTGGCGGCCAAGGCGATCGAAGCCGCCGGCTCGACCGACGGCGATGCGATCCGCCAGGGCTTCTACAAGATCGGTCGCTACGAAGGCCTAATCAAGACCTATGACAAACCGTTCGCACCGGGCAGGCAGGATGCGCTTGACTCCGACGATTACGTCTGGGCCCAATTCATCGACGGCAGCATCGTGCCGGTCGGGGTGACGCCGAATTGATCGTCGGGCAAGGGTAGCCCGCCATGTTCACCGCCGCGTTGCTCAGCGGGCTCGGCCTGGGCAGCATGTATGGGCTGATGGCACTCGGCTTCTACGTGACCTACGCGGTATCGGGCACGGTAAATTTCGCGCAGGGCAGTTCGATGATGCTCGGCGCGGTGTTGACCTACGCGTTCTCGCAGACGCTCGGCTGGCCATTCGGCCTCGCGGTGCTGGTGGCGTTGGCACTCTGTGCGTTGTACGGGCTGGTGGTTGAGGCGCTGGCGGTGCGACCGTTTGTGAGTCGAGGCTCGGACGCCTGGTTGATCGCCACCGTGGCGTTGGGCATCGTGCTCGACAACGTCGTGATGTTCACCTACGGCAAGGAGCCGCGCAGTCTGCCGTCGTCGCTGGCGCAGACGCCGCTGTCCATCGGCGGCGTCGCGTTGGGCATCTATCCGTTGCAGCTGTGGATCCCGCTGGTGGGCCTCGGGCTGGCGGCGGTGCTGCATGCATTGAGCCGCCGCACGCGCTGGGGCACTGCCATGCTGGCCGTGGTGCAGAACCGTTCGGCCGCGCGGCTGATGGGCATTCCGATCCGGCGCGTCGTGGCCTTCAGCTTCGCGCTGTCCACGTTGTTCGCCGGTGTGGCGGGCGTGCTGATCGCGCCGCTCTACAACGTGAATGCGGACATGGGGACCCTGTTCGGGCTGAAGGCGTTTGCGGTCGCGATCCTCGGCGGCATCGGCAGCGCCTGGGGGGTGATGATCGCCGGGCTGCTGTTCGGCGTGGTGGAGGCGTTGATCACCACCACGGTGGGCTCCGGCTACACGCAGATGCTGAGCTTCGCGCTGGTGATCGGGGCACTCGCGTGGCGGCCGAACGGGTTGTTCGGCCGCGCCGAAGTCAACAAGGTATGAGTGACCTGGCTCGCACAGCGCCGGCGCGTCCGCTGCCGCAGCCGGCCCGGACCCAGCCGACCGGCGCGGCCAAGCTGCCGCTGCTCGGGCTGGGCACGCCGCTGCAGCTGAGCGAGGTGCTGGCCTTGCTGCTGCTGGGCTGCGTGCTTGCCGCCACCGTGAACGGCTACTGGGTGTTCGTGCTGGCCAACGTGGCGCTGCTCGCCATCGTCGGCATCGGGTTGAACGTGCTGATCGGGCTGACCGGGCAGATCTCTTTCGGGCATGCCGGCTTCTATGCGATCGGCGCCTACGCGGTCGCGATTCTGACCAGCAAGGCAGGTTTGAGTTTCTGGCTCGCGTGGCCGATGGCGATGCTGCTCGGCGCTGTGGCGGGTGCGTTGCTGGCGCTGCCGGCGCTGCGTGCCAAGGGCCCGTACCTGGCGATGATCACGATCGCGTTCGGCTTCATCGTCGAGCAGGGGATTGTTGAAGCGCGCAGCGTGACCGGCGGCCAAAGCGGCCTGATGGGCATCGGCGCGCCTGCGCTGGGCGGCTGGTTACAGGGCGAACGCGCAGTCGCGCTGATCACGGTGCTCATGGCCGGCGTGGCCCTGGCTGGCTATCGCTGGCTCGCGCAGGGTGCCTGGGGTGCCGCGATGCGCGCGGTGCGCGATTCGGAGAACGCAGCGGAGTCGATCGGCCTGAACCCGCTGGCGATCAAGACGGTCGCTTTTGCCGTATCGGCGTTCTTTGCAGCGGCGGCCGGCGGGCTGTTCGCGCCGCTATCGGGCTTCGTCACGCCGCACACCTTCACGTTTCTGCAGTCGATCCTGTTCGTGTTGGTCGTGATGCTCGGTGGCGCGGGCTCGGTGGCCGGGCCATTGATCGGGGCCGTCGTGGTCGGGCTGTTGCCGGAGCTGTTGTCCAATCTGGAAGATCTGCGGCTGTTGTTCTTCGGCGGCATGCTGCTGCTGGTGTTGTGGCTGGCGCCGGACGGCGTCGCCGGGCTGGTGCGGCGTCTGCGCCGGCGCTGGTGGACAACGGCGCCCGTGCCGACACCGCCAGCAGGGCCGCTGGACGGCGCGCTGCCGCTGCGCAGTTGTCCGCCGCTGCGCGTCGCCGGCCTGACGATGCAGTTCGGCGGCGTGCGTGCGGTGGCGGACCTGCATTTTCAGGCCGATCCCGGGGCGGTCACCAGCCTGATCGGCCCGAACGGTGCCGGCAAGACCACAGCGCTGAACATGCTGAGCGGCTTCTATCGCCCGACCGACGGCGGCTTCTCATTGGGCGGCCGGGCGTTGCAGGGTGCGCCGGCGCGCCTGATCGCGCGCGCCGGCATCGCCCGCACCTATCAGACTTCGCAGCTGTTCGGTTCGTTGTCGGTGCAGGACAACGTGGTGCTCGCGATGCACCGCGGCCGGCTCGGCAACCTGCTGGGTGCGACCAGACTGACCGCACCGGCGCTGCGCGCACGCGCGCGGCAGTTGCTCGGCTTCTGCGGCTATCACGGACCGCCGGACACGTTGGCGGCCGACCTGCCGCACGTGGACCGGCGGCTGGTCGAAATCGCGCGCGCCTTGGCGGCCGACCCGCAGGCATTGCTGCTCGACGAGCCGGCCGCCGGCCTGTCGCATGCAGAGAAATCGCAACTCGGCACGCTGCTGCGGCGCGTGGCCGACGCCGGCGTGACGGTGTTGCTGGTCGAGCACGACATGGCGCTGGTGATGCGCATCAGCGACGCGGTGGTGGTGCTCGATGCCGGGGTCCGCATCGCCCAGGGCACGCCGGCCGCGGTGCAGGCGGACCCGCTGGTACAGGCAGCTTACCTCGGGGAGTCGGTGGCGCAGGGCACGCGTGGCATGCCACGCAGTTCGCATTCGGACGCGCCGCGCGCCGAATGGCTCGGCGTCGGTCGGCTCACTGCTGGCTACGGCACCGAGCCGGTGCTGCATGACATCGACCTGCAGGTACGGCAGGGCGAAGCCGTTGCGCTGCTGGGCGCGAACGGGGCCGGCAAATCGACTTTGATGAAGGCCCTGGCTGGGCTGCACCGCCCGGTCACCGGCGGCATGCATCTGAACGGGCGCGACCTGGTGCCGCTGGGCGCCGAGCAGATCGTCGCGCTGGGCATGGTGCTGGTGCCCGAAGGCCGCCAGGTGTTCGCGGAGCTCAGCGTGCTGGACAACATCCGGCTCGGCGCTTTCCTGCAGCCGGTCGAGCGCGCGGCACGGGTCGAGGAGCAGCTGAAACGGTTTCCGCGGCTGCGCGAGCGGCTGCAGCAGCGCGCCGGGCTGCTGTCGGGCGGCGAGCAGCAAATGCTCGCGGTCGCACGCGCGCTAATGTCGCGGCCGCGCATTCTGCTGCTGGACGAACCGTCGTTGGGCCTTGCGCCCAAGGTTATCGCCGAACTGTTCGCCGCCCTCGACGCGCTTCGCCAAGGCGGCATGACGCTGCTGCTGGTGGATCAGATGGCAGGGCTTGCGCTGTCGCTGGCCGATCGTGCCTACGTGATCGAAGGCGGACATGTCGTCGCGCACGGGAGCGCGGCGGAGATTGCGGCCGATGATTCCTTGGCCCGTGCCTATCTTGGCGAACGATCATGAGGGTTGGCTTAGCTCTCGGGCTTCGTTCCCTTCGCCTGGCACTCGCCTTCCCCTTGACCAAGGAGGGCGGCGTCTGCGGCCTGACAAAGCCAGCTCCGCAGTTCCTGCTGCAATTGACCAAGTGCGGCTCGTTCTCTCTGAAGGGCTGCTGAAATGATGACGACAGACGTTCTTGCGCTTGGTCTCGACGGCGCGCGCGTGCTGGTGATCGGCGGCAGCTCCGGAATCGGAGAGGCGACCGCCGCGCTCGCCGCGGCGGTCGGCGCGCGGGTCACGATCGCGTCGCGTTCGAGTGCCAGGCAGCAGGCCGCGCTGTCGCGCCTGCCGGCCGGTGTACGGGCGGCCGCATTGGACGTTGTGGATGACGCAGCGGTGCAAGCTTTTTTCGAAGCCCAGCCGGCCTGGGACCACGTGGTGCTTGCCGGGTCGGCCACGCAGACCGGCTCGGCGCGCGGACTGCCGCTGGCCGTGGCGCGGGCGTCGACCGACAACAAGTTCTGGGGCGCCTATCACGTCGGTCGCCATGCGCGCGTTCGCGCCGGCGGTTCGCTCACGTTCGTGTCCGGCGTCTACAGCCAGCGGCCGCAGCCCGATGCGGTGCTGCAGGGTGCGTTGAACGCTGCGGTCGAGGCGCTCGCGCGCGGCTTGGCGCTGGAGCTGGCCCCGGCCGTGCGTGTGAACACCGTGTCGCCGAGCACCACCGACACGCCGTTGTGGGACAAGCTCGGCGCCGAAGGCCGTCAGGTCAAGCTGGACCGAATGAGCGCACGCCTGCCGCTGCGGCGGGTAGCCGCCGCAGTCGACATCGCCCGCGCCATCCTGTTCGTGGCGAGCAATCCGTTTGCGACCGGCAGCACCGTGCTGCTCGACGGCGGCGACGCACTGGTTTGAGCCGATCGTGCCGCACCCGCCGGTCGCTCCGACTTCATCTACCCGCACCCACGCCTTGACCATGCCCCTGCTGAACGTCCCCCTCATCGACATTGCGCCGTTTCGTACCGGTGTTGCAGCCGAACGGCAGGCGGTGGCCAGTGCGGTGGATCGGGCTTGCAGGGACATCGGCTTTCTGGTGATTTCCGGGCACGGCATCGACCCAGCGCTGATCGAGCGCACACGCGCCACCGCGCGGGCATTCTTCGACCTGCCGCTGGCCGACAAGCAGCGCGTGGCGCGCCCGGAGACGGGCGTATCGCGCGGCTACATCGGGCTGCATGATGAATCGCTGGCACGCTCGCGCGATCCGCAGGCTCCCGGCAGCGACCTGAACGAGAGCCTGATGATCGGCCCGGTCGATGCACCGCCGACAGCCGTCGCTGCCAGCGGCGGCAGCCACTTCGCGCCGAACTTGTGGCCTGGACATCCCCCGGAGCTGCGCGTCGTCTGGACCGACTACTACCGCGCGATGGGCGACCTCGCCGCCACCGTGATGCGCATCTTTGCCGCCGCCCTGGGCAAGCCTGAGACGTTCTTCGACGACAAGATCGACCACCACATCAGCCGTCTGCGCGTGCGCAACTACCCGGCGCAGACCGACGCCCCTGCGCCCGGCCAGATCCGCGCCGGCGCGCACAGCGACTACGGCAGCCTGACCCTGCTCGTGACCGAAGACAAGCCCGGCGGCCTACAGGTCTGCAACGCGCAGGGCCAGTGGGTCGATGTGCCGATCGTGCCGGATACCTTCATTGTCAACATCGGTGACCTGATGGCGCGCTGGAGCAACGACCGCTGGGTCTCCACCTTGCATCGGGTGGTGAACCCGCCGGCGGACGCGGGCGCTGCCGCGCGGCGCCTATCGCTGGTGTTCTTTCACAACCCGAATCACGACGCCGAGATCGCGAGCTTGATCGAGGATGAGCCGGCGAAGTACGCACCGACCACGTCGGGCGAGCATCTGCGGCGGCTGTTCGTGGCGACGCAGAACGGCTGAGACGAATCCGCTGCCCGAACTTCCGCAGACCCAGCGCATGGCACAGACTTTGCATGAGAGCTTGCATACAAGATGGAATGCAACATGATGGTGCGGAGTCCCGATTGAACCGATCGAGTCCGATGGAGCGTGGGGCGGCGCATTCGCCCGACGGCGCTGCGACGGGCCAGGCCGCCGCCGCGCTGCTGACGCGCACGACCTCGCCGTCGTTTCAACCCGGCCCGCCCGGCACCCACATCACGATTCGCAACCTGTGCAAGTCGTTCGCCGGACAGCCGCTCTACAGCGACTTCAGCCTCGATGTGCCGAAGCACCGGATCACGTCCATCTTCGGCCCGAACGGCTGCGGCAAAAGCACGTTGATCAACATGGTCGCGGGACTGGTGCCGATCGACGCGGGCGAGATCCTGTTCGACGGCAAGTCGCTGAAGGACACCACGATCGGCTACGTGTTCCAGAACTATCGGGAAGCGCTGTTCCCGTGGCTGCGCACAATCGACAACATCGCCTATCCCCTGAAGCTCGCCGGCAAGCCGAAAGCCCAGGTGCGGCGCCGCGTCGATGAACTGGTCGCGTCGTTCGGCGTGCAGTTCGATCTGCAGCGCTATCCGTACGAGCTGTCGGGCGGCCAGCAGCAGACCGCCTCGATCATGCGGGCGCTGGCGCCGGCGCCAGAGGTGCTGTTTCTCGACGAGCCGTTCTCCGCACTCGACTTCGAGATGACCTTGTTCATCCGCGAGAAGTTGCAGGAAGTGTTCATGCAGACCGGCACCACCATGGTGCTCGTGTCGCACGACCTCGAAGAAGCGGTCTATCTGGCGGACCACATCCTGCTGCTGACCAAGCGTCCGACGCGCATCGCCGAAATCATCGACTACCGCGACGCGCGGCCACGCATGGTGGAGACGCTGAGCGAACCCAACTTCATCCGTACCAAGAAGCGCAGCCTCGAAGTGTTCCAGCGCGAGGTGCGGCGGTGAGCGCGGCGGCTGTCTTGTGGAAGAAGCCGTTCTGGATCGGTCCGCTGCTGGTGTTCGCGGTCTGGTGGCTGGCCGCCGCGGGCCAGTGGATCAGCCCGAAGCTGCTGCCCGATCCAGTGTCTACGCTGACTGCGCTGTGGGGGTCGGTGGCGGACGGTTCGATTGCCGGCGACTTCTTCGGCACGTTGAACCGCACCTTGCTGTCGTTCGCGGTGGCTGCGCTGCTCGGCGTGCCGGTCGGGATCGTGCTGGGGTCGGACTTGCGCATCTACGGCGCGCTCGAATTCGTGATCGACTTCTTTCGCTCCACGCCGGCGACCGCGATGTTTCCGTTGTTCTTGCTGATCTTCGGCATCGGCGAGGAATCGAAGATCGGCGTTGCCGCGTTTTCGGCCTGGCTCGTGATCGTGTTCAACGTGGCCTACGGCGTGATCAACGCGCGACCCACCCGCGTGCTGGCCGCCCGCGTGATGGGCGCTTCACGCGCGCGCGTGTTCCGCGATGTGATGTTCTTTGAATCGCTGCCGCAGACCTGCATCGGCCTGCGGCTCGGCGTGTCCTACGCGCTGGTCGTGGTCATCGTGGCCGAGATGTTCATCGGCTCGGCCAACGGCATGGGCCGCCGCATCATCGATGCGCAGCAGGTGTTCGACCTGCGCCAGATGTATGCATCGATCATCGCGACGGGCTGCCTCGGCTGGGGCCTGAACGTGTGCTTCCTGGCGCTCGAACGCCGCTTCGTTCGGTGGTCCGGCAAGTGATGCGCAGCGCCGCATCGGCCGTCCACCTCATTCCTTGAAGGAGCTCATTCCCATGAACCTGTCCCGTCGTCACCTGCTTGCCGCCGGCACAGCCGCCGCATCCAGCATCGCTGCCCCGTGGGTCCATGCGCAGAAGACCGAGAAGGTCAAGTTGTCCTGGCTGCCGATCATGCAGACCACCCCACTCTACGTCGCGATCCAGGACAAGCTGTTCGAGAAAGCCGGCCTGGACGTGGAGGCGGTGCAGTTTCAGAACCCGAACCAGATCATCGATTCGCTGGTCGCGAATCAGGCCGATGCAGGTGCGCCCGGCGCCGCGGCCGGCATCGCGGTGCTCGCCGAATCGCGCTATCCAGGCACCTTCAAAGTGTTTGGCCTGCAGGGCGGCGGCGTCAAGGTGGACCGGATCAACGACGGGCTGATCGTGAAGAACGGTTCGCCGATCAAGTCGTTCAAGGACCTGCAGGGCAAGACGCTCGGCCATCTGCCGGGCATCCAGTGGCGCACCATCTCGCGCCACATGCTGCGCGCGAACGGGCTCGATCCGGACAAGGATGTGCGGCTGCAGGAGTTGGCAGTCGGCCTGCAGGTGCCGTCGGTGGTGGCCAGCAGCGTCGATGCCACGTTGTCGCTGGAGCCGGTCGGCTCGATTGCCGTGGCGTCCGGTGAGGCAACGCGTGCGATGGTCAACCCCTGTGCCCAGGTGATCGCCGACCCGTTCTATTCGGGCGTCTCGCTGCTGACCACCAAGTTCCTGCGCGAGCGGCCGGCAGTGGCCCGCAAACTCGTGACCGCGCTCGACGAAGCCACGCGCATCGCGAACACCGAGTTCGACCGCGTGCGCCCCTATTTCTCCAAATACACCGCCATCAAAGGTGAGCAGGTGCGTATCGTCGCGCAGCCATACCTTCGCGGCTGGCGCGAGTTGAACGACATCGACATTCGTTCTTACCAGGCGCTGGTCGACGTGTTCGCACAGGAGGGCGTGCTCAAACCCACGCTCGACGTACGCACGTTAATCCTCAAGCCGTCTGATTTCACTTGAACGCACAACGCAGCAGCCATCAAATGAACAAGGGCTATCACGACATCGGCGGCGAGCCGGCCGGCGAGATTCCGAAGATGGAACTGCCGTGGCTGCATTGGGAAAAACAGGTCGAGGCGATCCGCAACCTGCTCGGCGACTCGACCCGGCGCGTGATCTCGCTCGACGAGATGCGGCACGGCTTCGAGAGCTTCGGCATCGAGAAGTACAGCCGCTATTCGTTCTATCGGCGCCGGCTGGAAGCAATGGTCGACACGCTGGTCGCCAAGGGCGTGTTCAGCCGAGACGAATACGCGGCGGCGGTCGATAAGACCCGCCTGCGCTGGGATGCGTGCGATACCAATACGGAAAACGGCAAGGCCAGGGCGGACGTCGGCGGCTGAACGCATGGCAGCGCGATTCGCCGTTGGTGACCGGGTGCGTGTGCTCGAGTTGAACAAGTCCGGGCACATCCGCATACCGCACTACATCCGCCATCACGAAGGTGAGGTGGTGCAGTTGTGCGGCAATTTTCTGAACCCGGAAGACCTGGCCGTCGGCCGTACCTCGGGCCCAGTGGTGCCGCTCTATCGCGTGCGCTTTGCGATGGCTGACCTGTGGCCCGGCTATCAGCGCCATGCCGGTGACGTGCTGGTCATCGAGATTTACGACCACTGGCTGGCGCGGGTCGATGCGGCGGTGCCTGCAACACGCTGATACGGACGAGAAAACGATGTCGAACCACAACCACAACCACAACCACAACCACAACCACGACCACGACCACGACCACGACCACGACCACGACCACGACCACGACCACGACCACGACCACGACTCGCATGCAGACGCGCATCCGCCGCTGGTGGTCGAGGACGAAGCCGGCAATCTCGAAGGCCAGCTGCTGACCGATGCGCTGCAGTCGTTGCTGGTCGCCAAGGGCCTGATCTCGGCCGGTGAAGTCACCATGGAGATTCAGCAGATCGAGTCACCGGGGTTGCATCTGGGTGCGAAGATCGTCGCGCGCGCCTGGGCCGATCCCGCTTACAAGTCGCGGCTGCTCGCCAACGGCAAGGACGGCGCGGCCGAGCTCAAGATCAAGGTCGGCGAGGCGCAGCTGGTGGTGGTGGAGAACACGCCGCAGCTGCACAACGTGATCGTCTGCACGCTGTGCTCGTGCTACCCGCGCTCGATCCTGGGCCAGCCGCCGTCGTGGTACATCAGCAAGGCGTATCGGGCCCGCACCGTGCGCGAGCCGGCCGAAGTGCTACGGGAGTTCGGCCTGACCCTGCCCCAGGACACCGCGATCGCGGTGCATGACAGCAACGCCGACATGCGGTTTCTGGTGCTGCCGATGCGCCCCGTCGGCAGCGACGCGATGAGCGAGACCGAACTCGCCGAACTGGTCACGCGCGACAGCATGATCGGCGTCGCGCAGGCACTGCCGGCAGTGCCTGCGAACAGGCAGACGCTCGCGTAGCCGCCCACCACTGGCCTTATGGAGCCGCTTGTCGCGGATGGATTCGTTCCGACGGCCGTCAATCGCGTCGAATGGCGAATGCGCAGCACACCTCTGTTGGCCTGGAACTTGCGGTTCCCGCAGTCAGCTTCGCCCAACCTGTCTGCCGCTGCAGTTTTCAGCGGCACCAACCCATGAAGGCTCGAATGATGCGCTCAACGTTTCCAGATTTTCAAGCGTACCGCTGCTCGGCCCGCATTCGCCCGCTGCTCTCGCTGGCGGTGTTGTCGTTCGGCCTGCTGCTGTCGTCCTCGAACGCGTCCGCACAGGACAAGGCCGCAATGCTGCTGCCCGGCTCGATCAACGACCAGAGCTGGAACGCGACCGGCTATGGCGCGTTGCAGAAGCTCAAGGAACTGGGGTATGAAACCGCCTATTCGGAGAACGTGCCGCCGGCCGATCACATCGAGACCATGCGTGACTACGCGCGGCGCGGCTTCAGCCCGGTGATCGGGCATTCGGGCCGCTTTCTGTCCGCTGCGCAGCGGGTCGGCCCCGAGTTCGCTAACGCGTTCTTCGTGATCAGCTCGGGCTCCGGCGGCGCGGGCAAGAACGTCGCTTCCGTCGACTACGACAACGCCCAGATGGGCTACCTGATGGGCGTGCTGGCCGCTCGCATGTCCAAGACCGGCAAGATCGGTTCGGTCAACGGGCTGGAAGGCCTGCCCAACGTGGTGCAGCAGGTCGGCGGCTTTCGCCAGGGCGTGAAGAGCGTTCGGCCGGACGCGGAAGTGCGCGTGATCTACATCAAGGACATGGAAGACGCGGCGATGGCGCGCGAAGCCGCGCTGGCACTGATCTCCGGCGGCGCCGACTTCGTGTTCGGCAAGTTGAACGCCGCGCACAACGGGATTGTGCAAGCCGCGAAGGAGCGCAACGTCTATGCCAGCGGCCGCTCGCTCGGCCACGTCGCGGCGGCACCGGACAACGTGCTGACCGCGATCGTCGAGGACTGGGCCGGCATGCATGTGGCGGCGGCCAGGGCCGCCAAGGCCGGGACGCTGAAGCCCGAGCTAACCATGTACGGCTACGACGCACCGTCCGGCTCCGGTGCCGAGCTGCGCTACAGCGCCGACAAGTCGCTGAACCCGGTGGTGCCGGCTGCCGTGGCAACCGAGCTCGACGCGGTGAAAAAGCGCATGGCCTCGGGCGAGCTCAAGCTCACCGTGAGCCGCGAAGACGCCCGCGGCGGCCTGTAGCCGGATCCCACTTTTCGCGCATCGAAATCGAGCATGATGGCCGCGCTGACGCTACCGACCGCGTTGCTCGAGATGCGCGGCATCAGCAAGGCTTACGGTGCGGTGCGCGCGAATCAGGCGATCGACCTGACCGTGCAGCCTGGCAGCATCATCGGCCTGCTCGGTGAAAACGGTTCCGGCAAGAGCACCTTGATGAAGATCCTGTTCGGCATGGTGCGGCCGGATGCCGGGGGCGTGGTGTTCAAGGGGCGGGAGCTGACCGCCTCGTCGCCGCGCGAAGCGCTGGCCGCCGGCATTGCGATGATCCATCAACACTTCGCGCTGGTCGAAGCGATGACGGTGACCGAGAACGTGCTGCTCGGCTGGCATCTTCGGGGTGCTTGGCTGAATACCCGTCAAGTGGCAGAAAAAGTACGTGAGGCCGCACAGCATTGGGGCCTGGACGTGGACCCGATGGCCCGGGTCGAGACCTTGGCGCTCGGCGAAAAGCAACGCGTCGAAATCCTGAAGGCGATCCTGCGCGGCGCCGATCTGCTGATCCTGGATGAGCCGACCTCGATCCTGTCGCCGCGAGAGATCGAACAACTGCTGGGCTTTCTCGAACGCTTCAAGGCGCAAGGCAAGGGCGTCGTGTTCATCACGCACAAGCTCGGCGAAGTGCTGCAGGTGGCGGATCGGATCGTCGTGCTGCAAGGCGGCCGCGTCAGTGGCGAAGTCGCGGCCGCCCAGGCGACCCGCGCGTCGCTTGCCAGCCTGATGGTCGGCCGCGAGCTGGCGCCGGCCGAACCGACCACACGGCACCGGACAAGCGGGCCGGTGCTGCTTGAAGTCGATGAACTGCAAGCCGACGATGCGAACGGCACCCGCCGCTTGAAGGGCGCCAGCTTCACGTTGCGCGCAGGCGAGGTGCTGGCGCTTGCCGGTGTGGACGGCAACGGCCAGGAAGAACTGGCCAATACGCTGGCTGGATTGACTCGGCCGGCCGGCGGGCGCGTCGCGGTCGACGGCCGGGACCTGACCGGCCGCGGCGCATGCACCATGCTCGATGCGGGTGTCGCCTACATCCCGGCGGACCGTGCGGGCACGAGCCTGGTGCAGTCGATGCGCATCGAAGACAACCTGATGCTGCGCGACTTCCGGCGCGCGCCGTTCTCGCACGGCGGGCGCATCGACCACGCGGCGCTGCGCCGGCTCGCACAGGAACGCATCGCCGCATTCGACATCCGTGCCGCAGCGCCGACCGCCGCGGCCCGCACGCTGTCTGGCGGCAATCAGCAGAAGGTCGCGCTGGCACGCGAGATCGGCCGCGCGCCACGCATCCTGGTCGCGTTTCAGCCCACCTGGGGGCTGGACCCAGGCGCAACCCGCTTCACGATCGACAGCATCCTGCGGTTGCGTGACGACGGCGCGGCGGTGCTCTATATCTCGTCCGAGCTGGAAGAAGTGCTGATGGTCGGCGACCGCATCGGCGTGCTCTATGACGGCCGCGTGCAGGGTGTGGTCGATCGGCTCGATGTCGATCTCCACCGCATCGGCCTGGCGATGGCCGGAGGCGTCGCGCAGGACGAGGCGGTGGCCGCGTGACCAACCCGGCACATGCGGTCGGTCCGCTGCCGGCCATCGCGCCGCCGCAGGCCGCACCGTTGCTGGCCGTGCGGTCCCATCCACTGGCCCGTGCGGGGCTGTCCGTGGTGCTGGCGCTGGGCATCACCGCGCTGTTGATCGCGCTGGCCGGCCGCAACCCGTGGGTCGCTTACCAATCGTTGTTCCTTGGCGCGTTCGGCAGCTGGGACCGGGTCGTGGTTGGCCTGAATAAATCAACGCCGTATCTACTGTGCGCAGTCGGCGTCGCGCTGTGCTTTCGGGGCCGCGTGATCAACATCGGCGCCGAAGGGCAGATCGCGATCGGTGGGGTCGCGGCGTCGGCCGTGGCATTGTTCGTGAGCGGGCTGCCGGCCTGGTTGCTGCTGCCGTTGGCGCTGCTGGCCGGCGCGCTCGGCGGTGCGGCCTGGGCCGGCATCGCGGCGCTGATCCACGTGCGGCGCGGCGTGCACGAGGTGCTGGTCACGCTGCTGCTGAACTTCGTCGCGCTGCTGCTGGTGGCCGAGGTGCTGCATGGGCGCATGGGTGAGGAGGGCGCGGGTTTTCCGCAATCGCCGTTGTTCGACCCCACGGCCTGGCTTCCCAAGCTGGTGCCCGGCACCGAGCTGCACGCGGGCATCGTGCTCGCGGTGCTGATGGCGCTGCTGATGCATGGGGTGCTGTGGCGCACCACTCTGGGCTTTCGCTGGCGGCTGCTCGGCGCGAGCCACGCGGCGGCGCGCTATGCGGGAGTGTCGCCGGCTGTTGGCATATTCGGTCTGATGGGCACCGCCGGCGCGCTGGCCGGTCTGGCGGGCGGCATCGAATGCCTGGGCGTGCACTACCGGTTGATCGAAGGGTTCTCGGCCGGCTTCGGCTTCAACTCGGTGGCGATCGCGTTGATGGGCGCGTTGAATCCGCTGTTCGTGCTGCCAGCGGCATTGTTTTTCGGTTTTCTGGAGACCGGTGCGCTGGCGATGCAGCGGCAGGTCGGCGTGCCGTCGTCGCTCGTGCTGGTGATCCAGGGGCTCGCGATGGTGTTCGTGGTCTGCGCAATTGGCCGCTCGGGCGGCGGCAAGGTTTAGCCGACATCTTCCTGCCCAATGGTCGATCTGCCGTTCCTGCTCGACTTCTTCGCCGCCGCGATCCGGATCGCCGCGCCGCTGCTGCTGGCCGCGTTGGGCGGCATCCTGTCCGAACGCGCCGGCACATTCGCGGTCAGCCTGGAAGGTCAGATGCTCAGCGGCGCGTTCGTGGCGGTGGCGGTCGCACATACGTTCAACAACGTCGGGCTCGGCCTCGCGGCCAGCGCGGGCGGCGGCATGTTGCTCGCGCTGGTGGTGGCGGTCGCGACCGTGAAGTACCGCGCCGAGCACATGGTGACCGGGCTGGCCGCGAACCTGCTTGCATTGGGCCTGACGAGCTTCTTGATGCGCACGCTGCTCGGCGGTGGCACTGGCTCGCTGCGCGTGCCGTTGCTCGAAGCCTGGCCAGTGCCGCTGCTGGCGGAGTTGCCGTATCTGGGCCGGCTGTTGTTTCAGCAGCCGGTGCTGACCTATCTGGCGCTGCTCGCGGTGCTGCCGCTGTCGGTGTTCCTGTTCCGCACGCGCGCCGGGCTGCAGTTGCGAGCGGTTGGCGAGAATCCGGGCGCGGCGTTCGCGGCCGGCGCCGATCCCGACTTCGTGCGCATGGCCGCAGTTGTCGGCGGTGGTGCGTTCGCGGGTCTGGCCGGCGCGGTGCTGTCGCTGCAGCAGGTCGGCACGTTCACCGACGGCATGACCGCGGGCCGTGGCTTCCTCGCGCTCGCGGCGATCATCGTCGGCCGCTGGATGCCGCTTGGCACGCTGGTCGCGTGCCTGGTATTCGGCGCGGCAGAAGCGCTGTCGCTGCGCGTGCAGGCGTTCAACCTGCCGGTTTCGTCCTATGTGATCCAGATGCTGCCGTACCTGGCGGCGCTGCTGGTGCTGGCGGTGCTGGGCCGCACCGCGCGGCTGCCGGCCGCGATCGGCCAGCCGTTCGAGCGGCCCTGAACGCAGTCGACGCATGCAGGCGCTCGTGCAACGGTTCGAGATGGCGCACCCGGGCGATGTGTCGGCGCTCGAGCAGGCTATCGTGCAAGGCCGGATCGATCCGTACCAGATCGTCTGCGTGATCGGCAAGACCGAGGGCAACGGCGGCGTTAACGACTTCACGCGCGGCTATTTCACGCAGTCGCTGATGGCGCTGCTGGCGCTGCATCGCAATGCGTCGGCGGCCGAGCTGCTGTTGACGGTGCCCTGCGTGCTGTCGGGCGGCACCGAAGGCGTGCTGACGCCGCACTATCTGGTGTTCAGCCGCGACATGGACGAACGTCTGTCGGACGCCCCGGCACTGGCGATCGGCACCGCGTTCGGCGCGCCGTTGCCAGCCGAGCACGTCGGCGGCGCGCAGCAGATCGCCGACATGGCCGACACCGTGCGTCGCGCGCTGGCCGACGCCCGGCTCGCGCATCCGGACGAGGTGGTCTTCGTGCAGGCCAAGGTGCCCTGCGTGACCTCGGCGCGCACGCAGGACGCGCTGCGGCGCGGTCGAACGCCGTTGTCCGCCGATCCCGGGCGCTCGATGGCGTTGTCGCGCGCGGCAGGTGCATTGGGCGTCGGTCAGGCGCTGGGTGAGTTCAGCGAAACCCCCGAACGACTCGCTGCCGCCGTGCTCAGCGATTTCTCGATCCACAGCGAACGCGCAAGCATTTCTTCCGGCGTCGAAGTCGACCGGCACGAGGTGATCGTGCTCGGCTGCAGCGCCGCATGGACCGGTCCGCTGCGCATCGGCAGCACGACGATGCAGGACGCGCTCGATCTGCCCGCCGTGGTGCGCTGCGCGGGCGCTTTGGGCCTGCAGGCCGCACCGCAACTGGATGCCGATGCTGCCGCCCGCATTGCCGGCGTGCTGGTCAAGTGCGAGCCCGATCGGCGCGGGCGCATCCGCGGTCGGCGCCACACCATGCTGGACGACACCGACATCAATGCGCAGCGCCACATCCGCGGCGCGGTAGGCGCGCTGGTCGCGGGCGTGCTCGGCGACACGCGGTTGTTCGTCTCCGGCGGTGCCGAGCACCAGGGACCGGACGGCGGCGGGCTGATCGCGATCATCGCGGCGGTGGCATCATGACATTCAGGGTCGCAGTGGTCGGCTGCGGGGTCGCGGGCAGCGTGCTGGCATCGCTGCTCGCGCGGGAGCCGTCGATCGAGCTGGTCTGCTTCGAGAAGGCGCTGCCGTCCGAGCAGGCCGAGGCCGGCACCGGCTTGAACGTCGGGCCGAACGCGATGAAGGCGTTGCGCCTCACCTTGCCCGAGTTGTACCGAAGCGTACGCGCGGCCAGCCTGCCATGGGCGCGCTGGCGGGTCGATCTCTGCGACGGCACGCCGGTGTTCGATTTCGCGCTGGCGGAACTGGCGGAAGACGCCGGCATCCGGATTCGCTGGTCGGAGCTGTACCGGGTGCTGCGCGCGCCGCTGGCGGAGCTGGCGCGGTTCGGCATTTCGATCGATCACTGCGGGCCCGATCCTGCGCAGCCGGGACGGCTGCTGTTGAGCGGCCACCATGTCGACGGACAGGCCGTTCAGGAAGCCGGCTTCGATCTGGTGGTGGCTTGCGACGGGCGCTACAGCGGGTTGCGCCCGCTGCTGGCGGGACCCTGGCAGGCGCGCCATATCGGCGTGGCCATCTACCGGCTACTGGTGGACGACACTTCGGCCGGGCTGATCGACGACTACACGTGGTGGTTCAACGGCCCGAAGCGCCTGCTGGCTTTTCGGGTGCCGTCGGATCGGGTTTACATCGCCGGTTCGTTCCCGATCGAAGCGGGCCGCGACATTCCGGCTTCCGAGCGCAGCGTGGAAGCGCTGGCGCGCCACCATCTGCCGACCTCCGTCGCCGCCTGCGCGCCGGTGCGCTGGCTGGTCGACCGATTGGTGGCGCAGCACGGCCAGATCCACTGGGCGCGCCTGCAGGAAAGCCCGTCGCTGTGGCATGACAGCTCCGGCCAGGTGCTGTTTCTCGGCGACAGCGCACACGGCATGGTGCCGACACTGGGGCAGGGCGCGACGCAATCAGTCGAAGACGCGTGCGTGGCCGGGCGCCTGATCGTCGATGCCGCGCGGCGGTTCGGCGGCGCGGCACCGACGCCGGGCGGCACCGCGCAACTGACCGCGCGCATCGCGAGCTTGCGTGAACCCCGGCTGCGCTTTGCGATGGACTTTTCACTGGACGCCACCGCCGCGATGCTCGCCGGCGCCGAGGGCCGCACCGAGATGGCGCGCTTGCGCCTGCCGCATTACCAGCAACAGTTCCGACGCCTCTGGGCCGACGTCGTGCTGGACTGAAACTTGCTTTTCGCTGAATCACTTCATGAACACTGCCAGCCCCCTTCGCATGAACCGCGTCAGACACTCTCGGCACCGGAGTCCGGCATGAGCGCGCGCGTGCTCGGCCTGTTTCACGTCGCGATCAAGACCGCCGATCTGGCGCTGACGCGGCGTTTCTATCTGGACGTACTGGGTCTGGTCGAGATCGCACGACCGGACTTCGGCTACCCCGGCGCCTGGCTTGCCGTGCCGCTGCCGGGCGGGCAGGCGATCGTGCACATCTACGCAGGTGGCCCGGCGTTGGGGCCGCAAGGGCACTGCCCGGCTGGCAGCGCCGCGATCGATCATCTGTCGCTCGCTTGCGCGGGGTTTCATGACTTTCGCGCGCACTTCTCGCAAGCGGGCCTGGCCTGGCGCGAGTTCCTGGTGCCGGGCACCAGCCTGTGGCAACTGTTCGTCTACGACCCGAGCGGCGTGCAGCTCGAACTCACGTTCGAGGGATCGGTCGAAGTGGGTGCCGCGCCCGACATGCGTCCGGGGCGTGGTTACGTCGCGGGCCAAAGCTTCTTCGATCCTCTCGGGTTCGCGGAGCTTGCTGCCGCCGCTCACGTCTGGACGAGTCAACCCGAAGGAACCTCACCATGAAGCCATCCTCATCGCGTCGTGTTCTGCTGGTCGCCGCTCTGTTGCCGGCGCTGCTGCTGGCGCTGACCAGCCCCGCGCTGGCGGCCGACAAGGTCCGCATCGGCGTGTTTCAGTCGAGTTCCGCGTTGCCGTATTACGTTGCGCTCGAACGCGGCTACTTCAAGGAAGCCGGTATCGAGCCGGAAGCCGTGGTGTTCGCCTCACACCCGCTGACCGTGCAGGCGATCGTCAGCGGCGACGTCGACGGCGCGTCGAACCTGGTGACGCTGGAAGGCGCGAACATCGACGCGCGGCGGCCCGGCACGCTGCGCTACATCTCGCTGAATGCGCAGAACGCGCGGTACATCACCGAGCAGTTCGTGGTGCGAACCGGCTACCCAGCCACCAGTCTGAAGGACCTGAAGGGCGCACGCATCCTGTCGGCACCGGGCCCGGCGAATCTGGGCGCTGCCAAGGCGGTGCTGCAGGCGGTCGGCTTGAAGGAGGGTGTCGACTACACGATCCAGGAGCAGCAGATGGGCGTGCACCTGGGCGCACTTCAAAGCGGCAACTTCGACGCGGGCTACACGCTGGAGCCGCTCGCTTCCGTGATGGCGGCCAAGGGCGTCGCGCGCCGGCTCGAAGCGGGCGTGATCGCGACCTATCTGCTGGGCCGGCCGGACGCGAAAGCGTTCGCCGCCGGTGGCGCGCTGTCCGGCAAGTTTCTCGCCAATCGGCCCGCGGTGGCGGCCCGCTTCATGCAGGCCTGGAGCCGCGCGATCAGCGCGATCGACGGCGATGCGAGCGTGCGCGAACTGCTGCCCAAGTACATGAACACCTCGGTCGAGCTGGCACCGACCGTGCCGCTCGTGAAGTTCATGAATGTCGGCGAACTCAACGCGCAGGACCTGGCCGACTTGCAGAAGTTCGTCGACATCGGTGTCGAGCAGGGCGTGGTGAAGAGCGCGCTCGACGCGAAGTCGATGCTGAAGCTGCGCTGACGCCGACGTCCGACGGACGGTCGAGCTGCCGTGACTGGCTGGAGCCATCGCCTCGGAGGATTGACGCCGCTGCTCGGCGCGGCTGCGTTGGTGGGCGTCTGGGCGCTTGCGCATGCGGCCGAGCTGGCCGACCCGCTGCTGCTGCCCGGCCCCGGCGAAACCTTCAATGCGCTGCTGGGCGGGTTGCGTGACGGTACGCTCGCGCACGACCTGTGGATGACGGTGCGGCGCACGCTGATCGCGTTCGGCCTGGCGTTGCTGATCGGCGTGCCGCTGGGCGTGCTGCTGGGCGCATCGGACAGGGTGTATCGGGCGATTGAGTTCGTGATCGATTTTTTTCGCTCGATGCCGGCGTCGGTCGTGTTCCCGCTGTTTCTGGTGCTGTTCGGCAGCGGCGAGTTGACCAAGATCGCGGTCGCCGCATTCGGCGCCGCACTCGTGATTGTCTTCAACACGGCTTACGGCGTGATGAACGCGCGCAAGCAGCGGCTGCTGGCCGCGCGTGTGATGGGTGCTTCGCGCCTGCGCGTGATGACCGACGTGACGATCTGGGAATCGCTGCCACAGACCTTCGTCGGCATCCGCTCCGGCGTATCGCTTGCGCTGGTGATCGTGATCGTCGCCGAGATGTTCATCGGCTCGACCGATGGCCTAGGGTTTCGCGTGGTCAACGCGCAGATGATTTTCGACATGCCGGTTATGTACGCGGCAATCTTCTGCGCGGGCGCTGTCGGCTACGGCATGAACCTGCTGTTCATCGTGCTGGAGCGGCGCTTTGTGCATTGGGGCGGCAAGTAGTGGCGCGCTGCAGCCATCAAAAACCATTTTTCCTAAAAAAAAGAGTTCACCATGCATATTGATCATTCCGCCCAGCGCCGCGACGCATTGAAATGGCTTGCCGCAACGGCGGCGGCGCCCGCTCTCGCGCACGCCGCCGAAACCGTGCTCGAGGCGGCTCCCTATCCCAATCGCCCGGTCAAACTCGTCGTTCCGTTCCCCGCCGGCGGGGCCACTGACTATGCGGCGCGCACCATTGGCACGGCGCTGTCGAAACGATGGGCGCAACCCGTCGTGTTCGACAACCGCACGGGCGCCGGCTCGACCATCGGTACTGAATTCGTCGCCAAGAGCGCACCGGACGGCTATACGCTGGTGCTGGGCATTCCGGCCGGGGTCACGATCGCGCCGCACATCTACGCGAAGCTTGGTTATGACCCGTTGAAGGACCTGATCCCGGTGGCCGGATTTGCCACATCGCCGCTGGTCGTGGTCGTGCCGATGAATTCGCCGTTCAAGACGTTCGCCGATCTGGTGGCAGCTGCCAAGGCGAAGCCGGGTGAGCTCACTTATGCATCGAACGGCAGCGGTTCCCTGCCGCACCTGGCAACCGAATGGCTTCTGTCGCTTGCAGGCTTGAAGATGACGCACGTGCCTTATCGCGGCAGCAGCCAGGCGTTGCCCGATCTGATCGCGGGGCGCATCGACGTGATGATGGACATCATCGTGTCCGCATTGCCGTTGATCGAAGGCGGCAAGCTGCGCGTGCTGGCCGTAACCGGTGCACAGCCGACCACACGGCTGCCGGGCGTGCCGACGATCGCTTCGATGGGCTATCCGGCCTTCGTCGCGGACCAGTGGTATGGCCTGTTCGTGCCGGCCGGAACGCCCGACGGCGTCGCGCAAAAGATTGAAGCGGATGTGCAGACCGCTGGTGCCGACGCGCGCATTCGAGCGCAGATGTGGCAGCGTGGCGCGGAGTTTCGGTTTCTCGCGGCCAAGCCGTTCGATGCCATGGTGCATGCAGATTCCCAGCGCTGGGCGTCGATCGCGAAAGCGACAGCGACCCGGGCCGATTAGCTGACCAATCGTGTTGCCGCTGCAGGGTTCATTGCAGTCAGAGTGCCATACATGAGCAGCAGAAGTGAAAGTTAATCCCAGATAGGGCGGGACCGCTGGTCCACCCTACAAAGTGCGCTATGGTCCTAATGGTTTCGTGGTGGCGTCGAGCAGCCAGCTCCATGCCGTATTCCTTGCTGCAAACAACTCAGTGATGCAGCCGACCACCCGAAGCAGAGGCGGCTCGATGTCGGCAAAAGGTGCAGCGATTGGCGCACCCATGGTCACAACATCGACGTCATCATGCGCGTGATTGCACCGTCCGGCGCAGCCAGTTCTTCAAGAATCGTGAAGTGGTTATGCCCCGTCAGCGCCGCCAGGTGATTGCTCGGCACCGCGTGTCGTGCGTCGGCGAAGTCGATCGACTGACGCTGCAGCTCCGGCAACTCGTCACCGCCGTAGACCAGTGCCAGCGGCTTGTTGCCGATCGGCAACTGCTGCGGACTCAATGCCTCGACCTCCTGCTCGGTCAGTTGCAGCTTGTCGTTCAGGTAGCTGAGCCGCACCGGCGCCAGATCGTAGATGCCGCTGATTGCGATGCCGCCGATCACGCCAGGCTCGTTCATGCACAGGGCGGTCAGGTGCCCGCCGGCCGACCAGCCGGATACCAGGATGCGCTGCCGGTCCACCCCCGAGAGTCTTTCGTCCCGATGCAGATGACCGATGGCCGCACGCACCTCGGCCACGATCTCGGTCAATGACGCATCGGGCGCGAGTGTGTAGCCGATCAGTGCCACATGCACACCGTGCGCCAGCGGGCCGGCCGCCAGAAAGCCGAAGTCGTCCTTGCTGCGCATCTGCCAATAACCGCCGTGGATGAACACCAGCAACGGGCCCGGCCGATCCGCAGGCAGGTAGTCGATCCGGTTGCGCGGCGCGGGGCCATACTGAATCTCCCGGTAACCGGGATGCGCCGCACGCAACTCCGCGCTGCGTTCATTGAATGCCTGCATCATCGCGCCGCTGTGGCTGACCGCAGCCGCGTTGTTGTAAGCCGCATCGAGCGCGGTGCGGTTCATGCCGCGATAGGTGTTCGTGGTGCTCATGCCGTTTCCTGGGGTCTCAAATGACTGGTCAATCGTAAGGTCAGATCCCGGCGTGCAGCATTGAACTCGGGTGCGGTAATCTCGCGCGGGCGCGGCAGGTCAATCGGGATGTCGGCGTCGATGCGACCCGGCCCCGCCGTCATCACCACCACGCGGTCGGACAGCAACACGGCTTCCTCGACCGCATGGGTGACGAACACCACGGTCAGCTTGCTGCGTTGCCAGATCTCGAGCAGCTCCTGCTGCAGCTTCTCGCGGGTCAACGCATCAAGCGCGCCGAACGGTTCGTCCATCAGCAACACTTCGCATTCATTGGCCAGCACGCGCGCGATCGCGACCCGCTGCTTCATGCCGCCGGACAACTGGCCGGGGTAGTAGTCGGCGAACTTAGCCAAGCCCACCATTTCGGTGTAATGCATCGACAGCTCGTCGAGCCTGGCTTTGGTGACATTGCGCTGGCGTTGGCCGAAGCCGACGTTCTGCTTGACCGTGAGCCAGGGGAACAAGCCGTAATCCTGGAACACCATGCCGCGCTCCGGGCCCGGCGCCTCGATCGGCATGTCGAGCATTTGCACCGACCCGATGGATGCGGACTCGAAGCCTGCGATGATGCGCAGTAAGGTCGATTTGCCGCAACCGGATGCACCGATCAGACAGACGAATTCGCCTTTCTCGATGCGCAGATCGACCCCGTGCAGCGCCTGTACGGTGTGCGCGCCGATCGCGAACGTCTTGCCAACACCTTGCAGGTCGACCATCGGCAACGGACGTCGAGCGTTATCACCGCGATCGGTATCAGGCACGATGCTGTGGGCTCCAGGAGAGCAGCCAGTTGTTGATGGCGACCAGCAGCCGATCGGTCAAGTAGCCGATCAGGCCGATCACGACCATGCCGGCAATCACCAGATCGGTGCGCGACAGCATGCGCCCGTCCATGATGACCGCACCCAGGCCTTCAGGCACACCAGTCATCTCCCCCACCACGATCAGGATCCACGCGAAGCCGTGACCCAGCCGTAGCCCGTTCAGGATCGACGGCGTGGCAGCTGGCAGCACCACTTGTCGAAACAGTGCAGGGCCGGTGCAGCCGAGCATCGACGCTGCCTCAAACAGACGCGGCTCGACCGCCTTCACACCGAACACGGTATTGAACACGATCGGATAAAACGCGCCGAGGAAGACCAGGAACACCGCAGCATTCGGTCCGATGCCGAAGAAGATCATGGACAACGGCAGCCAGGCGGTCACCGGCACTGGCCGCATCAATTGCAAGGTGGGATCGAGCAGCCGGCGCGCCAGCGCGTTGCGCCCGATCAGCAACCCCAGGGGGATGCCGACCAGCGCCGCCAGCGCAAAACCACCGTATACTCGCGTCATCGATTTCCACAGGTGCAGCCACAGCGTCTGGCTGAACATGTCGTTATAGATGCCGCCAAACGCGAAATCGAACAACATCAGGCCGACGTCCTGTGGCAGCGGAATCAGCCGCGTGCCACTCATTCGCACGCCTAGGTCCCAGCCGATCAGCAGCAGGATCGGCACGGCCAGCGGGACAGCCCAAGCGTTCAGTCGAGCCAGGCTGAACCCTCCCGATGTCGTGCGTACTGGCAAGTGATTGACCTGTTCCATGCAGAAGAACCGCGGCTGTGTTCACTCAGCCAGCTTGTTGGCACGTGCATCGATGAACGTCGCGTAATCCGGCAGCTCCCGAATCTGCTTTTTTGCCAGCATCTGGCTGCCGTAGTAACGTGCCCGGGTCTGCCAGTCGTCGTCGATCTTCCAGGTCAGTTCGACGTTCGGGGCTGCCAGTTCCACCGTGGCCGGCTGCAGCCCGAGCTTCTGCTGCGACATCTCGACAAACGCCGCGCGGTTGGCCATCGCGTATTCGGTCGCCTGCCGGTGCATCTTGAGGACGATCTGGAGCAATTCGGCCTTGTTCTTCACGGTGTCGGCGTGCGTGGTCATCACCATGTTGATGGCGCCGGTCGGCGTCGAATACGGATACTCGACGATTCTGCCCACGCCGCGCTCGACGCTGATCGACGGGCCGGGCTCGGCGCCGACATAGGCGTCGATGTCGCCGCGCTCCAGTGCGGACGCCATTTCGCTGAATGACACGCGCACGGGCTTGATGTCTTTGACGGTCATGCCCTCCTGCTTGAGCCGGTCCAGGATCACGACTTCCTGCGTGGAGCCAGGCAGGATGCCGACCTTCCTGCCCTCCAGTGCCTTGATCGAGTCGATGCTGCCGTCCGCGCGCGCGACCACCGCCATGCCGCGACTGCATTGCGCCGCCACGATCACCACCGGCTCGCCGGCCGCCGCACCCAGGGTGGCCGCGGCCAGTCCGTAGATGCCGAAGTCGACCGACTTGGTGACGACCGCATTCTTGCCGTCGGTCGGTGTCTCGAACGGCACCACTTCGACTTGGTAGCCGGCCGGTACGAAGCGTTGATAAAAGTACGGCGTGATGCCGTGCATGAGCTTCAAGGTGCCGACCTTGATCACCTGGTCGGCTGCGAAGGCGCTGCTAGCGCCGAAAGCGAGCGCGATGTAGGCGCCGATGAGGGCAATTCCGGTCATTGCGATGTTTGGCATGGGTTCGACTCATTGGCGAGGAGAGAAAGCCGGAGTCGATGCAAGCCCTGTGCCATGTCGGTGGTGTGCCACGCATCGACAACTTGTTGTTTTGCCGATTGAGTGTTGCCAAGTCGCTCAAGCGAATTCGGCGATTGCCTGCTGAAGATGCTCGGCGAATACATGAGAGACGGCCGGCAACTGCCGCGCACGCAGGCAGGCCAGCACGAGATGGCTTTTGGGAAAGCCGCGCTCGACGATCGGCTTGGCAACGATCTCGCCGCCGTCGGTCACCGCACCGATCGCGATCTGGAACGTGATCGCGTGCTCGTGATGGAGGCAGCCACGCAGGAACTCGAAACTGTTGCTCTCGACCACCGGACGCAGCTTGATCGAACTGCGCACCAGGAATGATTCGAGCAGCTGGCGGCCACCGGCTTCACGGGTGGGCAGCACCAGTGGATAGTCGATGCAATCCCGCAGCCGCAATCCGCCCGGCTGAGCGGCCAGCGGATGCGTGCGATGCATGGTTGCCACCAGCTTCTGCTCGAAGCGGGCCAGCACCTTCACGTCCGGCTCGTCCGCAAGGTTGAACACCAGTGCCAACTGCGTCTCGAACACACGCAGCGCAGCCAGCGCTTGCAGATGGTCGCCGATGCGGACATGGAACTCGACCAATGGGTGGTGCTGTCGAAACTGCACGACCGCCCGCGGCATGACATGAGGCGCAAGCGCCTGGCTGGCCACCAGCGTCACGGTGCCGCGCCGCAGACCCTGCAGCTCCGCGATGTCGGCGCGCACCTTGTCCAGCTCGGCACGATGGGTGCGCACGTAGCCGATGAACAGCTCGCCGGCCGCGCTCAGGCGCACGCCGCGCGGCAGCCGTTCGAACAGCGGCACACCAAGTTCGTCCTCCAGGTCCTGAATGCGCCGGTTCACCGCCGACGGCGCGATGTGCAGCCGCTCGGCGGCTTGCCGGATCGAGCCGGCCCGCGCCACCTCGTCGAAGTAATTCAGAAAGCGTAGGTGGTTCATTCGGTGTGGCGACTCGGCTGCATCGATGCATTGCCGGAAATTGGCAAATGCCGAAGTCTGCATGTGCGTTGCCTTTTCGGCAACATACCGTGCGCTATTTGATGCCGCACGGCATCGCTGATTGGCACATTCGGTGCGTGCTGCAACGGTGTGGAACCCATCGCCCCCGCCATTCCCGCTGCCTCGGACCAGTACCACGCATTCGGTGCAGCAGCGCATAACGCATGGCGCGTCACTGCGGCGCAAGTCAGCCTAGTGCGTGAACCGTTGCGCCCCAGGCCGGTGCAACTGCGGGCACTGACACAGGGCGTCGAGATCGACTTGGCGCGCAGCGCGCTGATCGTGGTCGATATGCAAAACGACTTCTGCCATCCAGAGGGATGGTTCGGCCAGAGAGGCATCGATGTGCAGCCGATGCGAGGGCCGATTGCGATGCTGCAGCGACTGCTGCCGGCCTGGCGTGCAGCCGACGCGCGGGTGGTCTGGCTGAACTGGGGCCTGCGTGCAGACCGGCTCAACCTGAGCCCGCTGCTGCATTACAAGGCCAAGCGAACGGCCGATGGCGTCGGCTATGCCGAGCGTTCGCCGATCGATCGGGGCCAGTCTCTGGTCGCGGGCGAGTGGGGTGCCCAGGTCATTGATGAACTGCCGATCGATGCGGCCGACATCAAGGTGTCCAAGCACCGCCTGAGCGGCTTCTGGGACAGTGAACTCGACAGCGTGCTGCGCAACCTCGGCATCACGACGCTGCTGTTCGCCGGCATCAACACCGACCGGTGCGTGTTCAGCAGCTTGCAGGACGCCGGCTTCCTCGGCTACGACTGCGTGCTGTTGCAAGACGCCTGCGGCACGCCGTCGCCGGCTTATGTGACAGAAGCAATTCATTTCCTCGTCGAGCAGTTGCATGGCTTCGTTGCCAGCACCGAGCCGTTGCTTGAAGCACTGGCTGCGCAGTCTGCGGCCGTTCCATCTTCTCCATGACACAGCCCAATCGCAGGAACCCGAACGCATGAACATGAACCGTCGACTCGTCGCCGTGCTGCTGACCAGCGCCGCACTGGCAACCGTCCCGATCACCGGTCAGGCGCAGACCAAGGTCAGGATGGTGCTGAACTGGAAGTACCAAGGCCCGCAAGCCTGGTTCTTCATGGCGCAAGACAACGGATATTTCGCGGCCGAAGGTCTGGACGTTGAGATCGACCAGGGCGAGGGTTCGTCCGCGTCCGTCGTCAAAGTGGCGTCCGGTGCCTATCAGGCCGGCTTTGGCGACTTGAATGCGCTGATCGATCTGGCCGCCAAGCGGCCTGAACAGGCGCCGGTCGGGGTCTACATGATCTACAACACGCCGCCCTACACGATCGTGGTGAAAAAAGACAGCCCGATCAGGACGCCGAAAGACCTCGAAGGCAAGACCATCGGCGGGCCGGCAAACGACGGCGCGTTGAAGCTGTTTCCTGCGTTCGCCAAGGTCGCCGGCATCGATGCATCGAAGGTCAACATCACCAACATGACGCCGAACCTGCGCGAGCAGATGTTGCTGCGCGGGCAGGTCGATGCGGTGTTCGGCTACATCAACACCGTGTACTTCAGCGCCAAGCTGGTCGGCATCGATCCCGAGAAGGATCTGCGCTTTATCAATTACGGCGACTTCGGCATGGATTTGTATTCGAACGCGATCGTGTTCAGCAAAAGCTTCGCGAAGGAAAACCCGAAGGCGGTGGCTGGATTTGTGAAAGCGGTGAACCGCGCAATCAACGAGAGTCTGGCCGATCCTGAAGCAGCCATGGACTACGTGATGAAGCGAGAGCCGCTGCTCAAGCGCGAAGTCGAGAAGGAGCGGCTGCTGGCCACCTTGAAGCAGGAGATGAACCATCCGGAGATTGCGACCATCGGTTTGGGCGACATCGACCCGGCGCGGCTCAAGCGCGCGATTGCGATGGTGGTCGATGCCAACGGCCTGCCACGCACGCCGGCCAACGACGAAGTGTTCGACCGCAGCTTCCTGCCGCCGAAGTCCGATCGAGCCCGCAAGTTCTGATGAAAGAAGCCGCGAGCCCGAACCGATGGATCTGAAACTGAAAGACAAGGTGGCCGTGATCACAGGGCCGGCCAAAGGCATGGGCCGCGCCGTCAGTCTCGCATTCGCCGCGGAAGGCGCGAAGCTGGTGCTCGCCGGCCGCGACACTGAGGCGATCGAACCGGTCGCCGAAGCCGCGCGCGCTCTGGGCGTGCTGGTGCTGGTGATGCGCTGCGACCTGACGGTGCCGGCGCAGACCGAAGCGCTCGCCCAGCACGCGTTGAATACGTTCGGCCGCATCGACATCCTGGTCAACGTCGCCGGCGGCTCCGGCCCGATCGGCAAGACCGGTTGGGAAACCAGCATGGACGAGTTCAACGAGATCGTGCAGCTCAACATGACCGGCTGCTTCAATACCATGCATGCGGTGTTGCCCTCGATGATTGCGCAAGCATCTGGCAAGGTCGTGAATGTCGGCGGCACGTTTGGCATGCGCGGGCGTGCCGGGCGCATGGCGTACTCCGCCTCCAAATGGGGTCTGCGCGGCATCACGAAGAGCTTTGCGCTCGAAGCCGGGCCGCACAACATCAATGTCAACTGCGTCGCGCCCGGCATGGTCGATGGGCCGCGCTTCCGCGAGAAAGTCTGCGCAAACATGGCCCAACGGCTTGGCATCACTCTTGAAGAGGCGATGACGCGCCACGCAGCCGATTACGCGCTCAAGCGCGTGTCCACCGATGTCGACGTCGCCAACGCCTGCCTGTTTCTGGCCAGCGATGCGAGCCGGCAGATCACCGGCGTGGACCTGCCGGTCGATGGCGGCTGGGCCGCGCTGTGATGAACCAACAGGCAGGGGAGAAGACATGAGCACGGTCGATCTGGTGATCCGCGGCGGCAAGGTGGTGTCGGCCGATCGCATCGTCGAGGCGTCCGTCGCGATCGACGGGGAGTCGATCGTCGCGGTCGGCCATGATGACGTGATGCCGGCAGGCCGGCAGGAGGTGCGCGCCGATGGTCTCTATCTATTGCCCGGCGCGATTGACTGCCATGTGCATTTCCGCGACCCCGGCTACCCGAACAAGGAAACCTGGAGAAGCGGCTCAGCCGCAGCCGCCTGCGGCGGCGTCACCACCGTGTTCGAGATGCCGAACACGAACCCGCCGACCGGCACCATCGAGGCGCTGAACATCAAGCTGCGTGCGGCCGAGCAGTCGTATGTCGACTTCGGCATCCACGGCCTGCTCGGCGACGACAGCGTCGAGCATCTGGAGCGGCTGCTCGATGGCGGCGTGACGAGCTTCAAGGCGTTCGTCGGCAACACCTTCGGCAATCTGCCGGCACCGACCGACGGTGCGCTGCTCGAAGGCTTCGAGAAGCTCGCGCCACTCGGCATCCGCACGGTGGTGCACGCGGAGAACTCGCCGATCATGGCACGCCGGCAGCGGCAGCTGCTCGAAGCCGGCCGCATCGACACGCTCGCGCATCTGGCCGCGCGCCCGGCGGTCTGCGAGATCGAGGCGATCGGCCGCGTGGTCGCGCTGGCCGAATGGACCGGCGCGCGCGTGCACATCGCGCACCACAGCGCGGCCGATTCGCTGTTCGTGGTGCGCGACGCGAAGCGCCGCGGCGTCGATGTGACGGTGGAGACCTGCCCACAGTACCTGCTGCTGAGCACCGACGACATGCCGCGCCTGGGCGGCATCATGCGGCTCAATCCGCCGATCCGCGAAGCGCGCCACAACCAGCCGCTGTGGAATGCGCTGCTCGACGGCACCATCGACATGATCGCGACCGATCACGCGCCGCACACGCCGGAAGAAAAAACACGCGAGAGCATCTGGGACTGCGACTGCGGTTTCCCGGGCGTGGAAACGCAGATGGCGCTGATGCTGACCGAGGTGAACCGCGAACGCGCCTCGCTGATGGACTACGTGCGCTGGAGCGCGGTGAACCCGGCGCGCGCCTGGGGCTTGTCCGACGTCAAGGGCGCGATCGCGAGCGGCATGCACGCGGACATCGCGTTCGTCGACATGGACGTGCGCGGCACCCTGTCGCAAAACCGCCTGCATTCGCTCAGCAAGATCTCGCCTTGGCATGGCCGCGCGGTGCAGGGCTATCCGCTGCATACGCTGGTGCGTGGCCGCTTCGTGATGCGGGACGGCAGGCTGGTGACCGAAGCGGCCGGCTGGGGCCGGTCGGTCAAGCCGGTGCAGCGGATGCCGCTTGCCAGGCCGCGCAACCAAGAGCACTACAGCAGCGCAATTCGTGAGACACCGCCGGGCGTGCGGCCCAATGCACTGCCGGCCGAGGACGTCGCTCGATGACGACCGCACAGACGGTGCAGCGGGTCGATGTGCATCGCGTCGCCTGCAGCGGCCCGGGCGACCTCAGTGGCGTGCAGGCGTTGATCGAACGCGGTCTGCTCGATCCGGCCACCATCGTCGCGGTGATGGGCAAGACCGAAGGCAACGGCTGCGTGAACGACCACACGCGGGACTTCGCGGCGATGAGCTGGTGTCATTTCCTGAGCCCTTTGCTGGGCTGCAGCGCGGCCGAAGTCGCGCAGCGCGTGGCGCTGGTGATGTCGGGCGGCACCGAAGGCGTGTTGTCGCCGCACTTCACGGTGTTCACACGCAACCGGGTTCCAGCCACGGGGGCGCATGAAAAACGGCTGGTGATCGGCACTGCGCAGACGCGTGACTTTGCGCCCGAGGAAATCGGCCGCAGCGCGCAGATCGACACCACTGCGGACGCGGTGCGTGCCGCGATGCAGGACGCCGGCATCGCCGACGCGGCCGACGTGCATTTCGTGCAGATCAAGTGTCCGCTGCTGACGCCCGTCAAGATGGCAGCGGCCATGCGGCGCGGTCAGTCGCCGGTCACGCAGGACAGCTACGAGTCGATGGGGTATTCACGTGGGGCGTCCGCACTCGGCGTCGCGGTCGGTTGCGGCGAGCTGGCACGCGCCGACGTGGACGACAGCGCGGTGCTCTCCGACTGGGCACTGCATTCGAGCGTCGCCTCGGCTTCGGCCGGGATTGAGCTCGAACACAACGTGGTGATCGTGCTCGGCGAAGCCGCCGGCGCGGCATCGAACTTCCGGATCGCACACACGGTGATGCGGGACGCCGTGGATGCGGCCAGCGTGCGCCGGCTGCTGCGCGACGCATTCGAGCTCGATGCCGAGCGGGATGAAAAAGCGCGGGCTGCTTGTCTCGTCAACCTGCTGGCGAAGGCCGAAGCCAGCCCCGATGGCCAGGTGCGCGGCGCGCGCCACACGATGCTGGACGATTCGGACATCAACGCCACGCGCCATGCGCGCGCCGCGGTCGGCGGCGTGCTGGCCAGCGTGGCGGGGCACACCGCGCTCTACGTGTCCGGCGGCGCCGAGCATCAGGGCCCGCCCGGCGGCGGCCCGGTCGCAGCGATCGTGCGGGTCGATTCGGAAGCGGCCACGACGTGAGCGATCCGTTCGTCGAACTGTCGGACGTGACGCTGGCCTATGGCGGCGGCACGATTGCGCTGTCCAGCACGAACCTGCGCATCGAGCAAGGCGACTTCGTCGCGCTGGTGGGTCCGAGCGGCTGCGGCAAGTCGACCATCTTGAAGCTGGTCGCGGGGCTATTGCAGCCGACTTCCGGCGGTGTCCTGACGGCGCGGCGCGAAGTCACCTCAGCGGGCGGGCGATCGGCGCAGCCCAGCGAGGTGCGCATCGGCTTGGCGTTTCAGAACCCGACCATGCTGCCCTGGCTCACGATCCGCGAGAACGTGATGATCCCGCTCAAGATCGTCGAGCCGTTTCGGCGGGACTGGGCCAGGAAGAGGAAGGGCGAGTACGCCGAGCGCGCGGAGGCGCTTCTGGCGCAGGTGGGCCTGAGCGGCTTCGGTGACAAACGGCCCTGGCAGTTGTCGGGCGGCATGCTGCAGCGCGCGTCGCTGTGTCGCGCGCTGGTGCATCAACCGCAATTGCTGCTGCTCGACGAGCCGTTCGGCGCGCTCGATCAGTTCACGCGCGAGGAACTGTGGGACATCATGCAGACGCTCTGGCTGCGCGAGCGGCCCACCGTGCTGCTGGTCACGCATGACCTGCGCGAATCGGCTTACCTGGCAAACCGGATCTGTGTGATGAGCGCCCGCCCGGGCCGCATCCTGCAGGAGCGCGAGGTGCCATTCGCACGTCCGCGCACGCTGGAGGCGAGCTACGCGCCGGACTTCGCGCAGCTGGTGCAGCAGCTGCGCATGCGCATCGCCGAAGCGCGCGCACCGGCCGCGTCCGCAACCGCTGTGGAGCCCGTTGTGATGCCGGTCCTGAAAGCCGCCGCATGAGCGCGCTGAGTCCCAAGAACCGGCAACGCATCCTGTCGGTCGGCGTGCTGGCAGGCTTTTTCTTGCTCTGGGAACTGGGCTGCCTGGCAGCCGGCGTGTCCGACCTGATCCTGCCGCGCCCGAGCCAGATCGCATTCGTGCTGTGGCAGAAGATGCCGCTGCTGTGGCCGCATGCGGTGCAGACGCTCTACACCACGCTGGCGGGCTTCGCGCTCGGCGTGGGTGTCGGCATCGTGATCGGCGTGGTGATCGGCTCGTCCAAGCTCGCCTACGACGTAGCCTACCCACTGCTGGTCGGTTTCTCCAGTATCCCGAAAGTCGCGGTGGTGCCGATTTTCGTGGTCTGGTTTGGTGCTGGCACGGTGCCGGCGGTGCTGACTTCGATGGTGATCAGCATCTTTCCGGTGGTCGTGAACGTGGCCACCGGCCTGGCCACCACCGAGCCCGAGCTCGAAGACGTGCTGCGCGTGCTCGGTGCCAGAAAACGCGACATCCTCTGGAACGTCGGGCTGCCGCGCGCGCTGCCGTATCTGTTCGCGTCGCTCAAGATCGCGATCACGCTGGCGTTCGTCGGCACCGTGCTGGCGGAGACTGTCGCGGCCAACAAGGGCATCGGCAACGTGATGATGATCGCGAGCGGCAATTTCGACGTGCCGCTGGTGTTCGCAGGCCTGGTGATCCTGGCTGCAATGGGCGTGGCGTTGTATGCGCTGTCATCGTTGGTCGAGCGCCGCATGACGGGTTGGGCGCAGCGCGACGATGGCCTAGTCATGGCTTGACGCCTGTGATCCACCTTTTCGCTTGCTGAAAGACTGCCACCATGAGCCAGATCGCCATCACCGCCGCCGGCCATCGCTTCGTTGCCGAAACGCACCCGGACGCGCCTCGCACGGTCGCGGCGTTCATGCCGCTGCTGCCGTATCGCCAGCGGCTGATCCACGTGCGCTGGAGCGGTGAAGGCTGCTGGGTGCCGTTGGGCGACTTCGAACTCGGTGTCGGTTTCGAGAACCACACGAGCCATCCATCGGCAGGCGACGTGCTGTTCTATCCGGGCGGCTACAGCGAGACCGAAATCATCCTGGCCTATGGCGCCTGCAGCTTCGCCAGCAAGATGGGTCCGCTGGCCGGCAACCATTTCCTCACGATCGTGCAAGGCCGCGAGCACCTGCGCGCGCTGGGCACGGCGGTGCTTTGGCAGGGCGCGCAGGACGTGCTGTTCGAAGCCATCTGAGATTGCTCGACGCTGTCGTGTTTTATGAAAGGTCTGTTCATGACTTCGTTTCTCACTCGGCGTAGTGCTGCGCTATTAATAGCGGCTACGTGTGGCTGGATAACCGCTGGAGCCGCATTTGCCCAGGCACTCACGCCGATCAAGTTCGTACTCGACTGGAAGCTGCAGGGCGTGCACGCGTGGTTCTACCTGGCGCAGGAGCGGGGTTACTTCGCGCAGGAAAAGCTCGACGTGACGATCGACCAGGGCGACGGCTCGGCGGCAGCGGTCAACAAGGTGATGGCGGGCGCCTACCAGGCCGGCTTCGGCGACATGAACGCGATCATCCAGCAGGCCGCGGCCAAGCCTGGCCAGGCGCCGGTGATGGTCTACATGTTCTACAACCGCACGCCGTTCGCGTTGATGACCAAAGCCGACGGGCCGATCAAGACGTTGAAAGATCTGGAAGGCAGGAACCTCGGCTCGCCGGCCGGCGGCGCGGCGTACCGGATGTTCGGCCTGCTGGCCGAGAAGAACGGCATCGATGCATCGAAGGTGAGCTGGACCAACATGGCGCCGAACCTGCAGGAGCAGATGCTGTTGCGCGGCCAGGTCGATGCATCGGCCGTGTTCTCCGTCACGAGCTACATGAACCTGGCCGCGCAGGGCGTCGATCCGGACAAGGACATCCGCTGGTTCCACTACGCTGACCACGGCATCGATCTCTACAGCAACGGCGTGCTGGTGTCCCAGGCGTTGCTGAAGGACAAGCCCGCAGCGGTCGCCGGTCTGGTGCGCGCGATCCACCGCGGTGTGCGCGACACGCTGGCCGATCCGGATGCGGCGATCGACGTGCTGGCCAAGCGTGAGCCGCTGCTGAACAAGGCGCTGGAAAAGCGCCGGCTGCTCTACACCTTGCGCAGCGTGATGCTGACGCCGGAGACGGCTGCGATCGGCATCGGCGACGTGAAGGACGATCGCCTCGAGCGCTCGGTCGAGCAGCTCGCCACCGCGTTCGAGCTGGCGGCGAAGCCGAAGCCAAGTGACGTGTTCGATCGCCGTTTTCTGCCGCCGCTAGCCGAACGCCAGCTGACGTTGCAGTGAACGGCAAGGTTGACCCGATCGACGTTGCCTGGCTGCTGGCCGAGCCTGGCAATGCGCCTGAGCGGGCCAATGCGCGCATTGCATTCGATGGCGCGCGTATCGCCGCGATCAGCACGCTGCCGCAACCACCCGCAGGCCGGCGCCGACTCGCGCTGCCGGCACTGGCCAACGCGCATGATCACGCTCGCACGTTCCGCAGCGCCACGCTCGGCGCATTCGACCGGCCGCTGGAAGCCTGGCTGCCCTATCTGGGCGTGATCCCAGGCGCCGATCCTTATCTGTGCGCGGCAACGTCGTTCGCGCGTTCGGTGCGCGGCGGCGTGGCCCAGGCGATGGTGCATTACACGCGCGTGCAGGGCGGCCGGCCCTATGTGGAGGAGGCGCACGCGGTGGCGCGTGCCGCCCGCGATGTGGGCGTGCGCATCGGCTTGGCGGTCGCACTGCGGGATCGCAACGGCATCGGCCTGTGCGATGACGCGACGATGCTCGCCGCACTGCGCCCGGCGATTCGTCAGTCGGTGGCGGACCGGCTTGCATTGCCGGCCGCAACGGTTGTGCAGCAGATGGCGCAGGTCGAAGAAGTCGCGCAGATGCTCGCTTCGGAAGCCGGCCTGCCCGAACACGTCACGCTGCAGTACGGGCCGACCGGCGTGCAGTGGTGCAGCACGCGGCTGCTCGAAGCGGTGGCCGAGCGATCCGCTGCGACCGGCCGGCCGGTGCACATGCACCTGCTCGAGACCCGCTATCAGCGCGAATGGGCGGACCGTGCGCATCCGGACGGCATCGTTCGGTTTCTGGATGCGATCGGCCTGCTGAGCCCGCGCCTGACGCTCGCGCATTGCGCCTGGGCACGGCCTGATGAACTCGCGCTGCTGGCCGAACGCGGCGTGACCATTGCGGTCAACACCAGTTCGAACCTCGGGCTCAAGTCCGGCATCGCGCCGGTGCCGGAGATGCTGCGCCAAGGCTGCCGGGTCGCGCTCGGCATCGATGGCATGGCGCTGGACGAAGACGACGATGCGCTGCGCGAGTTGCGGCTGTTTCACTTGCTGCATCGCGGCATCGGGTTCGAACAGACGATGGACCGCGCGACGCTCTGGCGCTGCGCTGCACAGCATGGCCGGCGCAGTGTGAGCGCCGAAGCCGATGGCTTGGGAGGCAGGATCGCGCCGGGCGCGCCAGCGGATCTGGTGCTGCTCGATTGGGACACAGTCGATGACGATGCGCTGTTTACGGATGTCGATCCGTTCGATCTGCTGCTGGCACGCGCGCATCGCAGCCACATCGACGAGGTGATCATCGCGGGGCGCACGGTGGTGCGCGGCGGACGGCTCGTGACGCTCGACGAGCCGGCATTGCGCGCCGAGTTGCTGGCCCAGGTACGCAGCGCACTGGCTGCGCAGCCGGCCTTCGCACAGTGGCGGTGCACGCTCGACCAGATGAGCGAGGACCTGGGGCCGTTCTATCGCCGGAGCGCCTGGGCCGGCTGTTGCTGACGCGACCCTGCCGCGCTTGCGCGCATGGCACGCTTCATGCGAATCGAGTGGCGACCATTGGCTTTTCCCTTGTCCCTTCAGGTTGCTCAACCCATGTCCGATTCCATTTCTTCCCGCCGCTCCGCACTCAAGGCCGGCCTGGCCGGCGCGCTGGCCGTGCCCGCCGTCGCTGCGCAGGCGCAAGCCAGCACCGGCACCTTCAACTGGAAGATGACCAGCGCTTACGGCAAAGGTTCGCCGTTCTACATGGAAGGCCCTGGCAGCGCGACCGATCTGGCCAAACGCATCGAGGCGATGTCGGGTGGCCGTTTGAAGATCCAGGTGTTCGGCGCGGGTGAGCTGATCCCGGCGCTCGAAGGCTTCGACGCGGTGCGCGCCGGCTCGGTCGAGATGAATCACGCGAACAGCTATTTCTGGACCGGCAAAACGGCGGCCGCCCAGTATTTCTGCGCGGTGCCGTTCGGCCTGAACTTCCAGGGCATGAACGGCTGGCTCTACGACGGCGGCGGCCAGGCGCTGTGGAACGAGGTCTACGCGCCGTTCGGCATGGTCGCGATGCCGTGCGGCAACACCGGCGTGCAGATGACCGGCTGGTTCAAGAAAGAGATCAAGTCGAGCGAGGACCTGAAGGGTCTCAAGATGCGCATTCCGGGCCTGGCCGGCAAGGTGTATGCGGAGCTCGGCGTCGATGTGAAGCTGCTGCCGGGCGGCGAGATCTTTCCAGCGCTCGAGCGCGGCGTGATCGACGCGGCCGAATTCGTCGGCCCGTTCCAGGACCGCAAGCTGGGTCTGCAAAAAGCCGCCAAGTATTACTACACCACCGGCTGGCACGAGACCGCCACCGTGTCCGAACTGCTGATCAACAAGGCCGCCTGGGACAAGCTGCCGAAAGACCTGCAGACGATCGTGCAGAATGCGGCCGCCGCCTGCAACGTGATCAGCGAAGCCTGGTGCCAGCGCAACAACGCGGAGGCGATGGAGGACCTGGTGAAGAACCAGGGCGTGATCGCGAAGCCGTTGCCCGATGAGGTGGTCGAGAAGCTGCGTGAGGTGACGGCCAAGGTGCTCGCCGAATCGGCTGCAAAGGATCCGATGACGAAAAAAGTGCACGACTCCTACATGGCCTATCTGCAGAAGTTCGCGTCCTGGTCCGAATACAGCGAGCGGCCGTATCACGACAAGATCCTGAAGGCCTGAGCCGCTCGATGAATGCGCCTGTACCAGCCGACGACACGGACATCGTCGGTTTTAGCGCGGCCGTGGATCGTGCGGTCGAACGCATCGGCCGGGCCGCATCATGGCTGACCCTGGCCATCGCATCGCTGATGGCCGTCAACGTGCTGCTGCGCTATGCGTTCAGCATCGGCTCGGTCTGGTCGCAGGAGCTCGAATGGCATCTGCTTGCGCCGCTGGTGCTGGTCGGCATGACCTACGCGCTGAACCAGGGCGAGCACGTGCGGGTCGACGTGCTGTATGCGCGCTATTCGCCGCGCATGCAGGCGGCGGTCGATCTGTTCGGCTCGGTGCTCGCGGTGCTGCTGGGCATGCTGATCATTCGCTATTCGATCCACTACGTGATGCAGTCGTATTCGATCGATGAAACGTCGGCCGACCCGGGTGGCTTGAGCCATCGCTGGATGTTGAAGGCGTTGATTCCAATCGGCTTCGCACTGTTCGCGCTGCAAGCGGCGGCGCAGGCCGTGGCGGCAACGCGGCGCTTCTCGACGCTCAGCCGAACAGCTGCGCGATGAGCCCGCAAGAGTGGCTTGCGATCGGCCTGCTGATCGGTTTTTTCGCGCTGCTGATGCTGGGTGTGCCGGTCGGCATCACGCTCGCGACCAGCGGCTTCATCTTTGGTTTTCTGGGCTTTGGCGAAACCCTGTTCGCGCTGCTGCCCGCCCGCATCTACGGCGTGGTGGCCAACTACCAGTGGCTCGCGATTCCGCTGTTCGTGTTCATGGGCGTGATGCTGGAGAAGTCGCGGCTCGCAGAAGACCTGCTCGATGTGATCGGGCATCTGGCGGGTGGCCTCAAGGGTGGCATGGCGCTCGGCATCATCGGCGTCGGCATCCTGATGGGCGCAACCACCGGGATCGTCGGCGCCACCGTGATCACGCTCGGGCTGCTGACCCTGCCGACGCTGCTGCGGCGCGGCTATGACCCAACCATCAGCTGCGGCGCGATCTGCGCGTCCGGCACGCTGGGCCAGATCATCCCGCCAAGCCTGGTGCTGATCCTGCTGTCGGACATCATGCAGTTGTCGGTCGGCACCTTGTTCGCGGCAGCCGTGATGCCGGGGTTGCTGCTGGCCGGCCTCTACTGTGCATGGATCATCGCCTACGGGATGATCCGGCCCGATTCGATGCCGCCGGTGCCTCAGGCCGAGCGCGACAGCGTGACCCGCAGCGAGCTCTGGCTGCGCGTGGTGAAGGTCGCGCTGCCGCCGCTCGCACTCGTGTTCGCGGTACTCGGCTCGATCATCGCGGGGGTGGCGGCGCCGACCGAAGCAGCCTCGATGGGTGCGTTGGGCGCGATTTTGGTGGTCGCGTTGGCACGCCGGCTTACGCTGGATGTGCTGCGTGATGTGATGCGCAGCACCACGCGCATCTCGGCGATGGTGCTGTTCATCCTGATCTGCTCGCAAGTGTTCAGCCTCGCGTTCCGCGGCTTGCGCGGCGAGCAGCTGATCGAAGACCTGTTCACTTATCTGCCCGGCGGCACGAATGCCGCGGTCTGGTTCCTGATGGCGCTGATCTTCGTGCTCGGCTTCTTTCTCGAATGGATCGAGATCAGCTACATCGCGGTGCCGTTGTTCCTGCCGATCTTTGCAGCGGCCGGTGTCGATCCGGTGTGGCTTGCGATGCTGATCACAGTGAACCTGCAGAGCTCGTTTCTGACGCCGCCGTTCGGCTGGGCGCTGTTCTTCTTGAAGGGCGTCACGCCGCCCGAAGTGACCACGCGCCACATCTATCTGGGCGTCGTCCCGTTCGTCGGACTGCAGCTGCTGGGCATTGCGCTGGTGTTTTTATTTCCAGCAATCGCGACCTGGCTGCCCAAGGCGATCGGATGGTAGGGCGTCGGGTGGTGGCAGCAGCTTCGCACGAGTCGTCGGCCAGGTTGGAGGACAGTTTGTGCGCCTCATCCTTGCAGTCAATCCGCAGGCACCTGTCGGTCTGGTGCGCCATCTCAAGCATGCCGGGGTCAGGGACCACGATCGGCGGTGTGCCCAGCGGCAACCGCCGTGCAGCAGCCTCGGTGAAATAAAGGATGTCTTGGTGCGGGGCGCGCGGTACCGACTTGCATCGCAGTCATGCATTCTTCGGCGCGGTGTGGATGCTTGGCTACGTCGAGCCGCAGTGCCAAAGCGGCCCTATTTCCTGTCACGCGCCACTGGCTGCGCAGCACGCTTGCATGCTCTTGGCCGGCAGCACGGTGGATGTCGACGCCGATCTAGGCAGGATCGGGCGCCGAACTGATTGTCCTTGCGGCCCGGTTCGGTCGCGGTCTTCCATGTCGATGAACCCGTCAGCGACTGCGCGCCTTCCGTCGAGCATGGCGACCAGCAACAGCCACGGGTTTGCAACGCCTCCCGTGCTGACCGCGCTGCCAGTCGCCAGGTCGATGAAGCCGTTGGGCATCAGCATGCTCCCGTGCGAGAACATGACCAGGTCCAACACGCCGAAGCACAACCTGGAAAGCCGATCGCAACCCTCTCGCATGCCATGCACGGCAGCAGTGCGTTCATCAGGTGCAGAGCAAAGAGGTTGACGCTCATCGCGGGTTAGCCGGATTCAACAAAATAAGCAAGTCGGCCAGTCGTCCGCCTGGACGCTTGTGTTTACGCGCGGTGTATTCGCTGTCCTCCCCCACAGCGTCTCCTTGCCGCCCTGCCCGATCTGCTTCGAGATCAGCGCCATGATGCTTTGTCGGTGGTCGGCCAACGTGAGATTCCCGATCGATAGGTCCAGTTTTTTCAGTCGCATTCCACGCGGCGCGCGCCTTGCTGCGGCGCGGGTCGACCTTTTCGATCGCGTCCATCACGTGACTGGCTGCCGCAAAGGCGGCTCTCGATTCCGTGACAGAGATCACGGTATCAGCATGCTCCGCCGAGCAATCGATCGACGTCTCACATTCACGTCTCAAGCCAGCGCCGCATCAGTCGATACCAGATGTAAGTCGCCGTTGCTGAACCCACGAAATCGGTTCACCGACCACAACGTGCCTAAGTGTCGGGTGCCGGATGATTACCTGCTGCACAATCGCTGTCCGCTGTTGATGAGTCGCGAGGTGTTGCGGGCGGTTGTGGCAGCGTTCAACGGACAGCCCACGACATGCTGATTGCCTTGCACAAGAACGCCACCACCACGCCGGCCACGCGCGCGGCCATCCAGGCTGCCACGGGCAGCGACTACGCGCTGACCGCCGAGTTCGGCTTGAGCCGCGACACGATCCGCAAATGGCGCAGCCGCCAAGGCGTGCATGACGCCAGCCACACGCCGCACCGACTTCAGACCACGCTCAATGCGGGGCAGGAGGAACTGGTGGTGTACCTGCGCCAGCAACTGCGCCTGCCGCTGGACGATCTGCTGGCAGTGGTCCACGAGTTCGTCGAGCCGCGGGTGAGCCGCTCGGCGCTGGCGCGACTGCTGCGCCGGCGCGAGGTCTCCAAGCTGCCCGAGCTGGAAGCAGTGCCGCAGCGCCTGAGCAAGCCGTTCAAAGCGTACGAGCCGGGCTACGTGCACATTGACGTGAAGTACCTGCCGCAGATGCAGGACGAGACCGAGCGGCGCTACGTCTTTGTGGCCATCGACCGGGCCACGCGTTGGGTTTTCATCGCCATCAAGCCGCATCGCACAGCCGCTGCGGCGCGCAGCTTCCTCAACGCACTGGCCAAGGCTGCCGCGTTCAAGATCCGCACCATCCTGACCGACAACGGCACCGAGTTCACCGACCGGCTGTTCGGTGCTCGGGCCAAGCAGCCCAGCGGCCAGCACGCGTTCGACCGACTGTGCCAGGCGCTGGACATCAAGCATCGCCTGACCAAGCCCAGGACGCCGCAGACCAACGGTATGGTCGAGCGCTTCAACGGCCGGCTCAGTCAGGTGCTGCGCACGCACCGCTTCCACTCCGCTGAGGACTTGCAGACCACGCTGCACCGCTACGTCTGGCTGTACAACGAGCACTTGCCGCAAAAGGCGCTGGAGCATATCGCGCCAGTCGACGCGCTCAGGCGCTGGCGCGATTCGCACCCCGCTCTGTTTGTTAAACAGGTACGCAATCATCCGGCACCCGACAACTAGGCTTGAACGCGCGACAAAGTCGCGTTCCTCCGCTGCACTACGACTGCGGATGACACCGCCGTGAATGACCGGTGGTTCGCACACTGCATGCAGCAAACAGATGGTGGTGCGTGGCAGACATGGGTCGGCGAGCCTACACCGGCATGCGCGGCGTAGGTGCCAAAGGGCGTCGTTCTTGCCGTCGCCATCGAGCCAGTCGTGTTGCGCTGCCTTTTCCATGGGGTAGCCTGCTCAAGGGATCAGCTCGTCAACCCGTCCATGTCCGCTCACGCGGAACTTGACAGTCCTCCCAACGGAGAGACGTCTGGCTTCAGCATGGCGGAGCGCCTTGACAACCACGAAGATGTAGCTGTTTTCGCCGGCGCTGTCCCGCACACATAGCCAAATCCCGCCTGGAGATCCAGTCGCGCAATGGTGCCTTGCTGCAGCGGTGTTGGTTGGGCTTCTGCTCCTGCTTCGTCGATTGACACAGTCGTCCTCCGTAGATGTCTCCAAGGTCCTGCGAACACACACGGTTCCCGTGCCATGTCATTCCGGTTGAGAAAGTCCGGGATTTGCGTTGTGCCCATGAGCACCACTGCGCCAGTGTCTCCCAGCAAGGCTTCGGCCGCAACTGAGCACAAAGCGCCTGCTCCAAACCCGCCAAGCACAGCCGTTCATGTGTTGCACTGAGCAACTCAGTGCCAGCTCCACCAACCCAGCCGCGGAGTGACCGCAGCCTGAATTCAGTAGCCGTAGCTGGCTACAGCGGGTTGGATTGCACGGCAAATCGACTCTTCGGCCAGCTAGCCTCGGTTGCGCAAGCGCCACTTGCAGCCTCGCTAAAGGCCAAACGGTCTACTGGCGCCCATGGCGGTTGAACGATAGAAACGTATCGCAGGACGGCCACAAATCCCGGCTATGGGCATGCGGAACCACTGATTTTTCGCAGCAGCCCGACTCACGCTGTGAGCACAATTCAAAACCCTGCCCATATACTGGATAAATGCACAGTATCCCGGCCGATGCCTATCCCGCTGCGATTCAGCCAACGCGCCTGCGTCTGGTAGTGGTGCAGAGCCGGTTGGCTGCGGGATTTCCGTCACCGGCCGATGACTTTCAGGTGCGCCGGCACGATCTGAACGAACTGCTCATCACGCATCCTCAGGCAACGTTTTTCTGGCAAGTGAGCGGCCTGTCCATGGTCGAGGCCGGTATTGGCGATGGCGATGTGCTGATCGTCAACCGAGCACTCACGCCGGTGCATTGGGACGTTGTCGTCGCGCAAGTCGACGGTGACTTCACTGGCAGTCCGAACGATGCTTCCACTGCTCAATATAAATTTCTGAATGCTGGTTTGATGTCTAAAACGAAATGCCCGTCATACCAATGTCGCATCGATCTTAGGTTTGCCCGCATCAATTTCGAAGCGGTGGGTAATCGCGTGAATAGACAGGTGCGCCAAGGAACTTCTTGGGCTCGAAAGTCCAAAATTGCGTCACTTTCGGATAGGTCGCAACGATCGAGTTGATCAACCGCCCATTCCTACGCTCCACCTTGCGGATGTAGATATTCATTACCGGCTTGCCGAATTCGTCGATCTCGATCGGGCCCATCGGACTTTTCTCCAAGCGCACTTCGTGCAGCGCACGCACAAACGCTGCCTTATCCTCGATGCGCCCCTGAATCGCCTGCAGCGCCGCCTCAAGGTACATCCCAGCAACATAGGTGCCAGCGGTGTAAAAACCCGGAACAGACTTGTATTCCTTCATCGCCGCTTCGACGAAGTGATGGTTCTCAGGCGAGTCGATCTGGGCTGAGTACCAGCTCGCCGAATAGACACCGATCGCCTCGTCGCCCATCGTCCGCAGGATGCCCTCGTCAACTGCCGTCGGGTTGGCGAGCACTGGTTTCTTGAGCCCGTATTCAGCCGCCTGCTTCAGGAAACGTAGTCCATTGACTCCGGCGAACCCGGCATAGACCGCGTCGGCGTCGGCGCTGATCTGTCCGATATATGAGCCGTAGTCGCCGACATTCAGCGGCGGCCATAGCTTTTGCACGACGCGGCCGCCAGCCTCTTCGAAACCTGCTTGAAACCCCGCAGTACCCTCATGACCGTAGGTGAAATCGTCGGCGATCGCGGCGACGCGCTTAATGCCAAGTTTGCGCACGGCATAGTCGCCGAGCACGTGCGTGGGCTGGGCGGCAGTGCCGACCGCGTGGATCACGAAGTCGCTTTGCTTCATCTGTGCACGATCCTTTTGCGCCGCTGACGTCGGCGTGATCAACGGGACACGAGCCTGTGTGATGTAGTCGTCGATCGCCAGTGCCTCGAAGGTCGCGAGCGGTCCGATGATCACCTGCACGCCGTTCTTCTCGATGAGCTCCTGCGCGCGCACCTTGGCCTGCGCTGGCACGCCGCCAGTGTCCGCGATGATCAACTCGACGCGCCGCCCGGCGAGCATCTGATTGCGCTCTTTCAAGAAGAGCTGTATGCCTTCTTCCATTTGCTTGCCGCCGGCGGAAAGGGCGCCCGAGCGTACGCTGAGGAAGCCAACACGGATCGGATCAGACGGTGACTGTGCGCGCAGCGGCGCGGCGCTGATCAGCATTAATGCAGCGGCCAGCAGCGAGCGTCGAGTGAAGAATGGGGTGAGCGTCATTTCGGATCCTTAGAGTAGGAAAGAAGTGTTCGAGGGGCCAGAGCTCAGGACGACAGCGTTGATGCGTGCCGTGTGTCGAGCCAGTCGATCAGCAGCCGGTTAAATTTTTCTGGCTGCTCCATCAGGAAGAAGTGGCTCGCTCCGGCGAACATCTCAAGCGTGGCGTTCGGCAGCCCTTCTGCGAGCCAACGCGTTGCGGTGGGCGAACAGATCGGGTCTGCATCACCGCCCATTACTAGAGTCCGTTGCGTGATGCGATGCAGATCAGCGGACGTGTCATGGTCTTGGCAGGCTTCGTTCTGGCGGCTGTAGCAGGCTGGCAGCCGCGTCTCGCCGCCGATCAGCGATTCAATCGCGGCAACCTGCACAGGCCGTTCGTTGAAGAATGACGCTGAGACGAAGTTTGGTACTGAATGACGCGCATGGTCCGTCCAGCTATCGCGCCACTCAAGGGCTTCGCGCATGTTCAGCAACACACGGCGACCGAGCGGGTCGAGTTTGGCAAACGACGCGCACAGCACCAATGACCCTATCCGCTCGGGCGCTGTCAGCGCCATGTGTTGCGCGACCGCGCCTCCCATCGAGCGACCGACGACATGCGCATGCGCGACTCCCAGACTATCCATCAACGCCAGTGTGTCGAGTGCAAGCTCGTGGGTCGAGATCGGCTCATCGACTTGGCTGCTACAGCCAGCGCCGCGGTTGTCGAAGGCGATCACTCGGTGGGTACGGCGAAGTAGGTCGATTTGGGCGCGCCATGCGGTGTGATCGCCTGCGAGGCCGTGGATCAGCACCACGGCCTCGCCCTCACCAATATCGACACAGCGCAACGTGTGGCGACCTATCGAAATATCCTGCAATGGCAAGTCCGTCATGGTATGTTTTCTCAGATCCTAGGCCGATCTCACGCGACGCCCAGGTGCGCTTGCAATTCGTTCTGGCGGGCAGAAAACTCGCCGTGCGGACCGGCGAAGACGACCCGACCGTTATCCAGCAACACCACATCGTCCGCCAGCGCCATCGCCAGCCCAAGGTTCTGTTCGACAAGCACAATCGACATCTCAGTCTTTAACGACTGCAGTACGGCCTGCACCTCGTGGACGATCTGCGGAGCCAGCCCTTCCGATGGTTCATCGAGCAGCAGCAGCCGTGGGTTCGTCATCAACGCCCGCCCAATCGCAAGCATCTGCTGTTCGCCGCCCGACAGACTCGCTGCGACTTGCGACTGACGTTCTTTTAAGCGTGGAAAGATCGCGCAGACATCGTCGCGTCGCCAGACTTTGCGTCCTGCAGTCCCTATACGCCGGGCAGCGACATCGAGGTTTTCACGCACCGTTAGGCTGCCGAAGATGCGCCGTCCCTGCGGGACCAATGCAACCCCAGCGCGCGAGATCGCTTCGGGGGTTGATAACTGCATGTCATTGCAGGCCAGCCTGACATGGCCCGAGCGCGGCGGAAGGAAGCCGACGATCGAAGAGATCGTCGTGGACTTGCCGGCACCATTGCGCCCGAGCAAGGCCGTGAGGCGCCCTTCGGCGAGTTGCCAGGAGATATCGTGTAGCACGTGGCTGTCGCCGTAGTAAGCATTCAACCGGTCGATCTCGAGCAAAGGCGATGCTGGTTTCATGCTGAGTGGCTCAATGCCCGAGATAGATCTGCCGTGTGCGTGGATCGTCGATCACCTGCTGCCGCGTGCCCGCAGTGATGACTTCCCCATAGTGCAGCAGCGTGACGCGGTCGGCGAATGCGAGCGCGGCTTTCATGTCGTGCTCGATCATCACCACCGTGACGTCGCGTGGTATCAGCCGCAAGACCTCGCTAACCGTCTCGCGCTCCTGCGAAGACAGCCCGGCCAGCGGTTCGTCTAGCAGTAACAGCGTCGGCGACTGGGCGAGCGCCATTGCGATCTCGAGCCGGCGCTTTTCACCATACGAGGTCTGCTCGAGCGGCAACCGCGACTTCGCGCCTAGGCCTACCTTGTCTAGCACAGTCTGCGCTCGACCGGCAAGGTCGAGATCAGCGGTGAAATCGCCCCATTGGCGCCAGCGTCGAGGCGATCTGCCGAGCAGAGCGAGCATCACGTTGTGCAGTAGATCGTTGCGGCTGAACAGCGTGACGATCTGGTAGGTACGAGCGAGGCCAAGTTGTGCGCGGTGCGCGGTCGCGTCGCGCGTTACGTCTCGGCCATTGATCCGGATCCGGCCGCTGTCGGCGTGCAGATCCCCTGCGATCAGGTTGAATAACGTCGTCTTGCCAGCACCGTTCGGGCCGATCAACAAGTGGCGCTCGCCGGGCTCTACTTCCAGCTCGACCGACCGCGTCACTTGCAGACCGCCGAACGACTTGCACAGCGCATTGACTTCGAGCGTTGGTGCAATCATCACGTCACCTCACTGCTGGCGGTAGTCTGCGTGTTGGATGTGGCAGAGGACTCGGCGGCTTTGCTGGGTCCGAAGCGCTGTACCAGCCGGTTAGCACCAGCTACCAAACCGCCCGGAACGAATAGCACTATGAACAGGTAAACGAAGCCGAGCAGCATGGTCCAGCGGTCGATCCAGGCACTGGCCAGGTTTTTCAGCAACACGACAGTTCCAGCGCCTAGCACAGGGCCCACCAGCGTACCTGGCCCACCGGCGATGACCATCAGCAACATCTCGGCCGAATTCGCCAGCGATAGACTGTGCGGGCTGATGAACTGGTGGTAGTAGACGTACATCACCCCAGCGACTGCACCGAAGAAGCCGCTGACGACGAAGGTGATCCAACGGATCAGCCAGACGTTGAATCCGAGTGCGCTCATGCGCCGCGGCTGGTCACGCGTAGCTCGGATGCTGGCCCCGAATGGTGATTGCATCCATATTGCGATCGCACACCACATCGACGCCATAACGGCGAGCGTGAAGAAATAGAAGTACGTCGGCTGGCCAAGATCGATGCCGAACGGGCTTGGCCGCGATAGGCCGGAAAGCCCGTTGTCTCCACCGGTCACATCGGCCCACCGGTAAGCGACGCCCCATAGGATCTGTCCGAGCGCGAGCGTGATCATCAGAAAGCTGATGCCGCTGGCCTGCAGGGCAACGACACCGAACACGGCGGCGATTACTGTGGTGCCAGCCACCGCTAGCAGCGCCGACGCGCCGGCGCCCCAGCCCACGTTCAACATCAACCAGCCGCTGATGTACGCTGCGAGACCGAGGTAGCCGGCATGGCCGAGCGACGTGAGTCCCGCATAACCAACCAACAGGTTCAGGCTCGACGCGAACATCGCAGCAATCAGCACTTGAGTCGCGAGATTGACGTAATAAACACCACCGGCCCAAAGTGGCAGCGTCAGCGCCGAAACCAGCAGAGCGAGTTGCAATGCACGCTTGATCACTTCACGCTCCAATGCGCCCGAACAGGCCATGCGGTCGCAGCGCGAGGATCACGACCATCGGCAAGAACAGCATGATGTAAGCGAGGTTCGGCACGAGCACTTGCCCGAAGCTGTAGATGAAACCGATCAATAGACTGCCGGCAAAGGCGCCTGTAAGGCTGCCCAACCCACCCAGGATCACCACCACTAGCGCCAGCGGCAACATATCGGCGTCGAGGCCCGGATACACAGACAGGATCGGTGCGGCAATTACGCCGCCGATACCGGCAAGTGCAGTTCCGAGCGTGAAAACCACTGTGAATAGACGCGATGCCGGGATGCCTACCGCACGCGCCATCTGCATGTCGTCGACACTGGCGCGGATCATCATCCCCAGACGCGTTCGCTCGAGCAGCAGCCACAACGCTAACGCCAGCACAACGCTAAACACGATCACCGCGAGTCTGTAGGTGGGAAACGTCAGCCCAAACAGCGACGTGCCACCACGCAGGAACGATGGCCCAGCCATTGGGCGTGGGTCACCACCCCACAGCCATAAACATCCGTCGGCAATCACGAATGCGAGCCCAAGTGTCGCCAGCACTTGACCGAGGCTGTTACCGGCCAGCCGTCGCAGAACCACACGCTCAACAATCGCGCCGAGCAAGCCGACTGTGAGCCCAGCAGCGACCAGTGCCCAACCGAAGCCCCAGCCCGCGTCGAGCACGGCCAAACCAATGTAGGCGCCAAGCATGAAGTAGGCGCCGTGCGACAGGTTGGCCACGCGCATCAGTCCAAAGATCAGCGAAAAGCCTGCGGCCAGCGTGAACAGCACACTGCCCAGTGCCAGGCTGTTCAGACTCTGGATCAACCAGAAGTTCATCGCGAGGTCTGCGCCGCGCTAACGGTCACTTATCCAGATTCTTCGCAGCCGGGTAGTCGCGCGAATAAACTGGGTTGGCCAGAAAATCCCTTTGGTCGTAAGTCCAGAACTGTGAAACTGCCGGGTAGACCTTGACTACGCTGTTGACCAGTTTCCCGTTTTTGCGTTCGACCTTGCGGATCGAGATGTCCATCACCGGATTGCCGAACTCATCAAGACTGACCTTGCCGCGCGGGTCGTCGTTGAGTTCGACCTTCCGCAGGGCCGCCATGAACGCGGCCTTGTCCTCCACTTTGCCCTTCACCTTCTTGACCGCTTCCTCGAGCATCAGTGCCGCTCCGTAGGCACCGATCGAGTAGTAGCCCGGATCCTGTTTGTAGTCGCGGTTGATCGCGGCGACGAAGCGTTTGTTGGCGGGGTTGTCAGTCGCTGCCGTGTACCAGCCCGCCGAAATCACATCTAAGGCTTCATCGCCCATTGACTTGAGGATGCCCTCGTCCACGGTCGTCATCGCACCGAGCAGCGGAATTTTTCCCTTCATTCCGTACTCGTTGTACTGCTTCAGGAACTTGATGCCGTTGCCACCGGCAAAGGCAGCGAAGACGGCGTCGACATCGGGTTTGATCTGGCCTATGTACGTCCCGTAGTCAGCGACATTCAGCGGCGACCAAAGCTTCTGCACGATCTTGCCGCCGGCGTCCTCGAATGCGCGCTGGAAGCCCGCAGCGATCTCGTGCCCGAACGCAAAGTCATCGGCGATGATCGCGATGCGCTTGTACTTCAGCGTCTTGGCTGCGTAGTCGCCCAACGGATGGCTCGGTTGGGCTGACGTGCCGACTGCCCGGACAAACCAGGGGTTCGGCTTGCGCTGGGTCAGGTCCTCGGCAGCAGCCGATGGCGAGATGATCGGGATCTGGGCGCCACGGATGTAGTCGTCAATCGCCAGCGCCTCGAACGCGGCAAGTGGTCCGATGATCACGTCGACCTTGTCCTTCTCAACCAATTCCTGCGCTTTGGTTTTGGTGATTGCGGGTTGGCCTGCCGTGTCACCGACGAACAGGTCAACCTTGCGGCCGTCGATCATGTCGTTGCGTTCCTTCAGGAACAGCCGCAACGCGTCCTCCATTTGCTTGCCACCAGCAGCAAGCGCGCCGGATTTGATCGTAAGAAATCCCAGTCGTATCGGGTCGGCATCGGCAGCCAGCACGGGCAGCGTGAACGCGGCAGAAACGACCCCCAGAGCGGCCAAAAAGGGAGCAAGCGAAGGTCGGATTGCAGTCATTGGTAAGCCGATAGATAGTGAATTTAGAAAAATCATGATGTATCACCAACTAGGCATTGTCAAATCGGGCAAACCCGTACCGTGAAGGATGTGACCTACGACTATCCCTGAAATCGATTGTGCCAAGCATTCATAACTCGTTCTCTGATGTATCACAATGTATGGGGTGTCCAGCCTGTGATATTCTTCAAACATGGACGCTTCTACGGTGAGTGAGTTCAACGGCGACGGCCGGCTGCTGCGGGAAAAGATTTATGACCAGTTGCGGGCTGAGATGATCAGTTGTGCATTGCCCCCTGGTGTTGAGATCCGAGAAGGCGAACTTGCACAGCGCTTTGGGGTCAGTAAGAGTCCGGTACGCGACGCGCTGATGCGTCTTGAGCGCGAGGGCTTGGTGATAACCACGCCGCGTCAGGGGTATCGCGTCGCTCCGGTCTCGCTGGCCGACGTGCAGGACATGTTCCACTTGCGAGATGCTCTTGAGCAGGCCTGCATGGAACGCATCATGCGCCGTGCTAGCGACGAGCAACTTGCCGACCTCGACCGCTTCCGTAACTTCGATCAGTCGCACTGGGTAGGTGGCTTCGTCGCTTACAACCGTGAATTCCACCGCACGCTGGCGCGCATCTCGGGCAATTCGCGGATGCGAGATCATCTGATCGATTTGGTTGACCAGATGGAGCGTGCGGTACAGCTCAGCGTGGCGAGCCTCAAGCAAGGCAACCCTCAAACACTCGTCGACGAGCACAACGACATCATTGACGCGCTGCAAACGCGGCAAGCGACGCGTGCACAGCGGCTCGTTAGTCGCCACGTGCTAGCTGCTGGCAAGCGCGTCATACAGGCGATGTCTCGCGTCGTCATTGCCGGCTGATCGTCGGCGCGTCTTTTTTGCAGTTTGTCTATTCAGGACTTCCCGATGCTCAATCCCATGACTACCCGCACTGAGCCCGCCGTTCACGGCCTCTTCATCGATGGCCACGAGGTCTCAGCGTCCCAGCCCGAACTACTTGATGTGCTGAATCCGGCCACCGGCGAACTGCTGGCGCAGATTTCTCATGCGACCGATGCGGACGTCGATCGAGCAGTTAGGAGCGCTGGCGTTGCATTTGAGAGTACCGAGTGGAGCGGTATGTCCAACCGCACGCGGGCCCGACTGATCAACAAGCTGGCCGATGTCTTCGAAGCCAATTTGGAGGAGATGTATCACCTGGAGACAGCCAACAACGGCCGCTCGCTGAACGAAACTCGCGCGCAAGTTTCACGGCTCCCCGACTTCTTCCGCTACAACGCAGGCTTGGCGATCGCCAGGCGCGATTCGGTGATTCCGGTCGACGGCAACTACCTGAATTACACGCTGCGTACGCCGCTTGGCGTGGTGGGGAATTCCACGCCGTTCAATCATCCCTTGATGATCATGGTAAAGAGCTTGGCGCCTACGCTGGCGTCGGGCTGCACTACTGTCGTCAAGCCAAGCGAATACACGCCGCTGACGACGCTGAAGCTGGCCCAGTTGTTTGTCGAGGCCGGCCTGCCGCCCGGAGTGTTTAACGTCGTCACCGGTCTAGGGCCGACCACTGGCAAGGCGCTTGCCGAACATCCTGGCCTAGCCAAGTGGGTGCTGACTGGCGGCACCGAGGCAGGTCGTATCACCGGCGCCGCTGCGGGGCAAAACTTTGCTCACCAAACCCTTGAGCTTGGCGGCAAGACGCCGGTGCTGGTGTTTGAGGACTTCGATGTCGACCAAGCGGTTAACTACGCCGCGTTCGGCGCCTTCATTGGTGCAGGTCAAACGTGCATCTGCGGCAGCCGCCAGATCGTCCAAGAACGGGTTTATGACGAGTTCGTCGAGAAGCTCGCCGCCAAGGCAAAGGCGATCCGCATCGGTAACCCTGCCGACCCGACGGTCCAGCTTGGTCCGGTGGTGTCTGCGCGCCAGCAGCAACGCGTACTGCGCTATATCAAGATTGGTCTAGAAGAAGACAACGCGCGGCTGGTGGCCGGTGGCCGTGTGCCCGCCGATTCGTCACTTGCCAACGGCTTTTTCGTCGAACCGACGGTCTTTGCTGACGTTACGCCGCGAATGCGCATTTTCCAGGAAGAGGTGTTTGGCCCGTTCGTCTCTGTGTCGAAATTCTCCACCGAAGAAGAAGGTTTGACGATGGCCAACGATTCGCCGTTCGGCTTGGCCGGCGCGGTGCGCACTCGTGACATCGTTCGTGCCCATCGCGTGGCAGCCAAGCTGAAGTGTGGCATCGTCTGGATCAACGACCATCATCGGCTCGATCCTGCATCGCCGTGGGGAGGTGTGAAGGACTCGGGGATCGGTCGCGAATGTGGCACCGAGTCATTCGATCAGCACTTCGAGACGAAGAGCGTGATGTTGCGGCTCGATGACACGCCGTTCGACTGGTATCAGGACACGGCGAAACAGCCGCGCCTCAACTGAACTCGTTTCTTCAAAGAAAGCTTCCGATGAACCTTACTTCAACCCTGAACGCCGCCACGTTTACGGCAAAAATTGTCGATACCGGCTCGGGTCGCGTCGGCATGCAGGTCGGCGGCAGCGGCCGGCCACTGGTGCTGTTTCACTCGTTGCTGGCCGACCGTAGCAGTTGGGATCGAGTTGCCGGCACGCTTGCCGAACAGCACCATGTGATCGCGCTCGATCTCCCCGGGTTCGGCGATTCCAGCTTTGTCACAGGAGGATTGGAAGCAGTTGCTGACCGCGTCGCCGAGTCAATCGAACGACTTGCTCTCGCCGAGCAACCGATCCTGTTAGGCAATGGCTACGGGGGCTTCGTTGCACTGCTGACAGCAATTCGCCATCCTCAGCTGGCGCACAGCCTTGTGCTTGCCGATTGCGGCGCAGCGTTCAATGAGTCCGGGCGTGCTGCTTTTCGCGGCATGTCGGCGGCAGCCGAGAAAGGTGGTCTTGAAGCGATTGCCGATGTAGCGATGCGTCGATTGTTCGCACCGGAATACCAGGCTAAGCATCCTGAATTGATTGCCGAGCGCAAGGAGCGATTCGTCGCGGTCGAACCTTCTACCTTTCACGCCGCATGCGCTGCGCTGGCTTCTCTCGACCTTCGACCGTTGCTTGATCGCGTTACGGTGCCGGTGCTGGTGGTTGTCGGCGAAATGGACGAGGCAACGCCGCCGCCGATGTCGCGTGAGTTGACTGCTTCCTTGCCGCAAGCACGCCTTGTCGAACTCCCTAGCTGCGCCCATGTGCCACAGTTGCAATCGCCAAAGCTGTTCATCGATACGATCGCCGATTTCATCGGCCGCCGGGAGGTGGCTTAGTCCCGATCCTCCATCTACCACTGCGGGTAGTGCGGCTCCAAGCCACCATTCATAAAAAGTGTGGTTCGGATTTCAAGCAACAAGACGCTGTAGCAGATGGTAGAAGTCAAAGCCGCCGAAACACTCAAAAATCCGGTTGCTTGAATAAGACGAACTTGTCGGTCCAATACCTTGCTGTGTGTCATTTGCCTTATGCAAGCAAAAGCGTGGACATGACGAGATGTAGTCACTCGGTGGGTCCACGTACCAAGTTGCCGCAGTAACCTGAAAATCAATTTGCGCGATTAGATGGCGATCTCAGAAGTATGGCCATCACATCGTCGCCCAGCTTCAATGACGTACCGGTGCGCTTTGGCATGCCGGCGACGAATGGGAACAGTTGTCGGCGAGCGATCTCCAGTAACCGGCGCAACTCAGACACTGGCGCAGTGTGCTCATCAACCCGCAGATCGACCTTGCGGTATTCCTCATCGCCAACGACCTGAAGAGTCGCAGACTGCTTGCCTCGGAAGTCGCCGCCAATGCGGTCGCCCGCTTCAAGCGCACTCATCAGACGTTCGTCGAGTGATGCCAACGGATCACTCATGAAGGCGGCTTGCATCGCATCCAGCGTGTTACCGCCAGTCAGCATGTTGCCCTGGATTGCGAAATCGTCTCCCACCAAATGCCCCTGCCACGCGGTGCAAGCCTCACCAGTCCACGCGACCCCTGGACCATCGCGGCCGATAACACCGACTTGACGCATTGCTGCATCAACGTCGTTCTTCAGTTCATTGGCTAAGGCATCTGCGGCGGGCACACCCGCTGCCATCGCCCGAAGCGTGTCAATTGCCAGATAGGGATTGACCCACGACTGAGTGGATGCCGCCCCCACCCTAGCGACCAGATATGGGCACATTGCGCCAACCGCCGGCACCGCGGTCGCAACAGCGACACCGAATTCTCCAGTGCGTGCGCAGCGCGCCACGATCGAGAACGTGTTGAGCTCAAGCACGATCAGACTCCCAGTTCGACAATGATCCGGTCGTGTGCACCTTGTTCATCAGCGCGTCCCTGAACAGTGAGCTCGCCGCGTTCCATCACCGCATAGCGGTCAGCAGTTTTCAGCGCGAACGAAACGTTTTGCTCGACGATCAGCATAGCGACTGACGACGCCCGACGTTCGGCTTGCAGCACACCCGAAATACGGTCAATTACAGATGGCTGAAGTCCTTCCGTAATCTCATCGACCAACAGAAGCCGGGGCTGTGCCATCAGCGCTCGCGCAAGGATCATCATCTTCTGCTCTCCGCCCGACAACGTACCAGCCTTCTGACGAAGCCGCTTCGGGATGAATGGAAAGTAAGCGCCGATGCGTTCCAGACCATCCCTGTAACGACGCCGGTCGGCGATCGCGACTCGCAGGTTGTCAGCGACGCTGAGATCCTGGAAGACTGCCTTTTCCTGCGGAGCATAGGCAATGCCCCGATCGGCCAATAGATGCGGCTGCCCGGCCATTATTGTGTCGCCGTCAAAATGAACCTGTCCTGCTTGGCGAGGCAGGAAACCGAGAATGCCCTTCAGCAGCGTCGTCTTGCCCATTCCATTCTTGCCAAGCAACGCGACCGCTTCGCCACGAGCGATACGCAAGCTCAAGTCCCGGATCACCGTAGCCTGACCGTAGCCGCAACGCAGACTGTCCAGGACCAGAATATCGCGCGCACCGTCGACCCCCTTTAAGCCGGCTTCGACAGCCGCATTGGGAGCATTAATTTGGGCAGCGCTCATGACTGCAACTGCGGTGGCAATGCTGCAGCACCTGAGTAAATGTCCCGAACAAGCTCGGAGTGCACAACATCGTCGACCGATCCGTCAAGAACGATCTCTCCCTGGTGCAACACGATCACTCGGGAGCTGATCTCGCAGACGAAGTCGAGGTCGTGCTCGATCAGCACGACGCACATCCCGTATTCCTGTGTCAATCGACGCAAGGTATTGCCGATCTGCGTACGCTCGGGCTTGGTCAGACCAGCGGTCGGCTCGTCGAGCAGCACGATGTTTGGCTCCAGCGTGAGCACCATTGCAAGCTCAAGCGCCTGTTTCTGACCATGCGATAAAAGTCGGCATGGCAGGTCAAGAACGCGATCGAGTCCGGTGGTCTGAACAATGCTCAGTGCCGATGACGGCAACGCAACGACTTCGCTCCGACGCCACAGACTCGGCCGCGACAGTCTGGTCCTTGCAATCGCGAGGGCGTCAACTACGCGCAAATCTTCGAACACGTTGGCAGTCTGGAACTTGCGACCGATACCCATACGAACGCAACGAAACGGTGGCAGACGTTCAATGGAGTGATCGTTTACTTCGATCTGTCCCGCCGATCGTTCGGCACCATCGCTGATGCACCGCATCAACGTTGTCTTGCCAGCACCGTTGGGACCGACCAGCGACAGTAGCTCGCCGTGGTGAGCATCGAAGCTGACGTTGTGCAGAACACTGAGGCTGCCGAAGTGCTTAGCGACACCGGCGACTTTCAAGGCAAGCCGGCCGCGCGGTTCGGCTCGGACGCCCGGCAATGTCGACGCATCAACCAAACGGGAGGACGCTTCTCGCTTCGCAGGCGCAACGTCAGCACCGCGACGACGGAATATTCCGGTGATCGCTGGCAGCAACCCCTTGGGCATCACGATGATGACAACAACGAATGCGATGCCGAGCACCAGCTTCCATACGAATGGAAAATCGCCGCTGAGGTAGGACGAACTTAGGTCAATGAACAGTGCACCAAAGACAGGCCCCAGCACAGTACCGCGTCCACCGAGTGCGACCCAGATAATCATCTCGGTGCCGAACTGAAATCCAGCCATCTCCGGGGCAACGACCATACCGTAGCAGGCATAAACGAACCCGGCGACGGCTGCGACGGCTGCCATGCCCGCCAACAACAGCGTCTTGATCCGCGACGTGTTGAGCCCTAGGTAGTCGCAGCGGGACTCGTTCTCGCGGATCGCAATCAACAACCTGCCTACATCGCTGCGAACGAATCGCAGCGCTGCCATCGTCGTTATCAGCAACAGGGCAGCAGCAATCCACAGCCACGTACGAATATCAAAGTCGAAGCTCTCATAGCCCGACAAACCGCTGCTCGAACCGGTGAAGGTGCCACCGGCAAAGATGATTTGCGTTGCGACGATCGGAAGCACCAGCGACACCACGGACGCATAGAGCGGAGATGCACCGGGATAAAACGACAGTACGCCGACGAGCGCTGCCACCGCCATGCTCACTACAACCCCGCCAGCCAGGGCCAGAGCTGCCATTCCCGGCGAGAAGCCGATATGGGTGAACATCAGTCCAGCGGCATAGGCACCGATGCCAAAGAACGTGGCTTGGCCAAAAGTCAGGATGCCCGCATAACCCCAGAGCAGATCTACGGTAATGGCAACGACTGCGTAGAGGCATGACCGCACCAGCGTGTTCTGCGCGAATGCGGGTAGTACCCAAGGACTCGCCGCTATCAGCACGACGATCAAGCCTAGAAGGGCAAGATTGCGATAGCGCCGGCTGATCACCGACGCGTGTAGAGATGACGTGGCAACCGGAGTCCCCCCTGAGACAGTATCGCGCTCAGCCACGCGCGAAGCCTCCAGGACGCAAGCGAAGCACGATGGCGCCGAGAACAACAATCGTCAGTGCCCCAAGGATTGGGCTGATCGTTACGCTGACCAAAACCTGCGCGCCTCCGAGCAACAAGCACGCCATACCCAAACTCAGAAGCGATGCACCGGAAACCATCGTCAACATAAAGGCGTTGGTCAGCCACGGCACGCCCATGTTCGGGTCGACGCTCGATAACGGCGTAATCAGAGAACCCGCCAGACATGCCAAGCCAGCACCGAACGCGAAGGTCGACAGCCTCACCCATGCGCTGTTGACACCAAGCGCGCGTGCCAGCGTCTCGTTCATCGTCACTGCGCGCGTAATCAAGCCGAGCCGGGTGCCGGTGAGCACACCGGCAATGCCGGCGGCAATCAACAAAGACAACCCAATCAAAACGACTCGATAAACCGAGTAGTCAACGCCGGCAATATGGATGGTGCCCGATAGCGGGCTTTCAGTGAATTGCACGCTCCGGCCAAAGCCCAACGTGATCAGCTGTCCAATGATGATGCCCAGTCCCCACGTGGCAAGGATCGCATCGAGTGGCCGTGCGTGAAGCGGCTTGACGATGACGCGTTCCACAATGGCGCCAAAAATCAATCCAACAAGAAGCGCCAGTGGCGCGCCCAGCCACGGATTCCAACCCCACTGGGTGACCAGCAGAGGTGCGTAGCCACCTAGCGTTAGAAATCCGCCGTGTGCGAAATTGATGATCTTCATCACACCGAAAATCAGCAACAGCCCGCAGGAGACGATGAACAGAATGGCTGCAGTGCTGAGAATATCCAGAAAAAGGGACATGGCGCGTGGGTCCGGTAAGTAAGGTCGCATGCGCCGCCGACCGTTTCTTGCGAAGTACGCTCTGGCTCACACCAGAGCGTCCATACGTCAGCTCATCCCTTGAGCTTCGGGCACTGCTCGCCCGGGTCAACATTCTTGAAGCTTTCCAACAGCTTGATACTGCCGTCCTTTTGCACCTGCCCAAGGTACATCGTCAGCGCTGCGTGGTGCTGCTTGTCCATTTGAATGGTTCCGCGCGGGCCGTCAACTTTTACTGTCGGAAGCGCTTCGATTACCTTATCGGCATCGGTCGAACCAGCTTTCTCAACTGCAGCCTTGTAGGCATAGACTGCCTCGTACTGCGGAACAGACAGGTCATTTGGCGTCTTCAAACCAGAGCCGAATTTTTTTTGCATCGCTGCCATGAAAGATTTGTTGTCAGCGCTGTCAATCGTTGTCAGATAAGAGCCTGCAATGACCATCCCTTCAGCGACGTCACCCATGTCGCGGGCGGTGCCCTCGTCGACTGCAAGATTGCCGTAAGGCACGGTGATGCCAGCTGCGCGCAACTGTTTGGTCAGAGTGACGTTGGGCGCACCACCAGCGGTCGACGTGATGATCGCGTCAGGACTAGCTGACTTCAGCTTATTGATCACTGCCGTCCAATCCGAGCCGTCCATCGGCAGGTACTCTTCGCCGACAACTTTTCCGCCTTGCTTACCAATGTAGGTTTTGGTGAAGTCAAGCATTCCGCGGCCGAATGCGTAATCGCTGCCGATCAAGAAGAAGGTTTTGGCCTTCTTGTCTTTCATGAAGTAATCGACGATCGGTGCCACCTGCTGCTCTGGCACCCATGCGTTGACAAACATGTACTTATTGCAGGAACGCCCTTCGTAGAACGAGGTGTAGATATAGGGGGTCTTGCTGCGCTGCACGATGGGTAGTCCGGCATTGCGTGCGGCACTCGTTTCCATGGAAATCAGCACGTCAACTTTCTTCTGCAAGATGAGTGAGTCGAATGCCTTTTGCGCTCCAGCGGCGCCGCTGGCGTCGTCGGCGATTTCAAGCGCGAGCGGGCGACCCAGTACGCCGCCCTTCGCATTGATCTCTTCGACAGCAAGTTCGGCCGCCTGCACGACCGACGGCGCTACCACGCTGTTGGCACCGCTCAAGCCCACCGGAATACCAATCTTGATCGGGTCAGCGGCTTGCGCGTGAATCGCCAGCAGGCTAGCGCCCGCCAACACCGTGGTGCGCATCCAGTTCATTGCATTCATAGTCATGGGTTCTCAGTTGGTAAATGGGAAATGCTGATGAGCAACAGCGACGCTCAGGAATAGCACTCCGGACGACGGTCCCGGAGCACTTGGTTGAAATCGTTCCACCGCCGTGCGCGCTTTGCTTCCGCAAGGTCGACGTCGGCAATCAGGATCTGTTCGTCGTCGACCGACGCCGGGCCCGCGACTGGCCAACCAGTGTGGCTGGTGATCAAGCTCTGTCCGATGAATGGCTGGCCGCGTTCGGTACCGATGCGATCAGCTGCAGCAATGACGATCGAATTGGCATGCGCCGCTGCCATCGTCAGGATGTTGGCCATCGCCTCCCGATTGGGGTCCTGGCCCGGGATCGGCACCCAGTTGGTGGGCACGCAGATCAATTCGGCTCCTTGCAGAGCCATGCTCCGATAGCTCTCAGGAAACCAGCCGTCGTAGCAGATCGCAACGCCGATCGTGCCGTGTTCGGTCGCAAACACCGGGAAACCCAAGTCACCAGGCGCGAAGAACAGGTTTTCATCGCCCCACAGATGTACTTTGCGATAGAGGCCGATTCGCCCCTTTGGACCAACCACCGCAGCAGCGTTGTACAGCGTGTTGCCGCTGCGCTCAGCAAAGCCGCCGACGATCGTCACATGATGTTCGGCGGCAAGCTGCGTCCATAACGTCGTCGTTTCGCCATCGGAGAATGCGTCGGCCAGTGCCATCGCCTCCGCACGGCTGTCGAAGACATAGCCAGAGCTGCAAAGCTCTGGCAACACGATGACAGATGCACCTTGTGCAACTGCGCGTCCAATCGCGCTGGCGGTGCGATCCAAATTGGACTGTTTCTGGCCAACAACCGGTTCAATCTGGCAACACGCCACACGCAGTGGAGCGACTCCAGCCGTTTGGTTGATTTGATTCATTGGAAATCGTCTCTGTGTCCAAGAAAGCAGAAGCGCAAAACAAGAGGTTGCAAGACCTATGCCCGTGCGAGCCAATCAGAAGATTTAGAACGTCGGTGGTGTATTGACCCATATCACGCGGGCTGTGGCCCGGCCCGAATTGCGGTAGCTGTGCGCAAGATGCGATGGAAACGCAAAGGCATCGCCTGGTCCCAGCTTGTAGCAATCTTCCTCAATATTCAACTCGAGTCGGCCCTCAAGTACGTACCCAACTTCATCACCTTCATGACGAATCGATCCCAGGCTGCCGCCGCCGGGTGAGACGATATGGATGTTGCCTTGCAACAGGTGTCCCTGGCCGTGCGGCACCAACGGCTCCAGCACCACGCCCACAACGCCGTTCTCGCCAGCGGCCGACAGGCGAGGTCGTTTGCCGGCGCGAAACACGTAGCCGCTGGCCGCCCAGTCAGGTGAAAACAGCGCTCCGATGTCGGTATCAAGCTCGCGCACGAGTGCGTGCAATACCGTCAGCGACGGCAACAGTTTGTCGTTCTCGTATTTCGAGATCAGGCTCAGCGAAACACCGACTCTCTCTGCCAAGTCTTTGAGCCGCAGCCTCTTTGTCAATCTCGCATGGCGCAGCCGAGCGCCGATCGCCACCGATGGCGGACTCGCTTTCGACACCGCTGCTCCATCAGGTGAAGCGCTTTCCGAGATGGCAACGCCGACGGCTGACTTGCGAGCCGAAGAAGTGTTGCGGCGCACTGCCTTTGTTTTGGTGCTGGCGTGGGCGCTGCTCATTGGAAAGCGATTTGACTCTCATTCAAACGTTTTCACCAGCGTCAACCGCTTGCATCAAGTTGGTGAGTCGGCTTCGCCTTTTGCTGAAAAGGCGAGCGAAACAGGGGGAACTGCGCCTGTTGGTGCACCAACTCGCATGCCATCTGCGCCGCCTGAAATCGTAGGGAGCACGCGCTCAATTGGTGCATCTATGGGATCTAAAACCAAGTTCATTGGACACTCAGAGTTCGTCACGCGGCTGGGCACTCAAAAGCTTTCTAGCTTGGTGGGCACCAACCTGCACTTAAATCTAAAGCGTGGCGGCGACGGCGGCTGGGAGGGTTACGTCGAAGACCCCAAGGCTTTGGTCTTCTTCGAATGCGAAAGATCTGTGCCGGGCTACAAGGGTGGCCCGACGACCGCCAGAGTTAGCAAGCTCAAGAGCAACGATAACGGCGTCTTCGTGACACTGGATCGCTGCGTTTGAGCGCTCCGAAGACAACACCAACTTCTCACCAACCAAGCCACTCCCAACAGATGACCATGAGCACATCCAATGCGACCGACATGACCTTGCCCCTGGAATCCGTACCCCATAGCCGAGTTACGAATTGGCTTGCCTTGGTTGATTGGCAAGCCAGTTTTGCTCGAACTGCATCGGGCTGACGTATGCCAGCGTCGAGTGCAGCCGGGCCCGGTTGTACCAGAGCAGCCAGTCGATCGCTTCGTCTTTGGCCTGGCGCCTGGTCTCGAACTTCTGCCCGTGCAGCCGCTCCACCTTCAACGACCCGAACAGTGTCTCGCTGCAGGCGTTGTCCCAGCAGTCACCGCGCCGGCTCATCGAGGCAGTGATGCCGTACTCCTTGAGCGCGTCGCGGAACTCCTGGCTCGCGTACTGGCTGCCACGGTCGCTGTGGAATATCAGCCCACTCGTCTTGTTCGGGTGGCGCTTGAACCAGGCCATGCGCAGCGCATCGATGACGATCTCCCGCGTCATGTCCTCGCGCAGGCTCCAGCCCACCACCTGGCGGCTGAACAGGTCGATCACCACGGCCAGGAACAGCCAGCCTTCACCGGTGTGGATATAGGTGATGTCGCCCGCCCACACCCTGTCCGGCTCGGCCACCGTGAACTGCCTGTCCAGCAGATTCGGTGCAATCGGCAGCGCATGGTTGCTGTCGGTGGTCACTTTGAAGCGCCGCTTGCCCTTGGCCCGGATGCCATGCAACTGCATGAGCTTTTGCACCCGGTCCTTGCCCACCGGGATGCCACGCGCCACCAACTCCTTCCACGTCCGCGGCCAACCGTAGCCGCCATGCGTTTGGGCATGAATAGCCTTGATATGCACCAGCAGCGCGTCGTCGCTGAGGTGGCGCCGTTGGGCATCGCTGGCACGGCGTACAAAGTGCTCGTGATAGCCGGCAACGCTGACCCGCAGCACCCGGCACTGCACCGAGATCGGCCACACCCGTCGGTGCCGATTGATGAAGGCGTACTTCAACTCTGCGCTTTCGCGAAGTACGCCGTCGCTTTTCCCAGGATGTCGCGCTCCATCTTCACGCGCGCCAACTCGGCTCGCAGCCGGCTGATCTCCATTTGCTCGGCACTGATGACCTTCTTGTCGATGCCGCCCAGCTTGCCCTGGCGCTCGGCCTTGACCCAGTTGTGCAGTGTCTGCTCGACCAGCCCCAGCCCCCTGGCCGCCGCCGCGATGCTCTGGCCGCCTCGCACCAGCCGCACCGCCTCTTGCTTGAACTCGAGCGTGTACTGCGCCCTCGTTGTCTTCGTCATGTCCGCTCTCCCTTGCTTGCATTGAAACACTCAGCAAGGGATACGGTTTTCGGGGGCAAGGTCAACACCCAAGTCCCAAGTAGCCGAACTACCTTCGCAGTTCTTGCTCACATCGGCGGCCTCTTTACCTCGTGGATCGGCCCGTTGATCATCTTTCTGATCAAGAAGTCAGACCCGGATGAAGCGTTTGCAACCGATCAGGCCAAAGAGGCGCTGAATTTTCAGATTACGGTCTTTCTAGTTTTCATGTTGTTGCTGATTACGATGATTGGCGCTTTTCTGATATTGATCCCGATGCTATGGAACCTAGTCTTCACGATCATCGCGGCGGTTAGGTCGAGCAACGGAGTCCCATACAGATATCCCCTGACTTTGCGGTTGATCAAGTATGTCACTCTTCACCATTTGGAATGGCGTTTTGCTTTCGAGGGCTGACAGCGACAATTGGTGGTTATACATCGCCACGTAGCGCAGCAGCTTGTGCTTCAACTCTTGGTCCGAGCAGAAGCGGTAGGTGTCGAGCACATCGGCGCATTCTGCCCATTGAAGCACTCGACCATACCGTGGGTCTGTGGTGTTCTGGGCTTGGTCAACCGACGGTGGACGTTCATTGCTCTAGGACTCGCGCTCGCGCGATTTGAGAAAGCGCTCGATGGAAACCCCTGCCGTCGCTGGTGAGTAACTTGATGATCTTAACCAGACAAATCTTGTGGACGGCGGACCGGAAGCTGAATGAGGTGATAGCGCTCTAATTGATTGTGGTGTTTCAAGTATTGAATAGATGCACCTTGAGTGGTAACGCTGTGTGATTTTAGAAGACCGTACAAATAAGGCCCAGCCTCTACTCGGGCATTCAACCATGATGGCTTCAGAGTTCTTGAGCTCCGTAGAGTTGTCGTTCGTGTTCATCCAGATTGCCCAAGCAATGCTGTTTTGCATCGATTAATGAGTTTTGAATGGGGGTCCTTTGAAGACCTGAGGCGGAACTGCTCTGCATTGTTTACTGCCGGATGAATTGAGTCGATTTTCCCAACTGACGGAGCAACGGGGTTGTCGACCACCCCCAGTTATCCAACATCTGCATCGCTGCCTCCTGCGACATTAACCTCTCGTGGATAGCGTTGGCCAATATCCCACAGAGATCTTCGCACGAGGCTCGAATTCGGCGAATCTCCTCAAGATCGCTCTGCATCCGTGCTTTATCCTTAGCAAGAATTAATAACTCATCTTCCAGTGTAGTAGTCTTCGCATCCAACTCCTTATTTTTGATGATGAGGAGCACTTGGTCTCTCCTTATCTTTGCCAAGTCTTGATCGAGTTGTATTCGGGCTTTATCTGCTGCGACTTCTATGGCTTTGACCGCTGAGATCCGGTCTTCAAGGTCTTGCATAACATTCTGAGCGCGAATGGCTTCCTCCTTCTCCTTTTCCCTCCGCGACGCCATCTCGGCATCAAATGCTGCGAGATCAGCGTCACATTTGCGCTTTAACTTCGCCTCCGAGTAGCTGAGTCGAGGCTGCGGAGACTGGCTGAGACGATCGAGACCGCAGCGCCGTCCGACTTGGTGGCAAAATCCTCTTGGTAACCCGCAAGGGCTGCCCTGTAGACCTTGCCCAGTTCGGACGTTGGCGTCCCTGCCGCCTTGGCCTCGTCTGTCGCTGAATGCCCTGAATGTAGCGTTCGGGCAGACTGTGCATCCGGGCATGCAGCAAGACAATGCACATGCCCGTAACCTTCGTCGACATGCTCGCAAACGCTGATTAAGCAGTCTCCATACTGGCTCTTGGCCCACTCCACGACGCAGCACTTCCATATCTGATATTTCGGATCATCATCGTTGGGCGGTGCCGGGTAACTGGCTACTGCCGAAAGCAGGATGGGCACCGTGCTGCGCTGCCCGCGCTCATATGTCTTGCCCTTACGCTGTACATTGACCTTGATCGTGTTTGCTTTCAGTACATGGCCTTCGTACCATTCAACGAGATCCTCAGGGGGTTTTCCCCAGAGCAATCGAGGTGAAATCGGGCTGATGTCTTGGTGGATCAGGTGCTTGAAATACCTAGGCGCCTCGCGGATCAGTTCGCCAATCACGGAACGTCCAGAGGACTTTGGGGGGTTTGCTTTCCCGGTTTTGACGTTCTTCTGGCGGCAGACTGCTGCTATGGCGTAGATCTCTTCGCGAACGAACTGGACCCGTTTTCCAGTCGAGCCGACTGCGAAGTTGCCGCCGTTGCTTGACACGGCTGGTCTGCGAGTTCCGCTTATCAGCTTCGCAGGACTTGTCGCATTCGAAGCCACAGTTGGGGCCGCCCGCATGCAGGCAGCTGATCCGAGGGCAGCCCTTGCAGGACCCCCGCTGCTCGCCGGTGATGTTGCATGTTTCACGATGGAAGCTGATATCGACTGCGATGATTTCGGAATCAATGGGATGCTAATTGGCGAAGTCATTGAACCTCCGCGCACAGGTGCCCAGGACGGGACCGATACAACTCAAAAGTGGAATCGCCTTCGCCTTCGCCTTCGCCTTCGCCTTCGCCTTCGCCTTCGCCATTGCCATTGCCATTGCCGTCGCCGTCGCCGTCGCCATCGCCATCGCCATCGCCATCGCAACCCTGCGGCCAACGCATTCTGTGACGTCGGGTATATAGATCATATAAACAGACTATGAACAATGTCATCACTTCAGCAGTCCTATCATCGGCTCTGCATGACGTTTATCAGAAGGTACTCTCATCAAAAGCTCAACGAGTTCTGTTGCAAACCAATCCAAGTCTTTAAGACAAAGAATATCGTGACAAAAGCTGGCGACGATGCAACCAGAAGATGTAGTAGCTAAAAATCCAAGCTCTTGGTTGTTGAAAGAAACAAGTGGGCTCCAGTTTTCGGGAGATCGTGCGCCAATAGCTCTCAGTGCCTCGGTAAGTTTGGTTTCTGCAGAGAAGTCTGCCTTTACGGAATCGTCCGCGTCTGAGATGTCAAGCTTGGCCTCACCAAGTGCCGGTTCCACAAAGTGATCACTGGAATGCTGGATCAAAGTGTTGAATGGTTCAACACCCACATCGTCCTCTTGATGCGCAGAGCCGCAATGTTCGACCGGCAGCTTTGTGGTTTCACAGCTCTGGGGTTGAGTGCGGCCTTTGTGGGTTCGTCCCAACAGCGCGTCCATTACTTGGTGCTTGTCAAGCGTCTTGCCCGTCTGACGATCCGCCACGATTTGCGCAACTCTAGCTTCTATTAAAACAGGGTTTTTTTCCAGGCATCAGTCAGCCGTGTCCCCAATTGAACTGAAGATCGCTTGAGCGCTCGAAAGCAGATAATACGCAATCATCTAGCGCTGCAAGCTTGATTGCTTTGCTGACTAGACCGTTGTCCACATCTAGGTGCATGGATAGTTGCCGCGCAGAGGTAAAAACCCTGTCATCGAGCAGCTTCTTGTAATGCTGACCGTCTTCGTAGGGACTTGTATTGCTTCGCAGTTTATTTTCCGCATGCATTCTATGCGCGATTTTTTGATCGGACATGGCAACCACGACTGTCGCGTTGACCCGCAGACCTAGTTCTCTACAAGCTCGCACACGAGAATAACCGCATATCACCTCGAAATGAGCGCTCTCACCAAGCGGATCTTCGCCCTTAGTCAGCCTCAACTCGACAGGCGTGATATTTCCACCTTCTCTTGAAATGTCGCTCCGCAACCGTACAAACTCATCTGACTCAAAATGCTCTGGCAGTCGAATAGTCCATCGAGAATCAGTTATTTTTTTTGGATCTATCGAGTAGATGATTGAGTGAACATCAACGGCTTGTAGACTTTTCTTCTCTGTACCTTTACTGTCTTGGCTGCTTTTAAGGGATGAAGCCAACGCTTCCCTGCCGGTATTGCCATTTTGAGGCAACAACACTGGATCCGAACTATGGCCAGTTAATGAGACGCCATGAAAATTTCGCACCTTCTCTTTTTCTGGAGTCGAAGTGACTTCGCTTGCGAGTGGCAAACATTTTAAACTCAAGTTTTCTTTCATGTGTGATCCAAAATTTTTGGCTGGTTCTGTGATCTGATCTTAAGCAGAGTGCATGTAGGTCTCATCTCGATGACGTTTGCTCTTTGACTGGGATGCAAAGTCCTAAAGAATGTATGGAAGGAAGTTTGCTTTCATGCTCATCTTCTGAAATTCCAAAGCGTCTGCATGGCAGTTTATCGAATTCGACTTGCAAAAAGGATCTAATAGCGCTTGGCAGCTCACAAAATATTTCCGATTTATGTACTCGCCGCAACCAAGCACTGGAGGATGGACGCCTGTGCCTTTAATCGGTACTTGATTTCAGGACCAACAGCCATTTATCGAGGCGGATGCTACAAATAACTATTCAAAAGTAGAACGCTGGGGTACATATGTTCAGCACCCGCATCGCCACGGCGCAACCGCGAGCCATCTGGTGCTGCGGCGACCTCGAACCTAAGCGGATACATACAACTGTGGAGCCTGCGGTCGCCAGTTCACAGCAATGTCCGGTACGGCGTTCCATGGTCAGAAGGTAAGTCGCCATCTGTGGATTTACACCATCCATCTGATGCGCTCCAACGGAGAGCAGTGACCAGTAACCGAGCCGGTAGATAAGGTGAGCGACTGTCACAAAACCTCTTGCAAGATGCCACGATGCATTCGTCAAGCGGTGCATCTTTGCAATCCTTGTCAGCCGCTTTAATTGAACGAGGTGTTGAAGTGACTGCTCGCACCTCAAGAAGAGGGTGGTGAATTTCTGAACTTTTGTGAGCACATGTTTGCAGTCTTGAGTCAGTGATCACCTCTTGAACTCGGTCAAGCTTTAACGCGATGGTCCTGCGCCGGGGGGTCATGTTGGGGATCGATCGAATTTCTCAGGAACCCGTAGTTTTGGCGGTATTAGCCATCTATAAAGCTGCACCATTGCTCGCTTTGGTATGCTTTATTGCCCAAGTTGCTGTCGTATGAGAAACATAGTCTGAAGTAGACGAACAGCCAAGCAGCCCAGAGGGCTCGGCTTTGAAATGGTAGGAGCAGTCAAGCGCGCTGTTCGAATGTTCTTGGCAAGAACGTTCACAATGACTTAGGCTCAAGAGAAAATCGTTTTGACGCTTTGGATATCGCACCGCGAGTCGTTCATCGATTGCTTTCATTAAACTGTTAAATCCGGGGTACCCACAATTTCCTGGCGCCCGCCAATTTCTGAAGGCGATTCAAGTTTTTGGCGCTTGCTTTGTGCGCGAACGCACGCGTGCAACCAGAGCTTCCGCGTATTCCGACCTCTGCGGTGCCCACCCTGATCTAAATTCGCTGCCCACTTTCTTCAGGTGTTGCTGAACAATCGCTGCCGCCTCTAGCAGTCCTAGGTAGTCGATTGGCGGCCGGATGCTTCGCTCCAACGCCGCTTTAAGTGGGAGAAAGGGGAATTGCGTACCCAATCGCTCAAGATCGGTGTGCGTATACACGGCCAGGTGGACGCTGCGGGCCTGGGGTTGGCTGATTACACCAGTCTTGACTGCGTGGGACTGTGCTTCGTGCCCCACGATCTGCATTGATTGTCCGAGGGGCACGCCGGCGTCCTGCAGCGCAGTCACCACCGTATGCCTAAATGAGTGAAAGACCAGCAGCGGATCCGAGATGCCGAGCTGATCTAGGGAAATTCTGCATAACCCGCCCCCATCGCTGCTAGCGATCGAAGTTGGTTGGCATCCTCCTGTCCCATGAAACAAGCAAGTCTTGAGCTGAACCTGATTGCCAAGAAGACCCGCAAGCGCGAGTTCCTGGCGCAGATGGAGCGCGTGGTGCCGTGGGCGGTGCTGGTCGAGCTGATCGCGCCGTACTACCCCGAGGGCACAAGCGGTCGCCCGCCGTTTGCACTGGAGACCATGCTGCGCGTGCACTTCATGCAGCAGTGGTTTAGCCTCTCGGACCCGGCGATAGAGGAAGCCTTCTTCGACACCCCGCTGTACCGCGAGTTTGCGCAGCTCCAAGAGTTCGCCCGTCTGCCCGACGAGAGCACCATCCTGCGCTTTCGCCACCGGCTGGAGAAACACAAGCTGGCCGAGCAGATCCTGGCCACCGTCAATAGTCTTTTGAGCGAGCGCGGCTTGCTGCTCAAGGCCGGCACGGCAGTAGACGCCACGCTAGTCGCGGCGCCCAGCTCGACGAAGAACAGGCACCGCCAGCGCGACCCCGAGATGCATTCGAGCCAGAAGGGCAACCAGTGGCACTTCGGGATGAAGGCGCATATCGGAGTCGACGCCGACTCAGGGCTGGTGCACACGGTGCGCGGCACCTCAGGCAACGTGGCCGATGTGGTGGAAGGCAACCAGCTGCTGCACGGCGAGGAAGTCAACGGCTTCGGTGATGCGGGCTATCAGGGCGTGCACAAGCGCCCCGATGCCAAGCCAGGCATCGAGTGGCACATCGCGATGCGCCCGGGCAAACGAAAGCAGCTGGACAAGGAGAACCGACCCAGCCACGCACTGCTTGACCAGATGGAAAAGCTCAAGGCCGGCATCCGCGCCAAAGTCGAGCACCCGTTCAGGGTGATCAAGCGCCAGTTCGGCTACGTCAAGGTGCGCTACAGGGGGTTGAAGAAAAACACCCTGCAGCTCAAGACGCTGTTTGCGCTGTCGAACCTCTGGATGGTGCGCCACAAACTGGCAGCGGTATGAGGGGCAGGTGCGTCTGCAACACGGAAAAACACTGCGACAGCCTCCCAGACCGCCCCGCCTGGGGGCTGCGGCAAACGCTGGCTTGAGCAAACCGGCCGCCACCTGCACCAACTCCAATCAACGTCGCCCACAGCACAGTTGGAATCAGGTTATGCAGACCATCCCTAGGTGTTCACCAAAACGACGCGACTGGTTCTTGGACGGGTCGCGCTTGGCCGTGCTGGCGGACCAATCACGGTGAGGAACCCAGCGCCTTCAGCCCATCGGGGACTGGCAGGCGTCGAATCGAATTGGCGTTCTTAGCCGCGTCCGGCACCACATCGATGTACCAGACATCGATCGCTTCGATATGGCCAATGTTGGCCAGTTTCAGATTGACCACCTCGCCCAGGCGAACACCAAGAAACAGCGCGAGTAACGGACACCAGAAATAGTCGGGCTCGCGGTTACTCGCCAGATAGTGCAATGGCTCGAAGATTTGGCTGATGTGACTGTCGGTGAAGGGCCGGTAGTGCACGCCCTCGTCCTTGGCCCTCTGCCGCCAAGCTTCAGCCGCCTCCACCAAGTCGTCGCCGATGGTTTCCTGAGTGGCCTTGGCAATGCGGCGCAGGTAGTCGAAAAAGTGAGAAAGGTCAGAAAGCTTCTTGAGCAGCGTCCGCGGCGCAGCGTCTAAGGGACTGCCTTCAGCGCTCGTTCGCTTGCCCGCGCGAGCAGACTGTTCCTCAAGAAACGATCGCACGTGGGAACTGTCGATCAAGTGCACCCAGGGGTCATCGCCCAGTTCCGGGTGCGCGCGAGCCAAGTGTTCTGCGAGCAGTTCGAGCAACCTCGTCTTGTCGGCAGATGTCCGATCCGCCTGCGTCTTGAGGGTCCTCACGTAATAGCCAACGTACTGATTCTTGGCGTCGCTCAGACGCATCGGCTTTCTTGGTGCCCGCGCAGGGTCGGAAAGGGCGTTCTCGTGCAACGGCTTGATCGGCACCCGGAGTGATAGCAAAGATGGACGTTGGGTCAGCCCATTGCAATCGCCGTGGGGTGACACGGGCGCGGATCGATCAAGTCCTTCCGCTCTGGAATATTGAGTTCCAACGGTTTCATTAGCCCTCGCAGGAGGGCGTACAGACGGTTCCGGCCACTGCGGATTTGCCGACGCCGGTGGACCAAACGGCGAGCCGGCAATTCGCGCGGCGATCGCGTGTTCGATCACGGGATGCATTTTCAGAAATGCAGATAGTCGCCGCTAGTCATCCTCGTCATCGACCCGCAAGCCGCCAGGCAACGTCCACGCGCGCATGTGATGGGAAAAAAAGTTGTCCACGTAAGCCTCTCTTGAGCTCATCGGTACGCATTCAAGCAATGCGTTGAGCGATGAAGAAATGCTACGTGCCCAACGAACATTTGTTGTGCGCAGAGACCTGCGAAGCTCGCTTTTTTTTGGGCGTTCTGGAGAAGTCTCTAAATCAACTGAGCCCAACAGCACGCGAACGAAGAACACGCCCGTCTTTTTCTGGTACAAGCGCGCCGGTCTGGAAGCAGACATCCAAGTGGACCCCTGAAATGGCCCCCCGGACGTAAAAAAACCCTTTGTAAATCATTGATTTACAAAGGGTTTTGTGATTGGTGGCGCTTCACGGACTCGAACCGCGGACCTGTGGATTATGATTCCATCGCTCTAACCGACTGAGCTAAAGCGCCTTTGTTTGTGCGGGCGATTATAGCGATGCGTTCGAGGTGTCTTCGCTGCGGCTCGAGCATGTTTGTGCGAATCACCAGAGGACACCCGAATGACGAACGACGTGGTTGTTGCTGACGATGCTGGCGTGATCGAGGCCGACGTGCTTTATCACACCGAATGCGGAGGAGCAGTCGCCGTCGTCACGCTGAACCGGCCGCAGGCGCTCAACAGCTTCACGCGCCGCATGCATCGTGCGCTGTGGGCTGCTCTGGACCGTGCGGAGCAGGACATGACCGTGCGTGCACTGGTGCTGACGGGTGCTGGTCGCGGGTTCTGCGCAGGCGCCGATCTGTCCGAGTTCGATATGGCGCCGGGGCCGGACCAGGTCGAGCGCGCCGACCCGGGGCCGGTCATCGAGCAGGCGTTCAATCCGACCGCGCGGCGTTTTGCAACCCTTAAGCTGCCGACGGTTGCCGCAGTCAACGGCGTGGCAGCCGGCGCCGGTGCGTCGCTTGCGATGAGCTGCGACATCGTGATCGCGGCGCCGGGGGCATCGTTCATCCAGGCGTTCAGCAAGATCGGGCTGATTCCGGATGCAGGCAGTTCATGGTTGCTGCCGGACCGTGTTGGCGCCGCGCGCGCGTTGGCGCTGGCGATGACCGGCGATAAGCTGCCTGCTGCCCAGGCAAAGGACTGGGGCATGATCTGGGAGGTGGCCGACGACCCGCTGGCCGAGGCGCTCAAGCTGGCCCAGCGTCTGAGCATGATGCCGACCCGAGCGCTGGTCGCCACGCGTGAACTGATGCGCGCAAGCGGCGCCCGCAGTCTCGACGAGCAGCTAGATGCGGAGCGCCAAATGCAGTCCGCGTTAGGACGCACGCACGACTATCTCGAAGGCGTGACCGCATTCCTTGAAAAGCGCGCGCCTCGCTTCACCGGCGGCTGACCCGAAAAACCATTCCAGCCAACGCGCGTTGTGACCGACACCAGCTTGATTCCTGCAGCAAGCGAAGGGTCCTTGCGGCATTGCCAGTTCCGCCGCCGTTGCTGCAATCACACGATGCGGGTTTCATCCGTTGCGGCTGGCGCAGCGGTCACGAGCCGTTCATCGGACGCTTCTGGCCGGCGAGCCAGGCTTGCGCACGTGCCGCATCTCGCAAGGAAAGCCGCCAGGTACGCTCGTCGTGCGGCAGCACGAACGGCAACTCCAGCAGCCGCTGGTCGCGGGCGACGACGGCAATGAACGACGTGGCTTCGCCCAGATAGAGCAGCAGTTCGTCGAGCTTGCGCAGGCGCCAGCCGCTGCTCGCGCCATTGAAGGCGTTCGCGCCAGCAGCGGGCAGCGCTTGTACCGGTGGCGCTGTGCGGCGGCGTGTCGCATGGCCGGCTGCTGGCTTGACGCCGATCCATTCGTCGCCGGCAGCCAAGCCTGCGCGCTCTGCTGCACCGGCGCTCAGCACCGTCTTGACGACGATGCGCTGTCCCTCTTCCGCCACGCGCAGGCCGATGCGTTGCGCGATCTGCGACGGCTCCAGCAACACCTTGACGCCTTGCGTCGCCAGCAGGCGCTGCAGCGGCAGCTCTTCGGTTCCATGCACCCAGGCCGCCAGCTCCGGCGCATAGCTGCGCCCACCAGCGCGCTCCAGCGCGCGGCCCAGGTCGGCTTCGGTCATCGGGCCTGCCTTGCAGGCCGCCCACAGAGCGCGCATCACGTCGTCCAGCGTGCTGCTGCCTTCCGCGCGCAAGGTCAGGTCCAGGCACAGTGCGATCAAGGCGCCCTTGCCGTAATAGCTGACGGTGCTGTTGGGCGTGTTCTCGTCGGGCCGGTAGTATTTGACCCATGCATCGAAACTGGCCTGCGCGGCCGACTGCACGAGCCGCCCGGGCGTCTGGCGCAACTGATTCATCGCCTTGCCCAGCAGTTTCAGATAGAGGGTGTCGCTGATCAGTCCGGCGCGGCGCAGCAGCAGGTCGTCGTAGTAGCTTGTGAAGCCTTCGAAGAACCACAGCAGCTCGGTGTAGTTTTCGCGCGTGTAGTCGTAGCGCGCGAACTCGGCCGGGCGCAGCCGTTTGACGTTCCAGCTATGGAAATACTCGTGGCTGACCAGCCCCAGCAAGGTGATATAGCCATCTTGCTGGCTCGGCGCCGCCGCTTCGGCGCCCGCGCGCGCAGCGGCTGCCAGCGCGCTGTGCAGTGGATTCGCGCTGGCCGGCGCAATGCCGGGGTTTGCAGCCGCTGATGCTTCGGCGTTAAGCTGCGGCAGATCGGCGCGGTTGGCGATCAGTGCCGTCGAGTTGCGGTGTTCGAGGCCGCCATAGCCGTCGCCCACCGCATTCAGCAAAAACAGATACGAGTCGAACGGTGCCTTGCCGTCCTGGGGGTGCCAGAAGTCGATCTGCGTCTTACAGATCCGCTGCGTGTCGGCCAGCAGCCGCGCGTGGTCGAACGACGGCGTAGCGCCAGCCACCACCAAACGATGCGGCACTTTGTGTACATCGAATGCGCCGCTCAAGAACGGGCCCATCTCGACCGGGCAGTCGACCAGCTCGTCATAGTTCGCTGCGCGATAGCGCCCGAAGCCGGCCCGGTCGGTCTGAACCGGTGTCAGCGGGGTTGCCAGCTGCCAATCGGCCGGCGCGCCGCGGGCGCTCAACTCGACCTCATGCGGGCGGTGTTCCTGACCCGCCACGGCGAGGTAGAGCGACGTGCCGTTGAAGAAGCCGCGCTGCGCATCGAGCCATGCGGTACGCACCGATGCATCGAACGCATGGACCTGATAATGCAGCGTCAACGGTTGCGCCGGGTTGGCCTGCACCTGCCAGCGGTGCTTGTCCAGCTGGTGCAGCGCCACCGGCTGACCGCTCTGAATCGCATGCAAGCCGAGCAGGTGTCTGGCGAACTCGCGCACCAGATAGCTGCCTGGAATCCAGACTGGCAGCGCAAGCAGTTGCATCGCAGCCGGCTGTGCAATCGTCATGCTCACACCGAACCGATGTGCGTACAGATCATCTATCTGCACGCGCAGACAGATTGCAGCCGCGTCAGGCGCCGGCGCATTTGCCGTCGCAGTTTTTTCGATCGAATCGGTGCCTGAATGTTCCATGTTCGTTGAAGGCAATTGCTTGCATACGCGGCGCCGTCCGATTGCGCCTTCTGGCATCAGACAAGCAACGTGACGCAGGGCCCCGCGTCAGCGTGCCGAGAGCGCGTCAGTTCTTCGCCTGCGACAGCAACTGCTCGACCTGCTGTGCGTTGATCGCGCCCGGCACTCGCTGGCCGTCGGCAAAGATCAGCGTCGGCGTACCCGTGATCTTGTGCTTGCGGCCGAATTCGAGATTGCGATCGATCGCAGCGGTGTCGCAACTCGCGGCCGGGATCGGTTGCTCCTTGTGCATCCAGTCGTTCCAGACCGTCGCACGGTCCTTGGCGCACCAGATGTTCTTCGATTTCTCGACCGAGTCGGCGCTCAGGATCGGATACAGGAACAGCTGCACCGTCACGTTGTCGACGTTGGCCAAATCCCGCTCGAATCGCTTGCAATAGCCGCAGTTCGGATCTTCGAACACGGCCAGCTTGCGCGCGCCGTTGCCGCGCACGATGGTGAATGAATCCTTCAACGGCAACGCGGAGAAGTCGATCGCGCTCAATTTGTTGACGCGCTCTTCGGTCAGGTTGCGGCGAGCCTTGGTATCGATCAGGTTGCCGTGGATCAGGTAATCGGCCTTCGCATCCGTATAGAAGATGTCGGTGCCGTTCACGCGCACTTCATACAGGCCCGGCACCGCAGTCTTGCTGACTTCGTCGATTTTTTCAATCTGCGGGATGCGTTCTTTCAAATTGCTGCGGATGGTGGCCTCGGCCGGATCGGCAGCGGCGTTCGCGCAACCAGCAGCAGACAGCAGCGCCCACAGCACAGCGCTGCGCAGCGACGGGAAGGAATGTGTGTTGTTCATCATGGAGGGCAGTTCGTTTGTTTGACCGCGCTGCGGCCTGGTCAGTTCGATAGGCGCGACGAGGAGGGCTGTTCGCATGCCGGACCGGTTACAGGCCCATGGCCTGCCTGACTGCCCAGGTCTTCAGCGGCCCGCTGCGCTCGAAGCCCCACATGCCCCAGTTGCGCAGTGCCTGCACGGTGTCGCCTTCATGCGCGAACAGACGTTGCAGGCCATCGGTCGCAGCTCGCATCGGGAGCAGGCCGGCCTTGCGGGAGCGTTCATAACGGCGCAGCAGCCGGGGGTCGGCCACGCTGCGCCAATAGTCGCGCTCACGCAGCACGGCAGCCAGTGCAGCGGCGTCCGCCAGCCCCAGGTTCAGGCCCTGGCCGGCCAACGGATGCACGACATGCGCGGCGTCGCCCGCAATGGCCCAGGCACGCGGCTTCTTCGGCGTGTCGTCGTCGAAGCGGCCGGTCCAGCTGCGCGCCTGGGCCAGTTGCAGCGGCCACGTGGCGCGCGCATGCGTCAGGGTCAGCGAACCCAGCGCGTCGTGGCTGGCCTGCTGCAGACGCTCGGCAAATTCGGCAGCGTCCAGCGCCATCAGCGTGGATCGCTCGCTCTCATCGACGGACCAGACCACGGCCGCTTCATGGCCATCTGCGCCGCCCAGCGGCAACAACGCGAGGACGGCGCCTTGCTCGAACCACTGGCGCGCCACTCCGCCATGCGGCTTCTCGGCGCGCACGCGCGTCGCAATCGCCTGCTGGCCGTACGGCATCACGTCGAAATCGGCATGCACGCCGTCGCGGCTCATGCTCATGCGACCTTCGCAGATCACGGTAAGCGGTGCAGCGACCGGCGCATCGACCGGCTCGACCAGCGGCTGATAACGCAGCGCCTCGGCGAGTTGCTGCTCCAGCGTCGACACATCGACGATCCAGGCCAGTGCATCGGCTTTTGCGTGCGTTGCCGTGTCGGCCGCGCGAATGTCTCCGAACGTGATGCGGCCGCCATCGTCGCCGAACACCTGCATCCCATACACCGCCGTGACAGCAGGCGGCTTCGCATCCGAGGCAGCGCCCGGCGCATCGGGCCAACCGCGCAGCGACTGCAGCAGCGAACGCGAGGCCGCATTCAGTGCATAGGCGCGCACATCCTGCTCGTTGCTGGCAACAACGGACGGCGCATCGGCAGCCTGCGCCGCTCCGGCATCCGGCAAAGCTGCCAGCTTGTCGGTGCCCGCGCAGATCGCCACGCGAATCCGTTCCTGCGCAAGCAACAGCGCCAACGTGCGGCCGACCACACCAGCGCCGCGAATGCAGACGTCAAAAGCTTGGCTCATGGCAAACGATTCTAGGCGGGCAGGCAAAATCACGGGTTCGCCCGCAAGCAGCAGGCGGCCAATGCTTCAGGCTTTTCGCCAGGGGCGGCGCCGCGCCGGACCGGGCCCGTTTTTGCCCGAAAGGACATTTCCCCATGAGTTTGAAATGCGGCATCGTCGGCTTGCCCAACGTCGGCAAATCGACCTTGTTCAATGCGCTGACCAAAGCGCAGGTCGCGGCCGAGAACTATCCGTTTTGCACGATCGATCCGAGCGTCGGCGTGGTCGAAGTGCCGGACCCACGGCTGCAGCAGCTGGCCGACATTGCCAGACCTGAAAAGATCGTGCCCGCGATTGTCGAGTTCGTCGACATCGCCGGGCTGGTGGCGGGCGCCAGCAAGGGCGAAGGCCTGGGCAACCAGTTCCTTGCGCACATTCGGGAAACCGATGCGATCGTCAACGTGGTGCGCTGCTTCGAAGACCCGAATGTGATCCACGTGGCCAACAAGGTCGATCCCATCGCCGACATCGACGTGATCCAGACCGAACTCTGCCTGGCCGACCTGGCCACGGTGGAAAAGTCGTTGAACCGCTTCACCAAAGCCGCCAAGTCAGGCAACGACAAGGAAGCCGCGCGCAACGCTGCCGTGCTCGAGAAATGCCGCGCTGCGCTGGACCGGGTGCAGCCGGTGCGCGGCATCGATTTCAGCAAGGAAGAGCTGGAGATCCTCAAACCGTTCTGCCTGATCACCGCCAAACCCGCGATGTTCGTCGCCAACGTGGCGGAAGACGGCTTCGCGGATAACCCGTTGCTGAACCAACTGCGTGACTTTGCGAAAAGTCAGGGCGACGCACCCGTGGTGGCCATCTGCGCCAAGCTCGAAGCCGAGCTGGCCGACATGAGCGATGAAGACCGCGAACTGTTCCTGTCCGAACTGGGCCAGGAAGAGCCGGGCTTGAACCGCCTGATCCGCGCGGGCTTCGAGTTGCTGGGGCTGCAGACATACTTCACTGCGGGTGAGAAAGAGGTGCGCGCCTGGACGATTCGCAAAGGCGACACCGGACCGCAGGCTGCCGGCGTGATTCACACCGATTTCGAGCGCGGCTACATCCGCGCGCAGACGATTGCGTTCGATGACTACGTGAAGTTCAGAGGCGAGCAGGGCGCGAAGGAGGTGGGGAAGATGCGCTCAGAAGGAAAAGACTATGTGGTGAAGGATGGGGATGTGATGAACTTCTTGTTCAATGTCTGAGGCGTTCGCGCCATGCAATAAAACCGGTGGAAATGCGGTAGCCAAGCGGGGCGACTTGCGCAATTCCGATTGCCCGCAGCTACGCAGGCGTTGCCGCGCCGAGCACGCGAGCGCAGCAAACTCGATGGAAGCCAAAGCGCTTGCAGTTGAGCGGGTGCGTGCAATGCGGAGTGCGCACGGAGAAGCCTACGTTGCACCAAGTGCGCGCGCCACGCCTTGCAGCTTCTCGAAAGCAGCGAACCGGGATTCGTGGCGATCGGCCACGGCACCGCCAGCCGGCTGGTAGACCCGCCCGATCTGCGACATCGCGCGCATTGCCGACTGCACATCATCGAACTGCCCGCCGGCCATGCCACCCAGCATCGCAGCGCCGAGCAGCACCGGCTCTTCCGCCCGGACCGCCAGCAACGGTTTTTCCGTTGCATCCGCAATCAACTGCCGCACCAGATCGAGCCGGCCCGCGCCACCGCTGATCACCACACGTTCGATCGGTGCGCCAGCCTTTGCCTGCGCTTCGATGATCTGCCGCAACCCATAGCCGATGCCGCAGATGCCTGCGATGTAGAGGGCGACGAGGCTGTCTTCGTCGCTTTCCATGCCGAGGCCGGCGATCACGGCGCGTGCATGCGGGTCGGCGAACGGAGCGCGGTTACCGAGGAACTCCGGGACGACATGCAGGCCATCGGCAAGCTCGACGGTTGCCGATAGGCCCGCCGGTGCGCGCTGCATCGCCAAGTCGGCCAGCAGCGCTGGCAACGACTTCCCCGCAGCCTGTGCCCGGCTTGCCACAGCGCGTGCGGCGGGATGCATGCCAATCAGCCGCTCGATCGCCGCACCGGCCACCGACTGGCCACCCTCGTTGAGCCAGGCGCTTGGCACCATCGCGGAAAAGTACGGTCCCCAGACGCCGGGCACGAACACCGGCTGCCGCGTCGTCGTCATCGTGCACGACGAGGTGCCGAACACGTAGGCAAGACACGATTCGGGGTCGCCTTCCGCGCCGACCGTTCCGATTCCACCCGCATGTGCGTCGATCGCCCCGGCGCCGACCGGCGTGCCTCCCAGCAAGCCGAGCTCGGCGGCTGCCGTTGCCGTCAAGCCCTGCCCGAGCGGGGTGCCCGGATTGACGACGTGCTGGCCGATGCGCGCGAATGCCTCGTCTGCGAGCGCACTCAAGCCGATGGTTCGGAAGTAACTCTCATCCCAGCGCCGCTCGTGCGCGAGGTAGGTCCACTTGCAGGTCACGGTACAGGTGGATCGAGCCAGGTCGCCGGTCGCGCGCCAGGTTAGAAAATCGGCTAAGTCAAAGAACTGCCAGGCGGCCGCGAACACCGCAGGCTTGTTTTCTGCGAGCCAGAGCAGCTTGGGCGTTTCCATCTCAGGCGAAATCCGGCCGCCGACGTAGTCCAGCACCGGGTGCGCGGTCGCATTGATGCGCTGCGCCTGCTCCACCGCGCGATGGTCCATCCAGACGATGATGTTGCGCTCGGCATCATCGGACGGGCCGACTGCGAGCGGCTGGCCGCCTTTGCCCAGCACGACGAGCGAGCAGGTCGCATCGAAGCCGATGCCGGCGACTTGAGCAGGCGCGATCGCGGCCTGCGCGACGGCAGCACGCACGCATTGACAAACCGCGTTCCAGATGTCGGCGCTTGACTGCTCGACGATCGAGCCCGGTGCCTGAAACAGCGCGATGTCCTGTTTCGCCGAGGCCAGCATGTGGCCAGCGGTGTCGAAGATTCCCGCGCGTGCGCTGCCGGTGCCGACATCGACGCCGATGACATAGCGCTCGCTGCTGCTCATGCCGATCAGAGTTCAACGCTGTTGGGCAGGATCACCAGGTCCCGGATCGTCACGTTGCGCGGCCTGCTCAGCATGAACAGCACTGCATCGGCCACTTCCTGCGGCTGCATCAGGCTGCCGGACGCGAGCGCTTCGTCCATCTTCGCCTTCGGCCAGTCATCGAGCAGCGCGGTGACGACCGGGCCCGGACAGACTGCGCCGACCCGAATACCGTGCGGCGCAAGCTGGCGCCGCACGGTGTGCACGAACGCCTGCACCGCGAACTTGGACGCGGTGTAGATCGGCTCCCAGACGACCGGCACGATGCCTGCGATCGAGCTCGTGAAGATGATGTCGCCGGATTTTTGCGCGGTCATCTGCGGCAGCACCGCGTGCACTGAGCGGAACGCGGCGTTCACGTTCAGGTTCAGCACGCGGTCCCATTCATCGGGGTTGCCGTCCGTGACCTGGCCGCCGATGTAACCGCCCGCGTTCGCGTGGAAGATGTCGAGGCCGCCGGCCAGCTCGACGATGCGCGGCAGCATCGTGGACACGGCCGCGGGCTGCAGCAGATCCAGAGTCAGCGGCAGCGCGTTGGCCCCCAGCTCGGCGCAGAGCGATTCGAGCCGGTCGGCTGCGCGATCGACCAGCACGACCCTCGCGCCTTCCGCGATCAGGCTGCGCGCACACGCAAGGCCGATGCCCGATGCCGCGCCCGTGATGGCCGCGACCTTGCCTTTCATCGATTCAGCCATGAGAGTCCTTTTTTCCAAGCGTCAAGCGCGGCCGTGCGACACGCGCGACTGGCGCGCGAGCGAATCGACGATCACCGCGATCAGCAACACCGCGCCGGTGATCATGAAGCGCAGCGACGACGACAGGTTGAGCAAGGTCAGGCCGCTTGCGATCGACTGGATCACGATCACGCCGAGCACCGCTGAATAGGCGCTGCCACGCCCGCCGAACAGACTGGTGCCGCCGATCACGGCCGCGGCGATCGCATTCAGGTTCACGTCGCCGGTGCCGGCCTGCTGACTGGCAGATGCGAGCCGGGCTGCGGACAGCACGCCGCCGAGCGCCGCCAGGCTTGCGCAGGCGATGAACGCGCTCATGTAAATGCCGTTCACGTTGATGCCGGCGCGCCGCGCGGCTTCCTGATTGCCACCGACCGCGGTCATGGATCGGCCCCACTGGGTGCGGGTCAACGCGTAATCCATCGCGACTGCGAGCGCGAGGAACAGGCCGAACATCAGCGGCACGCCGCGTCCCCGGTCGAGGTAGGCGACGACGGCCAGCAAGAGCACCGTGATCGCGAGCGCACGCGCGATCAGCCCGCCGAGCGACGCCGCCGACAGATTCGCGATGCGGCGCTGCTCGCGCGTGCGCAGCCCCATCCAGAAGATCACCGCGCCGGGAATCAATACCAGCAGGTACGACAGCAGCGCGGGGATGACGAGCAGCTGCCCGAAGTTCACGAGCGTCGAGCCGTAGGGCAGGTTGATGGAGCCGGTCGCGCCCAGCACGTAGAGCTGCATGCCGAGGATCGCGAGCAACCCGGCCAAGGTCGTGATGAAGCTCGGCATGCCCAGGCGGTTGAACAGCATGCCGTACAGCGAGCCGATCAACGCGCCGATGGCCAGCGCGACCAACATTGCCAGCAGCACAGGCCAGCCTTCGTTCACCCAGAGCATGCCCAAAAGCGCGGAGGCGAAACCGCTCATCGATCCGACCGACAGATCGATCTGCCCGACCATCAGCACGCAGACGATGCCTAAAGCGATCACGCCGACGGTCGAGCAATCGAACAGCAGGTTCACGAGGTTGTTCGGCGATAGAAAAATCGGGTTCAGGATCGTGAACACGGTCCAGATCAGCACCAGGCCGATCACCACCGGCAACGACCCGATGTCGCCGGCACGCACCCGGTCGATGAACGCGGAGACCGCGCCGCCGACCCCGCTTGCATGCTTGACGCGGCTGTCGCTGCGGTCGAGCAGCGGCGCAGGTTGTGCCGCGGCTGGTGTCTCGGTGCTCATGGCTATGTCTCCGTGATCGTCTGCTGTTCAGCCTGAAGCCGAACAGCCCGGCGCGACACCGCGTTCTCGGTCGCGCCGGTGATCGCCGCGACCAGTTCCTGATTCGACGAGTCCGGATAGAACACGCCGTTGTTGCGGCCCAGGCGCAGCACCACGATCCGGTCTGCTACCGCGCGCACGTCTTCCATGTTGTGGCTGATCATGATCACGCCGAGGCCGCGCTGCTTCACGCGCTCGATCAGATTCAGCACCTCGGCGGTCTGCGCGACGCCTAAAGCGGCGGTCGGCTCGTCGAGCATGATCAGCTTCGGATCGAGCAGCAGCGAGCGCGCGATCGCGACCGTCTGGCGCTGGCCGCCGGACAACGATGCAACCACGTCGCGCACGCTCGGAATGCGCGCCGCGAGTTCATTGAGCAGCGTCCAGGCGCGCACTTCCATTGCGACTTCGTCGAGCTGCAGCGGCTTCAGTTCGCGCCCGAGGTAGATGTTGGCGACGACGTCGAGGTTCTCGCAGAGCGCGAGGTCCTGGAACACGGTCGCGATGCCGAGGTCCAGCGCCGCGCTCGGGCTGCTCAGCGCGACCGGCCTGCCGTTGAATGTGATGGTGCCGCTGCTCGGCTGATGCACGCCGGCCAGCACTTTCACGAGCGTGGACTTGCCCGCGCCGTTGTCGCCGACTAGGGCCACCACTTCGCCCGGATGCACGTCAAGCTCGATGTCGGTCAACGCCGATACCGCGCCGAAATGTTTGGAGACGCCGCGCAGGCTGATGACCGGCTGGCCGGCCTCAGTGCGCGCTGTGGAACGGTCGTTCATGCAGTGAGCCCTTACAAAAGATTGAAGCAGGACCCGGGAAAGCATCCGGGTCCGCAAAGATCGACGCCGGTTCAGTTGCCGATGCCGAGCTTCTTGCAGCCTTCCTCGTAGCGGCCGGTGCAGAGCTCCGCAGCGGTCTGGATCTTCTTGTCGATGATCTCGGCCTTGAGGTTTTTCTGCGTGACGACGGCCGGCGTGAACAGTTGCGACGGCGTGTTGTACAGCGTCATCTCGGCTTTCGGCTTCTCGCCCGACAGAAAGCCGACTGCGATCTTCGCCGCCGCAGCCGCGACGATCTCACTCGGCTTGGAGATGGTGTTGTACTGGTCGCCCGCGATGATCAGCTGCAGCGCCGCGATCGTGGCGTCGTTGCCGCTGACCGGTGGCACCGGGTTCACGCCGGCTGCCTTGAATGCGGCGATCGTGCCGCCGGCGGTGCCGTCATTGGCCGCCACCACGCCGACGATCTCGGCGCCGAAGCGCGTGATCTGCCCGCTGACCCATTGCTGCGCTTTCGGCGGCGCCCAGTCCGGCGTGTCGTATTCGGCCAGCGTCTTGTAGCCGCTGCCCTGGATGCCCTGGTGGATGCCGTCCTTGATCAGGCCGGCCGCCGCGTCGGTCGGCGAGCCGTTGACCTGCAGCAGGCCACCCTTGTCGTTCGGGATCTTCAGGTCGTCCTTCATGTGCTTGACGAGCGATTCGGCGATCGCCTTGCCGATACCGGTGTTGTCGAACGACACGTAATAGTCGGCCGGCGTGGACGGCACCGGCCGGTCGTATGCGATCACCTTCACACCCTGGCCCTGCGCCATCTTGACGAGCGAGGCCGCAGCGGTCGAATCGACCGGATCGATCACGATCACCTTTGCGCCCTGCGCGAGCATCGAGTTGAACTGCTGCTGTTGCTGCGACAGGTTGCCGTTCGCGTTCTGATAGAGCACCTTGCAGTCGGGGCACAGCTTGCTCATCTCGGCCTTGAAGCCAGGGTAGTCGTGCTGTTCGTAGCGGGTCGAAGCCTGATCCGGCATCAGGAACGCGACCGTGCCGCTCGGAGCGGCAACGGCGGCCGTGACGCTCATGGCAAGGGTCAGCGCGGTGGCGCGAAATACGTGGGTTGAAAGCAGTCGGGTCATGAAAAGTCTCCTGTTGAAAATGATGCTCGGCGCGTGCGTTTCCCGGTCGTTAGTGAGGCGTGCTGGCGAAGGTGCTCGGATCCTTTCTGGCGCAACCATGATGGGTCTGAGTGCCTCCGTTGCCTGCAAGCAGGCTTCGAAAGCGCGAAGGCGGCATGTGCTTGTGCCGCAGGAACTGGCGGTTGAAGTTCGACAGGTTGGTGAAGCCCGCGGAAAAGCAGATGTCGGTGATCGGCATGCCCGGCTCGCTCATCAACAATTGGCTGGCGAGGTGGATGCGCAACCGGTTGACGTAGGCGCCCAGCGTCATGCCGGTGTGGCGGCGAAAGCTGCGGGAGAACGCGCCGGGGCTCAAACGGGACAGCGCCGCCAGGTCCTTCTCGCTGAACGCCTCGGTCAGGTTGTCATTGATGTAGCCGAGCGCCAGGTTGATGCCGGTGGCCATGAAGCCGGATGGATCGGGGTGATAGCCGGCGCTGGCCAGCAGCGTGGCCTGGGCTTGCGCCTGCGTCAGCGCCGCAAGCACCGCCATGAACAGCTCGACCCGGCGCACACCGGTGGCTTCGACCAGTTCCGCCAGCAGGGGGCCGACCCGCTCGGCGGTGGCAGGCGGAAACAGCACGCCGCGGCGGCTCGACTCCAGCAGCGGCACAAACGCGGCCAGTTCCGGCAGCAGCCGCGCGGCGTCGTCGATGAAGCGTTCGCTGAACTGCAGCACGCGGCCACGCAACGGTACGGTGCAGCCCGCGGGCAGATCGCTGACCCAGTTATGCGGCAGGTTTGGTCCTGTCAGCACCAGGTTGCCCGGCGCGAAGTGACCGATGTAGTCCCCGACGAAGAAGCGGCCGGTGGTGTTCGCCACATGATGCAGCTCGAACTCGGGATGGAAATGCCAGCGCACCGTGTGAAACGGGTAGCCGTGCTCCCACGCCTTGAACGCTTCGGCGCGTCCGATCTGAACGACTTCAAGGTCCGGCTTCATCGCATGGCGTCGGCGCACGGGCGCGGTGCTGGACCGCTGCGGTGCGCTGTTTGTCTCCGTAGTTTTCTTATCGGCCCGACGCTCGGCCCATGGGAAATACTAGAACCGCGCGCGCAACATCACCACTACGAATTCAGCCGAACGCTGATACTTTTTTGCCGTTTTTTAGCCGTTTAACGACAAGCCTGCGCAATGCATCTTGGTCATCCTGGGCGGTGCGGCACGCAGCTCAATGCAGCAGCACGCCGGGAAACATGCCAAGCAATGCTGCCGTCATCACAACATAACGCAGCAATTTGCCGATCGCCATGTAGCCCACGCAGGGCCAGAACGGCAGCTTGAGCCAGCCGGCCACCGCGCACAGCGGGTCACCGACCACCGGCAGGAACGAGAACAGGCAGGCCCTGGGTCCGAGTCGCTCGAGCCACTGCAGCACTTTCAGGTGCGTCGGCGAATGACGGTACTTGTCGACCACTTGGTGCGCGCCGAAGCCCATCCACCAATCGACTGCGCCGCCGAGGGTGTTGCCGAGCGTGGCGACCGCGATGGCCGGCCAGAACAGTTCCGGATTCAACTTGACCAGCCCGAACACTGCGGGCTCGGAGCCGAGCGGCAGCAGGGTGGCCGATACGAACGACACGACGAACACCGTGCCCAGGCCGTATTGCGGCAGCGCCAGCAGATCGAGCAGGTGGTTCATCCATTCAGCCATTCGGGAAGCGGGGGCGTTGTCGGTCGAGGGACGTGATAAACGGGCGGGGTCGTCGATGTGGGGCTGGTTTGTACAAAGCCCGGATCAAGCCCGGGTCGAACAAAAGCCGGCCAGTATAGGTAGCCGGCAACGGACCCCTATCCTGACTGTTTGCTGAATTTTTGAGCAGATAGAATCACCGTCCCGCTTCCCGACCCAACCCGTCGCTCGTGTCCTTCAAGCCCATCCAGATCGGCCCCATCGCGCTGGTCAATCCCGTTTTTGCCGCACCAATGGCCGGTGTGACAGACCGGCCGTTCCGGCGTCTCGCGCGTGAGTTCGGCGCCGGCTACGTGGTCAGCGAGATGGTGACGTCCCGGCGTGATCTGTGGGCCAGCCTGAAGACCTCGCGCCGCGCGAATCATGACGGCGAGGCCGCGCCGATCGCGGTGCAGATCGCGGGCACCGAGCCGCAGGAGATGGCCGATGCGGCGCGCTACAACATCGACCGCGGCGCACAGGTGATCGACATCAATATGGGCTGCCCGGCCAAGAAAGTCTGCAACAAATGGGCGGGTTCGGCGCTGATGCAGGACGAGCCGCTGGCGCTGGCGATCGTGGAAGCGGTGGTGGCCGCCTGCGCGCCGCACGGTGTACCGGTCACCCTGAAGATGCGAACCGGCTGGAACGACGAAAACCGCAATGCGGCGCGCATTGCGCGCTCTGCGGCAGCGGCTGGCATCCAGATGCTGACCGTGCATGGCCGCACGCGCGAACAGGGCTACCGCGGCGTGGCCGAGTACGACACGGTGCGTGCAGTCAGGCAGGCGGTGTCGGTGCCGGTGGTGGCCAATGGCGACATCGACTCGCCGCAGAAGGCGCGCGCAGTGCTCGACCATACCGGTGCCGATGCGGTGATGATCGGCCGCGCAGCGCAAGGGCGGCCGTGGGTGTTTCGCGAGATCGCGCATTTCCTCGGCACCGGCGAACTGCTGGCGCCGCCGTTGCTGGCCGAGGTCGCACGCGCGCTGCAATCGCACTTGCACGATCACTACAGTCTCTATGGTTTTGATAGCGGAGTGCGCAGTGCCCGTAAGCACATCGGCTGGTATTTGCATGGATTGCCGGGTGCGGGGGCATTTCGTGCACGCATGAACGCAATCGATCAAGCGGCGCAGCAAACGCAGGCGGTGGCGGCATTTCTGGACGAACTGGGTGCGTCGATGGACCGGATGCCCGACGGGAGGCATGCGGGCGCGCTGCTTGCTGAATCACCGCTCGACCTGCCGAAACAGCCCGACGCTCTCATCATGGAATCGGTCACATGAGCCGCAACAGCATCGACGAATGCGTCCGAGCCAGCCTTGACGAGTACTTCCAGGATCTGCGCGGTACCGAGCCGGCCAACCTGCACGACATGCTGCTGCATGCGGTGGAAAAGCCGCTGCTCGAGGTGGTGATGGAGCGGTGCGGCCAGAACCAGTCGCGCGCGGCGCAGTGGCTCGGCGTGAACCGCAACACGTTGCGCAAGAAGCTCGCGCAGCATCGGTTGCTGCTGGAGCAGCCGGCAAAATAGCGCGTTGCCAACTGACCCGCCGCGCACCGGCGGCCGCCCGCGCGATGAACGTACTGATTTCCGTTTCCGACAAGACCGGTATCGCCGACTTGGCGCGCGCGCTGCATGGGATGGGCTGGACGCTGTGGTCCACTGGCGGCACGGCGACGTTGCTCGCGCAGCAGGGCCTGCCGGTGCGCGAGGTGGCCGACGTGACGGGCTTTCCCGAAATGCTGGATGGCCGCGTCAAGACCCTGCATCCGAACGTGCATGGCGGTCTGCTCGCGCGCCGTGAGCAGCCCGATCACATGGCGGCATTGCAACAGCACGGCATCCAGACGATCGACCTGCTGGTGGTGAACCTGTACCCGTTCGAAGCCACCGTCGCCAAGCCCGGCTGCACGCTGGAAGACGCGATCGAGAACATCGACATCGGCGGCCCGGCGATGGTGCGCAGCGCGGCGAAGAACTGGAAGCACGTCGCGGTGCTGACCGACGCTGCGCAATATCCGGCCGTGCTCGAAGCGCTGCATGCGGGTGCGTTGAGCGATGCGACGCGTTTTGCATTGGCGGTCGCCGCGTTCAACCGCATCAGCAACTACGACGCCGCAATCAGCGACTACCTGTCCCGCATCCAGCCCGACGGTTCGCACAGCGTGTTCAGCGACCAGGCGAACGGCCGCTTCGTCAAGCTGCAGGACTTGCGCTACGGCGAAAACCCGCATCAGCAGGCCGCGTTCTACCGCGACCTGCATCCGGCACCCGGCTCGATCGTGACCGCGCGCCAGTTGCGGGGCAAAGAACTCAGCTACAACAACATCGCCGATGCCGATGCGGCGTGGGAATGCGTGAAAAGCTTCGATGCGAATGGCACTGCGGCCTGCGTGATCGTCAAGCACGCGAACCCGTGCGGCGTCGCACTCGGCGGCGATCCGCTGGCCGCGTATCAAAAAGCATTCCAGACCGACCCTACATCGGCGTTCGGCGGCATCATCGCATTCAATCGGCCGCTCGACGGTGCGGCGGCGGAAGCGATCTCGAAGCAGTTCGTCGAGGTGCTGATGGCACCCGGCTACAGCGATGCGGCGCTGGCGGTGTTCAAGGCCAAAGCCAACGTGCGTGTGCTGCAGATCGACCTGCCGGTCGGAGGCTCGACCGATTGGGACAACGGCCGCAACGCGATGGACATCAGGCGCGTCGGCTCGGGCCTGCTGATGCAAACCGCCGACAACCATGAACTCGCGCTGGCCGAGTTGAGGGTCGTGACCAGACAGCAGCCAACCGACGCGCAACTGCAGGACGCACTGTTCGCCTGGAAAGTCGCCAAGTACGTGAAGAGCAACGCGATCGTCTTCTGCAAGGACGGCATGACGTTCGGCGTCGGCGCCGGGCAGATGAGCCGGCTCGATTCGGCGCGCATCGCGAGCATCAAGGCGGAGCACGCGAAGCTGTCGCTGCAGGGCACCGTGGTGGCCAGCGATGCGTTCTTCCCGTTCCGCGACGGGCTCGACGTGGTGGTGGACGCGGGGGCGGTCTGCGTGATCCAGCCGGGCGGCTCGATGCGCGACGGGGAAGTGATCGATGCCGCCGACGAGCGCGGCGTGGCGATGCTGTTCACCGGCGTGCGGCACTTCAGGCACTGACGCCGGCCGGGCGGACCGCAGACCCACGGCCGCGTCGACCAGCAAGAAAGCCGGACGAGCCGGCTTTCTTGCTGATCGGAGCCAAAGGCGCTGCGTGGCCTGCCGTCAACGCCAGCGCCCATGTCCGCCGAAGTAGCTGAAGCCCAGCCCGATCGACACCGGCGGGCCGACGTAGACCGGCCGCGGTGCATAGACCGGGTAGCCAGCCGGATAGCCGTTCACGGGATACGGTGGGACGCTGCCTGCCCGCCCGTAAATGGTTTGCGGCGGTGCGGCGATCGATCCGGCCGGCACGCCGGCGATCGGCGCCGCGCCGGCCGGCGTGATGTCCAGCGGCACGGTAACGCCGGGGTCACTCGGCAACCGCGCCGAATACTGCTTGCCCGCATATTCGTACTCCACGTCCCAGCCGACCGTGCGGTTCTCCGTGAAGTTCTGCACCGAGCAATGCTCGACGTCGTAGAGCTGCGGCGAACGTGCGGCTTCGATCCGGTCGCCGACGATCGACCCCGCCAGAAAGCCCAGCATCGTGGCGACCACTTGTCCGCCACCGCCGCCGATCGAGTTGCCGGCCAATCCGCCGACCACCGCGCCTGCCAGCGCGCCGCCACCGGTCGGCGCGGTGTCCAGCAGCATCGGCTCGGTGCTGCAGACCTGGCGCGGCACGCCGACCGTTTCCACGACCTGCCGCGAGGCAAGCACGCGGCCGAATTCGGCTGCGCTGGTGCTGCTGGCGGCCATGATCGACAGCACCGCGATCAGGCCATGACGGGTGGTGAAGCGGCTTGGCATGAAGCTCGGCATGAAGGTGTCTCCCGGTGGATTCCAGTGCGACGGCAATGTTTGAAGTTTAGTTCCGCCGGTGCATGTCCGCGGGCCGATGCAGGTGAATCCTACCGCTGCGCAAATAACATAAAATTATCAAAAGAAAATTGGTCTGAGCGTTGGTGCAGTCTGCGTTTGCAGCTATCAATTTTGTTGCGGTTGCATCGCCGGCCTAGCACCACCGATCGGCCGGCCCGGCAGGAGCGGCCACAATGTCCGTTTGTCAGTCTGCGCCCTTGAACCTGTGGATGCGATGCACCAGACCGCTTGTCTTGCCGCTTTCGAACCGCCGCGCCTGCTGCCGCTCGGCGATGCCGCGCTGACGATCGAGTTCGGCCGCGAGATCGATGCGCCGACGCACGCGCGCGTGCTCGGCTTCGCTGCCGCGCTTGAGCATGCGTGCGCGGCCGGCATGCTGACCGGCGTGGCGGAGTACGTGCCCACGTTCCGTTCGGTCACCGTGCATTTCGATCCGGACCAGGTCGACAGCGCCGCGCTCGCCGGCCAGCTCGGCCGGCTCGCGCAGGCCAGTGGCAGCGCCACCGTGGCCGGCACGCGCTGGCTGGTGCCGTTTTGCTGCGACGCCGAATTTGCGCTCGATCTGGCCGACGTCGCCGCGGCCAAGGCCATGCCCGAGCAGGCGGTGCTGGACTTGCTCACGAGCACCGTATTCCAGGTCTACATGCTCGGTTTCCTGCCCGGGTTCGCGTTCATGGGCGGGCTGCCGCCGGTGCTGGAGATGCCGCGGCTCGCATCGCCGCGCAAGCGCGTGCCGGCCGGCTCGGTCGCGATCGCGCTGCGGTTGTGCGGCGCCTATCCGTGGGAAAGCCCGGGCGGCTGGCGCGTGCTCGGTCGCACGCCGGTGCCGCTGTTCGATCCGCACGTGGTCGATCGACCGACGCTGCTGGCGCCCGGCGACGAACTGCAATGGCGCGCGGTCGATCGGCACGAATATGCGTCGATCGCAGCGGACGTGGCGGCGGGCCGGTTCGACCGGGCTGCGTTGCGCGGCCCGGTGCCGGCCACATGAGCGCGCAGATGGGTGCGCAGATCGAAATCGTCAAGCCGGGACTCGCGGTCGCGCTGCAGGACCGCGGCCGCTTCGGCTGGCGGCGCCTGGGTGTGCCGGTGTCCGGCGCGCTCGATCCCGCGTTGCTCGCGATCGCAAACGCGCTGGCCGGCGGGGATCGTCAGGCGGATGCCGCCGCGTTCGAAGTGCTGCTGCAGGGGCCGACATTGGCGGTGCGTTCCGGCCGCGTGCGCTTCGCACTGGCCGGTCCGGTGGGTGCGAAGGTGCAGCGCGCAGACGGCAGCACGCAGGCAGTCGAAGCCTATAGCACCGCCACGCTCGCGGCCGGCGACCAGATCCAGGTCGGTGCGGTAGCAGCGCCCAAGCCTGCCGAACCGGGCGACGGCACTGCGCTCGCGCTGGCCTACATCGGCGTCAGCGGCGGCGTGCAGGTGCTGCCGGTGCTGGACAGCCGCTCCACCTATGCGCGTGCGTCGCTCGGCGGGGTCGAGGGCCGCGCGCTGCGCAGCGGCGACCTGCTAATCTGCGGTTCGGTGCCGGACGCCGAGCAGATGGAGCGGCGCGGCGCCAGTGCATTCGTGCATGCCGGCGGGCCGATCGGCGTGCTGCCCGGGCCGCAGGACGACCATTTCTCGCCGGCCGCATTCGACGCGCTGTTCGGCACGCCGTACACCGCGCAGCGCGACAGCGACCGCATGGGTCTGCGGCTGTCGGGCGAGCCGCTCGCGCACAGCGCGCTCGGGCCGGACATTGCATCCGACGGCGTCACCCCCGGCGCGATCCAGGTGCCGGCCGACGGCCAGCCGATCGTGCTGCTGGCCGATTGCCAGACGGTGGGCGGCTATCCGAAGATCGCGACCGTGCAACGCGCCGACCTGCCGCGGCTCGCGCACGTGCGGCCGGGTGCCGGCGTGCGGTTTGCCCAGGTCACCACGCAGCAAGCCGGGGTCGCGCGCGAGCGGCTCGCCAAGCGCATTGCCGACTGGTGCGCGGCGATTCAATCGTTCCAGCCTGAAGGCAGCCTGGACGAGTCCGCGCTGTATCGCTGCAACCTGGTCAGCGGCATGGTGCGCGACGACGCCGCTGAATGACCGGCCCACCACATGCATGACGCCATACTAAAGCCCAGCCATGAACCAGCCACCCACCATCAACCTGAACGCCGACCTCGGCGAGAGCTTCGGCGCCTGGAGCATGGGGTCGGACGCGCAACTGATGCGATCGATCGACTCGGCCAACATCGCCTGCGGTTTTCATGCGGGCGATCCGCTCGTGATGCGCAACACCTTGCGGCTGGCGAAGGCGGCCGGCGTCAGCGTCGGCGCACACCCGTCGTTCCCGGACCTGCAGGGGTTCGGGCGGCGGCCCATGCAGATGAAGCCCGATGAACTCGACGCCGCGCTGATCTACCAGATCGCGGCGCTGGACGGCATGGCCAGGAGCGAAGGGATGCGCATTGGCCACGTGAAAATTCATGGCGCGTTGAGCAACATGGCGTGCGCCGATGCAGCGCTCGCACGCACCGTGGTGCGAGCGGTCGCCGCGTTCGATGCCGGGCTGATCCTGCTGGCCCCGGCGCTGTCCGAGCTTGCGATGCAAGGCCGCGCTGCCGGGTTGCCGGTGGTCGATGAAATCTTTGCCGACCGCGCCTATCTGGACGACGGCCAGCTCGTGCCGCGCAGCCGCCCGGATGCGATGGTGCACGGCGCGCAGGCGTCGTTCGCGCACATCCAGGCGATGCTGGATGCGCAGGCGTTGATCTCGGTGACCGGCAACAAGCTGGCGACGCCGATCGGCAGCATCTGCGTGCATGGGGACGGGCCGGAAGCGGTCGCAACCGCGGCGCACCTGCACGATGAGCTGACGCGCCGCGGCTATGCGCTGCGGCCGCTCGATGCGTTGGCAGCGAAATCGTCAGGCCAGCGCGTTTGATGGCCTGAGGCGGTCGGCCGCGCATGCTCAAAGCGAAGCGAACACCTCGTCGGCCGCTGCGATCGTCTGCGCGATCTCCTGCTCGCCATGCGCCGCGCTGACAAAGCCGGCTTCATACAACGCCGGCGCGATGTATATGCCGCGATCGAGCAAGCCGTGGAACAGCCGGTTGAAGCGCGCGCCATCGCTTTTCATCACGCCCGCATAGTCATGCGGCAACGCATCGAGCAGGAAGAATCCGAACATGCCGCCTTCGCTGTCGGCGCTGAACGGGACGCCGTGCCTGTGGGCCGCCGCGCTTAAACCCTCCACCAGCGACCGCGTGCGCGCCGCCAGCCTATCGTAGAAGCCGGGCTTGCGTACTTCGCGCAGGGTGGCCAGCCCGCACGCGGTCGCCACCGGGTTGCCTGACAGAGTGCCGGCCTGATAGACGGGTCCGAGCGGTGCGAGCTGCTCCATCACCGCGCGCTTGCCGCCGAACGCAGCCAGCGGCATGCCGCCGCCGATCACCTTGCCGAGCATCGTGATGTCGGGCTCGAAGCCGGGGATCGCCTGCGCGTACAGCCCCTGCGCGCTGCCGCGGCCGACCCGCAAGCCGGTCATCACCTCGTCGAGCAACAACAGCGCGCCGTGCTGGTCGCACAGCTCGCGGCAGCGCCGCATGAACGGCACCGATGCGCGCACGAAATTCATATTGCCTGCGATCGGCTCGATCGCCAGTGCGGCGATCTCGCCGCCCTGTTCGGCAAACACCTGATCGAGCTGTTCGACGTTGTTGTACTCGAGTACCAGGGTGTCCTGCACCACCACCGCGGGCACGCCGGCCGAGGTCGGGTTGCGAAACGTCGCCAGACCCGAGCCGGCCTTCACCAGCAGCGCGTCTGCGTGGCCGTGGTAGCAGCCTTCGAACTTGATGATCTTGTTGCGGCCGGTGGCGCCACGCGCGAGCCGGATCGCGCTCATGCCGGCTTCGGTGCCGGAGCTGACCAGCCGCACCATCTGCATGCTCGGCACGCATTCGATCAGCGCTTCGGCCAGTTCGATCTCACGCTCGGTTGGCGCGCCGAACGAGAAGCCCTCGCGCAGCGCGTGCTCCACGGCTTCCAGTACGGCCGGGTGGCCGTGGCCCAGGATCATCGGGCCCCACGAGCCGATGTAGTCGATGTAGCGCCGGCCTTCCGCATCCCAGAAATGCGGACCCTGCGCATGCGTCACGAAGCGGGGTATGCCACCGACTGCGCGAAACGCGCGCACCGGGGAGTTGACGCCGCCGGGAATCACGCGCGCGGCACGCTCGAACAAGGCTGAATTGGTGGCGGCGGGGGAGGTCATGAATGGATGGGTCGGCCAAGCGAATCGGTTGAACGGTGGAGCTTTCAGTGTTTGGTGTCGTGCGGCGGCAGCGCCATCGCTTCGATCACGGCCGCCGGGTCGGGCGGCGCATCGGCCGCGTCGGCTTCATCCGCATCATCGTCATCGTCGGGCTGGGCCCAGAACAGGCGATCGGGCAGGATGTGCCCCATGCCGGGCCGAAAGCCGCCGTCCAGGCTGCGATCGAGGTAATGCAGCGCTTCGCTGAACGCGGTGGTCAGGTCGCTGCCGCTGGCCAGCAGCGCAGCCAACGCGCCCGACAGCGTATCGCCGGCACCGGCGAAGCTGCCATCGAACAGCTCGAACTTTTCGCTTGCAAGCACCGCCTGCGGCGATGCGAGCACGTTGTCCACATGCTGGCCGGGCAGCGCGATGCCGGTCACGAGCGTGTAGGGCACGCCGTGCTCGGCGGCGGCCTTCGCGATGTCGCGCGCGGTCGGCGCCGCGTCGCCCTCCCAGTCGGCCAGCAGCCAGCGCCACAGCGTGCTGTGGTTGCCCACCAGCACGGTGGTCAGCGGCAGCAGCAGTTCCTGAAACGCATCGTGATAAAGCTCGATCTGCGACTGCTCCCACCAAGACAGGTCGGGCATGTAAGCGATCACCGGCAGCTGGTTGTAGTCACCGGCCAGTGAGGCGATTGCGCCCAGGTTGTCGAGCGAGCCCGCAAAGCCGACCTTGATCACCTGCACCGTGATGTCTTCGAGCACGCCGCGCGCCTGTTCGCTCACACAGTCGTCATCGAACGCGACATGGTCGAACACCTGCGCGGTGTCGCGCAGATAGCTTCCGGTGACCACCGGCAGCGCGTGCGCGCCGACCGAGGCGACTGCGGTTACGTCGGCCGCCAGGCCGCCGGCACCGGACGGATCGTTGCTGTTGAACACCATCACGCAGGCCGGCCGGGTGTCGTCCGTGACGCCTTCCACATCGGCCGTATCAGACGGCATTTCGACGCCGCTCATGGCGCGCCGAAGTGCGCATTCCGTCGCATGTCCGAAGGCTTCAAAACAGTATGCGTCGATACAATCATTTCGTGCCTTTCAACTATTTCGGCTGAGCTAATACGTGACTGAAACAACGACCTGGATGTGTCTGATTTGCGGCTGGATCTATGACGAGGCCACCGGTTCGCCGGAACACGGCATCGCACCTGGCACGCGCTGGGCGGACGTGCCCATGAACTGGACCTGCCCCGAGTGCGGCGCGCGCAAGGAAGATTTTGAAATGATCCAGATCTGAAGTTCTCGCAGGAATTGAAAACAGGTCTTTTTTAAATTCAATACCGGCGCGCGTGAATTAATCAATAGACGCCACTGGCCACCTCGGAGAGCATTGACCACATGAACATGAACGCATCCACATTCAAGGTGCTGGTGGTGGACGACAGTAACACCATCCGGCGCAGTGCCGAGATTTTCCTGGCCAAGGGCGGCCACAGCGTGCTGCTGGCCGAGGACGGCTTTGATGCGCTCGCCAAGGTGAACGACTGGCAGCCCGACCTGATCTTCTGCGACATCCTGATGCCGCGGCTGGACGGCTACCAGACCTGCGCGATCATCAAACGCAACCCGCGTTTTGCAATGACGCCAGTGATCATGCTGTCCTCCAAGGACGGCGTGTTCGACCGGGCCCGCGGCCGCATGGTCGGCTGTCAGGAATACCTGACCAAACCCTTCACCAAAGACCAGCTGCTTGAAGCAGTACAACAATTCGGCGCGCTCGCGCTGGGAGCTCCGGCATGACGATTCGCAAAGTATTGGTGGTGGACGACTCCAAGACGGAGTTGATGCACATGACGACCCTGCTGCAGCACGACGGCATGCAGGTGCGCACCGCCCAGGGCGCTGAAGAGGCGATGCGTCAGCTGTCGGAGGAAAAGCCGGACCTGATCCTGATGGACGTCGTGATGCCGGGCAAGAACGGTTTTCAGCTCACCCGCGCGATTTCGCGTGAGCCGGCCTACGCCGACGTGCCGATCATCATGTGCACCAGCAAGAGCGAAGAGACCGACCGCGTCTGGGGCCTGCGCCAGGGCGCACGCGACTACATCACGAAGCCGGTCGATGCAGTCGAGTTGCGCGCCAAGATCGCGGCGCTGACCTGACCCTTCTGTATCAGCGAGTGCGACCGTGGCCAACCGTATCGCCCTGCGCGAACTCCAGACCCGCTTGGCAACAAGGTTGCAGGCGGCGCGTGATCAGGAGCAGTCCGTCTCCTGGCTGGCCGTGGAGTCCGGCGCATCCCACTATCTGTTTCCGTTGACGCAAGCCGACGAGATCTTCGCGCGGGCGCCGGTCCAGCCGGTGCCTTACGCGCACGACTGGTTCATCGGCGTTGCGAATTTGCGTGGCGGCCTGTTCGGCGTGATCGACCTGGCCCGCTTTGTCGGTGATGGCGGCGGCGCACCGGCTGCAGCAACCGAGTCGAGCGTGACCAATGCGCGCATGGTGACCTTGAATGCGGCGCTGGACGTCAACTGCGCTGTGCTGATCGACCGGCTTGCCGGCCTGCGCGGCGTCGATTCGTTCCAGGCGTCGCAGGATGCCCCGCAAGGCTCGCCTGACTATTTCGGTCATCAGTATGTAGATGCGGATGACGTCCATTGGCAGGAGCTGAACCTGCAATCGATGGTCCATTCGCCCCGGTTTCTGGAAATTGGCGCATAGCGCTTTCACCTTCGAGGTTGCATATGTACGTTGTTCACTTCGGCCGATTGCTCGGCATCAAAAAGCTCATGGCAGCAGCAGCCGATGAGGGTGGTGGCGCCCGACTGTCCCGGGCCCGCGACTCACGCTTCGAGGACTCGGGCGTACAACCGCGCGAAGACTTGTCGGTAATGGAGCCGCTCACCGAGATTCATGGCGATCCGGCTGCGGCCGCCGCCGCGGAAGCGCCCGCAGCGGATGCCGGTGGGGACGCGGTGACCCTGCCGCTGCTGGGCCGGCGCGACATCGGCAGCCACCAGAAACTGCTGGGTGGCGCCCTGGCGCTGTCGCTGCTCGCGCTGGTGGCGGTAGCCGGTGTGTCGCTGCGCGACGGCGAACACCTGGCCGACCACCTCGCGCTTACCGGCAATGCGCAGATGCAGGCGCAGCGGCTTGCCAAGTCGGCAACGCAGGCGCTGATCGGCAACAACCAAGCGTTTCCCGAAGTGCAGAGCAGTTCTGCCGTGCTCTTGTCCAGCACGCAGGCGCTGCGTGGCGGGGATGCAAGTACCGGAACGGTTGCATTGACGGCGAAGGACTTGCCGCTGTTGGAGAAGGTCGAGCCGCTCGTGCAGCGCGCCGATGCGAATGCGAAAGTGATCCTGCAGCAGCAGCCTGCGCTGACCCAAGTGAGTTCATCGCTGCGCGCCGTCAACGGCGCATCGACCGAACTGCTGGAGCTGGCCGAGTCGGTGGCTGCCGCCAAGCTGCAGCAGAACGCGCCGGCCGCCGAAGTGGCTGCATCCTCGCAGCTGGTGATGCTGACCCAGCGCATCGGCAAGTCGGCCAATGAATTCCAGAGCCTGGAAGGCATTAACCCGGAAGCCGCGTTCCTGCTCGGCAAGGACCTGGCGGCATTTCGTCAGCTCGCCGAGGGCCTGCTGAACGGCAGCCAGGAATTGCGCCTAAGCGCCGCCCGCGACGCGGGCAACAAGGAAAACCTGAGCGGGATGCTGAAGGTCTTTCAAGACGTCGAAGCCAAGGGCCGCAGCGTGTTGACCAACATGCAGGGCCTGATCAGCGCACGTGAGGCGCAGAGCGCGGTGGTGGAAGACAGCGAACCGTTGCGCACCGGCCTGGAAGCCCTGCAATCGCAACTTGCTGGGAAGAACAGCCTGGATGCAGCCCGGATCGCGATGCTTGCGATCGCCGGACTGGTGGCGCTGCTTTGCGCGGCCGGCCTTGTGCGCATCCAGCTGATCGACAGCCGCCAGCGGCAGAAGTCGGCGGAATCGCAGATGGCGCAAGCGGGCGAGCAGGAACAGGAAGCCAAGCGCGTGAATGACGCAAACCAGGCCGCCATTCTGCGTTTGATGAACGAGCTGCAGACGGTGGCCGAAGGTGACCTGACGCATGAAGCGACGGTGACCGAAGACATCACGGGTGCGATTGCCGACTCGGTCAACTACACGGTGGAAGAGTTGCGCCTGCTGGTCGGCAACGTGCAGAAGACAGCGACCCGGGTGGCGCACACCACCTCGCAGGTGGACAGCACGTCGACCGAACTGCTGTCGGCTTCGACCGAGCAGTTGCGCGAGATTCGCGACACCGGCCAGTCGGTGCTCGACATGGCGGCGCGCATCAACGATGTGTCGACGCAAGCGCAGGAATCGGCCGCAGTGGCGCGTCAGTCGCTGGAAGCGGCCGACTCGGGCCTGAAAGCGGTGAACAACGCGATTGGCGGCATGAACGCGATCCGCGACCAGATCCAGGACACCTCCAAGCGGATCAAGCGCCTGGGCGAGTCGTCGCAGGAGATCGGCGAGATCACCGAGCTGATTTCCGACATCACCGAACAGACCAACGTGCTTGCGCTGAACGCCGCCATTCAGGCCGCCTCGGCCGGCGAAGCCGGTCGCGGCTTCTCGGTGGTGGCAGAGGAGGTGCAGCGGCTGGCCGAACGGTCCGCCGACGCCACGCGCCAGATCGCGGCACTCGTGAAGGCGATTCAGACCGACACGCAGGACGCGGTGGCCGCCATGGAGCGTTCCACGCAGGGTGTGGTCGAAGGGGCCCGGCTGTCCGACACCGCGGGTTCCGCACTGTCCAACATCGACCGCGTGTCACGCAGGCTGGCCGAGTTGATTGGCGATATTTCAAGCGCAGCGTTCCACGAAGCCGAACTTGCGAACGTCGCGGCTGGCAACATCGAGCGGATCTTCACCGTGACGGAACAGACCACCGATGGTACGCGCTCGACCGCACAGCAGGTGCGCGAACTCTCGCGCATGGCCGAAGAGCTGCGCCAGTCGGTGTCGCGCTTCAAGATCGCCTGATGCGCGCGGCTAGGAGGAGGGTTAGCCCGCGTGCCCTCATGCCCTGCTGTTGACCGCTGTTGATCCTTACTGTCCGCTGCCGCCCGAAAACCTGATCTGACCCGATCGCAGAACCCGAAGATAGTCGGCTCGCGAATCTGACCTGAACCAAGCAGCCAGCCGGCCGGTGCCGCCTTACATGGAAGCGGCACGGACACGGCGCAGCCCTGCCCGTCTTCCGGTCGCCGCAAGCCTGCAAATTGAGCCAAGCCTTTAAGCAAGACTGGATGCATCCGATGCAATTCACCGAAGACGCCCGTACCGCGCCGCCCGCCCAGGCTGCCCATGACCTTGGCCCCCTGGCCTGGGTGCTTGATGAACTGCGCAAAGTGCTCGAGCGCACTGGCAAGACACTGCACCGCTCGGCGCGCGAGGTGCAAGCCGCGCAGGCCGCAGGCACCGACCTGCTCGCGATCGCGGCTGCATTGCAGCCGTTGCCACTGGCACTGCAACAGTCGGCCGGCGCGCTCGAAATGGTCGAGATGCCAGCGGTCGCGGTGCTGCTGCGCAGCCTGGAGGCCACCGCGCGTGAACTAGCTGTGCGGCCCGAACTGTGCACGCAGGAAACTGCCGCTACCGTGGAACGCGCTGGCGCGGCGATCGTCGAGTATCTGGAGACCACGCTGGCCGGCAAGACCATGCCTGCGATCGGCCTGTTCCCGCAATACCGCGAAGTCGCCGAACTCGGCGACGGCGACAAGGCCCACCCGGCCGATCTCTGGGCGTTCCAGTGGAAATGGGTGAACCCGGGATTGGCTCGGCAACCAGCGCTCGGTTATGACGCGGCCGTGCGCGCGCGCATGGATCAGGCCGTGTTGAGCACGGTCAAGAACGCCGATGCCGCATCCGCACGTGAAATCTCGGCCCTGAGCCTGCAGCTCGCCGCCGCGCAGACGGCTGCGCAGCCTTCGATCTTCTGGCAGGTCAGCGCAGCATTCTTCGAAGCATTCGCGCTGGGCGCGCTGCCCGCCGACCTGTATGTAAAACGTCTGGCGTCGCGCCTGCTGATGCAGTACAGCGTGCTGGCACGCGGCGACCACGAAGTGCCGCCGGTGCTGCTGCGCGACTTGCTGTTTTACTGCGCACAGGCGCAGACCCGCGGCCAGGATGCACCAGTGCTGCAGTCGGTGCGCGCGGCTTTCGGCATCGACGGGCAAACGCCGATCGACTACGAGCGGCGCCACTTCGGCCGATTCGATGCGGTGCTGCTTGCACAGGTGCGCAAGCGCATCCAGGCCGCAGCGGAGACCTGGTCGGCGGTGGCCGGTGGTGACGTGAACCGGCTGCGCACCGCGGCCGAGCAATTCCAGCAGCTGTCCGACACGATGGTGCAGATGCAGCCGGAGAGCGCCGAGTTCGCCCGGGTGCTGACACGCGTCGTCGCCGATGCGCAGCGCGCCGGCCGCACGCCTTCGCCGCCGCTGGCGATGGAAGTCGCCACGTCGGTGCTGTATCTGCAAGCCGCTTACGACGATCTCGACCAGGACGAGATACGTCTGAGCGAACGTCTGGCGCATCTGGCCGAGCGGCTGCAGCAGGTGCGCTCCGGCGGCTTGCCGCAGCCGCTCGAGCCCTGGATGGAGGAGCTGTACGGCCGGGTCAGCGACCGCCGCACGATGGGCAGCGTGGTGGCCGAGATGAAAGCCAGCCTCGCTGAAGCGGAAAAACTGCTCGACCAGTACTTTCGCGACAACAACGATATCGCCGTGCTGCCGACCGCTGCCAGCCAGTTGTCGCAGATGCGCGGCGTGTTGTCCGTGCTCGGGCTCGACCATGCCACGCAAACAGTGGTGCAGATGCGCGACAGCATCGACCGTCTCGCTGCGCCTGGTGCGCAGACACCGGAAGCCGCGGCCGCTGCGTCCGAGAAACTGGGCAATAACCTCGGTGCGCTCGGGTTTCTGATCGACATGCTCGGCTATCAGCCGGCGCTGGCCAAGAAGCTGTTTGCATTTGATGAAGCGCGTGGCGAACTGCTGCCGGTGATGGGTCGCAGCGCACCGGCGCCCGAGCCATCCGTTGAGGAAATCGCGCCGGTGCAGGAGCCCATGGCAGAAGCCGTGGGGGCCGTCGCAGCCGAGCCGCAAGAGGAAGCGGTCGACAGCGAGCTGCTCGAAATCTTCCTGGAAGAAGTGCGCGAAGTGATCGACAACGGTGTGGCGGCGATCGACATGCTTGCGACCAACCCGGCGGATGCCGGCGAGCAGGCTTCGCTGCGCCGCGCCTTCCACACGCTCAAAGGCAGTTCGCGCATGGTCGGGCTGATGGCGTTCGGCAACGCGGCCTGGAGCTTCGAGCAGCTGCACAACAGCTGGCTGGCCGAGCAGAAGTCGGCCGATGCGCCGCTCCTGCAACTGTCGCGTGAGGCGCTGCTGGGCTTCGGCTGCTGGGCCGATGCGATCGCCGCGGACGACACGGCCGGCTGGAGCGCACTGCCGTTCGAGGCATCCGCAGACGCGTTGCGCCAGGAAGGCCGACTGCTTGCACTGGCACTGCCGGGCAGCGAATCGGTGTTGCCTGATGCGTTGCCGATGGCCGTCGAGAGCGAAGGTTTGGCCGCTTTTGAAGCCGAAGCTGCGTTGCCCGAAGTTGCCGAACCGGCGTCGATCGAGTCGATCGATGTGGCCGCGTTCGATGCCGCCGTCGAGCCGACCGAAGCGGAGCCGGTGCTGGCCGACGAGGCAATCGAGTTCGCCGAGTTCGATCTGTCATCGACCGATGCACCGGTCGAGCTGGCGCCGATGCCGGAGCCCGCCGAGATCGAAGCCGGGGCCACCGACGAGCCGGTAGAGGCCGAGGCGCTTTCGATGCCAGCCGAGTCGATCGAGTCGATCGAGTCGATCGAGTCGATCGGGTTGCCCGAACAGCCGCCTGAGCCGACCGTGGCGGCCGATGAATTCGCCGAAGCAGCGATCGATGTGCCGGATGAAGCGAATGCTGAGATCACTGCGCAAACCGATGCATTCTTCGCTCAGACCGATGTCGAGCAACCGACGGCTGCCGAGCCGATCGAGATCGAAGCGACCGAGCCCGAGCCCGAGCCGGTTGACGCCATCGAGTCGATCGATTCCGCTGAGTTGACCGAAGCGATCGCGTCGATTGACGCCGTTGAGTCGATTGACACGGCGGAGCCCATCGACTCCTTCGAGCCGGCGCCCGTCGCCGAGCAGGATGCACCGATCGAGTTCATCGACGTCGACGCGTTCGAGCCGGCTTACCAAGATGCGCCCGAGCCGATCGAAGCCGGACTCCCGCTGCAGGAACAGGCGCCTGTCGAGCCGGAATCGGAGCAGGAGCCGATGGTCGCCGAAGAAGCCAGCAGCGCTGCTGACGATGCCGTCAAGACGATCGGCCCGTTGCGAGTCGCCATTCCGCTGTACAACGTCTACCTCGGTGAAGCAGACGAATGGTCGCGCCGGTTGCAGACCGAGATTTCGGAGTGGGCGATGCAGCCGTCCCAGCCGGTGTCGGACACCGCGGTCTCGATGGCGCATGCACTGGGTGGCAGTTCGAGCACGGTCGGCTTCGTGGACCTTGCGATGCTCTCGCGCAAGCTCGAGCGCGCGCTCGGCCACCTGCAGATCATCGGCAGCGTTGACCCGTCGCATGTGCAGGTTTGCCAGGACGCCGCACTGGAGATCGATCGCCTGCTGCAGCAGTTCGCTGCAGGCCAGCTCAAGACCGCGAGCGTGCCGTTGCTGCAGTTGCTCGACGAGCTGCTGCAAGCCAGCAACGCCAGCGTTGCCCCGACGCTGGATACGCAGGCGCCGACCGGAGACGAACAGCTGCTCGAAATCGATGCGCTCGACGACGCCCAGCCGAGCGAGTTGCCGGCGCCGATCGAAGCACTGCCGATCGACGAGCAGCCGGCCGAACAACAGCCGACGACGATCGCCCGCGCACCGCTGGCGGCACCGATCGACCAGGGCAACAACTTGCAGCCAACCAGCGTGCCGGTGCTGGCGCTCGACGACGAGATCGACCTGGCCGACGTGGTCGATCCCGACCTGTTCCCCATCTTCGAAGACGAAGCGCTGGAACTGCTGCCGCGGCTGGGTGGGTCGTTGCGCCAGTGGGTGTCCGAGCCGACGCAGTTGTCGGCCCGTGCCGAAGTGCTGCGCGTGCTGCATACGTTGAAAGGCAGTGCGCGGCTGGCTGGCGCGCTGCGTCTGGGCGAACTCGCCCACCGCATGGAATCGCTGCTCGAGCAGCATGCGGGACAGACCCTGCAGTCGGCGCAACTCGAGCCGCTGCTGGTCGGCTTCGACCTGTTGCAGGGCCGGTTCGAGCAGGTGCGCGGCGCGGTCCAGCAGGATCAACCGCTGGCCGCCGTGCCGGCGATGGCGGCGCCGTCCGAACGGGCCGTGCGGCGGGCGTCGATCACGGTGCCGGTGGCGGCTGCAGCACAGCGGCTGGGCAGCCAGTCGGTGCGGGTGCGCGCCCAGTTGCTCGATCGGCTCGTGAATCAGGCCGGCGAGATTATGATGACGCGGGCCCGGCTCGAGTCGCGCGTGTCGCAGCTGCGCGATTCGCTGTCCGATCTGACCGGCAATCTGGACCGCCTGCGCCAGCAGTTGCGCGATGTGGAACTGCAGGCGGAAACGCAGATGCAGTCGCGCCTGGCGCAGTCGAAGGACGTGGGTGCAAGCTTCGATCCGCTCGAATTCGACCGATTCACGCGGGTGCAGGAACTCACGCGCATGATGGCCGAGTCGGTGAACGATGTGGCCACCGTGCAGCGCAGCGTGCAGCGCTCGGTCGAAGGTGCGGAAGACGACCTGGTGGCGCAGGCGCGCCAGTCGCGCGAACTGCAGCGCGATCTGCTGCGCACGCGCATGGTCGAGTTCGAAGGCATCTCGGAGCGGCTGTACGGCGTGGTGCGGCAGGCATCGAAAGACGCGGGCAAGCAGGTCAAGCTGGACATCACCGGCGGCAGCATCGAGATGGACCGCGGCATGCTGGATCGGCTGGCGCCCGCGTTCGAGCACCTGCTGCGCAACGCGGTGGCGCATGGCATCGAATCGCCGCAGGCCCGAACTGATGCCGGCAAGCCGGCGGCCGGTGCGATCACGATCGACCTGCGCCAGTCCGGAAACGAGGTGTCGGTGGGGTTCCGGGACGACGGCGCCGGATTGGATTTGCAGCGCATCCGGCAGAAAGCCGTCGAGCGCGAGCTGCCCGGCTCGGATCAGCCGATCAGCGACGCGGAAGCCGCGCAACTGATTTTCACGCCAGGGTTCAGCACTGCGTCCACCGTGACCGAACTGTCCGGCCGCGGCATCGGCATGGACGTGGTGCGGTCCGAAGTCGACGCCTTGGGCGGCCGGATCGAAACCGACTCGAAGGCGGGCCAGGGCACCGGCTTCACCTTGGTGCTGCCGTTGACCACCGCCGTCACGCAGGTCGTGATGGTGCGTGCCGGGGAGCAGGCGATCGGCGTGCCGTCGGCCGTGGTCGAGCTGGTGCGCCGGGTGCCGGCAGCCGAAATCGAAGCGGCTTATGCGAGCGGCACCTTGGCTTACGGCGGCGAGGACATTCCGTTCTACTGGTGTGGTGCGCTGCTGCAGTCGTCGGTGCGGAGTACGGAACCGATGGCCCGCACCCGTCCGGTGCTGGTCATCCGCAGCGCTTCGCAGCGACTCGCGCTGCACGTGGACGAGGTGCTCGGCAATCAGGAGGTGGTGGTCAAGAACCTCGGGCCGCAGTTGGCCCGGCTGCCAGGTCTGGCCGGCATGTCGGTGCTGCCATCGGGCACCGTCGCGCTGATCTACAACCCGGTTGCACTGGCCACCGTGTACGGCGCGCAGGCGCGGCAGTGGGTCGACGACCGTGCCGGCGGGAGCGCGCTGCCGTCCGCCGAAGTGTCGGCTGCGCTGACGTTGAGCCGGGTGGAAGCCGCGCAGCAACTGGCACCGCTGGTGCTGGTGGTGGACGACTCGATCACGGTGCGCCGCGTCACGCAGCGGCTGCTGCAGCGCGAAGGCTTTCGCGTTGCACTGGCAGCCGATGGCCTGCAGGCGATCGAGCGGCTCGCCGACGAGCTGCCGGTGATGGTGCTGTCCGACATCGAGATGCCGCGCATGGACGGCTTCGATCTGGCCCGCAACATCCGCGGCGACGTGCGCACCGCGGACCTGCCGATCGTGATGATCACCTCGCGCATCGGCGACAAGCACCGCGAGCATGCAAGGGAGCTCGGCGTGCAGCATTACCTGGGCAAGCCGTATTCCGAAGAAGAACTGCTGCGCCTCACGCGCCACTACGCCAAGCTGCGCTTAGGCGCCGAAGTCCACTGAAAAAGGCGCAGCGCCTACGGGCGTTGCCGCACGGACAAACCGAACACCCCACGACGGCCGCCAACGCTGCCGGCGTGGGGTGTTTTGCGTTTCAGTGCTTGCGGTCTCACCCACTACGCATAACGAAACGAGACGCCGCTGTCCATTCCAGCAGGGGCCGCGGAGCTGGCTCCGCCAGCCGCAGGCGCCGCCCCCGGTGGGGGATAGCCGGGAGCCGACCGAAGGGAGCGAAGGCTGGGGGAGCGCTAACTCTCTTCGCTCCAGCTGTAGCCATCGCGGGCGATCAACGCGCTCGCTGCACTGGGTCCCCAGGTGCCGGATGCATAGCTGCGCGGCCCGCGTGGATCGTTGCCCCAGGCATCCAGAATCGGCTCCACCCAGCGCCAGGCTTCTTCCTGCTCGTCGCTGCGCACGAACAGATTGAGCCGGCCGGCCAGCACGTCGAGTAGCAGCCGCTCGTAGGCGCCGACGCGTTCGGCGCCGAAGCGCTTGTCGAAGTCCAGATCCAGCTGCACTGGCGCCAGCGTGTCGGTTGCGCGGCGCTTGTTTTGTGCCTGTGCGAGCAGGTGCAGCTCCAATCCATCGCGCGGCTGCAGGTTGATCAGCAGCCGGTTGGCCAGGCCGGCCGGCGCGTTGAAGATCGCGTGCGGAGTCGGATGGAAATTCACCGCAATGTGAGCATCGTGCGCGGCCATGCGCTTGCCGGTGCGGATGTAGAACGGCACCCCGGCCCAGCGCCAGTTGGCGATCTCGGTGCGCAGCGCCACGAATGTTTCGGTATTGCTCTGCGGGTCCACGCCGGGTTCGTCGCGATAGGCTGCCATCGGCGCGCCGCCTTTCAGGCCGGCACCATACTGGCCGCGCACCACGTCGGTGGCAAGCGTCTTGGGCGTCCAGTCTTTCAGCGCGCGCAGCACTTTCAGTTTCTCGTCGCGGATCGCATCTGCATGTGCGTTGATCGGCGGCTCCATGCCGATCGCGCACAGCAGTTGCAGCGCGTGGTTCTGCACCATGTCGCGTAAAGCGCCGGTGCCGTCGTAGAACGCGCCGCGCTGCTCCACGCCCAGCTGCTCGGCAATCGTGATCTGGATGTTGGCGATGTGTTCCCTGCGCCAGATCGGCTCGAACAACGCGTTGCCGAAGCGCAGCGCGAACAGGTTCTGCACCGCGGGCTTGCCCAGGTAGTGGTCGATGCGGAACACCTGCTTTTCCTGGAAACAGCGCGCCACTGTCGCATTGATCGCGCGGTTCGAGGCCAGGTCGTGCCCGAGCGGTTTTTCCAGCACGATGCGCGTGTTCGGCCGGTTCAGGCCAGCCGCCGCGACCTGCTCGACCGCGGTCGCAAACAGCGCCGGCGCTGTGGCCACATACATCACGACGATGTCGGCATCGCGTTCGGCCAGCTTGGCGACCAGCGCGGGGTAGTCCTGCGGTCGGGTCAGGTCCATGCGCTGGAATTCGAGTTGCTGCGCAAAGCGTGCGAATTCGTCCGGGTTGGGTTGCTTGTCGGGCTGGATGCCGGCAAAGCGTTGCTGGATGTGCTGACGATATTGATCGTCGGTCAAGTCGTCCCGTCCCACGCCGATGATGCGGCCGCCTGCCGGCAGGGTGCCGTGGCGATGCGCCTGAAACAGTGCCGGCATCAACTTGCGCCAGGCCAGATCGCCGGTACCGCCGAACAGGACGAGGTCGAAGCTCATGGATGATTCTGTGCTGAGGGGGAAAGCCGTCCGCGTGCACCGATCATGCCAGTGCAGCAGAAAAGCATCTGCCCGCTGCTCGTGCGGCAGCAAACGCTGCTGGAATCGGCGCACGCGCCATGCCGCGGCACGAACGTGCCGCCGTTGCTGGGGGCGCGGCGCGGCAAAGCGCCGTCAACGAATCCGTGTGAACCGCTGTGCGCGCTTGCCGGTATCGACCTCGGACGTGTAGACGCTGCCTTGGCGATCGATGGCGATGTTGTGGACCCAGTGGAAGTCCCCGGCCTGCCGGCCCGAACGGCCAAACGTACCGAGCACGTCGCCGCTGTCTCGCTGCACGATGCGTACCTCGTTGTTGGTGCCGTCCGCGATCAGCAGATAGCGCTGCTCGGCGTCTTCCGACGGCACCAGGTCCCAGGTCGAGCCGGAGCCGCGCGTCTCGGGTTCATAGACGAACTGGCGCACGAAATCGCCGTTCTTCCTGAACACCTGCACGCGGTTGTTCATGCGGTCGCAGACGTAGACCAGCGCGTCCCTGGTCAGCCGCACGCAATGTACCGGGTTGCCGAACTGCGGCGATTCCGGGTTGAAGTCGGCAAGTTTCGTGTCGTCCGGCTTGTTGCCGTAGGCGCCCCAATGCCGCTTGTAGCGGCCGCTGTCCGCATCGAACACGATCACGCGGCGGTTGCCGTAGCCGTCGGCCACGTACAGCTCGTTCGCGGCGGCATCGAGCGTCATGTGCGCGGGCCGGCCGAGTTGCTCCGGGTCGTTGCTCCCGCGGCTCGCACCCGGCTTGCCGATCTGCAGCAGGAACTTGCCGTCGACGCTGAACTTGAGCAGCATGTGGTCGGTCGTGGCGTTGCCGCCAACCCAGACGTTGTGGTGTGGATCGACGTAGATGCCATGCTCATTGGCCGGCCAGTCATAGCCGTCACCCTTGCCGCCCCAGGAGCGCAGCAGCTTGCCGGCCCGGTCGAACTGCAACACCGGCGGCGCGGCGATGCAGCATTTGGAGCGCTTGGGCGTCAAGGCGGCGCCGCGCTCGTCCTCGGTCAGCGAACCGGGCCGATGGATCAGCCAGATGGTGTCGTCGCTGGCCACTGCGATCCCGGCGACCTGACCGAGGATCCAGTGGTTCGGCAACGGCTTTGGCCATGTCGCATCGACCGCATAGCGTGGGCCGCCGCTGGCCTGCGGGGCGCCTTCGATCCGTTGCACGGACTGGGCGGCAGCGGGGCTCAGCATGGCCAAGCCCAAGCCGGTTGCGATCAGCATCGTCGAAATTGCCCGCATGATTGGTCTCCTCGATCGTTGTCGGGATGGGCACGCATCTGCGCCTGCGAAAGCAGCGCCGGTTGCGCCAAGCCCACTGTGCCACGCAGCGCGATGCCTGTCGACCAGCCCGAGGCCGCGCCGGATAATGTTTTGATCAGCCGACGCCGCTACCCCAAGGAGCATTCATGGACCGCACCCGTTGTGACCAAACCCAGGCCTGGCGTGCGCTCGGCGCGCACTATGAGGCCGTGGGTAAAGGTTTCGATCTGCGTGCGGCCTTCAACGCGGACGCAGACCGCTTCGCGTGCTTCAGCCAGACTGCGCCGCATCTTTTCGCGGACCTGTCGAAAAACCTGATCGACGACACCGCGCAGCGCCTGCTGTTCGAGCTGGCGCGCCAGACCGGACTGGAAGCCGCGCGCGACGCGCTGTTTGCCGGGCAGCCGATCAACCGCACGGAAGATCGTGCCGTGATGCATTTTTTATTGAGAAATCCGGCTGAGACGCAGGTACGGTCTGCGCATGCAGCTACAAAAAAGGAAGCAAGCGTTCATGCTGATGTGGATGCGCATGCGCAAGTGCATGAAACACTCGATGCGATGCTGGCGTATGCCGAGCAGGTGCGCGCCGATCACACGATCACCGACGTGGTCAACATCGGCATCGGCGGCTCGGACCTGGGGCCGCAGATGGCGGTGCTGGCGCTCGACGAGTTCGCTCAGCCGGGCAAGCGCTTTCACTTCGTCTCGAACGTCGACGGGCATGAGCTGGCAGGCGTGCTCAAGGGCCTGGCGCCCGAACACACGCTGTTCCTGATCGCGTCCAAGACGTTCACCACCGCCGAGACGATGGCGAATGCCGAGTCGGCCAAGCGCTGGTTCGCGCAGTCTGGCAGCGGCGATGTGGCGCGGCATTTCACTGCGTTGACGACCAACGTGGACGCAGCGCGTGCATTCGGCATCGAGACCACGTTCGGTTTCTGGGACTGGGTCGGCGGCCGCTATTCGCTGTGGTCGGCAATCGGGCTGCCGATCGCACTCGCGATCGGGCCGGAGGGCTTCAGGCGCCTGCTGGCCGGCGCGCATGCGATGGACGAGCATTTCCGCACCGCGCCGCTCGAGCAGAACCTGCCGGTGCGCCTGGGCCTGCTCGATGTCTGGTATCGCAACTTCCACCGGTTCACGAGCCGCTGCATCGCGCCGTACCACAGCGCTTGCAAGCGGCTGCCGGCCTATCTGCAACAACTGGAGATGGAGAGCAACGGCAAGAGCGTCGATCTGGACGGGCAGCCGGTGCCGTTCGGCACGTCCCCGGTGCTCTGGGGCGAACCTGGCACGAACGGGCAGCACGCATACTTCCAGATGCTGCACCAGGGCACGGACGTGATCCCAGTCGAATTTCTCACAGTGCGCGATGCTGCCCACAACCTGGACGGTCATCACGAAAAACTGCTGGCCAACGCACTTGCACAGGCGCAGGCGTTGATGCTCGGCAAGAACGATGCAAGCGGGCACAAGCACTTCGAAGGCAACCGGCCCAGCAGCTTTTTCGTAATCGACCGGTTGACGCCCGAAGCGCTCGGTGCATTCCTCGCGCTCTACGAGCACCGTGTGTTCACGAGCGGTGCGGTCTGGGGCATCAACAGCTTCGATCAGTGGGGCGTCGAGCTCGGCAAGGTGCTGGCCCGGGACATCGAGCCGCGGCTGGCTTCGGGCAACGTCGAAGGGCTTGATGCGTCCACTGCCGGGCTGCTGCGGCGGTTGCGAATTGGGTGATCGCGCGTTGTCGGACGATCAGCGGCAACAAAAAAAGCGACCCTCGGGTCGCTTTTTTATTCGCTCAGCCCGGCGGCCGATCGCCGGCCGAGGGCGCGTGCAGCACGATCACTTCTTCATCTCATCCTTTTTCATGCCATCTTTTTTCATGTCGTCCTTCTTCATGCCGTCTTTGGCCATGCCGTCCTTCTTCATCCCGTCTTTTTCCATCATGTCTTTTTTCATGCCGTCCTTGTGCATCTCGTCTTTCTTCATATCGGCGGCGAGGACGTTGACGCTGGCGATCGTGAGGCCAGTGGCGAGGAGCGCAGTAGCAAGCTTGTTCATATCGGTCGTCTCTATCATCTGAGAAGTCTAAAAATGGACACGGTTCGCGGGCAAAACACCCCAACACGTGCCTTGCGTATCAGCAGACGTTGCCAATCTTCAAGCTGAAGAATGTTCAACTCCCGCCGAACCAGTTGTAGCCCTGGTCTTCCCAGTAGCCGCCCGGATATTCGTTGGTTACGAACAGCGCGGTGATGTGTTTCGGGTTTTTATAGCCCAGTTTGGTCGGCATGCGCAACTTGGTCGGGAAACCATACTTCGGCGGTAGGGGTTGTCCGTCCCACGTCAGCGTGAGCAGCGTCTGCGGGTGCAGCGCGGTCGCCATGTCGATGCTCTGGTAGTAGTCGTCGGCGCATTTGAAGCCGACATACTTCGCGCTGGTATCCGCGCCAACCTGCTTGAGGAAGTCGGAGAACAGCACGCCGCCCCAGCGGCCGACCGCGCTCCAGCCTTCCACGCAGATATGGCGCGTGATCTGCTCGCGCTGCGGCATCGCACGCAGCTCTGCCAGCTTGAAATTTCGCCTCTTTTCCACCAGGCCGCTGACTTCGAGCTGCCAGTCGGCTGCATCGACGACCCGTACCTCGTCTTCACTGTAATACGCGTTGAACGGAAACGGCCGCGTGATCATCGATTCGTCATAGGTCGGCGCGAGCTGGTTCGGGTCGAACAGCCAGGCCTGCGCCTTGTCGTTGAAGCCCGAGATGCGCGTCAACGCCGCTTCCACCGTCTTGTTGTCCGAGATGCTGCAGCCGGACAGCAGCGACAGACCGCCGAGCGTCAAGGTGTGCCGCATGAACAAACGCCGCGCCGGGCGGTCGAGCCGGCCATTGAGCAGGCGGCGCGCTTCGAGCAGCGCGGCTTCGCGATCGGCGCGGCGCAATGTCAGCGGGGGCGTGGCAGGCCGAATCATGCTGCGCTTCCTTTCGTCGATGCGTGACTGCGGAACATCGTCACGAACGTCTTTGGCACCAGCAGCACCAGCACGATGTGCAGCACAAAGAACGCGACCAGCCCCGACATGCCGAGGAAGTGAACCAGCCGCGCATTGTCGAAGCCGCCAAGCAGCTCGCGCAGCAACGGAAACTGCACCGGCTTGAAGATCACCAGGCCCGACAACACCATCAGCGTGATGTCGAGCATCACGAACAGATAGGCGAGCCGCTGCACGCGGTTGTAGTAGCGCGGATTGTCATGCGACAACTTGCCGCGCAGCGCGGCCACCGTATCGCTCCAGATGCCGGACAGCGGCAGCGGAAAGAACTTGCGGAACAGCCGGCCGCTTGCGATGTTGAACGCCAGATAGAACAGCCCGTTGAACGCCAGCAGCCACATCGCGGCGAAATGCCACTGAATCGCACCCGCGAGCCAGCCGCCCAGCGTGATCGCAGCGGGAAACTCGAAGCCGAACAGCGGCGATGCGTTGTAGATCTGCCAGCCGCTCATGACCATGATGATCACTGCGACCGCATTCAGCCAGTGCGTGATGCGCATCCATAGCGGGTGGATCGGCGCGTTGGAGGAGGCCTGCTGGTCATGCTTCATGCGATTGATTCTCAGGCAATGTCCCTGACGAAGTGATCACGAACAGTTAAGGGTTTCGTGATACTTAGAGGGCCGCCTGCATCGCACAATGGCGGCTGCCATGTACACGCCAAAGCGCATTCTGATCGTCGAGGACGACGCCAACATCGCCGAACTGCTGCGGCTGCATCTGGGCGACGAAGGCTATGAAGTCGTGCATGCGGCCGATGGCCACACCGGCGCGCGCGAAGTCGAACGCGGCAGCTGGGACGCGCTGGTGCTGGACCTGATGCTGCCCGGCATCGACGGGCTCGAGATCTGCCGCCGCGCGCGCGCCATGACGCGCTACACGCCGATCATCATCACCAGCGCGCGGGCCAGCGAAACGCACCGGATCGTCGGCCTGGAGCTCGGCGCCGACGACTACCTGGCCAAGCCCTTCTCGGTGCTGGAGCTGGTGGCGCGCGTGCGTGCGTTGCTGCGCCGCACCGAGGCACTGGCGCGCGATGCACGTGCGGCCAGCGGCAGCCTGGTGCTGGGTGATCTGCGCATCGACCCGGTTGCGCGTGAGGTCGCACTCGGCGACCGCGCGATCGATCTGACGCCGCGCGAATTCGATCTGCTGCATTTCCTCGCGCGCCATCCAGGCAAGGTGTATTCGCGGCTCGAATTGCTCAATCAGGTCTGGGGCTACGAGCACGACGGCTATGAGCACACCGTGAACACGCACATCAACCGGCTGCGTCTGAAGGTCGAAGCGAATCCGTCCGAGCCGCACCGCATCCTCACCGTCTGGGGCCACGGCTACAAGCTGGCCGCTGGCGCGAATCCGGTCTGAGGCCGATGCACGCACACGGGACGCTGTCCACGCGGCTGTCGCTGGCGTTTTCCGTGCTGCTGCTGGCCTGCTGCGCGGCTTCCGCGTGGCTGCAGCTGCGCGCAAGCGGCCAGACCGAGCAGGAAACCATTCAGCGGCTGTCGGCGGGCCTGGCCAGGCACATCGCTGCGAGCTCGGAGCTGATCGGCCCCGACGGCGTCAACGAAGCGGCGGTGCTCGATCTGTTCGGCAAGCTGATGGTGGTGAACCCGAGCGTCGAGGTCTATCTGCTGGCCGACGACGGCCGCATCCTGGCACAGGCGGCGCCGCCCGGCCATCTGCGGCTGCAGCGCATCGACCTCGCGCCGGTGCACCGGCTGCTCGGCGGCGCGCCGCTGCCGATCTTCGGCGAGGATCCGCGCGCGCCGGGTACGCAAAAGGTGTTCAGTGCGGCGCCGCTCGAATTCGATGGTGCGGCAGCCGGCTACATCTATGTCGTGCTGATGGGGGAAGCGCACGAAGCGCTGGCCAACGACATCGCTTACGGCCGCGTCCTGCGTACCACGTTGTGGACGCTGGCGCTGGTGGCTGCCGTGGGCCTTTTGGCCGGCTGGGCCGCATTTCGGTGGATCACGCGGCCGTTGCGGCGCCTCGCGACGGCTGTCGGGACCTTCGACCAGCATGAACCGGCAGCTGCCGAACATGCGGTGCAGGGCATCATGGATGCGTCCAGGGGCGGCGGCGGCGAGATCGCGGCGCTCGGCCGGACGTTTGCGCAGATGGCGCGGCGCACGTCCGAGCAGTGGCAGGAGTTGTCGCAGTCGGATCGGCAGCGGCGCGAACTGTTCGCGCATCTGTCGCACGATCTGCGCACGCCGCTGACCACGATGCACGGCTGCCTGGAAACGCTGCTGGTGAAGGCTGACACGCTGGCGCCGGCGCAGCAGTCGCATTACCTGGAAGTCGCTTTGGGCGAGAGCCGCAAGGTCGGGCGCCTTGCGCAGCAGCTGTTCGATCTGGCACGGCTCGAATCCGGCCTGGTCAGGCCTGAAATGGAAAGCTTTGCACTGGCGGATCTGGTGCAGGACCTGTTCCAGAAATTCGAACTGGCGGCCGAGGCACGGCAGCAGCGGCTGGTGGCAGAAATGGTCCCTGCGCTGCCGGCGGTGCGCGGCGACCTCGGCATGATCGAGCGCGTGCTGACGAATCTGCTGGATAACGCGATCCGCCACACGCCGGCCGGTGGCGAGATCGTCGTCAGGCTGGCGCGAACGCGAACCGGCGGGGTCGACGTCGAAGTCTGCGACACCGGCCCCGGCATTCCTGGCGAACTGCACGGCGGCCTGTTCATGCGGCCCGCGTACTCGGACGGCGGGCGTGGCGGCGGACTGGGGCTGATGATCGTGCAACGCATGCTGCAGCTGCACGGCAGCGACATCCGGTTGCTGCAGCGGCCCGGCGACGGCGCGGTGTTCGCGTTCCGGTTGGGCTGACGCAGACGGCTGGAAAGCCGGTCCGCTTCGGGCTGGCCTGCAATGCCCGCCCTCATGTCTCGGCGATCGCGCAAGCATTCGATGCCTAGGGAAATTCACTATCCGCCGATGCAACAAAGTATCGAACGGAAAAAAATTCGTACTGAAACCGCATCTCCGAGACTTCCAGAATGAAACCGAGGCGACGGTCGCAGACCGAGCCTGCCTATACCAACCGGAGACCAACTTTCATGACATCCCCCTTCGTAAAAACCGGCATCGCAATGGCATTGGCGACTGCCGGCTTCGCGCACGCCGCTACCGAACTGGTGATTGCCACGGTGAACAACGGCCACATGATCGAGATGCAGAAGCTCACGCCGTTCTTCGAAAAGGCGAATCCCGACATCAAGCTCAACTGGGTGACGCTGGAAGAAGGCACGCTGCGCCAGCGCGTGACCACCGACATCGCAACCAAGGGCGGCCAGTTCGACGTGATGACGATCGGCATGTACGAAACCCCGATCTGGGCCGAGAAGGGCTGGCTCAAACCGATCGACACCAGCGGCGGCTACGACCTCGACGATCTGCTCAAACCCATGCGCGATGGTCTTTCCTACGAAGGCAAGCTGTATGCAGCGCCGTTCTACGGCGAGAGTTCGATGCTGATGTATCGCAAGGACCTGGCCGACAAGGCCGGCTACAAGATGCCCGATCAGCCGACCTGGGAACAGGTGAAGGAATTCGCGGGCAAGGCGCACAATCCGGAAGGCGGCGTGTACGGCATCTGCCTGCGCGGCAAGCCCGGCTGGGGCGACAACATGGCGCTGCTCACGACCATGGTCAACACCTGGGGTGGCCAGTGGTTCGACATGAAATGGAAGCCCGAGATCGACACCAAGCCGTGGCATGAGGCGGTCAGTTTCTATGTCGATCTGATGAACAAATACGGCCCGCCCGGTGCGTCGGCGAACAGCTTCAACGAGAACCTCGCGTTGTTCAACGAAGGCAAGTGTGCGCAGTGGGTCGATGCGACGATCGCCGCCTCGTTCGTGTCGGACCCGAAGCAGTCGAAGGTGGCCGACAAGGTCGCGTTCGCGCAGGCACCGACTGCCGTCACGCCGAAGGGCGCGAACTGGCTGTGGGCCTGGGCGCTCGGCATTCCGGCCGGCTCGCAGAAAGTGGAAGCGGCCGAAAAGTTCGTGCGCTGGGCCACGTCGAAGGAATACATCGATCTGGTCGCGAAGGAAAAAGGCTGGAACGCGGTGCCTACCGGCACGCGCAAATCCACCTATGCGAACCCCGCGTTCCAGAAAGCCGCCGTGTTCGCTGAGGCAGAAAAGAAAGCGATCGATTCTGCAAATCCGAACGACAGCACCCTGCCGAAGTCGCCGTACAAGGGCGTGCAGTACGCGGCGATTCCCGAGTTCCAGGCGATCGGCGTGGCAGTCGGCCAGCAGATGAGCGCAGCGCTGGCAGGCCAGACCACGGTTGACCAGGCACTGAAGACCTCGCAGACGTTGGCGCAGCGCCAGATGCAGCGCGGCGGCTATTACAAATAGTCCGCTGTGCTCAATAGGTCCGGTGCCGCGCTTGTGCCCGGCATCGGACCGATCGCCCTGACTGCCGAAGGAGCGCTGGAATGAATCGCTTGCTGCCCTGCTCGCTGATGGCGCCCGCCGTCCTCACGTTGCTGATCTGGATGCTCGTGCCGCTGGGCATGACCATCTACTTCTCGCTGATCAACTACAACCTGATGGACCCGGGCAACCATCCCTGGGTCGGCATCGAGAACTTCCATTTCTTCGTCACCGATCCGGACTTCTGGCCGGCGGTCTACAACACGATCCTGCTGATCGGCAGCGTGATCCTCATCACCGTCGGGCTCGGCGTGTTGCTGGCGCTGTTGGTGAACGATCCGTTCCCGGGCCGCGCGATCGTGCGCGTGCTGCTGATCTCGCCGTTCTTCGTGATGCCGGCGGTCAATGCACTGCTCTGGAAGCACATGATGATGAACCCGATCTACGGGGTGCTGGCGAATCTGTGGAACGCGTTCGGGCTGACACCGGTGGACTGGATGACGAACGCACCGCTGCTGTCGGTCATCATCATGGTCGCGTGGCAATGGCTGCCGTTCGCGTGCCTGATCTTCATCACGTCGCTGCAGTCGCTCGACCGCGAGCAGATGGAAGCTGCGCGCATGGACGGCGCGAATGCGTTCCAGCGCTTCACCTACCTCACGGTGCCGCATCTCGCGCGCCCGATGGCAGTGGTGATCATGATCGAGATGATCTTTCTGCTGTCGATCTTCGCCGAGATCGCGATCACGACGAACGGCGGGCCCGGCAACGCGAGCACCAATCTGACCTACATGATCTTCAAGCAGTCGCTGATGAACTTCGACGTCGGCGTCGCGTCGGCCGGTGCGCTGTTTGCGATCGTGCTGGCCAACATCGTTGCGATCTTTCTGATCCGCATCGTCGGCAAGAACCTGGACTGACCGCACCATGGACGCTAATCCGCTGCTCACCGCCGTACGTGCGCTCGCTTCCTGGGCGGTCGCGCTGCTGCTGTTCTTTCCGCTCGGCTGGCTGTTCCTGACGTCGTTCAAGACCGAGCTGCAGGCGATCCATGTGCCGCCGCTATTCACGTTCGATCCGACGTTCGCGAATTTTTCCGAGGTGCAGGAGCGCAGCGACTACCTGCTGTATGCGCGCAATTCGCTGATCACGAGCGTGCTGTCCACGTTGATCGGCCTCGCCATCGCGGCGCCGGCAGCGTACTCGATGGCGTTCTTTCGCACCCGCTGGTCGCGCGACATCCTGATGTGGATGCTGTCGACCAAGATGATGCCGGCGGTCGGCGCGCTGATCCCGATCTACGTGCTCGCGCAGACCGCGGGCATGCTCGATTCGCTGACCGCGCTGACCATCGTGTTCATGCTGTCGAACCTGCCGATCATGGTCTGGATGCTCTATACGGGCTTCAAGGACATTCCGAACGAGGTGCTGGAAGCCGCGCGCATGGACGGCGCTAGCATCTGGAGCGAGTTTCGCCACGTCGTGCTGCCCCTGGCGCTCGGCAGCTTCGCGTCGACCGGGCTGCTGTGCCTCGTGCTGGCCTGGAACGAATCGTTCTGGGCGTTGAACCTGACCTCCGCCAAGGCCGGCACGCTGGCGGTGTTGATCGCATCGTATTCAAGTCCCGAAGGGCTGTTCTGGGCCAAGCTGTCGGCCGCATCGCTGATGGCGATCGGACCGATTGTGGTGTTCGGCTGGTTCTGCCAGAAGCAACTGGTGGAAGGCCTGACCTTCGGTGCGGTGAAATGAACTCGCCCCCAGGCTGTGCGCAAGAGATGTTGCTCACCCCCAGGCTTCGCGCGCACTGCGTGTCACTTCGCCAACCCTTTACCGGAGGCGCCGCTGGTGGCCCGGCAAAGCCGGTTCCGCGGCGGCTGCTGGACTGGAGCATGCGTGTGCGACTGTTTGAAATGGCGTATGGCCGAATGAATTGAAGGAGCAGCTTGTGTCCTACCTGCAACTCAACCACATCAAGAAAAGCTTTGGCGACACGCATGTGATCAAGGGCGTGGATCTGGAGATTCAAAAGGGCGAGTTCATCGTGTTCGTCGGCCCGTCCGGTTGCGGCAAATCGACTTTGCTGCGGCTGATCGCGGGGCTCGAGCAGATCACCAGCGGCAATCTGATCCTGGACGGCCAGGACATCACGAAGACGCCGTCGGGCAAGCGCGGCCTCGCGATGGTGTTCCAGAGCTACGCGCTGTATCCGCACATGAGCGTGTACGACAACATGTCGTTCGCGCTGAAGCTGGCCGGCGAATCGAAGGAACAGATCAGGAAGAAGGTCGAGTACGCAGGCAGGACGCTGAACCTCACGCAATACCTGGACCGCACGCCGAAGGAGCTGTCCGGCGGCCAGCGCCAGCGCGTCGCGATCGGCCGCGCGATCGTGCGCGCGCCGAAGGTGTTCCTGTTCGACGAGCCGCTGTCCAACCTCGACGCTGCGCTGCGCGGCAACACGCGCGTGGAGATCCACAAGCTGCACGTCGATCTGGGCGCCACCACCATCTACGTCACGCATGACCAGGTCGAGGCGATGACCCTGGCCGACCGCGTGGTGGTGCTCAAAGACGGCTTGATCGAGCAGGTCGGCTCGCCGCTCGAACTGTATGACCACCCGACCAATCGCTTCGTCGCGCAGTTCATCGGCATGCCGTCGATGAACATGGTTCCGGCCAACGCGATTCCGAGTTTTTCGCGGCTGACCGGCGGCCGGTTGCCGACCGATGGCTTCCTGGGCGTGCGGCCCGAAGGCCTGCGCGTGCACCCGGACAGCGGCTTCGGCGTGCCGGGCCGGGTCGAACTTGTGGAAGCGCTCGGCAACGACACGCTGATCCACGTGGATATCGGTGGCGTGCCGGTGGTGGCGCGGCAGAACGAGCGCACGCCGTTGAATGAAGGCGACACGGTCGGCGTCGAGCTGGACCCGAGCGTGCTGCACCTGTTCAACGGCGAAGGCCGTGCGCTCGCCGCCTGAATGCAAACCGATCAGAAAGCATCGACCTTGGCTTCTGCTGTAACGCCCGCTGTGGCGGGCTCTTCTGAAACGCCCGCTGCGGCGGGCCCGTTCGTCATCCTGCACCTCGGCCTGGGATCGTTCCATCGAGCGCACCAAGCCGTTTATCTGCAGCAGCTGATAGACAGCGGCGACACCCGTTGGTCGCTTGCGGGCGCGAATCTGCGGCCGGACATGCCGGATGTGATGGCGGCGCTGCAGGCGCAGCAGGGCCGCTATACGCTCGAGACCATTTCGCCTGCGGGCGACTGCAGTTACCAGCGCATCGAGTCGATCCGCGAGGTGTTGCCCCACCAGCCGGACCTGGCGAACGTCATCGCGCGTGGCGCCGATCCGGCGGTCCGCATCATCTCGTTCACGGTGACCGAAGCCGGCTACTACCTGGACGCGAATCGCCAGCTCGACCAGTCGTTCCTCGACCTGGCCGCCGACCTCGGACGCGCGCGCCGCGGCGAGCCGGGCAGCACGATCTACGGCGGCATCTGCGCGGTCCTGCGTGCGCGCCAGGCCGCCGCGGCGGGTCCGGTCACCTTGCTCAACTGCGACAACCTGCGCCACAACGGCGAGCGTTTTCGCGCGGGCCTGCTCGAATTCATCGAGCTGGCCGGCGATCTGCCGCTGGCCGACTGGGTACGCGCCAACACCACCTGTCCGAACGCGATGGTCGACCGCATCACGCCGCGACCGCCGCCCGAGCTGCGCGCGCGCGTGAAGGAAGCGACCGGCTGGGACGATGCGGCGCCGATCACCGCGGAAAGCTTCATCCAGTGGGTGATCGAGGACGACTTCGTCGCGGGCCGGCCGGACTGGCAGCGCGTCGGCGTGCAACTGGTGCCGTCGGTGCAGCCGTACGAGGAAGCCAAGATCCGCCTGCTCAACGCCACGCACAGCTGCATCGCCTGGGCCGGCACGCTAGCTGGTCTGCAGTTCATCCATGAGGGCACCCAGACGCCCGAGATTCGCCGGTTTGCGTACGATTACGTGACCGACGATGCGATCCCTTGCCTGGACAAGCCGGCTGCGCCGAGCCCGGTCGATCTGCCGCGCTACCGCGACGTGGTGCTCGACCGGTTTGCGAATCCCGCGATCCGCGACACCAATCAGCGCGTGGCGATGGACGGCTTCTCCAAGATTCCCGGCATGATCGCGCCGACCATCCACGAGCGCATCGCTGCCGGTGCATCGATTGCAAGCGTGGCGATGCTGCCTGCGTTGTTCCTTGCGTTCCTGCAGCGTTGGCATGCGGGCAAGCTGCCTTATCAGTACCAGGACCAGACGATGGATGCATCAGCCGCCCATGCGATCTGCGCGGCCGCCGATCCGGTGGCGGCGTTTTGCGCGAGCCGGCAGCTCTGGGGTTCGCTTGCAGGCGATGTCCGGCTGGTCGGTCCGCTGCGCGAAGCCAGCCAGCGGGTGGCCGCATTCGTGCAGCCACCACGCGAGCCCAGCGTGGCGCGCGCCTGAACCCAGCGCCGTCCAGCCAGCATGCAGATCGCGATCGTCGGCGAAGCGTTGATCGATTTCACGAGCACCGGCGCCGGTCTCCACTTTAATGGCCGCGAAGGCGGCGCGCCGGCCAACGTCGCCATCGCGGCGGCCCGGCTCGGCGTGCCGGCTGGCTTCATCGGCCAGTTGTCGAACGATCTGTTCGGCCAGCGGCTGTGGGCGCATTTGGAAAGAAACGGTGTCGACCTGTGCTTCGTGACACGCAGCGACGCGCCTTCCACCCTCGCGTTCGTCGAGCGCACGCCGACCACCAACGCCTATGCGTTCTATACCAACGGCACGGCCGACACCCGATGGTCGCCCGAGCGGTTGCCGCAACTGCCCGAGTGTTGCCGCTTTCTGCAGTTCGGCTCGATCGCGCTGCTGCACGAGCCGGCCGCGAGCCGCATCGTCGATCTGGTCGCGGCCGAACGCGCACGGGGACGCATCGTGCTGTTCGATCCGAACGTGCGGCCGAGCCTGATCGCGGACCTGAGCGACTATCGCAAGCGATTCGGCCACTGGGTGCAGCAGGCCGATCTGCTCAAGCTCAGCGATGAGGACGCCAGTCTGATCGCGCCGGACAAAAGCGCGGCCGATTTTGCGCAGGGACTGTTGGAGCGCGGGCTGCGCGCGGTCGTCCTGACGCGCGGCGCGCAGGGCGCCAGCCTGTTTCGGCAGGACGCCCCACGCGTCGACGTGCGCGCGCCGGCGCAACCGGTGCTGGACACGATCGGCGCGGGCGACACGTTCGCCGCCGGTCTCGCGGTCGCACTGCTGGAGCAGGGCGTGCAGCGTGCTGCGCAACTGGTCGAACTGGCACCGGCAGCCTGGCAGCACGTGCTGCACTTTGCCGCGATGGCCGCCGCGCTCAACTGCACCCGAGCCGGCGCCGATCCACCGAAACGGGCCGAGCTGGACCAGGCGCTCGCCCATTCGAACCACCCCACCGGCGGTCCAGCGCCGCTGAAGCAATAGCCACCCATGCAAGCCACACCATCCGGACAGCGTCTCGCCGGCCGCCACGTGCTGATCACCGGTGCCGGCGGCGGCATCGGCCTGGCGGCCGCGGTCGCCTGCAGCGCGCAGGGCGCGGCCGTCAGCCTGGTCGACCGTGCCGCCGAAGCTGCTGCGCCCGTGCAGGCCCTGCTGCAGGCGCGGCCGGATGCAGCTGCTTATATCGGTGCCGACATCACCGACCGCGTGGCGATTTCACGCATGATCGCAGCGGCGACCGATCGCTTCGGCCCGATCCACACGCTGGTCAACAACGCCGCCGTGTTCGATCTGGCGCCGCTGCTGGAAAGCGACGAGGCCTCGTTCGACCGCATGTTCGCAGTCAATGTGAAGGGCATGTTCTTCACGATGCAGGCAGTGTTGCAGTCCATGGTGGACGCCGGTACCGAAGGCGCTTGCGTGATCAATCTCGCGTCCCAGGCCGGCCGCCGCGGCGAGGCGCTGGTGTCGCACTACTGCGCGACCAAGGCAGCCGTGATCAGCTATACGCAGAGCGCGGCGCTTGCGATGGCGCCGCATGGCATCCGTGTGAACGGGATCGCGCCCGGCGTGGTCGACACACCGATGTGGGCCGAGGTGGACGCCCTGTTCGCACGCCACGAGCACCTGCCGATCGGCGAGAAGAAACGCCAGGTCGGCCTGGCCGTGCCGCTCGGCCGCATGGGCGACCCGGCCGAGATCGCCGATGCGATCGTCTTTCTGGCCAGCGATGATGCGCGCTACATCACCGCGCAGACTTTGAACGTCGACGGCGGCAGCGTGATGTCGTGATGTCTCCGGACGGCCTGACGACGATCCTCTTCGGCAACCCAACGACCGCCCATGAGCGCCGCCCACCATCTGCGCCACGTCCCGCGCCAGCGCGACCCGGAAGTCGAGCTCGATCACGCGCGCAGCCCGGCTCTCGGCTACGAGGCGCCCGACGAGGTCGGTTGGGTGCGCTGCCTCGCACATGGTTTTCCGAGCCCGCTGTCGCGCTGGCACTGCCATGACGAGTATGAACTGCACCTGATCACCGGCACCTCCGGCAAGGCGTTCGTGGGCGACTGGATCGGACCGTTCTCACCGGGTCACCTGGTGCTGTGTGGCCCGCGCCTGCCGCACAACTGGATTTCGCTCGATGCGCCCGGCGGTGTCGCCGAACGCGACCTCGTGATCCAGTTCGCGCATGGCCCGTTCGAACAAGCGGCGACTCACCTGCCGGAGCTGGCCGACTGCGCACCGCTGCTGGAGCGGGCCTGCCACGGCATCGAGTTCTTCGGCCTGTCGCAGCGCGCGCAGCGGCACTGGCAGCGAGTCAGAGGCAGCCGGGGCCTGCGCCGGCTGATCGCGTTCTGCGAGTATTTGAGCGACCTGGTCGAATGCGCCGACTACCGGTTGCTGTCGAACGTGCAGATCAAGGGCGCGCCGGCCGCCGCCGACGTCGATCAGGTCAGCGCGATCGTGCATCGGGTGACGGCCGCCGCGGCCGAGCCTGTTTCTCTGGCCGAACTGGCCGCGAGCTACGGCATGAGCGAAAGCCGCTTCAGCCGGCTCTTCCGCCGCGCCACCGGCAACACGTTCACCGATTTCGTGAACCGTGTCCGCATCAACAACGCGTGCCACCTGCTGATGCAGTCCGATCATTTCGTGACCGACATCTGCTACTCGGTCGGTTTCAACAACGTGGCGAACTTCAACCGGCGCTTCCTGGAGATCAAGGGGCTCACGCCGACCGAGTTCCGGCGGCAAGCGGACCGGCGCTTCGGCGGCCGGTCCTGAACGCCGATCTGCAATGGTTTCTATAGCGGTGGGCGCAGCAAAAACAAGCGCTACAGCCACATTTCGCTATTAAATTGATGATTTGACATGTATTTGGGACTCGATCTCGGCACTTCCGAGCTGAAAGCGCTGCTGCTCGCAGACGACCACCGCATCATCGGCACGGCGCGCGCGGCGCTTACGGTGCAGCGGCCGCAGCCGCTGTGGTCCGAGCAGGCGCCTGCCGCCTGGTGGGCCGCGCTGCAGCACGTAATGCAGGCGCTGCGGCAGGCGCATCCGGCGGCGCTGGCCGCGGTGCGTGCGATCGGTCTGTCCGGTCAGATGCACGGCGCGGTGCTGCTCGATGAAGCGGGCACGGTGCTGCGCCCGGCGATGCTCTGGAACGACGGACGCAGCGGCATCGAATGCGAGGAACTGAGCGCCGAACTGCCGGAGTTCACGCAGATCGCCGGCAACCTCGCGATGCCGGGCTTCACCGCACCCAAACTGCTATGGGTGCGCAAGCACGAACCCGAGCTGTTCGCGCGCATCGCCCGGGTACTGCTGCCGAAAGACTGGCTGCGGTTGAGGTTGAGCGGCGAAGCGGCAAGCGACATGTCCGATGCGTCCGGCACGCTGTGGCTTGACGTCGCGAAGCGCGACTGGTCAGACCGGCTGCTGGGTGCCACCGGCCTGTCGCGCGCCCAGATGCCGCGGCTGGTCGAAGGCAGCGCGGTGTCCGCGCGGCTCGATGCGAAGCTGGCGGCTGCCTGGGGCATGGCGGACGGTGTCGTGATCGCCGGGGGTGGTGGCGACAACGCGGCCAGCGCGGTCGGCATCGGTGCGGTGACCGCGGGCCAGGGTTTCGTCTCGCTCGGCACGTCGGGCGTGATCTTCGTCGCCGGCGCGCATTACGCGCCGAACCCGGCGCGCGCGGTGCATGCGTTCTGCCATGCGCTACCCGGGCGCTGGCACCAGATGTCGGTGATGTTGTCGGCGGCCAGCGCGGTGAGCTGGGGCGTGCGGGCGTTCGGTTTCGACGATGAGGCAGGGCTTCTTGCGAAGGCCGAGTCATTGCCGATGGCCGCGCGTGCTGCCGCGCCGTTGTTCCTGCCCTATCTGTCAGGCGAACGGTCGCCGCACAACGATCCGCAGGCGCAGGGCGTGTTGTTCGGACTTGCGCATTCACACGGCGCGGCCGACATCGCCTATTCGATCATCGAAGGCGTGAGCTTCGGGCTGCGCGATGGGCTCGACACGCTCGAACGGCCCGCCGGCGAACTCGCATTGGTCGGCGGCGGCGCGCGCAGCGGCTGGTGGGCGCAGTTGCTGGCCGAGGTGCTCGAAGTGCCGCTCGCGTTGTCCGAAGGCGGCGAAGCCGGCGGTGCTCTCGGCGCGGCGCGGCTGGGCTGGCTGGCCGACGGCGGCGTGGAAGCGCAGGTGTGTCGCAAACCGCCGGTGCGCGCACGGTTCGAGCCGGCAGCAGCCAACGATGCATACCGCACGCGGCACGCGCGCTTTCAGGCGCTGTACCGCACGCTGCAACCCACGTTCAACAGCCACTGACAGCTGCCAGGCCGAGCTGCGCTGTTCATCCCGCCGCGTCGTCAGTTACAGCAGATAACCGGCGCGATTCCTTCGGGTCGCGAAAGATCAGCGGTTGCACCTGTGGCTGCGCCGCCGCAGGTGCGTGCTGCGCGCGTTCGATCATCGAATCCACCTTCGCGCGCTGCGGCGATTTGTCGCAGACCGGATCGGCCAGCGCCGGGTCGCCCGCGATCATGAACGCCTGGCAGCGGCAGCCGCCCGCGTCCTTTTCTTTTTCCGGGCAACTGCGGCACGGCTGCTTCATCCAGCCGAAGCCGCGGTAGCGGTTGAAGCCTTCGGAGTCGTACCAGATCGACTCGACGGACTGCTCGCGGACATTGGGGAACGCAAGCCCCGGCAGCATGCGCGCGGTGTGACACGGCAGCGCGGTGCCGTCGGGCGTCACGGTCAGGAACACGTTGCCCCAGCCGTTCATGCAGCGCTTCGGGCGGCTCTCGTAATAGTCGGGCACGACGAAGAAGATGCGCAGCTTGCTGCCGAGTTTGGCGCGATATTCATTCGTCACGGCCTCGGCACGCTGGAGCTGTTCGCGCGACGGCAGCAACTGGTCGCGGTTCAGCGCGGCCCAGGAATAGAACTGCGTGTTCGCGAGCTCCAGGTATTCGGCGCCCAACTCCACAGCCAACTCAATGATGTCGCCGATGTAATCGATGTTCAGGCGATGGATCACGCAGTTGAGCACCATCGGCCAGCCGTTGCCCTTGATGATCGCCGCCGCCTTGCGTTTCACGTCGAACGTCTTGGTGTGCGAGAGAAAGTCGTTCAGCTCGCGCGTCGAATCCTGAAACGACAACTGGATGTGATCGAGCCCCTGGCGGCGCAGCTCGGCCGCGCGCGTCTCGGTCAGGCCGATGCCCGACGTGAGCAGGTTCGTGTAGAAGCCGAGCCCGCGCGCATGGCCGACGATCTGCTCCAGGTCGTCGCGCACCAGCGGCTCGCCGCCCGAGAGGCCGCATTGCACGCTGCCTGCCGCGCGCGCCTCGGTCAGCACGCGCAGCCAGTCGGCGGTGGAAAGTTCGGCGCCATGCGTTGCGTAATCGACCGGGTTGTAGCAAAACACGCAGTGCAGCGGGCAGCGGTAGGTCAGCTCGGCGAGCAGCCACAGCGGCGGGCCGGGGCGCGCCGGTTGCACGGTATCGGGTTGGGCAACGGCGGTCATGGCGGTCTTCTCACTGGATCGTTCATGCGGCGGGTGCGGCGTCCACAACCCAACCCTGGGCTTGCGCGATGTGGAAGAACGCCTGCACGTCGTCCGCCAAGCCGGTCGCACCGAACGCCTGTTCGAGGTCTTCGACGATCGCCGGCACCGAGCGTTCGCCATCGCAGCGCCGCAGGATTTCGCCGGCGCTCTGGTTCAGCTTGACCATGCCTTCCGGATACAGCAGCACCCAGCTTTGCTGCGCGTCCTCGAACTGCAGCCGGAACTGCGCGGCCAGCTTCGGGCGGCCCAACTCATTGCTCACGTCGGCTGCACCCCGTACTTGAGCGCCATCGCATCGTTCATCTGCCAGAGGATGTCGAGCTTGAACTGCAGGATGTCGAGCGCCCTTCGCTGCAGCTTGGCCGTATCGAAATAATCGAGCGTGAGCCGCAGGCCGTGCTCGACGTCGCGCCGCGCCTGGCTCACGCGGTTGCGGAAGTATTGCAACCCTTCGTCGTCGATCCACGGATAGAACTCGGGCCAGCCGGCCAGACGCTGCTTGTGGATCTCAGGCGCGAACAGCTCGGTCAAGGACGAACACGCCGCCTCCTGCCACGGCGCGCGGCGCGCGAAGTTCACGTACGCATCGACCGCAAAGCGCACGCCGGGCAGCACGTGGCGCAGGTCGCAGATCTCCTCGCGCGTGAGGCCGGTCGCGGTGCCCAGGCGTATCCAGGCTTCGATGCCGCCTTCGTCCGGAGCGTCACCGAACGCGACGCCGTCGTGGTCCAGGATGCGCGTGATCCATTCGCGTCGAAAAGCGCGGTCGTCGCAGTTCGACAAAATCGCTGCATCCTTGACCGGAATCGCGATCTGATAGTAGTAGCGGTTCGCGGCCCAGCCCCGCACCTGCTCGCGCGTGGCTTTGCCCGTGTTCAACATGCGGTTGAACGGGTGGTGGATGTGATAGCTGCTGCCGCGGTCGCGCAGGCGCGCTTCGAACGTGGCGCGGTCCCATGGGGCTTCGTCGGCGCTCATGGAAGTGGGCTCGGTCACAACGCGATCTCCATGCCGTCATGCGCGACTTCGATGCCGTGCTTGGCCAGTTCGCGCCGCTCGCGGCTGTCATCGTTGAGGATCGGGTTCGTGTTGTTGATGTGGATCAGCACGCGGCGCGTGGCCTCGGGCAGCCGGTCGAGCCATTCGATCATGCCGCCGGCGCCGCTTTGCGCGAGGTGGCCCATCGCGCGGCCGCTGCGTTTCGATGCGCCGAGCGTGATCATCTCGTCGTCGGTCCACAGCGTGCCGTCGACCAGCACCACGTCGGCGCGCTGCAGCGCGGCCCAGACGGCGTCGTCGATCTCGAGCAGGCCCGGTGCATAGAACACACTGCGCCCGCTGGCCGCGTCGCGGATCGTCACGCCGAGGTTGTCGCCGGGCCGCGGGGCGTCGCGGTGCGGCGAGTAGGGCGGCGCGTTGCTCGTGAGCGAGATGGCTTCGAAGGCCAGGCCAGGCACGTTGGGGATGTCGAACGCGGCGCTGCTGCTGCCGGGCGATGCGACCGCCAGTTCATGCCAGTCCACCCCACAGTAGTGTTCGAGCAGCCGGAACAGCGGGTTGCCCTGCGTCAGATCCTCGCGCACTGCCGCGCTGCACCAGATGGCCAGCGGCGCGCGGTGTTCGCGCAGCATGAACAAGCCCGTGGTGTGGTCGATCTGCGCGTCGATCAGCACGATCGCGGCGATGCCGGTGTCGCGCAGCGCGCGGCCGGGTTGCAGAGCGGGAAAGTTGCGAAGCTGCTGCAGGATGTCGGGCGATGCGTTGAACAACACCCACGCGCTGGCGTCCCTGTCTGCGCTGACCGCGATCGACGACTGGGTGCGCGCCGTGGCCGAGATGGTGCCATTGCGCAGGCCCGCGCAGTTGGGGCAGTTGCAGTTCCATTGCGGAAAACCGCCGCCGGCAGCCGAGCCAAGGACATGGATGCGCATCGAGAAAGAGGGGGCAAGGCAAGCTGGCCGAAATGGCCTTTGAAAACGACGACGCGCCCGCTGACAAGGGCGCGTCGTCACTCAGGTGGCGGCTGTTCGCATCGGTTGAAACGATGGTCGCTTCAGCCGCAACACAGCCGGTCACGCGATCAGCGGTTCGCGATGTACATCGTGATCTCGAAGCCGAAACGCATGTCGGTGGCGGTCGGGGTTTCCCATTTCATGATGATGTCCTTGGTTGGAAGTGAAAGAGACAAGACGGCGATAAGCCGGCGCTGTTGGGCGTCGTGATTGCGGTGCGCCGGGCATCTTTGCCAAGCCCGTCGCCATCACGATTTCAGTGTGCGCCGCGGCCGGCCCCGGCCGCATCGGGCCGGCCATGAATTACGGCTAGCGAAAATCATGAGGCACCGGTACGGTCACCGGCTCTAACATGCGGCCATGCATGCCCAGAGCCCCGCCGCACTTGCCAGCGCGCCTAGCAGCGCACCGGCTGCCGACGCGGTGCTGTACCCGCCGATTGAGCCGTTCGATCAGTTCATGCTGGACGTGGGCGGCGGGCACCTGCTGCATGTCGAGCAGTGCGGCCATCCGGACGGGCTGCCGGTGATCGTGTTGCATGGCGGGCCGGCCAGCGGCACGTCGCCGTTGCAGCGGCGCTTCTTCGATCCGGCGTCGCACCGGATCGTGCTGTTCGACCAGCGCGGTGCGGGCCGCAGCCGGCCCAACGGTGCGCTGCATGACAACACCACCGCGCACCTCCTTCGGGACATCGAGTCGATCCGCGAGCGGCTGCGAATCGACCGCTGGCTCGTGTTCGGCGGCTCCTGGGGCGCGAGCCTGGGATTGGCCTACGCGGCAGTGCATCGCGCACGCTGTACCGGACTGCTGCTGCGCGGTAGCTTCCTGACCGGCGACGCGGACCTCGACTGGTTCTTCGGCGGCGCCGGCATGCTGCTGCCGGTGGCGTGGACCCGCATAGCCGGGGCCCTGGGTTTCGATCCCCAGCACATCGGGCAGCCCGGTGCGGGAATCGCGTTGATGGACCTGTTCGCGCGGCAGCTGTTCGCCGACGATGCCGCAGTCGCCGGCGCCGCCGCCAACGCCTGGAATGCCTGGGAGGAGGCGCTGACGCAAGGCTGGCGCGGCGTTGCGCCGAGCGATCCCGGCCTCCCGCCCGCACCTTCACCTGCACCTCCGCCCGCACCTGACGCAGCTGCGATCACAGCCCCGCCCGCGTTGCCATCGCTGCTGCACAAGTACCGCATCCAGTCGCACTACCTGCAGCATCGCTGCTGGCTGGGCGAAGCCGAACTGCTGCGCCTGGCGCGCACGCTGGATGGTGTGCCCACCACGATCCTGCACGGCCGGCTCGACTGGATCTGCCGGCCGGCCAATGCACTGGCCCTGCATCGGGCGATCGGCGGCAGCACCCTGCGATGGATCGACGCGGCTGGTCATTCGCCGTTCGATGCACCGATGGCGGCTGCCATCGTGCAGACCGTGCGCGACCTAACGGCTGCCGCGCCCAGATGAGCCTGCGCTGGCGCATCCAGCTGCTGTTCGCGGCGCTGTTGCTGGCTCTCACGGCCGCATTCGTGCTGCTGCAGATCGCAGACACGCGGCGCAGCGTGCAGGAAGAAATCACCGGCGCCGCGCAGGTCGCGACTCGCCTGCTGGCGCGCATCGGCAGCACCTTCGATGCGACCGGGCCGGACGGCATGCGGGAGTTCCTGCAGCAGCTCGGCCGCGTGCGCGCGCATGACCTGCAGTTGCTGGATGCGGCTGGCGCGCAGCTGTACCGCTCGCCCGCGTCGACCTACAAGGCGGGCCGGCAGGCGCCGGACTGGTATGAACAATTGGTGGCGCCGCATCTTGCGACGCGCGAGATTGCGATCGGCACCGGCCGCCTCGTGATCCGACCCGACGCCTCGCGGGCCGTGCTGGACGGCTGGGACGACCTCGGGCACGCCGTGCTGATGGCGCTGGCGGGACTGGTGCTGTCGAGCCTGCTGCTGATGGCGCTGACGGCGCGAGCGCTGAAGCCGCTCGCGCAGATCGCCGATGGGCTGGCTGCGATGGAGCGCGGCCACTACGACGTACGCCTGCAGCCGATGCCCACGCGCGAGCTGGATTGCATCGGCCAGCAGTTCAACCGGATGGCCGCGGCCGTGGCCGACAGCGTGCGCGTGCGCGCATCGGAAGCGCGTGCGCGCGCCGAGCTTGCCGAAAACCGCGCGCTGACCGGCCTGATCCAGCGCCGCATCGAACAGGAGCGCGGCGCCATCGCGCGCGAACTGCACGACGAGCTCGGCCAGCAGGTCACCGCGATCAAGTCTCTTGGCCTGTCGATCGCACGACGCAGCGCAGGTATCGATGCGCCGAGCGAGCAGGCCGCGCGTCTCGTGATGGCCACCGCCGACCGCATCTATGACGTGCTGCACCTGATGATCCCGCGGCTGCGGCCGCTCGCGCTGGACCGCTTCGGGCTGGCCGATGCGGTGGACGACATGGTGGCCGACTGGCGCGTGCAGCAGCCGGCGATGCACTTCGAGGCGCAGCTGGCAGGCGTCCCCGATGCGTTGCCCGAGCCGATCGCGACGGCTGCGTATCGCATCGTGCAGGAAGCGGTCACCAACACAATCCGGCATGCGCAGGCCACGCGCGTAGCGATCCAGATCGGGGTGGCGGCCGGCCTCGATTCAACCGATCAGCGCCAGATCGATGGCGCCGATGCCCACTCAGGCATCCGCATCATCGTTGCCGACAACGGCCGCGGACTGCCGGACAACTGGGCGCGCGCGGGCCACTTCGGCCTGCTCGGCATGCGCGAGCGGGCCGAATTGATCGGCGGTCGGCTGGACTTGCAGCCGTCCCCGTCAGGAGGTCTGAAAGTCAGCGCGTGGTTGCCGCTGCAGGCGGTGGGCGGTGCAAGCGACGATGAGCGCGCTGCCAGTCACGCCGGGCGGCCCGACGAGGTGCGCGCGTGACCATCAAGGTGCTGCTGGTCGACGACCACGCGGTGGTGCGCACCGGCTTTCGGCTGCTGCTCGAAGCCGGTAGCGACATCGACGTGGTGGCCGAGGCCGGGTCGGGCGAAGAAGCCTATCGCCTGTTCGTCGAGCTGCAGCCCGATGTCGTGATCATGGACCTTGCAATGCCCGGCATCGGCGGCATCGAAGCGGTCAAGCGAATCATCGCGCGCAACCGCAACGCGCGCATCCTCGCGCTGTCTGCACACGAGGACCTGAGCCACCCGAAGCGTGTGCTGCAGGCCGGCGCGTTGGGCTACCTGTCCAAGCGCGGCGCGCCCGAAGCGCTGATCGACGCGGTGCGGGAAACCAGCCAGGGCCGCCGCGTGATCGACCCCGCGCTGGCACAGAAGATCGCGATGCAGGCGCTGCAAGGCGATGGCGCCAGCCCGGTCGAGCAACTGTCCGAGCGCGAGTTCGCCGTGTTCATCCAACTCGCACAAGGCCAGTCCGTGAACCGCATCGCCGAACTGCTGTCACTGTCCCCATCGACCGTCGGCACGCACCTCTACAACATCAAGCAAAAGCTGGGCGTAGCGAACCAGTCGGAGATGACGCTGCTGGCCGTCCGGCACGGCCTGATCGTGGCTTGACCTGAAAGCCCAAACCAATACGTACCAACACTAAGGAGCACGCAACGCGCAAGCGGCGCACCCATTGAAAAAGGCCGGGTTCCCCGGCCTTTTTCAACTAATCAGCTCGCCCGAAAAAAAGTTTTTCGGGCGCGGCAACTACATGCCCATGTCGCCCATGCCACCCATGCCGCCCATACCCCCCATGCCGCCGCCCATGCCGCCGGCCGGTGTGTCGTCTTTCGGTGACTCGGCGACCATCGCTTCGGTCGTCAGCATCAGCGATGCGACCGATGCCGCGTTCTGCAGCGCGGTGCGCGTCACTTTCGTCGGGTCCAGGATGCCCATCTCGATCATGTCGCCGTACTCGCCGTTGGCGGCGTTGTAGCCATAGTTGCCCTTGCCGTCGAGCACCTTGTTCACCACCACCGACGCTTCGTCGCCGGCGTTGAACACGATCTCGCGCAGCGGGGACTCCACCGCACGCATGATCAGCTTGATGCCGGCATCCTGGTCCGGATTGTCGCCCTTGACCGAGCCGACCGCCTGGCGCGCGCGCAGCAGCGCCACGCCGCCGCCGGCCACGATGCCTTCTTCGACAGCGGCGCGGGTCGCGTGCAGCGCGTCTTCGACACGGGCTTTCTTCTCTTTCATCTCGACTTCGGTCGCGGCACCGACCTTGATCACGGCCACGCCGCCGGCGAGTTTCGCCACCCGCTCCTGCAGCTTCTCGCGGTCGTAGTCGGACGTCGCTTCCTCGATCTGCACGCGCACCTGCTTGACGCGCGCTTCGATGTCGGCATTCGCACCGGCGCCGTCGATGATCGTGGTGTTTTCCTTGCCCACTTCGATGCGCTTGGCCTGGCCCAGATCGGCCAGCGTGACTTTCTCAAGCGTGAGGCCGACTTCCTCGGCGATCACCTTGCCGCCGGTCAGCACCGCGATGTCTTCCAGCATGGCCTTGCGGCGATCTCCGAAGCCCGGGGCCTTCACGGCGACGACCTTCAGGATGCCGCGGATCGTGTTGACGACCAGCGTGGCGAGCGCTTCGCCTTCGACTTCTTCCGCGATGATCAGCAGCGGCCGGCCGGCTTTGGCCACGGCTTCGAGCGTCGGCAGCAGATCGCGGATCGAGCTGATCTTCTTGTCGAACAGCAGCACGTACGGATCTTCGAGCAGCGCGGCCTGCTTCTCCGGGTTGTTGATGAAGTAGGGCGACAGATAACCGCGGTCGAACTGCATGCCTTCGACGACTTCGAGCTCGTTGTCGAGGCTCTTGCCGTCTTCGACCGTGATCACGCCTTCCTTGCCGACCTTGTCCATCGCATCCGCGATGATCTTGCCGATCGACTCATCGGAGTTCGCCGAGATCGAGCCGACCTGCGCGATTTCCTTCGAAGTGGTGGTCGCTTTGGACGACTGCTTGAGCTGCTCGACCAGTGCCGTGACGGCCTTGTCGATGCCGCGCTTCAGGTCCATCGGGTTCATGCCGGCGGCCACGTACTTCATGCCTTCGCGCACGATGCTCTGCGCGAGCACAGTCGCCGTGGTGGTGCCGTCACCGGCTGCATCGCTGGTCTTGGAAGCGACTTCCTTGACCATCTGCGCGCCCATGTTCTGCAGCTTGTCCTTGAGTTCGACTTCCTTGGCGACGGAGACGCCGTCCTTCGTCACGGTGGGCGCACCGAACGAGCGCTCGAGCACCACGTTGCGGCCCTTTGGCCCCAAGGTGACCTTGACCGCGTTGGCCAGGATGTTCACGCCTTCGACCATGCGCGCGCGCGCATCGCCACCAAAAATCACGTCTTTCGATGCCATGTTGAATTACTCCTGATTCGGTATTGGGGGGTGGCCGTTCGGGGCCTGATTACTTCTCGACGACTGCAAACAGGTCGTCTTCCTTCATGACCAGCAGTTCGTCGCCGTCGACCTTGACGGTCTGGCCGCTGTATTTGCCGAACAGCACGCGGTCGCCGACCTTCACGCTCATGGCGAGGCGCTTGCCGTCGTCATCGACCTTGCCGGGGCCAACCGCCTTGATTTCGCCCTGGTCCGGCTTTTCGGCGGCGTTGTCGGGGATCACGATGCCCGATGCGGTCTTGGTTTCTTGCTCGAGGCGCTTGACGATCACGCGATCGGCGAGGGGGCGCAGGTTCATGGAAGAAGTTCTCCTGTATGTGTGGGGGAAGAAAACAAAAAAATATCGAATCGACAGCGCCGTTGTGCTGCTGGTGGGTGACCACTAGTCAAAACAGGACCGCCGCTGCGTCGATGCGCCAGTTCAAGCAGCTGTTAGCACTCAACTCAGGCGAGTGCTAATCATAGCGTGATTTTTTGGCACGGTTGCGGGTTTGCCTCGATCCGTGGAGTCGGGAACGCTTGCTGGAGTACCGAAGTCAGGCGGTCGTCGAGCCCGCCGGGGCCACCGTGGCGCCCTGTACCCGGTGCCGCGCGATCGACTCCGCCACGAAGCCGGTCGCTTTCATGTCTTCGACGAACGCGCTCAGAAAAGCCTGCGTCTGCTCGCCGCGCTGCCTGGCCACACCCATCGCTTGGTGAATCACCATGAATCGGCCCGGCAGCAGCCGCACGCCTGCGACGCGCACTGCCGCGTCGCTCAGCACCTGGCGCAGGCTGGCCAGCACCTCATGAGTCGCGTTCGCAGCGAAGTCCTCGACCATCCGGTTCGCGTTTGGCAGACGCACGATCTCGGCTTGCTCGAGCGCGCGCGACAAATACAGGTCGTAGGCGCTGTCACCCACCACTACCACGCGGTGTCCGGCGCGGTCGACGTCATCGTTGGTGGTCAGCGGTGAATCGTTGCGTACCAGGTAGCTGCCTTCGATCTGCAGGTACGGCGGCGTGAACGCGATGTGCCGGCCGCGTTTCGGATCGATCGCGAAAAACCCGATGTCGGCGTGCCCCTGCTCGACCGCTTCGACCGAGGCTTGCGCCTTCGCGAACACGGCCAGCGCAACCGGTACGCCGAGCCGCCGCGCGAGTTCTCGCGCCAGATCGACCGATACGCCCGATGGCTCCGCTGCGCCCGCAGCGCGATGGGCCAGCAGCGGATTGCCGAGGTTGATCGATGCACGCAACACGCCAGTAGGTGCAAATGCGGACTGGACGGCGGTGTCTGCTGGGTACATGGTCGACTCTCAAATGCGCGATGTGCACGGACATTGTTGCAACGGACTGTAGCGGACCGCCAGGTTCCGAGCGGTCCCAACAACCACGCAGAATTTCAAAAATAATAGCAGCCGACGAAGCCCCGCCTACTCCCAAGGCCTGAATGACCAAAGACTTATCCCCTGTGACAGCAGGCGGCATCTGCTTTGCCCAAACCGATCCGCGCAGCGACGGATTCAAGGGTTAACACGGATCGATCGCCGCGCCGACGGCACCAGAATGCTCGGCGAATCGAGCCCCTCACTTTTCGGCACTTCAATCTTTCGGAGACTTCCATGACACGCACCCGATTGCACACACTCGCGGCGGCCGCGGCCATTGCGGCAGGCGCGCTCGCGGTCACGCCGGCGGCATTCGCGCAGGGCAACATCGACAAGCTGAAGGACATGAAGGCGTCGGGCACCGACCCCGACATCCCGACCATCGCCCAGAGCGGCAAGAACGCGCAGCTGCTGCGTGACAACCTGAAGAAGATCAAGCTGCCGCCCGGCTTCAAGATCGACCTCTACGCGGTGGTGCCGGACGCCCGCTCAATCGCGGTCGCGCCCACGGCGAACATGATGTTCGTGGGCACGCGCAAGACCAACGTCTGGGCGGTCACGAACCGCAACAACGGCGAGATGGCAACCGAGGTCAAGGAATTCGCGCCCGCGCTCAAGTTCAACAACCCGAACGCAGTCTGCTGGAGCAAGGACGGCTTCCTCTACGTCGTCGAGAGCAACCGGGTGCTCAAGTTTCCGGGCGCCGAGTTCTTCTATGACACCCCCGACGTCGCGGTGGCCGACGTGGTGCCGCAGGGCGAACTGATTCCGCCTTCGGAAGTCTCGTTCAACCACAGCGGCCGCACCTGCCGCGTCGGCGCCGACAAGCTGCTCTACATCACGCTCGGCCAGCCCTACAACGTGCAGCCGCCGGGCAAGCTCGACCTGTACAAGAAGACCGGCATCGGCGGCATCGTGCGGATGGACCAGGACGGCAAGAACCGCGAGGTGTATGCGACCGGCATCCGCAACTCGGTCGGCATGGACTTCAATCCGAAGGACAAGACGCTCTGGTTCACCGACAACCAGACCGACGGAATGGGCGACGACATCCCGAAAGGCGAGATCAACCGCGCGACCAAGGCCGGACAGTTCTTCGGCTATCCCTACATCGTGAGCGAGACGCGCGTCACCGAGCACGGCTACGACAAGGAGCCGGTGCCCGCCGACGCGGTGGCGCCGCAGGTAATGACGGTCGCGCATGCGGCCGATCTTGGGATGGCGTTCTACACAGGCAAGACCTTTCCCGCGAAGTACCAGGGCGGCTTCTTCTCAGCCCAGCACGGCTCGTGGAACCGTACCAAGCCGGTCGGCGCGCAGGTGCTGTTCACTTCGCTGAAGCAAGACGGCACGGCCGACAAGACCGAGGTGTTCGCCGAAGGCTGGCTCGAGGACGATACCGGCACCTACATCGGCCGGCCGGTCGATGTCGCGACGGCCAAGGACGGCTCGCTGTTCATCTCAGACGACTACGCGGGTGCGATCTATCGCATCAGCTACAGCGGCCAATGACCCGCACCATCGGGAAGCGCGCGGCGGCGCTGCTGGCGCTGCTCGGCGCGGCGGCCAGCGCGCTTGCAGCGGGCGACGCGGCGCTGGGCCGGCAAAAGGCGGCGGCCTGCGCGGCCTGCCACGGCCCGCTCGGTCTGTCGGTCGTGCCGGATGCACCGAATCTGGCGGGCCAGCCGGAGATGTACCTCAGCGAACAGCTGCACGCGTATCGCAGCGGCAAGCGCGTGCATGAGGTGATGACGCTGATGGCGAAATCCCTGGCCGAAGCCGACGTCGACAACGTCGCGGCCTGGTTCGCTTCGATCAAGGTCGAAGTCAGGGTCGCGCCTTGAACGCCGGTCGCGAGTTCCGCCGCAGCAAGCTGGTGCAAGCCGCCTGCGCCGTGCTGGCAGGCATGGTTTCTCTGTCCGACGCCGGCGCACAAACTGCCGCGCCGCCAGCCGCCGATGGGCCGACCTTGCGTGAAGTCACCGTCTCGACCCCGCGCGGCGCGACACCGCTGTTCGAGGTGCCCGCATCGGTCGATCGCGTCGACGGCGAGCAGTTGCGCGACGGCAAGCTGCAGATCAACCTGTCCGAGAGTTT